>NZ_CP178578.1:0-2420418 GCF_051122595.1 Vibrio sp. K4
GAGCTGCTCTGGGAGTGTCGGATTCCCCCATTCTCCATATTGTTGTGCGGTCAGTGGTAACGTCGTATCGGACATGCTAGCAACGACATCGACAAACGGAACCTTCATCACCGCGCCAGCAAATAAATCAGGAGCTTGGTTGATGGAGCCGGCAACCAAAGTACCACCAGCACTCGATCCAATCGCGTAGACATCACGTTCACCACCATCAAAGTGTTTAAGTGCTTGCGCAGCTGCCGTGAAATCATTGATAGAGTTAGCTTTAAGAACGCCTCGGCCTTGCTCGTGCCAGTCAGCACCAAAGTAACCGCCACCACGAACATGCGCTATCGCGTAGATAACGCCTTGATCTAGTAAACTCACGGTTTGAGGCATGAAGTAAGGTTTCATGGTAAACCCGTAAGCGCCATAGCCGTACAGCACAACAGAAGCGTTGTCGCTGAGCTTATCTTTGCGGTAAGCAAGAGAAACCGGCACTTCCACACCATGGCTTTTGACCATAATGCGTTGAGACACATAATCTTGGCTAGAGAAGCCGTGATAAACATCTTGCGAGAGATTTGTCTTTGTCAGTGCTTTAACATCAAACTCTTCCCACAGCGGCGGTGTCGTCATCGACATACTACGAATGCGGATTTTGTTAGAGCGGTAATCACCAAGAGTGCTCAACCAAGCAACGCGACCTTCCGACTCTAACGGAAGAGATTTTTTCGCCGTGCCATCATAAGAGTAAACCGAGATTGTCGTTTGATTATCTTGCTTGGTTAATGCCACAAGTCCCGCATCGTACAAGTAAAATTGTTCTACGCCATTTTCTGAGCGTAAGAAAGACTTCCAATTAGACTCAATAGTGTCCGCATGTTTCTCGGGCATCGCAGTTTCAAACAAACCAAACTGACCATTAAGATTGCTGTTGATAAAGACTTTGTCTTGAGCAACATCTGCGTAATACTCCACACCGGATTCCGGCTTACGTAGCGAGGCAGTCAGTTTGCCAGAATCAAGGTTTAGGATCTTTTGTTCGGTGGTCGATTCATTGTTACTTTGTACCAGTGCGAAACGCGCGTCGGCTGAGGGATAAAAAGACATGAGCCAATCGGTCTTGTCCTCTTGCCAAAGTACTTTCTGCTCATTGGTTTGAGTATTAATTCGAACGATTTGGTAAGGACGTTGAGTTTTCGCTTCTTTTGAGACAGCGAAAGCAAACTTGCCATTTGGTGAGAGCAGAACCCCATTATCAATGTTGCTGATAAGCTCGCGTGCTGCACCACTCTTTAGATCAACCAACACAGCACGGTACTGCTCGCTGCCATCAATATCTTCTGTAAACAACAAAGAATCGTCTTGAATACGCCATTGACCGATTTGGAAATACTGACGTTCTTCTTGGCGAGAAGAGAAATCGTAAACCACTTTCTCTTGCGCGTTGTTATCAGCTCGCGAAAGCAAAACAAAGTTGCCTTGTCGACGAGTGAGATTCCATTCTTGACCGTTTTTAATCGCCCAAGGCTTCTCGCCTTTTTCTGCTGCCATGACTTCCCATTGGCTCAACAGATTTTGGGTAATCTCATCATAGCGTTTCTGAAATTGTTCTGTTTTTTGGTTCTGTTGCTTAAGGTAAGAGAGAACTCGCTCATCTTGTCTGGAGTCGTCTCTCAGCCAATCAAAGTTATCCGAGGCAACACTGGGCATAGAGGTGACTAAAAGCCCCAAAAAAACATGACTAAATTTCATATAAATGGCACAACTATTTATAGGATTAATATTATTTCGCGTATTCCGCCCTTAAATAAAAATGAGATCAATTATCATTTACATATTTTCGTGACATTTTTATCGGTTTTTATTATGCCAAACGTTTAAATCATGGATGAATGCACTGTGATGCAAAGCTATTGTTAGATAAGTCATCTATTGCTATGCAATTAAGAATCTAGAAATGAAAACGTCACCTGAAGAAGGTGACGAGGGTAACTTTTTTACTTTAGTCAGTAGCTCAAAAGAGGTAGAAAAACTAGAAAAGATGACTAGTTACAACCCAAAGTAAAGCAAGAAATCCAACAAAATAGAGGGAGGAAAAAACAACCGATTTAATCAATTCACCCATTTGAGACTTTTCAGTAATCATGTGAGCCTCCGCGATTGTGTACTAAGGTACAGCTCATCAACGCTACGCAGAGAAACGTCAACATCTCAACCCAGACGCCCTTATTTCCCCAACCTAACGATTTGCACTGTTGTTCTGTAAGGCTCAGATCGATGTCTTCTAACCACTGTTCTTCTTGATACATATTTTGTCTCCTCTTCTGTAAACCTATGCTAAGCAAAATTGGCGTTCAGAAAAATCAAAGACTATTTAACCCTTGTTTAGAACTGTTAAACAATAGCCCGTGAGAAGGCAAATTTCAGATATAAAAAATCCGAGCTCGTAAGCTCGGATTTAAATTCAGTTAACCTCTAGCGCTGAGTTGAAGATCAATCTTCAGCTTTTGGTTCCGCTGGCTTTTTCTTAGGGATAAACACGTTTTCACCCACTGCCACGTTTTGGTAGAAACCTTTATCGCGCTTAGCAGGTTTCTTCGCGACTTTTTTCGCTTGTGGGCGTGCTTTTTTGGTTTCTGTCTTCTTACCACGGAAATCAGGTTTACGTGGTTTCAAGCCCTTGAATTTACCTTTTAAATCTTCAAATACAGAGAAGTTCAAATCTTGCTGTAGGTAAGTTTCAACACGCTTAAAGCTGTCCCAGTCTTTAGGGCCAACAAGAGACACTGCGTCACCTTTGTTACCCGCACGACCAGTACGACCAACGCGGTGCACGTATTCTTCTGTGTGCTTCGGCATATCGAAGTTGATAACGTGCGTTACCGTTGCGATATCAAGACCACGAGATGCAACGTCTGTCGTTACTAGAATCTTAAATACAGCACGCTCAAACTGACTCATGATGGTGTTACGTTGAGTCTGGTTCAAGTTACCACTCAGCGCGACCGCTTTAAGCTTCTTCTCATTCAGCTTGTTCGTTAGACGCTCAGTGTCATCACGAGTTGCAGTAAAGATGATCACCTGACGGTATTCAGCTTCTTCAAGAACACGCTCAAGGATCGCTTCTTTGTGATCTAGGTGATCACACAAGTAGAATTTTTGAGTGATGTCTTTGTGCTCTTCGTTTGATACGCCGATAGCAATACGTTTTGGCGCATTCAGCATCTCTGATGCAATGTCATTCACTTCTGCGTGATCAAGCGTTGCTGAGAACATCAGAGTTTGACGACGACGGTGTTTCGCCGCTTTGTGGATACGACGAAGCTCTGGTGCAAAACCTAGATCGAGCATACGGTCAGCTTCATCTAGAATCAGCGTTTCCAAACCATCAAGAAACAGAGAGCGATGCTCTAGGTGGTCAGCCAAACGTCCTGGTGTTGCCACGATGAACTTCGGGTAGCGGCGTAGCGCTTTTACCTGATCGTTAAAGTTCTCACCACCAAGAATCAATGCTGCGTCATAACTCAGACCACCAAGCATTGAACGAAGCTCGCCATATACTTGTTTTGCTAGCTCACGCGTAGGAGCAAGGATAACTGCACGAGGGTCTTTTGCAGAAAACGACTTCGTCTTTAGTGACTTGTGAAGCATTGGTAATACAAATGCCAAAGTCTTACCCGAACCCGTTTTCGAAGATGCCAATAGATCCTTGCCTGCAATCGCAACAGGAATCGCCTGCTTCTGAATGTCAGTCGCTTTTTTGAAATCGTAGTGTTTTAGGTTCTTCAACAATCGGTTGTCTAGGCCTAGATCTTTAAATTGCAAAGTATTCTCCAATAAATAGTCATCGTTTGAGCGCTTTTTCAGTGTCGTTTCCGCTCTAACGCAGCAAAAAATAAAAGCTCGATATAATACCGCAAATCATAGGAGTATAGATAGAGATCACACAAACTAATTCCATTAGAAAAAATAAAGATTCATCTAAGAAACTTTCATTTGTGTAAATTTCGTCTAAATTATTGATATCAGGGACGTGGTAAAAGAGCTGCTGTACTACCCGATACAGGCGTTAAAGGTGAGTAAACGCTCACTTATGTAAACTAAAGGTTAGCGTCCGTATCAGGTACTCTATGAAATCCTTGGATTTTTTTGACTTTTGCTACATCATGTACTGATAGAATGTATTCACATTTACCACTATGACTATATGACACAAAACGTATAGCGTAGGAATTTAACTATAGGCAAGGAGTTCTAAAATGAACAAAACGTTGATCGCAGCTGCAGCAACTTCAGTACTTCTACTAGCAGGTTGTGCTTCTTCTGACGAAGCAGCAACAGCTACTAAACTAGACGAACTAAGCAACCAAGTTAGCCAACTAAGCCAAGACGTTCAGTCTCTACAATCTGACGTTCAAAAGTCTAACGACGCGGCTATGGCAGCTCAAGAAGAAGCTGCACGTGCTAATGAGCGTATCGACAACATCGCTCAGTCTTACACTAAGTAAGAATGACAAGAATTAAATACCTTTAAATATCAACAGGTTATTTTACAACCAAATGATAATTGGCGATAAAGTGGCGACATTGTTTTATGTCGCCACTTTTATTTTGTACCTATGCACTACTACCCATCCAACTTGTGATTAGATGTCGAAAAGCTCTAGCATGTCGGCTTGGGTGGTATCCTCGGGACATACTTATCTAGGATAAATCTCTATCCCTTGTAGGTTACCATCGAGAAAGGAAATTTTAGTTACTCACCACTCAAAGGTATTAATCAATGGGCGGTAAACTGGACAAGGTTAGTACTACCGCTCTCTTGGAACACGGTGTGCCAAGCCGCACATAAAAAACCAGCAACAACGGATGGCACTTATGTGCCGAGAGAAATCAAAGCGGGGTACTAATCCCAGTACCAGATTTTGCTGATACCCACGTAGGCTATACTAGTAGGAACTTGGTAGTTAATGTGATAGTGGATATTGAGGCATATGTAAGCGTATTGATGCGTACAAAATGTGCGTTTGGACATATGGCGGCGTATAATTTTTATGATATAGTGCACACGATATAGCGTGTTTTTGGGCAACATCTTGAGTCTACTTGTTTAGACCACCACCATCAGAAACATGTTGTCGAAGCCATAACACACCACATATATAAGCACCTACAGCACTCTAATAGCTTAAATTAGGGGCGGTAGCGTACCCACGCACATCTAAACACAATATGGCAATAAGAAAAATTACCGGATTTCATACTTGCGCACATGGTAAGTACGAAGAAGTCACCCCAAACATTCCATTTAGAAGTACTGATAATGATGAAGAACAGTGGCTTTCACCAGGATACTACCTATGGACTGACTCGCCTTATTACGCAGAAAGGTGGAAACCTCGAGAGTATCGGGCTGGCGGAGCCAAAATTGGGCATGCTCCCACCAGAAAAGTCATAGGGAAATTTGATATACAACTTGACGATGACACTACTGCTCGAGAATTTTTAGATTTAGTTGGTAATACAAAAGATCAAGAAAAATTTGTTGCATACAAAAAGAAAGTGTTAGGTTTACTTCGAAAATCAGATAAAGACACAATATACGTCAGCCAAATTATTTCATTTCTCAGAAACGCTGTTAAACGCACGGAAAATAGGGATATTTTCCCATACTTGGCAATTAAAGCAATGGATGGTCGATTTGAAGAAAGAATCCGTTTTGTAGACGAAAAATATGATAAGCATAACCGTATGCTCTCTCTTATTACTCCTCAACAAATTTGTGTTTTTGACGAAGGTAAAGATCGTATTAAACATACTGGCTATCACTCACCTCATGACTTCAAAATGAAATTCATCAGCAATACTAAATAATAAAGGAGAACTATAATGGCTACACTTGAACAAAGCTTGGCTCTCTTAGATGATTACTTGAGCGAATACACAGCAGATTCTCTGTTAGATGAATTACAGTCTTACAAAGGTTTAGGACCTAAAGTATCCGATTATTTAGAAGGATATGACGATATCTACCTAAATACTTTGGGATACATTGTTGAAGATATCCCATTGTACTCACTAGAAAAAAGCTACAATTCTATACAGTCACGCGCAATATCATGTTTTCACGAAAAAATATCCGTATCAGATGACTACCAAGAGAATTACCTTGCCGCTAACTCTTTGTTTTCTTCTATGAAGACACATCTACTCGATGATACAGCATGTAATGACGAAAACTATTCTGTTAACAATAATGACCCAGAATATTATATAAATGCAGCATAATTGAATATGAAACTTAAATTAAAATCTTGTAAAGCAGAGAACATATATCTCGTACAGTCAAATCAAGTAGACGATTTTTCTGAACTCAAAAACTTTGAAATGGAATATGGCTGCGGAACAAATGAAGAAACACCAGATATGTTTTTTGTTTTCTTTAACATCAAACTGAAAGTTGAAGATTCTCACTTGCTCGACATTGAGTACAGAGCAAATTTTGAAACAGATTCAGAAATTAATGAATCATTCAAAGACTCTTCATTTTCCAAAGTAAACGCTCCCGCAATTGCGTTCCCTTATATCAGAGCTTTCATAAGTACATTCTTGTTAAATGCAGGCTTTGAACCAATTATACTACCTAGCTTTAACTTCGTTGCCCTAGGTCAACAAGAATCAAAAGATAACTAGCAGTACGTTATCTTATGTCACACCAATGGTCAGCCTTCCACATACTCAAAATGTGAAAGGTTCGGCTGTTGGTAGTTCTCTTCTGTTGACGGTTCAATTTCTAGCTCAGTTCCCCCTAACCAACCTAAATTGGGCTTAATGTTGTGGCGGTAGACGATTTGATCTGGGCGTCGCCAAGACGTAAATTGACGCTTTTCTCTACTGTGACTCTTACCCACCGACCTTTCATGAGTCCCTGCTGGGTGTTTTCGGTGAAATCATGGTCAGTTATCAGCTTACTTATCTCGTATTACACCAACGGTTCTAATTGCCTTTCGTTATCATTGATACCATGTTCACTCGGTGGGTGCGTACAGTTATTGATAGAACTCAAAGGGGCACCTGCGGTGCCTCGAAGAGCAAAAAACTCGCTTCAGATTGATCTGAGCCAATTCCTTTCTTCTGATCCACACCTTAGTGCGGGTTTCTATGGTTCCTTCAGGGGATGTGAAACCTTTAATCTTGCGAACGTCTTCCCCATTAGAGGAAGCGAACGGAAGCACTTCGTAATCATTCACAATCAGTAAATCATCACGACGAACAAACGAACCTCCCTGACCCATAATGTAATCTTGCCAGTTACCTAGGTCAGCTGCTCTTAGCGTATCGATAATGCTTAAGTCATCTATTTTTACTCGTGATTCATAGCTGTCACCAATGAGCTTCAACAACTCTTCGTTTGTGATTAAACGGCTTGGTTTGATTGGATCAACAAGATCACGCTGAAGCATAGAGTAGATAGTCGGCAGATCTACACGTTCTAGCATGAACAGATATTCCATAAAGGCTTAATTATATGGTCCGCCCCACTCTCAAGCCCCTAAGCTTAGAGTAGGCTCTCAGAATGAGGTGAACCATATGTCTACCATCCACATCTTAGGTATCGACCTAAGCAGGCGCTGTTTCCACGCTATCGCTCATAAACGTTCAAGTTATGAAAATTGAGGGTTATTTGATTAATGGCAATTTTATAAGTCATTTAAACAATATAAATCCTTGATACTACTGGGGGCACTAAAAGGCTATGTATTACACTAAGTAAGATGTGATTCCGCGCTTTAACGCTTGTTAAGGCGCAGTTATTTCTACTGGAACACCATTCTGAGCAGCAATCGTTGCTTTAGCTTTCGCATTCGTCATCCCATATTCATCCAACCACCAATTCAACTCTTGTGGAATTTGTAGGTGATCTTTCTCGCCGTTACTGCGAGTCAATGGTTCATGCGCCTCAACAAATACACTGCGGTCTGGTTCTAGCGTGACTTTAACTGGCTGATTGATGATCTTCACTTTTTCGCCACGACGTACTTTGTCGAATAGCCACTCGATGTCGTTAGGGTCCATACGAATACAACCCGCACTTACACGCATGCCAATACCAAAGTCCTTGTTAGTACCGTGGATCAAGTACTCACCATGACCATACGCCAAGCGCAGCGCAAACATACCGAGTGGGTTATCAGGCCCAGCTGGTACGACTGCAGGTAGGTCAATGCCCTTCGCCTTGTATTCCGCACGGATAGATGAAGGTGGTGTCCAGGTTGGGTTTGGACGCTTCTGGCTGATGCTCGTTGTCATCTCTGGCGTGTCTCGACCAATACGGCCAATACCTACCGGGAATACATGAACCACATTTTCTTTAGCCGGAAAGTAGTAAAGACGCAGCTCTGCCAAGTTAATAACGATGCCTTTGTGGGGAACGTCTGGGAGAATAAGCTGAGTAGGAATAGTCAGTACGTGGCCTTCTTTTGGTAGAAAAGGGTCCACGCCTTTGTTAGCCGCCATTAACGCCAGCATGCCAACATCGTACTGCTTAGCAATGTTTGCCATGGTTTCGCCTTGTTCAACCACATGGTTCTCCATGCGGCCTATGACGCGCGCCCCGTCCTCCGGCAATTCGTACATCTTTGCGAATGACAAACCACTCACTAAAGATAGCGATACAGACAACAGGGTTCGTTTAGCGATACTCATCGGACGCTTCTTGCTAGGCATCTCTCTCTATTCCTTGGCGTTTTTGAAGAGCCGTAAGGTTATCTCTCTTTCCACCTTGTGATCAACCATCGGCTTGTGATAATCCAGTAAATTAAAACCACTCCATAGCCAAGGGTTATGAATAAACTTATTCGGTACCTCTTTAATTTCCGGTACCCAATGGCGGACAAAGGTGCCATCAGAGTCAAACTTTTCGCCCTGACTGATAGGGTTGAAGATTCGGAAATAAGGTTGCCCATCACAGCCCGTGGACGCCGACCATTGCCATCCACCATTGTTGGCAGCGAAATCGCCATCCACCAGCTTACTCATGAAGTATGCCTCTCCCCAACGCCAGTCAATATGCAGGTCTTTAGTTAAGAAGCTCGCCACAACCATGCGTAGACGATTGTGCATCCAACCCGTCGTATTCAGTTGGCGCATAGCGGCGTCAACAATAGGATACCCTGTTGTGCCTGTTTTCCAACGTTCGAAAGCTTGCTCATCATAAGACCATTGAATCTTCTCTTCCCACGGAATAAAGCCCTTTCCTCTAACAAGCTTTGGTTCAAACACCAATAAATGTTGGTAAAACTCTCGCCAGATAATTTCACTCAGCCAAGTGGCTTTCCCTTCAGTGAGATCAGGAAGCGGGTTTTCTGCATAAAGCCTTGCGATACATTGTCTTGGCGACAGCGCGCCAATTGCGAGATAAGGAGATAACTGACTGGTTCCATCGACAGCAGGTAGATCTCTTTCTGCTTGATACGCATCGCTGCGCTCACGGGCGAACTCTCTTAGTTGTTGGACAATATCTGTGGTTGAGGCGTGCCAACTTTCGCTGGATTCGCGTGGGTAAGAGAAAGACACATTAGGATGGTAACGATCAGCTTCAACCTCTTGGAGCACGTCTTTGGACAGCTCGGCTTGCGGTTGTGGTTTGGACACCATTGGCATTTGGAATTTCAACAACCAAGCACGCTTGAATGGTGTGAATACCTTGAAGTATTCACCTTGCTTGTTTAACACCGTGGTTGGCGCATGAACACATTTGTCGTGGAAAGCTTCGAACGCGACGTCGTTTTTAGCAAGAACCTCTGAAACCTCTCGGTCTAGCGCTTGTTCATTGACTTCGTAATGGATGTTCGCCATGACACTTTCTGCATTCAATGATAATGCCCAACCCTTGATGACCTCAGTCACGTCAGAAAATTTGGGAACTTCTTTGTACAGAAGCGGGATATTCAACTCAGCAAGCTCTTCTTCAAGATGCGTCAAACGTCTTGCAATGAGATCCGCCTGCATGGGTGCCATGTGGTGTTCTTGCCATTGCTCTGGCGTTGCAACAAAACCGGCAACAACAGGCTGCCCAGAATCGAGAGCAGCCTTAAGCGCTGTGTGGTCTAACGTTCTTAGGTCACGTCGAAACCAAACCAGAATCATGTCGTCTCCTTACGAAGGTATGGTTAGGCAGCAAAGTGCAGCTTTTCTATCACTTCAGAAAACTGAATCTTTTCTGGAAGTTGTGTTTGTAAAGTGGTTAGCACTTCCACTTGCTTTATAGGCAGTGCTTTGTTTGAGAAGAAGTGGACGAATTGATAACGAGAGAGCACGTCATGGTCAATCAGACCAGACACGTCTTCTACTTTATCGATCAAAGTAATGTGATAGCCCTGTTCACACAGTTTTGCTGCTTGAACCCAACTTTCTGAATCACGTACTTGGTCAAAGCTAAGCAGTAAGCATTTGCCTTTTGAAGACGCTTTGTTTTCAGAATCGACAACCAAGGCCAATCGAGTGATCAAACAGGTTTGGAACAGCCCCAGTTGCAGGGAGCGCTGCGACACTTTCACTAAGTCTAACGCTTCGAAAACTGGGTTTATCAGCTGTTCTATAACAATGTTAAGTGGGTATTCCTTTAATACACCAGATAACAAGGTTTCCGTTTTGCCACGGTTGAGTTCGGACAGGGCTTTCAACATGGCTTCGGCTTCTTCCAAACGCTGAACGTCAGAGGCGACGTCAACATCGGACTCTTGACCCAATAATCCCTTAACTTTGCCAATCGCCACCCCCTTGGCAAGCCACCCTTGGATCTCACGAATCGTATCTAGGTCTTGTTGGCGGTATAGGCGATGGCCTTTTTCTGTTCTCTCAGGTTGAATCAAGTTATAGCGTCTTTGCCAAGCTCTCAGGGTGACGGGTTTTACGCCCGTCAACTCTGATACATCTCTAATTGCGTATAGTTTTTCTTCTTGGCTACAATCCATAACGTAGTCTCATCTCCTGCGGGTATGGTTCTAAATATTTTTGTTTTTGTAGGTACTCATCTGGGTACGCATTGAGATAGTGCTTAATTAAGGTTAACGGGGCAAGCAATGGTAACAGGCCAGTTCGGTAGTCACTGATAACCGTCGCTAACTCTGCTTTTTCATCACTGTTCAGCGAACGCTTAAAGTAGCCTTGTAAGTGCATCAACACATTAGTGTTATTCTTACGACTCGCTCGGTTTTGCAATGCCTTCATCAGGCCAAGGCGATATTCGTTGTAGAAGTCTTCGATTTCATAGTTCGCAACATCAGCCACCAATCGACCTAGAGATCGGTAAGATTCTGGGTGGTGCGCCATCAGTGTTAGCTTGTAACGTGAGTGGAACTCGATGATCTTGCCACGGGTTGGCTCGCCGCCCATCGACTCATAAAAGTCGTTCAGGCAGTAAACGCGAGTAATGAAGTTCTCTTTCAATACAGGATCATTTAGGCGGCCGTCTTCTTCTACTGGTAACCACGGCATTTTTTCCATCAAAGTTTTGGTGTACAAGCCAATGCCTTCTTTTGCAGCACTGTTCTTGCTGTAAACCTTCACACGTTCCATGCCGCAGGTTGGAGACTTAGCACATACGATGTAGCCACACAGCTGTTCCCCTTGGAGCTCGTTCACTTTGTTTTCTGAGTACGTCAGCATTTTATCGGTATGATCGTTTTCAGGATTCTTTGTTTCGACCAATGCAATACGCTCTTCGTTGCTCACTAGGCGAATGGTTGGGCGAGGCACTGTCATGCCAACACCGACTTCCGGGCATACAGGCACGAAGCTGAAGTACCCATCTAATTCTTTAGTAACGAAGTTGCTGATTTTGTGCCCAGAGTCGAAACGTACACGTTCACCTAACACACAAGAGCTGATACCTACTTTGATTGACGATTCCATGATGACGCATCCCTATACAAAATGTTTTGTTGTATAACTTATAGCAAGCCTTTCCAGATTGTACAAGAAAATAAATTGTACAATTTAACCGTTTTACTCACTTGTATAGGAATTCGATCAGCACGATTTCAGAAAAAATTTAGGCGAAGAAAGGAAGAATTTGTGCGCGCAATCGACAAACTGCTCAAAAGCAAATCGATTGCCTTTTTGCTTTCAACAGATTTAGTTATCAATAGAATATTTAAACACTAAAACCGACCGTTTTGTGACTTAACTCTCAAGTCCCCTTACCCTGTCCCGATATTATGGCCTCAACGAAAACGAACAAGTTCAACAGAATTGGTAATAGCATTCTATAATTGATGCGTTTTACCTGAACAAAACTTTGGAGAGCACTTATGGCAACCCCACACATTAACGCACAACCAGGTGATTTCGCTGAAACAGTTCTAATGCCAGGCGACCCGTTGCGCGCTAAATACATCGCAGAAACGTTCCTAGAAGATGTGAAACAAGTTTGTGACGTTCGCAACATGTTCGGCTTTACTGGCACTTACAAAGGCAAGAAAGTTTCTGTAATGGGCCACGGTATGGGTATCCCATCTTGCTGTATCTACGTACACGAACTAATCGCTGAATACGGCGTGAAAAACGTTATCCGTGTAGGTAGCTGTGGTGCAGTACGTGACGACGTTAAACTAATGGACGTTGTTATCGGTATGGGTGCATCTACAGACTCAAAAGTTAACCGTATCCGTTTCAACAACCACGATTTCGCTGCAATCGCTGACTACGGTCTTCTAGAAGAAGCGGTTAACCAAGCGCGTGCTCAAGAAGTACCGGTTAAAGTTGGTAACGTATTCTCTGCAGACCTGTTCTACACACCAGAAGCAGACCTGTTCGAGAAAATGGAAAAACTAGGCATCCTAGGTGTAGACATGGAAGCGGCTGGTATCTACGGCGTTGCTGCTGACCTAGGCGCGAAAGCTCTAACTATCCTAACAGTTTCTGACCACATCATCCGTGGCGAAAAACTAAGCTCTGAAGAGCGTCAAAAGTCGTTCAACGACATGATGAAAGTTGCTCTAGAAACAGCAATCAACATCTAAGAAACAACTAAGTAGTAAATAGCAGCCGGGGCCTGACCGGCTGCAAGAATTATCCCGAGGGGGCGATTGTGTCTAACGGCGAACTGCCAAGGGACGCAGATGGGTTACAACTCAACTTTTGTAAAACATTGGCGTGTGACAACTTTGGATTGAGTGATGCAAAGCGGTACGTTTTGCAACATGCTAACCCTAAACGTCCGGCGATGGTATGCCGTGAGTGTGGAGCTTTCCCCCCCTTACTTAATAACCGCGATGTAGTGAACGAGCTTCATCGTCTGCGTCACGTCCACAGTGACGGGTTACCAGCTTGTCGCAACGATGACTGCGATAACTTTGGGCTTTCTGTCCATACTCATAAACACCTCTATCACGCTTTCGGTTACAGTGGCGATCGCCAACGTTACCGCTGCAAAGTGTGCCAAAGTACTTTTGTCGATAAATGGTCTGGTGCCAACAAAAAGCTTCAATTCCAAGAGAATTTGATGGGCTTGTTGTTTACTGGTTATTCCGTTCGTGAAATCTGCCGCAAACTCAGCATCAACCCAAAAACCTTTTACGATCATGTTGACCACATCGCTAGCCGTTGCCGACGCAAACTGGCGACGATTGATGCACGTTGGGTAAACCACGCTGAGCATTATGAGCTCGCATCAAACTACGTCGCGCTGCAGCCAAACAGCAATAATGGCGTTTACTGGATCGCTTCGGGTGAAGCGCATTCGGGTTACATTCTTTGTCAGCATGTGAACTACTCTTCTGATGATGAGCCAGTCGCTACACTGGATCACAACCCATACGATGAAGTGTCTCGCTTTGTCTCGCAAGAATACACAGCAGAAGCGAGTGAACCGCCACCAGCACCGTCTAAGAAACTGCGTGAGCGCATCGATCAGAAATATCAAACCATCTTGGCTCGTGGCAACGTTGAAGATCCTTTGGGTAACCTTTCGGTGTTCCATTACCCATCCAAGGGCGCTTTGATTCGTCCGCCATACACTTCTTACGCACACTATCTTCATGTGCTAGATATGTGCTGCCCTGAGAAACGCGTTTCTATTTACATGCCCCAAGATCCCCTGCTCCGCTCTGCTGCGTTGAGCGTTTGTTTGTCTCGTATCCAAGAGAAAAATGTGGATCTAATGTATGTAGAAGAAGACGCGATTTGGGACATGAGTGCGCCATTTGGCAAAGTAGACATTGCCTACATGAGTTGGTGGCGAGATCGCTGGGCGATTTCTAGCCAGTATGAGTGTAACAAGGGTATTTGCTATTTAGCTGGCGATAAAAACGAGCCAGAAGCCTGGTTTAATGTGGCAACAACACGTCACATTCAGTTCTATCAAAACCGCTTCCAATTGCTGTTTGAGAGCTTCATCAACGAGCCACGTCGCAAATTACGACCTGCCGGGATATTGCCTCTTTTAGATATATTCAGAGCTTGGCATAATTTGTGCTATCAGGATAAGCAAGGACTTACTGCTGCCCAAAGACTGAAGGTCACAGACGCACCGCTAACGATCAAACAATTGTTGTCATGACTATTTAACAGTTTACTCATTTATGAGTGGTAAGTAAGTGTTGAACACGGTATACATTACAGTATCCGATTCCTTATTGGTGTGGCCATTTTCCACACCAAAACGATAAACGCATCTAACCACTTGTTTTTAGGTGTAAATTCCAGTTCGATAGTCATGGATGTGAACGTTGGATAAAAGCCAAATTCAGCTCGAGGCCGAGCTCAACGCCCTTGAAGGCCAGATAAAATCTGATCCCGAGCGAGCATTCCGAATCGCAGAACAGTGCCGTATTCGTGCAGAACAAATTCTATTTGTCGATGGCGAGATCCGTGCACTTATCATTATGTCGCACGCATGCTGGTGTAGCATGGACTATCGTCATGGCCTAAAGCTGATTAAAGACGCTTACAATATTCAAATTCAACTCGATACTGACGATCACCTCCCAGAAATTCTCCACCTGTTCGCGCTTCAATATTGGGGACAAGCAAAGTATTACTCTGCTCAGCAATATTGGATTAACGCCCTTGAACAATCGGCCTTGGTCGACGACATCGAGATTCAAATCGAAGCCTTAATCGGCCTAGGCAATGTTTGGCGAATCACTAACGAACATAAGCTTGCCGCTTCCACGCACGAGCTTGCGGTTAAAGTGGCAAATAACGTCCGTATTGCTTGGTTAGAAGGGAAAGCAAGAATCCTGCTGGCTTGGGATTACTATCTACTCAACAACTTTGTTGAAATGCTCACCGTTTTAGACGGCGCAACCGAAGTCCTAAGAGATCATGAAGACAGCACTTGGCAAGCCGAGATATGGGATTTTAAAGGACTGGCGCTTCTTGGCTTAGAACGTCTCGATGCCGCAGAAGAAGCGACGCAAAAAGCCCACCAGCTCGCGATAGAGCAAGACCTGACTTGGATGAAAGCCCACTCTTTCATCAGCCGAGCAAGACTCGAACTATTGCGTAAAAACACCGAGAGTGCTGCAAAACTTTTGCAATCCGCCGAACAATCCGCGCTCGCGTTTGATAACGGTGAACTGCTCAGCCAAATCTGCTTCCAACAATCACGAGTTGCCGAAGAGCAAGGCAATTACGAGCTCGCTTTCCAAGCGTTTCAAAAATATCGCAAACATGCCCTCAAGATGCTTAAAGAGCAGACACACCGAGTCAGCATGGACAAAGCTCGTGGCTCAAAACGCCAGTTAGAGCAGCGCGCAAGAAAACTCATCAATCGTATTCGTGCTCAACATGAATATGACCCAGAAAAGCAGTTCTCAAATGTAGTGTCAGAAACCTATTGGTGGGAACAACTGGTTCTGTTTAAGACCGAGTTAAAACGCTCGAATCATGCGATCATCATGATCCGTCACTCCGATCCAGCGTTTCTCGACATCTGTACCGAATTAGTCCATTCGCTAACCACGTCTAGCGATCTTATCTCACGCTTGAGCAGCGACCGTCTAGCGATGTTGATTGCTGAAAAGGATCAAGCCGCTGAAGATCTCTACCGCACCGTTTGCGCTATGTTAGACATCTATCCTTGGAAGCGTCGCGGTTTAACTGGCCCTAAACCGACCCTTTATCTACAGGACATCCTAACCTTCCCGTTCACGTTAGAGCAGTTGGAAGAGAGCCACATTGAGGTAATGAAGAATGGAACAACTGCTTAGTAAGGTCACCGATGCAGGCATGGATCCCTCTTCAGTCACTGGTGAAGAGGCGTTGATCTTGTGGGAGCACATTCGCCTACACATTGCTTCAACCAATCGAGAGAAAGCGCATTGCTATATCATCAGTGCCGAGTATCGCAGCAAGATTAAACAGTTAACAGAAAGCATTGAAGAGCTACGCCACGCACTCGATTTACTCAAACTGCCAGAGGACGTCGAAGACATTCTTTCGGTGAAATCGAGCTTGAGTGATCGCTTGGTCGAGAAAGGCGACTACAACGCGGCATTAACCGAGTACATCTCTTCCTCCAATATATCGGTGGAATACGGTTACATTGACGAGTACGTATTAGCCATCATTGGGATGGGCAATCTGTGTGATGCGTATGGCGATCATAATCGCGCTCTACGCTACTACCAAAAGATCGATGCAATTGATCATGCGATTGGTAGCCGCTCACTGAGATTACGCTACAAACTCTATATGTTGGCGTGTTACATCAGCCTTCAGCGCATCGGCGCGGCGACAGACTTGCTCAGCGAATGTGAAGAACTCAGCATCTTGGTCAGTGATAAAAACCTAACGGGTCAGATTCATTTATACCGAGCAAAGCTGCACCGTTTACAAAAAGAGTACAACGAAGCGCTGCTTGCGATCTCTCAAATCCAGTACGCGACCGGTAAGCAGCACACATTCTGGCTCTCAACCATGGTAAAAATCGAGACGGCTTACTGCTTGAATGAAGTCGGCCACCAATCGCTGTCAAACCTACTGTTGGCCTCGACTGGCAAACGCATCAACGAACATTCTTCACCATTGATTGCGAACCGCTTTTACAATGCAATGAGCCAAGTGTGTTCATCGCAAGGCTTGTTCAAAGAGGCGCTTAATTACGAGAAGAAAGCGTTTCGCGTTGAATCTGACTTGGTGAAACACATTCCAATCAGCGAGCTAGGGCCTGCACAGTTGCGCCGCCTGACTCGATTTGAATTACAACTCAAACTAATCCTTTCAGAGATTGAAAACAAAGAACTGAAAGAGACGACTCAACAACACAAAAATACGGTAGCCCAGTTGCAACAAGACGTGTTCACAGACCCTCTGACGTCTTTGCACAACCGACGTTGGTTGGAAGTGAAGCTAAAAGATTTGCTGCTGCACGACACGCCTTTTGCCTTACTGGTTATCGACATTGATCACTTCAAATCGATTAACGATGAGCTCAGCCACTTAGTGGGTGATAAAGCCATTGTGAACGTTTCGAAAGAACTCTCCGGTTACTTTAAATTCCGAGGGTCTTCGTGTGTACGTTTTGGTGGAGAAGAGTTCTTGGTGATTCTTGAAAACACCGAAGTCGCTAAGGCTGAAATGCACGCTGAAAACTACCGTGAGCGCATTTACCAGTTTGGTTGGCATGAAATCTTGGGCGAGCGCGGTTTGACCGTCTCCATCGGCATCACCTTACATCGTGAAGGTGAAAACACTCAACGCACCTTCTATCGTGCCGACAAAGCCTTGTATCGCGCGAAAGCCAACGGCCGAAATCAAGTGTGTACTGAGCTATAAGCCAAGCCCTCAACGATAAACAAAGCTCTGCCCCACAAACCAAGTTCTGAAAAATAAAAAACGCCCCAGCTCAAACTGGGGCGTTTTTATATCTTGTTTCCACTTGCTAAGAGAAAGGCTTAAAGAAAGAACAATGAAATACCGCCGAGCGCGACCAATGTTCCTATTACACTCTTCACGCCAACCTTTTCACCTTTAATGGCGTAAATTACTAAGATAAACAGCGGGCTTGTGGCGATTAAGGTTTGCGCTATCGCTGGGTTGGCGTACTTCAACGCAATCTGTTGTAGCCAAAGGGCAAGAAAGGTCCCGACAAAGATCGCCAGTAACAACCATCCCATTGCTTTGTTGCCCATCTCTTGAATGTGCTGCTTGATGCCCTTAAACGGTGCTGGCTCAACGACTTTAATCACCAAGCAAACCGCTAACACACCAATGCTGAGCCTGATTAACGCACCAAGTAAGGGTGGAAGATCGCCTGCAACCAACGCATAGTGCGAAATCACCACACCCGAAGCTTGACATACACTCGCCAACAGGCCAAACCCGATGCCGCTCCAATTTGTTTCTTCACCTGAAGAAGAAGGTTGAAAGACCACAAAAGTCACTGCTGCGGTTGTCACCACCACGCCAAGCCAACTTTGTAATGTCAGTTCTGAACCAAGAAACACCAAAGCAAGCACGCCCGATAGCGGAGGAGCAAGAGATTCTAGCAATAAGGTTTTGTTCGGACCAATGCGCTTCAACGCAGCGAAGTAAGCACTATCACCAATGGCAATGCCAATCACACCAGAAACCGCCAATACAGCGAGATGTAATGGTTCAATTTGTGTTGGTATACCCTGCGGCAAAAATGGCATGACCACCAGCATCATCGCTGATGCAATAATGCCTTTGACGATGTTCAACTGCATCGCTGAAAAACGATGACTGAACTGACTGTATATCCATGTGGCAACCGCCCAAACGACCGCCGCGCAAATTGCAGCAATCTCACCTGAATATTGCACTACTTACTCCTTCGTATTGCATGCCGTATCTCTCAATAACAGCGCATCGAGTTATAAATAACTTGATTCACTTATTGTTTCATCAAATACTTAAACAGTTAATTTACGTAAGTTTTTCTATTTAGCAACAAGCACAGGGAAGTAAGATGTTTCTAGACTATTTTGCACTTGGGTTACTCATTTTCGTTGCTTTGGTTATCTTCTACGGAATCATTGTGATTCACGATATTCCTTATGAAATAGCAAAAGAGCGCGAGCATCCTCACCAAGACGCTATTCACTACGCTGGCTGGGTAAGCCTTTTCACACTTCACGCCCTTTGGCCTTTCCTTTGGATTTGGGCGACATTATGGCGCAAAGAACGAGGCTGGGGCTTCAAACAACTCGAACAAGAAACGCATGATATCCATCATCGCCTCGAAGAGCTAATAGATGAAGTCAACGAATTGAAAAAAGAAGTCTCTACGCTGAAAGGCGAAAAGCCAGCGTCAAGCACTCCAGCACAAAAAGAACAAGGTAAGGAGGAACAATAATGGATTTACTACTGGTTCTGACTTACGCCGCGCTATGTATCGCGATTTTCAAAATCTTTAATATCCCACTAAATAAGTGGACAGTGCCAACAGCCGTACTCGGTGGGGTGGTGTTAGTCGGTACGCTTATCTTGCTGATGAACTACAACCATCCGTTCACGCAAATTGGTAACCAAGTCTTCTCAACCACACCAGTCGTTTCTGGCGTTCGTGGCCGAGTGATTGAAGTACCTGTTCAACCAAACCAACCATTGCAGAAAGGTGATGTACTTTTCCGTATCGATCCGATTCCATTCCAAGCAGAAGTGGATAAGCTACGTGCGAAAGTGAAAGAAGCCAGCCAAGGTGCATTGGGGCTAGAGTCTGGCGTTCAAGAAGCGGAAGCAGCAGTCATCAAAGCACTTGCTGAGCGTGATAAAGCGCAACGCGAATTCGACCGTTACCAACGTGGTTTCGATCGTGGCGCCTTCACCGAGCAACAATTGGATACTCGCCGTCAAGCATTTAAAGCGGCTCAAGCGACGCTTGAAGTTGCTCAGTCCAAACGTGAACAAGCACAAATTGCGTTGGACTCTGAAGTCGGCGGAGAAAACACTCAGGTTGCTTCACTATTGGCCGAGTTACGCCAAGCAGAGTTCAACCTCGATCAAACCGTCGTGAAAGCGCCAACCGACGGCTACGTGACTCAGTTAGCATTGCGTCCAGGCGTAATGGCGGTACCGCTGCCACTTGCTCCTGTGATGACTTTCGTTCACACCGAACAAAAACTGTACACCGCCGCGTTCCGTCAAAACTCTCTACAACGCCTAGAACCTGGCTTTGAAGCCGAGTTCATGTTCCGTGCATTACCGGGACAAGTGTTCAAGGGTAAGGTCATCGAAGTGCTACCAGCCATCGCGGAAAGCCAATTCCAAGCACGTGGTGCACTGCTGGGTACCGATGCGCTCCGCACCAGTGGTCGCGTGTTCGTTACTTTGCAAATCACTGATGATCTGACTGAGTATCACCTACCACTCGGTACGGCGGTTGAGGTCGCGGTTTATTCAGATAGCTTTACCCACGTTTCTATCATGCGAAAAGTGCTTATCCGCATGAAGAGCTGGCAAAACTACCTATACCTAGACCATTAATTTAATGGCGAAAAACGCATCAAAAAGTGTAATCAGGGGCTGACAGTCAGCCCTTGTTTTCATTCTAGCCATCCAGACAGATAGCATTCCCACTTTTATCAATATTCTGTATAATGCGCGCCTTATTTTTGATGCTTGCTGAAAAACTAAGCCAGTCAATGGGATGCGTGAATCCAATCACACATTTCTTGAAGAAAAACAGAGCAAACAATAAGCAGCTTGGTTGTTTCCTAACTTTGTTACACAATCAGCGCTATAAAACAAAGCAAGTGAACGTTCTTTAAAATCGACAATTGAACTGAGGTTATCTATGAATCTTTCTGCTAAAACCGTAGTGGTTATTGCAATCGGTGCTGCGCTATACGGCATCGGCGGTTTGCCAATGTTTGGCATTCCTGTGTTTGCAAACACGACGCTGAAACCAGCAATGGCGGTATTGGCATTGTTCTCAGTGTTATTCGGCCCTCTTGTAGGCTTCTTGGTTGGCTTCATTGGCCACTGGGTTACGGACCTATTTGCAGGCTGGGGCGTATGGCTAACTTGGGTACTTGGTTCAGGTATTGTCGGTTTAATTATCGGTCTTTTCCCTTCTCTAACACGCAACCGCTTAGAGAAAGGTGACTTCAATATGAAAGATTTCGCGTTGTTCGTGGTGCTTGCTCTATTGGGTAACGTATTTGGTTACGGCTGCTCAGCCTTCCTAGACACCATCTTGTATGCAGAACCGTTCACTAAGGTATTTACACAGCTGTCGATCATCGCACTGGGTAACACCATTCTTATTGCTATTGTTGGCTTCTTCATTCTTAAGTCTGTCGCAAAACGTAACAAGCAAAGCCGCAACTTAACAGAGGCTTAATGTCGAATGACAATCGAATTTTCTAACTTCTCTTTTAGATATGAGTCGCTGGACAAACCGACGCTAAAAAATATCAATCTAAGGATAGAGAAAGGAGAGAAAATCGTCATTATCGGTCCAAGTGGTAGTGGTAAATCTACCCTTGGCCAATGTCTTAACGGACTGATCCCACACGCTACCAAAGGGGAAACCAGTGGTCAGTTGACCATCAATGGTCAAGACACCGCCCCTTTTGACATGCACCAATTCACCGAACAAGTTGGTACCGTACTGCAAGATACGGACAGCCAATTTGTTGGGTTGAGCATTGGTGAAGACATCGCATTCGCGTTGGAAAACCAATTGATGTCTAACATCGACATGTACCCATTGGTCAAAGCGACGGCCAAAATGGTCGATTTGGAACAGATGTTAGATCGCTCCCCTCACGATTTATCAGGCGGTCAGAAACAGCGCGTTTCTTTGGCGGGTATTTTAGTCGATGACGTCGACATCTTGTTGTTTGACGAACCACTTGCAGCCCTTGATCCAAAGACGGGTAAAAAGACCATCGAGATTATCGATGATCTGCACCGTGAAACGGGCAAAACCATCATCATTATCGAGCACCGTCTTGAGGACGTACTGCATCGCTCTGTTGACCGTATCATTCTGATGGAAAGTGGTGAAATCATCGCAGATACCACACCGGATGAAATCTTAGCGTCCCCGCTTCTTGAGGAGTACGGTATCCGTGAGCCTCTTTACCTTTCCGCTTTGAAAGAAGCAGGCTGCGCGATTGAAGGCGATGCAAAGCCATCAAGCTTAAGTACATTGCCATTGGTGCAATACCAATCCGCCGTCAGCGCATGGTTTGAAGCCTCAAAAACAACCAATGTTGAAAAGCAAGCCGAGACTCTTCTGGCTGTTCGTAACCTTACCTATTCATACGATGGTGAGAAAAACGCGCTTGAAGACGTTAGCTTCGACGTAAAACGCGGCGAATTCGTTTCGGTTTTGGGTAAAAACGGCTCTGGTAAATCCACCATCACTAAGCTTGTGATGGGCGTGATTGAAGCAGACCAAGGTTCGATGATCTTGAACGGCCAAGACTTAAACGAGCTAACCATTTTCGAGCGCAGCCAAAAGGTTGGCGTGGTAATGCAAAACCCAAATCATATGATTTCGCATCACATGATTTTCGACGAAGTGGCTTTCGGTCTGCGTAACCGTGGTGTTGAAGAGAAACTAGTCGAAGCGAAGGTATTGGAAGTCCTTGAGCTGTGTGGTTTGAGCAAGTACCGCCACTGGCCAATTGAAGCATTAAGCTACGGTCAGAAGAAGCGTGTGACGATTGCATCGATTCTTGCCCTAGAGCCTGAGCTTTTGATTCTGGACGAGCCTACTGCTGGTCAAGATTATCGTAACTACACATCAATGCTGAGCTTTATCGAGAAGCTTAATCGTGAACTTGGCATTACGGTGATGATCATCTCTCATGACATGCACTTGGTCTTGGAGTACACCACTCGTTCCATCGTGATTGCCGACAGCAAGTTGATTGCTGACGCGCCAATGACTGAGGTGTTTAGTTCCCCAGCACTGTTAGACCAAGCGAACCTAGCGACAACTAGCTTGTATGAACTCGCGACTGAGTTAGGCATTGAGAACACTAACAACTTTATGCAGCACTTTATTTACGTTGAAAAAGCGCGTCGAGAGCGTGAAAACAACGCCGATGTACAAACTTCAGAAGCTCAAGATCCACAAAATAATGACGCTAAGAACATTGAGAAAGTAGTGGCATGAAAGACAATAAGATGAAGTTTGGTATCAACTACATCGATACCCAATCGCCACTGCACAAACTCAATGGCATTACCAAGTTTTTGATGTTCATTGCGTGGGTAACGGTGGTACTTACAACCTTTGATTTGCGCATCATTGCTCTACTGATCGTTGTAGGTCTTGGTTTGTTAAAAATGACCAAGGTACCTTTCCATGTGTACAAGCCTTTACTGATCGGTACAGGCAGTGTTTTGTTGATTAATGCGCTGTTTATGTTCGCATTAGCGCCGCAGCAAGGCAGTGAATACATGGGGTCAACAACGGTATTGTTGTCGTTACCGGGTAATTACTCACTCACCCAAGAGACCTTGTTTTATCTGGTCACCGTGACACTGAAATACTTCAGCATGTTCCCAATTGCCTTGGTGTTTGTGTTTACTACGCATCCTACTGAGTTTGCAGCAAGTTTGAACCGCATGGGTGTGCCTTACAAAATCGCTTATGCAGTCAGTTTGACCTTACGTTACTTGCCCGAAGTGAAGAAAGACTTCGTGAACATCATGCACGCTCAACAAGCTCGTGGTGTTGAACTGAGTAAGAAAGCGCCGTTGTTTACCCGTATGAAGAACGTTTCTAAGATCTTAGGCCCTTTAATTTTCTCTAGCCTAGATCGCGCTGACCAAATCTCTAACGCGATGACATTGCGTGGTTTTGGTCGTCATTCTTCTCGTACTTGGTACAGCCTAAAGCCGCTGACCAAAGCCGATATGGTGTGTATGGCAGGCATCGTCGTGATTGTTGCCGCAGCGATTAGCAAACGCGTTATAGACACTCAACTATTTTGGTATCCGTTCTAAACGAACCACTCTCACAACAAACCAGTCTCACGTTGAAAACCGAATACAAAAATGGGATGCCTCTGCATCCCATTTTTATAACCAGTTTTCGCGTTAAGTCATTGAGTAGTAAGCACTAACTTAGTTCCATCTCAACACACGTGTTTCATTACCCTCTCCCGGCTTAGCTGGGATATTTAAGGACAGTAACAAGCTCACTGCGGCCATAGCGGCACCAATGTAAAATACGCTTGAAGGCGAAACCAACCAAATCACACCAAAGGTTACCGGAATCACGACAGCAGCAATGTGGTTGATGGTAAACGCCACACCAGCCGTTGATGCCATGTCTGCCGGATCGGCAATCTTCTGGAAGTAAGTTTTGATTGCGAGTGCCAGTGCAAAGAACAGATGGTCAATCACGTACAATGCTGCCGCCCACTCCGCAGTTTGCACTAAACCGTAACCGACGAAGACAAAAATCAATCCCACATATTCAAACATCAGTGCTTTGCGCTCACCAACGGCTCCGATAAAGCGACCAATACGTTTAGCAAACAGGAAATTGAACAAATAGTTGATTAAGAAGAGAAGCGTAATCTCTGCAGCCGAATAGCCAAACTTCTCCACCATCAAGAAACCAGCGAAGACCGTGAAGATTTGACGGCGAGCACCGCTCATAAAGGTCAATGCATAGTAAAGCCAGTAGCGCTTACGCAGCACCAACTTTTTGTTTTGTGGTACTTCCGTTTTGAATTCAGGAAACGCAAATGCCATCACCATAATCAGGATAAAACCCGTACCGCCTGCTAATAAATAGACCGTCTTAAAATCTAACTTCAGCTGTTCTAACAGTACCCAAATCGCACCATAGGTGACTAAAGACGCCAATGCCCCAACCGAGATGAACTTACCCAACATCTCTGGCGCTTCTTCTTTAGAAAGCCATTGTAAGGACAAAGATTGCTTCAGTGTTTCGAAATAGTGGAAGCCAGTCGACATCAACAAGGTAGTAAAAAGAAGTCCAAACAAAGATGGGAAGTAACCTGTGATTGCCGTGCCCAGTGTCAGCATGGCTAGCGAGACCAGCATAAAACGTTGCTCGCGGATAAACAGCAAAACAAAGACAACAGTGAAAGCAAGAAAACCGGGAATCTCACGCACACTTTGCAGTAAGCCGATATCGGCCCCATCAAAGTTGGCTTTTTCGATAACGAAGTTGTTCAGCAGCGCCATCCAAGTGGAGAAGGCAATAGGAACAATAATGGAAATCAGCAGAAGAAAGTTTTGTGGCGTTCTCCAACTTTTCTGTGGCGTATTCATGATGAGTCCTTAGGATATGAAGCCGCCATCATACCGCCAAATGTAACAAATTCGCAATATCATTATTATTTATTTACTTTCTGTTTTTCACTTAAATTTCCGAAAGTTAGAATAAAAAACCGCCTCTAAACTAGCGTTTAAAAAGCGGCTATGTCGTTATTTTTTAAAGTTTATTTTACAAAAAATCTTTATGTACTTTGATGATTGCCTTACGAACGGATGCTGGTCCTGATTCTGTAGCAACCAATGGGCGATGTGGTTGCCCCGGATAGAAAATAATGAACTCTCCGGCCCCCACTTTTATGAACTTCTCATCAACCAACTGTTCACTGAAAGCCACGTCTTTGTCTGCTAGCAGGTCTTCTTCTATCGCTGTGAAAGGGTTCAAACTGTAGCCAAATACCTCTTCACCTTCGAGTAAGATTTGTACATCGAGATAGTTACGGTGGATCTCAGAACGTCGGTGTTCAAGTGGCTGAGTTTGATCTTCAACCACCATCATAAAAGCTGATTCTCCAAACAACTCATACTTACCATTTTCAATCGGTGTGCTGAGCTTATCTTTTGCTATCTCAATGACGCTTTGCAGCTTAGGAGATAAATAAGAAAGGAACGTTAAGTGTGCTAAATGTCCGGTGTACATAAATGCCTCAAGTAAATAAAACAAGATATATTTGTAATACAAATGAACTTATTCTACTTACGAAGACTTGTATGCTCGCCAGATCACAAAACCGTGAATTCATGCCTCTAGCTTTTTAACCTTTTCAAGCATCAAAACCAAACATAAGCCATTGATATAAATTAAAAACAAAAACATAAAATTTAATTCACTAGAAGAAACTGAGATCCGACAACACATTTGGGGAATTTTTTCATTGCAAATTCCAGACGGGTGAATATTATAATGACCATATAATCATACAATAGTATATTTTAGGAGTTAGATATGACAAAACCTGTGATTGGTTTCATTGGACTAGGTCTAATGGGCGGCAACATGGTTGAGAACCTACAAAACCGTGGTTACGAACTAAACGTAATGGACCTGAACAAAGAAGCGGTTGCAGCGTGTGTTGCTCGTGGTGCGAAAGAAGCAAGCTCTGCAAAAGAACTGGCTGCAGCAAGTGACATCGTGATGCTTTGTCTAACCACTTCAGAAGTTGTAGAAAAATTGGTTTACGCAGAAGACGGTATCCTAGCAGGCATCAAAGAAGGTGCAGTGCTGGTCGACTTCGGTACTTCTATCCCAGCTTCTACTCGTAAGATTGGCGCAGATCTAGCGGCAAAAGGCGCAGGCATGATTGACGCACCTCTTGGCCGTACTCCTGCTCACGCGAAAGAAGGCCTACTAAACATCATGGCTGCTGGTGACATGGATACATTCAACAAGGTGAAGCCAGTACTTGATGAGCAAGGCGAAAACGTATTCCACCTAGGCGCGCTAGGTTCTGGTCATGTGACGAAGCTGGTAAACAACTTCATGGGTATGACAACAGTAGCAACCATGTCTCAAGCGTTTGCAGTTGCAAAACTTGCTGGTGTTGATGGCCAACAACTGTTCGACATCATGTCTGCAGGCCCATCAAACTCACCATTTATGCAGTTCTGTAAGAACTACGCTGTAGATGGTAATCCAAACCTAGGTTTCTCTATTGCAAACGCAAACAAAGACCTTGGTTACTTCCTAGAGATGGTAAAAGACCTAGGTACTGAGTCTCTTATCGCTGAAGGTACTTCTGCAAACCTACAATCAGCGCTAAACGCTGGTCTAGGTCAATCTGACGTACCAGTAATCTTCGACTACTTCACTAAGCTAGAGAAGTAATTCGGATTGAGCCTTACTGCGCAAACATCGCAGTAAGGCTACTTTACTCTTCCCACTCCAACTTTCTATTCCCCACTTTTTCATCACGATTCTTCATATCTAGCACGTCTAAACGGTTAATATAGAACCTGATGCACGTTCGAGTGCTTCTTGTTCACCCCATGCAGCGTTATACTGTCTTCTATCAATGGTCACAGTGGCATACGCCTCCGCATTTTTTAGTTTGATATGATGAAAAAACAAGTCCTATTTCTTTGCACTGGTAACTCCGCTCGCTCGCAACTTGCCGAAGCGATCTTTAACCACATGGCAGGAGACCGTTTTCATGCTGACAGCGCAGGCGTTCACCCAAGTGAAGTCGACCCAAGAGTGTTTGAAGTTTTAGATGGGCAAAACATCACGAGTGAAGGGCTTCGCTCTAAAGATTATGCGGAAGTTGAAAGCAAGCACTACGACTTTGTCATCACCTTATGTGACAACGCAAAAGATGAATGTGTTATTTTCGAGCAAGATGTCGATCAGCTGCATTGGAATCTTGTTGATCCCAAACCACTGGAAGGCGTTAAGCCATTTAAAAATACCGCCAAAGAACTGATTGAACGCATCAGCCTATTTTTGCTCCTCAACAGCGAAGAGAATAACACGCATGTAGACCCAAGCAGCTTCTTTAAACTGATGAGCGATCCGCTACGCTTGAAAATATTAATGCTTTTGGAAGACGAACAAGACTTGACGGTCACGGATCTTAAAAACGCGTTAAATGAAAGCCAGCCGAAAGTCTCTCGCCACTTAGCATTATTGCGCGATACCACGTTCTTAAAAGACACACGCCAAGGGCTTTGGATTCATTACCGCTTATCACCATCTTTGCCAATGTGGATCAAGCATTTACTGCAAACGGTTCGCGTTGGTAACCCTGGTATCATTAACGTTGAGAAATCGCGCTTAAAAGCCGCACAACAAAACGAGCAATAAGAGCTTCACTCCCACCACACCGCTACATTTAATCCAGAGACACTGCTGAGTATTTTTATTTGAAGCAGTGTCACCTTGTCATCGTTTCGTCAATTCCATTGCTTGGTAATTACCCAAGCCCTAACAAAATATAAACCATTGATATATTTAAATAATAAGGCGAAACACTTCCGCTTTTGGGTATAACCCATACTTCTTGGTTCTAGATGAGCAAATTAATCATTTTTCTGTTGGGCATCGACAAAAATCGCTTTATTTAAGATGCCTTTTTGAACACACAGGCAAACGATATTGTAAGTATCTTGCTACTACGGTCCCGACTCCAGCTGGTAGCAGTTTGTGACTCCACATAAGCCTTGCCCACCTACCACTCCATAGGTGGGCTTTTTTTTCAAAAAATGCTGTGTGTAGGCATTCCAGACCGATATGTTTTAAAGGTGATAACTTCGGCCAGTATTCATTGAGATATCATCTGAACATCAGCCAAACAACTGGCTCAATCAATATTTCATCTTTGATAATCGGGAATACCCATGCGAAACGCTAAAATCGCGAAGACCGTTTTGTGGGTTGTGGTCAGCAGTTCGATACTTTGGCGACAGCTAGTCAGCATGGACTACTTGCTCCATTAAACAAGCAGACCGCACACCTAGTGATAATGAGGTGAAGCCTCATCGAAAGCCCTTTTCTCACGGAAGAGAGAGGGCTTTCAACTTTCTATAGCAACCTGAACATCTATAGTCATCTGGATGATGAACAATCTTGGGAATGCCTAAATCCTTTTTAGTACCGATGCTAAATTAAGCACCGAATTGAGAGATTAGGATTCATGAGATGAAATACGCATTTTCAGTGATGTTATTGTCACTGCTTCCTGTGGTCGCAAACGCTGGCCCTATCGACCCAAAATGTAGCCCTAAAAAGCTGGCTAACGGTGTAACGAAGGTTGTAGGTAACCGTTGTACGCTTGATGAGACGATCGCGGATACTACGAAAGAAGCGCTAGGCGTCGACCATCGCGTTAACCCTAAAAAGCGACTAGAAAGAAAAGGCCTTATCAAAGACGAAAAGTCGGACTAAGCGCCCACCTTCCATTCCTTCCTAAAATGGCCAGTGTTTAACGACACTGGCCATTTGGTTTTAGCTCAACCGAAGCCCCCTCACCTTTAATGGTCGTAGGCCCAATATCAAAGCGGCATGCTTCGCCACTAAGGTAAACGGTATTCAATAGATTGTGCTCTTGATAAGTGACTCTGACTTGAGACTCCATCGGAGCAACAACGATGATGTCAACTTCACGTCCAGTGGGTTGAGCTTGGTTAACACAGCCAGCGCTAAGTAAAACAAGAGGAACTAAGAGGCTTTTCATAACAATAGAGTCTTTCATTCACGTCATAACAGTCAAAAAAAACCACCCAGATACAAGGGTGGTTAATAAAAAGGAATACGCTATTTCTATAACAGTGATGAATCTTAATTAAGCTCAATAATATTTTGATGGCATCGAAAAATTAAGCAAAACTAGACTGCCTACCAGCTAAACTCGCTCTTTGTTCTCTTACTCTTTGTTTTGTTATTCAATGTTCTTCACATTCAGTCGATTCTGGAACTCAAACACCTTTTCAGGACAAACATCTAAACAACGCCCGCAACTCATGCAGGTTTGATCCATCACGCGACGGTCGCCTTCTTTTAACGGTTGACGCAAAATCTCCGGCTCGGGGCAAACATAAAAACAATCCATGCACTTAGTACAGTCTTCTCGCCGCACGGCAGTGACTCGCATTAAACTCTTGCTACCAATCACACTGTACGTTGCTCCCAATGGACACAAGTGACCACACCAGCCGTGCTCAACTAGCAATAAATCCAGCACAAACACCAATAAGATCAAAACCCAGCCAGCACCCATGCCAAATACCAAACCACGATGCAGCGCCGCAACAGGGTCAAGCCAAGTCCAGAGCACTGAACCCGAAATTGCGCTGCCAAGCATCAATGCGGGAATTAACCAGTAGCGAATATTTGGCGACCAACGATAACTCGCTTTGAGATTGAGTTTTCTGCGCAGCCACGCAGCAAAATCCGTCACGATATTGAGTGGGCATACCCAAGCACAAAAAGCGCGCGGAGCTAGAATCGCGTAAAACACCAACACAATCGCTACGCCTAGGAAAGCGTTAAACTCTGGAATATGACCTGTGGCGAGAGACTGTAATACAATCAGAGGATCGCTCAGTGGCACCGTATTAAGCAGCATACTGGAAGATAAATTGCCTTGCAGAATGCCCCATGTTGGCCCTGCCATAAACAGAACAATGATGGTCAGTTGGCATAATCGACGTAGAATGAGAAAACGATGCGCACGCCACCATCCCAGTTTTTCGATGGCTTCTTTACCAGCATCTTGCGCTAAGTTCTTGGCCATTATTGACCTCCTTTGAGCGACTCAAGCGCACCACTTGGTACTGGATTATCTGCTGGTAAGACATTTTCAAGCGGCTTGTCGATTTCTTGCCAACCAAAGTTGTAGTGACTACCAACCTTACCTTTGGCGAGATCGGTCGGCACCACTTTGATCGCTGCCACATCAAGCACGCAAGCTTGTTCACATTTACCACAGCCCGTACACACATCAGAATTGACGGTCGGGATCAGTTTCGCGTGATAGCCCGTTCTGTCATTGCGAATATTTTCCAATGTGATCGCTTCATCGATCAGCGGGCACACGCGGTAACAAACATCACAACGTAAACCTTGCCAGTTGAGGCAGGTTTCGTGGTCGATCAGCACAGCCGTTCCCATTCTCGCATCGTCTATATCGGTGAGGTCATGATCCAGCGCACCGCTAGGACAAGCCACGACACAAGGAATGTCTTCACACATTTCGCAAGGAATATCGCGCGCAGTAAAGTACGGTGAACCTGTGGCAACTGGGGATAGCAGACTCGCAAGCTTCAAAGTGTCATAAGGGCACGCCTGAACACACAGCCCACAACGAATACAGGCAGACTCAAAATCACCTTCTGGCAAAGCGCCAGGCGGACGAATAGGCACACCTTTAGTATCGCGTGCTTGGCTCTGCAAAGATTGCAATCCAAGAACACACGCTGCCGCACCCACACCAGCGGCGGTACGGGCAGTGTCACGCAAGAATCGACGTCGACTTTGCGAGACTTTTGACTGAGAGGATTTCATTATTATTTTCCTCAAACACGCTCTAATTGCTCTTAAATAAGTTAAGCATAAATAGCGCTAAAAAGGCGTGCTCCCCATACCCCATAAGAGGTAACTCCAACCTGTCTTGATTAAAATCAACTCGTTGCAGATACCAACTTCACACTTTGATAAAAATGGCTTTATTTTAGTCAATACAACTTCACCATTATTCTCCATAAAGGTGAAGTTCCTTAGTACAAAAATTCAACGGAAAATCACTCTCATTGGTATTTTCAATGATAATTCACTATAAAAAGTGAAAGTTAGAGGTTCGTAACATGCTAATTTAAAAGCCATTTGAAGGGTAAAAGTAAAAAAAGGCTATTCAAAGTGACGTTCTCTGGTTAGATTGAAGTTAATTCCAACAAACCACAGGAGAGAAGCATGGAAATCATCGTTCGTCCAACCACTGTTGAAGACGCTGCTGCGCTAGTCGAAATTTATTCGCAACCAAAAGCACAACGTGAAACCCTGCAACTCCCTAAGCCATCTCTCAAGATGTGGGTTGAGCGACTATCGAACATGCCAACCGGTGTGTATAGCTATGTTGCAGAAGTCGATGGCAAGGTAGTGGGAAACATTGGATTTCATCATTCACAACGCCCGAGAACTTCGCACACCGCCTCGTTTGGCATTGGTGTTCATGACAAGTTTCACGGCTTAGGCGTTGGAAGTGCGCTGATTAGTACGGTGACAGAGCTGGCCGACAACTGGTTAAATGTAAGACGTATCCATATCGAAGTGAATGCCGATAACGACGCTGCAATAGGCTTGTACAAGAAGCACGGCTTTGAGATTGAAGGTGAGTTTGTTGATGCCTCTTTCCGAGACGGTGAGTTTATCAACACCTATAGCATGGCTCGCATTCGAAAACCGAAAAACTAATAGTTATCCACCATGATAAAACTCCCGCTTTTTCACTGTGAAATCCAGCGGGAGTTTTTATTTACTGCTTCAAGTCCAAATCGTCTAACGCTCGTTTCGTTAACGATTCGGTATATGGGTTAATCTTCCAGTGACTAGGACTCCAGCCTTTCACAAAGCGCTGAAAATCCGCCCAAGCAACAGCGAACAATGGTCGCCATTCTTGCTCAACCACAGAAACATCAAGCTCAGGCTGATAGTGTTTAAGTGCACTATCTAGGGCGTCAAAGTAGGTATTCAGCACCCAAGATTCCATCTCTGCACACTGATCCGGTTCGACAGCACTACTCATAAACAGCGCCACGTCTTTCATCGCGCAGCCATGACCTACATACTGAAAATCTACTGCAGCAACAGCTGAGCCTTCATCATCAAAGCAAAAATTGGCCAGCTTGGCATCACCATGAACCAGTGTTTGAAAGCGTGCCTGACGCAAAGTGCAGTCAATCATCTCCGCATGTTGGTTGAGCCTGTCATCTTGAAGTGTGGCCAATTCATCAGGTCTTGTGTCCAAATGCCAATAGGTACCTGTTGGCCATAAAGTGTCGTCAGTAACACCAATATAGCGCGCGTGGAAGTTTGCCAACCAAACCAAGCAGGCTTTCAAGTGTGCTTTACTCGCCTCTTTAATCACGTTTGGATAACCGGCTTGAGCGAGGTCTTCCATCACAATCAGCCATTCATTTTCGTTCTGAAAACACTTGAGCCCTTGCGGGATTCGGCAACGTTCGTCGGCCTGTTGACTGAAGTGCTGATACCAACCGACTTCAACCTGATAAGAATGCAGCTTACGTTGATGGGAGCGATCGGTGTTCCAACCACGCGGATGTTCCGATGGTTTAGGAAGTTGAACGTGTTTAACGATGATCGAGCGGCACGGAAAAGTCAGCCGAACTAACTCACCATAACCACCCCATAGAGATTGAATCACATCGATGCGTTCAAGCGAACCTAGCTTGAGCTCGTCACCGATGTTTTGATAAAGCGGATTGTTCATTGGCTCCATTATGCGAGTAAATGCGCCCATTCAGGGTGTGTTGCCATGTATTTAATCACGTAAGGGCAAACGGGTACAACGCGATAGCCTTGTGCTTCAATTTCTGGCAGTACGGCCTCCATCATCACTTTGCCATAGCCTTTACCGCGCACTTCTTCAGGTATCAGCGTGGACGTTATGTGCATCTCTTGTCCATCAAGCTTATAAACCACTTTTGCTTTGTGGTCTTGCTCTAAATCGACCCAAAAAATTTGGCTTGTTGTGTCTTGTGTCACTTTCTGCATTATCCGTGCCCCACTTTTCACTCGTGCTTTATTGAAACCAGCTATGTGACTGCATAGAATGATATCCACGCAATAGTCTAGTCATTTAGTACTACCATAACATAGCGCAAAACCGTCTTCTCACATTAGGTACGACAATAATAATGAGAAATATGATGACGAGTGCAAGGGACAATCGTTCGTCTCTTACAAATAAAAAAGCACCAGAACGTCAGGCAAGCACATTAAACAGCACCGATGCAATGGCAATGGTGGAACATGGAAGTGAAGTGACACTTAACGTCACCACGCCAGTAGGCACCAAGTTCATCACCACCAGTACATTTATGGGCTGTCATTCCAACAATACCGCGCTGATTGAGCTCCCAAATATCTCCGACGAGGATTTGAAGTTTTACTTTCAGGAAGGCTTCTGGATTAACGTAAAAGCCTACTCCCATCGTGGTGAAGGCGCCGTGATCCCTTTTCGAGCCCAGCTTCAACACCGTTTGGGCGACCCATACCCATTATTGGTGCTGAGTCTGCCTAACACCATGCAGGTTTATCAGCTGCGAAAAGAAGTGCGATACGAAGTGAATCTGCGCAGCCGCCTTCAGTTCGAGCAATACCGAGCAGAATGTGAAATACGAGACCTTTCCAAGAGTGGCTGTAGATTTGTTACCTCACCGATGAGTAGAACGCTCCAAGTCGGTGATCTTGTCACTCTCGACATAACGATGCCGGGTAACGGACGCATGTTAGCGCCACTAAAAGGGCGAATCTGTAACTTACAGAAATCGACACACTACGCGCGATACGGGGTCGAGTTTGATGATTTCGGGAAAGCAAATGCCAAAAACCTTTTAAGTCACCTCAAATTTGATGGCACCAAGCTAACGCTGAAAGGATAAACCAGCCCATATCCAACGTATGAATCACGGCGTTCAAATAGCCCTAATTCGTTCAAATGCCCCTAAAATGAAGAAAACCCCTTACCACACGGTAAGGGGTTTTGTTTTACTAAGAAAAAGGCGGGATCTTAGAAAACAATTTGACTTAGAAGTCGTAACGTAGACCTAGTGCTAGTTCGTCTTGCTCGTCAGAACCTTCGTTGTCCATTAGGTCGAAGTTGTATGACGCGTAGCCACGGAAGTTAGGCTTGAAGTAGTAAGTTACGTCAACAGCTAGGTTTTCTACAGTATCTGTGTCTTCTACGTCACCTTTGTTGTAAGTAGAAGTGAACACTGTTTGACCCATAGTGTATGCAGCTGCTAGTTCGTAACCTTTGTAATCGTCAGAATCTTGCTCGATACCTGTGTAGTTACCAGCAACGTAGAAGTTACCTACAGTGTAAGAAGCCGCTAGCATGTATTGGTCAACGTCATCTTGGTTAGCAAAGCCAGCACCTAGCTCAAGGCCAGTGTCAGCGAATGCGTAAATACCAGATAGAGAGAAGCCATCTTGCTCGTTGTCGTCAAAGCCGTTCGCATCTGTTGTGCGATCAGCAAAACGGTAGCTTGCACGAAGCGCTAGTTGCTCGAATTGGCCTGAGTAAGAAACCATGTTGTCTGTGCGGTCAGCAACTGGCAGTTTTAGTGCTGCAGTGTTGCCGTGGTAAGCCATGATATCAGTGAAGTCAGTGATAACGCCTAGTGCACCGTCGTTTTTACCGTAAGTGATTTCACCGTATTTGCCGCCAAGGCCTGCGTACGCGTAACGAGTCTCTAGATCGCTGTTGTTATCAACTGCGCCGTTTTCGAATGTTTCGAACTCACCTTCCCAAAAACCAACACCGTATAGGCTATCGCTGATTTCCTGTTTGCCTAGGAAGTTAAGACGGATACGTGAACGGTCTTCTGCTTTGCCGTCGATCATAGATAGACGAGCTTCAGCGCGGCCGCCCATTTCTAGTGATGTACCGTCTTGGTTGTACAATTCTGAAGCGACAACTTGAGATCCAGATGCCATTAGCGCCACTGCTACAGCTAAAGTTTTCAATTTCATTTATAGTTTTCCATATCTTTGTTTTGTCATCATTTTCTCACCAGAAAACAGGACTTTTCTGTACCAACGAGAAAACGGGCGGCATCGTAGCAGCTGCTATTTTTAACGCAACAAGTTGAATACACAGCCTTAATTGAACAAAACACCACTGGAGATGACGATATGAATACCTCCAAACCCTCAAGTTATCGGTTCGATGAATAAAAGCGTGCGCGTCAAAAAACTTTTGACGCTAAAAAGTGAGACTCAACATTTATAAATGTGATATAAGTCACCTTTTATTTTGGGTAACTGACTGTTTTAATTACTGTTAATTAAATCATTACTCGATTTTTGATAAAAAAATCCCCAAGCCGAAGCTCAGGGATTCTTTTCAATCAGTCGATGTTTGTCGCTTGTTGCTTTTGATTAAAGCTTGAAGAAACTCAACTGCTCTTTTTGTTTTTCAGCAAGGTGAGAAAGTTCTGTACTTGCGCTCGCGCTTTGGCTGATGCCAGCAACGTTTTGGTTTACAAGTTCAGACATGTTTACCACGTTACGGTTGATGTCTTGTGTTACTTGAGACTGCTCTTCCGCTGCCGTCGCCACTTGCGTATTTGAATCGTTGATGTTCGCTACCGACTCGGTAATACCAATCAACGCATCGTTCGCTTGCTGAGTGAGCTCGTTGTTGCGGTTAAGCATCTCTAGGCTCACCTGCATGCTGTCATTTGCAAGACCAGACTGCGCTTGAAGCTCTTCAATGATAGAAGAGATTTCTTGCGTTGAGTCTTGAGTGCGTGCCGCTAGCATACGAACTTCATCTGCTACAACAGCAAAACCACGACCAGATTCACCAGCACGTGCTGCTTCAATCGCTGCGTTCAGTGCTAGAAGGTTAGTTTGCTCAGATACGCCACGAATCACTTCAATAACGTCGTTGATTTGAACCGATTGTTCTTTCAGACGAAGAACCACTTGCGCCGCATCGTTAAGCGCTTGAGACATTTGCTCGCTTGCTTGTGCACTCTCTTGGAAGATAGCGAGGCCAGATTGCGCTAGACCGTCTGCTTCACGTGCTGTTGCGTCTGCTGATGTCGCGTTGTCGCTTACGTTGTTTGCTGTGCTTGCTAGCTCGTTAACCGCCGATGCCACTTGCTCGATTTCAGCCAATTCTTGTTGAGCATTAGCTTCAGCTTGTGTCATTACCGCTGCAAGTTCTGTTGAAGCAGAAGCCACTTCTTCACTGATGCGCATCAGTTGGTCAACCGTATCGTGAAGCTGTTTCGCTGTTTGGTTTACGTCTTTGCTTAGCTGTGAAATTTCGTTGTCGCCATCGATGTCTGCACGCACCGACAGGTCACCACCTGCTAGCTTGCGCATCACTTCTTGAAGTTTTTGAATTGGCGTAACAATCATGCCAGATAGGAACCAAGCACCTAGCAAAGAGAATGCAAATACCGCAATGACTGACATCATGGCATTGTTTTGTACGCGAGTATGTTCACGTGCGCTTGCTGCGGTTGCTTCCGTCGCAATCTCATTCACACGCTGTGATAGTGAGTTGATGGTTGCAACCATTTCGTTACCAACACGGCGGTAACCTGAGATAAAGTTTGTGTATTCGCTATCAGAAACTAAGCCACGGTCGTGACGGTTAAAGAATTCTACCGCACGTGTTGAGTAATCAATGTAAGCATCAATACTTTGGCGTACTTTCTGCGCTTCTTTGCTGAACGTACCACGAGCATCGACAAGATCGAGATCGGCATCAATCGCTTTTGCACCCGCCTTTAGGTCAGCAAGGAAAGCATCACGACGAGAAGCATCGTAGATTGCGTAAACCGCGCTAATGCGCAATGGGTAAACTTGGTCGTCGATTTTAGCCAATGTGTCTTTGTAGAACACAAGAGAGTCGGAGTTAGAAGCAACCAATTCTTGCTCTGCTTCTAAGTTGTTTTGAGTGATCCACAATGTGATGAACAGAGTGATCGCGGTGAATAGAACTGGAACCAAAACTTGCGTTCGTACTGACAAGTTTTTCAGTGATAGCTGCATGAGTAACCTCAGGTATTTGAGTGTTGGCTTCCTTGCGATGGGATTATTCCCGGACGAATAGACAAGGGGGCAAATACTAGAGATAGATCACACTTTTGTCCAGAGCAAAAAGCCATCAATTTCATGGCTTTAGCGACAATATCCCGACAACTGCGTCGGGATATTGTCATTATGACAAGTTATGAAAATTTATACGCTTTTCTATCAACTTTTATGTCAATAAGTGCTTATTTTCTCAGCGCATTTAGCTTAGCTTGTGCCAAGCCAAAGATGGTGTCGATAGGGTAAGTTCCCTCGTCAGTCGCTTCACCAGCATCTTTGCCAGTAAACAGCTCAACCGCTTCGGTTACGTGGTCAATAGCCCAAATGTGGAAATCTCCCTTCTCTACCGCTTTGACAATGTCAGGGCGAAGCATCAGGTTATGTACATTTGAACGCGGGATGATCACCCCTTGTCCAGCATGACGACCTTTGATTTCGCACACATCGTAGAAGCCTTCGATCTTCTCGTTTACACCCCCAATAGGCTGTGCTTCACCGAATTGGTTCATCGAACCAGTAATCGCAATATCCTGACGGTTTGGCTGTTTCGAGAACGCCGACACGACTGCACAGAACTCGGCCATACTTGCACTGTCACCATCTACACCACCGTACGATTGCTCAAAGGTAATCGTGGTTGTCAGTGGAACGCGTGCTGTCTTACCAAACACAGACGACAAGTAAGCAGACAGAATCATCACACCTTTCGAGTGAATGCTACCGCCAAGATCAACACTTCTTTCGATATCAATCACTTCACCATCACCGTAACACGTGGTTGCCGTAATGCGGTTCGGCGCGCCAAACATGTGGTCACTGGTGCTCAATACCGACAGTGCGTTGACCTGACCCACGGCAGAACCTTCGGTACGAATCAAGGTCGTGCCATTAACGAAGGTTTCCATCACGCTATCTTGCAAACGGCTGACTCGCATTTCTTGATTGCTCAGTGCCTCTTCCACGTGTCCGATACGGATCATGTTGGAATTCGCCTGGCGAGCCACGTAGTTAGACTCACGTAATAGGTTAGCGATGTTGGCAGAATGCAACGAAAGCTTGGTTTGGTCTCCAGACAAACGTGAACTGTACTCGATGATGCGCGCGATGGCTTTCTTATCGCAGTGCAGCATGTTGTTGTCGTTCACCACACTAGAAATAAAACGTGCGTATTGCAGTTCTGAATCCGGTGTACGCTTCATTTCGTCTTCGAAATCCGCCGTCACACGGAACAGTTCTCCAAACTCCGGATCGTAGTGTTGCAGCAGTTGGTAAGTACGGTAATCACCAAACAAGATGATTTTGATATCCAATGGAATCGGTTCAGGATCAAGAGAAACCGCGCCAGTCAATGTCACTTCTTTTTCTAAAGAAGTAAAACTCAGCTGACGAGAACGTAATGCACGCTTCAATCCATCCCACACATAAGGTTGCTCAAGCACCTTTTGTGCATCCATCAACAACACGCCTCCGTTCGCTTTATGCAAACTACCCGCTCTAATCAAAGAGAAATCGGTAAACACTGTGCCTTTGAACGTCGCCGTTTCAATTGAACCAAATAGCGAGTGGTAGTTCGGATTCTCTTCCACCACGATTGGGAACTCGCAATCTTTACGACTAACCAGTACGTTGACTTTGTAACGACGTGGAAGCTTCTTATCTAAGGAAGCGGTAGCAATCTCACCTTGTTCACCACTCTGCTCTAGGAAGATGTCGGCATTTTCGACAATATCTTTTTGCAGATCAGTGAGGTAGGTTTTGATTTCCGAATACTCAGCGTAATCCACTTTCAACTGCTTGATGAAGTGGGTAATCACATCCAGCGTTACGTCGTCATTAAGCTTTTTGATCTTCTCGCTAAATGAGTCTTCCCACTCAGTGAGCTCGCGAACCATGTTACGCAAACTGACTTCTAGCTCATCGATACTGCTACCAAAGTATTCTTGCTCTTTCTTGCTGAGCGCTTCGAAAGACTCTTCGGTATGCAGCTCCTCACCGTCCATCGCAACAAACTGATAATCACCTTGCGCCGTGATCGTTAGGCTGATGCCTTTCTCTTTTGCTTCCTTACTGATGCTGTCCAACTCGTGTTGCTGTTTATTCGCAAGTTGGTTTTTTAAGCGATCAGCTCGGCTGTAGTACATCTCATTGTCGAACGCGAGAGGTAAAGCATTGAGCAATTTACCCATCAGCTTTTCGATGTCTACTTTTAGCTTGCTACCAATTCCGCAAGGGAGCTTTAGGACTTTTGGTATACGCGTGTCTTCAAAGTTCGCGACATAACACCAATCAAACAGTGCCGCAGCATCATGTTGATGGCGGTTTAAATAGCGCAAAATCATGGTGCGCTTGCCTAGGCCGTTCTGACCAATGGCGTAGATGTTGTACCCTTTCTCCTTGATTGACATGGCGAACTCGACCGCTTTCTGTGCGCGCTCTTGCCCTACAATTTCGTCAATCGGAGGTAATTCCTTGGTCGACTTACATGGCATATTCTCTAGATCAGCTACAGAATACAGCTGTTTAGGTTCCAATCTTTGTACTGCCATACTCGCCTCCTTTTCTTATTGTCGTTACCTCAGTGTAGAGATTATTTGTTTAAATTTAAGTGATTTATCTTCCACCCCGGTTCGTTTGGACATTTTACGAACAGCTGTACGCCTTTTAAAATGATAAAAAGTCGCACTTGCAATTGATAATTAATTTCATTTAATATCTGTTCAAATCGAATTTTGTGGAGATGAAGATGAATATTGAGCAATGCTGGATGCGCTATTTAAAAGCAGAGCAGCTGATGGAACAAGGCCATTGGCCAGAAGCTCATCGCTTGTACGAAGACGTGCTCAGCCACCTGCCAAACCACATTCACTCCGCACTTGAAAACGAACAAACCAAGCCGTGTCAGTTTGTGTGTTTAATTAGTGGGTTGCGTGATGCGAGCGTTGCGCAATCAGAAATTCTCAACAAACTCGGTATGCAGCAAGAAGCGTTCGCGGCGCTTAACCAGTCTTACGCTCTGTTCCAGTTCTTACAGCTCGAAAGCCACGATTTAATCGGCCGCGTTAGCCAAATGCTAAGCAAACAGAGTGAAGATTTATTGGCTCATATGGCAGCATTTTGCTCTGCCCAACGTAACGCTCAATGGATGATAGAGCTCGATCACGTCACCCGAGCTCATGAACAGTTCTTGTATCTACAAGCCATGAGTTCTGCAGAAGCTGGCGCGTCTCAACTCTACAATTAGCCCTCTTCATCAGAAGCTGCCACGGTAAGGCACAACAAATAACAGTAATAACAACTCGATACACAAGGAAACGTGATGTCCACACAAACCATTCTTTCGGTGAACAACCTGTCTGTCAGCTTTACGACAAACGATGGTATCGTCGATGCAGTAAAGAAGGTTAGCTTTGATCTTAAAGCTGGTGAAACGCTGTCTATCGTAGGCGAATCTGGCTCTGGTAAATCTGTCTCAACCAATGCGTTGATGAGATTGCTGCCAGATAATGCCATCTTGCACGCCGACTCCTCTATTGTCTTTGAAGGCGAATCAATCCTAGAGAAAACCGAACGCCAAATGCAAAGCATCCGTGGCGATCGCATTGGTATGATTTTCCAAGAGCCAATGACTTCTCTTAACCCATACATGCGTGTTGGTATTCAAGTGGCGGAAGCCATTATGTGTCATCGCCCAGTGAGTAAGAAACAAGCCAAAGACAAGGTGCTTGAGCTGTTTGACTTAGTACACCTACCAAATCCTCAACAAGCTTACACAAAGTATCCGCACGAATTCTCCGGTGGTCAGTTGCAGCGCATCATGATTGCCATGGCTTTGATCAACGAGCCAGACATTCTGATTGCCGACGAGCCAACCACGGCGCTTGACGTTACCGTTCAGGCAGAAGTGCTTTATCTGATCAAAGAGATCCAAGCCAAGATGGGCATGGCGATCTTGTTCATCACTCACGACTTAGGCGTAGTGAAACACTTTGCTGACCGAGTATTGGTGATGTGTAAAGGTGAAGTCGTCGAAGAAGGCATCACAGAAGCACTCTTCTCCGAACCGCAGCATGATTACACCAAGATGCTGATTAACTCGATTCCTAAAGGCAGCAAAGACCCGATTGAAGAAAACGCCGCTGAACTTCTTAAAGCCGATGATATCCGCGTTAAGTTTCTTGTTAAGCCGCACTTCATCGCCAGCAAGAACGAGTATTTTGAGGCAGTTAAAGGCATCTCACTAGAGTTAAAGCAAGGCGAAACGCTTGGTATTGTTGGTGAATCAGGCTCTGGTAAATCAACACTAGGACGAGCTTTGATTGGTTTGCTGCCATCAAGTGGCAAGATTCAATTCAAAGGGCAAGAACTTTCCCTACTCTCTACCAAACAGCGTTTTGAGTTAAAGAAAGATGTCCAGATGGTGTTCCAAGACCCTTACGGCTCCCTTTCTCCTCGCATGACGGTCGGTGACATCATCACTGAAGGACTCACTGTGCATCAACCTCAAATGAATAAAGCAGAACGAATGCAAAAGGCACGTGATGTTCTGCGAGAGGTACGCTTAGATCCAGCATCTATCAACCGTTACCCGCACGAGTTTTCTGGTGGTCAGCGTCAACGTATCGCTATTGCGCGTGCGTTAATTCTTGAGCCTTCTTTCATTTTGCTTGATGAGCCAACCTCGGCTCTCGACCGTTCGGTTCAGTTGACCGTCATTGATCTTCTAAAAGATCTGCAGAAGAAACACAACATCGGCTTCTTATTTATTAGCCACGATCTCTCCGTAGTCAAAGCACTGTCGGACCGTGTTCTGGTGATGCAAAAGGGGGAAGTCATGGAGCAAGGGACGGCAGAAGAAATCTTCCATAATCCGAAAAGCGCTTACACAAGAAAGCTGATTGATGCCTCATTTGACCTTGAAAACAATGAAAATCAAGATGATGCAGCCTAGATTCATCACAGTTTCATATTCTTAAACTAGGATTAAAGTATGGTGAATTTTTCGCCATAACTACGAAAAATGGTATAGCTGCCATTCGGTTTGGCCGCCGAGACTGGTTGGTTCAAAGTTAGGCTTAGTCACCCTAACTAACACATTGAGTTCCCCCAACCATGAAAAATGCCGCGATGGATGTCGCGGCATTTTTTATTATGTTGAGCCTGCGCTTGGTATTAAATATCGAGCGTTTCGATACCCATGTTATGTAATGCAAACGCGTAAACGTCGGTAGTCAGGTCGATTTGTTTGCTCAGCGGCATCCCCGCGCCATGGCCAGCATTCACATCGATACGAATCAGTACCGGGTTGTCTCCTTGGTGCTTCTCTTGCAGCTCTGCAATGAACTTATATGAGTGCGCAGGGACAACACGGTCGTCGTGGTCTGCGGTCGTGACAAGTGTAGCCGGGTATGAGACACCCTCTTTGACGCTGTGCACTGGTGAATAACCAAGTAGATATTGGAACATCGCCTCGGTTTGCTCTGACGTACCGTAGTCGTACTTCCAGCCCTCTCCAGAGGTAAAGGTGTGGTAGCGAAGCATGTCTAATACACCAACCGCAGGAATCGCCACTTTAAACAGCTCTGGACGCTGAGTCATACACGCACCAACCAACAAACCACCGTTTGAGCCACCACGAATAGCGAGGCGCTCTGAGCTGGTGTAGTCGTGCTCAATCAAGTATTCCGCCGCGGCAATGAAGTCATCAAACACGTTTTGCTTTTGTTGCTGAGTACCTGCATTGTGCCAAGCCTTACCATATTCGCCGCCGCCACGCATATTTGCCACCGCGTAGATACCACCAAGTTCTAACCAGTTCGCGACATTTCCTGAGAACATCGGCGTCAAACTGATATTAAAGCCACCATAACCATACAGCATGGTTGGTGCTGTACCATCGAGCTTGGTACCTTTCTTATACGAGATGATCATCGGCACTTTCGTTCCGTCTTTTGAGGTGTAGAACACTTGTTGAGACTCGTATTCTTTACGGTCGAACGGGGCTTTCGATTCTTGGTAGAGTGCAGACTCACCACTTTCTACATCAAAAGAGAAGATGGTCGGAGGGGTCACATAGTTAGTAAAGGTGTAGTAAAGCGTCTTATCTTCTGCTTTGCCCTGTAAGCCATATACGGTGCCTTGATCAGGCAGAGTAACCTCACGCACTAACTCGCCTTGGTAAGTAAACTGCTGAACCTTAGAGAGAACATCAACCATGTAAGTCGCAAACAAGTAGCCACCACCTTTGCTTATATCCAGTGGTTGTTCCTGCTCGGCAATGATCTCTGTCCATTGCTGGGTTTGAGTGTTGTAGCCAACCACTTTGCCGTTAGGCGCATCTAGGTTGGTATAGAAGATTAAGGTGTCATCTTGGTTATCAATCAGATGTGTATCACCATCGGTTGTATCTCGAAGCGTGATTACGTCTTGCTCTTCTGAAGCTAGATCGACATAGAACAGCCTGTTACCCGATGTCGACTCTGCGCCTGTAATAATAAGGAAGCGGTCATCTTTGGTTGTCACTCCCCCTACATAACGATGCTTCTGCGCGTCCAACGCACCAAAGACAACTTTGTCTTGAGATTGTGGTGTGCCTAACTCATGGTAGTAAAGCTTGTGCTGCTCAGTACGCGCCGAAAGCTCACTGCCCTTAGGTTTGTCATAACTCGCGTAGTAAAAGCCCTTGCTACCAAGCCAAGAAATTGTGGTGAACTTAGCGTCGACAATTTCAGGCTCAAGCTGTTCTTTGGTTTCTACATTAATGACGAAGATCTTGCGCCAGTCGCTGCCGCCCTCAGAAATGGAATACGCGACAAGAGAATCGTCTTTAGAGAACTTCACTTCACCAAGTGATGTTGTTCCTTCTTCTGAAAAGGTATTCGGGTCTAAGAAGATTTCCGCTTCCTCATCCCCTTTTCGGCGGTATAAAACGCTCTGGTTCTGCAAGCCATCGTTTTTGTAGAAGTAAGTGTATTCACCATGAACAAATGGTTGAGAGTACTTTTCGTAGTTTTGGCTATTCGCCACTAAATCGCGGATTTGTTGGCGGAAAGGAATCTGACCTAAGTAATCAAAGGTCACTGAGTTTTGTCCTGAAACCCACTCTGCGGTTTCTTGGCTGAGATCGTCCTCTAACCAGCGGTATGGGTCTGCGATGTCGTGACCAAAATAAGTGTCGACGACGGAATCTTTACGAGTTTTTGGGTAATGCATAACGTCCGTGTTACTCCGTTTGAAGTTAAGTGTTTTGTTTTATTATTTTGTTGAGATTTATTCTCAATACCTACCTTAGGGTTCAAACACCGAATTTCAACCAATAGATTGAAACATTTCTTATATTTATGAACCAACTAAAAGTAATGCGAGATAGTGAGGTATCGCTCTCGGATGTGTTCGATCAAAAGCTTTACTTTATTCGGCGGCTGACGAGTAAAAGGGTAAACCGCATAGATGCCAAGCTTTTTACCAACTAACTCAGGGAAAATATCCACCAGCTCACCACTACGAATATCGTGATAGACCAAACAACGCGGTACGTAGGCGATACCATGCCCACCCAAAGCTGCCTTGCGTAAGGCCGTAGCGTTATCTGTCGAGAAACAACCCGAGACTCTGACGATGTAATCGCCATCTTTGCCTTTAAACTGCCAGTCGGTCGCCCCAGTAGTTTGATAAGCGTATTGCAAACAGTTGTGTGTGGTTAAGTCGATAGGCTCAATTGGTTTGCCATTCTTGGCTATGTAAGAAGGCGAGGCGCAAACCACCCATTGTGAATCGAGAATATGACGGGCAATCAGGCTGGAATCTTCTAGATAACCAGTTCGAATCACCAAGTCAAAGCCACCAGCAACCAAATCAACAAAGCGATTATCAAGCGACATATCGACGGTGAGGCCTGGGTGCATATTACAAAACTCGGCTACGGCGTCCGCCAGAATCAAATCACCCGAGATAGTCGGCACCGACATTTTGATATGACCGCTGACATTCTCACCAAAGCCTGAAACTGCATCCATAGCCTCCTGAGTGGCTTGCTTCACATTTTTAGCACTGTGTAACAAAACCTTTCCCGCTTCGGTCAGGGTCAATTTACGCGTTGTTCGATATAATAGCTGAGCACCGATTTCTTCCTCTAGCCGAGCTATTCTCTTACTAACTACCGAATTTGTAAGGTTATTTTCTTCCGCCACCTTACTAAAGCTACCCATTTCTACTACCTGTGAGAACAGGATTAGGTCATCTGCACGCATCGATTATGTCACTTTTGGAATAAATTAATTTCATTATTTCCCTATATCTATAAAAAATAAAGGGGTAAATTCACGCCAAATTAACAAAACCATTACAACAAAAATCATCTCTACAGCATAAAGCCGTTCGAGAAGTCAGCGTACGAGGATGTACCAATGAGTGAAACCCTACTTGCCCTTGTGGCGTTTTCGCCAATTGTTGTCGCCGCCATATTATTGGTTGGTCTCAACTGGCCTGCTAAAAAAGCCATGCCTGTTGCGTTCGGTCTAACCGTCGCTATCGCCCTAATGTTTTGGGATATGTCAGCTACTCGCGTACTGGCGTCTGTCTTCCAAGGATTAGGTATTACTGTCTCTGTTCTTTGGATCGTGTTTGGTGCCATCTTCTTGCTTAACACTTTAAAACACACTGGCGCGATCACCACTATTCGCAATGGGTTTACTGATATTTCAGCCGACCGTCGCGTTCAAGCCATCATCATCGCTTGGTGTTTCGGCTCGTTCATTGAGGGCGCCTCTGGCTTCGGTACACCTGCTGCTATCGCCGCTCCTCTATTGGTAGCCATTGGCTTCCCTGCACTTGCAGCGGTACTGATGGGTATGATGATCCAATCTACGCCAGTATCTTTCGGTGCGGTTGGGACACCAATCATCGTAGGTGTGAACAAAGGTTTAGACACGCACAACATCGGTGAAGCACTGGTTGCTCATGGCTCAACATGGGACGCGTACCTACAGCAAATCACCGCAAGCGTAGCAATGATTCACGCAACGGTTGGTACTCTCATTCCGGTACTCATGGCAATGATGCTGACGCGCTTCTTCGGTAAGAATAAGAGCTGGAGCGAAGGGCTAGACATCCTACCTTTCGCGCTATTCGCAGGTGTTGCCTTCACTGTGCCTTATGCACTAACAGGCGTATTCCTAGGTGCTGAGTTCCCGTCATTAATCGGTGGTCTAGTCGGTCTGGCGATTGTAGTTACTGCGGCGAAGAAAGGTTTCCTCGTTCCAAAAACCAAATGGGACTTCGAGAGCGAAGATAAGTGGCCAGCAGAATGGCTAGGTTCTCTAAAGATCAATCTTGATGACAACCCAGGCAAACCAATGAGCCTAACCAAAGCTTGGGCACCATACGTGATGCTAGCAGTTATCCTAGTAGCAAGCCGCGTAAGCCCTGAGTTCAAAGGTCTACTTAAGAGCGTAAGCCTATCGTTTGGTAATATTCTTGGTGAAACCGGTATCAGCACAGCGATTCAACCTCTTTACCTTCCGGGTGGCATCTTAGTCTTCGTTGCGTTACTTGCGGTTCTTCTACAAGGTGGCGGCGCTAAGTCACTTGGCAAAGCGTTTGGCGAATCAAGCAAGACACTAATCGGCGCAGGTTTCGTTCTTGTGTTCACCATCCCTATGGTTCGTATCTTTATTAACTCAGGTGTCAACGGCGCCGAGCTAGCAAGTATGCCTGTAACCACGGCAAACTTTGCAGCAGACCTCGTTGGCTCAGCATTCCCGGCGTTGAGTGCTACTGTTGGTGCCCTTGGTGCATTCATCGCCGGTTCTAATACCGTGTCGAACATGATGTTCAGCCAGTTCCAGTTCGAAGTAGCGCAGACACTGACCATCTCAAGTGCCATTGTGGTTGCTCTTCAAGCAGTTGGCGCTGCTGCCGGTAACATGATTGCCATCCACAACGTTGTGGCAGCCTCTGCAACGGTTGGCCTGCTAGGACGAGAAGGTGCAACGCTGCGCAAGACGGTTATCCCAACGTTCTACTACTTGGTGGTCACAGGCATCATAGGTCTGATTCTGATTTACGGATTCCAACTTACAGACGCCTTAATGAAGTAACACTTACGCAGGGTCTCCCCCGCCCTGCACTTTCTCTGGCACAGCGGTCAGCACTACTACCCCGACACTTTTGGTGTGGCTTGCTGCATCAATCCCCCGACCGATGTGCCAGTCTTTTTCAGTGCAGATAATTGATTGTTCCGTGTATGGAATGTCTCACAGCTCAATCACTTATCTATACTCTATTCTGATGTCGACTGCCGAAAGGATGGCAGTCAGTGAAACACTGACAGAGCAGGTGCTCATTGACTCAGGACGCAATCTTAGAATAACAGCCAGGACACACGAATATGATTATCTCTGCTTCTACAGATTACCGCGCTGCTGCGAAAGCCAAGCTGCCTCCATTCCTTTTCCATTACATTGATGGCGGTTCATACGACGAGCGCACATTAAAGCGCAACACCGATGACTTAGGTGACGTGGCACTACGCCAACGTGTTCTGCGTGACATGAGCGATCTAAGCCTAGAAACAGAAATCTTCGGTGAGAAGCTGGCAATGCCAATCGCTCTTGCGCCTGTTGGCCTGACCGGTATGTACGCGCGACGTGGTGAGGTTCAAGCAGCGAAAGCGGCAGAAAAGAAAGGCATTCCTTTCACCATGTCGACCGTATCTGTTTGTCCAATTGAAGAAGTGGCACCTGCGATTGAACGCCCAATGTGGTTCCAACTGTATGTTCTAAAAGATCGCGGCTTTATGAAGAACGTACTTGAGCGTGCCAAAGCCGCTGGCGTAACAACGCTGGTTTTCACAGTGGATATGCCAGTTCCAGGAGCGCGTTACCGTGACATGCACTCTGGTATGAGTGGCCCTAATGCCGCGATGCGCCGTGTATTCCAAGCGATGCGCCATCCAAGCTGGGCACTGGATGTCGGCGTATTAGGTAAACCTCACGATTTAGGTAATATATCTACTTACCGTGGCGAACCAACCAAGCTAGAAGACTACATTGGCTGGCTCGGTGCAAACTTCGACCCTTCAATCTCTTGGAAAGATCTAGAGTGGATTCGAGACTTTTGGGATGGCCCAATGGTCATCAAAGGCATTCTAGACGAAGAAGATGCAAAAGACGCGGTTCGCTTCGGTGCTGATGGTATTGTTGTATCTAACCACGGTGGTCGCCAACTTGATGGTGTGCTGTCAACAGCAAAAGCGCTGCCAAGCATTGCAGATGCCGTAAAAGGTGACCTGAAAATTTTCGTCGATTCAGGTATTCGTACTGGTTTGGATGTCGTTCGTATGCTGGCACTTGGCGCAGATTGTACGCTTCTGGGTCGCTCTTTTGTATACGCACTCGCGGCGCAAGGCGGTGCTGGCGTAGAGAACTTGCTTGACCTTTACGACAAGGAAATGCGCGTAGCAATGACGCTTACAGGAGCGAAAACCATCTCTGACTTATCGCGTGATTCTTTGGTGAAGATTCCTTAGGCAAATCGCTCTAAACCATGTTCATACAAAAAGTGACAGCCTATCGTGCTGTCACTTTTTCATTTCATCCGGCGTTACGCCATTCTTAACACAGGCTCGAACTCGGCTTGTTCCTCCGAAAGAAACAATCGAATCGCATGGCATTTCTCACCCATTAACCCAAATCGTTGTGGGCACGTTTCCGTATAAAAACCAAAGCAAGTTGCACCTGCGGCATCCGCTAAATGCAATGGTCCAGTATCACAACAAAGAAAGCCATCAAGATAGCGCAACGTCGCACCCAATTGACGCAGGTCCTTGCATGCCAAAGTGCGGGAGTCTTTTAATAGTGGCTGCTGGATATCTGGGCTTAATACCTCCACCCAATTCACACTTTGACCTTGCTTGCGTTCAAATTCGGCCAGAATGGTTAACCAAGCATGATCACTGAGTTTTTTCTTGCCTCGCGCACCACGGAAGAAAGCAAATGTTGGCTTGCCTTCTTCGTGTAATTTACGCGCTTGCTGAATACCAGAGGAAAGCTCTTTTGAATCAAACACAATATGATGGTCCAAGGTGTTATCAAGTTCATGTCCCATCGCTTCAAGGATAGAAAGTGGCTTGTAGGCACCGTGACGAAAAGGCGAATCGGCGACCGAGGAGTGAGTAAATACTCGCTCTGTTTTAACTTTCTTAAAAGCGATCTTGTTCTTCACCGGAATCACAGCGGAAAGAAAAGTGTCGCACGCGCCCGCAGTCGGTGCGAATAACAAGTCATATCTCTCTCGCTTTAACAAACGGATAGTCGCAAGCGCTTTATCTGGCGATTTGAATGACAAGTTGGAGTAATGAATCTGATTGATGCCAAGATTCTTGAAGACTTCACCTTGCCAAGGCGAATTCAACAATAGATCAACTTTCGCATTTGGGTATAAGCGCAGAACCTGATGAACAAACGGAAGCAGGAAGTACATATTTCCGATACGACTGTTGTTTCTCACGATCAAAATACGTTTCACCTGATCGTGCGGCATTGGTTCGTGAACAGTGAGAGAGTCGTCATTCAACCAACCTGCAAGTTTAGGCTCAAGTTGGTACGTCAAACGACGACGTTGTTTATCGAAATTACGGAGAAAAGTCTTCACAGCCATTCCTTTCATTCAAAGGGACATCATGGCTGCTAGTTTTATCAGTAGAGATGTGAATAAATTGTCTACGACAAAAAATACACGGATGGAATCGGTTAGTTCACCGTGTGTTCGTACTCAATCACAACTTGGTTGCCTTCAATGAAGACATTACGGATTTCACCATCTACAGTGATACGGTTTTGAAGGTACACGGAACCTGAAGAAGAAATATCGCGTTTGCTCATAGATGGAATCACTTGACCAGGGCGAACGTGCAATTGTTCGCAAAGTTGCTTCACGAAGCCAAGCGTTAGCGGAGCATTCCCACGTAACAAAGCAGAGAACTCATGCAAGCTCAAACCTAGGCGCTTTGCCATCTCCATTTGGGTGAGGTGCATTTTTGCTTTTTGCGACATCCAAATGTCGTAGAGCGCATTTCTATCTAGCTCTGTGAATTCCATGGTTTATCTCCGTATGTCAAAGTGACACTAAAGTCTCATATTTGAGCTTGATAAATGTTAGCGATGAGTCAAAGAACCTACAATTGATGGTTCGAATGATAGCGCTTATCTTTCAAAGTTCGAGTTTCATCACACCATGTAAGTGAACAGTACGAGCTTTACATTTCACCATACGTATCATCACCTTGTATTTACACATTAATCATTAACATCACTCTAAACACTCCTCTCCTTAACAGCAGTGATAAGAAGACAAGAACGGATTATTCGAATCACATCATTTTGCTAGGGCAGAAACTCAAACTCTGCTACCTTTCACTCATTGTTCCAAAAATGAAACTTTACTTATGCCACAGTGGTTTACAGAACTTCAAACTTACATCATGGCCCATCATCAAGACTGGAGCAGCAGCGTACTGTTCATTACGATTGCGAGCTTTTTTGCTTGGATTGCGTGGCGCGTATTGCATTCTCGATTAGCCATTTTGGTCGAGAAAACCCCCTTTCATTGGGATGACCTTTTATTAGAAGCACTCAAAACCCCCGTCAGCACCTTAATCTGGTGTTGGCCTGCGACGGTATCTTTAGGCATTGTTCTGCAAAGTGAGTTGGGGAACGAGTTCAACTGGCTCAGCACCCTTAAACTCATTCTTGTTATCAGCATCCTAGTTTGGATTGTGATGCGTCTTATCACCAACGTCGAAGACTACGTGCTGGAGCAAAAAACTCGTGACGAGACGACCGTACAAGCCGTCGCGAAAGTAGCTCGCCTGTTCTTTATCGTCATCGGTGTATTAACGGTTATGCAGGCATTTGGCCTCAGCCTTTCCGGTTTACTGACCTTTGGTGGTGTCGGTGGTTTGATTGTCGGTTTGGCAGCCAAGGATCTTCTATCAAACTTCTTTGGTGGTTTGATGATTTACTTCGATCGTCCGTTCAAAGTTGGCGATTGGATCCGCTCTCCAGACCGTCAAATAGAAGGAACGGTAGAACGTATTGGATGGCGTATGACCAGCATTCGTACCTTCGATAAGCGACCTATCTATGTGCCTAACTCAGTGTTCAGCAACATTGTGGTAGAAAACCCGTCTCGCATGTTGAACCGCCGAATCTTTGAGACAATTGGCCTGCGCTACGACGATGCAGACAAAGTACCAGTAATCATTGATGAAGTGCGCGAAATGTTGAAGAACCACAAGGACATCGATACGCGCCAGACACTTATCGTCAACTTCGATGCGTTTGGTGCATCTTCACTGAACTTCTTTATCTATACCTTCACCAAAACAGTGAACTGGGTTCGCTACCACGAAGTGAAGCAAGATGTGCTTTTGCAGGTCATGGCGATCATTAAGAAGCACGAAGCCGATATTGCGTTCCCTACGCAAACACTCAAGCTTGACCCGATTCAAATGGCGAAAGCTCAAGCGCAAGACGGCAGTGATTTCTAATTTCAAAATACCAAACACAAAGCCCGCTAAATCAGCGGGCTTTTTTTATGACTGGTCACTTTAACCCTTATTGCTGCGCTAGAATCATTCGGGCGTTAAGCGGTTGGATTGGACGGTTGTTTTGCCCCATCGCTTTCGCAAACTCTTTCACCTGCTCTGGGGAGATAGTTTGTGTCTCTTTAATCACCAACCAACGCACACCTTCAGAACACGGTGGCGTGGTTAGAGAGCCATTGAAGCGGTAGTAGTCTTTATCACTTGGAATAAGCGCGTCAGCATCAAATGGAACCTTGATGGCTACGTCCTGATCTTTAGTTGGGATGTTAGCCAGCAGCTTCGCTAGATCCGGGTTCGCGTCACCCAGTTTAAAGAACACCGCGACAACGGCCAGATGACCAACTTTGTCGGCATGTACAAAGTGCGCTTCTAGTGGGTATTCTTTACCATCTACATGGTTTTCAGATGGTGTATGGAAGTGGAACTGTTTTAACGTGAACTCTTTACCATCAATAGTGAGCGTGTTTTTGCCTTCTAGACTGGTCTGTAAAGTGTGGCCGTTATTCAGCAGTGAAATTGCCTTACCTTCGTAATCAAAATCCAGTTTTTCTAGCTTAGCTTCAGTCGCAGATTCAATATTGATTGGACTTTGGTTTTGACCTTTCGCACATTCAGAAGCGAACTCGCCCCAATTTGCCGGGCCGTGCTCACCCTCATAGCCCCAGTTTGCCGCGTTTGCTGAGCCTGCAAATACCAATGCTAAACCAAGTGCTGTCAGTGACTTTCTCATTTTCATTTCCTTTTGTATCTATGGTTAAGTAATGAACACTTTCTTATGCGTATGTTCACGCATGCAGTATTAACAAAGGAATGAAGAAAATGGATTAGCTCGCGCTATGCAATCTATGTTTACCTGCTAAATTTGGAAATGATCTCCACATTTTATGTAATTGATAAGTCGACAATTAGAAACCATAGATAATCAGAACAGTACAAAAATATTGCAGCAATAACGGGGAGATTACTGGCTAAACTGACTGTCAAAACAATAACTTTGAATATTACAAACACATATTTCAATAACCATTATGAATAAATAAATTCTTAACAGTCATCTATTGAATTTTATAAGTGGTTTTTATTTAGCCACAACAAACTTAAACACACAGCTGAATTTAAAATACAATTTCGTTCTGAGCTTTCTGTTAGTAAAAATCACTATTTAAACAGTCACCTCATGAAATATTGAAAATCATAGGTATTCTTTTATTTATTTTTATTGGAATGCCGACCATGCGATATCAATCAGCGCCTGCTAATACAGAAGAAGCACAAGAAACCACAGCGCAACGAGCAGCACGACAACAGCAAGAACGCAGGGATGAGTTAACTTACTCGTCAAGTGACTATAAGCGCTGGAATGATAACCGAGACAAAGTCGTCGCCGACCGCAAAGAAGAAGAACAGAAAAACCATATTCACGTGGGCGAAGAGCGTGAGGTGCCTGACGCTATCCTGTCACCGATGCCAACATCGAGAATGGCAATGAACGATGCAATCGGAAAACGTGTACTGCCATCAGACCTGCTTGGTTCTAGCTTCGCTAATCAGCCTGTTAGCGCAGAGGTTGTCGCTCTTCAAATGTCATCACTCACCCCTACCACTCAAAAGGAAGTTAAAGAGAGTGGTGAGCTTGTGTTTAGTGGCATGCTATACAAACACGCCCATGGAACGGTAGGTGCGCTCCAAGTTATCGATACATATGCAGGCGAACAACCCGATAAAAATACATCACAGATGGCCTACTGGGTCGCGCAAGGCAAGTATCTCGATATACCTAAACACCCTGATCCTCATCGCGACCATTTATATGTTTTCACGCCCAACTTCAGCGGCTGCTCTTTTGTTGTGGATGACTGGAGCGATGATTTAATCAGGGTTTACCATGTAGAAGGTGGCAAAGAAGATAAGCAATACAATGAAGTGAAAGACCACAGCAACGGATTAATCAACTATATGAGTTTCCGTGATTATGGTTTTTACCAAAAAGGCAGCACCACGATTAAGAATATTACGGGCTTTGCCTATATGCGCTACAACACTAAAACTCGAAATTGGGAAATTCATTACCAGAAGCAAGAGCATGCTCCTACTATCAGCCAACCAACTACATCAGCAAAAACACTCTTCTCATCAGAAAAGCACACGGCAAAAGTCATGGCATCGAAGGAGTCTCGTGTGGTTGAGACGGGAACCATAGTAATAAAACGCTAACGTTGAAGTAATAATGAGTTTGAGTTGTAAACGAGCGCTATCAGCAAAATAGTCAGTCATTAAAAACAAAAACGCCCCAAGGTTCACTTAGGGCGTTTTTATTAATCTTGTATCAAGAGGTTTTAGGTTGCTTTATCGTGACCTTATTCCCAATCAAGAATAACCTTGCCTGACATACCGCTGCGCATTACGTCGAAGCCTTCTTGGAAGTCATCAATCTTGTAGTGGTGCGTGATGATTGGCGATAGATCCAGACCAGATTGGATCAGTGAAGCCATCTTGTACCAAGTTTCGAACATTTCACGGCCGTAGATACCTTTGATCACCAAGCCTTTGAAGATAACTTGGTTCCAGTCGATACCCATGTCTGATGGTGGAATACCTAGTAGTGCAATACGACCACCGTGGTTCATCGTAGTTAGCATTGAGTTGAATGCTGCTGGGTTACCAGACATTTCTAGACCTACGTCGAAGCCTTCTGTCATGCCTAGCTCAGCCATTACGTCTTCTAGCTTCTCTTCTGCAACGTTTACTGCGCGTGTTACGCCCATTTTACGAGCAAGTTCTAGACGGTATTCGTTCACGTCTGTGATTACTACGTGGCGAGCACCAACGTGTTTTGCTACTGCAGCAGCCATGATACCGATTGGGCCTGCACCTGTGATAAGCACGTCTTCGCCCACTAGGTCAAAAGAAAGCGCAGTGTGTACAGCGTTACCAAACGGGTCAAAGATAGACGCTAGATCGTCAGAGATGCCTTCTGGGATTTTGAACGCATTGAACGCTGGAATCACTAGGTATTCTGCGAATGCACCTTCACGGTTAACGCCCACACCAATTGTGTTACGACATAGGTGAGTACGGCCGCCACGACAGTTACGACAGTGACCACACGTGATGTGACCTTCGCCAGATACGCGGTCACCGATTTCAAAGCCACGAACTTCCTGACCAATCGCAACCACTTCACCCACGTATTCGTGGCCAACAACCATCGGTACTGGAATTGTCTTTTGTGACCATTCGTCCCAGTTGTAGATATGTACGTCTGTACCACAGATAGCGGTTTTCTTAATTTTGATCAGAATGTCGTTATGGCCAACCTCAGGTTTATCAACCTCAGTCATCCAGATGCCTTCTTCAGGCTTTAGCTTTGATAATGCTTTAATTTTCATAGTATTCACCAAACATTGCCCCGCTCTATGCGTGACAAAAAATTCTTTCATCTAATGCGTTTAAAGAAGAAATAAAGGCTTTGCCCATGAGCCGACTCAGAAGAGTTGGGAAAGCCTTTTTATCTTTAAGCGTAAACTCTTTCTCCTTCCCATCTAATCCCTCCCCTGTGTTTTAGGAGGAGGCTAGGAAGGGGAAACGAAACTTAGATGATGCCCATGTCCTTACCAACTTGGATGAACGCGTCGATTGCACGGTCTAGTTGCTCACGAGAGTGCGCTGCAGACATTTGAGTACGGATACGCGCTTGACCTTTTGGTACAACAGGGAATGAGAAGCCAATTACGTAGATGCCTTTCTCTAGAGCGCGCTCTGCGAATTCTGCTGCTACTTTTGCGTCGCCAAGCATGATTGGAATGATTGCGTGGTCAGCACCACCCATTGTGAAGCCTGCGTCTTCCATACGAGTGCGGAAGTGTGCTGCGTTTTCCCATAGACGGTCACGTAGGTCACCGCTCTCTTCTAGTAGGTCTAGAACGCGGATAGAAGCGCTTACGATTGCTGGTGCAACAGAGTTAGAGAATAGGTATGGACGAGAACGCTGACGTAGCCAGTCAATCACTTCCGCTTTACCAGACGTGTAACCGCCTGAAGCGCCGCCCATTGCTTTACCTAGCGTACCAGTGATGATGTCGATACGGTCAACCACGTTGTGGTGCTCGTGCGTACCTGCACCTGTTTTACCCATGAAGCCAACAGCGTGAGAGTCATCAACCATAGTCAATGCGCCGTACTTCTCTGCTAGGTCACAGATAGCTGGTAGGTTTGCTACTACGCCGTCCATTGAGAACACGCCGTCCGTTACGATAAGAATGTGGCGAGCACCTGCTTCTTTCGCAGCGATCAGTTGTTGCTCTAGCTCTTCCATGTTGTTGTTTGAGTAACGGAAACGCATCGCTTTACATAGACGAACACCGTCGATGATTGACGCGTGGTTTAGTGCGTCAGAGATGATTGCGTCTTCTTTACCTAGAATCGTTTCAAATAGGCCCGCGTTTGCATCGAAACATGATGTGTAAAGAATCGTGTCTTCTTTACCTAGGAACTTAGAAAGCTTCTGCTCAAGCTCTTTGTGGATGTCTTGAGTACCACAGATGAAACGTACTGAAGCCATACCAAAACCGTGCTCGTCCATGCCTGCTTTACCCGCTTCGATAAGTGCTGGGTGGTTAGCAAGACCAAGGTAGTTGTTCGCACAGAAGTTTAGTACTTCTTCACCAGTAGAGATTTTAACAGCCGCTTGCTGTTGAGACGTGATGATACGCTCTGCTTTGTAAAGGCCTTCCGCCTTCACTTCTTCAATTTGCTGTTCAATCTGTTGGTAAAATGCAGAAGACATTCGCAATTCCTTCCTGTTTATTTTGTCGAGTTTTCACTCGATTAGAATTAGGTTGAGCCTTTATGTGATGGGGGTCACAGGCACTTACTTATCAATTAAGTGTAGTGTAATTCAAGGAAGGAAAAACGATTATCCCTCAAGGTGGAAAAGCATTAATGAATCTGAGGCACGAATCCAGTTAATGCTTTTCTATGAGGTTGTAATGAAAGGAGTTATAGCCAAGTCGGCTTAGCTAAAAGTGCTTCAAAGTCCTTAGCAGGTAATGGCCGGCTATAGTGGAAACCTTGTCCGAACTCACAGTTTAGGTTTTTCAAGTAATCCACATGACGCTGTTCTTCGATGCCTTCTGCGACGATCTTCAGATTCAGCGCTTTCGCCATCGCAATAATCACGTTCACAAGCTCGCGGTCGGACTCATTTTCAAACATGTTCTGCAAGAAGCTGCGGTCGATCTTGAGGCGATCAAACGGGAACTTCTGCAAGTAACTTAATGCAGAATAACCGGTACCGAAATCATCAATGGTGAGCTTCGCGCCCAATGCTCTCAAGCTGTCTAACATCCCCATCAGTTCGTTACTGTGGTTGAAGAGCAAGCTTTCCGTTACTTCTACATCGAACATTTCGGCAGGTAATCCTGATTCTTCGAGGTGCTGCTTAATTTGTTCTAAGAGTTGATCGCAGTATCTAAACTGCACACTAGAGAAGTTTACTGACACGAACAGAGGTGCAACGGTCTGCCATTGGGCAGCTTGGTGACACGCTTGGCGAATTGCAAACTCCCCTAGCTGATGAATCAAACCGTTCTTCTCGGCAATCGAGATAAACTCTTCTGGATTGACGAAACCAAACTTCTCATCGTTCCAACGCATCAAGGCTTCAGCACCAACAATCGTACCGCTGTTCAAGTCAATAATAGGTTGGTAGTAGAGCTCTAATAAATCGTGCGCAATGGCATGACGCAGACGGCTTTCTAAATCTAAGAAGCGCTGCAAATCTTGGTTCATGTTGTGGTCATAGAAGCAGAAGGCATCACGACCATCTTGCTTCACGCGGTACATCGCCATGTCTGCACACGCCAGTAGTTGCTCTGCGTTGTCGCCATCCTCTGGAAACACCGACATACCGACACTCGCCGATAGGAAGAATTCGTGGTTTTGCCAAACGAACGGTTCATTGAACACAGACAGGACGGTTGTTGCAAAACGTTTTGCGCTGTCGGCATCTTGCAAATCAGGGATAACCAAGAGGAATTCATCGCCGCCAATACGCGCGAGTAAGTCTGTCTTGCGTACTGCGTTGTGCAAGCGTTCTGCTGCCAGTTTCAATACTTCATCGCCGACAAAGTGGCCCATGGAATCATTGATTTGTTTGAAGTGGTCGAGATCAATGAACATAACCAACACGTTTGAACCCATTCGCTCAGCGCGTGACAGTTCCAGATCCAAACGTTCTGAGCCATATACTCGGTTTGGCAGCCCGGTTAGAGAGTCGTGTTTTGCTTGGTAAGCCAACTCCATCTCTGATGATTTACGGCGCTCGATTTCACTGGTTAATCGCTGGTTTTGCTGAGACAAGAAGTCTTTACGTTTTTTCTCTTCTTCCAGTTTGATCTTAAGCTCAACACGCGTGTTATTTAGGCTAAACGCATACAAGAGACCAAACACAATCAAGATAGCAAGGATGCTCAATCCGGTAATGAATACGCGCGAGGTGTAGATATCGCGTTCACTAAGAGATTCAAACCACGCCATCAACTCGAAATGATGACGTTCAATTGGCACTTCGAAGTAAATCTTCTGTTTAAGCTCTTGAGATAGCGCCTCTGGGCCCGTAACATTTTCTTGTTCCAGTTTGCGGCTGATCGAATCCCAAACTTCCATTTCAACGTCATTGATCTTCAGCACCATGCGACTGTAACTGTCTTCATGTTCCTGGTTGGTGAGTTGAGAAATCACCACTTGCTTGTTGATGTCTGCAATCAAGTAACCAACCGGTTTGCCAGAGAACATCACTTGCTTGACCACTTGGATTAATACTCTACCGTCATCACGAACGGCTCGTATCTCTTCTGTATTTTTGTGGTTTTGCAGTAATCGCGAGGTGTCGATACGATGGTCTGTTTTCGCACCGGTTGTGACGATTGTTGAGCCATCAAGGCCAATCAGAGTCAGCTTCTTGTAGATGATTTGGTTGTTGACGATTTTCGTTTCGGACTTTTCTTGCAGCTTGCGTTTCAAATTAATCAAACTCGCACCCAAGCCGTATTCCATCGACATGCCAGAAGCGAGGTTAGCAAAAAAGGTCTGCACCGTTTTATCGGTGGATAGATGGTCTATATCTTCGCTGGCAAGCGTAAATAAATTATCAAGCGTACCTGCGTAACTTTTCACCTTTAGGCCGAGTTCTCGGTGTTGTGAATCTTTTAATTTATTTTGACCTAAACTCGTCACAGTAATAAGCATCGCCAAGTAGAGCGATACCAAAATCGCACTGATGGTAATGATCTTCTGGCTTGATATTTTTTTTACAGACTTTCTCATATATCTTTCTTACTATCTTCTAAGAAGTAGTCATTATAGAAATAGTAAATAGATGGGTAATATTTCTCGACCAAGGCTTGGTACGTCCCATCTTGCTTAATTGAATTCAAATATTGGTTAAACGCGGCTTTTAATTCAGGAGAATCCTTACGGAAGGCAACCGCCATTTTTTGATTTTCAGAGACTGGGCCAATGACTTTGATTTCACCTGGCCATTTTTCTAATGCAATCAGTGTGTCTGCCACATCTAGCAGCGTACTCTCTGCATCGTTCTTCATGATGGCAGGAACCATTTCGTTCAAACGGCGCTGGCCATCAGGCAAAATCACCTTAGCCCCCGTATCATACAAGTTGTAAAGGTTTGGGTCTAAGCATGAGTGCTCCATCGCCAGAACTTCACGTCCGTTAATCAAAGCTTTGACTTTGGTGATGTCGCGCTCCACCGAGCCAGTCGGCGTGATTGGCGTAAGAGTAGAATCGGTACGAGCCACCAGCCACACTGCAGATGGGAAGTAGTCATCTGAAAAATCGACGATTTGAGCACGCCAATCCAAAATAGTGACACCGTTAGCAATCAGATCACCTTCAACCGGCATCTTCTCACCCACGACGAGCTGCGCATCTTTGTATTCGACTTGCTGACCTGTCAGTTTACCAACCACATTATTCCACTGCGCTGGTACGTACTGGTAACGCACGCCGAGAGATTGAGCAAACCCTTTGATGATATCGACATCAAGACCTGTCAGTGTCTGCATTTCCCCTTGATCAATGTAAGAAACGAAGTTGGCGTAAGGCACACCGATATGACGCAGCACGCCACTGTCTTTGATGTCTTGCAGATCGCCCGCCGAGACAGAAGTCGACATGATTGAAGCAAGAGCAACGGTAAGTGCCGTCATGGTTCGTTTGATTGTTTTCACTGACATGGTGAATATCCCTCTCTTCCACAAAGCGCCCAATAAAGGGCGCTTTGAAAGTTCAACAACGTTAGAACGAGTAGTAAAGATCCGTGATGGCTTCTACAAGCCCTTCTACGTCTTTCTCATCGTGGAATAGATGCGTTGAGATGCGCAGTGCTTGTGTTTCATAAGCATCATCTTTGTACAGTTTGAAGCTTGTCGTACGGATGATGTAGCCATAGTCTTCACGCAGACGGTCGCGGAACAAGGTGAGTCGCTCTTCATCCGTCACATCGCTAAATGGGTTGAACGTCGTTAGACCGCTGGTTAAGCCTTCCACATTTGGCGAGTACATTTGAGCATGTGGTAACGCTTCATTAAGCAGCGTTTTGCATAGATCACTGAGTTCAAGAACACGCTCTTGAATACGGTCACGACCAATCTCATCCCACATCTTACAGCTATCAGCAAGTGCTTGTTTTGCTGGGTAGTTGTCATTACCAATGTATTGCATTTGCAATTGCTTGCCTAGGTAGTCTGCGTGAGAAAGAGAAGAGTTGATCAACCACAGTGGATTCTCGCGATCGCTCCAGTACTCATTCAAACGGTTGCCGTTATCACGTACATACAAGATACCTGTCGCGCCAGGACCACACTGCCACTTATGACCAGATCCTGCATAGAAATCACAATCCATATCGTGGAAGTCTAAATCGAACATACCAACAGTGTGCGCACCATCAACTAAGGTTGGGATGCCGTGTTGTTTTGCTAGAGAACAGATTTCTTTGGCTGGAAGTGTGGTACCTGTTTTGTAGGTAATGTGCGAGAAGACGATAAGACGAACGTTGTGGTGGGCTTCAATCGCTTCGCGGAACGCTTGAATGTAATCTTGTTCAGAAACGTCTTCAGTACCAGTGAAAACAGGAAGTTGAATTTCGACCACATCCACACCGAAGCGGTGTTTTGCTACATTCATTGGCGAAGTAGCAGCAACGTGTTCGTGGTGAGTCGTTAGGATGACATCACCCGGTTCGAAATGAAGGCCATTGATAATAGAACATAGGCCATCAGTAGTGTTGCGGCTCAGAATGATTTCATCTGGGTTAGCACCAAAGCCCGGCGCTACTTGAGTAACCATTTCGGAAACATGAGGCCAAGCACCAAACTTATCTTTCATATCCCACGGGTACTTAGCAACGATTTTGTTGTTGTCTTCGTATCCTTCAAGAACATGTTTTGGCATTGAACCTGTCGTACCGATGTTCATGTAAGTCGTTCGTTTATCCAATACGAACTGCTTTTGAACTTTACGCCAAAAGCGTTTATCGTTCTTTTTACCTAGACGGCTCCAGTCGATATTCGGTTCCTTTGCTTGAACAGCACCAGAAAACGCTGAAGCACTGACGCCAGCCACAACTGCACCAGTTGCACCTTTTAAAAAATTGCGGCGGCTGCGATTAGTCTGAATAGATTCCTTGTCGCTCATCTTTTCGATCCTTGTCGGAAGTTTAGCCATATTATTAATTATGAATCCGTAACTATCTGTTACTAAACCATTATTACCTAATAGGTCTATAGTTTAGATTTTTCCGCTGCAATTAAGTGACTTTAGTTCCACTTTTTCATTCCATCTGATGATATAAGCAACAATTTCCACACCCACAAATAGACAACCAAACACATATTAAAATGTTCACTAAAACACTTATTGCTAATATAAATCACAAATCAATTTATAATCTCCACCAAAAGAGAAAAACTATGTTTGTAATATTTTCATCACAAATTAGACAACAAGGTTAATATTGCAATCTAGCACGTTAAATATGTAACAGAATACGTTTTATTCGCACATGTTATTTGTTCACAGATTAAATAACGGATTGGATGAATTACTCGAGATGAAATTAATGTTTAATGAGTATGACTAGCCGATTCTGTTTTTCAGCAATTACATTGAGTGTGTAGCTTAAGAGAAATACCGGTTGTATGAGACAAACAAAAAGCGCCCGATAGATAGGCGCTTGCTTTATGTGTGATAAGAGCTGGAACTAGGGGAGCAGAGTAAGAACCTAGAGGCGGAGAGAAAGTGCTCACACCGCTCTTAAAGTGAACTTCTGTTGATACTGAGAGGATGTTGCATTGGTCTCAAGGTAGCTGTGGTGAAGCATTAAGATCGATTGGACAATCTTCGTCCCGATCCCCAAAGAACCGCCCTCCGCTTCTTTCTCGATGTGATTGACGAAGGTAAAGTGGATACGCGACTTATCCTCACTCAAATGCGCTTGGCAATGCACTTCCGAACCAATCGGGCTGTGGCGTAAAGCATTTTCAAGTAAGTTAAGCACCAACCGCTCCAATAGCCCCTTATCACCCACGGTTTGGATTTCGCTATCGATATCCACTTTCAACACCACTTCTTTACGAGAAAACTGGCTCTGCATCGTTTCGGCACATTCTGCCATCAACGTGCCAAGATCTACGGGGCGGTACTCGTAGTTTGGCATTGGAGCTTCTTTACGCGCAGCGTCTAATAGAGAATGCAATTGAGTTGAAAGCTTCTCACAATTTCGGAAAGCGACGTCAATCAAAGGATCAGATTCCGGATGTTGCAAACGCCACGTTTCCAAATAGCCCAGCACGCTCGATAACGGCGTTTTTAAATCATGACTAAGCTGCAGCAAGCTTTGACGACGATGAGACGATTGATACTCCAACTGTAAAAATTGCTGCTGAATATGCTTCGCCATCATCTGATAAGAGTGCGCAATCGGCACGAGCTCCGGCACTTGGTGAGTAAAATCAGGTTGCAGGCGAAAATCATGTTCAGCTTGCTGTTGAAGTTGCTTGGTCACACGTTCAATCGGATTCAATAGGCTACGTTTGACCAGCACATAAGCCCCAAGAGCAAAACCTAAAATAGAGACTAAGACCAATCCTGCCAGCGCGATGTAAGGGGTATCGACTTGAGCATTGGCAATGGCGTCATGTCGGGTACTGCCAATCACCACGTAGAGATAACCGACCGTAGAGCCTAATTCCTCTATCGCTGCGACAGAAAAGACTTTGTGTTCACCACGATTACGTGGGTCTTCACCCAAAATAGGAAAAGGCTGGTCATTTAAGAATTGCTTAATGGGATTGAGATCCACCTTACCCATGATCTCCGCCCCTTCTGGTGCTGCATGGGTGGTGATATTGCCTTGGCTATCGAGGAAGTAGATTTCAAAATCAGGGCCGATCAGCATAAGCGTGTGAAAGATCGACTTGAGTGCTTTAGGGTTGTAATCCGTGCCGATCATTAGCGGATTATCGTCACGCATATGGCTAGCTAGCTCTTTATGCAGGCTTTGCTTAGTGCGTAACTCAATGGTTTCTTTTTGCCAATTGTAAGTCAGTGCAATCACCACCGCCGCGAGGCAGAACCACAAGCTAGTAAATACTACCAAGCGAGATTTGAAGCTCATCCTATCGCCTCCTTAAACAGCGGTGTTTTTACAACACCCGTGATGATTGAAAAATGACGGTGAAAACAACTGCCGACTTACTGTCTTGGCTTGATGTTTTGACTTACTTTCTTGCATTAGTGTCTTGGCTGAAACTTATACCCAACACCCCACACGGTTTGTATGAAGTGATGATCAGAGTCAGACAACGACAACTTGCTGCGTAAACGGTTTATGGTGCTACACACAGTGTGGTGATAACCAGAATGACTGGTGTTCCAAACGTGATCGAGCAATTCATCTTTACTGTAGACTCTGCCCGGACGAGTCGCGAGAAACTGCAGCAAAGTAAACTCTGTCGCGGTGAGCGTGACATCCTTGTCGTTTAAGGATACTTGGTGCAACTCCGGAATGATTCTCAGCGGACCAAAATCCATCGCATCTTCGAGGACCTCATTTGCCACTTTGGCTTCTGCGGTTTGGCTGACTCGGCGTAGCACGTTTCGCACTCGTGCTTGGAATTCTAATACGCTAAATGGCTTAGTGATGTAGTCATCAACACCCGCTTCTAAACCGTCAACCTTGTCCATTTCACCGTCTCTGGCTGTCAGCATGAGCACTGGGCTCCAATCTTGCTGCTGACGCAAATAATGGCAGATGTCTAGGCCATCGCCGTCTGGTAAACCTCGGTCAAGGATCAATAAATCAAAGGGTTGTTGCTGATATTGCGCTTTAGCATCGGCGACATTTGTGGCTCGCGACACTTGGTGTCCTTGAAACTTGAGATGCATCTGAACCAGTTCTGCCAAATCATCGTCATCTTCCACCAACAAGATGTTTGCGACTAAATTGATTGCCTGTTGTTCCATGGTCCTTTCCTTGCCTTCGAGTATCCTCACTTTGCACATGACCGGAACAAATTAGAAATTCTTTCAAAAAAGGTTCCGATGACGCCATGAGGGATAAAGCGCTCGGCTACAAGCGCTTTGGAAAGGAGACGTCATCGGAGCCTGTGTTACTCGACTCGAGTGATGGTGACTTTCGCACCTGGGTTCAAGAAACGATGGTTCGCAGAGAGTGCTGAGTTTGCTAATCCGTCATCTTGACTAACAACACCCGCATGGAAAGCAACAACGTCATTGCTATCATTACGAGCGGCATTGAAACCCTCACCGCCACCCGCTGGGCCCGGAATGGTTGCAGCAAGTTCATCGTTCAGTTCTGTGCCGGAATCCCAAACGTTCATGCTCATTTCGTAGCTTTCACCTACTGCGAGCGATTTGAGCGATAACCCCGTTTCGCCAACAAAAGCATCATTGGTATTTACAAACATAGACGCCACAGACAAATAACCGTAACGACTAGGGTCAACCGTGATGGTGACTTCGTCCGATGCACCCGGCAACACCAATCCATTACCCGAAATACCTTGGTAAACACTGTCATTGCTGTTCATCAACTCAATCAGCTCAGCGTTACTACCGCCCTCGGCAAGGTGCTCAAGTTCAACAGATGCGGCTTGTCCAATTTCAAACAGTTGGTAGTCACCATTGTGAGTGAGTACAGCAAGCGGAGACATAGGTTGATTCGCAGTCAAGTTCGCCACGTTGACGGTGTAGCGGTACGATTTCACTACGTCGTTATCATCATCGCTTGGACAACCGGCGAGCAAGCCGACTGAAGCTGCTACTAGTAAGATTCTGTATTTCATACATCCCCCTTACTTCACAACGATTGTGATGGTTGCAACTGGGTTTAACCAACGATGGCTGCTGCTGTCTAGGTCACTGATGCCGCCGGTTGGGTCGCTATCACCAAGGTTACCCGGATGCACGTGAACTTTGTCGTTAGTTACCGTTGCTTCAACGCCTGTGCCGCCAGTACCAAAGTTAATGAAAGGTGGGTTTGGCATGCTAGACGCAAGTTCATCGTTCGCTTCTGTACCAGCATCGTAACTTCTTAGCGTTGCTCGGTATGTACCCGCTTCCGTTGGAATCTTCCAGCTATCTAGGCCGACAAAACCGTCATTGGTTGGCAACAACATCGCGCTCAGAGAAAGATATCCGTGGTCGCCACTGTCCAAGGTGAAGGTGGTTGCAACACCCGGATTCAAAATACCACCAGCAGGGTTCTCAACCACCGCACCACCAGCGTTACCAATCACACTAGCAAGCCCAGAGATATCACCACCTTCTGCCATTGCTTCTAGTTCTGGCGTCGCTGCTTGACCCGTTCTAAACATTTGAAGATCAGAGCCATGCGCCGCAACAATAAGTGGCGTAAAGTAGATGCCTTTGGTTGCGTTTGTCACGGTGATTTCCAATTCCGCCGCATTCACTGATGCAGAGCCTAGTGCCATAGCGACTGAAGCCATGACGAGTCCTAGTTGGGTACGTTTTTTCATTGTGATTCCATCCTTTAATGAGGGTTGAACTACCCAAGCCCATGTGTACGGCTTTACTTCTTTGTTCGTGACTTGAGTAGGTTAAGCATTACGTTTCGAACGTTTTGCGTTCTTGCCTCTAAGAATGACGAGCAAATCTATCAGCAACTTCATCGAATTCTCATAAAATTCTCACAAGTTCTGTTCGAATTCTGTCAGCAGCACTTTTTTACTCTTAATCAGGTGTTTACACTTCGCGCTTTCCCCTCCTACAATGCGGTATTCTCTGTTTAAATCACGATTCTCACCATGATTGATAACGTTCTGTCTGCCTACTATGGCGAAATCTACGGCATCGCTTTTTTCAACCACTACTTGAGCCATTACGCCCAAAGTGAACAACAGACGCTGTGGCAAACCTTGATTGAAGTGGAAGAACTCACCGCAGAAAAGCTCAAACCTGTACTGCTGACAAATGGCATGGATATCGAAAGTCGATACCAAGAGATGCTAGATAAAGGCTTGGCAGATGCAACCAAGTGGATTGGTTTACCATGGCAAGAGTTGGTGGCGACTCTTCTGAAGTGGGTAGAACCTTATGAGGTTAAGTATCGAGAGTGGCATGAAGAAGTGAAAGCTTCACAGCAGTATTCAATCGCTGAGCGAGAAGCTATCGAATTGATTGCAGACCACGAAACGGCCATTTATCACTGTTGGCAGCAATACCATACAGGTGAATCTGGCTTGCCTGCACTCAATGCATTTTTGGCAAAATATCGTTAAAGCGAGACGGTGACACTTGAACCTCGTGAAACCGTACCAGACAATGTCGTTATTCCGCTGCGCAGAACTGAACAATTATGGTTAATCCAAAACTCATTGCCCTACTTCCTGATCTTGCTTCGTTTATCCTAGTGGTAAACGAAGGCAGTTTTACCGCTGCTGCCAAACAACTCGGCGTAACGCCATCGGCTTTAAGTAAGTTGATCACACGGTTGGAACAAGCCCTCTCGGTGAAACTGTTTGAGCGCACGACTCGTAAGTTGATCATCACTCAAGCTGGGCAAAAGGTTTACGACCAAAGCATTGCAATGGTGAATGCCGCGCAGCAAGCCGTTGAGCTATCTGCGGAAGATCATGCTGAGCCAACAGGTGCACTCACAGTGGCTGCCCCTGAAGCATTTCTTAATTCGGTGCTTCAACCGTTTGTGTTGCCATTCCTAGAGCGTTATCCAAATATACAGCTTAAGCTGCGTGCAGCAGATGGTGAGATTGATCTGTTCCGCCAAGGCATTGATGTCGCCTTTAAGCTCACCGACAAACCCGATGAGAATCTGGTCCTCAAAGAGATCAGCAAGACCAATCTTGTTTTGTGTGCTTCTCCAGATTACCTAGCCAAACATGGTATGCCTGAGCACCCAACCGGGCTTGAGCAGCACGACTGCATTTACCTTGCCGAGAACGACAAAGACAACATCTGGTCATTCTTTAAAGAAGAAGCGTTCCATTCCATTGCCGTGAGTGGACGCTACGCCGTCAACCATTCTCAAATGCGCTTGAACGGAGTTAAGTCTGGCTTGGGAATTGGGATCTTCCATGACTTCGTGATCAAAGACGCATTAGAGCAAGGGGAAGTGGTGGAAGTATTGCCGGATTGGATGATCAAGAGTAACTACCATGGCGCTATCGCGATGCAGTATGCACAAACCAAATACATGCCTGCTCGTCTGCGCGTGTTTATCAACTTCGTTAAGGAGCATTTAGTCTCCGACGATACTAACCATGCTTGAGGATACGAGCCATGTTTGAAGAGGCTAACCATGTTTAATGCCATTCATCACGTCGCGATCATTTGCAGCGACTACCCAAGGTCAAAACGCTTTTACACTGAAGTGTTGGGATTGAAAGTCATTGCTGAAAACTATCGTGAAGCCAGAGACTCCTACAAGCTTGACCTCGCTTTACCTGACGGTAGCCAAGTGGAACTGTTTAGCTTTCCGAGCGCACCAGAGAGACCGAGCTTTCCTGAAGCACAAGGGCTGCGACATCTCGCGTTTTTGGTTGATGATGTTGAACAGGTGAAAGCCTACCTAGAATCGAATGACGTTGAAGTTGAGCCAATTCGTATTGACGAATTCACAAGCAAAGCATTTACCTTCTTCCAAGATCCAGATGGCTTGCCGCTGGAGGTTTACCAGAAATAAAAAGAGCCAGCACTTCGCTGGCTCTTCTACTATTCCACTCTTTTCTGTGTTGCTAACTCAACGCTGTTTTCAGCTTCTCGACTCGGTTGAACAGCAACCAATCCAATGCGAGAACCGTAACAATTGCCAAACCGCCCATCGGAAACGCCAGACACAATATCATCAACGTTACTAAGCCAAGCTTCCAAATACCGTCTTGCTGAAACTTAGGTGGCGCGCCCAAGGCGGCACTGCGACTTGGTCTACGAATCCACCACATCACCACGCCTGTGACTGAGATTAAGATGAACGCTAAACAGAACACCACGTTGAGCACTTTGTTAAGCACACTGACATCACCTTGGTGTAATGACACACCTGCCGCCATGAACTTGGCAAACAAACTGTAATCTTGCCACGTGACGTCCACCAACAAGCGACCGGAATATTGGTCAAAGTGGCTGGTGCGATCTTGTCTTGGGTCGGAAATATCGCCGCCCATAGAGTTAGCTGCAACGGTGTAAACGCCTGTCTCAGAGCGTGGCAAAAACAGCTTATAGCCCGTAAAGCCCATCATTTCAGCCTTGAGGATGATATCATCAATAGAGAGCGCATCATGACTACCTGCGTATGCCATCTCTTCCTTCATATTGGCATGATCATGCGCGGGCTTATCTTTCGATTCAGGCACAGCAGCGAGCTCTAAGTTCCATGGCATCTCTTCTGAAGCACCGTGGTTGAGATCTTTGTGTGTCAGTGTGGATTCCGGTTTCTCACCCCATGTGTAATAGGTTGGGAAGGTATTCCAAGCTTGCACCATTTTCGCACCCCAGATCCCTGCCCACGACAAACCTGAAATCAAAAAGAACAACAGAACAATCGACAGCACGCCACCTAAATTCGCATGCAGGTCACGCATTAAAATTCGAGGGCCATTGTTAAGGCGAATTTTCAAAAAGCCGGCACGGCTGGCGTTGTCTCTCGGTAACCAAAGGTACAAACCAGACACCAACAGCAAAATCCCCAGACTTGCGGCGATTTCAATTAAACGGTCGCCTAGGTCGCCGATGAGCAATGTGCCGTGAATGCTGTTCATCAGTTCATAAATACTATCACCACGATTAATGGTGCCTTGTACGTCTCCTGTGTAAGGGTTTACTGCAACAATCAGCGAGCTGCCTTCTTGGTTTTGAATCGAGAATCGGTTGGCAATATCGGCCGTTTTAGCAGGTACAAATTGAGTGACATTAAAATCGGGATACGCCTGCTTTACGGTTTCTAATTGTGCAGAGACAGGAACCATTTGCTCTTGTGGTGAAACTTGCAATGTCGCTTCGTATCGAGCCAGTTCGATTTCATCATCAAACAACATCACCAACCCCGTGAGGGAAAGCATCAGCATAAATGGAATGACGAACAAACCTGCGTAGAAGTGCCATCGCCAAGTCATAAAGTAGATGGATTTTGCGCGTGAGGCTTCCTTGAGTTGAGGCTTTGCCGAGTTTCTCAACATGTGTATTTTCCTTTTTCATTGTTGAACCCCCAAATTCAGCCAAACGCATCCTGCACATACGTATTCGTATGCGGCGCTATTTGACTTAGATTTGGGAGTACCACTGCTCGAAGTGGCAGTGTTATGTGACTTTACTTGTAATGGTTTTTGTTATGAGAAAAGGGAAACTGGCGGCGCTCGAGGAACTGGCGTTTCAAATCGCACACTTAGAGCCAAATAAGCGTAGCTGTCAGAAATCACCAAGCTCAGTCTTGAGAGTATTGGTGTCGTTGGAAGTGTATCGTGATGAAAAGTCGAGAAGTGGCTAAAAGGACAAGGCTTACCTTTGTGGCTGACAGAATTGTCGCCCTCTTCTATTTGAACCAACTCAAAACCGTTAAGCGTACATAGCGTCGCCCACACGCCCATGCTGTTACCATGAGCATTGATAACAGGCATCAGCGTCACTAGCACCCAACTGAGAGCACTAGCAAATAACATCGAGCGGTAAAAAGGAATTAATCTACGCATAACGGTGACTTAACAAATTTCACACAGCGTAACTAATTCTGAGTGGTAGCTCAAAAACAGGATCAATAAGTGGCTGCTACCTCACAGGTTTTCTTGAATACCTCGATTGACAGGCACAAAAAAGCCCGCCGAAGTGGCAGGCTGATGGTCATTTCTTCAAGTTGGATAAACGGTTAGCTAAACAGTTTGCTCCAGATACTTGGGTTGCGTTTGTCGTGATACTCTTCACGAAGGCTATCGATTTCACGCAGTTGCTCTTTCGCTTCTTCTAGCTTGCCTGCATCAAGATCTGCTTCAATCTTATCTAGCGTTACCGTCAGCTTGTTAAAACCTTCTAGGTAGATATCGAACTTCTCTGGTGGGTAATTACCACGCTTAGATTGTTCAACGATCGCTTGCAAGCTATCAATCGCAGATTTCATGGTTTCAACATCAGACGCTTCTGCCGCCTGTTTGAATTCCATCTTCATCTGCTTCATGTTTTGTTTTAAGTCGACGGCTTCTGCCATTGCGTACGTTGAGCCTAACGCAATTACACACCCCAACACTAAAGGACGTAACATCTTCACTTCTCCATTGAATGCCGAATTCTGAGTCGGCTTTTTAATGCGAGCAGTGTAAAGCAATCCCTTAACACTTGCATAACCAAAAATGTAATCAAGTTTATGCGTTGCGAATCTCGTCATACTCTGCAATTGGCATACGGCCGCGCAGCTCTAAGAATGCTAAGAATTGTTGTGCTGAGTGAGTAATAACCTTGCTGCTGTCGATACCGACTCTATCCATTAACTCACCCACCAAGCTCAGGTTACCCACATCATGGCAGAAGTGCGCATCACTGCCTGTGGTGAAGAAGACACCGAGCTCTTTACCGATTTGGGCAATCTCATGGCAACGGTCTACACTGCCGACACGGCTGTTGCCTTTCAATGTGGTGTTATTGATTTCAATCGCGACATTGTGCTCTTTAGCGCACTTCAGTACAGCCTCAAAATCGAAGTCAAAGTTGGGGTTACCCAAATGGCCTAGCGCGTCAACACGACCGTTTTTGATGATGTTCAACAGCGCTTCAGTGTGCGTAGCACTGTCCGCTGGGCGGAACACTGGCTCATGAAAGCTAGCAATCACCCAATCCAAGTTGCGATCAACGCTATCTGGAATATCGATCTCACCCTTGGTGTTCATGATGTTAGATTCAACGCCACGAATAATCGCAACGCCTTCAAGAAAGCGCGGCAGAATTTTCTGGTTAGAGAAGAACCAGTAATGAGGCGCACCCGGCATTGATTCAGCGTGGTCGGTCGTGCAGAACATATCCAGCCCGTTCTCTTTTGCCGATTTCGCGTTTTCAATCAACGTACTGTATGCGTGACCGCTGGCGTACGTATGTGTGTGGGTATCAACCTTAAATTCCATCATCAACTCTCTTGGTGCGCAAATTGGCGGCTATTGTATACCCACAAGCAACCTGTCGTCAGCCCAAATTGACCCGCAATCTAACCTTACTCTTCGCTGATGAGCTTGATCAACGGCAGCGCCTTTTCCCAACCATGATTGAACATCGACACAAAATCACTGTGAGTATGAATGGTGATACTCAGCAACAAGCGATCTTCTATCGTCTCGATCTGATAGATCTCACGAGATCCGATCCACTTAGATGCCAAATCCCCATCCAATTGCTGCCGATTATCCGGGTTAAAAATGGCAACATGATGAAACTCGAGTTTTTGTAGCGGCAGCACCGTATCGATGATCGCCCTTGTCCCGCCCATATCTGGATCAAAGAAAGTAATGTCACTTCCCTCTTCCCATGCACCATCAAATTGAGACTGAGGTGAAAAGGCTTGCGCCCATCGCTTGTATAGTTCGACATCAGTCAACACGCTCCATACGCGTTGAGGCGTCGCGGCAATCTCGACGTGATAGTTTAAAGTCAGCATATTTTCTCTCCCTGCTCCTTTCTTGACGCTAGTTCATTCTGATTAAAAATCAAACAATTCAATAGCAACCAAAGGAGAATTGCGAAGCCCGACATCAATGGTGCAACCTGACAGGGAAATATGAGCACTTAGAAAGGCTTAGCAGTTTAGGACATTTTTATATCGAAGTGCCATCTCAATGCTTGGTGGTTTTTATTACATTTACATCGTCGATAACAACCCGCGACACAGTAATACACTAGCAATGGAATGAGCATGAATAGCGTAGAACACAGCGAGTTTAATTACATAAAACAACGCATTAATGAAATGAGGCCAGAACAGCTCCACGAAATCAAAGGCGTCATTGAATTTAAAAGGAAATCGCTACTCGATGAGAAACCACTTATCTCCGATGAAGAGATGGAGTTCATCACCATCATGTTCAAGAAAATGGAATAACGGACAAATGTGCTTTTTGATTGAAGATTACTTAAATAAAAACAGCAAGATCAACCTTTCTGATATCAATTACAAGCTACAAGAGATCGTCGATGAACACGGAACAAACCTTGGCTACGAAGTTCTGATCGACCCTATCAATCTATCAAAGAAACTTGCTAACGACGTCTATAAAAGAGAAATAAAATATCCACATCTAAGCCGTGCGTTAGTCACTCGATTAGAGCGATACATTAATCGCCATGTGAGTGACTTCGCCGGCAAGCACCTCTTTATCAACCTAGAGAGAAGCAATCTATGCGATAAATACCTATTGTGCGATCTTGTAATGCTTAAGAACGCGTTAGAAGCACTTAACGCCTATTTAGTCATTGAAATCACTGAACGAAATGTCTGTAAAGACTGTTCCAGCGTTCGTAAAGGCTTTGAATTTCTCCGCGACCACAAAGTGCTGTTGGCCGTGGATGATTATGACCTCAACGCTGATTTTAGAGAGCAAGAGTTACTTTCTGGATTCTATCAATTCGTGAAAGTCGAACACTCAGGCGAAGACAACTACTACAACAAAGTTATTGAACTGAGTAAGAGGACCCGCACAAAGCTGATCATTGAACGGGTCGAGTCTCACCTAGAGCGAAGCGATATCACTCTACATCAGGTGCCTTTTTGGGGCTTACAAGGGTTCTTATATAATACGCGATCGGTCAGTCTATAAGGAGAGAGCTAGCAAAACTGTCTCAAATTACAGAAGCTGCAATCTTTGCTGGTATCTTGCAGACACTGAAGTTTCTTTTTGACCTTAGGGATCAAAATTGGGTTTGCAATGGAACGAACGATATCCACCTTAACAAGGTATAAGCCGACTTTTTGGCTTCTGTCCTTCGGTGGGTAGTATTTCACTTCTTCTGCGTTAAACACTTTTTTCGCCAATTCTAGAATTGGGTATCCAGAAACAAACATGTATACGTAGTCTTTTGTCTTATAAAGATCGAGTAAGTAATAGCAAATAGCCTGCACCACTAATTCAAAAAAGTGAGTCGAGTTCATTGAGTAACCCAGCTTCACTAAGCAACTGCGCTTGAGCTCACTTTCAGGAATAGAAATAAAGCTTGGTAGGTTATTCAACTTCTCCAAATTGAGGATGCCCGCCCAGTGACCAACGATGTCATCTCTTTTATTTTTCAACAAAATACATTGATATTTGATGTCCGTCTTCATCGCATAAAGTTCACTGATGAAGCCCTCTAGAGCGGACACATTGCTGTAAAAATCTTGGAATGTATCCATATGCTCATAGTAAGTCTGACAACGCACTTCACTTCGAACGCATTCTGTCACCTTGTAGTACGAGAGCGCGGTTAACGAGAAGTCGAATGCTTTTACCAAGTTAGCCACGACCGATGCATAACGCACTGGAAATTTATGCTGGCTTTCGTCGATATTCAGGAAGATATCTATCAAGCTCACTTCCAACGAACGTGCTATGTAGAACTGTTTATACAAAGGCGGCACCACTTTCCCGTTCAACCAACGACTCAAAGTGATCGTGTCCAAACCTTTAAATTCTTCGTAATAATTTTGCTGTAAAATCGCGATCAGTTCTTTTCTAGAGATTGATTTTTCCTCTAGCCAAGAAGCGAGCTCCCTCTCAAATTTGTAATTCATAAATCCACCACTTAAATGCTAATTAACCAAGGTACTTTTATAGTTTGTTGTATTGCCGTCATCTCCTAGGATGTCGAACTGTACTTGTTGTGTTTTTAGTTGTTGAGCCAGCGTTAGATTAATGCTGGAGAAAGGTTCAACAGTGATTCTTTCAAACTTCTCTTCTCCTACTTTGATAGCGAGAAAATTCGCATACCAAGGCAGTTCATTGACAACCTTGATGCTCTCCCCTGTCTGTACGAAGCGAATCTTCTCAAAGGCTTGCTTATTTGGTTTTTCAATCCCTTCGGGACGAACAAATACTTTTAATCTCAACCTCAATGGCAAAACGATCTTTTGGCTGTTTGCATTGGCTTCATCTGTCACTTCGTTTACCTGAAAGATGTTTAACCACAGCAAGTTTTCACGGTCATCGAACTGCAAATCTTCTCGATTAAGTAACAAACGCGCTCCCCTTACTTCCTCTGGCGCCATCTTGAAAATAGGCGGAACAACGAACAAAGGCGTCTCCACTTCAGAAGGGGAAACGGTGAGATCCCCAGTATCTGTCCAAATCTGCAATAGCACGTTTTCTTCGCCAGTGTTTGCCAGCATAAAACCGGCTTCGGTGTCTCCTTCATTCATTACAATTCGGGTTCTATCGATGTCGACGGCAGCGTTCGCAGTCGATATCCAAAGATTGAGAACCATGAAAAAGAACAAGCATATAAAGCTATTGAAAAGTAACGATAATTTGAGCTTGTGCATAAACTGTCCCTGGGGTGGCGGTTTCGCCACTTATTTTTTCTAGTGAGGCCGTGAAGTGACCTCGATATGTTTCTAAAGACGTGCCTGTCGATTCCAGTTGTGTGACTTCTTTAAAGCCATACCACCCACCAGAATTCCCCGTTCCGGTAGTCGGGCTTGGCAAAAAGTTCATAGCAGTGCCCGAGTCGTCATATATCTTGATGCCAACACCTTCCGCCACGCCCGCATTGCCGTAGTCATTGCTTAGCAAGTACGTCAAACCTCCGCCTGTCGTTTTAAGTCCCAACAACTCAGCTTGGCTAACGGCGTTGGCTGAATTCGCTAGCAATCCAATCGCTATTGGCCTGGTCGCGGTCAAACTGCTGCTGGTGTTGGATGTGGTTCCCGATTCCGCATCAAGTTCACACGATAGACCGATAGTAAAATTGGCTTGTGAAGGTATGCCGCCATTTAAGGATGCCGCCGTTGTTTTAGGTATGGTCACCACGGGTGTGTAGTCTGAAACTTGGCAAAATGCGCCTCGGATGAAGGTCACTTGATTTGCCCACCCCCATGCGCCAGGCCAATCGCCATACCAGCCGCTGTAGCAACCTCCACCGTGGTCACAGCCAACGCTCAGCCCTGCACTTCGGCCGCCGCCTTTAAACGCAATGTAACCTTGAACACGTTGTGCGGTTGGTCGGTATCGACCGTAATTCAAACCGTAGTTTTTGTACGGCTCTTCCGTCACTTTCAAAACCTCAACACTGACATCACTGAACAATCCGGCATGCACATAGATGTAATTACTGTCTTGAAACATGTCGTCTGGGTTGAGCTTTCTCGATTTCCAGTAGCGTGAGTAGTATTCACCCGTCGCTAAATTGGTCAGACGAAATGCGGCATAGCGATAATCCGAATAGTAAGCTCCTGGAATATCGGGGACGTCATGCTGGCCCGCATAGCCATCGTCACCATTTACCGAGTAGTACTCCCACAAGTCGTCCTTATCCGTTAAGTCACAGCGAAACAACACTTGCTTATCTCCATAAGGCGTGCGGTTTGCAGCGCCTAAGAATGACGTTGTTGCTGATGCGAGTACGCTGCCATAAGGCTGAAAGTTGCTGCCGCTATTGATGTTGATGACACTTGGCAAGCCATACTGGCCAAAGTATCCGTCAGCGGCACCAACAAAGTTATTACTCACGTAATAGCCTGCGCTTTGCGCTTCCGCAGACAAGTAGTTCTGATTGGTTGTATTCAGCTTGGTACAAGTTGCAAAAACTGATGCACTTACAAACCAAACGGATAGGCCAATCATCCTGATTGAATTGTTCATGTTTACCTCATCATGCAGGTTTGTTCTGTAAGAAGAAGGACCTTGTCAGACTTAGGTGGCGTGTAACGAATGTGACACTCTTTGCCCATTCCCCAACGCAAAATCACTTCTTTATTCGTTTCTTTCAATCGGGCATAGACTTGTCCCGCTTGGCCTACCATGCCAATTTTGATGCCTTGTTGGTCGAACGCATCTGCCCCCATTGGAGGAATGCCACCTTCATCCAGAGTCGTGTTAATCAGCACCGCTTTTCCTTTTAAGGTTTCGAACTTGACCTTCACGACGGCACCGGAGTACGGAACCACTTTGCGACTGCCCGTTTTAATCTCTGCGCCGTTATCTAACCCAGTACTTTGCAATGACACATCGGTGTAACGGTAAGGCATTAAAGAAGGCAGTAAGGCATAGCCAGAATCATCTATTCTTGCGCCTTGCCCGTTCATGACTTTGGCACCTTTCGCTCCTTTGGCTTCAACCAGAGCAAATGAATCATTGGTATAAGGACCAAGAGTCACGCCTCCACCATGCACCAAGACCGTGCCAGAAATACCAGCAGACAGGCGATGGTAGTCTTCACCACTCGCAGACGCTAAAGAAACGCCGCCATAAGGAGTTCTTGTGTATAAGCTGCCACCATAGGTATTACTGTCGCCTTCTCGACCGGCATAAACCGAATAGGAAACTGGCGCATCTTCACCCAATGTACCCGACACATTGGCCGTCGAAGATTCGTTCGACTTGCTGTGCGTATGGTTGAATCCAAATGTTGACCAACGGTCATAAAAATCAAATGGAATGGATACACCCAGCGCCACTGTACTTTCGTAGTCACCGCTATCCTGTGTGCCGTAGTAATACTGACGACCGACACTCACGTTGTACGAAATGCTGTTCCAGTGATTGTTGTAGCTCGCTTGATAATCCACACTCTCATCACCGTCGTAGTAATCCACCAAAGAGCCACTTAAGTTGATGGTGCCATACTCGTTCAGCGACTGGCTCACCGACATCGTCAGCCTGTTTCGTTGGTTTAGTGACTGTGATTGATAGTCGTAATCGTCATCACTGGTGTTTTGGTGTTGCTTTCTTAGTCCGAGAACATCTTCAAGTTCCTTATAGTTTTCAGAAGAGTATCGGTATGCCAACAAGGAGAAGTTTGTTCCCGTATCGAATGAGCGACCGTAGTTCATCTCTACTTGCCAACCTCTTTGATACTCTTCTTCCTCATAAACTCGTGCGAAAGAGAATGTACTGTTCACACCAAAGGCACCTATCGGCGTCGCAACCACACCACCAGCTAAGTAAGCTTGATAGTCTTTCCCCATGCGAAGACCGTAGTTGAGCGTTAAACGGTTATTCACACCTTGCTGAATAGAGCCTTCTGCAAACCAGTTGCTAACGTCTTCATAACCACGAACATCCCCTATTACTGTGTTGTAAAGCACTTGCCCTGGTCTAACCGACAGTGGTACCGACGAGTAAGGAACGTTAAATGAACTCACGCTGCCGTCTGCTTCATGAATGAATACCTCTAGCTCACCGTCGCTCTTGGTATCGTTCAAATCGCTGATCACAAAGGGACCAGGGGGCACATCGGCTTCTTTAATCACTTTGCCTTGCTGCTTAATAACCACATGGGCATAAGTCGCCGCGACACCTCGAACCTCAGGGGCGTAACCAAGCTGACTCTGCGGCAGCATGCGCTTGTCTGTCGACAGTTGAATACCACTGAATGACAAGCTGCCAAACATCGACCCATTGGTGTAAGACTCACCTAATAACAACGAACTATTTATCGATGCAATTGGACGTTGAACATAGGTGTTTAACGTGGTGTATTTCGTTTCATCCTCGAGATAACGGAAGTAACCATCATGGCGAAATTGCCATAAGCCTAGGTTCATCCCGACTTTCAAATTACTGTAGAGATAATCGCTGTCTTCCAAGCGGTCATACTCGTTGTGGTAGTAATTCGTATTGTGCTTGATGAACAAAGCCGTCATACCCTCGTCCCACTTCTCTGAGTCGATGTAACCACGTGGCTTGTTGACCATAGCGGCTTGGGGAATATCTAAGTTCAAATGAAAATTGGACTCGTCGTAATTCCACTTCACCATAGGTGCGATCTCTGACAATAAGTGGCAACCAGATTTCGCTTTCCCTTTTGGCTCAACTTTGAGTCCAACCAGCTCAAGTTGCTGTGTCGTAAAGCAGGGTTCTTTGCGTTTCGTTTTCTTATTGAAAGCAGAAGAAACCACACTGCCTTGAGCAATCATTTCTCCATTCACATACAGGTCCACTAGATGACCATTTTCAAACGTAGAACCGTTAAAAGCACCATTGGAAATCGTATGCTTTTTTATATCGACATCACCTTGAAAAAGGGATGGGTCAAAAGCCAGTTCCTCACCGAAGGTTGGCGGGATAGCAAGCAAGGAAAAGATAAAAGACGAACGTTTGACGAACAACATAACACTCACCAAATTTAAAATAGTTTTTAAAATTGGATGGAGTAGCGCTTAGGTATTAAAGCTCCTTGATCACTAATTGTAGTTATTACCAAGTCCACTTTCTCACCCTTCTTCACTTCCATACTGTTGAAAGTAAAGTCCTTATATGAATAAGGAGAAATCATCTTCGCATCTGTAGCCCATCTTTTTCCTTTATGTTCAAAGTAAATACTTGATGATAAAGAAACATGTAATGGCTGATTATTATTAATGCGGATTTTAGCTATTCCATCATGATATTTAATGAGCTGTATTTGAAAATCATCAACCCAATTTCTTTTGTAATTAACCACTGACAATGGTCGATAAAACAGTTTCACTTTGTGCTTCACTGTCACGACAAGCTTATTGCCACTTGAAACCACTTTTGAGATGGCTGCATTGGATGGGATCTGCAAGAAATTAAAGTAAAATACAGACTCTTTGTCTTGGGGCAGCTCTCCTTCTACCCCTTTGATTATTCTTAGTGTTTGGCCTTGCTGCGGTTCGATTTTCGCGATTGGCGGCAGCACAATAAATGGCACTTCATTTTGAGTCGCTTTGGTTCCATCTTCGTTCTCAAACCAAGACTGAACCATGAAGACGTTTTGACTTTTGTTCTTTAGGTAAACGTTAACGAAGGGTTCACCTTCTGGGTAAATAATTCGGCTTCCCGTCATGACAATATTGGCATGGGCAGCGAAGCCAGAAATTAACGTGATAAAGACAACACAGAATCGCAAAAACATTATCACCTCGTTGTTTGGCTTGGTTAGAGAGAGGGGTGAACCTCTCTCCCAACACTGATTACTGGTAAGAAACCGCGTATTGAAGTGACGCGTTCACCGTACCTGCCGTTGCTGCACCTGTGGCGTAGTATTGCGCACTGTATGTCGCGGTATTTGAGGTTTCACCTGCCGCTAGTGCTAGGTCATTGCTGCCTTTAAAGCCGCCTGTCAGATCAATCGCAGAACCTGATGTGTCTAGGATTTGAATCTCAACATTGGTTGCGCTGCCCGTATTACCGAGGTTTCCGTTGCCCGTTACTTGGTTGCCAACAAAGACAGTCGAGATGTTTGGAACACCTGCAACGTCGCCAGTACAGCCAGAGATAGAAATATCAAAGTCAGCACCGCCAGCAGTATCACCATTGGTGGTTAGTTGCGATTTAGATACGGTTTCCAGTAACACCACTGGTGAAGCACTTTCGCCATTCACCGCTACCGTACAAGTTTCATCCGTAACTTCACCCTGGAAAGTGATGGTATTTGCAGATGCCGCAAGTACAGATGATGTGAACAGAGTGAAACCTAAGATAGAAACTAATTGAGTGAGCTTCATATGAAATCTTCCTTTAATCTTGATTTATAAATGTAAACTTCGGGATTCAACATTATTTTGTGAACCAAACTCTCATTTCCTGAGTTCAAATTTAATTTATCAGGCTAATAAAATCTCAAATTAGCATTTTATAAATCATTTCCATAACAATGCTAATAAGCCAATTTCATAGCAACTGGTCTAATTTGATAAGAATATCGATAAGGAATTTAGATACGACAGGGCTTTAGCTACAAATGACTTAAAACTGTCATGGTTATTTTATGTGCTACAGATTTAGAGGAGAGATTACATCGATTTTCAGTCAATTCGATCTTCAACTGAATATAATTCAAGAATAAAATTCTTGCATACGAATGCATTATGGAAATAAAAAACTGTTAATTCAAACTGAGTACTAAGTTCTAAGACAGAGATGAAAAAACATAAAAAAAGCGGAAGATTTATATCTTCCGCTTCTTTTTTTAGTGAATTTTTGTAAATCCGTGCCTCTGTTTTCGCATTTCAAACGTTGCAGAGAACCGAACCCAACATGTGTTTAATATCGTTGCTAGCACAATAAGGCTTATTCCGAATATTTGTCTGTGGCTCATTTGGTCATCGAAAAACATCCATTGCCATACTGCGGTAAACAGTAGATTGGTGAAAATCAGCGGTGCAAGTTGAGAGCCACTGCTGGCCAATTGATACGCTTTCGAACGAAAGACCTGTGTATTGATGATCAAAAGAGACATCAAAAAGACAAGCAATGTATTCGGTGTTTCAAACCCGTGGAGTGAAAGCGAGTGCAATAACACACTTGTATCGTTGAAAAGCATCAGTGGCAATATCAGTAAAGCTGCACAACCGAACGTCCAGAAGTTGATTTCTAACGGCGACAGGTCACTTTTACTCGCTTTATAGAGTGTCAGTTGCGAGCCCGAGTTAAACAAGCCACCAGCCAAGCCCAATAACAGGTCGACTCGCCATGTAAATTCACCATCTGCGCCAGCCAACAGAATCACACCAGTAAATGCCATAACCAGTGCCACTATGGTCGACATTCGAATCTGTCCGCGCATAAAGAGTTTTTCAACGATAGGCATGAACAAAGGCCCTGTCGCAAACAACACCACACCTTCGACTAACGTGAGCGTTTGTAGAGAAGCGATAAAGCACAACTGACACATACCAATACAAAAGGCACGAAGCAAAATGGGTTTAAAAGTCTTGCCAGTAGGGAGAGTCAGGTTTTTGAAACGCAGCATGACCAATAAAATCAACGCCGGAGTGAAAAAGCGTAAGAAACTGAATAGGGTCACCGAAAGATCATCACTGAGCTGCTTCGCTAGCAGTCCAGTAACAGATAAGCTTAATGTAGACATCAGCATAAAGATGACGGGTTTATTTTCGATTTTCATTGGATACTCCTTAATTCATGGAGTATTTTAGGCAAAGGCGTTCATCAGAAATAGCGAGTTATTTTAAACGCTAATGTAAGAAAAACTTACAGATCAAGAATCAGCTTACCGCTAACTAAAAAGGTAATAGGAGTGAAGACACTATGCGCAAATTAGTCCCACTGAAGTCAATCTATGCCTTTGTTGCAGTAGCAGAGACTGGCAGCATGACAGAAGCGGCTCAACTGCTCTCTGTTAGCCACTCTGCGGTTAGCCAAGCCATCAAATCCCTAGAAAGCCAAGTGAACAAGCCTCTGTTTGATCGGGTTGGTCGCCAAGTTCGCCTCAATAACGAAGGGAAAAAATACTATCGCAAAGTCGCACCGGCACTTGAGCAAATCGTCGATGCCACAGAAGCGCTGATTCATGACCAAAATTCCAAGCGCATTACCTTTAACATGGTCAACTCACTGGCCCTGCATTGGTGGATACCTCGAATGTCGAGTTTGCAAGAGTTCGCCCCGCAACTAGATATCCGACTATCTAACTTGATTGGCCAATTCAGTTTGGAACAGGAAGGCATCGATGCCGCCTTGGTGCACGGTAGTCCTCTTGAATGGCAGGACTACTATTGTGAAAAACTGAGTGAGGATGAACTGGTCTTGGTGTGCAGCCCTGAACTACTCGAACACTCTGCCCCATATGACATTCCAGAACTTCTGAACACTTACCCTATTATCGAAGTTACCAATGATCGCCGAAAACACGACTGGCAAGTTTGGCAAGAAGAAACCGGCATAGAACGTCCAAAAGGGAAAAAGCCGGTCACCTTTGATATGTCGATTCAGGCCGTGCAAGCCACAACACGGCGACTGGGCTTGTTGGTCACGCACCGTCTATTTGTAAAAGATGACATCAAATACGGCCAACTCGTAGAATTAGGGCAGCCAATCATCAATCCTTATCAGCAGTTTTACTTTGTCTGTCCGCCGCACAAACTCAAACATGAGGCGTTTCACTTGTTACGCTCTTGGCTGCGACAAGAGTTTGGTCAGAGCAATATACAACCCTTTGAGTAACCTATAGGCTTTATTAAAATTATTCGTTTCTTAAGTGAATAGATTAATGTCGGAATTGGTATAAAGTAAGAAGAGTACTTTCAAAACCCAAGGATGGCTTTATGAGGTTGTATCATGTCTTAATGAGTGGCGTTTTACTCATGGTGCCACTGTCTGGATCTGCAGAAACCGCCAGTAGCGGCAACGACCCTGATTTAAAAACGTTTATTATTGGCGGGCAACAAGCGTCTGCGAATCAACTCCCCTTCTTTGCACGCCTGATACTGCACCGCACTGGCTCAAGTCAATTTGCCAACATCTGTGGCGGTACGATCGTCAATGACAGGTACATCATGACGGCTGCACACTGTGTAGAATCGGATGTCTTCACCGACGGGTGGACAATCAATGATCTTCGCGTTTTAGTCAAAAACCCAACCATGGATGATGTGTTTGTCGAAGAGTTCAAAGACGTACGCTCTATCACGATTCATCCCGACTACAACGCGAGTGACTTGTGGATCAATGACATCGCGATATTGGAACTGACTCGCCCTATCACAGACAACGTCCAATCCATCACTTTGCCACAGGACTTTGGTGACTACAGTAACCGGTCAGTGTTCCAAATCTTTGGGCTTGGTCAAACCTCAACCAACGATGCGACAGGGCCGAATTACCTGCGCTGGGCAGAGATCCAACCTCTTACAGACTCGCAATGTTCTTCACTGGTTTCTGGTTTCAACTCTCAAGAAAGTTTGTGTGCCAACGGCTTTCCAAACCGAGCTTACACGGGGATATGTAGTGGTGATTCAGGCGGCCCGTTAACGTATCAAGATGGTAGCGGTAATTATCAGCAAATCGGTATCGTCAGTTACGGCTCATCAGTTTGCGAATCTCCTGCCATTCCTAGCGTATTTACTGAAGTATTGAATTACACCCCTTGGATTGAGGCGCAGACCAGCGCTGGCACTAAGACCACTTACGATGCCGCATTAGCCACAACCGAAGATTACCACAGTGAAGGGGATTCAGGTTTTGACCCAGAAGACACCACAAGTAATGACTTCGGTGATAACGGCAGTGATGGTGGTTCTATAGGGTTTGGATGGGTCGCTTTAGGAGGCCTACTGGCTTGGACAAGACGACGTAAGCCTTTGTAGCACGTAGCTTTATCCTTAGTTACAATTTTTAGAATAAAAACTCTAACGCACGTTATTTTCCAGTTCATCTCAAGCCGATAATACTGTTATTATCGGCTATCCAACCATTTTCAGATCAAACTCATGAATAAAGCTGCATCGGCTCGCCGAATCAAAGCGATGCTGTTTCTGACTCTTGGCGTCACCCTATCCGTGTTTGCCGGATTTGCACTGTCGCAAATGTTCGTCATTGAAAAAGATGCATTCCAGCTTATATCAGTAGTCAGCTCAGTAATGGTGGTGAGTTTTTTACGTTACCAATGGCGAGCTTTACCTGCGATTGTATTGAGCTTGATGGCCTATTACTTCTTTACGGGTCGAAGCGTTGAGCATGCATTGCTCTATTCCCTCACGGTTCCCATACTGCCTTTTGCGTTTTCAAGCTTGTTTCACTACCTAAACAGTCGCTCACTTCATCAACCTGCTGCACGGCGGATAAGCCTGTTTTTCATCATTATTGGTTGTTTATTTCCGTTCGTTAATACGATCAAGATGATGTTGGTCAATACCTTTGTTGATGGCCAGTTCTTAAGTGCCGATTTTCTGTTTTATGCCACGTTAGGTAACTACTTAACTCAATTGCTGGTCACGCCAATCTTGTACGTGGTGGTCAGTTTGTTAACCAACACCGATACACAGTCCTACCTCGCACTGGATAAACGCTTGAGGGTCTCTAACAACCGTTGTCAAAGCTACATAACTTGGTTGGTAAGTTGCGTCGCGATTTTCTTTGCGGCCGCACTCTCTTCTTCTTCATTTATGCTCAATTCACTGAGCTTCTTTGCCGTCTTACTTGTCGTAGTTGGTTTAGCAAAACACGGTTTGATTCGCCCGCTCTTTGTCGGCTCGCCGTTTATTTTATTGATCCTTAACGACGGTATTCGTCACTTCAATGAAGGATTGATTGGAGACAAACAGTTCTACGGCTTGCTGATCATTATTACCGTGCTCACAACGTTAGCTTACCTACTTGGCGGCTACTCAGTGAAACTGTTTGAGATGACACAAAGACAAATCCGTTCAGAGCGTATCGACCCATATTCAGGGCTTTCGAACATCGCTCAGTTGAAAGAGGACATCAGTCATCAATCGCGTTCCTTGTTGATCTACCTTGACTTAACGCCAACGCTATCGATGTTGACCGATTTAGGGCATGAGGGAAAATCTCAGCTCATCATGCAACTCAGTGAGTTTTTGTATTCACGAAACAACAGCATCAACCGCTGCTATCGCCCGCCTTTCTCTACAGGGCTGTTGAGCTTTACCCATTACTCAGATACTGCTGAGGATGACCTTAACGAAGTCGCCGAGTACTTAGAGAGCTTCCAATTCTACTGGCGAGGCACATCCGTCGCATTGGTGTCGCCGACCATCTTCTGCACGCTCGTTAGCCAAGACCAAGACATTGAGAAAGTGGTGTCGATTCTGTGCGATCAGCCACCGCAGAATGACAGCAGCATCCATTGGGTCAACATTCAATCTTTTGAAATGGACCGCATGGACAAACTCAATCACATTCAACAGGTATTTAAGCGCGAACAGTTTGAGTTGTTCTGCCAACCATACATGAAGCTTTCTGAATCTGAGCCATCGAAACACAGCTTTGAAGTACTTCTCCGCCTAAAAGAGCGCGATGGTCAGGTTCTACCACCTTCGGCATTTTTCCCATTGATTAATCAGTTTGGGTTGGAGCTCAAACTCGACCATTGGGTCATCCTCAATACCTTCCGCATGCTGAGTGACAAGGTTAAGAATTGGGATGAGATTGGCCACTGTGCGATCAACTTAACCGCCAAAACACTCAGTGCCGAAAACCTTGCAGCGCGCATTATTGAAAGTGCCCAAAGCTTCTCTATTCCGTTAAATAAGATTTGCTTTGAGATCACCGAATCATCCGCCCTGATCAATGAACAGCAAGCCATTGCAACCTTGAATTACTTGCGAAAGCAGGGCTGCAAAATCGCGATAGATGACTTTGGAACAGGCTACGCTAGCTTCGCGTACTTACGCAGATTGCCACTGGATATTCTTAAAATTGAAGGAGCGTTTGTTCGTGAGATTACGCAAAATGAGACCGACCGTTTGATCGTCAGCTCTATCGCGACGGTCGCAAAAGAAATGCATTTAGAAACAGTGGCAGAGTTTGTCGAGAGCACCGCACACATTGCGATATTAAGAAGCCTAGGTATCGACTTTGCGCAGGGTTATGGGGTCGCGAAACCGATGCCTTTGAGGGGATATTTAGACGAGCTATTTAAGGCTTCACACAAAGCTCAACAGCCAGAGTTGGAGACGCTATAAGGCTTTGCGCTTTAAGCGAGAGTTGATGATATCTTCAATCAACTTTTGTTCTTTCTTGGCTTTTTCGTAGTTTTGTTTAGTACGCCAACGTTCCAGCACCTTCTTCAAGCCTTGAACTCGGGCGTGTTTGTATTCAAGGTGTTTTTGTACCGATGCGCATTCCGCCTGCATCACCGCTTGCTCGTGTTCGTGGTGGCGCAACATCTTTTGTAGCATTTGGTCGACTCGATTAAGATTCATCAGCGCAGCACTATTAAGGACAGGCGTGGTTAAAGCGGATTGTCCGGCGTGGTTTTTCAAAGCAGAAAGTTGCGCTAGTTGCATCGTAAGGTGGGAGTGACGCTGACGCATGACATCAAGTTGCTGCCCGACTTTGTCTCGCTGCTTCTCTTCCATCAATTGCAGCTTGCCCACCGCCTTAAGTTTCGATTCCATCTAATTCCTTAATCTGCTTATCGAGCAGCAATTACTGCTCGCTTTGAAACATCTGTGCTAACGCCGTCAAACTGGTTGGGTAGTCCACCGCTTCATTGGCTGACTGTTGTAAATAAGCACGTAAATGCGGATACATCGAAACAGACTGATCCAGTTCAGGATCTTGCCCAGGTTGGTATCCACCAAGAGGCAATAACTCTTTCACTTGCAGATAGTTGGAGTAAAGCTGACGGAAGTTATTCGCAATCGTACTGTGCGCTTCATGAGTACAAGCGTTCATACAACGGCTGATGGAGGCGTTGATATCAATCGCTGGATAATGGCCTTGCTCAGCCAGTTGACGAGACAACACCACGTGCCCATCTAGAATTGCACGCGCTGAATCCACCACTGGATCTTGTTGATCATCTCCCTCGGCCAGAACGGTATAAATCGCGGTTAAACTGCCGTGAGGGTTTTCGCTGTTCCCCGCTCGCTCAAGAAGCTGAGGCAAGACGCTGAATACCGAAGGTGGATAACCACGTGAGGCAGGCGGTTCTCCTAAGGAAAGCGCAATTTCACGTTGTGCCATGGCGTAACGTGTCAATGAGTCCATCAACAATAAGACGTCTTTGCCTTGGTCGCGAAAATACTCCGCCACACGATGGCAAAGTAAAGTCGCACGCAGTCGCATGAGCGGAGATTCGTCGGCTGGCGCAGCAACAATAATGGCTTTCTTACGCGCCTCTGGAGTGAGGTTTCGCTCAACAAATTCACGAACCTCTCGACCACGTTCGCCAATCAAGCCCACCACAATCACATCGGCCTCAGTGTTCTGAGTAATCATGCCCATAAGGACACTTTTACCGACGCCACTGCCCGCCATTAAGCCGATACGCTGGCCTTTGCCCACAGTGAGCAAACCATTGATCGCTCGGACGCCAACATCCAAAGGCGTATCAACAGGGCGACGCTTAAGTGGGTTGATCGGTTTAGGTTCAAGTGAAACACGATCTCCTCCCTTAAGCGGCGCACCGTCATCAAAAGGTTCGCCAAGTCCATTCACTACACGCCCTAGCCATTGTGAACTGAGCTGAACCGTACTGTCGCCATCAAGGGGAATCACCTTGGCACCAGCGAACAAGCCACCTAAGCGGCGAATCGGCATTAAGTAGGCCACTGTATGATCAAAGCCAACCACTTGTGCCTCGATCATGTCACCTTCTGCCGTTTCCACTAAGCAACGCTGTTCAAGTTTGAATCGGCACCCGACGGCTTGCAGCATTAAGCCGTTCACTTTAATCAAACGCCCTGTTACTCGCGCGACAGGAATCGAATCGAGCGACGCCAACGCCTCACTCAATCTCTCGTTTAACAGTTCGTGGCTCAACGTATTACTCATGCTCAGTCTCTACTTGTGGTATCGAGACTTCATCGAGCAAATGTTGTTTTACGTTATCCATGCAGGCTTGCAGACGTGAATCGCAACTTGCGTCTGCCTCTGCGTCTTCTGTTACGAGTTGGCACCCACCAACAGGTAGCTCCGCATTTGCCACTAACTTCCAAGCTGATGGTAGGTCAGCATTGATTTGCGTAATTCGCTCTAAGTCCTGAGGATTAAGATGAACAATCACGCTTTCCGCTTTACCCGGCATGGCTGACAAGGTTTCATCAACAAGAGCCAGAATCTGTTGCGGCATCAAGGTAAGCTCCGCACGAATTACTTGCTGCGCCACCTTCTGCACCAGCTCACAAATCATATGACGCTGCTGTTGTTCTTTGTCATTTTGCCAACGAGACAAGGCTTGAAACAGTTCATTGACTGGCTTCGCCGCTTCAACAAAACTTTGCTTACCAGATTGCTCACCAGAGATGAATCCCTTCTGGAAGCCTTCTTTCTGCCCCTCAAGCAATCCTTGTTGCTTTCCTTGATCAAGCCCCTGACGTAACCCTTCATCATGACCTTGCTGCAAACCTTGTTGGAAGCCTGCTTCAAGCTGCTGTTGGATATCCGCTTGGGTATCTTGCCAACCTTGATTATCTAACGCGAAATCATCTTCAATATTCACTGGCTGGGCCAGCGGTGGAAAACGATGTAAACGGTAGCCACTCGGTGGCAAGCGCATGGTGTTGGTTGCTCTTTCTGCCATTGCCTTACTCCACCGTTTGCTCTTCATAAAGCAGCAATTGGATTTCGCCCGCTTCATCAAGCTCACGAACCAGCTGCATAATATCTTGGCGAGCGCGTTGTACTCGGCTCAACACTACAGCACCACGTAGCTCCATATCGTCTTCCAATGCTTTCGCCATGCGTTGTGGCATTGAACGTTTGATGGTTTGCTGCAAGGTAATCTCGGAGCCTTTTAATGCCACCGCCCACAGTTCCAACGGGATCTGCTGAACAAGCGCATCCATGGTTTCTTCGCGCTGACGGCCAAGCACCATAAAGTCGAACATGTTCTCTTCGATTTCGTTGACCACGTTTTCATCGTGCAACTTGAGCATTTCCATCAAGGATGCGCGGTCACCTTCGAATCGGTTAATGATGTCTGCGGCCTGTTTCACGCCCGAAAGCGGTGTGCTTTGACTTGCTGACACTTTCTCGATGCAACGCTCCACCAGTTCATGCAGATCGTTCGCCACTTGATGGTCGATGTCTTGCAATTGAGCGATGCGGAACAAGATTTCATCGTGGTAATCCTGAGGTAGATGCTTCAAGACTGCCGAAGAGCTGTCTGCTGGCAAATAGGCCAAGAAAATAGCTTGCATCTGAGGGTGTTCATTGACAATAAAGCGCGCCAACGTTTCTGCTTCTACCCATTGCAAACGCTGCATGTTGTTGCGAATTTCATCGCCATACAGATTGTTGAGTAAGCCTTTCGCTAGGTCATTACCCAAGGCTTTACGCAGCGTATTCGATAGGTACTCTTTTGACGCGCCACGGATACCGCTGTGTTCACGAAAATCTTCGAAGAAATGTTGAATCACCCCTCGTGCAGAATCACTCTTGATGCCATTCAACTTCGCCATTGCACGTGTGACACGTTGGGTTTCATCTCGGCTGAAGTGCTGCAACACTTTGGCTGCCGCATCTTCACCCATGCCCAACAGCACAAGTGCGGTTTGTTCTACATAACTAAGCGTCTGCTTTGACGTCGACTGCGCTGTGTTCATTGATGTTTACCCATTGTTTCAGAATTTCGGCTACACGCTCTGGCTCTTCGTTAGCAATAAGCTGTAGGTGTTTCAATTGAATCTCGAGTGGAGAGCCTGCTGGCGGCAGCATGTCGCTGTTCACATCCAAGCCAGACGACACGGCAATGCCTTTCTCCGACAGTTTGCGGTTAAGCACTTCTTCTCGCTCACGCTCTTCACGTGTCTGAAGGTTGTCGTATTCCGGCTCCACTTGTGGCTCAGCAAATTCAAGCTCTGGTGCTGGTTTGTCCGCCCCCGTTAAGTGCATGATCAAAGGACGAAGTACGAAGAAGATCATCGCTAAGCCCAGCATGCCGCCAATTACGTAGCGCAGTGGCTGCTGTACCGTCGGATCTTGCCACCAAGGCAGTGCTGGCGGCGCATCAATCTCAATCGGAGTGAAGTTAAAGCTCATCAAACTTAGGCTGTCACCACGAGTATTTGAGATACCCACTGCGTCCATGATCATGGTTGAGATCTGAGTTTTGTCCGCTTCACTCCAAGCAACGCCGTCTGGTGCCGCTTGCGAGTTAAGCAATACAGAAACGCTCAACTTTTCGATTTGGCCTTGCTGGTACTGAGTACGACGCACGCTACTTCCAACCGCATACTGACGGTTGATTTCTGAACGGGCATTGGTGTTCTGGCTATCGTTGGTTGGTGTTTCCCCAGTTACTGGCGGTTGATTGCTCAGCGAGCCTGGAATACCAAGTGCAATTTGATCAACGGAATTGTTTTGAATGGTATGCTCGTTACGAACCACTGGCGCGTTATCAAGGATCTCTTGGGTTTCCTCGACTTGGCTGAAGTTCATGTCTGCCGCAACTTGTACGCGGAAGTTACTTGGCCCCACGATTGGCGTTAGCATGTCTGCCGCACGTTGGATAATCTGCTTCTCAACACTCTTTTGGTATTCAAGGTACTTCGCGTTGACTTTACCCGCCTCGGCAGAAGCGACGTCAGCACTAAGTAGTCGACCGTATTGGTCAATCACTGAAACAAATTCAGGCTTCATTGCCGTGACACTGCCAACCACCAAGTTGATGATCGCTTCCACTTGTTCTGGCTTAAGATCTTCACCCGGCTTGAGTTCCAACATGACAGAAGCCGAAGGGTTTTCCGTGTTTTGGCGCACGAACAAGGTTTGACGAGGAATCGCTAAGTGCACACGCGCGTTTGCTACCGCATTCAGAGACATGATAGTGCGCACTAACTCACCCTCTAAGCCATGACGGTAACGCGCCGTTTCCATAAACTGACTCGTACCCAGAGAGCTGTCTTCTTTCAATGAATCCAGACCGGTTGGCAGTTTGGCTTTGACACCTTTCGACGCAAGCAACATGCGGATACGAGCGACTTCACCTTCTGGAACCAATACTTGGCCATTTTGCTCTTGCATGCGGTAGCTGATGCCTTCAGTTTCTAATACCGACACAATTTCGCCGATATCAAAACGCTCTTGCTGACTGTAAAGCGGACGAAAACTTTGCGAAGAACTCCAGAGCGCTACCACGATGATAGCCGCAACAATGGCCGCTAAAACCGCAGACAATACCAAGTTACGTTGGCTGCTTGACCACAGTTGCTTGAGTTTATTGGTTACGTCATCCATCCCACGGTTTGAGGACAGAGTCTGAGCGGAGCCGGCATGCATTGCAGAATTTCCGGCCACTTGAGTGGATAGTTCTGACATGGGTTACACCGGCATCTTCATGATATCTTCAAAGGACATGACCACTTTGTTGCGTACTTGCATCAAAGCATTGAATGAAAGGCTCGCCTTTTGACTGGCGACCATCGCGCCGACCAAATCGTCACTCGCGCCAGTTTCAACTGCGGTCATTTTTTGGCTTGCTACCGATTGATGCTGATTGACCGTGTCGAGCACATTAGTCATCGCTTGTGAGAAAGAAATCGGTGCATTCAAAGTCTGTTGATCTAACGGGTTTGCACTCACAACAAATTCAGGTGGCTGAGCTTGCGTTCGCATCGCCTCCATTTTAGACAGCATTAACTGCTCTGCTGAGACTGCATTAGTTGGTTGACTTGCCATCTACTTTTCTCCTTTTAGGCAGCCGAGCCAAGCGCCGACTGTAAATCAATACCGTGTTCGCGCATTGCTGCAAGCTTGTAACGTAACGCTCGAGTAGACACACCCAAAGCGTTGGCGGTTTTGGTTCGGTTTCCACCAAACTGACGTAATTTATCTAGGATGAATTGGAACTCGGCTTGCTTCTTCGCTTCGACATGGCCAAAGCTTGAAACAGGCTCAGCGGAAAGCACTGGCGTCAGCAATTCAATCGGCAGCATTAGATCATGAGCCGTGATGTAATCCCCATGGCGCATGACAAGTGCTCGTTGAATGACGTTTTCGAGTTCGCGAATATTACCCGGCCAGTGGTACTGGCTCAGCGCAGCAATGGCATCCTGTGACAGATGACAACGGCTGCTATCTTGGTATTTTTCAATAAAGAATTGGCTGATAGGTAAGATGTCTTCTTTGCGCTCACGCAATGGTGGCCAATGCAATGGCAGCACATCTAGGCGGTAGTAAAGATCTTCACGGAACGTGCCTTTTTGCACTTCTTCACGCAAGTCCTTGTTGGTCGCGGCGATCACTCGGATATCCAAATGAATCGCTTTGTGGCTGCCAACACGTTCTACTTCGCGCTCTTGAAGTACACGTAACAACTTTGCTTGAACCGCTGGTGACATTTCACCAATTTCATCGAGCAGAATTGTGCCGCCATTGGCCTCTTCAAACTTACCACTTTGCGAATTCGTAGCTCCGGTAAATGCCCCTTTCACGTGACCAAACAACACCGCTTCCAGCATTGATTCTGGAATAGCGGCACAGTTAACGGCAACAAACGGGCCATCATCACGAGGCGATTGTTCATGAACGTAACGCGCCAGCACTTCCTTACCCGTGCCAGATTCACCAGTAATAAGCACGCTAGCATTGGTACACGCAGCGCGATGCGCGAGTTGAAGCACTTGTTTGCTACGCCATGATTCGGCAACGATGTTTGCCAGTGGTTTGCCCAACGCTTCTACACGCTTGAGCAAGTTCAGCAATTGGTTTGTTTCAAATGGGCGAAGCAAGTAGTCCGTCGCACCCGACTTCATCGTCTCCGCCGCCAAAATGCCCTGCTCTTGGTCAACAATCGCAATCACCACGCCAGCATTACGCTGCTTTTGATGACAAGCGACGAACTCACGAACACACATGTCCGGTAAGTTTGAGCTGACCAACGTAATGCAAGCTCGCTCTTCCAATAGCGCGCTGCGACCAGTGCGGCTGTGTCTTGCGGAATAACCAGCATTCCCAAGTACATCAAGCACTGGTTGAGCGAGGTGTTCATTTGGCTCAACCAACAAAATATCCGTTTTCGTCATCATTGAACCTTTACCTTCTCTTGTTGGGTTTGTTTTTTTGCTTCTGCGTTGTTGGTAGCGACGTTGATTTTGGCAACCACACGCTCGTTGTCTCGAACAAGGCGCAACGTCACACGACGGTTTTTAGCTTGCCCCGCTTGCGTGTTATTGCTTGCTATTGGGTATCGCGAGCCATGAGCACGAACTTCAATCAACGAACGGTCAACACCTTGTTGAACCAGAGCTTCTGCAACTTGTTCAGCTCGCTGGCGAGATACGGTTAAGTTCGCCAATTGAGAGCCGACATTGTCGGTATGACCATCAACCAGAATTTTGGTGACGCGGTCATCGACAGAAATGTAGCTGTATAACGCTGCGATAGTGCTTTGCTGGCTGCGACTCAATATTTTTTGGCCAAACTGGAATGGCAAGTTCACATCACGAGCTTGGGAGTACGACAACTTCGGCAACTGCGCTCGACATTGATTGAATGATGTCAACGCATTTTCAATTTGAATGGTTGGTAAGGTGACACCACTGATGGCGGAATCATTCTTTCCGCTTAGTGACAACGTAACCCAACTTCCGGAAGTAATTGCTTTAAGTAGAGACTCCGTCCCATGCGTGAAAGCAAACTGATTCGTTGCTGTTGTTAATGCAAGAGAAGCCTCTTCTTTCCTTAAAAGCTCTTTTTCCCAAAGAGCGCTCTCACTAAACAATAAAACGTTATTCCATTTATTGTTGTTATTGTGAACGTCAGCAATAAATGTAACTTGGTTATTTGGTTCCGCTAGGAAATAAAACTTCCCCTGCGGAATATTTGAATGCATTAAGTTGCACTCAAATTTATTTCCTTTATATAGCCAAGTAGAAAGGTCCATAGGTATGGTGATTTTTTCACCTGACAATGCAAAATTAGGTGAAGTTAAACCAGCTAATAGGAATACTTTAGAAAATATTATCAAACCTCTTCTTCGCAGGTATTTATCACACAACCCTGACATTGAAGGTTTAATTAAATATGCCATTGGATGAAAAAATTTGGCATAGGTAATCATATTAATTCCCTATTCTGAAATATTAAAAGTGGTCATTAATCGTTCATGCTGCTTAGAGAAGCATTCGTCGAAAGACTTTTTTAGACCAACAAAACAATGAGTTACAAAGCTCAAATTGAAAAAGCCGCTGTTTTCTCCATCAGCATAAACCGACCGAATTAACAACAACTTAGCTAATAATTGTTATAATTTTTTATTAACTCTTTTATAAGTCAAACTAACTCTTTTTAATTTTTATTAAAAGTACCTATGGTTAGCTTCAAATCAACATGTGAACTAAAGTCACAATCTTTAAAGTTGAAACTAAAGGATCATAAAAAAGTCTGTGTAGACTGTCTGCAATTAAGTTAAAACAGTTTTGTTTGTTAACGCACGGTAAAATATAAATGGAAAGCAGAGTTAACGAGCCTATTTCCGACATCAAATTGCTTGATGTAGAGTTGCTAGGCAAACCTATTCATATCATTCGTGAAAAGCTCGAAAGTTTGATTTCAGAATCTTGTTCAAGCCTAACCAATGAATTACAAAATTGGCTCAGCACCAACAAAATAGAAGCGAATTTAGTTGCAGTAGAGCTACACAGATTCTCGCCAACGTTATTGGATAAAGACCAAACCTCCACTTATCAGCATCAAGATGGTGGCATGGTGTATATCCACGGAGATGCACAAGCATTAATCAAACTGGCTGACCGTTTTTACGGTGCGGCAACAGAGCGTACTTCTACTAGCTTGACCGCGAGTGACCTGCGCCTTCAAGAGCGTATCAGTCGAATCATCATCAACTGGCTAGCGCCGCAAGAAATGTGGCAACCCTGCGAATATGAAACGCCACGAGGTATCGGTCTGCATGCTGAGCTTTCAATCGCGTTTGAAGATTTCCAAGGTGCCATTCATCTCAAGCTTGATAGCACCATGATTCAAACCTTGATTGAGCAGCTAGCCCTTCATAACGATGCGGATTTGTATCAGCCGTTTTGTCGCTCGCTAGAGTCAACCCCCGTACGTCTTAACGTCGTTTTGAGCAAGAAAACCATGGCATTGAGTGATGTGGTTGGATTGCAGCCAGACGATATTTTGCCAATCGAACTTCTCAATACCGTGCCAGTGAGCATTGGTAACCAAACTCTTTTCTCTGGTCGTGTTGCAGAACAAGACGGTCAGCTTGTATTGATCTTTAACCCAGATAAGGAATCGCAGCGATGAGCGAAGCGCAAGAGAACCAAGCATTCGACGCCGATGAATTAAACTTTGACGATTTTCAATTAGAAGATTTCGAAACCGAACAAGCTTTCGCTCCTGAGCCCGTTGCTGAGCGCGATTTGAGTTTCTTCAAAAGCATCCCGGTTACCGTGACACTTGAGGTGGCGAGCAAAGAAATTCCTTTGGGTGACTTGATGAAAGCCGGTGAAGGAACAGTGATTGAACTGGACAAACTCAATGGCGAACCACTTGATGTAAAAGTAAATGGTTCTCTAATGGGACAAGCGGAAGTCGTCGTCATTAACGACAAATATGGCCTACGCCTGATCAACGTTCATGATTCTGCGCTTAACAGCGTAGGTCGATAGTTTCAGGTGGGTTGTGCGATGAATGTTCTGGGTGCCAGTCAACGTCGATTACCTTTGTTGGTGATTGCATTGCTTGGTTTGCTGTTGTTTACGCTTCCAACCATGGCTGCTGACAACGGTTTAACCATCTTATCCGTTTCCGACGGGGACACGCAGCAAGAGTACAGTGTTAAGCTGCAGATTCTGTTGCTGATGACGGCGCTCAGCTTCTTGCCAGCTTTCATCCTCATGGCCACCAGCTTTACGCGCATTATCGTGGTTTTGGCGATTCTGCGTCAGGCATTAGGTCTCCAACAAAGTCCGCCAAACCGTGTTTTGGTCGGCATTGCACTGGCATTGACGTTACTGATCATGCGCCCTGTTTGGACCGATATCCACGACAATGCTTTTAAGCCTTATGACAATGGCGAGATCACCTTGATGCAGGCGTTTTCGGTGGCCGAAAAGCCAGTGCGAAACTTTATGTTGGCACAAACCCACCAAAGCTCGCTGGAGCAAATGTTACGCATTGCCAACGAGCCTATCGACCAAAATGTGGAAGACATTTCGTTTGCTGTTGTGTTGCCGGCTTTTGTCATCAGTGAGCTGAAAACCGCCTTTCAAATCGGCTTCATGTTGTTTATCCCGTTCCTGATCATCGACCTTGTCGTCGCCAGCGTATTGATGGCGATGGGTATGATGATGCTGTCACCCCTGATCATTTCTCTACCGTTCAAATTGGTGGTGTTTGTTCTGGTCGACGGTTGGGCAATGACGGTCGGCACACTATCCGCCAGCTTTGGGTAGTGGGAGCGCATCATGACACCGGAACTCACCGTTACCCTATTTTCTGATGCCGTCTGGCTGATCATCTTGATGGTGGCCGTTTTGGTCGTACCGGGTTTGATTGTCGGCCTGTGTATTGCTGTATTTCAGGCTGCTACGCAAATTAACGAGCAAACGCTAAGCTTCCTGCCACGTTTGTTGGTCACGCTGCTAATGGTGATTTTTGCAGGTCACTGGATGCTGCGAAAAATCATGGAGCTATTTGATTTCTTGTTCCACAACATTCCGGGGATGATCGGCTGATGGCGATCACGTTTGCGGAACTGTCCGTGATTTTAGGTCAGCTTTGGTGGCCATTTTTTCGCGTCGGTGCCGTGTTCATTTCCATGCCATTTTTTGGTGACGCGCTAATTCCAGTCTGGGTTCGCAGCTTGCTTGCCCTCTCGGTTGTGGTGATCACCGCACCACTGATGCCACCGATGCCAGAAGTCGAACTGTTCTCAATGACCTCGCTTTTCTTAGCGTTCGAGCAAGCGATATGGGGTCTGATGTTCGGCTTAATCCTGCACATGTTATTCAATGTTTTTACCATGCTTGGCCAGACAATTTCATTGCAAATGGGCTTGGGTATGGCCGTGATGAACGATCCGGTTAACGGCTTGTCCGTGGCAATTCTCGGTCGCATGTTCCTTATCTTTTCTACTCTGCTGTTTCTTGCGCTTGAAGGGCATTTACTGGTTATCGACATCGTCATTCAAAGCTTTGTCGTTTGGCCGGTGGGCTCGGGTATCACCGCCCTGTCTTTGCAAGGCGTCGTGAATATCTTTGGGTGGATGTTTGCTTCTGCGTTGGCTCTCGCATTGCCAGCTATCGTTTCCATGTTGCTCGCCAACATCAGCTTTGGTGTGATGAACCGAGCCGCGCCCTCTCTAAACGTTTATGCACTGGGCTTCCCGATGACCATGCTGTTAGGTTTGTTCAGCGTGTTGATCTCTGTTTCTGGCGTGCCTAGTCGCTATACCGCGTTAGTTCACGACACCATTCGTTTCTTAAATAACTTTATGTTGGGGGGCGCATGAGCGAACAGTCGTCTCAAGACAAAACCGAGAAAGCCTCCCCCCAGAAGGTGAAAAAAGCCCGCCAAGAAGGGCAAACTCCTCGTGCAAAAGAATTCACTACCGCGGTTATCTTCTTAGCCGTTGCGATGTTTTTCTATTCCCAGCTCAATAGCATTTGGGAGAGCATGTCGGGCGTATTCCGTTACAACATGACCCTGACCAAAGCAGATTTAGAAAACCCAAAACAATTGGTGGAGCATCTTGGTCAGAGCTTGGCGGTGATCATTGAGATGCTCTTGCCCCTTTTCACGGTCATCATCATTGTCACCTTTGGCAGCAGCATGGTGTTAGGCGGCTGGATGTTCCGTCCGGCGAACGTGCTACCGAAACTGAGTAAGCTCAATCCCATTTCGGGTATCAAACGTATTTTCTCCACTCGCTCAGTGGTGGAGCTGGTTAAATCCACCGTCAAGGTGTTAGTCATCTTCGGCATTCTATATGGCTACCTAGACAACCATCTTCAGCCACTGCTTGGCATGCAAAACCTACCACTCAGCCAAGGCTTCTCGCTGATTATGTCGATTCTGTTTGAAGGTCTGCTGTTGATGGGCTTTGCCCTGTTGTTGTTTGGTGTGATTGATATTCCTTATCAACGTTGGGAGCACCTCAAAGAGCTGCGAATGACCAAACAAGAGCTGAAAGAAGAATTTAAGAACAACGAAGGTCGACCTGAAGTTAAGCAGCGTATTCGCCAAATTCAGCAACAGTTCGCGCGACGTAAAATCGACAAGATGGTGCCCACCGCAGACGTGGTGATCACCAACCCTACCCACTATGCCGTTGCATTGAAATACGAGCCATCCCTGTCCGATGCACCATTTGTGGTAGCCAAAGGCGTCGATGAAACCGCCATGCACATTCAACGCATCGCACGCGAGAACAAAGTTGAGATCATCAACTCGCCGCCACTGACTCGTTCAATTTATCACACCACCGCGATTGAGCAGGCCATACCAAGCCAACTCTACATCGCCGTGGCACACATTCTGACTTACGTTTTGCAATTGAAAGCCTTCCGTAAAGGGGATGGAAAAGAGCCAACGCCTTTGCCTCATTTTTCAATTCCAAAGCATTTGCAACACTGATTAACCCGCGTTTACCCAAGGACACCAGAGTATGTTTAACCGGTTAAAACAACTTCAAACTTCCACCAAAGGCTACATTGGTATTCCAATTGTCTTGTTGATGGTACTGGCGATGGTCATCTTGCCTTTGCCACCCTTGCTATTGGATGCGCTGTTCACCTTCAATATCGTATTAGCGATCTTGGTATTGTTGGTCAGCACCACAGCGAAGCGACCACTCGACTTTTCGATTTTCCCAACCATTCTGTTGGTCGCGACCTTGCTGCGTCTTACTCTGAACGTAGCTTCAACACGTATCGTATTACTCGAAGGTCACAACGGAGGCGATGCTGCTGGTAAGGTAATTCAAGCCTTCGGTGAAGTGGTAATCGGCGGAAACTACGTGGTCGGTATGGTAGTGTTTATCATCTTGATGATCATTAACTTTGTCGTGATCACCAAAGGTGGCGAACGTATTTCTGAAGTATCAGCACGCTTTACCTTGGATGCGCTACCGGGCAAACAAATGGCCATCGATGCCGATTTAAACGCTGGCTTGATTGACCAAGAAACCGCGCGTCAACGCCGCAAAGAAGTGGCGAACGAAGCGGACTTCCACGGTTCAATGGATGGTGCCTCCAAGTTTGTGCGTGGTGATGCGGTTGCCGGCTTGCTGATCCTGTTCATCAACATCATTGGTGGTATCAGCATTGGTGTATTCGAGCACGGATTGCCTGCATCAGAAGCCTTCAAGACTTATGCCCTACTGACTATCGGTGACGGCTTAGTTGCTCAAATTCCATCACTGTTGCTTGCTACCGCTGCCGCAATTATCGTGACACGTATTAACGACAGCGATAACGGCATGTCGGAAACCATGCACAAGCAACTGCTTGCTACGCCAGCTACCTTGTTTACCGTGGCGGCTATCATGGCTGTTATTGGTATGGTTCCGGGAATGCCTCATCTCGCGTTCTTCACCTTTGCTGCAGTATTGGCATTTGCGGGTTGGCGACAGAGCAAAAAACCGGTGCAAGATACGCAAATCGACCAAGTAGAAGCACTCTCTCATGCGATGCAGGAAGAAGAAACCGCACTTACTTGGGACGATATTCCTCATGTCCATACCCTGTCTCTTGCGTTGGGCTACCGATTGGTACACTTGGTTAACAAAGAGCAAGGTGCACCTTTGGCACAGCGTATTCGCGGTGTTCGCCGCAACCTCTCCGAGCAAGTGGGCTTCCTACTGCCGGAAGTGCGTATCCGCGACAACTTAAGTTTAAAGCCGAACCAATACACCATTGCTCTGAACGGTGAAGTGATTGAACAAGGTTTTATCGAGCCAGAACGTTTGATGGCGATTGCTGTGGGTGAAACCTATGGCGAAGTGGATGGCATTTTAGGCAGTGACCCTGCCTATCAATTGCCTGCGGTTTGGATTGAACATCAAGACAAAGCGAAAGCGCTGAACATGGGCTACCAAGTGGTTGATGATGGCACGGTTATCGCCACACACATCAGCAAAATCATGAAAACCAATTTGGCTGAATTGTTTACTCATGACGATGTTGAAGCCATGACTCAACGTCTTACGGCGCAAGCGCCAAAATTGGCTGAAGCCTTAGCCGCTGCACTAACGCCAGCACAGCAACTTAAGGTTTACCGTCAGCTTCTGCTAGACCAAGTGCCGTTGAAAGACATTCGCACCATCGCTAACACCATGCTGGAATCTTCGGAAAACACCAAAGATCCGATTTTACTCGCGGCGGATGTACGCTGCGCACTTAAGCGAACCTTGGTTAACTTGGTTGCGGGTCAGAAGAATGAGCTGAACGTCTACGCCTTGTCTGATGAACTTGAACAGATGCTGATGACGTCGTTACAACAAGCTCAAGCCGCAGGCGCTGTCATGCTAGATAGCTTCCCAATTGAGCCAAACATTCTTAGCCAGTTCCAACAGAACTTGCCTTTGATTCGTCAGCAATTGAAGCAACAAGGGCTGCCGCCAATCTTATTGGTCATGCCTCAACTGCGCCCATTACTGGCAAGATACGCACGTACCTTTACCCAAGGATTGGCGGTACTGTCTTACAATGAAATTCCAGAAAACAAACAGATCAACGTGGTAGGAAACCTTGGTTAATCTCATCTCAACAAAAGCGATGTACGACTATTTGTGCGATCTCGCACTGCAACACATTGTCACGGACGACGACCAACTGGTGTTTGATGCACTTAAACACAATGACATTCAACACGCCTGTCAGGCCATCCGTGAAACCAAAACTGGCGAGGTGGAATACCAACACCTCACTCTACGCTTTGGCCTACGCGGCGAGCAGAGTGTTTATCAGTTTGAACTGTCAGAGCAAATGCAATATTGCTTAGATTTATACAGCTTGTATTTAGCGCTGCGCCAAACACAGTTCCAACTTGAGACCTTTCATCCCGACCTTATCAGCAATGTTGTCGTGCCCATTCGTGTTGACGCTTTGTTGTGGCAGGCAGGTGGCTATTTTTTAAATCAGATGATTCAGTTCCACAAGGCGGCATTTCAGCATGTGGTGCCCTCTTTGCAGGCCGATGAAACCCTGTGCCTGCACGAACGAGTCACCACTTTGGTTGAACAACTGAAAGACAACGCGTATGCCTTATGGTTCGAAATCGCGACCAGCCAAGCGCACTTCGAGCGCATCGCTGAGTTTGAGCCCGATATGATCAAGCTGTCCGTCACCATGGAAAACAAACAAGATCAACACGCGTTCCTACCTATAGCTCGCTTCCTGCGTCGCAACCAATTTCCTTGGGTAGCCGGGAGAGTCGCAAGCCAAAATGAACTCAACCGCTACCGCTTACTTGGTGCGAGTTATTACTTCGGCTATTTCAGTGATATTCCCACCTCATTGTCGTTTAAATCGTTCGACGATGAATAAACAGGGGTGACGATAAAGGGTGAGTTCAGCAATAAGAACTCGCCCTTTTTTATGTCTGAACAGCCTTAAAATGCGGATTTTCTGGAATAGATGTCACCAAAAATCATCAAATTAGGCGATTTCGAAAAAATTTTTAAATTTCCAATTAATCATTAAAACCAACCGACCGCCTCTAGTTAGTGAGCGGGGCGATAGTCCCACATTGAACAATCAAGGAGAACAGATTATGGCTCTATCAATGCACACTAACTACGCTTCGCTGGTTACTCAAAACACGCTAAGCAATACAAACAACATGCTTAACACTGCGATGGAGCGTCTAAGCACGGGTTACCGCATCAACTCAGCAGCTGATGACGCTGCAGGTCTACAAATCGCGAACCGTCTAGAAACTCAATCACGTGGTATGAACGTTGCAATGCGTAACGCACAAGACGGTATGTCTATGCTGCAAACAGCGGAAGGTGCTTTCGATGAAGCAACTAACATTCTTTACCGCATGAACGACCTAGCAACACAAGCAGCGAACGGTACTAACTCTCAAGCAGACCAAACTGCACTTGATAAAGAGTTTGCAGAGCTTGAAACAGAGCTAAACAGCATCATGACTAACACTAAATTTGCTGGCGACGCTTTGTTTGCGACTGGTGGTGTTAAAGGCGGCGGTCTTACTCTTCAAATCGGAGCTTCAGGTGCAGAGACACTAAGCCTAGCAACAACAGTTGACGGTGCAGTTGGTACAGCGTTTGACACTCTTACTACTGGTTTCACTAACTTCAGCGGCGGCGCAGACGTTGCAGCAGACCAAGCAAACGCAAAAACGGCTATGGGTGAAATCCAAACAGCAATCGACGAAGTGGGCGCAGCTCGTGCAGGTATGGGTGCAACAATCAACCGCCTAGACCACACAGTAGTAAACCTAAGCAACATGGTTGAGAACACATCTGCAGCGAAAGGCCGTATCACTGACGCAGACTTTGCAGTTGAATCTTCAAACATGACTAAGAACCAAATGCTAATGCAAGCAGGTACAACGGTTCTTTCTCAAACTAACCAGCTGCCAGGTATGGCAATGTCGCTGCTGCGTTAATAGAATCTTTCTATTCGCTAACAACGCGCAAAATTTAGTTCGTCCGAAAGCTCAAAGCCTCCCCTTCATCCGGGAGGCTTTTTCTTTGTCTGCAAAAAAGCGTTTGGAAAAGAATTCTAGCGACGAATGTAGATGGAAGTAGCTTCGTTAGTGTGGCTAGCAGGAATACGGAAACCGGCTTTCAGCATGGTGTTGTGCAAAACCTTGTTGAACAGCTCCAACTCGGCAGACTCTACTCCTCGATGAGGTTGATACGCTTTGAGTTCTGGGAATCGAGAGATCGCTTCTATGCGGATGTTCGCCAGTTCTTCGGCATTAATGTTCTGTTTACTGCGTAGTTTAGTGCCAATGAAAGCCTCATACGCACGGGCACACTTCATCAGTCGTAAAACAAATTCATTCATTACTGTCGTTCTTTTTAGTCGAATTGGGGGGAATAGCCAGACGTTAGCAACCACAAAAATTGCAGGGGCATAAGATAGCAAACCTTTGCATTCAGACAGGGTCAGAAAAATCTGAATCCTTTAGCAGTAAACGCCGAATTCTGCTCGTTATGCATACAACCCCATACCTATTCTTTCTTTCCTCCATTGGATTAAATCTTTCAGCCTTTTTGGTCGCCTGTTTTATTTGGGAAACCCCTTTAACCATCAAGGGGAAAGCGGAACCAACAAGGTGGAAAAAGCGCTTCCTCCCAACTAACAAAAAATATCGTAAGGCACTGTTTTATATAGATATAAACATCAGGCACGCATCTTGCGATTGAGTATTTATTACTGGCACAAAAAAGCCAAATACAGATGAGAGAGGGAGCGACCTCATGAGTTCGTTAGATCCAATTACCATGGCAACCCAGTTCGCCACGTTAGATGTTCAGCCATTTCAACAGCGCTACCAATTGCAAGCCGATCGATACCAAGCGCAGCTTACTGCTTTAGGTAAGGTGGAAAGTGCACTGCGTGAGTTCCGCACTGCGGTTAACGAGATGAACAGCAGCACAAACAGCATCATCAAGAATACGGCAACGACCTCTCAAGATGGCTTTTTCACCGCGAGTGCCGATGCAAACGCGTTAGTCGGTAACTACCAGATCTTTGTTGAACAAGTCGCAACGTCACACCAAATCTCGACCGGCATGCCAGCAAATCTAGATGCCTCAACAGAAGTTCCGACTACCGGCACTCTAGAGTTCACCATCAACGGCGAAACCATGACGTTAGATATGTCGACGGTAGATACCGACGGCGATGGCAAAGCGACCGTGACGGACCTAGTCAGCGCGATCAACAACAACCCTGATAACCCAGGCGTGAACGCCACACTTGTTCGCTCAAACGGACAAACACACTTCATGCTCTCTAGTACCGAGACAGGCGTGGCAAACACCATCAATGTCAGTGCGACGGGAACAGGACAAGCTTGGTTTGAAGATGCGTTCACCAACACGACAGAAATCAGCAAACCACAAGATGCTGTTATCTGGCTTGGCGCGGAAGGCACAGGTCTTCAACTCACCAACTCAAGCAATACTTTTGAAGGCGTGATTGATGGCGTCGATATTACCGTCACCAAAGCACAAACCTCAGGAGAAGCGCCGATCTCAATGGAAGTAGGCGCAGATAGCGAGGGCACCAAAGAACAAATCACCAAGTTTGTCGATACCTATAACTCGTTGGTTTCGACCTTAGATGAATACACCAAAATCGGCAGTGAAGACCAAGCCCGTGGTGTGCTCGCCAGTGATCCAACGTTGCGTTCAATTGACACACAGCTAAATGCACTCGTTCGTGGTGAGCATGGTGGCATGCGATTGAGTGAAGTCGGCATCACTCTTGATCGTGACGGAAAAATGAAAGTCGATCAGGATAAGTTTGCCGAAGCACAGAAGAACAACAGTGCCGCACTAGAAACCATGTTTAACGGTGATGGGGCCCTGCTCGACTCACTTGATGACATGGCAGAACCGTTCTTGAAGTTCTCTACAGGTACGTTCACTTCTCGCAAAGATGCGCTGCAAGCCAACTTAGACCGAATCGACAACAAGCAAACCTCTTTACAGCGAAAGTACGAGATGTCGTACAACCGCTACCTCACCCAGTTTACTCAAATGAACACCTTAATGACGCAAATGAACCAAACCATGTCGATGTTTGGTTAAGGCTTTAGGAGAAGTACTCATGCTAATGGATTCCGGCTACGACTCATACCAACAGGTCGATCTTGATGCTCAAGCAGCATCAGCCAACCCACACCAACTCGTCGTCATGTTGATCGATGGGTTACTCGATGAAATTGAGCGTATTCGTGGCCACCTTGCCGCGAGTCGCCTAGAAGCAAAAGGCGTCAGCATTAACAAGTGCATGAACATCCTTATCGGCTTAAGCAGTGCGTTAGATGACGAAAACGGTGGCGAAATCGCGGAAAACTTACGCCAACTCTATGACTTCTGCCAAATCGAGTTGTATTACGCCAGCACACAGAACGACGCAGCACGTTTAGACAATGTAGAGCGCGTGATGGGTAACGTACGAGAAGGATGGATGAATTTTGGACAGCAAGCATAAAGTGTCGCCAGAGCGATTTCGCCACTTATCAAAACTGATCCAAATCGCGACTAAAACGGCCGATTGGCAAGCGCTTAAACGCTACGATTTACAGTTGCGTGAACTGCTGATCAGCCATAAGCCATTTTTGAAAGATCCGAAACTCGCACCGGAAATTCAGCGAGCAAAAGCCGTGCATGCGTGCGCGTTCACGGCATTGGAAAAAGCCACCAGCGAGCTAAAACAAGAGATGAATATGGTGAACGATCAACAAGAGCGAGCCATGGCTTATCAGCTCGCGATGACGATGGAGCTCACGCAATGATGGTAACCAATTCAGTGCCTGCAAATGCTCCTTCTCAGTCGTCATCGTCGGGCAAAATCTCACAAGCGCGTTCAGAACAAGGCTTTTCGCAAACCGATGCAACCTCGGTAAATCAACAGGGCCAAACCAACGCACCTCTTGTGGTGGCGGGGTTTCGTTTAAATACGCAAGCCTTACCGACGCAAGCTACCCCACCAGAAGCTGACACACAGGAACTCAACGCTGAAGTCAGCCCTGATGTCGCGTTACTGACTGCGGTTCCTGCTACCACGGATCTCGCCACTCAAGCGCAAGCCCTCATCCAAGGAATGAGCAAAACCGCGCTTAAGCAAGGCGAAACCAACCAACTTGCGCAAGTATCGGCAGGCCAGGCGCCTCAAAATACAAATGTCGGAAACCAAGCAAACCCAATGCTTAACGCCACAGTGCAAGAGAGCCAAACCGCCCCTCAAACCAGCACAGCGAGCACACTAAAGGTGTCGGCTTCGGACTTGCAAACTCTGCTTAATCAACCCGCTCAAGGGCAAGTGCTAGTGGCCAGCTCACAAGCGCAAACAACAACAGGGGCAGCGCCGCATTCGAACCCAACCTCACCACTAGCAGCGACTCAAGCTCAAGGTGCGGAATGGGCGGCCGTTCGCGTGGATACCAGTTCTGGTAAATGGGGCGAGCAGATGATGCAAGTACTGCAAGACCGCGTGACTTTGCAAGCTCAGCAAAACCTACAAGAAGCCAAAATCCGTCTCGACCCACCAGAACTGGGCAAGTTGGATTTGCTGGTACGCGTGGAAGGTGACCGCCTGAGCGTGCAAATCAACGCCAATACTGCCGCAACTCGTGAAGCCTTGATGCAAGTGTCTGAGCGCCTTCGCACCGAGCTTCAAGAGCAAAACTTTGTGCATGTAGATGTCAACGTAGGTTCGGACCAAGGTCAAGAAAGACAAGCACATGATGGTGCTCAAGAAGAGGCAAACATCTTCGCTGCGCGTGAAACCAACGCATTTCAAACACATACAACAACAAACTATTCAGAGCATTGGCTGAACACTCAAGCCTAATTAATCATCGAGGAAAAAGGTTATGACCAAACAACAAATGATCGCCCTGTTTATCGCCATGATCATCACCAGTGCCCTCGTTTCCGCTGCCACTGTGGTAGGCGGTATTTGGTACCTCAACAAAAGTTCGGAGTCTTCTTCATCTGAATCAAGCGTGAGCACTTTCTTAGAAGATTCACCGCTGGCTTTCCTTACCGCTGAGCAACCGACGACGAAAGGCCCAAGCTTTCATCCTTTAGACAAAGTTGTTCTGACCATCAAAGGCAAAAAGCAGACGCACTTTGTGATGCTTGAGCTTGCCGTGGAAACACGCCGTCCAGAACGCATGAAGAACATCGATGCTTACATGCCAATGGTGCAAAACTCGCTGCTAAAACTGTTCAGTGACAAAACCTTTGATGAGCTACAACAAACGGGCGCTATCGATATTCTGCAAAGCGAAGTGAAAGAAACCCTATTACTGGCCTTTGCAAAAACCGACATCGTGCGCGATATCGATGATGTTCTGCTGACCAAATACGTTGTGCAATAACGGAGCACAGCTATGTTGGAGATGAACTTACAGGAAAGCTATACCGCGACGGAGGAAGTGAATACTCCGTCTCGCCCGATTGATGAAAACGCCTTGCTGCAACGTCATCAAGTCATGGTCAAACGCGTGGTCAACCAACTGCGCGTTCACGCGACCTCTCATTGCAGTATTGAAGACATGCAGCAAATTGGTTTGATAGCGCTTGTCGAAGCCGGACGTCGTTATGGGGATGTGGATGACCCACACTTCCCCGCTTTTGCTGTTTGTCGTGTTCGTGGCGCGATTTTGGACGAGCTTCGCCGTTTAGATTGGCGCTCTCGCAAAACCCGCCAACAAGCGCATGAGTTGAACGACGTAACCCGAGATCTCACTCGTGCACTGGGCAGAATGCCGACCGATGCTGAAATCATCAAAGCACTTGGCACTGATGAGCAAGACTTCTACAACCGCCAAAATGCAGCGTTGGCGGGCGAAATGCAAAGCCTCGACCAACTGATGGAAACAGGTGGAGACAGCCACTTCGGCGGCCAATACGACGGTATGGAGCATGAACACATTCGTCGCAGTTTAGACACCGCACTTGGCAAAATGTCGAAGCGCGATCAGCTCTTGCTCACCTTGTTCTATCAACACGAACTCAACCTCCATGAAATCGCGCTCGTGCTCGACCTGACACCACCTCGCATCTGTCAGTTGCACAAACAAGCGCTTAAACAACTCAACCAATTAATGTCCTCTTAGGAGTCACAAGATGCAAAAGTTTTTTGGAGCCATTACCGTCCTGATGTGTGTCTTCGGCGGATACATGTGGGCAGGCGGTAACCTCGGTGCAATTTGGCAGCCAGCCGAGTTTTTGATCATCATTGGCGCGGCCGCTGGCTCACTGATCATCGGTAACCCGCCACAAGTGCTAAAAGAAATGCGCCAACAAGTGCGTGCGACCATCTCTGGCCCACGTGAAGAGTACGAGTACTACATGGAACTGATGGCGCTGCTGAACAACTTACTTGAAACCGCACGCAGCCGTGGCTTTAAGTTTCTCGATTCTCACATTGAGTCACCAGAGCAGAGCTCGATTTTCCTTGCTTACCCACAAGTCAGTAACGATCACCGCCTTATTTCTTTCATTACCGACAATTTACGTTTAATGGCAATGGGACAAATGTCGCCTCATGAATTAGAGGGACTGTTAGAACAAGAAATCGAAGCGATTCAAACCGAGATGCTTTTGCCTTCACGCTCTATGCAGCGCACGGCAGAGGCACTTCCAGGGTTCGGTATTCTTGCAGCAGTCGGTGGCATCATCATCACCATGCAAGCCATTGATGGCTCAATTGCGTTGATTGGTTACCACGTTGCTGCCGCCCTTGTTGGTACATTCATTGGTATTTTCGGTTGTTACTGTTGTTTAGATCCACTCAGTAACGCCATGGCTCAACGAGTTAGACGAAACATGACGGCTTTCGAATGTGTACGCGCCACTCTGGTTGCTTACGTTGCGAAAAAGCCAACCTTGCTCGCTATCGACGCTGGCCGTAAACACATTCAGTTAGACATCAAACCAACTTTCAACCAAATGGAGAAGTGGCTAGCTGAACAGGAGGGATAATGCAAAAACAAGAGCATGTGGTGTTCAAACGCGCGAAAGCACATAACCATGACGAGTTTCATGGTGGCGCGTGGAAGGTCGCGTTTGCCGACTTCATGATCGCGTTGATGGCGCTGTTTCTTGTCCTTTGGGTCATGCAAGTGGTCGACAAGGAAGAGCGCAAAGCCATTGTGGCGCACCTTCATAGTTCGAGCGTTTTTGATAAGAGCTACGGCAACCCTTTCGATACCTCGCAAAGTATCTCTCCTATCGACTTGGCACAGGACTCTTCTGTGCCAAGTAAACACAACTCCAACCATGTCGTCAGCTCGTTCTTTCAAGGGGACGGCGATGGCCCAGAGATAGACTCTCTTATCCCAGGCAATTTCGACACCCAAGAGCAACTTGCTCTGCTGGCTAAAGTGATTGATGAAGTCGTCGGACAAATCAGCGCGCAGGGTAACGTTAATGTCATCATTACACCGCAAGGTCTGCGCATTGTTTTGCAAGATGACTACAAGCAACACATGTTCAGTCGTGGCGGCGCTGAGTTGACCCCTTTCTTTGAAGACTTATTACTTGCGCTTGCTCCTGTGTTCGAACGTATCAGCAATCCATTGATCATCAGTGGCCATACTGACTCGACGCCATTCAAGAAGCGTTTTGGTCGACAATCGAACTGGGCGTTGTCTGCCTCTCGTGCTGATGTGGCAAGAAATACCTTGGTGGAAGGCGGCATGCCAGATGATCGCGTTATGCAAGTGACGGGGATGTCGGATCGGGCGCTACTGAACCCTGAAGAGCCTGACTCTAGCGAAAACCGTCGAATCGAGTTGTTTATTCTGACAACGCCAGCGGCGCAAGTTTTGGAAACCTTCTTTGGCAATCAAGAAGGCAGTGAGTTACAAAAAGCCAAGCAACAAGCGGAATTTAATCAGCCCGTCATTAGGCAAGAAGTGATTCGTTACTCGGTCGAACCGAGCGACCAAAAAGCTCAGATTCAAGACCTCTAACCCCCTAAAAGGTCACCAGTTTCTACCCTCTGCGTGACCTTTTATTCCCAACGATAATATTGCTGAAATTTGTTTAGTTGAGTTCGATATGCCCGTACCCGCGCCCAATAAATCAAAAAATGACTCGCTTAAAAAAGCCTTTCTCTGGCTGATCATTTTCGACTACCTATTGCTGGCGTTTTTTCTCACTCAGTTATCAAGCCTCAATCTCAACAGCGGCACCATGATTAGCTTGTTGCTCGTGCTCTATAACATCTTGCTGGTCTCTTTTTGCTACCAGCGCACCAGCAACCACGATTCTTACATCATCTATCCAGTACTTTCAGCAACACTATTAGCGTTCGTCTGCTTTCTATATTTCTTCTTTTTGGTGTGATTGTTACGCGTTATTCGGTACCGACGTCTCGGGCAAAAATGACACCAAACAACACATGACAAATCAGCAAGGGAAACAGCGCCTCAGAAAATGTCAGCCATGTCTTCCAAGAACAGAAAATGATGATCGGGTGTGCAATCAAAAGCACGTACCACAAGACCTTATTCAAGTAGACAAGAAAACGGGTATCAGCATGTTTCTTTTGAAAGTTTAGAGCGCCAAATGTCCAACATAGCATCGTCCATCCCATCATGGCTCCAACGAGAATCGTAATAGTAGTGTTGACCATCAAATACTTGGCAAACGCCCACCCTGTTTCTAACTCATCCATTCGACTTCATTCCTATTCTGTTAAGAACAAGATCGTATCACCGAAGCTTAAATCCATGCGGTATGGTTTCGATATATACCTCTGATAACCATATGAAAGAAATGAAAAAAGGAAGCAATAATGGCTTCCTTTGATATTGATAGTTGGGCTTTGAAGTGTTCTGTATCGGACTACCGAATCATCAAATAAAAGAGCACACCTGCCGTGAACCCTAATATGGCCAAAAATGTTGAGCTCGGTTTGCTTTGCTTCTCTTTCGATACCTTGGCCATGTTGACTCCTTGTCTTTGGCGTTCCTTTTCGTTTCTGGGCTGATGTTTAAGCCAGTACGCGTTCGCTGATCATCTTGTTGAACGATACTAGATCAAAAGAGCCTCTGATTTCAAAGCGCACTCGCCCTACTTCACTGAGGAATAATTCAATCTCACAATCCAAATCAAGCGTGCCTGAGGTTTCAATCGAGAATGCATTAATCTTGCTGTATGGCAGAGAAGTGTAGTCCACTTTTGACCCTGTAATCCCCTGCACGTTAGCTGCGATAACGCGCTTGTTGGTGAACACCACTTGGTCGCGCACCGTTTTGAAGCCAGCGAAAATACTCTCTCCGTCAATTAAGAATTTGTGGAAATCGTCGCGCACCTTTGAGATTTCAATTGGCTTGAGTTTGAATATCGATGAGTTTTCGAAATCGATCATGGCGTTACCTTAGAATGTAAATAAAATCACTCGGCTTTGTTGCGTAATTCGATGGAACTAAATCAAGAAACTACGATCTGAGCGGCTACGCCCATCAATCGTCGTAGCCTCATGCCTAAACCTCGTTACAAAACAACTAACTGGAAGCAGTACAATAAATCCTTAATCAACCGTGGTTCTCTGACCTTTTGGATTGATGAGGAAGCGATAGCTGAGTGGAAGCAAAACAAACAAGGCAAGCGTGGTAGACCTCGCCGATTCAGCGACTTAGCCATTACTACCGCACTGATGGTGAAACGCGTTTTCTCTATGCCCTTGAGAGCGCTGCAAGGTTTTCTAGACTCCGTATTTAAGCTGGCTAACATCCCGCTTGTTTGCCCGCACTACACCTGTATAAGCCGCCGAGCTAAGGAAGTTGAAGTTTCATTTAAAACCAAAACCAGAGGAGCAATACAACATCTGGCCATTGATGCCACTGGCCTCAAGGTTTATGGCGAAGGTGAATGGAAGGTCAAGAAGCATGGAACTGATGGGAAGCGAAGAGTCTGGCGTAAGCTGCATATCGCGGTAGATACAAGCACCCACGAAATAGTCGCAGCAGAGCTGAGCTTATCTAACGTAACTGATGCCGAAGTGCTCCCCAACTTACTCAAGCAAACACGTCGTAAAATCATTGAGATATCAGGCGATGGCGCTTATGACACAAGGAATTGCCATGATGCCATACGGATCAAGCGAGCTGTTCCGCTCATCCCGCCAAGAGAAGGAGCAGCCTTCTGGGAACAAGGGCATCCTCGTAACTTAGCGGTAGGTTGCCAGAAGCTCTACGGCTCCAACAAGAAGTGGAAAAAGCGGTATGGCTATCATAAGCGCTCTCTGTCAGAGACCGCAATGTACCGAGTAAAACAGTTGCTAGGTGGGAAATTAAGTCTAAGAAATTACAACGCTCAGGTTGGCGAGACTTACGCCATGATCAAAGCACTGAACAAACTTACAGGGCTTGGTATGCCTGAAACTCAGTATATTGTATAACAGTCGCTCAACTTTAGGAGGTTTGGTTTCTCGTCTGAATTACGCAACAAAGCCAAGTCATGAGAGTATTTGCAAAAGATGAGGCGAATAAGAAGCAAGTAATTGACACACTTAACAAAGAGTACTCTTCTTCTTTGTCCGAGGTGTTGAAGCGAGGGAATAACCCAAGAGTGTGTGAAGCCAACGCAATCTTGGCGCTGTCGGAAGATAACCCAGATAAGGCATCGCAAATACTGTTGTCGATTCCGTACAATCAGCAAACGTCCTTAACTTATCTATTACTAGCGAAAGCGGAAGAAGCTCGCGGTCATACAAGTGGGGCAAAAGAACTGTATTTGCAAGCGACACAAAACACGTCGTCGCCAATTGCACTGAAACTTGCGGGTCCATTGTTCTTTGACAGCAACTTGGACACCATGATTAAAGAATTGCAAAGCGTAAAAAGCGAAGCTAACCCATAGTGGTTAGCTTCGCATTAAAGTTTAGAAATATTGTCCTGCCACACGTCGAGAAGAAGGTTGTCGGCTGATCAAGATATGGCATAGCTCAAGCAGCAAACCAAACGCAAGCGCACTGTAAACGTAGTGCTTATCGATATTCAGCCCTAACCCTTCAACAATCAGCAGCGCACCTAATACAATCAGGAATAGCAGCGCAAGCACTTTCAATCCAGGATGGCGAGTAATCACGGCCTGAACTTTATTCGCCATCAACATCAGAATCACGCTTGAAGAGATGATCACACCAGCAAGAATGGTAATGTCCTGCGTAAGGCTTGCCGCGATAATCAATGAATCGAGAGAAAACACCGCGTCCACCGCAATAATCTGCAATATGACCGTGCCAACTTGCCCAGCAAAGAATTGATGTGGAGGCGTTTCAATAGGCACGACCCATGCCCAAAGCTCTTTGATGCCTTTAAACAACAGAAATGCACCACCAACAATAAAGATAAGATCATTGCAAGAGAGTGATACCCCTTGGTATTCGACAAACGGTTCCTTCCAAGACAACAACCAAGATACCGAAAATACCAGCGCAATGCGGTTTAACACAGCTAAACCGATACCGAGATTGCGTACTCGTTGGCGCAAGTGAGCAGGAAGACGCTCAGTCATGATGGTAATAAAGACGATGTTATCGACACCCAGAATGAGTTCTAACATGAGTAACGTGCCGAAGGCGATAAAGTAGTCGAGATTCATTATTTAAGTTCTCTGTGCAAAGTACGAAAGAATAGTTATTTAATATCCACTCTCTCCTAAGCAGGCACTACCTTGCGCTCAAATCCCCTCTCTAACATGGGGAAGTCTGTATTCCGTTCTTAGGTGCTTTGGGTGAGTTGTTCCCTAATGACGCGCTTACGAGTAGCGTCTTTTCATTGCTTTGTAGAACACGTAAAGCAATTTGATCGCGATAAGTGTCATCACTTTCTCCAAGGTTGTGGTTAATCAGAGGAAGGCTATTGTATTCACCCGTTTCATAACCACATCACAAAGCACTTAGAAAAAGATAAAGAAAATATAAAACAAATAAACACCTTAATTTCATAGCTTTAAATAAACTCAAAACCACCAAAGGTGAAAAAATCGTACCAAAAGAAACGGTTTCTTTGGCTTATAAAATGACATGAGAGAGATATGATTTTTTGCTGAGAGAGACTTGACGCTTTTTCCGGTGGTTGACCGTACACTTGCCCTATAAAGAGGAGAACGTGATGCTGTCATCGATTGAACAATTTCTACAAATCCTGAGTGACTACGACATACTGCTCGGTCTGATTTTCATTTTGGCTTATCAAATCTTCAGTAAGATCGCGACGAAAGCACTCACTACGTTAGCGCGGAATAAAAAAGTCAAACCACCAAGAATTTTATTCATTACCAGAACGGTGAACATTTTGTTGTTCGTCTTCTTATTTGCTACGTTTTTGCTCGTGAGTGGTATTGGCTACGGGAATTTTTCGATCTTCCTTTCTTCTGTGTTTACCGTTCTAGGTGTGAGCTTTATTGCTCAGTGGTCAATTCTGAGCAACATCACCGCTAGCTTTCTTATCTTCTTCGTTTTCCCTTACCGTGTAGGCGATAACATTCGTATTGATGATGGCGCAGGAATTGAAGGGATGATCATAGACATTCGTTTGTTTCACACCTTGATAAAACATGAAGACGGCGACTTTTCTACTTACCCAAATAACCTCTTGCTACAAAAGAACGTCACCAAGAGAACCCATAAGAATGCCGTTGAGCCGACTCTACAAAAGGTCACCGACGTAGATATCGATGTTAGTGTCGGTGTTGATGACCTTCAGATACAAGAAAGCCGAGCATAGTGCTCGGCTTTCTCATTTTTGTTCGGTCAATTTAGAACACACAGTGCTTAGCAAAGTCTGTCGCTTCGTTTGCCGTCCACTCACCTTTCGGCTTGTCTTTTAGGTTCTTACACCACTGCTCGCTACCGATGCCATCTTGCAGAACACAGTGCTTCGCGAAATCAACCGCGTTGTCTGTTGTCCATTCTGTCTTTGGCTTTTCGCGCATGTCTTTACACCAAGCTTCTGTGCCCACTTCGTCAGAACATGCCGTTAGCGCTGTTGCCGCTAGCAGTAGCATTACCAGTTTTTTCATAAATTTAGGTTCCACTTTCAATTGATGAATGAACTATACCCAAAATATCAGTGCTCGTGTTAAGCCAACGACAATTTATCGACTTACGCTCCGTAAAAGTAACGAAATTCCCTTAAGTCAGCCTAACTGCACCGAAGTTGCCATTCGACGTTTCATCATAAACGCTCGAACATGATCATAGATGTAATTGAAGACAAACGCATATAGGGTAATGAAAATCGTCACGCCCACGTCCATGATAAACGCTTCCCACATGCTGACTTCTAGCATCCACGCCATCGCCGGAATGGTGGCAAATAACAGACCCGCTTCAAACAATATTACGTGTACGATTCGAAGTCGGATTGTGCGTTTCTCTTTTGCCCCTGTCGCAAAGCGATCAAATATCCAGTTGAAGATGAAATTCCAAATCATCGCGATGGTCGCAACGACTATCATGGTTCCTGATAATGCACTGACTTCATGATCCGTAAACAATGCCAAACCAATAATGGATAAACTGATTGCCAATACTTCAAATAATACGGCGTGAAACACACGCTCTAACGCTCCCATAAAAACCTCACAACTTCACATGGAACAAGTTAAGTGGCGGCGATTATGACAGCGTGATAACGAAGGGAAAGTTAACAACCATCACAAATAGTGATAGCTTACGACTATGCTTTCCGGATGAGTCTCATCCAAGTTCTCTTTAGGTACTGAAATGTACAGCTTTGAACAACTCAAAATCTTTGTCACTGTGTGCGAAACAGGTTCTTTCTCCGCAGCCGCAAGAAAGCTAAAGCGCGCGCAATCAGGCGTTAGCCAGTCTGTCGCTAACCTTGAGATAGCAATTAACCAAGAGTTGTTCAATCGAGAGAAAAACACACCGACACTGACGGATAGCGGAAGAGCCTTATTGCCTATCGCTCAGTCCATTCTGCATCAACAGAAATTCTTCGATCAAAAAGTCGAGTCCTTAGAGCAAGCCTACGAACACGAGCTAGTGATTGCGGTGGATGAATCTCTTATCAACCAATCGCTACTGGCGCAATTTGCAAGCTTGGCTGACCAATTCCCTATTACGCAGTTCGATATCATTACCGCACCGACATTTGATGTAGAAGAGTTGATTCGAAAAGGTAAAGCGCAAGTCGGTATCGTGTTGGCTGATGGTGAGCTAAAAATGGACATGGATTTCTTTACCCTCGGGCACACTCGTTTTCTTACCGTGGCTTCGCCTTCGCACCCATTGGCACAGCTATCGGTGGTTCATGATGCGGAGCTCAAAGCCCATCGCCAACTGGTACTGCGCAGCGCACAAAGGAAAGAATTGTGGTTCAGTTACGCCATCAGCACCCAATTATGGTTCGCTAATTCGCATCAGACGCTAACCGACTTAGCGTGCCAAAACGTTGGCTGGGGTTTGTTGCCAGAAAGAGTGGTCAGCAATGAGATTGAGAGCGGTAAGCTAGTTGCCCTACCCGTTGCGCACGAATTTGATGGCTGGCTCACGACAGTTGGATGTTTAGTTTCTCGAACCCGAGGTATGGGCCCGGTTTTGCAAGCTCTAGTAAAAACCTTGCAGAACTATCGCTATCAGGACGAGTAGCCCAAAACTTTTTGTAGGTTCAAGTTTTAGAAACGCTCCGAGACCTAGACAGGGTTCAAGCCTAATTGAAGCTAAAGACGACGAGCTTGGGTCAAGGCTTGGAGATTCGCAGAGCCTGTACCAAAGCACGCTAAACGCAGCTCTAATGCCATTTGCTCAAAGTGCTCGACAACAGATTGCGTGCTGATCGTCGCGGCTTTTAATACCGCACCAGCTTGGCCAACAAGGTTAGCACCTAGGTGAATCGCTTTTGCCGCTTCTAAGCCATTATGTACGCCACCAGAAGCAATTAAAGGTAAGTTAGGGTATTGAGCGTGGATTTGCTCTAAACACTTGGCCGTAGGAATGCCCCAGTCACGAAATAGCTCCGCAGCGCGCTGCATCTTGTTGTCTGTTTGGCAGTAACCTTCAACCGCAGACCAACTCGTGCCACCAGCGCCCGCAACATCAATCGCATCCACACCAGCGTCAACAAGCTGCTTGGCTACTGCGCCACTGATGCCAAAGCCGACCTCTTTGATGATCATAGGGACATCAATACGCTGTTTTAACTGCTCAATCGATTTGAGAACGCCAATCCAATCATGGTCACCATTCTGCTGAAAGGCTTCTTGCATAGGGTTGAGATGCACAAATAAAGCGTCCGCTTGGATAAAGTCGACCGCACGTTGGGCGTTGTCGAGGCGTTGTTTGTCTCTCAGTTGAGCGGCCCCTAAGTTGGAATACAAAGGCACGCCTTTAGCAAGATCACGAATGGTTTTGCCCAAACCTGAGTGTAGGCTGTCTTCTAGGCTCACGCGCTGCGAGCCAACTCCCATCGCAATACCCATTTCACTGGCCGCTTCTGCCAAACGACAATTGATGATCTCTGCATCTTTTGCGCCCCCCGTCATGGAGCTGATCAAAAACGGCAGCGCCAATGAGTGACCAAGAAACTCGCTCGAAAGATCGATGGCGTTAAAGTCACATTCAGGCAATGCGCAATGCTCAAATTCGACAGACTCAAAGCCCGCCGTTTTGCTTTTCATGTTCATGTCATGATGTAAAACAGCGTCTAGATGTAAGTCTTTTCGATTAGATTGCGGAGCCATAATGCCACCCTAAAGTAAAACAGTCGCGCAGTATTGCGATCCTTGTCATTGCCGTCAATGCGAAAATTCGGAAATTGAACAATTTATTTGCCGAATCGAGCCTTGTGGGCTCTGGCCTTATGACTAAGGAATCATATTAAGGAGCAGCGTTTAAAACACTGCGCCCCACTGCTCTATTAAGCTTGGGTAACGATTAACAATGTTGCCACTCCGATGTGCCAAGAGTGGCAGTTCTAGATGTCATTTAGACTATTGAGTCTCGACGGATTGAATAAGCGCCACCACCGTGCTGGATGTAGGTGGTGTGAACTGATCCGGATCATCACAGAATTGAATTTTACCTTTCTCTTCAACATGAAAAAGCGGAATCACCAAATTGTCTTTGTGGTGCTCAAGGTAATCTTGGTAGGTGAAGCTCTCACTCAACTTAGTGTGTTTGATTTCTGCACCTTGGCTCAGCAAACTCGCCATTTGGGTGTAACTGACGTTGCCGCCCATCAATAATTTGCCGTGATACTCTTCGGCAACCGAGTGCTTTTCATTGCCGTTAGATTTGGTTTTCTGCAGACAATGTACTTTATCTTCGCCGAACTCGCCGACAAATTGCATACAAGCCATAATGTTGAAGTGTTGGTCTGGCGTTAGCGCCACCACTTGCCCAATGCCAATTAGATTCAAGTTGTCATCAGCATGGCTAGAGATCGGGTTACCGTAGTAATGGTCTAGGCCCAGCATGCGAACTTGGCTAATGTAGTCCCAGTTTGAATCGGTGAGCAGAACTTTGCGATCGTATCTCGCCAGCGCTTTACCTATCTCTTGCGCCACTCGGTTTGCACCAATCAGTAGGAAACCTCTTGGTGCTGGCTCAGCCACACCCAACGCTTTAGCCATAGGACGCGCCGTCGCACTTTGCAGCACCACCGTGCCGATGATCACCATAAAGGTCATTGGCACCAACAGCATGGCTTCTGAAATGCCATATTCCGTTAGCTTGATAGCAAACAGTGATGAGATGGACGCCGCCACGATACCGCGCGGCGCAACCCACGAGAGGAACAGCTTATCTTTGAAGGTTAAGTTACTGCGAATGGTTGAAGCGAAAATCGAAAGTGGACGCGACACCAACTGCATGAAAACAAACAGCAATACCGCACCGCTACCCAGCGCCGCGAAATCATCAAGACTGATGCGTGCCGCTAGGAAGATGAACAACCCGGTGATCAACAAGATGGTTAAATGCTCTTTAAAGTGCAGGATCTGCTGAATGTTGATGCCCTTTGCATTTGCTAACCACATGCCCATCACGGTAACCGTCAGTAGCCCTGCTTCCGATTCCATTTGGTTAGAAATCGAGAACACACCGAGCACGACCATCAATACCGCAAAGGGCTGAAGGTATTCCGGCAGCCAAGCTCTGCGCAAAACGGTAGACACCGCAGCACCAGAAGCGACACCGAGGATCAAGCCCACCGCAATGATGGTGCCAAACACTTCGACGCTGTTAACGGCATTGTGCGAGACAATAAACTCGTACACCATCACCACAAACAACGCGCCTAGTGGGTCGATTAAGATACCTTCCCAGCGCAGAATATTGGCTAACTTGGAACTTGGGCGCACGGTTCTCAGCAATGGCACGATCACCGTTGGACCAGTCACGACGGTTAAACTAGCGAACAAGATCGCAAGCTCCCAAGTAAAACCAAGGAAATAGTGTGTCGCCACACTGGTGGCCACCCAAGAGATGATCGCGCCAACAGAAACAATGCTCCACACCGAACCGCTCACGCCACGAATCTCTTTAAAGTTAAGGGTTAAACTGCCCTCAAACAGAATCACCGCCACGGCGAGAGAAACTAAGGGAAAGAGTAAATCCCCAAGAATGTCGTCTGGATTGAGCCATTGCAGGATCGGCCCAACAATGATCCCCGCTAACAGTAAGAACAGAATGGCTGGTAAGCGCATTCGCCACGCTAACCACTGACAACCTAAACCAATTACCCCAACCGCCGACAGCACCAGCGCTTCGTTGCCCACTTGCATTTATCATCACCTAATTTGTTATTTTTCTGGTGAGCTTTCGCCCAAAACCGATTAACTCTATAAAAAAGATTAGTTTAGAGTGAACGCTCCGCCAGTTTTCGTTCAAATATGCGACTCTCTCTCAAAATTATCGGTCTGTGTTGTATATCCCGTTAGCTTGTCACACAGTGAACTAAGCTTAGCTAAGTTGCTCAAAGTTAAGGATTCTGAAACAAGGACAGGGAGTGCAGCAGTTGTTTATCTCATTGGCGATTATCTTGGCGGTTTGTGCCTTACTCATCACATTGAAAGCAGTCGGTCGAATATCGAGGCTCGAAGACGAAGTATCTCAGCTTCATAAAGAACTGGCAGAACTGCGCGCGCGTTGGTTTGAGAGAGAGACACCGCCGACTCCAGAACCCGAGCAACACGCTTCTCAACCACAACAGGCGTCGCCAGAACAGCCCGCACAACCTAGTGCTCCAACGCTTAAATCAGGTCCAGAGCCAACGTTGGTTTCAGAGCCTACCTCTGCGCCTCTAGCTGCCAAAGAAGTACCACCGCCAATTGTCGAGCCGAGCCTCCCTTCACTCGATGAAGTACACATAGGTGGTCTGGCGCAAAGCAGTGAATCCGTATTTGAGAAACAAGCCAATAAACTACTGACCAACATCCAAGAAAACTGGTTGGTTTGGGTTGGCGCGCTCGCCATGTTGATTGGTGGTGGTTATCTTGTACAAGTGATTGGCAGTCACATTGAGTTCTCACCAATCATGCGCGTTACCATCGCATTCTCCATCTCTCTTGCTACCGTGATAGCAGGTGAATGGTTCCATCGCCGCGAGCAGACATCCCCAGACCGAGCAGGACGAGCGAAAGGCTTTACTTACGTCCCTGCCGCCATTACCGGAACAGGGTTAACCGGTATCTACTGCACGGTGATCTTTGCGTTTGTCTTCTATCAGCTCTTATCGCCAGGTGCATCGCTGGTGATTTTGGCGGGCGCGGCATTTTCGAGCTTAGCGCTTTCTCTACGCCAAGGGCCTTTGATGGCCGTGCTCGGCTTAATCGGTGGTTATTCAGCACCACTTTGGATTGGCGGTGCAGAACCTAACTATTACTTACTCGCTGGTTACATCACTGCAATTTCAGTTGCCGCAACGCTACTAATGCAAAAGATCAGACACGCTTGGATTTCACCATCGATTACCGTGCCGCATATTTTGTGGATGCTGTTGCTGATTGAGAGCATGCCGATAGAACAACTTTTCTCATGGCTTGCGATCTTCCTTTCTCTGAGTTTGTACCTGCTGTTTGCGGTACCAAGAATGGGTTGGATGCTCAAACCGCGTTACCGTCATTGCCAAGGCAGATGGACGCATCCACCGACAGGTATTGCTCTCGCGATGACATTATTAGTGCTGTCGGCATTAGCTCGCATGTCTAGCATTGATACCGCTGAGATGATTTACTTCTATGCCTTCTTTACTGCCATGATTTGGCTACCCACCATTCGTAAAACTTGGTCATTAAGAGTCTATTTACCATCGATATTGGTGCCTTCTACCGCGATCATGTTGCTTTCTATTGCGCTTGAATCTATCTACATGGCTGAAGGACAAACGCCAGTACTGCTCGCACTCGGCGTCAGTATTGTGTTGATTGCACTGAGAGCATTATTCCAGACATTGGCAGGTGACCGCTCTCAACTAACAGGCATCCTCTTCCTTGTACTCTCCCCTGCAATGACTTTGATTACCCTGCTCTACACCTACGAGTTCATGAGCGGTCATGTTCTAGGTTGGACGCTCTTCACCGCCGTGATTGCGGTTTACTACGCCTTACTTGGACAAAGGTTCAAAGCGCTGGCACTGGAATGTTCCGCCATCATGCATGCCATCATTGCCGGAACGGCTTTTGTTTGGCTGAATGACACATGGCTCACGACAGCTATTTCGATTCAAGTGGCGGTTATGGCGTTACAGACTCAGGCCAATCTATTCCGCCCAGCGAATTGGGCACTCAAAGTCGCAATGGGCATCTTAGTCGTACGTCTAACGCTGTTACCGTTTATTCCAGAGTGGCAGCCTGTTAATGCGGGACACTGGGCTTGGGTGTTGTTCAGTTACCTGCCTTCTTTGACGATTCTTGCTTACGCTCGCACTGTGTTACATCGCTCAGATACAGAACTCGCCAATTGGTTTGAAGGGGCGTTCTTACACGTCTCCTTGATGGCGGTGTTCACCCAAACCAACTACTGGCTGACGGGACAATACGGCTACCTTGGCTACGTCGATTTCACTTCGGCGATTGTGTTTGCTAACCAAGCATTAGTGATGGGGTTGGTTTACAGCTATCGCAGCCAGTTTGCGCAGCAACTAGAACGCGTCTATCAAGCATACAGCTATCTACTTTGGGGCGCTTTTGTTGTGCTGATGATGTTGCTCAATAGCCTCGAATCACCGTTGATGGTCAATAATGTTTCCGCTGAATCCATGCCTGTGTTCAACATGCTGTCTCTTGGCTGGTTGTTGCCTGCGATTGTTTTGCTAGTAACCACTTACAAGCGTTGGAACACGTTGCAGATCCCTCGCCCTGTGGTCGCCAGCTTTGGTCTTATCTTGGCAGCCATTTGGTTAGGTATGTCGATTCGCCAGTTCTGGCAACCTATCTCTATGACGCTAGCGCAACCGACCGGCATGGCAGAGCTGTTTACTTACTCAATTGCTGGTTTGATTGTCGGCGGCTTGCTGACTTGGGTTGGCGCAACCCGCAAAGCAATGACGATTCAACGCATTGGCCTAGCCGTGTTGGCTTGCGTCGCGCTTAAGGTGTTCTTGTGGGATGTTCGCTCCTTGGATGGCTTCTGGCGTGCGATCAGCTTCTTGGGCCTAGGTGCATCACTGATTGGATTAGGCTGGTTATTCCAAAAACTGCACCGCTCGGTCGCAGAGCCTGACGAGCAAGTGGAATAGAGTTCAAGATATGAAAGGTGATTCCCAACTCTTTTCTGGGTTACGCAACCACTAGTGAATTGAGAAGGGAATCTTGGAGTGTTCTTACAGCGCTATTTCAACTGGGTCTATTTCAAATAAAGAGTTATTTCAGCAGCGCCACAACAGTATGACGACGAACATTCGCTTGCGCATTCAGTGCTTGGAATGTCGAGCTAAACTGACCGGAAGTGGCCATAAAGCCATCGAGTTTCGCATTCACATCAGCAGCACTTAACTGCTTGGATTGGCTCTGCACAGTGCGCATTTGGGAGTTCAACTCACCGTGAAACGCTTTGGCTTCTTCTAAGCTAGTTTGCACTTGTCTTATGTGCTGATTCACTTTGGCGATGGTTTGCTTGATTCCATCACGAGAGCCTAAATCAAAGCTCAACTCAGCGATGCCATCCGGTTCTGATTTTAGGTTCAGAACATTCGCTTGCCCTGCAGGAAAACGATGACCTTCGCCCGTCACTAGCACCTTTTGCTGCATTTGTTGATATGCCGTATCGCGCGCTTCAAACAAAATGGTGCCGTCTTCTGCCAGTGACGCTCGCATGCCCATCGCAATCAAACTGCGGTCGAGCATTTTCACAGTGCGCGCACCATCGGCTTGACCATCAAATTGGATCATCACCGATTGACCTTGCGGAAAGTCTAAACGGATTTGCTCGGCTTTCTCACTCAAACGATGCACGTTCAAACCGGGAATGGAGAAACGGCGAATATCCGCTTTATCCAGTTTGAGGTGCAGTTCGTTATCAACCACTTTCTGCCCGTCAAAGCGCGCCTGTTCAACCACTTGTTGAATCGACGCTTTAGAACGTACTAGCCCTTCTTGCAAACCGGGAACATTCTGCACGCCTTGGTTGACAGCTTGGGTCAAACCTCGCTTGATTTGCGTCAGCTCTTTACCAATCACTTGCAACGATTTAGAGGCGATTTGCACCGCTGTTGCTTGTTGCTGACCTTGAGTAAGCTGAATACCGGAAACGGAATAGGCTGACGCGGTGTCAGCCTGAACTTGCGTAGGACGCGGTTTAATCGCACTGCTCGAATCCGCTGAGCGGGTTGGCATGATAGAGGCTTGTTCTTGCCCACCTAAGCGTATGCTATGGGGTCTTACCTCTACTGTGCTCATCACCATACAAAACTTCCTTAAATACGATCAAACAGGTTGAGATCGTTGATCTTCACGTAGCTAGCTTGCGTTGCTTGTAACGCCGCCATGTAGTTGCTCAAACGTACTGATGCCTCACCGTAATCCAATGCCGATAAGTCACTGGTCACCTTATCAACGAACAACTTGTTTTCGCCGTGTGCACTGTCCATTAGGTCAAGGTTGTTGTGGCGACCACCGATTTCTGTCATCGCCCCCAGTACGTTCGCCAAGGTATCATCAATGGCAGATAAGCTAGCGTCTACTTCCGCTTGAAAATTCGGACTCGGGTTCTCAAATTCCGCAATCAAAGCATCGATTTGGTTCAATACGTTATCGCCGCCACCAAGCTCCAGAATCTCTTTTGCCGTCATGTTGGAATCCATGGTCACGCCTTTTGCGACGGTGACCACACGCTTATCGCTGTTACCATCAACTTGGTACGCACCACCTGCATTGCTCACCGCCGGCGTGTCCGTCTGAGTACCTGAAAACAGGTAGTGACCTTCTTCGTCTTGGGCGTTGAATGAAGATTCAATCGAATCACGGTAGCTTTTAAGCTCAATGACCATGCCGCTACGGTCTTCATCGGTTAATGTGCCGTTCGCGCCCCAAAGCACCAAATCACGCACACTCTTCAAGCTCTCGTTGACCGAATCCAAGTGGGTTTCTTGAGCAGAAAGTGTGGTTTTCAGATTGGCGATATTACTTTGGTACTGGCCAATCGCGCTGTTTTCACGCTCAAGGTTCAGCAGCTTTATCGACGCCATAGGATCGTCAGACAGCTTGGTTAGTCGGTCACCCGTGGCCATTTGTTGAAGAACATGCCCCAAACCTGCGTTGTTGGTTTGCAGGCTTTGCAGCATCATTTGGCTAAATTGACTGTCACTGATTCGCATCTCGGGTTCCTTTTAGAATAACTGCAATACAGAGTCGAAAAGCTGGTTAGCGGTGCTAATGACTTTCATGTTGGCGTTATGTGCGTTAGCAAATGTCATCAGATTCGCCGCTTCTTCATCGCTGTTCACCGCACTGACGTTGTCGCGCGCGGCATGCGCTTGTTTGTTCATTGCCGCCTTAGCTTCATAATCCGCTTCTGCTTGGCGTGCTTTGATCGCCGTTTCACCAACCATTGCGGTGAACGCATCGTTTAAGCTCAGCGAGCCATAGCCAGTGACTGAAACTGGCTTATTGCTCAGTTGAATCAGGTCATTCAACACATCTGCATTACCCGGAGTGCCATCACTGGAGAACGCTAATTCTTCCGCACTGATATCAGTAATGGTTAGGCTAGCTGCTGGGTTAGCCGGATCGTAGCTAAACAATGGCTTGCCCGTATTGCCGTTGAGATCTTGCCCTGTCGCCAGCACAGCGTTGTATTCATCCGCCAATGCTTTTGCCATGTCATCCAAAGCGACTTGGTTTGGCTTAAGCACATCGGTTTGATAATCGTTAATCGCACCCAACTTACCGCCTACCGAGTGGTCAATGACAAAGCTTTGCGAGGCGAAATCGACACTCAAATCCGCAAGATATGGGTCGCTTGGATCTGGCTTCGCTGTCAGCTGACCATAATCCGAACCCATTACCAAAGGCTGACCAGAAGCGAGTGTCACCTGCATGCTGCCGTCTGGTTGGTCGGTAGTTTTGATTTCAACGATTTGAGAAAGCTCACCAATCAACACATCGCGAGTGTCCATCAACTGCGCTGGGTTACCACCTGTGCCTTGCATTTCGACAATCTGTTTGTTTACCTGAGCAATGTTCGCCATCAAGCTATTGGCATGGCTCAACGCGGCATTACGCTGATCACTCATGTCCTTGTGCTGATTATGAAGGGACTCGGTTAACGTATTGAATCGACGCGCCAACGCTTCTGATTCATTAATGATCTGCTGACGGTATGGGATTGATTCTGGTTTTACTGTGGCATCATTAAGCGCAGCATTAAGGGAATCTAACCCCGCAGAAACGCTAAAACCATCCGCGCCAAGCGTATTCTCAAGCTGGCTCATGGCGGTGGTATAACCCGCTGAATACGCCGCTAAACTATTGGTGGACCATGTTTGCTTCACCAAGAACTGATCAGTGACACGACGAATACTCGTCACTTCAACACCCATGCCAGGGCTGAGCTTGTTGTACTTACCGTCACCAACAGACGCGGTTAGCGCTTGTTGTCGGCTGTATCCCGGCGTGTTGATGTTTGCCACGTTTTGCGCGGTCACATCCAACGCCACACGGTTCGCGTTTAAGCCTGAAAGGGCGATATTAACAAGGTTCATTTACAGCTCCATTTTCCTGATCAGCGGCTGAGTAAACGCGGTCGTCATTCCGGCTTCACCGAGCACTTGTTTAACTGAGGCGACCGCTTGCAGCGTGGGATTAACTGCATCGGTCTTCATCGCGATTTGATCGTTTTCAAGTTGTGACGTGCGTTCAAGGCTGACCACTTTTCCATCGTTCGCCGGAGAAACATTACGTGATTGGTCGAACGCCACCTCGCGCATAGAAGGGCTAAGTTGCTGGATCAGCATATTGGCGATGCCGGAGTTCTGTTTTTTCGCCAACTCCATCGCCAATTGCCCATCGTACATATCGCGAAACACGCCTTGTTGTTGGCTAGCAAACGGGCTGTCTTTGTCGGCCAATACATCACTGCTGCTGCGCATTTGGCGTAACACCATTTGTAGGAACATCGCCTCGAATTGACCCGCAACCACTTCAAGAGCGCCTTCTTGATCGCGGCTTTTCTTGATGCTCGCTAGGGCGCTGTTGTCGTGATACAGCATGGTATTGAGTTGTGCTTGATCGCCGCTCGTGTCTAACTTCATCGCTAACTCCTTAAATCACCACAAGCTCAGCATTCAGCGCGCCCGCTTCATTCAATGCTTGCAGAATCGACATCAGATCCGTTGGCGTTGCGCCTAAGCTGTTTACAGCGTTGACGATGGTGTTCAGTTCCGTGCCCGGAGGCCAAATCACCATTTGCGCTTGTTCCTCGTTCACATCGATTTGGGTTTGATCCACCACTTTGGTTTCACCATCAGCAAACGCGTTCGGTTGGCTGACTTGTTGAGATTCAGAGATTCGAACAGTCAAGTTGCCGTGGCTCACTGCCGCTTCACCAACCTTAACGTTCTTACCAATAACCACAGTACCCGTTCGGGAGTTGAAGACGATTCGAGCTGGTTTACGCCCCTCTTCCACGCTCATTTCTTCCAACATCGACATCATGGTGACACGCTGTTGGGTGTCCATTGGTGCACGCATTTCGACACGCGCTTTGTTGATCGCTTTCGCTACGTTTGGACCAAAAGTATTGTTGATTTCACGGGCGATGTTTTTCGCCGTTGTGAAGCTTGGTTTACGCAAGTTCAGAGTAATTTCATCGCGTTGGTTAAAGTCGGTTTCGATTTCTCGCTCTAGCGTTGCTCCGTTTGGAATGCGACCCGCAGTTGGCGTGTTCACTTCCACCTTAGAGCCGCTTCTGCCTTCGGCTGACAAACCGCCAACCACCACGCTACCTTGAGCAATGGCGTACACTTCACCATCGATACCGCGCAGTGGCGTCAGTAGTAATGTGCCGCCACGTAAGCTTTTCGCATCGCCGATAGAAGAAACTACTACGTCCAGTGTTTGACCCGGTCCCGCCATTGGGTCAACGGATGCGGTAACGCTCACTGACGCCACGTTACGTAATTTCGGATTCATGCTGTCATCAATCTGAACACCAAATTGGCGCAGCATGTTAGTAATCGATTGAGCGGTGAATTTCACTTGGTTACGGTCGCCTTGACCGGCCAAGCCCACCACTAAACCGTAACCGACCAATTGGTTTTCTCGGATGCCCTGCACATCCACCAAATCCATGATCGGAATTTCCACTTCGGCTTGTGAAGTGGCAGGAAGTCCCAAGGTCAGAGCCAATAGGAAAGAAGTAAAGAATGCGTTGATTGGCTTCATTAGAATGGTACCCATGGGCTGTTGAAGAACTGAGTCAGCCACCCGGCTGCATTGCTGTCGGCTAATGCACCACGACCAGCGTAGGTAATGCGAGCATCCGCAATACGTTGAGAAGACACTTGGTTGCTGCGGTTGATGTCATCAACACGCACAATGCCTGTTAGGCGAATAAATTCGTCGCCTTGGTTTAGTCGAAGCCACTTTTCACCGCTAATGCGAAGCACACCATTTGGCAGTACCTCATGCACCGTCACGGTGATCGCGCCTTGTAACTTGTTGCCTTGCGAGCTGGATGCGCTGCCATCGAAATTACGACTGCCATCAATACTCACGCCCAACTCATCTATAGTTTTGGTGCCAATGGTTGGCGTAGCAAAGTCAACGGTAGAGCTTTTACCAAACTGAGTGCCCGCTTTCTTGCTGGACTCGGTCTCTTCAGAAAGCTGCACAGTCAAGACATCGCCCACGCGGTAAGCGCGGCGGTCTTGAAATAACGTCATAGTGTATTGGTGACGATAAAGGCTGCCGGATTTGGCTTCTGGCAAGGTGTAATCCAGCACTGGCGGCGCGTATTCCTCTGTGTTTGGCTCAGGTGGAATAAACTCCTGACGCCCTGCACATCCCACCAGCAACACGACGGCAACTGCCCAACTCTTCGAAAGCCATTTCATTGCTTTTTCCTTCATCATCACCAATTTCTTACTTACATCGATTGCGCGACAAACTTCAGCATGTCGTCTGCGGCAGAAACCACTTTGGCGTTCATCTCGTACGCGCGTTGAGTGGTGATCATGTCGACCATCTCTTCCACTACCTGCACGTTTGAGCCTTCTAAAGCGCCCTGTTTGATGCTGCCTGCTCCGTCTTCGCCTGCAATCAATTCATCCGCAGGACCACTTGCTTCAGTTTCACGGAACAAGTTACCGCCAACGGCTTCTAAACCAGCTGGGTTGATGAACTTCGCCAGCGTGATTTGCCCCAATTGCTGCGGTGTTGGGTCGTCAGCCGATGTGGTTGTTACCGTGCCATCCACACCCACAGAGAGCGAAATCGCGTTGTCTGGGATTTGAATTTGCGGCTCTAGTGGCAAACCTTGGCTGTTGACCATCAAGCCCTCTGAATTGATGTGGAACTGACCATTACGCGTGTACATGATCTGACCGTCAGAGTTTTCGATTTGGAAGAAGCCTTGCCCCATCACCGCTAAATCCAACTCTTGAGTGGTATTTTGTGTGTTGCCTTGAGTGAAGACTTTCTGCGTACCCACAACGCGAACACCGGAACCAAGCTGAACACCGCTTGGCAGTTCATTCACTTGGTCGACTTGCGCGCCCGGCTGACGCTGAATGCTGTAAAACAAGTCTTCAAACACCACGCGGTCACGCTTAAAGCCGACCGTGTTAACGTTCGCTAGGTTGTTAGAGATGGCAGTCATTTTGGTATCTTGAGCTGCCATGCCCGTTTTACTTACCCATAATGCTGAATGCATTGGTTATCTCCTTTGGACGAGAACCCCTTGCTGAGAGGGTTATCTCGCCGCCATCAATTTGTTTCCGGCTTGCGCCAAGGTTTCTGCGGTTTTCATCATGCGAACTTGCATTTCGAAGTTACGCGTCAGCGACATCACGCTCAGCAACTCATCAATGGCAGACACGTTACTGCCCTCAATGTGCTCTGGAGAAAGCTGCACGGTTTCATCCGCAGGGAAAGGCACACCATCTACACTGTGTAGCAAGCTGTCGCTCTCTTTTTGCAGTTGGTTGATTGGTGGTTTCACCATCTTCAAGGTGCCCACTTCCACTTCTGCACCACCACCCGGAGGAATCACAGAAACGCGGCCACGTTCACTGATTTCAATCTTCTGAAAATCAGGCACAACGATTGGTCCGTTTTCACCAACAACAGGGAAACCATTGATGCTCATTGCGCCAAAGGTATCGACTTTGATGTTGCCCGCTCGGGTGTAAGCTTCATTGCCAATTGGCGTTTCGACGGTGAGGTAGCCTTCGCCCATGATAGCCACGTCCAGAGGACGACCGGTTTTCATGATGTCGCCAGAATCAAAACGCGTTGCGGCTGAGTTGGTCACCACCATGGTACGGCCATCAAAGCCCGCACCTTGTAGCTCAACGCTGCGCACGCGTTCCATATCAGCACGGAAACCTGCGGTGTCAGCGTTCGATAAGTTGTTCGAACGTACGTGCTGAGCTTTTAGAACTCGACTCGCACCCGACGTGGCAGTAAATAACAAGCTATCCATGCGACTCTCCCATTACACCGCGTTGAACAGAGCTTGAGTCAGCTTGTCATTGGTCGAAATGGTTTTCGCGTTCGCTTGGTAGTTACGCTGCGCCGTCATGAGCGCAACCAGCTCGCTGGTTAAGTCAACGTTAGAGCCTTCTAGCGCACCCGGTGTTAAGTCACCCAATGTGCCAGTACCCGGAACACCCATGATTGGTGCGCCTGAGCTAAAGCTTTGTGTCCAAGCCGTGCCGCTCACTTTCGATAGACCTTGCGTGTTAGCAAAATCAGCAAGCACAACCTGACCTTGCAGCTGAGACTGACCATTGGTGTAAGTTGCGTAAACCATGCCGTTGTCTTCCACTCGAACGCCCGCAAGCTCACCAGAGGTGTAACCGTTCGGGTTGTTGGTGCTCACGCCAAACGCAGCACCAAACTGAGTGCTGCCGTTCAAGCTGATATCAATGCTCATTGCATTTGCGCCCGCAGCTGGAAATGCAACGTTAAAAGAACCCGTTGGCGAAGCTAGCGTGCCGTCGGTATTGAATTGAACCGTTTGAGCCGTTGCTGGCGTCGTTGGTGCACCGTCGACTTCCACGTTCACTTGCCATTCGTTATCTGATGTCTTGGTGAAGTACTGCGTTACCGTGTGCGAGTTGCCAAGTGAGTCGTACACCTTAGTGGTGTAAGAAGAGTTGAATGAGTTTGGATCGGAAGAATCGAATGGGTAAAGCGCTTGATCGACTGCCGTTGCGCTTGCGTCGAAGTTCGCCACAAAGTCCAGATTGTCAGTCGCTTTTGCGTTAAGTGAAGACGTAGAAACTTTGATGTCACCAACAGAGCCAGTTTGAAGGTTCGCATTGTTGTCTACGCTGTAACCTTGCAACTTGGCACCGTTATTTGCGGTCACAAAGTTGTTCTTATCAGTGCCAAACACACCCGCGCGAGTGTAAAGCATCTGACCCATGTGATCTTTCGTCACGAAGAAGCCGCTGCCGTTGATCGCCAAGTCCATTGCACGGCCAGTGCCTGTCACCGAACCATTCTTATCGAAGTTCTGAGAAATCGACGCCACTTCTACGCCGCCCGGCTGCATGCCATTGTAAACCGCGGCAAATTCTGTGCGGCCACCTTTAAAGCCGTACGTTGATGCATTGGCAATGTTGTGGCTGATGGTGTTTAACTCTGTGTTGGTCGCGTCCAGACCACTAAGTGCGATGTTAAAACTCATAAATAACCTCTGATTTCCTTATTTGGTTAAGCACCAAACTGAGTGATTTGATAGAAAGGAACGTTGCCAACGCCTTGAACATTGACCAGTGCTGCGCCACCCGAGCTAGGAATACGTACCTGCTCAACCGTGCCTGCCAGCAAAACATTTGGGCTCTTTTGCCCTTCTTGAACTTCCACCGCAACGGTGTATTTACCCGGTTTCAAACCAAGCTCTTCTGGATTGATCGAGAACTCAACGTCACCCGCACCGTGTGCACCTAAAGGCACTTTGGTTGATTGGCCGAACTCATCTTTGACGACTAACGTCACTTGGTTCGAACCGTGTTCTAGCTCGACCTTGCCACTTTGCACGCCTTCACCAAGTTCAAACTCGTTTGAAGAGACGTACACGGTTTGACCAACCAAACCTGCCGTTGAGAGCACCTGCATGTTGTCGAGCAATACCATGCTGTTTTGCATCAGCATCGACATGTTTTCTGTACTTTGAACTTGCGAAAATTGCGCTAGCTGGCTGACATACTCAGTGCCATCAAGCGGGTTAAGTGGATCTTGGTTTTGAATTTGCGCCACCATGAGCGAGATAAACTCGTTTTGCAGTGACGTTGCGCTGTTCATATCCGATGGGTTCGCAGAAATGCCGCCCGTATCACCACTAGCGGTCGTTGCGACTGGTGCGTCAGAAGAGAGCGCAGTGTATTGTGCGAGACTCATTAATTACCCTGCCCTAGTCGAAGCAGTCCTTGCTGCATGCTTTTCACATTCGTCAGCACTTCCACGTTAGTTTCAAAACTGCGCGTTGCAGACATCATATCGGCCATCTCTGACACCACATCAATGTCTGGGTAGTACACGTAGCCTTCGTCGTTCGCTAACGGGTTGTTAGGTTCGAAGCGTTTTTCTGCCTGACCCGCGTTCTGCACCACATCTACAATGCGCACTTCCGCATTAGGATAAACACCGTTTTCTGTCGCCATCTGCGTTTTCTGATACACAGTGGCAAACACAGGTTTGAGTGCTTTGTAGGCATCATCTGGATTGGCAGACACCGCATCGGCGTTGGCAAGGTTACTGGCTACCGTGTTCAGGCGAACGGTTTGCGCCGTCATCGCCGAGCCAGTGATCGAATAGATATCAGTAAATGACATGTTTAACGTCCCTCAATCACTTTCGCCAAGCCACTGAATTTCATGTTGAGAAACGTCAGGCTGGTTTGAAAGTCCATGTTGTTTTGCGTGAACTTGGCTTGTTCAACGCCCAGTTCCACAGTGTTGCCGTCTTTGCTGTTTTGGTAAGGCACCGAATATTGCGCCTCAACCTGAAACTTCGGCACCGGTTTGTTCACACTGCCCGCTGACATTTGGTTCATCACGGTGGTGAAACTTAGGTCCTTTGCCAAGTACCCAGGGGTATCAACATTTGCTAGGTTACTGGCGAGGACTTTGGTACGCTGAACGCGAAAATTGAGTGCCTCTGGATGTACACCTAACGCATTTTCGAATGTGATCGCCATGCATCTTTCCTTAAAGTCGGCTCGAATACGCCAAGATCAAGACAAGATGCATGCCATAAAATTTAGTTATATATATCAATGAATTACAAACAAGGAAGGAAGCCTCGCTTCCGGTTTACGGAAACCATTCAAGCCAAGGGGAAAGGTCGATTTTCCTCAATCATGCTGCTTTGCGGTTTGGCTATGAGTGCAAGCTCAGTCAGTGCTTTAGAGAATGAGAAAAACCTAACCGCAGACGAGTTAAAAGCCATTGTCGGCGAGCAGTTTGAGCAAGAAGTGGCGCAGGTAGCACACTCACGTCAATGGGGAAGCTACCAACTCGATTATCAAATATGGGTTCCAGGCTCTGCCAATCATCTACCGGTTTGTGACGCCCCTTTGGCAATCACAGGACGCGATAACCGCCCGTTGCCTGTTGGCAATTTAAAGCGTGCTGTCAGTTGTGAAGCGGTGAACTCTCCATGGCGCATCAATGTCACAATCAAATCAGCGGTGACGCTTTCTGTTCTTGTCGCCACCAACACAATCGACCGCAACGAAACTCTCTCAGCCTCAAACTTAAAATCAGAAACACGCACGATTTCACGCCAAGACGATTTCTACACGAAAACAAACCAAGCCATTGGGCTTGAAACCACCCGCCGCATTCGAGCAGGTCAAATCATTGACCCAACCAACTTAAGTTCGCCGCCATTGATCGAGAAAGGCAACGAAGTGATCATCATCGCTAGCAAAGATGGATTTAGTGCCAGCACCAAGGGGGTCGCTTTAGAGCAAGGTAAGAAAGGTCAGCAAATTGAGGTAGAAAACATCAGTTCTGGCAAGGTGATACGCGCTGTCGTAACGGGGCTCAATCAGGTGCATACCCAGTTTTGATTTTGGACTCAGGTTATCATTTTTCGATTTAGGCACTCGTCAGCGCAGGTGAACTTCGAGTACAAAAAATAAATATTTAATGTTCATCACACCCTAGTCGCCTATTCGATTTAGAACATGATGATTGAGGACAACAGCATGAAAATCGACAAAGTCGCGGGCGGTCATGTCCCACAAACTAAATTCCAGCAGGCGAGTAAAAAGCCAGTCGACACCATCGCACAGAGCAAAATTAACGAGCCAGCATTTCAAGCAAACACAGCGGCGATCGATCGCGCTCAAGCAGAAATGAAATCCCTGCCAGACGTAGATATGGCAAAGGTTGAGCAAATTCGTAATGCATTAGCACGTGGTGAACTGAATCTAGATACCAAAGCATTATCCAAAGCAGTAATGCAATTTCACACCGGTCACGAGTAACGCAGCGCATTAGGAGTCATGCATGGCAACGGCGGCATCACAGCATATTCAGCAGTTTGTTCGTTCTATTTCCGAAGACATCAAACTCTACCAGCAATTGCTGGGGCTGATTCAACAGCAAAAAGCACTGTATTTGAAGTTCGATGGTGAGGCGCTAAGCGAGAACATTCAAAAACAAATGCCGATTTTGAATCAGCTTGGTCGTTCTGCGAGTGAAAGAAGCCAGTTAATGCGCAAGCTCGGATTGCCTTGTAATGAGACCAGTGTGAATCGTATTTTCAATGCCTTGCCCGCCAAGATTGGTACGCAAGCGAGAAAACAATGGACGCTATTGGAATCCTTGGTGAAGCAATGCCAACAGGACAATCAGAGCAATGGCCAAAGCTCTGCAGCGTTCCAAGAGTTAGTCAGTCAACTCAAACAACCTGTGCAACACACTTATGAAGAGCGTTCGTTCTAAACAACGATTCTCGCCTTGCCTGCAGAGTCTACCGCCATCCCGGTCGATTGCTGTGGGCTTTTTTGTTTTGTGCGTGATGTGCTTGTCTCCAATGACGATGGCCAAGCCGCATAAAGCCAGTATCGACCAGCAATATCAAGTGCTCGCGCCATATCAAACGCAAATTAGCCAACGTCTCGATTCCGTTAGCCCGCTTCTCGATCATATTTTCAAACAGCTTAAGCAAAAGTCTTTGCCCGCCAACTTGGTGTTAGTGCCCATGCTGGAATCATCCTACAACCCTAAAGCAGTCTCACACGCCAATGCCGCCGGTTTATGGCAACTGATTCCTGCTACAGCGACGCGCTTTGGCTTGCAAGTGAACGATAAGCAAGACGAGCGCTTTGATACCAAAGCCAGCACTCAAGCCGCCATAAGATATTTGGAATTTCTGTATAACAAGTTTGATCAAGATATTGCGCTCACGCTGGCCGCTTACAACGCAGGAGAAGGTCGAGTTGCACGTGCCATCAAAAAAGCTGACAGTCGAGATTTCACGGCACTTACTTTGCCGAAAGAGACTCAGCAATACGTCAATCGCTTTTATGCGTTGGAACGTTTGGTGAATATACAGCAATTGCGTACCGATTCTTTCCAGCCATTACTTTTGTTTGCAAACCATTCCACTATCTACGCCGAACCGCTTATAGACCTTAGTCGATTGCCCCCACTCGTGGAATTGTGAACACTCTCACTAAATTCCACCAATGTCAGAAGCACGTAAAATTACAAGATCCTGTTCTGCCAATTTGCAAACTCGTGATCTCGATGCAAACGCGTGCATAAAAGTTACGGTAATGTATCTCAAAGATAAGAAAGAGCAGTGGTTTGCTGATAATTTACCAACTTGCACTTGTACATTGGCTAGATATCCATCACATTACGTGTGCAAATAAAGTGAAAACCAATAGTTAGACCTATTAATTATTTACACAACAAATATAAAGCCGCTATTGTTTTCACAGATTGATACAAAAAAACAGAATATCGAGATGACGCTTCGCTTGCGCGTCTGGAATAAGTCCGGGTTCCGGGGGGGAGCTCGGACTTTTTTTATTGCTTGGAAGTTACAATTTTGATCTGAGGAGGGTTACAGCAACTCTTTTGCGATAAGTTGTAGCAAGAAAGTTTCGCGTTCAATGCTCATGCCTTTCTTCGGGCTTTCCGCCATCGTCTTTTCATTGTGCGCGATCGCGTCGTGAACATTCATCCATACTGGGCGCATGCCGTTCTTCACTTCGTAATCTTCATAAGCCGTTTCACCTAGCTCGCGGTCAATTTTGCACGTGTAGCAGTAAGACGTCATGTGCATCACATCGGCATCGTCTTTGTACCAAGGACGAAATTCTTCGAAGATACCGTAAGGCTTTATGTTATGAATGTTCTTCGCACCGGTTTCTTCTTCCAGCTCACGAACTAAACCTGCAATCACATCCTCACCGTCATCGATGCCACCGCCAGGCAGTGTGTAATCGTGGTAACGCTCTGTGTAAAGAAGCAGGACATCTTCACCGTCTAATACAATGGCGCGCGCCGCATTGCGTTGGAAGATGATTTTGTCATCCAGATGTTCGATGTCTGGGTGCGTGGTGGTTTTCAAATGTCTCATCGCAGAATCCGCTGTGAATGTTTTGCGCGCATACTACCGAAATTCATGCGCATTCCCAAGTTTCAATTTGAGCACGTCTGAAACAAATATAGGCGAACAGTGAGCAAATTCTAAAATTGCACAGAATTCCCTTACAAGCGTCGTGCTTTTAACAAACATAAGACAATATTTTTCTGAAACTCTCCTATAATCAACACACTACTCGTTAATCCCATGCGGAGATCAAGAATGAAAAAGACAACTTTAGTAACGGCAGTGGCAGCAGCGATGGTGTTGGCAGGTTGCTCAACTTATGACGGTGCAACTCGCTCAAATGAATACACATCAGCAGCAAACCCAGCAGCGGTATACTGCGTACAGCAAGGCGGCGAGCTAGATACAGTAACGGAAAATGGTGAACGCGTAACTTACTGCCAACTGTCTGAAAACGAGCGCTTTGAGCAGTGGGAATACTACCGCAACAACCACAAAGAAGATGGCGAGTCGTAAATAACGTTAACATTTACGCAATCTAAGATTACAATTTTACCAACAAAGGAGCTTTAAGCTCCTTTTTGTTTACCGTAAATTTCCCTACTTTCTTATACTTACCCCTTTATCCATCGGCCTTACCGCATAGCGATACGATATCGAACGGCGTTTTATTCCTGACATTCCTCTGACATTACTTTCCACTTGGTCAATAAAATTTCTCGCGCACATCACGAAATTTCACGTTTTTTCCACATTTTTACGGGAGCGGGTGGTCAGGATGAAAACAGATACAGTCAAACAAGCCGAATCGGCACAAACCAATGTGATTACTGAAGAGTCAAAGCGCATCATCTACAAATCGATGTTAAGTGCCTTGACTATCATTGCGCTTAGTATTTTGGTCAACCTAAGTATCCGTGTGGACTACGTTTTACTCGGTTCAAGCTTGGGAGAAACCTCTGTTACGGAAACCTTACAGCTGATCATGTTGGCTGTTGCGTCTTGGTCTTTCTTCCGTATTTCTAAACAAGAAAGCCACGTATCACACGCGGCAATCTTGATCGCTGGGTTCTTTGCGGTATTGATGATCCGTGAAATGGACTATTGGTTTGACATGATTCACCACGGTTCTTGGGTCTTCCCTGCTCTTGCACTCACTGCACTGGCTTGTGCGAAAGCGTACCAAGGCGGTAAAGGCACGGTGAACGAAATGGCAGCCATTCTACAATCACCTTACATGAAGCTACTTATCGGCTCGGTGATCTTGTTGTTGGTATTCTCTCGCCTGTACGGCATGGGTAGCTTCTGGCAACACGTAATGGGCGAGCACTACGTACGCGATGTGAAAAACATCTCAGAAGAAGGCATGGAGCTGCTGTGTTACAGCCTAATCGCGCTAAGTGCCGTACGCACACGTCGCGAACTTAAGCGTCAGTGATTTGAAGTGGCTTAACTAGCCATTCGCTTCGGGGTCAAGTTGCAGGTTCAACGCCGTTAATATCGGATGAAACACTGCCAACGCTTGCTCTGTTGCAACCACTGAATCATCAAAGGCCGTCATTTCGATGGCCTTTTTCATATCTGCAATTTGCCCTCGCACTTCAGGCTCTAAATCGAGCGCATGAAGCTTTTCTATCGCTCCAAGACCAATGGCTAAAGGTTTTGCTCGTACCTCAGCGAGATCACGTTCAAAGGCACCACGCCTAACTCCCTCTAGATACACGCGATAAGTCGTGAGTTCATCAAACAACAAAAACGCTTCCGCTAAAACGCCGGTATTTGGGTAAGGCACACTCACATGATGTGAAAGGTCGAGTGGAATATTAAGCTTTACCCCCATGTCCGCACAGCGCGACTTCAATACGCGCAATAAGCCTTGTTCATCCATTAAGGTTTGAATCTCGATGATGCGCTCTAGGTGATAGTCATTGGAGAGTAAAGTGACTTCAATGGTTTGCCCTGTTTCGCAAAGGCCACTCCTCAATAATTCCGCAGCAGCGTTTTGCATGTTCTGCACCGTATTGAGTGAGCGATTCTCGATGATGACCTGCTGCTCAGGAAAATCGATTTCCCTAGCCTTGGCTAACTGGCAAAAATAGCGGTACATCGCATCCGCTTCTGAAACGGTTTGTCCTTGAGTCACACCGCCACAAAAAACCAAGGCAGTCGTCTCAAAGCAAAATTCGTTTAAAACATTCAACAGCGCTTCCACGCGTGAGCGACCTTCAGCACTCAACTGATCGTGCACCAACCGCTTACCTAGAATGATCACTACCTTGTTTAACTTCATTACCCAGATCTCAATTACTCATACTTTAGCGAACAATTTGTATACAAAAATTTGCTTTGCCAATACTCTTTCAGGCATTAACATCTAATTAACAATGTCGTTCTAGAGACCTGAACAAAGGTCCGCAGAGAAAGGAAGTCAATTATGCTGTCGATTTTCGATATTTTTAAGGTCGGTGTCGGTCCATCCAGTTCCCACACCAATGGCCCAATGCTCGCAGGTTACCATTTCACTCAATTACTTAGCGACTCTATGGCGAAAGTGCACAAGGTGCAAGTTGACCTTTACGGTTCTTTATCGCTGACTGGCAAAGGCCACCATACAGACCGTGCCACCGTCCTTGGTTTGATGGGCAATAAGCCCGATACCATTAAAATGACCAGCGCCAAGAGTGCACTGCAACATACCATTGAACATGGCACACTCTCGGTCGCAGGTGTTCATGAAATCGTGTTTAGCTATGAGCACGATATTGTCTTCCACAGTGATAACCTCCCTCTTCATGAAAATGGCATGACCATCACGGCTTATGATGCTGCTGGTGATCAGGTGGCGTTTGAAACTTACTACTCTATCGGTGGTGGCTTTATTGCAACCGCAGCCGAGTTGGAAAATGGCAGTACCGAAGCGGAAGTACAGGTACCTTACCCATTCAAATCCGCCGATGAAATGCTAGAAAAAGCGGAGCAAAACGGATTCAGCTTAGGTGGAATGATTCTGCAAAACGAGCGTGCCTTCCGTGAACAGGAAGAGATCGATCAAAAAGCCGAACAGATCTGGAAAGTGATGTCGCTGTGCATGCAACGAGGCTTTGATACCGAAGGCATTCTTGAAGGCGGGTTGAACGTAACGCGCCGCGCGCCAAACCTACTCAAAAAACTCGAAGCCAATGCGGCCGTCGAGAACGATCCAATGGAGATCATGGATTGGATTAACCTGTTTGCCTTTGCTGTAAGTGAAGAGAACGCCGCAGGTGGTCAGGTAGTGACGTCGCCAACCAACGGCGCTGCCGGTGTTATTCCTGCCGTGCTTATGTACTACCATCGCTTCATTAAAGAGCTCGATAACAAGCAACTGAAAGACTTCTTAGCCGTGGCGGGGGCAATTGGCATCTTGTACAAAACCAACGCTTCTATTTCCGGTGCAGAGGTAGGTTGTCAGGGTGAAGTCGGCGTATCTTCTTCGATGGCGGCCGCAGGCTTAACGGCACTGCGTGGAGGCAGCAACGAACAAATCTGTATTGCTGCAGAGATTGCTATGGAGCATTCACTTGGCATGACTTGTGACCCAATAGGCGGTCTAGTTCAGGTGCCGTGTATTGAGCGAAACGCGATGGGCGCGATGAAGGCCATTAACGCATCACGCATGGCACTGAAACGCACCAGCAAATGCCTTATTTCATTAGATAAAGTTATCGAAACCATGTATCAGACGGGCAAAGACATGAATAAGAAATATCGTGAGACATCACTTGGTGGACTCGCGGTGATTCATATGGCTCCACCATGCGAATAGCATACTTTATATCAGTTTTTGCTAATTAATATTTTTCATTGTTGGCGGATAAAATTCCGCCAACGCCTTTGTCCGTGTATAAAAATCAGCCTGCCTCTCGCTTCTCTTCATTCTGCTTATTAATTCAGCGACTTTTCAAAACCTTAAAAAACACAAAAGAATAATAGTCTTATAAATTGTTATTTTTTAGTCATTTATTCACATAATTTTCAGTTGATCTAGAACAACACATTAGCGAGGCAAACGTTTCGCATTAGAAATTTTAGTGCATTAATTTCGTTTTATGCGACAATTGTTTCAATATGTAACATAGCGTTTAAGTAACATTTAACAGAAATAATAACTACCTTTCTCGCAATAGTGAGTATTTAATTATGTGGAATAAACTAAATAAATCTATGATGTTCTGCCAAATGATGTTTGGCTTATCATTTTACGGCGTGTTAGTCAGTCTGACGCGTTTCTTCTTAGAGGATCTGAATTACAACGAAGCTGATACCATGATGATCGTCGGTGCATTTTCGGCGATTGGCCCTCTATTTGCGATTGCTGGCGGCTTTATCGCTGACAAATTTTTAGGTGCTTACCGCTCTCTATCGATTGCCTTCTTAGCATTCGCATCTGGTTATGTACTGCTTGTTCTTGGTGCTTCGGCAACCAACGTACCACTTTCAATGTGTGGTATCGCGCTAGCAAGTTACGGCCGTGGTTTGATGTCTCCTTCTTATCCTAGCTTGTACAAACGTACCTTTAAGTCACAAGAAGACTTCGAGAAAGGCTACCCAATCAACTACTCAGTGAACAACGTGGGTGCTTTCCTAGGCCAATACTTGTTCCCTATGATTGTGCTGATCATCGGCTTTAATGGCGGCTTCACTATTTCAGCAGTGATGGCTGGCGCAGCCTTGGTGATGCTACTTGTGTTCCGCAAAGGCTTGGTTGGCGTTGCTTCTGATCTGGATCGTCAAAGCGTAAGCATGAAGAACTGGATTTTCTTCGCGATTATCTCAGCGGCGATGATTGCACTGGTATTCTTCATGTTCTCTAATATGGATATCGGTCAAAACATCGTTTACGCCATCGGCGGTGCAGCGATTCTTTACTTTGTTTCTTTGATGTTGAAAGCAAGCAAAGCGGAATCATTGAAGATGGGTACTATCCTTATCGTGACCTTCCTAACCACGTGTTTCTTCGTTTACTATGGGCAAATGATGACTTCAATGAACATGGTAGCGATCAACACTCTGAAAGGTTCTCTATTTGGCTTCATCCCTCTAGAGCCTGAAGCAGCAATGGCAATGAACCCACTATGGTGTATGGTTGGTGGCCCTATCGTTGCTGGCTTCTTTGGCATGCTAGAAAAACGCGATATTCACCTATCAACAGCGACTAAGATTGCCTTGGCATTCGTGCTAACCGCTATCGCATTCGGCATCCTAACATTCGCGGTAACGACTGTTGGCGAAGACGTAATCATCATGCCTGAAATCTTCCTAGCGATTCACTTCTTCCAAGCAATTGCGGAAGTTATCGTAGGTTCAATGGTTGTTGCGTTCATTCTATCTGTGGCTCCTAAGCACATTGAAAACTTCTCAGTAAGCTTGTTCTCTGTAGCTATCGCGCTAAGTGGTATCGTTGGTGCTGCGTTCTCTACGTCTATCGCACTAGAGAAAGGCCAAGAGATTACGCAAGAAATCGTACAACACGTTTACGGTGACTACTTCCAACTGCTGACTATCCTAGCGGTGGTAATGGTGGCTATCGCATTAGGTGCATCGTTCATCATTCGTAAGATGCTTGAAGCGGCAAAACAAAGTGAAGCTGAATTGGAAGTGGTTGAACAAAACTAATTCTCTCTCAGCATCAAACGAAAAACGGAAGCCAAGCGGCTTCCGTTTTTTTTATCGACAGAAAAAAGGATAGAGAAATCATTAAGCAGTTAAGGTAACCATCAGATAGCCGTTGAGTGCCAGTACTAAAGTAACGATAACCATACCTGCGTAAGAGACCCATTTGTTGTTTTTGAACTCACCCATCAAGCGTTCGCTGTTGGTAAAGATAAGCAATGGGATAATCGCCAACGCAATACCAAAGCTCAGCACCACTTGGCTCATCACCAAGATATCGGTGGTGTTCATGCCCAAACCAATCACCACAAACGAAGGTGCCATAGTAATAGAGCGTCGTACCCACATTGGAATAGAGAAGCGCACAAAGCCTTGCATCACCACCTGACCTGCCATTGTACCAACGACGGTAGAAGACAAGCCTGAAGCAATCAACGAGACACCAAACAACACAGATGCAGCTTTACCTACCAATGGCGTTAGCGTCATGTATGTCGTTTCAATTTCCGCCACATGTTGGTTGCCTGAGTAATGGAACACGGCAGCTGCCATCGCCACAATCGCGATATTCACAAAACCTGCAATTACCATCGCAATCAACACATCAAAGCGAGTGGTACGAAGGCGAGTTTTGGTGCTTTCGCCATAGCTGTTTTTGAACAGTGCAGAATGAAGATAAATCACGTGAGGCATTACAGTCGCGCCTAAAATACCCGCAGCAAGGTAGATCTGGTGCGAATCAGTAAAGGTTGGGGTTAGCAAACCTTTCACCATTTCACCGCCCGCAGGGTGCGCAAAAAACAGTTCAGCAATGTAGATAACCGCGACCAGCATCAAAAGCGAACCAATCACGACTTCTAGCGGTTTTTGACCTTTCTGGTTAAGCATCAAAATCATCACGGTTGCTACCGCAGTGATCATCGCACCTTCCATTAAGCTAATTCCAAACACCAACTGAAAGCCGACTGCCGCACCGATAAACTCGGCAAGGTCTGTTGCTATCGCGATGATTTCAGCTTGGATCCAGTAGAAGCCCACCGCCCATTTATTTGGTAGGTGATCACGTAGATGCTCTGCTAGGTTTTTGCCTGTAACGATACCTAGCTTGGCGGATAAATACTGAATCAACATCGCCATTAGGTTTGCCCATAGCACTACCCAAAGTAGCTGGTAACCAAATGAAGATCCTGATTCAATATTTGTCGCAAAGTTGCCTGGGTCGATGTAACCAATCGCCGCAATGAACGCCGGGCCTAACATCAGCATTTTACGTTTGATTTTATTGAATGCCGAAACTTTTGATGTTGTGGCGGCATCTAAATGTATGGATGCATTATTTATCGATACATTACTCATGGCGATATTCCTCTCTAGTCGATGAGAGAATCATACGCTCGCTCAAATGAGAATCAATATCATTTAGGTGCACAAAAACGGTAATTAAGATTTCAACAATTAATTTTTAATTATCGATAAACAAAAGCTATCAAAGATTTCTGTTGAATTTGGTTTGCTATTACCCAGAAACAACAATGCCGCGTTGGACGCGGCATTGAAAGCGGGGGATGGTTTCGATTACTTAGTCGCGACGGCCGCGCAATTGAATCGGTTGGTTGGAAGCGTCTGTTTGAATCATCACGCCACCGTAAGTAGCGTCATTACGACCTTTAAGAGTCAGGTTAGAATCCGCGCGCTCCACATTAACTTGGTTTGTTTGGCTAGTAGCCATATCAATAGTACCCGTGTATGAGCCATCGCCAGCGAATGCTACATTCATTGAACAAGCCATTAAGCCTACTAGTGCGATTAGTTTTTTCATACGTCACCTCGATTATTTGTGGTACATCGTTTCGATGAAGAAACTGTAGCAACAGTTCCAAAGTAGCACGAGGAAAACCCGAATTTACCAAATGGAAATCCTCGGTCAAAAAATGCTTTTCTGCCATAAACTTAGAATTGACCATCCCCTGTCTTTTTTTATAAGAGGCGGAGTTATGATGCCGTGGCAACGTTGGCGGGAGTAAAAGAATGACAATGAATCTAGATATGCAAAACGTCTTGGTATTAAAGCGCATGTATGAACTGCGTAATGTTCGTTTGGTGGCAGAATCGATGGGGAAAACCTCAGGTGCCATCAGTAAGAACTTAACCAAGATGAAAGCGCAACTGGACGATCCTTTGTTCATTCAAACCAAAAATGGCTTTGAGCCGACCTCGTTTATTGAAGCCAACATGCCTCACTTCGAACAGATCCTCGCCAGTGCAGACGCCATTAAGCCACAGCAGTTCTCACCAGATTTATTTGCGGGCGAGGTTGCCATCTACGCCAACACACTGTTTTGGGATCGATTCGGTGACAAGCTTTATCTCGAACTACTTAAGCAAGCACCGCACGCCAGTTATGCCTTTTTAAGATGGGGGGCGGATGCGCGCAATCGCATCATTGAAGGTGAGAATGCCATTGCTATTCACTACTTTGATGAAGACCTGCCTCAATCCATCGCTCAAAAAGAACTTGGTCGGGGGAAAGCTGTCTTTTTTGTGAAAGAAGATCACCCAGCACAAGATTTTCAATCTTTGAGTGATTACACGTTTGTTCTGTTCAAAACACCGGGCTGGAACGATCACAAATACCCGCTTTTGGATCGATTGAGAAACATCGGTTTTCACGTTGAGCCCAAAGTTGAGATTGAGCACCCTACGATGATTCACAGCATTATCATGAACACCGACCATTTCGGTATTACCATGAGCGGTAACGTTCCTGAATCATGTCGCAGTATCGAGCTACCAAACGGGCTGGAACTTGGCGTGAGCTTTGTGATGAGCTGCCGACGTTCTCAGCAGCATGACCCACAAAACCAATGGTTGTTTGACGTGATTCAATCCATCATTAAGCAGCATTCAAAGCCAGATTAAAATTTGATTTCGCCGAGTACACCGAGCGTAATGGCTTGGTGATGCTTATTAATGTACTCAATATCTTGCAAGTAAGCGTTGTGGTGACAGTCTTCCATATTGGCTTGGAACTGAGCATCGCCCTTCGCAGCCATTGACCGCATGTGGTCTACCAACGCCGTCAAACGCAACGTCATTACCTCAACCAACTCTTCACGTTCTAATCGAGTACAACCATAAGCGTCACAGAAGATCTTGGCTCTGCGAATTTGCTCCTCAAGCGTCCCCATTTTGTCGTCTTCATCAGTTTTGAACGGTGCCCAGCCATACACAGAAAAGGCGATGTCCCAAATTCGAGGTGCTGGGTGCGCGGTATCAAAATCGAATACCCCCACCACAACATCGCCCTCTAACGCGACGTTATAAGGCATGAAATCGCCATGGCAAATCACCTCTTTTGGAGAGCGTGAAGGCAGCATCCAGTGATGGACATCTTGTGTATTGAGCTTGAGGAAACTTTCAGAGGCATCGTGAAAACGACGTAGTAGTTTAGCGGCAGATTTCAGCGCCGTTAGCGAGCTAATTGGGCCTTCTAGCGGGTAATTGTAAGTCTCGCCTTCAACGAAAGTCAGCAGCTCTTTTCCTCCCTCAATAGAGACGGCTTTTGGACACGCGGCAAAGCCGTGGCTGTGAAGATGTTGGAGTAATTGATGAACCGTCATCGTCCAATGACTGGCAGGCCGGCTAACGAGCTCTCCCTTACGATAAATGGCATTCTCTCTGCCACCTTCTAACGCTTCCATTACAGCTCCTTGATGCTCAGAGCGTGCGCTCTGTGAGTGATGACGACATGAAACGTACTTCGTCATCTTAGCACCCGAACTTTACTCATGGAGGCTGATAATGTTTCAGATTGTTAGATAAATCGCAGTTCGTTTCCGTCTTGTGATTGAGCCCTAAAATTGCGCTTCGAGACTTTGCCTTAACCACTCGATAAATGCTTTCACGTGCGGCCTTTCTTCACCGCGAACAATCATGTGATGCGCACCTCGGCTTGGCATCGACCAATCTCCGATTTGCACCAACGAGCCTTGCTGAAGATGGTCCTCGACCAATAAGTCTCTTACAAGCAAAATGCCCAGTTGATTCACCGCAGCTTCAATCGCTAATAGAGAGTGCTCAAACTCTCCTGTGAGCTTCACTCCTTTGCATTCGACACCTTGATACGCTAACCAACACTGCCATGTTTCTTGGTAGCCTCCCGTAGCTAACTTAGGCAAGCGAGCAAGATCAGATAAGTGAGAAATGGGATTAAGATGCAAAAAGCCTGGGCTTGCCACCACAATCCAGTTTTCTTGTGTCAGTTGAATGGCTTGCTGTGACTGCCAATCGCCATAACCATTAATGATCTCCACATCAGCGATATCACTGTTGCTCGGCATTGCGTTGGCGGTGGTAGAGACTTTAAAACTCACTTTAGGGTGTTGGCGATGGAAATCCGCCAGTCGCGGCATTAGCCATTGAGAACAAAAGCTGTGTGCCACGTGTAACGTTAACTGCGCTTGCTTTTGTCGGGAGAAAAGATGTTGAGTCGCAGCAGATAAACTCTGAAAGACATGACTTACCACAGGTAAATAATCATGAGCAGCTTGAGTGAGATTGAGCTGAGCACCATTGCGTTCAAACAAGGTGGCGTCTAAGTAAACTTCGAGGGATTTAACCTGCTGACTGACCGCCGCACGGGTGACATTGAGCTCTTCTGCCGCCTTAGTAAAGCTTTGCAATCGAGCGGTTGCCTCAAACGCTTTGAGAGAATTGAGTGGCGGTAGGTTTTGCATATCAGGCTCCAGACGAACAAGTAAGAAAATACTATGACGGAGCTGTGACAGATAAATGAAGGGAAACAAAAAAGCCAGCGTCAGACGCTGGCTTTTAAAGTTACTGATTCAATAATGAATTATTGAGCAGCTTCTTCAGTTTGGTATTGGAACGCAGGAACAACAACTTCTACACGACGGTTCTCTTCACGACCTTCGCGAGTTTCGTTGCTAGCTACTGGGTTAGCTTCGCCCATACCTTTAACAGTCATACGGTCTGCAGCGATACCTTCAGCTTGGAAGTGATCAGCAACTGCTTGTGCACGCTTCTCAGTTAGCTGTTGGTTGTAAGCTTCAGAACCAGTTGTGTCACTGTAGCCGTTGATTTCAACTTGAGCTTGTGGGTAAGTGTTCATTAGCTCTACAGTACCGTTGAACGCAGAAGCGTCTTGTAGTTCAGCGCTTTCTAGGCCGAATTGTACTGTTGCTGTTTGAGCTGGGTATTCGTTCTCAACGATGCGAGTCGCTGGACGAGTTTCAACTACTTCTTCTTGAACTACTGGCTCAGAACCGAACTTGTAGTTGAAGCCGATACCGAAGAAGTCAGCATCCATGTCGTCGATGATGTCATCAGACATGTCTTGGTAACGTTGGTACTCAGCGCGTAGGCTCCAGTTGTAGTTGATTTGGTATTCAGCACCTAGAGAGCCAGTTGGTACGAAATCTTTCTCGTCACCAGCCATCATGTATGCAGCACCTACTTTAGCAAATAGGTTCCAAGAATCAGTTAGAGGAAGGTTGAACTTAGGAGCTAGAGTTAGCGCCCATAGGTCACCGTCAACTGTGTTTTTGCCAGCTTTGTTGAAGTTAGCTGTGAAGTTACCTAGGTAATCAACACCGTATTCAGCTGCAACGTATTCGTTGAAGTTGTAACCAATGTGCATACCAGCTGCGAAGCTGTCGTCATCACATGGAGCGTCTAGGTGACATGCGTCGTTTAGAGCGTTGTAACCAAGTTTGCCGCCGATGTATGTATCAGCAAGAGCAACATTCGACATTACGCCACCAGCTAGAACGGTAGCCACTGCAAGAGCGATCTTTTTCATTATTTTTCCTTTATGCGAGGCGACCCGATTACTTTCCCCAGAAAAATCTGTTTTTAGGAAACTCAGAACCTACACTGTTTTCAAGTGATTAAAAACTACGCCAACAATCTCTATTAACGCATCATCATGCGACGCCTTAATCGGGATTCATCCATTAAGAGCGTTGGTTGGAATTTTGATGCACCTATCTGCCACGATATCACTGACGCCTTTAACCAGCACATCAGGAGTGAGAGATAACGATGAGCAAACCTCTGTAGGTACAAGATTCCGGGACGAAAATTATCCGGATTCTATCTTGTAATCACATAGCAACTAAAAAGTAATTTAATCGGCTGTGCCTACTTCAACCGCAAACTCTGGATCGGTAACCCTATGAGATGATATGAGTTTTGTGACAAGAATCTCGAAACGGACTTTAACAGAATAACCATCTCTAAAATAAATCATTATTTTTGTCGTCACGACAAAAAATCCTTATCGATACTCAGATAACCATCAGATATTGCAGATTTTTTGTTTAAAGCGCTTAGAAAGTAGTTCGTCAATAGAGAACGTGGAAAGAATAGTGGCAGAAAAGACAGCCCGTAAAGTACGGGCTGTGAACGAATTGCGTTAAATTTTGTCAGAGACCGCCAATGTTGCAGCCAAAACATCCTGTCCAAACAAGACACTACGCTCAGGAGACCAACCATATAGAGGGTCTGGATGGTTGTTATTGTCTTTGAATGGCATCTCAATGGTGTAAGACAAACACTTGAATTGCTCTGCCACCCAGTTAGAGCCAACGGTTAGGTTCGCTTTACCCGGTTCATCTTTGTCGTAACCGATCTCGTCTTGGAACTCTGGTGTAATCGTCAGAAGTGCTTGTTTAAACGCGTTTTCCAACTCAGCCATGCCTTCGTCATAAGAAGGAATACCTTCAGAGCCCGCCACAAAGTTGTACGGGATAGCTTCATCACCATGAATATCTAGGAACATATCCACGCCAGTTTCTAGCATGCGCTCACGAACCAAGAAGACTTCAGGACTCTTTTCCATTGATGGCGTTTGCCACTCACGGTTTAGGTTTACGCCAACCGCGTTAGTACGTAGGTGACCACGCACACCGCCGTCTGGGTTCATGTTTGGCACAACGTAAAGTACTGCTTTTTCAAGCAATGCACGCGCAACCGTGTCGTTCTCATCAAGCAGACGTTGGATCATGCCTTCCATGAACCATTCTGCCATCGTCTCACCTGGGTGCTGACGTGCAATCATCCAGATTTTCTTTTTGCCTTCTTCTGGCTCACCGAAAGTAAGCAAGCTCATGTCATTGCCATCTAGCGTATGACCAAGCGTCTCTAGTTGGCAGTGGTGCGCGCTTTGTGCCATGTGTAACAGGTCTAGATGACGGTCGTACGTGTAAGGTGCAAAGTACGCGAAGTAAATTGAGCTGCGCTCAGGGATAACAGTGAAAGTCAGCGTGTCGCCATCGAACTCTGCCGGTACTCGGAACCACTCTTCACGATCGTAAGACGCAACCACGTCGTAACCTTGCCAACCTTCTGGGTAAGCCGATTTCGCAAGATCAAGAAGTTTGATGGTGTGTGATTGCTCGGCTTCTGTCTCTAGACGGAAGTGGAACCACTGGTAGAATTCCGACATGTTGTCGTTAGGAATTTTGAGTTGGATGTCGTTTTTGTCGTCCGCTTTCACTACGTGAATGCTGCCGCTGTCAAAGTTGCTGAATACTTTCATTTTATTACTCACCTTTTGCATCTGAGCTTGAAAGACTGAGGCTAACACAAAGGGAAGAGGTGCCTCTAACACTTTCACTTCTTCCCTATCCGTTTGCGATCAAAATATTCAGTTTAGTCGAGCTTATCCGCTTTGCCTGCTGGTCCTGCGAGTTTTGCTAGCCACTTATCCCAGATGAACGGCGTCTGCTCGTTATCTTCTGCTTCCTCTTTTCGGCGTACCGCGTTGCGTACCATCATCGCTCCCGTCCATCGAAATGGCTCTGGCGGGAAATGCCCCAACGGCCCTTTGGCTAAACCGCTTTTCGTCCATTCATTCTCGATTCCCAATACCAACGAAGATAAGATCTTTCCGCCCATTCGAGTTTGCGCCACCCCGTTACCCGAATAACCAAAGCCATAAAAGATATTGCTTTGGTTATCTAACTCACCGAAGAATGGAAAACCAGTAGCGGAACGATCTGAACCGCCCGTCCATGAATAAGCGAACTCTGCTCCTTTCAAACGCGGGAATAACTTATCGAACGATTTACGCAGTAGATCTTGATAGCGTGTTGGCTTGTTGAACATTGCATTGACTTGGTTGTTGAAAGAGAACTGATTGCCGCCTTTCCCCAACATCAAACGGCCATCTGGCGTATCTCTGTAATAGTGGACGAAGATACGTGAATCCAACACGCTAGAGCCTGCCTGCCAACCAGATTGAGATAGCGCATCACCAAGCGGTTTGGTGATCACCATGTCGGAAGAGACCACCACGATACTGCTTTTGAATTGCTTAAACTGCTCGACCATCCATGCGTTCAATGCCAACACCACCTGCTGCGCTTGAATATTTCCTTTAGGTGTACAGACAGTGGCAGGTTTTCCATAATCTAAACGCGTCATCGGCGTATTCTCATAGATCTCAACACCCAACTCCATTGCGACGCGTCTTAATCCTCTCGCCAATAAAGCAGGTTGAACGCTGGCAGCAACTGGAGAGTGGAAGCCTTCTATATTGCGCGGCGATCCCGCGTTGACACGCAGCTCCTCTGCTTGACAACGGCGCCAACTGTTCACTTTTAAACGCTTTAACTCGTCCACAACTGGCTGCATTCCCCCAGTTTGAGCGTGGTTGGTTGCTGTGTAATAAACCCCTTTCAATGACAATTGCGCATCGATGTTGTGCTGCTGACAAAAGTCGTCAATCTCTAGCACTGCTTGTTCCGACTCTTTTACCAACCAAGCGGCGTGTTCTTCACCGAATAAGCGTTTCAAGGTCGGAAACTTTGTCGACCAAGTCAGCATACAACCGCCGTTTGCGCCCGATGCACCACTGCCACACAAGCCTTTTTCAATCACAACCACCTGTTTTTCCGGCGATTGCTGCTTGATCATGATCGCAGTCCAAAGACCTGTGTAACCACCGCCGACGATAGCGACATCTGCTTGGATATTTTGTTGAAGTGGTTTAGCGGTTTCTGGCTGCTCAATTTCAAGCGCTTGCTTAAACCAATATGAAGGGTGAGTCATTCGATATCCTTTGTAAAAGTGACGCACACAACAGTGCTTTGTCACCACTTTACAAACCTACCGAATATTCAACGAGCTAGAAAAACTTACGCTGAGCGTTAGAAAATATTTATGAGATATTATATTTAAGGAATACATTCACCAAGAATATGTATTTAATAATAAAAAAGAGGAGCAAATGCTCCCCAAAAATAATAGAACGAATATACAACAAGGATTAAACAGGCAATAGAGTTATAAATGCTAGCGAATAAATTAATTAACGATTACCAGGTTCACGCATGCGGTATTCGTATTTCACATTCAATATTGGTTGGTATGCGATTTGACCGTTATCTTGCAAGAATTCATCTACTGTTACTTTCGCATTAGTAATAGAGAAAGACTGGCGGTCTACGATATCAAATGAGCTTTTGAATTCGTCTCTTAACTGTGCTGACGACTTGCTTTGATAGTTCTTAATCATTTCAAAGCCCATGTCGTAAGCGGCTTGTTTACTGTCTACAACATTACCGTGAATGGTTCTGCTGTTATTAGTCCATTGGTAACCACCAGCAATAGCAGCGATTGGAGTAGCGGTTAATGCGATAAGACTTGCTAGAGTGATTAAACGTTTCATAATGTGCTCCTTACTTACCTTTTAAATATCGAGTTCCAAATACTCGATTAATGTAGGGTACGTATAGAGACCTATAGCGAGTCAGATTAATTTCAGAAAAACTTTAATTAATTTCCATTTTATTTTTAATTGACTGTTAGACTCGGCTTTTGCTTTTAATAAAAAACTAAGTAAATCCGTAGATTAGCTTTTCTCGATAGCTTAATCATACCGTCTAAATTTCTTCTTATCGGATTTAATATATCTAATCGCTATAAATAAGTGCGTTTTGGATATGACACGATACTTCTCTCCTGTACGCTCTCTGACCGCGAATCCTGACACTCTCATACCAAGCCTTACAATACCTCGCCACGCTTTTCTCATAGAATCCTCAGCAAAAGAACACTGTTCAAAACTAGTTACTGTCTTAGCTGGAGTGAAGAACGACTCACTTTGCTTTCTCCCTTTTTGCGTTCGATACCTAACGCTCACAGCCACATGACAGAACCGACACCACTGGAAATGAGTTTGGAGTGAAATAACCATGAATAAATCCATCCTTCACCACAGCAAAACCATTTACTCGGATGAGTATGCTGAGATTTATCATCCAATCTGGACATACCGCATCAAGTTCATTGCGCGTGCGTTGTTCTATCGAAAGTCATTTAAGTATCTGGCAGACAACATTGAGTCTTCACTGTTGGAGATGCTATGTACGCGCACTCATCGATTCTTAGAAAAACCATTTCGTCCGTATATCGTAAAAAACAGCCCTGCGATTGATCGTTCAGCGCTTGTGGTTGATCACTACAACACAGTGTCGGAGCTCGTCTCGCCTGATCTAATGAAACAGATCTATACCGATGCCAAGGGACTCACTCTGATGACCTTTGAGATCGAGGATATTCTCTACACGGTCAAATTGGTTTATGAAGCTCGCTACCAAAAAGAAGGCGACATGAGCTTGGTATTACACAGCCAAGAAGATGGCCACTTCTATACTCTGTCGTTCACATTGGGACACGAGAAAGGTGCTCGCAGCATCATGATTGGTGGCTTACAAGGCCCACGCAGCAACGAAACTAGCAATGAAAAAATCAAAAAGCTGACTCGTAAATTGTACGGTCAACGCCCAAAAAGTTTGATGGTCAGCCTTCTGGATCTTCTTGCTCAGATTTGGGGTGTTGAAACCATTCTTGCAGTGAAAACCCAGTCACACACTTATGCCGCTAAACGTTATAGCAAAGGGCGAATCAAAACGGATTACGATGCATTGTGGAAGGAACTTGGCGGTACTGAGTACGATCGCAACTTCTACTCACTCCCAGTGAATGCTCCGCGCCGTGATCTCGACGGGATGTCGCGATCTAAACGTTCGATGTACCGTCGTCGTTATGAATGGCTAGACAACACCAAAGCAACATTCGAACAAGTACTAAGAAACTAAAAAAGCTAAAAGGCTAAAAGCTAAAAAGCTGAGGAGAAACGTTCATGCGTTATTCATTCGCTGCTGCTCTGGTGTTGTCGACTCTTTCCCTATCGGCGAACGCAAGTACAAGCAAGCACATCATAGGCACGAACCTAGGTTATGGCGGTGTAAGCTATGACGCCCCCGCAAGTAAAGAATCCGGTGATATGTTTCTTGGTGAAATTTATTACCGATACATGCCGACCCAAAACTTCGGGATTGAAGCGGGCTTTAAAGGGGCGTTTGATGGTATTGGCTCAACGCTGTTAAGCCCAATTTCAGAGGTTACCGACACGAGCTTTTCTGGCCCACGATTAAGCGGCTATGCTAGCTACCCTCTTGGTGCTGGTTTCGAACTTTACGGTAAAGCAGGTATGACGCTCTACACCCTTGAGTACACTTACAAGGTGAATGGACAGAGCCGAAACATTGAACACACTAGCGTTGGCGGTGAAGCGGCGGCAGGATTAGAATGGAGCTACAAGCACTTTGGTTTGAATGCTGAGTATGTGTACTCAAAGAACAGTGATTTTGATTCCGGTGGCGTGATGTTCGGCGCTCAATTGCGTTTCTGACGTCCCTTATACTCCTACCCTTCCCAAAAACTAAAAAAGAAAAAGGCTGCGATGGCCTGAGTCGCTGCCTTTTTCTTTCATCAATATGTGTCAGTTCGTCAACGCAAGAATGATCCCCGCCACGATAGAAGTAACGCCAAGCCCTCGAGTGAGATACCATTTCTCAGACAGAAACCAAATCCCCATAAACAACCCAAACACAATGCTGATTTGCCTTAGTGCCACCACCAAACTCACGTTGTCGGTCATGGTCATCGCAAACAGCACCAAGCCGTAGGTGGATGCCATCATTACCCCTGCCATGCTGGCTGTTTTGCGGATCTGCCACGCTGTCTTAATCTCATCTGGCTTGCCCATAACTAAGCACCATACAAGGGCTGGAATACCAATCGCCCAAAACTGCACGCCCAAGTAGAAGATTGCACTGTACTGATCATTCAAGATCTCTGATGCTTGTCCTGTGAGTAAACTCAGCGCTTCTTTATCGACTACCGAGTAACCCGTTGTGCCTATTGCGGCAATCAATGCCCAGAACACACCAACGTTCAAATAAGAGCCCAATGTCATCTGACGAAAATTCGTCAGTGGTACCAGCATACAACCAAGAGTAATTAGTAAGAATCCAAGCCACTGCTGACTGGATAATTCATGTCCCAATGCAACACTGATTGCGCCGACCATCATCACAGGCAGTGCCCGAGCAATCGGATAAACCACCCCCACATCAGCATGCTTATAAGCGACAATCAAACCAACCAGATAAACCATTTGTGAAATGCCGCTAATGAACAGCAATCCCCAAAACTCACTCGGTAATGATGTCCAGCCAATGGTTGCCAAATACCAAATCAAATAAGGGGTAAGAATGAAACATGCAGAAAAGCTGGCGGCCATGGTAAACGCGAGTCCAGAGCCTGAGTTGCTTTTGCCAAGGATATTCCAGCCCGCATGAAGAACAGCAGAGAAAACGACGAGACCAATCGCCAACAAATCCATTTCAATGTTCCTGTCTGAATAAAATAAAGGCCCCGAGATGGAGCCTTAGATAATGAGAAAATCCACTTAACGATGGAGTTCCGCCAGAGATTCAATGCTAATGGCATCGTGTCGCCAATATTCGATATCGCAATCAATCAACTCACCGTGTTGGTTATAGTTGATGCGCTCCACCACCATCGCTGGCGTACCGGCTGTCGCGCGCAGTGCCTGAGCCATTTCACCCAACAAAGTGCTGGTTGAAATGCGGTAGCGAATCTTTTGATACGTCACGCCATAATGCTCGCGGTAAATGTCCGTCAGTGAATTTGATAAATCGTAATCCAGCAGGTTCGGAAACAGCTCTGGACGAATGTAGTTTGTTACGAACACCACAGGTCTGTCTTCAAGGTATCGTACACGGTCGACTCGATACACATCCGAGAAAGGCTGCAAGTCCAGCAAACGCGCCGCTTGTTTGTTTGCCAACGTCCCTTTTGCTGCAACCAACTCCGTTTTTGGCACACGATTTTGCGCTTTCGCCATGTTCGGGAAGTTCAGCGTTTGGGTTGGATCGTAACGCAATGGCTCAGGTGAGATAAACCAACCTCGGCGATCTTCGCGATAGATTCGACCTTCCGCTTCTAGCAGTGATAAAGCTTCACGCAGAGTGACGCGTGTAGTGTCGAACGACTCCGCCAACTTACGCTCTGCTGGCAGTTTTTGACGCGGCGATAGCATGCCCGCTTCAATCTGTTCAACAATCGAATCTTTAATTTTTACGTATTGCACGAAGTGTCCTTATCTTTTGCGCCAAGCTTGTGTGCGATTCTCTAACAATTTACCCAAAGTCATCTGAACAATCTTCGCAATTGCGGCAGCAATCATGATCATCACAGCCATTGCCGCAGCAGCGCCAGTTTGACCTGCATCGTCCATGTTCAGAATCGAGACCGAAGCCGGAATCGTATCGGTTGAGTAAAGGAATACTACCGCAGAAGTGGTGGTCAATGCATTAACAAACAAGTAAGTCGCAATGTCCAAAATCGCAGGTAAACACACAGGTAATGTCACTTTAAAGAACAACTTGTATTGAGGAAGCTTCACCGATGCCGCCGTGGCTTCAATCTCCGATGGCAACTGCTTTAGCGCTGTCAAGGCGGTCATGTGACCCACGGTGTAGTAATGCACTACCGTGTTAATTACCAAGAATGCCATGGTGCCATAAAGCACATTCAGAGGATTGTTCGCATCGTTGAAGTAAAAGATGTAACCCAAGCCAAGCACCATACCAGGAACCGCCATTGGCACCACGCTAAGCATTTGCATCACTTGACGAATTGGACCAAACGCACGTCCTTTCTCAATGCAGTAAGCACCGACAAAGATGATGGCTGTACCAATAACTGCCGTCCAACCTGCCAGCGTTAGCGAGTTGAAGAATGGGCTCCAACCGTAGGTGCTCATTTCAGCAAAGTTGTAGTTGTTTAACGTTAGAGCTTTGTTCCAAGGCCAGAACGTAACTAACGAGCCATACACCGCCATGCCAAGCACAGCCAACACTGCGATAGAAATGATGCTGCAGTAAACCAAACAAATGCTGTCGCGCGCTTTGTTAGGTTCTGGCTGATAAGGCACCGAGCGAGTGTCGAATAAGCTCTTTTGTTTTTTCTGTACCCAGCGGTCTGCGCCAAACGCCATTACCGCAGGGAATAACAACATAATGCTAGTCACCGCACCCATGGCAAAGTTTTGCTGTCCCACGACTTGCTTGAAGATGTCAGTCGCCAGAACGTTGTAGCTGCCTCCAATCACTTTCGGCACACCAAAGTCCGTGATAACCAATGTAAAAACCACAATAAGCGTACTGATCAAACCGTATTTCGCCGCAGGTAACGTCACCATAAAGAAGGTTTTGATTGGTGAAGTTTTAAGTGCGCGGGCTGCTTCATACAAACGGGCATCTGAAGTACGCAGCGAAGTGGTTAAGATCATTAATGCATGAGGAAAGGTCCAGAAAATCAAACCCATCGAGATACCAATCACGCCGTAAATCGAGTTTCCTAACAACATCTCTTTGGCAATGCCTTGATTACCGAAAAGGAAGATCAAACTGATCGCTGGTAACAGCGAAGGCGCAAGAATTGGCGCAGTACCTAGGATTTGGAACAAACCTTTAAACGGCATGCATGAACGAGTCAGCGCGTAGGCATAGCCAAATGCAAGCACACCGACTAACGAGGTCACTATCACGCCCAAAGTGAAGGTGTTGCCCACCGACACCCACAAGCTTGAAGAGGAAAAGTACGTCGCAAAGTTTGCCAATCCGACAAATTCGCCATTGGCATTTTGCACACTCTTGGTCAACATAGCCCAAAGCGGCATTAAGATGAACAACACCATCATGGTCGACAAGCCAGCGAGCAAACCAAACAACACAAGGTTGTCGCGGCTAACACGTCCGAGTAGGGATTTTGCTTTGTCTTGTGTGGTCAGGCTATTCATCGTCATTGTCTTCGCATCCATGTTTACACCTACGCCGCTAGCGCTTTATCAACCGAGGGCACGGCGTAACCATGCAGCCCTTCTTCAGCAAACTGGATGTAACGTACATCGCCCGCCTTGATATTGAGTTTTTGAACCGTTTCCACAGGCACATCCACGACGATGGTTTTCGTTGAGCTGTCGTTTTGCAATACGCAATCAATGCGGAAAAACGCCCCCAGAAACTCGGTAGCGGTAACTCGCACAGGTAAAGAGTTATTGTAGTTTTCAACGAACTTGATGCTTTCAGGACGCACCGCAAGGTCAAAGCGGTCACCACGTTGGATCTTACGATTGGTCAAGCTTGGCGCTGGCATCAAGGTTTCGGCAATGCGTACTTGGGAGTCCGTTGCGACTGAGGTTTCAATAAAGTTCATGCTGCCGACAAACTCAGCGACAAAGCGCGTAGCTGGTTGTTGGTAGATCTCTTGAGGCGTACCGACTTGCTCAATCACGCCATGGTTCATTACCACGATACGATCCGCCATCGACAACGCTTCATCCTGATCGTGCGTAACCATGATGGTAGTGATGCCCAGCTTGCGTTGCAGCTTACAAATCTCATCACGTAAGTGAACACGTACTTTTGCATCCAGCGCTGACAGCGGCTCATCAAGCAGCAGTAGACCCGGAGACAACGCCAATGCGCGAGCAAGTGCCACACGCTGCTGCTGACCACCAGAAAGTTGGTTAGGAAATTTCTCGCCAGAGGTTGGAAGACCAATGGTTTCTAACCAATAATCCACCTTCTCTAACGCTTCTTTGGTAGGCATGCCTTGATTCTTCAAACCCACCGCAATGTTCTCTTGCACAGTTAGGTTCGGAAACAGCGCATAAGATTGGAATACGATGCCGAAATCGCGCTTCTCTGGTGGTAGGAATGTGGTCTCTTGACCGTTTTGAAAAATCGCACCAGACGTTGGCAAGTCTAGACCTGCAATGGCACGTAGCAGAGTGGTTTTACCGCAGCCAGAAGGACCAAGAAAACAAACGAACTCGCCCTTCTCAATCGCTAGCGAGATTTTCTTTAATGCAGTGAACTGTCCGAATTGCTTCACTACATTTTCGATATTTAGGTAATGTTGGTTAGTTGACATAACACACGCTCCAAATGGTATATACCAACTTTAGTTTTGGAGTGTTACGTTCCAATGACAAATTTATAGCCAGAAGATGACAAATAGATGAAGGGAAGCGAAGTTTGTTTACGTGACAATTAGAGATTCCCGACTCGCTCCTTCGTCACTCTCGAGAATGACGTGATGAGTGTGGATCATAAATTCTGAAATCACATTCGCGGCTCAGAACGACAAGTTTTGACCTTCACTCCATATACTTAAGATCGTCATTCCGGACGAGCCTAAGCGAGCCATCCGGAATCTCTTACAAGCACTATATTCTGAGATTCCCGACTCACTCCTTCGTCGCTCTCGAGAATGACGTGGTGAGTGCGGATAGAAGCTCCCAACTTTCTTAAGTCCGTCATTCCAGCGAACCTAGGTGAGACTAGGAATCTACTCTCAACAAACTCTGAAATAACAGAGAAAACAAAAAATCCACCTCAACCGAGGTGGATTTCAGTATTCAACTCAAAGCAAATTCAATTAAGACTTTGGTTCTGATTTCGCGTCGAACTTCTCAGACCATGCCGCTAGAATCTCTGCACGCTTGCTGCCCATTTGCGCGAAGTCCATCTTCGCCATGTTCTCTTGAACGTTCGGGAAGTTAGACACGGTCGCTTTCACTTCTTTATGTGCAACCACTGGGTACATTTCCACGTAAAGTTCGTTTGCCGCTTTAGAGATTGACCAGTCGACAACGCGCTTCGCTGCATCAGACTCTTTTACTAGACCAACGGCTTCTGATTCCCAGCCGATGCCTTTTGGTGTGATCACCGCTAGTGGTGCACCTTGTGTTTTCAGCTTCGCGCCGCGGCTTGCCATCGAAATACCGATAGCCACTTCACCCATACCCGCTTGAACACATGGCTTAGAACCAGAGTGCGTGTAGTGTGCAATGTTCTTGTCTAAGTCACGCATGTAATTCCATGCCTGATCTTCACCCATGTTTTGTAGCCAAGCAGAAACCTGCATGTAGCCAGTCCCTGAAGACGCTGGGTTCGGCATTGCAATGTGACCTTTGTAAACCGGCTTCGTTAGGTCTTCCCAAGACGTTGGTTTAGGCAGGTTAAGTTGTTTCGCTACCGCTTCGTTGAAACAAACTGCGTTAAAGAACGCATCGTTACCGAACCAAGCTTGGTTTGATTGAGGGTCGTTTAGGTTCGCGTGCAACTCTTCCAAACCTTTTGGTGTGTAAGGCTTAAGAAGACCTTCATCTTTAAGCAGTGCCATTGACGAGCCAGCAAGACCCCAAACCACTTCCGCTTGAGGGTTGTTCTTTTCTGCCAGCAATTTCGCCGTCATGATACCGGTTGAATCGCGAACCCACTTAATCTTGATATCTGGGTTATCTTTCTCAAACGCAGACTTGTATTTCGCAAGAATGTCAGTTTCGAAAGCGGTGTAAACCGTGACTTCCTGTGCTGCCATTGCATTCGTAGCTAGCAGAGAGACAAGTGCAGCCAGCGATCCTTTCATCAAACGGTTTTTCATCATTTTCTCCAGTTAATTTGGCTAAGTTTTCATTTGGTCTGTACCAGTTGACGATATACACCCTACTGAGCCTTTGTGACGAAATCATGACCATTAAATGGCAGTTTTACGAAAATTTGCGATGAATAATCGTTCAATTGATCCGCCATTTTCTGGATATTAAAGTTTTATGAAATTGGATATTCGCCTATTTACTGCCCTTTTCTTCCTCGCTAGAGTGAACTCGAAATTTGGTGTAGACCAATTAGCCTATTCTGATGGAAATCGAGATGAAAAACGAATACCTACTACTGACTCCAGGTCCTCTATCTACTTCTGAAACGGTACGTGAAGCCATGCTTAAAGACTGGTGTACTTGGGATGATGAATACAACAAAGACATCGTAGAAGTGATCCGCACTAAGCTTGTAAAACTGGCGACTCAACAAGACGGCTACACCAGCGTACTAATGCAAGGTAGCGGGACCGCATCAGTAGAAGCAACGATTGGCAGCGCCATTGGCAAAGATGGAAAATTGTTGGTTGTCGACAACGGTGCGTACGGTGCACGTATCGCTCAGATCGCTGAATACCTAAATATTCCATGCCATGTAGTTTCCCCAGGCGAAACATCACAGCCACACTTGAACGAGGTGGAAACTGCATTGGCATCGGATCCTACAATCACACACGTGGCGATTGTTCATTGCGAGACAACCACTGGCATGCTTAACCCAATTGAGGCATTTGCTTCTGCGGCAAAAGCACACGGTAAAGTCGTGATTCTCGATGCCATGTCGAGCTTTGGTGGCATTCCTATCGATATCGCAGAGCTAGGCATCGATTTTATGATCAGCTCTGCAAACAAATGTATTCAAGGCGTGCCGGGCTTTGGCTTTGTGATTGCAAAACAAACTGAGCTCGAAAAGTGCCAAGGTCAGGCACGTTCTTTGAGCCTTGATCTTTACGACCAGTGGCACTGCATGGAAGTGAACCACGGTAAATGGCGTTTCACGTCTCCAACGCACACGGTTCGCGCTTTCTACCAAGCACTATTAGAGCTGGAGCAAGAAGGCGGCATTGAAGCTCGTCATCACCGTTACCAAACTAACCAGAAAACACTGGTTGCAGGTATGCGTTCTTTGGGGTTTGAGCCACTACTGAGTGATGACCTTCACTCGCCAATCATCACTTCTTTCTACTCTCCGACGCACAGTGATTACCAGTTCAAAGCGTTCTACACACGTTTGAAAGAGCAGGGCTTCGTGATCTATCCGGGTAAGGTATCGAACGCAGATTGCTTCCGCATCGGCAACATTGGTGAAGTTTACCCAGCAGATATCGAGCGCTTAATCGGTGCAATTGAAAAAGCAATGTACTGGCAAGTTGCGTAAAGCAGCCTTCTGATTGAGAGAGCGTTATGACTCAGAATATCAAACCCACCCACTTCCGCAGCGAAGGCGATGTTAACACAACACCAGCGCGCCAAGCTTGGAATACATCGATGGACGATGAACGCACACAAGCATTGTTGAAGCGTGATTCGGAGGTCTTTCTTCATCAAGCCATGTCGACGCCGTGCTTAGATACCTTGGAAGCAGCAGAAGGCATCTACATCCAAGATGCTACCGGTAAAAAGTACATGGATTTCCATGGCAATAACGTCCATCAACTGGGCTACGGTCACCCGCATGTGATTAAACGTGTGCAAGAGCAAATTGCCAAACTGCCGTTTTCACCACGTCGTTTTACCAATGAAACCGCGATTGAATGTGCCGAAAAACTCACACAAATCTGTGGCGGCGAATTGAACCGCGTGCTGTTTGCTCCGGGAGGCACATCTGCGGTTGGTATGGCACTTAAACTAGCGCGCCACATCACAGGCAACTACAAGGTGGTGTCTCTGTGGGATTCCTTCCACGGCGCATCGTTAGATGCTATCTCAGTGGGTGGTGAAGCGTGTTTCCGCCAAGGCATGGGACCATTAATGGCAGGTGTTGAGCGCATTCCACCAGCGGTGTCTTATCGTGGCGCTTTACCGGTCGCAGACGACAGCGATGTGCATTACGCCGATTACCTTGAATACGTGATTGAGAAAGAAGGCGGCGTGGGCGCGTTTATCGCAGAAGCAGTTCGTAATACCGACGTACAAGTGCCGAGCAAAGCCTACTGGAAACGCATTCGAGAAATCTGTGACAAACACAATGTCATGTTGATCATCGACGACATCCCGAATGGCATGGGTCGCAGCGGAGAATGGTTTACCTACCAAGCCTACGACATCGAGCCAGATGTGCTCTGCATCGGTAAAGGTTTGGGTGGTGGCTTAGTGCCTATCGCAGCCATGGTAACCAAAGACAAATACAACACCGCCGAGCAAATCTCAATGGGTCATTACACTCATGAGAAAAGCCCTATCGGTTGTGCTGCGGCACTGGCAACCATGGAAGCTATTGAGCAAGACGGCTTGCTAGATAAAGCCAAAGCTGACAGCCAGTTCATGCGTGAAAAGCTGCTAGAGATGAAAGCCAAATACCCAGTGATTGGTGATGTACGTGGCATTGGCATGTTGTGGGGTATTGAGTTGGTCACTGACCACGAAAGCAAAGCACGCGCGTATGACGAAGCGGAAGCTGTGCTTTACCAATGCCTCAACAACGGCGTGAGCTTCAAGGTATCGCAAGGTAACGTGATTCAACTCAGCCCACCGCTGATCATCACCCGCGAACAACTGACAGAAGCGTTGGCGATCTTCGAAGAAGCCATCGCCAAAGTGTGTAAAGACTTTAACTACTTTTAGGGTCAATAGACCTCAACAAAAACCAATTGATTCAGAGTGCAGTTCAAACGTGTAGGCAAGCGCTCTGGCAAGCAAGAAAAAGGATTGAACATGAGCAACTCACCAATTCAAGCAGTGATCTTTGACTGGGCTGGCACTATCGTCGATTTCGGCTCTTTTGCGCCAACCAGCATCTTTGTGGAAGCATTCAAACAAGGCTTTGATTTTGAAATCGACCTTGAAGAAGCGCGCGAACCAATGGGACTTGGTAAGTGGGATCACATCCAAGCTGTGGGTCGCATCCCTGCTGTTGATAAGCGTTGGAATGAGAAGTTTGGTCGCTCAATGACCAGCAAAGACATCGACGCTATCTACGCAGCATTCATGCCTCTGCAAAAAGCAAAAGTGGCAGACCATGCAGAACCAATCCTTAATGCGATTGAAGTTGTGAACGGTCTGAAAGACAAAGACATCAAGATCGGTTCTTGTTCTGGTTACCCTCGCGAAGTGATGGACGTACTGATTCCTGTTGCAGCGGACTACGGCTACAAACCAGATTACGTAGTAGCAACGGATGACCTACCGCAAGGTGGTCGCCCGGCACCATTTATGGCACTGAAAAACGTGATTGAGCTGAATGTTACCGACGTTAATGCGTGTATCAAAGTGGATGACGCAGCACCGGGCATTGATGAAGGTCACAACGCCGGTATGTGGACCGTTGGTTTGATGCTTTCTGGTAACGAAGCAGGTCTAACGTTTGAAGAATACCAAGCCGCGGACGAAGCAACGCTTAATGCTGCTCGTGAAAAAGCGCGTGCAAAATTGATCAAGAGCTCGCCGCACTACCTTATCGACACCATTGCTGACTTCCCAGAAGTGGTTGCAGATATCGAACGTCGCCTAGCGGCAGGTGAGCGTCCTTAATCTTTACCTTCCGCAAATGAAAGAAAACAAACGCCCCTCACGTGAGGGGCGTTTTTCTTTTTGGCACTATCTTAAGGAGGTTTGGCTTATTGAAGCGTAGTTCCGTTAGATAGCAGCTTTCTTGTCGGCTCTTGCTCGGTGTATTCGACCGCATCGTGATCGGCGAGTTTATCGACTTCCGCCTGTTCACCCACCACAATCAACACGTGTTGTTTCACCAGAGCGTCGACCACTTCAATGTTGTGCTGACGAAGAAGCGCTCTCACTTCGCTCTCTTTTCCTTCATGATACTTAACAAAGTAACGTGCAGGTTGCTGCTCGGCTTGATCTTGGCGTTCATCCACGAGAGGAAATCCTTGATTGTTTGCCAAGCTGCTTGAGCTCAGTCCGATTGCCAATAGTGCGGTAGCGCCTACCGCAGACAAAGAAAGTAAGGTCAACTTCTTCATAGTCACTCCTTATTGAAAGGTCAGAGTCCAACTGTTGATGGTGCCTGTGTCTCTTCTGGCATTGTCCACCGCTTTAAGTTCCCATGTGCCTTGCGATTCAAAACCAGAGAAGTCCGCTTGGAAACTGGTTTTAATGTCGTTCGCACCACCACCCGCATTGTCGTGCAGTACTACTTGACCACCATCTGGTGACGTTAGCGTGACACGAAGATCGCCAATGTAGGTGTGAGTGATATCCAAGTCGATAGTCACTGAACCTGCATCGCCAGAGCGAGCCACATCTAATGGGCTTACGATACCTGCAGAGCTGTTGTCAGGAATCGCTACTGCATTCGAGTTGGTGTAGCTAGAAGGTGCAGAACCGCCGCCTGATGAATCACCCGAACCGTTATGCGCGGCAACAAGAGAAACACCAGAGTACGCGCTGTAGCCGTAAACCAATACTTCATATTGCCCTGCGCCAGATACGTTCAAGCTACAGCTTTCGCCATTACCGCCTGCCCATGAACGACAGTCGTAAGTGCTGGTGCTTGGTGTGCCGTTAAAGCGCACGTAAAGGTCAGCATCACCAGAGCCACCACTCATGTTGAATGTCGCTTGCGTTGCATCCGCTGGGACGTCAAACACGAATACTGTGCTTGATTTGCTGCCGCCAGAAAGCTGCGTTTTCGCCACACCATTTTCTAGAACGTTGTCGTTGCCAGAGCCGCCGCCATCCGGACCATTACAGCCTGCGTCTAGGTATTGTTTCGCAGCCTCAGCATTCACAAGACCATGACCAGTGCGGTTATCACGACCTGTTACGTCGATGTCCGTTGCTGTCTTGATCAGTGCGTTACGTACTTGTGCTGCGGTACAGGTTGGATGGTAACTCCACACTAAACCTGCAACACCCGTTACGTGCGGTGTCGCCATCGAAGTGCCGTTGTAGTACTCGTAGTCTTCACCCTTGGTGGTCGATACCGTGATGTCTTGACCAACATAGCCCAACAGCTCCTGACCGAAAGCACGATCAACCGTCACTGACACAATACGCGCCGCGTTGTTTTGATCGACAAGGAAAGGATTCTGCAAGCCCGGTAGCTCAGAGTTACTGTACACAATCGCCGCACTTGCGCCTGCGTTGTAACACGCTTGAACTGCATCGATTTCTGGGTAGTTACCTGATGATTGGTTGCCCACACGCTCGGTCAAACAGATCTTGCCAGACATATCACCACAGCTGAAGCTGCTACCGGATACGTCACAGCTTGCTAGTGTCGCCGTGATGGAACCTGCTACTGGATCAGGACCGTAACTGCCGCCCGATTGGATCAAGCGGTTGTGAGGAACGATGCCACGATCGAACTGGCTAACACCGTTCAAGCGAATGTCTGAAAGCTTACCCTCGCCCACTGTCACCGTAGATAGAATCGCTACGCCCGGACCTGCGATTTCAACTTGGTCTGTCGCTTGAGAGAACGCCGCGTGATCACGCTTATCATCCACTGCCGCAACGGACATAACTGAATCGTAAGACGCTGGGTAGCTGTGCGCAGTATTACCATCGTTACCCGCAGCGGCAATCAGCAGCACGCCTTGGTCGTAAATGGTTTGCAACGCGTTTTTCTCCGTCACACTCGACTGGCTACCACCAAGGCTCATGTTGACTACGTTCGCGCCGTTGTCAGCACAAGTTTGTACCGCTTTCACCAAGCTGGATGAGTAGCCCCAACCCGCTTCATTGAACACCTTAACGATGTGCAAATTCACGTTTTGGTTTGGCATAACGCCTTTGATGCCCTCTGTGTTGGCAATCGCGGCAATCGTACCCGCTACGTGTGTACCGTGAGCGTTGTTGTTCCCCGGAACACTCCAAGAGCCGGTACCGCTATCGTTTGTACCCGACACTCGGTTACCACTCAGATCGTTGTGCGCCAGATCGTAACCCGAGTCGATGATACACACGGTGCGATTTCCTGCATTTGAGTCATCCAGAAGTTGGGCGTTCACCGCCTCATAACCCCAGGGGATAGTCTCGCTTAACAGATAACGCGGTGGGTCAATTTCAACGTATTCCACATCACTGCGGTTACGTAATTGCCCCAACTCCGAGTCTTCCATCTCCACGCTGTAGATCGCGCGGTTTCCTAGCTTTTCCACTTTACGCGCTTTGAGCTGATCTAAGACCGACTCTTGCGCGATGCGTGGCCCCCAGAATGAGTTCCCACCTAATGCTGAAGGACTGGACGTATCTTCTTTAAATTTGACGATGTATTTGGTCGGCAAGTTAGATTCGTCGAACCCCGTTAAAGGAGCCGCATGCGCTGACATCGAAAATGTCAGTGCTACTGCAACGGCAGATAATGAAAACAAGCCATTTAATTTAGTTGTTGTGTGATGCATTTGCTCTATTCCTTTTTGAGCTGATTTTTATTCACTTTATCCTCATGAAAAATCATAACCCTGACTTATTCATGAGCGATTCAGCTATAGGTTATCGCCTAAAAATGCCAAACAATTTGTTTCATGAATACACAACAATGAACAAAAGATCATCTAAACAACAGATTTAGTTAACATACAAAAACACCACCAAAACCTTATAAAGCAATTACTTATTAACACAAAAAGTGCATGTTAAATTAATGTTAGTGAGTAATTATTCTAGATTTTATAAAATCTTAGTATTTACCAAATCTATTGAAATACGATTGCGGTACCAAAATTGACAGAATGAATAATTAGATATTTGACTAAGTAGGGTATTTACTCAGAATGAGGGCGTTTAGTGAGATAAATTCTCACTTAAATCATGACGATAATCATCATAGAGAGTGAATCATGAATAAGACCATTACGTTACTTAGTGCATTATTACTACCACTGAGTTTGGCTCACGCCGACGAGCCATCACTGACTCCTGAAATGGTAAGCGCCTCGCAAGTCAGAAGTGCGCAAGCGAAACAAACCTACACTTATGTTCGCTGTTGGTACCGCACCAGTTATTCAGAAGACGAGCCTGCGACAGATTGGGAATGGGCAGAGAATCCTGACGGCAGTTACTTCACAATTGACGGCTATTGGTGGAGTGCTGTTTCTTTCAAAAACATGTTTTACACCGACACACCACAAAGCATCATCAAAGAGCGTTGTGAGCAGACCCTAGATCTAGCGAATGACAACGCTGACATCACCTTCTTTGCTGTCGATAACCGTTTCTCCTATAACCACACCATCTGGAGCAACGATCCAGTCATGCAGCCCGATCAAATCAACAAGGTCGTCGCGCTGGGTGACAGTTTGTCGGATACAGGCAACATCTTTAACGCATCACAATGGCGATTCCCGAATCCAAATAGCTGGTTCTTAGGGCATTTCTCTAACGGGTTTGTATGGACAGAGTACATTGCTCAAGCCAAGAACCTACCGCTCTACAACTGGGCTGTTGGCGGCGCAGCAGGTGAAAACCAATACATCGCTCTGACGGGAGTGGGTGAGCAAGTTTCCTCTTACTTGGCGTATGCGAAACTGGCAAAAAACTACAAGCCAGCTAATACCCTGTTTACACTTGAGTTTGGTTTGAATGACTTCATGAACTACAACCGCAGCGTTCCCGAAGTGAAATCAGACTACGCGGAAGCATTGATCAAACTGACCGATGCGGGTGCGAAGAACTTGTTGTTGATGACGCTGCCAGACGCCACTCGTGCGCCACAGTTTACCTACTCAACTCAAGAGGAAATCGACAAGATCCGTGCGAAGATCGTCGAGATGAACGAGTTCATCAAAACACAAGCGGCGTATTACACAGCGCAAGGCTACAACATCACTCTGTATGATACCCATGCCCTGTTTGAAAGCTTAACAGCGAACCCAGAGCAACACGGCTTCGTTAACGCGAGCCAAGCTTGCCAAGACATCAACCGTTCGTCTTCTGCAGATTACTTGTATCACCATGCGTTGCGCTCAGAGTGTGCCTCGTCTGGCTCTGACAAGTTTGTGTTCTGGGATGTGACTCACCCAACTACAGCCACGCATCGCTACGTAGCTGAAAAGATGCTAGAAAGCAGCAACCAGCTATCGAACCATCCGTTCTAATCCTAAAACCCGAGAGACAGATAAGAAAAAGGCTGACGTAATGTCAGCCTTTATTGTTTTTGAATCCTGTTTATCTCGAAGCTTTGCCTCGTTCAGCGACCTTTATCGGTGCAGAATCGCCACTGCTTTGGTGGTCTTCTCTAAATTCTCTTCCGCTTGGTCTGGAATCTTACTCGCGATGGTCGCATACAAGCTGTCGATCATGGCAAGTTTGACCAAGCGCGCGATGCCGTTTTTACCCAATAGCGGTTCTGGTGATGCTGGCGCGTATAGCGGGTAATCGGAAAGCTGGGACAACTCAGCGTGGAAGTTGTTGGTGATAGAGATGATCGTCGCACCAGATTGCTTCGCAAGACGGACAGCATCCATCAAATCAACGGTTTGACCTGAATGCGATACCACCAGCACCACGTCTTTTTCGCTCAACACGCTAGCCGACATCAACATTAAGTGACGGTCACGAGGCACTGAGGCGCGAATACCAAAACGCAAAAGCTTGTGCTGGAAATCTTCACAGATGATGTTCGAACCACCCGCTGCGTACAACTCAATGTTACGCGCGTTAATGATGGCCTCGGCGGCAGCGCTCACCATATTGGCATCCACAAAGTTGAGGATTTCCGTCAAGGCATTGATGGAGTTTTGCAGCACCTTAGTGACGATCTGCTCGCAAGAATCATCCGGCTGAAGTTGCTCACTTGGCGCGTAGGAATCTGAGTGATGATGGGCGTTTAACGCGTCTTTAAGCTGTTTGAAACCACTGAAGCCAAGCTTCTTTGACACCTTAACGATCAACGCCGTTGACACCCCCAATCGCTCCGCCACTTCTTTAATTGAAGTCGACTTCTGCATGAAGTGAGGCTTGAGAAAGTTTTCCGCAATGGATTGTTCGGTACGCGTGAGTGAAGGCATACGCATACGAATATTGGGAATTACTTGATTGACATCCACGGACAATATCATTCCTTGTGAAACAGTCGGATCATTATACATAGCTACCGCTCTCTCGTCATGGTAACTGCACTTGCAGCTACGGTTATGCCTTTAATTGCCAATGTGTTGCCGTGACTGCGCTTTCACTCTCAATCACAAAGCCCACACCTTGTGCGTTTTGGCCGAAGAAGCGTGATGTCGACACCGCCTCACCTTGGTTAATAAACACTTCCACACTTGAATGGTCACGTAGAATTTGTAGATGACGAACCTCACCTTGCCACTGCTTTGATTCCCACTCACCCGTTTTCAGATTTCGGCGGGTTGTTGCTAGCCCTTGTGGCGTCACTTGCAACTTCAAATCGGCGGCAACATCGATCGTCAGTTCTGCCGGAACATCTTCAATCAGCAGTTCAGAAGACAATCCATAAAAACGCAGCGATTGGTTGGTAAAGCTTTGTGGTTGCGAACGCAAAGATTCGAGTTCTGCACTTGGTTTTTGCAGTAAGCGTCCATCTTGAAGAATCAGTTCGCGCGGGCAAGTCATTTGGTGAATCCAGCCAAACTCTATCGTTGGTTGGTAAGATTCGAACTCATCTGGTTTCCCCATCCACCCAAAGAGAATGCGGCGGCCTTGCTCATCTTCAAATGTCTGTGGCGCATAAAAATCGAAACCATGATCCATCAAGACGCCTTTGTCATGTTCAAAGCTCGCAGTTGGGTAATCAAGCTGACCGAGATGATAAGTCACATCAAAGGTTTCCACTTTACGACCGTCCACTTCTAACCAGTTTTTCGGACAAGTGATCAGCACGTATTGATCACCAATTGGGAAAAGATCTGGGCATTCCAACATAAAGTCATCACTTTGATGTTGATTGCGGCCATCACCAAATACTTCACCAACAAACTGCCATTGTTGTCTGTCTGATGAACGGTAAAGCAGCACTTTGCCTTTGTAATCGAGATCTTCTGCGCCCAGCACCATGTAATACTCACCATCGTGCAACCACACTTTTGGATCGCGCACATGGCCGCTGTAACCTTGTGGTAAGTCGAGCACAATGCCTTGTTTCTCCACCTGTTTGCCCGCCTCTAACGTAGCTCGGCATTGGTAAGCGGTTCGACCACCTTGTTCAAACTTCACGTTGCCGGTGTAAAACAGTTCCAGCACACCATCCACTACCAAGCCAGAGCCAGAATAACAACCGTGCGTTTCGTAGTTTTCTGTTGGTGCTAACGCCAAAGGTTGATGCTGCCAGTGAATAAGATCTTTACTGGTCGCGTGTCCCCATGCTTTCGCGCCATGCGCACACGCTTTTGGATTCCATTGATAAAACAGGTGATATTCACCCGCAAAGTGCGCCAAGCCGTTTGGGTCGTTCAATAAGCCAAATTGCGGTGCAAAGTGCCAAGTCGGACGGAAAGGGTCTTCTTGCGGATTTGCCATCTGATTTAAGGCAATCGCCAACACGTCGTTAATGTAGGTTTGTTCTGCTGTCATGGTAAGCCTTATTAAAATCTAGAAACAGGAATCCCCCTGAAGTCAGGGGGATGAAAACACAAGGGATTACTTGTCTTGCAGCATCTTGTCTGAGTAACCGAATAAGTAAGTCAGAGTGAATGCCGTACCAATAGCAATTAAGTTCACCGCTAGATAACCCAGCATTTGACCATTCAAGTAGAGCAGCGCTCCTGGAATTACCGTGATAGCCATGCCTGTTGCTTTCAAACCAAATACCGTTGCGAAGAAGCCGCCAACAGCACCGCCAATCAAGCCCATAATGAATGGTTTGAAGAAGCGAAGGTTCACGCCGTATAGCGCTGGCTCAGTGATACCCAAGAACGCAGATAATGTTGATGGCATTGCCAAAGCTTTGAGTTTCTTGTCTTTGGTTTTCACACCGACCGCAAGACAAGCAGCACCTTGCGCAGCGATTGCGGCGGTAATGATAGCGTTGAATTCGTTTGCACCAGTGTTGGTCAGCAATTGAATCTCAAGCAGGTTGAAGATGTGATGAACACCCGTCATCACAACAATTTGTTGTAGACCACCAATCAAGATACCGCTCAGACCCAGTGGCAGATCCAGCATGAACTGCGCGCCTTGCAGAATAATTAGTTCTAACCAGTGGAAGATAGGACCAATCACAAATAGAGAAGCCGTAATCATCACCAATAGCGTTAGGAATGGCGTGACGACTAAGTCCAACGCTTCTGGTACGAAGTTACGAATACGGCGCTCTAGTTTGGCTCCCAACATACCGGCAATAAAGGCAGGGATAACCGAACCTTGGTAACCAAGCACAGGAATAAAGCCAAAGAACATGATTGGATCAAGCTCACCAGACGCCACAGACCATGCATTTGGCAGCGCTGGCGACACCAGCATCATACCCAAAATCAGACCAATTAAAGGAGAGCCACCAAACACGCGCGCCGCCGACCACGCGATCAATGCTGGTAGGAAAATGAAGGCAGTATCCGTCAGAATTTGAGTATAAAGAATGAAGTTTTGCGGAATGGTTTCTGGCGTTAGACCAAACAAGCCTAAGATCTCTGGCTGCATGAACAAGCCACGCAAACCCATAAACAAACCTGTCGCAACAAGCGCTGGAATGATTGGCACGAAAACATCACCAAACGTACGGATCGCACGTTGGAAAGCCGTCCCTTGTTTTTCAACCGCTTTACGTTGTTCATCTTTCGAAGCTGTCTTCAGCTTTAAGTTCTCAAACGCTTCAAAGACTCGGTTCACCGTTCCGGTGCCGAAAATAATTTGGTATTGGCCGCTGTTAAAAAATGCGCCTTTTACCTTGTCGGTGCCTTCGATGCGTTTCTTATCAATTTTGTTTTCATCGGCAACCATTACGCGTAATCGAGTGGCACAGTGAGCGACAGAGACAATGTTTTCTTCTCCGCCTAACGAGCCCACCAACTCTTCTGCAATCATCGTGTAAGACATATTCAAACCTGTTTCGTGATTAATGGATTAACTGCCTATTAAGCTATCAATAAGTCATAGACTCTGCCTCTACCGAGATCACAAAAATAAACTTTTTGTGAATTTTTTATTTCTGTGAATTTTATTGTGAACTTTTATTTACTTTAAATACAACCACCTAAGCAACTTCCTATGAATTTTAATTAAATTCACCGTTTACAGTTGTGATTTTATTTGTAAACTTTAAAGCAAATCTGAACGCTTGAGAGTTACGAATATGAAAATTGCTATCGGTTGTGATCATGTAGGGATCGAACATAAAGAATTGGTTATCAAACACTTAGAAAGTAAAGGTATTGAAGTGATTGATTTCGGCACGCATTCAGCAGAGCGTACTGACTACCCTCAATACGGTTTAGCCGTCGCGAAAGCGGTAACAAGTGGCGATGCAGACCAAGGTCTTTTGATTTGCGGTACAGGCGTTGGCATTTCGCTAGCAGCAAACAAAGTTCCGGGTATTCGCGCTGTCGTTTGTAGCGACCCATACACGGCGCAGCTATCTAAACAGCATAACAACACCAACATCCTTGCGTTCGGCTCTCGCGTTATTGGCATTGAGCTAGCAAAAATGATCATCGATAGCTGGTTAGAAGCAGAGTTCGAAGGTGGTCGTCATCAGAACCGTGTAAACCAAATTGCAGAAATTGAGGAGCGATAAGATGGCTAAGTTTTGTCCTTCAATGATGTGTGTCGACTTCTCTAAGTTGGCAAGCGAGCTGAAAGAGCTAGAAAAAGCAAACGTCGATATGCTGCATATTGATGTGATGGACGGTCACTTTGTACCAAACTTCGCGCTTGGCCCAGAAGACATCAAAGCGATTCGTAACCTAACAGACATCGAATACGATGTGCACCTAATGTTGTCGGATCCAGACCAGTTCATCGACTTGTTTGCAGCACTAGGCCCTAAGCTGATGTACATCCACGCAGAAGCGCCACCACATCTGCATCGTTCACTCGGTAACATCCAAGCGAAAGGCATTAAGTCTGGCTTAGCAATCAACCCAGGTACGCCATTGAGCGCGATTGAAGACGTACTGGATGTGACGGACGTGATTTTGGTGATGTCGGTAAACCCTGGTTTTGCAGGACAAGCCTTTATTCCAAATGCTTACAACCGCATCGAGCGTATTATCGAAATGATCGAAGCGAAAGGCACCAACACTAAGATCGCCATCGACGGCGCGATCAGCCCAGAAGTGATTGAACGTCTGAGTGACAAAGTGGAGTACTTTATTCTTGGTACTGCGGGTCTGTTTGGTAAACCAAAGAGCTACGCAGACACCATGCAAGACCTACGCGCACTTGGCGAAAAAGCGGTCGCTTAGTACCCCCAACGATCTTTTCTTAGTTTATCCCCGAGTGCTTTGCTTCTGGTGCGCTCGGGGATTTTTTGTCAAAACAGGCGTACATTCCATCTAGCGTATACACTTATTTCTACTCAATAAATTCGGAGTCGAGGTTGGTGTGAAGGGAATGAGAAAGCCGATGTTTGCCCGCAGCTTGCGTTGCTTAACCGCTGTGTTGTTATTGCTGATTTCCTTTGTCACCGTCGCGCAAACCCTACCCGAAACCGATTTTCTGAAAAGCGAAATCGCACGCTTGAACGCGGAGTCACCAAAAAACGATACGCTGATTGGTCAGTACGAAACTCTACTCAATCAAATTACAGGGTTCGACGCGCAGAAAGCATCGCGTGACGATTACCGAAAAATCATTAGCCAGTTCCCCTTGCAGCGAGAGCGTCTTCTCAAACAAATCGAAGAAGCCGAAAAGCTCGACATGTTCAAGGCCAAGCAGCTCAATAGCTACAGCGACCTATCGCAATCCATAGCGTCACTTCAGGCTGCGATGAGTGAATGGCGCACCACTTCACAAGCAAATGCTGAAAAGACCAAACAACTCAACGCAGCAAGAACCTCCCTCCCCGTTTCTTTGGCTCAATTGAATCAACAAATTGAACAAGCTTCATTGGTCAAAAGTGAAAACGGCGCAGAGATAGATCAATGGTTAGAGACCGCGAATCTCACCTACCTTAAGTTACAAAAAGAGGTGATGACCGCCGAGCTACAAAGTTTGGATGAGCGCACAGAGCTTGTGCGATTAGAACAGCAATTGTTGGCGAAGAAGCTTCAGTTAGCCTCTCCCATGCTGATTGAACTGCAAGACAAGCTCACCCGAGTTGAACAAGAATCGGTAAGAGGTTTGATTGCCGAAGCGCGAGAGCTAAGCGCGAAAGCCGATGAATCTGACGTGGAGAAACAGCGACTCATCGAGCAGCTTCGTCAGTACACGTTAGAGCTAGAACAAGTATTGGTAGAAATCGACCAAGCTCGCATTGCTGGGCAAAAATTTGAATCAGAGCGCCGGAGCTTGTCGGAAGAACAGCGCCTAATCAAAGAAAACCTCTCATGGCTGCGAGACAGCACCGCATTTGGCGCTTCGATTCGCGCTCAGCTACAGCGTTTGCCAAACCAAATTCAAAACAAAACCATACCCGATGAGATTGCCAATGCTCACATCCGCAAATACGAAATCAGTCAGTTGCTGGATGATTTTGCGCTTGAAGATGCCGTTCGTGCGACGCAATCCAATGCCAAAGCTCCAGACCGTTTAGAAACCTTATCGCATGAGCTCATAGAACAGCTATCTCAAGATTATGAAAAGCTCATTATTGCTTTAGGAAAACTGCAACTGACCATTAACCAGTACGCCATTGAAGTCGAAAATGCGCGAGCATTCTTACGTGAACAACAACTTTGGACACGCAGTAATGTGCCTTTCTGGCAACATCTGACTGACTTCGATAAAGAGATTTGGTTTGGCACCAAAACCCCATTGAAAACCCTGCAAGATGAGGTCAATCCTGACCAACTCAAAATGGTGGGTGGCGCATTTGTTTTCTACACACTGGTGTTGTTTTATCTGGGGCGTCGTTTAGTTCGTCGTACGACTCGACTTCGTCATGAATACAAAAAGGTGTTTGGCCACCCGCTCAAGGACCGATTCCAAAACAGTATTTCACTGCTGTTTATGGCGATGTGTCGAGCAGTGATTCTGCCACTTTGGTATGCCATCACTGCAGCGGCACTGTTCTGGCTGTGGCCAGCTCCCAACGCAACCGAATCCAAAATGCTGATCGTTGCCAGCGCTTCTGCCTTGTTTGTGATTGAATTGATTTATGCCATGAGCTCTAAAAAAGGTTTGTTGGAGCTGCACCTAAATTGGCCAGAACGTATTTGTGATTATGTTCATAAGCAGAGTAACCGCCTGCGTTTTCCGTTTGCCCTCTTCCTCTTGCTGATCTTCTTTGCAGAGTTGGTTGCTGGCGATCAAGAAGCAGAAATATCTCGCCTGTTCTTCCTGATGCTAATGGTCGGCATGACGATGGTGTATGGCGCTTTACTTAAGTCTGATCGCATCCCATCGACACTGCCTGTTCCACTCAATCGCGGACTTGGATTGTTGCTGCTTAAAGTGATGATCCTCGGCTCCTTCATTGCCATCATCATTATGGCTTTGATGGGTTTGTACATTGCCGCATGGCTGTTGCTCATTTACCAGCAGCTCACCCTGTTTGTCGTGCTTGGCGTCTTGTTTACGTATCAGCTTGGCGAGCGCTGGCTCAAACTCGAACACCGTCAACTTAATTACCAACGCCTACTGGCGCGCCGTGAAGAGCTAATTGCTCAGCAACAAGAACAAGCAGACGAACCACCGGAAATCGCCGAACTCAGAGAAAACTTCCCAGAAGTGGAAGAGCAAGGCTTGGGTAGCGAGCAGATCAGCGAACAATCCATGACACTGTTGCGCGGTTTATCCTTGATTGGTTTGGTTATTGCGGTTCTGACTTTATGGTCGAGTGCGCTAGAGATGACCAGTTGGCTTGATAAAGTGGTGGTGTGGCAAGTCAGTGAAGTGGTCAGCGGCAGTTCGACCTTGGTTGACGTAACGCTACAGTCTCTGATTTATGCACTGATCACCTTGCTTGTTACCTTTGTTGGCGTGCGCAATCTACCGGGTATTTTAGAGTTGCTGATTCTGCGCCGTTTAGAGTTATCTCCCGGCACGGGCTACGCGGTGACCACTTTGCTGCGCTATCTGATTTTGATGACGGGTGTGCTGTCTGCTTTCGCCATTCTTGGCTTTCAGTGGTCGCGCCTACAATGGCTCGTGGCGGCATTTGGTGTCGGCTTAGGCTTTGGTCTGCAAGAGATCTTCGCAAACTTTATCTCTGGTTTGATCTTGTTGTTTGAGCGCCCAATTCGTATTGGCGATATCGTCACCATCAATGACCTATCTGGCACAGTGAGTAAAATCCAAACTCGCGCTACCACCATCATCGATTGGGACAACAAAGAGATTGTGGTGCCGAACAAAACCTTCATTACCGAAAAACTCATCAACTGGTCACTCACCGATTCAATCACTCGTATTGTGATTCCAATTGGCGTGGCGTACGGCTCTGATGTCGAGAAAGTCGAAGAGTTGTTGTATCAAGTAGCGGAAGAGCACCCATTAGTGTTGAACGATCCGTCTCCGTCAGTCTTTTTCTTAGCGTTTGGGGCAAGCAGCTTGGATTTCGAGTTGCGTGTACACATTAACTCCATCGATCACCGCTTATCGACCATTCACATCATCAACAAAAACATCGATAAACTGTTCAAAGAGAACGACATCGAAATCGCCTTTCCACAGATGGATGTGCACGTTCGCGACTGGCCGCAGGATGGTGAGAAAAGCTAAATCTGCCAATTGCACCGCACGGATAAACTCGGTAAGTTGAAAGAAAAACCAGAGGTCAATGTCGTGCTCGATCATCCATTTACTCAACGTGCTCTTGATGTGATTCGCTCGAAATCCGCAGGAGCGCCGCAATCACATCCTTTCGCAGTGACCATCAACTTTCATCCAGATCGAACCACTTCTAAGGGCGAACCGCTGCTTAAAGCAATAGTCCAAGATGGCAAGCTCAAATCCCAATTTGAAACTGGCACAAGCAACGGCGGACTGACGGCTTACGAAGGTGGGGAGCGTTGGCGTTGGGAGCAGCGCGTGTTTGATGGTGTGTACGACAATAGCCAACCAAATCAACGCCCAAAGTATGGCGCGTTAAACTTCTCAGGTTCAGAAATTGGCGCTTCACCAAGATTTGGTTCGAGCTACTTCTTATTGAAACCAGAGATCAGCAAACGAGCGACATTCTGTTATCCAGATAGCTTCTTCGAGCCAGAGCACTTTGCCACCATTGAACGCGTTCAACCCTTGTTGGATGAGTTAAACGCACAAGCGCCAGACAGGTTGGACGCCTATATCGAAACTCAAATCCACGGCGATTTGCGCTTAGAGGAAGATATTCAAGCCTTGGTGCTCGATCCATCATTTAAAGGCACAGAGGTAGAAGATTACGCTCGAGAGTTACCAGTTGAAATTCGTTGGCACAGTGGTTTTTGTGTCTCAATAAAAGACATCAATCTTTATTCAGACTACCGAGGACAAGCTATTTTAGACATCGCAAATCAGGTTGCAGAAAATGGCATGCTAACGCCACGCATTATTGGTGAAGCGGTAAAAGCAAAAGCGTTTGACGAGCAAGATTTGAAAAAAGTCTGGCACTACTTAGCGCGATTTGGGTTTGATTATCGACAGACTGGGGGTTAAAAGCCACCAGCCCATTTGTCGAAATCGTCGATCACGTTAAGCTCTTGTTGAGTACGAGGGCGCGGGTAATACGGTAGAGCAAGTAACTTCTCTGATGGCATTAGCAGCCAATCTGGTGACATCTTCATGCGCACCAACTCTTGCTCATCATCACGGCGAACAAACATGTAATAGCCATCTACGTGGGTATTGGCGTAGCTGGCTATTTGTACAATCTCGCCGCTTGGCAGTTTTACTTTGCGTCCCAAAGGATACAAACGATGCAGCGCAAAGCTCACATGTGCATCCTCTAGATAACCCCTTTTGAATCGAGAGATACCAATCGCAGTCGACGTTGTTCGATGAGACCATCCCGCTAGCTTCAAGCCCTTGAGAGAATCTTTGAATGGTTGTCCTTTTGGCTCACCTTCATTGGAGATGAATTGCACCGTTAGCGCGTCACCTTGCTCATCTAAAATCTGCAAGAACTGCTCACCCGTTTTATCTGCCAATAATTTCACGTTACTGCTCCGCCAAAAGGTTTGTGAATGGAATACTATAAAGCCACCATCGCAAAGTTCAAGCTCATCCTCTCAATCCCTTTTCCCGATGAGTAATCGTCTCTACAACGAGAATGCACAGTGTCGGGTTCTACAAACAGCGTTTAGAGACAGACACAAGCAAAAATTGTTAGGGTGGGTTTATCTTTTTTATCGCGGGTTTACCATCACTTTTCGTCAATCTTGCTATGATGATTTGGTAACCCTTTAAGGAGCAAAGAATGAATCTAAAACGCTATGTTGTGTTGCCTATGATGGCAGCAGCGCTATTTGGCTGTGCTCAACACGAATCCGATGACACCGCAAAAATCATGACCGTTAATCTAGGTCCAGAACTGGTGGACTGTGTGGGTGTCGGGCCAATGAAATGCATGGTGGTCGATGGTAACTACTTCTATGACCAAATCGACGGTTTTGAATTTGAATCAGGTTCCGAGTACACCTTAAAAATCAAACGCACTCAGCGATTTACCCCAGAGAATGCACCAGCCGATGCGAGCTTGTATCGATATGAGCTGATTGAAGTGTTAGAGAAGCGATAACCATAACGTTCACCACCCATAGAAAAGGAAGTTTTATGTTTGGAAATTGGAAACGAAACCGCCAAATTCGCGAGGTCGCAAAGGACATCACGCCAAAACTAGCACTCAAGTATGGTGAGAAAGCAGATTACTCGAAGGAAGAGATCGATTGGGCGCTGAAAGAAAATGGCAAGACAGATGATGCCTTTGCCCTGATCGCATACGGCATGTTGATTAGCCAAGCTGCTTACGTGCCGATGGGCCTAAGCCAAGAGCTAGGGGAACATGCTGAATTCCAATCCGAAGTCTCACTTGCTTTGTTTGACCAAGCGACAGATCTGGTGAGCGTCAGTGCTTTACTGACTTACGCAGAGATTCAAGACAGCCACAAACAACAGCCCGCTACTGATTCGGATGATTTCGATGCTGATGGTGGAGACTTTGGAGGAGACGGCGGTGGGGATGGTGGCGGTGAATAGCAATTAAGCCAGCATCTGTGGCAATAAAAAGCGACGCTAAGTCATCTCAATATTAAACACGAAAAGGCTCATCACGAGCCTTTTAGCTTATCACCTTGGGTAACTTAAAAGCTTCGTTTTGCTTACACCAAGCCTTTCAATTTCGCCAAACCATAAGCGGCGATAGTCACGCAGTCTTTGATTTCACCATCTATCATCATTTGCTCGAACGCTTCAACTGAGAACGAGCGTGTGATCAAGTCTTCTTCTTCACTGTCTAGCTGATTGCCCACTTCGGCTAACTCACTCGCAAAATACACATGACAAGTCTGGTTTAAGAATCCATAAGCGATGAACTGCGCACCAACGTACTCCATCTTATTGGCTTGCATGCCCGTCTCTTCTCGAAGCTCACCTTTTGCTAGCTCAAGATGATCCGCATCTGGATTTGATTCCCACGCCCCTTGTGGGATTTCCCAACAACGTTGCCCTACGGTGTAACGAAACTGCTGTACTAAGTGAATCACGCCGTTATCGATAGCCAGAATCGCTGCACAGTCTGGCTTGTCGACCACACCGTAGATGCCCTCTGCTCCACTAGGACGTTGGATCTTATCTTCACGTACCGTCATCCATTTGTTTTGATACACCACTTTGCTGTCGAGCTGCTTGATGTCTGCCATGAGAGTCCTTACTGCTTGATTCTTCGAAATTAGTTATTGGATTAGAAGCCATTCTAACGCTGTTTGCGTGTCAGTTTGTAGACGGTTTTCAAATTCAACGCGCTTATTGGTATTCAATATATCCAATCAAAACAATCATTCATCGCAATGATTACGATGGCGCGAAATGGCAAGTTTTCAGCTCGAGGAACTCATATAGTTAACCCATCGACGCAAGGCATGGCTTTGCAAACTTGTTCATTATTGATTGAGGGTTCTTATGAGCGCATCGGATAAAGTCTACGGTTTCAACACTCCACAACGTCTGTTTGTTGGTTATACCTTGGCGGTATTGGTGGACCTTACGGTACTGAACTTCTATGACGAATATTGGGATTTCGTAACCATTGATTCATTTACGATTTCTTTCGCCGCGGCATTGCTGCTTCAGTTGCTCTTGAAGCTGTCGATCAAAGCGGAACACAAAATCGCAGAGTACTTTAAATCGAAGCCGGGCACGGCACCTAAGATTTACCGTGGTATCTCGACTTACGTTATCTTGGTCGGTTCGAAGTTCGTGATGCTAGAAGCCATTAACATTCTGTTCGGTGACAAGGTTGACTTTAGTGGCCCTTGGAATGGTGTCGTCGCCTTCTTTGCGGTGGTGTTTACTATCCTGATTTCAGAAGTCATCGTCGGTAAGATTTACTTCAAACTTGGCGAGAAAGAACAACAAGCACAACGTGAATTGGCAGAAAACAACGCTAGCTAATAAGCAAGTTCGATGAATACAAAACAGCATCGATAGAAACAAAAAAGCGCTGAGAAATCAGCGCTTTTTTCGTTTGTTTGTTCATTTAAGCCACAAGGATGTTCTTAAGCTCGTTCAATGATTCCACCGTGTAGCTTGGTGCAATACGTTCATCCACACTCGCACCTGTGGTGTTCAACCAACACGTTTCAATGCCAAAGTTGTTGCCACCCAAGATATCGGAATGCAGGTTGTCGCCCACCATCAATACGCGCGTCTTACATGGGTTGCCCATTTGCGTCATCGCGTATTCAAAAATACCCAGATCCGGCTTAGCAATACCAACTTGCTCAGAAATCACCACGTGCTCGAAGTAATCGCTCATACCTGTGCGCTCTAGGCGAATCGCTTGCAGTTCGGTAAAACCATTAGTGATGATGCCCATTTTGGCTTTACCTTGCAGCGCTTCCATCAACTCTTTCGCACCCGGCAACAAAGTACAGATGTCTGCCATCGCTTCTAAGAATGCGCTGTTGAGATCCGCCGTTGTGGTGTTGAGCTTTTCTGCCCATTCAGTAAAGCGTTTGTGCTTGAGCTCATCTGCCGTCACTTTACCATCTTGGTAATCTACCCAAAGTGGCTTGTTGACCGTTTGGTAGTGGGCAAAATCTTGCTCGGTGAAATCTACGCCTTTGCGAGAAAACATCAGCTGCAAACCTTTGAAGGCATCAAAGTGAAACAAGGTTTCGTCAGCGTCAAACAAGATCCAATCGTATTTCATTTTCTTCTTTCCAATATCCAGGTCGTTTTCTGCCGCATAGTCTAATTGTTTTCTTCTTGAAGATAATCTCTATAATTGGAAAATGATTGTATCGTTTTTCTCAACAATAAAATTAATAATAGATAACCCCCAATAACCTAGGAGCACGCCGTGAATTCCATTGCGTCACTGCCAGTATTTGTCGCTGTCGTCGAATGCGGCAGCTTTTCCCTAGCCGCCAAGCAGTTAAACCTGACTAAATCGGCGATAAGCAAACGCATTAACCAACTCGAAGATGACCTCGGCATTCGCTTGATTAATCGCACCACAAGAAAGCTCAGCCTAACCGAAGCTGGACGTCGATACTTCGAGTACGCTTCACAAGCAGTCAACTTAGCTCAACAAGGTGTCGATGCCGTTTCTGAGCTGCAAGGCTCACCGCAAGGTCGGCTCAAAATCACAGCGCCGATGTCTTTTGGTGTGTTGCACGTTGCGCCACTTATCAGCGAATTTCTTGCACGTTACCCGAAAATTGAGGTCGATTTACAGCTAGAAGACGCCATGGTGGATTTGGTTGAACAAGGCTTTGATTTGGGGATTCGCATCGGCGAACTTGCGACTTCTAACCTTGTCGCTAAACGCCTTGCTCCGTGTAAAAGCGTACTGTGCGCCTCTCCCGAATACCTAGAAGAGTTTGGCGTACCAACCAAACCAAGCGATTTGGTGACGCACAACTGTTTGCGTTATTCGTATTTCCGAGGCGGGGTCGAATGGATGTTCATTAACAGCGGCAACGAATACAAGGTGCTGCCGAAGGGCAACTTTGTGGTCAACAACAGTGAAGCGATTCGCCAGCTGCTCTTAAGAGGGTCTGGCATCGCACAATTACCGACCTTCATCGCCGCGAAAGACTTTGCAGCCGGTAACTTAAAACCGCTTATGGAAGACTTCTCTCTCCCTGAGCATGCCATCTATGCGGTGTTTCCAGAGCGCAAACACATGCCATTGAAAGTACGTGTATTCATCGACTTCATCAGCGAAAAGCTCGGCACTGATACACCGTATTGGGATCGTTATTGATTGATATTGTAACCTCCCTCAGCACAAGCAAAACAATGAGCTGAGGGAGCAAATCTGCTAGGTACAGAATTTTTAGTATTGTATTCACCTAGAGCGTTTCAGCAATAAAACTTCTCCACCCACCAGTATGGGTAATGTCAGTTGAGCCATCGACAGCAATGGGCTCACATATAAAGCCCTTCACCCATTGGCCAGAGTCTAACTCGACATTACCTAACCCTAGAGGGTGTGGAATTTGTTCAAGCAATGCTCCAATATGACGTTTCGGTATTCGCCAAATTTCGACTTCAATCCTCTTGCCTTGCTCTGGCATTCTTACCAAGCCCGGTCTTAATGGTGGTCCACCAGCAAGACAATAAAGCGCGTAGTTTTCAGACGTTGTTGTTCGCAGCTTGAAATTCGCCCCTAGCTCAATCAACTGATGATTTAACGTTAAGTCTTTCATGTGCGCCCCACACACCAGCAGATCTACGCTATCAAGATTAGCAAGCTGAATTTGAGTCGCACCAAGAGGCAAGTTCATCATTGTTTGCCACTCACAAGCCAAGTTGATTAAGGTTTCATCTTGATACGTCTGAGCAAACAAAGTCACGCCAAATGGTAGCCCTTCATCGGTGAATCCAGCGGGTATCGCAATGGCGCTGTAATCCAACAAGTTCATGAAGTTAGTGTAGTAACCGAGGTTGGTATTAAGCGCAATAGGGTCGTCATTGACCTCCTCAATCTTGTAGATGGTGCCTGTCGTTGGTGTGAGAACAACATCAATGTCATCCATCAACTGATCACACTGCACTTTGTATTCTTGAAGTTGGTAGATGGCTTTAAAGGTCTCTGCCGCAGAGAGCGTTTTGGCTCCACCGACAATCTTTTGAATCACATCCAAACAGCTTTCTTCATTACTCTCAAAGAACTCTTGTATCGCAGCGTAGCGCTCCGCAACCCAAGGACCGTGATAGAGTAAGTCTGCAGCTTGGATAAATGGCTCAAGATCAAACGGAATCACCTTGGCGCCCAATGCTTCCAAGCGAGCTACAGCCTGAGCATAAAGCTTGCGATACTCATCATTACCGAAGAACTTCAATTGCGCTTCATTTGGAACACCGACCCGAACCCCAGCAAATGTTTTCGGGTCGTCAAAGCTTGGCCCAATTGAGCATCGTGAAAAACAATCCCTCTCATCGTATTTAGCAGCGACTTGATACAGTACGCCGAGGTCCTCTGCACTCTTTGCAAAGAAAGTCACGCAGTCCAAGGTTCGACAGGCAGGAACCACACCACTGCAACTCAACAAACCCTTACTCGGCTTTAGACCGTACAGGTTATTGAACGCAGCAGGAACGCGCCCGGAGCCTGCTGTGTCAGTACCTAACGAAAAGTAGACTTGGTTAGTCGCCACAGAGACCGCACTACCCGAGCTTGAGCCGCCTGAAATATAACTTGGGTCGAAGCTGTTCTTCACTGCCCCCCAAGGACTGCGAGTACCAACTAGGCCTGTCGCGAACTGATCCATATTGGCTTTTCCAAGTGGTACAGCACCTGCTTTTATCAGCAGTTCAACAACAAATGCGGATTCAGAAGGTTGATAGCGGTATGCATCACAACCCGCTGTCGTTTCTAATCCGGCGAGATCAATGTTGTCTTTAATGGCGAAAGGAACACCAAACAGAGGTAAGTCGTGGCTACCTTTTTCCGTTAGGTAATTAATAAAAACATCCAGTTGTTCATCTGAAATCACTGAAATCCAAGAGTTAAACTCATCCTCTCGCACTTGCTGAAGTTTTTCAGTTAGAAACGCTTTAACGTCGAGTTCTTCAGAGCGATAAGCTTCTAGCAAATCACTAATCGTTAAAGGGGCTGATTGAGAGAGGTTTGATACGGTTAAATCGTTCATATTTCTATCCTTAGAACCGTTATGCGGCACACGTGTTTACAACAAGGAGTGGCTCACCAGCATGAACTTGAGCGCCAGCATCATGACAAATGGAATCGACAACACCAGACACACTTGCTGTCACCTCTAGTTCCATCTTCATGGCTTCAAGTATCATCACGACCTCGTTTTCTTTAACGGTCTGTCCCGGCTCAACAAGCACTTGCCAAATATTGCCTGCGACATGGCTTTCTATCGCCTCTTGCCCTTCTGCGAGTTCCGTTTTCACAGATGATTGCTCGATTTCTGTCGCAACAAAGTCCGCTTGTCCTGACTCTTCCCAGCGTTGACGCTCTTCTTCAAAAGCCTTCTGCTGACGCGTTTTGCTCGCTTTGATCTCATCAGCATGCTCATCGAGAAAAGCTTGATAATCCAAGAGTGAAAATTCAGTCTGTTCAATTTTCACTGGATAATGACCTTGTGGGTGTTTCTCACGAATATCGAGGAGCTCTTCCGCACTGACTTCATAGAACTTAATCTGATCAAAAAATCGCAACAGCCAAGGTTTAGTGAAAGCTTCTGTTAGGCGGTAACGGTTCCACATTTGCAGGGTGCGCCCCACAAATTGATACCCTCCCGGCCCTTCCATGCCATAGACACACATATATGCACCACCAATCCCCACCGCATTTTCAGGTGTCCAAGTACGAGCTGGATTGTATTTTGTTGTGACTAAGCGATGTCGAGGATCCATCGGTGTTGCCACTGGTGCTCCAAGATAAACGTCCCCAAGTCCCATGACTAAGTAGCTGGCATCAAAGACGATTTTCTTTACATCCTCGACACAATCGAGGCCATTGATACGGCGGATAAACTCAATATTATCAGGGCACCAAGGCGCATCTTTACGAACCACTTCATCGTATTTTCGAATCGCAAGTCGTGTTGCTTCGTCGTCCCAAGAAAGCGGTAAATGCACGATTCGGGCAGGCACCGATAACTGGTCAATGTTATCTAGCCCCGCTTCAATCACTTCTAACTCTGCTAGTAACTGCTCTCTCGGTAACACAAGGTTATCGTAGTGAATCTGCAAGGACCGAATCCCCGGAGTGAGCTCTTCAACGCCCACAATTTGCTTCTGCTGTAACTTGAGCATGAGGGCATGAACACGAAAGCGAAGACGAATATCCAACACTTGAGGGCCATATTCGACCAATAAGTAATCTTCACCACTTGGACGATAAATAACCTCTTCGCCATAGCGGTCAGCTGGAATGGTTTTGATGACTGGTGAGATAGGCTCGGTTTTTGGCAGTGCTAGTTCGCTGATCACGCCCGTTTCAATCTGAGTCAGTTGCACGCGCTCGGCATGTTCTGCGTCTTGCACCGACACCGGAATAAAGCGAATTTTGTCACCCGCCTTGAGTTGTCCCATTTTCCATAGGTCTGCTTTTATGATGGTCGCAGGACAAACGAAGCCACCTAAGCTTGGGCCATCAGGCCCCAGAATGACTGGCATATCCCCAGTAAAATCAATAGTGCCAACCGCATACGCATTGTCATGGATATTGGAGGGATGTAGACCTGCTTCGCCACCATCAGAGCGTGCCCAGTTTGGTTTCGGTCCGATTAGGCGAACGCCAGTACGACTGGAGTTAAAGTGCACTTTCCATTCTGCGTCAAAGAAGCTGTCGATATCCTGTTGGGTGAAATAGTCCGGTGCTCCATGTGGGCCGTAAATCACCCTAATTTGCCACTCACCATCAAATTCGGTTTGTGTTATCGCGTCTAGCTTTGGTTCTGCCTTTGACACTTCTCTATTGAGGTGCAAAACATCACCAGCCACAAGTGCTCGCCCAGCGTGACCACCAAACTGCCCAAGGGTAAATGTTGAACGACTGCCAAGGTATTCTGGACAATCTATGCCGCCATGCACCGCCAGATAAGTTCTAGCTCCATCAAGTACCTTGCCTAGCTTTAACACTTGTCCCGCTTCCACTTTCACACGGGTTTTCATTTCGATTTGCTGACCATCCAGTGAAGCTTCTATCGTTGCCCCAGTCAGCGCGATAAACGTGGCCTGATTGAATCTTAACGTTGGACCAGACACGATGATCTCTAATCCTGCAACTGACTCAAGGTTTCCAACAAGGCAATTCGCTAAACGGAAACTTAATGAGTCCATGGGGCCCGACGGTGGTACACCAATATCCCAATAACCGGTACGAGCAGGGTAGTCTTGAATCGTGGTTTGCGTCCCACCACTGAGCACATCAAAAGTATGAGGTTGGAATTCAAAACTGTTTAAAGATTGAGTCAGCACTTCGCCCTTTTTGACTAACTCACTATCGAGTAGTTGGCTCAGGTAAGCTTGGTTGTGCTCAATGCCATAGACAGTGCTGTTATCTAGGCCGCGTTTAAGCTCTGATAACGCGGTCTCTCGGTCTTTCGCATGAACGATGACTTTAGCAAGCATAGGGTCAAAGAACGGAGAGACTTCCACCCCGGCCTCAATCCAATGTTCGATGCGTAAGTTATCTTGCTTCGCCCAGTCCACATGGCTCAATAACCCAGCACAAGGTTGGAAATTTTTATTGGCGTCTTCAGCATAGAGTCGAACTTGAATGGCATGGCCTTTTGATTCTAGGCTTGTGCCTGCTTTTTCCAGATCGAATGCCTGTGCACCTTGGCGAATCATCCATTCGACCAGATCAACACCAAAGACCTCTTCCGTTACACCATGCTCGACTTGCAGCCGTGTGTTCACTTCCAAAAAGTAGAACGCTTGGGTCTGTTGGTCCAACACAAACTCGACCGTACCCGCGTTTCGATAATTCACCTTGCTAGCAAGACGAATTGCCGTGTTCTGGAGCTCTGTTCGAGTGCTTTCACTCAAGTTCGGAGCAGGCGTTTCTTCGATGACTTTTTGGTTTCGTCGCTGAGCCGAGCAATCTCGCTCTCCGAGTGCAACCACATGTCCGCGTCCATCACCAAAAATCTGCACCTCGATGTGGCGAGCTTGCTGAATAAACTTTTCGACAAACACACCGTCATTACTGAAGTTGTTTGCGCTAAGCCGCTTTACGCTATCGAAAGCTTCCGTCAGTTCATCACTAGAAAAGCAACATTGCATGCCTATGCCACCACCACCAGCGGTACTTTTTAGCATCACTGGATAACCAATCTTTTCTGCCGCGATAAGTGCTTGCTGTTTGTCGCTGAGAAGCTCCGTCCCGGGAAGCAACGGAACCTTCGCTTGTGTTGCAATACGGCGAGCTGAATGCTTCAAGCCAAACGCTCGCATTTGTTCCGCGGTAGGTCCTAAAAAGACCAACCCTTCTTGTTCACAACGTTCTACAAATTCTGGGTTTTCACTAAGAAAGCCGTAGCCGGGATGAATGGCTTCCGCACCCGCCAGTTTGGCGATAGAGATGATCTTTTCTTGATCGAGATAAGTTTCCGATGCTCCACCCTTTCCAAGTGAGAAAGCTTGGTCTGCATCGACAACATGTAGGCTTTGCGCATCGGCCTCACTGTAAACGGCGACACTTCCGATATTGAGTCGTTTTAATGTACGAATGACACGGCAGGCAATGGCACCACGGTTAGCAATTAACACCTTACTAAACATAATTTTGTCCCTAAAATCCGGGTCGTCCCGGAAGAATAAAGAGCATCAAATAGGGTCGTCCCTAGCTCGTTTTCTCAGCTCATTTACTGGGATTTACTGCCAAACAAGAACCTCAACAGGCGTTGGATTGTAAGCGTTGCATGGGTTGTTTAATTGCGGGCAGTTTGACATGAGTACGATGGTGTCCATGTGGGCTTTGAGCTCAACGTATTTACCAGCGCCACTGATCCCATCCGCAAAGGTCAACCCACCTTCCGCGGTGACAGGCACATTCATAAAAAAGTTGATGTTATGAGTGAGGTCGCGCTTACTCATGCCAAAGTGCTCATTCTCTGAAACCGCAAGTAACCAGCTGTCGCGACAGGCATGCATGCATTTTTTGTCAATCGAATAGCGGACCGTATTGCTCTCCGTTGAACACGCACCGCCAAGAGTATCGTGTCGACCACATGTGTCTGCAACGATTTCAAGCATCACGTTACCAAGATCTGAGAGAATTTTAGTGCCTGCGGTGAGGTAAACATTGCCTTGCTCTCGTATCGTATCAATTGCACTGTAACGTTCTGATGGGTCATTCGCATTGTAAAACAGCACATCCGCCGCTTGGTTGCCTTCAATATCTAGAATACGAACGGTGTGGCCTTTCTTGACCACCTTCATGTAGTAGTCACCCGCAGGAACGACATCTCGATAGAGCGCTTCACTTGGTATTAATTGGCTTTCTACGATCATGTTTTACTCCTTTAATAACGATGATGAGATTGAGAGGACGCTTGCTGAGTAGCATTGGTATAGCGTCGGTTGTTTTCAAAACCGCGCGCATTTTCTTCTCGATGATTTAGGCATGCATCGCTTTCTAACATCGCCTCCGACTCAAACACGGATACTTCTACTGGTTTATATGGATAGGTCTCTGATGGATTGAGAGGATGTGGACACGTGGTCATCACAACCAAGGTATCCATCTCAAAGCGAAGTTCGATACAGTCATCGGCTTTACTGTGGCCTAAGTGATAAGCCAGATTGCCTTCTTCATCCGTCGCCACTTTGCTAAACAGATTAAGGTTTGCGGCCAAATCTCGCTTTCCTAAGCCGTATTTTGCCACTTCAACTAGCAAGGCATCGTAGCCATTTTGCTTCCATTGATTTCGCTCACTTTGGTAGTCTCTTTCCCCCCATTTTTGCGCCACTTTCTGCTTGTTCGCAACACCACAAACGGTATCGATCCATCCGGTATCATCACGAACGATAGAACAGAAGATTCGCCCCATATCCGAGTATAAACAGTTACCCGTCGACAGTTTAAAGGTGTGTTGGCACTTCAATGTATCTGGCGCATTGTAGCGCTCTAGAGGGTTTGCTGGGTTGTAGAACAACACACTCAAGTTTGCTCCGCCTTCTAAGTCTTTAAACCTTACCGTGCGCCCTTTCGGCACCACCATAGACCAGTGTGCAGCACCGGGTAATGTGTCGTAAAAAGACACGTCCTGTCCTATTAACATATTCAGTTCCTTATGCGATTTTCTTGAGAATAAGATCTCGAGGCGTTTGATCAATTTGCTCCGTCGGGATATCAAACGTCACTTGAGCACCAAACCTTTCCGGGGCTTGGTCATCTTGTCGAGTGTGGTCAAACACCCATAGGCGATTACCAAGGTGAAAACCTTCGCTGAGATCATGTGTGATCATAAATACGGTGAGTTGCTGCTCTTTCCACAGCGATTTAACTAAGGTGTGCATGTCCTTTCGAATACCAGGATCAAGCGCACCAAACGGCTCATCCAGTAGGAGTATTCTTGGTTTCTTAATCAAAGCTTGAGCAATCGACAGCCGTTGTCTCATGCCACCTGATAACTCATGGGGATACTTATCTTGAGCCGCAATGAGCCCGACCTGCTCTAGCATGGCTTGAGCTTGTTGCTTTGCTTGTTGTCTTTTGGCACCTAGCAAGCGCCCAAACAAAGTACTGGTCACGCCTTTATCTTCAAACTCATAGCCCAACATAACGTTTTCAAGTACGGTCAAATGGGGAAACACTGAATACTTTTGAAATACAATACCGCGCTCAACACTCGGTTCTTTAGCCAAAGGTTGACCATCCAAAAGTATGCGTCCTCTAGACTGTGTTTCGGTTCCTAACAACATATTCAGAAAGGTGGTTTTTCCACACCCTGAAGCACCTACAATGCTGACAAAGTCGCCCTGATTCACCGTGAGGTTCAAACGCTCTAGCACAATGTTGTCGCCGTACTCTTTCCACACTTGTTTGATTTCAATAATCGGTTGCTGGTCAGCCATGATTCTCTCCTTGAGCTTGGTGATACCAAGGGCTTAGTTTTTGCGATGCCAAACGCAATAACCAATCCATGCAGTAGGCTAAAATCGTGATCCACAAAACGTATGGCAAGATCACATCCATTGATAAATAACGACGAACAAGGAAGATTCGATAACCCAAGCCCTCTGTTGCGACAATCGCTTCGGCCGCAATTAAGAACAGCCATGCACTGCCTAATGTGAGTCGCACTGCTTCAATCAACTTGGGCATGATTTGCGGCAAAATGACTCGGACAATGATCTGCCAACTATTGGCCCCAAGTGTCTGAGCTTTGATGAGCTGCTCATCAGGTAAACTTTGCACACGTAGCTGAATGTCTCGAATAATGATCGGGCACACTCCGACCACGATCAGCACCACCTTTGACACTTCACCGACACCAAACGAGATAAACAGAATTGGCAGAATCGCCATAGGTGGAATCAATGAAACCGCGGTAATCACCGGTGACAAAGACGAGCGCACCAAGGGAATGATGCCAGTAGCAATCCCTAACGAAAGTCCAAGCAGTGCACTGATCCCTATACCCCAACCAAGACGAACCAAACTGGCGCTGGTGTCTACCCACATGAGGTATTTGCCCGTTCTCTTACTTGGCGTAAAAGCCATGCGGTCAATGGCATCAGCAAAGCTGCTAAATGCTGGCAGTAACTTGTCTGCTGAATTTTCAGCTAACCGGGCATCAGATGCCGTGACATAAACCGCCAGCATGATTAGAAAAGGCATCACACCCAACATGACACGCCCAAACTTCGATGGGTAACGATTGATAACTTTGGTCATAACAACTCCATTTCCAATAACCAAATACAGCAGTTACAGCTTGTTCTCTGCCGCCATTTGCATGTATTCAGAAGTAAATCGGAGTTTGATGTTATTTGGGTTTCCGTACACACCTGCAGGCGTCTCTACGCCAATGAACTTGGCATCCGGAGCGCCATCACCCAGTAACCCATGTTCGAAAGAGAACTCGCTGACTTTCTGCATTGTCGTGGCCAGTTTCGGGCTTTGAGTAAAAGTCACGGCATCATCGGCAGAGTAAAACATATTGGTCGCTTGCAGCTGGGACTTGTAACCTTCAAGGTCTGTGCCTGAAGCTTGTGCCATGTATGACTTCGCTTCATCACCTTTAGAGTCGGATTGCATGACCGACATGATTTCATACCATGCGCCAGTCAGTGCTTTGCCCAGAGCAGGATTGCTTTGCAGGGTGTCTGTGTTCACCACAAGAAGGTCAATTATTTCCCCAGGAATATCAGAAGAGTCGAAAACAAAAGAGGTATCTGGTTGAGAAGTAATTTCGCTGAGCAGGGGGTTCCATGTCACAACGGAAGAGACATCATTAGTGCTAAACGCGGCGACCAGATCCGCATCCGACGTATTAACGACCTTAACATCTCGCTCACTCAGCCCAACACTTTCTAGAGCACGAGCCATTAGGTAGTGCGAAACACTCAGTTCAACGAGGTTGATAGATTGGCCTTTTAAATCGGAGAGACTTTTGTCACCTTTGAGAACAATACCGTCGTTACCATTAGAAAAGTCACCGACAACCAGCGCGGTTGAATCTACGCCACTTGCAGCAGGAATGGTTAAGGCATCCATATTGGTCATGACAGTGGCATCAAACTGACCAGTGGTGAACTGATTAATCGATTCTATATAGTCGTTGACCTGTACGACGTCAATCTCAATGCCATACTTCTCAGCCCACTTGTCTAAAATGCCAGAATGGTCTGCATAATCCCAAGGCATCCAACCTACATAAATAGACCACGCGAGCGTAAACTTCTGTTTCTCTTCTGCTAATGCTGTTGAGGGAAATGCAGTGGCCAACAGAGTGGTGCCAAGCATTGCGGTGAGTACGCTTTTCTTGAATCGAGCTTTCATTGGAATCTCCTCCATGAGTCACACTTAGATATCAACACAAGAGACACAACCAAATGGCTTGGTTTAATCTCCCGGGCTTCTATCCCTCCGTGTGACCTCTTGCGAGGTTGACAACTCTTGACCCAGACACTGTATCAACAGCCGGAACCCTAGATGTCTATTGCCAAATTGTCCGTTAGATACACATAACTGTGCTTCTAACCTTATGCTCTTGCGACACAGTTATCAGTAATCCAAATCTCATGCCAAAAACTTAAGCCTTTAAATATCATAACCTTACTTGGAGTTCGTAATAGCCCACCACATAAAAGCCCACTAACTTAGTGCAAGGATCACCAAGTTAGTGCAAAGCAATGTAGAACCGCAAAACACCTTTGGAATCTGACCAATAAGAATGGTGCGAGATAGCCTAAATCTGCACTTCTTAGCATTTGGTTAATCTAATGTTTCATTTTTAACAGGTGCGCAACCATCATAGGAGCGCTAACTTAAGTAGCACGTCAACCACACCGGAGTGTGAAGCTATGAAAGTACTGATTCAATACACCCAAGCGGGTAAATATCGTGACCAAGCGTGGGAATCACTGACGCTAAAAGCAAAAGGCGAGATGCAAGCCGTGACGCCTTCTTATGCCGCACAGCTTATTGAGCAAAACAAAGCGACGCTTGTAATGACGGAAGACGAACAAGTCATCTTCCATTCTTAAGTAACAGATATCGATAAAAAATGAGCTCAAATTGGAGCTCATTTTTGTTTGATTGGTGGGTGGACTATGACGTTCAATCTTGAATGATCTTGTTGCCGCAGTTTTCGCAGATTAGATGACGAGAGAACTCATCCATAGACGCAAGGAAAGCACCAAATACTGTGCTTTTTAGAAAGCCAGAAATGAACTCCTTCTTACTGCGATTTTTATCTCCCTCAAAAGCACTTTTCTTTCTGACCAACACCACAACATGATGCGTTTCCACACCACACGAAGGACACATAACAACTTCCGTCTTTTTAGACATAATAAGCTCCTTGAAATCGATTCTGTTTTCTAAAAATTGTCTCGTTAAAGCCTCGCACTGACCTTTCCCCTCAGCGCTCGTGCATACTCAGTTAATCGTCGAGCATTGTCGGCGGTTTCGACATCGCCACAGACTTGCCCTTGATAGGTAATATTTGGGCTGGAATACACAGGTAGCAGGTTGTCTGAGTAGCTCATGATGGTTCCAGAATCACCACACAAAGCAGCATGAGCATAACGCTTGATCTGTGATTGGTTATCCTCCGTTGTCATGGAGTTGAGTGTTCTACTCTGAAGCTGAGATGACAGTGTTTTTAAATCGTGTTGTGCCCACGCTAAATGCCCTAGCTCATGCTCCAAGGCGAATGGAGCAGCTCGTACATCAGAAACCACAAAGTTAGGAAACAGATCGACCCACGTTTCGGCGATTTTGTACTCAAAATCAAAGTAACTGTTGTCTTCACTTAGGACTAGCACAACATAGAAGTTTGGCTCTTGGTACGCGCGTTCCAACAAATTGCGGTGTTGCAGATTAAGTTCATAATGGGAGGACAACATGTCCGCTGGCTTCGCGTTGCGAGCATCGAAGAATTCATAACCTGCACTCTTACGAACCATGGGGATACATGAGTTTGAGAGAATAAGATTTGAAAAGGCTAAGTCTTCCTCGATTCGTGCTTCCAATGCTTCTATGTCGAAATCGCTGAGAATGGAGTAGTCAAAGACGAATTGAACCCAAGTCTCGACTTTTTCTTCTTGGGGACATTGCGGAAGCACGAGCTTTTGGGCATCAAAATAGAGGCGAGCACTCGCGAACACCGCAACAAAAATTAAGTAAATACTTACAACTTTCAGCTTCATACATTCTTCTTACAAATTTCGCAGGCAACAAACATAAGCACATGAAATTTATAAATTAATGAAACCGATATGTAAACAAGCGCTTATTGATTATGAGAATAAGCGCCGTGAGTATGTGTGATTACTCGCCCTCGTTTAAGCGACGAATCAATTTGGCAGGCGTACCGCCATATAGACAATCTGGTGGAACATCGCTGTTTACCACTGAGTTAGCAGCAATGACTGAGCGAGCACCAATGGTTACCCCTTGGTTGATCACCGAGTTGCCACCAATCCAAACACTATCTTCAATAGTGATTGGTTTACAAAACGTTTCCCACTTAAGTCGGCTGCGGTAATCCAACGAATGTGATGCTGTGTAAAGTTGCACACTAGGGCCGATAAGTACGTGGCTACCAATGGTGATTTTGGCTCCATCAAGCATGACGACATTCATATTGATGAAGGTCTCTTCACCGATTTCAATCGTTTTACCAAACTCACAATGGAACGGCGCTCGGACCATACTCATGCCAACTTTACCAAACAGATCCTTTTGCAAAGCATCACGTTGAGATTCATCGGTATTGTTATTGAATGCCTTCAACGCATGAGTTGCGTGAGTGCGGATCGCTTCGATCTCTTCATCTGTACCGTTAAACACTTGGCCAGACATCATTTTTTCTAATTCGGTCACTGGATCATTCCTACAACTTTTGACCACGATAGATTAGCGTAAAAGAGGAATAAAAAAAGAGAAAAGCACGGGCTTTTCTCTTTCCTATTTTGTCGTTGTGCCACGTCGGGGTTATACGATTTCCCAGCTGTGAGTCATCTCTACGCCTTCGCCCAGCATTAGACATACTGAGCAGTATTTTTCTAATGAGTCCGCCGCCACTTTAGCAACGATTTCTGGGTCAAGTGCTTCACCAGAGACTTCAAAGTGAATGTTCACCTGAGTAAAGATACGTGGAGCTGTTTCACGACGTTCTGTGGTGAGTTTCGCGTTGACAGAAGCCACTTTCTGGCCCGCTGATTTTAGACCATCAACAACGTCCACAGAGCTACAACCACCAGCAGCCATCAACACCATTTCCATTGGGCTTGGTGCCGTTGCACCGCCATTGCCATCCATCACGACTGAGTGACCAGATTGAGACTGGCCGAGGAATTTAAAGTCTTCGACCCATTTTACTTCTGCTTGCATGGTTTCCCTCATTATTGCTTTTGCCTCATCGGAAACCTTCTACCAATGAGCGCTTGTTTCGTGCCGTTACTGTAGCCCTGTTGTGAGAAAGGGCAAAGAATTTTTCGTAATCACTGTAATTTTTTCGCTCTTACTTCTGTCTTCTTACGTAACATTCATTGAGAAAAATGACGTTTGAGGAAGTTATGAAGAAAGTATCTAAGCTATTGGTGGGATTCTCATTCACACTCCCTGTACTGTTCATCTTGCTAAGTAAAACAGGTACCGCCGATACCATGGATAAGATGAACGCATCTGGTAAAACTGACATCGCAACACTCGCAGGTGGCTGCTTCTGGTGTACGGAATCAGATTTAGAGCAATTACCTGGCGTGTTAGACGTTGTCTCTGGTTACTCTGGCGGTGATTTAGAGAACCCAACTTATCGACAAGTCTCTTCAGGTAAATCAGGCCATATTGAAGTGATTGAGGTGAAGTACGATCCTGCTGTCGTGAACTACGAACAAGTGCTGGACTACTTCTTCCGCCATATCGACCCGACTGACGACAAAGGCTCATTCGTCGACCGTGGTCCCCAATACCGCCCGGCGATCTTCTATCATAATGCGGAGCAAAAGCAGATTGCTGAGCAGTTTATGATGGAAATCGACAAGGCGATGATCTATCCAAAACCGTTGAAAACAGAACTGATCGAGTTTGAAAAGTTTTACCCTGCGGAGTCGTACCATCAGGATTACTACAAGAAGAGTAGCCTGAAGTACAAATACTACCGCTACGCATCAGGTCGCGATAAGTATCTCGACGAAGTGTTTGGTGAAGATCGTAAAGACAACCCAAAAACGCTGCGTGAACTTATCAACGAAAAAGAGTTGGTGACGAAAGTGAAGGTGTACGAAAAGCCTTCAGACAAAGAAATCAAAGCTAAATTGACTGAGCTTCAATACTACGTGACACAAGAAGAAGGTACAGAGCGTCCTTTTAACAACAAGTATTGGGATAACAAAGAAGCAGGCATTTACGTTGATATCGTCACTGGTGAGCCTTTGTTCTCATCAACGGATAAGTACAAATCTGGCACAGGTTGGCCAAGCTTTACGAGACCAATTAACCCAAGCTACATCGTAGAGAAAACCGACTTTAAACTGGTTTATCCACGCACAGAGATCCGCAGTAAATTTGGTGATTCACATATTGGCCACGTATTTAAAGATGGCCCTAAGCCAACGGGATTACGCTACTGCATGAACTCAGCCGCAATGGAGTTTGTACCAGTGAACAAGATGGCGAGTTTAGGCTACGGCGATTACCTGTACCTATTTGATAAGTAGCTAGACCACTGTTTTAACCAAATTAGGAGTGAACATTCAGCGCGATGAAAGGTTTTAAATCCAACCTTCCCATGAAAGTCTGTCCGGTCTGTCAGCGCCCATTTTCTTGGAGAAAGAAGTGGGCGCGAAATTGGGAGGAAATCGTTTATTGCTCTGAGCGTTGCCGAAGAAATAAATCAACGAAAACGTAGGTCACTCCGACCCACTCTAAAGAGCGCTATTTCCTTTGTATTAACGTTTGTACGCGTTCTCTTACCAAGGCAATAACGTCCCATCATAAGCCCAAAACGCCCCGCTATCTTGCGGGGTCGCTTTTTCTATCAAGCCTAATAAATCCTTGGCGACTCGCTCTGGTGTAAACAGCTTTCCCTCTGGCACATTGGTTTGAAAAGGTGCCGACAAAGCGGTGTCCGTAGTACCTGGGTGAAGTGACAGCACCGTGCCATGTTTGACCATTCTTTGCCATTCGATCGACATGGTTTTGAGGAACATGTTTAATGCGGCTTTCGATGCACGATAGCTGTACCAACCACCTAACTGATTATCGCTAATGCTGCCAACTTTGGCCGAAATGGTCGCAAACTTAGGTGCAGTACTGCGCTTTAGCTTGGGCGTGAAGTATTTCGCCAACAGTAAACTTGGCAGAGTATTAACCGTGATGGTTTGCTGAAAAAAGTCTGCGTCGAGCGAGCTAAAATTCTTCTCAGGGCCTTTCTCTTGGGTGTGCAACATACCAACACAGTTCACTAACCAATCGACATGTTCAATCTGCTCACTGAACGCTTTTACCTGCTCGTCTTGCGATACATCCACTTGATGCCAAACGACATTTGGATGTTGCCAATCTGGTTGCTGCTTCCGATAAGTGGCATGCACGCACGCTTGAGGGAACCGAGCTGCGGCCTCTTGCACCATCGCCAAACCAATTCCACCATTGCCACCGACGATGAGTATTTCCATCACAAGTTCTCCACGTTTTCTATGTAATGCTCTGCGGTATCGAGTATCGCTTGGCGTTGCTGTTCTTCCATGTTGTCCCAAGAGCGGAAAATCATCCCGATTCGTGGATTGGTTGCGAGACGTTTGTCGTGCTTGTTCATAAAGCGCCAATAAAGACTGTTAAACGGGCACGAACCTTCTCCACTGCGCGATTTATTGTCGTAATGGCAGCCCTTGCAGTAGTCGCTCATCTTGTTGATGTAAGAGCCACTCGCTGCGTAAGGTTTGGTGCCAACAATGCCGCCATCCGCAAACAACGCCATGCCACGAGTGTTTGGCATTTCTACCCACTCAATTGCATCCACATAGATACCGAGATACCACTCATCCACTTGATCTGGGTCGATTTCGGTTAGCAAACAAAAATTACCAGTCACCATTAAACGTTGGATGTGGTGTGCGTAGGCATAATCGAGAGACTGACTAATCGCATTGCGCATACAGGCCATTTTGGTTTCGCCATTCCAGAAGAAATCTGGCAGCTTTCTGTCTGCACCCAACTCATTCTTTTTCGGGTAATGAGGCATATTCGCCCAGTAGACGCCTCGGATGTATTCTCGCCACCCTAAGATTTGGCGAATAAACCCTTCGACTTGAGAAATGTCGATATCTGCGTTGGAATGGAATGCCTTAAGTGAAGCATCAATGACTTCTCTCGGGTGCAGCAATTTACTGTTGAGCGAGAATGAAATTCGGCTGTGATACAAGCTCCACTTAGCATCGTGCTGACCTGTCATGGCGTCTTGAAAACGGCCGAACAACGGCAAGCAGACTTGGCAGAAATGCGCGAGTAAAGACAAGCTCTGCGCGCGATTGATCGGCCACAACAAGTCTCTTTCAAGATTTCCGATGGTTTCGATGTCATGTTTTGCCAACCGCTCAACGATGCCGCGTACGTCGGTACTGAACATCAAAGGTTGTGGCAGTTGTTCAATGTCTTTGGCTTTGAGCTTATTACGGTTATTGGCATCGTAATTCCATTTTCCGCCGACGGGTTTTCCGTCTTGCATCAAGATGTCGAAGCGCTTGCGCATCCTGCGGTAAAAGTGCTCCATCATGATGTGTTTGCCTTGAGGAAACTGCGATTCTATTTCCTCAAACGGCAACAAAAAGTGTTCCGAATCGACACAACGCGTCACGACCCCATCAAGCTTTAGTTTGGCTAACTGTTCCAGCAAACGGTATTCATCGGGGCGTTGATATTCAAACTTACTTGCACCAACTTCGCTCACGTAGTGTTGCAAGACTTGCTCAAGATCGTCGAAGGATTGTGTGTCATCCAACGTGAGGTGCAGAACTTGGTGACCTTCACTCTGACGCTCTTTCGCAAACTGTTCCATTGCAGAAAAGAACGCACACACTTTCTGAATATGATGCGTGACGTAAGTATTCTCTTGCTTGAGCTCCGCAATCAGGTAAAGCACTTGCTCATCCGGTTGCTGAAACCAAGAGTGCTCACTGTTGAGTTGATCGCCCAAGATCAATCGTACGGTTTCAAATTGCATTACGGTTTCTCCGATGACGAAGCTTTGTCACTGCTGCCCATCACAATTGGCCAATCGACCATGTCTACACTATCCAAATGCGCGCCAGCACAACGACCTTGCCACCTATCGATGAATTCCATGTGCGGATCGTACATTTCGGTTTGCTTTTCGAGGTTGAATTGTCGTGAACCACGCGGATCAGCACCAACGCCTGCTAAGTATTGCCAGTTTCCCCAGTTTGATGCCACATCGTAATCAACCAGTTGTGACTCAAAGTACGCCGCGCCATAACGCCAATCGAGGCCAAGCTCATGCACTAAACTACTGGCGGCTAACTGCCTGCCACGATTCGACATATAACCGGTTTCATTAAGCTGATGCATACACGCGTTCACGATAGGAAATGGCGTTTCACCTTTCTTCCATTGTTGAAAACGGTGCGCATAAAAGCTGGTGAGTGGTGCTTGATTTTGGATGCCACCGAATCGGAAGAGCTGCCGCTTGTATCGACGGGCATACCAATAAAAGTATTCACGCCAAAGCAGTTCGAAGTAAATCCAATAGGTTGAATCATTTGCACCATTCGCGGCTTCATAACCTTTCAACATGGCATAAATGGTTTTCGGAGAAAGACACCCATGAGCTAACCAAGGAGAGAACTTGGTGGAGTAATCCATACCATCTAAACCGTTGCGCGTTTGCTTGTATTCACTTGCTAATGTTGAAGCAAAATACTGACGACAATGTTCAAGCCCTGCTCGTTCACCACCAGTAAACAGGCTTGGCTGGACGTCACGGGTCAAACTCAACGTCGGCAGTGCGAGTCCGTCGGGCAGCGGAGGCAATGTCGTTACTGCTTCTACAGATTCAGTTAGAGCAAGTTTCTCAACCTTTTTTCGGAATTTGGTGAAGGTGTCAGGAAGCGCTTCAAGCTCAAACGGTAAATCTTCAACAGAAAACAAGCTACGTACTTCTCTCTGAATAACCACTAAATGGGGCGCTTCTGCCTGAATCTTATCGACCACATCTTGCTCGTCTGATCCAGCAACAGCATCCACATAAAGGTGCGTCACGCCAAGTTTGTCAGCAGCGTGCTTGATCGCTTGGTATGGATGTAAGTCAACAACCTGCAAACGCTTATTAAGTGCATTCAAAGATAAATTCAGGCAATGCAGCGACTCATCCAAAAACTGCTGTTTGGCAAACCCGAACTCCGGCTCTTGTGCGTATTGCTTTAGATAGGAGGACACTTTTGGATAGCAGTATATGCAGATAAGCAAATCAACTTCTGCAGAAGCTCTTAGTAGGAGCGGATTGTCGTGCAATCTTAAATCGTTGGTAAACCAGTACAGTCCGATTGTTTTGTTCAAAAGAAGCTCCTTTTGGCTCTTTTCTATTACGCACATGCCAGTTTTTACGCATCTTCGTTGGTCACGATCAGCGCGCCATCGACATTGCTCAAAACTCCATCAAACAAACCTCTTTAGTAAACAGAATGTTACGGATAATTTTATCAAATTTAATAATCAAACCTTACATTCATGAAACTGTTTGATTATTTGCTCATTTTTTTTAAGAAAACCAAGCAAAAATGACAAAAATTAAAGCGATATTGTTTTATATCCGTTACCCTTAGCCTAATTCCATTTTGCTTGTAACACCGCAGAAATGACCGACGAATTTAAGAAATCAACCGCGAATCTAAAAAAAGCGGTGCCACTAATGATAAAGAACCACGTAGCGGCGACACCTGCCAACTACGCGCTGTGGTACACCTACGTAGACAAGACGATCCCAGAACTAAACCAAGAGTTAGATATGGTTCTGGAGAATTACGACGTCTGTCCACCCGCCATGCATAAGCAGCTCTACAACAACTACGTGGCGAGCAAAGCTGAAACCAGCTTAGAAGAGCTCAAAACGAACGTCGAAGTGCTGTTGGGTGAAGTCTCTAGTTCAATGAGTGACACCATTACGGATACTTCATCCTTCTCAGACATGGTGGACAAGAGCTTCAACAAACTAGAAAAAGTTGAAGATAACAGCCTAAGCATCGAAGAAGTGATGAATGTTGTTCGTCAGCTCGTTGTTGAATCCCGCGAGATCCGCCATTCCACCAAATTCCTAAATAGCCAACTCACCACGGCCAGTGAAGAGATCTCTCGTCTTAAAAACCAGCTTGCTGAAGTACAAAAAGACGCGCTGTTTGATGGCCTGTCAAACCTATACAACCGCCGTGCTTTCGATAACGACCTGCAAATGCTGATCGACAGTAACCAAGCAATGACCTTGGTGATGTTGGATATTGATCACTTCAAAGCGTTTAACGATAACTACGGCCATTTGTTTGGCGATACAGTGATTAAAGCCATTGCGCGCCGTCTGCAACAAAGCTGCCGTGATGGTATCAGCGCTTATCGTTTTGGTGGTGAAGAGTTCGCCGTTATTATCCCGAATAAGTCGCTACGTATTGCTCGCCAATACGCAGACACTTTGCGTCGAATGATTGAGAAACTTCGCGTCCGTGACAAACGCTCTGGCACTCAAGTGCAAAGCATTACCGCATCGTTTGGTGTGGCCGAGTTTGAAGTAGGTGATACGCCAGAAAGCTTAGTGAACAAAGCGGATAAACAGCTCTACGAAGCAAAACAACTGGGTCGCAACCGTGTGATGCCGCTGTAACGCCAGTAAAGCAAACTAGCGAAAGCAATTCACACAGGCTAAAAATATAAACAAAACCCCAAGCGCTTGCTTGGGGTTTTGTCTTTCTTGGGCTGGCTTGTTATTTGTTTCTTGAATCATTAATCAATGCTGTAGCAGTAGCTTAAGAAGTAATCATCGCCGTTTTTCGCGGTGTATTCTTTGTCTTCACTGCATGCCATTGGTTTACCTTTCTTATCGCCTTTGATTAAGCTGATCCAGTGGCGCATCGCAGTTGGTGCATTGCCGGTTAGTTCAGGGCTAAAGGTGGTGCGTGTTTCCAATTGGATATCGTCGATGTCCATCAACTCCACACAACCTGTGCCTTTGTGACAACCAAACATCACTTCTGCGTGGCTACCTGATTCGTCTTTAAACAGAATCGATTTAGGGTCTTCTTTCTCACCCGTGTACGCTACAAAATGCTTTGGGCTTTTAAGACCGCTGTGGGTGCCGTCTTTGAAGTAAGCCATTACATGGCGGTAGTCGATCACGTAGCTTGATACGTCTTGGTGAGAACCGTTCTCCAATGGGAACATACGGTCAAGTAGTTGCTTCGCCTTAACTTGCTTCTCGCTCTGCTGCTCAGCACTTACCGCCTCGACGGCAAATACGGCTTCAGCGATAAATGGGCGTTCTTGTTGTTGGATGTCTTTTTTATCGAAATTCAGCATATTCATCGTCGTTTCCTCGCACTTAAACACTCTTCCTAGAGTAAAAACTTAAAACTTCCGTTTAAGTTTCAGGCAAATCTGTGAAGTGGATGGTTAATTTCCTTGCCTGCTCATTATGTAGACTAGCGAAATTTTGACTACAATTTCACAACAAAAATTTTACAATGTGAATTTTACAAAATGTCTGTGTCAAAAAGTCTTATCCGCCAATCACATTTCTTAGGGACGAAAATTCGTAACTTAAGGAAGAATAACCATTTAACGATGGAAGATTTGTCTGCGCGTTGCGTTAGGATCAATCCTGAATACGCGCCGTCGGTTTCTTATCTGTCGATGATCGAACGTGGAAAACGCGTACCGAGCATCGATATGTTGGAAGTGATCGCCGAAGTTTTCCAAAAAGAACCCGCTTGGTTTTTGGACGATGAGCCAGAGCTCGAAGCCATCACGCCCAACAAAGGTAATCGTGGCGGCATTAACGGAATGGCGCTCGAACCCAGCTTCCTGTTCTCTAACGATATCTTGCAAATCGCGATACCAGAGATGCTCTCCCAAACTGGTATCACTGGGCGTCAATTTGCTCATCTATTGATTCGAGCACACCAAGAAAACCACCAAAACCACTTCCCAGACTTAGAACGGGCAGCAGAAGAAGTGGGCTTAAAGCGACTTAATCTGTCAGTGGAAGATCTGATCGACATTGCGAAAAGCATGGGGTTGGATATTCGCTGGGTAGACCGAGCACCGCAAGATGTGATTGATGAGCTTGGCGTAAGTGCAAAACAGTTGATCACGTCGTTTATGGAAGCGCCGGGGACGATTTACCTCAACAAACGCATGCGTGATTACCCAACACGTTTGAAGTACGACTTAGCGGTCTACATCGGCCATCGGGTGCTGCACAGCAGTGATGGTATGAGTAACGTGCTGTCTATTGGGCATCAGAACAACTGGGAGCAAAGTGGTTCGCAGGTTTCAAACTCTGAGCTCAACTCACAAGATATTCTGCAAGCATGGCGCGATTTTGAGTCGAGCTTCTTTGCCGGTGCCTTGCTGTGTCCAAAAGTGCCATTTCGTCAGTTGCTTGACCGCTCTGGCTATGAAATCGATGTTCATAAAAAAGCTGGTGTCTCACCTTCGGTCGCAATGCGTCGCATGACGGTGGTGTCACCCTATCCGCACTGGCATTACTTCGATGCGTATGGGCCGGGCAAACTCAAAGCCGTGTATCGCGGTAATGGTATCCCGCTTCCTTGGGGTAACATGCGCAAGGTAAACGACCCTTGTCAGCATTGGGCGGTATTCCGTCGCTTGTCCCAACCACTGGATACCAGCTCTGCACAAATTTCGATTCTAAATGTCGGCAATGAGCCACGCATCTACTGCTGTGAATCGGTCAACGTCTTCGACCCAGCCGGTAACAATCGTGTTCTGTGTGCAGGTATAGACCTCAACCCTGCGATTTCAGCCCAAGGTGGCGATGCTATTGCGATTGCAGAAGAGTTGAAGTCTCTATGTGTATCGTCAGGCGGTAGTACTGTGATTCCTCAGCACATTAAGAAAGATCTCACCACGATAGCTAAGATACTCAACATCAACTGGATTGAACGTGGGATTCAGACTCAAGCTCGATTGATTTGTTCGAGAGGTGCGGTGTGTCCAAGACAGCCAAGCTGTTACAACAAGTGCGGAGATTCAGGGGAAGCGGGCGATGAGGTGCAAATTCTTGACCTCTAGAAAGAAAAAACGCCAATCACAATAAAGGTGATTGGCGGTATATATCTGTGAACAATGTGTATTCACTAACAACGTCAGTTGGCTAGGTGACCCTCGGCTTAATAAGGGTCACTCTTTACAAAGCACGATGCGTGCCAACTTTTAAAACTCCATTTTTTCTTCGATCTTGATGCATATTGGTGCTTTATTGAGCACACATTTTGCAAATCGCAGTTGCAAAATGCAAATCAATGCAAAATATGCTACTGCACACATTGCTACTAATCCCTTTATCAGCAAATCAGCGTTTAAATAAGAAAGACTGTCAAAATGAAAAAGCCCCGTAGGTATACGAGGCTCTAACTGTCTGTATTCTAACGTTGCATTTCGCTTATAGACGTTGCTTTGCAAGCCTAATTCGTTTTAAACGCTACCCGCCATAGTGTTTTTGTTGATACATACGCTCGTCTGCGATTTTCATCATCTGCTGCGGTGAGGTCATTTCCGGATCAAACATGGCGTAGCCCATACTGGTTCGTAAATAGATCAGCTCTTCGTCATAGATAACTGGCGTTGAGCACAATGCAAATCTCAGTTTCTTCAACAAGGCTTGAATGTTCTCTTCCGTCTTTGGATTGTGTACAACCACCAAGAACTCATCACCGCCCATCCGCGCCACGATGTCAGAGCGACGCAGACTACTTTTGATCCTTTCCGCACACGCCACCAGCACTTTATCGCCCGCATCATGGCCATAGGTATCATTAATGTGTTTGAAATGGTCGAGATCGATGTTGATCAAAGCGAAGCTGTAACGCTTTTTGTAGCGCTTCGCGATTTCGAACTGCTGCTTGTATGACTGCATAAAGTAGCGTCGGTTTGGCAACTGCGTTAGCTCATCGTGCAACGCTCGGCTATCGGCGACGATGTATAAGCGATAAATCACAATCAACGCAATACTCATCGCTAACACGATGGGATAACCGACTAAGCGGGCCAGTTGTAAAATATACCAAGGCACTTGCTGCTCTAACCGGTCATCCGAGTAAACGGCGAGGCTCCATCCTCCATATGGGAAGTGAACCTGCTCTTTCGCGTATATTTGCCCGCTTTTGCTTGGCTGGCCAAAAAACACATCACCGAATTCACCTCCGCTATCGTACCCGCTGATAGTCATGTGATAGCGGTAAGAGAAATCAATCACACCGGTTTCTCGGAGCAAGCTGTCAAAATCAATAACAGCGCTGATCACCCCCCAATAATCATCATTGAAAGGCGGATCTCGAAAAACAGGCACACGCACAATCAGCCCTAGCCCGCCTTGCACCAACTTAACTGGTCCCGCTATGAATATTTCTTCAATGTCTTTGGCCTTTTGTACTTGGACCCACTGTTCAGGAACAGTGCGATAATCAAGCCCTAAAACGCTCTCATTACCTTGAAGAGGGAAGAGATAACGAACGATGTCGTTTTCCGCGATGCCAATTACGGAAATGCGCTTACTCTTGTTCAGGATACGGTTAACCGCGATATTCAGCTTGCGCTCTTCTTCGTTGGGTAGCAAAGTGATGAGAGTGGCAAGTGTGCTCGCGTTGTAGATGTCAGCCATGAGTTCCGCTTCCAAATTGGAACGGAGAATGGAAAGTTGTTCTTTGGCCTCAACTTGAACTCGCTCTTGATGGAGGTTTTGCTGGTTTCGGTGCAACAGCTCGATAACCCCAACAGACAAGGCAAAAAAAGTGAGGAAGAACAATGCAAAATAACACTGTTTTCTGGGTGAATAACGCATTTGTTCCCCACTAGCTCGTAGCGATTTGCCACGAAGCTTTATATTTATTGTTAAAATACTTATTTAATTTAAGAATAACCAATACTTATCGGAAAGGTAATAAATATCGAACCTTTTTATAAATGAGACAGGTAAAGTGAGATGCAAGTACAAGGTGATTTATTTAAAAGCTCATTTTGGCAAGAAGTAGCACAGGGAAAGATCTACTATGATCCTAACTTCCTGAGTCAATTAGACGCTGATCGCTACTTTTCGCAGCTCCGCTCCACCTTACCTTGGCAACAAGAAAGCATCATGATGTTTGGTCGTTCTGTCTTGCAGCCTCGCTTGCAAGCTTGGCATGGCGATGTGGATTACACCTATTCAGGATTAACCATGGCACCACATCCTTGGACACCTGAACTGACAGAACTTAAGTCGCGCAGTGAGGCCATCGCTGGAGTGCAGTTCAACTCAGTATTAGCCAACTTATATCGCAATGGACAAGACTCCATGGGATGGCACCAAGATAACGAACCAGAACTAGGAAGAAACCCTGTTATCGCATCGATTAACCTCGGTGAAACCCGTCGATTTTTACTGCGAAATTTACATTGTAAAACCCAAATAGAATATGAACTTAGCCACGGTTCATTACTAATTATGGCGGGTGAGCTTCAGCACCACTGGAAGCATGCAGTGCCAAAAACAGCCAAACCAAAAGGCGAACGCATTAATCTGACTTTCCGCCATATCGTGACCAACTATTGACTGAGTTATTACATAGCAAATAAGCATTGATGGTAGGTTTGAATTCTAGCTTTCTAACGGAATGTGTTTATGCGTATCAAACCTCTCAGCTTAGCCGTGTTGCTTTCATGCTCACTGGCTTTCCAAGTGCAAGCCGCGCAAGAGTCTCCTGTTTTGACCTATTCACAATCCGCTCAGTTAATTAAAGATACCTATGAATCGCGGCTCTATACACTACCTGCGTTTCGTGAAGGGCACTTTGGCCTTCGAATGTATCGCCAAACCTTAGATGACAAATACCTTCCAGCCGTTTGGACTGACATGGCACAAGTCGCCAGTCGTCTGAACCATTTTGCCAGCGATGTCACCACTCAAGAACAGATCTTCCTCTATTCAGAAGAGCGCCTCGCGAATTACCACGACCAAGAAGATGAAAGAGGTCAGCGCCGCTATACCGTGACCAAGCACCAGCCAGAATATTTCTACTTAGGTGTGGATCTGCTAGGGGCAATGGCGAGAGCGGATGAATATGGCCTAAAACACAAGCAAGATAAGACCTTGAGAGCTGTCTTACGCCGCTATGATTTCGCTCGATACGCCACTGATCCTGAGATGATTGAAGCATGGGCTGCGCAGTTAGCGAATCAGGTGTATTGGTTGCGACAACTTGGAGAGCAAGATGTGGTTGCTCAGTTTACCAAAGCCTTTCGTAGCACGTACCCTGATAGCCAAGACAAGAAACTGTCGCCTCAGCAATACAGCAACAAAATCTATGGTATGACGCACATCATCTTTGGGGATTCGCAATACTACCAAAAGCAGGTGAATGAAGCAGATCATCAATGGATTTATGACTACTTTCGCGACAACATTGACACCATCATCCTGCGTTCAAAAGAAGACGTGATAGCGGAAGTTGGGATTACTTTCTTGTTGGCTGGTTTGGATGACGATTCGGTGGTTGATAAAACACGTCAGGCGATTCAAGGCGCCATCAATACGGAACAAGGTATGATCCCCTCAGTGGGAGGCGATTACGATCTAAAATACGGAGAACACCGCAACGTATTAGCGATTATGCTGCTCGATTGGCAAGGTGTGCATCAAGCACCGACAGTGAAAAACCAGCCTTACGCCTTTGAATCCTTGCCTTATGGTCTCATGCCAAAGAAGACTGAACAGTCGCGATAAACGAACAGCAACAGCAATCATTAAAAAGCAGAGTGGTTAACTCTGCTTTTTTGTTACTTGCTCGTAGCGTACTAAGCGAAAGTCTTGAAAACCTTGCATGACGCTTAAGATCATCGGATTCTCAAAAAACTGCTCACTGGTTCCTGCATAAAACGTGACGCTGTGGCTATAACAACACTTCTCTAAAAAGCAGTCTTCCATAAACTGATTCAAACTGTGGTCTCGGATCGGGAAGTAAACCGTCAAACCTTTACTGATTTCAGCAATATGGGAAAGCAATGCCGTTCGGATGGTTTTCGTGAGAAACACCACACTCACCAGATAAATCGCGTTCTGCTTTTGTTCATAAAGAATGTGCCCCACCAGCATTTTTTTGTAGTAGAAGCAAAATACCTTTGGTTGCGTGAGATGCAGAGCGTCTAATGTATCCGTCACCGCACTGCCGTTTTGTCGATGATGTGACTCACAAATCAACTGTTTGTCATCTTCGTCCAGCTTTTCAAAAGCGACATGGCTACGATGAGTAATCTCATAATCGTACACAGTGCTTAAGTTCTGAAAGTTAACCGGGTGTTGCAATGCCTTCTTGACGCTTTTTAGCTCTTGCTCATCGTAATGATAGGGCTGCTGAAAGAAGTGAGCGATACCTAGGCGGCGTAACAATGTCGGTTCTATTCGCCCCCTTTCCCACTGACTGAGTGTGGCTTGATTCAAACTTGAAAACACACGATGAGCGGAAGAAAGTAACTCGGCCAAGGCATCTTGCGAATATTTAGATTTTTTCCTGAAATGTTTTAGTGCATCTGCAAAATGAGCGCGTTCAAACTGCATGCTCTCTCCTAGCCAACTTATTGTAATTTAGAATTTTATTTATCTTTATAAATTAGAATAGACAACAAATTGTCTTTTGGTAGAACCTTCTTTAGAAACCACCATACCTTTATTAGAAAGTGTTGGCTGTAACGCCTTCGGGGTAATTCTCGTGCAGAGGCGCAAGTTCACTTTCAAACCCGACACGACTGCCCCTTGGGATCACCACAAGTCCACCTTCGGTAATAAAGAATTGCTCACTGTCTTTTTCCGGTTTTTCACCAATCACCGTGCCCGGAGCGATATGAACATCTTCTTCGATGATTGCACGGGTAATCCGGCTATTCGCCCCAACTTGGCAGCGCCCCATAAGCACCGCTTCATGCAGGATACTGTTTCTGCCCAAGTCACAGTCAACACCAATCACTGAGCGGATAGAACAAGCCCCTTCAATGTTACATCCTGACGCGATGTAACTGTCTTTAATGCGCACTTTAATGCCGTCAATTTCATTGCGTTGACAAGGTCTATCTGACTGCGCTTTTTCACTTAATAGCGGCTCTGATTGAGATTTTTTCAAACGGTGGTTTTCCGTCAACAACATCATTTGTGCACGCCAATAGTCGTCAACGTTATTCAGTCCATGCCAGTACATTGGCGTTTGCTCTGAATAAAGAACTCCGAGATCAAACAACTCAACCTTCACACGACGAGCCAGTAAACCAACAATATCCTTAGTCAGATCATGCTGACCATCGAGCTTTTTCGCGTTGGTAAACAATCCCTTTACTAACACTGGACGTTGAAAGAGATAGTTTTCTGTCAGCACCATGGCAAAGCCCGGCTTGTTTGGTATTTCTGCAGGATGTTCTGGTTGATGTTGAATACTCACAACTTGACGTTGAGCATCCAGTTCTACGACATGATATTTCGAGGCTTGCTCGATTGGCACCTGTACGACAACCAAAGTCAGTTCTGCTTTTTGGATTTGGTGGTATTGAAGTAACGAGGCAATGTAGTTGCGATGAATTTGCTCACCACCAACCAACAATACATGCTCATCGGTCGGATGATTGATCGAATCAAGATTCTGCAACAGTACATCGGTCCAATTTTGTTCCAATGCAGGCAAAAGCCGAGTCTGAGGATAAGTAGTTTGAGGATAAGTCGGCTCAAGCACTTCAATGCGTGCTTGATAGTTTTGCCACGCCTGTTCAATGTGAGTGTTCAACGCAGCACAATGAAAGCGGGTCAAAACCAGATTTCGTTTAACGCCTGCCTGAATCAGATTGCTCAAGGCAAAATCAATCAAACGATGAGATCCCGCAAACTGCGTGACCGATTTACAACATGTTTCTGTGAGAGGCCCTAGCCCTGTCCGCTCTCTATCGGCAAGCACCACCGATACGACTTTTGACGTCACGCTCTTCCTCCTTGTCATATTAACAAATTAGAAAGTAAGCCCAAACCGTACGGCAATACTATTCGATATAAGGAGCAAATGACTCAGAAATGAATAATACAGAGCGATGTACTCTTAAATATTTAACCAACCTCTCATTCGGTAGCCTAATAAAATAAAACCCACCAAATTGGCGGGTTTCATTAAAGTATTTTATGTGCTGGCATTCCTTTATAGCGAGATAAAGATACCCGCCAAACATGCACTCATTAGGTTAGCTAGCGTGCCTGCAGCTACCGCTTTCAGACCCATGTTCGCTACGTCTTTACGACGCTCTGGAGCCATCACACCGATAGAACCAAGTTGAATGGCAATAGAACCGATGTTTGCGAAACCACACAGCGCAAACGTGATGATCACTTGTGTGTGTTCAGTCAGCGTTGCTTTATGTTGTACGAAGTCGATGAATGCCACGAATTCGTTCATTACGATTTTCTGACCGATGTAAGAACCTGCCGCTAGAACTTCGTGACTAGGCACACCAATCAACCAAGCAAGAGGAGCAAATAGGTAGCCAAAGATTGCTTGTAGCGTGATACCTGCAAAGCCGAACATTTCGCCTAGATTTTCCAGACCGGTGTTCACCATCGCAATCACACTCACAAACGCGATCAGCATTGTACCTACCGCAACCGCGACTTTCATACCGCCCATCGCACCGCTTGCTAGCGCGTCGATCACGTTGCTTTCTTCTGATTTGTCTAGCTCGATGTTGTTGTAATCGCTTGGCGTTTGACGCTCTGGCACAATGATTTTTGCCATCAACAAGCTACCTGGTGCTGCCATGAAGCTTGCTGCGATTAGGTATTTCAGCTCTACACCAAGACCTGCGTAACCACCTAAAACACTACCCGCTACTGATGCCATACCACCAGCCATTACCGCGAACAGTTCTGAACGAGTCATGTTTTGTAAGAAAGGACGGATAAGAAGTGGCGATTCACCTTGAGATAGGAAGATGTTACCTGTTGCAACAAGAGATTCTGCTTTGCTGGTACCCAAGAATTTTTGGATTGCACCACCGATAAATTGAATCACTTTTTGCATGATGCCCAAGTAGTAAAGGGCAGAGATAAGAGCGCTGAAGAAGATGATGATAGGAAGAACGCGAACCGCGAAGATGAAGCCAGTAGAAGCAAGGTCACCAAAGAGGAATTTGATGCCTTCATCGGCAAAACTTAATAACCCTGCAACACCACTACTCAAACTCGCCAGTGCCGCTTGCCCCCAAGGGAAATAAAGCACTAAAGCTGCAAAACCCATTTGAAGCAACAATGCTCGAGACACGGTTTTCCAATTGATTGAAGAACGGCTCTCTGACAGCAGGAACGCACAACCTAGTAGTGCAACAATACCAAATAGACTAAATAGAACACTCATGAATCGGACCTACTGAACGTTGAAAAAGAAAGGAGCGCCAAAAGCATTGGCAGAAGAAAGAGACAACGTATCGAGTGACCATGCACTCGCAGATCCAGATTGGAGGAAGAACGGATAGTTCGACATCTTATTTTTACCTTATACAAGCAATTGAACGTAGCTGGTCCGGTCCGTGGGGTCATTCACTGCTAGAGAGTTGGTAACTCATCTCGCTCCATGTGACGGCTTGTATGGGTAAGGGTCCTGAACAACGAACCCTAATTCCCGCTTAAACGGGTCGCAAGTATAGCCATCAAAACGAGAGTTTCATCACATTTATTTACGCAAACGTTCAAGCGTTCATAATTTAAGCAAAGATGCCTTTTTATGGTCATACTTGTAGGGAAAATAGGGGTATTAGGAGGGAAAGATAGGATGAAATGGCTAAAAATGAACAATAAATGTTCAGTTGAACACCAAAGACCAAAAATGAGCAATTTTGCTCTCGCCAATCTATGGATTTTGGATATACAATTTGGAACGCTTCATTCCGAAGCCTCTGTGTATTCAGAGCATCATGATGCCGAGATGGTGAAATTGGTAGACACGCTAGCATGAGGTGCTAGTGCCTTTGGTGTGAGGGTTCGAGTCCCTCTCTCGGCACCATTCCTTTCTTTACAAAGAAATTTAGAGTGTAATGCAAAGTTCTAAGCAGGCAAAACAATCCGCGGACGCTAATCAATTACTTAGCGAACTTGCGGTGCACGCTTTATTACACCTGCACTTCAAAATCCACGCGTCATCGCGAATTATCCCCTTAAAAGAACGTAACGACCTGCTCCAGAAGTGGTTAAAACCGAAACTAAAAAGCAATCGCTACAAACTGATTAAAAAGCCATTAAAGTCTCTGACTCAACAGGCAAAAGGGGAAAATGGCAATTTAGAAGCCTTACTCGAACGTTGTGTAGGTGCCGATAAACCAGGAAACCCACAGCCTCACCTCGACAGTTACCTACTGTTGATCAATGAAGTTGAGAAAAAACTGGGTACGACCGTACTACTTTCTCGTCCGGAAGATGTGGATCTATCCCACGACCAACATGGCTGCTTACTGTGTGTGTTGTCAGAGAATTTAAACCAACATTTCGACGACAATAACGCCTTGATCGCACCAATTTCGATGCTTTTCCGTGGACCAATGAGCCAACGTTCGTTGTTCCTAGGTAGTATTTATGCGAATAACACCTTCAACTACGAAGTGTTGTATCAAGACGAGCAATTTGTGCGAATCACGCTAGAGCTAGCGTAATCGCATACGGCAAAGATGAAAAAGGCTGCGAACACCGCAGCCTTTTGCTTTTCTAGAAACCCATCTTAGTCAATATTATGAAAACGTGCAGTGAAGTGACGAAGCACAGGCGGCTCGTAATCAAAGGTTAATCCCTTCAACTCATGCGCTCGGTCCTTCAACTCTATGATTGCATCGGCGATGTAGTCCATATGGTCGTTGGTGTACACACGACGCGGAATGGTCAAACGCATCAACTCTAGCTCAGAAGCTTTCTGTTCACCTGTTTCCGGATCTCGGCCAAGCAACAGTGAACCAATCTCTACCGCTCGAATCCCCGCCTCTAAGTACAAAGCATTACACAACACTTGTGCAGGGAATTGCTCTGGTGGGATATGAGGCAAAATCTTAGCCGCATCAACAAAGACGGCATGACCACCGGTTGGGTATTGGATTGGAATGCCACCTTCGCGCAGACGCTCACCCAAGTACTGAACTTGGCTAATGCGGTAGTGAAGGTAATCCTCATCAGCGCCTTCATACAGACCACGAGCCAAAGCTTCCATATCACGGCCAGCCATACCACCGTAAGTGACAAAACCTTCCATCGGAACGCATCGTGTTTGTACCGCTTGGAACAACTCTTGGTGATCGCGAATACAGCACATACCACCAATGTTCACCATTGGGTCTTTCTTCGCAGACATGGTGAGCATATCGCCGTATTGGTACATCTCACGGATGATTTCCAGAATCGACTTGTTCTCGTAACCCGCTTCACGCTGCTTGATAAAGTAAGCGTTCTCGCAGTAGCGAGCTGAATCAATCACCACAGGGATGTCGTACTTGGTTGCGATTTCGTACACGCTGCGCATATTTTCCATCGACACAGGCTGACCGCCTGAGCTATTACACGTAACCGTGGTGATGATCGCACAGATGTTATGAGAACCATGTTCTTCAATCGTTGCCACCAGCTTATTGAGGTCAAAGTTACCCTTCCAGTCGTATGGCGTTGTCGTATCGAACGCTTCTTCCGTCACTACGTTAATCGCTTTACCGCCATTGAGTTCAATGTGGCCCGCTGTAGTATCGAAATGGTAGTTAGAGATGAACACTGGAGTCTCACCTCCACGAACCTGACGCATGCGCTCAATCAAGGCTGGGAATAAGATTTGCTCGGCACCACGGCCTTGGTGCGCTGGCACAGTAAGCTTGTAGCCAAAGAAATGCTCTACTGCATCACACAAATTGTAGTAGTTGCGACTCCCCGCGTAGGACTCATCACCCATCATGATGCCTGCCCACTGATTGTCACTCATAGCACCAGTGCCAGAGTCGGTCAGCAGGTCGATGTAAACATCATCACTGCGAAGAAGAAATGGGTTAAAACCTGCTTGTTTAAGGGCAATCTCTCTGTCAGCCAATGTCGTCATTTTAATTGGCTCAACCATTTTAATGCGGAACGGTTCTGGGATACGTTTCATTATTAATTTCCTTATACGCATTGCTTTGCGCGAATAAGCGCAATCTGCTTCAATTTCTTGATTTTTATTAGAAAAATAGAAAGGTTCAATGCGGGTGCATTGAGGAAATTAACGAACAGAGATTTTACTGAGAAGGGACAAACCGTAATCGAGGTTATACCAGAACGACAGCACTAAACGGCTATCAAGAATATCCTTAATTCTCGTCATTCTCGTCCTCCTGATTTAAATAAAGTAAAGGCCAGTGACACTGCGCCGCTGACCTTTTCACTATAGAGCAAGATTTAAACAATTTTCAGTGAACCCGCCCTCACTTTTCATACCAATAAACTATAAAATTCCAAGTTTTTAAGGACTTATTGGCAACCAGTTGCAGGTAGAAACCTCAACATAATTAGGGCTACTTATGCAAATCACCCTGCGGCACGGCGCTTGACTCTGCGTTTGATATTCTGCTCTTTCACCATGTAGTCGAACAGAGGTGCGAATAAGTTGGCAAACAGAATCGCTAACATGATGCCCTCTGGGTAAGCAGGGTTGAGCACTCGGATAAATATCGTCATCACACCAATCAGGATACCGTAAGCCCATTTACCACCATTGGTGAATGCAGCCGATACGGGGTCGGTGGCCATAAAGAAAGTACCGAACGCGACACCACCAATCACAAAGTGCCAATAGAAAGGCATAGAGAACATAGGATTGGTATTCGAGCCAATAGCATTAAGCAATAACGACGTCACGGCTAAGCCAACAAAGACACCCGCAACAATCCGCCACGAAGCGATCTTCATAAAGACCAGCACCAGACCTGTAAGCGCGATCAGCAGGGTCGAGACTTCTCCCATAGAACCCGGCAAATTACCGACGAAAGCGTCCATCCAAGAGATAGGCTGGCCTGTCATATTGTTGGTCAAAGCGCTCTGACCACCTTCGTACCATTGGCTCAACGGTGTAGCGCCAGAATAACCATCTGCCGCGATCCAAACCGCACCACCAGACATATTGGCTGGATAAGCGAAGTACAAGAACGCACGCCCTGCCAACGCGGGGTTTAAGAAGTTACGCCCCGTACCACCGAAGATTTCTTTCGCCACCACGATACCAAAAGTGATACCTAACGCGGCTTGCCACAAAGGAATGGTGGGCGGGAGAATTAACGCAAACAGAATGGAGCTAACAAAGAAGCCTTCATTCACCTCGTGCTTGCGGACGATAGCAAACAGCACTTCCCAAAAACCGCCAACTACAAACACAGTCGCGTAGACAGGCAAAAAGTAGGTTGCACCGACCAGCATTTTACTCGCCCAACCCGCTTGGCTCGCCGCCTCTACTGAACCCCAAACCCAACTCAGCCCCCAAGAGGCATCAATGGCTTGTTGAGCGGCTGCTTGGTCAAGGCCGTACAGCAAAGCATCGCTGGATTGCTGACCGATGTTATACATACCCCAAAACATCGCGGGGAATACGGCTAACCACACCATGATCATGATGCGCTTTAAATCGATGCTGTCTCGAACATGGGTTACGCCGTGATTCACTTTACCCGGCGTGTAAAAAAGGGTTTCAACAGCTTCGAAGAGTGGGTAGAACTTGTGGTATTGGCCTCCCGGTTCAAACTTTGGTGAGACCTTTTCAAAATAATGCTTCAGACTCATAACGTCTCCTCCTCTAAAGAGTGTTACGAGCCGCTATCAAAAGCGATCGTTTTTAGCCTGTTTAACTCCCCCATTACGTATTTATCTGTTGGCACAGAAGACCTTGCTATTATGTAAACCGTGAAAGGCGTGCTTATACTCAATCAATAACAAAACAATGGAGTGGATTATGAAGTTAAGGATGATGTGGACCGCGATGATGTCGTTGGCCGCTTTTTCATTTGCAGGTAACGCATTGGCCGTGGATAAGCAAATGTCTCCTGGTTTGAAGAAGAAAATGCAAGCCATCTGTGGCTCGAAAGGCGGTGTCCCTGGAGGTTGGCAAGTGGCGAAAGTGACACCGGATGCAGAGCGCTCACTCAGCATGATTCTGCATCAAATGAATGCGACAGATAAGTTAAAACAAATCAATGATGTGAGAACTCAAATCGTCGGCGGTACACACTATGCGATGGAGTTTGAGCTTAAAGATGGAGAAGTCTGGAACGCGATAGTCCTGCACAGTGCCCGCGGCGATTACATGATCGAGAGGCACGCCAAGAAGGGCGAACTTTGCCCTAAAGATGGCAACTCCTAATTCCCAGATTCAAATACAACAAAGGCGACAGTTGCGTCGCCTTTGTTTTATACCGTTTTCGCTTCTATCTTCTCATTCACTTTATCGCAAATGTATTCCCCAATTGGCATCGCAGATGTCGCTGCGGGAGAGGGGGCGTTGCAAACGTGTAGGCTTCTTGCGCTCTCGGCAAACAAAAAGTCATGAACCAAAGTGCCATCGGATAACACTGCTTGTGCGCGAATACCCGCAGGATATGGTTTGAGATCGTCAACCTTGATGCTTGGGCAATATTTGTTGACCAACTTGAGGTAGCCCGGCTTCCACCACGAGTTCTTAAACTCATCCAATCCGGTTTTTAGATGCTTTTGTGTCACCTTCCAAAAGCCGGAGAAACTGAGCATCTGCATGGTATCTTGCAAGCTGAAGTTAACCTTGTCGTACCCTTCTCGCTTCCAGCCTTGCACCGCATTTGGACCAACAGTCACACTGCCATCAATCATGCGAGTCAGGTGGACACCCAAAAAAGGCAAATCAGGGTCGGGAATTGGATAAATAAGATGATTCACCACTTGGTCGTGTTTGCTATCTAAGCGGTAGTATTCACCACGATAAGGGATGATCTGAAAATCGGTCGGAATAGACATCATCTTAGTCATACGATCCGCCATCAAGCCGCTGCAAGTAACCAAGAACTTGGCATTGAGCTGCATGGTTTGACCGTCTGAAGTGCAGGTCAGTTGGACTTCTTCGTCCTTCTCTTCGGCAGCCACCACTTTGGTTCTCAGGCTAATTTGACCTCCGAGCTTTTTGAACTCTTCCGCCATCTGCTCAGTAACCAAACGATAATCGACAATACTGGTGGTTTTGACATAAATCGCGCCCAATCCCGTGATGTTTGGCTCAGCCAGCTTGAGTTGAACTTCATCGAGTAGCTTTACGTCGATGCCGTTGACATGGCAGCGCTCATAGAGGGCATTCATGCGTTCGACTTCTTGCTCATTGGTCGCAACCAGTAACTTGCCACAGTTCTCCACCGGAATATCGTGCTGAGCACAGAACGAAATGGTTCGCTCTACCCCACGCTTACAAAAATCGGCTTTTAGGCTGCCCGGTGCGTAGTACACTCCAGCATGAATCACGCCGCTATTGTGTCCGGTTTGGTGCTTGGCAAAACCGGACTCTTTCTCAACCAATAAAATGGATTTGTCTGGATGACGTTGCTGCAGTTGCCATGCCGTCGACACACCAACGATACCGCCACCAACAATGATGTAGTCATAGACTGATTTCATGCGACCTCTTATAAAACCGATAGTTGAGATTGTTGCAATTTGAACTTGCGACCACTGTAAATGAACACCGCGACAAATACCGCGCAGCTTGCCACACGAACCAACATTGGGATGTCGTGCCAAACCAGCAAAGTACCCACCACAACCAACAAGAGACGCGTCAGAATGTTTAGAGGACCTTCCAAGTAACCTTCAATCGCACCAATCAATGCATAGGTTCCGATGATGGCAAAGAAGCCCACGGTAATCACCGACGTCACATCCCAACTGACCAAGCCAGTGTAAGCAATCAACAACGGGACAAGATACAAACCTTTGGCGATTTTCCATGCCATCAAACCGGTACGCATTGGCGGTGTTTTAGCGATGGTCGCTGCTGCAAATGCGGTCAAACACACTGGAGGCGTAACGTTACTGTCTTGCGATAACCAGAAAATGATGAGGTGAGCAGCCAGCAATGCCAAGCCTACCACTTCCATACCCAGGCTTTGCTCCAGTAGAGTTTCCATAAAGTCCGCAGGTACTAGCGCCACCATTTCTTTCGCGGTTTCCAACGCCATTGGCGCATTAAGCAGTTCCAGCTTTTCTGGCGCCGCCAACATAAAGATGGCTTTTGCTTGTTCTGGCAATTGACCCGACACCATCAATTCAAGCAATTGGTTTTCCGCAATCAACTTGTAAAGCGCAGGGGCAGACAGTGTGCCCAACACAATATACGCCGCTGTCACGGGTAAACCCATACCCAAAACAAGAGAAGCGAGCGCAATCAGAACGATCATGATGAACAAGTCACCATTCGCCCAACCATCGATCATCAGTGAGAACGTGTTGCCGATGCCCGTTGTGCTGATCACGTTGATCACCAAACCTATACCCACCAGCAACACGGCGGTTGTCGCCATGTTTTTCGCACCTTGCGAAAGTGCTTCGATGATCGCTTTTGGTCCCATCTTATGATCTTTCGAAAACCAAGAAGCCACCACTACAGAAATGATCGATAAACCTGCAGCGTAAGTCGGTGTAAAACCTTGAACCAACAAAGTGACCAATACCGCCAGTGGGATAAGGTTGTGCCAACCACTGATCAGCACTTTTAATAGAGATTCATCACTGGTCGTGATTTTTTGAACGCCGCTGCGTTTGGCTTCAATACGCACAAAGAACGCCACAGACAAGAAATAGATAAGAGCAGGAATGAAAGAAACCGCGATGATATCAACATAAGGAATTTGCGTGTAAGACGCCATGATGAAAGCACCCGCTCCCATCACTGGTGGCATCAACTGACCACCTGTCGAAGCTGCAGCTTCAACGCCCGCTGCAAAGCGCGAAGGGAAACCCGCTTTTTGCATCAACGGAATACTGATAACACCGGTTGAAACCGTATTTGCCACGCTAGAGCCGGATACTGAGCCCATCAAACCGGAGCCAATCACTGCGATAAAACCCGGACCACCGATGATTTTGCCAGCCGCAGCACGTGCCACATTGATGATGTAATCACCAACACCAGAGCGAACAAGAAACGCACCAAACAGAATGAACATGAATACGAAAGTCCAACTGATGCGCGAAATAGAGCCAAACATGCCCTCAGAAGAATAAAAGCTGCGGTAGAGCAAGGTTTCCATGCTCAAACCCGGGAAGTGGAAAATACCTGTCGCCCACTTACCCCAAAGCACAACGTAACTCAGACACACCACAATCAGTACAGGAATAAACCAGCCCATTGTGCGTCGGATCAGCTCAATCACAATCAAAATTGCCATGATGGCGAAGACCCAATCGCTGGTCACGAACTTCACACCGCGTTCGTACAGCGCATCTTCGGCATAGGGAATGTAGAGCAAACACGCGACCGCGCCCATAGCAATTAACACATCGATACCGAGTGCAATCTTACTCTGCTTGAGAGAGATATGAGCCGGATACCAAAGCGCACAAATCACCGCAAAGCCAGCAAAGTGGGTCGCGGAAATCCATAACTCTGGTAACGTCGATAAGGTATTAAACCAAATGTGCAAAGCAGACAACACCACGCCAAACACTGTAATTGTGGTGGTTACCCACGGAAAATCAGTGCGCGTGGGCAGCTCAAACTTCTGCAATTCCTTTTCTATTGAGTCGCTCATCTCATACTCCAAGCTCTGGCGGCTTTTTCCATCTTAGAAATCGGTAGGGATAAAATGCCCCGAGCCGAAACTCGGGGCTAAGTAGGCGTTATTTCGCCATTAGATCTGATGGGATTTCGATGCCCATTTCTTTGTAGTAACGCGCTGCGCCTGGGTGAAGAGGCACTGGCAAACCAGCAATCGCTTTCTCAATCGCCATTGCTTTTGTTGCTTTGTGGATGCCTTGTAGGAACGGCAGGTTCTCGTAGATCGCTTTGGTTAGCTGGTAAACGTCTTCTTCCGAGATATCTTCACGAACAGCCAAGAAGTTTGGCTGTGCAATGGTGGTGATCGGTTTATCTAGACCTGGATAGGTGTTCGCTGGGATCTCGTACTTCGTCCAGAGGTTGTAGTTGCCGTTCGCCTCTTTGATTTGTTCGTCAGTAAACGAAAGAATCGAAATGTCTTTACCCAACGCAGCAAAAGCTTGAGTAACCGCACCAACAGGTACACCTGCAGGCGTGTTCATGCCGTCAATGGTACCGTTTTGAAGTGCGCTCGCGCTGCCGCCGTAGCCCATGTAAGCAAGATTGAATTTATCAGGGTCGACCTTCAGACCTTTCATGATTTGGCGACCCGAGTTCTCAGTACCAGAGTTCTTCTTACCGATAGAGAACTTCTTGCCATCTAGGTTGTTCAGGTCAGTCACTGTGCCAGTTTTTGCTAAGTCAGAGCGAACAATAAAGTGCTCAACGTTTTGCCACAGCATAGAGACTGAACGCAGCTGCTCTTGGCGACCGCTCTTCTCATAAGGACCTTCACCAGACCAAGCCCATGCACCGTAAAGACCTTGTAGAATCGCGAACTGTGCTTCGTTTTCGTTCAGCAGTTTGACGTTTTCACCAGAGCCCGCAGAGCTGATTGCAGAAAGGGAGAAGTGGTGCTTTGGTGCCAATTTCACTTTGCTTAACGTCGCCAACGCTACGCCCACAGGGTAGTAAGTACCACCTGTCGATGCCGTTGCAAGAATGTAGCTACGATCTTCTGCCGCAGCGTTAGCAGCAATACCAAAAGAAGTCACAGCGACAGCCAAAGCTTTTACCAGCTTATTCATTTTCATTATTACTCTCCGTGTAGTCGTTTCACGATTGGGGTTTTACATCATGTTAAATCTTTATTAACAACAAATTCCCTAGAGCAATTGAAATGCCAACTTTTAACCCTCTGTATTTATTGAACTAAGTGCTGAAAGACATCAAAAATGAGCAAAATTCTGCTGATTTGATAGCAAAGTAATGAGCAAGATCTTGCTCATTGAAGAGAAGAAGGTTGTGCGCCTAGATCGCAAAAGGTTAATAAAATGTGATCAAGACAAAACAAATGCACGATTCACTAATAAGCAATATTTTGCCGATGCAATTTTGGATTGAACTGCAACTAATGAGTGTCTTAACAATAAGAAGAAAAAGCGCATCATTCTAAACTGCTCACTTTATCAGCGGAGGTTTATAGCCTAAACGACTACAAATAGCACAAAAATACAGCAAAACAAGCCATGTTACAGAAATGAAAAGTCATTTATTCTAATTTTGAATTTAAAAAGCAGTTCGATCCACCAGTTCAGAAACAAACATTGACCGTATCAACTTATTTTCTACTTCGGGGTTGTGCCAATAGCCCTATGTTCGTTAGGGTAACAACACGCCAAGGCAAACGTATTCCTTGGTATTTTTTCGTCATTAAGGATCACCCATGTCAGCAACTGCGCAATTACAATTCGCTTTAAAACGCCCATCTGGCGTTGCTGCTGCGATCCTCCTGCTCTCTCTGAAACTGATTCAGAGCTGACAGGCTATATCTAAACTTTCTGTCAGCTTGAGAAGAAGCTGACGGGAACACCACATACTCCTCCCATTCCTTTCAGTTTCTTCCAAGCGAAACATAAGAGGAATAACAATGTTAAGCGCACGCAATATCGCCGCTTTGGGCTTCATGACTTTCGCCATGTACTTAGGCGCGGGTAACCTGATCTTCCCTCCATTTTTGGGTTACCAAGCAGGTGAAAACTTTCTGAGCGGGATGTCTGGCTTCCTCTTAACGGGCGTAGGTCTGCCTGCAATGGCACTGGTGATGGTCGCTATCGTAAACGGTTCAGACAAATTAACCGCTGCCCTACCTAAACCTTTGGCGACCAGTTTTTGGGTAATGGTATTTATCGTGATTGGTCCTGCATTCGTAATACCACGTGCGATTACCGTGGCTTACCAATTTAGCTTTGCACCAATGTTTGGTGATGCCGCTTTGGTACCTTTCACAATTGCTTTCTGTGTTATCACCATTTTGTTTGCGCTATACCCGGGCAAATTAGTCGACAACCTAGGCAAGATCTTAACCCCGGCATTGATGGCTATTTTAGTGATCATGTCTGTAACCGCTCTGGTTTATCCAGCCGGCGAGCTTACTACTGCAACGGGACCATATGTATCTGGCGCATTTGCTGAAGGCTTAACCCAAGGCTACATGACCATGGACGCGCTAGGTTCTATCGGTTTTGGTTGGATCATCTTCCGAGCGATTCGCAGCATGGGTGTGGATTGTCCGAAAGCCACCGCAAAATACACGCTAATTGCAGCTTTGATGTACGCCGTTGCCATGGCATTTGTTTACATCTCATTGGCTTACATTGGCTCAACAAGTTCATACTTAGGTTCTGAATTCAGCAATGGTGGCGACATCTTAACGGCATTCACCTTCAGCCACTTCGGCGCATTTGGTTCACTATTACTTGGTGCCGTGATGGTATTAGCGTGTTTGACTACTGCTATCGGTGTAACCACAGCAGGCAGTGAGTTTTACGACAACACTTTCAGCAAAGTGAACTACAAAGGCTGCGTGATCACGACCATGGTATTGGCAGGTTTGATCGCCAACGTAGGTCTGGAGCAACTATTGGCTATCACATTGCCAGCGGTTGTGGCGCTTCACCCAGTAGCGATTGCATTGATGATCATGGCACCAGTGCGCAACAAGATGTCGCAAATCATGGTCGTCGCGACGGCGTTCACTGCTCTAACGTTTGGTTGTGTTGATGCGCTGCACATCCTAGGTTACATGCCAGAAGCCGCAAACCAATGGTTAGACAGCAACATGCCGCTGTACCACTACTTTGCAAGCTGGATTGTTCCGACGATTGCTATGGTGATCGTGGGTGTAGTCTTTACCCGCAAGGCAACTCAGCAACATACCGAGTTGGTGAACCAAGGCTAGATTGGCAAGCACCTTAACAAATAAGTACCTCAACAAAAAACGGCTTCCACAGAAGCCGTTTTTTCTATGTATAGTCAGAGCGATTTAAACCAAACTTCTGCATCTTTTGGTTGAGGGTTCGGCGCGGTAAATCTAGCTCGACCATCACATCCGTAATTCGTCCTTGGTGTCGAACTAAGGAATCGTGTAGTACCTTACGTTCAAAGTTGTGTAGCTGAATCGCCAATGGAACGCCTGCTTGTGTCTCTTCGGTTGTAGAAGATGGTCGATTGGAGAGAATTTCCATCACGGAGACGGTTTCATCCAGTGCAAAACGCATCGCGACATTCCTCAGCTCACGCACGTTACCGGGCCAAGCGTAAGCAAGAATGGCTTTTCTATCGGCTTCACTCAGCGGACGACTCCCTGGATTACTTTTCAGAGCAAAGTGTTCGAACAAGATCAACGCGTCTTCTTCTCGCTCACGTAGTGGTGGCAAATAGATCTGCGCCACATTGAGGCGGTAGTACAAATCCTGACGAAACTCGTCATGATCATTGAGATCTTCTTTCGCAGCGGCGATCACTCTCAAATCAACCGAGATCTGCTGATTACCCCCAACGCGCTCAACCGTATGTTCCTGTAATGAACGCAGCACTTTCACCTGCATAGACAGTGGCATACTCTCGATTTCATCAAAGAATAAGGTGCCTTTATCCGCATATTCCAATTTACCAATGCGCTTTTTACCCGCCCCGGTAAATGCCCCTGCTTCATGCCCAAACAGCTCACTTTCAAACAGATTCTCAGGAATTGCACCACAGTTGATTGGTACAAAATGATGAGGTCTGCGTTGGCTTTCATTGTGCAAACTGGTCGCTACCAGCTCTTTACCACAACCTGTTTCACCGTAAATAATCACGTTAGTATCAATGCGCGCTAACTTGGCAACTTGTTCCCTAAGCTGTTGCATCACTCGGCTTCGCCCAATCAACACTTCTTCTAAGCCGCTAACGCTAGATAGGTACTCTTGGCGATCTTGAGTAGAAGTTTGTGCGCGATAACTCTCGACCGCATCGGTCACTCGCTGGGATAGGCGCTCAGGTTGGAAAGGTTTCTCGATAAAATCGAACGCACCGTTTTGTAATGCGCCTACCGCCATATCAACGTCACCATGTCCGGTGATCAAGATAATCGGCGTTGGAATGTGATTGGCAATCAGGCTTTCTAGTATCGACAAGCCGTCGGTGTCCGGCAGGCGAACATCACTGACAATCGCATCAAATTCTTGGCTAAGAATGGCGGCTTTGCCCTCCTCCCCCAAACTAAACGCGGTCACGTCGAACCCCGCGAGTTGCAACCACTGACTGGTAGCCTGACGAACAATGTCATCGTCTTCGATAAGTGCAATTTTAGGGATGTCGTCAAAAGCCATCAGTTACTGCCTGCTTTATAGGGTGGGAAAGAAATCGCTCTTTGTTAACGGTAGCAAAAACCACTGAGGAGAAAAGGAGCTAGATCTCACTTCTTACTTACAAGTCTTTAACATCCAACCAGTTAGGCGCACTCTTTAATGACTCTCGGTGAGAACGCACTAGCTGAATGGAGTCAGTATGCAGCGCAAAAGGAATGGCAAAACATGGCTTGTGGTCGCAATTGCGGCAGTGCTGATGTTGTCTTGCTATAGCGCCAGCAGAGAGGTTGCCCGTCAGTGGTTGAGTGTACAAACTCAAACCGAAGCTCAACAAAAACTGCTCGACTATATTGGTGAAGTTCGCCGTGCACTTAAACGCTTCTATCACCTGCCTTACCTCGTCACCAACAATCCAGAAACCATCGCGTTTGTGAAAGGGAATCTGACTTATTACGAACCGTTGCAAACCCAACTGACTCAACTCGATAAAGCCGCCAATACTGAAGGTTGGCTAATCCTGTCTAACTCTGGCGAAGTATTGGTCTCGAGTTTAATCGAAGAGCGCTTTAGCCTGTCTGACCGAAAAGCCATTGTGGAACAAATTCACAATCAAGGCGGTGGGGTTTCCTTGGTGAACAAAACCAAAGGTTCGAGCCCGTTGTATTATCTTGCAGCCCCTATCTATGATGGTTTGGATATCGCAGGTATTGTCGTGGTGCAAATCAACCTCAGCCTGTTGACCGAACAGACCATTACCAGCCAAGACATCATTACGTTGCAAAATCGCCAGCAACGCTTTTTCCTATCAAGCAGCTCGCTTTATAACGCAGACTGGTTTAACGAACCGAGCAACACCGTTCAGTTAGAAACGCAGCGCTTATACGACAACACCAATATCAGTGTGTGGACGCTCAATCAGCAACGATATTTTGCGCACACCGTTAAATTGGATGATTTGAATTGGTACGTCAGCTACCTCACCCCTTCTAAGCCGATTCAACAAACCATCAACGTGATTGGTTGGAGCGTAGCGGCGCTGCTCTTGTTAGTTGTATTACTCGTCATCATTGGTCTACAACGTCGCCAAAAGCACATCAATCAACAACGAATTCAAGCTCTGTTGGAAGAGTCCCAACGCCGCTTGAAACAGATGATCAATAAGACCCACGTTGGTTTGCTATTGATTGATGAACAAGGCCAACTGTTCGATCTCAACCCAATGGCGAAACGTTTGTTCTGTTTACCAGAAAGCGTCAATCGACATGCTTTTGCTTGGGAGTTATTCGATGCAGGCAATCCTAATTCCACCACACTTAAGTTGCTCAAGGATTTACCTAAACATAAAGAGCTCGCAGAGATCAGCACGGTCGAAACCATTGCCAGACGCAGTGACGGTAGCGTCTTCCCTGTCTTGTTCTCACTGACCAGTTTCCCTTGGCATGGCGAGCAGTATTTCCTTGCGACGATCATTGACATCAGTAAGCGGAAAAAAGCCGAGCAATCACTGCAACAGGTCAACCAAGAACTGGCGCAGCGAGTAGAAGAGCGAACTCAAGCGCTAAAAGAAGCACAAAGCCAGTTAATTGAATCGAGCAAAATGGCCGCCTTGGGTCGCATGTCGAGCGCGATTACTCATGAACTCAATCAGCCACTGACTGGTTTGCGTACCCTGCTCACAACAAACGAACTGTTAGCAGAACGTGGCGAAACCGAGATGATGAAAGCCAACAACGTATTGGTGCAGAAGCTGATTGACCGCATGGCAAGCATGACCAGCCAGTTAAAGACGTTCGCCTATAACAAACCAGAAAGCCTACAAGCGATTTCTCTTACCTCCGGCACTCGAAGAGACCTTACGCGTCTATCAATCCCAATTAGACAAGGTGGATGTGCGTGTTCGGGTTCCTCATGACTTACCTAACATCATGGGTGAAGAACAACGACTGCTTCAGGTGCTCGGTAATCTTGTCTCGAATGCGCTAGACGCAATGAACAATACCACCAACCCGCAGCTCAACTTGATCGTCAACCCAACCAGCAATCAGGTCGAACTGATCGTCAGTGATAATGGCTGCGGCGTGTCGAATGAGATGCTTGAATCCATGTTCGAGCCCTTCCAAACCTCAAAGAAAATTGGTGAAGGCTTAGGACTGGGTTTAGCGATTACGGCCAACAATATGCGTGATATGAACGGACAAATTACTGTGCATAAGAATGAACAAAATGGGCTGACTTTCACTCTATTGTTCAAATCAGCCTAAGTTGATATTGATTACAAAATCATCATTAGAACTAGGCATCCCCGCTGTTTGAGAAAAACACGATCTCGATACAAGAATCCCTCCTTGACCTACACTATTCTCAAGCAAATAAAACGAATAACTTCCGAATGATAAAGAGTGAGAAACATGATTAAGTTTCCTGAACATTTTCTTTGGGGCGGTGCTATTGCTGCAAACCAAGTAGAAGGGTCGTACAACCTTGGGGGTAAAGGGTTATCGACATCAGACATGCTGCCAAACGGTATTTTGAGTCCGCATCAAACCCGTGAAGAGCGTACGCCGGGTATCAAAGACGTGGCGATCGACTTCTACAATCGCTACCCAGAAGACATTGCGCTATTCAAAGAGATGGGCTTTAACTGTCTGCGCCTATCTTTGGCATGGAGCCGCATCTTCCCGAACGGTGACGAGCTAGAACCTAACGAAGAAGGTTTGGCATTCTACGATAAAATTTTTGACGAACTTGCCGAGCACGACATCCAACCTTTCGTGACCTTATCTCACTACGAAATGCCTTACGCACTGGTCGAGAACTACGGCGGTTGGGGCGATCGTCGCGTCATCGAATTCTTCGAACGTTATGCTCGAACTGTGCTGGAGCGCTACAAAGACAAAGTAAAACTGTGGCTAACCTTCAACGAAATCAACATGTCACTGCACGCACCATTTACTGGTGTTGGTTTGCAAGAAGACGCCAGTGAACAAGAGATTTACCAAGCGATTCACCACCAACTAGTCGCCAACGCAAAAGCGGTAAAACTGTGTCAGCAAATCGTACCAAACGGCAAGATTGGTAACATGCTGCTTGGCGCAATTAACTACCCATACACCTGTAACCCTGATGACGTGCTTGCTGCAATGCATGAAAACAACAAGTGGTTGTTCTTCGGTGATGTACAAACACGTGGTCAGTACCCTGGCTACATGAAGCGTTACTTCCGTGAAAATGGCATTGAAATTCAGATGGAAGCAGGCGACTTAGAAGAGATCGCATCGGCAAGTGTCGATTTCATCTCATTCAGCTACTACGCAAGTGGCTGTGCAAGTGCGGATCCGAAACAGAAAGAAGTGGGTAACATCGTAGATAGCGTACCAAACCCATATCTTGAGAAGAGCCAATGGGGCTGGCTGATCGATCCAAAAGGCCTGCGCGTTCTGCTGAACTTCCTTCACGATCGCTACCAAAAACCACTGTTCGTCGTAGAAAACGGCTTAGGTGCACGTGATGAAATCGATGAAAACGGTGAGATTCAGGATGATTACCGCATCGCTTACTTGAACGACCACCTTGTGCAAGCACACGAAGCGATTCTTGATGGCGTTGAGCTGATGGGCTTCACCAGTTGGGGACCAATCGATTTGGTCGCAAACTCAACTGCTGAAATGAGCAAACGTTACGGTTACATCTACGTTGATCGCCACAACGATGGCCAAGGTACGTTAGAGCGTAAACGTAAGAAGAGCTTCTTCTGGTATCAAGATGTGATTCGCACTGCGGGCGGCTCGCTCAAAAACTAAGTTACTTGTCTAGATATAAAGTGCATGTGTATTTAGATAGAAAAAAACAAAGCCCTGCAAACGCAGGGCTTTTCTTATTCCCGATATTCAGTCGTATGACCTATTGGTTAAACACCAATTTCACCACCGTCTTCACGGCGAATAACCACCGTTGCTGCACGTGGACGCAGTGTCATCCCCGCAGGTGTTTCTTCTGCTGCATTGTCGCTGTAAGGCCAGTTGCCTGGGTGCTGAATGTTCACGAACAGAGACTTGTAATCTGGGCTAATGGTAAAGCCCGTCACTTCACAGCCGTTAGGGCCAACAAAGAAACGTTTCAACTCAGCTTGGTTTTCTGCACCGATCACTTCTTGTGTGCCGTTTTCATCCGTCAGCTTAGAAGGTACAACCGCAAGCATTTGGTCATTGGTGTAAGACGTCACTTCATCTGCGCCGTTGTCCGTTTGAATCCACAGAATGCCGCGAGGGTCAAACGCTAAGCCGTCTGGGCTCGCAAACTGGTTAAGCTCGGTCAAGCTCGAACGGTTAGTGTCCGCATCGCCGTTTGCTGGAGAACCAAACACGAAGATATCCCACGTAAAGTCTGTTGCTGCTTCGCCTTCATCCCAACGGATTACGTGACCAAACTTGTTGTTCAAACGTGGGTTTGCAGGGTTAGTTTCCTCTGTACGCTTAGTGTTATTCGTTAGCGTCAGGTAAACCGAGCCTGTGAACGGGTCAACGGTACACCACTCTGGGCGATCCATTGGCGTCGCACCAACAAGGTCGGCTGCACCCGCCGTATTCAAGATGATTTCTGCTAGAGAATTGAAGCTGTCTGCAAGTGTGCCACCAGAAACTGTCGTGCTATCTAGTGTCAATGGTAGCCAAGTACCAGAGCTGTCTTCGTTGAAGCGCGCCACATACAGTGTGCCTTCATCCATGTACTTGTCACCCATCGCCAAGCGGTTATCTGGGTTGGCATCCGCAGGATCCCACGCTGCCGCAGATTCAAATTTGTATAGGTACTCAAAGCGAGAATCGTGACCAGAGTAAAAGACCACTGGTTTGCCTTCTTCAAGCTTGCCGAATGTACAGCCTTCATGGCGGAAACGACCTAGTGCAGTACGCTTCTTCGCACGTGAGTTTTGCGTGTAAGGGTCGATTTCAACAATGTAACCATGGCCGTTCGCCTCGTTACGATAATCGTCCAATGCGCTTGCGCCTGTTGGTTCTACATTAAATCGCGTGAATTCGTCCAAACGCTCTTCGGCATTACCCGCTAACGTTTCCCATAGGTAACGAGTGCTTGTGTCATCAACACCAATGCGATCTTGTTCTTCAGTACGAACGCCAGCGTTAACGAAGTAACCCGGCCAGTTCTCTTCACACGTTAGGTAAGTCCCCCAAGGCGTAAAACCATTACCACAGTTGTTCAGTGTGCCGCGCGCTTGGCTGCCATCTTGTGAGAAGCGAGTTACGGTCAATTCTGTATTCGCGACAGGGCCAGAAAGATCCATGACTGTCGCACCAGTGTAACGGCGGTTTAGTGGATCGGTATCCACCAATTTCCACATGTTGTCTTCAAGTTGAACGCGAACCACAGACACACCATGTGCATTAATTTCTTTACGAACTTCATCGACGATAGTACGCACACCGCCCACAGCTGTCGGACCGCTTGGGTGCAGAGCTGTGGTATCAATGTACTCGTGGTTGATACACAATAAGCCGTCCGTGTCGCTGTCGTTTAGCGAGAAAAAGTGCATGCCGTCGTGGTGCATACCCAATGCATTCAGCTGGTCGGTACTCGTGTTGCTGCCGTCGTCTTTCCAAGCGTTACCTTGTGCGTTTAAAGGCGTACCCCATGGCACCAATACTTGTGCGACGTAACCTTGCGGAATCGATACTGCATCCGTTAGTGAGCCTGGAATCGAATCAAAATTGAGGACTGCACTTGAAACGCCAGAGCCGCCACCAGCAGAAGTGCCTGAACTAGAAGAGTTGCACCCAGATAGACCAAATGCGCCAAAAGCGGTCATCGCACTGATACCTAGGCCACCTTTCAGGATACTGCGTCGAGATAGGCTCGCTTCCAGTACTTCTTCAAAAGGCTTGTTATTACTCTGGTTGTAACGCGTCGCGTCGAAGGTTTCCTTACTCATGGTGTTGCTTTCCCAGTGTTAGGTTGAATTATAGGTTTGTAAATCATTGAGCGAGGGGAAGTTTGGAAGAGAAAAGTGACAGAACTAGTCTATCTTTATGAACTTTGTGTTTAGAAAATGTTATAAAGCACCCATCTATTCTATGTACTCCCGATTTTACTTGGGCTAAGCCAGATTTGGGGGTATAAGGTGTACTCAAATCATCCACGAGAGATAATCATGAAACTAGATAAAATCGATAACAAAAATCGTCGTCTGCGTAAGAAGCTATTCCTAGGTGAATTCGCGATCCTAGGCTTTGAAATCAGCTGTGAAACAGACATCAACGACTTCGACCGTTACGATGCATTCGTTGATGAGTTTATCGACTACATTGATGGTCTAAACCTATGCTTTGGTGGCGGCGGTCTAGAGCTGTTTGAAGGCTTCCTATGTTCAACAGAGCGTTACGAAAGCGCAACTGAAGAACAAAAAGCACAGGTTCTAGCTTGGCTACAAGCTCGTCCAGAAGTAAGCAGCGCAAAAGCTGGCGAATTGGTTGACGCAAACTACCTGTAATTACGGAATCACTCTGTAATAAACAGAGTTGAGCAAGTAATGAGAAAGCTGGTCTTCGGACTGGCTTTTTTGCATTTAAGGCTATGGTTTTGTGCTGAAATGTTGAAGCTAGAAAGAGTGGAACGTTTGGTTGTTTTGGAAGCTTTGTTTAGGAAAGCAGGAAGCTTAGAGTCTTGGAAAGTATGGATGTGCTAGATAATTTTAGAGCTGGCATTTTATGGAAGGTTATCCGTCCATTGCCAGCTCAGTGCCATTGAGTATGGTTTACTATGCTTTTTTAGCAGTCTCAGTCTTTGTGTCTTTCCAGTATTGGATACGAACACGATGTAGCTGAGCTCTTCTCATCTTTTTCATAGCAATCTCCCTCATCTATATAGGTAACGCTCATCTTGAGCTTATTGTCTAAGGTTGTATTCCTCTTCAATCTATCGAGGAACGAATCAATTAACCGTGACTAATTTCACAACATAATGATAAAAGTAGAAGCGTTGCAGTCATTTTTTGACCAGTAAACCTGCTTTTATCTTGTTGATACGGTCAACTTACTCATCACTTATGACAGAAATATGGCAATCAAGTTCCCTATTTAACCTGTCATCGAATCTTAATAACGATTCTTAGATAACCTAGCAAATAATATACCAGTTGCACATAAATTCCAGTTCAGTACACAACAAAAGTACGCACATGTTCAAACTAAGGTTGGATTCGCTGCTGGTAATGCTGTCGGTAATCTCTCGGAGTCAGTCCCTTGTAGGTCTTGAAATGACGATTAAACAAAGCTTGATTGCGATAACCTACTCGTTCAAACACGATCCCTATTGGTAGCTCAGTCGATTGCAACAAATCCGCGGCATGGTTGATTCGTAGCTTCATCAAGCGTTGGCTAAACGGCTCTTTAAAGTGCTTTTGAAACAACCGTGTGACCGCACTTTCACTCAACGACAAGTAATTGGCTAAATCGGCCAATGTCACCTTGTTGGCAAAATGCTGCTCAAGATACGCATTCACACTTGCGACGCGCTCTCTTTCTTGTTGCTCGTGTTCACTCATCGAAAGGTATGAATGGGTCATCAAGGTTTTCGCCGCTTCGTCATGGGCAACCAAAGATAAGATATGAATGAATCTCGACAATTGCTCCATCGCGGGCACTTTCATCAACTCTTGCAGAAGATCCACGACTTGCTGTGCCGTTCGCTCAGAGAACACCACTCCTTTATTTGCGGCTTTCAATAACGGGTCCAGTTTGCGTAACTCAGTACAATAGAACATTAGGTTCGCGATCCACTCACGCTTAAACCAAATCACATGAGTCTCGCAGTTGCTTTCTACCGACGTGGAGTGAATAGAGTGAGGCACACCTGGCGCAATTAACAGCATCTGATTGTGGGTCACCTCGAGCTCGTGATGCCCAATGTGCAAAGTCCCCGTAAAGTGACGGTGGATGACCAACTCAAAAACGTCATCGTGAAAATGGAAATCGTATTCTTTCGCTGGTTCATCAATACGACGGTAGCGCCAAGAAAAACCAGGCCTTTGCGGTACTTTTTCGATGTGCGCCATTTGATACCCCACAAGATAGTATTGTTTCACGCGCAAATAATATCAGTATTACCGACATATTCTTCATCACGCCTTAATAGTATTGATATTGAGCGGCATACTATCAACTAAGCCTCATCACGCTCCTTATTCTTCTCTTGTAAAGACAAGCTAACTAAGGAGCTTTTATGAGTAACTTTAAAACCAAGCTACGCCAGATCATGCAAAAAACTCGTGATGAGTGGGCTGCGTTTGCGATAAAGGAAATGGGAATTTCATCCGATACCATCGCCAAATCTTATGGCTATAAGTCGAGTTGTGATCTTGAGCAAACTCTTAAACAAGACGAAAAAGACGCCGATTCGTACATTCGCTCGGCACCTTGTGCGAGATCTCTCACAAGCGATGTAAGCAAAACGACCATTTTTGACTAAGAACAAATCGAACAACAAACCTAACTAACTGAAAATTAATAATTATCCTTTTTTAAGCAATATTCGCTGCCAAAGTTTTTTTACCTAGCTGATTGAGAGTAATCAGCAAAACAACAATACTAAGTGTGTCGACAGGATGTTGGCGGGAACAGGAAAAAAACCTAAAGGATTGGGTATCTTCAGGATGAAGATTTGATAGCTTAGGATGAGTTGTCAGCAAGGATGTAGTTAAGCTCTAGGATAGAGTTCGCCCGTCAGGATGATAGGCAAGAATGGACACCGCTAGGAAGGCGATGAACAAGGAACTCGGTTAAAGGACTTAGCCACAATCAAGGATAGATGCAGGGAGCACCTATTAGTAGCCGGATTGCTGCGAAAAAGAATAAGCCCCGTCTGGGAAACCAGGCGGGGTTTTATTTTACCTGTCTTTTAGCATCCTCCTCTGCGTTATTCCACGCATCATGCTATTATTTCTACACTTTCTCTCGAAACGCTTTCTTTAATAAACGCTGAGCAAACAACGTCCTATGCTTAATCCAGTTTGGTTACACACATTCAAAACTCTTGTCGAAGTAGGCCACTTTACTCAGACAGCAGAAAAGCTCTATATGACCCAGCCAGGTGTCAGTCAGCACATCAAAAAGCTAGAGCAAGCTTGTCAGCACCCATTGATTAAGCGCGAGAACAAAAGCTTTGAACTGACAGAGCAAGGCCGAATGGTGTATGCCTACGCGTTAGAGTTGGAAGAGAAAGAGAAAAACTTACTGGAAGATCTGAGCTTCGATGACCCCTTTGCAGGCCATTGCAAGCTGGCTTGTTCCGGAGCACTTGCCTTGATGCTGTTTGATCCACTGCTTGAAAAACAAACCCAGCATCGCGGATTGTCGATTCACTTGGAAGCGGCACCAAACCAGTCGATTCTAAATGGCGTTGCTGACGGCCGTATTGATATTGGCATCGTGACTTACTCTCCCAACAAGAGTGTTTTCCAAAGTGAACAAATTGGCAGAGAAGCGCTGTGTCTGATCTTACCAAAGTCCTATCATGGAAAAACGTTAACGCCTGAACTGCTTCGCAGTTGCGGCGTGATTGGTCACCCTGATGCTGAACATTATATGACGTTGTTTTTCGACCAATGTGCAGAACCTTTACTCAAAGAGATTAAAGTCAGTGACATGCCATTATCGGGCTACGTTAACCAACTCAGTCAGATTCTTTTGCCCGTCAGCAAGGGGCTTGGTTTTACCGTTTTGCCCTACAGTGCGGTGGAAAGCTTTCCATTAAGAGAAGAGTTGTATGTGGCTGAGTTAAAACAACCGGTATACGAAGATTTATTTTTGGTGAGAAAACGCAGCCGCACACTGCCACTGCGATACCAGACCATCAAAAAAGTATTATTGGATGTGATTGGCGGGGCTCATCAATGATGTTAGCCACTCTTCGCTGGTAATGCGTTTATCTTGGCAATCCACCCAATATGGTTTGCCAGATAACCAGCTCTTTGACGCGACCTCTTTTATAAACACATCCATAGAATCAACGTCATCTTTGGCGTAATCCCATTTATTGCGCATGTGTTCTGCCGCTTCTTGATTAGTATACGCCTTGCCGTTACGAATAAAGGTGCAAGAGGATTGCTCAACTCGTTTTATCAACGTCGAGATATCTTGCTCTACCCCTGCTAATGCGAAGGTAGGCAGAATGCTTAATGTAAGTAACAACGTCCACTTTGCTTTCATCGCACCTTTATCCTTATCCCTGACCACGTAACTACTACCAAGTAACTACTAATAAGTGACTTAACTATTCTTTTGGCTGTTTAGCTCAGCCATTATTGCCACCATGCCTTAGCAGGCTGAGGCTCCGCAATCGCCAAGCGTTGACCAATCTCAGGGCCCACTAACGTTACACCGCGCTCTTCACTAATGTCTAACGCGCGTTGCATCGGTTCATTCCAATCGTGCATAGACAGATCAAACGTACTGTTGTGAATCGGCATCATCACTTTACCCTGCACATCAATGTGTGCTTGAACACTTTGCTCAGGGAACATGTGAATGTCTGACCAAAGTTCATTGTATGCGCCGGTTTCAATCATAGTGAAATCAAACGGACCGTACTTTTCGCCAATCTCTTTAAAGCCATTGAAGTAACCAGAGTCACCACTGAAGAACACTTTGTGTTGCTGTGCATTAATAACCCAACTGCCCCACAGTGTCGTATCGCGGTCTGTCAAACCTCGACCAGAGAAATGCTGAGTCGGAGTCAGTGTATATTCAATGCCGTCGACAGAATGTGACTCCCACCAATCTAGCTCGATCACTTTCTCCTTAGGCACGCCCCAGTTCACCAGCAACTGACCGACTTTTAACGGCACCAAGAAAGTGCCCACTTTATCGCCTAGCACTTTAATAGAAGCTTTATCTAGGTGATCGTAATGGTCATGGCTGATCACCACCACATCGATACTTGGTAAATCTTCTAGCGTGATTGGTGTTTGGTGAAAACGTTTTGGCCCAGCCCATTGCACAGGAGACGCGCGATCACTGAATACAGGATCAGTCATCACCAGTTTGCCATCAAGCTTCATTAATACGCTTGAGTGACCTAAGCGGTAGATAACGTCATCTTGCTCTTCTAACAGTTGATTCGCCGTCATTGCATGAACCGGAATTTCAATCGTTGGCGTTGGATTGAGGCGCTCAGTCGTAAAGTAGGCTTTCATGATGCCGAACATGTCACCCAAGCTGCTTTTGTATTCCAACTCTGTGTTTGCAAATTTGTCCGGGTATGTTGGCGCTTTTTCAGTATCAACATTAGAACAAGAAATCATTGATGTACCCATCGCGAACGCTCCTACTGTGGCTAGCAAAGTTTTTTTCATAAAAAGTTAACCCGAACAAAAGTAAACTACACGGTGCAGTTTACATTCTAATTATCAAAAGTAAACTACTTAGTGTAAAATAGATCCAGAAATGATCTTCTTAACTCGGCAAGTTTATGAATGTAAAAAGAAAAGGTCGCAGTGAGACCAAAAGAGAAGCCATCCTGTGCGCAGCAAAGCAAGCGTTCCAAGAGTTTGGGGTGCAAAACACCAGCATGGATAAGCTCTCTGCTATCGCGCAAGTCTCTAAGCGCACGGTCTACAACCACTTCCCTTCTAAAGAAGCGATCGTGACAGAGTTACTAACGGAACTATGGCGTTCTTCAATGATGGATAGCGACATTGAACGTTTACCAACACTCCCTCTCAAAGATCAACTGGTCGAATTGTTGTACAGCGAAATTATCGTGGTAACCGCACCTGATTATATTGAACTGGCGAAAGTGGCTTTCGGACATTTCTTGTTTAAGCCGGAAGATCTCAAAGAACAAGCGGAACACATGTCGAAGCAAGAAACGGCCTTGTACCGTTGGCTCACTCAGCAATCAGAAAAAAACACATTGAAGGTTGATGATGTGGACGTGGCAAGCATTCAATTGCACAACTTAATTAAAGGCAGTGCATTCTGGCCACAATTGATGGGGATGCGAGCTTCGCTAACCTTGGAAGAATCTAGGGTTTTAGCCACCCAAACGGCTGAACTCTTCCTAAGTCATTACTTAGTTCAATAACAAAAAGCGGCTGAATGGCCGCTTTTTTGTTATTTATGCCATAGTAAATTGATGAAATTTTGACTCATTTTTCTTTTTCATTCCCTTGACAGTCGCATGCAGCAAGGCGTGAGAGTTCGATAAATTATTTTTGTCGTATCGACGATATTTTTTCGTTTTCATCTACTGAGAAAACGCCCTAAGGTTCGCACCTCTGACGACGTGGTTGTCCAACCACAATTCTAAGTCGCTGAAGAGAGTGGATTCTGTCACATCAATTACACCCACTCACTATACTCTATACTTACATTTTTAATTTGGTACTGACTTACTAAGGAATTGCCATGCGTATTGCTATTCTTTCTCGTAATGAGAATCTATATTCAACCATGCGCCTAAAGCAGGCGGGTGAAGAGCGCGGACATCAAGTTGATGTTATCGATACTCTGCACTGTTATATGGATATTACGAGTAACAACCCTAAGATCCGTTACATGGGTGAAGAATTGCCAAAGTACGACGCGGTTATTCCACGCATCGGTGCATCTATCACTTTCTACGGTACAGCAGTTGTACGTCAGTTTGAAATGATGGGCACATTCTGTGTGAACGAGTCAGTAGCAATCAGCCGCTCTCGTGACAAGCTACGCTCTATGCAGCTGCTATCACGTAAAGGCATTGGTCTACCTCGCACAGGTTTTGCTCACCACCCTGACAACATTCAGGACGTGATCAAAAACGTTGGCGGCGCACCATTGGTTATCAAGCTACTTGAAGGTACTCAAGGTATCGGTGTTGTTCTTGCTGAGACTACGAAAGCAGCAGAAAGTGTTATCGAAGCATTCATGGGCCTTAAAGCAAACATCATGGTGCAAGAGTTCATTGAAGAAGCAAACGGCGCAGACATCCGTTGTTTCGTAGTGGGTAACAAAGTTATCGCAGCAATGAAACGCCAAGCAAAAGAAGGCGAGTTTCGCTCTAACCTTCACCGCGGTGGTTCTGCTCAGCTTGTAAAACTGAGCAAAGAAGAGCGCGCAACTGCAATCAACGCAGCGAAAGTGATGGGTCTAAACCTATGTGGTGTTGATATTCTTCAATCGAAGAACGGCCCAGTGGTAATGGAAGTGAACTCTTCTCCAGGCCTTGAAGGTATCGAATCAGCAACTGAAAAAGACGTTGCAGGCATGATCTTCGACTTCATCGAGAAGAACGCAAAACCAAACGCTAACCGTACTCGCGGTAAAGGCTGATAATTGTTTGAGTGAGAGCCTGATAAAGGGCTCTCTTTTAACTCATCGCTAGGATGACACTATGAATCAGAAAATGATCATTGGGAACGCCGAAGCAATTTGCTTACCTGAGTTAGGGATTACTCACCTTGAAGCGCGCATTGATACAGGCGCACAGACTTCTTCTCTGCACGTAGATAACCTAGAGTGCACTGAACAAGACGGTCAGTCATACGTAGAGTTCGATCTACACCCAGATGTTTACCACTTAGAGCAAGTCGTTCGCTGTAAAGCTCCACTGAAGGCGAACCGCAAAGTGAAATCATCAAACGGTACTTTCGAACACCGCTGCGTGATCACAACGATGCTACGCATGGGCGACCAAGAGTGGCCAATCGACATCACGCTAACTAACCGTGAAAAGATGACTTACATGATGTTGTTAGGTCGTCAGGGTATGGCAGACAAAGTTCTGGTAGACCCGAGCCAATCTCACTTATTGGCTCCATAATCCCCGTAGCTTCAGATGAGCGAACTCAGTGGTCGCTCATCTGGCTCTTCTCTGATTTTCTAGCTGCCCTTCTCCTGTCTATCGTTCTTCCTTTTCAGAACAGAACGCATTAATCCTTTCAGTTTTATCTTCGTTACTCGCCAATGCGTAATGGGTCTAACCGGTGCGGTATTGATGATGTGTTGATACGCGTCTTCATCAAACTCAACCTCTCCCCCATGTGCCGCCAATAAACAGCTTGGTTTCATCTCAAAAACGCGTTTTAACGAACTGCGATATTGGTTGGGATGAAAGATAGGAAATGGCGCGATCAAATGGCTTTTCACCTGCACCATTAAATCCGCTACGTACAACACACTCTGTTCGGCGTGATAAACCGATAAATCCCTGTCGGTATGCCCCGGTGTTTCCAATATCTTCCAATCAGCAAAACCGGGAATCATCTCTCCATCCACCAGCTCAATATCTGGCTTTAGTTTTCGCGAATACCATAAGTTGCGCTTGGGTTTGCGCATTCGGTTCGCCATCCAACGCGCCAAAATCAAATCCGTTAGATGCATCAGCCAACCATCAAAACCGCCATACCAATGTGTATCTCGTTTGGCTGCCAATAGCTTGCAGCCCGTCAAGTCTCTTAGTTTGTGCGCCGCACCAGCATGGTCTGGGTGCATGTGAGTAACGACAACCAGTGTTAGGTCTGTGAATGGACGATTGAGCTGGTGCTCGATAAAATCTTTGAGGTGAGGAATATCCGCTCGACTTGCGCCATCAAGCAGCATCAATTTGTCTGGATACTCGGCGAGATACATGGTTTGGATGTATCCCTGAATTCTGTGCAGCTGCAAAACATGTCCTTGTTTTGTTGAGTCTTTGTTCTTATTTTTTGTCGACCAATCCCTTACTGGTCAGACCAACTATAACAGCAGAATGGACAGTCTGTTAAATAAATGTTTACACCAACCATCAACAACAGTTGTTAATCGAAAGCACAAATTTTAATCATTAGACTCTGGTTGGGTTTTATCCGTTAATGCGCGCACACGGAGTTCGTGTCAGGGTATGAGGTTAGCGCCTCATGATTTGCTTTTTTGTATTTTCTCCTCTATTTCCAATGAGGGCTTAAATACATTTTTGTGAGAATCGAGTTGGAAAAAGCAACTAAATTAGACCGCATCCGCGCGGACTACAACGTTCACTACTGGAGCCAAGGCTTCTACGGAATTGATGACCAAGGCGAGGTATACGTATCTCCTCGTAGTGACCGTGCACACCAAATCCCTTTCAGTGCGATTGTAAATGAACTAGAAGCTAAGCAGTTAAATCTGCCTGTGTTAGTGCGCTTCCCACAAATCGTACACCAACGCGTGCATGGCATTTGCCAAGCTTTCAACCAAGCAATTGAAGAATACCAATATCCAAACAAATACCTGTTGGTGTACCCAATTAAAGTAAACCAACAGCGTGAAGTGGTTGATGAGATCTTAGCAAGCCAAGCACAGCTAGAAAATAAACAGCTGGGTCTTGAAGCAGGCAGTAAGCCAGAGCTATTGGCAGTACTTGCACTAGCTCAACAAGGCAGCTCCGTGATCGTGTGTAATGGCTACAAAGACCGTGAATACGTGCGTCTTGCACTGATCGGTGAAAAGCTAGGTCACAAAGTATTTATCGTACTAGAGAAGCTATCTGAGCTTGATCTAGTACTTGAAGAAGCAAAAAGCTTGGGCGTAACACCACGTCTTGGCTTGCGTATCCGCCTTGCATCTCAAGGTGCGGGTAAATGGCAAGCAAGCGGCGGTGAAAAATCGAAGTTCGGCCTATCTGCGTCTCAAGTATTGAGCGTGATTGAGCGTCTAAAACGCGAAGACAAACTGGACACCATGCAGTTGGTTCACTTCCACCTTGGCTCACAGATGGCAAACATCCGTGACGTGCGTAATGGTGTAAACGAATCAGCACGTTTCTACTGTGAATTACGTGCCATGGGTGCAAACATTGATTACTTCGATGTTGGCGGCGGTTTAGCAGTAGACTACGACGGCACACGTAGCCAATCTTCGAACTCGATGAACTACGGCCTTGCAGAATATGCGCGCAACATCGTAAATACCGTCGGTGATGTGTGTCAGCAGTACGAACAACCGATGCCAGTGATCATCTCTGAATCGGGTCGCTCATTGACTGCACATCACGCTGTGCTTATCTCTAACGTTATTGGTACTGAAACATACCAACCGGAAGAAGTGTTCGAGCCAGCTGCAGAAGCTCCATTCTTGCTACAAAACATGTGGCGAAATTGGGAGAACCTGCAAGATGGTACGGATGCGCGTGCATTAATTGAAATTTACAACGATACCCAAAGCGATTTGGCTGAGGTGCACTCACAATTCGCTACAGGCGTACTGAACCTTGAACAACGTGCGTGGGCAGAGCAACTGTCACTGCGTATTTACTTCGAGCTAAGTCGTCAAATGAGTACTAAGAACCGTTTCCACCGTCCTATTTTGGATGAGTTGAGCGAACGTCTTGCAGACAAGTTCTTCGTGAACTTCTCTCTTTTCCAATCCCTGCCAGATGCATGGGGTATTGATCAGGTATTCCCTGTTCTGCCACTTTCTGGTCTTGGTGATGTGGAAGAGCGTCGTGCGGTGATGTTGGACATCACTTGTGACTCCGATGGCGCAATTGACCATTACGTTGATGGCCAAGGCATTGAGAGCACACTACCAGTACCAGCATGGAGCAACGACAAACCGTACCTAATGGGCTTCTTCCTAGTAGGCGCATACCAAGAAATCCTTGGTGACATGCACAACCTATTTGGTGACACCCACAGTGCAGTAGTCAATGTTGATGAAGAAGGTCAATTTGAGATCAGCTACATCAACGAAGGTGATAGCGTAGAAGACATGATGCGCTACGTTCACATCGACGTAGATGCGATTCGTGACAATTACAAACAATTGGTTTCAGCACGTGTTGAAGCCAGTGAACAAGAACAAATCCTAGCTGAACTAGAACAAGGTTTGGCAGGCTACACCTATTTAGAGGACTTCTGATATGAATGATTTGTTTACTAAAACCGATTATTCGCTTTACTCCAACTCTATGTCGTTTCTACGTCGACCGTATATCAAAAATCCAGTATCGGCAGACGCAGACGTTGTAGTGCTAGGGGTTCCTCTGGACATGGCGACTTCTGGTCGTCCTGGTGCGCGTATGGGTCCAGATGCGATCCGTCGTGCGTCAGTAAACCTTGCTTGGGAAGGCAAGAAGTTCCCTTGGGACTTCAACGTATTTGATAAATTGAAAGTGATCGACGCAGGTGACCTTGTGTTCGATTGTGGTGATGCTGAAGATTTCACATACCGCCTAGAAGCGGCAACAAGTGAGATTCTAAAGAGCGGTAAGACAATGCTAGGCTTAGGTGGTGATCACTTCATCACGCTACCAATCCTACGTGCATACGCAAAACACCATGGTCAAATGGCACTGATTCACTTCGATGCGCACACTGACACATACGCGAACGGCAGTTCTTACGACCACGGTACTATGTTCTACCATGCGCCAAAAGAAGGTCTGATTTCTGCGAAGAACTCAGTCCAAATTGGTATTCGTACTGAATATGACCAACAAGATCACGGCTTCAATGTGATCAACGCGATGCAAGCGAACGACATGTCGGTAGAAGAGATTCTGGCAGAGATTCGTCGCACGGTTGCGGATAAGCCTGTGTATGTCACTTTTGACATCGACTGTCTGGACCCAGCATTTGCACCGGGTACAGGTACACCAGTTTGTGGTGGTCTGAACTCAGATAAAATTCTGAAGATCATTCGTGGTTTCGCTGGCATGAACATCGTAGGTATGGACGTAGTGGAAGTCTCTCCTCCATACGACCACAGCGATGTAACGGCCTTGGCTGGTGCGACTATCGCACTTGAGTTGCTTTACGCCTACGCTTCAGGTCGTGAATAACGAAAGTTGTTCTCAATGAACACAGAATTTCAAGGGGAGCTTCGGCTCCCTTTTTCGTTTTCAACACCCAACAAAAATAGATTAGATTTTCTAATCCAAATCATAGATTTTTATCTTGCTCAACTTCACACTTTTTAATTGCTAAGTCAGCACTCAAGCTCTAATATCTCGCGCCTAGATTCCCTAATCACTTTGTTTATTTGGCTCTCCTACATGGAGCGCTAAGGCTTTTTACGTCTTAAATTTCTGGAGAGATACGCAAATGTCCGCCTCGTTTCCATTAGCGAAACTTACCTTTTTAATCGCAATTCTGACTGCCGTAGGTCAAATGACTCAAACGATGTACGTGCCTTCTATCGGTCATATGGCGGGTGAGTTCTTGGTATCAGCGTCTTCACTTCAAGCTGTGATGGCATGTTACCTGATCCCTTATGGTCTATCGCAGTTCGTGTACGGTACGCTTTCTGATCGTCTTGGTCGTAAGCCGATCATCATTGCTGGTTTGATCATCTACATTCTTGGTACTTTGGTGGCACTATTTGCTCATGAGTACGAATGGTTCCTAGCAGGTAGCTTTATCCAAGGTTTGGGTATCGGTTGTGGCGGTGCTATGTCTCGTACACTGACTCGTGACTGCTTTGAAGGTGCAGAACTGCACCGTGCGAACAGCTTGATCAGCATGTGTGTGATTTTCTCACCATTGATCGCGCCAGTATTGGGTGGTTACCTGACAGAAGCTTTCGGTTGGCGTTCAAGTTACCTGTTTCTTGCACTATTTGGTATCGCGGTGGTCATTACCATGATGACAAGCATGATGGAAACCTTGCCGAAAGAGCGCCGCAAACATGAATCTGTGGCAAAGAGCTACAAGTTCGTGCTTTCAGACAAACGCTTCCAAGGCTTCTTATTGGTGTTGGTTGCTACATTCGCAGGTGTTGCAGTATTTGAAGCAGCAGCAGGTGTACTACTAGGCGGCGTGCTTGGTTTACCAGCAACCACAGTAAGCTTACTGTTTGTCTTGCCGATTCCGGGTTACTTAGTCGGCGCAGGCTTATCTAGCTACATCGCACAACGCCGCTCTGAGCGCCGTGCTCTAAACGTTGGTCTAGTCGCTATCTTAGTTGGCTCAGCAGTGGTATTGATTCCGGGTCTGTTTGGTCTAACAACGGCGTTGACTCTGATTGGCGGTGCAACTATTTACTTCTTGGGTGCGGGCATTTTGTTCCCAGCGGCAACAACAGGGGCACTTTCACCGTTCCCATACCACGCGGGCACTGGCGGTGCGATTTTGGGTGGTATGCAAAACCTAGGTGCGGGTATCGCGACGCTGTTGGCTTCGTTCTTCCCGGCACAAGACCAAATGCCGCTAGGTTGTTTGATGATGGCAATGTCGATCATCGCCATGCTTGGTCTGCGTTGGGTTAATCGCAAGCACGACCACTCAAACGAAATGCCATTGGCGATCTAAAATCTGACGCTCATCACCCAAAAGGGACATGCTGAAAAGTGTGTCCCTTTTTTGTTGCACACATCTTACCCTTTAGCTCTCATCCACCAGCAATTGCATTTAACATCCCATCCAATCTTTGCTAAAAAGAACAGTTGCTTATACAGAAATTATTCGTTTGCCATTCGATATAAATACATTCACTGGAAGAACACAAACGTACTTTTACTCGCAAGATAAATGAATGGCGAAAAAACACGAGAAGAGTACACAATAAGGATACACAGATGCGTTTCACTTTAACCACGTTGGCCGTATCGGTCGCGCTAGTCGCCGGATGCAGCAATCAAGGATTACCAACCATGAACCATTACTCCCAATCGCAACTCGTTGCTCAACAAACCCAAGCACCCGTTGCAAAAAAAGTCCCTCATGCAATGAATATTCATGGTGATACACGAATCGATAATTACTACTGGATGCGTGATGATGAGCGTCAAGATCCAGAAATCTTGCAACACCTTAAGCAAGAGAATCAGTACGCAGAAACTGTTTTAAAACACACCGAAGCACTACAAGAACAGCTTTTTGAAGAGATCAAAGGGCGTATTGCGAAAGATGACAATTCAGTACCCGTTCGAAAAGGCAGTTACTACTACTCAAATGAAGTGACAGGCGACAACGAATACGAAGTACATCTGCGTGCAAAAGACTTTGCAGGTAAAGATAAGCAAGTCATCTTAGATGTTAACGAGCTGGCAAAAGAACATGAGTTTTTCAGTATTGGCGGCTTAACGATCAGCCCAAATGAAAACTTGTTGGCTTATGGCGAAGATACCCTGAGTCGCCGTATTTACACCATCAAGATCAAAGACCTCACGACGGGTGAATATCTAAAAGATGAAATTGAAGGTGCATCAAGTGCGATTGCGTGGCAAAACGACAACCAAGCTTTCTACTACATCAAGAAAGACCCGCAAACACTTCTAGGTTATCAGGTTTACCGCCATGTATTGGGCACGCCTCAAACAAGCGATGAGCTAATCTACGAAGAAACCGACAGCGCTTACTACACCTTCTTGAGTAAGAGTAAAGACGGTGAGCAAGTTTACATTTGGCACTCAAGCACAGAGACAAGCGGCGTGTCTGTGATTGATGCTAACAACCCGAACGCCAAAGCCGAAGCTTTCTACCCTAGAGAGACTGGTATTGAGTACAGCATCGCTAAATTAGGTGATTGGTACTACATCTACACCAACTATCAAGCAGTAAACTTCCGTTTGATGAAAGTGAAAGCTGAAGAGATGCATGACCGCTCTAAATGGGTCGATGTCATTCCTGCTAACGACAATTCTCAGCTAGTAGATTTCGACTTGTTTGACGATCACCTTGTTTATGAGCAGCGTACGAATGGCCTGTCGACCGTGAAGGTTCGTCAATTATCAACAGGCAAAGAGTTTCCACTCGAGTTCAATGACACTGCTTTTGCTGCTTACCTCACGGGCAACCTTGAGCTAGACAATTCAAAAGTTCGCATCTACTACAGCAGCCTGACGACACCGGGGACTTACTACGATTTCGACCTAAATACAGGTGAATCTGAAATCATGAAACAAACACCAGTGCTGGGTGATTTTGATGCCGATAACTACCAGTCAGAGCGAATCATGGTGACTGCTCGTGATGGTAAACAAGTGCCAGTTTCATTGGTTTATCGCAAAGACCTATTCAAGAAAGATGGCACTAACCCAATCTACCAGTACGGTTACGGCTCATACGGCTCCACTATCGAGCCAACATTCCGTTCAACTCGTTTGAGCTTACTTGATCGCGGATTCGTGTACGCAATCGCGCATATTCGTGGTTCAGAAATGCTTGGGCGTCCTTGGTATGAAGATGGCAAAAAGCTGACTAAGCAAAACACCTTCAATGACTTCATCGACGTAACCAAAGGACTTGTTGAAGAAGGCTACGGTGCCAAAGATAAAGTGTTTGCTGTTGGTGGCTCTGCAGGCGGCCTACTGATGGGCGCTATTATCAACCAAGCACCAGAGCTCTACCGTGGTATTGGCGCGCACGTTCCGTTTGTTGATGTCGTAACGACCATGTTGGATGAATCAATTCCTCTAACCACCAACGAATACGATGAGTGGGGCAATCCAAATGACAAAACCTACTATGACTACATGCTGAGTTACTCACCGTACGACAACGTGAAAGCTCAGAATTATCCGAACATGTTAGTGACAACGGGTTTGCATGACTCACAAGTTCAGTACTTTGAGCCAATGAAGTGGGTAGCCAAACTTCGTGAAATGAAAACCGATGATAATGTCTTGTTGTTCAAAACCGATATGGAAGCAGGCCACGGTGGCGCTTCTGGTCGATTCAAACGATTAAAAGAAGACGCGCTTGAGTACGCTTTCTTCCTAGATCTGTTGGAGACCAAATAAGCTTTAGTCGTCATTCATTATGAGTCCACCGAAAACAATGCCCGCTTTTACGCGGGCATTTTGCAATCTAGATACTCGATGATGTAACTCAGGTGAGCTAAACAGAAAGAAAAACGCCTACTCACAGCGAGTAGGCGTTAACACAATAAATGTGTTTAGGCAGTAGAAACTGTCCTATTTATTAGAAGTAGTAACGAGCACCTAGAGTCCAGTAGTCGTTCTCTTCGTTGTTGTAGTCGTTACCTAGATCAAACTGGTAAGCAGCAAACGTGTAGAAAGATGGCGTCACTGCGTACTCAGCTTGTAGAGCCGTTTCGCTAGTGATTGTTTTGCTATCTTTATCGTTTTCTACACCTTCGTAGTTAATACTGAACGTCCAATCGTTAACGCCGTAAGCCAATAGACCTTCAAGCTGAGTTGTTTCTTCTAACATATCGTAGAAGTAATCGTTCATACCGTAAACAACTGCTGCGTAGATGCCAGAGCCGTATTTACCGTAGTTAGCAGAGAACACGTGTGATTCAGCAGACTTTGTACCAAGAGTCGCGTTCTTAACGTCACCACCACTGTATACGTAACCTAGACCAAAGCCAGCCAGCTCTGTGCTAAGCGCGATTTGACCACGTTGCTCATAAGTTGTTGCATTAGAAGTTTGTTCACCTTGCCAGCCCAAGCCAACATTCAGACCAAAACCTTCACCAAACTCGAAACCTTTGCGGTAGCTAAGCATTTTATCTGCACGTGCAGTACCTAGGTTACCTTGGTTGTCATATAAGAAGTCATTGGCAAACGCGATTGGTAAATCCGCAACGCCTGCTACGTCATAGTATGGAGCCCACTGTGTACCAGCAACAACACGGCCGTACTGCTCGTGAGTAGCACCAATGTAACCTAGACGTGTTTTGAATGAAGTATCGCCACCATTAAGGTAGTTCAGTGCCCATTCACCTTTAGCATCGATAGTTACGCCGTTACCGATGTCTTTTTTACCACCGATGTTAATACGAGGAGATACTTGGTGAACCTTTACTTCGTCTTCAAAATACTCACCCACGCCCACAGAAACGTGGCCGCCGATAGAAAGAGATGTGCCATCGCTGTTGTAAACTTCAGCTGCGAAAGCTTGAGAACCACATGCTAGTGCCGCCACTGCAACGGCTAGAGTTTTCATTTTCATTGTTAACATCCATATAGTTGTTTGTACTGGTTCGCCCCGACAGCAAAATAAAATGCATCAATCGCAACGAACAGATAACAAAGTAGTAATGAAATATAAATGAAACAAATACTTTCTTATGCAACTGGTGTTATTTGTGGTTAATTTTTGATCTTGATCCCATAAAAAAAGGGAACTTTTCAGTTCCCTTCATAATTTGTGTGGTGTTTTGCGTGTTACAACTGCCAGCGTGCGAGTGGCTTCTCAGTTTTGATACCTTTACTGCCCCATCGGTCAATAACATCAATTTGCAGTATGCGATCCTGTGAAACTAATGAAGTTAACGTTTTTGACGGGCGTTTATCAGTGATCAGCCACAGAGTTTCATCTTCCTCAAATTGAGCTTTTAAAGATAGTTTCTCTGCCTCTGACCATTCCAATTCTGGTTTGAATTGGCGATCGACCACAAACAGTTGGTTTCCTGATGCAAAATCTTCTAACGACTCGCCCAACAATACCACCGAATCGATCTCTTTTTCGAAAATTACTTCTTGTTGTTGATTAATCAGTTCCCGTACGTCCAGCATCAAGGCTTGCTGGTTCTTTTCAATCTGAGCTTGATGTTGAGGGTATACCTTTTGTAAATCTTCACCAACAATCGCTGCCATTCGAATCAAGTTACTCGGATTCATCCATGCGTATTTCGACGTCTCACCATTATCCAACGTCAATGCCGCAACCCCTTGTGCTCTCGGTGAAATCGCTTGAGAGGCATCAATCTCTATCAAGCGCACATTTCCCTGACGCGCATACACAAAAGTAGGGTCTTGATGCCAAACAGCACCTAGCGTGATCGCTACCGTTGCATTCTTGCCTGCTGTGGTAACTTGTTCAGTTCCTTTACTTGCAAACCAATTCACCAAACGCTCAATCCCATAACGTTTAGGCGGCAAGTAAGTCGTCTCGATGTCCGTACCTTGCATCAACTGCTGAGCCAACATGTAGGTCACAGGAGTGCTCGTAACGATGTCTTTGGCAAAAGCAAACGGCGCTGCTGTACTCGCTATTGCCAAGCTCAATCCCATAATTATTTTTTTCGTGTTCATATTCGAATATCCAGATTTAAGCTTTGCGCACAATGCGATACATGGTTGCAGTTAAGAAGAAGGTTGCCGAAACAATGATGATCGACGCGCCAGATGGCACAGGGAGTTCCAACTCCATCGGCAAGACGGTGCCAACCAAGCACGCGATGGTCGCCAACAATGATGAGAGCAACACAAAGCTCCCCATTCTCTTAGTAAGAAGGCGGGCTGTTGCACCAGGAATCAGCAATAATGCCCCTACTAATACGGCACCGATTATCTTCACCGCGGCAATGGTGACTAGTGTGATCATCATGACGAACAAGTAATCGTAGAAGCTGGTATTGAATCCACGAACACGCGCGATATCAGGGCTGATGCAAGTCAGTAATATGCGGTTAAATGTCGGGATCAAAAGCAATAAAATGATCAAGCAACTCACGGCCAGAATCGTAATGTCTCTGTCTGTTACCGTCAGAATTGAACCAAATAGAACATTCTCTAGCATGTGGATGTTGATCTTGCGTGCCACGTACATCAGCAAGGCTGCACCGACCGCCAGTGCCAGCGCTAGAAATACACCAACTAATGTATCGTAAGGAACATTGGTTCGATTTCGCACAAAATGCAGCAGCAGTGCGAAGATCATGCAGAAGCTAAATAATCCAATGAATGGGTTTTCTGGTGGCTCACCAAGCAGTACACCAATTGCAATACCCGTTAATGCTGCATGGCCGACGGCCTCTGAAAAGAACGCTAAACGCTTAGCAATAACTAGCGTGCCTAAACCACCCAGCAAGGGACCAAGAATGAGTGCAGCCACTATCGCGTTGACCATAAACGCGTAAGCAAAACTGTCGCTTAACCAACCCGCTTCCACACCATGCAAAGCGAGCTCTCTTAACCAATCCATTACGCCGCCTCCACTTTTGCTGTGTAGTGCTTAAACAACGATTCGATACGTTCTGGACTCAATACTTCTGAATGGTGCCCTGACGCCACAATTTGACGATTCACAACATGGATCTGAGCATCCAAACGACGTACAGCTGTCACATCATGATGCACAGCAAGCACGGTTTTACCTTCCCCAACAACTTCATGAATTAAGCTTTCAAGGTAACGAACACCTTGCTCATCCATGCCCGTCGTTGGCTCATCTAAAACAAGCAGACTAGGTTCGTCTAATAACGCTTGAGCGAACAAAACACGCTGCTGTTCACCACCCGATAACTGTCCCATTCGTCGGTCACTACGTGAAGCCATACCAACGCGATCTAGTTGAGCAAGCGCTTGTTGAGTTTGCTTGGTTTTACGTCGCCAAAACAGCGGCACTCTGGTTTGGTTAAGCAATACGAAATCCATAACCGTGAGAGGCAGACTGGCTTCAAACATGGCTTTTTGTGGTACATAGCCAATTTTCGCTGCATGTTCGCTGTCTGGCCAATGGACAGAAATATCACCAGTAAATGGGGTTAAGCCCAAAACAGAGCGTAAAAGAGAGGTCTTCCCACCACCGTTAGGCCCCATGATGACGTGACATTGGCCAGCTTCAAATTGGGTTTGAATGTCTTGCAGAATCAGGTTGTCACCATATTGAAGGCTTACCCCATCGAGAGAAATAGAAGGCCCTAACATCAAGCTTTCTCCTGTTCGTGCTTGCTCGCAACGAACTTCATCGCTTCAATCAGAGTTGCGACGTTCTCACGCATTTCGACTTCAACCTTATTAGCTTCGTATTCGCCATGAGTCATGTGAGAAAAACGGTAAAGCTGAACACCGGTCGCTTCTTCGATCGTATCGACAAAACGATTTGGCATGTTTAATTCGTAAAACAACACATCAATACCAGATTGACGAATCTTCTCGATGGTTTCTTGTAACTGGCTTGCGCTTGGCTCTACACCATGAGCAGGTTCGATAACGGCTGCGACGTCAACGCCGAATTCCTGCAAGATGTAACCATAAGCATTGTGCGTAGTAGCGACCTTCATACCTGCTGTATCAAGTTGCCCTAAAGACAACATGGCATCACGCTTCAAAAGGCGGAATGTTTTTGCGTAAGAGCGAGCATTCTTGCGGTAATACGCAGCATTGTCTGGGTCGAGTTTGCTTAGCTCACTCGCAATCGTGTAAACCTTTTGAATCGTGGTAGATAAGCCAACAAACGTATGCGGGTTCACTGCGCCTTTACCGACTGATTGCCCCATCGCAGGCAACAGCGGTACTTCTTTGTTCGCCTCTATCACCACAAGATCGTCACGTTGTGAAGCTTGAATCACTTTAAGAGCAAAATCATCGTGGCCGATACCATTGACCACAATCACATCCATTTGCTTCAAACGCTTTAGATCATTAGGTTGAGGTAAATAGTTATGAGGGTTAAAACCTGCATCCACCAGCGGTAGAATTTCTGCTTTATCACCGACCACCGCTTTTACATAGCTGTAGTATGGTTGGAGCGTAATACCAATATTGAGCTTATCTGCTGCAAAGCTCGATGAAGCTACTGCCAGCAATGCACTAGCCGTTATAATTCGACGTAGAAAAGATCGTTTCATCATAGTTGTTATCGTTAAAATTGAGCTTAATGGGCGTGAGCATTTGAAGAAGTAGCAGGGACAAGAACAATTTGTTGCCAACCTTGCTTCTGACGTTCGCTTATTTCTACAAGAGACAAATCAGACGCCTTTGTTGTGGATTGAATAAACCAAATGTCAGCGTGTTCATTACGACTATCGAGAAGCATGGAAGCCGCGCCTTTTTCATCTTGCCTTACACCGAGATAAATCCCTGCATCTAAGCGTTGCCATTGATGAGAGCCTTTGCGCTGCCAACTTTGGTCTTGCACAAATGGGGCAACCCAAAACTCTTCCAATTCGCTGACGGCAGGCCACTCGCCAGCATCTAGATGAAGGTCTCGAATCTCTTCATGTGCCAACTTTAGCTCGGCAATCATCGCAAGTTCTTCTTGTTCAAGGTCAGTGATGAGAACTTGATGAGCTAGCACTTCGGTATGTTCTGTCTCAGCTTGATGGTGAGGCAGCAAAATCGTGGAGACCGCAAGAATACCTGCGATGGTTAGAGCAACCCATTTACCTTCTCGACTACCGTTATCCGGTCTGATCTTCTGGGTAATCATTTCTCTTTTAACTCAACGATATCCACTTCTACTGGGTTTTCATGCCCCGCATCGAAAACCAAATAAAAGTCGGTTTGAGGATGAGTGAATTCAGCAATGGAGCGTTTATCTGTCGTTACTTTGGCGATCAAGTTGTCGTCGTAATCGTACATTTCAACGTCGTAATCCACAGCGGTAGAACCATCTGAGTAACCCGCCTCGCAAATCACTTTGTCTTGCTCTAAATGGCAACTCATCAATGGAAAGTGCGCGAACGCTTGAGAAGAGATAAAACCAGCAACCAACACTGAGGTTTTAAGAATAGAAACGTTTTTCATGATGCATCCAAATTGGCTCAGCGAAGGGCTGAGCCAAATTTTGATTAGTTAAGTTGAGTTTCAAACGTTAGGTGAACGTTCATGCTTGCTTTGTCTGCAAGTGGATCGTTTTTCAGCTCACCCTTGTAGTTTGCTTTCATTAGGTAGCGGCCCGCTACATCTGGAGTAAAAGTGATTTTTCCATCCTTATCACTGACCACATCGATTTGCTCTTGGTGGTTGCGATACAGAGTACCTTCACGCGTAATTTCCGCCGTGACACCTTGCTGAGGCTCGCCGTTAAAGAAGAATTGGAATGTCACTTCTTCACCTTCAATAATGTCTGAAGGGTGCGTAATCGGCTTCATTTCTAACAGCTTACCTTCAATCTCTAGCGCCTTTTCTGTTGGCATACCAACCGTTACATAGCTCTCTGCACGTGTGTAGCTAAGTTGGGTAACGACATCACGTGCTTTTTCAGGAATCACACTTGCGCGATCTGCTTTGCTCGCTTTCGCCCACTTAACCGTGTCACGACGGCCAGCTTTGTACTGGGTGTAGTAGCTAGGTTGGTTGTTGATAGCCACTTTGTGCGTGCCCTCTTCAACAAAGAAGAAATCGAACATTGAACGACGCTTACCGCGTACGACAAAGTTTGGACGCTCAGAACGACCATCTGGCATGATCACGAACGCTTGCTCGCTACCTGCTGGCTTATCGAATACAAACGTACCGTGAGACGCTGTCACATCGAACGTTAACCAATCACCGCCTTCTTTTGATACCGTAAAGTGAGAAGGGAGAACCCAACGAGGGTGCGCTTGTGCTGTTGTCGCGGCCGCTAACCCCATTGCCATTACACTTGCTAATGCCACCGCTTTCATTTTGGTTTTCATTGTTATTCCTTCTCTATCACTTAACTTGGTAATTGACGGTAATGACGCCCGTCTCTTCCGTTGGTTTTATTTGGTAGCGAACTTCACTGTCCGCTAACTGCATTTTTTGACGTAGGTAATTACGGCCACCGTGTTCACGTACGACTTCTACATGTAGGGTGTAATTGCCCTGTTCGAGTCGTTGACCATCATCATTAGTGCCATCCCAAACGAATCGGTATTGGCCTGCAGGTCGAGTGGCTGAGGTTACGGCATCGACCAATTCGCGATCGTAACGACCCACTTTGCGCCACCAGCTGCGAAGATCTTTCAACCACTCATCTTTGCCTACCCAAAGCTGAATGGTTTTGACTGGTTTACGCTTTTCATCTTCGATCCATACTGCGACATAAGGTCTTGCGTACATCGAGGTATCAATCTTTGGTAACTCAAACTCAAAGTCGACTTTGGCATTATCTGGAAAGGGAGCGGCCATAAGCGGCAAAGGAGATAAAGCCGCGATCAATGCGGCTTTACTAAACGGGTGACGGCGAAAAATTTGGCCCATGTTCAACATTGGTTTTTTCTCTGAATAGGCTGTTATGGCACAGCGAAATAATAAATAACGAGTGATAACGCAGTGCCAAAACTCATCCACTGCATTGATGTTCTAAAAGTCTTTTTCTTTGGAAGCAGCAAACACACACCGGTCAGCACAAAAAACACCATTAGCAGGGCTGTTACGTCGATAAACCATTTCCATGTATCACCACTATTGCGTCCTTTATGCAGGTCATTAAGTAGTGCAATCACACCATAGTTAGTGGTTTCAACTTCAGCTTCACCCGTCGTCATATCGACGAAAACGGTGGCGTTGTAGCCTGGGCCTTTGAAATCTAAAGAGAGTTCACCAATCATCAATTCACCATCCTCAACCTCGGTATACACATCGAGTGCTGATGGTGTGCCTCGTAGGTCTGTTTCTTGTGTTAAGAAACTCAACAGGGCAGAACGATCGGGTTGGAAGCTTCCTTCATTCGCAAATAGTTGCTCGGAAGGAACTGTGAGTGTGTGTTGCTGAATGATGGGTTCACTGCGCTCAAACAGTTCTGGTCGGTTCAACGTAATACCAGTTACCGCAAAAAACAGCGTCACCAATAAAAGAGCCATAGAAATGTAAATATGCAGACGGCGTGCCCAAGTCTGGACGCCTTTGCTTTTGAGCAACATAGAAAACAATCATCACCAGTAAATGAGGGAGTAATTTAGGTGATAATCATTCGTATTGGCATTTAATTTACATTGTTTACGTTTGGTCAAAAAGCATTGCTCCCGTCGATACTGACGGGAGCAAATAAGAGGGGCGTTATCGAGCGAGAATGGGATAAGTAAAGAAAACCAAGTGACAGAAATTAAACACGAAGTGAGCAAGCACAGCGCACCATAAACGGCCAGTAAAATGGAAGACCAAACCGTACCCAACCCCTGCAAGCGCGGCAAATACCATTAATAGTGGGCCACCAGCAAAATGAGCCAAACCAAATAAAAGACTCGCTACTACCAAGCCGACTCGCCAGTCAAAGCGGCGGGATAGCGACTGTTGTATAAATCCACGAAATAGCGCTTCTTCTGCCACACAAGTCAGGACTAAGTTGTTTAAAGCAAATAACCACCACCAAGATGGCAAACTCAATTCTGGTTTTAAGGCTCCAAGTGCTGACGCAATAGGCAACAATAAGAGCAAAGGAATCATCACCAGCAATGCCGGTTTGACTCTTACCTTTGACTCACCACCTAGCAAAATCGGATAAGCCAGTAAGAGTGCAAAGAAGGCAAGCGGCTTGTCTAAGTTAAGGTACATAGAGAATGGAGCACTTAACGGCCCTGCGGATACCTTGTCGAGCACTTGCAGATTATTGAATCCCGGGATCAGATGGACAAACAACAAGACACACCAAACCATCACGATTCCCCACCCCAAATAGAAAATGGGTTTCGTTTTTGGCTGCGCTTTTAGCCTTGAAGCGAGACAGGGAATTCGGTATGACACGCCAAGCACAAACAAAGAGCTGACCAAGGCGATAAGCTCAAGACGGCCAAGAATAAAGCCACCAAGCAAGGTGATGCCAAGCAATACGAGTGCGACTCCAGTATGACGGAGAAAAGCCGCTGCTATCGCCAAAATTAGCGGGCACCATAGCCAGATGTCGAAATCGAGAATCATTGTATTATCCTTATTAACAAAAGCTGACGTTCCAGTCTTATCGCTGGATAGCTGTAATATAACGTTATGATATTTAAAAGAGATCGAACCAGACTCAATATTTACAAACAAAAAGACCCGAGATATAACCCGGGTCTTTCGATCATTAATATATGGTCTATTGTCACATGGACTTAGCTGTTCTGGCTCGCTTTCACTTTACGCAACTGAGATAGGTATTTCACCCAACTCTCAGCTTGAGTTGAGGGCTCAATCTCATTGGCGCGTTTTGCGTTGGCAAGAGCGTCTTCAATGCGTTTCAGCTTGTAGTAGGCACGAGTCTTAACCAATGCCACATCCGCTTTGCGACCCGAGACTTTATCCAATGCAATCAGAGCATCTTTGTAGTGCCCTTCTTGGACAAGCAACTGAGACAAGTTCCAATAGTATTGGCGATCCAGCTTCGCGGCTACGCGCCAACTCGCTATCGACTTATCCCACTCTTTCGCCATTTGCCAGTACGTAGCTTGCTGCGCTTTAAGCTTGCTGTCTGAGTTAACTTCATTTAACTCACCCAACACTTTTGCTGCACGCTCTGGAATACCGCGCTTGCCATACAGCTGAGCAAGAAGTTTGAGGTCATCTTGGTTCAACTCTACGCCTTTCAGCTTCGCAAGAGCCAAAGCATCAAGAGCACGCTTATCATCATCGACACGTAGATACAGAGCAACAAGCTGACGCCACCATTCCACACGCTCTGGCTCGATCGCAATCAAGCGTTTGATCGTGCCAATCGCAGGCTGCCACTTTTTCAGCTCTAGCTCTGCAGATAGCTTGATGGACAGTGGTGCCATTTCGTCTGGCTGGCCATATTTCTCATAACGAGCCATTGCAGAAAGAACTTTATTCCACTGACTTAACTGGTAATGAGACTGTGCAATACGCAGCCAAATTTCATGCGCCTTTTGGCTCTCTGGAACCGATTTACTCAAGTCGTAGTAATGTGGCAAGGCTTTAGAGAACTGCTGTTCATTGAGCAACATATCAGCCAACATTTTGCGCGTTTGCCAAGCTTGCTCATCTTCCAGAAGACCACTGTTTACCGCAATCTCTAGCTGTTTAATTGCAGGCTTAACTTGCTCATTCTGCCAGTAGAAAATACCTAGCATTCGCGCCACAAACGCTTGATCGTAACCACGAGATAAATCGAGGCCTTCAAGAGTTGAAATAGCTTCTTGCAGCTTTTCTTCTTGCGCTAGGTTATGAGCGCGTTGAACACGAGTCGCCGTGTATTGACTCAGTTCATTCGCGACGGTGGTAAAAGCACTTAGGCTTAATACCGCACCGATTAAGAATTGCTTCATCATTTGGCTAACTTGAACTCCACTTTAGCGGTTTGTCCGAACTGCTCAATTGAGACACCATCTTCAACTTTCGGTTGATATTTCCATTTCTTAAGCGCTCGAATCGCTTCTTTTTCGAAGATACGTTTTGGCTTAGCGTCAATCACTTCAATGTCTTTAGGGCGGCCTGTCGCGTCAATGGTAAAACGCATCACTACGTAACCTTCCATTTTACGTTTCAATGCTTTGCTTGGATAACGAGGATCAACGCGGTACAGAGGCAATGCTTGCTGGTTGCCCATCGTGCCTTTTAAGTTAGGTGCACTGATCGCAATGCCATCTAGCGCAGTGTTCAAACCCAATGCGCTGATTGGCGTCACTTGGCTCATCGGCTCTACTTGGGTTTCCGCTTGAGACAAATCCATCGGTTCTGGTGCTTTTGGTGGTTCTGGCTGTTCAGGAACAGAACGTTGACGACGTTGAACATCAGCATCATTCTCGACCATCACCATGTCAAAGCGCACCGCCTCTGACGGTTGAGGTGCGCGTTGATTGCCTTTATCGACCATCCACGCCATAAAGCTAAACAAGCTCACCGCAATCAAAATTGACGCTGGTAGCGCGAGTAGTAGCCTGCCCATTAAGGTTTCTCCGCTGCCAATGCGATGTTCTTCACACCAGCACCTTTCGCCGCATCCATCACCTTCACCACCGTTCCGTTGTACGCATGTTCATCCGCTTGAATGACAAGTGATGCCTCTGGTTGCTCAAGTAACAAGTGCTCAATGGTCGCCTCTACACGTTCGATATCCACCAAACGTTTATCGATGTACACATCGTTCGCTGCTGTCACCGCAATAAAAATGCCTGCGTCTTTTTGGCTAACCACATTCGATGCTTGTGGTCGGTTAACTTCTACACCTGACTCACGTACAAATGAACTGGTCACAATGAAGAAGATCAGCATGATGAACACGATATCCAGCATCGATGTTAGATCGATTTGCGCTTCATCTTGTTGATTATTTCTACGTCCGAGTCTCACTTCTGACTCCTTAAAGATTGTTCTAACTGGAGGGCTTTACGCTCACACACTTTGCTCAAACGCGCATGGACAAACATGCCTGCAAGTGCCGCAACCATACCTGCCATAGTTGGCAGTGTTGCAAGTGAAATGCCTGAAGCCATCAATTTTGGATTGCTACTGCCTTGTGTGGCCATCACATCGAAAACTGTGATCATGCCAGTCACCGTACCTAGCAAACCTAACATCGGGCAAATCGCCACGAGTACTTTAATGGTTGATAGGTTTTGGCGCAGTTCAATGTGTGCTTTTGCAATCCATCCTTCGCGGATTTGATGCGCGTACCAAGAGTGGTGGTCAGGTCTTGCTAGCCACTGCTCACAAAGCTGTTTCTTCACCTTCGGAAACTCCATTGTCAGGTAAAGTACACGCTCCATAACCAGTAACCAACACACCGCTACAACGGCTGCTAGCCACCATAGGATTTGGCCACCTTGCTGCATAAAGCTCATCAAGGTTGAGGCCCAATCCTCACTGATCAAACCCAATGTGTTGAGTAGGATCTGCTCCATTACGCTGCGTTCTCCGCTGTCGTGTTAGGGTTGTTTTTGCCTTTTGGCATATCGCGCTCGGCTTGTTCCGCTACAAGACCAATACCTTGCTTTTCAAGAATATTGCGAATGTTCTCTGCTTGAGAGCTCAAGACGTTATGAGCAAGAAGCAATGGCATTGCCGCAACGAGGCCAAGAACAGTTGTAACTAGCGCCATAGAGATACCGCCTGCCATGACTTTTGGATCGCCATTACCAAACTGAGTGATCACTTGGAACGTTTCGATCATGCCTGTTACCGTACCTAATAGACCAAGCATCGGTGCTAGAGCAGCAAGCAGTTTCAGCATCGACAACCCCTTCTCAAGGTGAGTCTGCTCGTCAACTACCGCTTCTAATAAGCGAAGTTCTAATGCTTCAACGCTACGATGTTTGTCTTTTTGGTACACAGCAAGAATGCGACCAAGCGGGTTGTCTTCTGGTTGAGTTGGGTTCTTTAACTGTTTGGCGATTTTTTGACGAGCGATCATCAATGACACACCACGAACCAACGCGATGATCAAACCAACCGCTAACAAGCCAAGAATGATCTGACCAACGACACCACCTGCATTCAGGCGATCCGCCATTGTCGGAGAATTTGCCAATTGCTCAAGCAAGATGCCGCGTGATGGGTCAATCACTAAAGAATCGATTTCACCCGAGTTCAACGAGCTTGCTGTTGGTCCATTTTCTGGTTGACGGAGGTAGCTCATCGCATCGCCGCGTTGACCGTTCCACTTAACGTAACCAGCGTCATCCAATAGCGCCATTGAGCCAAGGCGAACACCGTTGATCGTTTGTTCACGACCTTCACCATCAAGCAGAGTGAATGACACTTTCGCCATTTCACCACTTGCTTTTACTTGTTCTTCCATACTGCGCCACATCGCTTGAAGCTGAGGCAGAGTAGGCAGGGATTTCGCCGCAACGATATCATCGATATTTTGCTGATATGAGTTTGCGTCTACACCAGTAACGGAATGCTTAAGTTCTGCTTCCAGCTCTTTTGCGTTTTGACGAACAACACCAAATAGCTCACCCAAGCTGCCAGTTTCTAGACGTAGCTTTTCTTCTAGTTGAGCCAGTTCCGCTTCGTTTTCACTAAAAGTAACACCAAGCGTGTCAGCTTCTGCTTGTAGCGCCGCACGTTCTGCTACAAGCTTGTTTTTCATTGCCTGTAGCTCTTGCTGAGTTTTGTTAAAACCAGATTCACGAGCCACATTATGGGATTGCTGTTGGCGATTTTCTTGTTGTGCTTTTTGCAGCAGAGTGTCACTTGCAAACGTCGTATGCGGTAAAAGCGCAGCAGTAGAAATCAATGCAACCGATAGCCATTTCTTCATCATTTATTTGCCCTCCGCTACGTTTAGAGACACTGGCAGAGTTAGCATGCTTGGTGCGATCTGTTTATTTGCCATGGCAAACGCTTTATCGAGTTCAGATTTTTGTTCTGAACCAACGGACTGCCATGCGTTCTGTTGTTGTGACCAGCTCCAGAACTGCTCACCAGATAGGCTACGAGCAACTAGCGACACACGGCCTAAGTAAAGAATATCAGCCTCAACTTGGTCGTTACCTTCCAATGCAATCTTGCCTTGGTAGATACCAATCTTAGTGCCGTAGTCCATTTCGATTTGGTACGCTTCTAGAATACGACGGAACTTCTCAGCATCCGCGACATCTGCTCGAGTCATCATGGCATCAAGCTTAGCAATACGCTCCTCACGTTGCGCTTTGCGGATCGGTTTATCATTCGCAACGATAGTCTTTAGACCATCCAACATGTGATACATAAGCGGGACCACACCTTGACGAGTTTGAGCGATCTGCTCAATTTGCTCATTCAAGCTTGCCACTTCCTCGTTTTGGCTATCAACAAGGTTTGAAAGGTGGTCGCGATAAATCTTCAAGTTGCTGACTTCTTCATTCAACTGTTCAATTTCAGCTTCTAGTGACAAAGACTTCTCTGCACTTGCATCGATACGCTTCTGGCTTACTGCAGACGCTTGGTTAGTTTTACTCTGCACTGCTTGAGCATCGTTAAGATTTTCCGCTTGAACGGGAATCAAAACCGATGTGATCAACAGAGCGATACTTGATTTCATTAGATTCATACGAGTTATATTTTCTGTTTTCCAAAAACGACTAAAGGGGAAGACTACTCTTCCCCTTTAAAAATCAGTTTGTTATCAGTACTTGAACTGAATTGTCGCCATGTAGTTTCGGCCCTCGCCTATCACTACACCGCTAGCTCCTTCTTGTTTACTGTTGGTGCTACCACCACCTGCTAGGTAGTCAGTATCAAACACGTTTTCAACATTGAAACGAGCCACAATATCTAAGTTCTCATCATACTTGTGTGTGTACGCAACGCCCATATCAATACGTGCATACCCATCTTTCTTAAATGTGTTCGCTGCGTCTCCGTAGCGCTCACCTTCATAAATCAGACCTAGGTTAACATCAGTGTTGCTCTGCACTTTGTAACGAGACCAAACACTTGCTGAAAACTCTGGAACGTCCGCTGGACGGTTACCTTTGTAATCCGCACTCTCAGTGATTTCTGCATCTAGGTACATTGCAGAAGCCGTTAGCGAAAGTTCCTCAGTCACAAAACCTTGCGCTAGGATTTCCGCACCGCGGTGTACTTGCTCACCATCTTGAGTCTTCTTGTACATCACATCGCCGCCAGCATTAACGCCGTCTTCAACATCTAATGCGATGTTTTCTAGAGTGATATCAAACACAGCACCAGAAACAAGCAGACGTTCATCGAACAGTTCCCACTTAGTACCCACTTCATAAGAGATACCGCGTTCTGCGTCTAGCTCTTCACCATCGTTGGTGTAATCAGTACTGTTTACCGTGCCTTGAGGCATAAAGCTCTCAGAGTACTGAACGTAAATAGAACCGTTGCTTGCAGGGTGGAAAATCACACCTAGTTTTGGTGATACTTGGCTTTCCGTTAGGTCATCGCTGCGTTTTTCATCGTAACGAACACCAGCAAGAACCTGCCAGTAATCGTTAATTGTCATCATGTTTTGCGCGTAGATACCCCAAGTATCATATTCGCTAGTAGGCCATTTCTTAGAACTCGTTGGCTCTGGCTTCACAACCGTCTCACCTGCTGGAACATACTCGCCGTCATGGAAAGCCATAAAGCGGTCGTAGCTGTAATCCAAGTAGTTTGCACCGACTAAGAAAGTATTATCTGTACCAAACAGAGAAAAGTCAGTCGTCACATCTACGTAAGCAGTATCAAATACCCAGTGGTCAGAACGCTCGTTACCCTTGTGCTTAATCGTACCGTTTTCTTCGTACATATCGAACTTAGGGTAAGACTCTACGTCGAAACGTTTGAAGTCTTGACGGTTATAGCCCGCTTTCACGTTAACGCTGTCCGTCACCTGTGCATTAATGTCGATACCGTAGTTTTCTACGTCATTGTCGATCTCTGACCATTGTGCATCCCAGATGTACTTATCACCGCGAACGGCTTTACCATCGACAATGTAAGCGCCGGAATCAACGCTACCGTCATCTTTCGTACGGTCATAGTGCGCTGACACCATGATGTTTTCAGTGATATCGTATTCCACCACCAAACCACCTACTACGCGGTCAGTTTGTGGTTCCGTACCATCACCGTATTTGCGCCATGAGCCGTAGCTTTCTTTTGCAAGAATGGCACGAGCACGCAACGTTTGTTCTTCATTCAACGAACCACTGACATCAAGTACAGTTCGTGAATGGTCATCTGAACCGATATCTTGGCTCAGGCTCGCGTGAGTTTCTGTTGTTGGCTTCTTCGAAACCATGTTCACCAGACCACCTGGTTCTGACTTACCGTAAAGTAGACCTGATGGACCTTTAAGAACTTCAACACGCTCTAAAAGCTCAATTGGTTGACGGTAGTGTGACCAATGCTGACGACCATCACGTAGGAAGCCGTCTGAACTGCTCAGTTCAAAACCACGTAGCGAGAAACGCTCACGGTTACGGCTTGTACCGCCCGCACTAACACTCGCGTCATTTTGTAGAACTTCACCTAACGTGCTTGCACGCTGCTCATCGATTACTGCTTCATCAATCACAGCAACTTGTCCTGGAGTTTCCAATTGCGTCATTTCCATGCGCATTGCTGTTGTATTCGTATCCGCTTTGTAACCGAATTCGCGACCTTCTACGACTAGGTGCTCATCCGCATTTTGAACTTCTGCCACTGCAGGTGCCGCTAACACCGCACCGATCACTAATGCCAATTGGCTCTTAGAAAACATACCCATTCACTCCGATTATTGGGTAGCACATAACTGCTATGTGGTTCCCTCTTAGTTATTTCGCGAGTGAATATAAGTGATAACTATTACTATTTGCATTAAATTTACATTCTTTGCATTCGTAAAGTTTTGTAAAGCGGTAAAGGGTCATACTCGCCGACAATCGAGATCTAGATCACACTAAATCAGCACTTTTGACATGGATTTTACTGTCTAAAAAGTAATGTTACTGCAAGCCCGCCCTCTGAACGATTGCTTGCAACGGCTTTCCCACCCATCATTCGCATGGATTCTTTTACAATGGCCAACCCCAGGCCGTAACCACCTAACTTTTTGTCTCGAGAAGCGTCCAGTCTTGTGAACGGGTCAAAAATATCTGTCAGTTTATCTTGTGGGATGCCAGGACCATTGTCGGCTATCGTCACAGCCAAATAGCTGTGCTTGTCCGTTGTTTTGTTTGCTAGAGAAACATCTATATGAGCTGACTTACCGGCATACTTAATGGCATTGCCAATCAAATTGTTCAAACAACGCACCACTAACGTATCGTCACATTGCGCTTTTGTTCTTGTCGCCTCAGAAACAAATGTGAGGTTTTGCTGTATCTGCAAATCGATTTTGCAGCGCTCGACTTGAGGCGCCAGTAGCACTTCTAAATCGCTGCGTTTTAATTCCGTATCGTAGCGAGCATTCTCTAAACGGCTGAATTCCAAGATTTCACCAATAAGATGGTTCAGCTCATTGGCCTCTTCTTCCATACGCGTTACTAGGGTTTGTTCATTTTCCCCAACTCGCTTACGCAATAGATGTAACACTAAGTTTTGGCGCGCTAATGGTGTACGTAACTCATGGGAAACATCACGAATCAAGCGACGCTGCTTTTCAGCAAGAGAATGAATCTCTTTTGTCATGTGGTCGAAGTCTTGCGCCAGCTCGTTGAATTCGCGGGTGTTCGACTTTAGTTCATCCACCACACTGACGTTAAAGTCACCGTTCGAAAGCCTTTTACTGGCTTCTCTTAAGCGATCCAATGGTTGCTGTAAATTCCGTGCCATCAACAAAGAGAACAGCGCCAAGATGACCGCCGCAATCACAACCTTTAATACAGAGAAATAAAGGATGAAATCATGAGCGGGGTGCAAACGATGTGGCAACTGAATCACTAGGCTGTTGTTTCCAACAAGAGGAATATTAAATATCGGACGACTTACTCGGCCTTCCAGTTGTTCGTCCAAACGTCGCTTAAATTTCAACTTGAATTCAAAGTGCGGATGCATCAAACGGTGGGTAAGTGGGCGCTGATTTTCGTCAAGTACAAACAAGTAAAAGTGCTGTGCATTCGCCCAATCGGCCAGCTCGTCCATGTCGCCTTCTTCGATCAACACGTTAGCTTGATGCGCTAAGTCCAACATTTCAGTCTTTACACTAGCAGGTACTTTTAGCATGGCTTTGACTAGGGCTTGTTCAGCAACCGCTTGAACGGCCAAGATGCTAATGACGATAGCCGTCATGTAGCTGAAAAGCTGAAATGCGAGGCTGTCTCTTCGTTTCACAAAGTAGGATGGACACACAAATCTCATTAGCCAGTCACAGCCTCTAAGTAGCTATAACCTTTGCCACGAAACGTTTTGATGTGCTGTTTGGATAAACCCGCTTCTACCAATTTACGTCGAATATTACTGATGTGCATATCCAGATTTCGATCAAACGGGCTCAGTTCCTTTTTAAGGACTTTTGTTTGTAATTCCGCTTTAGAGATCACGACACCTTGGTTTTTTACGAGGTAACTCAACAGCTCTGCTTCCGTTCCAGTTAAAGGTAGGCTGTCTAACTGATCACTAATGCTCTGTACCGTAGAACACATAGCCTGTCTTTGGCGCTCCAAGCCAACTCGGCGAAGAATGGCTTTGATTCTCATCAGAAGTTCCGAGACGTTAAATGGCTTACCAATGTACTGATCCGCACCAGCTTGATAACCATCTAACATCGAGTTCTCATCATTTAAGGCTGTAAGCATCAAAATGGGGGTAGCAAAGCGTTGGCAAATGCGACGAGCGACTTGCATACCGTTTAGGTTCGGTAGCATCACATCGAGAAGTACAAGGTCAACGGGTGTTTTTTCCATATACTGCAATGCGCTCTCTCCGCAATGAACAGAGGAGACGATATACCCTTCTTCTTGCAATACGGTTTCCAACAATTCACACAAAGGAACGTCGTCATCTACGATCAAAACTCGAGACATTGCACACCACCACTTAAATAAAAATGGTTCGCATTCTATTACTCATTTGCAGATTAAACAACCATAGTTTTTAAGGTTTTTGCCCAAAAAACAAGCGTAAAAAAAGCCCACTTTTCAGCAGGCTCTCTCTTGCGATATTCAGTATATTTTACTCTTTTAAATCAGCACTTTAATCCGGTTACTTTTGCAACATCTTCGACTATTCCTCTCAGGTTGCTGCTGATGGACTGAAGCGTTTCTAGTTCTTCTTCAGAAAATGGATGAGTAAGCACTGACTCCGCGCCTTTTTTGCCAACGATTGTAGGTAAACTGATCACGACGCCTTCAACGCCATATTGCCCCGACATCATAGTACCGACAGGGAGAACTGAGCGCTCATTAATTTTGATAGCCTGAATGATGCGGAATACACTTGCTGCGATACCATGAACCGTATTTTGCTTACGACGGAAAATCTCATATCCTGCCTGTTTTACCGCTTCAAGCAGTTCGTCGGCATCAATACGCTCTATATTATTGGCATCACAATAGAAATCCGCTGGTTGACCCGCGATGGAAATCAAACTCTTAGGCGTGAAACAGTTACTGCCGTGCTCTCCAAGAACATAACCAAAGATGTTCTTAGGATCTAAATCGACACGACTTGCCACAATACTCATCAAGCGAGCAGTATCAATCACACAACCACTACTGATCACTTTGTTGTTCTCAAAGCCAGTATTGGTAGTGATAAAGTGGGCCACAATGTCGCACGGGTTAGAGACAACGATAAGCGTAGCATTTGGTGCAACTCGCTCAACTTTACGAGCGATCTCAACACCAATTTTGGCATTGATTTCAGCAATATCGATACGAGTCTGGCCTTGCTTGATCTGCGCACCGGCAGTGATGACGACAATATCCGCTCCTAAAAGGTCAAGGTAATCGTCAGTAGGAATGATATGAGTGTTCTTTGAGAAGGTTAGTGCTGCGGTATGTCGAAAATCGAATACCTCACCTTCGGCACGTTCTAAGTTTTGATCTAGTAGAACCAATTCACTCACGCTGCCCATAGTCAGCAGGTAATTACATACCCCGACACCGACAGCTCCAGCACCAATAACACCGATTTTCATTCTTCTCTCCCTGATAATAAAACGAAGCTCTCACTTTGTGTCCACCTTAAAAATAGGGGGCATGAGAGCATAAAAGTCCTATTGCGTAATTTGACTCAGAATACCGCCCCAAACCAGTATTTCTCTGCTTGATGACGTTTAAATGATGAAAAATTCGTCTTTATATATGCATCAATAGGTGCTGTTTTAGATTACCTCGTACATTTGCGCTCTATTCTCAGAAAGAAAAAAGAGTACAATTCTGTGCAGTTTCTTATTGAGAATAGACGTATATGACAACGCTATTGATTGGCCACCGAGGTGTGGCAGGTAAGTTCCCCGAAAACACGAAAGCCAGCGTTCAAGCTGCGATTGATTTAGGGTTAAATTGGGTTGAAGTCGACGTACAACCGACCAAAGACAATGTACTGGTAGTTTGCCATGATCATACCGTGAACCGCTGTAGCAACGGTAAAGGGCGAGTTGACCAAATGACACTATCTGAGCTCAAAGCGTTAGATTTTGGTCGTTGGTTCAGCGATGAATTCGCCAATGAATCCATCATGACACTGTCTGAACTCCTAGAGCTTGCTGCAGAAAATGACCTAAACCTTAACATCGAGGTTAAAGTAGATCATCACTCTGCCAATGACGTTGCTCAAATGGCGGCTCAAACTCTACTAGACGGTCCTTTACCTAAAGAAAGCATACTTTTATCAAGCTTTAGTCATGACGTCATTAGAGCACTGCACAAGCGTTGTGAGGGTTATCGACTAGGCGTGCTGAGTGAATTCTTTACTCGAAAAGACCGATTGTTGCTCGAAGAAGTTGATGCCTACAGCTGTAACCTCAATATTAACTGGGTTCGCTCACGCCAAATCCATAAGCTACAACAAGCCGGCTATAAGGTGATGTGTTACACAGTGAACAATCCCAACAAACTAAAACATCTTCCTATCTTGGATGGCATCTTTAGTGACCATCCAAGTCGTTTTATGTAATAGCTGAGATGTCGATATTGGGAGCTCCATTACCATTCAATAGTAATTGGGGTTCCCATTTTGACTAGCTTGATAAATTCGTCCATTTCTTCGTTAGTAATGGCAATGCAACCGTTAGTCCAATCGAAGCTTTGAATAAATTGAGGTGATTGAGTCTCACCATTTTTAAGACCATGAATTTTGATCTCGCCGCCAGGTGACACTCCTCTTCTATGCGCTTCCAAACGGTCAATCGCGTCAGGGTAACTAATATGCACAGAGCGATAGAAAGCAGAATCATTGATCACGTAATCTAACGTGTAATCACCTTCTGGAGTTCTATTGTCACCCTCTTCTTGCTTGTGCCCTTTTGGATTAGCACCCAATGCGATGCGATACTCTTTAACGACCTCGCCATTCTCCATCAGATACATCCTACGCTTTGACTTATCAACTTTCACCAAGTCGACCGCTGCGTGAGCACCAGACACAAACGTACAACACAAGATCAAAGACAACCATTTTACTGACATCGCCAGAACGCCTAACTCATCCACTTAAGGGGAACACAAAAAAGAGCAACCATGCTAGTCAGATGGTCACACTAAAGCAAACTTAATGTGTGCAAATTTAACTACTCATTACACTAAAATTGGCTTACTTTATAAGGAGATTACTTTACAAATTCAGCACAAATAGAGAGGGTATTATGCTCAACATTGCTTTTTTCAGTGCAAAATCCTATGACGAAGCCTCTTTCAACAAAATCAAAAACAACCGAGACTTCGAATTTCACTATCATGATTTTAGATTAACGTCTAAAACTGCAAAAATGGCACAGGGTTGCGAGGTTGTCTGCGCCTTTGTAAACGATGACTTGTCTGCTCCGGTTCTAAAACAACTTTCCATTGGCGGCACAAAATTGATCGCGATGCGTTGTGCAGGTTTCGACAAGGTCGATTTGGAAGCAGCGAAAGAACTTGGTTTACAAGTTGTCCGCGTTCCTGCCTATTCACCAGAAGCCGTGGCAGAGCACACTGTCGGTATGATGATGTGTCTGAATCGACGCTTGCATAAAGCTTACCAGCGCACCCGTGACGCCAACTTCAACCTAGAGGGTCTAGTCGGCTTTAACTTTTATGGCAAGACGGTTGGTGTCGTAGGGACTGGTAAGATAGGTATCGCCACCATGCGCATCTTTAAAGGGCTGGGGATGGAAGTTCTTTGTTACGACCCATATGAAAACCCTCTTGCGTTGGAAATGGGCGCGCGTTACTGCTCTCTTGAAGAGATCTATGCTAACGCAGATGTCATCTCACTACATTGTCCAATGAGTGAAGAAAACTACCACCTGTTGAATGAGAATGCATTCTCGCAAATGAAAGACGGTGTAATGATCATCAACACTAGCCGCGGCGAACTGCTTGATTCTGTTGCAGCGATTGAGGCGCTAAAACAAGGCAAAATCGGAGCTTTGGGCTTGGATGTGTACGACAATGAAAAAGACCTCTTCTTCCAAGACAAATCCAATGATGTGATTGTCGATGACGTGTTCCGTCGCTTGTCTGCATGTCACAACGTACTATTCACTGGACACCAAGCGTTCTTGACTCATGAAGCCCTCAACAACATCGCGTCTGTGACCCTAAGTAACGTAGAAGCCTTCTTTACGGGCAATCCTTCAGGTAATGAGCTTATCAACTAAATCGGTAGATCGAGCAGTATAGTAGAGCGTAGAATTTCAGCTATGCTATACTCCTCGACCATTAAAAATTTGAGCCCAATTACCATGAGCATAAAAACTGATATTCAAAAGCTGCACAACCGTTTAGATAATTGCCAACGCAAATTGGATGCGGCGCGATCTCGTGGTGATCACGAAATGATTACTAAGTTCACGAATGAAGTTGATGACTTAACGAAGAAGCTGAATCAACTTAAGCACAAGCAAACATACGAACTAAACAAAGAGCGTAAGAGCCTGCTTGATATGCCATTCTCTCGTGAAATCACTAAAGCAGAACAAGCAGATATCGGCAAGCTTAAGAAGCGTGTACGCGGCCTAGTTATCGTTCACCCATTAACAAAAGTGGGTAAAGAATTACGCCTAGACGTAATGACAGGTTTTGCTCCAAAAGAGTTCTAATAACTCTATTAAGCAACGGATATTGAAAAGCCCAAGCAGTTAGCTTGGGCTTTTTTGTATCTCAAATTCAGTGAGTTGAGTTTTGGTTGAATTCCATTTAAATGGTGAGTGACAGTGTAACCCGCTCAGTTTTCAAACAAATAGAAGATATAACCTTAGACAATTTTCAAATGCTAAAAACGACAAAAGCCCGCTGATTTTTCAGCGGGCTTTCTATGTAGTGTCTGAGTTCAGGGGCAACTAATCCGGGGTCGCGACTGACTTAGGACTTGATGCAAATCCCGTCTAATTCACAAACGTCAGAAATGAAAAAAGCCTCGCTATTTCTAGCGAGGCTTCTTAATAGTGGCGGAGAGATAGGGATTTGAACCAATACTCTGAATGCATTGTCACACCTAGCTTCGTAGGCGCTAGAGTTTATTAAGGTAACGCGTAATGTACCCGTATGTGTACCCAAAACAGCTCTAAGTTCAACTGACTACGCGTTACATAGTTTTGATGTTAAAACCGAAGTTCTGTAAAAGCCATGAAGAATTGCTGACATTGTATAGAATGTGGGATAAAGTGAGTACGTTACGGTCCCATGCCGTAACGTACTCGAACAGACCACTACCAATGGTCTTCACCACACAACAGGAAAGTTGTTATGTCAGAAAGTAAAAAAATTGAAGCACTCGAACGTCGAACAAAAAGTCTTGAAAAACAGCTACACGACGCTACCCACGAAGTTGACGAAGACAATGTCATCATGATTACCGACGGAGGATCTGTAATACACGTTAGAGAACGCCACTCTTAAGTAGGGTGAATTGCAAGACAGCTACATCACAACTATAAATTTAGTAACTGTTGTTTTATTTAAAGGAAATTACAAAATGAGCTGTTTAAAAAACAGTAACTAAAAGCCTACGTTTGCGCGTAGGCTTTTTTATTTCCCTACATATAATAATACTTTCTATGTACTGAATTAATATAACCTCCATCATGAAGAGAGAGATTACTTTTTTAAGGCAAGTCATTTTTATCGGATAAATTGGAGCCATTTTGAGGAATGGCTAAGGTATCGCCGGCGTAAATCATTTCAGTGTGCCGACCTAAATTTAAATGGGTCTGTAGTGCTCTACAAACCTGTAGCACCACCGGCCTTACCACCGCTTTATCCGCATCCGACACCGGTAATAAATATCCAGGCATACACTTCTCCTTAAAAAAGTAATCTCTCTCTTCATGATGGAACTCAATGGATAGTCGTATCCATTGGGTGACATATCTATTTTTTTGTCGATAATTTCTGATAGCATTTAGGGCTTTAATCCTAAATGTATTTAGATGAAAGTATTGATTAATCAGTATAATACTGGGTCAGTGGCAATACTGAACCCAGAGGCAAGGTATGCCTCATTTCTTGTTGATTACTCATTAATAGCAAAGCCGTTTGAAGCACGTCCGTATCGAGTAAAGGACGTGATAAAAACGGTCAGAATTTCAAAGGGTATCGATGAAACGCCGTCTAAATGGGATGTGGTATTGCCACAATCGCCATTGAATAGTTCATTGCGTATTTGGCAAACAGCAAGCGTATCGCGCTTGATGGGCACCGCTACAGTGAATGCTAAAGTGCGGGAGTACTTTAGTGGCTTACCGTTGCGTTTGGACTATCGATTGAATTTGATTAAGCTCGTGACGTTTGTCGCGAAGCAGTTAAACTATCGGCTAGACTGTGCGTTCTACAGTGAAAAAGAGATAGCGGCGTTTACTAGAACGTCGCAGGACAATGTATCTCGTTGCTTTAGTGAACTAAAAGCAATGGGATTACTGGACGTAGTAACCTGTCGTAGTCAGTACCAGGGCGGAAAAGTCTTGGGCTCTTACGTAAAGGTTACGAGTGAGTTTAAAGACTTGTTTTTAAACGGTGTAGAGTGGCCTGATAGTGGGCCATTCTTTCCATATACAGAAAAAGATTACTTGAAACATTTGCATGAAATCGAACGTGTAGGGCGTGAGTTACAGAGCTTGATTCAACGTCAATACTACCCTGAGCGTGTGATTAATCACGCTTACTATCTGCTCATTGGATAGGGTGGGTGGGCGTAGGGAGTCTATCTGAAAAATATAATATTAGTCAATTCTAAAATATTATACATCTATATTACTAAGGTGTACTTCTATATATATCAATAATGTTCATTAGTGTATGATAGCTAAAATATTACAAGTATATATTACTAGTATGATTAGCAGTGATTATAGATTTAGGTATTAATAAAGCCTCACTGGGAATGAGGCTTAGCGTTATCAGGTTCCACTGTAAAATGGAATTTGAGCTTCTAGAAAACTCTTTTTAGAATTAAGTTCATTTACTTCTTGAACCAGAAAGTTAATTCTAAAATGTAATAACGACATTTCATTAATACATTCTGAATAGTCCAACTTTCTCTTTAGTCGGGTTTTAAATGTATTTAAAACCCCTAAGCGAGTTTGAACTATTTTCAGTTCATCTAGTGCTTTATATATAACTACCATACTCGGTAGTTGTTTTTGAGTAACCTGCTTTATCATTTGAAGTACCTTTCAATCAAAACCTGCTCATTATGAGCACCTCAAAGAGAGCCTTTCTTCGTCCGGAAGGCTCTCTTATTTCTACGTCAATCGTCGTCTTGCTCACCTACCCATTCAGGGCTATCAGCGTCATCGCGCTCATGTTGAGTGGGACTAGTTTCGGAGCTTTCCCATGGGAAAATAATATTTTTTTTCACAATGTATTCCTTATTGTATTTTTTACTCAACCCGAAGGGTTGGGCGTTGGGCGTTGGGCGTTGGGCGTTGGGCGTTGGGCGTTGGGCGTTGGGCGTTGGGCGTTGGGCGTTGGGCGTTGGGCGTTGGGCGTTGGGCGTTGGGCGTTGGGCGTTGGGCGTTGGGCGTTGGGCGTTGGGCGTTGGGCGTTGGGCGTTGGGCAAAATAGCCCACTTTAAAAGGAGGGACAAGTATAGAAATGTCAAAATTTCATAAAATGTGACAAGGGAGCAAGCAAATGAAAATACGGAACATTAGGCGGTTTGTGTGCAACCTAATACTTATTAATTCTCGACTATTACAGGAAAAATTTTTCTATGTTAAACTGTTTTAAAATTGGTCTAAGGAGATAACAAGTAGTGTCTACTGAAAGTGAAAAAATCATGCTCACTACAGACCAAGTGTTAGCAATTGTTGGCCATGGGGCTACGCAAGAGCAGCTTGACGGTGTACGTCGTGAGTTAGATAACAAACTAGATAGAGTAGCCTCTGAACTCAGTTCAGACATTAACAAGCTCGATACCAAATTAAGCTCTGAGATTAAAGAACTTGAGGGTAAGCTTGAGCGAGTAGCCTCTGATCTTGATGCAAAGATAGATCGAGTACATTCGGAACTGCATACGAAAATCGATGCCAAGTTTGACAAACTGGATTCTAAGATTGACGGTAAGTTCAATATGATACTAGGGTTCTTGCTAGCAAATGTGGCTGGTGTGATCGGTGGGGTGGCTTGGTTAGCCTCAAAGATTGGATAAAAAAAGAGAGAGCGTAAAGCTCTCTTTTTTTGTTTATGATTCTAGGATTTCGGTCAACGCAGTGGTTAGTGATGGAACAGTTTTTTTAGCTGTCCTGTTCGAATTATGAGGACCATAACAAGCACAATATTCCATAGGCGTATATGGCAACTTACTTCTGGTTCGCTCAATAGACTTACGAACACTCTCTAGTTCACTCGTTCTTCCTGTTGTAACTGTAATAGACGGCCCAGTATTGCTAGACTTAGCATTAATGATAGCAATATCCCAAGAAGCCCTTGCTTGAGAGCTTGAGTTGAACTGAAGAACAGTTACGGCCCCCATGTAAGGAATATCAATATTAGGAAATGTCAGTTTTAGCTCAATAGAGCCATATTGAGCTAGAAGTACCGAACCATTTTGCTGTACTGAAAAAGTAAAACCTGCACTTTCAGCAAAAGTTTTAAACTCTTCTCTTAACTCATTAAAGATGCGCTCTTTATCCAACAAAAACTCGCGACCGAACTCAGAATCAAGCTTAGCTAGTTCTTGTTTAGCATCTTCTAATTCTTTCATTTCTTGTAATATCATAACTTACCTAAATAACTGTTTATTAGTACAGTTATGCTACCGCAACTATATTGATTGTTCAATTATTAATCCCATAACTTTAACTCTTCCAAGACACGAAAAGTATCAAATGGTTGTGGGTATTTTTTTTGTAATCGTTCAATCTCTGACATGTCTAAATGCGACAAATCTCCTTTGAACTTTAAAGGTTCAAGAATGGTAGACTTTTTCAATAGCTCACGTTGTTGCGGTGATAAATTAACGCTTAGCGTGCGTAGCTGCTCCATTTGAGGAAGAGCACAGTTCTCTGAGTTCTTTAAAGAGATATAACCAACGACTAAACGTTTATCAAGTTGAGATAAAGACTCAAACCATTCGTTAACAGGAAACGGTGTAATATTCTGTTTAAGCTCTAAGTTGCAATGTTCAATAGCCTCACCAGCGTCAATCAAAGCTTGATTAAAGGTAGTACTACTTATCGAACTAAAAGATATAAACAGTAGTGCAAAGCTACAAAGACGCATCAGCTACGCACCTCCAGAACTCTCCCTCCTCGCCGTGACTATAAAGCGCTTGCATTGTCGCAATTTGTCTAATGCGCTCCCTAGTCGCTTTCCCTGCACCTTGTAGCACTCTCGAAAACTCAACCCAATCATAACCACCGATACTAATTAAACGCTCTGCGGGGTTAGCTCGATCTAAGAAGAGATCCAAGATAGGCACAGAACCTAAAGCAATTAGTAGATAATTACTTTGTTCTGCTACGAATTGGATTTCCTTAACAGCTTCGACACTACTGCGGGAAAGCTTAAGATTATTAATGGAACAGTATCCAAGTTTTGCCATGAGTACACCTTACAAACACAAGCGAAGTAAAATGACACTCTAACAAAAAAAACAATTGCGCAATACGTTTCATAGATTGAATTAGTGTGACGTTACATCGCATTACATGCAGAAGTTTCAATATGGTCACTCCACCACTGCATCATTTCACGTCTTTGCTCTACGTATTGACTACGATTGTAAGCTGCGCGCACTTTATTTTTATCTGCGTGTGCTAATGCTGCTTCAACTAAATCACCTTCAAAATGTGGTTGTTCGTTAAGTGTCGTACTTGCTAATGATCTAAGACCATGTGATACAAGTTGGCCTTTGAAGCCCATTCGCTTAAGAGCCATATTCACACTCGCATTACAACAAGGACGAGTTACATCTTTGTGGGATGCAAAAATATATTCACTAATACCATTACCACTGATGACTTCCATTTCTTTGAGTAACCTGATTGTTTGGTTCGTGAGTGGTACAAAATGATCTCTTTTCTTTTTCATTCTCTTTGCTGGAATACACCACAGTTTTCTATTCCAATCAATTTCTTCCCATCTTGCTCCTGCTGCTTCAGAAGGTCTAACCATAGTGTGCAACTGCCATTGAATCAAACAACGCGTAGTATTAAAGATACGAGCACGAGAAACAGCACGCATTAACTCTGGCAATGCTTCTGGTGGCAATGTCTTCATGTGCACCGCCTGCGGCTTTCGAAATGCATCTTTGATATCTGAGAGTGTGTTGATTTCAATATAACCAATGTTTCGAGCAAACTTCATGATCTCATTCAATCGCTGACACACTCGCCGTAAAACTTCTAAATTTCCTTTACGCTCTAGCGGCCTAAGAGCTTGGATAACCAATTGGGGGGTGATTTCAGAGATAGGTACAGTTCCTAATACTGGTAACACATGCATTTCTAAAGAGCGATAGATGTCTTCTGCATGGTCACTAGTTACACTGCCTTTTTTAACTTCTAACCAACTTTGGATCACGCTTTCTAACGTCATGTTTAAACGCATTTTTTCTTGTTGTGCTTGCTTATCACGGTGAGTTTTTGGATCGATGCTTTGCTCAATGAGTTCACGAGCTTCACGTGTTTTTTCGCGTGCGACTTTAAGAGAAGTATTTGGATAAGTACCTAACGTGAAATTAACACGTTTAGATAGAATAGGATGGGTATAATTTAAGAGCCATGTCTTAGTGCCGTTTGGTTTGATTCTTAAGCGCAAACCGTAACCGTCGGAAAGAGTATATTCTTTCGCCTTTGGCTTAGCATTTTTGATTTGAGATTCTGTAAGTGGTTTTACTTGTTTTGCCATGATGGTACACCGTTAAATTGAACGAAATGACAATGTACCCAAGAGTGTACCTATTCCGCTAGGACACCTAGCAACCTTATCCGCCTTAAAGCGACAGAGAACCACGATTTACAAAGGTTTTAGATATAAAAAAAGACGTCCTAAGACGTCTTTCTTCATGTGTTTGGCGGAGAGATAGGGATTTGAACCCTAGATACGCTATTAACGTATGCCGGTTTTCAAGACCGGTGCTTTCAACCACTCAGCCATCTCTCCACAAATTGTTACTAAAATTTAGTCTTACTTAAATAATGCTAAATCTCAGTTTTGCCTTTAGATTTATCTAAAAGCGATATTAAAGCCTGGCGATGTTCTACTCTCACATGGGGAAGCCCCACACTACCATCGACGCTAATTCGTTTCACTTCTGAGTTCGGAATGGAAGTCAGGTGGGTCCAAATCGCTATGGTCGCCAAGCAAATTCTTTAATTCGGAAAACTGATGTTAAGTTCTATTTACACATTCAATGTTCTTACATTGAGTCCATCAAAACCCCTTGGGTGTTGTATGGTTAAGCCTCACGGGCAATTAGTACAGGTTAGCTCAACGCCTCACAACGCTTACACACCCTGCCTATCAACGTTCTAGTCTCGAACAACCCTTTAGGATACTTAAAGTATCAGGGAAGACTCATCTCAGGGCTCGCTTCCCGCTTAGATGCTTTCAGCGGTTATCGATTCCGAACTTAGCTACCGGGCAATGCGTCTGGCGACACAACCCGAACACCAGAGGTTCGTCCACTCCGGTCCTCTCGTACTAGGAGCAGCCCCCTTCAATCTTCCAACGCCCACGGCAGATAGGGACCGAACTGTCTCACGACGTTCTAAACCCAGCTCGCGTACCACTTTAAATGGCGAACAGCCATACCCTTGGGACCGACTTCAGCCCCAGGATGTGATGAGCCGACATCGAGGTGCCAAACACCGCCGTCGATATGAACTCTTGGGCGGTATCAGCCTGTTATCCCCGGAGTACCTTTTATCCGTTGAGCGATGGCCCTTCCATTCAGAACCACCGGATCACTATGACCTGCTTTCGCACCTGCTCGAATTGTCATTCTCGCAGTCAAGCGGGCTTATGCCATTGCACTAACCTCACGATGTCCAACCGTGATTAGCCCACCTTCGTGCTCCTCCGTTACTCTTTGGGAGGAGACCGCCCCAGTCAAACTACCCACCAGGCACTGTCCGCAACCCCGATTAGGGGTCGACGTTAGAACATCAACACTACAAGGGTGGTATTTCAAGGACGGCTCCACAAATACTGGCGTACTTGCTTCAAAGCCTCCCACCTATCCTACACATGTAGGGTCAATGTTCAGTGCCAAGCTGTAGTAAAGGTTCACGGGGTCTTTCCGTCTAGCCGCGGGTACACTGCATCTTCACAGCGATTTCAATTTCACTGAGTCTCGGGTGGAGACAGCGTGGCCATCATTACGCCATTCGTGCAGGTCGGAACTTACCCGACAAGGAATTTCGCTACCTTAGGACCGTTATAGTTACGGCCGCCGTTTACCGGGGCTTCGATCAAGAGCTTCGACCGAAGTCTAACCCCATCAATTAACCTTCCGGCACCGGGCAGGCGTCACACCGTATACGTCATCTTACGATTTTGCACAGTGCTGTGTTTTTAATAAACAGTTGCAGCCACCTGGTATCTGCGACTCTCGTCAGCTCCATCCGCGAGGGACTTCACCATCAAGAGCGTACCTTCTCCCGAAGTTACGGTACCATTTTGCCTAGTTCCTTCACCCGAGTTCTCTCAAGCGCCTTGGTATTCTCTACCCGACCACCTGTGTCGGTTTGGGGTACGATTCCTTACAATCTGAAGCTTAGAGGCTTTTCCTGGAAGCATGGCATCAATGACTTCACTACCGTAGTAGCTCGACGTCGTGTCTCAGCCTTAAGAGAAACCGGATTTACCTAATTTCTCAGCCTACGCACTTGAACCTGGACAACCGTCGCCAGGCTCACCTAGCCTTCTCCGTCCCCCCATCGCAATTGTAAGAAGTACGGGAATATTAACCCGTTTCCCATCGACTACGCCTTTCGGCCTCGCCTTAGGGGTCGACTTACCCTGCCCCGATTAACGTTGGACAGGAACCCTTGGTCTTCCGGCGAGGAGGTTTTTCACCCCCTTTATCGTTACTCATGTCAGCATTCGCACTTCTGATACGTCCAGCATGCGTTACCACACACCTTCAACCGCTTACAGAACGCTCCCCTACCCAATGCACTAAAGTGCATTGCCGCAGCTTCGGTTTACTACTTAGCCCCGTTACATCTTCCGCGCAGGCCGACTCGACCAGTGAGCTATTACGCTTTCTTTAAATGATGGCTGCTTCTAAGCCAACATCCTGGCTGTCTGAGCCTTCCCACATCGTTTCCCACTTAGTAGTAATTTGGGACCTTAGCTGGCGGTCTGGGTTGTTTCCCTCTCCACGACGGACGTTAGCACCCGCCGTGTGTCTCCCGGATAGTACTTACTGGTATTCGGAGTTTGCAAAGGGTTGGTAAGTCGGGATGACCCCCTAGCCTTAACAGTGCTCTACCCCCAGTAGTATTCGTCCGAGGCGCTACCTAAATAGCTTTCGGGGAGAACCAGCTATCTCCAGGTTTGATTGGCCTTTCACCCCTAGCCACAAGTCATCCGCTAATTTTTCAACATTAGTCGGTTCGGTCCTCCAATTGATGTTACTCAATCTTCAACCTGCCCATGGCTAGATCACCTGGTTTCGGGTCTATATCCAGCGACTGAGTCGCGCAGTTAACACTCGCTTTCGCTACGGCTCCCCTAGATGGTTAACCTTGCCACTGAATATAAGTCGCTGACCCATTATACAAAAGGTACGCAGTCACACCACGAAGGTGCTCCTACTGCTTGTACGTACACGGTTTCAGGTTCTATTTCACTCCCCTCACAGGGGTTCTTTTCGCCTTTCCCTCACGGTACTGGTTCACTATCGGTCAGTCAGTAGTATTTAGCCTTGGAGGATGGTCCCCCCATATTCAGACAGGATATCACGTGTCCCGCCCTACTCGATTTCACTTTATATGCGTTGCCGGTTACGGGGCTATCACCCTGTATCGCACAACTTTCCAGAAGTTTCACCTGACGCATAAAAAGCTTAAGGGCTAGTCCAATTTCGCTCGCCGCTACTTTCGGAATCTCGGTTGATTTCTTTTCCTCGGGGTACTTAGATGTTTCAGTTCCCCCGGTTCGCCTCGCTGCGCTATGTATTCACGCAGCGATACTTACTTATGTAAGTGGGTTTCCCCATTCGGAAATCCCAGACTCAAATGGTTTTTACTACCTAATCTGGGCTTATCGCAAGTTAATACGTCCTTCATCGCCTCTGACTGCCAAGGCATCCACCGTGTACGCTTAGTCACTTAACCATACAACCCGAAGGAGTTTCGAGTTGATGTTCAAATCACCAAAGTTGTCTCTCATTATTTGAATGAGCGAGAGACATTTCGATTTTGCCGGACTCAATTTCGAATAATCACTGTAAAAGTGATATTCCCAAGAACACTTGAATGTGTTTTTTGGTGTTTGTCATAAAGACAAACATTGAGAACTTTACAAACAATCTTAAAGATTGTTTTGTCAGCTTTCCAAATTGTTAAAGAGCTAATCACTTCTTATGAAGTAACCATTTTTAAACACACTCGTAAGAATGCTTAAAGATGGTGGGCGATACCGGGCTCGAACCAGTGACCCCCTGCTTGTAAGGCAGGTGCTCTCCCAACTGAGCTAATCGCCCACATAAGTTTTTCGTCTTGTGGTAGACGTCAAGAATGGTGGAGCTATGCGGGATCGAACCGCAGACCTCCTGCGTGCAAGGCAGGCGCTCTCCCAGCTGAGCTATAGCCCCATCTTGAGAGTCATTCTTAAAGAATGGTGGGTCGTGCAGGATTCGAACCTGCGACCAATTGATTAAAAGTCAACTGCTCTACCAACTGAGCTAACGACCCAATGGTATCCCGTAGGGGAGTCGAACCCCTGTTACCGCCGTGAAAGGGCGGTGTCCTAGGCCTCTAGACGAACGGGACACTGGATTGAAGATATTGGGATATCTTCGTCTCTTTTACTTATAAACCGTATCAATCTGTGTGGACACTCATCGTGAGTAATCATCGTTTAAGGAGGTGATCCAGCGCCAGGTTCCCCTAGCGCTACCTTGTTACGACTTCACCCCAGTCATGAACCACAAAGTGGTAAGCGTCCTCCCGAAGGTTAAACTACCTACTTCTTTTGCAGCCCACTCCCATGGTGTGACGGGCGGTGTGTACAAGGCCCGGGAACGTATTCACCGTGGCATTCTGATCCACGATTACTAGCGATTCCGACTTCATGGAGTCGAGTTGCAGACTCCAATCCGGACTACGACGCACTTTTTGGGATTCGCTCACTATCGCTAGCTTGCTGCCCTCTGTATGCGCCATTGTAGCACGTGTGTAGCCCTACTCGTAAGGGCCATGATGACTTGACGTCGTCCCCACCTTCCTCCGGTTTATCACCGGCAGTCTCCCTGGAGTTCCCGACATTACTCGCTGGCAAACAAGGATAAGGGTTGCGCTCGTTGCGGGACTTAACCCAACATTTCACAACACGAGCTGACGACAGCCATGCAGCACCTGTCTCAGAGTTCCCGAAGGCACCAATCCATCTCTGGAAAGTTCTCTGGATGTCAAGAGTAGGTAAGGTTCTTCGCGTTGCATCGAATTAAACCACATGCTCCACCGCTTGTGCGGGCCCCCGTCAATTCATTTGAGTTTTAATCTTGCGACCGTACTCCCCAGGCGGTCTACTTAACGCGTTAGCTCCGAAAGCCACGGCTCAAGGCCACAACCTCCAAGTAGACATCGTTTACGGCGTGGACTACCAGGGTATCTAATCCTGTTTGCTCCCCACGCTTTCGCATCTGAGTGTCAGTATCTGTCCAGGGGGCCGCCTTCGCCACCGGTATTCCTTCAGATCTCTACGCATTTCACCGCTACACCTGAAATTCTACCCCCCTCTACAGTACTCTAGTCTGCCAGTTTCAAATGCTATTCCGAGGTTGAGCCCCGGGCTTTCACATCTGACTTAACAAACCACCTGCATGCGCTTTACGCCCAGTAATTCCGATTAACGCTCGCACCCTCCGTATTACCGCGGCTGCTGGCACGGAGTTAGCCGGTGCTTCTTCTGTCGCTAACGTCAAGTAATGCAGCTATTAACTACACTACCTTCCTCACGACTGAAAGTGCTTTACAACCCGAAGGCCTTCTTCACACACGCGGCATGGCTGCATCAGGCTTGCGCCCATTGTGCAATATTCCCCACTGCTGCCTCCCGTAGGAGTCTGGACCGTGTCTCAGTTCCAGTGTGGCTGATCATCCTCTCAGACCAGCTAGGGATCGTCGCCTTGGTGAGCCATTACCTCACCAACTAGCTAATCCCACCTAGGCATATCCTGACGCGAGAGGCCCGAAGGTCCCCCTCTTTGGCCCGTAGGCATTATGCGGTATTAGCCATCGTTTCCAATGGTTATCCCCCACATCAGGGCAATTTCCTAGGCATTACTCACCCGTCCGCCGCTCGACGCCGTTATCGTCCCCCGAAGGTTCAGATAACTCGTTTCCGCTCGACTTGCATGTGTTAGGCCTGCCGCCAGCGTTCAATCTGAGCCATGATCAAACTCTTCAATTTAAGATTTTGTTTGGCTCAATGAATACTGAACATTACATAAGTAATGTTTGAATTGACTGTGCTGAATCTTTCGATTCAATGGTCACTTCGTATCATTGAAACCTAATTTGAAACCGAAGCTTCTAATTGGATTATCATCAACGAGTGCCCACACAGATTGATAGGTCTATATTGTTAAAGAGCTTGCTTCGTAAGCTTTGCTATCGAAGCGGAGGCGTATTCTAAGGAATTAATTCTTAGTGTCAAACACTTTTTCAAATTAATTTTTAGAAGCTTTTCTTTCGCCTCATTGCCAACTGCTTTTGCGTTTCCGCTTTACCCTGACAACGGAGGCGCATTATAGGGAGATGATTTTTCTTGGCAACCCTTTTTTAGAAAAAACTTTAAAAAAAAGCGTCGAGTGATGAAATCTCACTCAAACGCTTATTTTTAACACTTAGTTGTTAACTTAACGTAGCAAATAGGCAATCAATATGTGTCAATCCAAGACTCTTCAAAGTTTGTAATATCAAGATCCAGTGACTTCGCTGCTTCTATTTGCTCAATTGTCTCTAATTCTTTATTTACACTGCTCATCGTCAATGTGTTGTTGTCTAACTCAAACACCTGACTTTGAGTCGTATAGTAGAACTTAAGTATCGTCAGCGCTTTTACATCGTGCTCAGCAGAAGCGGCTTTAATGCTTTTCAGTTTGCGAAAGATCTTGTTGTGCAGCTGCTTGAGTTTCCAGACATACAACACTTCTTCCATATAAGGGCGTGTTTTGAATTGGTTTAACAAAGACAGTGAAGTAGCTAAGGCAAGCACAACACCAATCAAGTTCCAGTGAAAGTTCCCCGTCGACTGTTCAGGTACTACATCTGTATTACCGAACAAAACGATCAATAGCGTACTAAAAGCAAGAGAAGAGATAGCAAGCAAGGCAACAAAGCCACCAATCACTAGGTTGACCTTCTTTCTATAGACTTGTTTGTTTATTTTTTTGATTTCCATATACCGCTCCTAACAGGTTGCCTCTATTCTAACCAGCACACTCCGCACGACAATCGAAGCTTTGTAAGTAAGTTCACATTTGCTATTAAACTCGCATCCCTTCCCTGCTTGGGTATATACTTCCGCGCATTCACTCTTCCTATATAGAGGCTAAATTCATGCGCTCTTTTGTTTTACGAGCTCGCGCGGCGCCAACCACCAGCAAAGCACTGTTAGAAGGTGTTGGTAATGAAGCGCATACAGAGATTCTTGCTCATACCATGATGAACACTATGTTCGTTGCTCAATCACACCGTGAAGATGTGGTTGTTCACTTGGTTTTAGAAAGCACAAAAGATTTCTCACGCACCATTACTATTCGCTCTAACGACATCACCAACATTGGTGGCTTCCATGAGTCAACCTTGATTGCAGCAGTGGCTCGCGCTTTGGATGCTTCGGTTGGTATGGGCAAAGAGCAACTTCGTGAAGTCGAACCTGGTATCACCGTTCGTACCGTCAGTTTTGAACGACTAGTGCAAGAACTGGCAGAAGATCACCAACTATATATGTTGGATAAAAAAGGCGAATTTGTTCGTGATGCAGAAATCGGTGGAAACCCATGTTTCTTGCTAACTGACCATATTCCGATGCCGAAGAAGTCTTTTAACAGCTTGAAGCGCCTTGGCACAGAGAAGATCAGCTTAGGTCCTAAGATGCTTTTCGCTTCTCAGTGTGTGGTATTGATCCACAATGAGTTGGACATTCGCGAATTTTAATTCTCGGGAGTTAATCACTCTATAAAAGAAAGAGGACTCCCTTGAGTCCTCTTTTTGTTTCTATAGGAATGCTAAGTTTACTTACCACCAATGCTCAAGCGTGCAAACCGAACGTCTGGCGAGAAGAAAGTGCGGCTATCGTTAATTAACTGAGTATCACCCACAGCCTCAACTTCTTGCAGCATCTTGTAGAAGTTACCCGCTACAGTGATACCACGCACTGGTTGAATGCGCTCACCATCACGGCACAAGAAGCCACTTGCACCAAATGAGAAATCACCACTCACTGCATCCGCACCAGAATGGACACCTTGAAGTTCGACTAACTCTAGGTACTCACCCGCTTTTACTTCTGATGCACTGCTGTTACCTGTCGCAATCACTTTGTGATTTGCTGATACATCTAAGCTCGATTTTGCACCGCGAGCGGCACTTGCTGTCGAGACTGCGCCCAAGTAACTTGCAGTCTGGCTGTTGTGTAACAAGGTTTTCAACTCACCATTAGCAATCATCACATTGTCTTGAGTAGCAAAGCCTTCACTATCAAAACTTGCGATTGCCATACCATTTGGCATGTAAGCCGTATCAGTAAAGGTAATCAAATCACTCGCAACACGTTGACCAAGCTTGTCACCCAGTGGCGTAATGCCTTTCATCGCGCTTACGCCAGAGAAAGCACTGCCGAAAGCACCGAATAAACTTGCTAGCGCATTGATGTGGAAAATAGCAGGGTAGTTACCTGTCGCAACCGGAGCGCCTTCCAGAAGATCACGAGCAAGGTTGTAGCCACCTTCGATACAGTAAGCTGGATTCAACTCATCAAAACGGCGACCAAGTGACATTCTGCCCGCCATTGACTGTTTGCCGTCTTTTTCAAACAAGGTATACGCGTAACAAGTGAACGAGCGCTCGAAGTGTTGACACAATGTGCCTTGAGTATTGGCAATGATTAGTTGTGTTTCGCCATCGCTGTAACCATTGTAAGGTGCGCTAGAAGCGTGAGGTAGAGCCACTACGCCTTGCTCAAGAGCGAGAGACAGTTCGATTTTTTCGTCAACAGAAGTTGTATCTTCTTGCGCAATCTCAGCAACATCAGTCGCGATGTGGCTGTTCACGCAACTAATGGTCTGATGTTCATCTTGCTTGGAAAAGCGAGCGCTTTGCAGCGCGTTAGTCAGCATCAAATCTAAGCTTGGTTGCTCTAACGACTCAGAATAGCTTGTTGCAACGCGCGCATCTTTCACAACACGAACACCCAGAACTTGGCTTGAGCTTACTTTGTACTCATCCAGCTTTCCTTGGTTCGCTTTCAGAGAAAAGCTGCTGTTGCGGTTTACAATGACGTCCGCTTCTGCGCCTTGGCGTTTTGCTTCTGATAGGACGTAATCAACCGCATTAAGAAGTTGTTTTTCTTGGCTCATTAGTTACCGCCTCCTACCAGAATGTTATCTACTTTCAGCGTTGGCTGACCGACTGTTGTTGGTACTGAACCACTTACTGAACCACACATGCCCGGCGCAAGCGCCATGTCTTTGCCGACCATGCTGATTTCTTTCAACACTTTTGGACCCGTGCTGATCAGCGTTGCTGTTTTAAGAGGCTTGGTGATTTTGCCATTTTCAATGAGGTAAGCCTCACGAACGGCAAAGTTGAATTCCCCCGTACCCGGTTGAACCGAGCCGCCGCCCATCTTCTTCGCATAGATACCACGTTCGATGCCTGCCAGCATGTCATCAAGTGAGTGCTCGCCTTCTTCGATAAAGGTGTTACGCATACGCGAGGTTGGTGCAAACTTGTAGTTTTGACGACGACCAGAACCCGTAGGTTCGTAACCTGTCTTCATGCCACCCATTTTATCGACCATAAAGCTGGTTAGCTTACCGTCTTTGATCAATTGGGTGCGCTGAGTCTTCATGCCTTCGTCATCAACATGAATCGAGCCCCATTCGTTGGTCATGGTGCCATCATCGACTGCATTCACTGCGGTGTGAGCAACCATTTCGCCCATCTTGTCGTGGAATACTGAAGCTTTTTTCGCAACCGAAGTGGTTTCTAGCAAGTGGCCACAAGCTTCATGGAAAATTACTCCGCCAAAACCGTTACCAATCACTACTGGCATTTCACCCGATGGGCACGCATCCGCGCCAAGTTTGACCAACGCTTGCTGCGCGATAGTTTGACCTAGCTCTTTGGCATCAAGCTGTTCACTGAACTCCCAGCCAGCAAGAGCGCCAGGGCCTTCCATACCAGAAGACTGCTCATTACCTTTTTGCGCAACAGTATTACCAGCAACTCGGATGTAGTGACGAGTATCGTCAACGTGTAGACCTTCTGAGTTGAAGATAGACACTTGTTGTTCGCGCTGAAGCACGCTGCCGATGAACTGGCTGATATGTTCACTCTCTGCACGTGCGGCTTGGTCAACTTGCAACAGGAAAGCAATTTTAGAATCTAGGTTAGCGTCTTTGCCAAGTGGCATACGACAACCATGTTGAATTGGGTAGCGGTTCAGATTGAGAGAACCTGCTGACGCGATTTGCTCACGCTTGTCTTTTGCAGCAAGCAGTGAGGTTACGCGTTTAAGTTCGGTTTCATCTGTACTGTTGGTGTAACCGTAAAGCACTTTATGACCGAAGAAGAGACGAATACCGATACCAAAATCGATACCCGAGTTCACCTTATCCACCTCACCAGATGCGATCTGGACAGTGTTGGTTTGATGGTGTTCAACGAATAGCTCAGCGAAATCAGCCCCTAAAAAGAGGGCATGATCGATCACCGCTTTCGCTGTTACAGAATTAAGCATGAAATCTCCTTGCTCGTTGATCGTCCTAGCCTTCCCCACCTTTGAGTTAGACTCTGTTTATAACAGTCACAACCTAAATTGGATGACTCAAAAGTATATTGGCAATGCATTAAATATTAACACTTTTTTAACCTTGTTTTATGCTAATCCTTGCTAAATCAAAGAACGATTCGTTACGTATTATGTCGACATCTCACTATTAGATAGTGTCTTGAACTGCCAGTTTCAATGCAGCACGTTATTTACACTAATTTCTGTTCTCTCGTTACTGCTCTCAAGTCTCATATTTAATCGATTGCCCCCTCTTGGCCGGAAAAAACACGTGCACCGTAACTGAGTGAACTGCTATTATCTTGACGAAATAGTCGGGGGGCCCATGCAGTGAATGCGTCGGCTGAGATCGAAATTCGAGACCCGTTGAACCTGATTCAGTTAGCACTGACGTAGGGAACTATCATCACTTTGCCACTAGCCTGCTTCAAGTCTGTATCGACGCAGCTAGCCTCAACGGATCCATACACCGATCTTCAATGGCTAAGTCAGTTCCTTTACGTCTGTAATAGGAGCGACCATGGCGCAGCAGTCAAGCCAAGAAAAACCATCAACACATCCACAAGCAGCAACTTCAACAGACACACCGATTGTGTTGACGATTGCAGGTTCTGATAGTGGCGGCGGCGCAGGCATTCAAGCCGACATCAAAGCAATGTCCGCAACCGGCAGTTTTGCTTGCTCGGTAATCACGGCGATTACTTCGCAAAATACCCAAGGCGTTTCTGCGATTTTCCCCATTCCTCTCGACCATGTAGAGAGCCAACTCGATGCGGTATTTACCGACCTCAACATCGTTGCAGTCAAAGTAGGCATGCTGGCAGATTCCAACATCATCAAAGTTGTTGCCAACAAAATTAAACAATACCAGCCAAAACACCTCGTGATTGACCCTGTAATGGTGGCCACCAGCGGTGATCTATTACTGGAACAGTCGGCAATCAGCACTTTAAAAGAAGAATTGATTCCGCTTGCAGACATCATTACCCCTAACCTACCCGAAGGCGCAGCATTGACGGGTAAGGCAGTGCCTCAATCAGAATCTGAAATGAACGATATGATTGCTGACTTGCGCGCATTGGGGGCAAAAGCGGTGCTGTTAAAAGGCGGCCACTTAGAGGAAGACGAAAACAGCAACGATCTGCTGATCATGCAAGACAGCGCCGAGTTAATCAGCGCTAAACGCTTTCCAACCAAAAACACCCATGGCACAGGCTGCACGCTGTCTTCTGCTATCGCGTCTTACCTTGGCCAAGGCAACAATCTGCACAAAGCGGTACACCTTAGTAAGCAGTACATCAGCCAAGCTATCGCGCACGCTGACGAATTGGATGTCGGTAAAGGTCATGGCCCTGTGAACCATTTTTTTGCAGGTCACACGCATGTGCGCTAATGCACTCGGCATTCAGCTTACCGAAGCAAGTCTGCAATACAAAGACAGCCAAACACCAACATTAGCAGGGTTGAGTATGACTATCCCTGCTAATCAATGGACTGTGTTACTTGGCCGCAGTGGTTGCGGAAAAACGACGATCCTTCGTTATCTAGCGGGGTTGTTAGACGACAAAGTCGAATGGCATGGTGAATTAACCACCACGGATGGCATCGCCCTACACAAACGTATTGCCTACATGGCACAACAAGACTTGTTGCTACCATGGCTAAATGTGTTAGACAACGTCTGCCTCAGTTCTCGATTTTCTCAAGACCAATCACCAGAGCAAAATAAACAACGCGCACTGACTTTACTAAACCAAGTAGGACTCGCCGATTACACGGATGCTAAGCCAGCTCAGCTCTCTGGGGGCATGAGACAACGCGTTGCCCTTGCTCGTACTCTGATGCAAGACAAACCTCTGGTTCTGATGGATGAACCTTTCTCTGCACTGGACGCGGTTACTCGCCATAAGTTGCAAACCTTGTCTGCCGAATTATTGAAAGATAAGACGGTTGTTCTGATTACCCACGATCCACAAGAAGCGGTGCGATTAGCTCACCAACTTTATGTACTGCAAGGCACGCCTGCGCAAGCTCAGCACTTGGTCGTTCCGGATTCCAAGCCGCCACGAGTTCTCGATGGAGAGTGCGCAGCGCTACAACAAGCGATTTTGGATCAACTGGAGAAAGACTATGAGTGATATGACTCAGTACAACTCCGTTTCGGCACGCATTAGTAAAAAAGAACGCGTGACCCATCCGGCTCTACGATTGGTCATCAGCACTGCAGTGATCTTGGGATTGTGGCAGTTGGTTGTTGTGGTATTCGACATGCCAAGCTTCATCTTACCTTCACCAATTGAAGTGCTGGATAGATTGGTCACTCGTTACGATGTCCTGCTCAAACATACTTGGGTTACCGCGCAAGAGATTTTACTTGGCTTGGCGCTTGGATTATCAATGGGTTTGCTGTTCGCATTGCAAATGCTGATGTTCGAGCCGCTGAAGCGTTGGTTACTGCCAATTCTGATTGCTAGCCAAGCGATCCCTGTGTTCGCCATAGCGCCAGTGCTCATGCTTTGGCTGGGTTACGGCATTGCATCGAAAGTCGTCATGGCGGCGATCATCATCTTTTTCCCCGTCACGACATGTTGCTACGACGGTTTGCGCAATACGCCAACAGGTTACCTCGACCTTGCCAAGACCATGGGCGCGTCTAAATGGCAGTTACTTCGTCATATTCAATTGCCAGCCGCCCTACCAACTTTAGCTTCAGGTATTCGTGTTGCCGTCGTTATTGCGCCAATTGGAGCAGTGGTCGGTGAGTGGGTAGGTTCAAGTGAAGGCTTGGGTTATCTGATGCTCCAAGCTAACGCTCGCATGATCATTGATGAGATGTTTGCGGCGCTGTTTATCCTCGCAGTGCTGTCTATCTCACTCTACTTCATCACCGATAAATTGTTGAAAAAAGCCATCCCTTGGGAAAGCAAGTAATTACAGAAAATAACCAAAGAAAATTGGGAAAGAAAAGGAAGAACCCCGTGAATAAAAACAAACTTATGAGCGCTGTTGCTCTACTCGCTTCAGTGGTATCAACCAACGTGCTTGCAGCTGAAAAAGAGATGACACTGATGTTGGATTGGTTCGTCAATCCAAACCATGGTCCTATCGTGATTGCCAAAGAGCGCGGTTACTTCAAAGAACAAGGTTTGAAGGTCAACATTCAAGAGCCTGCAGATCCAAGTACACCACCTAAGTTGGTCGCGGCGGGTAAAGTCGACATGGCGATTTCATACCAACCGAGCCTAACTATCGATGTCGCGGCTGGTTTGCCACTAATCCGCTCTGCGACTTTGATTGCTACGCCACTCAACACGCTGATGGTGTTGGACAACGGTAAGAATGAAAACCTTGGCGACTTAAAAGGTAAGAAGATCGGTATTGCGATCGCAGGCAACGAAGAAGCGACAATCGGCACCATGCTTGCGCAAGAGAACGTGAAGTTTTCTGACGTACAAATCATCAACGTAGGTTGGGCGCTGTCTTCGTCTCTTGCATCTGGCAAAGTGGATGCGATTTGGGGCGGTCTACGTAACTTCGAAACCAACCAACTGGAACTAGAAGGTTATAAAGCTAAAGCCTTCTTCCCTGAAGAACACGGAGTACCAGCGTATGACGAGTTAGTCTTCGTAGCCAATGCAAAAACCTACGACAAAGAAGCCATCAAGGCATTCAACAAAGCACTAGAGCAAGCGACCACTTACATCGTTAACCATCCAAAAGAGTCGTGGAAAGAGTTTGTGGCTTATTCACCAGACACACTCAACAACGAGCTTAACCAACGCGCTTGGAACGACACGCTAACTCGTTTCGCTCTTCGTCCATCTGCAGTGGATCTGAAACGCTACGATGATTATGCCGAATTCATGTATTCACAAAAAATCATCGAAACACTGCCAAAAGCGAAAGATTACGTACCGAGCTTTGACTAATTCTACTGACCTTAGGATCTAAGCCTAGGGTCTTTTGATAACGAGATACCCATAATGAAATATCAAGATTTGATCGACGCTTGCCGCCAAGATTGGCAAGAATACACTGAGCATGATTTCGTGCAGCAATTGGCGAAAGGCACTCTGGCTCAGCCTTGTTTTCTGCATTACCTAAAGCAGGATTTTCTTTTCCTAAAACAGTACGCACGAGCTTACGCATTAGCGATCTACAAAGCGCGTACTTTGGATGACATGCGCCGCGCGCTCCCAAGCGTACATGCATTGCTCGATTCTGAAATCGCCCACCACGTGACTTACTGTGAGCAATGGGGACTGACAGAATCCGACCTAGAAAACGAGCCAGAAGATTTCGGCACTGTGGCTTACACCCGCTACGTATTGGATGCTGGCATGACGGGCGATCTTGTTGATCTTTACGCAGCACTTGCTCCTTGCTCTATCGGTTATGCCGTTATCGGTAAGATGCTGATTGAAGATGAAAAGACAGTAATCGAAGGCAACCCATACGCAAGTTGGATCAACCTCTACGGTGGTGAAGAGTTCCAATCTGGTGTCGCAAAAGGTGCAGAACACTTTAACCAGTTATTGGCGGAAATCGACATCAACAGCCAACGCGGTCAAAACCTGATTCAGGTATTCAAAACTGCAACGCGTATGGAAGTGGCATTCTGGCAACAAGGTCTGAACGCTCAGCAAGATTAATTGGAGAGTTTCATGTTAATTGAACAAATCACCCAAGCATTAACCGCAGTGCGCCAGCAAAAGCCGTTAGTCGTCAACATCACTAACTACGTGGTGATGAACAACACGGCAAACGCGCTATTGGCTATCGGCGCTTCTCCAATAATGGCGCACTCCAAGCAGGAAATGGCAGAGATGATGTCGTTCGCGGGCGCACTGGTTATCAACATCGGTACCCTAGATAGCGTTTGGACACCGCGTATGAGCTATGCCGTAGAGCAAGCCAATGCCAATGGTAAAATCGTTGTACTCGACCCCGTCGGTTGTGGAGCAAGCTCATTACGTACCGAGACATCACGTGAGATCGCACGCCTTGCAGACAAGTTGATCATTCGTGGTAACGCCTCAGAAATCATTGCACTCGCTGGCGAGCAAGCACAAAGCAAAGGCGTCGATGCGTTAGACAGCAGCGACGCAGCACTTGGCGCAGCGAACTTCTTAGTCGCAGAGTATGGTGCAAGTGTGGTGATTTCTGGCGAGACTGATTACATCGTCACGAAGGAACAAACCGTGCAACTGAACAATGGTCACGAGATGATGCCATACGTAACCGGAATGGGCTGTACATTAACGGCTCTAACAGGCGCTTTTGCTGCTGTTGGTGATGATACCGGACTTGCTGCAGCGGCGGTACTAGGCGTTGTTGGCGAGATTGCAGCGGAACAAGCTCGCGGCCCAGGTAGCCTGCAAATGAACCTGTTGGATGAGCTTTACCAGTTGGATGAAGAAACGCTGGCAAAACGCCTAAAACTCCAAGTGAGCTAAGCTTTTCTCTAACAAATATCGGCCTCTCATTTCATCTAGATGAGAGGCCCAAAGGAAACAAAATGAACGTCTATCGTTTATATTTGGTCACCGATGACCAACAAGATTTAGCCACACTAAAGCGTGTTGTGAGAAAAGCCGTGGAAGGTGGCGTGACCATGGTACAAGTTCGCGAAAAACACGGCGATGTGCGTGCGTTTATCGAACGGGCTCAAGCCGTGAAAGACATCCTTAAAGATACCGATGTGCCTTTGATCATCAATGATCGCGTAGATGTCGCACTGGCTGTCGATGCTGATGGTGTCCACCTCGGGCAATCAGACATGCCAGCAACCATTGCTCGTGAGTTGATTGGACCAAACAAAATCCTCGGCTTATCCATCGAAAATGAAGAGCAGTTAGCGGAAGCGGACTCTCTGCCGATTGATTACATCGGTTTGAGCGCGATATTCGCGACGCCGACCAAAACCAACACCAAAAAACATTGGGGTATTGATGGTTTGAAGATGGCGTTAGAGACAACTTCACTACCGATTGTTGCCATTGGCGGCATTAACGAAAGTAACATTCCGCAGCTTAGCGCCACTGGTGTTCATGGCTTAGCTTTGGTTTCAGCGATTTGCCACGCAGAAGATCCAAAAGCCGCATCGGAATATCTGTTAGGGTTGATGAGCTAACCTTATTCACGCCAGAACAAAGCGCTTATGGATGAGCGCGTTCGCCTCTCAAAACTTTCAACAGTCCCTCCTTTCACAACGAAGACTTGCGATGTCACTTTCAAGACCGAATTGACAGAGCGTTGATAAGTTTTTCACATCGACTGTCGTAAGATAGCCGCCTATTTTCGACTGCTGTATGACTTTTCATGAAAACTAAAAAATACGGTTTGATGATGCTCGCCTTGTTCATTCTTGGCATCATCCCACTTTCGCTGTTTGCCTCGTATCACGACCTTACTTCTCACGTTTCTGACGGCACTGGCATTCTCTTTACTCTGCTAACCGATTCTGCGGGCAGTAAAGGCTTTTTGATCACTCTAACGCTGTTGGTGTTATCGCTTTACCGCTTCAAGCCGAGCCAATCTGACTGGATGCAAAAACTGTCCATGCTGGGATTGTTACTGGTGATTGGTTTTGCCAGCAAAACAGGCTTAAAGTTGATGACAGAAAGCCCGCGTCCCTACACCGAACTGCTTGCCGCAGAGCAATTGATTGAGCACCCAGAAGCGTTTTATCAACTAGAAACCGCTCAGCAAGCGAGTGTGATTGGTGAGATCTCCGAAAAAGTCAGTGAATGGCGCACTCGTCACTGGCAAGGTGAAAAAGACTATTCCTTCCCATCGGGGCATACGATTTTCGTTTCTATCTGTTTAGCCTTCTTTGGTGGGTTATTTTTGCAGAACAAGTGCTATATCTCTGCTGCTACCTTATGGGTGTGGGCAATGGGCGTAGCGTACAGTCGCTTGTGGCTCGGTATGCACAGAATTGAGGATTTGGTTGGTTCAGTGGTATTTGTCGCCATCGTGTTTACTTTGCTGCCAGCATTCCAAGTCACCAAGAAAATGCCTTTTGTGACTCTCGCTAAGTCGTAACGAGACATACTCCATTCAAGCATATTCAGCTCTAGAAATACAAAAACGCCCGACCATAAGACACTATGCGTCGGGCGTTTTGTTATTTACGCGACATCCAAATCAGAGGCTAATGAGTAGCACTCTTGTGCTTGCACAACACCACTTGGAACTTGATTCGCGATCAACGCAGACAAAACCGTAAACTGCCATTGGTGCTTGCATTCTGAGTTACTGCAATGAACCTGATATAACAAGTTCATTTCAAAAGCGCCTTGTTTATACGCCATAAACTGTGTTCGACACACTTGGCAGCTCACATAAGTTATCGCTACTTTCATACGCATTCCCTTCAACAAAAGTAATCCATTAAAAATCCAATCACTGAAAACACTTCCCTTCCCTCCGCTTTGGATCTGGAAAGTCATTTTCATATTTTGTTCATAGAGCCATGTTATTTGAGAACGCGTGAAGCATTCGTGAAGAAAATAAATAACGGACATTCAATGGGTGTGATATCCCTGTGAGGATGAACGAATTATTTCCGCATACTCTTTCTATTTTTCGACAAGGACAAATTTATGGATATTAGGGCAATAATCAAACCGGTTCATAAAGAAGCCCCCAGTATTTACGCCAAAATACGTTGGAGTTTTACTAGGATGGCATTCATTATTGCCCTGTTTTTTTGGACGATTATTTACATCGCCGAAAGTAGGTTTGAGTCTCTGAGCTTAAACCATTGGTTAGAAAAAGAAGCAGAGCTGTATTTACACAACTACCAACAGCTTCAGCACCTCGCACCTCCACCAAACTCTTTGGTATTTGATTTCTACTGGTCGTTAACGCATGTGCCTGAATGGCTTGCGATTCACACTCAGTTGGGGTTTTATGGCCAAGAAGTGCGCTCCGATGAAAAGAGCTTCGGTGTGTTCCATCACCCTTCAGGAAAAGGGCTGATGTACATTGTATTCAAAGGCGATTCTGATGAGTTTAGGGATGAGTACGAGAGCGCTTTGCATCACTTTACGCTTTATTCCATTGCCATCCTTTGTTTAGTGATGTTTCTGTATGGCATTCACATTGTTCGTATTCTCTCCCGCCCACTCAACGTGATCGTTAACAAAATAGACCGCATGCCACCCCAGTACGAAGGTTTTGAAGTGGAAACCCGCTTTAGTGAAACACGTTATATTGAGCAAGCCCTTGTTGATGGTAAGAAGAACATCGCGCATAACTTTCAGCGCGAACAAGAGTTCAACCGCTTCGCTTCTCATGAGCTCCGAACGCCAATCATGGTCATAAAAGGATCTGCCGATATCTTGAATCGAGTATCGGATCTGCCGCGCGTTGCACTCAAGTCAATTCAACGTACGCAAAGAGCTTGTGAAGACATGAGAGTATTGACCGAAGTGTTCCTGTTACTAGGAAAGGAAGAGATAAACTCACGTCATTTTGAGCAGGTCGATTTGGCAAAGTGTATCGAAAAGCAACTCGAAGAAGTTGGAACACTGTTTATTAAAGAAGGCGCTCAGCACCACTTTCAGCAGCAAGGCAATATTTACTTGTTTGCGCCAAAGAGCTTCATATCAATCGTCATCAACAACCTAGTTAAAAATGCATTCAGCTATAGCTCTGGTGATGTCTTCATTGATCTGAATGACCACCGCTTACAAGTCAGAAATCAATTTGAAGCCAATAATGAAAATAGTTCGGGGTACGGATATGGATTGATCATTATTGAGCGAATTTGTGAGCGGATGAATTGGCAATTTACTCACCGTACTGAAGACAAAAAATTTATTGCCCAAGTCATCTTCACTTAATGGTTTTATTTTAATTGCCCAGACTGCAACTCAGTTTATTAGCGGAAATTAGATGGCTTATTGTTTGATTTTGTCTTAATAAGACTCTGTTGAAAGTTGAGAAATAAATACAAAGAAGCCAGCGTATAGCTGGCTTCTTTAGTTTTGTATCTCAGGTTCTGACTGAGCTTAACCGTTCTTAGGCGGTGTGAATGCTGTTAGCTCTAGCACTGGGCCTTCGTACTTCTCGATACGAACCAATGCAGAGTTCGCCGCACAACCGTTCGCAAGGCGAGAGGTTGGAATATCGAGCGTTAGAACGTTACAACCACCGTTTTTACAGGTGCCTGTTTTCGGGTCTAGATCTGGCCAGCCACCTTCGTGGATACATACTGAGCCTTGCTTGATGCCATCGGTAACCAATGCACCAACCAGAACTTGACCACGGCCGTTGAAGGCACGAACAAGATCGCCGGTCTTAATACCACGCGCTTTTGCGTCTTCTGGGTGGATAGAAATCGGCTCACGGTCAGCAATCGCGTACTCTTCACGAATCTTCGCGTAGTTGAACTGGCTGTGTAGACGATGCGCCGCGTGCGCTGTCATTAGCTGAAGTTCACCATCCGTTGCATTACCCGTGTACTCTGTTGGCTCCATCCATGTTGGGTGTGGAGGACAGTCTTCTAGCTGGTAACCTTCAATCGTCTTAGAGAAGATCTCGAACTTACCACTTGGCGTACCTAGTGGGCTCATAATTGGGTTTTCACGGAATTCAGCGTAACGAACGAACTGCGCGTTCTTCTCGTTCCACTTCATTTCGATCAACTGGTTATCTTCCCAGAACTTGCTGAAGTTTGGCATTGCGATGCGTTGGCCACGACCGCCTTGCTGAGCCGCTTTGTAGAAGCCGTACAACCATTCCATTTCAGTCTTGCCTTCGGTGTAAACATCACGACCACCCGGAGCAAGCAATTCTGCCATGTCCGCGAATACATCGAAGTCGTTACGAGCTTCACCTTGAGGCTCAACCACTTGCTTCATCGGCACTAGGTGTTGGTTACTGTAGTCACCTGTCATGGTCATATCGTTACGCTCGAACGATGTGGTGATAGGTAGAACAATATCCGCGTGCTTCGCTGCCGCTGTCCAGTATGGTTCAGAGATAACGATAAGCTCTGGTTTTTGCCACGCTTTGATAAGACGGTTAGTGTCTTGGTGGTGAGTAAAGTTCGCACCGCCTGCCCACCAAATCATCTTGATCTCAGGGAACGTTAACTCATGACCATTGTGGTGGTAGCTCATGCCTGGGTTTTCTAGTGCTTCAACAATACGTGCCACTGGGAACGCGTTAACAGAACCTGAAACCGCCCAGTCATTACCTGCAGAAGAACCGCCGCCTAGAGACGCAGAAATAGCAGGAAGTACACCCGCATCACGTGAAGGGTTACCGCCGTTTGAGTAGTGGTAAGAGAAACCAAAACCACCACCCGGTAGACCAACTTGACCCAGCATGGTTGCTAGCGTTACCAGCATCCAGTGACGTTGCTCACCGTATTGCTGACGCTGCATACCCCAGCCCGCCATTAGCATTGTGCGGTTTTTGCTGAAGATGTCTGCTAGCAGCTCAAGTTGCTTAACTGGCACGCCACAAATCTTAGATGCCCACTCTGCAGATTTCTCAACGCCGTCTTCTTTACCCATTAGGTAAGCTTCGAATACGTCGTAGCCTGTGGTGTATTTTGCTAGGAATTCTTTGTCGTGCTTACCTTGTTTGACAAGCGTATGCGCGATACCCATCATCATCGCCACGTCCGTCATTGGATGCGGAGCAATCCACTGTGCGTTGTCACCGAAGAACTCGATGGTTTCTGAACGCATTGGATCGATAGCGATAACCGTCTTACCTGACTTCTTAAGCTGATGGAAGAACTCAAGGCCCGCACAGTCTGTTGAGCTCCAAGCGATTTTCAGTGTGTTGATTGGGTTAAGACCCCAAAGCACCACAACGTCACTGTGCTCAAGAACCACAGGGTAAGTCGTTTGCTGTTCGTAAACTTCAATAGAACCTACCACGTGCGGCATGATCACCTGTGCAGCACCTGTAGAGTAGTCACCAAGGTGACCTGAGTAACCGCCCGCCATGCTCATGTAACGTTGTAGAAGCGTTTGTGCTTTGTGCAACACACCACTTGAACGCCAACCGTAAGACCCAGCAAACACAGATTCAGCACCGTGCTCTTTACGAATGCGCATGTGTTGTTCGTGAATCAGTTTGTAAACTTCATCCCAAGACACGCGAACGAATTCATCACTACCACGCACGCCTTCTGGCGCAGATGGGTTTGCCAAGTAGCCTTTACGTACCATTGGGTACTTAACACGAGCTTTAGTATGAACTTGGTCAGGGCCCGTAGTTTGAAGACTGTTTGGTACCGTTTGTGGCAATGCGTTTGTGGTTGAAACCAGCTTACCGTCTTTTACTTCACACAGCATTGGGCCCATGCGACCCGCTGTAAGTACACCTGAACCACGCTTATCAGACGCTAGCGCGCTCATTGGCGTCAATGAAGTGAAAGCCAGAGCACCAGCAGTTAGACCAGTGCCTTTTAGAAATCCGCGACGAGTTAAATTAGTCATAATCTTATCCTTCTATTTCTCTATTAGTGACCAACCACATCTTTCGCGTGGTGCTGGAAGAACTTAGTCAAAATTTCTAGGTTTTCTGCTGAAATATCAGTGCGATCACCCATACTCTTCGCTACAGGACCCCATGCGTTCACAGTAAAGTGATTTGAAGGAATTTTCGCGTGACAAGTTGCACAGTAAACGTTGTCCAACTCTTCTGCGTATGACCAAACCGGCTCTAGCGTATCAACCACTGGAGAATCGATCGTTGCCGTTAGAGAAACAGGACGCCACTCGTTGCCGTATACGTCTGCTTTGAACTCGCCAGCTTCAACTGCTTGTTGGCCTTGTTCAGATAGTGTTGCAACAATCGCGCGTTGACCTTCACCCATGTAAAGCACTTGCTCTGCGCCTTTCATTTGGAATGCATTGATCTTCACCGTACGGTTGTCACCTTCCGCTTTCACAACGTTCAGTTTGGTTGTTGGGTTCACTGTACCAAAATCACCCATGCTGATAGATGTCACTGGGTAAACCACTTTCGCGTCTGCTGCTGTCTTGGTTGTGAAGCTCATCAGTGTTTCAAACGCTTTGCTATCAAGCTCCGCTTCTGGAGCGAAGTGCGCTACGCCTTTATGACAGTCGATACACGTTTGGTCATTCGCTTTGCCGTATGCGTGCATCTTCGCCGCATCACGTGATTGCTCGAACTCTTCCATTGCATCGAAGTCGTGACAAGAACGACAGGTTGCCGAATCGTTTTCACGGAACTGCTCCCAAACCATCTCTGCAAGTTCAGTACGGTGTGCTTCGTACTTCTCTGGCGTGTCGATCTTACCCGTTACAAACTCATGGTAGATGTCTTTTGAAGCGCGGATCTTAGTGACTAAGTAATCCATTGGCTCTTTCGGAATGTGACAGTCTGAACATTCTGCGCGAATACCTTTGGCGTTACTGAAGTGCACAGAGCCTTGGTACTCTTTGTAAGGGATTTCCATAGAGTGACAAGAGAGACAGAACTCAGTGTCGGATGTGTAATGCATCACTGCTGCGGTGCCACCTAGAGTTAGCCAGCCCACACCAATACCCACTGCCACCATTGCGGCGATATAACGTTTTTTAATTGACATAATTAGAAATAAATACTCACAAATTCACATGCTTTGTCGCATATTTACCTCTTTAGTAGTATCTGGTAATTGATCTGAGTCATACGTACACCCTAGGTGGTGACTTATTTTTCGTTATTGAGAGACTCCTTGGCATATTCCATTTTTCTTAAAAATCTTTCTTGACCGAACCTATTCGCCATAACGATAGATGTTGTTTATCAAAGCACTTTTGATATGTTTGTGTGAGGTATGAAAACTCGATCACATGGAGGCGATTCAAACGTGTTATCTCTACCCATTTCCACTCCAAGAACTGAGCTTAAACCACTAACGAAAAGTGATTGGGAGCTGTATCGCCGCTTGAGTAGCGAACCACAAATAATCGCGCTTTGTTTTGACCCGCCGACCGATGAGGAAATGCGCCAAAAGTTCGAATCGCGGTTACCTGCATGGACACCGCAAAGCGAGCATTGGTTATGTTTGGTGATTTATGAAAAACAAAGCACACGACCAATCGGCATCACTGGCTTTGTGTTGCAAGATGGTATTGCTGAAGTCGGGTATTTGTTACTGCCAGAATTTTATGGCCAACAGTTTGGTACGGAATCCCTTACCGGTGTGATTGAGTGGGCGTTTGAGCAGCACAAGATTTCTCAGTTTTCCGCCACGGTCACAGAGGGCAATATTGGCTCTGAACGAGTGCTGGAAAAATGTGGCTTCAAACTCACCGAGACCATCCCCGAAGCCTATGAAATAGGTGGGAAAAAGTACGCGGATAAGCTCTATTCGTTACAAAAATAATATTCACGACAAACAATAAGGACGTGTTTTGCAGAAAGTAGTCATCATCACAGGCGCAAGCCGAGGCATCGGAGCCGCAACCGCCAAATTACTCGCCAAACAAGGCTATGCCGTATGCGTTAACTATCGCGCGCAAACCAAGGCTGCTGCGCAAGTTGTTCGTGAGATTGAGGAGGTTGGCGGTAAAGCCATCGCCATCAAAGCGGATGTTTCCGATGAGCAGCAGGTACTCTCATTGTTTGAACAAAGCGAACAAGCACTGGGAAAAGTCACCCACCTCGTCAACAACGTGGGCATCTTATTTACCCAGTCTCGTCTTGCGGACATGAGCCTTGAGCGATTCCAAACCGTGATGAACGCTAATGTGACGAGCTGTTTTCTCTGTTGTAGAGAAGCAGCAAAACGATTTGAATCTGGCAATGCAATTGTTAATGTTTCTTCTGCCGCATCTCGCTCTGGTGCCCCGTTTGAGTACGTTGATTACGCCGCCTCGAAAGGCGCAATGGACTCGCTCACCAAGGGATTATCGTTAGAGTTGGCGGAGCAAAACATCCGCGTAAACGGGGTTCGCCCCGGCTGCATTTATACCGATATCCATGCCGATGGCGGTGAGCCGAATCGAGTCGACAGGCTCAGTGAAAAAATCCCTCTTAAGCGAGGAGGCACGGTAGATGAAGTGGCCAATGCCATCGCGTGGCTACTCGGTGATGAAGCATCTTATGTCACAGGTTCGTTTATCGATCTAGCTGGCGGAAATTAAGGAACAGTAATGAAAATCAGATCAGCGACACCCGACGATCTCAATGCGCTCTTTGTATTAAACATGCAAATTAGCGAACTTCACTTTCGTCATGCGCCACACACTTTTGTACCACCTTCTGAAGAAGACAAAACCTTTCTCGCAGATGCGCTGGCCGATGATGCTCGATTGGTGCTTATTGCAGAAGAAGGTCAACAAGCACTTGGCTTTATCACTGCGACCATTACCCAAAATGAAACCATCAGCTTTTTAATCAAAGACCCAATTTGCCGCATTGGCACCATCGTTGTCGATGAAAATCAGAAGTCAAAAGGCGTTGGTCGAGCCTTGATGACGGCTGTTGAGCAGTGGGCACGCGAGTCAGGTGCAACTCAAGTCCGCTTGGAAGTCATGGAGTTTAACCACAACGCGCAGCAGTTTTACGACAAACTGGGCTTTGTTCCTAACTCCCGTCTTATGATGAAATGTTTGTAACGATCACGGCATTTAAGCGAATTTCAGCGTTAAAGCTAACGTGAATCGCATTTATCTTTCACGCTTTCCTCCCCTTTTCGAAAAGACGATATGATGTACGAATAAAGGAGATTCGAACATGATTTATCTTTTCGATTGGGGAAACACCTTGATGGTCGATTTTCCTCACGCACAAGGAAAAATGTGCGATTGGGAACACGTTGAAACCGTTCCTCAAGCCAAAGAGACTCTGGCTCAACTCACACAAGATCACCAAGTTTATATCGCGACTAGCGCATCAGATTCCGCGATGGAAGATGTGCAAAAAGCCTTTCAACGAGTCGGGCTCGACCAATACCTTTCTGGCTACTTTTGCTTTGCAAACCTTGGTATTGCCAAGAATCAGCCTGATTTTTATCTTACGGTCGCAAAACAATTGGGCATTGAGCCGAGCCAACTCACCATGGTTGGCGACTTACCAGAAAAAGACATTTACCCAGCAATGGACGCAGGGTTAAACGTCGTTTGGTTCAATCCTCATGACCTCCCTGCGCCAAGCAACCCCATCCCAAATCAAATACGTTGTTTGTCCGAGTTGCTAAGCACCTGACCGACATACGCACAAATACAGTTGAGCCACTAAACTTTATGCACCAATCAAGGAAGATGAATGCAGATTAGACCGATTACCGTAAACGACATTGACCACTTTATTTCGCTCTGGAATCGCGTTTATGAGGAAGGAGAATACTTACGCTCGCCAGCGCCAGACAAAGCGATGCTGAGTGAGGTAATCACTCGTGTAGAAAAAGAATCCATTCCCCAATTTGTGGCCTTCGATGGAAAACGCCTAGTTGGCAGCATCGAAATCTTCCCAGCCGAAATGTGTGGCTACGAAGGAGGTGAGTTCGCTAGAACGGGCATTCTCGGCATTCATATTGACCGCCACTACCGAAACCAAGGGTTAGGAAAGAAGTTACTCACCACCGCCATTCATAGCGGTTGGCAATATGGCTATGACACTATTGCGTTGAATGTTTACAAAACCAACCACCCTGCGATTGCTTTATATGAGAAGTTTGGCTTCGAGCATTGTGGCGAGTTAGGTGAAGTGCTATTGCCTAACGGCAAATATCTGATGAGTCAGAAAATGGTCTTAAAGCATCCGTAAGTTGATTCTAGTAGCAAGACCACATTGCCTTTGCGATATACTGACCGGAACCCAATATTTACCGCGTGCTTGTGATGATTGAATATAAACCCTTATCGCCAAATCAAATTCCGATGGCTTTGCTATTAGAAGCCGATCCAGACCAAGACAATGTTAATCGCTATCTTGCTAATTCATTGAGCTTTGTTGCGCTGGAAGAGGGCCAGATCGTCGGAGCATGCGTGGTGCTGCCGCTTTCAGAAACGCAGGCTGAAATCATGAACGTCTCAGTGGCACCTACGCATCAACAACGCGGTATTGGCTCAGATCTATTGCGATTTGCCATTGAAGAGTTAAAAGGCCAATCTTTTCAAAAGTTGATATTAGGAACGGGGACATTTGGTTATCAACTGACTTACTATCAACGCTTGGGTTTCAGGGTAGAGAGCGTGGATAAAGATCACTTCTTACTCCACTACCCAGAACCAATTTGGGAGAACGGTATCCAGCACAAAGACATGCTGCGTCTGTATCTAGACCTTTAAACCTAAAGGCTTAGTTAGCTTTTCATATCTAGCTTTTTACCCAAGTATTCAATTTCAAAAGTCGCATACCCAAGCTGTACCGCTTCAAAAGAGTACATCAGGTTTTGCGCCTGCTGGGCATCTTTCGCCATTACGGCGACGGAGTAAATCGGACGCTCAACACCATTGTCCAACACTTGGGTATTGATGTAAGACGAGGTGACTAAGCCAGAGTTGTTCAAGCTGATCACTCGCTGCAGATCGACACCCAATACACGGTCCATTTCTAACGCCTCAATGCCCTCTTTCCAACGCAACGTCACACTGTAGTTATCACTTTCTGGCGTGTTGTCTAACCATTTGGCGCCTAGTGGTTGAATGCTCGCGATCTTCACCAAATCTTGCTGGTACATGGGTAAGTCCTGCAATTTAGTGGCAACTTCCGCCTCGTTATCAGCCGACAACACGAAACGCAAAATCTGTACTGGTTTACCATCGATACTGCTTGGTAAAACAAACATGTCTTTCACATCACCTTGTTGGATCAGTTGGCTAAAGGCCACTTTCTGTTCTGGCAATGTTTTGAGAACCTGTTCCGAATCATTTGTGTTCCAAGCCAGTTCCACGCCGTAATCAGCAGCAAAGCTAGAGAAAGAAGCCACAGTCAGCGTGCTTAATAGAATGAGTTTTTTCATAAGGTTACCTTTCACTTAACGATTTTCTTTTTTGCTTCAATATAAATTCAATGTTGTGGATCGCTTGATTACCAACGACTGCGGTATGCGCGATGACAGCTTCGGCAAGTGCTCTGAGCCTGCTTAAGTCCTGCCTCAGCCGATGAAACTTGTTGGTTCTGCGCAGCTTGATACAACTGTGCAAACCCTTCGTCCATTTGAAGCATCAAGCGATTGAAGTTATCTGGTTTGCTCCACACTTCTTTCTTCGCTTTGCTATCAACTTGGCTTCCCTCAGGAAACGCTTGTTGCAGTTGTGCGCTGTGGCGAGTGAGCTCAATACCAATCTGCTCTAGCGTGTGCCAATCGGTATTGCTGCCTTTCAATGTTTTATCGGCTTGCTTCGACAGGGACTCTATTTGCTCAAATGCATTCTGACGCGTTTCGATTTGAGCGCTGAAATCTTGGGCAAACACTGTTGTTGATACAAAGATGGTCGGTAAAAGTGCAATCAGTGCCAATGTCTTTTTCATTTCGTTCTCCTGGTTTTTCGTTATTGCTGTGTGGTTGCAAATAAATTTACATAACAACCATTGCGTACGCAACTATTGTTGTGTAAATTAACGTAAAGAAGATCATCACACCGAGAAAAGATCGAGGTAATTATGAAAATTTGGGATTTGGCAACACGACTTTATCACTGGGCTCAAGCCTTACTGTTTATAGCCTTGATGGCATCTGGATTGTCTGGCAATGGGCCCCATGTTCAATTGGGGTTAGCGTTATTCACTTTGTTGTTATGGCGATTGACTTGGGGAGTTATCGGCAGCGAAACCAGTTTGTTTCGACAGTTTCTCCGCTCGCCTAAAGGTGTCATTACTTACTTAAGAGGTAAATCGGCGGCGACTGTGGGTCATAATCCTGCAGGCGGCTGGATGGTGGCGGCGCTGCTGACGACATTGCTGCTTCAATGCATCTCGGGAATGGCGCTTGGCGGCTTATTCGATACATGGCCGTATTCCGATGTTTGGCTTAACGACAACGTGTTTGCAGGGCTTGAGTGGTTACACCTGACCTTGGCCGGTCTTTTGCCTTTACTGATCGCCTTACATGTTGGTGCGATCCTTTTCTATAAACTAAGAGGTAAACCCTTGTTGAAAGCGATGATCACAGGTAAACAAACCCAAATGAACAAGCAAGCGCTCATCACGGAACAGAAAATTGTCTATCTCGCGCCGCAAAGCCGTGCTTTAGGGGTGCTAGTTGCTGCAACATTGGTTACCATGGCAATCGTTGCTTTATCATAAGAGTAAGAAAATGAGCGAACAGTTTGACAGACAAGACAGCTTTGGCTGGATGATCAATGTCGTTGCACACGATGCAGCGAAGCGATTTGAAGCCGAGCTCAAAAAGCACGGACTTACCGTTGCACTTTGGCCGACCATGATGTGTTTGTGGGAAGAAGAAGGCGTGACGCAGCGCGATATCGCAGCGAAATCTAAGGTAGAAAACTCAACCACGACTCGTACCTTAGACAAGTTGGAGAAGTTAGGTTTGGTAGAGCGCCATCCCGATCCAAACAGCCGCCGCTCGTTCCGTATTTATCTAACGGAAGAGGGACGAAGCCTCAAAGAAACCTTGGTGCCAATTCCACTGGCTGTTAATAAAGAGCTGATGAGCCCGCTAGAGCCAGCAGAACAAAAAGAGATGCTTCGCTTGCTAAAAAAGTTGGTCGCAGAGATTTAGCGCTTCGCTAAGTTTTTCCAACTTAAGAATAAACAAAGCCCCAAGTTCTGCACTTTGGGCTTTGTACTTTTCTGCTCGCGTCAGTTTACTTGATGTCTAGCAACCTTCTGTAACATGCCCTCTAACCACCGAGCGCGTCGACGCTTGATTAACGTAATAGAAATAGCACGCTTCACTTTCCAAGGTGTAACCTTGCGGCCAAATATACACCACACGATCTAAACCAGAATGATCAGCGAACTGATACTCAGGAATCGCAACAAAATAAGCACTGTTTGGGAACTGATTCCCCATAATGCAAAAGTCGCTGCCTTTACACGGCTTATCAATCGGTGAGTTGCCTTTGGCAGGCAAACCAATCTCTAACAATGCTCGTATGCTATTTGCACTGGCTTCTGGCATCCCACTGAGCATGTTCACTTGATGATCAATGTACGTCATTTGTCTGCGCTCCTGCGCATCATCAATCATCACTTTGGCATGGAAGAACTTAAGAGACGTCCCCAGAGAAGACTGCGAACTGTGCAGCATAGAGACATAAGCTTGACGGTTAATATCGAGCAGAATTGGCAAGGCAGCGAGAGCGATGGAACCCAAGGTTGCTAAGACGATGGTGATTTCCATCAACGTAAATCCTTTTGTTTTCACTTTCGACTCTCAGCATACAAACAGATGATAGGGGTTCGCTCCCACATCCATGTGAGAACCGAGCCAATATATCGCTGAAATTACGCAGAGAAACGCGCAAATGATAAGAAAAAACGAGGGAATCGAGAACTTGAGAGTGACCGCCAAATTACCTTGAAACAAGCGGCTAAAGTAACGTAGAAATTCGACTGAATTCAAAACCTTGAAGCACACCAAAAGCCAATAAGTGCCTGTTTCTAAAATAAGAATCCAGCTCAGTTAATACTTTTTATGTATTCAAAAATGTCATTTACTTGCTTTTCACTCAGCACAGATTTAAATGGTGGCATTGCACCGCTTTGACCATTCTCCCCTTCCAATACCGTCCCTATCAACTCCACTTTTGTTCCAAATGGATTGGTCAGTTCATCAAAAATATTGTCGGGGTTGATGTTCGTCGCCTTGGCCACCAATCCATCACCATGCCCTTTGTCGCCATGACAAGAGACACAGTAAGATTCAAAATGCTGCTGACCCGAAGCAAGATCCGCTTCGCCATATTGGTTATCAGTGAACCATTTGTAACCCGCAAAACCAGAACTGGAAGCCAGTAATAACAAAACAGCAGAGAAAAAGAATTTGCGCATGAGAGCCCCTTGTCTTCGTTTAATCAATGAAGACAAGGTAACGAGGGGGATGTCGAAAAAGTGTTGATTAGGCGTTGAGCAACGGCACGTTATTGCGGATTAAACCTCGGCGTACGCTGGTGCACATTTTGCCAAATCGGCGGATTTCATCAAACTGAGGCGTGATACCGCGATCCATTGCAGATTCCCAATAGCTCAGTTCAGAATCGACCATTTCCAACAGTTTTTTAGGGCAACCAATACATTTACCCTCAGGACCACAAACAAAGGTCTCCGATTCATAAATCGGCAATTCTGCTTTCACTTGTTCAATGATATTGCGCATCGCGCTCATTCGATCTGGCTTGACGGTCATCATCCGACTCCACAAAGATTTAAGGAGCCGGATTGTACTCTCTGGCACGCAAATGTCCCTACCTAATTTAGGTATATTTTACGTTTCTGCTTTGCAACCTTTGATTTAAACATTGGTAGCTCAGGCTTTTTCACCACTAAGTAGACCGCCGTCGCCGCTAATACAAAGCCAATAATGCCCATCCAATCAAACGACTCACCGAAGGCAAACCAAGCTTGAAGCGCCGTGGTCGGAGGCACAAGGTAGAACACAGAAGCAACACTCGATGCCGCACCATTTTTCACCATGTACAGCAACAACAGAATCGCCACACAAGACAGCACGACCACAAGCCAGATTAAAGTAAGAATGAATTCCGTCGTCCATTGCACCTGCATGGTTTCAAACTGCATCGCGAGTGGCAGGAACATGGCCAATGCCGCTAAATACTGCACGGTCGCGCCGCCTACCATATCCACTTGTTGGCAATATTTCTTTTGATACAAAGTGCCAAGCGTAATACCAAATAACGACGACAAGCAAACGCCAATCGCTAAGGTTTTGTGCAGATCGGATTGCCACTCCATCTTACCCATGAGCACCATAGCAATACCGACAAAACCTAATGAAAGACCAATCCACTGTGATGGTTTGAACTGCTCAGAAGCGAACGCCACCAGCAATACGGCCGTCAAAATAGGTTGTATTCCGACGAGTAGCGAACTTAAGCCCGCCGGCATTCCCAAACTGATGGCGAAGTACGTTCCACCAAGGTAAAAGCCGTGAATCAATATCCCGACAACGCAGCTGTGCCAAAAACCTTTTCCCGTTGGAATGCGACGACGCAGAAAAGCCACAATCACCAAAAACAACAGGACATTGAACGCCATGCGAATCGACAACAAGGTCGCAGGCTCGGCGTATTGCAAACCAAATCGCGCACCAACAAACCCAGAAGCCCAAAGGATCACGAACACAAAAGGAATGGCTCTGATTAACATGATTCGCCCTCACTCTACTTACTTTTAAATCTTGAATGTTTTTAATCTCGAATGTTGCTAATGTAGTTAGGTACAGTGTTTTCAAAAAGTGACAGATGGAAGTGTTTTTATGGGTACAGGTTTAGCAAGTACACTTGATGCCAATAAGTATTTGATCGTCGAGAAGCATCTCAAACAAGCGATCAGCAATGGGGTTTATCAGCCAAACGACAAGTTGCCTTCCATCCGTCAATTGAGCACTGAACTCAAGGTCAGCAAGAACACGGTGATCCGCGCTTATCAGGAACTAGAAGCACAAAGCATGGTTTATTCGGTGCCAAAATCTGGTTATCGAGTAAAGCCCACCGAGCGACATGAAGCCAAGATCGCTAAGCCTACGCGCGTGGACTTGCTCTCGGTGTGCAAACAAATCCTCACTCACCCCGAGTATCAAGAGCTGCTTCCTACTGGCTCAGCACACCCAAATATTGACGCGCCAGCCATCAAAAGCCTGTATGCCGAGATTGGCCGCCAGAGTCGCCAACAAAGCCATATCTCCAGCCATTACCAACTGCCACCGGGAGATGACTTGTTGGTCAAACAGCTAGCAAAGATCACCCAAGATCTGGGAACGCCGGCAAACGTGGATGATCTTTTGGTTACCCATGGTGCACAGCAAGCGATCAGTCTTGCCCTTAGAGCAACAACACAGACTGGAGATATTGTGGCGGTAGAATCGCCCTGCTATTTCGGCAACTTGTTGATGCTCGAATCTCTCGGTTTACAAGTGGTCGAGATCCCTAGTTGCCCTCGTGATGGTATGGATCCAGACGCGCTAGAAAAGGCCATGGCAACGTGGGAGATCAAAGTCATTATTGTCACGCCAAACTTCACCAACCCAACAGGCTCAATGATGCCCCTTGAAAGGCGAGAGCGGCTGCTTAAGGTTTCTGGAGATATTCCAATCATTGAAGATGATGTATTTGGCGCGTTGAGTTACGACGAACCCTTGCCAAGCTTGCGCAAATTGGACGAGAAACAACGGGTGATTTACGTCAACTCCTTATCGAAAACGCTCGATTCACGCCTTCGTATTGGTTGGATGTTGGCGGGACGTTATCGCGCTCAAGTCGAGCAATATCTGTTATGTGAAAACATGGGCAGTTTGAACTTGATGCAATCAGCGGTGGGCACTTTCCTAACCTCAGGTAAGTACCGAACTCACACTGCGCGTATGTGCCGTGTTTATCAAGCCAACGTAAGACGATATTTGCAGATGCTCAACCAATGCTTGGATGCACACTTTGAACTCAAAAACCGCTACCAAATCAATGCAGTACAAGGGTCATTCTTGCTTTGGTTACGCTTGCCACCCAAAACTGACAGCTATGCGCTTTATCAAGCCTGTAACGAACACAAAATCAGTATTCTGCCCGGCTCGGTATTTGGCACTCAGGGACAGTATCAAAACTGCATTCGTCTCAGCGTCGCGAACTTTGGAGCGGAGAAAAACTGGCTCCCTGCGATGGAAACGCTAGCAACACTGATTGCTCAACACGCTAAATAGTCGCTCCAGACATTTCGTTCCAAGCATTCCGTTCCAAACATTCAGCACCAGAAACAACAAAGCCTCCGCAATTGGGAGGCTTTGATATGAGTTCTCTGAGCTATCTGCTCAACCAAACACAGAGTGTTAGCGAGGTAATTGCCATAATCTGGCTACGTTTTCAGCCAAGTTCGCAAGGTTCACATCTGCCTCTTCCAAAGCTTCTGGCAAGCTCATTGCGCGTGGTACACATACAAATACTGCGTCAATGCCACACTCGTAGACTGCTTGGAAGTTATCACCTGTGCAACCTGCTAGAGCGATGACAGGCAAACCATACTCTTTCGCCACTTTCGCCACACCCATTGGTGTCTTGCCATGCACGGTTTGGTGATCAATACGGCCTTCGCCAGTAAAGACAATATCAGCGTCAGCTACATGCTCTGCGAGCTTTACGGTTTCTAATACAATCTCAATCCCAGGCTTCAGTCGTGCTGGTAGGTATCCAAGTAACGCAGCACCCATACCACCGGCAGCACCTGCGCCTTTTTGAGTCAGCACATGCTTGCCTGTCACTTGCTCTGTCAGTTCACCGTATTTGCTTAGAGCAGAATCTAACAGCTCCACATCCGCCAGCGTTGCGCCCTTTTGTGGGCCAAAAATCGCCGACGCACCTTTCTCGCCACACAATGGGTTGTCCACATCGCATGCTACCAGCACTTCGCAGTCCGCTAAGCGAGCGTCAAGCCCAGACACATCAATGCTGGCTAGCTCAACTAAACCGTCACCGTTAGGAGCGATTGGCTGACCAGCACTGTCCAGAAACTTAACACCCAAAGCCGCCAGCATACCCGTGCCGCCGTCATTGGTTGCGCTGCCACCCAAGCCGATGATCAAACGTTGAATACCGCGATCAAGCGCATTCAAAATTAACTGACCAGTACCAAAGCTGCTGGTGTTTTTCGGGTCACGTTGCTCACTTGGCACAAGGTGCAAACCACTTGCCTCTGCCATCTCGATCACTGCGGTTTCACCGTCACCTAGAATGCCATAAAACGCCTCGACATCATTGCCAAGTGGGCCTTTTACGGTCACGAAAACCTGCTCACCTTCAGTCGCATCAATCAAAGATTGAACTGTCCCTTCACCGCCATCAGCAACAGGTACCGTGACGAATTCTGCATCGTGCCAAACACGAGACAAACCGCTCTTGATCGCGTCACTCACTTGTTTGGCGGTCAAGCTCTCTTTAAACGAATCTGGGGCAATCACAACTTTCATTTCATTCTCCTGAAAACAGCACGCTGCGAGCGACAAGTCGCAGGTCATCAATGTGGCCATTCTCACTTAAAAATTTGGCATATTCTTTAGTCAAACATCCAAATAATACTGACTATGCTTGAATTATTTTGTGCATTTGCACAATTATCAATTTAACTTTCTTAACTGGCTTGCGATATACAGCTCGGTCAATCCCGTAAAATCTTGCGTCGAAATGCCCGTCACCTCACTGATTCTATCCAGACGATATCTCAAGGTATTTCTATGAATATACAGAGCCTTAGCACAGTCATTGGCGTTACCATTGGCTTGAAAATACGCCTCTAAGGTTTTTATCAACTGCCCCGATTTGTCTGCCGAAAGCAAAGTAGCCATCGCTTGAGCGAGTTGTTCACCTTGCCAAGAGTCGGCTAAAGGAGCGAGTAACACAGGTAAGCGATATTCAGAAAAGCCCAGCATGGTTTGTTCTGGATGAGAGCGACGACCAACAGCAAGCACCTGCTTGGCACTTTGGTAGGAGAGAGGAAGCTGTTGTGCGCCATCAAAACGTTGCCCAATCGCGAGACGGACATCATCAATTTGATTAGCAGTTAAGCGGCACTGAATGCTCTCCAGCACACTTTGGTCGCTACTCGAAGGAGAACGTAAAGACTTGAGAACGACAATTTCATTCATCGACATGATCGCCACCAACGGCTTATCTTCAGAGCGATACAACACGTCAACAACGCCGCGCACACTGTTCAACCTAACGGGAGCATTCTCTGCTTTAAGCTCGATCACGACAGCTACTCGGGGTGTTGCTAAATCGATGGAAAGGCGCTGCGCCCAATCGTACAGCTCAGAATCACTAAGTTGTTGGTTCAACCATGCTGAAACAAACTCTTCTTGATGGCGTCGATCCCATTGCAATTGCTCCACCAGCGAAGCTTGTTCAATCGTCAGTTCCGCTGTCATCTTCACTAACTGAGCGAACGCTCGGATGTGTTCAGGGTTACCAGTCACACCCACCACGCCAACGACTTCACCTTTAAAGTGCAGCAGCATATTGATGCCCGGTTTCACGCCTTGCAATGATTGGCAACTTTGCTCATCCAACTCTAACGAGTCACCATGATTCAGCGCCAGCACTGCACCATCGTGCTTTTGACCAATACGCTCAGCATCGCCGCTGCCAATAATGGTTCCTGCCGCGTTCATCACATTGATGTTATGACCAATGATCGACATGGTGCGATCGACAATTTGCTGCGCGAGTGTGTGGTCGAGAATCACCATTTCCGTTCCTAAAATCTCCACGATTGAGGCGTCAATAAATCACACTTTGTCTTCTATCGCCATGATATTGAACTGGTATCGACGCCAAAGTGTTATACCGACCAATTAACCTTAAATAAATTATGGCTATTAACCCAAAAAGTCCTTCATCACTGCATATACTTATAACCGAGCCACCCAAGTTTTTATGCTTGGCGCGACTTGAACCGACAACCAAACAGTGACCGGAGGGAAACCATGGAACTGCGGAACAAGGCGGGCGACATTGCCAAAATTGCTGACAACCTCACCCTGAAAGAAATTACCGAAATGGGCTACACCGTTGATCTATGCGATGAAGCCTTTGATCCAGGCGAGCATTGGAAAGCAGAAGGGCAAACGCAAGGTATGGGCGAATACCCTGAGCAATAGTCTCTAAATACGCTTCTAAAACACAACAACCTTTCAGCCGAGTGAGTCATCGCTCGGCTTATTCGTCATCCAATTGCTCGTAGACCACTTCCCCTCTCAACACCGTCATGAGGACGCGAGCTTGGGCGATGTCTTCCGCTTTCAACTGGGTGATGTCTTGATCCAATACAGCAAAGTCTGCCGATTTCCCGATATCGATTGAGCCAATTTCCTTTTCTAAACCCAAGCTGTAAGCCGGATGAATCGTGTAGGCATCAATCGCAGCTGAGACGTTTGGCAATCCGGTTTCACCCATCACCAAGCTATTGGAGATACCAACCAATGGGTTCAAATCATGCACATTCCAATCGCTGCTTAACGTTACGTTAGCTTCGGCATTATAAAGCGCACGCAGGTTCATCAAGGCTCTGGCTCGCTTAGCGCCTAAGAAGGCTTCTGCCCATTGGTGATCGTGATAAGCCACATAATCGGAGCCAACTTGAAAGTCTGCCGTGACACCTAACTTGGCGAACCTTGGCAGGTCTTTACTGTTCACCAATTCGACATGAGTCAAAGTGTAACGTCGCTGATTGCCCTGACTACGCACCTTCTCAATTGCATCGAGTGATTCACGAATACCACCGTCACCGATAGCATGAATGTGCGCACTATAACCGAGTTTATCGAGCTTGCTTAGCCATTCGGGCATCGCTTGTGGCGAGATGTAATTCAGACCATAGGGAGAATCTGGCAGGTAAGTATCAAGATAAGGCGTAAGGGTTTTGGCAGTACCATTGATGAAGATGCCATCACTGTACATTTTGACTTGGTTCACCAGCAGCAAGCGAGAAGTATCGTCGGACTGAATACCTTTCAAATACGACAGCTGAGAGTCCATGCTGTCAGTCGGATAGATCCATGGTCGCAAAGAAACGCGAGCGGTCAGATCACCTCGTTTTTCACTCTCCTTCCATACTTCATACCAACCTCGCTTCCAGTACATTCGCCCATCACCAATCGTGGTAATGCCGTAAAGCGCAGCTTCTTCTAATCCAGTCAACAAACCTTGGTAGCTCACCGCAAATTGCGCACTCATGCTGTTCCAAGCCAGTTCCATCACTAAATCACCGGCGTTATCGAGCAAGATGCCATTCAACTCGCCGTTATCCGGATCTTTGAGAATGCGACCGCCTTGCGGATCGGGCGTGTTTTTATCAATGTTCGCCGCTTTCAGTGCTGCCGAGTTCACCCACATCGAGTGAGAGGTTTGCTCCATTAACACCACCGGCGTCTCAGGAAAGACCTCATCGATCACTTCCAAAGGCGTGCGCTGGTTTTCTTCTGACAAGGTCGCATCAAGCGTAAAACCGTACCCCATCAACCATTCGTCATCTTGGACAAACTCTTTACAGTCTTGCAGTTGTGGAATTTGCTCATCCAACAAGGTGCCAGCTTGCAATAAGCACGTACCGCCTGCTTCGGAAGCCGCCTCAAACACATGATTGTGGTTATCGACAAAACCTGGCAACAAGTAGGTATCAGTCAAATCCACCACTTCAGTGCCCTCACCAACCCACATTTGTGCCTTGGCTTTATCACCAACAAAAGCAATCCGTCCATCATGCACGGCAACAGCGTCTGCTTTTGGGTGACCATAAATACCAGCGTTGATGTACACCACGTCTGCGGTTTGCTCAGCAGCATTCGCCCACGCGCTAAATACAGGCAGCAACGCAGCACCAAGAATCAGTCTATGAGGAGTTAACATGACACCTTCCGTTGTATTCGCTAACACATTGAGTATATGCAAATTGGTTTAGTTTGCTGTTGATGTCGTAATTTCTGTGGGGTTGGTTTAAAATTACAGAACAAAAGACCGTATAATAAGTAGGTGAACAATGCGACGATACGACCAAGGCGATTTATGTCCTCATTGTGGTTTGATCATCATGATGCCAACCGACCTCTCAAACCAATGTTTAGGGTGTGGTAAAGAGATCAATCAGCATCAAGAATCGGATGAAGACGAGTAAGGCGCAGTTCTTACTCTGATTTGCTCGCTTGTGTTTCCTTCACAAATAAGTACATCTCTTCAAGGTAATTGCCATTTGCGCAGCCCCAGTCACTCACTTCAATAAATTCTTTGAGTAATTGATGACTCTCATCGCGAATCAGTTTTTGGCGAAATGAGTTCCATCGAGCCAATTCCAAACGGTTCTTATCAGATACATAATGGTCGCCATAGCTTTCAATAAGCTTGTTGTAGGCGCTCCAGCGTTCTTCTGGCGTCACTCCTTCACTCATAATGACGGCGCAGTTTTCCTCGATATTAAAAACTTGGTCATTGGTTGGTGTTGTCGCTGAACATCCCACCAAAGTTAGCCCCATTGTTAGAGCTGCGATTCTTGTTTTCATTATTGTTTTCCTTACTTTCAGCACCACTGCGAAAGACGGAATTTTATAAATAGAGGACGGCCATTACTAATCAAAAACGGAAAAATTTTGTGACTGACGTCTGCACATGTAAAAAGTGCGGTAAATTCCTGTTTACAAGCCATAAACATGGTAAATGGATTTCGCATTCCTTTCTGCTGCTTATGCGTGCCATAATCAATGACGATAAAAACCTCAATAAAGCAAACATTTGAAGGATCAAAATGACTGCAACGGAATACCTAAACGACCTAAACCAACGTTACCTCGCTATCCATCGCACCAAAGAAGATTTCTTTTGGGAGACGTACATGGGCATCAGCGACGACCACGATGGTTCGACAAAAGCACAAACCGCTTGGACCAATTTCTTAAGCAACGCCGAGCAAATCTCTGTTATCAAAGCACAACTTGAAGCGGCTGAAACAATCGCTGATCCACAAGAGAAGCAGCAAACGCAAATTGGTCTGCAAGGCTGGTTGGCAACGTTTGAATCGCATGCAATTGAAGGCGAACAAGCTCAAGCGCAAAAGAATGCTCTGATTGCATTTGAAGCCGAGTTGTTCGAGAAAAAGCAAAACCACGTTCTGACGTTTATCAATGAAAACGGTGAACAAACCGAGGGCTCGTTGCCAGTATTGTCGTCGACCATTCGTGCCAATAATCACGAAGAAGTGCGTCAGTCCGCGCACCAAACGCTGCTCGACCTTGAGCAATGGTTGCTGCAAAACGGCTTTATTGAGCTGATCAAACTGCGTAATCAATTCGCACGTTCTTTGGGCTACAAAACCTTCTTTGATTACTCAGTGAAGAAGACGGAAAAGATGAGCTCAGAGCAACTGTTCAGCATCTTGGATGACTTTGAACAGCGCACGCGCGATGCTCACCTAAGCAGCTTGGCAAACCTTGCTGAGCAGAAAGGTCAAAGCGCGCTGACTGGCTACAACTTTGTGTACTCATTCGCGGGTGATGTCATGCGTGACCTTGACCCGTACGTACCGTTCTCAAAGTCGCTACGTCGCTGGGTGGAATCGTTCGGTCGTCTTAACATCGAATATTCAGGCGCAGAACTGACGCTAGACCTGCTTGATCGCAAGGGCAAATACCCGAACGGTTTCTGTCATGGTCCTATCCCTTCGTTCTACAACCAAGGCGAATGGGTTGCCGCGCAGGTGAACTTCACTAGCAACGCGAAGCCAGACCAAGTTGGCAGCGGCTACGATGGCATCAATACTCTGTTCCACGAAGGTGGTCACGCTGCGCACTTCGCTAACGTGAAGATGAACGCGCCGTGTTTCTCTCAAGAGTTTGCGCCAACTTCCATGGCATACGCAGAAACACAATCTATGTTCTGTGACAGCCTACTGACCGATGCCGATTGGCTCAAACAATACGCGTTGGACGCAGAAGGTAACCCAGTACCGGATGAGATCATTCAAGCGATGATCAACAGCCGTCAGCCATTCAAAGCATACGAAGAGCGCAGCATTTTGGTCGTGCCGTATTTTGAACGTGCACTTTACCAATTAAGCGATGAAGAACTGACGCCAGAGCGCATCACTATGCTGGCACGCGATTGTGAAAAACAAATTCTTGGTTTGGAATGCAGCCCACGCCCATTGATGGCAATTCCACACCTTCTGTCTGATGAAGCAGCGTGTGCCTACCACGGTTACTTGCTAGCACACATGGCGGTTTACCAGACTCGCGCTTACTTCCTCGACAAGTTTGGCTACCTGACTGACAACCCAGAGATTGGTCCACTACTGGCGAAACATTACTGGCATGCGGGTAACCACCTATCGCACAACGAGACTATCGTTAGCCTAACGGGTGAGGGCTTTAACGCTAAATATCTGGCAGACGTGTGTAACCTATCGCCAGAACAAGCATGGGAAGTTCAGCAGAAGAAAATTGCCTCGTTGCAAACTCGTGAACGTGCTTCGGTAGCGTCTTTAAATGCCAGCATCAAGGTGGTGGATGGCAGCAAAGAGCTAGCAAGCAATACGGTATCAGACGAGCAGATGTGTGAGCAGTTTGAGCGCTACATCCAAGAGACTTACGGTCGATAAGCGAAACCAAGAGCTAGGGGGTTATACTCCTAGCTCTTTTTCTATCAGGGAAGCAACCATGTACCAAGATATCCTGACTTTCTGGTTTGAAGAACTGGAACCAAAAGACTGGTTTGTGAGTAATGCCGACGTCGATAAACAAATCGAAACACGCTTTCTCACCACCTTAGAACAAGCCGCTCAATCTGAATTGTTTGACTGGCGAGACACAGCGCAAGGCCGTCTGGCGGAGATCATCGTGCTCGACCAATTCTCTCGCAACGTTTACCGCAATACGCCAAAAGCTTTTGCTCAAGATGCTCTTGCGCTTGCCTTGGCGCAAGAGGCAATTCGTCTAGGCTTAGACCAAGAATTGACGGACGTTGAACGCAGCTTTTTGTACATGCCATTTATGCACAGTGAGTCTAAGCGGATTCATGAAGAGGCAGAGAAGCTATTCAAAGCACTGGGGCGAGAATCGAACTACGAGTTCGAACTAAAGCATAAAGTGATCATCGATCGCTTTGGTCGCTACCCACACCGCAATGCGATTTTAGGCCGTGATAGCACCGCAGAAGAAGTGGAATTCTTACAACAGCCGGGTTCCAGTTTTTAAACACTGCTAGCACAAGATTGAAGTTCGATTATCAATTTATATTTGATAATAAATCAATCATTATGCTGTTTATCATTTAGTGATTCGCGACTAATCTTTACCTCGTCAACACGATACATCACGATCAACAGAGGATTTCCATCATGGCTAAATTGACTATAGTCGCTAACATCATCGCCAAAGCAGACCAAGTAGAATTGGTAAAAGCCGAGCTACTTAAACTGATTGATGTCACTCGTGCCGAAGAAGGTTGCATCAACTACGACCTTCACCAAGATAACGAAAACCCAGCGCATTTCACTTTCTACGAAAACTGGGAATCACGCGAACTATGGCGCACGCACATGGACAACGAGCACCTAGCGCAATACATGAAAGCAACTGAAGGCGCGGTAGACACCTTCACTCTAAACGAGATGTCGCACATCGCTTAACGCCTTTTACAACGCAGCACACACTAGAAAGCCAGCAACCATCACCTTGCTGGCTTTTTGTTATTCTCTCGCTTGTTCTCTCTTTTCTCCTTTCCGAGCGATTCAAAGCAGGCTTATGAAAACATGAGCAAGATCTGATTATCTCCCCATTAAGACTGGCAAGATTTAAAGCTACTCACCCTTCGCTGTATCAAAAGGTTTTGCATGAAGTTAGACGCCGTATTGTGGGATTACGATGGCACCCTAGTAAATTCTGTTCCGAAAAATATCGACATCACCAAAGCGATATTGTCCGTTGTAGCACCGCACCTGACCGGGGATAACTTACCGAAATACCTACGCAGTGAAGCGGATTACCATCATGCCAATCACGCAGCGAAAAACTGGCAAGAACTGTACGTAAACTACTATGGTCTATCCCATGATGAAATGCTCGTCGCGGGCACCATGTGGGCAGAGCACCAAGAGCAAAACCAAACACCAGTGAATCTATTCAGTGGCATTGTCGATGTGGTGAATGCGTTCGAACACCTGCCACACGGAGTCTGCTCTCAGAACTCGCAATCCAACATTCGTAACGTACTCAGCGCCAACCAAATCAATGCACCGTTTAAAGCCGTCGTGGGCTACGATGATGTGTCCAATGGGCATCAAAAACCGGACCCTTTTGGCGGCATTAAATGCATCGAGTCCATCTTTGGGCACTCTGATAAACAACTGCTGATGTACATTGGTGACCACGAGGCAGACACGCAGTTTGCACGCAATATCGAGCATCACTTGGGTGGCAGCTGCAAAGTGATTGCCGTAGCAGCGGCGTACAGCGGCGCTCAACCAGAGCACTGGGACGCCCAGCCCGATTATGTGGCACATCAAGTGGCAGACTTGCTCGGCATCATTGGCAAGTACGCCTAGCCTCTCTATGTAAACGCAAAGCTAAAGAAACGCGAAACTAAAGCTCTTAAATACACGGCAAGACACAAAACCTTTTGCTCTCTTTAGGCTTTGTGTATCGTACTTGCCTTACATCGCTTATTTAGCGCGTAGAAGATTTAAAATAACCCATTCCAATATTAAGGTAACGCAATGATCACATGGCCTTGTTTACTCAAACTCGATGGCGACGACGAACTGGTGTATTTGGCCTCGCCAGAGCAGTTAAACGCCGAATGCCAAGCCTTGATTTGGGATCAGGATGACATTGTGATTGATACACAAGGTCACTGCTTTGCATTAAAAACGAGTAGCCATAACACGGTGGAATTAGGCCTATTGCCACAAACATTGAACGTGCAGCAAGTGACAGAGTTGATCCAAAAACACGAGTTTGCTCAGGCACAGCGCTGCATCATCAAAATCCATTTTACTTCCGTCCAACAGGCGATTGAGGCCTTAGCTGATTAACAATTGCGCCCTTGCTTTCGTACAACGAAAAATCCCCTCAATAACCATTGTCAGCACCGAAAACCGTGCGTATACTCCGCGCCCGGTTAGATAGGTTCTCCTTTCACGATGAAATGGAACCGAACCAGCTTTCAATCGGCTGCAAAATGGAAACTTGCCCCAAGGAACAGGGCCCAGCGTAACTGTTAGCGTTTACGGGCTTTGAATTCGACTTCGGGTAAAGACAACATTTTGCACTCTCCGCAATGTTGCCTCTGCACGCGTGCGTCTTTTTCACGGCTCGCTCAAATACAGATACATAGCAAGGTAACATAATGCAAATCATCTTCAGCTTGGCCGGCGTATTGGCCTTGTTGGCGTGTGCTTACGCACTTTCTGATAGTCGTCGCGACATCAACTGGCGCACCGTAATCGGCGCATTCTCTCTTCAAGCAGGTTTTGCGGCACTGGTGCTCTACTTCCCTCTCGGGCAATCCATGTTAGGCTCCATCAGCAACGGCGTATCCGGGCTCCTCTCATTCGCAGACGAAGGCATCGGGTTTGTTTTTGGCGAACTCGCAACGGGCAACTTCATCTTCGCAATTCGCGTACTCCCTCTTATCATTTTCCTCTCCGCTATCATCTCAATGCTCTACTACTTGGGCGTGATGCAAGCTCTTATCAAAGTCATCGGTGGTGCTATCCATCGCCTACTGGGTACTTCTCAAGTCGAATCTCTTGCTGCAACCAGCAACATCTTCCTATCCATGTGTGAAGCCTCGTTGGTGGTCCGCCCGTTCTTGGCCAACATGACTCGCTCTGAACTGTTCGCAGTAATGGTTGGCGGTATGGCGTCTGTGGCAGGTTCCGTACTAGGCGGATACGCAGCACTAGGTATTGAACTGAAATACCTTATCGCAGCGAGCTTTATGGCGGCGCCGGGTGGCTTGTTGATGGCGAAAATCTTAGTGCCAGAACGTGAAGTATCAGCGCATCAAGGCGCTATTAAGCTAGAGAAAAGCGAAGATTCCAACATCGTTGATGCCTTAGCATCTGGTGCGATGAACGGCGTGAAAGTGGCGGTTGCAGTAGGTACCATGCTGATTGCTTTTGTTAGCGTCATCGCGATGGTCAACGCAGGTTTTGAAACCGTGGGCAACTGGTTTGGCTACGAAGACGTAACGCTGCAATTGATCTTTGGCTACCTGTTCGCACCACTGGCGTTTTTTGCTGGCATCCCGATGAATGAAATCCTAACCGCTGGCTCACTGATCGGTCAGAAGACGATCCTGAATGAGTTCGTGGCCTTCCTTGATTTCGTCAACGTGAAAGAAACCCTTTCAGCACATAGCCAAATCATCATCACTTTCGCACTGTGTGGTTTTGCTAACATCGGCTCTATCGCGATTCAGTTGGGTTCAATTAACGCAATGGCACCAGAGCGACGCCAAGAAGTGGCAAAACTTGGCTTCCGTGCCGTTATTGCGGCTACGCTTGCCAACATGATGAGTGCAGCGCTAGCAGGATTGTTTATCGCCCTGTAATCACCCTCTCATTCCAATTGAAGCCCACCATCGCGTGGGCTTTTTTGTATGACTCACCGAATACAGAACTTAAAATTCCGGGTTTATCCCATTATTCCTGAGCGTATTTTTGCTAGCCTGTTGGTGAGTGTAATTGGGATAAGGGGATGTGATGAACAAGGTCGTATTGGTATTTGGTGGATTGGGGAACGCTAAATCGTCTGTGGTGGGTTTGTATGAGAACCTTCTACATACCTTAAGTTCTCGCTTTGATGTCGTCGCCATCGACCCTGCAGTTCAACATCCCAAGTCCTGTGAATCGCAGTTCCAATTCCCTTACTTCGCTCGCTACGCCGATCTTGATGCGTTTTTAAAGGCTCACTCACACACTGATGTTGCTGCGGCCTTCGTTTTAACACCGGTTGGCACACATCTCTCCATCATTGAACAAGTGAGTAATGCACTCGATATTCAAAGCCTGTTGTTTGTGGTTGAGAAACCATCCTTCTCCTTGGCTGAAATCGACAAGGGGTTTAACCAAGTCATCCCTAAGCTTAAACGTCGCGGAGCGCAATTTTACTTTATTGATACCGCTTTGGTTTCTCCTTCGTTGGCAGCACTCTTTTCTGATTCATCTATTGCACTCCCTGATTCTGCTCCGCGCAAGATTATCGCGATTGCTGCCGACAACCCCATCGACAGCCATAAAGCTATCCAAGACTTCCGTTTTGAAAACCGAATTGCGTTACTCAACGCCAGAAAGCTACTTAACTTAGCCACCAGCGGCGGCGGAGGTTATGGCTTTGATATGGGCATTCATGCGATTGCTGGGCTAGTTCGCTACCTGCATAAATTCGGCTTAGAAGACTCGCAAGTTGAACTAAAACACGTCCGTGCCGAACGTATCAACGAATCGAAATTGGAGTACACACAAGGCGCTGAAACCCATCTCTATGTCGAAGGCGAACTCACGTCGACCGAGAGCAATATTGAAGTAGTGATTGAGGCAGGAAAAGCCGGTGATATCTGGGACAGAAGGTTGGAACTGCACTATCCAGAGCGCGTCATCGCAATTGGTTTTGGCACACTCAAGCATCCGCCGTATCTGTGGGAGAGAAGCCCCAATGGCATCAAGAGCACCACATTTGATGTCTCTGGCTCAGGCTATGCGATGCACTTTAACGACATTCTCTGTGCACTTGGTTTTGACGCAGAGCCTTTACTCTCACAACAAGAGAGCGAAGCTTTGATGTCGCACTCAATGAACTTGCTACGCATCGTATTTAATACCATCGGCTACACCCATCAAGTTCGCGAACAAAACATTGCCGTGGTTGATGCACACACACCCAAATACCTATCAGAAGCAGAGCTAGAGGTTCGGGCAGAGCTTAGCCGATACCTCGACAGTTTGATTGTTTAAGTAGGCAACGAGTCAGTATTTCTGGCTCAATTCATTTAAGTGATATAGTTTCTATTCATACCCTTCAATTTGTAAGTTGAATGATAGAAATATCATGATAAATCTATCCCACTTAATCAAAAATGATATGAACCTGCTGATTTGTCTGTACGTTTTACTGCAAGAACGCAGCGTGAGCAGAACCGCAGAGAAACTGTTCTTATCTCAATCGGCCGTCAGTAAACAGCTTACTAAATTACGCCAAGAGTTTGATGACCCTTTATTCGAGCGAGAATCCAAAGGTTTATTGCCGACTCCGAAAGCGCTGGCATTAGAAAGCAAGCTGCAACAAATCCTGATGCAAATTGATCAGCTTCGTGAACCAGAAGAATTTGACCCGGAACGCTCGACTCGCGTTTTCAGTATCGATCTCATTGAAACCGCCTACTCCACGATTTACCCGCGTTTTCTGCCTCAAGCGTTGTCTAGTGCGCCAAAGATCACCATCAAAAGTGCAGATTGGAGCAATAGCAGCATTACTCGATTACAGAGGAGAGAGATCGATTTTGGTGTCGGTATCTTTGAGTTTGATGATCGTTCTAAAACCCATGTCGATACCATCCCTGATACTCTAAATTACGCAGAACTGATGCGTGACACCTCGGCGTGCATCTTGCGAAAAGGACACCCAGCATTAGAGGAAGAATGGAATCTCGACGCATTCTTGAAGTACCGCCATATCCAAGTCATCACTGGTGGTGTGTCTAGCTGGCTATTACATGAGGTGCTCGACATACAACGCCTGCGCATCGACAACGCCGTCAACATGTCTGACATTTCCAGCGCGGTAAAACTGTGTGAGAAGAGCGACTTGATACTGACTTACCCTTACAAAAGCATCCGCGAGTTCGAAGGTAAATCGAACATTGTGATCAAACCGCTCCCAATAAAAATGGAACCAGGTGGGTTCTTTCTACTTTGGAACAAGCAACTCGACAATGACCCAAGCCATAAATGGCTAAGAGAGCTCATCGTCAGTCAGTCTTATGCCTAATCACAAAGCCTGTAACCAAAGTAGAAAATACAAAGCTATGAGTTGATGTACTTTAAATGAACATTCAAACGCCAAAAGTAGAGTGCTTGCAAAGCGATAACAGAGAATGTCGAAAGTAATTCAACAATAAAATAATGCTGAGCGCCAAAGTCGAAAGAGACGATAGCCATCCCAACAAGCACAGATAAAGCGACAAATCTAAACGACAAAGGGATAGATAAAGCGATAGAGCGAAGAATGTAGGTTTTACCATCTCTATTATTCGTTCTATACGTGACAACTACACCCAAAATTGACACGACTAAGATACCAATAGCCTCGGTTATCATAACTTCATTGCTTACATACGGCGCCAAGAACATAAAGTACGGTGTCACCGTATAAAAGATTAAGAATATTAAAGCGTATTTAATCCAATCACTGTCTGGCACTTTGTTGTCTTTTAGTTCCTCAGACAGCTTTGATGTTTTCCAAATGTACAAATTATTATTCCTTTTTATGTGAGCTCAGATTAAAGGCTCGCCTAAAACCCTAACTACCAACGTTCAAACACAACTAGTTAATATCAATAAAAACAGATGACTAGCAGCAACTTCGGCCAGAAGTTTACCTCACCAAACCATTCATGATCGATATAAAACAACTCAAAACACAAAGAAATTTATAAGATAACTATTTGATAAGCATACAGGATACGCTTGTTTACCCTTCTCTTCGCCATTTAATAACAAAAAATTATTATCTTAAAAATTATTGATAATTTCATGTAATCAAAATTTCTCCATATACTCACCTCCATCGAAACGAAACACGAATTAAACATCACAGTTTTCTGGAGCAGAATTATGAAAATGAATCACGTAGGCATCATGGTTGGCGATATGGACAAAGCAGTAGAGTTCTACACTAAAGCGCTTGGTCTTCGCATCGTAATGAACAACACAAAAGTTATCGAAGAGCGCGAATCAGCAATCGGTCGTATGTGTATCGCTGTATTCGGTGAAGGCTTCAAAGGCTTCAACATCGCTCACCTAGTAACATCTGACGGCATCGGTGTTGAATTGTTTGAAATGAAAGAGCGTCAAGAGCGTCACGAAGTAGACTTCTCTCGCCTAGGCATCTTCCACTTCTGTCTACAAGTAGCGAAAGAGCAGTTCCCACAAACTATCAAACGTATTGAAGAGTTTGGCGGTAAAGCTCGCATGGACATCATGCGCTACCACCCAGAAGACGACAGCAAACAAGCTCAAATGATCTACATGGAAGACCCGTTTGGTAACCTATTCGAGCTTTACTCACACACTTACGAAGAAACTTACGCGTCTGATTACGAGTAATTAAATGCTTAAGAACCAGAAAGGGTTGGCCTAGTGCCAACCCTTTTTGTTTTGGTTAGTTTTGATGAAACAACCCCTCCTAACCTCCCCTTGGCTGTAACTTCGGAGACTACAAAAGTCATTCTGGTAAAGGGGAGGGATTTTCCGAGTGTGTTAAAGCGAGATTCCTGATGTCGCTTAGGATCCTCGGAATGACGAGAAACGTTGAGGGTGATTGAACCCACCACTCCAGAGAAAACCCTCCCCCTTAGAAACGAAACTTCAATGCCGAGCAAACCATGTCAATACAAGGGGGAGTTGGAGGGGGTTGTGAACACAGAACGGCAAACTAGCTAAACAAAACCAAAACAATCTTCAAACCGTGCAAACGAAAAAGGCTTGGTATCAACCAAGCCTTTTGAATTTCACGATTACTTCGTCACGCGACATGCACTTTGGGATATCTCGTTGACGATCAAAATCGCTTCGTCACCTTTGGTGTGCAGAACTAACATTTGGTCATCAGACATATATTTTGCGCCAGAGGCAGAGCGAACTTGTTTGAGTTCAATCTCTCTCCCGTCATCAACGGTGATCAGTGCTTTTTCCTGATCAAAGCTAGCAGCGAACTGATGGCCGTCGTCACACTGGTATTGATATTCAGGCGCGGTAGAGGCACAGCCACCAAGCGCAAGCAAACCACCTAATATCAGTGCGATTTTTGCCTGCTTAGCGATCATTCTTCAGGTGCCCAAACGCGAATGTTCACGTCCAAATCCGCTGGCGCGTAAACCACAACAGGAAGCTTGCTGTTGTAACGGTAAAGGTCGCGTGTTGGCATTTGAACGAAAGTTTCTACCTTCTCCATGTCTTCAGGACAAGCCATTAATGTAGAGATGCCGCCTGCTGGAGAAGCATCTACTTGGTAGTAAGTGTAACCCCAACCTTCTAGCGAGTGCTCGCTCACACTGCCACCCAGAGAAACGCGGTTACAGTCTGTTTCCATCATTTTGCCTACTACAAGTTCAACGCGCTTATCTGCTTCGTTGCTTGCTGGGTCTACATAGAAAACGTGCTTCGTCATGTTCTCCATCTCTGGGAACATCTCTGCCGATGGGCGAGATACGTCATTTGCTGAGTTCATTGTCGAACATCCGCTCAGTGCCAATGCACCTGCGGCCAACCAAACTGCTTTCATCGTTTTTTCCTTTTTCATATGGATGGGCATATTGTAATGGGGAACGCCAACTTATTGTGAAAGTACGGTTTAAATTGAGGTCTACTCTCACAATTACGACGTCAATGCGGAATCAGGCTCGAATGCCCAACTCAGCCATCAAAGATTCAATGGATTGATTCAGCCATTGTGTCATTGGTTCATTTCTTCTCTTGGTGCTGTAAACATAGCCAAAATTGCCTTCTAATGTTGGTAACTCCTGCGCAAAATCGAGACCAACAAACCGCGCGTCCAATTGCTCAATAAGGTATTTGGAACATGGGAAAAGAATGTCGCTTTCAGATACGAGGTTAAGAATCGTATTGATATGGCTCGTTCTGAGTTGAATCCTAGGCACTACGGACAAGGGTTGAAGTAAACGGGAGATGTGTACTTCTTTTTCGTTCCAATGGGGAATGATGTGCACAGCAAACGACGCCGCCTTTAGATCATCCAGTTGAACGCGCTTTCCCTCCAATGGATGCCCGATGCGGCCAGCCAGAGCGAAATGGTCTTTGCCGCCCTTTTTCTGCACTAAGAACTTAGGTAAATCCATCGGGAAATAGTTAATGCCAAAGGCAATCTCTCCAGCATCAATTTTCTCGGGCGTTGCTTCTGTCCAATCCTCAATCACCAAGTTCATCAATGGAGCTTCCTTGGCAAGAAACTGAGTCAAAGGGGCAGAAAACCACTGGGCAATGGAGGCGTTTATTGCAATGCGCAGGTTGGCTTTTTCGGTGCTTGGGTCGAAGCGCTCTTCTGTATTGACCAACGCTTCAATGTCATGGATGAGGCCAGAAAGCTGAGTTTTGAGCTCTTCCGCTTTTGGGGTTAGCTCCATCACCGCCCCCTTTCTCACCAAAATATCATCGTTGAATAGCTCACGAATCTTTCTTAAGTTTCGGCTCACGGCGGGTTGACTAGTGCAAAGCCGCTCTGCTGCGACAGTGGTATTTTGCGTTTCGAGAATGACCGACAATACCTTCAATAAGTTGTAATCAAATCCAATCACGCTCAGCACCTTTTCTGCATTTTGACTGACTCTATAACAATAATGGTATGAGCTAAATACCACCAATTCATTTCTGTCATAGTGCGGACAAAATTTATAGTGAGTGCATTCACCACACACTATTTGGATGATGTCAGCTATGAAAAAGAAACTTCTTGTTACCTTGTTGGGTTTGTCTGCACTTGGCGCTCAACCTGCCTTTGCCAATACGGCCAATAGCGAACTGGCTAAAGATGCCTACATTTATGGATACTCGATTGATGAGGCGTACAAATTCTTCTATCACACGGCGGTAGAGAATGATTACCCACTCAACCGCTTTCAAAATATTCGCGGTTTGGCCGATGACACCTATACCGCGCACCCAACCATCAACAACGACACGCTCCACTTGATGGGTTGGTTAGACGTTGCTGCTGAACCCGTTATCGTCAGCGTTCCAGATATGGATGAAGGACGCTATTGGATATTGCACACCATGGACATGGGTCACTACACCAACGCGGCATTCAGCTCACGAACGCGTGGCACAGAAGGTGGCCAGTTCATGTTTGCCGCCAACGATTGGCAAGGTGAGGTTCCAGATTCCGTAGATGAGGTGATTCATGTCGACAGTAACCTAGTGAAGCTGATGGGACGCATCATGGCGCTGGGTGGCGAAGACACGAAAATCGCACTCGATTATATGGATCAATGGACTATCCGCACCTTGTCTGAGTACCTAGGTCAAAACGGACCGAAACCCGTGCAGCGCACCTACCCAGATCCAAAACATTCGACTTGGCTGGAGCGTGTTAACTTCGTCCTTTGCGATGGCACAATGGGGGATGCTGATAAACAGTGGTTAGAAAAATACCAACCTATCGGTGTCGAAGCTTGCAAAACCGACTTCACGCCTGAGCAATTGAAGCTCGCCAAAGCAGCAGAAACACAAGGCATGCAGCGTATTATCGAGCTAGCACCGAAAGTCACGGATGCCCGCCAGATACTGGGTACACGCGACACCCTTGGCGATACACCGCGCGAAGTCTTTGCTGAGGGCACGTACCTTGGCCAATGGGGCTTACCACCTATTGAAGCGTCTTACCGCAAGACGGATTTTGATACCAAAGGGGAAAAACTGGATGGCTCTAAGCATGACTACGTGATGCGCTTTAAAGCCCCAAATGTCAGCGAGTTTTGGTCGGTAACCATTTACGGCAGTGATAACCGTTTGATGGCGAAGAACGCTTTAAATCGACACAGCCGTGGGGATCGCAGCATGAAGCCAGACGCGGATGGTTACTATACCATTCACATGAGCTCTGACACGAAAAGCAATGCGGATGACCCGAATTACTTACCAGTACCAGAGAAACCGTTTTACGCCATCATGCGCTTCTACGGTGCGGACGAAGCGATTCAAAGTGGCGAATATCAGATGCCGGAGATCGCCCCAGTCGAATAAGCTCTGCAATTAATCTGTGAAGCAAAGATTGAAACGTTACTCTTTGGAGTAGCGTTTCATGTTTCTCGAGCACATCATTACGTGCCACTTGCTCCAAACCAATGACAAGGTTATGGTTTGAAGCCTTATTTGGTCGACGTTCAAGGAAGAGAGAATGACCACCTACCTTGCTGGCTTTACGCTCGGCATATCACTGATTCTTGCTATCGGAGCGCAAAACGCCTTTGTGCTGAAACAAGGCATCAAACAGCATCATGTGTTTCTGGTGTGCTTTATTTGTGCATTGTCCGATGCGATTTTGATTTCCCTTGGAGTGGCGGGATTTGGCTACTTGGTGAAGCAGTTTCCCTTGATTGAAACCATCGCGCGATACGCTGGTGCTGCGTTCCTAACTTGGTATGGTCTCAGCAGTTTACGCTCGGCATTGACCCAAAAACACGTGATGAATCCTGAAGGTGATGCCTCCAAAAGTGCATGGCAAACCGCTCTTATCTGCTTGGCATTCACTTGGTTAAACCCGCATGTTTACCTTGATACCGTTGTGCTATTAGGATCGATTTCGACCCAGTATGAACCACACAAATGGCAGTTTGCCGTAGGTGCGGTATCGGCTTCCTTCGTGTTCTTTTTCAGTCTTGGCTATGGCGCTAAGTTACTGATCCCCATCTTTAAGCATGCTCGCTCTTGGCAGGTTCTTGAGTTCATTATTGGCTTTGTCATGCTGGCTCTGGCGATCAGCTTGCTGGTTTAGTGCGTATACTTTTCTCAATGCTCGAAAAAGGAACACGTCATGGCAAATCAACGAAACCCCATTGAAATCAAAGCCCTCGACCATGTGGTATTAAGAACGGATAATCTCGATGCGATGCTCCGTTTCTATCGAGATCTATTGGGGTGTCCTATCGAGCGGGAGTTGCCCGACTTAGGGCTGACGCAGTTACGAGCTGGCACAGCCATCATTGATTTGGTGACGGTTGAGAGTGAACTCGGCAAGTTAGGCGGTAAGTCGCCAAGCCAAGATGGACGAAACCTCGACCATTTCTGCCTGCAAATTGCGCCTTTTGAAGAGTCTGAGTTGCTTGAATATCTCCATCAACATAATGTCCACGTCGAAGAGTTTGCCGAACGATATGGCGCACAGGGTTTTGGTCGCTCTGTGTATTTAGAAGATCCAGAAGGCAATGTGGTCGAGCTTAAACCACAGAAATAACCCGTTGCTATTCCTAACTTTATTTCCTCATTTTATCGGTTAAAAACGGCTTCCTATTAAACCGTTTCGCCGTAGATTACGTAAGTGTGTTACTAAGCTTAAATAGGCAACTCTGATTAGGAACACACCATGACCCTCAGCGACGACGCACTATCCAGAATCATAGAAATGGCATGGGAAGACCGAACCCCATTTGAAGCGATTGAGCATCAGTTCGGTCTGAACGAAAATGGCGTTATCAGCCTGATGCGTCGCCACCTCAAACCCCGCAGTTTCAAGCTTTGGCGACAACGTGTTTCTGGACGCAACACCAAGCACTTAAAACTGCGTTCACCAGACGTAAACAGAGGCTATTGCCCAACGCAGTACAAACAACGTTGAGCCTCTCGGCCAAGTTCAAGTGTTCTGTGCCTAGACCATAAAGTAAGGCGCACTGTCTCGCATGAACTCCGCCATAGAGGCAAGGTAGTCCCATGTTTCTCGGTAGGTGTGGCTCATGCATTGCGTGAAGGCTTGGCACAGTGACGGATCTTCTTCCAACCACTGGCTGACGTGTTGCGCCGTGTAGGAAACCTGCCTCACCTCATCATCTAAAATTTGCTGAATGGTCGGTCGCATCTCTTTCAGATACGGAATATCCGATTGGTCGATAAAACTCAGTTGAGAAACCAATAGACACCAAGAACGAAGTTCGACGGAGTGAGCTCGGAAAAGATGGATTTTAATGTCGTCGTAAAAGTTGCTCACATTGCTGAAATCACTCGACTTTTCTTCTTGATAAACCTCGGTTTGGTAACCCGTTAATGGGATCAAACTGGCGTACATGGCTGAGTGGTTTCTGTCGTTTTGGCAGTGATGCATGATTTGCTGCTTCATTTCCCCTTGCGCATAACGATTGGCAATCATTTTGAGTCGCTCTGCGCCCTCTTCTTCGTTGATGGCATTGTGCAGCAAGTAATACGCCATGGTTTGTTTGCTCTGGAATATTTCGCCAGTAAGCTTACCCATCGCTTGAGGTGTGAGTGAGGAATCGGAATGTAGATAGCTTGCAATAGAGGCTTTGTACTCTTTAGAGGGCACAAAGTTATTGTCTTCTAGCAAGTTATAAAGGCTGGTCTGTAAACAATTCATGTCACCTTCCTTGATGGTGCTGCATCGCAACACGTCATGCTGACTACTAAGAAAGTGAGGTATTTATCAATACGCTCCTTAGAATGAGGTAGATTCAAGCGGAAGAGTAGAGTTTGGGAATGATTTCGGCTCGGAGCGGCTGGCCAGCGGCGAGGTTAGGACAACTCTTAATGCTTTCGTATGAATATTAACGACCTCATTGATTTATGAAGCATATATTTTGTTACAAAACAGTTAAACGATCATTTTATAAATGTTATGTATCGAAAATAGACAGAACGAAATGCGGGGTGGTTAACTATTGGTTTTTAAAAGAAAGTGGCTTTGTAGCGCGATTTTTCTCGCCTACAAATTTTAGAAAAGTGCCGAAAAGTAGTGTTTTAACTCTATAAAAACCGGACGGAGATCACCGTCCGGTTTGATCTTATTGAGCCTAATTTGAAGAGGATGAAGCGGTTGCAGATGCTAGGGGGGTCATCTGCAACGCCCAAATCTTCTCGTTGTTAGTGACGAATGAGCCTTACTTGCCCACAAAGCCGTTGTACAACATGTAAAGGTGCGCAGCACTCCAAGAGAAGTTGTTTGCGCCCTGCACTGCACCCGTTTCAGGGTTGTAGTTTTCCTGAATTGGCGTTGTTTCTGTTAAGCCTTGTGCGTTCTTGAATAGCTTATCCACCATCTGACGCGCCTCCACACCGTAACCGTAGTTGTCCATACCACGAACACCGAAGTAGAACTGATCGAGCCACACACGACCACGCCAGTAAATGTCTGGGCCGTAAGCCGGGTTATCCATTGACGCCGTGCCAAGTGGGATCATTGGTGAGTTAAACTTGCTGGTATCAAGCATGTTCTTCACTACTTTATCCGCGTGCTCTTGCGTTGCCGCGTTGTTGAATAGTGGAGACCAACCTTCTGGACCCATGCCGCGTTTCACCAACATTGGACCAGCACATTGGTTGCTCAAGCCACCAGGTACCACTTCGATGTCGTAGTAGAAACCGGTTGATTCATCGAACATACAGCGGTTGATGTACTCTTTGGTGTCTTCCGCTTTCTCTTTAAACTCAGCCGCTTTATCTGCTTTGCCTAGTACTTCTGCAATTTGCGATAGGAACAGGTTATCTGAGTACCAGTAAGACGCTTGGTCTACCGATTCTTGCATCAGTGAGTAGCCAGACAACTTGTTCGCGTCGTTGGTGTTCTCGTTGAACTTCACTTCCCAGTCTTTCTTCGCTAGAGCCAGTTTGTCCATGTTTTCTGGAGAATCATTACGGTAAGTCACCACTGAACCGTCTTCACCCATAACCATATCGTAGGTGTTGTCGAATCCGTTGGTGTCGTGTGCGTAACGACCCATCTGGTCGATCACTTTAGCTTCGTCTTGTGTCGGCAGTTCAGACATACCTTGTAGGTTGTCGATAGTGTCGATAAAGCCAAATACACCCGCGTTGTCACGACCAGACTCCCAACCCGCAGCTACTTTTGCAGGAATGCTCATCGCGGTGTAATCACCGGACGTTAGCAACTGGTTGTATTTCTCGACGCCAGTCTCTTTGATCCACTTGTCGCCATTCGCCTCGTCTTTGTATTGGAACTTCATGTCATCCAATGTTGCATCGTCACCCCAAGGCAATTCGCCATCTTTGTTTGGGTTCAAATCGTCTGCGAACACAGTATGAATTGGGTCTTTTGCTGCACCATATTCAGGGATACCGTTTTTGTTTGTATCGCGAGCACGCAGCCACCAATCGTGGAATGCCACCAACTTCGGATACATCTCTTCTAGCCACTGCTTCGCTTCTTCCGGACGGTTATGCTCGTCTTTCAGTGCGGTGTACACTTCCCATACCGCCCATGCAGCTAGAGATGGTTTGGTGTTGCGTTCGTTCCAGTTCAAGCCGTCTGTCGCCAGTGGGAACACTTTTTTGTATTCCGCAGACATGCCTTCCCAACGTTCTGCCGGTAAGTTGTAAGTGACTACGTCAAGCAAGTAACCTTCGTCCCAAGGGCGAACAGGATCGTCAGACTGAACTTGATATTGGAATACAGTACGAATGTTTTCCATCGCCACATCTGGGTTGAAGTGAGCCATTGCGTACGCTTGTTTCCATGTGTCCCACGGCCAAGTCATGTTGCCAGAGAAGTAAGGTGCGGTTACTGATGGTGTTACTGTGTCGTGGTCAATGGCACCTGCAGCACCGCGCCAGTTTGCGCTCAGTGTTTCCATCGCTTTTACTGCAACGAATTCATGCTCTTTTGAAGCAGCATCGTTGGTTAGACCGTTTTCTAGGTACTCTTCCCAACGCATTGCTGAATCGTGCATGTAGCCTTTAGGATCGGCCATCACATCGTCAAGCTTCGCAAACTCAGACGCTTGCTCTTCCGTGTTTTGCACGTGCGTGTAAGCCGTGTATAGCGTGATTTCTTCGCCATTACCTAGCTCTGCCGTTTGGACAAAGCCTTTCTTGTCATCGTCAATAGTCGATGTTTCTGGTTTGATAGAGCGTGTTACTTCAAACTTAGAGTCGCCTGAAGTCAGCAGAGACCAAGAGTCGCGAACCGCGCCAAAAGACACTTCTACGCCGTTTTCTGTCGCCGCGATTTCACGTGAGTAAGTAGGGTATGCATCTTCAACACTGCGCACTGTGCTGTCGCTGTTTTTGTATAGTTCACCATCGTCAGCGCGGTAATCTTGCATCAACTCACCGTCCCATTCGCCTTGAATAGCCAGCTTGTTCGGGTTCTTGATAGTGGTTTTAACAAGAGACGTACGATCCGTCACAAAGCGCATTTCAAGTTCGGCAGTGATGCCGTTATCGCCTGTGTACTCTTGAATCAGTGCGCCTGGTTGCGAGTAAGCGTCTGTCAGCTCAAGCGGCATCGCTTCACCGTCAACCATCAGTGTTAAACGGTCGAAACGTGCAGCCATGAATGACACGTATTCTTCCGTTAGCAACGCCGTACCACCTAGGGTGATTTCACCACCTTTGGTATCTAACGTGTGACCATGCCAAGAACCGTTATCGAACATAGGAATGTAGCGAAGGTGACCACCATGTAGATCACGCAGTGCCACTGGCACACCTGCACGGTCAATGGTGTTGTGGAATTCAGCCGCTTTCAGTGGCGCTTCCACATTCGAGTCATTATCACTACTGTTGCATCCACTAAGTGTTAGAGCAACCCCGACAGCAATCGCACATAAAGAAGTCTTAAAGTGCATGTTATATCCCTCATTTATTGGCTTTTGGTCCTGATCAGGCGAAAAAAGGTCGAGACGTGCCCTGCCGAGTTTCGATGATGAAGATTCAGCCTTATTTATTTCACTTTTGGATTTGAGAAGAGATCGGTTAATTTGTCTCTTCTTCGTTTGACCTATTTAAATAACAGGTCATTAATTTTGGATAATAGTGGGTCTTTGATGCATTCATTATCAAACACACCCACTTAATATAAATTCTTTATTTTGTGATTAAATAGTCACTATTTTTCATTCGCCATCGAGATGGCCTTTAATAATTCACCGTCAATATTCGGAATCGTATCCGAAAGGAATATCTGATTGCCCGGCGTGTAAGTCATTAAGACGTTTCTCAGTCGCTTACTGCTTTCTCCGCTCTTGTTTTGCACATCAAACTCTATCAGTTTGTTGTACACCTCATTCGCCAGTTTCTCTTCCTGCTCTTCAGTGATAGCAATGCGTCCCATGCAAATCGGTGGTCGCACATCATGGCTAAACACTTCATCTCGAAAGCGCTTAGCAAACAAAGTATCGAGCTTGGAGCCTTCTTCGAAAATAAAGCGACCTTGGTCTTTAAAACGGTATTGATCATCACCTTTTAGCTCGATGTAATCCATCATTTCCAATGCGCGGAAATAAAGGGTGATCGAGGTATGGGTCAATTGGTATTTGCTTGCAATATCTTGCGGAGACCATTCCTTCCGACGTAATAAATACAAGAAATCAAACAGGTACGGATACTGGTGAAATATTTCACTGTTAATGTCGGTGATAAATTGCTCGTTTTCTTGTTGCAGCTGTTTACCACGCATGGACAATTCGACTAAGTCAGTATCTAAATGAGTGGCGTACGAGAGTATTTTGTCCAACCCTAAAGACGTGTTGTGTAACTGTCTCTTAATGGTTGATAGAGGAATCCCCATTCCAGCAGAGAGATCGGAATAACAAATCCCTTTCTCTTTAATTTTTTCTCGTAAAGCAGCAAGTAAATACGTTGCAGAATTATTCATCTAACAATGCCTGTTTTAATTTCTTCAGCATCCCTGATGATATATTCAAGAGAATCCTACTCTTGTGATGCTGGTTCCAATTATTCCCAGCACTCTTTATCAATTAAATCGGTTTCAATGATGAGACTTTTACTTGTTGTTAACTGATCAAGTTTTACCCATTGCGTTCACACTTTGACCAGCTATTTTAAGCCTTATCAGTATGGCGACGAGTATAATTGTTTTGATGCGTAAAATTAAGTTCACAAAGATTTTTAGTAAAAGTTTTCTCTCAGAAGGTTATTTTATTAGGTGAGAAGTATCAAAAAGTTGTACTCAGAGATTTATTATCGTGAGGGATCACAGAAAAATAGTGACTCACTGGTAATTTATCGATTCGATGACCAGTAAAAATCTTGTTATAAGGAGCAAGAAAGTTGGTTAAATTAACCGAGGTATTATTGAAGCGCCGTCATATTATACCCGTATTTTTCTAGCTTGCTCACATAATTTATTGGCTTGCCACCAAGGCTTATTTTTATATTCTTTTGACACGTAAAAACTCTCTCCCGCCATCGGGGTTATCAGCTCAATGTGATCAGCTTGGCAATGTTCAATCAAGTCCTCAATGGGCTCATCCCATTTGTGCGTAAACAGCTCATACGTTGCCCAGTGCACAGGTAGCAACTTCTTCGCTTGTAGATCTTTGAATGCTAGTACGGTGTGATGCGCTTGCATGTGTCCCCAGTTCTCAACCGGATAACCTTGGTTGCCTTTCACATCTGCCGCGACTTCCAAACAGGCGATATCAATCGGGCCGCAGCGCTGAGCAATTTGTGCAAAGTGACTATCGTACGCACTGTCGCCGCTGAAATAGAGGGTCTCTTGCTGCCCTTTAACAACCCAAGATGCCCATAAGGTCGAATTCTTATCCAGATAAGTGCGCCCTGAGTTGTGATTGGCTGGCGTGCATATCAACTCAACGTTGGCGTAATGAACGCTCTCCCACCAATCAAATTCCACCACGTTATCAGGCCTAACACCCCAACGAATCAAATGCTTACCGACACCGAGTGGCACGTAAAATGTTACGGATTTATCAGAATAGTAACGTATGGTCGAAGCTTCGAGGTGATCGTAATGATCATGAGAGATCACGATAACATCCGGAATCGGCAAGCTATCCCGTACAGCTGTATTGGGGATATTGCGCTCAAACCATGCCTTAGCAATCAACGGCGACGCATAGTCGAATACAGGGTCAGTCAGAATGCGTACGCCATCGGTCTCAATCATCAAAGTGGAATGCCCGAGCCAAGTGACTCGCATCGCTTGTTGTCGCTGTTCAAATCGCGTCGGCTCTATCGATGAATAAGGTAACTGGTTATCAGGACTGAGCGGCGAACGTCCGCCCATGTAGGCCCAACACACTTGCCAAAAAGACTGAGGGCTTGGCACGTTTGGCATCTTGTCTTTGACGCGTCCATGTTCAAATTGAGGTGAGTGGTTAATGCGATGCGCCAACTGCGCGTAGTAAGTGTGAGGAGTAATCAGTGATTGCGTTGCGCGCTCACGAGCCAAGTACGTGTTTTTAAGTGTCGTTTCAGACATGTCCTATCTACGTCTTGTTCACTAAACTATGGTTTTAGTTAAGCCTGCTTGTATGTCTTTTTCATGACCAAAATAGGGCGTAAGATGAAGATTAGGTTTCAGAGAAGTATTTCTGTCCTTTATCGGTCTTGATAAAGAAGAGAGAAGGAGAAAAGTTATGGTGACCTGCAGCCAATACGATTTTATTGAAATCGCTTGTATGTTTAATCTGCCCGTGGAGATCACCCTCAAAAATGGTGAGAAACATCAAGGCAGCGCATTTGATACAGGCTACGATATTGAACGACAAGAGTGCTTATTTTTGGATATCGATGGCGAGCACATTTCGTTCCCAACCGAACAATTGATTGCGATGAGGGCACTCAAAGACAACCCGCATTTCAGTGAAGTGACCTTCGGTTAATTGCTCGAAACGGTTAATTGCTCGAAAACCGATAGAAACGTCAGACATAAAAAAGCGCCCTTAACTGGCTGAGTTAAGGGCGCTTTTGTTTGGCTTTTGAGGTTTACCTTGAGCGGATAAATATCAGCATCGGCATCATGATAACGAACATCACCCCGACCAACTGGAAGGTGTGCACAAAGGCCACCATTTGTGATTGCTGATGAAGCATGTTCTGGTATTGCTCCAATGCCGCAGGATCAGTAATCGATAACCCCTGTTTCGCAGCCCAGTCATGCAACACTGGGTTGTAAGGGTTAAAGCCTTCTCCCAAAGCGTGCCATTGCTGTTGGCTATCGCGGTATTGGTATGTAGTCGCAATCGAGATACCAAACGAACTACCAATGGTGCGGAACAGGTTAAAAATACTCGCCCCAGCCACTGACTGCTCTTTTGGCAATGTCATATACGCCAGTGTCGATAAGGTCGAGAAGGTCAAACCTAAGCCCATACCCTGAATCATACTTGGCATCACGATCCAGAAGGTATCGATTTCCATGGAGTACAAGGTCATGAGGTAACTACCAATACCGATACAGGTTAGGCCAAAGACAATCTTCAACCTTGGATCGAATTGTGGGTTAATCACAATCACCAATATCAGCATACAGGCAGACGCCAGCCCCCGTGGTGCCATTAACATACCCGTGGTGGATACTGGGTAGTTCAATAAGCTTTCAAGCAACATCGGTTGTTGAGTGGTCAAGCCGAACATGGCCATCGACACTACCGCCATCATTAAGGACGAGACCATGAGGTTTTTGTCCTTGAGGAGCCACAGAGGCGCAATGGGGCTCTTGGTCTTCCAGCTGCGGTAGATCCACATGATTAAGCCCATGATCGCCAACAGCACTGCGGTTTGGATAATGCGAGAGTTAAACCAGTCTTCGTCATTACCTTTGTCGAGTACGAACTGCAACGCACCGACCCCGAGGGCCATATAGCCAATGATCCACCAGTCGAAGTTTGGTTTGGATTTGTTGCTGATGTGGATGTAGCGATAAATCAACGCAGTACACACCAAGCCAAATGGCAAGTTGACGTAGAAGATCCAACGCCAGTTGATGTTGTCAGTAATCACACCGCCCACTACTGGGCCTAAAATCGGACCAAGCAAGATACCGATGGAGAAGATCGCCATCGCCTTGCCTTTTTGCTCAGAAGGGTAAATCTGAACCAATGTAGATTGCGCCAGTGGAATAACCGAGGCACCAAACGCACCTTGGATAATGCGGAACACCACCATCTCTTCGAGTGAACCCGCTTGTCCACAGAAAGCACTAGCAATCACAAAGCCGATCACCGCCACCAGCATGACTTTGCGCTCACCAAATCGCGATACCCAGAAACTGGTCATCGGGATGAAGATCGCCTCAGCCATGCTGTAGCCAGTTAGGACCCAAGTGATTCGGTCTGCCGTTGCGCCCAACGCGCCCATCATGTGTGAAAGCGACACGTTAGCAACGGTCATGTCTATCAGCACCATGATGGCCGAAAGCATCACGGCGACGGTGGCTATTCCCCGTTTGTCGGCCGTAATCTCGTTACTCATTGCGCGTTACTTTTCAGATCAACAGTCACTTCAGAACTTGCACCCACACGTAATTGTGGCGCACCTTCAGGCACTTCAAGTGTCAGACGCACAGGGAAACGTTGTTTGATTTTCACCCAGTTACCGGTTGCATTTTCTGGTGGCATCAAAGAGAAAGAGGTACCACTTGCTGGCGACAGTTCTTCCACTTTCGCATCCCAAACTACGTCTGGGTACATGTCGATCACGACTTCAGCGTGCATGCCTGCTTTGATGTGTGTTAGGTCAGTTTCTTTAAAGTTTGCGCGTACCCAGTAACTGTCTTTTACAATCACAGGGAACAGTGTTTGGCCAATGCCGACAACAGAACCAGTATGTGTGTTGATTTCACCCGCGATGCCATCGACAGGAGAAGTGATGTCGGTGTAGCTGAGGTTCAATTCAGCTTGTGCAAGTTGCGCTGCCGCTTGTTGAACAACCGCTGCTTCTGCGCCTTCTTCACCACGGTTTGCAATTGCTTTTTCTACCGTTGCACGTGCTTGTTCTAAGCTTGCTTGAGCGTTAGCGAGTTTGTTTTTCGCAGTATCCAAATCTTGATCAGACGCTAATTTGCGTTTCACTAGCGAGTTAGTACGTTTGTACTCCAACTGCGCTTCGGTCAGGTTAGAACGCGCCGCATCCAATCCCGCCACCGCTTCAGTAACTTGCTTGTCGGCCACATCGTGTTGTTGAACCGCCAATTGATAAGCCGCTTTGGCTTGTTTGACTGCTAGCAGATAAGGACGAGAATCAATCTTTAATAGCAGGTCGCCTTTGTTCACCACTTGGAAATCTTTGGCTTCTACTGAGATCACTTGGCCTTGAACCTGAGGAGCGACAGACAGGATTTTAGCTCTTACATACGCGTCTTCCGTACTCGGATGACTGTCAGAATATTGCCAAGACCAGTACATCGCACCGAAGCCGATAGCACAAACGAGAAGGAAAAGGATTTTGGTCAGTTTGGATTTCGAAGAGGATTTCTTCGCGATATCGTCGCTCATTTATATTGTCCAAGTGTTCAATTATGTGATCAGTGTAGGATTTTTCCGCTTTCGAACAACAAGATGATCTGAAAGGTTAAGATCCGATTTTGAGCGTTGATAATTTGTTCAAATGATGCGCAAAGATATTCACACTCTTTGATGCCCAAGTAACCTCGAGATGCTGGTTCAGCGAGAATGACTTGGTTTGAAGGCGAGGCAACAATTTAAAGGTCTAGTGGTTCTAAATCGAAAATTGTTAACAAAGCATGCGAACCAAGGCAACTCGCCCTTCGGGAGCGTGTCACTGAAACAATTTCTTCGTCAAACAACTTGGAAAGAGCTAGCTATTCCGCTTCGTTGCTTTCCTTGAACTTGAGTCAGTGACAACGCTCTGAATCCTGCATCTTGAAGTCACTTGGGCATCGTGTGCATAAAGTATAGAAGACGCTAATCATTCCGCGACTTAGACAATCACATTGGCGAATATTCCAGACATAAAAAAGCCCCGTTAGTCTTAACTCTAACGGGGCTTTATGGTCATTTATCTTTAACTATCAATGTGCTGCAGAAAGCTGGGCAGTTACTCTTCGACGTTGTAGCCAAATCACAACACCAAACAGCAACATTGCCGGAATCCACATCCACTCTTTGCGATAACGCTCAACAGGCACACGCACATCGACAATTTGTTGGTCGAACTGCAATCCTGCAGCCTCTGCTGGGCTAGCAAAGCTAACGATATCAATAAGAGTTTGTTCACCTTGCTGATAAGTCGCGATACCCAATGCGTCCAGTTTATCTTGTCCGGTTTCCCCTTCAGGAACCGACAACAACACCGAGAATTCACGCATCTTACCTACTGCATCTTCACCGCTGATGCGCATTCTCAGCACACCGCCCTCTTCTAGCGGCTCAAGCGTTTGTGCCAACTGGGCAGGATTGCTCGATTGGTACGGATCCACCACCATGTCGATCCAGAACCCTGGACGGAACAGGGTAAAGGCCACCAGCAAAAGCAAAACGCCTTCGTACCAACGGTTACGAGTCAGGAACCAACCTTGCGTCGCCGCTGCGAATATCAACATCGCGATAGTAGAGATAACAAAGATGGCAATGCCGTGCGCCCAATCGACATCAATCAACAACAAATCCGTATTGAAGATAAATAGGAACGGCAAAGCTGCGGTTCTTAGACTGTAGTAAAACGCGGTTAAGCCCGTCTTGATTGGATCGCCTTTCGACACCGCCGCAGCCGCAAACGAAGCCAGACCCACTGGCGGCGTTACATCAGCCATGATACCGAAGTAAAACACAAATAAGTGCACCGCAATCAACGGCACAATCAAACCGTGTTGTTGACCCAGCGTGACGATTACAGGTGCTAGCAAGCTCGATACCACGATGTAGTTCGCGGTAGTTGGTAAGCCCATTCCTAAAATCAAGCTCAATACTGCGGTGAGCATCAGCATGAGTAGCAAGTTGCCCATCGACAACATCTCAACCAAATCAGCCAATACTAAGCCAACACCCGTTTGCGATACCGCACCAACAATCACGCCTGCGGTGGCAGTCGCGATACCAATGCCGATCATGTTACGCGCACCAGCAATTAAGCCTTCACGCAAATCAATACAACCGTCTTTGAAGTTACCGTAATCGTGTTTGCCGTCTTTACGCATCCAAGTCAGCAGAGGACGTTGAGTCAAAACGATCACCACCAGAATCACGCTGCCCCAAAAAGCAGACAATCCCGGAGACAAACGCTCGATCATCAAACACCACACCAAGACCACCACAGGCAGTAGGTAGTGCAAGCCAGACAACAAGACTGCGCGCGTATTTGGTAACTGTTCTAGCGGAGCATCTGGGTCTTCTTCAGGTAGCGGTTCATTGCTTGCCGCCACTTTTAGCAGCGCCAAGTACACCACCGCAAGAATCAACGCCATCCCCGGTAGGACAAAGTCCCCCAATACTGGCTTCAACCATCCTAAGCCGTAGTAGACCGCCATCGACAAACCAGAAATCAACGCCGCACCAAATGCAAAACCCGTGAGTCTTGCTAGCCAAGGTTTTGAACGTGCAGCATCAATTGGCTGCATGCCCAATTTGAGCGCCTCTAAATGAACAATATAAAGCAGGGCAATGTAAGAAATAGCAGCAGGTAAGAAGGCGTGCTTGATGATCTCAACATAAGGAATGCCAACGTATTCCACCATCAAAAATGCTGCGGCGCCCATAACAGGAGGCATGATTTGCCCATTCACCGATGACGCCACTTCCACTGCACCGGCTTTCTCTGGAGAGAAACCAACTTTACGCATCATAGGAATAGTGAACGTACCCGTGGTCACTACGTTGGCGATGGACGAGCCCGAAATCAAACCCGTTAAGCCAGAGGCAACGACGGCCGCTTTTGCAGGGCCACCACGCAAGTGCCCCAACATGCTAAATGCCAATTGAATGAAGTAGTGCCCTGCTCCAGCACGTTCCAACAACGCACCAAACAGAACAAACAGGAATACAAAGCTGGTCGATACGCCAAGCGCAATACCAAACACACCTTCTGTAGTGATCCACTGGTGGTTAGCCAACGCATCCAACTGCACGCCGCGGTGGGACAATAAACCCGGCATGTATGGGCCTGCCAAGCTGTAGCCGATAAACACCAACGCAATCACAGGCAACGCAGGGCCCAATACTCGACGCGCCGCCTCTAAAAGCAGAGGCAAACCAATCAAGGCAGTAATAAAGTCTTCAGTGGTTAAGCTGCCCGGACGTTGTGCTAGTGCTTCATACATAACAAACAAGTACAGCGAAGAGGCACAAGCAATCAAACCCAACATGATGTCGAAGGCAGGAACACGGTCGCGTGGAGAGCGCTTAAAAGCGGGGAAGACTAGGAAGGCAAGCAACAAGGCAAAGCCAAGGTGAATGGCGCGCGTTTCGGTGTCGTTCATCACACCGAAGCCAACAATAAAGGGCAGCGGAGACGCTATCCAAAGTTGAAACAAAGACCAAAGTAACGCCAAACCCGCAATCAACTTTTCCATGATTCCGGTTGGCAGGCGAGCACCCACATCTTGGGCAATCAGTTCTTCTGCTGACAGCTCACTCGGATGCGTATCAGCATGGGACGTGGAGATCGTCTTATCCATAATTTTCTCACAAACAACAGAGAAGCAAGCGCTGCGAACCCATCACAGCGCTTGCTAAAAATCGAAGGTTCTAAGAGTTACTTACAACCAGCCGCGCTCTTTGTAGTAGCGCACCGCACCTTCATGCAGTGGTGCAGACAGACCCACTTCAATCATTTCTGATTCTTTCAGGTCTTTAAATGCTGGGTGCAGACGCTTGAAGCGGTCTAGGTTGTCGAACACAGATTTCGTCAGTTGGTACACCAACTCTGGATCAGTCTCTGCTGTGGTTGATAGCACCGCTTTGCCGCCGATAGATTGCGTATCGTTCGGGTTGCCACGGTACATTCCGCCCGGAATGGTTGCTTTGGTGAAGTAAGCGCGCTCGGCAAGCAGCTTGTCGATTTCAGGACCAGTCACTGGCACTAACACCGCATCCGTTGTGGTTGAGGCTTCTTGAATCGCACCATTTGGGTGGCCAACAAAGTAGCTCATTGCATCGATGTTGTTGTCACTCATTGCGGAAGCTTGTTCAGCAGGTTTTAGATCCGATACCAAGCTGAACACATCTTGCGACCAACCTTTAGCTTGCATCACTTGCTCAAACGTATCGCGTTGACCAGAACCAGGGTTACCAATGTTGACGCGCTTGCCTTTCAAATCGTCGAAATTAGTGATGCCCGCGTCTTTACGCGCAAGAATGGTGAACACTTCACTTTGTAGTGAGAAAACGGCACGAATGTCCGTCATTGGTTGGTTATTTTGGAAAGGAGCCACACCTTCTAGGGCTTTGTATTGGTGATCTGACTGCATGATGCCGAAGTTATATTCGCCACTGCGCAAACCATTGACGTTTGCCACGCCACCACCACTGGCTGGTGCATTACATTTAATGCTGTGGTCTGCCGCACCACGGTTTACAAAACGACAAATCGATTGGCCTGCCACGTAATAAACACCCGTTTGACCACCCGTGCCGATAGTAATAAATTTCTCTGCCGCACTTATTTTCTCACTGTATGAGAACAATGATACTGCCGAAGCAAATACTGCAATGAGTGTGGTTCCTTTCATTTTAAGTTCTTCCTGTCTATCGATTGAAAAATAAAGACATTTTTCTCAGCTAACGACAGCAAAACTGAAAAATACTCGCGTAAAATTTCCACGCTTTACGAGTAATTTTCCTTAGTCAGCCAGTCCTTAGCTTCATTTTGTAATATTTATTTTGACGTTCGATTAATAATTAACCGAATGCTTGTCATCGAATTTATCAGAACAATTTCAAAACCTAGCTATAGTAATTTTTCGCTTTTCTCAGCAATCGAGAATTAACAGAAAATTCATTTTTTAATCGATGCGTTTACAAATAGAAAAATCATAGAAATAGGAAGAGAAAGGAGAGATGAGAAGAAGAGAAAATGAAATAAAAAAAAAGAGGGGCAATCCCCGCAACTGCCCCTAAAAGTCATGCCAATAATATTGTTGTTCTTTTGCTACTGCTTTTTCTTAGAACTTGTAACCGCCGCTGATCATGAATACCCAAGGGTTGATTTCAACGTCAGTTTTTTGTTTCGCGCCACCCGCTTTGTAGGTCGCTTCTGTTTCAATGTTTGCGTACCACGCCGATGCGTTTAGGAACCATTTATCGTTGATCATGTAGTCCACACCAACGTTTGCAGCTAGACCGAATGAATCATCCAATTTCAGATCAGAAAGGCCAGCCCCCTTACCCGTACCGTTAAAGCCTTCATCAAAGAAGATGGTGTAGTTTAGACCCGCACCCACGTATGGGCGGAATTTGCTTTGTGAGTCACCAAAGTAGTACTGAACCATCACTGTTGGTGGTAGGTGTTTTGTCTCACCAATGTCACCAAGGCCAAGTAGATCTGTAGAAATATCATGGCTAAACGGCGTTGCAGCAAGGACTTCTAAGCTGATGTTGTCGGTAAACATGTAACCGAACGTCAAGCCCAGCTGCGTGTTGGAATCCACTTTCAGCTCTTCTTGAGAACCTAGGATCTTGTCACTGCTGTCATTTGGTACAACGGATGCCGCACCAACACGTAAAATGAAGTCACCTTCACTGTGAGCGAAAACACTTGGAGACACTAACGCAGCAACCACTGCTAAACTGCAGATTGTTTTTTTCATTGTTATTTCCTTTTGTAGGGCTTTGTTTCTTTTTGTACTCAGCTGCGCTCTTCCCTTTCGGGCAGTTCCTCAATGAATCCAAAACCTTGAAGCACGCGAGTATCACTATTTTCTTGAGCTGCGCGCAATCTAGCATATAGAAACCCTACTATTTTGATGGAAATCAATTTGTGAAAAATATAGCTTTTCCGTATACAAAAACGCCAAATTGATCAACAAATTATGCAAATAGGACACAATCCTGTAATGCAAACTGTGCGTGTGAGAAGCGTGCGTCGCAGTTCTCATTCCGCATCCTCTGAGAGCCTCTGTGCTCAACAAAACTTTTTTCTCGATATGCTCGGGTTATTTTCAAAAAACACCCACTTCAAATCGCCAATTTGACCGCTTAAATTGGCGATTTTCGGCCTTTGTAAACCACTGAAATACAACAAGTTATATTTCTGGAAAATCAGTCACTTAGGGTGTTAGTCTGCTTCCAACCGAACAAGGAAAAGATAAAAAGCCATGATTAAGACCGATCTCACTTTCGAACAGGAAGACTTTTCTCATCACGATTTGCAAAACACCACTTTTGAAAACAGCCGCTTTTATCAGTGCAATTTCGACCACGCCGATCTGAGTGATGCAAAGTTTATTGACTGCCGTTTTATCCAGCCGAGCGACATAGAAGGTTGCAGTTTCCGTTATGCCAAACTGAAAGATGCCAGCTTTAGCAACTGCATGTTGGCCATGTCTCAGTTCAATGGTGCGGATTGCGTCGGCATCGAACTGCGCAAATGCGATTTGAAAGGCGCAAACTTTCAAAGTGCCAACTTCGCTAATCGCGTCAGCAATACCGTATTCTTTTGTATCGCCTACATTACGGGCTGCAACTTAGCTTACACCAACTTTGAGCGCGCACTGCTAGAAAAATGCGACCTGTTTGAGAACCGATGGAACGGCGCCAATTTGATGGGCGCGAGCTTTAAAGGCTCTGACTTATCGAGAGGAGAATTCAGTCGAGAACAATGGGGCAGCTTTAATATAGAAGAGAGCGATCTTACCCACGTCGACTTAGAAGGCTTGGACATTCGCCGCGTCTCTTTATACGGTGTTAAGATCTGCGACTGGCAGCAAGAACAACTGCTCGCACCATTTGGACTGATCGTTATTTAGGAAGCACTATGAATCTGTTTAAAGACCTACCCAGTGATCTGAGTGAAGAAGTGTTCGAAGACTTACTCACACATAAACAGCTGCGCATCGAGCGTATTGTCTCAAAGGGCCAAACCACGCCAGAGGGCGAATGGTACGATCAAGAAGAACATGAGTGGGTGGTGGTGCTGCAAGGCGCTGGTGAACTGACTTATGAAGATGGATCTGTAAAACGTTTAGAAGCCGGTGACCACATCAACATTCCGGCGCATACAAAGCATCGCGTCAGTTGGACAGCCCCAGAACAAGAGACAATTTGGTTGGCGGTTTTCTACCGCTAGATTGTCGACTTTGTTGTTATTCCGGTGAGCAGGTAAAGAAAAACGGGGGAAAGAAACCCTAACTTTCCCCATGTGCGCAATAAAGGGTCTAGGTGAGGCGCAAAAGAAATTGAAGTCATGACTCCGAGCCAGTCTCCCAACCGTTACTCAGAAATGAACCTAGTCATCACTTCAATGTTCATAGATAAAAACGTGTTATTGACGTGAGAGTGTGTTCTGTTTGCGGTTGTATTCGAATCGATGGCTTTGCTCAACGGTGTCTTTGACTTCTAGCCCTTCCATCGTCGTTGTGCCTATCTCCAGCCGAACTTGATCACTGTTCAAGTCCACTATCAGCTCATCATATTGGCTTTTTTCACCATTCTCGTCGTACTGCAAACGCACCTTATACGTGCCTTTGCTTGCATCATATTCAGCTTGATAACCTTGGTTGAATGCCTCAATCGCAATGCCTTCTGGATACACCACCATGTCAACACGCGTCGGTGCTTCGGTGAATTTGTAGGTTGAGATACCAAAACGGGTTTCGATGATGTCCGCTTCATAAAAGAAGTGTTCAATCTCATTTGATGAGCTGACCATCACCATTTCAGGTGTTAGGCGCATCAAGTGAAACTCAAAAATCAGAGAGGTTTTGTTGTCACCAACATTAGGGACTAGAGCTTCCAACTCCGCGAGGGTACTCACATTAAAGTCACGCAAAATGTTTAATGAGAGTCTATCGAGCGTGTAAGTCACTTTGCGAGACAAGTTCTCGGCCTCAAAGCCCAGCAAGTCATCGCTGATGGTGTCGGTAATCGAACGATGCAGCAGATCGATACCGTCTACCTCATAGTTCGCTCTGTGATCTTTAAACTTAGGCACAGAGTCTGTCGTTATTCCTTCGCCACCACAGCCACTCAGTGCAAACATCACCGCAATACTCGCTATTGCTTTATGCATCTGTACACGCTCCTTTTCCAAGACGGCGGCAGTGTAACGATTGCGGCAACGAGTTGATGTAAGCGTATGTAAGACGGGCTTATTATTACAACCAAGTAAAAGTCATTTGAATTTTTATGGGATTATCATTTTATTCGACATCAATATACTAGCCCCATTCCAAATTAACCGATGACGAACGATAACAATGAGCTGGTTTTTCTTACTTTTAGGCGTGGGCGCAGAAGCCCTTTCACACGTTGCACTTAAAGCCACTGATGGCTTTAGCAAACCGCTGCCTGCAACCCTTGTACTAGTTGGCCACTTAGCTGCTTTTGTCTGTTTGGCGCAGGCGATGAAAGGCGGCATGCCAGTTGGCATTGTTCACGCCCTTTGGGCAGGTTTGGCAATTGTATCGGTGACTTTAATCTCACAATTGGTTTACCGCCAACACATGGATACTAGCCTTTGGATTGGCATGGCACTTATCGCAGCGGGCGTGATGGTGATAAACTTCTCTCACGGACACGCACACTAAACCATAAGGCAGCGGATTGTCAGATAGCCAAAAGCCCTCTCTCGCACTGTTTGATTTTGATGGCACCATCACCGATGAGGATATGTTTAGCGCCTTCCTCCACTATTCTGTTTTTGGCCTGCGCAAGTGGGTCGGAAACATTGTGATTCTGCCGTTCTATGCGCTCTACAAGGCAGGCGTCATTCCTGCTAAGCGAATGCGCCCTATCGCTAGTTTCATCGCCTTTGCAGGAAGACGAACGCAAGAAGTTGAAGCGTTAGGAGCCCAGTTTGCAAAAGAGGTGATTACAAAACACATTCGCCCAGAAGCCCGAGCGAAACTGGAATGGCACCAAGCGCGAGGCGACACCATAGTCGTGGTCTCAGCGTCACTTAACGCCTACTTAAAACCATGGAGCCAAACGCACGGCTACCAATTACTTTGTAGTGAGTTACTCAGCGAAAGCAAATACATTAGTGGTCGTTACCAAAGTGGCGATTGCAGTTTGGAAAGAAAGGTCGAGCGTGTTCAACGAGCTTTCGACTTGAGCCAATACGCAACGATTTATGCTTACGGCGACACCCACGAAGATATTCCGATGCTCAAATTAGCCAGCCATGCGATGATGAATTGGCAACCTTGGCAAAGCGAAAACAGCCTGAATTAAAACAGAAAACCCTTCTCAATTGAGAAGGGTTTTGCGTATTTGAAACGAGTGAAACTTAACGCCAAACACCCCATTCACCTGTGGTTCCCGGCTCTTCGCCAGTTGTCCACCACTGCGCAGTCCATTCACGACCATTGTGCGTCACGACATCACCTTGGTTGTACACTGCATCTTTGCTCCAAAGGTTGGTCGGCTCAACTGGTGGCGTGGTATCACCTTTAATCAATGACAACGCGTAGCTAAAGTTAGCGTTCGGAGCCAACACTTGGTTTGCGTAGATGTTGTTGGTATCAAACATGTAGTGGTTCATTGCTTCGTGCCAAATACCAACGTACCAATCGCCCGTTTGCTGAGAATTAAATTGGTCGGCTAACTCCGCGGCCCACGTTGTTGTGTTGTTTGCACTGATTGCTAGTGACAGATCGACGATCTCGCTGCCTGTTGCATTAAACGTGCGGAATCGTACCGTGTCTCCAGCTTCTACCGGACCAAAGCCTTGAGGGACAAAGTAGCCCAGAGCGGTCAGGTTGTTTGCTGGATCCGTTGGGTCAACTGAATCGGTAGGAGGCGTTGTACCATTGCCGTTTAAGGTAATGTCACTACAATTGTAGAAACCCTCACCTGCCACATCAATACGTTGCCAACGAGTATAGAGAATCGCATCGCCTGAACGATCTGCAGGGAAGGTTACCTGCATGCGGTAGCGCTTTTCTGCATCCACATACACATCGCCAGCAGTATCAATCAGCTCTAAATCGTCCCAAGTCAGTGGTTGAGTATCGTCATAAGTAGGTTTAGAAAGATAAAACTCCCAGTAAGACGGGTTATGCGGCGCTTTGCCAAAGAACACCAATTCGATCTGGTTGTTCGCATCCGGCGTTACATTCGTGCGCTGCCAATTTGGCGATGGGATATTCAAACCTTTCTTAGCAGCATCACCCGCTGAACAAAGTTCGCCATCACGCACAATGGCTTTCACGTGTGCCATGTCGCGGTAGTTCGGTACGTTTGCAGCAATCTCGCTGCGTTGTACGAAGGGGTAAGCACCCGATTCGTCATATGCTGCCTGACACGCTTGGTTTGGAATTTCATTGGTCCAAAAACCGCCGTCTAAATAACAGGTGTTTTGGCGAGCGCTCGGAAACTCGACCCAGCCGTGGGCACTGACATTAAAAGAGCTTAAAGCCGCAAGTGCGCCCAAGCTTGCAATGGGAAGGGTTACGTATGATTTCATCATTCATCCTTAAATTTTCTGACCCGCTGCTCGCGAACCGGGCAGCGACGTAGAAAAACTAGCAGGATGCGATTATTTAGAAGGTGAGAATAAATGCTGGAATTGTCAGATTGCAGACTGCTTTCCAGCATTTTATGTGGACTATGCTCATACTCGACTGACTCTTTCGAGTCACTTCAAATTGATGTGCTACAAAATCGAGGGAGAAGGATTAACGCTCGTCTTTTGGCGTGTCCATCACCACCATGGTTGTAATGGCTTTAACGTGTTCACATTCACCAAGAACATCGGCATGAAACGCTTTGTACGCCGCAAGGTCTTGAGTTTCGACTCTTAATAGATACTCGTTAGAACCCGTAATGTTGTGGCACTCGACAACTTGGTCGACAAATCGAACGTGATCTTCAAAGCCTAGTTGTGCGTGTTTGGAATGCGATGCCAAGCCTATCGACACATAAGCGACAAAACCGACGCCCATTTGCTGATTGTCCAGCACGGCTCGATAACCTTTAATCACGCCTTTTCGCTCCAAATCTTGCACTCGACGCAAGGTCGCGGATGGCGATAATCCAACTCGTTCAGACAGCTCCACATTGGAGATTCTTCCGTCTGACTTCAGCGTTTGCAATATTCTTTCGTCAAATCTATCCATGATGCTCTTTTGTTGTTTAGCGAGTGAGTATTCGTCAAATAAAAGCACAAAATTGATGGCGCTTCTACCTATCATTGTTCTCGACCGGTCAGAAAACGTAATCCCTTGCCCGCTTATGTGCAGGCAAAACAGAAATGCAGGAACACATTATGGAATACCATCAACTTGGTGCGTTGGCACTGTTTGCGTTTGTCTCGACCTTCACACCGGGCCCGAACAACATCATGCTTATGACGTCTGGTGCTAACGTCGGCTTTAAGCGCACTATCCCACACATGTTGGGCATCACGCTGGGTTTCGCCGCGATGCTGATTTTGGTTGGCATTGGTCTTATGAGCTTGATTCATGCGTATCCGATCACGCATAGCGTCCTTAAGGTAATGAGCCTGACTTACTTGTTGTACCTCACATACAAGATCGCAACCAGCAGCAAGACGGAAGTCAAAGATGATTACCGACCAATGAGCTTTTTAGGTGCAGTGGCGTTTCAATGGGTGAACCCTAAAGGCTGGTCAATGGCACTCACCGCCATCACCGTATACAGCAGTGGCGGATCTTGGCTAGAACTGGCTTTTATCGCCGGCATCTTCTGCTTAGCGAACCTGCCCTCTGTGACTTTTTGGACGGCGGCAGGCATGCAACTTCAACGTTGGTTGACCACGTCTAAACGCGTAAAAGGCTTCAACTATGGCATGGCGGCGCTTCTGCTTTTGTCGACTATCCCAATGATATAAATGACAAAACAATGAAAGATAAGTGTGACTTATGCCAAGTTTTGGCTAGTCCTTTGTTCGGTAAGTACAAATAATCGCCACTTCCACGGATGGATTGGGTCATAGTAGCAACAGCAGTGACTAAAACATGAAAACTTAATAAGCATCCGCCTGAAGCTAGTTTAGCGATTAGGCGCACTTCGTCACTGCTTTGTCACGGCGCTGTATTTTGCCGCGACAATCGATTCACTCTGACCGACAAGCACGATGCTGACAGGTCTGTCACACAAGGAGCGTTACACAATGCGTACTCGCAAGCTCATTCTTGCTACCGCTTTTGGCTTACTCGTTTCGGGTTGTAGCCAAACCTCGACCACCACAACCGCAGAGGTCATTCCGCCAGAATATCCGGTGGAATATTTCTTCCGTAATTCAGAAGTATCGAGCTACCAAATCTCCCCAGCTGGCGATTACATTTCGATGATGAAACCGTGGCAAGATCGTAAAAACGTCTTTGTTCATCCCGTGGGCAAAGCCGATCAAGTCAAGCGCATCACATCCATTGCCGATCGCGACATCGCTTACTACTACTGGGTTGGCGATGACACCATCATCTACTCTCGCGATACGGGTGGTGATGAAAACTTCTACCTCGTTACGGTGAACGTAAAAACGGGCGAAGAGAAAACCATCACACCAACATCCGGGGTCGTGGCTTATGTTATCGACACCTTAGAAAGCCAGCCTGACGACATTCTTATCACGACTAACGAACGTAACCGACAAGTGTTTGATGTTTATCGTCATAACTTGAAAACCGGTGAAAACACGCTGGTTGCACAAAACCCAGGCAACGTGCGTTACTGGGGTACGGACCACGATGGTAACATTCGTGTGATTTCGACTTCAGACGGCGTAAACACCGCAGTCCTCTATCGTGACACTGTGGATGAGGAGTTCCGTCCACTGAAGAACCTCACCTTCAAAGAAGACTTCTCGCCAATCTCGTTCACACCAGACAACAAGAACTTGTACGTTGCTTCTCGTATTACCCGTGATAAATCCGCGATCATTGAATACGATGTGAAAGCAAACAAAGAAGTGCGCGAGATCTTCTCTCATCCAGAAGTGGACGTGACGAATGCAAGCTACTCAAACGCACTGAACAAGCTCACGACGATCTCTTATGTAACGGACAAACGTCAGTACCACTTCCTTGATAAAGGTTATGAAGAGACTTTTGAGCGTCTGCAAGAAAAGCTTCCGGGCGTTGAAATCTCGGTGAACAACACGACTCGCGACGAGAGAAAAATGATTGTCGTGACCTACAGCGACACCGACCGTCCAAATTACTACTACTACGATCGCGATTCAGACCAACTTGAAAAGTTAGCTGCAAACGCACCTTGGCATAAACCAGAAGACATGGCGGAGATGAAGCCAATCACTTATACCGCTCGTGATGGGTTAACCATTCATGGTTATCTGACGCTGCCAAAAGGTCGTGAAGCAAAAGATTTACCACTATTGGTATTGCCACACGGCGGTCCTTGGGCACGCGACCATTGGGGCTTCCAACCAGAAGTTCAGCTGTTTGCCAATCGTGGTATCGCAGTACTGCAGATGAACTTCCGTGGCTCAACAGGTTATGGCCGTGAGTTTTGGGAGAAGTCGTTCAAGCAATGGGGTCAGTCGATGCAAGACGACATCACGGACGGCGTAAAATGGGCGATTGACCAAGGTTACGCACAAGATGGCGAAGTGTGTATCTACGGCGCATCTTACGGTGGTTACGCGACATTGGCTGGTGTGACGTTTACGCCAGACCTGTACAAATGTGGCATCGACTACGTTGGCGTGTCTAACCTGTTCACCTTCATGGATTCTATTCCACCATACTGGGCACCTTTCCTAGCCATGCTGCATGAGCAAGTGGGCAACCCGGAAGATCCAGAAGACGCGAAGATGATGAAAGCTTACTCACCGGTGTTCCACGTAGACCAAATCAAAGCACCACTGTTGGTTCTGCAAGGCGCGAAAGATCCACGAGTGGTGAAGAGTGAGTCTGACCAAATCGTTAATGCTCTGCGCGACCGCGGCGTTGAGGTGGAGTACATCGTTAAGGAGAACGAAGGTCACGGCTTCCGTTCACTAGAAAACCGTCTTGATGGTTACCAAGCGATGGACCGATTCCTGAAGACGCATTTGTTAGAACAAACGCAGTAAACAAGCTCCATTCTTCTCTCAAGGGCACTTCGGTGCCCTTTTTTATTGTCCCGTCACTATCTTATAAAGCGGGACAACGAAGTGTTCATTTGAGCGAGGCGTACCGAAATTAAATCGCCGATTCTCAGATCAGAGTGTAAATTTAGATAAAGACACTATCTGCCTTATTGAGATGCTGTTAATCTTAGATGAGAAAGAGAATAGTTATCAAACGTAGTGAAATGTGAATTAAAATGAAAAAGAAACCACAACCAAAAAGCCTCGTTGTCATCAACACACAAGCCGTAACACCAAACATGCAGCGCATTACCCTGCAAGGTGACGCGCTGGGCAACTTCCCACAAGATTGCGAAGGCAGCTACATCAAGCTGTTGTTCAACGAAACCGGCGGCACCGATATTCAAGGCTTCTCAGAAGACAACCGCCCTGTCATGCGTACCTACACCATTCGTCGCTTCGATCCGCAAGCATGTACGATTGAAGTCGACTTCGTACGTCACATCACCAAAGACCTACAATGTGGCTTTGCCGCGCGTTGGGCAATGTCTGCCAAAGAAGGCGACACCATTAACATCGCAGGCCCAGGCAGCATCTCGAACCTAAATACAGAAGCTGATTGGTTCTTTATGGCGGCGGACATGACTGCACTGCCTGCGCTGTCTGCAAAGATTCTTACTCTGCCAGAGGACGCAACAGGTTATGCGGTGATCAGTGTGATCTCTGAAGCGGATATCCAAGCTCTCGAAGCACCAGCAGGTATGGAAATCCATTGGATCACCGAGCAATCACTCGAAGATAAGGTTCGCTCGCTAGAATGGAAAGCAGGTGAAGCAGCAGTGTGGTGTGCTTGTGAGTTCGACTCGATGCGTGCGCTACGCCAATACTTCCGTAACGAAAAAGAAGTGGAGCGTGAAAACCTTTACCTCAGCAGTTACTGGAAACAAGGCGTATCAGAAGATGGCCACAAGGTCATCAAGCGCGAAGATGCAGAACTAAACGAGTAGTAAATGTAACTTTATATTACTTTTACTATAGATAATGCTGAGTTTTTTGGTCGAAAGCTCAGCGTTTATTTTTATATCCTATAAATATCAATAAATTACTGCCAACCTCACTTCTTCCCTCTAAAAACTCCACCCCAGTCATTATAACAAATCCATATAGAGTCTATCTTTTAACCTCGTTAAGCTGTCGATAATCTACCCACCATAACGACGAGGCAAGTATGAACACCGATAAAGTAAAAGCCTTTGTAAATGCCGCTGAGCTTGGCTCCTTTTCTGCCGCAGCACGAAAACAAGGTAAAGCGCAATCTTGGATTAGCAATGCCGTCAGTGATTTAGAGATCGATTTATCGGTCGAGTTATTCTCACGCGATGGTTATAAACCAAAGCTCACCGCAGAAGGCGAAAATTTGCTCGGTTATGCCAAAAGTATGCTCGCAGCAGAGAGTAAGTTTTTGCGCCATGCGGAGCACTTGGCTCAAGGCGTTGAGGATAAAGTCGTGGTCGCCATTGATGACTGGCTAGTAGATGACAAGATGCGACAAATCATCATTGGGTTTCAACAACAGTTTCCTCAAGTGGAATTGGTACTTCATAAGCGGCCAACTCAAGATTTGGTTGCCATGATAGAAGCGGATGAAGTCGATCTAGCACTGATTGTTGGGCGACATTTTTTTGATAGTACAATCCAATATCAAACCATTGATTACGTGAAAACCTGTTTAATTTGTGCACGAGATAATCCTCTGCAACATAAAGTCGTCGTACCAAGTGATTTAGTAGGCACGACTCAAATAACACGCAGTAGCGTATTCAATTTGGACAACCGCTTCCTCGATCTAGAAGAAGTAAACAAGGTAAGAATTGATGACATTGAGACAAGCATAGAGCTTGTAAGCAGAGATGTCGGTTGGGCTATCGTCCCATTGGAATTGGCGAGAAAAAACTCACATAAAGTGGTTGTCACCCAGACTAGTCTTGGTGAAAAAGGACTCTTGTTCCGAATGGACATGATCACATCAGAAATTCGAGCCAACGGTATTGCGACTGATTGGCTGAAAAAAACATTGATTACTGAATATGCATAAAGGCAGTTTTAGAAAATAGGAGGCAATATACGAATATAGATCTATCGTAAATCTGAAGTTTACTTTTTTATTCTGTTTATATCCAAACGTCAGTTGGCTTAAATAATATTAGGAAAGGCATTAACCTTAATGTCAGGAATCACTCTTCTCTTTAAATAAAAAATAATAAAGAGAATAATGGAATAGTAATTGAGTGTTTTTATTTTCATCAAAACGAAATTATAATGACTAGGTAGAAATATGAAGAAAACTCTTTTGCTTGCGAGTATCTTGCCACTTTTGGCTGCTTGTAATTCCTCAGACACAAATGGTGACAACGGCATTGATTCTGGAATAAAACCTGTTCAGCCAATCGAACCCGCGCCTCCGGTTCACCCTATAGAGCCGGGTGAGCCTGTCCATCCAATTGAACCTGGACATCCTGTGCATCCCATTGAGCCAGAAACACCCGTTCACCCCATAGAACCCGGAGAACCTGTTAATCCTATTGAACCTGTAGTTCCGATGTATCAAGCTGTCGCCGACCATTTTCAGAAAACTTATGACCAGATACATGACCTTTGTGAATCAGACTATCATTTGAATGAAATATCTGGTTTTCACTATGAGATGGAATGTCGCTGGTCTGAATCTGATGAAACATTTTCCGTTTATTATCAAGAAAAGACCGATACTAGTAGTCAAACCGCAGATATTACTCTGATATTTAATAACGAACTTTTAAATATTAGTCGCGTTGGTATTGATTTAAAACACAGAACAGCTATTACACAAAGAGTTATCGATGTAGAAGACTTCTCCCTCGTAACTTATTACCGCGACAATATTTACTGGGAAAAACACAAAGCGCATAGCTTTGATCATATTCACGCCCAAACTCGTCACCAAGCCGTCGTGATGAATAGTGCTGAAGATAAAGATATGCCTCTCGATTTTCTAAGGATGAGTGAGGAACTTACGTATGGCGTCGAAAGTACTTTTTCTGAGATAAAAGAAGGTCAATTGACAGCACACTTCAAGTACTACCAGCCTAGCGTGTTTTACAAATTGAACGACATCTTTAATAACTAAGCAGCATCCTGCAAGTCCCCGCCTTTGCGAATCAATAACCCCTGATAAGCAAAGTGCTGGGGACACCTTTCTTAGCTCATGTTTTCAGCCAAGAAATCAATCAGTAAGCGCACTTTTGGCGACAGGTTTCGGTTTTGTGGGTACAGCGCCCAAATACCTTCACGATCGTCTCGGTAATCGGTTAACACTTCTACCAGCTCGCCATTGTCTAGCGCCTCTTGCACGTAGTAGTCCGGCAGTTGCACCAAACCTAAACCACGTTTTGCCGCATCGACCAACGCAAAGCCACTGTTGCATTTGATTCGGCCAGAAACACGCAAAGACTTCTCACGCTTTTGCTCTTTAAAGTGCCAATAATCGGCGGTACCAACCAAACATTGGTGATGGCTCAGCTCAGACAAGGTATGCGGCTCGCCAGAGCGATCTAAGTACGCAGGGCTAGCGCACACGTAAAGCTGTCGAGATGACAAGCGCTTGGCAATCAAACTGGAGTCTTGCAAACGTCCAAGACGAATCGCCACATCGACGCCTTGCTCAATCAAATCTAACTTTTGGTTGGTCAGATTCAAATCCAGATTTACCTGCGGGTATTTCTCAATAAACTGGTGCAACAACGGCGCTAAGTTCATCTCACCGTAAGTCACAGGAGCGGTCACTTTGAGCAAGCCTTTCGGTTCTGCTTGCATTTGCGTTACCGCCAATTCGGCCAACTCCAAGCCCTCAACAAGGTGTTTACACTGCTGGTAATAGAGTTGCCCAGCCTCGGTTAGAGAGACTTTTCGTGTGGTACGGTGCAGCAACTTAACCGCTAAACGCTCTTCCAACGCTGACACGCGGCGGCTGATTTGCGCCACCGATGTTTTCAACTTGTTGGCTGCGCCCGTGAAGCTGTTGGTTTCTGCGACAGCGACAAACTCGCTCACGCCTTCCCAATTCGCCATGAATGTGGTTCCTGTGGAATTCTATGTATTGCGTATTCTCACACAAAGTTTCATGTGGAGAAAACCTGTTTAAAAAGGATAGCCGACTAAATGGACCGTCTGTTGTGGCCAAATGATGTTCAGCGAACACACCATAGTGTCGCTCGTGCTAACCCATTTATTGGACTGAACTTTCATGTGTAAGTTGTTGATCGGTTGATAGCCGCTGGACTGGTAGACATGGGTACGGCCAAACAATATCGAGAACGCATCGCCTCGCTCCAAAGCATCTTGATGTACCGCCTTAAGCAGTAACTTCACCAACCCTTTTCCCCGTGAATCGGGCTGCACACACACTTCGGCAATACCACTTATTGGAAAGGATTGGTCATCAATCATCACTTGTTTTTCATGAACCGCAACATGGGCCGCAAGGGTGTCTCCGTCCCAAATGAGGTAACGGTGGCGAGGCATTTCATTGAAGTATCGTTGAGTTCGGAAGATTTTGTCTTGCTCCTTGGTGAAGCAAGTGGAGAGCAAACTTCTTAGCTTTGCGTCGAGTTCTTGGGTGACTTCATCATCAAGTATGTATTCAAAGCGCATGATTTACCTCATTTATTTCTCTTGGTTAAAGGTAAACCTTTGAAAAGCCACTTACTGAGAGACAGCGCAAATAAAAAAGCGCAGACTGAGCTGCGCTTTCCATTTTTAGATAAGGGTGTTATTCGCTTTTGAGAATATCGCGCTTCACTTCGCCTTTAAGATCAATCAGCGTTTGCTGCTCGGTATCAATCAGGAAATGATCACTCGCTTGTCCGGTCGCGAACTTCTCAAGAATCACAAACAGGCTACCAAAGCGTGAGCGGAACACTTCGCCAACCGAGTATTCACCCAAGTCACCAAGCTCAGAATCGACCGTACCAGCAAACTCAGACAGCTCTCGACTTAACAGCTCATATTGCAGCAATTGCACTTCTTCAATGTCACGGAACGCTAACTCATCGGCATTGCGAAGACGGTAAAAATCCGTTGCTAGCTCTTCACCATTCCATTCAGCAAAATCGGTCAACGTAAAGCCGCCTTCTTGAGCAATGGCTTCTGCTTGTTGCGACGCGGCTTGCCAGTCTTTCTGGAACTGTTCGTAATCAACAACAGCGTTCTCGTTACAGTTGACGATGTCATAGCCAAGCTCTTTCGCTAGCTGGCACACGGTAAATTCCGTCGAAAGCTGAGACATTATCAGCATGTCGTCGCCATCCATGTGCATGATCATTTCACGCATTTCTAAAGGCCAATCACTCGGTAAGAAGCGCAGGCGAGTCAACTCTCGAATGTGCCAATCTGTCAGGGCGTAGTAACTGTCAGCTTCAAGAATCTCTTTGTTCCAGATGCTCGCCTTTGCAGTTTCATCATCACCCGCTTGTTCAGTCAGATGCTCATGCTCACGTGCATAGTGCTCAAACAATTCGTTGTAGCCAGCCACTTTGTCGATCACGACCGTTTCTACTTCCACTTGGTGATCAGGACGAATGTTCAGAAGTTTGTAAGCCGGAATGTACCCCGCCAGAGAAGGCGCCTGAATGTTGAACAACGTGTGTTGCACACCGTCAATCACATAGCTCTTCTTACCAGTATCATTGAAGTGCATGTGGCCACCAACGTGAATGCTCAAACCCGTCGCAGCCAGTGCTTTGCTGGTGTCGTCGTTTGGTTCGCGAGAAAGTTGATGACTGCCTTCACCAAACAGGTCTTCGATGTCTTCTGAAGCACCGTTGTAGAAATCGGTCATTGGAAAATGGCTGAATGACACCAAGGTTTTATTCTGCTCTTTCGCCGCTTTCACCACATCGGTGATCCACTCGATAACGTGTTGCTTGTGGGTCAACATCATGTTGTAGCCTGCGCTGCTAGAGCCATCAAAATCCTCACCATTGACCGAACCATCTGGCAAGGTGTCTTTTGGTTTGTAGACGTTCGCGTCGATGGCCAACAACCACAAACCTTTCACTGGCTCTACCAAGTAGCTGGTATCTGGCACCACCGCACAGTTGGTGTAACCATCTTGTTTGTACTCACCGCCCGTCCCTTGATGGCAAATCTCAAACATACGCTTGTCGTAAGTCGCTTCTTCTGAAGCAAGTTCGTACGAGTAGTTGTTGCGGGCTTCATCGCTGCTGTAAGGCGTTTCGAAGTACAGGTACTCTTCTTGTGGGTAGAAACCGTGCGTGCCAAGGATATCCATGATCTCCTTGTAGCCCCACTCTTTCACTTCTTCCGTACAGATGGTGTCTAGGTTGCCATCTTCACCCGGAATCGTGCCCCATTCGCCTTCGTAATCAACACACTCATCTTTACCACGGCTGAAAATGCGTTGTTTCTTGCCGTCTTCACCAAGGTAATCCGATTTGCCCGCGGCGACGGTAAATGGCTTGCCCGGATCGTGGTTACCCGGCGCTGCGAAAAACTCAAGTCCATATGTTTCACGATAGTGGTCGAAGATTTTGACCAAACCACGCATGTGCACAGGCTGGCCGTCATCACTAAAATCGCCCGGTAGCGCAACATACTTAATGCCGCGCTCTACCACGTCATCCAAAGCCGCGATCATTGCGAAGTAGTTTTCATTGAACAGACGAGTCGATTCCATCTGCGATTGCATGGTACGAATCGTCGCGTACTTACCGCTTGAGTTGGTATACAAACCTTGGAAAGAGCCGTCTTGGAAATCACCATACACATCGTGGAAGTGGATATCTGGCATAAAGGCCACTTGGACTGGCGCTTCGAGTTCTGGGGTGTCACTGCTAGAAGAGTCTGAATTACAGCCAACTAAAGCAGCGGCAATCAGACCGGAGAGTACGGTCAATGTACTGCGTTTCATTTTTCTCATCCCGATAAAAGAGTAATAATTTTGAAATCGGGCGAGGAGCTTAGGTAGAAAAAATGACAATTAGGTTGCGACTTTCTTACAACTTATCGTAAGCCGTTCTGATCTGTGACCTTCGTTCACACTCTTTTTAATCAATAACTTAAACCAATAAACAGCTTGGAGTAGACCAATTTAAACCCATTGATGCTCACTATATTTTTCGCCAAGCATCAATGGTTAAGTCATTCAGAATGGTTATAGCTTAGGCAGTGGTTTCAGGTCTTGATACTCGGCATTCAGCTCAATACCAAAGTGCTCTTTCAGCGCTGATAGGTAGCTTTGCCCTTCTGCCAGTTCTTGCTCAATCACTTCATTATTCAAGCGGTGCTTTAACGTGTGGTTCGCCAACGTGATGATTCCAAACTCGGTCGCTAGCGTGGCAACACGACTGGACGTAAAGCGCGAATGAGGTGACGTTGACGCATAGTGATTTCCACACACAATGTCGCCATCAAACACATGTTCAAAGTCCAAGCTGTACATATCAATCCACTGGTTTGCATCATCATAAGACTGAATTTGTAGCATGTAGCCAACACGCACATCTTCAACAAAACGGAACGTTTGCAGGTCAGTATGAATAGGTTGATTAGTCACAAAAGGCAGCGGTGCGCGTGGTGTGTTTGAGCCAAAACCTGCATCGACAATCCACTTTTCATCCCCAAACGTCACCAAAGTGAACTGATGCGTTCTGCCTGAAGGAGTGCCAGATAAGTGTACGCGGCCTAAAAGTGGTCTTGCTTCAAAGCCAACCTGTTGTAGCACTCTTAGCAGCAGACCATTCAACTCAAAACAGTAGCCACCGCGCTCGTGGTAAACCAACTTTTCGATGATGTCTTGTTCAGACGTCGAAATGCCTTTGCCCAATGCGATATCAAAGTTCTCAAATGGCAAACGACGATGCTGCGCGTTATGCAGCGTAAAGAGGGTATCAACGCTGACGTCCAATTGCTGCGTTACGCCAATCTTGTTTAAGTAAGCCTTTAAATCTGTGTTGTTCATTCTGATCCTAAATCGATGTTTCTTCGCAATGGCCGACACAATAAAACCTCAACCACGCTTGAGGTCAAACCCCAAAACGAATTTTCTCGTCCTTACTTTGTTTTTCTCCAACTTACCCTGCTTCGCTCGCATAAATCATTGCACCTTTTTGTTGATTATTACGTATGCGTAAAAATCATTTTCAATTTAACCGGATTATCATTTTTCGTGAAACACCTAAAATGGGCACCAACAAAACGACGCAGCGCAGTGAGCAAACCTCAACTACGCTTATGACGTCACTCCATATACTGAGAATATAAAGGAAACATCCAATGTCGCTTGAAATCAAACCTGGTCAAACTCACATTAAATCAAAAGCAATGGTTGCATGGGCTGCTGGCGAGCCACTTAAAATGGAAGAAGTTGATGTACAACTTCCAAAAGCTGGCGAAGTGCTAGTACGTATCGTAGCAACTGGTGTTTGTCACACTGACGCATTCACACTATCAGGTGACGATCCAGAAGGTATCTTCCCTTCAATCCTTGGTCACGAAGGTGGCGGTATCGTTGAAATGGTTGGCGAAGGCGTAACAAGCGTTGAAGTTGGCGACCACGTTATCCCACTTTACACAGCTGAATGTGGTGAGTGTAAGTTCTGTAAATCTGGCAAAACTAACCTATGTCAGGCAGTTCGTGAAACTCAAGGTAAAGGTCTAATGCCAGATGGCACAAGCCGTTTCTCTATCAACGGTGAGACTATTTTCCACTACATGGGTTGTTCTACTTTCTCTGAGTACACGGTTCTTCCAGAAATCTCACTAGCGAAAGTAAACAAAGAAGCACCACTTGAAGAAGTTTGTCTTCTAGGTTGTGGCGTAACCACTGGTATGGGTGCGGTACTAAACACAGCTAAAGTTGAAAAAGGCGACACAGTTGCTGTATTCGGTCTAGGCGGTATCGGTCTTTCTGCAATCATCGGTGCTCGTATGGCTGGTGCAAGCCGCATCATCGGTGTAGACATCAACGAAAGCAAATTCGACTTAGCGAAACAACTTGGTGCTACTGATTGCATCAACCCAATGAAATTCGACAAGCCAATCCAAGACGTTATCGTTGAGATGACAGACGGTGGTGTTGACTACTCATTCGAATGTATCGGTAACGTAAACGTGATGCGTCAAGCACTTGAGTGTTGTCACAAAGGTTGGGGTGAGTCAGTAATCATTGGTGTTGCCGGTGCAGGTCAAGAGATCTCAACTCGTCCGTTCCAACTAGTAACTGGTCGCGTATGGCGTGGTTCTGCTTTCGGTGGTGTTAAAGGCCGCTCTGAGCTTCCAGAAATCGTGAACCGTTACATGGCTGGTGAGTTCGGTCTGCAAGAATTCATCACGCACACTATGGGTCTGCAAGACGTGAACGAAGCATTCGAATTGATGCACAAAGGTGAATCTATCCGTACCGTTCTTCACATGGATAAATAATCCAAGATAGCAGCTCACGGAATGTGACTGATATTTGGAAATTTGAAATAGGCGCTCTTCTCTCTGGACACTTTTCCTCGGGGAAGAGAGCCATCCGCTGTCTTTAACGGTCTTGTCCGCCGTTAAAAATCATTGTTTTATCGAGAGATTATTCATGACCATTGAAAGCCTAAGCCAAGCCAAAGTATTCGGTGGTTGGCATAAACAGTACACACACGAATCTCGCGCTTTGAACTGCAACATGCGCTTCGCGATCTTCTTGCCACCAAATGCAACCAAATCAAACCCAGTGCCTGTGGTTTACTGGTTGTCTGGCTTGACGTGTACCGATGAGAACTTCATGCAGAAAGCAGGCGCGTTTCGCATGGCGGCTGAGCTAGGTATCGCCATTGTGGCACCGGATACCAGCCCACGTGGTGACGATGTTGCAGACGACGAAAACTACGATTTGGGTAAAGGTGCGGGTTTCTACCTAAACGCGACTCAAGAGCCATGGTCGCGTCACTACCACATGTACGATTACATCACCCAAGAACTGCCAGCGATCATCGAAAGTAACTTCCCAGTCTCTGACGTGAAGTCGATTTCGGGTCACAGCATGGGTGGTCACGGTGCGATCACCATTGGTCTGAAAAATTCAGATCAGTACCGTTCAATTTCAGCATTCAGCCCAATCAGTAACCCAATGCAATGCCCTTGGGGCCAAAAAGCGTTTACCGCTTACCTAGGCACTGATATCGAAAGCTGGAAACAATACGACGCGAGCGAGTTACTTAAGCAAGCAAAATCACCATTACCTATCCTAGTCGACCAAGGCGATGCTGATAACTTCCTTGCTGAGCAATTGAAGCCTGATGCGTTACTGGCGGCAGCGAAAGCCCACGATTCACAAGTTGAACTGCGCATGCAGCCGGGTTACGACCACAGCTACTTCTTTATCTCTAGCTTTATCGCTGATCACTTGAACTTCCACGCGAAGTACCTGTTTGCTTAACACCTGATTTAGGCTCGTTAAGCCAACGAGTGAGCACAGGAAACCAAACGGTTTAATAATCCTCTCTATACAAAGCCACCTATTTATTAGGTGGCTTTTTGTGTTTTAAAAACACTCACTTTCCCTTTACACAAGTCCCATTGCAATTTATCGAAATGACGTCTAACTTGTAATTGAACATCATTCAATTAACGCTAGCACTTTATGAAAAAACCAACTTCAGTCCTGCTAACCTCGACTTATTTCGGGTTGTTAGCGACCTCTCCTATTGCCGAGGCGATAAGCTTTTTCGATCCCATCGATGGGCAATTGGATATGGGTGAATACCTTGCTGAAAACGCCTACGGTTTTCTGCCCGTCCCGATTGTGATTACCGAACCTGCTGTCGGCTATGGTTTGGGGTTCACTGGCGTGTTTTTACATGAATCCGATGAGCAGCGAGAGAAAAGGCGCAAACTGGCGGAAACATCACTCGATGGTGGTGCCCAACTGTTAACGCCTGCGATCACCGCAGTGGGCGGCTTCGCGACCGAGAATGGTACTTGGATGGGGTTTGCTGGCCATCGCCGAACTTGGGCGCAAGACACGGTGCGTTACCTTGGTGGCATCGGTTATGGAGACTTCAACATGACCTTCTACCCACAGTCCACGCTGCCGGGGCTAGACGGCGTATTCAATGGACAAGGGTTAGATTTCGAGATTACTGGCGGCGGCATGCTCAACCATCTTCAATACCGCATTATTGATGCCCCGTTGTTTATCGGTGTGAAGCAGCTCTATTTCGTGACCGATCAGAAAATCACGAACTCCCCTGTTGCAGATAAGCTGCTGCAAACCTTGACCAATACCTCTCCAACCACTTCGGGATTGGGCTTAACACTGGAATGGGACAGCCGAAATAACTTCTTTAGTCCAACACAAGGCTATAACTACAAAGCGGAATTTCTTTGGTACAACGATGCGTTTGGCAGTGATTACGAGTACGAACAACTGGACGTAGAGGGCATCAATTATTGGGAATTAGCCGATGATTGGTCGTTGGCTCTGCGTGGGCAATACAAGTCGCTTTATACTGACGAGCGCTTTTTGCCGCCTGCGTCATACCCAGATATCGAGCTGCGTGGTGTGGCAAGAAACCGATACCAAGGGGATGAAACACTCTCGGTAGAATCTCAATTGACCTACCAATGGAATACTCGTTGGTCGACCAACCTCTTCGGTGGCTTTGGTTACGCTTCAACGGAAGAATCGCTATTTGAAAACGATGCCGAATACGCTTACGGCGTGGGCTTTCGTTACCTCATCGCACGTCGGTATGGCCTGCAAGCAGGTATGGACTTCGCTTTCAGTGATGAGGATAACGCGGTCTATTTCCAAGTGGGTTCAGGCATCTAAACCCACTTGCCTCTCGCCATCACAGCTGACAGCATCACGGTTATCTTCGTCATGATTGATATTTAGGGTTCGCGCCGTATTGGTTCGAACCTTCTTCACTGTCTTGAATCAAGAAGTACAGCAGCACCAAAATACCAATGATTGGGACAAAGGCGATCAATGCCCACCAACCGGTTCGTCCTGAATCGTGCAAACGACGCACAGTGACGGCAATCGACGGGATCATGATAAACAACGCATATATCACACCGAAGAAGCCAAAATTCTCCATTTGCATCACGCTGCCAATGACTCGGTCAATGATGCCCATCACCAAATTGATCAGCACATTGACTAACGTAAAGTACCAATACTCTTGGCGTCTCGCTCTACCACTAAAGTTGGTGTAATTGAGGATAACTTTATAGTACCAATCAAACATATCGACTCTCCTAATGAGATGAAAGTGTCGCGAAAGTTAGACAACGTGAAGCAAACTGCACACAAAATAAGCTAAATGATATATTCATCCAATAGTTGTATTTTTAACTCTGTCATTAACCTTGACGTATATTCAACCAACGGTTACTTTTCACCCATAACGTATTATATAAATCCATCAAGTTGGCTCTATTATTAATAAATATATAACCGAAATTTCAGCGGATCGGTTCGTGAAAGCGATCCAACCGGAATGAGGGCAATAAATTCAAAGGGCACAAGATGAGAAAAACAATGGCGCTCGCTTTGCTTTTGTTTGCACCGACACTTTTTGCAAACACGATACAGTTTAGCAGTCCTGAAAATTCCAATGTCGTTGTGGCACTAAAAGACCTAGAGTCACTGCCGCAAACTACCTACATCACTGAACTACCTTGGCTAGAAACCCCTGCCGAGTTTGACGGCGTTAAACTGAGTACACTGCTGCAACATACGTTTGGCAACATTCCTCAGCATGTCGAAGTTCGTGCGCTCAACGACTACCACTCTGACCTATCTCGCGAAGACATTCTTCGTTATCAGCCGATCGTGGCATACAAACAAAACCATAATTACATCAAAATCAGAAACAAAGGTCCGTACTGGCTGATTTACTCAATGAGTGAACACCCAGAGCTTGATAACGCGCAATACCACTCTCAAATGGTTTGGCAAATCAACAGGATAAGTGCGAAAGAAGATCAATAATGAAGGCGAAACCCAAAACCCCGAAGCAGGGGCCCTTTTCAACCAAGAGTAAGTTGATGTTGCTCGTGTTTGCATCGACACTACTGATCGCAAACATCGTTTTATTAAAAGAAACCCGCGCGCTGACCAAAACCTACTCCGACCAACAAAACCAAGCGACTTGGTTCTTGTTCCATTTGTCCAAAGAGCTGTCCGAATTGGTGGGTGAAGCTCGTCGTTTGAACGAAAGCGTAATGAACATCGACGGCACCGAGTTGCAATATGAACTGGCATGGAGCCGTTTTGATCTGCTGATCAACAACAAAGAGGCGGATTCTTTCCTATCTCGTGAAGAGGTGCGAGTGTACTTCGTATCCTTGTTCGACAAGTTCCAGCAACTCGAGCCAATCTTAGTTGAAGCCAAAACCGGTAGCAGCATTGCCGCCGCCCAGTTTTATCGCGCCACTCAGAACTTGTATATGGAGATGATTGATTACGTCACTCAAAACTTCCGAGTCGCGAGCCCACTCTACAGACAACAACAAGAACGTGCTTACAACTTGCTCCAAGCGCAGTACATCTTGTTGGGCATTTTTGTTCTCACCGTCGCGTTGATGACTTACTTCTACAAACGCGAGTCTAAGTTCCACAAAGAACTGGCCTTGAGCGACCCACTGACAAATCTTGCCAACCGGAGCGCACTGTTCATCGATTTACATCGCAGAGAGGAAACCGATACCCCATTCTCGCTGCTCCTGCTCGACCTGAACGGCTTTAAGAACATTAATGACACATTGGGGCACCAAGCGGGTGATATCGCCTTAATCGAGGTTGCAGAGCGTCTGAGCAACATGGCGATGGATGACTTTAGTGTGTATCGCATGGGCGGTGATGAGTTTGCCGTACTCATCAATGCCACCGAGCAAAGCAAGATCGCCGAAGCGACGCACCACATCAACGTGGTGTTTGAAAAGCCGATTCTTGCCTCTGATAAAGCAAGCTCTTTGTCCACCAGCTTAGGGGTGGCAAGCTATCCGCAAGACGCCGACAACATTGACTTCCTGATCAATTTAGCGGATAAGCGCATGTACAAAATGAAATTCCAACGTTAAACGGATAACCATGATGAAAAACTTCATGCGAGCAGTGCTGTTACTGCTAGTGATCGCGATAGGTGTACTGGCTTGGGTGTTTATCCCATCTCACGAGACGGTGGGTGCACAAACTCTCGAAGAAGCGCTCAACGACAACTACACACTGGTTGGCCATCGCATTCATTCGACAGACCCAGATACCGGCAATATGTTTGGTTACTTCGTGGTGTACAAAGGCGCAAGCACGGATGATTTGGAACCGTTTTTGGTGACTTCTGATCAGTTTATTCGCATGGAACAAACCGGTGATAACACGCTAGCCCTCACCGTTAATGGTCGCATCTACCGGTACCACAACGACCTGTGGGTAGAAAGCCCTGATGGCAAGTTGCAACATTGGTTTGTCAGCGCGACAGCGAAATACGTTCGCTAAGTAGGCGCATACTTAACTTCAGACACTTAGCTTCAGATAAACAAAAGCCCCGCTCATTACGTAGCGGGGCTTTTTTATGTTCGAATCTGACGAAGCAGAGATTAAAGCACTTTCTCTTTGATCACTTTCATTACGCCAGAGTCACGATTGCTTGGTGCTGAGAAGCGTGCGATTTTCTTCACCGCTTCGTGCGCATTTTCCATCGCGTAAGAATGCTCGCTCACTTGCAGCATCTCTAGATCATTCAGGTAATCACCAAAGGTCATGGTTTCTTCCGGACCAAAGCCCATGGTTTCTTGAAGGTGTTTGATCGCTGCGCCTTTAGACGCTTCTGCGTTCATCACGTCTAGCCAAATCTTCGCGCTCACCACAACTTGATGGCTGTGACCAAACTTCGCACTCATGGTTGGGAAAACCAACTCTTCAGAACCACCAAAGTGACAGATCGCAACCTTGATAAACTCATCGTCAACGGCCAGTAGATCTGGCACGTATTCACAGCGATGGTAGTACTTCTGGAACTCTTCCAACGCTTTAGGATCTTTGGTTTCAATGTAAGCCGAACGCTTACCACACAGAACCAGGTGCGTGCCTTCAATTTCACGAGCCGCTTGGATGATCGCATCAATTTCTGTTTTTGGAATGGTGCAGCTGTATAGCTCTTTATCTTGGTACATCACCAAGGTGCCGTTTTCTGCCACATAAATCATGCGATCTTGGATCGGTGCAAACGTATCACGCAGGCTGTAGTACTGACGACCAGATGCCGCCGAGAACAGAATGCCCTTCTCTTCAAGCTGTAAAAACAGGTCAAAGAACTCAGGGTCTAGACGACCGTATTGGTCAAGCAAAGTGCCATCCATATCGGTGGCAATAAATTTGATGCTAGCTTGTGACATGACTTTAACTCAAAAGTGAAGCAGCGCAGGTCACTCTGTGAATGAAAACAGGCTGCAAAAAAGAATCACGCTAAGGTACAGGATCTTGGATGAATCTCAAGCTGAAATAATAGTGCATCAATTGAGTTTCAGCTTGAGATAGTAATGGGATTAAGCGGTAACTGAGGTGCTCTGCTCTGTCATGGGCTGAGCCATTGATTTGGTCAGCCCCAGACTGTGAATGGTGCCAATCAGAAAATCGAGTTCGCGATAAATCTCAGCAACGGCTTCAAACTCCCCCGCAGGCTCGTCCAATTTTGGCTCAAACAGTTCTTTCCAATGCGAAATGGCGATATAGAGCTTTCCGTTCACTTGAGAAAGCGACAAGCTAGAGAACTCACTCTCACGACGAAAAGTCAGCACACGCTCGATCAATTCATCCGTCAGCAGTTGCTTTGCTGTGTCTAAATCGTCGCTGTACACCTCATACTGTTGGTCAAACTCCGAGTGACCCATTCGTACTCGTTTACCTATCTGAATCTTGAAGAAACGGTCCCACAACTTTTCACGAAGCGTTGGCCCGTCGTCGCGATCACTCAAAACAAAGGTGCAAATGTCTTCATTCATCGAAACGTCTATTTCACAAAACAGCCCCGCAAAAAATACGTGATGCTTACTCGAACTGTCGCTTCCTGAACTGATGAGCTTCGACGCCTCTATCTCAGACATCACCACCTTCGCATCACCGATGGTGCCTGAAATAAAATCATCACTCTCGAAACCATCACAACGGTCTAAATACAAGCCGCTGCGCTCGAAGGTCTCTTTGGATAACTTACGATTTGGGTCCCAAGTGAGTGAGGGTTCAATATGCGCTAACAAGCTCTGCATGATGTGCTGCTTGTAGGTAGTGCGAAACTGATTGTGCTTTTGATTGAAGTACGCCCAGCCGCCGATCATCAATGCCAAAAGAACAAACACCGTGGCAGAGGTGGCGAGGTCAAACACGACAGTGCCAAAGAACCCCAGCACCGTAAAACCTAGAAACTTGCGTCGACGCAGCGCTTCTAAGCGTAAGGCTTCAAGAGGTTCGAGTTTGTGCCTTAAGTCATTTTCAAACAGCGTTTTAAGTTGATCGGTCGTCATCGCTTCCCTTTTATTTTTAGAGTTGAGTCCATTACCAACAATGGCAAGATGAATCGCTGCTACCGCTACAAGCGTCACTCGGAACGCAATCCAAAGAGTTGCATCCCATGTCCGTTACACAAGATGAGTCATTGTTCTTACGCCTTTTCCGGTTACGGGAAGAATCCCCATTTTGCAGACGTTGATGCGCATGCCGACAGCGTTCGAATTGGTTTTGAACGCTGCTATAACTAGAGATCACTCCCTTGCGTTGAATCATTTTGCTAATGGCAGCAGAACAAGAGTCCGTGCCGTAATACACCGCATGAGCGCAACGGAATCCTTTGTATGGAGATAAATAGCGTTGATAAAATCGTATCAATGCCAACACCAGTTTAGACATGCTTTTCCTTTTGCATCTAATGAGTCATTCTAAAATAACGCTATGGTTATCAATCAAAACAGTACATCACTCAAATTAATCATTTCAAACGCAATCCTAATTTCTGCGTTCTAAGCGATGAAAATCATTGAGATAGGGAGTGAAGGTAAGCCGACACAGCTAGCCCAGAAGCGCCTTCGAATAGCAATCACAGCCAAAACAGGTACAATCCGTGCTCGATTTTTATTTCGCGCGGACTCACTCTCATGCACTCGCCTGAACAATGCTTTACTCGATTTACTGCGGATATTTCTGGCTACGACTTGCCAACGCAGTTTACGTTTCCGTTCTACTACACGCCTCACCCATTGTGTGTGTTGGCTGCAGAGCAATTGCAGCAGCACCTAATGACACAAACTGATTTCGAACACGATTTCGGTCTTGAGGATGAGCAAAACGGACGCGGTAAAATGTTCGGTGTTTTGCTAGTACGTAACCCGCAAGGTGAGCTTGGCTACTTCAGTGCTTTCTCTGGCAAGATTGCCGATCAAAACTTGCTCCCAGGTTTTGTTCCACCCGTATTCGACATGCTGACAGAAGAAGGTTTCTTCCGAGGTGAGACAGATGCCATTAATGCTGCGAACGCGGAATACAAAGCCTTTGCTGCCAACCCTGAACTGGCACAACTGAAAGCAGAAATCAAAGCCGACCGCGAAGCGTATCAGCAAGAAGAAAATGCCCATCGCCAAGTGATGATTACCGGTCGTGCAGAACGCAAACAACAGCGCAAACAAGGCGAACAAACACTGAATCCAGAAGAATTGAAAACACTACTGGATGATTTAGGGAAACAAAGCGTCGCTGAGAAAAATGTCCTCAAGTACCTCAAACAAGCTTGGGACGAAAAGCTCGCAATCAAAGAAGCGCGCTTAACCGAGTTAGAGCAAAAACTGGCGGAACTTAAAGAGCAACGCAAAGACTTGTCTAATGCTCTGCAGCACAAACTGCATAAGCAATACCGCTTCTTGGACAACCACAGCGCCGAGCGCGACTTGGTAGACATTTTTGCTCCTACCACCAACCCAGTACCACCAGCAGGTGCAGGTGAGTGTGCGGCGCCAAAGCTGCTTCAGTTCGCATACAAACATGGTTATCAGCCACTTGCATTAGCAGAGTTTTGGTGGGGCGTATCGCCGAAGTCGGAAGTGCGCCAGCACAAGAAGTTCTACCCATCTTGCAACAGTAAATGTCAGCCGATTTTGGGGCACATGCTGCAAGGCTTGGATGTGGAACCAAACCCATTAGCAGAGAACTGGGCGGAAGATAAAGAACTGGAAATTCTCTTCCAAGACGAAGCCATGGTGATCGTCAACAAGCCTTCGGGCCTGCTTTCCGTTCCGGGGAAAACCATCAAGGATTCGGCATACACACGCCTGCAAGCCATGTTCCCAGATGTCGAAGGGCCGTTCGTTATTCATCGCTTAGATATGGCGACGTCGGGGATTTTGGTGTTTGCTTTAACCAAACGAGCAAACAAGAGTCTGCAAAAGCAGTTCATCACTCGCGGCGTACAGAAGCGCTACATGGCACTGCTAGAAGGTGTATTAACCGAGCCTGAAGGTGAGATCTCGCTACCGATGCGTGGCGATCCGGATGACCGTCCACGTCAACTGGTTTGCTTTGAACATGGTAAGCCTGCTGAAACTTACTGGCAGCTGATTGAAGTGAAAGATAGACGCAGCAAGGTGTACATGTACCCGAAAACAGGACGAACCCACCAGCTTCGTGTACACAGTGCTCACCACATGGGTTTGAACATGGCAATGGTTGGCGACGGCTTATACGGCGAAAAAGCCAACCGCCTGCATTTGCACGCGGAGATGTTGGAGTTGGACCATCCATACAGCAAAGAGCGTATGTGTTTCCAAGCAGAGTGTGAGTTTTAAAGCGACTTATCAATGCAGAATAGATAGCAAAAAGGCACTGAATTTCAGTGCCTTTTTTACGTTTTAGAGCGAGAAAGGATAAGGTTAACTTACCTTAAACTTGGTCCACACTTGTGAGCGCCAGCGTCTTGCCATGATGATGCCGCGTACCCATTCATCCAAAGCAATCGCCATCCACGCACCAATCACGCCGTAGCCCAAGTGAATACCCAAGATGTAAGAGAACACTACACCCAAGCCCCACATGCTGAGAATACCCATCTGTACTGGGAACTTGATATCACCAGCGCCTTTCAGTGCCGAGATGAAGATCAAGTTAAACACGCGGCCAGCTTCTAACACGATAGACCCCATCACTAAGGCACCCGCCAATGCCAAGATTTCTGGCTGATCGGTAAACACGCTCAGAATCTCTTCGTGGAATAGGTAAATCAAACACGTTGCCGCCGTTGATGCAGCAAAACCGACCAAGAAGTAGATCTGCACGCGTTTCAGAATGCTGCTTACCCAACCTTTACCGATGTAGTAACCCGTCTGGATTTGAGCCGCCTGACCAATCGCTAGCGCAAACGCGAAAGAGAAACGCGCGATGTTTTGTGCATAAGTAAATGCCGCGAGCGAAGAGGTGCCCATTTGCACCACAAAGTAGACGATACAGATCTGCGCCATGTTGTAAGACAGCACTTCACCCGCATTCATGCCACCGATCTTTAGGATCTTCTTGAACACGTCTTTCGGCACTTGTTTGAGCTTAGACATTGGCAGCTCGATGCTGCTGCGTTTCAAAATCACGCCCAACAATAGCGTGCCGATTACTTGGCTCACGACTGTCGCCACTGCAACACCTTCAACGCCATACACAGGTAAACCAAACGGCTGATACAGCGCAATGTAGTTACCAATGATGTTGAACACGCCAGAGATTAAGTTAACCACCATTGGCGAGCGTGAATAACCGTGACTACGCAGAATCGTGGTAAAGACAATACCGATAGTAACGTTGAACGTCATCGCACCGCTGATCAGCAAGTATTCACGCGCGTACTGCTCAACTTGAGCTTCTAGCCCGTAATACGGCAAAAAGAACACCGCGCCAATCACGGCCAGCACACTCAAAAATGCACCAACAATAACGGACAAAGCTACGCTGGCAACGCCAACATCAACGGAGTCTTTTTCACGCCCAGCGCCATTGTATTGCGCGATCAAGATACCCGTACCGCTGCTGACAAAGGTAGAAACGATGATCAGGAAAAACGTTAATTGTGTGATGACCCCAACCGCAGACACGGCTTTGTCTGAGTAACCACTCAACATGAATACGTCACTGGTTCCTAAAGCCGTCCGTAGCAAAATTTCGACAAGTATCGGCCAAGCCAATGCCACGATGGACATACGTTGGTTGATATTCTGGCTTTTAGGCATGTGTTTTGGACCTTTCCTACAACTAAAACTGCCCCACAGATAACTGTGAGGCAGTTCAAAAAATTAGATTTCTTAGAATTTGGCTATTTTGATAATTGTGCACTTAATCACCAAAATGCAGGCGCGAATTCTAGACGGAGTTTGGTCACAAATACAACAAGATTTCGTCGAGTTTCGGAAAATATTTTCTAATGGGTTTGGCGACTTATCTCAACTTGATTGACGGAACTTAGACACCGTTGATTGGCGGACAATCAGATCGATCGGCGGTAGACGCACTTCATGCCTTTCACCACTCAATAAATTGAGAATGGACTCGGCACAAATGGCGCCAACTTCTTCAATCGGCTGTCTCAGTGTGGTAAGCGCAGGCGTGAAATATTGTGAGGTCGGTAAGTCATCAAAGCCGATCACAGACACATCCTCTGGCACACGAACGCCGTGGTCATGCAGAGCCTTGATCGCCCCGTAAGCCGTTTGGTCATTGGCAGCAAACAACGCAGAGAAATGCACTTTAGATTCGAGCAATTCCACCGTTTTTTGATAACCAGACTCACTGCTGAAATCACCTTGTTTGACTAATTTTGGCATCACCTTTATGCCTGCCTCTTGCAGAGCGTTCTTGTAACCAACAAAGCGAGCCACCGCATCTGGTTGATTCAAAAGCCCTTTGATATGAGCGATGTTCACGTGGCCTTGTTGCATCAAATGCAGTGTCGCCATGTATCCGCCCAATACATTATCTATATTTATGGATTTAACCTTATCCCCAATGACATTGTATCCAACTGCGACAACAGGAATTCGCTGGGCATATTCCAGAATCTGCTCTTCCGTCAAACTGCCCGTCACGATGATCACCCCATCCACATTACTTTTCGCTAAATACTCCAAAGCGTGTGATTCGAGTGTGCGTTGCCAGTGCCCTGTAGCAATCACCAATGAGTAGCCCTGCGCATTAAGCACCTTCTCCATATCGTTCAGGATTCGACTGGTGTGTGGACTCTCAGGATGTTGAATAAGCACGCCAATGGTCATCGAGCGCGTGTTGGTACCCTGACCCATTTGATAATTTGGTTTATACCCCAGTGACTTGATCGCTTTTTCTATGTTTTGGCTTTTATCGTCAGAGACAAAGGTAGTGCGATTGAGGAAACGTGATACGGTGCTCGGTGACACACCCGCCAACTTGGCCACATCATAGATGGATGCCGCTCTTTTTTTCTTTTTCATTGTAGGAATTTTCCCGGCAAGCTAATAACAAAAATATAAGTTGCAGCGGGGGACGCGACAACATTTTGATATGGGAAATGAGAGCTAGATAAGTCGCCAGTACGCAAGCGCGCACTGGCTTTCATATCGGGGATTTAGAATGTCGCGAGCGAATTTTCACTCAGTGCATCAAATAAGTGAATCGCATCCAAATCCAAGTACAGAGTCAGCGTTTCCACATCCACTTCTGCCGCTTGTGTTTCAACCATAAGCGGCTGACCTGCGATTTCTGTTTTCAGTAGAATACTCGCGCCTAATAGCTCCTTGTCTTTGATTTTAACTGGGAATGGCAACACGCGGTCGTGGTCCACTTGCTCAGCACGCAAATGGATGTCGGTTGGACGAACACCAAAGTGCAATGCTAAATTCTTCGATGCATGTGCTTTGAAACGCTCTGGCAGAGGAATACGAACATCACCTAGCTCGACTTCCCAGTTGCCCTCTTCACCAATCAGCTTTGCATCCAACATGTTCATTGATGGGTTACCAATGAACTGCGCCACAAACTTGTTAGCCGGACGTTGGAACACTTCTGTCGGTGTGCCGACTTGAGCCACGTAACCGTCTTTAAGAATCACGATGCGATCAGCTAATGTCATCGCTTCAATCTGATCGTGAGTTACGTAAATAGTGGTGGTTTTCAGCTCGCGATGCAGTTGCTTGATCTCTTCACGCATCACGCCACGTAGCTTGGCATCCAGATTCGATAATGGCTCATCAAATAAGAACACCTTAGGCGTGCGAACCATAGCTCGTCCCATGGCAACACGTTGACGTTGGCCACCAGACAGCTCTTTTGGTTTGCGATCTAACAGTGCGTCCAACTCAAGCATCTTCGCCGCTTTACGCACTTCTACGTCGATTTGGTCTTTTGGCATGCCTTTTAGCTTAAGAGCAAAAGCGATGTTCTCGTAAACCGTCATATGTGGGTAAAGCGCGTAGCTTTGGAACACCATGGCAAGGTCGCGGTCTTTGGCATCGATTTTGTTCATCAGCTTATCGCCAACGTAAATCTCACCGCCAGTGATGCTTTCCAAGCCCGCCAGCATTCGTAGCGTAGTCGACTTACCGCAGCCCGATGGACCAAGGAAAACCACAAACTCACCATCTTGCACTGTGAAGTCGAAGTGTTTCACGACCTCGACATCATCGTAGGATTTCTTGATGTTTTTGAATTCGACTTTTGCCATTACTGGTTCTCCTCTGCTCGGTCTAGCAGCATATTACGGTAAGCAATTGCGCTCGCTTTTAAGGTGCGCTTTTGCGTTTGGTAATCCACGTGAACAATGCCAAAGCGCTGCTTATAACCGTAAGCCCACTCGAAGTTATCCATTAGGCTCCAAGCGAAGTAACCATCCACATTCACACCTGCTTTAATCGCGGCATCCAAAGCAACTAGGTGCTGCTGGAAATAACGCACGCGCTGCTCATCATTCACTTCGCCATCAATGCAATGGTCATCACCTGCTGCGCCGTTTTCAGTGATGTAAAGTGGTGGCAAGTTCGGGTAACGGTCGTTCAAACGCAGAAGCAAATCTGTCAGTGCTTGAGGGTGAATCTCCCAACCAATGAATGTGTGCTCTTGTTCTGGTTGAGGTACCGTTTCAATATCGCCATGTTCGTTGTAGCGCACGACACAACGGGTGTAGAAGTTAATGCCGATAAAGTCCAAATCGGTCCGGATTATGTCGAGGTCGCCTTCCAGAATCATTGGCATGTTGTGCGATTGGCGCTCCAAGACAAGCTGCGGATATTCCCCTTTTAATACTGGGTCCATAAACCAGTGGTAACCTTCCGCATCGCTGTACTCTGCCGCACCAATGTCTGCATCGCTATACGGGTAAGCGGGTGTCGCGTTGAACACACAACCGTGCATCGCATTTGGTGCGTTCTTGCGCATGTGTGGAATCGCCAGACCATGTGCCAGCATCAAGTGGTGCGCAGACAAGAAACCTTCACGCTCGCCCTTAAGACCAGGAGCATGTTCCCCCCAACGGTAGCCAAGATAAGCAGAGCAGAACGGTTCGTTCAATGTCGCGTATGAATCGATCTTATCACCGAAGTAAGCACTAACTACCTTCGCGTATTCCTCAAACTTGTAAGCCGTTTCTCGGTTTAACCAACCGCCTTTGTCTTCTAGGTATTGCGGTAGATCCCAGTGGTAAAGCGTAACGAAAACCTTCAAACCGCGAGCGTGACACTCATCGATGATTTGCTCGTAAAACTTCAAGCCTTCTTCATTCACTTTGCCATCTTCAGGAATGATGCGCGGCCACGCCATCGATAGACGGTAAGCGCCCACACCTAAGCCTTGAATCATCTCGATGTCTTGCTTCCACAAATGGAAGTGATCACATGCCACGTCGCCATTGTCTGCGTTATCAACTGCGCCTGGCTTATTGCAAAACGTGTCCCAAATCGAAGGCGTACGACCACCTAGCTGAGCACCGCCCTCAATCTGATAAGAAGAGGTTGCGACACCAAATAAGAACTCTGGGCTACGTAATTTTGAATCTTGTGGTAGTTGGAATTTATTCATTGTTATAAAACCTTTTGTTTCGCTTAGCCCTTGACGGCACCAGAGGTCAAGCCGCTGATCATCTGTTTTGAGGCAAATAAGTAAGTAATCACTAACGGTAAAATGGAGATGGTGGTTCCGAGCATCACCGCTCCCCACGGCGTATTCGGAATGCCCTGCACGCTTCGCAGTGCCTGCGTAATCACGTAGTTTTCTGGCGTTGTCAGTACCACAAGTGGCTGCATGAACATGTTCCAGAAGAAGACAAACTGTACGATAGCTAGGGTTGCGAGCGCCGGTTTCATCAGTGGCAATACCACGCTCCAGTAAGTTCTAAATTCACCCGCGCCATCGAGCTTCGCCGCTTCTAACAGCTCTTTCGGAATCGATGCCACTACGTGCTGACGCATCAAGAAGATGCCAAATGGTGTGGTCGTGAACGGTAACCAAACGGCAAGGTGGTTATCGAGCAAGCCGAGGAATTTCACGATCATGAAGTACGGGATCAAGCTCAGTACAGGTGGAATCATCATCGAGCCAACCAGCATGCCAAACAGCAAGTTTTTGCCCTTGAACTTGTACACTGCAAACGCGTAACCGCCCATGCTGCAAAACAGCAGTGAAATCGTGGTGCCTAGGAAAGCAATGTAGATGGAGTTAAACATCGCCTGCCAAAACGGCATGATTTCCAGTAGCTTTGCGTAGTTCACCGCGAGGCTGTCACCAATCGCAAAGCTGATGCCTGTGCCGAAGATTTCAGTACGGTCACGCGTCGATAGCAACGCCGACCAAATGAACGGGAACACGGTCATGATGGCAGACACCACCAACACAGTGCCGAGCATCACCATCAATATCTTGGTAAAGATCTCGATGCTGCGGTCGCTTGGACGCCAACGCTGCGCCGCAGGTAAGGTAGTAGTGTTCATCTTATTGCTCCCCTAGACCTTTCTTACCGAAGAAGAAGAATTGAATTGCTGTACAGCCTGCAATCAAGGTAAACAGCAGCCATGAAATCGCTGACGCTGTGCCCATTTCTAACCATTCCCAACCCACTTTGTAGAGGTACATAGAGATGGTTAAACCAGACTGACCTGTACCACCCGTACCGCGCGTTAGGACGAAAGGTTCTTCAAACAGCTGCAAGTTACCGATGATGGTCATGGTGACCGCAAAGAAGATGAATGGACGAATCATTGGCAGCGAAATGCTCCAGAAACGACGCCATGCGTTTGCACCGTCCATGCGTGCCGCTTCTAGAATGTCTTTAGGAATCGTCATCAAACCTGTGGTGTAAAGCACGATGTTGAAACCTGTGTATTTCCAGAACACCATGATGGCGATAGAAGGCTTCACCATGGTTGCATCATCTAACCAACGGATTGGTTGGAAATCGTTAACCCAAGAAAATGCCCAACCAAAGAGCGTGCTGTCCGCCAGCGCCATTAAGCTTTGGTTGATGATCCCTGAGTTTGGTGAGTACATGTTGAAGAAGATAAGCGACGCTGCCACCGTAGATGTGATGAACGGTAGGAAGTAAGCCGACGTTAACCAGTGGCGGAAACGGTCACCCAAAGACACCAAAATGTACGCCACAGGCAGAGCAACCAAGTGCTGCGCCACGCCCGATGTAATCGCTAGCCAAAGGGTGTTCTTCAGTGAGCGCCACAGCCACGGGTCAGTCAAAGCGATGTGGTAGTTCTCTAGCCCGACGTAATCCATCGCGCCCAAGCCTTCGACTGGGTTCCACTCATGGAAAGAAAGAAAAATAGAAAACAGTAACGGGAAGATCCCGAAAACAGAAAAAATAATCAAAAACGGCAGTAGGAATCCATACGGTGTAAGCGCTTTCAAACTTAGACGAGAAAAAATGCTCTCACGCTCTGATGTTTCCATAACCTTGCTCGCTGCATGATTCATAGTAACGACCTCTAATCAGGAGGGCACGTCGCCCTCCTTGCTTACCAAATGGCGAATTGCTTACAAATTACGGGTGCGGCGCTTAATCATGCGTTCCGCTTCTTTCAATGCCGTTTCAATGTCTTTGCCTTCATCCAGCACTTCCATCAGTGCGTTTTCTAGGATGATAGAGCGAGCAACATGGTCGCCTTTTGCTGGTGCCACTGGTTTGATGTTTTGTGCCACTTCAGCAAACAGTAGGCGCGCTTGCTGACCACCAAGGAATTCGATTTTCTCTTCGAACATTGGGTCGTCGTAAGTCGTAGTGTTTGCAGGGAATGCTGCGATGGTTTCGAAGTGTTTAAGCTGAATATCACGCTTCGTTGTCATGTATTCAATCAGCTTCCAAGCTTCGTCTTGATGCTTAGATTGAGTTGGAATCGATAGGAATGAACCACCCCAGCTACCATAAATACCATCAGGAAGGTTAGATACGCCCCAGCTACCTGCTGTTTCTGGCGCGATCCAGTTGTTTAGGTGACCAAGTAGCCAAGCACCAGAAAGCTGAGTGGCGAATGTGCCGTTACGGAAGCCTTCGTACCATTCGTTTGACCACGCAAGGATGCGGCCATCCAAACCTTTGTCACGGATCTCTTTCGCCACTTCAAACGCGTGAACAAAGCGCTCAGAGGTCACAACTGGGTTGCCGTCTTTATCGAAGTACAGGCCTTCACCTTCAGGTACTGTGGTGAAGATGATCGCTTGTGCCACATCCGCTGCCGACGCGATCAATTGAACGTTTTGCTGCTTAAGTTTTTCACCCGCCGCGATGTAAGAATCCCAATCTTTGATTGCTTCGTTGATATCAATGCCCGCTTTTTCAAAAATGTCTGTGCGGTAGTACATGACACCCGGACCTAGGTCGACTGGCATACCATAAACATCACCGTCAGCACCTTTACCTTGTGCCCATGCATAAGGCGCAAAGCTTTCTGCGTATTTGTCTGCGCCGTATTTTTCAGACAGATTGACTAAGCCGCCCGAAGCAACGAATGGACCAATTTTTTCTACATCAACAACAATCACATCCCCTGCGCCAGAGCCCGTCGCCAAGTTAGTGGTCAGCTTCGTGTGGTGGTCACCGTGGTTATTCATCAGGTAATCCACTTTAATGCCGGTTTCTTTCTCGAAATCCGGTAGCAGAACTTTCAAGCTGCTATCGAAATCAGGGAAACCATCGAAGCGAATTTTGGTTTCGTCAGCCGCGTTTACCGTTGCAGCAACACCCAAGGCAGCGGTCATCGCAAGCGTCAAAGTTTTCAGTTTCATGTTGTTGTCCTTAATTATCGTTTTATAGGGTATGCAGTTCCTTGACTGAACTTCTCGGCACCAAATTCGGCGACAGTTTGAAGTTCACATCTCGTTTGTTTTTATTGAGAATTTGAATCACGAGCTGGACAGCCTCAGCACTCATTTGCTCAATAGGGAAGTTAACTGTGGTTAGGGCTGGCGTGAGGTAACGCGCAAACAAAATGTCATCGAACCCCACAAGGGAGATTTGCTCTGGAACGTCAACACCATGGGCTTTCAGCACTTCGTAAGCACCGAAAGCCATGTGATCGTTACAGGCAAATACGGCAGTAAAATGACAATCGCGCTTCAACAGCTTGCGCATTGCGCTTTCCCCAGACTCTTCGGTAAAACCGGCCTCGGACACCAACGCTTCGTCATACTCGATTCCCGCTTCTTCAAGAGCCTTGCGGTAACCTTGTAGACGCCCCCGTGCGTCAGATTTGTCCAGAGGACCGGTGATACACGCTATGTTGCGATGCCCCATTCGCAACAAGTATTCGGTCGCCAACTGGCCACCAAATTCGTTATCGATCTCAATACAGCTTTGCGCCATTTCAGGGATGAAGCGGTTAACTAACACCACTGGAATGCCCTTCTCTTTCAGATCGATGAGATAATCGTCAGTCAGGTTTTGTGCGTGCAAAATCATGGCATCAACACGACGTCCAAGCAGGAACTCCACAGATTCACGTTGGCTTTGCTCCGAGTTAGAACCTGCCGTTACCACAACGTGATAACCAAAACGACGCAGACGTTCTTCCATGCTGTGCAAAATGCCAGAGTAAAAAGGACCGCCAAGCTCTGGCACGATGATGCCAATGCTGCCGGTGCGACTAGACGCTAATGCCTGAGCGATCGAGTTCGGACGATAGCCAAGTTCTTGAATCGCTTTCTCGACTTTCAGCTTCTTATCGTGACTCACTCGGCTGGTGCCGTTGATCACGCGAGAAACCGTTGCCTGAGAAACCCCTGCGTATTCAGATACATCTTTAATCGTCGCCACAAGAAACCTCTTCTACCTGAGCCTCAAGATTCAATTCTGCTTCGAGATAATTTGCTCGAAACCGCTTTCATGGCAGCTAGTATTTCTGATCCACCTAGGGGTTATCGTGAGAGAAATCACACCGAAATCCCTTTAAATACGGGCAATAACTGAAAGAATGAAGCGGTTGGCAGTTTCGTTTCATGCCATGAAACTGTTTCATGAGATGGTTATTTCACGCTCAAATGAAACCAAGCAAAGGCATTGATTTCACAACTCTTTAATATCGATTCATGAATCAAAAACGGCGAACGAGAAACAAAAAAAGAGCCGCAAATGCGGCTCAAAATAGGGTTAAGAATGGACAGTTTGGCGCTCAACTGGCTGCAATGAGCGCCATGACTAAATAGAGAGAGTTAAGAGTGTAGTTTGAGATGGCTTACCACCAAGCTTCCCACATCGCACCTAGGCTAACCGTATCTTGCTTAGGATCGTTGTTGGTCGCTTTGTTATCCACTTCACCCACTGTTGCGTAGAAGCGCAGCATCGGACGAGCACCCGCGCCCCAGTCAAACGCGATGTTTTGAGATAGCGTCACTTTCCAACCTGTGTTGTCTTCATCAGCACGTGCGTAGTCAACCATTTGGTAACCCGCTTCTAGCCACGTTGAGTGCACATCATTCCAGAAGTACATCGGACGTACGATCGCACTGTAGTTGGTACGCTCGTCTTCCAAAGCATTTGAGCCGTCAATTGAGTAATCGTGGTACGCCAATAGGTATTCAACCGCAGCACTTTCACCAATGTCTGCGTTACCTTCGAAACTCGCGTAGATGGTTGTTAAGTCTTCTGTTTTCCAGAATACGCCGTTGTCGGCATTGTCAGAGTAACGCAACACTAAACGGTTTGAGCCACTGTCATGTGCACGAGAAATCACCGCACCCAATTGGTACGCGTCAATGTGTTCAGAGCTTTCAATGGCTTCAGAATCAAAACCATAGTTCGCGTAAAGTTCTAAATCAGCAAAGCCCATATCAATGCCGTGCAACTTAGAAGTGAATGCATACGCGCCGCTGTCACCCGTTCCTGCGCCACCCGTACATGAGATAGAAGGGTTCGCTCCCGGAGTGATTTCAGGACTGCAACTGTCAACCGATCCCACCACACCGAAATCAAGTTTAACCGAGCCAAGTTCAAGGTTGTTGATACCACCGCCTTGGCCATCATGCATCATCCAGAAGTAGTCATTGATGCCTTGTTGTGGACGTTGGTGGAAATCACGACCCGCCCAGATGTAAGCATTAGGTTGGCTCTCAAGCACATTGGTTACGCCTGCGTACGCTTTTTTCACGTTCACTTCGTCGCCCCAATGGTCGAACATCACCACCACATCCCAGATCGCGCCGCTGTCGCTCTTGAATGCTTTACCAAACTGGAATTCGCCGCCGTTGCCTTCGTTACCCAAACGACCAATTGCCGATGATCCGTTGAACGAACCATCCACCATTACGTACTTCTCGTCGCCAGCTTGGTAATGTGCGCCATAACGCGCATAACCGGAGAAAACAACGCCAAGTGGAATCTCGATTTCTGGAGTAAGAACAGCAGGTTGCTGGTTGTCCACATAAGTTGGGTCAATGCGATTTTCCAACTCCTGAATTCGTTTTTCCAAAGCTTCTACATCAGAATCGGCAGCAAAAGTTGAGAGAGAAGCAAGCGAAGTGGCCACTGCAAGAGCGAGAGGTAAAACCTTTAAGTTTTTCATGTGATTTCCCTAAGTTTTTTGTAGGTGTAATTATTTCAATAGGGATCTTAAGGAATGAAACGTTTGAAAAGCCGCTACCGCTTCACATGGCAATCGTGTTCAAAATGACATGAAACAACGCATGAAACTCAACATGATTTTTCTTACTTAAAATCATACACTTATAAACAATCATTTTGTCGTTCACATTTTGAAATCGCTTTCATTTCACCGAATTGTTTAAGTGCTATCACGTAAATCTGTTCAAAATAAGCGCAATTTATGCCTGATCGTATGAAACGTTTCATAATCCTGAAAATTTTCACACACCGTAAATTTCTTACAAATTCAATAACTCACACCAATAGTAAACATGACTCATATCACATTTAAACGCTTTGCTATTCCATGTAGCACTAAATTACCACCTAGAATAGGCACTAAGTAATTCTTAAGTAGGGAAACATAATGTCGAAATTGGCCGGAGCACGCCTAGAGGAAATGGCGGATATCCGATCGACAAGAAAGAAGAAGATCGTATTTCTCTGTTCTAGCATTGCCACCGCATTCTTAGCGTACGGGTCCATCGTTCACTATCTGCAAGGGAATTGGGGACTCAGCTTATTAATCGGGCTGTGCTCTATTGCGTGTCTCACCATCAGTTATCTGATTAAGGTTCGAGGTCATCACCAATACGCCGACTTGTTGCTCACAGGCGTGTTGATGTTCGATGGTCTTCTGTTGCTGCTTTATAACGACGCGCCATCGGGTCGCCTGTTGTGGCTTTACCCTATTGTTGCCGCCATTATTCTGATTAACGAATTCAAAGTCGGTTTGCTGTTCAGTGTCACCTACACTCTCATCATCTTTTTCGGTTTAACCTTTTTAGAGAGTGTGCCAACCGCCAGCGAAATGACCGAACGCCGCTTCATGTTCACCCTTGTGGCGATTTGCTTTGTTTGTCATACCTTCTCTTACTACTACTCAAAAGTAGTGAACTACATTCAGACCCTTTATCGCGAAGGGATTGAAGAACTCGCCTATCTCGACCAATTAACGGGCCTTGCCAACCGTTGGAGCTTTGAAACTTGGGCGCGCGCGAAACTAGAAGAATTAGATCAAACTCAAAACAATACCGTCACTGCTTTGGTTTTCCTCGATATCGATAACTTCAAGCACATTAACGACAACTACGGACACGATGTCGGCGACCGAGTGTTAAAACACTTTGCGACACGCCTGAAAAACAACATTCGTAATAAAGACAGAAAGACGGATAAGCATGACTATTCGATTGCGCGCTTTGCTGGGGATGAGTTTGTGTTGATGCTTTACGATGTGCGCTGCAAGAAAGATTTAGACCGAATCATGGATCGCATCGTCAACTTGTTCCAAAAAGGCTACCACTCGGAAGACAATATCAACGAGCTAACCATGAGTATTGGGGTAGCGATTTACCACCAAGATGCCAATGACCTATCTGAGCTAACACGCTGTGCCGATAAAGCTATGTACGCAGCCAAGCACACAGGCAAAAACCAGTACGCGTATTATGAGCACTGCTCACACGCAGAAGAGTTGCGCCATCAAAGGCATTCTTTGGTTGGAGCAATGGGCAGTGAAAACGTCACGTCTCTTCAACGTGACGCAAGCTTGTAAGAAATGTCGATTGGCGTGTATTTGCGAACTGGCTTGTACTTGCGAATAGAGGAAAGGCAACACCCACTTACATTAAGCGAACATGTACATCGCCCACAAACCGCCAAGTAAAAAGGTGAGCAGCCATATCACTTGGCGTGTTTTACTCGGTTTGTCTTCTTTTGGTGGAATAACAGGCTTGAGCGCTCGCTCTTTTATTTTACCGACCAAGCTGTTTTCGATCGCACGCTTATAGAAAGCACGGCGTTTTTGAGCTGCATTGGCCACTTTCGTAAAGCGATGTCTCTGTTCTGTTGTAAATTCTGTCGCCTCATAGCGAGGAGGGAGATCAGAATGTTTAGGTTGTACTGCCATCACTTCCTCCTTGTTGATGGGTGCACCTATCTTAAGTATATACAAAGTTATCAGTTTGTTGCTAAAAACCTTTACGTCTGAACAAGATGCATGAAAAAAGCCACCCAAAGGTGGCTTTCATTTCAATTCTGTTTGTCTCTTATAGATACTCACACAAGTACGCCGTTGCGTCTTTTACTTGCAGCTCAAATGATGAGTTGCCTTCTACCTCAAAGAACTCACCGCTGTTGTATGTTACCCAATCAACGTCGCCGGCTTTCTTTACGATCAATGCACCTTTGACAACGCTCATGCGCTCTGGCGCTTGAGTGCCAAACGTATACTCACCTGGCAACATCACACCAACACTTACGTCCTGTCCTTGTTGGTTAAAACCCAGTGACTTTACGCCACCAGCAAAATAACTGTTTTCCTTAATACTCATTATTGGTTTCCTTATCAAAAATCAGCTCTTTTTTACCCTGTTTCGGTTTACGACTCAAGTCTCTACATTGACCTTTCGTTAAAGGCTAAATTCTCAATAACTGTGTTTCGGAATGTAAAAGTGGACATCAGATCATAATTTCACCGTCTCAAAGGCAAGATTGTTTGTTTTTGCGGCTCAAGCTTCTCACCATAATAAAAAAGGAAAGTAAGCAGGGATCATGACCACCACACCGCGCCGTAAACGCAATCAGAAGCCAGAACCGCAACCCTCATTTTGGGCTCGTCATCAGTTCAAAATCATTAAAGGGGGCTTTGCTCTGTTCGGCTGCACATTGGCTGGTGTGATTAGCTATCAGCTTTATGCTTCTTATTTGGATTACATTGATCCGGATAAAGTCTATGGGGAATGGATTGAGATTGGTGCGCCACCATATCAAACCGAGCAGCTTTCTTTTACACCCGACGGAGTTTTTCGTAACCATCGCCTCATCGCAACGCAATTCGAGTTTGACGGCAAAGTGGTCACCCTCAACACAGGATTGGGAATGACAGAGTACCAGCTGTCCGGCTCCCACCTCTCTCCACAAATTCGCCGCATCGAACCACGCTTGCCCGATCAACGTTTTATTCTCAAAGGCTATGAACACACTGTTCAAGGTTCAGAAACAGGAGCAGCGTCGAAACGTCGTGCCGCTCTGAGTGAACATTTCAGCCGCAAATAGCTTTTGATCTATCAATTAGCCTTCGCCTACAAATCGCTTTTCCCAACAAAACATCTTCTGTATACGAAACAAGCACTTTTGCCCGTAACCTGCTCTATTGCAGAATAAAAATTTAATTTCACTCGCAAAATAACGCATGCGAACTGAGTAAGCGATTAATTAAACACATGCAAAATATTTATAAAATCTTGGCTCGATATTGAATTTTCACTGCAAAAGTATGTTTCTTGTAGTGAGATTTAGGTAACACGGTCGAAACTTGATTTATTTTTTTTTGAAAAAAAATAAGCCTCTGAAATGCTCAAAGGGATGCTTTTGCACAGTGTGTGAATTGGTTGTCTTTTCTGTCGCAGGAGCAGCTTATGTTCGTCAATGAACATGAATTCAAGGATTGAGAGAGAAGTTATGATTCGATTTAACCTATGTGCAGCTGGGGTTGCCCTAGCATTATCTGGCGCTGCAAACGCGGCTCCTACCGCACCAAGTATCGATATGTACGGTTCCAACAACCTGCAATTTTCTAAAATTGAGTTGGCAATGGAAACCACATCTGGCTACAACGACATGGTTAAGTACCATGAACTAGCCAAGATCAACGTGAAATTCAACCAGTGGAGCGGCACATCTGGCGACACTTACAACATCTATTTTGATGGTGTTCAGGTTGCAACTGGCCCTATCACTGGTAGCCAAACCACAGCGTCGTTTGAGTACGGCCAAGGTGGTTTGTACCAAATGGAAATCGAAGCGTGTGATGCAACAGGCTGTGCCAAGAGTGCACCTGTGGAGATTACTATCGCAGATACCGATGGTTCTCACTTACCACCTCTAACCATGAATGTTGACCCGAACAACAAAACCTACAACACAGACCCAAGTGTCGTGATGGGTACGTACTTTGTTGAATGGGGCATCTACGGCCGTGATTACACTGTCGACAACATGCCAGTCGACAACCTAACGCACATCCTTTACGGCTTCATTCCAATTTGTGGTCCAAACGAATCGGTGAAATCGGTTGGCGGTAACAGCTTCAACGCACTGCAAACAGCGTGTCGCGGTGTGAACGACTACGAAGTGGTTATCCATGACCCATGGGCAGCATACCAAAAGAGCTTCGCGCAAGCAGGCCATGAGTACAGCACGCCGATCAAGGGTAACTACGCAATGCTAATGGCGTTGAAACAACGTAACCCTGATCTAAAAATCATCCCATCTATCGGTGGTTGGACACTGTCTGACCCATTCTTCGATTTCGTTGATAAAGCCAACCGTGACACGTTTGTCGCGTCAGTTAAGAAATTCCTGAAAACGTGGAAGTTCTACGACGGTGTGGACATCGACTGGGAATTCCCTGGTGGTGGCGGCGCTGCAGCTGATAAGGGCGACCCAGTAAACGATGGCCCTGCATACATCGCATTGATGCGTGAACTGCGTGCAATGCTTGATGAACTAGAAGCAGAAACTGGCCGTACTTACGAGCTAACTTCGGCAATCGGTGTAGGTTACGACAAAATTGAAGATGTTGATTACGCAGACGCAGTTCAGTACATGGACTACATCTTCGCGATGACATACGACTTCTACGGCGGTTGGAACAACGTTCCTGGTCACCAAACAGCGCTTTACTGTGGTTCATTTATGCGTCCTGGTCAGTGTGACGGCAGCGGCGTTGATGAAAATGGCGAACCGTACAAAGGCCCAGCTTACACGGCTGACAACGGTATCCAACTACTACTAGCGCAAGGCGTTCCTGCGAACAAACTGGTTCTAGGTACAGCAATGTACGGCCGTGGTTGGGAAGGCGTGACACCGGATACGCTAACCGATCCAAATGACCCTATGACAGGTACTGCAACAGGTAAACTGAAAGGCAGCACAGCTCAAGGTGTTTGGGAAGATGGCGTGATTGACTACAAAGGCATTAAGTCATTCATGCTAGGTGCGAACAATACGGGTATCAACGGCTTTGAATATGGCTACGATGCTCAAGCAGAAGCACCTTGGGTGTGGAACCGTTCGACTGGAGAGCTGATTACATTTGATGACCACCGCTCTGTATTGGCAAAAGGTAGCTACGCAAAATCTCTAGGTCTAGCAGGTCTATTCTCTTGGGAAATTGATGCAGATAACGGCGACATCCTGAATGCAATGCACGAAGGTATGGCAGGCAGCGTCGTTCCCCAACCAAACCGTAAACCAACGGCAGCAGCAGGTGCAGACCAAGCAGTAACAGGTCCTGCAAGTGTTGTACTTGATGGCAGCAACTCAACAGACTCTGATGGCACAATCGCAAGCTACGCTTGGGAACAAGTCTCTGGTACTGCAGTGGCGCTATCTGGCGCGAACGCAGCGACAGCAAGCTTCGATGTAGCAGAAGTTGCCGTTGAAGAACAGCTAACGTTCAAGCTAACTGTCACTGATAACGAAGGTGCAACCGCTTCTGATCTTGTTGTAGTAACGGTTAAGCCAGCAGGCGTGATTGATCCACCAAACACTGCGCCAGTTGCACAGGTTTCTGCACCAGCAACAGCAAACGCAGGTGACGTGGTTGTGATAGACGCTTCGGCTTCTAGCGATGCAGACAACGACACGCTAACGTTCGACTGGACGCTACCTCAAGGTCTAAACGCAACGGTTAACGGTGCAAAAGTCACGTTCACAGCAGCAGAGTACCCACAAGACACTAGCCTAAGCTTCACTGTAAGCGTAAGCGATGGTCAAGCGGCATCTACAGCGACAGCAACCGTTGTTGTTGCAAAACACACCACAGGCGGCGGTACATGTACTAATGCTTGGGATGCTGGCACAGTTTACAACGGCGGTGACCAAGTGACACACGCTGGTAAGACTTGGGAAGCGAAATGGTGGACTCAAGGCCAAGATCCTAGCCAATCTGGCGAATGGGGAGTTTGGAAAGAAGTTGGTCCAGCTAACTGTAACTAAGCCACTGCTAAAAAGCGTTGTGATTCAACATCACCCTCTTTTAATAGGGTTATAAAAGAAAAGGACAGCTTCGGCTGTCCTTTGTTGTTTCATCAGAATCTAGGGAATGCGTTTCAATAATCAGCTTGCTTCAATTAAACGATCGAAGCTCTGGAATACCTCATCACACTTCATCACGCGTCCATGGCCTTGCCCTTGGGTCGTCACCAACTCCACTCGCTCAATCTCACTTGCCGCCTGCGCAGATACGCTGTGCTTAGTAAACTTGTCTTGCTCATCGTGAACAATGATGGTTTTCGCTTCACGTTCGGCTAAGCGTCTCTCTGGGTCAATCGACTGCAATGGGTAGTTAAACTGATCTTCCACTTCCGAAACCACGGCTTTGAACAGCTTCATTGAATAACCCGAACGAGCAATGCTGCCAAACAGGTTTTCAACGTAATTCAATACTGGCGCAATCAATAGCAAAGGCTTGTTTTCTAATTTGCTGTGACGGCACTCTAATGCCGACGCCGTTCCCATACTGTGTCCAACCAAACCGGCCACGTCTTCCACCGAATCCAACACATCCTCTAGGCCACGAACAAACGCAGGGATGTGCCCATACTGACCATCACTCTCACCATGCGCAGGATGGTCATATGCGAGTGCGGTGTAACCCGATGCGGCAATGTGTTCCATCAGTGGGTAAAACTGGCTTGCTGTCCCCGACCAACCGTGAGTCAACACCCATACCGGACCACGACCAAGCTGATAGGTTTTAATTGCCCCAGCATGGCCTTGGATTTCACTTTTGATAAGCCCTTGTGGCTCGGCATTTTTTGGCTGCGTACGCGCAGGAGTAAGCAGCAATTTTCGCGCAGTCTTTTTTGCGTGTGACGGTGCTAGCGTGTGGTGCAAACGCGTGCTGATGTTGATTAAACTGCGCTTTACACTGAATTTGTGCGAAGTATTGAAGTAAATTTTCTCACTCATGATCGTTTCCTTAGCTATCAGCTTTGCACAAAATAGAACGGTCGTGCTTTTTAAGCTGATAAGAAAGAGCGCTCTCCGTCGCCCTTTGTTATGAATCTCTTACTATGCCCGTTACCGCGGGGCTAGCGCTTCCATCGAATAAACAAGTTATCGATGCCTTGCCAGAACAATCTCTGGCTCTCTTCTTCCCCTTTGATCGAGTAAAATACGTGTGCACTTAAGTACTGCCCGTATAGATCAAAGGTCGCTTGTCGCGTATCTAAGTCCGCCACAAACTCTTGGTTTTCTTTGCCTTTCTTGATCTGAATTTCTAGGTAATTCAACCAATTATCAATTGATTTACGCAATGCTGCTTGCAACGCACAACCTTCTTCTGCGGTGTCGTTCCAAGCATCGAGGAACATGCAACTGCCTTGAAAAGAGTGGTTCCACGTCATCCAAGCATCCAACAACCCACGAACTTTACGCTCGATGTTGCTATCACCCAACTCACGCGCTGGCGCAATTACGCGCTCAGCAAACACTTGGTTGGCAAACTCCAATACCGACAGCTGTAAGTTCAGCTTGGAATTGAAGTGAGCAAATAGGCCGCTTTTCGACATACCACACTGCTTTGCAAGCTCACCAATAGTGAGGCTTTCCAACCCGTTTTCACTCGCGAGTTGGAATGCACGCTGCAGTATCAGCTCTTTGGTTACTTTTCCTTTTTTCATAAATACAGTTTTAGCACGGTCGTACTTTTTTGCAAATCACCAATTTACTGGTCAAACCATCCTATATGTAGGGAAAAGTTTCATTAGAACTATTTCCACCAAGTTGAAACTCTGACGAGATTCGGTCACAACTAACTATTAGTATTGCAAAAGTTAGTGAATGAAATATCCAGATCTAGAATTTATGTTCCCAATGACCACGACAGCATCAAAACTCCGCCTTGGGTCGCTATTTAGTGGTAAGCAATATACGTAAATTATTCTTCAACTGTTTAATTACATCTGTGTATGACAATTCCCATTCCTCAGACAGGTGTTGAATTACTCTATCAACATCTGAGGGGAACAATACTTGCCCTGAGACTTTTGCAAATGGTCCATCAGTCTCCAACAGCACTTTTTGTCGTGGTATCCAAGATACGATTCGTTTTCCTCGTGCGGAGGTCAACATGGCTGGACCTATAGAGAAATAGCAACCTAGCTCAACCGCTTTTAACAGCTGTTTTTTTGTTCCCAAGAACCAGTGCAATATTGACGTACCTGCATTGGGATGCTTTTGGAGACAAAGTAGAGTTTCTTCAACTGCATTTAGGCTATGAATGGTCAGAATTTTATCATTGAACAACTCACACTTTTTTAAAATGTGATTAAAAACCAACAATTGATCATCAAAATGCTCTCTCCAGCCTTTTGAGCCATCCAGTCCGATCTCACCAATATATTTAGTTTGCTCTATAAGTCGATCGAAAACCGATAGTTCATTCTTCCTTAAATGAGCTAGTTGAGGATGTAATCCCAAAGCAGTTTTGCAGTGCTTAAGTCCTTTTGTAAGATTAACAGTACCTTCGAAGGCTGAAGGCACTGTTGTTACAGATAATACGTAATAGCTTGAGCGCTCAATGTCATCCAATACCTTCTCATGCTCGGGGTATAGGTCAACGTGGCAATGCAAATCCATCATGATGTTTTGTTTGCCTGTATAAATACGTCAACTTCCATCAAGCCACGCTTAATCATTGCCTCCAAAGCATTACGTACAGACTTATTTAGTGGGATGGGACCAGATTTCCGTAACCAAGATTTGTAACTATTGGTTTGCTTCAACCGGATAATGGCGGTTTGAACAGCTTGCAGGTCGTCTCTTGTACCCTTTTCTTTAACTAGTGTTTTCAATCGGTTTGTTTTATATGGTGCATCTGCATCAAATCCAGCATGATGTACTGATGCTCTTCTAATTAGACAAGGTACGCAGTGCCCACATTGTATATGCTCTCTGTGCCAGTGGCTGCATGAAACGCTTAGCGGTACGGCTTTTTTGATCGCGTTTTGGTCAACGCACTCAGCCAGCATCTCGCCCTTTGTTTTAAACTGATAAGGGTTTACGAATTTGATGTCAAAACCTATACGCGTCAGCAATTCTTCCAATCTCTGCAAGAAGTTGGGATGTGTAGTTCTCGTACTGTGGCTTCCTATTCGCCTTCTAGTTAGCGGCGGGTTGATAGAGATATAGCCATTCTCAGGAACGACAATCGTTTTAATACAGGCATCACTGTTAGCACTTCTTAGTGCGGAAATGCCCAATACGGCCATCGCCAAGAAATTAAAGCTTCTTCCTCGCATACTTATGTCAGTTTTGCCTTCGCATAATTTAGTGATGCGAGGAGAGATTGAATAGGATAGATCTGCAAATGGCGAAGATAACAAAGTTTTAATTTCTTCTTGTTTTGCACCATCTCCACGATAGGCGTGACTTACTAAGAGAGGCTTATAGTCTGACTCTCCATTAAGGATATCAATAGCACCCACAGCACTATCAAGACCGCCAGAAAATAGGCAAACAGCATTTTTCCCTAGAAGAGTTTTGGCTTTATGTTTAGCCTGCTTACTTGTCTTAGGTTTAAGCATTTCCATTGATGTCTGCTCAAAAGTGAATATCCATTGATCGCCAGTAAGAAAATTCAAAATTGAGCTCAATTCAGAACCCTCTGCATCCCATATGTTCGGATCACTTACTGGGATGTGAAGGTGCATTTGCCTTGACCAAGCATTCTCTGCCTTTTCTCTTAGCTCAAAAGTATCAGCTGCGGTAACAGCGGAAGCAATTGTGATCAAATCAATTGCCTTGGGCTCAACAGTAACTCCCAAGTCTCTTACTGTTTGCAGTAGCCCTCTGGAAGCTAAGCTGTGTTTTTTTTCATCATATTCGTGAGTGTGGAAGAGTTGTACTGGGTGGCATGACTCTGAATATTCAGGTAGTTGGTTTGGATTATCATTGAAGTAAAATTTAGTCATCGAAACTCTCCCATTCTTCAACTGTCATTGCGATGGCATCAGCTTGAATCTTAGTAATGTTATTTCTGGTGATATTGCTAGGGTTGCCATTAGTGACCTTGTCTAGCTGCTCCTGAGCTATTACCTTGATAAGCTCTCGTAGCTCAACTTCCATGCTATGGTGCTTGCTAGCAGGTTCTACGTGGAACCAAGCCTTACCCATGCCTTCAACCACATCTTGGAAAATCAAGTCAGTTAGATAACAGCCGATGGCTTGTTGGATAACTTCTTCAGTAAAACTATTTGGATCGAAATCTTCGGTATCTGGTAGGGCTTCTTCCAGCGCGTAATCTAAAGCAATTCTCACAGAGTCTGAGTCAGCATTATCAGGAGCTAAATGTGAAGCAATTCTATCAATAGCTTGGTCAGTGGATAGGCCTTTCAAGTCATTTAAAGAGAGGCTTTGGTTGTTGACTGTAACAGTGTCTCCACGCATCACTCCAAGTAAACCAGTACCAGCCGTTATCCCACTAGCCAATCTTCGGCTTGTGGTTTTTCCACCACCAGAGCCTTTTTTAGAATAACTCTTTAGTGCTCGCCTTAGATCTGAGCTTGAACCTCCGACCTTGGCATAATTCCCGAATTCTCTTCTAGCTCCTGCAAAACGGTTTGCAGGACTGGCGGTACCAGATGGTTTGCCGATTTCCTGCTGAACTTTTTCATTGTCGATTTCCTTGTCACCTTGATTTTCCCCGTCCGGGCCACCAATATCTTGAGCTGGCTCAATTGATACAGGCGAGCTTTCTTCAGCCCATGACGGAATGAGTGGGCTCTGATTGTTAGGACCAGTTGATGATGCTGAAGTACCCATTTATACCTACTTTTCTAATTCCTTGATAATTACATTCAACCACCTTTGCTTTGGCAGTCCCTTGACGTAAGTTAGTAGCGCCTTTTTACACTTAGGCTCTTCAACAGCTAGTAGTCTCGCGCCATATATGCCTGGAGGAGCTTTTGACCAATCGCTTACAGTCCTGAAGTTTTCAATTAGTCCATCCATCACAGCTAAATAATCTTCTCTTGGGGTCGCTGCTATCGCATTTTGGTTTGTATGGCTTAGTCTTTCCGTTTGTTTCATTAAATCCTTCACAAGCTTTTGAGCAGCGCCGGACATGACTGCATTCACTAGGCCCATGGGGATACTCTCTCTACTTAAGTATGCCGCTGGGGTCAGGTTCACATTTGCAAACATCGGTGGTAACTTCGACCACTTGTCAAGAAAAGCTAAATCTAGCTTCCACTCTTCTGGTAAATCCATATCATCGAATTCAATTTCTGGATCTTCCAATTGAGCCAGAATCTTGGGAGAACCACTCTCTGCATCAATCAACTGATACAGTTTGTTTGTTGCTTGAGTCCCTAAGCAACGCTCAAATATCACCAATTTAGTAATGGTTTTCTCATCCAGCTGCATACCACGACGAAGCGCTGTTTTTCTTCTCATTTTCACCTGATTTAAGAGGCGTTTAACAATTCGAGGATTCCCATTTATATTGGAGGACTCTGCGAGCAATGGAGCAAGTTGTTCGGCCACGATGAACTTACTTCTTAGTTCATCCTTACCCTGAACATCTTGAACTTTATCAACGTCCAAAAGCTCATCGACTGATATAGGTGACTGCTTCCAAGATAGCTGAAGAGACTGCTCTAGGCTTTCCCTAAGCCCCTCAAGCTGGTCACTCTTAACGCCATGATCTTGAGCTGTCAACATCATCAGGTAAGCTCTGATTTCTAGAGTACCGGGTCTTGGAACGTGTACAGGAATTTGAATTAATTTATCTAGATAGTCAGTTTGGTGACGCTGCGAAGCTCCCTTGTGATATTCCGGCACAGCTAAGCGGATCATATCTTCGTCCGCCGCAATCACAAATGCTGTATTTGGTAAAAACAAAAATAACCGTATTGCTTCCAGCGTCGAGATGGCATTGAATGGTGAGCAACGATCCAAGTTATCGACATAAACTATGAGTGGTCTATCAAATTCACTCAACAAATCTGAGTATGCTTGGCGGAACTCTTTAATTTCTTTTGGAGGGGAGAAAGTCTTTTTCGAACTTACGGCTCCTTTACTCTCTTTCGATATCTGCTTCGCACCATCTAAAGCATCCTTGGCATCTCTAAAATCTAGTTCGCCATTCTCGCCACCAGTAAATAGCCCCATTAATTTTTGAAATCCACCCATGGTAGGGACGCCAGCTAGGGCTGCACCTCCATCCATTAACAGTCCCAAAGACCTAATAATGTCAACACGTCCTGCAAAAGCCTTCGCCTTTTGACTCAAGCTGGCATTGTCTTTCGCTTGCTTAACCAAGGTCGATGCAATTGTCTCCAGTAGCGCTGCTTTTGCATCGTCATAACCCTGATACATCCAAGCATCGAAATGGACTTGAATGTAGTCTTCCTCCTCTTCAGATATTGACTTTTTGGTCAATTCTAAGATTGTTGACTTACCTGCACCCCAATCACCAAAAACACCAACAGAGATTGGCATCAATTCTTTTTCGGTGACTAGGTCCTTAATCGACTCAGCTGTCTCACTAAAATTTAAAAAATCTAGTGAGGATTCTTTATCAGACCACATCTTAACTCCATTACAGCATTAGTTTGATTGTTCAAACTTTTTGTGAAAGCGATATGCCAGAGAGTTCTCTGTGGCCTTTTAGCTTTCGTATTTGCCCTTATCTTTTATGGGGACTATGTAGTGGTAATTCAACTATATGAATACATTGATTTTAGAAGGAATTAATCCTCGCGAAACTGTACAGATTTGGTCAAAAGGTACGGTTTAGGGGGAGAAACATGACCGATATCCCTTGCTCTTTATCCGCTCTATATCGGAGGACAATTAAGCTTTATCACAAAAGAGCTAGCCAAATCCATGAGTCCGAGAGTTTGTTGCCCAAACTAATTTTATGAATGTTTCTTGTGTTCTAAACACGCCTCAGGGTACAAACGTATTGGTCGTACCAGAAAGAGTCTGCCAAGATCTGCTGACACGTTAGTGGACAAATGTGAGTTAGGTATACCCAAGTGACTTGCAGATACAAGATTCAGATCGTGAGCATTAATTCGAGTTCATGGAAATAACTCCGTGTAATAGACAACTCTTCCCAAGTTGTTTAACGCTATAATTAGGTCAATGATGCGCTCCCAAAGGTCACGTTACCTTGGCTTGCATACTTTGTTGTCGACTTATAATTTAGATCCACTAGACCTTCAAATCACCGCCACGTCTACAAATCAAGTAATTCAGACCAAATAAAGTCAAGTTTAATCTTGACATTTCTATTCTATTTCTTGATTTACCATTACAAGTCTTCTTTGTAACCTCCATGACCATTAAGCTTTTAGTCAACATATCTGATATACAGAATACCTACTCTAAATAGCATTTAATCCCAATATTTTTATTAGAGAAATTAACTTTTCATTTGGGGAAAGCTGTTAACTAGCACACTTACCCCAAATTATATTATAATCATTCGCCAATTATAATTATACATTAATAAATCTAAGTATAATATTGACTGCAAAACCAACTAGAATTGTATAAAGCATCAAAGAAAGCATACTCTAAATTAATAGGAAGATAATCGTCACTGGATGGTGAAACATAGGATTCTTGTCTCAACATATAAATATACTCTTTCAGGCCTTTTTGTCCATCAGATTGAAAAATATCTTTTAAATCGTCATCATTTTCTTCAAATATGTGGTCTACATGCGTAAAAAGAGTATCTTCTAACTCATAGGCAATTAAATGGTTTAGAACCTTAAACTTCCCATTAATATTTAATACATCTGATATATTAAACGTATACTTTAGTGGCTTGTTGTTGAAAATTTCAATTTTTAACCAGTTACTTTTAAAAAGATTTTCATCAAAGTATGGGTGTGGAAGATTATCTTGTTTATTAGTTGGTATTACATCATTCTTAATCCTATTACAATCGCCACACGTTGGAATTAGATTAAGTGGGAATACATAGAAATTTGGATAATTTGATGATGGAAGATAATGATCTAGTGTTGACCGAAGTGTTGCATAGTTATTCTGACACCCTGGACATATCAAATTGTTAGAAAAAATATCCTTTCTAACGCCAGATTTAGACAAATAACTCGTATAAAGTAACTCTAAAGTATTGGCGTTACTAGAAGACAACTTCGATATATGGGATGAAACTTGATGGAACTTCCCCAAATTACCAAAAAGTTTATAAATTCTAAAGTCAGCTAATAGATTGCTTTTTATTGCACGTAAATCTTGTTTCTTTTGTTTCGACACCCCACTGGAATTAATGTAATAATCAATAACTCTACTTTCTTGAATTGTTCTAATATCATTGTTCATCTTCAGCCCTATATAACTGCGTCCACGCTACCTTTTTAGCTTCAGAGCCAATATCAGTGAATTCATTAATGTTATCTTTAGTAATGACCTTGGAGGATACTAAATTATTGATTGTATTGTGAAATCCTACATTCTGATATCCAAATGCTGTTCGAGTCAACTTAGAGACGTTTTGTCCGTATGTTGTCACATGAGGGCGGTTAAATAACATTTCGTTATCAACTCGTCGCAAAATATAAACATTCGATGATAAAACTTCTTGAAGAATAATTGGAGAATGAGTCGCGAATATAATCATTCCATTATAAGTGTTACAAATTATCTGCAATGACTGAAGGAATGCTCCCAATAATGGTGGGTGTAAATGAGTTTCTGGTTCATCGAATAACGTAATCATACCTTGGCGAAGTTTGCCCATAAGTAGAACAAGCGTGTGGACAATAATACGATGCCCTGAGCTTAGTTTTTCATAAATTGACATTATCTTGGAAATATCTTTAATATTATCTAAAATTTCATTGATATGCTCTCGTAGATAATCGACATCAAGAAGTGGGGTAAATACTTTCGCTAAGTATTCAGTATCTGCTCTTTCAATCAATTTACAGATAGCTTTTTCAAATTCTTCACGAAGTTCAGTAGGACCTTTAAATCCCCCCGAACCGTCATGTAAGCCTAAATAATCAAATTTATAGCCAGATGGTATGTTTGGTAAATTATTATCAAATGCCGAAAAACTTGCGTACAAGACTCTATCAATGTAAGGAATTTCAATTCCATCATGATCTACACCAGAAAAATCCGGCATGTTTAACTGACAATTGAAGTCATTTTCAAATATTTTTTCTACTAATTTTTTTAAAACCGTGGTTTTACCAACACCATTATTGCCTATAAAAGTGTGAATATTAGAGTTTTTAAATGGCTTAGAATTATCTACAGTGAATACGACATCTTCATTTTTATACTTAAATCTAACTGTATAACTAATCTTATCGTTGGAGCCATTAAAAATGCGGTTATAGCTTACAACATCCAATGCTGTAACATCTCTCATTAGAGAAATATTTAAAGACTCTTCACTTTTATTACTAACCCAAGCCCCATAGCTATGAGAGATATCATTTAAATAAGAAAGTAATAAACTTCCATAATTATCGGGCAAGTCTCTTAATCTTTCATAGAAGGTTTCTTCTTGACCTAATGAAAAGTAGTTATTGTCTAGCGGTTCAAGTATTCCATTTTCTAATGGCCGCTCTTTTTCTTCCAGATTTTTCCTCGATATTTTGACAAAGCCAATTTCAATTGATTTTTTTTCACTATCAATAAAATAAAGCTCATATGTTGTTCGATACGAGTAATCGTCCCAAGAATTATTTTTCAAGAAAAAGGAATTCTTGATCCTTTGGCTAGCGTTGGGGATAGAACCACCTACTAAGCACTGCAAATCATCAATTTCTTTCACGTAAACTCCATAAATAACATGTACATAGAAAGCCATTATACCCTTAATTTCATATGCATGTTATCTGATTTACGCACTATAAGCGCCTTAATACTTCAATCGTGAAGTGAATCCATACATTAACAAACACTAGAGGATGTCCAAAGACTCTACGCCTTTAAAGCTAATTAATAATTTCGTTCTAACGTGGAGATTTTAGATAGTCGTGAGGGGGCTGAGTTGATATAAGCAAAATTTTGCAAAGCATGATGGGAAAATAACCGAAATTGAAAGGGGGGAATCTGAGCTAGCCACACCAACTAGCTCGAAGATGGAAAAAATTTTGTTGGGTTAACAACTCTGGTTCATGTCGGGGTGATTAAGAAAAGTACGGTGAAACCGACTTTCTTGATACATTAATAAATACGATTCTTTTTATCATATAACACATCCCAGAAATCTTTCCTGTCTACTCCTGTGTGTATCCCATCTTCCGTAATGGTCAGCAGGTCTAGAACGAAAGCCAACATGAGTCAGTAACAACCTTCGCTTTGCTCTTGAAACCCCGACAAAAAAAGTACATAAATTTTCATCTTGATTTCCCCAATAGCTTTCATTTTCAACACCTAATAACACTACAGAGTCAAACTCTAAGCCTTTACTCTTATGAACAGTAAGTATCCTAACTGCTTGGTCATCTTCAAAGCGTTTCAAAGACTCCAGAAGAGAGAGTCCAGTTGACATTAATTGATCAATCTTGGAGCAAGTATCATTGAGTACTTCACGTAAACGTGATTCTGTTTCGTAGTCATGTGACAGAGACATTAGTGATTGAAACCCTACTCTCTCAACAAAACGTTTTAAACAGTCCCATCTATTGGTATTTTCAAGAGTTATCGGATTTTGATTTATTGCCTTTTTTTCCTCAATTATGAAGCGTTGCCAATTTTGAACTAACTCGCCTCTTTCATCATCATCTTCAGAGAATGGAACTAACTTTTCCATCAAACGAATCCATGAAGAAGGCTCTTGCTTACCAAAAGTGCTTAATAAAAAATCTACGATTAGGCGTGCTGCTGGCTCAACTGATATATCCTGCAACTGTTGTTCATTTCTATACGGAATACCTCGATCACGCAGCGCTACCATAAGCTTCATTGCATATAAATCAGGTTGGTTTTTAATGAGTATGGCTATCTCAGCAGGAGGTACTTTCTCTTCATTTATCCATATGCCAATTTCCTCTGCAAGATAACTGGCTTCTTCTTGGCAATTTTCGAAAGGGTGAATTTGGATATGACCTTCACCTCCTGCCACTTGGTCTTCGGGCATAACAGAAGTAGGGTCGAGGATTTTGACAATTTCATTTTGCAATTGAAGAAGCTTAGGCCTTGAGCGAAAGTTTCGATACATGTTGAGTGGGGCAGCCTGGAAGTCCTCTTTAAAGGTTTCAAAAATTCCGTCAAGTGCGCCAGCCCAACCCATTATTTTTTGTTTTGTATCACCGACTGCCGTAAGGCGAATATTAGTCCCTTGAAAGGCTACTTTTATGAGATCGTATTGCTGGTTCGTACAATCCTGAAACTCATCCAAAAAAACATCTGTGTATGTTTGTCTCAATGCATTTCTTGCAGGAGGGGACTCCTTTAGTATTTTAATTGCAAGAGGAACTAGATCTGTAAAATCAATTTGCTTATGAAGAACCTTGGGGCCTATTGTAAAGCCTGCTTCTAAGGCATCATCCCCAGTTAATACTGGACGAAAGCGTTCTATAATTCGCTTCGCAAAAGCATGGAATGTATAGCTATCAAATCGAGATGATAGTTCAATACCACATCTACGTTTAATTCGTTCCTTTAAGTTGCTACTCGCATCTACCTTGAACGAAATAGCAAGAATGCGTCTAGGGTATCTGCATGAACCTGTACGAAGTAAAAAATCTGCTCGTTGAGCAAGCATTTCTGTTTTTCCAGCACCAGGTCCGGCCGTCAAAGCTAGACTAACTTCACGTTCCTTAGCTGCTCGATAGGCGTTAGGCTCCAGAACTAACCCGTCAGCTGGTTGCCAGTTTTCTACTCTAATCATTCAGGAAGCTCCAACAATATTTCTTTTACAGATTCAACCAACCGCTCTAAGGATGGGGGAATGTTCACCAATAGTTGCTCATCAGATAGTTTAGAGAGAGCACTGATATGCTCAGCGGGTTTACTGCCAACTTTGAACAACTTGTGATATGAAATAAATAACTTCCGTTCTTCATCGTCGTACTCGGATGCATCGGTACGCGACTTGCCTAGCACCGCTTTGATCTGTGGAAGTTCCGGTTCAACTTGATCATCAATTTCTATATTGAATGCCGTAGGAAAAGCTCTCAGCATTGCAAAATCTAAGTCCATTGGATAAGAGAAAAACACTCTTCGTTTTTCCATTTCTTCTAGATAATGATGATAATCTCTGATTTTGTATTCAGAATTGTCCCATCCGGGGATAGTTGCAAACCCTTCTGTTAACTGTAGAGATGGTTTATAGCGTATTAATTGGTCATTAGTTGTTTTGATACGCCCCCAGCCACCTTGATACCTTCCAACGTCAAGGTCTAATAGTGTAATGTGCGGAATATTTAGTCCTTCAAGAAGTCTCCAAAAGTGGTTCACATGCCGTCCGCCAAGAGGGGCTACCGTAATACCAAATGCGTCAACAGGTACTTCTTTAGCTTCTAGCAATCGTGGTATGACAATTTCTTCACTATCACCCTCCCCAAGAATAACCATTCTTGAAAAGTATATTTCAGGAAAGGCTTTCACCGCCTGTGTGACAAACTTATGAGCATCACCGTAATGCTCTTCGTCAGGTATGTTTATGCTGGCAATAGTTGTTTCTCTGTTCGAATTCAGACGCATGTAACGTATTTGTTTCGGCTCGACGCGTCTGAGCATCGAGGGTGCATGAGTTGCGATGAGAGCTTGAGCATCCCCGTGACCGAGCATCTCTTGAAGAGAGCTCACAATTCTCCCTAAATAGTGAGGAGATAAACTATTTTCCGGTTCTTCTATAGCAATCAAGGTAAACACTGAAGGACGAAGTTTATCAGGATCAAAAGAGTCGTCACCGTTTAACACTGAGCGACCAATTGCCTGAGATGAAAGGACTAGAGACAAATATAACATTGACTTTTGCCCATCACTCAACCGTGAAAAATCAACGTTCGCTTCATCGTGTCCTGGAGCAAATGAAATAGATAGATGACGAAGTAAAGAATCAATTTCGCTAGCAACAAAAGTAATTTTAGGTTGCGTGAAAAACTGCCCTTTATGTAAACAAGACCATGACTTTTGGATACTTGTGCTTAGAGCATTTACAGAGATGTTGGCGTCAAGGCTCGAACTAATTTGGTCTGTATGCCCCTTTACAGCTTCTCGCTCTACCTCCCAATTAACAGCTCTTAATATACGCCCTAATAAGGCATTGGCCCCAAAGGTTATATGTTCTGCCGGGTCTCGTCTCGCTGGAAGATAATGTATTTGAATCTGATTCCGGTCTATTCGGGAAACTTTGGCTGTACTATTAGGTTGCTGATTTTCATCTAACTCCAAGACATATATCAATGACTCATCGATGTCACCATCAATGCCCATAGATGCTTCTAGACGAAATCGTACTCGAGGAGTATCCCCCCCACCGACTAATCTCATATGAGCAAAATGCGGTGGGACAGTTGTAGCATCTGCCTCTTCATGTAATTCAGGGAACAAAAAATCAGCTTCAATCCAAAGATTTCGTTCTTCAGGCTGCTCAGCTTCGTTGCATGGAACATGAAAGTCAGACTTCTTTATTCGTCGGAGAGACGGGTCAAAAGCAAACATTCTACAAAGAGCCTGAAGAGCAGCCGTTTTTCCTGAACCATTGGGCCCAATAAGAAAAGTCAGTTCGTCAAAAGATAATTCTGTAGGTGCTGAACCATAACTCTGAAAACGTGAGATTCGCAATTTATCGAGTTTCACTATGTCTCCTCACTTTTTTACTCATTGGGTTAAATTAGATATGTAGACAATTGCTCATGCAATCAAATTAGTAAGATTATACATTGTTGCATTTAACTAGAGTTTGAGGATGTATACATTTCATTATTTCTTTATGTCATATGGTGTTGTGCCATTAGGAATTGGAATAAAAAGAGAAGTTTTATCTGATTGAGTAGACGGACTGGCAATGAATGGGCAGCAATTTGCTAAACAGCGAATCGTGTCCGTGCTTCGGGGTAATACCCTAATTCTAGGGCATACTAAATCGCTCAAGACGCAGGCAGTGTGGTCAGAATTTGCACCTCTGTACTTATGTATTTTCAGAGTTGAAAGGAAAAAATGATTCCGATTTTAAGCTAATCAACATAATGATTAATTGATAAGTAAAGTATGCTCCCACCCAGGCCTAAACTCTAAGACACTTTGTTCCAAAGCAATTTGCATGATGGTAGGAGTTACCGGTTTTGCAACAAAAGATACCCTCCGTCGAGTAATGTTAGCCATATAGCTAACATTTCAGATTTTGTTGGGTTGTTAGCTATATGGCTAACAAATCGGAGACAAATTACGCTATGATGCACAATATCTGCCCCATTATCCCAATCAACCCTTAAGCCAAAATGAGAACTAGAAATTTCTCAAATCTTTTGCAGTCAACCCGAGTTTTTCTAACGCTCTTTGATACCTCTTCTGCACCGTCGCACTCTTCTCGTTAGAAAGTGATGCTAAATGCTCGATACTCTCACCAGAAAGTTTTGACAGAATTAGACGAAGCTCGTCTCTGCTTACCTTCTTCTGTTCAAAAAAATCAATTAAATCGTTCGTATCTACGCCACTAAATTCTCCGTCAACCCTAAGCATACTTGAGTTACTGACAAGCCACTCTTCGTCTGACTGCCTATCGCCATTTGCTCTAGAATCACGAGCTCTTATTGCCGGGGACTTATCAATTTCCCTAGTACGTGCCTCTGAAGGAAATTCACCATCATTCACGTCATCTTCATTTGAAAGTATCTCTTCAGTATCTAAAGACCACCTTCGCATGCGCGTATGGCAAGCACTGGTCACTGCTGTGAGTAAGTACTTTTTGAGATAGTCCTTGTCCGTTTTATATCTGTGCCAAAGTTTCATCTGACGCGCATGCCGTTGCTCAGGCGTGATAACTTTTTCCGTCTTTTCAGCACGAATTCCTTCTAAAAGTCTTATTGTCGCAAAAGAGAGAAAATCCTCCGACATCTGAACGTACTCTGTTGATTTATCGCCGATAAACGACCTGAGCTTGCTTTTCACAATACGTTGGGCACTTTTTTGGACAGACTCTCTTGCTTCAAAAACCGCAACTGAGAATTCATCGATCTCTACTTGCTCCAGTGACATTTCTCTCGTTTCTTCCATTTTATTCTTCGTCTCCTCCTTGAGCATCAGGTCTCCAATTATCCACTTGAAATAAAAAAATTAAATTACTTTGTCCGAAGTTTGTGACCTTTTAGTTATCCATATTAGAAGCTTTGAAAAAAGCTCAAACACTTTATCCGATTAAAAAAATGACACGACGATTAAATGCTCAGACACTGACATTTTTAAATATTAAAAATATATTAAATATCAGCACCTTATGCTTATTTTTGAGTTTGCAATTTTGCTTTTCATGTACAACTTTTAGAAGTATGGGCGAGTCATGAACACGAAGTTTCACGAACTAAAAGAGGGACAAAATATGCAGACACGGAAGTTTGACCAGACAAGCAAAGTTAAACCTACCATCGCTTTTTACTCTCGAAAAAATCGAGCGATGATGCCGTGCGAAAGTCGTCTTGAGGCTGACGCACTACTCTCTTTGGAATTCGACCCCAGAATTCTCAAATACGTGACACAACCATGCAGTATTACATACATGGTTAACGGAAAAAGCACGCGATATACCCCTGATGTGCTCGTTATCTATCACGACAAGACATGTAAGTTTCTTGAAATTAAGCCTTTGAATAAAGCCCAAAAACCAAAATTCATAGCAAAATTCTTACAACTACAAGATTACTTTAGCAGTGAGATCGGTCACCCGATCGAGTTGATTCTCGACAAGGATGTACGTAAGGGCGAAAAAGCGAACAACATGAGGCTTCTTTACCGATTTTTTGATGTAAAGCTCGACCAAAAGGTAGTCGAAAAAGTCTTAAATAACGCCCGACGCATTGATAAACCAACACTAGAAAAAATTGAACATTTGTTTTGTGAGCTTGGTGAAAATGCGTCTTGCGCGTGGGCTTTAGTTGCTAACCAATCTCTTAAATTTAACAACCACAAACTACTTACTCGTCAAACAACAGTTGAGGTAGCTGCATGAACGGTACTTATATTCTCGAAGCAGGGATGAACATCAGTTGGCACAATCAATCTTACTTAATTCGAGCCCTAGAACCGGACTTTATTGTTCTAGAGAACAATAAGGGGCAAAAGATGATGCAAAAGCCGAAGGAATTATTTGCTGATTATGCTGCTGGCAAGCTAAAGATTGCACTAAAGACTCCACCCGTAGTGTATCAACCTTTAGTCAAAAAAGAGCATATCGAACAAGCGCAACTAATGAACAACTATCTATTAGCGCTTGATAATGAAACTAACCCTCGGTCTCGTACAACAATGAAAAAAGTGATTTCGCTAGTTGCGGATAAGTACGATTACGAGGGAGCACAAATACCATCAGATTCGAAACTATACCGCTGGTATAACGAGTGGGTAGAGAGTGATCGCAACGTGATTCCACTCGTCGTTAAAGGCATCAAAAAACGAAAAGCACAGATTGAAGAGTGCGTTTTCGATTTAGCAGATCAATGCATATGGGATGAATACTTGAAGATCAACGGGGCGGACAAAGCGGAAGTGTATCGCGTCTATCAAAAGCGTCATCAAGAGACGTACCCTGAACTTCGTAGCATTGGTAAATCTCGCTTTTATGAGTTGTTTAAAGAACTATGCCCTGTCGAAGTTACTATTGCACGTGAAGGGCGTGATGCTGCAAGAAAATTCAAACGCATTTCATTAAAAAAGTTTGTTGCTAAGTTCATGGGTGAACGTGCTGAAATTGATGCTGTACATCTAAAGGTCGGTATCTATGATGCAGCGACTGGTGTCTATTTGGGTTGCCCAACCGTCTATTTAGCGATCGATGTCTATACCCGATACATTATCGGATACAGCATCAGCTACAGCAACAAAGGTTCGGAAACAGCAGCAGCTGTCATTGAGTGCTTAAAGCACGTAGCACTGCCGAAACAAGATAAGGATTATCTCTCCAATTCGTGGGAGTATTTAGGTATACCGACTTACATAGCCGGAGATGCTGGTACTGCATTTCGTGCAAAACAAGTCATATCGCTGCTTGCCACTATGCGTTGTGAATACAACACAACTGAGACTGGTACCCCATGGAAAAAGCCATTTATTGAGAGATTCAACCGTACTCTCAGAGCCCAATTCGCTAAAAAGCTCGATGGTTACATGGGTCGTCGCTCTGACGGAAAACAGTACGACAAAACCATTGAGCAAATGGCTAAACTGAATGATCAAGAGTTTCGAGAGAATCTCGAGAAGTATCTTGTCGACGTTTATCACCAAAACCCACACAGAGGGCTGGAAGGTCTATCTCCAGCACAAGCGGTTGCAGCAGCGCAAAGAGTAACATGTCCCGCTATAGCACCTGATGCAAGCAAACTTGATGCGCTCGGCGGTCAAGAGCTGACGGGCAAAATTAGCCCCCACGAAGGACTGCGCAAAAATAATTTACACTACAACTCAACAGAGTTGCGCACTCTCTATAACCAACTTTCGTCATACGAAGAGAAAGGCAATCCGAAAGTTAGTTATCTCTACAATGTTCAAGACATCAGCAAGATAACTGTCATTAATCCGAATACACTCGAAATCCTTGAAGTGCCCTGCACTCATCCTAATGTTGAAGCTGGATTATCGCTTCACGTTTACAAAGCAAACAAAAAATCAATAGACAAGCGGCCTCCTTGTGTCTTGACTCGCCCATCCCCTTCATTGAAGGACAAACCCGAGTCTTCAAATAGTGAAAAAGAGTGTGGTGATACCGGACAAAAAACAAATCACACCATCGCAATCGCTGGAAGTCAGTCAGCTAGTGACTTAGAGGATATAGTCGATTCACAAATCGGTCGAATTGCAAATGATCACTCTGAGAAGCAGCAAGCTCCTAAACACAAAGCAAAAGAGCCTAGCAGCAACCCTAAAAAGGTGCGTAAGCCATCCAAAATTCGTCAAGGAAAAAAGAATGACTGAAATGAAGCTAAAAACAGAAAGTGAGCAATTTAGTGAAGGGGTATGTGAGCACCTGGCCTTTGAAGATGCTCAAGATGCCATCCAAAGACTGCACAGATACCAGAATCAAGTAAAAGGAATGTTACTTGTTGGAGAGCATGGTTGCGGTAAAAGTTTCTTTTGCCAAGACTATACTCGGCAACATGCCATTGCACCAACTCCAGAGTTAACTCCCGTTCCAGTCTTATATGTTGAAATTCTGAATGGAACCAAAGCTGGCGGTTTACTTAGTACTCTTTTGGAAGGGCTAGGCGATCCTGCCCCATTTAGGGGAGGAAACGCAGCTAAGGGAAGTCGATTACTCAAGTTACTAAAGGGGTTGAAAGTGAGCATGATCATTATTGATGAAGCTCACGAAATGCTACCGAGTAAAGCGAGAAACGAGTCCCCTCAAATTCTAGGAACGATCAAGTGGCTAATGAACTCATCAAGAATTCCTCTGGTTCTGTGCGGACACATACAAGCTTTAGATATCCTCCATCTCAACAAACAACTGATGAGCCGCATGCAATCAATTATCACGTTTAATCCTTTCAACTGCCTAAACGAAGACAGCCAACTTGATTTTGCTGACTACATGAACGCTCAATTTGAAATGCTCCCACGAAAGGTTCATTCAAACTACAACTGCTTGGAAACTAATGCAGCTGGAGAAATACAGCTGAGTGAAAATACAAATGGGCTATTGAGGCTTTGTTTAGCAACACAAGGTATACCGCGTCATATTAACGATTTACTCATCCAAGTTATTGAGCAAACAAGCGCGGATATGACAGTAAACAAGCAACATTTTGCAGATGCTTGGGACAAAGTGCTAATTAGCAGCTACGGAGTAGGTAACAACCTACCAAACCCTTTCACTACTGACATTCAGTGCGTTAAAAGGCATTTGAGAAACCTACAACTTTACCCCAAAACAATGGAGATGAACTGATGCAGCTAACTTTTCCCATAAGGAGTCGTCCCATCAAAGGGGAAGCACTAAAGGGTTATGCCCTTCGATTAGCATGGCTGAATGGCTTTAGTTCCATTGCCGACATTCAAGTCGTGGTAGGAACCCCAGCTCGGTTTACTTCTTTAAAGTGCAGCTCAAAATTCATTGACGCTCTGGCAGAAACAATTCTGATGAAGGGATACCAATTAAGAGACTACTTCAACTCTGGCTTGAACATAGCGGTCGACAGTAGCAGAGCTATCATGGACATCCGTGTTTCGCAGCTACGCGTTTGCCCTGAATGTATGAAAGAGAAGATACCGTACATTCGTGAAGAGTGGATGTTGGCCCATACGACACACTGTTTAGAACATGATGTTCGATTGATTGACGTCTGTCCTAAGTGCAATACTCCGTTAGCGTGGAAAGCCAACCTCTTTGAAGGCTGCCTATGTGGCTTCCGATGGGATTCTTACGCTTCTGAATCTGAAGGCGTTCCTGCGTACCTAGAGATAGAAAAAAACTTAATTGAGGAAGATAAAGCTGATTATCTTCGTGTGCTCTACAAAGCACTAACTCATGTCTTGCGACCTTACGATTTAACTTATGATGTATACCGTACTTTTCCCAATAATTTAAGCAACTTAGGTACGTTATTTGAGCAGGCATATAAGCTGTGTAGTCATCAGCCTTACTACGACCAGTGGGTTAGTGTTCGTTGTGATTTTTTTCAAAATCAAAGCCGTTCAAGTTCTCTTTTTGAAGCTTTATGTCACAAGCTTCAACCAAAGATAAAATGTTTAGAGCAGAGCAATTCACTACAAAAAAAACAAGTTAGCTTGCCGGCCTTAACAACCCAATATCCAGAGGCCATCTCTAAGTTTAGACAGAAATACTTGCACGATAACTCACTTGCTTGGGAGCAAATTAACATCGATGATGTTGCAAAGATACTTAACTTATCGCACGCAACAATAGCGTATTTAGTCGCTCAAAAGCACATAAAAGTACTCAATAACGCAAAGGCGATTCATCATTTTTTATTTTCCATTCAAGATATCGTCCAGTTTATGGCGAATATCTACAGGCATGCTGTAAAGGCAAAAAACAAGCTTCCCTATCATATTTCACTGCACGAGCTGGCGGAAAAAGCCCCACTATTTGATTTGCGAGACAGGTATGATTTAGGAGGAATTGTCGAAGTCATTGTACAATCATCGCTGCCACGCATACTGCCCTATAGCTCATCACATAGTATCCACAATGTGCTATTCGACAAAGAAGCTCTACTATTTGAACTAGAGGAGTATTTCGTCAATTTACCTTACGTCACAGCCTCCAGGGTTAGGCTTCGAGAAATTTGTGGGCTGAGCGAATTACAATACGTTACTTTTCTTGAAGTTTGGGGGGAGAAGTTCGATGGCAAGCATATCTACATCTCTGAAAGAGGGCTTAAAGAGTTTTTTTCGAACCATATTTTAGTAAATCGCTGGTGCATGTTGAGGGATCTTGAATTGCAAACAGTCCTTGATCAACTAAATAGTGGCAGGGATGACTTCTTACACCCCTCCTTAGTATCAAAAGGCATATTTATTTTGCGAAAGACTTCGTCAAACTTGCGTAAGCTAAAATACATAGCGACAGCATGCTCCGATTGAGCCAGATCGGCGAAATGTACTATCCATACATCGTTGTTCTAGATGATGTACACCTTGAAGAGCGGTATATCTTTTTGGTATCGAGGCTCTTAAAAGAAATGGCTCAAATATCGATACCGAACGGGTACATTGAAGTTTATAAAGTCGATATCGCTCCAAACCAGCCGCCTACTCTCTACTTGGCAGAGTCTTCAAATATCGACAGCGCAAAACTAGAAGTTTTGTTCGATAGAATTGCTCCATTAATGCACCAAGCTGCGAATAACAACCCATTAACTCCCGCCTCAAATCAACCCTCTCTCTGAACACTCCGGCCAACCTGTTGACTCCGATTAACAGAGGCTAGACTTTCTGCTATCCTTTAACAAATTGGTAGACATTTACGTCTATTTAGGTACTTTTAACCACTATATCAAAGCTTTTAGGAGCACTTTCTCAGACCAATTTCAGCGTTAACTGGAAAATGGACCTCGAGTTCTAGCTGTTAACTGGAATTTACTGCGTTTTCCTTACTTTCTTAACTGGAAATCAGCTCATAACCGATTGATTTGTTTAACTCACCAGTTCCATTCTTAAGTGAACACTACATATAGCCATCTGCACACTCTCGATCGCAATACATTGAGTAATCTTATGAATATGAATTTTCGAAATTTGAGATGGGTCTGAATTTCTAAAACTGGTTGCCTTCAATTGCACACGAGTTGATTTTTTACCGCGAGAACTGAGCCGTTACCTGCTAATTTCGCAGCGATTTTTCACTTTTTTAGGTAAGCACTTATGGCAACCACAAAGAAAATTGCCAGTTTAGAATTTGCCCGCATCATCGCGATGTTTGCGATCGTAGGGCTTCACTGTCAGATGGCTCTCACCTATTGGCAATGGGATGAGGTGCCTTGGATCGGGTACATGCTCAACCAATTGGCTCGCTTTGCCGTGCCGCTGTTTTTCCTCATCTCCGGCTATCTTATCCAACCAAGGCTCAGCGCGAATCCCGTGGAGACACTCAAAAACTACACCAAGCCTTTGCTTAAAATATGGTTGGTTTGGAGCGCGATTTGTCTCTTAGTGCCTTTCCGTTGGCCAGTGGTTGCAGAAGCGGGTTATCTCGCCGAGAGACAAGGTTATTGGGGCTACCTAATGTCGAACCCAATTAACTCACTGTTGGAAGGTGGTTTGGTGCATTTATGGTTTATCCCTGCCCTGATCATTGCTGTGGCCATCATTGCGTTTCTGGTTCGTATTGGTATGGCGCAATTGCTGCTGCCAACGGCGGTGTTGCTATACGTCTACGGAGTGTTCGCAGGCAGCTACATCACGCTTACTGAGCTACCAGCCCCCTTCTTCACTCGTAATGGTCCGTTCTTCAGCACTTTGTTAGTCGTACTTGGTTACTTAGCGCGACAACATCAGTGGCAATGGTCTCGCAATAACACTATTCGCTTGATTTTGATCGGTATGGCGCTGCACTTTGCCGAAGCCTATTACTTGATGAACTACGAGATCGCCTTTAATTCGCACGACTTCTTGTTCGGCACTGTGATCTGGTCTTTAGGCGTCTTCATGTGGCTTCTTGCCCATCCAAACTTCGGCAATATGCCGTGGGTGTTTAAGTGGTCTCCGAGTATTTTAGGTATCTACGTCAGCCACCTTTTGGTGATCATCCTGATGATGAACGTCGCTGGCATGTTGGGGTTAGAAAACTTGGCGAAAGACGCTTTCATTTACCCAGCAACCATTGTGGTTACCCTGCTGCTTGTGAAGGGCATTGAAGCCACTCCGCTGAAAAAACTATTGCTGCGCTAAATCCATTCAGCACTATGTATGGCTTGCTCTAACACTTTGGGGTTACAGCAAGCCTCTCAAAAATGAGAGCTCACTCTCACTCATCAAAATTATCATTCCTAATACCACGTAATTTGCTTTCTCTCACAAAAAACATTGTTCATTTCCATTAGATTCATTCGACATCAACAAAATGCTCATTAAACGGAGGCGGTATGTGGGCAGGTCAAGGACTCGTTCCTTTTTTAGAAATTAGCCATTGGCTAACTTATGGTTTATACGCTGCAGTAATCCTATTTGGCGCAGCGAGCATTGCGTCACTCAGAAAGTAGTGGCGCAAGCTACATCAATTCAAAACTCCTACCGTTAATTCGAGCTTACTCACACTTAACTTATTAATATGTGGCTAAAATTTCTCCAGTCAGACAAGGAGAAATGTCTATGCCAATCTATCCAATTGTCGCGTTTTGCTGTTTGATATTTTCTAGCTCCGCACTTGCAGCTGCGACCAGTGAACTTAATCTCATCAATTCCACCGTCGGTTACGCCGCGCTGATCTTCTTCACCATTGCCTACATTCTGGTGATGCTGGAAGAATACCTACACATGCGAAAATCCAAGCCTGTGCTGCTCGCTGCGGGATTAATCTGGATTTTGATTGGTTACACCTTTACCCAGCACAACCAAGCCGACGTCGCTAAAGCCGCACTGGAACACAACCTTCTGGAATACGCCGAACTTTTATTGTTCCTACTGGTGGCGATGACTTACATCAATGCGATGGAAGAGCGCAGACTGTTTGACGCCTTGCAGGCATGGATGGTCGGTAAAGGCTTTGATTTCAAAAAGCTATTTTGGCTCACTGGTGGCTTAGCCTTCGTAATTTCACCCATCGCCGACAACTTAACCACGGCGCTATTGATGTGTGCAGTGGTGATGAAAGTCTCGGGCGATAACCCAAGGTTTGTAAACCTAGCTTGTATCAACATCGTCATAGCGGCCAACGCGGGCGGTGCATTCAGTCCATTTGGCGATATTACCACCCTGATGGTTTGGCAGGCAGGACACGTCAGTTTTGCTGAGTTTATGCCACTGTTTGTGCCTTCACTGATCAACTACATTATTCCCGCGTTCATCATGTCGTTGTTTGTGCCAAACACCAAGCCAGATACGGTTCATGAACACATCGAACTTAAGCGTGGCGCAAGACGCATCGTCGGTTTGTTTATCCTGACTATTGCAACTGCGGTGTCTTTCCATGCACTGCTGCACTTCCCACCTGTGATTGGCATGATGATGGGTCTCGCTTATCTGCAATTTTTCGGCTATTTCTTGCGCAGAACCCTTCGACACTCCCTCGCCAAAAAAGCCGCGCGCGCGATTGCCAATGGCGACGACTACGCATTAAAACGCTTAGGTTCTGTCGTGCCATTTGATGTTTTCCACCGTGTGTCTCGCGCCGAGTGGGACACCTTACTGTTCTTCTACGGCGTGGTTATGTGTGTTGGCGGCTTGAGTTTACTTGGCTATCTCGAACTGGTTTCCAACGTGATGTACACCGAGTGGAACCCAATTTGGGCGAACGTCATGGTCGGGATTCTCTCCGCCATCGTCGATAATATTCCAGTGATGTTTGCTGTGCTCACCATGGATCCAAGCATGTCGATGGGTAACTGGTTATTGGTGACACTAACTGCGGGTGTTGGTGGTAGCTTACTATCGATTGGTTCTGCCGCGGGTGTGGCTCTCATGGGCGCTGCGAGGGGACAATACACCTTCTTTGGGCACCTCAAATGGGCACCGGTGATTGCGCTGGGTTACGCAGCGAGTATTGCCGCGCACCTATGGATGAATGGCAGCTTGTTTACTTAAACTGCCTCAATCCATGCTACGTACCTTTATCGGTCTGATGGGTGGTTCACACCATCCATCACCTCTATCTCTCCCAATTCATACGGATTTACGCCTTCTAAGCAACCAACGTTGTAGCCATATTCGCTCGGGTTAGATCGGCGTTGATGGTGGGTATAGATGCCGCATTCACCACAGAAGAAATGCTTAGCTGTGTTGGTATTAAACTGATACAGCTTGAGCGCATCCTCACCTTGGATTATGCGAATCCCATTCAAAGGCACCGATGCCACAATCGCGCCACGGCGTCGGCACATAGAGCAATCACAACGTCGAGGCTTCTCGATTCCATTTGGTAATGACAGCTCGATTTGCACTTTTCCGCAGTGACAAGAAAGCTTGTGCAAAGGCTGAATTATCGTACTACCTACTTGTTTAATCATGACATTTCCTCGCTCCTTCCGTGTTTGCCTAGCTTAATGTGTAAAGTCTGTTAAACAGTTAACATCTGCGCAATCTAGGTCAAAAACTCGACATCAATCACTTTTCACGACATTTTATTCAGCGATTTATCACTATTTGGTTGGCGTTTTGCTAACCGCGTCCGTTTTGGTTGCGCGCTCGCAGTTAAAACGGTTTTAAAACCAAGGAAAATACTTTTATGGATAAAGATCATAGCCTTAGAGAGAACCTCTTGGCTCTGACGCTCGGTAGTGCGTTGGTGTCACTTGGGGTTATCTTCTTCAACAAAGTGGGATTGCTCACTGGCGGAACAGCGGGTTTAGCAATCTTCCTCACTAAGATCAGTGACTTCAGTTTTGGTCAGGTGTTCTTCGTACTTAACCTACCTTTCTACATTTTGTCTGTGATGCGCATGGGTTGGCGTTTTACCATCAACACTTTTATTGCGGTTTCGATCGTGTCCTTTGCGGTAGACCACCTACACCATGTGATTGAAATTTCTCGTATTGAACCCATTTATGCCGCACTGCTCGGTGGTGGTTTGATTGGTATGGGAATGCTGGTGATTTTCCGCCACAAAATGAGTTTAGGTGGCTTTAACATCTTGGCGCTTTACCTTCAGGAACGCTTTGGCATTCGTGCCGGTAAAGTACAGATGGCGCTCGACTGCACCATCGTTGTGATGTCGCTATTTATCGTCGATGTTTACTTGATTGCCCTTTCTGTACTGGGCGCTGTGGCGACCAACTTAATCTTGGCCATGAACCACAAACCTGGGCGTTATCAGCCCAAGCCACAAGCTGCGTAATAGCACAGAGTCACGATGAAAAAACAAAGCCCCGAGCCATTAACTCGGGGCTTTTTGTTTGTTCTAATTCGCTAATGAGAAAATTACGCCAATGGCGAACTCTCACAGTATTTCTGGTCATCTGCCGACAGTTTTTGCTTGCTCGCTTGGCTTAAGTGATAGTGCACCAGCATCAGCAAATCATGCGCGTAGAAAAGCTCGAAAGCGTCCTCACCATTTTGTCGACAGATAGCCTCACAGCGTTCAGCGTGCACTTTGGCTTTGAGCGGGTCACCAGCTTTAAGTAAACTCATCGCTAAGCGATATTCTGCGCGCTCTTCTTGCATCCAACCACCAGCAACTTTCCAGTATTCAAGCGCCAACGTGGCGGCCTCTAGCATGTGTTTTACTTGCACGTCAGAGCGTGTTTCAAGCTCTTCATATTGGCAGGCAAGGTTGTTACCGGTAATAGCAATTGAACGCGCTAAAGGCTCGGCAGCTTGGTCTGGATCTATACCGTTGGCTGCTTTTTCCAACCACGTGCTGGCTTGCTCTAACTCGTTCATTGCTGACAGCTCGTTGGCAATTTGAGCAAACACGCGACGCTGATCGACATCCTCCAAACCAGCGATATGGTGTGTGTTTTGGTCGACGAAGTACTGTGCGACAGCTTTGGCTCTCTGACGTGCCAAACACTGATTCACAACGACATTTTCGAGCTTATCTAAACTGGTGAGAAACTGCTTCGGGTCGTGCAGATGACCGATGGAAGTGTGCAGCATTAAGGGTAAGATGCGCTCAGCATGGTTAGTGTCTTTCACCTCGCTAAGCGCTTGTTCTAATTGAGTGTATGTTTGTTGTGGCTGCGCTTCATGCTGCTGCCAACTTTGGTTTATGAATGCATCAAAATCCGTTTTGAAAGACATATCCTTATTATCCTTTTTCATTGTTCTGGATTGCTTATTCGCTCACCAACCCTACACAAAATCGAAGCAAATAAGGTAAACCTTGCTGGATTCTGAGAATGGCCTCACTTAAAGTGGCGTGCCGCTTTCCAAGGCCAATAATCGCTGTTTGCGCTCTACCCCGCCTGCATAGCCAGTGAGCTTGCCACTTTTGCCGATGACACGATGGCAAGGCACTACAATCGAGATTGGATTTTTACCATTCGCCAGCCCCACCGCGCGTACCGCTTTCGGATTGCCGATGGCGTTCGCCAGCTCTTGGTAACTCCATGTTTCACCATAAGGAATGGTCGTTAGTGCATGCCACACTTGAGTTTGGAAATCCGTACCTGTCGCTGCAAGGGGCAAATCGAATTCGTTACGCAGCCCAGCAAAGTATTCTTCCAATTGAGTAACAGTCTGACTGAGCACGGCATGTTGATCATCACGCTCACCCAAATCGTCCGGTTTGGTGGTACACGTTTCAAACCAAATTCCTAGCAAACCTTGATCGTTAGCTTGAATGGTCACTGCGCCTAACGGACTTGGCATTACCGTATAAAGTGATTTCATGATTGATTCCATAAGTGAAAAGTCGCGTAACTGCCCCAAGGCGAAGCAGTATGAGCATTCAATGACGGATAGTTTGGCATGGCTTTCTTCACCACCAAGTCTTTATCTAAAAAACAATCGGGCTGAGATTGGCCACGCAATTGCGCATAGCTCACCGTCCACGGACCAATGCCTTTTAATTCCAGCCATTGCTGCGGAGCGGCTTCTGGGTTTTGTTGCATATACTGAGCAAATCGCACGAGTGTGTCTTTACGGCTTTGCGGCATACGCAAGAAGCTAACATCGGCATTCGCAATGGCTTCTGGCGTCGGAAAGTGACGCGCTTGCTGTTCGCTACTGAGCGTTTCTACCAACAAATTAAGTTGTCCGATAGCCGCTTTGACCGACACTTGCTGCCCCAACACAGCGCGTACACCGGCTTCCCACGCACTCCAGACGCCCGGAATACGAATCCCTTGGGTTTTCACCAATCCCGGCGCAATGTATTCAAGGTGCTGCTCCACCGTGCAAATATCCGCATCGAGGTCGAACATGCGACGCACACCAGACACCAAATTCTGCAATTTCGTGACGTCTTCAATGTCGAACTCCATCTCAAGGTAACCCTCCCCTTGAGTGACCTTAAATCGTGCATGGCAATCATCGAGTAAAACAGTGCGCTGGTATGCGTCTTGTGTGACTTGCTCCATTCCTTCAATCGCACGCAGACGATAAAAATCGAGCATGTGTTGCCAGTTCAAAGCACCGCGATAAGGGAGCACGATTCGATTCGTCCCCACGCCATCAAACTCCTTTCTGCGCACTTGAGAAGGCGTTAGCTGAAGGATCTTTTGGAACGCATCATTGAAACGTCGAGTGCTGTTAAAACCCGCGGCAAAACCGACTTCAGTGACTGACATCGAGCTCGAATGCAGAAGCTGCTTGGCAAACATCAACTGCTGATACTGTGCATACTGCTTAGGTGACATCCCCAAATATTGTTCGAACAGCATGCGCAAGTAACGATCAGAGATCCCGAGACGCTCAGAGAGATCCGCAAGGGACTGATGATGCAATGCTCCTTGATCGATCATGTTGATCGCACGTTGGAATGTGGTTTCAACCCCTTTCCAAGCCCATGATCCCGGCGCACTGTCTGGGCGACAACGCAAGCACGGACGGTAACCCGCCTTCAAGGCTTGCGTCTTGTCAGTGAAATACTCGACGTTTTCCTCTTTGGGCAAATTAGCTGGGCAGATCGGGCGACAAAAGATCCCTGTGGTTTTCACCGCAATGTAAAAGCGCCCATCAAAACGGCTGTCACGAGCCATGCGTGCTTTTTGGCATTGTTCAAAGGTCAACGATGTGTGTGGGTGGATGAGCATAGTGCTGTCCTTGCGTACACAGTGGGTGTTTAACGAGTGGGTTACTTGCTCACCACTCGATCGGTATAACTTCATTGTAGAACGGGGAATTACTGTAGATTAGCCATTTTCGGAACTCAATATTGAGAAATTTTGGCATTAGTAAATTTGTGCACTAAAGTTAGATCAGAACAACACAACAACGTCGGCTAAAGGGAATTGGCATGGACTTACATACGTGCGTGATTGTACTTAGAAATCACAAGGTTATTACCAGTAAATCAGTCGAGCACTCGATAGGGATTATCGAACGCGACTCTGATAACGAGATTTCAGAAATTCAAATCAATGCGACTGATGGTGTGAACATTCGCACTTATCACTACCGTAGTGTGGAAGACTCGCTTGAAAGCTTAATGAATCTATAAAAACTCCTTTCTCCCTTGTTAATCGTAAAAGCAAAAGAGCACTGGTTACTGTGCTCTTTTTTTTGCTCTGCATTTACGGAATTCTTGTTTCAAAATACAAAACACGTTCGAAAAGTTATTCGAAATTTTGCGATTTCCATAATCAAAACCACCACAGCAACAACCATTAAACAACGCCTAACAGCAACCTAAGCATCTGTATTTATTAAGTTAAAAACGTTCCATCGAATTTATCGAACGAGAACATCAAATTGCCCCAATTTTTTCTTTCTCTCCTCCTACCTACACTGATTTCAACAGCAAGGGAGTCACCACTCCTCATCAGAAAAATTCGAGAAAGGATAAAGTCATGAAAGCACTACTACAGAAAATCACCACTTCAAACGCGGGTTACAGCGCACTCGCACTTCGCATTCCAGTCGGCATCATCTTTATGGCGCACGGCGCACAAAAGCTTTTTGGCTGGTTTGGCGGTTATGGTCTTGAAGGTACAGGTCAATGGATGGCATCGATTGGCTTAGGCCCTGGCATGTTGATGGCATTTTTAGCTGGCAGTGCAGAGTTTTTTGGCGGTTTGTTTATCTTGCTTGGTCTGCTTACCCGCCCTGCAGCGGTGGCTTTAGCATTCACCATGGTGATCGCCATTTTCTCAGTTCACTTTGAAAACGGTTTGTTTATGTCGAACAACGGTTACGAGTTTGGTTTAGCACTACTGGCAGCAAGCGTTTCTCTTGCTTTCTCTGGCGCAGGCAAAGCCGCATTGGATGAAGCACTTCGTCAGAAACTAGCGTAAGACGATCACTAGGAGGAGATGATTATGATTACCATAAGACATGCAAATGACCGTGGTCGCGCGAATTTTGGTTGGCTCGACAGTAAGCACAGTTTCTCTTTCGGCAGCTACTACGATCCGCAACACATGGGCTTTTCAGAGCTGCGCGTGATTAACGATGACGTTGTCGAACCCAATGCAGGGTTTGATACACATGGTCACCGCGACATGGAGATCATCAGCTATGTTTTGCAAGGCGTTATCGCTCACAAAGACAGTGAAGGCAACGTAAAAACCTTGCCTGCTGGTGAATTCCAACTGATGTCGGCTGGCAAAGGGATTTACCACAGTGAATACAATGCTTCAGACAGTGAAACACTGCGCTTTCTGCAAATCTGGATTCAACCAAACACGTTTGGCAATAAACCAGGTTACCAACAAAAAGACTTTGGTCAGGAAAAAGGCTTAACCACCATTGCGACGCCAACCGGTGAGAATGGCACGCTGCACATCAAGCAAGATGCCACACTGCATCAGTTGATTCTCGATGCTAACTCCGAGTTAAGCTTTGCTATCGAATCAGGTCGCAACGTGTATGTTCATCAAGTGGAAGGTGAGCTTAAGGTCGACAACACCACGTTGACGGGTGGTGATGGAGCGAAAATAGAACAGCAGAGCACCATAGTGTTCCGCAATGATTCGGACAAACCAACAACCGCATTGGTGTTCGATCTGCCATAACTCTCGGTTCAGCCATTGTTTGGCTTTATAAATACTTAAAGATTTATGCAACCTCATATAAAAAACCCCTTGGCATCACACCAAGGGGTTTTCGTTTAAGTTTGCTCTGGATCGCAAAAGCTGAAATTACTCGTCTGCTGGAATGTCCGCAATTTGTTGCAAGCTGTACGCCGTTAACGGGTCAATCTCTTTAACGATTTCTTCAACCTGCTTAATCGCTTCTACAGACGTGCTGGCTTTGCGATAGCTCAAATAGATAGGGCGGTACCAATCTTCTACGCCAGACACCTTGTAGAGCTGCCCGCTTGCAATAAACGGCTCTACCAGAGACGCTGGTAGGTATGCGCTGCCACCTTTCTCTAAAACGAAGTCTAACGCGATACGAGCGGTAGAAGTACGAAGGTAAGGTGCTGGGATTTTCGGGTGACGTTCCGCGTGTTCTGAAGCGAAGCGCGTACCCCAATCAACGTAAACGTATTTCTTGTTAAACACCGTATCAAGAGAATCTTGTTCGGTAGACACCAGCACCAACACCACGTCAGCAACTTTTTTGCAGTTAAGCTCATCCGCTTTGATTTGATCGAAGGCGAAAGCCATATCGAGTGTACGTTCCAACAGGCTGCGGCTTAACATCTCACGTCCCATGACTTCCGCCATAAAACCGTAACCACCAAACGAGTCCGTTACGACACTCAAGCAGTTTTGCAGGTAAGCATCCCAAATGTTCGGCGTACCACCCATGGTGAGCTGTAACGCTTTGCCATCTTCGAGGGATAATTCGAGTTTGGCTTGCTGCAAAGTGGTGACCATCACCTCTGCATAGCCTATTAAACGCTCACCTGCGGAGGTCAACTTTATGTTATTTCGATCACGAATAAACAACTGCGTATCGAAATAACTTTCGAGTTGTTTGATGCGTGCGCTCACTGCGGCTTGAGTAATGTACAAGTTCTCAGCAGCTCGTCCGAAGTGACGAACCTTTGCCAGCTCTAAAAATGTTCGAAAGACCTTTACATCCATAAACCATCTCCTGGTCAATATAAAACCAGATTAACAACTAATTAAAATTTTGACGACAAAAAAGTTTTGTTTTTCTTTTGTTAGCTTTGCGCCTAATTTTCGCCGTAATTCATCACATTCATCAATAACGGTTACAGAGGCTGTTGATATGTCTGACACTGAATTTCGTCATGGCAAAAAACGTTTTTACGACAACGTAAAATTCCCACGCGGCTTTGCAAAGTCTGGCGATTTTACTCTTTCGGAAGAGGAAATCCTAACAATTTATGGGGATACTATGCTTGGCCTAGAGTCAGGCGAGTTGACACCTGAGAACAGCGAAGAGAAACACTTCGTAAAAGTTCTGGAAAACCCAGGCAAAGCGAAAACTAAGATCGAGCGCACTTGGTTAAAATACACACAATTAGCTCGTGGTCGCAAACGCTTCCACACGCTAAATGGTCGTAACAAACCAGAGGCGACAGATGACTACGCAGAAGAGAGCCTAGCAGAAGACGATTAACCGACTCTGCCAAGCCTTAATGCTTGGTTAATCCTCAGAGTGTTTCATTCTGTGGAGTTGCAAAAATTTTTCTTTTCCAAAAGCCCAGAGGTGTTTCACCAAAGGGCTTTTTCATTTTTTAGTAAACCTATTTATCCGGCGAGCACTCACTTCGCCAGCATGGCGACCTTCTTCAAGAAGCTGTCTTTAAGATGCTCTTGGTCATACTCCAACTGATAGGTGTTGTGGAAACCCACTTTAAGCTCCACGCCATTGCCTCTCAGAAACACGTTATAGCCGTCGTAATCAGAAAAGGCTTCTACCCCTTCATACATCTTGCCAAACTCGGTAGGCGTGCCGTTATTCATCACACATTCGTATGCTTGCAGCACTTTGGTTGCGTCTAAGTCGTTTTTCATTGCGATTCCCTCAGCAATAAACACACTTTAAGTATGGTTAAGGAAGAAACGCCGTGCCACACCATAGATTGCGTGAGATCATAACTTCGGCATTTTTCTTCCCTTTCTCCTACGCAACTCGGTTCAATTTGGCTCGCTCATTCAGCCAAAAAACTTTTTTTCAGTCATAAATTTTAAACGCTAATCAACTAGTCTAACGCCCTTTATATAAGAGGGTAATCGCAACAAGCAAACGTAAAAACTGTTGAGAAAAGCAACATTGGTTAAAGAAAAAGCAAAATTTTGACCTAAAACAATAGCAGATCGTCATTACTTATTTTATAATGCGAATTAATGTTTCAGGACATCTTAAATTCCAATAACTAGGGGCACAAAATGAGACTTATCCCGTTAGCTCAAGCAGCACAAGTAGGCAAGTGGGCAGCAGCACACATCGCTAAGCGCATCAACGACTTCAAACCAACTGCTGAGCGTCCGTTCGTTCTGGGTCTACCTACTGGTGGCACTCCTCTAGCAACTTACAAAGCATTGATCGAGCTTTACCAAGCAGGTGAAGTGAGCTTCGAACACGTTGTGACTTTCAACATGGACGAGTACATCGGTATCCCTGCGGATCACCCAGAATCATACCGTTCATTCATGTACAACAACTTCTTCAACCACGTGAACATCCAAGAAGCGAACATCAACCTTCTTAACGGTAACGCGGAAGATCACGAAGCGGAATGCCAACGTTACGAAGACAAAATCAAGTCTTACGGCAAGATCAACCTATTCATGGGCGGCGTAGGTAACGACGGTCACATCGCATTTAACGAGCCAGCATCTTCTCTGTCTTCTCGCACTCGCATCAAGACACTAACTGAAGACACTCGTATCGCGAACTCTCGTTTCTTCGATGGCGACATCAACCAAGTTCCTAAGTACGCACTAACTATCGGTGTTGGCACGCTACTAGACGCTGAAGAAGTGATGATCCTAGTAACTGGTCACAACAAAGCACTTGCTCTACAAGCAGCAGTAGAAGGCAGCGTAAACCACCTATGGACGGTTTCTGCACTTCAACTACACCCTAAAGCAGTGATCGTTTGTGATGAGCCTTCACAACAAGAGCTTAAAGTGAAGACTGTTAAGTACTTCTCTGAGCTAGAAGCGGAAAACATCAAAGGTTTCTAATCCTTCGGGTAACACCCAAAGATAAACGCTGAATACACAAAACCCGTGAGTCATCACGGGTTTTTTCGTTTTTAAAGACTGGAAGGTTTGAAGGTGTAGGAATCTAAACAACCGCTAGCGAGGCGTTTAATAAGCTTGAATACCAAACTGGCGCAGACGTTTTGGCAATACCTCATCGAGTTTATCTAACTCACTAAGCTCGACCTCAATGAGGTTGAAGTTATGCTGCTCGTAAACCGTACGAATCTTTTCTCGCTCCGCTTCTAACATCTCACCAGAATCGCTGCCCCAAAACTGCAAATAGACCTTTCCACCTGGTAGGTAGAAATCGCTTGTCACATCTTGGTCGATCGGCAGCTGACGCTCATAAGCGTGTACTACTCCTGCCAAATACAGCCAGTTATCGATCAGCAGTTCTCCTTTAGAACGAACATAATGCCCGTCTAAAGTGCGGTGCTTAGCTTCAAACTTCTGGCGAAAACTAGAAAACGACTTATCTGTGGAATGGGACTCGGCATCTTGTCCTAAAAACTCAATCACAGACTGCTTGAGTCGCTTGTTACGCAGCACTACGTCGTGCCACACCACAAAGGTATTCTGCGACTCTTTATCGGTTCTCTGCTGGCCACCAGCGCGGATTCCGGCTTCGGTTAAGCTCCAACCTTCTTCGGATTTACTGATCCAGCCTAATTCACTTAACAGCTGGTTCATGCGCTTGGCGTTGAGCTTAAGCTTCTCACCTAACTGGGTTGCGCTGTAGGTTTTGCCAGACGTTGCAGCAAGCTCGATGTGCAAGTTGGTCGGCCAAACAATGAACTGCCCAAATTTAGGATGATCAACATACTCACCGCCAAACTTGGCGCCCTCTTCGGTCAAAATCCATTTCTCGTCTTGGCGAACGATGTAACCAGCGCGTTTGAGATCAGCAAACAGCAGCTTGGCTTCTATCTGACGCATTTTTGCCAGCGCCGACGTCGATATTTTTTCAGACACGATTCATGCCTCCTGCTACTGTTTGAAATAAGATGATGACTTGGATATTAACGCATTGATTTCATTGCTTGAAGTAAGAATAGTTGGGATTTTCTATCCACAACAAAAAAGGAGCACTTTGGCTCCTTTCTCTACATCGAATTGAATCAGCTTAATTATTCGCGAGTTTGGCAAATTTGCTGTAGGTGCTGATTTTGCCGTTGATGTACTCGATCCCGCTGTGCACATTGTTTTCGGTGTGACCAACAATTTGGTATTCGACGATGAATTCACCGCTGATGACTTTAATAAACAAGAAGCCGTCGCTGACCTTCCATAAGCCCTGTAATCCACGCTCACTGAACAAGTCTTTTTCCACCAGCGTGCCATTTGGTTTGAGCTCTAAAATCGATGAGAAACCGTCGACGTTCACTTTTACCCAAGGCTGTTGATGCACTTCGTAGCTGAGGATTTTGCGGCGTGTTTTCGCCCACTCACGCAACTCTTGCTCTTGCGCTGGGGTGAGAATTGGCAGGTCTTCCATCTCCAATAGGGTGTGATGTTTTTCGTACCAGAAAAGTTGCAGATGGAGTAATTTCATTCAGATTAACGGGGTTTCATAACGACAAAGCGCAACTTTGCGCCAACCCTGATGGTAAGTCAACCAATGAAACGAAAGAGTGCAGTTTTCACGAGGGTTAAAAACTGCACGTTCCCACGATGGGAAAACGGTGCCCAATAACGAGCACCGGAGCATATATACCCAAGTGACTTCAAGATGCAGGATTCAGAACGAGTCACTGACTCAAGTTCAAGGAAAACGAAGCAGCGTAATAGACAGCTATTTCCAAGTCGTTTGACGAAGAAATTGTTTCCGTGACTCGTTCCCGAAGGGCGAATTACCTTGGCTTCCATACTTTGTTAACGATTTTTGATTTAGAACCACTAGATCTTCAAATCGTTGCCGCGTCTGCAAACCAAGTCACTTTCGCTGAACCACGCATCTCGAGGTTACTTGGGTATAACTGTTTATACAGTTAAGAGAGAATTATGCGGCAAACAACCTTGGCAATTCCGCATGATCACACGCTTGATTTAAGCGCTGTTGAGCGGTTTGAATGTGCGCACGCCAATGTTCATCTTGCGCCCACATCTCAATCACCAGTGGCACGACGCAGTCTGTCTCTTTGAGTGTGCGGAAGATGGCATCGAAGTTCACTTCACCATCGCCAATCACGAGATCGCGGAACTGACCTTTGTATTCTGGCGTCACGCGATACGTGTCTTTAAGGTGGATTTGGGTAATGTGTGGCTTACTCAATTTCAGCTCAGTACACACGTCATAGTTCCAACCAGAGATATTGCCCACGTCTGGATAAGCAGTGAAATACGGCGAATTCACTTCGCGATTGAGCACCTCAAACTTACTCAATGAATTGAGGTAATCGGTGTCCATGATTTCAACAGCAAGCATCACACCTGCGCGCTCTGCCATTTTCGCCGCTTCCTTCATACCTTCAATAAAGCGCAAATGCGTGGCACGGTTTGCTGGCTCGTAATACACATCGTAGCCAGCTAATTGAATGGTACGGACGCCAAGTTTGTACGCCAATGCGATCGCCTTTTCCATGTGCAGCACGGCTTGCTCGCGTATCTTCGGGTCCGCCGAGCCAAACGGAAACTTACGGTGCGCGCTCAAACACATTGACTGCAATGGCATGCCGTAGCGTTCACACTGATGACGCAGAGTGTAAATCGTCTCGTCGTCCCAATCTAAGCGGCTGCGGCGCTCGTCTGATTCGTCCACCGAGATTTCAAGAAAGTCGAAGCCCAACTCTTTGGTCACGCTGAGCTTTTCTTCCCAGCTTAACTCGTTCGGCAACGCTTTCTCATACAAGCCAACACGATGACGTTGTAGGTTCTGATACATGTCGCCCCCTAGTTCCAGTAACGGTCGATTTGCGCTTTCAATGCTTCTGCGGTTTCTTGCCCTTTGTCCCCCGCCAATGCACGACCTGCGATAAAGGTTTTCGCTTTGATGCCCTCGAACAAGTAGATGTCTTCTGGCACGATGCCACCTGTGATAGAGAGCTCGATACCTAACTCAGAGAGTTGACGCATCTTGCTGATGTCAGCGTCTGTCCAACCAATCCCTGCCAACTCTGCATCGCGAGAACGGTGGTAAATCGCTTGAGTGATGCCAAGATCCACCCACGCTTGCGCATCTTCCATCGTCCAGTTGCCGTAGATTTCGATTTGGATTTCGCCGCTAAACTCATCCGCGACTTTTTTACACGCTTCAATGGTCGCAATGTGCGCTGCGGCTGAAACCGTAATCCAGTCAGCGCCTGCTTCAAACGCCATGCGAGACAAAATCGCGCCGCCGTCAGTGGTTTTCATATCGCACACTAGAATGTGGTCTGGGTGGTTCTTACGCAGTGTTGAGACCGCATTCATCCCTTCTGCAAACGCGAGAATGGTGCCCACTTCAATCACATCGACGTAGCTGTGTACATTGCTTGCAACAGCAACGGCGTCAGTTAGGTTAGTTTGGTCTAGAGCGATTTGAATCATTGGTTTGGTCATGATGCTTATCCTTGAATTTTTTCACGTATCAGACGAGCTAAGCCGTCGTTATTGTTATCGGTTTCGCACACCAAACGGGCGCTTGAACGTACCGTCTCGTCTGCGTTATTCATGGCAACGCCTAATCCGGCGTAACGGAGCATGGAAATATCATTGTGGTTATCGCCCACGGCAATGACATGATTCGGGTGATAACCCAGCTCAGAAACGTATTCCGCCAGTCTTAAACCTTTGCTGTTACCTTTTGCTGCAAAGTCGATGCGATTCGACCATGAGCGTTCGCCGTTGAATTTCTCTTTCACCCATGGGTTTTCAATCAAGCGCTCTACCGAGCTTGGTAAGCCTTCCACCACGAATTTCCACACGAACTCGGTATTGCGCACTTCTTCGCTGAACGAGTCGATTTTGTAGATCTTCGGTTGAAGATGCTCTGGCGCGGTTTTCGCCCACTTTTCCAATGCTTCCATGTAATGAATTGGGTTGTAGTTTGAGTACGTCATGGCATCGGTTACGTACATCACCATCTTGACCTGAAACTCCTTCGCCAAGGCGATAAACGTCAGCGCGTCTTCCTTATCAATGGAGTTGTGCTTGAGCACTCGGTCATTGTGGTAGTCATAAACATAAGTGCCGTTGCAGCAGATGATAGGCGTGGTAAGACCCAACTCATCGTAATACGGACGTGCCGCAGTGTGATGGCGTCCGGTGACAATCACCACGTGACACTTCTGCTGCGCTTCTTGAATCGCTTTTTTCACCTCTGGGTGAATGCTGTGGTCATCGGTGAGGACGGTTCCGTCTAAATCTAAAGCAAGCACTTTGTACATGTCGTTACCTCTGCCCGTAGTAGGCGTTTTCACCGTGCTTACGCAGGTAATGTTTGTCTGAAAGCTCAGGCTGGATCTTGATGCCGCTATTGAGTGAACGCGTTGCTAATGCCATGGCAGAAATCTCTTCCAATACCACCGCGTTATGCACGGCATCATCGGCGTTGGTGCCCCAAGAGAAAGGCGCATGCCCTGCCACAATCACGCTTGGTACTGCCATTGGGTCGATGCGGCGTTGACGAAACTCTTCCACGATAACTAAGCCGGTGTTCTTTTCGTACTCTTCGGCAATTTCGCGTTGTGAGAGCTTACGAGTACACGGAATGTCGCCGTAGAAGTAATCGGCATGAGTCGTGCCCAGTGCAGGAATATCAATCCCCGCTTGCGCCCAAATCGTTGCACTGCGTGAGTGGGTGTGCACCACGCCTCCCACTTGTGGGAACGCTTTGTAGATCTCAATGTGGGTCGCGGTATCACTGGATGGATTCATATTGCCTTCCACCACATTGCCGTCTAAGTCGACCACCACAATGTGTTCAGCGCGCATGCCATCGTATTCCACCCCTGACGGTTTAATCGCAATCACGCCGCGCTCGCGGTCAATCTCAGACACGTTGCCCCAGGTGAAGGTCACCAAGCCGTATTTCGGCAGTTTGAGGTTGGCTTCGAGCACACGTTGTTTCAGTTCGCTGTACATGATTTCTCCTTAGGCGGTGACAGCCAGAGCTTCATCAATCACGTTGAATACATCGGTTTTGCTGCGGCAACGGCGAAGCTTGTCCAAATCCACGCCCGTTTCGCTGTCTTCATCATCCAACACTTGGGTCACTTCCATGAGACCTTCCATGTGCTCGTCTGAAGAGCTGCCCGCTAGCGTGATCAACACATCAACTGGCTCGTCTTCGCCGTCAAAGTAGATTGGCTCTTCTAGCGTAACCAGTGCGAAAGCAGTTCGAATCACGCCGTTTTCTGGGCGTGCGTGTGGCAGTGCCAAGTTAGGCGCGATGCAGATGTAAGGACCTAACTCTTCCACGCTGCTGATGATGGCGTCATGGTAAGAAGGCTGAATCGCACCAGAGGCAATCAACATGTCTGTACCAATCTTGATGGCTTCACGCCAGTTAGATGCTTGTGCTTGCAGTTTGATTGAGTTGTTATCGATCAGTGATTGTTTTAATCCCATTGTTCTATCTCCAGTTTGGGTGCCGTGACTTTAGCTTTTCGAAGCCCGGCACCACTGTTGTTATCCGCTGTTTGTTATTGGTTTCTTATCTCTTCATTGAGAGAAATATTTGGTCATGTTGTTTTATTTTGCTGGTACAAAGTTTTTATTGATGATGTCGAGTAGCTCGTCACCAAAGGAGTTAGGGTTAAGCATGTTTTGCACCCCGAGTACAAACTTGCCTTCGCCTGGCTCCATCTCCGCAGACAGGTGCTTCGACGATACGATGATGTCTGTGCTCGCAAGCTTCGACTTGTAGTCCGACACTGCGCATGAGTCCATCACGTGAGGAATGCCTTTCTTCTCTAGGTATTTACCGATCTTCATTTTCATCATCATTGATGAACCTTGACCGTTACCACATACCGCAAGGATGCTTACTGGGCGCAGACCGTCGCTCGCTTTGATTGCTTGCTCTACCGCTTCAATCACTTCTGGCTCTTCACTGATTTCTACTGTGCCTTGCGCGTCTTCTTCAGCACGTAGCTTGCGAGAAGCGAAGAACATGTAAACCAGAGACAAACCAACAAGAACGAAGAAGAACATTTTCGATGCAGACAGACCTTGCATGATTGGTGGGAATACAAGCGCCCAGTCCGCCATGCCCATCCAGCCATTGAATTCTGTGCCGTGTTGGCTAAATAGGTGGATAGCCCAAGCAGAACCTAGTACCTCGATGATGCCCATCACGAAACAGATCTTCATCACCGCTTTCCAGCCACCGAAGTGGTTAGCAAATACGCCGATGGTCGCGTTAGAGAAGAACATTGGAATGAAGCCAGGGATGATCATGATTGGCGCATCGAATGCCAGCATCGCCAGTACTGCTGCGAACTGACCCAGCGCACCCCACATGAAACCAAATACCATTGCGTTTGGAGAGAATGCGTAGATAGCCGCACAGTCAATCGCCAGTACCGCATTTGGAATCACGCGCTCAGAGATGCCTTTGAACGCTTCAGACAGCTCAGCAACGAACATACGTACACCAGCTACAATAACCTGAATCGCTACAGCGAATTTCAGACCCGTTTCTAAGATGTAGATAGTCCAGTGTGTGGTACCTGCCATTTCTTGAAGGTTATCAAGACCGAATGAAAGCAGAATGATGCCGAAGAACACCGTCATCACGATCGCCGTTGCTGCGATGCTGTCGTGGAAGATGTGTAGCCATTTAGGCAGTTCTAGGTGGTCAACGCTGTCGTTCTTATCACCCAGTTTTGGCGCTACTTTTGTTGCAATCCAAGACGCGACCTGTTGTTGGTGACCAATTGAGAAACCCGCCCCGCCAGTGACTTCTTCGGTTGGCTTGAACATAATGTTGGAGGAGATACCCCAGTACAGCGCCATTAACACCGCAGAGTAAATGATGGTTTCCCACATGCTTGCGCCAAGCACAAAGTAGAACACGGCAATCAGACCTGCTTGCTGGAACATGATGTGACCAGTCAGCATGATGGTGCGGATACCCGTGTAGCGGCGGAACAGTACCAAGAGGATGTTGATACCTAATGCCAATAGAACGGCGTAACCCACCCAAGAGTAGTTGTCGCCCATCGCTTCCATGGTAGACATCATGGAAGTGTAAGGGTCAATGACCGAGCCGGTTAGCCCATGGTATTCAGAAAGTTTGGAAATCACAGGTTTGAAGCCAGCAACTAGGGTGCCCGCACCCACTTGAACCAGCATGAAACCCACGATCGTTTTGATGGAACCTTTAATGATGGTGGTGGCGTCTCTTCTCAGCAACCAATAGCCAATGCATGTTACCAAACCCAGTAGTAGTGGGGCTTTGGTCATAACTTGGCTGTAAAAAATATAGAAGATGTCGTACAAGAACTCCATATCTTTACCCCTAGAGTGTTTTTTATTTGTAATCGTATGTAGGTCAGAGTGATTCCATCTGATGTCGTAGAATCTACTCAGTTTTTGCTCACGAAATAAACTCTAACAATCAAAAGTAATCACGCAATGCTCATTTGTGATTATTTTGATATTTATCAATTTTGCCCCCCAAAAAACCCTACAAATGGTAAGCGGATCACACACAAAAATTAAATTGTCAATAAATACAACAACTTATAAATTCTTGTGATGAGGTTCAGATTTTCATCAGTCTTGAATTTGACAATCAAGAGCGTGATTAATAGAATCAAAACAAATCACAAGTAATCACCAAATAATCACTAGATACACATTTCGGTGAATTTGAATCAAATAGGGTGATGGGTATGAATGAAGTACAAAGACACAATGGCATTCTGTCTTTATTAGAAGAAAATCAGACGATTAACGTCTCACACATTATTGAGAGCTTTAACGTCTCTCCAGCGACGGCTCGCCGTGATATCTCTAAGCTGGATGAACTAGGAAAACTACGCAAAGTACGCAACGGCGCAGAACGCGTCGAAGCAGAAAAGAAAAAATGGTCACCGCTGAACATCAACAGCACTGAGCATTACGAAGAGAAATCCTTGATTGCGATGCAAGCCGCTGAGCTTTGTCAACCTGGCGACAGCGTAGTCATCAACTGCGGTTCGACCGCTTTCCTACTTGGGCAGAAGCTATGTGGACAAGATGTGCAGATCGTCACCAACTACTTCCCATTGGCAAGCTACCTGATCAATGAAGACCATGACGATGTGATCATCATTGGCGGTCAATACAACCGTTCGCAAAAACTGTTCTTAAATCCGGCGCCCAACTCGCTTGGCAGTTACGCAGGCAATTGGATGTTCACCTCGGGTAAAGGATTAACCGAAGCCGGACTCTACAAAGCCGACATGTTAACCGCGGTGGCTGAGCAGCAAATGCTTGAGCAAATCGACAAGCTCGTCGTCGTGGTAGACAGCTCCAAAGTGGGTCACAGAACGGGCATGTTGTTCTGTCCTACCGAGAAAATCGACATTCTGATCACTGGCAAAAACGCCAACCCAGAGGTCATCAAAGCGATAGAAGCAAAAGGGACACAGGTCATTCTGGTCTAACGCGCCCTAGCCTCTTTCTCAAATAAATAAAAATAATTCAGCTTAGTGCCTTAACCACAAATTAAGGCGCTCGGCTCCCTACATCCCAAATTTAATAAAAATTGTGAAACAAAAAGGTGTTGCTATGAGTAAAGTAAATGAAATCACTCGTGAATCTTGGATCCTAAATACATTCCCTGAGTGGGGTACCTGGTTAAACGAAGAGATCGAAAATACGGTGGTAGAACCAAGTACATTCTCGATGTGGTGGCTAGGTTGTACAGGTATCTGGTTGAAGAGTGAGGGCAACACCAACATCTCTATCGACTTCTGGTGTGGTACGGGCAAAAAGACGCAAAAGAACGCCTTCATGAAGAACCAGCACCAAATGATGCGTATGGGCGGTGTCGAAGCGCTGCAACCAAACCTACGTACTGCTATCTTCCCGCTCGACCCATTTGCTATCAAAGAAATCGACGCTGTGATGGCATCCCATGACCATGCTGACCATATCGACGTGAACGTCGCGGCAGCGGTACTGCAAAACTGTGGTGAACACGTGAAGTTCATCGGTCCACAAGCATGTGTCGATTTATGGATGGGCTGGGGCGTGCCAGAAGAGCGTTGTGTTGTCGCGAAAGTGGGCGATGTGCTTGAAGTCGGCGACATGAAGATCCGCGTACTGGATTCATTCGACCGTACTGCTCTTGTCACGCTGCCAGAGGGCACTTCATCTTACGATAAAGAAATCCTCGACGGCATGGACAAACGCGCAGTGAACTACCTGATTGAAACTTCAGGCGGCTCGGTTTACCACTCTGGTGACTCGCACTACTCGAACTACTACGCAGCGCACGGCAACGAATACCAAATCGACGTGGCACTGTTGTCATTCGGTGAGAACCCACGCGGCGTGACTGACAAGATGACGTCTTCTGACATCCTACGTGCTGCAGAATCGTTGAATTGTGATGTCGTCATGCCATTCCACCACGATATTTGGGCGAACTTCCAAAACGACCCACGCGAAATCGAAGTGTTGTGGAACATGAAGAAAGACCGTCTGCAATACAAGTTCGCACCGTTCTTCTGGCAAGTCGGGGGCAAATACACCTTCCCTACCGATAAAGGTCGCATGCACTACCAGCACTTCCGTGGCTTTAGCGACATCTTCAAAAACGAACCAGAACTGCCATACAAAGCGTTCTTGTAATTCCATCGCAACGTCCGTTTGACAGGAATAAAAAAAGCCCGTCGCGATGATGGATGCGACGGGCAATTAGCTAGAGTCTTATAAGGAGAAAAGGAAATAACTGATGATAAATGTCCGACGATTTCGCATCAGTAACGTCCTCAACAAACCGAATATTAGTCATTGATAAATTTAAAGGACATGGCTCATTCCAGTAATCTAAATTGTTGATGCCTATTGCTCTAAGCCGATCAAAAAAGCCAGTCTCTCGGGACTGGCTTTTATTTTGTGGAGCGTGGCTAGTTACTTAATAAAAGAAATACAGCCTTGCAGAATCACTAGGTTGACGATGTCGATAAAGAACGCGCCAACGATAGGCACCACCATAAAAGCTTGTGGTGATGGACCGAAGCGGTTAACGATAGAGCCCATGTTCATTACTGCTGTTGGGGTTGCGCCCAGACCAAAGCCACAGTGACCACTTGCGATAACCGCTGCATCGTAATTGCTGCCCATCACGCGGAACGTTACGTAGTACGCGAAGACTGCCAGAATCACCGATTGCACCGCCAGAATGATGAGGAACGGGATCGCTAAGTCGAAGATGTTCCACAGTTTTAGGCTCATTAGCGCCATCGCTAAGAACAGAGACAGCGAAACCGTACCAAGAATATCGACCGTCTCGACATCCACTTTGCGTACTTTGGTCACTTCCATGATGTTGGTGATCACCACACCGATAAACAGCGCGTAAACGAAGTCTGGAATCATCAGCCATTTGATACCAAAGCTGCTCACCCAACCTTCTAAGTAATCGGCACCAGTAACACACAATAGAATGATCGATAAACTCTCGACCACTTTTTTCGCCGTCACGCGGTCTTCTTCGTGCTCGTTATAGGTCACCAATTCAGGGAAACGTTCGTGAGTCTGGTTGGTGCGTCCATATTCGGATTCAAGGTTACGTTTATCGATCAAGCGTTGTGCTACTGGGCTGCCAATGATGCCACCAATGACCAAACCAAAGGTAGCGGATGCCATTGCCACTTCTAGTACGTTGTGCAAGCCGTACATGTCTTGGAAGGTTTGTGACCATGCTGCGCCCGTACCGTGACCACCAGACAGCGTAATCGAGCCTGCAATCAAGCCCATTAGCGGGTCTAAGCCGAGCGCCGTTGCCAAGGAGACACCGACCGCGTTTTGGATAAGAATGTACACCGATGCCACGGCTAAGAAGATAAACACCTTAGCGCCGCCTTTAATCAACTGGGTGTAATTTGCAGCCAAGCCAACGGTGGCGAAGAACATCAACATGAAAGTGTTTTGCAGCGGTAAATCGAAAACTAAATCCACGCCATTGAAATGCATCGCGGTGATCGCACAAGCGACAATCAAACCACCCACGATTGGCTCGGGAATATTGAATTTCTTTAAGATCGGTAATTTAGCGTTAACGAATTGTCCCAAGAACAACACACAAATAGCGACTAGAAACGACTCTTGTGGACCGACAGAAATGACCTGATTCATAAAACCTCTTTGCCTCCTTTTTCTCATCCTTTGAGTAACAACTCGCGGGTTGAGCGGTATTTAGGCAGGTCAGAGTGCCTACTGAACGTGTGGTTTTCTAGGGTCCAAACCCACTAAATTCTCATTAAATAAGAAAGCAACAACTCGGATATTCACCCAATTCTCACTCAGTGAAAAAACACACTTTTTCACCAAGTTTTGTGGCGCAATTTTCTCGTTTTTTTAGCTCTTCTCAACTTATGAGAAGTGAACAATTTTTTACCAGTTTTTGAAGGCAAAAACGTATGCGATTGCGTACAAATTTTGCGTGAAACTCTGGTGCAAACTTTGTCGAAATTTCATCGGCAAAAGTGATTGAGAAAACAGCGCAAGAAGATTGGCGCTTTCTATCCCATCGCCAAGGTGTTATACATATATATAACACCAACTCAGCCAAGGAAACCAATCATGACGCATTGGCATGATCGCCAACCGATTTTCCGTCAGTTGGCTGACCAGATCACCCAGCAAATATTGCAAGGCATCTGGCAAGAGGGCGAAGCTTTGCCTTCGGTACGCAGTGTCTCTGCGGATATGAAGATCAACCACCTGACGGTCATGAAGGGCTATCAGTTATTGGTTGATGAAGGATTGGTAGAAAAGAAACGTGGGCAAGGCATGTTTGTCGCCCAAGGTGCAAAAAAACAGCTGCTTGCTGATGAAAAAGCACGTTTCCTTGAGCAACAAATTCCGCAGATCGCCGACACACTACAACGTCTGGATATGTCACTTGATGAATTTATCCAACAAATCCAAACACATATTGAAGGTGACCAATGAGCGCATTAGTCAATGTAAAACACGTCTCCAAGCAATATCGTCAGCAGGGTGAAGCGCTGCATGACGTGAGTTTTGATCTACAAGCGGGTCAAGTGCTTGGCTTGCTAGGTCATAACGGTGCGGGTAAATCGACTCTCATTAACGCCCTACTCGGTGCACACGAATATCAGGGCACCATTCGCATCAACGGCTTTGAGCCAATCATGCAACGCGACAAAATCATGCAGAGCTTGTCTTACATCTCGGATGTGAACGTGCTGCCAAACTGGATGACGGTTGCTCAGTTGCTCGATTACACCGAGGGCGTACACCCAGGTTTTAATCGCAGCAAAGCCGATGCCATGCTTCGTCAAACCGACATCAAGCCGCGTGCACGCATCAAATCCCTATCGAAAGGCATGAAGGTGCAATTGCACTTGGCTGTCGTCATCGCGACCAATACGCAGATTCTGATTCTGGACGAGCCAACGCTTGGCTTGGATTTGGTTTATCGCGATACCTTCTACCGTCACTTGCTGGAATGGTTCCATGATGGTGAGCGTGTACTGATCATTGCGAGCCATGAAGTATCGGAAATCGAACACCTACTGACGGACGTGCTGATCCTTAAACACGGTCAACCTGTTCTGCAAACCTCAATGGACAGCATCAGCGAAGATTACTTCATTCTCGATGCCAGTGATGAGCATCGCGCACAAATCGAAGCGCTGAAACCACTGTCATCGCAAAAAGGCTTAGGCACGACTAAATGGTTGCTGTCATCCCAATACGCAGAACAAGTTGCAGGGCTAGGTGATGTGTATGGCGTCAAGCTTGCGGATCTGTTCTTGGCATTGCAGAAGGAGGCAGCATAATGAAATCGATTGTCGCGATGTTGCGTAAAGAATGGCTAGAAAACCCATTGGTTACACGCGTGCCGTTGTTTATGTTTGCCTGTGGCGTGCTGCTGTTCGTCAGCTTAATGAGCAGCTCGACACTGCAACACAATATGTTCTTCCAAATGAGCCTTGGTGGTGATGTCAGTGACATCCACAAAGAACTCGGCGATGACGTCAACATGCTGATCACAGGTGGCATTGGTTTATTGTCTATCCTGCTTGGCACTCAATACTTCCCTAGAACACTGCGTAAAGAGCGCTCAGAGGGCAATATCATGTTTTGGCGCAGTATGCCTGTCAGTGACGTAAAAACCCATCTGGTGAAGCTGACGTTTGGTTTATTGGTGATTCCATTGGTGTGTTCGGTATTGGTTTTCGCTGCTGACTTTATGCTGTGGATGTTGAATGTTTCAACCGACCACCAGCTGGCGTTATTGTATCGACAAGCATCACTGGGCTTCGTGCTGCTGAACTGGATTGAATTCTTGCTTCGAATGGTAGTGGCTGGCGTATTGTTATTACCGCTCGCACTAACCGCAATGGCAATCTCACAGAAAGTGAACTCACCACTGTTGGTGATCTTGATTGGTATTTACGCGCTACGCTGGATGCCGATTGCGATGTTCAACTACTATGGTCTGGATGATTTCTTCTCAGCGATTTTCTATCTACCACTGCACGCGATTCTGTCGCCAAACCCGTTCAGCGCGATTCCAGATGCAGGTTGGATGAACGTTGGGGTTTACGCTTTCATTGGTGTGCTTGCTTGGACGGCTAGCATCAAGTTCAGCCGCACCGTGAACTAACAAGCACAAGCGAAACCACACAAAAAGCGAGGTACTGTCCTCGCTTTTTTCATTTTCAGCACCATCCATCTTCACTCTGTTTGCTCCAACGCAAAAATAATCAGCCTATAGCGATAGCGCTTCGGCGTGGTTAAGTTCATAATCCCCCGCTTAATGCGCTCAGCGCTGTTATCTAGAATTTTTGAAAAGCAGAACACCAACCATGACCACCAAGCCAACAGCCATTATTGGACTGTACAACCCAAAGAGTCCAACCAACGTTGGCGCTGTGTTGCGAGCCGCTGGCTGCTACGACGCTGCGCAAGTTCGTTACAACGGCACACGCTACAGCCGCGCAGTAAAATTCCAGACCGACACCCAGAACTCACAAGAACGTATTCAATTAGTGGAGATGGAAGACCTCACTGCTAATGTTGCCGACGATGTGGAAATTGTTTGTGTAGAGTTAGTGGTCGGTGCAACAGCACTGCCGCACTTCACTCACCCAGAGAACGCGATTTATGTGTTTGGACCTGAGGATGGCTCACTGCCTCAAGAGATGGTCAATAAGGCGCATCATGTGGTGTACGTGCCGACTCACGGTTGTATGAACCTAGCCGCGACAGTGAACGTTGTGCTTTACGATCGCATGGCGAAAACACTGGGGACGATTGATGACCACCAGCAAGTGCTTGCTAATCGCGACAACAAGAACCGTTTGAAAATGAAAGCCTGCGTCTAGACAGACGAAGCTCGTCGTTGGCAAACGCCAGATACAAAAAAGGTCACAGCAATACTGTGACCTTTTGTTTTATTCGGCGTCTCAATCTATCTAGCCAAGGAACGAGATGTAACCTTGTAGAATGATCAAGTTAACGATGTCGATGAAGAAGGCACCAACAATCGGCACAACCATGAACGCTTGTGGTGACGGACCAAAGCGGTTAACGATTGAACCCATGTTCATTACCGCCGTTGGGGTTGCCCCCAAACCAAAGCCACAGTGACCACCAGAGATAACCGCAGCATCATAGTTACTACCCATCACCTTGAACGTTACGTAATAGGTGAAGATAGCCAAAATCACCGACTGCACGCCCAGAATCACCAAGAATGGGATTGCTAGGTCGAAAATGTTCCACAGTTTTAGGCTCATCAATGCCATTGCTAAGAATAGAGACAGTGATACCGTACCTAGCATATCGACCGTTTCTGTATCTAACTTGCGAACTTTGGTCACTTCCAAGAAGTTAGTGATGATCACACCAATGAACAACGCGTAAACGAAGTCTGGAATCATCAGCCATTTAATCTCGTAAGTGCTCACCCATTGCTCTACGTACTTCGCACCTGTTACACAGATCAATAGGAAGAACAGTTTCTCAACCACTTTTTTCGCGGTTACTTTATCTTCTTCGTATTCGTTGTACGTCACCAATTCTGGGAATTTTTCGTGGGTTTTAGCATCTCGGCCACCAGGACCATACTCAGATTCGATCTTGTTCTTTTCGATCAATCGCTGAGCAACCGGACTACCGATGATACCACCGATGATCAAACCGAATGTTGCTGACGCCATCGCGATTTCCAATACGTTATTCAAACCGTAAACGTCTTGGAAAGTTTGTGACCACGCCGCCCCCGTGCCGTGACCACCTGACAGAGTAATCGAACCCGCGATAAGCCCCATCAGTGGATCTAACCCTAATGCCGCCGCTAATGAGACACCGACACCGTTTTGTATGATGATGTAGAACGACGCGACTGCTAAGAAGATGAATACCTTCGCGCCCCCTTTCATCAACTGAGTGTAGTTTGCTGCCAAACCAACAGTAGCAAAGAACATCAGCATAAATGTGTTCTGCAACGGTAAATCGAATTCCAGATCGATACCGTTAAAATGAAGAGCAGTAATGATGCAGGCGACGATTAAGCCTCCCACAATCGGCTCAGGTATGTTGAATTTCTTTAAGATCGGTAGCTTAGCATTAATAAAATGCCCCAGGAAAAGCACACTGATCGCAACCAAAAAGGACTCCAGTGCACCTACAGATATTAAATGATTCATATCGCCTCTTATTATTGTTCTCTTCATCCTCCGTAATGATTGAGTGTTAGTTTAACCTTCGCTCAATAGCAAATTTTCTCGCTATATTTTTTCGAAAATACTCAAAAGGTTGTGTTAAATGCGCCTTAGGCTAGTTTAAGGGACGGTCGTTAAGCGATGTTCTGATTTACGCGCTATTCGCAAGCCCTAAAATGTAAAAGGAGCCTGTTAAGCTCCTTCTTATCCTCTTCGTAGACAACCAGAAATGACTGCTTGCAGGAGATGGATATAATGTTGTGAGTATTGTCCGAGTGACACTTTCTGAACCGCTATCGGGCTCCCTTACTTAAACAGAAAGTGATCATCACTATCGAGCAAAGTTCCTTCCCGTCATAACGAATAGAGCGCCGAGGTGGCGCTCTAACATCTGGGTTTGCTTGTATCCCATCGTAGTTCAAAAACTCTGACTCATGGTGTTTGGAACGAGCCGAATCCCGGGAAATTCTCAAGCTTGCAACAAGTGTTCTCGTTACAACGGAGCGAGATTATAACATATCGCTGAAAATTTTCCTCATTTCAGTGCTATTCGCCACTTTCATAGTTTGGTTCTGCAATGATCAACTGTTCAATATCATTACTGCAGATGAAAGCGCGAAGTGCCTCGAACTTGGCTTTATCCCACGTGTAGATTTGCAGGGCGAGCAGCTTATCAACGATGTCTTGCTCAAAGCGAAGCTTAACAGGCTTTGCCGGAGAGCCTGCCACCACGGTGTAAGGTGGGACATCTTTGGTCACGACGCTGTTTGCGGCAATCACAGCGCCTTCTCCAATGGTGACGCCGGGCATGATCATCGCGCGCATGCCAATCCAAGCTGCGTCACCAATCACGGTATCGCCTTTGCCTTGGTAAGATTGCTCGATGTCATCAAGAAACGGATACAGACAGAACCAGTCCGTCCTGTGATTGTGGTTGCCGCCCATCAAAATCACCGCTTCAGCCGCGATACAAACGTAATCACCGATATAGAGCTGATCGACTTCCCACCTCGGCTGCCACGCTTTACTGACTTCATCGCCATGCAGATATCGCACGACTGAATCTTCAAAGCCGTTATCCCAACAATCGCTGTAATAACTGTGAGTGCCTTTGATGTGGATGTTTTGGTTTTGCACCACTTGGTGCAGGTACTGAAATTTGGACCAATGTTTTTTCATGGCAATGACCTCAATAGAGTAAATGTATGCCACGGAACGATTTCTCGTGGCGTTGTTGCTGCGTTCTCAGTCAACGACGCCTATTGGATGCGGGGTTTCAGTAGTAATGGATTATTCATGAATGTGTCCTCCAGCGCGCACACTATAAAAAGCATGTATAATTTTCAAGCAAACCAAACAAATAACAAGATTCCGAAAATGAAAATTCACTCTGCCTTTGCCTCTCTGCTGCTGTTTGCTGCCACAGCGTCTGCGAGCGAAAACATTAAAATCGAATACCGCCCTGCGGAAACTGCCGACGATCGCTTTGCTGCGCAAGTGATTGAAAGCAGTGAAGTGAACGACATCTTTGTCCAGCTTTCTGATGATTACTTCCCGTTTGATAACCCACTAACACTGACCTACGGTGGCGAAGACGGTCCACTTTACGATCCAGAAACTCACACCATCCATATTCCCTACACCTTCTATCTGGAATCATTCAACTACTTCACCAACAACAAATACCAAGAACGTTACGGTAAATCACCGAAAACGGGCGCGCTCGATACTTTGCTGCATACGCTATTGCACGAAGCCGGGCACGCTTACATTGCCGATCAAAACATTCCGGTACTAGGCAAGGAAGAAGGTGCGGTCGACAACTTCGCTACCATTTTGTTGATTGATTACGTCGATGACGGTGCCGATGTGGCGATAAGTGCTGCGGACATGTTCGCATTCGAATCCGACGACAGACCGGACTACTACGATTTTGGCGAATACATTGACGAGCACAGTTTCGATCTACAGCGTTACTTCTCTACCCTGTGTCTGGTCTACGGCAGCGATCCAGAGCAATACAAAGCCTTGTTAGATGAAGTAGAAAAAGATTACTTACGCGATCGCAAAGAGTTCTGCCAATTCAATTACGGCAACATTCGTGATAATTGGCTGCATTACTTGCAAGACAATGAACTAAAAGAAAAATAATCGCGTAAAAGGGATAAGAACCGCCAATAATGAGCTCAATCATGACCAAACTGACCGTATTTTACGATGGCACTTGTCCCTTGTGCGCCAAAGAGATGAAGGCGCTAAAACAACGCGATTCCAAGCAGCAGATTAAAACCGTCGATATCTACAGCGAGGCGTTTGCCGCTTATCCGCAGATCGATCCGGAGCAAGCCAACACCATTTTGCACGCCCTCAACGATAAGGGAGAGCTTCTGCTTGGGTTAGACGTGACTCATCGAGCATGGCAACTGGTCGGTCGCGGTTGGTTGTATGCACCGCTGCGTTGGCGCGTTGTCAAACCTGTTGCGGATTGGCTTTACCTCAAATTTGCCAAAAACCGCTACCGCGTCTCCTACTGGTTAACGGGCACTTCTCGCTGCAATAACGGTTCGTGTTCACGTTAATTGTGATCCTGCTTAAAAATGCTACGACCTTAGTCTAAATTTATAAACTTCCAGTACTTCTGATTGATTAACTCGGTTAATCTCTAAGCATTACAACAATAAGTATTAATAATTTTATCAGGCAAGCTTATTCAGCTTGTCACTTGTAACGCTGCGCCGAGAGAAGGACGTCTCTATGAATCTGACGATCAGAAAACGACTATATATCCTTTCAATAATTCCAATTCTAACCATGGCAATAGGCATGATGTGGTTCACCTACCTACAAACCACAGCCTACAACGAACACGAGATTGAGCAGACTCGAAGTCAAATGATGGAGATGAAAAAAGCCGAGCTCAAAAACTACGTCCAAATGGCGCGCTCCGCCGTCGAGCCACTACTCGCTCAAAATGCCCCACTTGAAGAAGCACTGCCTATCTTGAAACAGTTGGAGTTCGGTCAATCTGGCTACATCTTTGGCTACGATTCAAAAGGCGTGCGTGTCGTGGTGGGTAAAAACACCAAAGGCATCGGAGAGAACTTCTATAACTTGCAGGACAAGAAAGGCAATTACCTGATTCAGGATTTGATCAAAAATTCCAAAACTGGTGAGTTCACGACTTATTACTTCCCGAAACTCGGTCAGAACGAAGCACTACCGAAATTGAGCTACTCGGTCTTTATTCCTGAATGGGATTTAATGTTGGGTACAGGCTTCTACACTGATGATATCGACGCCATTGTGGCAAACATGGAAGAAGCCGCGCATCAGGCCCTCAATACCACACTGACGGCAATTGCTCTGTTCTGTGTTTCGATTGCAGCTATCGTCGCGGTCTTCGCGGTGTTTGTTAACCGCAGCATCATGAAGCCTATCGAGCAGTTTGATGCTTCAATTCACTCTTTCGCGCAAGGCGATGCAGACTTAACCGCGCGCATGGAAGAATCAAGCGTGCCGGAATTCACTCAGTTGAGCCGTAACTTCAATATCTTTGTTGAAAGCCTGCAAGGCATCATCAAGAGCGTTAGCCACGTAGGGCAAGAAGTGGTTTCAGAAACCAACGACATGTCACAGCGAGCATCGCAAGTGGACGAATTGGCTTCAGGTCAACGTGAAGAGACCGAACAAGTCGCTGCTGCAATGACCGAGATGACAGCAACGGCCCACGAGATTTCCAGCAACGCTAACCAAGCGGCGCAATCCGCCAAAGACGCCGATGAAAATTCACAGCAAGCGAAACACATTGTTGATTCCGCAGCAAACTCTGTCGAAGCGCTCGCTCTAGAAGTATCGGAAGCCAGCACAGTGATTTCTCGTTTAGAGAGCGATGTACAAAACATCTCTTCTTCGCTAGAAGTGATTCAAGACATCGCCGAGCAAACCAACCTATTGGCACTGAACGCAGCCATTGAAGCAGCCCGTGCAGGCGAACAAGGTCGCGGCTTCGCAGTCGTTGCCGATGAGGTTCGTAAACTGGCGAGTCGCACTCAAGACAGCACAGGCGAAATTCACCAAATGATTGAGCAATTGAAGTCTGGCTCGGATGCGGCAGTGAAAGCCATGGGTTCGAGCCAAGCGCGCGGTGAAGCAACGGTTGAAGAAGCACGAGCAGCCTCTGCCGCACTGCAAGAAATCCAAGCCGCAATTGCTAACATCATGGACATGAACACGCTTATCGCAACGGCAACTGAAGAGCAAAGCCAAGTTGGCCAAGAGATTTCACAACGCATCGAAGTCATCTCTCAACAAAGCAGCCAATCGGCACACCTTGCCAACCAAAACCGAGCAGGCAGTGGCAACCTTAACCACAAAGCTAACGAGCTGTACGACTTGGTCGGCCGCTTTACGGTTTAAAGCTTTCCTCACCCATTCACCATGCAAACAGCGACGCCAAAACGTCGCTGTTTTTATTTCTGCTATCCTCATACGACTTAGCTATAATGCCGCCAACTTAGCACCTACAAGGGCAAAACCAGATGATTATTATGACCACCAATTTCGGTGACATCGAGATTGAACTGAACCTAGAACGAGCACCAGTTAGCTCAAAGAACTTCAAAAAATACTGTGAAGATGGCTTCTACAACGGCACCATTTTCCACCGCGTTATCGACGGCTTTATGATCCAAGGTGGCGGTCACACCGAAGACATGGCAGAAAAGCCAACACGCGCCCCTATCGCGAACGAAGCAAACCGTGGTCTAAAGAACCTTGTTGGCACTATCGCAATGGCGCGTACCGATGCACCGCACTCTGCAACGGCACAGTTCTTCATTAACTTGGAAGACAATGATTTCCTAGACCACACCGCAACTACCAACCTAGGCTGGGGCTACGCAGTGTTTGGTAAAGTGACCGCGGGTATGGATGTCGTAAACCGCATCGCGAAAGTAAAAACGACCTCTAAGTTTGGTCACGATGATGTACCATGCGATCCAATCATTATCGAGAAAGTGACGACCAGCGAATAAGCCCATTCATATCTTCGGAGAAATCGTCGCTATAAAACGACAAAAACGCCTAACGTCATGTGACTTAGGCGCTTTTTGTTTTTATGACTCAGCCGATTAGTTTGGCTTGTGTCGGAGTTATTGATAGAAAAGCTCGGCTTTTGCTCCGACTAAATCAAGCTCAGAGCCTTGAAAATCAGCCAGATATTCAGCAACAAGGTTGTACCCAACCCAATACCCCATGTATTTCGGCCAGCGGCTTTCATCGCTGCCAAGAAAGTAAGCGTCGAAGTTGTAATCTAAGCTGGTCAATTTGTCTTTCATCTCTGCATAGAAAGGACGCCAATCTTGATCTTTGATTTGCTCAAACAAACTTGGAGTGACGCCGCCATTCACCTTACGTTCGAAATGACAAGCTAACCCTTCCATAATCAGCACATCACCAAGTGCAACGCCATTCTCTCCCGCTCGCATACGGAACAGGTGATGCAACTCATGCGCTAACACCGCAGCCAGTTCTTTCTCAATAACGTTTTTAATATCAGCACGTTGAGTATCAAGCAGAATCTCTACACGATAGGCACTTAAGCAATAGCCACCAATCCCCGTCTGCGGTACGTCATTGCGATCAAACGGGCTAACAGTCAGGTCAATGTTACTCAAATCAAAGTAACTAGAAAGTTGTGAGCTCAGATCATCAAGTTTCTGATGCAAATACTCAGAGATTGGAGACAGTTCTCCCGTCGCATTTAACAGGGTTACGCGATAACTCATTTATCTTCCTTGATAATGTGGGTTAAGAGCAGCGAGTTTACAGTGTAAAGAGTGAGCAGTTCTAGCAATTACATCCCTTTGAACAAACTTTGAGATGCACGGCTCACAGCGAGCTTAGTTTCTCCAACGTGAACAAACATTCTGCCTGCAAAGTCTTTGTTTACTTTGCTAATTTTGCACACTTGCACCACGCTTGAACGGTGCACTTGCCAGAACTGTTCTGGGTTAAGCTGCCCTATCAACTCTTTCAACGATGTACGAATCAAATACTCCTGCACTTTGCCTTGTCCTTGTTGGGCATACACAGAAACGTATTTTTCTTCCGCTTTGAAATACAACACATCAGACGTGGCAATCAGATGAATATCTTCCCCCTGTGTCGCTTTAATCCACTGAAGATATTGCGGCGTTTGTGGCGCGGATAATTGCTGCAACTGCTCTAATAGGCTGCTCATCTGCACATTACTGCTTTCTTGCTCTCGCTTAGCAAGGCGTGCTTTCACTCTTTCGCACGTCGTCAGAAGGCGCTCATCCGAGATAGGCTTGAGCAAATAATCGGCGGCATTTTGCTCAAAAGCTTTGATGGCGTAATCATCGAACGCAGTGACAAACACAATCAAAGGTGGATTGGCGAGTTGATTGAGTTTTTGCGCTAATGTCATGCCATCCAAAACTGGCATACGAATATCGAGAAACGCAATATCAGGTTGGCTTTGCTCAATGGCTTGCAACGCTTGTTCACCATCTGCGACTTTGGTTATCACCTCTAGCTCTGGCCACACTTCAGCTAGGCTTTTATCAAGATGACGCCTCAATAGCGGTTCATCATCAGCAATAATGGCAGTAAACCCTGTATTCATTCCTTTCTTCCTTGATTACGATTCCATTGGCCAACTCAGGCGAACACAAACGCCACCCTGAGCAGACTCACTGATAGAAACCTCTCCTTGCCCGGCGAACAAAGCTTCAACTCGCTGCTTGAGATTACTTAGACCCACGCCAGAGCCCATGTGACCACTAACGTGATTCAAGCCAACACCAGTGTCTCTGACTTCAATCCTCAAGTTCTGCTGTTCGCGTTTGATGAGCAAACTGACTTCGCCACCTTCTCGCTTCGGTTCAATACCATGGATGATGGCGTTTTCGATTAAGGGTTGAAGCATCATCGGCGGTAACTCGGTTCTGCCTAGCCCCTCTTCCACCTCAATCTTGTAACTGAGTCGATCACCCAAACGGGTTTGCTGGATGCCTAAGTAAGCCTCAATTAACGCCGTTTCATTGTCTATGGTAGTGTGCTCTTCACGTGAGCTTTTGAGCGTTGCACGCAGCAGCGCGGTTAACTGTTCTAGCATCAGCTTAGCTTTATCGACATCTTGCGACATAAGCGCGCTGATATTTGCCAAGGTATTAAATAGGAAATGCGGTTCAATCTGGCTCTGCATCTGCTTAAGTTGACTCAGCAGCAGCGCACGGTCTTGCTCTGCTTTCTCGCGTTTGATAGCTTCCAACTCTCGTTGAGCGATCGCATGTTGCTCGCGTGAATAGAAATAGAAAAAGCACATGGCGCTGAATAACAATCCCATCAGACCAACCGACAGCATACTTGAGATACCGAAGTATTCCCCAAGCCAAAGCTGGGCGTTCACCACACCAAACAATAGGCAAGCCGTCAGTGAGATAGCCACTTCCGCCAAACGAGGAATGGTAGGAAAAAAGCGGTCGACAAGCCATGAGAAGAAGATAGCCGAATAGCCAAATCCAAAGCTAACCGCTACATGAATGTAAAATGGACCGCCCCAAACCGAGAGCGTCATTGCTGCGATAAAGAGACAAAATGCTGTGGTCACTAATAAGCTACGCGGCCATCCACTTTTCACCACTGATTTTGCTGAACTCATTTAGAATTTCCCTTTGATGTTAAATACAATCATATGCTTATCATTGATTTGTGCGTAAGCAGATTGGCCGTCTCCGGTTAAAAAGCGTGCGGCAACTTCCACTTCTACACTTTGATCGCCGGTATCAATCCATTGGTAGTTAAGCCATTGCGTGACAATCACACCACCATCTTGTGGCGACAGCATCAGATCCAACGTAGGGGTTACATCACTTAGCCAGCCCATATCCGCTTCGCCGTTCCATGCAGCCCATGCTTCTACATCCCAACTCCAGTGCAGCATTATATTATGCTGAACGATATTGGCATGCTGAAACCCTTGAGCGTAGCTTGTCGCAAGTAGAGCGCTGCTAGCCAACAGAGAGTTGTTAGGATCAGGGATCTGAGAGAGTAATTCGCCACGCTCTATTGCTTGTTGCCATTCGTTTTTCGACCATGCTCGGCTGTCGTACCAATATTCAGCAATCACGTTGTGTCCGGCTTGGTTTGCCCAGTTCAATCCAATCAAGGCTTGGAATGCGCTGCCCTGCTTCTCAACCGAAACAGGTTGGTAAAGATCGTCTTGCTGAAACTGATAGCCGACACTTTGCTTTTGCCACAGCATGGAACCGTGCATGGCGATGGATTCATCCCACACGGCGATGGCACTGGCGCCAAGTAAACCTCGGCGCACATCATCGTAATAACCAATAAGTTGATACTCGGTATCACCCACCAGCGCATAACGACGAATACCAACACCTTGTTGCTCTGCGGCTTGATCCAGTGCACTTTGGTCTTGCTGCCCCCAGCTTGAATCCGTCGCAATGACGGTCCATTCGCCGGCCACATCGTAGTGTGAAAGTGAAAACACACCCGCCCCCTCTTCTGCTACTAAGCCAACAGGATTTTGTCGATAAGGCTTAAACAGATCCAAAGGTCGGTAGCCATAACCCACGCCCCAATCCACGCGCAACTTACCCAAACTCACATCAAGAGTGGTGTCACCGACTTGCCACTCTCCTAGCCAAGCCAGCTCTCGAATCAACAGTTGATTATCTGCTTCACTCCACCAGTCACTCTCTCCTTGTTGGTTGAGGTACAATCCTTGGCTATACAAAGCAAACAAGCCACTGAAGTTTTGATAATTCACCTGCACATCCAACAGTGCATTAAGTGAATCACGAGAACTGCCCTGCGCCTGCATAAATGCGCTATCACGCTGCTTAGCCGTTTCGTAACTGACAGCCCAATCCCACTCAAAACTCAGCTCATCATTGGCAAAAACTGGGGCTGCTGTGCCCACACACAAGGACGCAGCAATCAACAAACTGGTGCTTTTGTTAAGGTTAGGCTGGCGCGATTTCATGTGACTTCCTTGCTCGTTTTTATGGTTCTATTTACGAAGCTCAGACTAAAGCTGAGTCGTGTTGGCTTTTGGCAAATAGCTTGGGTTGTAGAACTTGTTATCCAGCTGCCAAGGCACGATTTCTTGGTACTCGATAACGGTCTTTTTGCTCGGCTGAATGCTATCAAGCAAAGTCATCTCACTGACGTAGTCTTCACCGTTGTCGCTTGCACGTCCGTATTGCGCTTGCTTGGCGAGTTTGCCAGAACGCAAGTAAAGATCGGCTTTGATTGGAAACGCATCTTGCTCAGACAACCACAAGTCGATCTTCTGATAGCTCGCCCCTTTGGTTTTCGCGGTTAACGCAAGGTGATAAGCCGAGACACTTTCTCCGTTCACCGAAACAGTTTCTGTCGCTTTCCATTCACCTAGATAATCTTGGCTCCACGTCAGGGTTGAGATGTCACCGATAGACGCTTCACCAAGCAGCTTCTGCATTGGCGTAATGCGAATCGGACGGCGGCTCTTTGGCATTTGCAGCCAGTAGTTATCGCCCATCATCAACATCTTTTGCCCTGCTTCAACCGCCGATTTGAATACCACCAGCGATTCACGATTTGGACGCGTGTACACGTGGTAAAGGCGGGTTTTATCTAACTCTTGGTCTTGATATAAGCGCACCAGTGACACCACTTTGGAGGAATCATCTTGCAAGCGGTAGCTGTCGGCTTTTTCAATCAATTGCGCGACTTGCTGTGCATCTAACGCTGTTTCATTCGCACTGACATTCATGCTTACAACGCCGCTTGCCGTCAGCAATGCAATTGGTAATAGTGATTTGAAATTAAACATAAATCAGTGCCTCCGTAATTGGCTTGTTCACCCCTTTGCGCGCCGAGAAAAACGCCGCAACCAAACAAATCATCAATACTGCGAATCCTGCGACAGCCACCAGCTCCCAAGAGAAGTAAATCGTCAATGGGTAACCTTCTGTACGTCCTGGCGGTGGCGGCATTTGCACATCCACGACCATCAGTAAGACGGTAACTAACGCAGTAAACAAAGCGCCGATTAAGCTGCCAATCACCGCAAGTAACCCTGCTTCGCGCAAGAACCCAGCAATGATTTCGCGAGGGTAGCTACCAAGAGCCGACAAGGTGCCGATTTCACGGGTGCGCTCGGTGACCGACATGGTCATGGTGTTGAACAGGGCGACAAAGACTACCAACGCCATTACTGCGCCCATGATGCCGAAGATGCGGTCGTACAAATCTTTCACTTTGAGATAGAAGAACGCACGTTCTTGCCAAGGCGTAATCTCAATATCTTGGTCACCAAAGTTCTGCTTTTGCTTACTCAAAACCGAAGCCACTTGTTGCTCGACTTGGTTAGTTAAACTGGTATCGAACAGAAAGACAGATAACGCGCTGACTTTGTCAGAACCGAGCAGCGATTGCGCGCTGTTGATGTGCACGTACAACTGGCGTTTATCAAGCTCAGGTACGCCGGTTGAATAGATGCCACGAACTTTGAAGTCATACGCGTTCAATGCACCGTCGGTTGTGGTCGCCAGCAAGGTAATCCAATCGCCAACGTGCACGCTTAGGTTGTTCGCCAAATCAACGCCAAGCATCACTTCTGGCTCTGTAGGGTCATAACGCGATGCATGAATGTTGGACAGCGTTTGCCCTTCGCGCACGTCCAAAAACGGTCCTTTCATATCGAATTCGCGCTCGTTCACGCCAATGCCGATAAAGATTGAGGACTTGTTGCCGTTGGAAATCAAGCCGCTGAACTCAACTCGTGGCTGCACGCCTCGCACTTCGTTTAAACCGATCAATTTCTTGGTGATGTCGTCGGCGTGAGTTAAACCGTTACTCAGTGGCATCTCTTCTTCTTTAGCGAAGTAACCCGGCGTGGTTAACGTCAGATGCCCCGTGTCACGCGCTGTCGACTCTTTTAAACTGTCGTAGGTATACAGACCAAAACCACCCGCACTGGTTAACGCAAACACGGCAATGGCGATGATCAGCATCGACAACAAACTGCGACGGCGATTGCGTTGCAGGTTCAACCAAGCAAGGCGAACCGAAACTGGAATTAGCTTGCCCATGAAACCTCCTCCACACTTGCGTGCGTTTGGGTAATCTTGCCGTCCACCAACTCAATGGTGCGGTCACAACGGGATGCCATACGAGGGTCGTGTGTGGCGACGATAAAAGTAGTGCCAAGCTCGTGTCCGAGCTCTTTCATAATGTCGATGATCTTGTTGGCAGTTTGGCTATCAAGGCTCGCGGTTGGCTCATCAGCAATCACCAACGCCGGTTTGTGTACTAACGCACGAGCAATTGCCACACGTTGTTGCTGACCGCCTGATAGGTTATCGGGCATATGATGAATAAACTCGCCCAAGCCAACGTGTTCTAGCATTTGTGTGGCGAGCTCGGTTTGTTCTGCTTTTGAAAAGCCATTGAGATGCAGCGGATAAGCCACGTTCTCTAGCGCCGTCATCACGGGCACAAGATTGAATTTTTGAAATACAAAGCCAAGCTTTTCACGGCGCATTTTCGCAGCCTGCATTTGTCCGGTTGGGTATGGGCTGCCGGCAAATGTCACCTGACCTTGGTATTGAGTATCCAGCATGCCAAGCACGTTAAGTAAGGTGCTTTTACCTGAACCAGACGGCCCGCACAGAGCTACCATTTCGCCGGAAAACACTTCACCAGAAACGTCTCGCAATGCACGCACGGTTTGCCTGCCAAGGGCGTAATCGCGGCTAAGTTGATTAAAAACGATCATGACGCCTCCCTAATATTTCGCTAGCAGCGCTTTCGCGGTTTGCGTTTCTAGATTGCTATCACCTAACTGCTCCATTTGCGCTAACCATGTTTTGGCTTGTTGAACATCTTCAGCGCGCAATGCTGCTTCAATGGCGTAGCGATAAATCCAAGACGTTGCGGCGAAAGGTTGTTGGCTAAAACTCGGCTCATCGAGCAATGAAAGGTACAGCTCGTAGCCACGCTCAAAGTGATTGAACATGTCAGGTAGAGAAGTAAAGGTGGTGGCTGCCATGGCAGTGGCTAATTGGTATTCCGGCAAGCCTTGTAAGCGTTGTTGCTCTTGCAGTGGTACTGGCTGATTCGCCATTAAATCCAAACCTTTTTGGATTGTGGCAAGACCCCGCTCGGTGAACTTCATCTTGTTCCAAGGCATAAACGCTTCACGACCTTGCAATGTCTCAGCACTGCCTAAATACACCAAGGTCACTGGCGTTGCGCCCTGCTCTTCGAGTTGTTTGGATAATTCGCCGTAAACGGTATCAACTAAGCCAGAGTCACCCTGCGCTGCTTGGTTGAATTGACTGAGTGTGCGCTCGCTTGGGTTAGCCAGAGCCAAATTGCTGCTGAGTGCAAATGCGGCGATAAACGTACTTGCCAGTTTAAGAGCTTTGATTGAGCGAGATTGAGAAACCATCATGTACTGTCCTTAGTTGAACGTGATTTGATGGTTTCAGATTAAGGGAGAAGATCGCACGCTGCTTTTACATGCGACCAATGGCAGTTATGCGGAGTGAATGGTATTGAGAGAGGATGAATGGTTTCGCTTCTCTGAAGCCTGCAAAATCGCTTCGACCATTAAGGTCAGCGCTTTAGGCTGATAGTTACGCTGACGATAAACCAAATAGGCTTCGCGATCCCCGCGGCTATAGGATGGTGCGACGCGCACGAGATTCAATTCAGGCTTAACGTGGCGTAATGGGATCGACGCAATTCCCAAACCGTTTTCCACCGCTTTGATCACTGCGGTTATGTCATTGACCACTAAGCGCGGCTTGCAGTTGAGCATGTCCACCAGCTTGTCTTGTTGGTAGATAGGCACTTGTGTGGTGTGTGTGCTGGCTACCCAGTCTTGCTTGGCTAAATCTTGTAAGGTTTCAATATTGCCGCCCGCTTGCACCAGATATTCAGGGCTAACAAAGAAAGCGTGCTCTACTTTAAACAACGGGCGCGCGATCATATCGTCCAAACCATCCAAATCGAACGTCACCACTAGATCACGATCGGTTTCTGGAATCGAATTCACTTGGCTAAGCAGAAGATCAATGGTCACTTTTGGATAGGTTTTGATGTAATCCTCAACCACCTTATCGACTAAGTCATTGTAAAAGCGGCTTGGCATCACCAATCGAATTCGCCCTTCGACTTGTTGGCTTTGCTGGTTGAGCTGCAAGATGCCGGATTCAATCTGCGCCATCGCACTGCTGAGTTGATCAAACGCCTGTAAGCCTGTCTCGGTTGCCACCAACTCACGTCCCTTCTTCTCCAGTAATCTCAGCCCTAGACGTGCTTCCAGCGCCGATAAACGACGAGACATGGTAGAGACCGGCAGTTCGAGCTTTTTCGCTGCCGCGAGCAAAGAGCCTTGCTCAACCACTGAGCAAAACAGGTACAGATCATCAACGTTTCCAAATATGGAATTCATACTTCTTCCATTGGTTATTTTTTCCAATTTTAGATGAGTATAACCTAGCCCCCGTAGAAAAGAGACCCGAATATGCCGTGAACGCGGCGCTTAATAACGAATGAATACTAGGTACAGACGTGAAAGAAAATTTTTATAAATACGCGATATACACTGTTTTTTCAGCGGCAGCTTTGTTCTCCGCTTTTTTAGTCACCTCAGATAATGTTTCCCCTTTCACCACCCAAGCGACACTGCATCGTAATGTCGCAACCATTGCGCCGGAGGTATCTGGCGTGATCACCGATGTGATGGTGAATAACGGTGAATTGGTTGAAAAAGGTCAGCCATTGTTTGCTATCGATGCCAGCAGCTACCAATTGAAAGTGGCACAAGCGAAAGCCGAACTGCGCCAAGCACGTGAATCAGATTCCGCGAAATGGCAACAATTGGCAGCAGCGAAACAAACCCAAAGCCAACGCGAGTTCGAATACCACAACGCGAAGCAAAAACTGGCGCGTAACCAGAAACTACGCAATAAAGGGCTGGCTACTGAGCAAGAGCTGGATGACGCGATCACTAATACACAAGTCGCCAGCAGCGCGGTGGAAGCAGCGAACGCGGAAGTGAAACGCATTGAGGCAGAGCTTTCTACTCAAGACCGCACAGCGGCTATTGAACTAGCAGAAGCAAAACTTGCCAGTGCGGAGCTCGACCTAAGCCACACCCAAATCGTGGCGCAAACCGAAGGCGTGGTAACGAATTTGCAACTGCAATCAGGCAGCTACATTACACAAGGCACAGCGTCATTGATGCTGGTGGACGAAGCCCATGCGTGGATCAGTGCTGACTTCAACGAAAAAGGCATTGATAAGCTAACTAATGGTCGCGAAGTGTTGGTGTCCTTCGATGCGCTACCGGGCAAAGTATTTACTGGTGAAGTCAGCAGCCAAGAGCGTGCGATTTACGATACCAACAATGCTAATGGGCAGCTTTCTAGTGTGACCAATGATACTCGTTGGATCCGTGAGCAACAGAAAGTGCGTACCCGCATTACAGTTAACGAGTTGGATCCTTCGATGATTTCTGGTTCACGAGCGAGTGTGATCGTTGAAAGCGGCAATCCTGTTATGGATGTCATTGGCTCGGCTTGGATTCACTTGGTAGCGATGTTCCGCTACATCTACTAGGGGGTGAACCATGTGGACCTTCGAAAGCCTGTTTCAAAGTCGTTCTGAGCGCAATGAAGCACTGCGTGTCGCCCTTACTGTGACGATTTGTATGGTGCTAGGCAAACTGCTGAACCTTGATTCTCCAGTTTATCTGGCGCTGTACCCAACCATCATCATGACCAAGAACAAAGACTATTCTTGGCTTGGTCTGCTTCGCACCTTGCTACCTACGTTATTAGCAGCAAGCGCAGCATTGGTGGTGACCGAAGTGTTTTCACAGCATCCATTTGTGGTGTGGACCATTAGCTTGTTCTTCTTCGACTTTATGCGCCGCAGAGCGACTACACCGCCGAAGAAAGGTCAGATGCTAATGCCAACCTTCAACTGGATTCTGATTGTGGTGTTTGCTCAGCACACCACCATGGACATGCCAATGCGCATTCATGAAATCCTGCTATCGATGCTGATTACCATGGTCGTCGCAAAAACCATGGTGACTCTGTTCCCTGTTGAATGTGGCGGCAAACCACCAGCATTTGAAGAAGAGCCTGTTACGTTTGAGAACCGAGCGATTTCACTCGCATTGATTGGTCTTGGTGTAGCGTTCTTGATGATTGTAGACATCATCTCAGCAACGTTTTGTTTGGTGCCTGTGATTGCCGCAGCAACGCAAACCACACACAAAGGCTTTATCGACGTGGTTGATCGCCGTTTTCAAACTCAAGTGGGCGGCTGCGCATTAGCTGTAGTGTTCACCTTACTAATGGCTGGGCATCAGTCCACGTTCGGTTACTACACCATCGTATTGGGTCTGCTTGCCTTTATGATCACCGCATCAATGGCAAAAGCGAAAGGTTCAGCCAAAGACGTTCATGCTGATGCATTGTTGGCGACCATGCTGCCGATTCAGCTTTACATGACCAGCAGCGAACTGGGCTTGGAAAGCACCTTCCTCCGAGCTTGGGAGCTTACCGTGACTTTGTTTGTACTGTGGGCGTTGTACCATTTCACGCACAAACCAGAAAAAGCTCAAGCCTAATCACGCCATCGCCTTAAGTGCTCAGTACTTAAGGCGAATCTGCTCATTTCATTGCGCTGTCTGTACCAATTTCCATTTCAATCTTATAAAAAATGTGGCGCAAAACCTCAGCCTGGTGTATTTATCCATCCCACGACTTTCCAAGTCAGCTTACCCATAACAGGCAGCGTCGCACACTCCTCTCTTGCACACCTTTGCGTGGTGTCTGTTATTTCCAAATTGGATTCTTAGCATCGGAATAGTTTGAGCTCGCAGAGTTCTGGTTGTTTTCGCCCCGCGTTGGGGCGTTTTTAGGTTGTAGAAGATGAACAAGCGTTTCTTCCCTAGGATTGATTTGCCACTTTTGATGGCGATCATTCCGATCATGCTATTGAGTTCGCTCACTCTCTGGAGTGCCAGTGGATTCAATGAAGCTATGCTCTTTAAACACCTCGCTCGATGCGGTTTGACGCTGGTGTGTATTTTGGTCATGTCGTCGATTCCTGCGTCCAGTTATCAACGTTCAGCGCCTTATTTGTATCTGGTTGCGGTTTCTCTCTTGGCGGCCGTTGCCTTATTTGGCGATAGCACCAATGGCTCGCAGCGTTGGCTTGATATCGGCTTCTTCCGCTTTCAACCCTCTGAGCTGATCAAGCTCTCCATTCCCATTATGATCGCGTGGATGCTGCATCTAGAAGGTGGGCGACCAGACATTCGCAAAATTGCTTTCTGTTTGCTGATCACCTTTATTCCTGCAGGCTTAATTGCCTTACAACCTGACTTAGACGGCGCTATCTTCACCGTGATTTACGCGTTGTTTGTGCTGTTTTTTGCAGGCATGAGCTGGAAGATCATTGGCGGCTTTTTAGTGAGCATTCTAACGCTGGCACCAATACTTTGGTTCTTTGTGATGGAAGCGTATCAGAAGAGCCGTGTAACGCAGTTCTTGCATCCTGAATCGGATCCACTGGGTTCGGGCTACCAAATCATCCAATCGTTGATTGCGATTGGTTCTGGCGGCATGAAAGGCAAAGGCTGGATGAATGCCACTCAAGGTACGCTAGGCTTTATCCCTGAAAGCCATACTGACTTTATCTTCTCGACCTACGCAGAAGAATGGGGCTTTATTGGTTGTGTGGTGTTGTTGGCGTTGTATTTGTTCATTACGGCGCGTGTGATGCTGCTGGCGTGCCAATCTGAACATTTCTTCAGTCGTCTGGTAAGTGGTGCGTTAGCGATGAGCTTCTTCCTTTACGCCTTCATCAACACCGGTATGGTAAGTGGCTTGTTGCCTGTAATGGGTAGCCCACTGCCGTTCTTTAGCTACGGTGGTACAGCGATGCTAACCCAAGGCATCTGTTTTGGTGTGATCATGTCGCTGTGTTATTCCAAATACCGAAACACCTAAACGCTAGTCACAATAAAAAAGACAAACAACACGATCAAAAAAGGCTTCCCGAGGGAAGCCTTTTTTACAACTGGAGAACCGAATTACAGTTCGCCGTTGTGGTATACCTGTTGAACGTCGTCACAGTCATCTAGAAGGTCTAGGAACTTCTGGAATTTCTCTGCGTCTTCGCCTGTTACTGGCGTGTTCGTTTGCGGTACGAATGTGATTTCTTCAACGTCGATCGTTAGATCTGGGAATGCAGCGTTAAGCGCAGTTTTTGTTTTGAAGAACTCAGTGTGAGGTGCGAATACAGTGATAACACCGTCTTCTAGCTCAACGTCAGTAACGTCTACGTCTTCCATCATTAGCGTTTCTAGGATGATTTCATCATCTTCGCCTTTGAACTGGAATACCGCTTGGTGATCGAACATGTGAGAAACAGAACCTTCAACACCAATTTTCGCACCCACTTTAACAAAGCATTGGCGAACGTCTTGGAATGTACGGTTACCGTTGTCTGTTAGACAGTCTACGATCACGCTTGTGCCACCAGGGCCAAAGCCTTCGTAACGTGCTGGAGTGTAGTCTTCACCACCGCCGCCGTTCGCTTTGTCGATCGCTTTATCGATAACGTGTGCAGGAACTTGGTCTTTTTTCGCTTTTGCGATCAGGTGCTTCAGAGACAAGTTCATGTCTGGATCACCACCACCGTTTTTCGCGCACATGTAAATTTCTTTACCGTATTTGGAATAAACTTTAATTTTTGCGCCTGCAGTTTTCGCCATTGAGGCTTTGCGCACTTCAAAACTTCTTCCCATCGGGATGTCTCTCTAAATTCAAATTTAATGCGAAGGATTTTAGCAAAGAGTGAAGATTTTACCTTTCACCTTGCAAAGGAATGGGGAGGAAACCTCATTCGCCGCTACGGTTTACACCAGAGCCACGCTCGCTTTATGCGACACCCATTACTCGTTTGTACTTATCGATTGCCTGTTGAAAAAACACTTTCTCATCAGCGTCGTTAATCTTAGACAACTCTTCTTCTATCGCTTCAGGACCAGATTTCGCTTCTTTAAGCTTCCAAACCAAAAACGATGCTTGCTTATCAAGTTCGATTTTGTTTTTCTCGTCAGGCGGCAACAGGGATAGATTGAACGACATTCACAGCCTCAAGGTACTTTAATAAATACTAGCCGCGCACTATAGCACACAGATTTGACTTTTAAGAAGTGAAACGCACTTTCCTTGATCAATTTCAAGTTGCTTCCTTGGGATTCGATCGGGGTTGCAATGAATCAGGAAGATATTGCTCAAAAATTTGCTGCAAACGCTCCTTGGTAACCGGTTTGGCAACAAACTCATTCATGCCAACATCAAAACATCGCTGTTGATCTTCTTTAATCACATTGGCGCTCAACGCTATGATCGGCACTTGCTGACCCCACTCGCCCATCTTGCGAATGTTTTCAGTAGCAATAAACCCATCCATCACTGGCATTTGGCAGTCCATCAATATCAAATCGAATTGATGTTCTTGGCACTGTTGGAGCGCCTCTTCACCGTGTTCTGCCACATTCACCTGCATGCCGAGTTTTTCCAACATAATGCGCACTACTTTTTGGTTTACCGCGGTGTCTTCTACCACCAAAATCCAAGGTTTGCCCTCGTCTTTGGTTGGTTCAAGGCTTTTTGGCGCGCTGTCTTCACCGTTACGAAAATCAAGCACGTTCGGTGTACTTGGCGCAATTGGTGTATCACTGACGATATTGAGTGGAATAGTAAACTCAAAACAACTGCCCAGCCCCGGCTCACTGGTCAGGCGGATCTCGCCGCCCATCACTTCGACCAAGCTGCTGCAAATCGCTAAGCCTAAACCAGTACCGCCGTATTTACGCGTGGTGCTGCCATCGGCTTGCTGAAACTTCTCAAATACCGCTTGCTGGTTTTCTTTCGCAATACCAATACCCGAATCGACCACACGGAAATGTACGCTGGCGACGTCATCTTCTCGGTTCACTTGTGACACCATCAACTTAACATGGCCACGCTCAGTAAACTTGACTGCGTTACTGAGTAAGTTACTCAGCACTTGTTTGAGCCTACCCACGTCACCTTCGACTTCTGAAGGGAGTTGAACGTCGATGTCGCAAACCAACTGTAAGCCTTTCTGCTGAGCTTTAACGGTGTGCAGTCTGCCGACTTCATGCAGTAGATCGAGCAGATTATAAGTGTCTGTCTCAAGCTCAATTTTACCCGCTTCAATTTTAGAAAAATCGAGAATGTCGTCGATGATGACCATCAGTGAGTTGGAAGAGCTGTTGATGATGGAAACAAAGTCTTTTTGCTGTTCATCTAGCTTGGTATCCCCAAGTAAGGAAGCAATGCCGATAATCCCATTCATCGGCGTACGAATTTCATGACTCATGGTGGCAAGAAATTCACTCTTCTTACGGTTTGCCACTTCGGCTTTGTCACGTGCTTCTTCGATTTCCAGTTGGTGCTCACTGACACGCTCAACGCTTCGGTTGTATTTGCGTTCTAATAAACCCACTTCATCGAAAAACCAACGCTTGGGGAGTTGCACTTTGCTCGGTACATGGCCGCCGCTGAAATCACTCACCGCACCAGAGAGCAATTGAAGTGGCTTGACCATCAAACGAAACGTCACCCAGAGAACGCCGATGATGAGTAAGAAGATCTTGATCGCTTCCGCGATCACAAGAAAAAAGAAGGTTTGCCATAATCCTTGATAGATCGGACTGAGATCCGATTGCACCGTTACTTCGGCAAGATCAAAGGTTTTTGTGCCCATGTCGTATTGCAAAGGCCATTGACGCTCGATCCGATCTTCCGTCAAGGCCGAGCCTAATTCGAAGATCACTTCATCCGGTGTCGCGATTCTTAGGTAGTCCACTGAAGGTAGGCGCATCGCCCCTTCTGCTTGGGTGTGCAGCAACTCTCTATCTTCCACCCACAGACTGGCAGAAAAGCTAGAAAGGTAGCTGGTTTTCACCTGTTCCAGTTCTTTATCCAAGCGAGCCAGATCATCGTTGAAGTCACGGTACAAACTGACGGAAGAAATGATCACGGTAAAGATTAAACTCAACGCAAAAATCGCCAGCATCAGCTGGTTGCCGATACTAAACCGACGTTGAGTTCGCTCTTTTGTCTCCATATGAAATCGCTCCCTTAAACATGCGCTACTATAAATATAGTCACGTCACGACAATAATCGAGGTTAGGATGAAAGGACTCTTACGTACATTAGGCTTTAGTTTTATGGCCTTAAGCGCACACACCATGGCGAGCGAAGTGAACTACTACGTTATCTCTGAGCAAGCTCGACCATTCCAAATAGAACAACAAGGTGAACAACATTCCGGAATTGTGACTGACATCGTCAGTGCTATCTTTGCTGAATCCGATTACGAGGTGAAATACCACACTTACCCATTTAAACGCATGATTTCCGTACTTGAAGCGGGCGGTGAGGAGAATTGGGTCACTTATGGCAGCCCAAATTGGGGCAAGGTGCAATCGGAAAACCTCTCTGAACAACCTATTTACACTGTAAAACACGTACTGGTTTCGAGCAGTAAAGCGCCATTCAAATTCAGCGATATGCAGCACATGCAAGGTCGCTCTATCGTGCTGCTGCTTGGCTTTGATTATCCGAACTTAAGTCCCTTCTTTGAAAACGGCACCGTCAATGAAATGCGCGTGAAAGACTACGACGCCGCTTATCGCGTTCTGCAACGCACTCCTGGCGATACCGCTTTTGTCGAGATGGAATCGCGTGTGGTGTACAACATCAAACGTTTAGAGCTGCCAATGGGGGACTTCCAGATCCAATCTTTCAGTTCTGTCATTCCAGATTACTCCATCTATCTGGCTTTCTCTCCGGAGATGAATCCGAAAGTACAGAGCTTCATCAACAAGCGCCTAGCGGAGCTCAAAAGTTCGGGGCAAATCGACAACATCATCAAAAAATACATCTAACCGTTCATACCTAACCAATCATGAAAAAACCGCCAACTTCAACAAGCTGGCGGTTTCACTTTTATCTCTTCTCTGTGATTAATCTTGTTCGAGCGCTTAATCTTGTTCGACAAATTTGGGGTCGAACATGTGGCCAAGCTTGTTGGCTTTGGTTTTTAGGTAGTGTTGGTTATTTGGGTTATTGCCTTCTTGTAGTGGCACTCGCTCAACCACGTTGATGTTCACCTTCTTCAGCGCTGCAAGCTTGCGTGGGTTGTTGGTCATCAAACGTACTTGATCAATATTCAGGTGGTCTAGCATCCCCTTACAAAACGCGTAATCACGCATATCAGCAGCAAAGCCCAGGCGCTCATTGGCTTCGACAGTGTCTGCGCCTTCATCTTGTAAGTGATAGGCACGAATCTTATTGATTAACCCAATTCCCCTGCCCTCTTGACGCAAGTAGAGCAGCACGCCACAGCCTTCTTCGACAATATTTTGCAATGCACGGTTAAGCTGGAAACCACAATCACAACGAGTACTGAACAGCGCATCACCGGTTAGACATTCTGAATGCAGACGAATCAGCGGCGCTTTACTGTTTGCAGGGTCACCATACACCAAAGCTAGGTGCTCTTTTCCCGTCGCGTTCTCGATAAAACCATGCATGATAAACGTGCCCCATTGGGTTGGTAGCTTGGCTTTATCGACAAAGCGCACCAAGTTATAAGGCTCGACGTGTTTTAGCTCAGCACGTACATTCATCAAAATCTCCCCTAAATGGTTTTCACCCGAGCCGTCACCACCATCCCCCCAAAAGGCATCTTTATGCGAGTGTTCGGTCAAGCAGGCATTCCCCGTTTCCATCAATTGTTGGGCTAGTAGCGGGTTTTGTAGAAACTTCTCACGGACGATAAACGCCATTACGGAGAGTTTGTCGTCGTCCCAATCTTCACGGACGAGATGTTGATATTTGCGGCTTAAAGCAAAGGCTTCGTCGGGGCTTTTTGCGGTGAGGATTTTATTTTGTAGTGCGCGATCGCTGAATTTTTGAGCTTGGTAATAGTGTTCGCTGGTGGGCCAAGATTGGGTGGAGACTTTTATTTGCGCTTGGCAAAAGTTGGAGAGGAAACCGTGGGATTCATCGGGTTCATAGAAAAGGATCTGATCAACCATAATCGTACTCCTGACGTTGCTGTTCAATAGTCAACAAAAAGCATATTGCTATTGATATAAGCTTTAGTAACGCAGGGAGAGAAAGTCAAATAACTGGTTGTAAATCATAAAAATGAAAAGGGCAGTCTTATGACCACCCCATGGTTTAATTCCGCAGTGCGAGAATTAGTGAATTAAGCCAAGTTCCCTTGCTTCTTCGATGCTCAAGCCGCTTTCACGGATTTCACGAAGAGCTTCAATACGACGTCTTGCTTCGGCAGATTTCACGGTTTTCTCAGGTCTCACAACGGTTTCTTCTTCAGGGAGTTCCCATTTGTGAGCGATGTTGCTCATCTCTTCATGGTCGATAGAATTAATGGACATATTTCCTCCGAACACACCATGTTTTCGATGGGTAATCTATAGCAAACCCCCAATGCAGAGGTAAGAAAAACTGTGGGGAAATGTGACCCCTTTCGACCTTTCACTAACTCGTTAATAGATTCATCATTTAGTTTTTGCAAAGCGCGTTTTTAGCGATTAAATTTGAAGAATTCCCCCTACGAAAAGTGAGCTGATCCAGCTCTCATTTTTCCCTCGTAAATTCACACTTCCATAACGGAAAAAATTCTTTTTATTACACTCAACTTTCGAGTCACTTCACTGATTAGACGGTTTTGCCTTTCGCAAACCTTACACACCTGATAATGATAATAATTATCTTTTGTATTGGTAAGGTGTAATGATGAGTGAACTAAACCTGAATCAGGCATATCACTCTGATCCTGTCATTCAGATCAGAGAGTTATGTGTGGATTACATCACCGATAACGGCGACTTCAATGCTGTGAAATCGGTGAGCTTTGATATTGGTAAAGGCGAAATATTTGGTCTTGCGGGTGAATCAGGCTGTGGTAAAAGTACCATTGCTTTCTCTATCAACCGTCTGCACAAGCCGCCCGCGTTTATCTCTGGTGGGCAAATTCTATTTGAAGGCAAAGACATCCTTCGTCTGCCTGATAATGAGCTTAATACGCTACGCTGGAGCGAGATTGCAATGGTGTTCCAAAGCGCTATGAACTCACTGAATCCGGTTCTCACCGTTCAGGAGCAATTTGCCGACGTATTACGCCACCACAAAGGATTAACCAACGAGCAAGCCAAAGACCGCGCGGAAAAGCTTCTCGACTTAGTCAACATACCGAGAAATCGTCTGGGCGAATACCCACATCAGTTCTCCGGCGGCATGCGTCAACGTTTAGTAATTGCGATTGCCCTATCCCTCAATCCCAAATTAATCATCATGGACGAGCCAACCACAGCGCTGGATGTGGTAGTTCAACGTGAAATCTTGCAGCAAATCTATCAGTTGCGTGACGAGTTTGGTTTCTCAGTGCTTTTTATTACCCACGACTTAGCGCTAATGAGCCAATTGTGCGACCGCATTGCCATCATGCGCCACGGCAAGATTGTTGAAGTGAATAGCTCATACGAAATCCGCAATCATCCTCAACACGAATACACCCAAAAGCTATGGGCTTCGTTCCCGAATATTCACGATGTACATAAACAGCCACAAACGGAAGGAGCGCCAGCATGAGTGAACCGATAATCCAAATGAAAAACGTGATCAAGGAATTCAAAGTCGGTGGTGGCTTCGCTAAAGAAGAGACCTTCCGTGCGCTTCAGGGCGTGAGCTTTGATCTTTATGCAGGCAAAACCCTTGCGCTGGTGGGCGAATCAGGTTGCGGCAAGAGCACCTGCGCGCGATTAATTACCAAGGTCTATCCAGCCAGCGATGGTGAGATCCTTTTCAATGGCAAAAACATCAACGACATTACTGCTCGTGGTGAGATTCAGGATTACCGCAGTAAGGTTCAAATGGTGTTCCAAGACCCGTTTGGTTCTTTAAACCCAACCCATACTATTCGCCATCACTTAACTCGCCCACTGAAGATTCATAAGCAAGTGAAAAGTGACAAAGAAATCCCAGCCAAACTGCTAGAGCTGCTGGATTTGGTTGAGCTGCCAGAGGAAACGCTGAACAAGTTCCCTCACGAACTCAGTGGTGGTCAGCGTCAACGCGTTAATCTGGCGCGCGCTCTGGCGGTAGGCTCACAACTTATTCTTGCCGATGAACCGACGTCGATGCTGGATGTATCGATTCGTTTAGGCGTACTCAATCTGATGCAACGCATGAAGCAAGAACTGGGGATCGGGTTCCTATACATCACTCACGACCTTGCAACCGCGCATTACATCGCAGAAGAAACAGCTGTGATGTACAAAGGGCAGATCGTCGAATGGGGAGATACCCAAGCGATCTTAAAGAATCCACAGCACCCATACACTAAGTTATTGATCTCTGCGGTACCGGATCCTGATCTGCCATTTGGCAACCTGGTGGAAAGTGAACCAAACTATTCAGTAGATGCCGATGAGATCCGTAGTCGCAGCAGCGTTGTGGTCGAAGACTATGATCAAATCGGACCAAATCACTTTGTAAAACAATGGACTGAGGCAGCCTAATGGATTTGATGACCTGGCAAGATCAACTATCAGATTGGTACGACAATCGGAAGCATGATCAAGTAGAAAGCTTAGAAGCGATCTTATACCAAGCGCCTGTTGCTGTGTTTGGTCCAGAACTGACGGACGAACAGAGTAAAGCGATCGCTTGTTGGCTAGATGGCTGTTTAAGAGTCTTTCAACACGCTAGGCATCAAGACCATCAAAAAGCCTTCCAAATCCTGCAATACACTGGTGCGAAGCTCGAACAATCGGCTTGCCAACCGATGACCGATATTCTTATCAAGGATTGGTGTCTCAAGCGCTTACAACATTTGACCGTTCTGGCGTTAGAGTTTTGTAATCAGCAACACGATCAAACTGAATGGCAGCAACAAGCGAGTAGCTTGATCGAGTCACACGTTGCGTTGATGCGATCGTTGAATTGGAATGAAACTAGGAAGCATGATCAAGGGTTACGTCATTAATCCGGAAAGATGATCAAGGTAACAGACTGAGAGTTGTCAGTTTAAGCAGGTGCACAGGACAGGAATTTTAGATAAAAAAAAGCGAGTTTCTTGAGGAGAAACTCGCGAAGTCTATTCAGAATGAATGTAACAATATGAGCCAATCTATTAATCATCAGAAAGGACAAAAGGTTGTCTATTCGGGATAAATCTTAGTCTGCCCTTGGAACCGCAATGTCAGTGATTTGTAAGAGTTAGGTCTGATTTCCATCAGTGCAATTCATTGTTACATTCTGAATCAATTCGTCACGCTTATCACTCGAAAAGCATCCACGTGATTCATGTTAAATCGCCATTTCATCAAGCGCTCTGAATACCATCTCATCCATGTGGCCTTCAAAAATCTGACGACACACTTTTCGACGAACAGCCAACCCAGCGATCAAGCGCTCGATGGTCAGATGTTTCACGTCATTTTGGCCGTTAAACAACTCCACTGTCTTGCTCAATGTCTCGTATGGCAGAGGAGCGTCCCCTACTCGCAGGTAGTCAAGCTTGTCAATGAACTCAGAACACTCTTCTTTGATTGAGGCATAGGAATGCCCTGTCATCGCCGATAAAGCCGTTATACTGCGTTCTAGGGCCTCTGGAGAGGTATATTTGGATAGAGTAATGGTTATCTCGTCCGCGTTGATCTCGACCAGGTGCTTTTTCTGTTTCACTCGACGGCCCAAATTGCCACGTGGAGACGGTGCTTTGCGCTGAATAGGCTCAAATTCGCCGTCTATGATGCCTGAGAGCTCGTCTAGCTGCTGCGTCGTAACCATCTCATTACGAAGTGGGTTTGGCAGCGTAGGCGCCATGTTGCGCTTTCCTGCGTTGGTCGTACGAGCGCGAGAGTAGCGCAATACCTCTTCGACATCGCATTTGATGTCGACTTGGTAGTCCATCACTTTGCCATTTTCGATCATGGTCTCGATCGTTAAGTGATAACCCCATAAGTTCACCACAAAAAGATCTTCCGTCCCTTTGCCGTCAGACAAGCGCTTCAACTCACGGATCAGATCCATTGAGAAACGACGCCATTCGATGTTTCGTGCCAGTTTTTGGTTCAACTCACTCAGCAACATGCAATCGGTGTGTTTGCGCACCATGCGGCTACGGAAGAACGAATACAGCTGGAACACCAAGGTGTGCTGTTTCAGAATCTCTGGCGGGAACAAGAAGAAATAATCACGCGTCAGCAGTTCTTCGTAGAACGAAGGTTCCCAGACTAGGATGTACAAGTTCGGCTTAATGCGAATCTCGCCGTCAGCGCCTTCTGTTGGCGCTTCTTCCGATGCGGTAATGGTTCTCGCAATGAAACGGAAACGATCACTCTTGAAGCCTTCTGGCATGTTTTCACTTAGCCAACGACCAGTTAGCTCGTGCAATTGGAAATCGGTAAATTCGATTCGATCAATACTGTCACGGATTGAATCACGTGCCGGGCCGCTGTCCTTCTTGCCACGCAATGACAGGATATCCGTGATGTACAACGGGGTTTTATTCGGCACATGCGCCGCATCCATGTGGTACTGATCTTTGTGATGATCATGGTATTGCACGGTCAGTGTAAACAGAGCAAACAGCGTCATCAGATCGTCCACTGTCATGATGTTTTTCGACGATCGTGTTTCAATCACAGCTTTGGTGCCAGAGATCGACACCATAGATTTTTGGTAGCTCTTACGAGTGCGTGGTGGCGCTAAAGCTTGGTCGATGATCCCTGCCCAGTTAGTTGGTGAAACGACAAATTGATCCGCTTCATCCTTCATCATCGGTGGGGTATTCAGACCATGTTCATTCAACAGGCGCTTGTTCACTTGGGTTTGTGCCAAGGCCTTAGAACGTTTTTGCTTTTCGCTCTGACGAACTTTTTCTGTGACTAAGCTGGTGGCACCCAAGGCTGAGATTAGCTGGTTAGGGTTAACGAACTTGTGCAACATGGTTTTACCTGCAAGGCCTTCTTCAAAGCGCACAGGTGTTTGAGTAAACAAACCAATGTTAACGGCAGCACGTAAGCGTTGTTGTAATGCGGCTCTGGTTAGTTGACCGTCGGTTGCTGCCACAATTTCTGTTGTGGAGACCAAACCGTCTTTGCTGCTGAATCCTCGTAAGGAGATCAGATTAAGCAACTCTAAGATGCTCTTGGTAACCCCTTTGAAGTGTTGGTATTGTTCTACCCAATCTGCAGAAGATTCGTGTACCTCAAAAAGGTGCCCATCCTTATGGCTTCTTGGCGCTTTAATCAGAATTTTTTCATCAGCCGTCATTTTAGATCCAGATCACACTAGCCGTAGTTTTGCTATGGTTCCGAAGAATAAAGAAAAACAGATCATAAATAAAGAAAAAATCTTTGTTTTTTAAATAACTGATCTTTTTGATTAATCTGATCTTAATTGATTATATGATCTAATGATCTGGAGATTTTTAACGACGTAAGCTTATGTTTTAAATAGATATTTTAAAGCGGCAATTCGGAACTATGATCATGATTATTCCGAAACGATGATCAACAAAAGTCAGAAAGCATGATCACAAAGCGCCGTAAGCATGATCATTAAGTTTCTGAAAAGATGATCAAAAAGGTCATGAAACGATGATCATGATGTTTGTACAACTTATCCACAGAAATAAAGGTATGCCTTGGAAAACTTTGTCTTCGTTTGCGGTAAAGCAATGGTTTTTTACCTTTGGAACAATGATCAAGAGCGTCGTTTTGCATCGTTCTGTCGCTGTTTGTGAATACTATTTGCGCAAATGCTGAAACCTTGTCCAATTTTACATCGCACGCCTTGTTTCTCTGCATTATCCCGAAACAAACGGAAGCATGATCATGATATCGCGTTCTACATTTTGTTTTCGGTTTATTTTCATCGTTCCACGTTTTTATCTTTGATTTGGCCTCTATCCCCCAGTCTATCTGCATTCATCCGTAAATTGGCCGTGAAAAAGCATGCTTCCGAGGCTGAAATTCACTTGATCATTTTTCCGATAAATTGATCGCATTGAAAAATCGATGTGCAATGTACTTGGACACATAATTTCCTTGATCATGCTTTCGTATTTGCTGTTCTCGACGGAAGAATGATCATGATACGTCCTTGATCATTCATCCGTTCAGTATCGCTGTTTTACATGAATAAACATACTGGATACATGATCAAGGTAGTCGCTTCTCGTGTTTTTAATTAAAAACGCTCATTCATCGTTAAACAATAGATTCATCTCACACTATCCGTAATTTAGCGTCTTTCTATAATCGTTCCGGAAAAACTGTAGATTTACATTGTAAATACGTGACAGTGTGACATTTTCATTCTCGCAAAGTTTGAAGCACTTTATTGGCATAGATTTGATTAAATTTTGTGATGTTTTTAAGGTGAAATCATAAAACAGGCGTTTGTGAGTGTTTTTTATGTGATGGTTATTCAAAATGCATGTTCACCTTTTTGTTGTTTTTGGATTGCAGTGCTGTACAATTAAATGCAGATATCCTTCCAACGGAATTTGGCATGAAAAGAGAAACAACGATTGAAAATCTCCAGGAATTAGCAGAACTGACGCAACAGGTTCAAGCTGACCGTATTGAGATTGTTTTGGAAGAGCGTAGTGACAACTACTTCCCACCAATGTCTAAGGCAATGATGGAAACCCGCTCAGGTTTGACTCGCCGTAAGCTGGACGATGCTATCGGTAAGATGGAAGCGGAAGGTCATCAATTTACAAAGAATAATGCCAACCATTATTCAATCACGCTTGAAGAAGCGCACATGCTAATGGATGCGGCAGAAGTGCCTAAATTCCATGAACGCAAAAAGAATTCTGAAAACAAACCGTGGATCATCAACGTACAAAACCAAAAGGGTGGTACGGGTAAATCGATGACAGCGGTTCACTTAGCGGCATGTCTGGCGCTAAACCTAGATAAACGCTACCGCATTTGTTTGATTGACCTTGATCCTCAAGGCTCTCTGCGTCTGTTCTTGAACCCACAAATCAGTGTGGCAGAGCATGACAACATCTATTCAGCGGTTGATATCATGCTTGGTAACGTGCCAGATGGCGTTGAAATCGATCGTGAGTTTCTACACAAGAACGTGTTGTTGCCAACGCAATACCCGAACTTGAAGTCGATTTCTGCTTTCCCAGAAGACGCAATGTTCAACGCAGAAGCGTGGCAAACACTCTCTGAAGACCCATCGCTAGACATCGTTCGTCTATTGAAAGAGCAGTTGATTGACAAGATCGCGAATGACTTCGACGTGATTATGATTGATACCGGTCCACACGTTGACCCGCTAGTATGGAACGCAATGTATGCATCAAACGCGCTATTGATTCCTTGTGCAGCGAAGCGTCTTGACTGGGCTTCAACAGTAAACTTCTTCCAACACCTTCCAACGGTGTACGAGATGTTCCCAGAAGATTGGAATGGTCTTGAGTTTGTTCGTTTGATGCCAACCATGTTTGAAGACGACAACAAGAAGCAAGTTTCTGTTCTAACTGAAATGAACTATCTTCTAGGTGACCAAGTTATGATGGCCACTATTCCTCGTAGTCGTGCATTCGAAACGTGTGCTGACACCTACAGCACAGTGTTTGATTTGACCGTAGGCGACTTCGAAGGTGGTAAGAAAACACTCGCTACTGCACAAGATGCGGTACATAAGAGTGCACTAGAACTAGAGCGCGTACTGCACTCTAACTGGCCGTCATTGAATCAGGGGTAATGAATAAATGGCATTGAAAACGTCTGAATTAAACGCGAAATTATTTGGAAAAACCAATAAACGTCGTGTTGCGACACCTCAAGAAGCGCAAACGGCGGCAAAAGACAAAGCACAAACTATCGAACTTGCTGTAGCAGGTGAGAATACCGTTCAGTTTGAATTGGTACGCATTCCTGCGGATAAAGTGGCGACAGATACGAGCGTATTTGCAGAGAACGCTCGTGAGCAATCTTTCCTAAACGAACACGCTTTATCAGATGTGTTGGTGACGTTGAAAGAACGTGGTCAACAGTATCCAGCGGTTGGGCGTCGTACAGAAGATGGTAAGATTGAAGTATTAGACGGTAGCCGCCGTCGTATGTCTTGTATCTTAGCAGGACAGGATTTCTTGGTTTACGTTGGTGACGGCATCAACACAGACCACGCGAAATTCCTTTCTGATGTTGCAAACGCGCACAAGCCACTGTCTCTATACGAAAAAGGTAAAGAGATGCAGGCGAAGCTTGAAAGTGGCGAAGCTGAAGACCAAAAAGCACTAGCAAAAATGTTCCAGTGCAGTGAAGCATTGGTGAGTGGCGCATTAAAAGCTGCGGCACTTCCACTTGAACTTCTGCAAGCTTACCCGAATGTTGGTGATTTAGGTCGTCCAACAATTGTTAAGCTGCATAAGCAGTTCTCGACATTGAATGGCGAACAACAACAAAACTTGTTGGATAAGTGTCGTACGTCGGAAGGTTATTTGTGGCAGCGCAGTACAGCTCAAGGCGTGGCTCGTCTTACTAAAGAAGTGACAGAGAGCATCGAAAGCTGGATTGCAGAATTAGCGCCTGCGAAGCCGGCTAAGAAAGCAGAAAAAGTCGATTTAGTTAAAGGTCGTGCAAGCTACAGCCGTAAAGGTAACAACCTTGCTCTTAACTTGAAAAAAGTTGACGACAGCTTGATGGAAGAAATTCTTGCTTTCGTTGAGAGCAAAATGAAGTAAAACTTTTCTTTTTTGAAACCGCCTTCGGGCGGTTTTTTTATGCCTGCAATTTGGCAAAGTCTCGATGAATCCAGATGTGATAATATGGCGTCAGTTTAATGCTCGGATATACGTAATGCTCGCACAATCTGAATTCCTTTCTCAGCTTCAACTCCAATCTTACAAAGCCTTTCAACGCAACGGCGTAGTGATTTATGGTGATGCCGATTGGCAAAACGCCTTGATTGCCGACTTCCATCAAAAGCAGCAAAATCAGACTTGGTTCTGCTTAGGGAAGTGGCAACTAGAAAATACCCACTGCGTAAATGCAAAACAGGGCAATATGTTGCTCGGCCGTGAGTGTGACGTTCTGCTGTTTGACGCGAGAAAAGAGTTTGACGCCAACAGTTTTACCTCGGCTCTTGGTGCGCTCGTCGGCGGTGGGCTATTGATTGTGGTCGCCAACAAAAAGCAAAACGCGGATGAAGCCGAATTGTGGCTGCAATCGCAATGGCAACAACTCACCGTTATTGAGGAGAATTTACCATTACCTCAATTACCAGATTTCATCCAAACGGAAAAAGCGCAACAGTATAGTAAGCAAGCTGAAGCGGTTTCTTTTATCGAAAAAGTTGTGACAGGGCATCGCAAACGTCCTTTAGTATTAACCGCCGATCGTGGTCGAGGAAAAACCAGTGCGTTAGGCATTGCATGTGCGCAGCTTCTAGGACAGAAGCCATTGCGAATTCTCGTCACAGCGCCAAGCATTAAAGCCGTTGAACCTGTTTATCAACACGCGCTGAGAATGCTATCGACCGCAGAGCGGGTTAAGAAAGACCGATTAGAAGCGGGGCTGGGCTATATTCAGTTTATCGCACCAGATGAATTACTCTCTACTTTACCTGAGTGTGATTTGTTGTTGGTTGATGAAGCCGCCGCGATTCCAGTTCCTATGCTTAAGCAGATTACTGAGCAATATCATCGTCTCGTGTTCTCAACCACCATTCATGGTTATGAAGGTTGTGGCCGTGGCTTCACGCTTAAGTTTGTTGATTGGCTACAAAAGCAAAGACCTGGAATGAAGCTTTGTCATCTTCAACAACCTATTCGGTGGGCGACAAACGATAATTTAGAAGCATGGCTCTACCAAGCATTTTTACTGGATGCTGAACTTACCCCGAGTCAGCCTGCTGAGCTTGGCGATATTTCATTAATCAACCTCCGTAAGTCAGCGTTGATTTCTAATCCTTCCGTATTGAAAACGTGCTTTGCGTTGCTCGTTAATGCGCACTATCAAACCTCACCGAATGATTTGCTGCATCTTCTGCAAGATGAACATTGTCAGATCTACGTAGCTCAGAATAACAATGACGTCGTCGGGGTGATGTTAACGGTGGAGGAGGGCAATCTCGATTCGGATCTCGTTAAAGATATTCAGTTTGGGAAACGTCGCCCGAAAGGGCACCTGACGCCAGTCACTATTATCAATCAACTTGGTTATGCTGATGTGGGGGCGCTTTCCACTTTGCGAGTCATGCGAATTGCGGTTCATCCAGATTTGCAAGGGCAGGGTATTGGCCATCAAATGTTGAAGCAGTTGGAACAAACTACGCCGCCTCATATCTCTTATTTGTCCACCAGCTTTGGTGCAACAGAAGAACTGATTACGTTTTGGAAGCAATCTGGTTTTGAATCCATTCGCCTCGGAAGTATGCGAGATGCGGCAAGTGGGTGTTACTCGTTGTTGATGGTTCGTCAATGTGGCTCACAACAAGGTTGGATAAACGAAGCCAAATCGCTGTTCGAAGAACTGTTGCCATTGAGTGCGGCGTCTACGTATCCTAAGTTAGAGCCAAGTTTGCTTCGTGCGCTCTTGCCAGCCTCGGTATCTACTTGCCAGTCCCATTTAACGAAGCGCACGTTAATCGAGTGTTATGCTCAAGGTGGGAACAACTTTGAATCTGTCTCTGTTTGGATTCAGCAATGGTTACTGCAATCTGGTTTGGCTGACGTGTCTGACTTGATGATCAGTAAATTATTCTTAAACAAAGACTGGAGTGAGTGCGCTAAGCAATATGGCTTGCCGGGACGTAAGCAAGTTGAAGCGCAGATAAGAAACGAGCTACAAGTTTTGATAGCTAAATTTACAGTGTAAACAGAACAAGCAATTTACACTGTAAAAGTGGTTAACGGGAGGAGAGGGTTTACACTGTAAATCCTCTCCTTTTTTTATTTGGTCTTTTGCCAAGGCTGGCGGTTGAGATGTAGGGCCAATCTCAATTTACACTGTAAACGAAAGTCTTGTCTTATTAGTCATGTACAAAATGAGCTAAATAATAAACTTCCCTTAAATTTAGATTACCCATTAGGGATGCTTCACCATCTATTCAAATACAGGTCGTGATGCTTTGGTGAAGTAGGGAGAGCGCAACGTAAAAAATGAATCTAAATCGGATTTAGAAATTCTAAGTAAGCTTATCTCTAGCTCATAAGTCGCGGGGCTTCCTTTAGTGATGTGAGCCTGATTCTGAGAATTGAGAGGTTTGTTCAGAAAATGATTTTGGTTAGACTGAATTGGGTGATGGGTAGCAGATGGATTGGTTATGTGGAAGATATGCCTTGAATGGTCGGAAGACAAAACGAGGATTTTTGCCCGCCTACCGGGAGATATTGAACTCGGAGGTGAGCTAAATCAAAAGGAGTTGCCCGAGCAGCTTCAAGCAATGAGTGCCAGTCAGGCGTTTGTTGATGACGCTGAAGTGGTTCGATTCATTAACTGTGCTCGTGAGCGTAAAGCTGAAGCATACGAAGGCATCGTCGTCGCACAGATAAAGAATGCTCAGGTAGAAGTTGAACTGTCGAACAACGACATGCTAGCTAGCATGAACATAGTTGGTGCTTATGGTGGCCGTGGTTTACGTGGCCCTGAAATCGTTCAAGCACTGGCTCATGCGAGAGTGTCGAAAGGCATCAATAAGTTGGCACTTAAAAAAGTTATGGTCGTCAGCAATCAACTCAAACCCGGAGAAACCTTCACTCAACCTGTTGCCGTTGGCAAACAACCCGTCAAAGGTAAAGACGCCATCTTTACGCCCCTCGTCAAAGACATCACCAAGCGTATCCTAAAACCGAAAGAAGGCCAATCGACCAGCGACAAGATTGATTTACGCAACTTGGGTGAAACCATTGCCGTTGATATTGGCGACGAGGTCATGCGTCGAACGCCTGCTACCAAGGGGATTCCAGGTTTTACTGTGCAAGGCCGCGTAATACCTCCTCAAGCAGGCAAAGACAGTCCGATTAAACCGGGTAAAGGAACGGAAATTAGCAAAGCCGATCCTAACCTTCTGCTCGCTTCTGTATCTGGGACACCTCTCATCAAAGACAAAACCATCGAAGTTGATAATGCGCTGTGTCTGAATAGTGTGGGCGTAAATACCGGACACGTTAAGTTTAAAGGCAATGTCATCATCGGCGGCAACATTGAATCTGGCATGATCGTCAAAGCGACAGGCTCTATTACCGTTGGTGGGTTTATTGAGTCTGCGGACGTGCAAGCTGAGGGTGATATCCAAGTGGCGAAGGGCATAATTGGCCACACAGTCAGTGATGGTCAGCCGAAGAGTTGCCACGTTCGAACCAAAACATCGATTCGTGCCAGTTACGCCCAGTATTGTGAATTGCAGTCTGGCGAGGATATTGAGCTCGCTGTGCACAGCATGAATAACGACATTGAGTGTGGACGCAACCTGACGGTACTTGATGCCAGCGGTAAAAACGGCACTTTAAGCGGTGGTGATGCCAAAGTAGGAGGTAAGGTACTTTGTTCGCAACTTGGTGTAGAAGGCGATACCGCCACGAAAGTCGAGGCGTTTGCTAATTATGCCTTGTACAAAGAGCGCATTGCCAGCTTAAAAGAAGAATACAAATCGGCCCAAGAGGGCACGATGGATGTGATTCGTAAGGAACTTGAATTTAAGAAGCGTCCTAAAGCAGAGCGTACTGATGAAGAACAAGCTCAAATCGAAGTAATGAAAGCGCAAAACAATACTCGCCTTGAAGAGTTTAAAAAGAAGCTAGAACACACTGAGCAAGAGTTTGAAGTCTCGCTGGAAGAGAATATCGTCGAAGCCAAAGATCGCGTATTTACGCGCGTTACAGTGCAATTTGGAGACGAACAGGTGACAACCAAACGCACCCATGGCGGTTGTGTGTTTAGCTTTAACCAATACGAAATCAAAGTGGCGGCAAATTTAGAGGAAGAAGACGTCGTTGCGATTTAACTCTTTAACTGAAAGAATGAAAAAGCCCGTGTATTGAAAGGTACACGGGCTTTTGTTTTTGAACGTTACGCAATGTGTTCTTGGTAGTAAGCACCAAGGGCACGTACATCACTGCTGCACATGAGCTTCATTGCTTGTTTAATGTGGTTAATGGGCCAATCCCACCATTTGATTTCTAACAACATAGCGACACATTCGTCGTCAAAGCGCTGGCGAACAATATGATTGTGACCGACAACAATCGAGTAGGGCGGAATATCCTTAGTGATGACTGAGCGCGCACCAATCACGGCACCATCTCCAATCTACCCGGTGGCCTTGATTGCCAGCCATCATAAAGGTCGCGCCAGAAGCGATGGAACAGAACTTGCCAATGATCAGTTTGTCCACTTCGCCATAAGCGCCATCTTGCCACTCTTGTTGGGTAACGCTGTCGCCCATCAAATAACGAACTGATTGATCTTCAAATGTTTTACCGTGATAAAACCCCGAGTAATAACTGTAATCTCCCACCTCGATATTCGGGTTGATGACATGGTCTTTGATCACTTGCCCTTTTAACCAAGTATCGAATGCGTTCATTCGTGATTCTCCGTTCAAATTTTAAGTTGTAAGCAGTGTAGAGCCTTTCTATTATTTCCAGTAGATTGTTTTTAGAGATTCATAATTACCATATGGAAATAAAGTGGCTAAGCTATGTGCCGATGTACATCGCTCTATGTGAAGAGAAGAGTATTGCTGGTGCGGCGAAAAAACTGCGTTGCTCAAACGCGCACGCGAGCCGTCAATTGAGGCAGTTAGAAGAGATTCTGTCAGCACAGTTGATTCAACGTACAACAAGGCAATTTAATCTAACTTACGATGGGCTGCGCTTTTATCAGCAAGTAAAGGGCTTGATGGAAGGGGCAGAACAGATTAATGAACAAGTGATGGAAAGTGACCGAATCACTGGGCATTTGCGCATCGCGGCATCGGCATCATTTGGTGCGGCGTTATTGAACCGAGCCTTGATCGAGTTTCGCCAGTTATATCCTGAAGTGACGTTCGAAGTGACCTTTTCTGAAACGCCTTTGGATCTTATTGAGTCTGGCTTTGATGTGGCGTTTTTCTTCACAAACAATCCACCCGAGGGCTATATTGGCCACCATCTGCGTTCTTTACACTGTAAACCGTTCGCACACAAAGCGTACTTGTCTAACAAACCAAGCATAGCTACGCCGGAAGATCTTTATCAGCTTGACCACATTGTGTATCGCAATGAAGAGTTAAACCTCGATACGTGGCACTTTCATCATAGGGAAACCAAGCAAAAAGTTTCAGTGGCTTTGCAAAGTGTACTTAGCTTTAATTTGGTTCAATCCATACTTGAAGCCACTCTTGCGGGATGTGGCGTTGCAATGTTGGATGAATTCGCATTGGAGAAACTTAGCGGTGAAGAGCGATCGCAACTCGTGCCGTTACTCCCTGAATGGCAAACTGATGCGATCCTACCGCTCTATATTCTTTATCCTAAACGTGAGCATTTACCAAAGCGAACGCAGGCGTTTATTGAGCATTTCAAACAGCAATCATTTTAAGCAGTAATCATTTTAAACTGACAGGTTGTCTTGAGCGTGCAGGTCTTTAATCTCTGCTGTTCCTTGAAAGTGTTGATTACAAGTACGGCAGTAGAATTGAGGCGTTAACTCGTGATAGTGGTTACCGGTAAAACAGCGTGATACCAACACCATTAAACGGGCTGTTTTGCCGTTGATGTTTTCAGGTTGAGTGTTGATGCGTTTCATCACGCGTTTGTGTTCAGTCGGTTTGTTGCAGTGTGAGCAGAATTTTACAGGCATAAGGCTCTCATATTGATTCAGTGATGATTAATTGATGAGAGAGTACTTTGCTTAATGATGAAAAAGTAAACATGCATGTAATGATAATTGACAGCAATGCCTATTAGGAAACTCATAGAGTGGCTAGTAACTGAAAAGAAGGAAGATTTCACTCCTCGATATTTTAAAGGCAGGAAAAATATCGAGGAGGAAATCTTAGCTAACTAAAACGAGTGTATGGACATTTACAGCTCGTAACGTAGCCCGAAGTGGTAGTAGCTTTCATCTGCATGTGCACCACCAAACGAGACTTCTTGTGCGTTGTCGTAACCGCGCGAGCCATTACGGTCAACGTAACTGGTGTAGATAGAAGAGCGAGGGGTCAGTTTGTATTGCACTTCAACGGTTGTGTCTTTTAGCTCAAGCTCGTCGCCGTCGCTGTTTTCTAGAGAGCGGTAACCAGCACGTAGCGCCCATTTGTCATTTACACTGTAAACTGCGGTCAGCTCCATGACTTTATCGGTACTGGTTTCAGAGAAGTAACCTTCTAGCTCATCTTCTGAGTAAAGCGCACCTAACATCAAATCCCCCAAGTAGTAACGCGTACCTGCACCCCAGAAGGTGTAATCGGTATCGTTATTTTCACGCGCATCGCCCTTGCTCTTTTGCATTGCAACTACAGGAGCTAGTGTGCCTAAATCGCCCATTTCTAGGGTGTAACGTAGTGCTGCGTTGTAGCCGTAGTCGAGTTCAGAGGTGCTGTTACCAATAATGTAAGCCACCGATGCATCGAAGTTACCAATGCGGTTTTGGTATTGCAGCGTACCGTCTTGACGGAAAACTTGTGTCGCGGTTTTATCCACTTTGTTTGCTTGGCGTGCCATAGATACGTCTGAAGACGCGAACACATCACCAATGTCGGTGAACATGATTAATCCTGACGCAACACGACCACCTGTGATTCGACCGTAATCTTGCGCATCAATACCCGCCCAAACGTAACGTGCTGTTAGAGAAGGCTTGTCGTTCACTTGGTTGGCGTATTCGGCTGCACCTACTTGGTATTGCGCTTGGCCAATGACAGAGGCGTGTTCGTTGATGGTTTGTGAGCCATTTAAACCAATACGGCCATCAAATTCGCCGTTGGCATCACCGTGTTCATCATTTTTATTAGTGACGTTGAAGCCAAGACGAGAGTAAATGTTCAAAACCGACCCATCTTCTGCTTGGTAAAGTTGAGCTGCCATCGCTGCGTTCGATGCCATCAGAGTAGGGAGAAGTAGAGTCAAAATGTGCTTTTTCATGTGAACGACCTTTTCGTTTCTATTGTTTTTAAGCACGACAAAGCCCCTTCCGAATAACGGAATAAAATCAATGTCGTGAGAAGTAGAGAAAGGGTGCGCCCTTGAAAGCTCAAGGACGCGAGCTAGTCCATTCCTATAGGGGTTAGAATGATTTAGCTTAAATCAACGTCTTTGCAGCCAAAGAAGTAGGTAGCTAGGAAGCCAACAATGTAAGAGATAAGTAGGCCACCGATGAACACCATCATGCCGGCAAAGATGCCGCTAGCCGAGGTCATCAAAGGGATTGCAACGATACCAGATGGGCCGAATACGGTGTTTAGACCGACAGGCAGGCCAAGGTAAGAGACCAAACCGATAAAGAAGCCACCCGCTGCGCCACCAATACAAGCGGTTACGAACGGTTTAACGCGCGGTAGTGTCACACCGTAAATCAGCGGCTCACCGATACCAAGTAGACCTGGAATGATGGCACCTTTTACTTGTGTGCGTAGTAGGGCGTCTTTCTTGGCTTTGAAGTACAGCGCCATAGAAGCACCCACTTGACCACCACCAGCCATCGCTAAGATAGGAAACAGCGAGTTAAAACCTTGTGCTTCCATCAAAGCAAAGTACACCGGCACAAACCCTTGGTGGATACCAAATACCACGGAAATTAAGAACAAACCTGCTAAAATCGCTGCGCCTAATGGGTTGTCATTCAAGTTTAGGAATAACCACGACATGCCTTTGAATAGCTCACCACCGATTGGCATGATGATCAAAAACGTTACTGCACCCATGATCAAAAGCGTGACAACTGAGGTTAAGATCATGTCCAGATCGTCAGGCATATACTGACGCACTTTTTTCTCGACCTGAGCACCAATGATCGCTGCCATCAACACGCCAATAATGTTACCGCGCGGATCAATCGCAAAACCGAAGAACTCATTCATTCCTGAATAAATGCCCGACGTTGCATCGGGGTTGTAACCCAATACAAATAGCGAAGCGAGTATGGCGCCATTGACGCCTGAGCCACCGAAAGCTTGTTGAGCGTTGTAGCCAATTAGAATGCTCAAGAAAGCGAACAGACCTTTGCCAAAGACCTTCATGTAGGCAATCAAATCCAACATAAACTGGCTTGGTGTTTGGTCGAGCACGAAGATTTGTTCCAATAACGTGGCAAAACCGAGCAGCAAACCCGCAGCAATAAAGCCGGGAATCAGCGGTGTAAAGATGGTGGCAAACTTACTCAGAAAACGCTGAACCGCACTGGTTTGCTTACTCTTCATTTGTTTTTTCTGCTCTGCAGCGACAGCAGAAAGATCCTGTTGTGGTGCGTCAGGCTCTTCACTGTCACCAGAGATTAAGCTGTCGATCAACTTATTCATCATATCGGCAGCTTGCTGAGCTTTACCGGGACCAAGAATGATCTGGAATTGCTCGTCGCTTTCTACCACACCCATTACGCCGGGAATTTGTTTAATGACGGATTGGTCCGCCAAGCTGTTATTCGCGAGAGATAAACGCAAACGCGTCATACAGTTACCGCACTTACTTACGTTGTTACTGCCACCCACTGCGGCGAGCAATTGCGATACTGTGTTAGAGGTAATTTTGGCCATAGGGACTATCCTTCAGGACTAGGGCTATTTAGTTATTATTTAGTGCTGCACGAATAAAACCGTTGTGCTCGGCGAGGCGAGACTTGGCTTGCTCAGCATCCAAATCAGCCAGAATCATTAAAATTGCGGTTTTACAGTGACGTTCACACGCTTCAAGCGCTTTTTCTGCTTGTTCTTTTGTTGCGCCCGTTGCTTCAATCACAATGTTAGTTTGACGCTGAATCAGTTTGGCGTTTGTGGCTTCTACATCCACCATTAAATTGCCAAACACTTTACCGCTGCGAATCATTGCGCCAGAAGTCAGCATGTTCAGCACCAGTTTTTGCGCTGTACCTGCTTTCATGCGTGAAGAGCCGGTGACGACTTCTGCGCCCACTACCGGAAGAATGGCGATGTCCGCCGCTTCTGCCATTGCGCATTCTGGGTTACAAGCGATTGATGCCGTTGTTGCTCCGACAGATTTTGCGTACTCCAAACCACCTAAAACATAAGGCGTACGGCCACTGGCAGCGATGCCAACCACAACATCATGCTGAGTCAGATTCAGAGCTTTTAAATCGTCTTGGCCCATTTGAGCGTTGTCTTCTGCGTTTTCTACCGCTTTCAAAATCGCTTGATGACCACCAGCAATTAAACCTATAACCATATCTGGGTGTGTGCCATAAGTTGGAGGACATTCACTCGCATCAAGAATACCAAGGCGGCCAGATGTACCTGCGCCCATGTAAATCAAACGGCCACCATTGGCGAACGCTGCAGTAATGGCATCGACGGTTTGCGCGATTTGTGGCAATACGGCTTGCACCGCTAAAGCGACTTTCTGATCCTCTTGGTTAATGACTTGCAGCATCTCGATGGTAGAAAGCGTATCGATCTCTGCGCTCGCTGGATTACGGCTTTCTGTCACCAATCGGCTTAAATCAATTTTCATGTTTTGTACTCTTTGTAAATGTTCAATCTGAGGGCGATTCTATGGAATAAAATATTCAGGTTTGGTGATAAAAATCACACTTGAGGTTATTCTTTGTTCAGTGAAAATTTGGAATAATGACCGAGAATACTGATGAGATAACCTACGTAGAAACAAGGGTTGTTAAGTTAATCAGGCAGTTAAACAAAAGTGTGATTATTTCTGTTTTGGAATAATTTATTTAAAGTTTTTGGAATTTTGTCGTGTCCGTTATCAATAAAATCGTCGCAAGACGTACTCAACTCTCTCAAAGTGGTCGTTTGGTTGGCGATTGGATTGTCGAAAATGCAGAAAAAGCCGCCCAATTGACCAGTCAAGAACTTGCTGCGCAAGTACAAGTGAGCCAATCGAGCATCGTCAAATTCACTCAGAGAATTGGCTATAAAGGCTATAGCGAGTTCAAGTTGGCGTTGAACGAAGAGATTGGCCGTAAGCAAGCGATGCAATCCACCCCGCTACACAGTGACATTCTGGCGGATGACCCGATTGCGGTGATTTCGCAAAAACTGGTTAAAGCGAAAACCGACGCTATGTTCCAAACGACCAATGCGCTCTCTTATGAGGCGTGTCATCAAGCGGTGAAGTGGTTGAGTGAAGCGCGCCGTGTGCAAGTGGTGGGCATTGGCGGCTCTGCACTTACGGCAAAAGATTTGAGCTTTAAACTGCTTAAGCTTGGGATTACCGCGCTATCAGAGCAAGACAGTCACGTACAAATTGCGGTTGCGCGTACGCTCTCTTCACAAGATGTGCAGATCGCGATTTCTTTTTCAGGAGAACGAAAAGAGATTCTTGTAGCTGCAGAAGCGGCGAAAGAGCAGGGAGCAAAGGTGATTGCTTTGTCTGCGCCGGGGAGAAGTCGCTTGAGAGACATTGCCGACATCACGTTTGATACCATCGCCAATGAAACAGAGCATCGCAGCTCTTCCATTGCGTCGCGTACGGCACAAAACGTGATTACGGATCTGCTGTTTATTATTTTGGTGCAGCAAAGAGACGAAAGCGCGCGTCAGTTGATCAGTGATATCAGTACCGATATCAAGCAGATCCTTACTTGATCGCTTCGTATAGCTAGAAATTAAAGATCTGGATCGTGCTGCAACAAAGCAATAAACGCATCGAGATGCTTTTCGATCGTGAGATCCGCCGAGATCGGTGGCAATTCTACCGTAATACAAGGTAGTTGGTGTTCATTACACCAAGTTCCGAAAGACCCTGGTGTTTCGTAATCAACATCGTCAACGATAGGTAGATTGAATTGCTTGCCGAGCCATTTGGCCAAATCAGAATGAGCAGGGTCGTCGACAAACGCTAATGGCTCATGAAACGAGACCACAAATTTTGGTTTGCGGAGTTCAATCAAACTAATTAGTGCGTCAACTTCTGGCTCTAGCTGTTCTTTGCTACCCGTTTTTACTTTCACGTCTCGAACCGGTGTATGTGAGCTCCAGCGATAGACTGTGCCGTGCTCTGTCCAATTCTTCGTAGGAAACGCACGGTTTAGATCGACTTGATTGGCGTTGGCTCGTGTCCCCAGTTGATTTGCGTCTGGGTTCATCGATAAAATCACATCGTGCTTCAGACACTCCGCTGGCAAGCTTCTTAACGCGCACGATAATCCGGCGATTGAAGCTGTCTCGTCACCGTGTGTCCCCGCGAGAATAAGGCCTCGCGAGTTACTTTCTACTTGTGCTGGGAAGTACAACAACGGCGCGCCCAGTACCGATTTTCCATATGATGTTGGCGTAATTAAAAATGCCGCTCTTTCCGTTCTTGGAATTAGACTCACCGTAATCTCCTGATTGTTCGAGTAGTATCTATTCATCACTCAAGCTATATATAACTCATGTTACAGCCGTTGAACTTAGCATCTTGAGATTACTCGGATATAAACTGAACACTTAAAGTTCGTCAATGCTTGTATGATGAATTGTGGTACTTGCTTCAAAAGACGTGTTAGGAGAACGAAAAACGATATGGATTTTAAAAAGCATTCAACAGCGTTGCTGGTTTCCTCTTTATTGACCCCATTTTTATCCGCTTCAGCTTTAGCTGATTCTTTACCTGATGGTGTGCAACTCGCACCGGAACAACATTTAGTACGAGCAAACGATGCAGAAGCGGCGACGCTAGACCCTGCAAAAGCCGAAGGCTTACCAGAGATGCACGTAATTCGTGATTTGTTTGAGGGATTAGTCATTCAAGACCGCGATGGCAATATCGTTCCTGGTGTTGCGGAATCTTGGCAAACCGAAGACAACCAAACCTTTGTGTTCCAGCTGCGTAAAGACGCAAAATGGTCGAACGGCGATCCTGTGACAGCGGATGATTTTGTCTATTCACTGCGTCGTGCGGTGGATCCGAAAACCGCTTCTCCCAATGTTTGGTATCTCAAACTCACTAAGATCAAAAACATCGCCGACGTAGCAGAAGGTAAAAAGCCACTGGATGATCTTGGTATCACCGCCGTCGATAAACATACTCTGCGCTTCGAACTTGATAGTAAGGTGCCGTACTTTGTCGCAATGACAGGCCACACTTCGATGATGCCGGTACACAAAGCAACGGTTGAGAACAGCGAAAAACCGTGGAGTGACCCACAGCAGTTTGTTGGCAACGGTGCATTTGTTCTGGATAAATGGGTGGTGAATGAACGCATTGAACTTAAAAAGAACCCAAACTACTGGGATAGCGCGGATACTCATCTCACAGAAGTGACATACATTCCGTTTGAGAACCAAAATGCATCGATCAATCGCTATGCGGTAGGCGAAGTGGACATCACCTCAGATGTACCAACTCACATGGCGCAAAAGCTGAAGAAGGATTACGAGCAAGCGTATACGGCGGTTCCGCTACTTTGTACTTACTATTATGCGTTTAACACCACGCGTCCTCCTTTCGATGATGTACGAGTTCGAAAAGCCGTGTCTTATTCGATGATGCGTGATGTGATCACGAATGGTGTCACGCAAGTGGGTAACCTGCCTGCTTATACGTTCGCACACCAATACACCGCCGGCTTTGATGCGACTCAGCCTGAATACAGCACATGGACGCAGAAACAGCGTGATGAAAAGGCGCGTGAACTGCTGAAAGAAGCAGGATACGGTGATGGTAAACCTCTGGATTTCAAATTGCTGTACAACACCAGTGAATCGAACAAGGCGATTGCAGTGGCGATTGCTTCTATGTTGAAGAACAACTTGGGCGCGAAAGTCGAATTAGAAAACCAAGAGTGGAAGTCTTATCTCGTTGCTCGCAAGCAAGGCGATTTCGATGTGATGCGCGCTTCGTGGTGCGGAGATTACAACGAAGCTTCGACCTTCTTAAGTCTACTGCTCTCTGGTTCGTCAGGTAACTTCGCGCGTTACAGCAGTGAAGCCTACGACAAGGCGATGAACAGTGCATTGGCCGCAACCGATGAGAAAGCGCGTCAAGGTTTCTATGACCAAGCCGAGCAATTGTTGGCGGCAGATATGCCAATCGCACCGATTTACTACTACATGCAAGCGCGTTTGGTTCGTCCTACGGTTGGCGGTTTTGCCAAGAATAACGTAGAGGGCCGTATCTACTCGAAAGACCTTTACATCAAGAAGTAGCGCTCAAAACAAGCGATAAATACGAAGCCCCGTAGATGTGTCTTACGGGGCTTCTTTATTACTAGCGAGTGGAGAGCTTATTCACGAGCATAGCGACTCGTTTGCCAAGATACTCCGCCGTTGCAACATCTGAGGCATGCAACTGACAATCTTCACCGCCTTGAGCAACAATGCCACCTTGTACGCCATATCGGTTCAGATTTTGCTCGCCAGAATTGCTGATCTTATCCAATCCGACCCACATCATGCCATGCTGACTAGCGAGCGTTTGTAGATACTGCAACGTCATTGACTGATCGCCATTCATTGCCCCACCACTGGTAAAGCCAGCCGCGATTTTACCCGCCCATTTTTGGTAATACCAAGATTCACTGCTTGCATCTGCAAATGCTTTAAACTGCGCTGCTACGCCACCCATATAGGTCGGTGAGCCAAAGATAATCGCATCGCACTCAGCAAGTTCATCCATTAGGCTAGGGTTCACAAAACGCCCTTCAATAATCTCACTGCCTTCAATACGGTGAGAGAAAATTTCAAATTCACCTTGTTGCTCAATGTCTTGTTGTTCAACGCCAGCGGCAATCGCGCGAGCTAGCTGGCCTGTAACGTCGGTTTTAGAGAAATAAATAATCGCAATTTTGGACACAATGGTTCCTTTTTCATTGTTGATTTTGAATCGTGCGGATAAGGCTAAAACCTCAAGTTTGGTTGAGGTCAAGAGATGGTTTGAAATGAGTGAACTAAATGTTTGCTGATTGATTTAAGAGCAATGTAGTTGTTTTTGGAGAGGGCTATTGGCTGAGGAACAAGTCGGTGGTAGATACGTCCAAAAAAACGACCGTATATTAGGTATTTAATTCCAGTAAGCACTTTGTTCTTATGAGAGAATATTCAAGTGATTGCGGGCAGTTTGTTTGTTAAGGGAGTCTGGGTTGATTTACTTATTTTATATATTGGTCTGTGCTTTAGTACTTACTTTCTTTAGCTTAATCTGGAGCGGTGTTAAGTTTTGGAATCTGTACCATGAGACTAGGCCGAGCCTTATGGAAAAAAAGAAGCTATATCTTGTTGTTAGCTTAGCTTCACTTATCGTTGGGTATTTGTTGTTGGAAGCTTTGCCATGGTTGCTCGATTACTCCTGCAGTAATAACTTAGAGGATTTTATGTCTATCTGTACTAAGCGTTAACTCGGTATGTTGGTTGGACTGTGTTAAGAGGAACCAAAATTAAACTGGATCCTAAAGACAGATGACTTTGAGGCACAAACAAAAAGCCGATGTAGAAAACTCTCTTGGAAACGATGATAAAGGTACCGATGTTAATGATGACTAATAGGCGAAAAAATAGATTTAAGTATATAAACTCAGACCTTATTCAAGGCGGTAAAAGTACATCCCATCGTTTTTTAAGGCGGGGGATTATTATCATTATGGTAGGAGGCGTTTCTACAGCCTCTTCTATGGTATTTGCACACTTTATAGGTGGGATATTTGATGTGAATATGGATGTTCATCCAGAGAGCTTAAAAGATAAAGCGCATGTACTGCTTTTGGTTTCAATCAGTCTTATCTTTTATTTCTTTTCTGCCCTTCTCTCGCTAAATATTAGTGGGTGGCTCATGATGAAGCTAAAGATATAAGCCTAACTAAAACTATGTCCTTGTATTTGAAGGAAGACGGAACTAGTGACGATTTTTTTCTTTGCTTGTAGCATTTCTATTTTTTGTATGTATTTAAGGTTCTCCAAGAAGAAGCTTCCTCTGGTTAAAGTGGCGCTATTGGTTTCGGCGATGTGTCATGTTTTTATCATGAAAGAATACGGTGGTGACCTTCAGTTTATACGTTTTGTTTCTTCACTGTTTTTCGCGATTAACTTTGGGTTATTTGTGACCACCAAGTGATATGAAAAAGCCGATGTAGATACATCGGCTTTTTTAGTGGGTTATTTCTTTCTGCGGGTATAAATGCGTGAGGCGGTTTTTGGCTCCTCAGGCTTGGCTTTTTCTTTTGCCAGTTTTAAGACCGCTTTTTGTAGCATCAAGTTGTTCGGGTAAGTGATTAGGTTGCCGTTGTCGTGCTTGATCAGCACATGGAACATGCGGATTTCCTGAATCTCACCGCTGATGTCTTCGTCTTTATCCACTACTTTAATTCGGTCACCGACGCGGTATGGGAAGACAAAGAAGATCAGAAAGCTTGCTGTGATGTTACTTAGAATCGACCACTGTGCGATGAAAGCCACCCCCAATACCGCAAAGATAGACGATAGGAAGAGTGACACATCGCCATAACCAATGCCGGTTACGATGGCGAAAAGCGAAGCAAACAAAAACAAGAACGCGACGTTGAAGCAGCGCTGAATAAAGCTCAAGCGCGCTTTGTTTACGCCTTTAGCTTCTGCCAAATTTAGGATCGCACGGTTGGCGATTTTCTTTAGCAAGCGATAAGCGATCAGAATGATGACGCCCATCAACACTTTATAACCGATAGAGCCAGCCGTGAAATACTGACTGATTTGCTCTAAATGCATCCAATGATTCATTTCTTCAACTCGAGAATATTAAGAAGGCGCGTGTTATAGCCGATTTTTGCTCGCAAGTAATTAACTATTTTAGATGCAGAGGAATATTCGTGTTGAACAAATTTTGACCGACGTCTCAGTTCCGAATTGAGAAGAGATGAACTCTGATATCTGGTGCGTTGGCTGCTGCTAATCTAGAAACGTAACTTACGAGCGTTATGGAAAATGGTAGGGATTCGATGGAAGAAGATGAAAGGGCAATTATGGGATTGGTGGTTATTGTCGGCTTTGTGTTGCTTTGGATATTCCTCGAAGAGTTTGGCTACTTTGGATTACTGGCCATCAATAAATAAGCCCCGCGAAACGCAGTGTTCAACGGGGCTTTGATTTTCTGTTTGTGCGGTTTAGCTCACGGCGCGAACTTTACCTTGCTTCAAGTCATTCAGCACTTGCGATTTCGGACCATCAGCAATCACGCTGCCTTTTTCCATCACAATCACACGATCAACAATGTCGAGCATTGAGGTTTTATGCGTAATCAAAATCAGCGTTTCGCTTGGCTTTAATTGCGCTAATTGATGCTTGATGTGCATCTCTGAACGGTTATCCATTGCACTGGTTGGTTCATCCATTAAGAGCACTGGAGGGCGACCCAAGAACGCTCGTGCAATGGTCACAGCTTGACGTTGACCACCAGACAACATGCCGCCACCTTCGCCCACTTGGCGCTCTAGACCCGCAGGATCCGACTGAGTAAAGGCGGTGACACCTGCACGGTTGGCGGCGTCTAACACGTCGCGATCATCGGTGAGCGGACGACCTAGGGTGATATTGTCGCGAATCGAGCCGAAGAACAGATTCGAATCTTGCGGTACACAGCCTATATTGCGTCGTACGTCCACGTGGTGAAGCTGTTCGATGTCCGTGTCATCAATACGCACGTGACCCTCTGTCGGCTTGTACAGGCCCATTATCAGGCGTTCTAGCGTGGTTTTACCCGAACCAATACGACCGATGATTGCGACTTTTTCACCTGGGTTAATCGTTAGGCTTAAATCACGAATCGATGCCACTGGCGCATCTGGGTAATGGAAGGTCACACGGTCAATCTCAATCTTACCTTGCACAATAGGACGGTGAATGTAGCGTTTTCCTTCTTCTTGCTCGTCTGGCATTTCCATCACTTGGTTAATGATGGTCATTGAAGACTTAGCTTGGTTGTAGCGTGTCGACAACAATGAAAGCTGAACCATAGGGCCAATAGCACGGCCACTTAACATGGTTGCTGCAATCAAGCCACCCATCGTCAAATCACCATTTGAGATGAGATACACACCCAGAATGATCATGCCGACGTTACTACTTTGCTGAACAAAGCCCGCTGCGTTTTGAATGCTATCGGTGATACGACGGCTCTTGATATTCCAGTTCGCCATGTGCGCCACTGCCTCTTCCCAACGGTATTGGAATTGGCTCTGCGCACTAAGCATTTTCACCGTTTCTAAGCCAGATAAGCTCTCAATCAAGTTGGCGTACTTTTGTGAAGCAAGGCGAGAACCTTCTTCTATCGAGCGACGTAGTGGACCTTGAATCAGTGCCGAGTGAATCATCAGAATCACCACTCCAATCATTGGCACGTAAACCAGGTCGCCCGCCATTAGCCAGATAATGACTAGGAACAAAATCGCGAAAGGTAAGTCGATTAGCGCACTCACGGTTGCAGAAGTGAAGAACTCACGAATCGATTCGAACTCTTGCAAGTGGCGAGCAAACGCACCCACCGAAGGTGGTTTGGACTCCATTCGGATGCCCATGACTTTGCTGAACAGCTTTGAGGAAATCAAGATGTCGGATTTCTTACCCGCAACATCAATAAAGTAGTTACGCAGTGATTTGAGCAAGAAATCAAATAAGAACACCACGAAGATACCGCTTGCCAACACCCATAGCGTTTCAAACGCGAGGTTGGGTACTACTTTGTCGTACACCAAGCGAGTGAACATTGGTGCAGCAATAGCGAAGATATTGATGAGGATAGAAGCGATAAGCACATCGCGATAGATGCGTTTCGATTGCCACAAGGTTGACCAAAACCAGTGACCTTCTTTGGTTTTGAGCACTTCGGGAGAGCGCTCGTCATAACGGAATTGCTTTTTAACTAAAAAATAGCGACCAGTGTACTGCTCAAGTAGGTCTTCTAAAGGAATGGAGATAGGCACCATTCCGCTTTCTAGGGTGGTGATTTCTGCTTCTTTTTTCTCAACGTTAATGCTGTTGAGAACGCAAGAATCGCCACCTTTTAGAAGTAAGATAGCCGGCAGAATCAGACTCGAGATCTGGTCTAACTCTGCACGGTTTTCCTTGGCAACCAATCCGGCCCTTTCCGCCGCTCTTGGTAGCAGAAACGGGGTAAGCTTGCCATCAGAGAGCGGAAGGCCGTTGATCAGCGCTTCCGGTGAGTTGGCTAGCCCGTAGTATCGGCTAACGTAAATGAGCGAGTTCAGTAAAGGGTCTTTCATCCTTGGTATACCTTTTCTTATTCCTTGTCGACGATGAAGCCTTGGAAGACTTCAACAAAGTGCTCGGTGAGGAAATCCAACTGAATCTGTGTTTCAACACGCGATGCAATCGTCGTAATACCCAAGTTGTGAGCGGTACGAGAGATTGAGGTCAGAGTGAATTTCTGTTTCTCATCGTGCAAGTTGTGCGTAAATAGGTAATCCAACTTCACGTAATTCGGGCGGAATTCCTGAATGTACTCAAGTGACTGGAAGTTACGGCCGTAGTTATCAACACCGAATTCCGCACCCGCTTGACGAATCGCGTTACACAACAGCGCAGTGTGATGCGGGTGGTCAATGAAACACGCTTCTGGAAGCTCGAAGTGCAGCATTGGGGCAACTTTCGAATGCTTCTCTAGCATGCTGGTCGTCCAACGAATAAACGATGGTTGAGACAAGCTGCTTTGCGCAATGTTGATTGCCACTGGCTCTTTTAGCTCGCCGCTTTCTAGCATCTTGATCATCGACTCAATAACGTATTGGTCGAAGATGTTAGTTGCGTCTAGCTGCTCAAGAGCAAACAGGTATTGGTTCGCACGGTAGGTCTCGCCATCTTTTTCGATGCTTGAGAACACCTCGTTGTGGAACACTTTACCCCAAGTATTCTTCGCAGACTGGAAGCGGAATTTAATCCAATCGCTGTGAATCGCTTCTTCAACCAGCGCTTTCCATTGCTGTTTACCCATAAGGTTAGAAGTGTTTTCACCACCCACAAAGCCGTACGCTTTGTCTGGTTGGGCTTTTGCTTTTGATAGCGCGTTATCCACCATCGATAGCACTTCTGTACGTGTTTTCTGATCTTTACTGTGCGCGACACCCAGTGATGCTTTTGGCTTAGCAAGGCCAGTTGGGTCGGTATTCAAACCGTTTACACAGTTGACGATGCTGTCTGCCAGAATGCGCAGTTCGCTTTCATCCATGTGCGGGAATAGAAGACCAAATTCGTCGCTTGATAGACGAGCAATGGTTGCTCCCGGAACATCGATGGTGTTTTTCAAACGTTGAGACAACTCTTTCACGTGGGCATCAGCGCGTTGGTAGTCTTTTGTCTCGTAGATATCACCAATGTATTCAGCATGGAGTAGCGCGATACCCCCTTGCGTTTGTTCTGCCAGCCATTGGTCAACTTGGTTGATGTAGAACGAGCGGTTACCTAGCTTGGAGATTGGATCTAGGTAAGCTTGAGCACGCAGACGCTGCGCCTCTTTTGCCTGTTCTTTAAATGACAGTTCGATTTGTGCCGACATCGAGTTAATGCCGTCAACAACTGCGATCAAGTCTTTCGTTTTAGGACGAGCCAGTGGGTCACCAAACTGGTTGTTGGCAATCTCGTGCATTTTCTTCACGATGGCCGCTAAAGGTTTGAGTGAGCGACGTAGGATGTAAGAAATCGCCACTAGACCCGCTAGGAAGATAACGCCAAATGCCGATAGCAGGCGAATAAAGCCTTGCCACAGTTGCTCGTAGGCTGCGCCTGGGTGGCTGATGATTTCCACCTCTGCAAGTTGCATCCAGCCACTGGTTACCACGCGTTTGTCGTGAATTGCCTTGAATAGATTCAAGTCGATAAACCACTGCGGAACGCTACTTGGCTTGACTGGGTACGAGCGTACGATTTGGTAATCCGAATCTAACGCGGTGAGACGTACGACAGAATAAGTACTGCCATCGAACAACGCATTAATCACAGATTCAACCGCGACCTTATCTTTGTCTTTCAGATAAGGTGCTAGCGCCAAACCAACGGTATTAATGGTGTTGTTGACCTCTGAACGTTGCTGCTGCTCTAAGCTGTCTCGAGTAGTGTTGAACTGGATTACGAATACTGATGCCATCAAGAGTATAAAGACCGTAACCATTCCCACTACAAGCTTCTTATATAGGGTCATGTTTTTCACTCGTCATAGTTAATTTTAGGTTTTTTTAACTGCAACTTACGTTCGCGCGAGCGTAAGTCATTCCAAAGGCTCAAACGTGAGGCTTTTCCTGCTAGCTCTCCAACGCCAGCAGAAGACTTCATAAGCCATAGGTTTGAACCGTTAAAACTGTATATCGGTAGCAAATCGCTACGTCTGGAGGCTCGAACAATCTCTGGGTTGAGGTTGTCGAGGATGAGAGGCTCCGAACTTGGGGTTGGGTAGTAGGCGAGTACCATGTGAAACTGATTCAGTTCGATGGCTTTAACGTAGATCAAACGCATCTTTGAATCCGGTATACCGAGCTCAAGTAGGGAAAAGTATTTGGCGATGGTAAAGTCTTCACAGTCGCCGGCATTACTACCCAAGAACTCGAGTGGTGTCGCCCAGTAGTCTTTTTTACCCCACAGGTCTATATCGTCAACGAAGTAAAGTTGATTGAAAAAGTCGTTAACGCCTGCAAGCTTCTCATGAGTCTCCAATGTTTTGAAAAAGTCGATGTTGTCTCGCCAAGTTTTCACGCGCATCCCAGCGCGCTCACCATAGACTGAAGTGACCGTATCGACCCATCGTTGTTCTTTGCTGTTTAACGCGCCGATTTGGAACGAAAGACAACCGATGCTGATTAATAATGTAACTTTACGCTTCAATCTGGGTGGCATATTCGACTCACATCACAAGTGTACTCTTCCAACGGGCTCGTCAGTGAGAAATAAGTGCTTTCTATTTAACCACTTATCAACGCTAAACGACACATCGGGCATACCTTGCTGACACTTACTCCTTCAGTGCGTTGGTTTTGGCACTCAAAATTGGCTTGAGTAAGTATTCCAAAACGGTTCGCTTCCCTGTGATGATATCGACTGATGCCGTCATACCCGGGATGATTGGCAAGTCTGCATCTTGTCCAAAATTGGTTTTATCGGTGCGTACGCGAACAATGTAGAAGCTGTTGCCTTCTTCATCTTGCGTAGTATCGGCACTGATGTGTTCCAATTCCCCTTCAAGTCCGCCGTACTTAGTAAAGTCGTACGCGGTAAATTTCACGATAGCGTGAAGATCTGGACGCAGGAAGGCGATGTCCTTCGGTGCGATCTTCGCTTCAACTAATAAGGTGTCTTCGGTCGGAACGATTTCGACAATGTCCATACCGGGTTGGATAACGCCACCTACCGTGTTGACGTTCAATGTTTTGATGGTGCCTGTTACCGGAGATACGACAACAGTACGATTTACACGGTCTTCTAGGCCAACCGCCGACTCGACTAACGAAGACAGTTGGTCTTGAGTACTATTCAGTTTCTCTTGCTGCTCAGAGCGGAATTTCAACGCAACATCAATACGGTTAAGCATAGATTCGCGAATGGCGGATTTGAGCACAGGAATCTTCAGTTCGCTAGAAGTCATTTCGCGGCGGGTATCGTTAACTTGGCGTTGAAGTTTCAACAGTTCGATACGAGGTACCACGCCTTCATCTGCGAGCGGTTTGGTGATATCCAGCTCTTTCTTCGCGTAACGGTAGCTCTGGCGCAGGTTGCTTACACGCGCTTGGATTTCTACCAAATCTTGTTGTTTCTGTTTTACCTGTTGGTCGATAACCGAAATTTGGCTACGCAAATTGTCCAAGTCTTCACGGTATTCCGCTTTTTGACGTTGGGTTAGGCGAGGTTGGTTTTCTTCTAGGGTTGGTGGGAAAGTCAGCTTGCCGTAATCCAGCACCACGTTTTGTTCCCAGTTGCTGTTATCAAACTCGCGGTTAACTTCCACACTGCTGATCGAGGCGGAAAGTTGTAATACAGAAGCGGTTAAGTTCGCTACTTGTTGTTCACGTTCACGGAAGTCAGAGCGAAAGCGTGTGTCATCAATCAGCAATAGTTGCTGACCTTTTTCAACTTGTTGACCTTCTTTAACTAAGATCTCTTTGACCAAGCCACCTTCAAGGTTTTGTACCACTTGGATTTGAGAAGATGGAATGACTTTGCCTTGGCCGACGGTGACTTTGTCGATTTGCGCCCAAGACGCCCAACCAATGGCTGCAACAAAAAACAGCACCATGACCCACAGCATTAAGCGGGCGCTACTTGGCGTGTTTAGGAGCAATGCGGCGGTCTTGTCATCGACAAAGTCCAACTCATCGTTGCTAAGTTTGTTGTAGTTGTCTCGGCTCATCACATTCCTTGTTTATAAAGACGGTTTATCTTTTTGATCTTATTATTATTAGCCAACCATGTCAGCATGCTCGGCGAATAAAAATGTGTGAAAGGGGTAAGTGTCCCTTATTTACTGTGCCTTGAACTTTGTTTTGTCCAACTGATGTTTTTTTAGTTTGTCGTACAAGGTTTTGCGCGACACTTGTAATTCTAGTTGAACCTCTTTGAGTCTGCCTCTATGTCGTTGCAAGGCGTCAAACAACAAGCAATATTCAAAGTGTTCTGTGCGTTGAGTCATACTTTGGATTTCGATGCTCTTTTCATTGTTCCAATCTTCCATACGAAACGCATCGGGCTTTAATGCTCTCAATTCCGCAAACTGTCGTAGCTGTTTGATATTCTCTGGCCAATCGAGTTCCGTGACCATTCTTACCTCATCAAGGCTTATCTGTGGTGGTTGCAGTTGGTAACGGCTGGCGGAGTGGCGCACAAAGTGTTTGTATAAGGGACCGATATCTTCTCGGCGTTCATTCAAATTTGGCATGCGAATCAGCATCACCCGTTCTTCTATCCCTTTATCGACGCTATTGGCCGCGCCAAATACACGTTGTAACTTGGTATGCTGAAATAAGCATTGCCATTGCTTCGTCGAGATGTGCTCTGCGCAGTGTAAGTACAAACTACATTGGCTTTTGCCGTCTGTAAGATGATGTATGGCTTTGTCCAAGGCATCGAGTGAGAGTTCATATAAGTCTTCACCGGACGCGACAATCAGCTCACTTTCTGCTGTGGCATGAATGTCGTGAGCGAACTGAGCAGCTAGCCTTCGCCCTGTGCCATCTTCACCAACAAAAATCAGCGGCTGGTGGAGTGGGGCGCTGATTAAAGCTCGGCGAATATCGACCATGGCTTGGCTGTGACCAATCATTTTCGGTCCAACATGGGTTTGCATGTCGAGTTCTTTCTTTAGCCAGACGTTTTCTTGCAGCAAGGTCAGCTTGTCACCTGCGTTATTGAGGGACTTGAGTAGTTGTTCTGTCGAAAACGGCTTTTCAAGAAAGTCATACGCACCACTCTTCATCGCCTCAACTGCCGTCTTCACATCGCCATGGCCGGTTAATACAATAAATTGAAAGTGACTATTTTTGCCAAGCAGGGTGCGCATGAACTCCAAACCGTTCATCACGGGCATGTGAATATCAGTAATGATCAGTGCTGGCGAGTTTGGGTCAATCACACGCAAGGCTTCGACTGCATTGGGAAAGCAAGTCACGTCGATGCCCTCAATCAACAAGGCTTGAGTCACTGCATCACGGATGTGCGGTTCATCATCGACAAAGAAAACAGGACTATGCATGTGAATTTTCCTCTGTGCTATGAGATGGCACTAAAGGCACGCTAACGACAAAAGTCATGCCGCCAGATGGTTGAGAGTGCGTATCCATGGAATGGTTAGCGCTATGATTGTAAGCACTGAGTGAGCCTTGGTAGCTTTCCAAAATCCGTTTTGAAATGGTCAAACCTAATCCGAGTCCTTCCGGTTTTGTGGTGAAAAATGGGTCAAATATTCTTGCTAATGCTTGTTCTGACATACCTGGTCCATTGTCGGATACTAAAATATCGCAGTTGGTTTCGTCGCATTGCACGGCAATTGAAATTTGTGGATCGATACAATGCCCTTCCATTGCTTGAGCAGCGTTGTGGAAGAGGTTGATCAGCACTTGTTCAAGCTCCACGCTGTGAATCGCTAATCTCACGTTGTACTCGATGGTTGGCACTTTCAGTGTCACGCCTTGCTTGATGAGTTTGCTGCTTAGAATTCTCGTCGCGTTGTGCACGGCATCGTGTAAGACAGCCACTTCGTTGTGTGGGTTGTCGTCCGTTTTGCGTGTAAACACCTTTAAGCGTGCAATCACTTCGGCAATGGTGTCATTAAGAGAGAGCATTTTATCTAAGTTGTCTGTTACCATCGGGTAGCGCTCCATCACCATCAAGCGTTGAGAGTTTTCGGTGTAAGTGCGTAGCGCTGCAAGCGGTTGGTTGATTTCGTGATTGATGCTAGCGGATAGCTCACCAAGCAGTGCGAGTTTGGCCGCTTGAGTCAGTTCTTGTTGAGTCTGTTTGAGCTCTTGTTGGCTCTGCTCATATTGATGCACGGTTTGCTGTAATTTGTGGTTGGCTTGGCTGAGGACTAAGGTTCTCTCTGTCACCTTTTCTTCCAAATTGGCATTCACATTCGCGAGGCGTGCCTTGTTGACCAGCATTTGAAACCACGCCAAGGCAATTAAACCCACGAGCGCATAGAGCAACAGGTAAACCACATCCGCCTGCAATACCGCGGTAAGTACTTCTTGTTGGCTAATTAGTGCGACGACACGAAAGCCTTTGTCGAATAAGTTGGTCGCGTAAGCCAGATAGTTAGGGGAAACCAGTAGCTGATTGTTCTCAAACTGTGTTGCGCCACTTTGTCCGGTCAACTCGCCTCGGTATTGCGGTAGGGTATCGCCATATTGTTGAGTTTGATTGAGTTCTTTTTTCGCAGCTTCGGATAACGGGAAAAGTGCACGATAACGCCAATCGGGTAAGTTACTCATGAAGACGACATCGTGCACACCTGTAACCAGCAAGCCGCCATCGTCTTGTGCCAATCTTTGTTCTAACTGCTCTAGGTTCACTTTAACGGTAATCACGCCTGCGACTTCGCCTTCAACCCAAAGAGGGGACGAGAAGAAATAGCCGCGCTTATTTGAGCGTACGCCCAGTGCAACATACTGAGCTTTCTCTCCATTTAAGGCGTGCTGAAAGTAAGGACGAAAGGCAAAGTTAGAGCCCACAAAGCTGTCGTCTTGCTGGTAGTTACTCGATGCGATAACTAAGCCAGTGTTGTCGTGCACATAAATGGTGTCAGCAAGGCTCTGCGTTAGCCATTCGGAAAGCAATTTATTGAGGGACTCAGAACGCTTGCCCACTTTAACGGCTTCAAGCAATCTTGGGTCATGACTGAGTAGATTAGGAATTTGCTCAAACTTAGCCAACTCATAGTCGATCTCTTGTGCTACCTGAGAGGCTTGCTGTTTGAGATCCGATTGCCATTGCTGATGTTGGTACTTTGTCGCGTAATGATGAGTTAAAACAAGCCCGACCATACCGATGGCAAACAGTATCAATAGAAAATGGCGCAGGGCTTTAGGGTTCAGTAAGTTCACGATTGGCTCACCAGTTTTTAACGCCATGTTATCAAAAGGCATTTAACGATGTTGTGAGCCGCCGCGACAACGAGAAATCGATCTGCTTTTTAGAAGTAGTATTCTGCGCCGATAGAGAAGTAACTGTCGTTTTCTAGGTAAGCAATGGGTTCGTTACTGGACATGGAGGAAAGATAGTAACCTTCTGCTATCCATTTCCAGTGTTCATTGATGCGCCCAGAAGCGTTCAGTTTGTAGATGGGTGAAGTTTGCTCTAAGTCGAACAATCCAGACAGCAAAAACTCGGTATCTTGGACATCATTCGCTTGCCAACGCAAACCAAGAAAAGCATCGTTGTTGTAGATAGTAGGTGGCGCGTAAGTGTCTCTATTGTCCCATGCGTATTCGGCGATTAAACCGAGAGTGCCTTGGCTAAAGGAAAAACCGTACACCGAATATTCAAACCCTGTGACTAGGGTAAAGTAGCCACTGCCTTCCCCAGATTTAAACGTCCCTTCCCATTTGAGTAACAGGTCATCTTGCGTCCATTGTAACTCGGTGCCGAGCTGGAATATTCGTGCGTATGAGGCTTGCCAGTCATTAGGGCGTTCGACGAGCAAAGGTTCTCGGCTATTGCCGTAAAAAGCGCTAATGCCAACGTCTAATGCATCCTGCCAAAAGCCAATCCGTATCGCGCTATCGAGGGCGTTCTCTCCGTCAGAATAGTTCGCATCATCGTCGACAGGCTTAATCAGGGTTCGACGTTGATCTGGTTCTCTAAACTTACGAGGTTGGTGGAATGGCAACAACAGCATTTGCACATCTCCCCAGTCAGGCAACCAACGCGCTTGAAGCATGGGTTGACCCATTTTCTCTTCATACCCCAAGGCGATGCGCCCATCATATTGATTTACTACGTTGACGGGTTGGTAGACTTCCGTGACACCCCAATAAACCACACCATAGCCAAGCAGCCATTCGATCGTTTCTCCCGCATAAGTAATATTGGCCTCGCGCAGATTGATGAACCCTTGTTTGGACTGAAACTCATATTCTGCATAAGGACTGAAGGTTGTTGCCCAGCCAGAATCGTTCCACCACAATAGACGAGGGGCAATAAGAGCTCGATTGGCGAGTGTGTCACAGCATTGCCCCGTTTGTGCCTCGTCTTTGTAGAGGTCTGCGGTTAACCCAACAAAACCTTCTGTCTGCCAATCGGCAAATCCTGTCGATGAAAAAGAAAGAGACAAACTGGTGAGTAGTAAGGTGCGCACTTTACTCATCAGTTGTGCCTGTATGCGTTACGGAGTTGTTTGGGTTCAAACTGGCTTTGTGGAACATCTACACCTAGCGTCATGTTTTTCCATGACAATGAAGAGGAACGCTTGTTTTTTAAGTTGTCCATTTTAGCAAACTTCGGACGCCAGTAGCGCTGGTTATGCTGCTCGTAATCGGAGAGGGTTAGTTGTTTAAACAGCGTGCCTTTTCGGTCGTAGTATTCGATTTTTCGTGGTTGATAAATGTCTTGATCAATCCAAGCGACAAGTTTTGAGTAGCCCGAATTTTCGTAGCGAGGGAAGCAAGCCAATAGCCAGTAACTTTGTCCATCTTGTGTTTTTTCTTCGACTAGCTCATAGCGATATTTGTCCAATTCCCACGAACTCATGTCTTCATAAGCAAACTCACTGCCCATAAATGGCCCCGAGCGATTGTTAGAAGAAATGCGTTTAACCCTTTTGATGGAAGGTAAAAACAGCCATTGATCATCCGCTTCAATGGCGTGGCTAAACGTAAGTAGGGCAGTTCCTGCAATGTCTCGTGGCGCTTGGAAGTAAGTGATGATCTTATCGCCATCGTTCTCTTGCTCGATACCTTTGATCGTCAATTGTCTGCGTACCGTGTCGCCATTGGCTGCGACGATCGACATTTCCACATCCGATGTATAGGAAACATATCCGGTATCTCGACTGATCATTTCCTTTGCTACATCGAACCCGGAGACACCCTCAGCGGCGGCCGTTGCTGAGAGTGTCATGAGCAATCCGAAAAACATCCTCATAGTTAACTCCTTGTTGAAGGACGAGTTTTGTTGTGCAAGTTACAAGAAATCAGACAGGGTTGAACCTGTACGAGTGGACAGTTTCAGCGGGTATTCGGACAGGATAAAAATAGAAACACAGGAGGTAGCATAAAAAACTCCGCAACCAATGTGATTCGCACAAGGAGTATTTGTTTTTATGGAGCTTAATCTTTCAGGTAAGGAAATTAACGAGGTGGTCACCAGTATTGATGACATTTTGGGCCCCTCGGAACAGCGCTACTTCGGTGAAGGCTACAAGCGCACTCAATATGAATGCAACATCAATTACGACACGGATTCCGCACAAGGATTAGTCAGTGTTGCGTATCGAACAGATTGGTCACAAAAGAAGACGCAATCTCGTCGTCCTCATCTCAGTACGATTGATGCGTTTCTTATTGCTGGTCGTGTCTCCTACGCGATCATCAAACGCCATTATCAGTTGTCAGCCCACCAGTCGTCTCAAGCGTGGATCCGACATGTATCTATTAAAGCTGGCGCAGAAGCGCTAGAGGATCTTGATGCGATACGCCTTTCTGCCCAGTTACTTGATACCAGCAGTTCACAAGACAGTTTGTTTGGCACCTTAACTCGTGTCAAAACCAAGCTCGACAGTATGGAAATTGAAGTGATCATCGATCATGAGGCGGAAGCGGATCACTCGCAATCTGTCGTGTCATTTTCGGATGAGGATGAGTACTTCAACAGTGATTTCCGTTTGCGTCATTGCCACCTTGCGAACAACACCTTTTGTGACGCCATTTGTGCAGTCTCCAGTGACTTGCTGTTTCAATGCCCAGGCAAACCATCAACGGGCGCGATGGGGCATTACCCCAATGCATTGATGATGGTTGATTGGTTGACGTGTTTTGCTCAGCTGTCGCAGTTGGTGATGTATCGCCTCGATAAGTTGGATCGTAATGAGACTCACAACTTGTGGATGCGCTCTGTCACGGTCACAACGCCGTATCCCATCATCCCTCGTCGTAAACACACACTCACACTTCGCAGCATGAAGAATTCTTTAGTGAAAAAGAAGGACTCTTCATGGCGACTTGCCACCGTAAACGGCTCGGTTTCCGGCCATCCAGAATTCAATCTAACTGCAAAACTATGCCATCAATTACCACAAGGAGAACCAGCGTGAAAATTGCCATTTCAGGAACGTACTCAACCGGAAAAACGACATTAACAGAAGCGCTGGCGATTGCGACTCAAGTTCCACGAACTCAAGCGCGCACCATGCGTGAGATTCTGCCAGATGCGGTGCCGGGTAAAACCTTAGAGCAGTGTAATCCTGCGGAGCTGCTGAACTTGGGGCTTAGTCGTTTGAGTGAGCGTGTTGTAAACGAAGAGCGATGTGGTGATCGTTTTTTCTCTGATGGTTCTTGTTTGCATGAATGGGTGTATGGGGCTGCGCGCTTGGAAACTGGGATTAACCCAAATGACAGCGACTTGGTTTTGGCTATGAAAAGACTGATAGGCAAACCGTATGCGTCAATTCACCGTGGTTACATTGATGCTTTTGGCAACGTTGCAAAGCGTCATGCGAAAAAGACCTACAGCAAGTTTGTGCACCTGCCGATTGAATTTGATTTGGTGGAAGATGGCCACCGTCCTGTGTCTGAAAGTTTTAGAACGCTCTCCAATGATCTTCTGCTCTCTACTGTGAAAGAGCTCAACATCCCTTACATCACGGTTGGCGGTGATTTGCGTCATCGACTGATTACCATCGCGGAACATTTCGAGTTGCCTTTATATGTTGACCCAGATGAGGCGATCGAAAAAGCGGTGAATAAGGTGAAAGCAGAGGCGATAGAAATAGAAAACCACCGTCTGTCTGTGCTGGCGACTCAGCAGGCTTAATTCAAAGGAAGTCTCGAATAATGAAAAAATGGACAAAACCCAGAGCTTTGCTCGCCCTTGTGGGGTGGCTCTGCATCATGGCCCTAGCGTTTGTTGGCTTAGGGAAACTCGGCTTAAACAATGACTATAAAGTGTTCTTTAGCGACGACAATCCAGATTTGATCGCGTTTGAGAGCATCGAAGAAAAATACAACAGCAATGACAGCGTATTGATTGTCTTGCACCCGAAATCGGGCGACGTCTTTCAGGAAAATGTGCTGAAAGCGGTCATGGAACTGACGGAATATGCGTGGCAAACACCTCACTCATACCGTGTAGATTCATTGACCAACTATCAATATACCCATGCTCAAAATGATGACCTGATCGTCGAAGATTTTGTGAACGCAAACCAACTCATTAATACCCAGCTGCTTGCGGAGAAGAAAGCTTATGCACTTAAACAACCTGAGTTGGTCAATCGTTACTTAGCTCAAGATGCGAACTCGACGGCGATCAATGTGTTGGTGCGTTTGACGACGGAAGGTCAGTCCGAAGAAGTGCGTGAAATCGCGCAGTTCTGGCAAGACAAGATCGCTGAAACTCAGACACGTTACCCTGATGTGCAGTTTTATCTCACTGGTCAGGTGATGCAAAACGACGCGTTTGGTGAGGCGACACAGCGAGATATGGGCAGTTTGGTGCCGGGCGCATTGCTGCTGATTGTCATCGGCACGGGCATCTATCTGCGTAGCTTGTGGAGTTCGGTGGTAGTGACGTTAACCATCATCTCTTCAATCTTCATCGCGCTTGGTGCTGCAGGTTGGCTCGGCATGGCAATTACCTCTCCGTCTGCATCTGCACCGCTTATCATTCTGACCATGGCGGTTGCCGACTGCATTCACTATTTGCAAGGCTATAAACACGCGCTGAACAAAGGCGAAACCAAGCTGGTGGCTTTGCAGCAATCGATGGAGAAACATCGTCTACCCATTATTCTGACCAGTTTGACTACTGCGGTTGGTTTCTTGTCGATGAACTTCAGTGACTCTCCTCCGTTTAACGATTTGGGCAACATCACCGCGATGGGCGTGATTGCTGCCATGTTCCTGACGTTGTTCTTCGTACCTGCGCTTTTGGCCGTGTTACCAGCAAGAAAGAGTAAAGTAGTGAAGCGCTCAGGGCTTGCCAAGCCACTTGAAGCCATCGCTCGATGGGCAATGGTGAAGCCCGGATTAAAGATCGCCGTAGTTGTACTTGGTGGTGGCGTAATTGCTGCAAACTTGGTTCGAAACGATATAGATGACACCTTGTTTGAGTATTTCGATGAATCCTATGCGGTGCGTCAAGCGAACGATTTCACCTACGCTAACTTAACGGGTGTGGCGAGTATTCAATATGCGATTCGACCAGAACAAGGTGAACTGATTACCTCTCCTGATTTCCTGCATAAGTTGGATCAGTTTGTTCAACAGGCTCGCCAAACCGAAGGCGTGTATCACATTCAATCGCTGACTGACATCATGAAGCGCTTGAACAGCAGCTTGCATAACGATGAAGCAGGTGAATATCGTCTCACCAGTGATTCTGAGTTGTCTGCTCAAACACTTTTGCTTTATGACATGTCGCTTCCTTACGGATTGAACCTCAGCAACCAAGTCGCGTTGGATAAAAAAGAACTGCGCGTTATCGTAACGGCGAAGAAGATGTCGTCCAATGATTTGATTGCTCTGGAATCGACGTTACGCAGCCAGTTGTTAGGCTTATTTCCTGAAAGTAGTGTTAGTCCTGGAGTGAGCGCTGACATCATGTTTGCGCACATTGGTTATCGCAACAACGTGAGCATGTTGACGGCGTCTGCCGCGGCACTATTGGTGATTTCCTTCCTTATTGGTTTGATTCTGCGTTCCGTTCGCCTTGGTGTGATTAGCATCTTGCCAAACATCTTGCCGGCTTCCATTGCCTTTGGTTTGTGGGGACTGAGCATTGGTGAAGTTGGCTTGAGTCTTTCCGTCATTGCGAGTATGACGCTAGGTATCGTCGTGGATGACACCATTCACTTGCTCTATCGTTATCACACGTCTCGTAAGGAAGGGAAGTCGGAAGAAGAATCGATTGTTACCGCCGTTCGAGAAACTGGCGTGGCAATCATAGGTACCACCATAGTGCTCAGTGCAGGCTTCTTTGTGTTGGCGAGCAGTTCCTTCAAGATGAATGCGGACATGGGCCTGATGACCGCAATCACCATCATTATCGCGCTTGTGCTTGATTTGTTGTTGATTCCTGCCTTGCTTAAAGTGACTGGGAAATCTGCCAAAGCAGCACAACACAAACCACAAACAGCCTAATTTACTGACACTCTTGGCTTGTACCATTTGGCTTAGGATATTCGTCCTAAGCCTTTTTTAATCCTCGTACCAGCCTAACTCGATCGCTTTTGACACGGCATGCGTTCGGTTATGTACGTCCAACTTACGATAAATATTTTGTAGGTGGTATTTGACAGTACGTTCACTGATGTTGAGTAAGCGACTGATTTCCCAATTACTCTTACCCAGTTTTAACCAAGGAAGCAATTCACATTCTCGAGTCGTCAGTTGGCTCTCTGGAGCAGGGAGCGCTTCCACTCGGATGTTACGATCACAGACATAACTTGAAGCCATATAGAGGTGGGGCGTTAAAAGATATAACGCGTCGATTTCTTCGCTGGAAGGTTGGCGGTCACCAAAGGAGGTGAGATAAATGGCTTTCTTGTCGCCATGATATCCGGCCAGCAGTAAGCGCTTGCCGTAATCTGGATGGGTATGTGAGTCCATCAGAGCCATGATGCCGTGATTGGATTGCTGTAATGCCGCGATTAACGGGTCACTTTCGGCGGTTTTTTTACTAAAGCAGTTGGCAAATTGATCGGGAGAGAAACCATAACAGACAGGGTCTGGAGCGTAATCATCACCAAATAAACCGAGGATACTGAATTCAAAATCAATTTCGTTTTGTAGTTCTCCAAACCAAGCGTGAATAGCGTCAGAGCTTTCGGCGCATCTGAGCTGGTTGGAGAGTTCGAACAGTCTTAGCTTGTCCATAAGCAAATGTCTTTCCTAGCAACGTTGTTTAATGTGTTGTGGTTATCCACTTTTATTATGCATGTCTTTTAGTATACCCAAGCGGCCTCAAAAAAGGGATTGAGAGTCCGGTTTTCAGAGCGAATTGAGGTAGGTTAATAAGCTAATAAACTTACGATTCACCTGCATGAGTACCTGAAATTCTGAGGTTTTTGAGGCCACCGGGCAGTAATTATTGTCTTTAGTGGAGCAAAAACGAGCAATATTATTTTGGAATGACTTCACATTGTTGGTTTTCACCCTACTTTCATCAACCTAACGACATAAATCACAGTGAAGTCTGGGCTTGTTTGTTACGCTTCGGCATCCTATGCGATGGATCTTTGTAGTACTCCAACCGTAAGAGTCGTACTAGGTCTTTAAACATCCATGTGTGCTGTCCTTGTATTTCCAATTTATCGGGCGCACAATCGACAAAAACGAGTGAAGGAGTGAAGATGGAACTTGCTGATATTCGTCGTGAGTACACAAAAGGTGGCCTGCGTCGTAAAGATTTAAAAGCAGATCCGATTGATCAATTTAACCTGTGGTTAGAGCAAGCGGTACAAGCTGGTCTGACTGACCCAACGGCGATGACAGTCGCGACAGTCGACGAAAATGGCATGCCGTTTCAACGTATTGTGCTGCTAAAAAGCGTCGATAAAGATGGTTTTGTGTTCTATACCAACTTGGGCAGCCGTAAAGCGCAGCAGCTTGAGCACAACAGCAACATCAGCCTGCATTTCCCGTGGCACCCGCTTGAGCGTCAGGTTCACATTACAGGTGTGGCTGAAAAACTCACCGCCATCGAAAACATGAAATACTTCACTTCTCGCCCGAAAGACAGCCAACTGGCTGCGATTGCGAGCAAACAAAGTAGCCGTATTTCAGCGCGTGGTGTACTAGAAGGTAAATTCCTCGAACTGAAGCAGAAGTTTGCCAAAGGTGAAATCCCGATGCCGACTTTCTGGGGTGGTTTCCGCGTTAAGCCACAAAGCATTGAATTTTGGCAAGGTGGTGAACATCGTCTGCATGATCGTTTCTTGTTCTCAAATCAAGAAGGTGAGTGGGACATCGACCGTCTTGCGCCGTAGTCACTTCGATGAAGAGATAAAAAAACACCGCCGAAATTGGCGGTGTTTTTGTTTGAACAGAATCAAGAATCAGCGTTCGCCGTTAAGCACAACAGAAAGCTGATGTTTCAGCAGAGTCTTTGGCACAATTGAGCCGTAACCAGCTTCCATGGCTTTATCGATGAGCTCGTTTTTACTGTTGGCTTCAAACTTAGTGCGAAGACGAGCCACATGCCCTTCTACGGTTTTGGTTGAAATCCCCATTACCTGAGAGATGAATTGCGGCTTTTTGCCATACAGCAACAAGAACAAAGTCTCTTGCTCACGGCAGGTTAGCTTCTCTGGCTCGGGCTTAAGGTTAGCGAATCGGAAGATCGACTGCTGATTCGGTGAGCCGCCAATGGCTCGGCAAACCCAATAGCCTACTTCGATGACGGCAGTATCAGTCAGTTCACGACCATAAAATATGGTGCCAATGATGTTGCCATCGTCATCTCGCCAAGGCGTCTTGGTAAAGATATGCGCGCGCCAATGACCATCTGGATAAGGGTGTATATCGAGGATCTTTAGCGACTCGCCAGTTTCAATCACGTGTTTATCTTGTTCTCGAAACTCTTGCGCACACTCCGTGGTAGGGCTAGCCATTTCAAAGTCTGTTTTACCGATACAGGCTTCAGGTGAATCGTACCCAATTAACTCGGCGTATTCCTGATTCACATAGCGGAATACCGAATCTTTATCTTTGCATCCCCAACAACCCGGTAGCTGTCGAAGGAGCGACTGTTCTATGGTATTGACTGGAATATTCACAATGGACTCACTACTGCTACTCATCGCCTGCATGATTGCAGGTCGGTATTCTCACTTCGTTTATCCTGCGTTTTTGAATCACAACCATCACCTTGATCATGCTTTCGAGAATCGCGCCAGATAGAACTGGAAGAGAGAAGGTCGAGCAAGATAACTCAGCGCGATGATTAACGTCAGGATACGGTGAGATGGCCGATATATTATCAGCTTATGCCATTGTTTTCATTGGCGATAGGCAAAAAAAAGCCAGCCTGAAGACGGGCTGGCAACACAAGATATAATCTTGTCGACGTGTAGAAGAGGTTCTAAATTACATAGCGAGGGTCTGCTAAGTAAGTTAGAGGTATCAAGTAGATACCGTTGAGCTCAGGGTCGTATGCATCCTAGAGCTCGAGGTCTAATGTATTGAATTGTGAGCATATTGGTAAGGGGGGAAATCCCTCTATCCCCCTGTTTTTCGGGCATTTCACACGCTTTCGATCGTAATTTTGACCTCGTGGCTTACATTGGTTTGCATTTCAACTGCAAGGATCTTTGTGAACAGCTTGTCTCATCTTTGGTAATTTTGGCTATCTGTCCGTTTTTGTTAAAAAAATTGGTTGCACATTGACCGTAAGTTACTCTTACATGATCATTGTTCCGGAACTATGATCATGTAGAAAGCCTTGAACGTGTTGGTTTGATCTTGTGCGATTGGAAGGGGGAAGATTTGCAACCCAACCGAGAAGGTATATGATGCCAAGGTGTAAGCCGACTGTATAAAGACGACTGTTCGAAATGAGTGATTCAGATAACCCGAAAGCCCCGCCATATAAAGAGATCATGCTGCCTAAGCCAGCAGAGTTGATCACGCTTCCGTCTTATATGGATTGCCATGATCATGCTTACACACAGATCGTGATCGGCTTGAAAGGACAGGCTGAATTTGAGGTTCGTGGTCAGGGAAATTTAGTTGGGCCAGGGCAAGGTTGCATCGTAACGGCGTCTTCTGATCATGCTTTCGGCGGCGTGATTCATCAATCAGACATTTTGGTACTCAACATGCCAAAGCCTGCCAACGATGATCCCGAGATGCTGCAGAAAATCAACAATCTAGAGCGCTCCCATCTTTACTTCCAATTGGATGGTCAAATCCAAAAACTGATTCAAATGTTAGTGCAAGAGATGCGTAATCATCCAGACGACTTGCTGCTTAGCCGTGCATGTAACGATACCGTGATCGCTCTTATGCAGCGTCATATCTCTGCATTTGAAACGTCGAAGAAAGAATCGCGCTTTGATTTGGACGCCATTGACCGCTACATCGAACAGCATTTGAGTCATAAAATCAGTGTGGCGCAATTGGCAGGCAGTGTGTTTTTGGGAGAAAGCCAATTCCATAGCTTGTTTAAAGATCAGATGGGCATTACGCCGCATCAGTACGTCCTTGGCAAACGCATCGACATGGCGCGCGACTTGATTGAGCAAGGTCATCTAACCTTGGGGCAAATTGCCGAATTCACCGGCTTTTCGAGCCAAAGTACCTTCACGCATACTTTTACTCGTTTACAAGGATTATCACCTTCTCAGTATAAGAAACAGGTTGGTTAATCTTGTTCATTTAGTTGCTTATTTGGAAAGAGCCGCGCATGAGTCGCGGTTTTTTTGTGCTTGCATTTTGCACAGGAAAATCAAATTTTTTTGCGTAATTCTCCGAAAGTTTTCAGCGTTTTTGTCCGTTTCTCACAAAAGCGCAATCTAAATCCTTCTTATTCAAACAAAATCTGTCGAAAACCTGTCTACTTTTGTTGTAAATGACATGCAAAGATGAATTTTTACAACACAATATATTATCTATTTGCATGTGACTATGTAGATGTTTTGTTATAAAAGCGAGTTTTTAGCAAAAAGCTCGGAGTTTTTGACAAGTATTCTTCTCGCCCTCAAAATACACTGCCAGCCATTGATGATCCTCGAAGCGGTTTTCGAGGAGAGAGATTGAGGAAAACGCATGTTTACTGCAACGAACGTGTTAACACCAGAATTTATCGAGCAGCCGCTTGATAAGTTATGGTCACTGATCTCGCCATTGTACATGGTGGACGAGTCTCAATGGCTAGAGCAATTATTGCCACTAGCAACGCCGACAGCGGAAGAAAAATCGGCAATCACGACCCAAACAACCCAGCTTATCGAAGCCATCCGTGCGGATAAAAAGTCAATCCAGATGATTGATGCGCTATTGCTGGAATACAGCCTTGATACCCAAGAAGGTATCTTGCTGATGTGTCTTGCAGAAGCATTGATGCGTATTCCTGATTCAGTAACGGCGGATGCACTGATTAAAGATAAGTTAAGCGTAGCGGATTGGAAATCTCATCTTAAGAGTTCTGATTCCGTGTTCGTTAACGCTTCAACTTGGGGCTTAATGCTAACGGGTAAAGTGATTGGTCTTGGTGAGCAAGAAACCCAGAGCCCAGGTCAGGCTGTAAACCGTCTGGTAAACAAATTCTCAGAACCTGTGATTCGCAAAGCCATGTATCAGGCAATGAAGATCATGGGTCATCAGTTTGTACGTGGTCGTACTATTGAAGAAGCGCAGAAGAACGGTCGTCCAATGCGCGACAAAGGTTTCACTTACTCATTCGATATGTTGGGTGAAGCGGCGCTGACCACGGCAGACGCAAGCAAGTACTTCAAAGATTACCTAATGGCGATTGAAGCCGTTGGCCGCGAAACATACGGCAGTGATACGAGCCCTGCGCCTTCTGTCTCTATTAAGCTTTCTGCACTTCACCCACGTTACGAAGTGGCGAATGAAGAACGCGTGATGACAGAGCTTTATGACACCTTAACGCAACTGCTTAAACGCGCTATCGAAGTGGATGTTGCCATCACGATTGACGCAGAAGAAGCGGACCGTCTTGAGCTGTCATTAAAACTGTTTGAAAAACTGTACCGCAGCGACCTAGTGAAAGGTTGGGGCAAGTTTGGTCTAGTAGTTCAAGCCTACTCGAAACGTGCACTGCCTGTACTCGTATGGCTAAACCGTCTAGCGAAAGAGCAGGGTGATTTGATCCCGCTTCGTCTAGTAAAAGGCGCGTACTGGGACAGCGAAATCAAGTGGTCGCAACAAGCGGGTTACGAGAACTACCCTGTTTACACGCGTAAAGAAGCGACGGATGTTGCTTACCTAGCGTGTGCGCGTTTCCTACTTAGTGAAGGCGTGCGCGGTAACATCTTCCCGCAGTTTGCTAGTCACAACGCGCACACTGTTACTGCGATTGCTGTAATGGCAGAGCACAAAGATTACGAATTCCAACGTCTGCATGGTATGGGCGATTCGCTTTATAACCATGTAATGGACACTTATGGTCAGCCAGTACGTATTTACGCACCTGTCGGTAGCCATGCGGATCTACTGCCGTACTTGGTTCGTCGCTTACTAGAAAACGGCGCGAACAGCTCGTTTGTGCACCGTTTGGTCGATGCGCGTTGTCCGATTTCAGAGCTGACGCATCACCCTGTTGATGTGCTGACCTCTTTTGAGACGCTACACAACGGTCAAATTCCAATGCCAACCAGCATCTTCCCTGAGCGTAAAAACTCATATGGTGTGAACGTTGATATTGATAGCGAAGCGAAGCCGTTTGAAGCGCTGGTTGAAAGCTTCCTAACCCAGAAATGGACAGCGGGTCCGATCATTAACGGCGTGAAACATGCCGAAAGCATGATCAAGGAAAACTCCCCAGAGATCATTACTGCCCCTTACGATCGTCGCATTGAAGTGGGTCAGGTGGTTTTCGCAAGCCTTGATCATGTTTCCGCAGCAATCGAAGCGGCTGATGCTGCATTCCCAGAGTGGAAAGGTACCGCAATTGTCCAAAAAGCGGCGTGCCTAGATAAGCTTGCGGATCTGATGGAAGAAAACTTGGCTGAGCTGGTGGCGATTTGTCACCAAGAAGCGGGCAAGACGATTCATGACAGCATTGATGAAGTGCGTGAAGCGGTCGACTTCTGTCGTTATTACGCGAAGCAAGCACAAAACCTTCAGCCGTTTGAGCTAGAAGGTTTTGATGGCGTGAAACGCATGTCTAGCCGTGAAGGTTTGGGCGTATTCGTTTGTATCAGCCCATGGAACTTCCCATTAGCGATCTTCCTTGGTCAAGTCACAGCGGCATTGGTTGCAGGTAACACAGTTGTGGCTAAGCCAGCTGAGCAAACCAGCTTAATTGCGGCGCGTGCGACCGAATTGATGCTAGAAGCAGGCTTCCCTGCGGGTGTTATTCAGCTATTGCCAGGTCGTGGTGGTGAAATTGGTCATACACTGACATCTCACGATGCGATTGCTGGCGTGGCATTCACTGGTTCTACAGCAACGGCACAACGCATCAACGTGACGCTTGCCGAGCGCAGCGCGAAGCCAGTACCGTTTATCGCTGAAACTGGCGGTCAAAATGCCATGATTGTAGATAGTACGGCACTACCAGAACAAGTTGTGCGTGACGTGATTCGTTCCGCTTTCGCTTCTGCAGGTCAACGTTGTTCTGCTCTGCGCGTTTTGTTCGTTCAAGAAGACGTTGCGGATCGCATCATCAACCTTATCCAAGGTGCGATGAATGAACTGCATGTTGGGATTCCTTACCTACACAAAACCGATGTGGGTCCGGTTATCGACAGCAATGCAAAAAACAAACTCCTTGCTCACCTAGAACACATGACAAGCACGCAAACCAAAGTTGCTCAATTGCAATTAGATGAAGCGTGTCAGCACGGTGATTTTGTGTCGCCAAGTGCGTTCGAAATCTCGGGCATTGATGTTCTGAAAGAAGAGCAATTCGGTCCTATCTTGCACATTGTTCGCTTTAAAGCGTCTGAGTTGCCAAACGTGGTTGAGCAAATCAACCAAACCGGTTTTGGTCTCACAATGGGCATCCACAGCCGTAACGAAACCACTTATCGTTGGATTGAAAAACACGCTCGCGTGGGTAACTGCTACATCAACCGCGATCAGGTCGGTGCGGTGGTTGGCGTTCAGCCATTCGGTGGTCAAGGTTTGTCAGGCACGGGTCCGAAGGCAGGTGGTCCTCACTACCTATACCGCTTTACTAAACAACATCTTGTTCAAGCAGAGAAGGCGTAAGGAGTCGCATTATGGTTCATCAGATCACGTATTTTAAAGATGCATTCTCTGCGTGGGAGCAGTGGAATCTGACCGATTTTGATTACAAATGTGAGCATTTGCTGGCATTTAAATCTGCGATTGAAGAGCAGCATAGCGTGGTTGGCAAAGTGGTGTCTTACCACTTGCAGCAAGCGTCGGCTCTGTTGGCAGAAACTCATCAGTTAGTGGGGCCTACGGGCGAAACTAACGAGCTGTACGCAGCGGGTCGCGGTGTGGCTTTGGTCGTTTGTGAAAACAACCTAGCAAATACCGAGAACGCTCTGTACAGCACATTTGCAATGATCACCTGTGCTCTGATTGCAGGCAACAGTGTGGTGATTTGCAGTGACAATACAGAGCTTACCCAATTGGTTAAGCAGGCTGTAGCGTCAGCAAACTTCCCATCTAACTTAGTCCAAGTGGTTGCGTACGATGCGTCTTCCCCGTTGTTAGACAGCGACGTACGTAGTGTGGGTTATGTTGGGCATTCACAGGTTGAGTATGCGCTTAACCTGCAACTGGCTAAGCGTGACGGTGCCATCGTCGGCTTAGTTTCTGAAACGGATTTAGAGTCACCGACATTGACTCATGATCCTCATCTGTCGTTGCGCTTCATTACCGAGCGTACTCGAACGATAAATATTACAGCAGTGGGCGGTAACGCGACTCTACTCGAGTTGGGAAGCGACTCCCACTAACCTGACTTGTGATACCAATCTGAATCAAAAGAGCCTGAGAGCTTACTCGGGTTGGTATCTCTTACTTTGATGTATTGCTGCGATGGCAAAATATCAAAGCGGGCAAGGAAGGAAATAATTATAACGAGGACTATCAAATGATAGAAAATAGCTTTGCTATCACGACCACTTTTGTGGCGTACTTACTAATTATGGTTGCCATTGGCGTTTATGCGTATAAGAGGACTTCCAATTCATCAGACTACTTCCTAGGTGGTCGTAGCCTTGGTCCATGGCCAGCGGCACTATCTGCGGGTGCATCAGACATGAGTGGCTGGTTGCTACTTGGTCTTCCGGGGTATGCGTATGCAGCAGGTATTGAAGCGTTCTGGCTAGCAGGTGGTCTGCTTGTGGGTACATGGCTAAACTGGTTAATCAGTGCAAAACGCCTACGTACGTACAGCATCCAAACTGATGCGCTAACGCTGCCTGAGTTCCTGTCGCGTCGCTTTAACGATAAGTCGAAACTGATTCAGACAATCTCTGCGTTCTTCATTCTTCTATTCTTCCTTTTCTACACCAGCTCAGGCTTGGTAGCAGGGGGTAAACTGTTTGAGACCGTATTCGGCTTGGATTACAGCATTGCCGTTATCATTGGCACAGTGTGTGTGGTTTCGTACACGCTATTCGGTGGTTTCTTAGCGGTATCTTGGACGGACTTGGTGCAAGGCCTATTGATGGCGGCAGCACTTATGATTGTACCTGTTGCAGTAATGGACGGTGGCCTAGGTCAACTAGCGACAGACATGCACAACATTAACCCAGAGTTACTAACGCTATGGAGCGACGTGAAAGGTGAGCCTCTATCGGCTATCGCGATCATCTCTTTGGTAGCATGGGGTCTAGGTTACTTCGGTCAGCCACACATCCTAGCGCGTTTTAAAGCTTCTCGTTCAAACAAAGACCTAACAACAGCGCGTCGTATCGCTGTGGGTTGGACTGCGCTTTCTATGGCAGGTGCAATGCTAGTTGGTCTTGTTGGTCTAGTGTGGGTAACAGGTCACCCTGGTACACAGCTAGATGACGGTGAGAAAATCTTCATGCTATTGGTGAACACAGTATTCCACCCAGTGATTGCAGGTATCCTATTGGCGGCAATCCTAGCCGCGGTAATGAGTACTGCGGATTCACAGCTTCTAGTATCTTCATCAGCTCTTGCAGAAGACTTCTACAAGCAAGTGATTAAGCCAGATGCAACGTCTGAAGAAGTGGTAATGATTGGTCGTGTAGGCGTTATCGTGATTTCTCTTATCGCGCTATTCCTAGCAATGACGCCAGACAGCTCTGTTCTAGGTCTTGTATCTTACGCTTGGGCTGGCTTTGGCGCTGCGTTTGGTCCAGCAGTTGTACTTAGCCTTTACTGGAGCGGTATGAACCGTAACGGCGCACTAGCGGGTATCCTAATCGGTGGTGTGACTATCGTGGTTTGGAAACAGCTAACAGGCGGTTGGTTCGATGTGTACGAAATCGTACCGGGCATCATCTTCTCAACGATTGCGATCATTGTTGTAAGTAAGTTGACTGGTGGTGCAGCGCAAGAAGTACTTGAGCAACACAAAGAATACGAGAAGAAATTGGTTGAGCTAGACTAATCAATCTCAAGTGAAAACAAAGCCCGCGTTCGTTGCGGGCTTTTTTGTGCTTACTCTATGGTCGATGGTGATTTGAATGATGCACCAATACCTCAATTAGAGAATTTCTGAGGTATAGTAAAAAACGTGTTGACCCGTCTATCAGTGTAGGGCTGATGCTATGTCTGTACCGACAAAAGGAGCCACTATGCTAACCGTAACCCAACTGGCCAGAGAGTGTGGACTCTCTCGTACTACGATTCTTTACTATGAGCGTGAAGGCTTGCTAGCGCCTGCACATCGTTCAGAAAACGGTTATCGCTGGTATGGAGAAAAAGAGATTCAGCGTTTAAAAACCATCTCGTCCTATCGTTCTTATGGGTTACCGATTTCCAGCATACGCACTTTGTTGGCACAGAAAGGCAAATCTCAAGCGAAGATCTTGAAAGACCATTTCAATGAACTCGAACGTGAGATTCAAAACCTACGAGCGCAGCAAAAAGCGATCGTGGTGCTATTACAAGAACCACAACTGATAGAGGATAACATTGTGACTAAAGAACGTTGGGTACAAATCATGCAAGCGGCGGGTTTCTCTGAAAACGACATGGTGACGTGGCACCAGAAATTTGAAGAGATGGAGCCTGCTGAGCACCAAAAATTCCTTGAATCTTTGGGTATTGAGCAAGACGAAATTGTGCGCATTCGTGCTCTATAATTAGCGCCTAAGCAGCGTATTAAAAACCGGTTAAATAAAAATAAGCCTCTTCGTGAGGCTTATTTTTTGTGGCGCTATATTTAATAAAAAAGTTTAATCATAAACTGCCTAGTGACGGATTTTTGAGTAAACCACAGTGTTACTCAATTCCCCTGAGGTAGAGAGGCGATCGTGTCTCAACTCACCTTCAAAATCATAACCACAACGCTCTGCCACGGCGCGGCTTTTTAGGTTGGTTGAATCTGCCGTAATAGCAATGCGCCTCGCACCAAGATCTTCAAACGCGTAGCGCTCTAATTCTAACACCGCTTCGGAAATGTAGCCGTTACCAACAGCGATATCATCTAACCAGTAGCCAATCTCAAATGCTGGTACTTCTTGGTCTCTAATCATCAAGCCAACGGCGCCTATTAAGCGATCGCTTTCCTTTTCGATAATGAAGTAACGCAATTCCTCTTCGAAGTTTTCAAAGTTGGCGACGGCTTTTTCTGTTCCCTCAATCATGGCTTCTAGTGTGAGCACATGTGGCACCCAAGGAAGGTACGTTTCGAGCGTCTTCTGGCAACGTACCACGACTTGATGTGCTTCCTCTGCACGTTCCAAACAAGCGGGGATTAGCTTTAGACGTTTCGTTTCCATATCGGCTCTCCTTTGGGTGAAAAATGAACGAAAAATCATTTAATCAGATGTACTTAGAATGATCTAGTCGTTCGTACAATATTATTCGCTTGGTTTGCTTGGAAGAACCTGAGAGAATCGTACGGTTATTAAACCAACTAGGTTCACTATGAAACTTTTAGTAAGAAACTTGGCTCGTGAAACAACCGAGCAAGAGATGCGCAAACTATTCTCAGCGCACGGCAAAGTAGAACTTTGTACTCTGGTTCTTGATCAAGAAACCGGTTTATCGAAAGGCTTCGGCTTTGTGATCATGCCAGATGAAGCAGAGGCGATTGCTGCACTGGAAGCGCTGAACTTGACCAGCGTAGCGAAAAGCAAGATTCGCGTGAAAGTCGCTCAAGACTAAGATAGAGAAAAGCCAGCATCATCGCTGGCTTTTTTGTATTTAAAGAGAAGAAGGGATAACTAAATGCATTGGCACATAACGTATTCCTTCTTTCTCACGGATGTCATCTGTGGCCACAAAACCGTAGTTTTGGTAAAACGAGACCGCATTAGGCGCTGATCGAAGGCGCACATAACTTCTTGGTTTATCTTGGGTTGAGTCTAATATCGTATCGAGAAGTTGTTTACCCAAACCATGACCTTGAACTTCAGTTGCCACGAACAAGTGGGTGAGATAATTGCCGTCTTTGAGAGCGGCGAAACCGACAAGGTTATTGTCTTGGAAGGCAGTTAAGGCCAAGAAGTTAGGATGTGTCATTGCTTGTGTCACATCCCGTTCAATTCTGGCGAGAAACCTACGTTTTCCTTCTTCAGTGAAGTGCTCAAGGATATGGCGTTGCGTGATTCTGGAAACGAGTTCAGCCACCTCTATGATGTTATTCACATCTGCTTTGACTATTTCAATCATCAATCTTCTCTTGGATCTTCTGCATTAATTGCGCTAACTGGTGAGCGTCAAAATTGTCTGAGTTTGGCACTTGGTAAGAATCATTTGAGGTGTAGATCATCAAATTGTTGCCATAGAGAAATTCTTGTTGAATACGAACTTGGGTTATCTCATCCAATGGGAGACGAAAATAAACGGTTGAATCCTGATAATATTTAAAAGTATTCAAAGCCGAATCGATATGGATGCTTTTGGGCGTGAAGGCGCAATTTTCGAAGCGTTTTGAGATCTGCTTTATCGCTAAAGCAATGAGTATCACCAACCCAAGCTCAACGAGTTTATCTGAGAGATAAGCAAAATAGGAAAGGGATAAGAGCGAGACAATGAGCCAGTGTCCACTGCTTTTAGGTAGGTTTTGAGAGGTTTCATGAATGACCATTCTCTGCCTCTTTTAACCCAGAGTTTGAGAGCTCTTCTAAGGTTTTCTTAAGTGGTTGAGTCTTCACTTCAATCACGATTAAGTGGACTAAACTACCAATGGAAATGGCCGCCATCGCTCCACTTATTCCACTTCCATGAGTCACCAAGCCATACAAGCCAGAACCAAGCATTAACACAAGTGCCACTATTTGAATGGTTAAACTGTCTTGAACTACATAATGACCGCTTTGATGGTCTTTTTTGACGTAAGCAAATTGACCAAACCCACCAAGTTCCACTTTGACTTTTCTATCTAATGCTTGGCAGGAGTATCCATGTTGATTGAGTTTTCTTGCTAAGCTTTCCATACCAACAACTCCATTTGTTATTTTGGACGATCTATACAAGATTCTTCAGCATCATAATGTTGTAAGTTCGGGAATGCGTACCTCTTAGCTTTGCTAAGCATCAGTTCTAAGAGGCACGTCTCAGTGTTTAATCCATGGTTTCTTACGTTTGCGGAACGCTCTCAGGTTTAATCGGTAGAAGAGAAGCGGCGCTGATAAACACAAACTTCACGCTCTGCCCCTTTTTGGCCAACCCAAGTGTTTTCGACGTAAGGTACATTGAGTTTGTTTATCACCGATTTGGAACGTTGGTTTTCCACTAAGTGCCGTACCTTAATTCCAGCTAACTCAAAGTCGACACGCGCGAACTCGATTAGGGCGTTCGTAGCTTCAAACGCGTAACCCTTCCCCCAATAAGGGACACCGAGCCAATAACCTAAAGTGCCATAGCCATCCTCAACTCTCGGTATGCTCACAGCACCTAATAACTCCCCTGACTCACGCAAGGTAATAGCGTAGACGACACCTCTGCGCTCTTTGTACATTGGCGCATGTCCTTCAATCCAAGTTTTCGCCATAGGCAGCTCATAAGGATGCGGAATGTTCGCGGTCATATCTGCGATGATTTTTTCACCCGCGAGTAAAGCGACGCGTTCACTATCTTCATGCTGGAAAGGTCGCAGAATGAGTCGTTCAGTAAAGAGTTTTCGTTGTGTTGGCATAACGGAATCACCTTACAGATTGAATGACCCACACATCGAGATCAGGTCGGTAAGTTGTGTCGAAGTAGCCCAAATCATCGAACGCAAATCGGACGCCAGTTTCGTTGGCTCTTGGTTGGTTGCCACAAATCACATTAAACATCGTGCTGAGGAAGCGTCCGTGGGAAACCACCAAGTAGCGGCCACTGCCACGTCTGATGATAGATTGAAGGGCAAGGCTTGCTCGGGCGTAAAGCTCAACACCGCTTTCCCCTTCATTGGCAGAGACGACGCAAGGTTGGTACGGGTTGACGAAATCAGCCATAGGGTATTTGTGTTGAGATTCGCTAAAAGGTAGCCCTTGCAACGGGCCGTTATCACGCTCCATCAATTCATCATGCGTGGTCATAGGGACATTTAGGTGTGTAGAAAATATCTCTCCAACATGACGTGCACGCTGCATTGAGCTACTTAAAATCGCGTCGTACTTTCGCCCTTCTTCGGCAAACTGCTTCGCGCGATTTTCGGCTTGTTGAATTCCAAACTCGGTGAGTGGGCTGTCGAATCGTCCTTCATGAACGCGTAAATCATCTGCAAGTGAGCGTCCATGGCGGACGAAGGTAATATGAATCATCTTACTTCCTTGTTTATCTCTTTGGAACGGCATGTTCTGTACGAAGAGGGAGTCAGCTCCACTGCTTATTTTGCACACAATTCACACTGTAAATTGAAGCCGTTTTGGAGAGATAAATCCGTCTTCTCTCGTGGGCAAGCAGAGCAATATGGGCAATACCGAATGTAAAAAATAAGTACGTACAATCAGTTATGTATGAAGTCTTGTAGTATTACATACATAGGTGCTATTTTTCATAATTTGGTCGAAAAATTGAGGTCTGACCAAGGTCTCAGTTTTTGAGTTATTGGGTGTCATTTTTTGGATGTGGAACACAAAAAAGCAAAGGGGCTTTTTTATTGTGGAATTATTTTGAACAAAATATGTCAATTGTCAGTAGCACAGGAAATCAGGGAGAAAGGAAATGCCTAATATTTATTGCTCAGTTTGCAAAAGAACAACGCAGCATAAAGTGATCATGAAGCGTTGTGAACCAGAGCATATCGCTACGCTAACTGGCAAAGTCGTGAGTTTTACTCAGTTGATGGCAAAGTTTGTATCAGGTGAGCATTACTACGAAATGGAACCGCAGTACTACTGCCGTTGCTGTAACCATCGCGCTATCGGTGAAGTGGTTCAACATCCAGCGCGACAGACATCAGCAATCATGTAATCGACGTTTAAGCAGCCAGTTCTTTCTCTGCTGCAAATGGCATTCCATCGATCATAACTGGCCAGCCGTAAGAGGCATATTCAGACGCCAGAGATTTTGCCACTTCGTGTGAAACGGTCGTGTACGTCCATTCACCAACACCAAATGGCTTGTACGCGAGTTGTAGGGTTAACATTGCTTTCTCCTCATTATTTTTGCCTATTATTGCCTTACCATTTGGCTCATTTCTTTTCTTAAAAGCTCATGTTTTTCTATTCAAAGTTCATCATTCCATTTTTTCGTTAACAAAATTATCTTATTAATAAAGTCACCCATATTGTTTGGTCTATTTATAAATTAGATGCATGAATGTTTTCATTTTTAGAATATTTGACGACTTTTTGTTCAGGGCAAACGTTAAATGCCTGCGAGTTTCACACGTTGCTCATTTCACTATTTGCAAACTGAATAGTAACTATTAATCTGGTGATTCCTGAGTTGTTACAAGGATGTGGTTAATGAGTTATCAACTAGACAGAATTGATTTACAGATTTTGAGAGTGTTACATTCTCGAGGTCGAATTCCAGTGGTGGAATTGGCGAAGCAGGTTAACTTAACCACATCACCATGCTCTGAACGCGTAAAACGGTTGGAAAAAGAAGGCTTCATCAATGGCTATCACGCAGAGCTCAATGCCGAAAAGCTTGGGCTGGATGTGCAGGTCTTTATTCATATTCGTCTTGATCAAACCAGCTTCTCGATTTTCGAGAAATTTGCTAAAGCGGTCGAGTTGATGCCTGAAATTGAAGAGTGCTACTCGCTGTCAGGTGACTTCGATACCATGATCAAAGTGCGAGTGAAGAACATGAAGGCTTATCAGGAGTTTATGTCGAGTAAGCTGGGGACTTTGCCTGGCGTGATACAAACTCGTAGTGAAGTGGTCATCGAAGAACATAAGACTGGGTTTGGTGTAAATCCAGAGCTGCTTGGTTAATACCCACGTTTAGGTTCACATGACAGACACAAAAAAGGAGCCATGGAGGCTCCTTTTCAATTCTCGTACGTAGCTTATATCAATTAAGCGCTGACGAAAGTGGTCAATACGCCGATCAGGCCACCAAATACGCCACCCCAAACTACGAGCCAGCCAAGATGTTCTTTAATCATCTTCTGTACGATTTCTTTCACCAAAGCTGGTGTCAGTTCGCTAAGGCGCTGATCGATGATGCTTTCGATGTTCTGCTTGATTTCATCCATCATTGCTGGCGATTCCATCTGCTCTTTTAGCGCTTCTTTGATGCTGTCGCTCTTACTCAGATCGATAATGGATTCTTGCATCTTCTCTACGAATGGTTGGCGCATAGGTTGCAGCGCTTCTGCTCCGCCAAACATCGCTAGCATGCCACCAAACTGAGATCCTTCGATGACTTCAACCAATGAGTCAAACGCTGGGTTTAGGTCGACTTTCTCAATCACGGGTTCAAGATTGATGTTCACACCACCTGCCATTTCTTTGTTTAAGAAACGATCGATGTTTGCTTCAGTAAAGAACTGCTCCATCATCAGGTTTTTGATTGCCAGCTTGAACTCTTCGAAGCGCGCTGGAATGACGCCAGAGCCATATAAGCCGGGTACTTTTTCAAACAGCATGTGAATCGCTAGCCAGTTGGTGATCGCGCCAGAAAAAGCGAACAGGCCCGCGTACCAAAGGTAATCATTTTGAATGTGATATCCCGCGCCCATCATGGCGATCGCGAGGATATTAGTCAGCAAACTTTTGTTCATAGTGACCGATTATGTATGAGTTGATGAAGTAATAAGTGGGCATGATTTTATACCCAACCGACAGCTAGATGCTAGGTTAAGAACAATAGGATTCACGTGGGCGAGATAGAGCAGGGGCGAAAAAAACAAAACCCGACAATCATTGTCGGGCCACTGCTTTTTCTTAGAAACTCTAAGATTATTTTTTATTGTGCTTTTAGAAGCGGAAGACCTTACGGCAAAGTTGGCATTTCCAGCGCTCTGAGTAGCCGAATAATTTATCCGCCCAACTTTGTTTTACTTGTACGATCTGCATTGAACCACATTTACACATAAGCTAATTACCTTATTATTAGATTAATAACTAAGCCATCAATTGAGTATAGCTGTTTCTCAAAAAGTGAAATTACAAATGAATCCAGCGAGATACTCTGCGTTGTGTCCACTGCTAACGAATACGCAACGGGGCGCTATACTAGCAGAAAAAGTGTGATCTGCATCCATAAAGTTGTTTCATAGTTGAGATTTTAAGTGATCATGATCACGCAATGTGTCGAGTGTGAGAATTTTGAGAAGAATAAAAATCGGAAAAAACATGCATTTGTTTTTGTGTTAGATTGGACACTCTAATGCTTTTTATGTGTTTAAAATCAATATGATAATAGAGCTTTCATTTGGCGCGTGAGTATATGAAGTTTAGTCAGTTTCTTATCTTATTTGTGGCAGTGTTGGTTGCAACGTCCAGCATTGTTGGTGTCTTCGGGGTAACAACGCTTGGCGTCCTTTACTACTGCTGATAAAAAACCGACGCCTGTTAGCGTCGGTTTTTTTGTTTGTTATTGAGTTTCTAACTCTTTTAACTTTTGCTGAACGAGTGGGAAGAGATCTTCAAATGGCATGTAGCCAGGAATCACTTCTCCATCAATGAGAATGGCTGGGGTGCCACTCGCCCCCAACTTCATAAATAGCTCATAGTTCTTTTCAACAATCGCTGTGCTCGCATCATCGGTAGAAACATATTGAGCCACATCGTTTGTGGTGGCTACTTTCATGATAGAACGGGCGTTGTGTATTCCCGGCTTACTCATCATGGTTTTTTCCACTTGCTTGAACTTATCGTTATCACCTTTCCAAACATTAAGTGCGAAAGTAGCAGAGTTAGAGCCATTTCCTCTTTCTTTCAAAGGAACGTATAAATTCACGACTTTGATGTCATTCGGAAGCTCTTTGGCGATCTGATGAAGAACCGGGTCTAGCTTTTTACACCATGGACAACTCAAGTCGGTAAAGACTGCAATGGTGAGCTTTGGATTGGCTGCACCAAACCACGGAATTTCAGGGTTGTTAAACATGTAATCGTGATTTTCCGCGAGTGTCTTTTCGAAACCATTACGTTGTTCGATATAGAGTTCAAGACTCTCGTGCAATGAGTCGACAATCTCCCCGTTGTCTCTAAGAAGTTGCGCAATTTCTTCAATTTTCTGCTCCTGAGTTTTTGCGAAAGACACGGGAGTGAAAGTGAATGCTGCAATCAGTGCAGCGATTAGTGTGAAGTTCAATTTCATGTTTGTTACCAATTAGAATTTTGTCATCCATAAACGGGCAATTAACCCGACAGGTGTTGTGATACCGCTTGTTACGCTCTTTATCTCGCCGTCTTTTATAATGGCGATGGTGGGTGTGACTGCTATTCCCCATTGCTTTGAGATTTCACCACGTAAGTCGTTAATATTGTTGAAGGTATAGTCTTTAGCTGTCATGTAGCGCTTTACTCTCTCGTCTGAACCGGAGTTGAGAGAAACCCCAATAACTTGATAGTGATTGCCGAACCAATCGACGGTAGGAGTGACGAACTTACATGCTGCGCACCAGGTTGCCCAAAAATACACAATCACGGGTTCATCCTTACTCATCTCCATGACATCGAGATACTGCCCAGAAAGGGAGTTGCCGGCGAGATGAGGGACATCAAACGTCGGAATGTCTTTGGTTCTCCATGTATCCACGGCAAAGACCAATACCCCCGCAAATAAAACATAGAGGATGGATTCTTCTATCCATGACCTCTTTAGACGTTGCTTTTTCATCATTCACCACGTGCTTTTTCAATGGCGCTAATGACATCATCACTGGTCAGAATGACAGGTAATTCGATACCATTTGGCGCTCCTGGCCCAAAGACGATATTGAATGGCACGCCAAACCGGTCGTAGCTTTGTAGGTAGGACGTCACGCTATCACTTGGCACAGTCCAGTCGCCTTGCATAGCCACGACATCTGCACTGTTGAGTTCGCTATAAACAGGCTCTTGCAGTAGAACGCCAACCTTGTTTGCTTTGCAGGTCACGCACCAATCTGCAGTGACATCGACAAACACAACTTTTCCCTCTTCAACATATTGGTCGATGGCTTGCGCTGATAGAGCTTCCCACTTTGGCTCTGGAGGCAGGACATTGGTATTGGATTCTTTTGCCACAATCGTTACACCCAAAGAAGCAATCAATAGAGCACTGCAGATTAGGGTGGCTTTGACTCCGTGCACTTGAACCATGCGAGCAAACAGTGCACTCGCGCTGATAGCAATCAATCCGTAGAGCCACTCTTCAGAGAGGTGGTTCGCGAGCAATGACATCAGCCAAATACTGGTGATGAGCATCATCACGCCAAAGGCGTATTTGATTCGATTCATCCACTGACCAGGTTTTGGTAGTGCCATTGCGATGGAAGGAAAGAGCGCGACAGCAACCCAAGGCAACGCCATTCCAAGTGCAAGAGCTGTGAAAATACCAAACATGGTTGGAATGTTGGTCGCAAGTGCGAAAGCGACGGCGGTGCCAAGGAAAGGCGCAGAGCATGGTGTTGCCAATAGTGTGGCAAACATACCTTGTGTGAAATGCCCTATGTAACTGTTGTCACCCTTCGAGGCTAGCCAAGTATTGGTATTCGATGACAACCGAACCTCAAACAATCCCAACATGTTTGCGCCGAACAGAGCAGTAATTAAGAACATAACACCGATGAACCAACCACTTTGGAACTGAATTCCCCATCCAATGGCACTGCCTGATAGCTTAAGTACCGTGAGGAAAAGTGCGATGAGCCAAAACGAAGCAAGAATCCCAACTGCCGAGGCCAAAAACTGGAATCTGACCTGCTTCTTCGCCATACCTTGCGCTAATACAACGCTACTTAGTTTCATGCCAAGTACAGGGAAAACGCACGGCATGATATTTAAAATGAACCCGCCCAACAGTGCGAAAAGCAACATACTGAGAAGGGATATGTTATCCGAAGCAATGGCTCCAGCAACGACGGTTGTCGGTTGTTCAGCCACAAACTCGTCGTCTTTGACGCTAATTGAGATCGCTTCTCCCACTAGGTTTGGTGTTTCCATCCAACTGCTGACGTCAAAAGTCGCGACCAGCTTATTCTGTTCGATTTGGATGTTAGGCAGGGAGAAACTGGCGTCTTGCATTTCTATCGATTGACCATCGACAATCACGTCTGGCTTTTGCCAACCCAGTTGGTGAGTTGCTGTCACTTGAAGTTGCGATTTGCTTTGGTCCCAACTTGCTGTGATGTCGCTTAGCAGTGGTGATGGTTTTGGCACTTTGCTCATGGTTTGAGCAAATTGAAACGCTGCTTCATCCGCTGGAATCAATTCATCAGGCGTGAATTGAAGTTGGATCGGGAAGTCAGTCAAAACACAAATCTCGGTGCATGATGACATAGTCAAAACGGCATCTAAATTTACTGGTTTTGAGATATCTTCCACGTGAATCTTCATCGGGAAGATGGCGTTATGTTTGTAGCCTAATGTATCGATACCCAACAGGTCAAAGCGCTCTGGGAAGGTCCAAAACCACTCGACATCAGTAATGTTTTGGGACTTATCCCAATTCATTTTAGGGGCGATACCACCCTCACCGGGGCTTCGCCAGTAGGTTTTCCATTCGCCAGCCAAGCGAGCTTCTAAATAGCCAGCCACGGTTTTTTCTTGAGGGTTGATTCGTCCTGTTAGGATAAATCGAGTTTCGATGTAGGGATGATTTGCTTCTTGCATCCAGCCTGTTGATACAGGTTCTGCAGAAGCAGCAGCTTGCACGCTTAATGTGAACATGGCGTACAAGGTCGCGAATAGCCACAATATGGCTAAACGTAGCGACGTTTTTGAATTTTTCATTTATGAGTTTCCTTAAAGATGAATTTTTTGAGTGTTACTAGAACGCTCGAAAACTCATTCTCTAAAGACACATATCTTGAGGTGTACTCGCCTACCCTTATGTAAGATCGGCTCAGTAAATGGTGGGAAATAAGGTGTTGTCGATAACAGCCACAGTATGAGTGCTAGCGCTATCGTATAAACCAACACTGCCTGATCAGCGATATGATGTTGGTCGAGGTTAATCAGGTGTTCTGATAACTCACATTTCGACGCAGTCTCTTCTCCACTGTCGGTTGCTTGCATCAGAGTTTGTGCAACAGCGCCATCTTCGGAGTATTCAAGCACGCAACTCTGGATAAAGCCGATGTTGTTTGCCAGACACACACCAACGACCCACCACACGAGCAGTAGTGTCCATTTCGTCAGGTTTTGCCTGTGCTTGAAAGAGATCATGAGAAGGGGTTGATTGATGACTGAATGCAAAACATGGAGTATCAGACAAAGCTAATATGATAAAGTTTCACGCATTACTTAATAATTAAGAATTTTTTATGCCGCAGCTTTTCCGGCGCAGTCAGTGCTCACAGCAAAACCTTTTTAACAAGGTTGTTGGAAGGCCGATATAGAAAAGGCGACTCGGTGGTTTAAACCGAATCGCCTTTGATTGTATTGCTCAGTGCAATGGGGCAGTAGAAAGATTAACTCTCCAACTCCTCCCCAAGGAAGCCACCTGTCTGGTGCGCCCAAAGCTGAGCGTAAATGCCGTTGTTGGCAATAAGCTCTTTGTGTGTGCCTTGTTCGACGATGTTACCTTTATCAAGCACAATCAAGCGATCCATTTGCGCAATGGTCGACAAACGGTGCGCGATGGCGATAACGGTTTTGCCTTGCATCAGCTCGTTCAAGCTTTCCTGAATGGCGGCTTCCACTTCTGAATCCAGTGCTGAAGTCGCTTCATCAAGTACCAGCAAAGGTGCGTCTTTTAGCAGCACGCGTGAAATCGCAATACGCTGGCGTTGACCACCAGACAGTTTCACACCGCGCTCACCCACTTGTGCGTCGTAACCCACGTTGCCGAACGGGTCGGTTAGGGTTTCGATAAACTCGTGTGCGTGGGCTTGCTTAGTCGCTTTAATCAGGTCTTCTTCAGTCGCATCTGGGTTGCCATACAAGATATTGTCGCGGATTGAGCGGTGTAGCAAAGACGTATCTTGTGTCACCATACCAATATTCGATCGCAGTGAGTCTTGAGTGACGCTAGAGATTTCCTGCCCATCAATCTTGATGCAACCTTCCTCTACATCGTGGAAGCGCAATAGCAAGTTCACTAAGGTGGATTTACCCGCGCCAGATCGTCCAACTAAGCCCACTTTCTCACCCGGTTTGATATTAAGGTCGAGGTTGTTAATCACGCCCTTTTTCTCACCATAATGGAAGCTAACGTTATCGAAGTGGATGCCGCCTTGAGAAACTTGCAGATCTTTCGCATCGGCTTTGTCTTTGATGTCGATAGGTTTAGATAGCGTCTTCATGCCATCTACGACGGTGCCCAAGTTTTCAAATAGGGCACCGACTTCCCACATGATCCACATCGACATACCGTTGATACGCAGAGCTAAGCTGACAGCAATTGCAATCGCACCAACGCTAATCGCGCTATCCAGCCACAAATAAATCGACAGCGCAGCCACTGAGAACACCAATAGATAGTTGGAGATCTCTACCGCTACGTCGAAGCCGGTCACCAAGCGCATTTGGCGATACACGGTATTCAAGAAGCCTTTCATGCCTTCTTCGGCGTACTCGGTTTCTCGTTTACTGTGAGAGAACAGCTTCACGGTTTGAATGTTGGTGTAGCTGTCGACAATGCGCCCAGTCATGGTGGAGCGTGCATCGGCTTGCTCAGTAGCCACGGCCTTTAGCTTCGGAACAAAGTGGATCTGAATAGCGATGTACGCCATTAGCCAAACCAACATTGGGATCATCAAGCGCCAGTCAGCCGCCGCCAGCATCACGATAATACTGGTGAAGTAAACCAAGACATAAACAAACACATCCATCGTCTTCATGACGGTTTCTCGCACCGCCAAAGAGGTTTGCATCACCTTGGTGGCGACACGCCCCGCAAAATCGTCCTGATAGAAGTTCAGACTTTGATTAAGCAAGTAACGGTGTGCAAGCCAACGAACCGACATTGGGTAGTTACCCAGCAAAGTTTGGTGAATCAGCAGCGAGTAAACCACCACCAAAATTGGCATGACAACCAACAATAAAGAACCGTAGAAGATAAGGTCCGCTTTGTTGTCTTGCAAAAAGGTTTCTGGGTTGCTGGTGGATAGCCAATCAACCAACTGGCCCATGGCACCAAACAGGGACACTTCTACGATTGCCACAATCGTCGACATGACCGACATGATGATCAACGGTTTCTCAAAGCCACGCGTGTAATGGCGTAAGAAAGCGTAAATCCCGGTTGGGGGTTGGTCAGGCTGTGATTTGGGGAACGGCTCAGTAAAGCCTTCAAATCGTTTAAACATAACTCATCCTAAAGTTAAAACATTGCCACGTCAGAGAGTGAATTCATCAATTCTTTCTACCTTGGACGAGGTTGAAACACTGAACGTGGTGATAAGACATATTGAGGTCTGCTAGCCAGAAAAGCAGACAAATTACTTACGTGAGAGAGGCGAAAAAATAGTCTAACCGATTGCATTTTAAATGTAACTAGTTGGTTATAAAGAATTCACTAGTGCATTATTCTTGAGATTGTCATTCACACGCCACAAAACCGTAAATCGGCACGGTGACAATAAAAAGTCGGGTAAAAAGAGTTTTTGTCAGAAATATTTACCTTTGGCTGATGAATTTATTATTAAAAACAGCAAAACCGAAGTTAACAATAAATTTACAATCTCATCATTCTAGTGAAAAGGAATGTTTGGATGCTATTACACGAATCAGTGCCTCAGAATGCACATGGAAAAGAAGAAAGCACGCAAAGTGCTCTGCGTCATACCGCAAATTGCGTTGTGATGGTGCCGCCGAAAGAGTTTCGTTTTAACGAAGAAACCGCGCAAGACAACGAGTTTCAACACCAAGTTTCTCTGACTCAAGAAGAGGTCTCACGTAACACCATGGCTGAATTTTCCGCGATGGTTGAAACATTGCGTAAAGAAGGCGTGCAAGTCGTCGAGTTTGATTACCCTCAATCAGACATTGCCACGCCAGATGCGGTGTTCCCGAACAACTGGTTTAGCACCACTCCAGAAGGTACTTTGTATACCTTCCCGATGGCGTGTGAAAACCGTCAGCATGAAGTTCGCCCAGATGCGCTGGTCGCAGCATTAGCGCAAGCGGGTCGTGAAGTGCATCAACAAGATTCATTAACCGAATACCTCGGAGAAGAAGCCTACCTAGAAAGCACAGGCGTGATGGTGTTCGACCACTTCCACAAAACCGTTTATGCCGCGCTTTCACAGCGTTGTGATCGTCTGGTGTTAGAAGATTATGCCAAGCGCATTGGTTACGATCGCGTGATTTCTTTCCAAACCCGTTTGCCTTCTGGCGCGCCGATTTACCACACTAACGTGATGATGGCGGTGGGTGAGCAGTTCTGCGTGATTTGTGATGAAGTGATCCCTGAGTTTGAGCGTCGCTTTGTGCTTAAATCATTGGCGAAAGATAAGCAGGTGATCTCGATTTCTCTTGAGCAGATGAACCAGTTCTGCGGCAACATCCTCCAATTGGAAACGGTACGCGGCGATAAGGTGATTGCTATGTCTCAATCGGCTTACGATGCGTTCTCACCAGCACAAAGAAATCAACTAGCGACTCACGGTAAATTGCTGCCATTCGACGTTTCTACCATCGAGTCGATTGGCGGTGGTTCTGTACGCTGTATGTTAGGCGAAGTGTTCCTACCAAGCCGCAAAGTCGTGCTGTAGACTCCCCCTGAATTTCCCCCAAAAAGCACCATGTTGAAAGATGTGGTGCTTTTTTATTTGTATTGCAGAAAATGTCCAAATGAATAGCAAAATACTTGTTTCATCCTAATGTGCTCTGAGTATGATTTTGCCCATACATCATGCAGGTGTATTATTTAGCTGCTATTTATATGTATTGTGTTTCATATAAAAATAAAGGCTAGGTTATGGTTATGATCAACACGTGCAGAAGGGCAGGATTGTATTGCCTGATGGGAATGATGTCTTTGCTTGTTATATCGGGCTGTAATGACTCTACCACTGAAACGACCACCTCATTAACGTCTCAAATCTCTCACCAACAAAGCTTGTCACTTAATGTCTCCAATCGAGTTGATGAGACCGAAATGTCTAATCTAGAACTGCTGTTTGTTTTCGATGTTGCCAATCAGAATGAGACGTTTGCCGTTCGAGTACAAGATGTTCTAGGAAGAGAAGTGGCTGGCTTCCATCAGGGGGAAGCATTTCAAAGTAACGTTGTGGTAGTGCCTGAATCTGGCATTGTGCCATTCACATTCGATGTCGATAACGCCAGTGATGTGAATGGTGGAGTGGCTAAGATGACGGTGATTGTGAGAGGGGATGGTTTTTTCTCTAACTCTCAAGTGTTTGATCTGACCCAAACCACGATGTCCGATAACTATTGGATTGAAATTGTTCCTAAGTCAGAAAAGGCTGAAGAGGCAACTACTTTTGCTGAAGAACGTGTTGACTTAGATGGTCACGTCACCAGTTCTCAGGTGGATATCGCGACGGTTAGCAAAGATGACAGCACGGATGGAGGCAAAATCCTTGATGGCGCAACTGCCAAGTTATCGATTCCTGCCGGCACGGGGCTCATTGATGAAGATGGGCAGCCTTTTACGCCTTTAGGAGAGGTTTCTGTTTCGATGATGCTTTTTTCTGCGGATCCAAAAGGCCTAGCTGATGATGAGAATAACCCGCTATACCTTTTCCCTGGAGGTTTATCACCAGATGGATTTGATGGTGAGCTCCCAAGCGATATTACCTCTCCTGACAGCGTAACCTTTATTTCTGCTGGTTTTGTTGCGATTGAGATTGGTGATGAGAGCGGCAACAAAGTGTCATCGTTTGATGGCGAAGGGGTTACCTTGGCATTTGAAGTTCCAAAATCCACGATAAATCCGCAAACAGGTGAACCACTATCTTTGGATGACGGCACGATCCCTATTTGGAGCTATACCGACTCTACGGGTAAATGGCGCTATGAAGGTGATGCCGTCATAGAGCAAGAAAACGAAAACACCTTTACCGTCTCGAAACCAATCACTCACCTCTCATACTACAATCTGGATTGGTACGGACAAGATCGCTGTCAACTTGATGTCGACGTTGTGGATGCGAATGGTGATCCCAACAATCAAAAGTTACGCCTCTCCTTTACCAAAGCTGGCGGTGGTTGGGCATACAAGCCTTCAGGGTGGGGTGATGACCCTGAAAAGCTAAACATCAATCGAGTGCCTGCCTTCGCTGGTCATTTCGATTTGCTCGACAGCCAAGGTAATAGCTTGCTGGCGTCGATTGAAGTGGACGGTGAGGTCATTGAAGTAGCCGATGGTTCAGAGGGACTCGATCTCGATGACTTCTGTTTTGGTGTATCGAGTGACTCCACTAAATCGTTCAAGGCTACCTTGAATATTGTAAACCCTCCTCGTATTGATATCGAAACAGGGCTGTCGTTAGTTTGCCCAATCGACGAAACGAAAACTCAGACAGTTGACTCAGGCTATTACTACTTATATTCCGGTTATTCTTATGAAAGTTCGGGTGAAGTAAATGGGGATAGCATTACGTTTTCCAACTTGGTTGAAGACGGGTTATATCGACTCTATTACTACGGTGGGCAGACTTGGGCACAAGTAGAATTTACCGCCAAAGCAGACACGACCACTATTTCACTGATGTCACTTCAACTGTGTGACAAAATTGACCAGGCCATTAAAACCCGCTTGGTATGTACCGACGACGATATGGCCGTCACGCGCTTTAAAGCAGCACCTGAAGCATATTTTTGGATGTACAACCAAGACTATTCTCACTATTTATGGGGGAGAACTGACTCTGATGGTAACGCCACGCAAAGTGATGCGGTCGAATCGATTGAATACATGGGCTCTGCCTATTCTTACTTTGAGAACCGTTATTATTGGGGTGAACGTACAACCGCCACGACGAGTGCCGATAATGCGATCACTTTTGATATTCAGTTACCAAGCTCCAATGAATATTGTCTTGCCGAATTACCGATTGATTACCTTCAAACGTTCGTTTTTGCTGAGAACACAGAAGCGCTGGCAGACGGTGTCGCAGAAATCATTATTACCGTTCAGGAGCGCGATGAATTTGGTGCGGCTCGTGAATCGAATTCAGGTGAGCTTACCTTGAGTGCTGAGCCTGCCGAAGAGATCATGATTTCTGGGGTTACTTCTAATGGTGATGGTACGTATAGCGCCAAGGTGACGTCTACAAAAGCGCAAGAAGTCGTTATCTCCGGTAAGATTGATGACAATGCCTTAGGAGGCTCTGCGACAGTAGAGTTTATTCCTGTGGTTGATTTCTCAAATGCCGTCTTCAGTCGAGATAAAGCGTCCGCCAGTGCGGATGGTAGTGAGCAAATTAAGGTGACTGTACAACTCAAAGATACGGATGGAAATGACTACACATCGTCTGGTGGTGACATCAAGTTTGGCGAGCTTTCTGGGTTAACTTTGAAGTCTTATCAAGATAATGACGATGGCACTTACACTGGCGTGTTCACCAGTGAAACGTCAAAAACCTTCAATATCACAGCATCGATTGCAGGTAGCGCACTATCTAGCAGCATAGATATCGAGTTTACGCCCGTGTTAGATACCAACAGCGCTGACTTCTCACTTGATAAGAGTTCAGCAAGCGCAGATGGTATTGACGTCATTACCGTGACCTTGCAGCTAAAAGACAAAGAGGGGGATGATTACACCAGTTCTAGCGGTGCAGTCGTTTTTGATACACCAGATGGGTTAACTAAGTTCGACAGCCAAGATAATGGCGATGGCTCTTATACTGTGAAGTACAAAAGCTCTACGTCAGGCTCCTACACAGTGGGAGCTTCGCTAGACGGCAGTAAATTTGCTGAATCCATTTCCTTTGAATTTACTCCAGTTCTTGACCTCAGCAACACTGAATTTACTCGTGATAAAAGTTCTGCGAATGCCGACGGATCCGATGTGATCACAGTAACCATTCAATTGAAAGATACGGAAGGTAACAACTACACAAGTTCAGGCGGCACTCTTCAGCTCTCTATGCCAACAGGCGTTAGTTCCGTTACTTCTCAAGATAATGGTGATGGTACTTACACTGTGAGTTTCTCTAGCTCGAGTGCAGGTAACAAATCCGTAGGAGTGTCGATTGGTGGCACCCAGTTATCCCGCTCTATTTCTTTGTCTTATGCTCAGGTCTTAAATCTGTCTGCTGCTGCATTCAGTCGTGATAAAGAATCCGCGAACGCAAATGGTAGTGACCAGATTACCGTAACGGTTCAACTAAAAGACACCAATGGTGCTGACTATACATCGTCCGCGGGGGAGATTTCATTCTCTGTGCCTAGTGGGGTAACGGAAGTATCAAATACAGACAACGGTGATGGTTCGTATACTGCTGTCTTTACAACGGTGAATGCAGGTAGTTATACCTTTGGTGCGAGCATAGGTAACACTCAGTTGGCTAACGATGTTGAGCTCACTTTTAATGCTGTCATTGATTTATCGCAGTCGACATTGCAAGCCGATATCACCACTATTGCAGCAGATGGCAACAGTACTGCTCAGTTGACAGTCATGCTGAAAGACTACGCTGGCAATGCGTTTGCTCCAACATCGAACAGTCCTGAGCTCACGATTACAGCGGGCTCTGCTGATATGACTGATTTAGTGAAAACTAGCAATGGGGTGTACACAAGCAACATTAGCTCTAGTGTTGTTGGTGAGGCCACTGTTACTGCGACCTATGACTCTGGAACCGTTGGCACGCTAAACCTCACATTTGAGGCGGTAGCGCCAAGCGCTTCTCAGTCTACCATCACGAGTGATATTTCCACCTTTGGTGTGGGAGGCGATCATAGTGCAGTTATCACGGTTGCTTTAAAGAAAGCCGATGGCAGTGCTTACACACAAAGCTACGGTGATCTGGTGTTGAGCCCACAAGGAACGGGGCTAAGCTATGGCAATCCTGTAGATAATGGTGATGGTACCTACACGGTGTCAGTTACTGCAGATACTGCAGGCAGTTATGTCGTGAGTGCTGCTGTTGGGGCTCTCTCATTGAGTAATTCGTTGCCTTTAACGGTTACCCAAGTCGATGCTGCAGAAAGTGTTGTAACACCTACGGAGTTAAATGGTTCAGGTAATATCACAATCACGCTTAAAGATTCGAGTGGTACCGATTTAGGGCATGGAGGGCACGTAGTGACTGTTGACTCTTCTTCAGACGCATTCATATTCACAGCTGGGGGATTTGGCTCATTTAGTGATATTGTGGATAACAATGATGGAACCTACTCGGTTTCAGTGACATGTCTTAAATCAACCAATGGCAATAGTTTTAACATTGAAGTCCAAGCAGATAGTACTTTGGTTGGTAGTGTAGATGTAACCTGCCCGTAAATCTCAGACAATACAAAGAAAAATGCCACTCAACATTGAGTGGCATTTTTATGCTTCGTCACTGTTAGGTTGGTTTAATCTAAAGCGACCAATTCTTTCTCATGGGTGTTTTCGCCCACTTCATGACAGCAATGGTTGTGGTGATCCTCGTAGCCATCATACGCGCATTCGCCAATATTGTTTCTAGGACAGATAAGATAGTGACTTCTATCGATTAACTCTGTTTGACATATTGGACAGTACTTTTCCATAGCAACCTCCCACAACTAACGATTGAAAATTTCGTCCGTAGACACGAGTTCAAGGGTAATTTTAGACCCTAGATTATGACCGTGATGTGAAGGTTTTATGTGAGGGTAAGTGTGCGTTCTCTGTCTTGACAAAGCTCTGACAGAGTGCGGAGTGAAGGTTCTTCTCGCATTTTCATTAGAAGTCTGATTTCAAAAGAAAAGGGGCGATTTAAAGCATCGTTTTATACTTGATGCTTTGCTGTATCACGCCATAATCTTGCAGCTTCTTTTAGAAGGCACATCACAAAGATATTTGTCTTCATTTCGCGAAGAATTGTTGGAGTATTTTGGCTGTTTATAGGTGCGCTTTGAAGTCTTGGGTTTTGGCAATATGTCAGGCAAGTGAAGCACAGATAAAAACAAGGTCAGCTGTAGAGCTGACCTTTTTGGTTTAACATGCCTCAGCGTGATGCTCTTGTTGAAAGCGAGAATCTTGCTTTGAATGTTTCGGTACAAAACAGAGCTTGTCTGCGGACATTTTCAAACCATTTTGCATCTTGATATGAGTGACGGCCCAAATCACGCAACCATGAGGGAGGTTGAACAGTGAGCGAGTTTGAGTGAAAAGGACGCCATCATCATAAGCCGGTGTAACGTTAATAGCTTTACCTTGCCATGCCTGACGAACGCTTTTCACATCAATGTTCGGCACAATCAATGAGAGCATTTCTGGCTCAACATCCTTGACGACTTTTAGGCAAATGCGGCATCCATCGTAGTATTGTTCAACCCAAACTTTATGGGGAATGCTTTGGTCAACCCAGTCTAACTGCAGTATGTGTTCCATGGTTTATTCCTCAGGTAGATCCAACAAAGGCAGCGTCGAAACACTGCCTTGTTAGGTGGGTAAAAGGTTATTCGTAACTTAGCCCGTGACCGAATTCGTATAAGGTGTCGGCTTCGTCATAACCTGGGTAGTCAGAGTGCTGGTTCAAAATCGCTTGCGCGCTGTTTGCCAGTGCAAATGGAAGCTTGCCTTGAGGAGCAAAGTTGCCTGAAAGGACTTCCATTAAGTTGCTGTCTGATACACCGAAGGTGGCTAAGATTGCGCCCGATTTTTTCATGTTACTTGCGTCATCTAATACAAACGGTTGACGGAAGTTAATTGAAAGCACGGTATTCTCTGCGCCAATTTCATTCATGACGGCTTGGATATCGGTCAGACTTGGCTCAATTTTCCAAGATGCAGCGGTTGCCATTTGGCTGAATGCCAGCAGGTCGAGTTCATCTGGGTTTGCACCGCCAAAGATAAGCTCAGGATCCGCACCTTCATTGGAGACGCGAACGCGAATAACGGCGTAATCAGTGCCTGCTGGTACTGGTGGGCGAGCTTCACCATCTTCATAATCACCAGAGGTCACATCAAAGCCATAACGTTCGTCACCGGCGATGGTTTCATCCATACCCATCACGTAGAGCGAAACTGCTTTGTCGGCGTTTGGTTTGGCTAGCGGCAATGTCTTGTCTGTGTTTTGCAGCAGAACCACGGATTTCTTCTGAGCGTAATCTGCGCGTTCTTGATGTTCGGCGTTGCCTAAGATTTCTTGGGCTTTATCGACGTCCACATACGTGTTTTCAAACAAGCCCAGTTGGAACTGCTCTTTGACGAGACGAGTCACTGAGAGATCGACACGCTCTTCGTCAATCAGTCCTTTGTTGACCAGATTTACGATGACGTCTTTATCATTAAAGCCAGAGAGAACGTCGACGCCAGCTTCGATTACCATCGCAACTTGTTCGTCGATGGTTTTATCTTCCACACCCCATGCACGGTCGCCGATGATACCTGTATCGGAGTTGACGTTGCCGGTATAGCCTAGCTCACCGCGCAGTAGATCGGTCACAATGCCTTTAGAGAAGGACATGCCCACATCATTTGGCATCCACTTTTGATCTACTGGTATGCCGTAGTAAGGCATGATGGAAGAGGCACCAGCATCAATCGCGGCAATAAACGGGATCAAGTGGTAATCAAAGTTGTCTTTTGGATAGACTTGGTTTTGCCCAAAGTCGTAGTGAGGGTCACCGCCGTTTTCTTGAGGACCACCACCAGGAAAGTGTTTGATCGTAAGGGCGATGCTGTCTTGGTCAATAGCTCCACCACCTTGTAGACCGTTGATCAAAGAGCGCATGATATCTGCCGCGAGATCCGCGTCTTCTGTAAAGGTTTCATGTACGCGGTACCAACGAGGCTCTGTTGCCAAATCCATCATGTAGCCATACATACTGCGTAAACCAATCGATGACCATTCTTCATTCATGATGCCCGCAAACTCTTCAATCAGCGCCATATCGCGGGTGGCTGCAAGTCCAGCTTCTTTTGGCCAAGCCGAGAATGCACCCGAAGATACGTTGATACCCGCTTTTGCAGATGGATCGATGTGGTTGCGTGCATTGGACTTAAATAGAGCAGGGATACCCATGCGGGTTTTCTCTCGCAGCTCTTGAACACTGTTCATGAAAGTCGCCGCTTCTTTAGGTGAAATCTGGCAGCCAGAGCGCCCGCTATCACAGTTTGGCGCGTTTTCTGGGGTTTCCACCACGTTGTTGCGGAAGATAAAGCGGGTCATCTGAGCATCGGCGATCATGTCTTGACCTTTGCTTGTTACGACACCGCCTTCACCGGAGTTTAGTGTGTCGATAAGCATCATGCCGGCTTTCTCTTCAAGCGTCATTCGGCTAACAAGATCAGCGGCGCGCTCTTCTGGTGTGAGACGCCAATCTTCAAACGGCTCTAACGTTCCGTTGCCATTGGAATCTCTAAATTGATAGCCGTCAACGCTGAGTACGTCGTGTACTCGAGAGAAGACTTCTGGTTGAACATAGCTGTTGTCATCGTCGGATGAATTACACCCTGCGAGAACAAGCGCCACTGCGATAGGAGTGAGTTGGGTAAGACGTTTCATGTCGCTGTCCTAATGTTGGTATAGTTGTTTTTCCAGACCAATATTAGTAATTAGCGTAATTTTGGTTAACCAAAATAAATTAAACTGAAGATTTGGATCACCATATTTTTTATTTAGGTGATTTAACTCAATATATAATTAAAAATAGGTTGACCAAATTAAATGTGATCTTAGTTTTGCAGTCTATTCTCGTCATTTAAATTCTTAAAAATCAGCGCTTTAAGTTTGTGTTATGTCGCTTCCAAATTCTATGTAACGCTATGGCTGTTATCGTTTACTCCAAAATTATTACCAGGTGAGAAAAAGGGCTAAATACATTAGCCCTGATTTAAAGTTTGTGTCTGGTTATTATTTTTGCTCGATTTATACAAGCGATATATGGTCAGTAAATTGGTGATGATAAAAGTACTCTCGACTAATGAACCACCGATAGATCCAAGCCAAATATTGTGGCTGACCCAGCAGAAGGAATTAAACAAAATTAAGCTACGTAGAGTGATGCCTTGTTTGGAAAAGAGCGCCCAAGTGGCGACGGACGATCCGATTACCGTGAGTAGCTCAAAAAAGTGAGTGATGTTTGGCAGGGTCATCAGCCACATAAGAGCAATGAAGAACCACATTACTTTACGTGATTGAGTTTTGATTGAGGCGAAACTGCGAATGCCATTAATGATCACACCAATGGCGGCGACGGTTGCGCCCATCAGGGCAAAGTGAATACCCATGATGAAACAAAACGCCATCATCTGATAGCGAAAGCGCATGTCGTCTTTTTGCCAGAATGCCATCACGCCAACCACAAACGCGATGCCACCAATGCCTTGTGCTAACCAGTTTTCCATTTATTTCCCTAGAGTGTTGTTCTTTGAGCTATTTCCATTAAGTGAGTAAGCCCTGAACATCCTTCAAAGTAGATGTCATTTTAGAGTTTGATTCACTCTGTGAGTAGATCCTAAATCACGCTCGTGCCTCGCTTTTCAGGATGACGAATAAGGGTGAATATGTCATCCGTCATTACGACGAGCATAGGCGAGATCAGGAATCTACTTACCGCGATAATCCAATCAATTGAGCCACGTTTTGAACGAATCAGCCCTCCACAAAGGGAGGGCTGGGCACTTTATCTAATTCGCTAAGGGGTTACCCAAGAGCCTAAGATTACTTACCAATCATTACTTATTTACAAGTGCTACTGCTTCGCGAGTTAGGCGAGCAAGCTCTTCCCAGTTGCCCGCTTCGATCAGTTTCTTGTCTACCATCCACGTACCACCACATGCCAATACGCGCGGGATAGCTAAGTAATCTTTGATGTTCGCAGGGTTAATGCCACCAGTAGGCATCAGTTCAATGTCGGTGTATGGCGCGAGCAGTGATTTCACCATGCTGATGCCGCCAGAAGCTTCGGCAGGGAAGAACTTCAAGGTGGTTAATCCCATTTCCAGTGCGGCTTCAACTGTGCTTGGATTGTTCACACCCGGTACGATATCAATCCCGATTTCTTGGCACGCTTTAACGGTATTTGGGTTAAAGCCGGGCGATACGATAAAGGTTGCGCCTGCTTCTTTTGCTGCAATTGCTTGCTCGCGATTCAGCACCGTACCTGCGCCAATCAGCATGTCTGGCTGGGTTTCACGCAGTAGGCGAATCGCTTCTGCAGCCGCTGCTGAACGGAAGGTGATTTCAGCGGCTGGTAGTCCGTTCTCTGCCAGTACTTTACCCAGTGGGATAATGTCTTCTGCTTTATCTATGGCGATAACAGGGATGACTTTCAGAGCTTTCAATTGTTCTTTAATGCTAGACATGAGTGTTCCTTAAACGACGCCAAGCGCCGGTTGTGTGAATGCTTTGGGAATGATGGCGCCGCGATGTTGAATCACAGCACCTGCCAGTGCATTGCCTCTTTGACATGAGGTCGCGAGATCGGCGCCAGCAAGGTAAGCCGATAAAAAGCCACCATTGAATGAGTCGCCCGCCGATGTGGTGTCCACCACTTGAGCGACAGGTTGGGTTGGCACGGCTTGTGGAGCCAGAGCCGCGCTCGAACCCTGATTTGTTGAGTCTTGAACTAAGCAGCCATCTGCGCCGAGCTTGATGATGCATTTGCCCACGCCAAGAGAGGTAAGGCGTTCAATGGTTTGCTCTGGTGTTTCGTCACCCCAGATCAATTGCTCATCATCAAAAGTCACCAAGGCAACGTCCGTCAGTTGATACATGGCTTGGTAAACGTTTTTGACGGTTTGATTATTGTCTCGAGGCCATAGTGCTGGGCGGAAGTTACTATCAAACGCGATTTCAACGCCTTGGGCTTTAAGTTCGACCAATAAGTTGAGCAGTGAAATTCGGTCTTCTTCTGGCAAGATGGCTAAAGAGATACCGCTGAGAAACACCGCATCCACTTGAGTTAATGTTTGCTTAACCAGTCCAAAATTTGGATGTTGAAGTAGGTAACGTGCTGCTGATTGATTGCGCCAATATAGGAATGTACGTTCGCCTTGGTCATCAAGCTGAATCAGGTACAAACCCGGTGTACGGGTCTCATCGCGCAGCACTAAGTCTGTTGAGACGCCTTCGTCTTCCCAGCGAGTCAGCATGCCTGTACTGATCGGGTCATTACCAAGCGCCGTAACGTAAGAGACTTTGACTTCATTAGGTTTGTTATTGGCTTCGCAGCCGCGGCTCAAATAAACCGCAGCGTTGAGCGTATCCCCACCAAATGTTTGATGCATTGAGCCGAACGGTTTGCCATTCAGCTCAATCATACATTCACCAATAATGGCGATGTGCTTCATTGGTTACGCCCTCTCTTCAAAGTAGCGTTTTGCGTTACCAAAACAGATGTCTTCGACCATAGGGCCAAGCAACGATAGGTCATTCGGAACTTCGCCGTTCTCTGCCCAACGACCGACCATGTCACACAAGATGCGGCGGAAGTATTCGTGGCGGGTGTAAGACAAGAAGCTGCGCGAGTCCGTTAACATGCCGACGAATTGGCTGAGCAAACCAAGTTGAGAAAGCTGCTCCATTTGGCGTTGCATGCCGTCTTTCTGGTCGTTGAACCACCAACCAGAGCCAAACTGCACTTTGCCAGCGATACCGCCACCTTGGAAGTTACCAATCATGGTTGCCATCATTTCGTTGTCACGAGGGTTCAAACAGTAAAGAATGGTGCGAGGCAGCTCGTTGGTTTGGTCCATTTCATCCAATAGATGTGCCAGTTCAAAAGCAAATGGGCGATCGCCAATCGAGTCAAAGCCAGCATCAGCACCTAACAGTTGGAACATGCGTGTGCTGTTGTTGCGCTGCGCGCCAATATGAAGCTGCATGACCCAGCCCAATTGCGCGTAGCGTTTGCCGAGCCACACTTGAACCGCTGTAGAGAACTGCGCGCATTCAAGTTCTGACAATACTTCGCCATTCAAACGACGGGTCAGCAACGCATCTAAATCAGCCTCGCTTGGGATCGGTGCGTAACGGACGATCTCAATGCCGTGGTCTGCCGCACGACATCCATGTGTATCGAAGTGTGCCAAACGTTTATCAAGCGCACTCAATAAATCATCAAAGCGGCGGATTTCAATGTCTGCTACTTCGCCCAGTTTGTGCATGTAATCCGCAAAGACGTCCAATTCAATCTTGAACGCTTTATCCGGACGCCAACTTGGCAGTACTTTAACGTTAAAGGTGTCGTCTTCTGCGATCGCTTTGTGGTGTTCTAGTGAATCGATAGGGTCATCGGTCGTGCCCGCCATTACGACGTTCATTTGCTGCATGATGCCGCGAGCTGTGAACTCAGGTGTCGCAAGCAGCTCATTACATTGATGCCAAATTTGCTCTGCTGTGTCTGGGCTAAACAGCGTATTGGTAATGCCGAATGGGCGACGCAGTTCTAAGTGCGTCCAGTGGTAAAGCGGGTTGCCCAAAGTTTGAGGAACCGTCTTCGCCCACGCCATGTATTTGTCGTAATCGCTCGCATCACCTGTAATCAAACGCTCTTCAATGCCTGCCGAGCGCATACCACGCCATTTGTAGTGATCGCCTTCAAGCCAGATTTGACCCAAGTTATCGAACTGACGATTTTGCGCCACTTCTGCTGGGTTTAAGTGGCAGTGGTAATCATAAATTGGCTGGTGGAACGCATGCTCATGATACAAGCGACGTGCAGTTTCGTTTGAGAGTAAAAAGTCTTCACACAAGAAATTCTTCATCGTTAACTCCTATTACAACGCAGCGACAGTGGCACGAGCACCGTTATCGATTAGCGATTGGTAAGCACTGCTCACCGCATCAATCACTTGTGGGTTTTGACCAAGCTCTGCAGGGAAGATGGCTTCAACAGCGAGCAACGCAGGCACAACAGAAACATTCAAGCCGTGTTGGTCGCAGATCTGACGTAGTGTCCCTGCCATTGGATCGCGAACATCAATGTCGTTGCCTTGCTCGTCCACGCCGGATACGTAGCGCATCCAACCTGCAATCGCCGTTGCCAACCATGAGAAGTTAGAACCTTGAGCAAGATGGAATCGTAAGCTGCCGCCCATGCGTTGTGGGATCTTCTGGCTGCCATCCATCGCGATTTGCCATGTTTTGTGTTTCAAGCTTGGGTTAGTGAAGCGCTCGATAAGCAGCTTAGCGTAGCCTTCTAAATCGGTGCCTTCTGGCATGGTCAGCGAAGGAGCTTGCGCTTGCATCATCATATCGAATGCCGCTTTGCGGTAGCCTTCATCTGTCATGGTGTCAGAGATGTGCGCGTAACCACCAAGGTAACCTAGGTAGGCTAGGAACGAATGGCTACCATTTAGCATGCGCAGCTTCATTTCTTCGTAAGGCACTACGTCGGCGACAAATTCTGCGCCAGCCACGTTCCAATCCGGGCGACCTGCCACGAAGTTATCCTCGATAACCCATTGGCGGAATGGTTCACAAGCGATGCCACATGGATCTTCACAGCCAAGGAGCTCAGCGATTTCGATCAGCGTCTCTTCGGTTGCTGCTGGCACAATGCGGTCAACCATGGTGCAAGGGAAGGTAACGTTGGTTTCAATCCAGTCGCGCAATTCTGGGTCAAGCAATTGAGCGAACTCAAGTACCGCTGCTTTTGCTACGTGACCATTCTCTTGCACGTTATCGCAAGACATCACGGTAAATGGCATCAGCCCGCGTTCACGGCGCATCTTCAATGCTTGCACGATGTAACCCAGTGCCGATTTTGGCTCAGTTGGGTTGGCAAGGTCAGCAATCACCAGCGGGTTGTTTTTATCAAGCGTGCCCGTCGCAGGGTCGGCGCAGTAGCCTTTCTCGGTAATCGTCATTGAAACGATCGCCACTTGTGGTTCTGCCATTTTTTCTAACACTGCTTGAATGCTGTCGAGGCTTGGGTGGAGTGATTCGGTGACTGAACCAATCACTTTTACCTCAGTCGATTCTGCGCCTTTCTCTGCCACTGTGTAGAGGTGGTTTTGCGCGCGTAGCGATTGAATTAAGTCCTCACCACCAAATAGGTTGATTTCGCAAATGCCCCAGTCAGAGCCCGTTTTGCTCAACATTTCATTGGTGAATAGAGCTTGGTGCGCTCGGTGGAAAGCACCGAAACCAAGGTGAACAATACGGCTTTTAAGTGTTGAGCGGTCGTAGTCCGGAAGCAGAACGTGGTCATTCAGAGTGGAATTGGAAATAGTCTTCATTTTGGTATCCCTTTTCCCGCAGGCGAACCTACGGGATGGTGTATTTTAATAATTCGTAATCTAAAACTTATAACCAAGCGCTTAGTAGCCAAGAACAAGGTTAGGCAAGAACAGGCTTAGCTGAGGAATAAAGGTCACGGCCATTAGTGCTGCAATCAGTGCAACGTAGAATGGAAGTAGAGGTTTAATTACTTTGTCGATGGCAACGTTCGCCACAGAACAACCGATGAACAACGCGCTACCTACTGGTGGGGTACAGATACCGATAGCCAAGTTGAAGGTCATCATGATGCCGAAGTGTACAGGGTCAATACCCATATCCAGTGCGATTGGCAGGAAGATAGGCGTAAAGATCAGTACCGCTGGTGTCATGTCCATGAAGATACCGACAATCAGCAGAATGACGTTGATGATCAACAGAATCATCATTGGGTTGTCAGAGATAGCCAGTAGGGCATCTGCAATCATGTAAGGAATGTCGGCGTTCGCCATCGCCCAAGACATGCCCATTGATGCGCCAACCAGTAGCAATACGATAGAAGTGGTCACCGCAGACTCTAGGATGATCTTTGGAATGTCACGCCATTTCACTTCGCGGTAAATCAACACCGCTAGCACAAAGGTATAAACCACCGCGATAGCTGATGCTTCTGTTGCCGTAAAGATACCGCCAATGATGCCACCCATGATGATCACAATCAGTGCCAAAGATGGGGCTGCTTTTAAGAAGGTATTCCAAACCATTGCCAAAGAAGGGCGTGCTGCCACTGGGTAGCCACGGCGTTTTGCAATGATACCTGCCACCACCATGATGCTAAGACCCATCAAAATGCCAGGAATGTAACCCGCTAGGAACAGTGCCGCGATAGACGTACCGCCAGACACCAATGAGAACACGATCAGTGTGTTACTTGGCGGAATCAACAAGCCAGATGGGCAAGAAGTGATGTTCACTGCTGCAGAGAAGTTCTCATCGTAGCCATCTTTCTTTTGTAGAGGAGACATGGTGCCGCCAACCGCTGCTGCAGACGCTACCGCAGAGCCAGAAATCGAACCAAACATCATGTTCGCCATTACGTTCACGTGTGCGAGTGAACCAGGAAGGCGGCCACCAAGCACTTTTGCAAAGTTGATAAGACGCAGCGCGATACCACCTTGGTTCATGATGTTACCCGCCAAGATAAAGAACGGGATTGCCAGTAGAGCAAAGTTATCAAGGCCTGCCGCCATACGCTGCGCGACAACGGCGATCGCAGGCTCTAGCGGTAAGCTCATTAAAATAGTGGCTAGCGATGACAAACCGATAGCGAAAGAAACCGGTACGCCAATCGTCAATAAGACCGCGAAGCTACCGAACAGGGTGAGAATTAATTGCCATTCCATTGTGGAACCCTCTATTAATCAAGCTGGGTGTCGGTGAGTAGGGCTTCACCAGACGTCAATTGTTTTACACGGTCGAAAGCAAATACCGCAGAGTAGAAGATCATCAGTGCGCCACTGATTGGTAGGCAGAAGTAGATGTAGCCCATTTCCAAGCCAAGCGCAGGTGTTAACTGGCCAGTTGCCAGAGTTTTCAGTGCCAGTTGTGTACCGCCGTGAACCAACACCACGTAAGAGAACAGTGCGATGGCAATTTGGATGACGATTTCATTGATGAGTTTGCGCTTGCCTTGCAGCTTCATTGTTAGCAAGTCGATAGCAAGGTGGCGTTTAAGACCAGTGGTGTATGCCGCGCCAATTAACGCAACCCACATAAAGAGATAGCGAGCAAGTTCGTCAGTAACGGTGCTTGGTTTGCCAATCACATAGCGTGATAACACTTGCCAGACTACGCAAATGACGAGGAAGGTCGAGAGAGAGACCGTAAAGGCAGCCAGCCCCCTGTTTATGTATTTGACCAATTTATTCATTTTTATTTCCTTTAAGTAAATACGCGTACCTCATAACAACTGGTTAACCAATGTAAGAAGTTGTTTCTGTGTAGGGCAGTAACATACGCTAATCTTTCTGATCGGATTATAAGTTAGCCAATTTGGTTGTCACGTGAGCAGGTTCACAATTGGATTGGTTGGCCAATTTAAGGGTTGTGATTGTGATTTTGGTCAATCAATTTGCATTTTTGTTTTGACGATAGGTTTTTTGATCGCCAATAATGGCCTCGAAACAAGAAATACCGTTAAATAATTAAAACTACCCTACATATTGGACAACCAATCCAAGGAGAATAGAACAATGATGACGCGTAAGACTCTTTTAAGCGCTGTAGTCGGTGCTGCAATGACCTTCGGCGCCACCGCTTCTGCTTATGCTGCGACCACTTTGAAGCTGAGTCACAACCACCCTCGTGACCATGCCGTGCATAAAGCAATGGACTTTATGGCAAAAGAAGTTCGTGAAATGACAGACGGTGAAGTTCGTATCCGTATTTACCCTGATGCACAGCTAGGTACACAGCGTGAATCGATGGAGCTAATGCAAAACGGCGCTCTAGATATGGTGAAGAGCAACGCGGCAGAATTGGAAGCTTTCTCCCCAGCTTACGCAGCATTCAACATGCCTTACTTGTTCCGTGATAAAGACCACTACTACAAAGTGACAGACGGTGAAGTAGGTCGTGAAATCCTGAATTCTTCAGCGGACAGCGGCTTTATTGGTGTGACTTACTACGATGCGGGTGCGCGTAGCTTCTACACCAATAAACCAATCAATACGCCGGAAGATCTAAAAGGTCTGAAAGTGCGCGTACAGCCGAGCCCATCTGCGATTGCGATGGTAAAAGCGTTAGGTGGTAACCCAACACCATTGGCATACGGTGAGCTATACACAGCATTGCAACAAGGTGTGGTGGATGCTGCGGAAAACAATATCCCATCGTTCAGCTTGAGCCGTCACAGTGAGGTATCGAAATACTTCAGCTTAGATGAGCACACAATGGTTCCGGACGTTTTGGTTATCTCAACGAAGACTTACGACAAGCTAACGCCAGAGCAGCAAAAAGCACTGATGAAAGCAGCGGCAGACTCTTCGGAATACATGAGGAAGCTATGGGCTGAGTCTGAAGCGAAAGAGCGCGCGAAAGCAGAGAAGATGGGTGTGACTTTTGTAGAGCCAAATAAAGCGGCATTTGTTGAAGCGGTTCAACCAATGTACGCGGACCTAGAAAAGACAAATCCTGAATTAAATGAATTGGTTGAGAAAATTAAAGCCGTTCAATAATTCACAATTTAATTAGTACGAAACAATCGAAAACAAGGTGTTACCACATTCTGGTACATAGAGGTTGACCAATTGTTATTGGTCGTTATGATGGCGTGAGAAGTTAGATGGAATATAGTGATAATATCATCATGATGCCTTTTGAACCGAAAAGACCGTATCAAGAAACCGGTCTAGTCCTAAGACAAGAGTTAATCAACGGCCTGTACAAGGTTGGTGATAGGTTGCCGCCTGAGCGCGATATCGCAGAACGTCTCGACGTTAGCCGCACAGTAGTGCGTGAAGCGATCATCATGCTTGAGCTGGAAAACCTTGTCGAAGTGAAGAAAGGTTCTGGGGTGTATGTCATCAATATTCCATCTCAACCGAACTCCCGTGAAAACGTGATCAGCGATGATGCCGGTCCGTTTGAAATGCTCCAAGCTCGTCAGTTGCTTGAAAGTAACATTGCGGAATTTGCAGCGATGCAAGTAACGCCTGGCGACATCGTGAAAATGCGCGCAGCCCTTGAGTTAGAACGAGAAGAACTCGCCAGTGGCACCGCAGATTGCAACGGTGATGAGAAATTTCACATGTGCATTGCAGAGGCAACTCAAAACTCTGTGCTGGTGGACATGCTGAAGCAATCTTGGGAGCGACGCGAGAGCAGCCCAATGTGGAAGAAACTTCATTCTCACATTGCTGGTCAAGACTACCGTGAAGAGTGGTTAGACGATCACGCCAAAATCCTCGCCGCATTGCAGCGTAAAGATCCAATCGCTGCAAAAAATGCCATGTGGCAACACCTTGAAAACGTTAAACAGCGCCTGTTGGAGCTGTCTGACATCGATGACCCGAATTTTGATGGTTACTTATTCAGTTCCAACCCTGTTGTTCTGCAGGGCGCTGAAAACGGTTAACCACATTGCCGGCTTCGGTCGGCTCTAGTCAGCGCAGCTGCATTATCGTGGCTGCATATTAAGAAGTCGTTGTGCACTTAGCTTGAATAATTCGAGCGGGCTGAGTGCGTCTTAAAAAAGGTGAGTGTCATGGAACAAACTTGGCGTTGGTACGGTCCGAATGACCCAGTGTCGCTAGACGATATTCGTCAAGCTGGCGCAACAGGCATCGTGAATGCCTTACACCACATTCCAAATGGTGAAGTGTGGTCGAAAGAAGAGATTTTAAAACGTAAAGCCATCATCGAAGAGAAAGGCTTAACGTGGTCGGTGGTTGAAAGTGTTCCTGTTCACGAAGAAATCAAAACTCAGACGGGCAACTTCCAACAATGGATCGACAACTACAAACAAACGCTGCGTAACCTTGCTGAGTGCGGCGTAGACACGGTCTGCTACAACTTTATGCCAGTACTAGACTGGACACGTACTGACCTTGAATTTGAAATGCCAGATGGTTCTCGAGCGCTACGCTTTGACCAAATCGCATTTGCGGCATTTGAGCTGCACATTCTTAAACGCCCGGGCGCAGAAGCGGATTACACCGAAGCTGAGCAAGCTCAAGCGCTTGAGTACTTCAACAACATGACGGCAGAGCAAATCCAACAACTGACAAGCAACATCATTGCTGGTTTGCCGGGCGCAGAAGAAGGTTACACGTTAGAAGAGTTCCAAGCACAATTGGATCGCTACGCTGGTATCAGTAAAGACAAACTGCGTGAGCACATGGCGTACTTCTTAGCGGAGTTAATGCCAGTGTGTGAAGCGCATGGCTTAAAATTGGCGGTGCACCCAGATGATCCACCGCGTCCAATTCTTGGTTTGCCGCGTATCGTTTCGACCATCGAAGACATCGACTGGTTAACCGAAAAAGTACCGAGCAAAATGAACGGTTTAACCATGTGTACCGGTTCTTACGGTGTTCGTGGTGACAACGACCTAGTGAAAATGATTAAAAAGCACGGTGACCGTGTTTACTTCACTCACTTGCGTTCAACCAAACGTGAAGAAAGCAACCCGATGACATTCCACGAAGCGGCGCACCTTGATGGCGATGTGGATATGTACAATGTGGTGATGGCAATTTTGGATGAAGAACAACGCCGCGCAGAAGTGGGCGATCACCGTTTAATTCCTATGCGTCCTGACCATGGTCACCAAATGCTGGATGATTTGAAGAAGAAGACCAACCCAGGCTACTCAGCCATCGGTCGCTTGAAAGGTCTTGCGGAAGTGCGTGGACTAGAGATGGCACTAAAACGCGCTTTCTACACCAAGTAAGTAAAAAACCGCAAACCCATCTAACAAAACGCAGAGTCTAGGCTCTGCGTTTTTTCATTCTTAATTTCTTGAATATTATCCATAAAAAGTATCTGCGATACTCTGTCAGATGAATACCTGAAAATATTTTGCGTCTTTTTCTAACCACAGTCGTCTTATCTGTGTAAAAACGATTTCGACCGGAGAATTCCATGTTCAAGCCACAGCCAACGCGCTCAGATATTAAAGACAAATTCATCAAGCATGATAGCCAAATGCTCAACCAAGTGTACGGAACAGACCAAGTCGTGCCGTATTGGATTGCTGATATGGACTTTCCTATTGCATCGCCTATTTCGCAAGCGATGCAGCAACTTGTCAGCCGTGAAACCTTCTCATATGAGTTTGATAGCAAGACGGTTTTTCAGTCCATTGCTGATTGGAATAAGGATTTGCATGGTCTTGAGCTTAGCACTGATAACTTTGTTCAAGTGCCGGGCGTACTGAGTGCCATTGCGCTACTGATTCGCGAGTTCACCAAAGAAGGTGAGGGCGTATTGATTCAAACTCCGGTTTATCATCAGTTCCGACGTTTGATTGAGTCAGCTGGCCGAACCGTTGTGGGCAACACAATGAAAATTGAAAACGACCACTACGTGATGGACTTTGAACTGCTTGAAAACCAGTTGAAAAGTGGTGAAGTGCAAATGATTTTGCTGTGCAACCCTCATAACCCAGTGGGACGAGTTTGGACCAAAGCTGAACTAGAGCGCATGGTGGCGTTAGCTGAGAAGTACAATGCGATGATCATCAGCGATGAAGTGCATGCCGACATCGTATTTGAAGGTTCAACCTTTACCAGTATGACTTCATTAGGTTATGAAAACAGCCTGACGATCATTGGTTCTCCGGCGAAAAACTTTGGTTTGAACAGCATCTCTAACGGCTACATTTACAGCGATAACCAGGCTCTTTTCGAGAAGATCAAAGCGACATCCGCTTCACTTTCTATCGATCATGGCAATGCGTTTACCACCTACGCGACCATTGCGGCGTACCAACAAGGTAAAGAGTGGTTTGAAGGTTTTCATGCTTACACGCAAAACAATCGTAACTGGATTATTGAGTTTATTGAGCACAACTTGCCACAGGTGAAAGCATTCCTGCCACAAGGAACCAATCAAATTTGGTTGGATTTTTCTGGTTTAGAATTGGAATCTTCTCAGTTAAAAACCTTGCTGACAGAAGAAGCTAAAATGGCGCTGACGCCAGGTACTTGGTTTGGTGAACCCAATGAAAACTACTACCGCATGAACTTCGCTTGTTCTTTAGAGCAAATTCAAACCTCGTTTGAGCTGCTTAAAGCCGCTGTCAATAAACGTAAGTAAGTGAAGTGGTAGGAGAATAAAACGATGACACAAACCATCACTAAAGGCATCAAAGCTCTAGCGGAAGAAGCGCGCTTGAGTGTCGCAGATCTCTCTATTGAAGATGCCAAAGCGCTGTTTGCAGACGAAGGTTACGTATTCGTGGATGTACGAGAAGCCGATGAAAGGCGCAAACTTGGCGTGATTCCGGGGGCATTTACCTGTCCAAGAGGCATGTTGGAGTTTTTGATTGATCCACAATGCCCAGTGCATAACCCAGTCTTTGCTCAAGATAAAACGTACGTTTTCTACTGTGCGCATGGACTTCGTTCCCTCTATGCAGCGAAACAAGCATCTGACATGGGGCTTGAACCTGTGCTCAACCTTGCTGGTGGTTTTGCTGAATGGGTGAAAGCAGATGGCGCCGTTGAGTCTGAGTCTTAACGGCATAGGTCACACTTGCCATACTGCTTATATTTCGATTAATATCGAATTGTTATTTTATGTATAGAGACCGTCGCATGTTAGCAGAGTGGTTGGCACACAAAGAGCAGCTCAAAAACTACATTGTCAAACAGACCAGTGATCCCGATTTAGCCGATGATATTTTGCAAGAGGTGTACATCAAGGCGAGTCAAAAGATCGACCAGTTAGAAGCGCGAAGCAAAATCAAAAGTTGGTTATATCGCATCACGCACAACGCGATCATGGATCACTATCGTACGCACCAAAGTTACGAAGAGCTGATAGACAATCAGGTTGAAGAGGAAATGCCGATAGAGCTAGAGAATCTCCAAACCATGGGGCATTGTTTGCGCCCAATGTTTGAGTGCCTGCCAGAGAAATATCGCCAAGCCATGATTCTGTCTGAACTCGACGGTTTGCCTCAACAAACGGTTGCGGACCAGTTGGGGCTTTCGCTTTCTGCGACGAAAAGCCGAATTCAGCGCGGTCGAGTTAAGCTCAAAGCCTTGTTAGTTGAGTACTGCAATGTTGAAGCAGGTCGAGGAGGTATCGTTGACTTCTCACCAGAACCGCAGTGTCTTCACATGGCTCAAATGTACAGTGCTGAAGTGGCATAAAGCCAAGAGAACCGTTCGATTTACAATGTAAAAGCGCAGAGTTTTGGCTGTGCGTTTTTTTGTTTCTACTCGCCGTTGGGAAGCTTTTCTTTGAGATAATCAATCAAGCAGCGAACCTTAAGAGGCGTATAACGGCTTTGCAAGTACACAGCATTGAAAGGTAAATTTTGCCCTGTGTAGTCGTTCATCAATTGCGTAAGTCGTCCTTCTTTTAAGTGATGTTCAGCCATCCAAATCGGAAGAATGACAATTCCCATTCCAGTTAACGCAACCTCTAGTAATACATCCCCATTGTCGCTTTGAAAGTTACCATTTACCGCGACGGCATGTTTTTGATTTTGCTTAGTAAAGCTCCATACGTTAATGTCTTTCATCCGCGAGTAAACCAAACAATTGTGTTGTTTTAAGTCTTCAGGAGTTTTGGGTTCACCGTGCTGTTGTAGATAACTAGGCGCCGCTAAAACGAGCATTGGGTTATCAAACAAATGGCGCGCAATTAACGTCGAGTCTTCCAGTTGTTTAGCTCGAATTGCGACATCTATCCCATCACTGATCAAGTCGGTGTGCTGGTCACTGAGCTGTAAATCCACCTTGATATCAGGATAACGTTGGAAAAACTCTGCCATGATAGGGGCAAGTAGAATGCGACCAAACGCCACTGGTGCTGAGATACGAATCGTCCCTTGGGGAGAAGCCACCTCCGATCTTGCCTCAGCTTCGGCTTCATCCAGTTCACCTAAAATATCCACGCAAGTTTGATAATACTTCGCGCCCGCAGGCGTTAAAGCATGATCGCGACTGCTTCGAGCGAGGAGTTTTACGCCGATTTTCTTTTCTAACGCTGCCACTTTTTTACTGATCGTCGTTTGTGAGGTATTCATCTCACGGCCCGTGGCAGAAAAGCTGCCCGTTTGTACCACTCGAACAAATGCGCGCATTGCACTTAGTTGATCCATTAGTGTTCTCAATTATTCCAAATAAGCATAGATGCTAGTCATTGTAGCTCAGTTTTAGTCGGTATTGGTTGGTTCTAAGATACATCCCAAGCCGAAAGACAAATCGGTAAGAAAGATTAACCAAGATTGATTCGCCAATGGAGGCGCTTATGGACATGCAACAAAAACTGCAACTACTACTTGATAAACAAGATATTACTGAAGTGATTTTCCGCCATGCTCGCTCTTTAGATCGTATGGACGCAGAGCTGATGAAGTCCACTTACTGGGAAGATGCCATTGAAGACCATCAAGATCCAATCTTTCCAGATTTGTTTTTCTATAACGACAATGCCCACGCTTTTGTTGAACCAGCAATGAAAGGATTTGAAGCTATCAAAATTACACAGCACCGCATCAGTAACGTTCTCATCGAAGTGGATGGTGATACAGCGACTGCAGAGAGCTATGTGTGGGCGTACCACGTGCATGAAGAAGATGGCGTGGACAAAGAAGGCATTTTAGGTGGTCGCCACCTGTACCGTTTTGAACGTCGTGATGGTGTTTGGAAAATGGTGCACCGCTTTACCGCTTTTGATTGGAACCAAAACCAAGATGCGAGCGCAGTGTGGTCCCCAAACTTTGAAGATAAGTACGTAGGTAAACGCAATAAATCTGACGAAAGTTACGAATACATTTAACGATAACTCCGGTCTGTTAGTTGGAGCGCGACATGTGAGGGCAGCAATGCTCTCCACTCCAACCTGTGTCGCGCTCGTTTTATCTTAAACAACGTGAAGTAAATAGGACTGAATAATGACAACCACAAAATTTACCGCAGGTGATTTATTCCCCTCTATCACTTTGCCTACGCTAAGTGGCGAAACTATCGAGCTGGGAACACCTTCTGAGAATGTCGATTGGCGCTTAGTGGTGGTTTACCGCGGCAAACACTGCCCTTTATGTACTCGTTACCTTAACGAGCTAGAGACACTAAAAGCGCGATTCTTACAACTCGGGATGGACATAGTGGCGGTGTCTGCAGATAGCCAAGCACAGCTAGAGCAGCATAAGGAGCAACTGAGCGTCACGTTCCCAATCGCTTATGACCTGACAGTAGAGCAGATGCAAACGTTAGGTTTGTACATCTCGGAGCCTCGCTCAGAAAAAGAGACAGACCATCTCTTTGCAGAGCCGGGTCTGTTTGTGGTGAACAGCAAAGGACAAGTTCAGTTAGTCGATATTTCCAACGGTCCATTCGCTCGACCTGACCTAGAAGTTCTACTCTCAGGATTGGCGTTTATCCGTAACCCAGAAAATGATTACCCTATTCGTGGTACCTACCAAGCGGCAATCTAATCGCTGTTGTTGTTTGAGGCATTTTACTTGAGGCATTAAAAACCAACGACGTTTGCAGACTTCCTCTTCTAAAATGGGATTGTTCGTCTAATGGATTGTGGTAAAGTCCGCGCCTGCGATTTACTGCATCTATATTGTTTTACTGCCTCTTCAACCAAAAACACAAGGTTAAGCTAATGCCATTTTCTACTCTCTCTTTGAGTTCAGAGCTGATTCACGCACTGCCAAAAGACTTCAAGAAGCCAACCGATATTCAGGCTTTGGCAATTCCTGAACTACTCAGTGGTAAAGATGTGTTGGCATTAGCAAATACAGGCAGCGGAAAAACCCTTGCTTATGGTTTGCCTTTGTTGGAAAAGCTAAGTGTAACTCCAGAGCAAAAAGCACTGATTCTAGTACCAACGCGTGAGCTCGCAACGCAAGTAAGCGAGGCGATTAACCAAGTTGGTCAAGCTATTGGTCTCAACGCAGTGTGTCTGTGTGGTGGTGTGGATAAAGAGACGCAACTACAAGCACTTGCGGCAAACCCTCAAATTCTTGTTGCGACAACAGGTCGTTTAGTTGATCTTGCGAATAACGGGTTGGAGCTGAGTAATATCCATTACCTAGTGTTGGATGAAGCGGATCGCTTGTTGGATATGGGCTTTTGGCCAGACGTGCAAAATATTGCGGGGCAGGTTTCAAACCAGCGCCAAACCGCGATGTTCTCAGCAACGTTTTCAGATGAGTTGAAGAGCAAAGCCAAGCAGCTGATGCATGCGCCAAAACAGGTAGCAGCGCATCAAGAAAACAGCACCAATCAAGATATTTCTGAGACGCTATATCTCGTCAACAAAGGAAGCAAAACCAAAGCGTTGACTGAACTGATCAAGCAAAATGCATGGGCACAGGTATTGGTATTTATTGGCGCGAAAGAGAACGCTGATGGTTTGGCGAAGAAGTTGAACAAAGCTGGAATCACAACCAATGCTCTGCACGGTAATAAGAGCCAAGCAGAGCGAGAGGAAGCGCTGGCGCAGTTTAAGTCTGGGCAAACACAGGTGTTGATCGCTACTGATCTATTGGCGCGCGGTATTCACATCGAGCAACTACCAGTGGTGATTAACTTTGAGTTGCCAATGCACGCAGAGACTTATGTTCATCGAGTAGGACGTACAGCCCGTGCAGGCGAACAAGGTGTTGCAATGTCGCTAGTTTGCCATGGCGAAGCCGAAGCTCTTACCGCGATTCGTAATTTGACCCAACGTGAATTACCAACGCAAGATCTTGAAGGTTTCCCAGTAACGGATAAGCCATCAACAGGCGAAAGCAAACGCGCCCCACGCGATAAAAAAGCCAACCGTCGAACCAATGCCAAGAAGAGCATTAAGCAGTTCCAAGGCAAGCCGAAACGCCAAGCACCAAAAGCTAAATAAACAAGCTCAAATAAACAAAAAGCTACGCTTCAATGTGAGAAGCGTAGCTTTGTTTTATCTATTAGCCAATCTTTTTATAGGCGACGATATGTGACAAGAAAAGGAGAGAGTATCTCTCGTTGAATCTGATTTTGTACTCGTGTTCAGCTTCCGATAGTGGTACCCAACCATTGCCGAAATAATCGTTTATATCGTCAACTGCTTCAGTCTCATCTTTTAAATGTTTTTTGCTCCACTGATAGGTACAGGCTAAAACCAAAACACCATTAGGAGCCGTTGCGTCCATTAATGCTTCCACGACCGTTTTAGGGGAGTCACATTGATCCAGTACGTTCAAGCAAAGGCTCAAATCATGCTGCTTAGCTACCACGCCACTTTCAAAAGGTGCTTCGATGAGAGAAAAATCCACATGGTCACAAGCTCTGGCTATTGGCGATGCATCAAATGTGAAATACTTTTGCTCCTTTAAGCTCTTAATATAGTGGAAGTCACACTCTCCCCCATCCAACAGTAGTTGTTTCAAGTTTGATAGCAAACGATGAGAAGGTTCTACGAGCGTAGCCGAATTGATACTTGATGTGTTGGTTATCAATTCATAACAGTTTCTTCCGAGAGCAGGCCCCACTTCTAATAGGCTTTTTGGAGAAAGGTTTTCACTAGCGAGCGCTTCAACAACAAACGGCGCGACGTCTTTCGAATGGCTTGAAGAGACAAACCAATCAGGGACTGACTTAGACTGGCTGTCTAGCGGCTTACTCACGCCATTTTGTCGAAGTTTATCAAGCCACTGAATCTCGAAATATGCCGCTAACCCTTTGTGATTGATATAGAAATCTTCCACTTTTACTCCCTTTTGATATTCCTTTATTGAGCGCTGATTTTGCCCCATCGTTCAAAGGTGAGTAAATGCTAAATACCAGACATTGAAACTCTGTCTGCTTTTATTCTTTAATATTTACAATGAGTTAATGTTGTTTTTATGCTGAGCAGATGACTTTCGGAATGTGTCTAAGACCCAACATAGTGCATCCGTCTTCTAAGTAGCTATCGGTGACAACATCGAAGCCGAACTTTCCGTAGTAGTCTCTCAAGTGTGCTTGTGCGGAAATAAAAATGCTGTCGTTCGGGTAGATCTTTCTTGTGGCATCGAAGCTCACTTGCATCAATTGGTTGCCGATGTTTTTCCCTCTGTAATCCTCTGCGACGATAACGCGACCAATACACACGTCATTGGCATCAGAGTTGAGCAAGGGTAAAACGTCAACGGGATATCCGAGTTTCGGAGGCATAATACGACTATAAGCCACCAGACGTTCGTTATCATATCCCATCACATGGTAGGTGTCGGGATGGTTATCTTTACCATCCAAATCGCTATATGGCGTGTTCATGTCTACGATGAAAATATTGACTCTTTGCTGCAAAAAATCGTAAAGCTCTTGAACAGACAGATCTGCGAATTTCTTAATTCTCCATTCGAGCATCATGCTTCCCCTTGTATTATTTTGGGTACAACATAAAGAGTATTTGTACGGGATTCATTAACCTTTGTTAATTGCTAAGCTCCAGCTTAAATACAGATTTGCTGTTTTGAACGGCTAAAAAGCAAAAGCCCCAATGACTTGGTCGTGGGGCAGATATAGGAAGTGAGAAGCTTTTTCTCTCGAGGAGTCAGAAAGAGAATTAACCCGCAGTCGGGCCAACCAAACGCATTTCCCAATCTTCGACTTCACCGGTTTCTAGGCGGCGTTCAACAAGCTTGCCCCAAGATTCAACCAATGGAAGTTCCGCCAGTTGGCTTAGCTCCGTTTTATCTAGGCAACCAGTAAATACTGCGCCCATGATGCGAGCCAATGACCAGTCTGGGTAAGGTCTTTCGCACAGAATAATCTCGTCACCTGCACCGATATCGCCTTCTTGCAACACTCGGAAGTACCAGCCTGTTCGAAGCGTGTCTTGTAGTCTTCTCGCCATGTCGTTTTGCTCAAAGCGGACGTTGAGTTTCCAGCAAGGCATGCGCCCTTGGGATACTTCTAACAAGGTTGAGCCGATGCGGATCTTATCTTTCAAGCAAATGGACGCTTCTGTTACGCCACTTGAGCTTAAGTTCTCACCGAACGCGCCAGCTGATTGGAAAATTGCTTTATTGCCTAACTCTTGCTGCCAAACCGGATAGTGCTCGCTTGGGTAAATATGAAGGGCTTTTTGAATCCCACCATGAAAGCGCGGATCGCCTTGTTCGTCGTTGGTAAAACCCAGTTCTGTAGCGTGCTGACGCTGCGGCAGAACCTGTTTGTTAATCGCACTTTTCGCCCCATGTGCAAAGGCAACGGTTTTACCTGCTAATACGCTATTAACTACGCCTAACTTCTTCATATTCTTTCCTTATCGCTAAAACTGATTTGCCAAACGGCGTGAGACAAGACCGCGTTAGCGCTCGCCCAATGACTTAAATACCGGAATCGCTGCCAGTACTTCAATGCGCTTTTCTGTGCTTTTTAAGTAACGCGTTTCGTTATCTGAAGCCAACACATGACGTTGATAACCTTCCGCTTTGGGAAACTTGGTTAACACGGTTTCAAGCGATGCTTCGCACTTGTCTTGGTTGATGTTATCAATATCGACTTTGAATAAGAGTTGGTTTTCTTTGGATATTTCAACTTGATATCGCATACGTCGCACCTCACTGCTTCATTCACTTTGCCGAGCATGATAGCCTAGTGAACTCGTGTCAGAGTAGGGATGTAAGGACAGTTAATGATGCCAACCCGCCAAATCGATTCTCACTCCGATGTCATGACCTCCAATGAGATGATGGCAGCCAATCCCCACTCTCCAGCTTTGGTTAAGACCATCGACATGCCCAAAGGTTACATTGATGCGCTGCACCAACACACGTGGCATCAAGTCATTTTCCCGATCAAAGGGCTATTGCAAACCAAAACCGAGCACTATCAACACCTTGTGCCTCATACCTCTGCGCTGTTTGTACCTGCGGGTATTCAACATGAATCCATCGCGCTGAGCCATACGACATTTGTCGGTATCTATCTAAACCCTAAGTTTGGTACTGAGTACGAGCATCAAGTTAGAACCATCACTCTCACGCCGTTCTTAAACGAGCTGCTACAGGAAATACGCCGCCAATGCGAAGGGTTCGTCAGTGATGAGGAAGTCTCACGATTGCTAGGCGTGCTCCACGATCAGATCATGAAAGACAACGTGCAGACCTTTCAGTTACTGCTGCCAGAAGACAGGCGTTTAAAGTTGATATTTGAAGCGCTGACCGACACGCCAGCATTGGATTGGTCACTCAGACAGTGGGGAAAGAAAGTCGGTGCATCCGAGCGAACTTTGTCGCGCTTGTTCTCCAAAGAGTTCAACACCTCGTTCCAACTTTGGCGACAACAAATTCGGCTGATTTATTCGCTCTCTTTGCTGGACGAAGAGCTTTCTATCCAAAGCATTGCCGATCAAGTGGGGTATCAAAACGACTCTTCCTACATCAAAGCGTTTAAAGCCTATTTTGATGTCACCCCTCAGCAGTTTCGCGTGAATGGTCGACGGGGATAGCGAGTGTAATCTCGTCCACAATATCAACCTCCACCATCACACTACTATAGTGGCAACTGGAATGTGCTCTTGATTTCCTTAACTGAGACGTTGGATTGAATGGCGCTAATGCCTTTCACGCGGCGAATGGCACTGATGTGGTCAAAGTATTCATCTAAGTCTCTCGCCACCACTTGCACCATGTAATCTGCACTGCCTGCAATGCCGTGACACATTAAGATCCAATCGGTTTCAGCTACAAAGTCTTCAAAAGGTGTGGTGTTTTCTACCTCATGGCTGCCGAGGGTAACCAGAGTAAAACCAGAGACTTGGAAGCCGAGCTTTTTGCGGTTCAACTTCGCGGCGTAACCCTCAATGTAGCCTTCCTCTTCCATCTTTTTCCAGCGTCGCCAGCAGGGCGTTTCACTCAGGTTAACCGTCTCTGCGAGCTTAGAATTACTCATGCGACCATCTTTCTGAATATGGTCAAGAATGGCGAAATCGGTGCTATCCAATTCAAAGTTGGTGGATTCTTTCTTTTTCATGATTATTTTAGAAATAGTCTGCTCAAATTAGCTTTTATCGTAGCGCAGATAGCAATTTTCTTTCTACCCAAATCGTTAGACTGTTCCCATATTCGTTGATTACTTTTTGGGAGAGAGTGCATGAGTGCTCAATTGTTGGCGGCATTTTTGTTGTTTGCCGTTTCTATTTCTTTAACGCCGGGAGCTGGTAACGTCGCGTTGTTAGGTATTTCAAGCCGATATGGGTTTTCTGCGACCGTGCCGTTTGTATTGGGCAACGCAGTTGGGGTGATCATCATGTTGCTTGGAGCAAGTGTGGGGCTTGTCAGTTTGTTTACCCTTTACCCAGATTTGTACACGGCGTTAAAGTGGATTGGTGCGGCGTACCTGTTGTATCTCGCGTGGTCGATTGCCACGATGGAACTCGACAATGATTCGAATGCGAAAAAGTCCGGCTTTTTATCTGGCGTTTGGGTGCAAATTCTTAATCCGAAAAGTTGGGTTGCGTCGCTGACGGTGTTCTCTCAATTTATCTCGCCAAACAATGATTACCTGACTCAAGTGGTGATCATTATCAGCGTGATGGTGGGAACTGGTGTGCTGGGGATGTTTGCTTGGGCGTACTTTGGCACAGTATTGAATCGCTTTATTCAGTCACCACAAAAGGTGGTATGGGTGAACCGATGTATGGGTAGCAGCCTCGCTTTAGTGGTGGTGTTTATGCTGAGTCAGCCCGTTTAGGCTCTTATCCAATTTGACGTGCGCGCCGAGAAAACGTTATATACCCGTTTCACTATGGCGCGCCATACTCTCTCTAGTAATTCAGTGGTATCCAGATGCGCTTAACCAAGACCAGTTCGACCAAGACCAACACTCGCGTTAATCAACTGGGCTTTGGCTCGCCAAGTGCGTCGTTGGTGTTGGAGCATGTTGAGCTAGAGCCACTCGCTTTGAGTAAAGTGCGCGTGCAAATCGAAGCCACAAACATTAATCCAAGTGACCGATTGTCGATTCAGGGAGTAGGGCAGTATCGTCGTACCCATGTACCGCCGCGAGTGCCTGGGTTTGAAGCGGTTGGGCGTGTGGTTGAGATAAACGATCCGCATCAAACCGAATTTCACATTGGGCAAAAGGTGCTGGTGGCACAGAGCGGGACTTGGCAAAGCTATGTCGATGCGCCTACGGAGAATGTCTTTGTAGTGTCGGAAGATCTTGAGAGCGGCTATGCTTGCCAGTTGTATATCAACGCCCTGACGGCTTGGGTGATCACCACTCACGTTGCCAAGTTGTGCGAAGAGGATGTGGTGATCATCAACGCGGGCAATTCTGCGATTGGTAAGATCTTCGCTCAGTTATCGCACTCTCTCGGATTTACTTTATTTGCTATAAGCTCCGCGCCTGAGCGTTATCCATACGACGCCATTGCAGTGCTAGATAGCAAGCAAGATCTGCAATCTCAAATCGATGCCCGAGAGCTGCCTCAACCCAATCTCGCGTTCGATGCAATTGGCGGTAAAGTGGGTACAGAACTCATCCAAGTTGTGTGCAATTCGGGAACATACATCAATTACGGAACGCTTTCACTTACCCCTTATGAGTCTGCTTTCTTCGCTTATATGAAGCAGAACAATATCGATTTCAGCACGTTCTTTTTGCGTTATTGGGAAGAGTCGGTTGGTAAGACCGTTCGCAAACAAGTCTTTGCTGAGATGCTAGAACACTTTATGGAACACCAGGTACAACTCGATGTGGATTGCTACCTTCCGTTAGAACAATTCCAACGCGCCTTCGAGGTGATAGAAGATGAGTCGGTCACGCTGCAAGGAAAAATTATTCTGACCATGTAGTCACTGTATTCAAACACCTTGAGGTTACTGGGTAAATTGAAGAACAAAAAAGGGATAGAATTCACCATCCCTTTCGCGTTTTTGTTAGGGTTAACGGAACTGTGGCATGTAGTCGAGGTTGGCTTCAATTGTTTCTTCTAGAGCCTTTTCTAGAATCGTTCCTGTGGTTACTAACGGGTTCAAAATCAATGCTCGATGCGCGGCATTGCGGTCGCCTGTGACAGCCGCTTCTACCGTTAGTGATTCAAAGTCTTTCATCAATTGAATCAAGCGCAGTGTATCGCTTGGGAATGGCGCGACGTTTAAAGCCACAGGTCCCGATTTTGTGATCATGCAGCTGACTTCCACCGCGCAATCGTCAGGTAAACCTGCAATGGCACCGTTGTTACGGGTGTTTACGTGCATGATGGTGCGCTTATCGTTGTAGATAGAGCTCATCAGCTCGCAGGCAGCTTCTGAGTAGTATTGACCACCACGCTTTTCGAGCTCTTTTGGTTTCTCGTTGAGTTCTGGATTGCGGTAGATATCGAACAGTCGTTTCTCCATGGCTTTGACCACTTCACCGCGAGTACCTTCGCCGTTCGCTTCCTCAATCTCTTGGCTCATGATGTCTTCGCTGGTGTAGTAATAGCGTAGGTAAGCACACGGGATCATCCCCATATTGCGCAATAGCTCTTGTGGCCAGTCGAATGGAGGAATGTTTTGCGGCACCAAAGGATCGTTGCCAGATAGGATCTCTTCGACCACTTCTTGAAGTTTGTCACGACCCTCGTGCAGGATCTGGCGTGCCCAGATAAAGTGGTTCAAACCCGCAACTTGCAGTACAAACTCTTGCTCGTTAGCACCGAGCATTTGGGCAATGCCTTTTTGCATGATCACTGGTACGTTACATAAACCGACCGCTTTCACTTTGGTGTGTTTAAGAATCGCTTCTGTCACCATGCCTGATGGATTGGTAAAGTTTAGCAACCAAGCATCTGGACACAACACTTCCATCTCTTTACAGATTTCCAGCGCGATAGGAATGGTGCGACAGGCATTGGCAAAACCGCCTAACCCATTGGTTTCCTGACCGATCATGCCGTACTTCAGCGAGATGCGTTCATCACGGATTCGACCTTCCAAGCAGCCAGCGCGAAATTGAGAACATACAAAGTCTGCGTTTTCCAAAGCAGGTTTACGATCCAAAGTGACGTGCACATCAATATGCGACATGTCGTTTTTAGCCAACATGCGACGTGTTAAATCGCCAATGATGCTGACTTTCTCTGCACCATCTTCAATATCAACCAACCACAGCTCGCCGATTGGCAGTTCATGATTTCGTTTGATAAGACCTTCGATCAGCTCTGGTGTGTAGCTAGAGCCTGCACCAATGATGGTAATTTTAAGATTCTTTTTCATCGTGATGTTCTCGTTATGGATAAGACAGTTTGATTAAAAAGCATCTTGATGAGCTTCACAAACCAAACAAATCTTGCTATGGATTAGTACAGCTAATTTATAGAAGGTCGAGTGATGGACAGAAAGCAGCAGATGCTCTCCAATATGTACACTTTTGCGATTGCAGGTAAGTTTCTTAGCTTTACCAAAGCAGCGGAAGAGCTCTTCATTACCCAAGGGGCGGTGAGCCAGCGAATCAAATCGTTAGAAGAGCAACTGGGCTTCAGTTTGTTTGTGCGCATGACGAGACGGCTAGAACTAACCAAAGAAGGTGAGCGATTACTGCATGCATTAAACCAATCTTTCGAAGTTATTTTCTCTGAGCTCGAAGACATCAAGTTCAATGAACTGCGCGGTGAGTTATATATTGGAGCAGCGCCGACGTTCGCCCAGAGTTGGCTTTTGCCAAGGTTGCCAGATTTCCAACGTTTGTATCCGCATCTCAATATAAAACTGAGGGTGAAAGCGAGCCGTTTGGACTTTCAGCATGAGCCCGTCGATATCGCAATTTACTACAGCGATAGCGAACATCCGGGGTTTTACCATCAGCGTTTATTTGATGAAGTGCTATTGCCGGTTTGTAGCCCCAAATACTTTAACGACCATTTTACTGGGTCAGCACCATTGCTTGAGCAGCTGGCCTGCGTGACTTTTATTCATTGCTCTGAATCATTAGAGGCGAGTGAACCCAATCAAGAATGGGCGATGTGGCTGGATAAGCAATCTAACCCGCTACTCAACACACTTAACGTTATGGACAGAACGTACTTGTTTAATCACGCCGATATGGCAATGACAGCGGCTAAGAACGGAATGGGGTTGGGGATAGCCCGTGAATCTTTAGTGAAAAGCAGCTTAGAAAACGGTGAGCTAGTGGCACCTTTTGAGCGCGTAAGTGCAGAGCGAGGCTACGATTTGATCTGTTTAAACGGGCAGCAACACAGACCAAAGAATGCTGCATTTATTGAATGGCTTGAGACGCAATTGCCAAAGAATGGATAAGGGATGATAGGGAAGGTAAGTCCAACCTCCTCCCTTAATTCATTCGATGAGAAGGGAGGAGGAACAAGTCTTGAAATTAACTCGCGATAATCTCTTCCATCAAGCGATCTATCTGAACGACTACTTGTTCGCTGGCATCTTCCATGGCGTTAATTGCGGTCACCATGCCAGCCATGTTGCCAGATTTGGCTTGGCTCATTGCTTCACGTCCGCTGTCATGCACGCCTTTGTGTGGTTCTTCAAGTAACGCATAGCTTCTTAGGTGACTGTAAGCCTTGCCATCGCCACGGTAGTACCACTGGCCTAAACGACACTCTGAGTGGCTATTCACTGTTTCACCGAATGCACCGCTTTGTAGTAGGCGGTAGACGTTGTTTTTCCAGATGGCGTGGTCGAGTTTGACCGTATCCAAGAAGGCACGCGTTGAAGCAATGTGAATCACTTGCTTCATGTGTTCTGACTTCACCACCACTTCATTCACGATGGTGCCAATTTGGGCCGAAGAGGCAGAGACTTCTTCCGCGCAAGTTTGGTTTTCGTCGATGGAGTTTTTAATTGCGCTGACTTGCGTGAGCACTTGGTTAACCAACGAATCAATTTTCTCACTGGCCTCGCTCGCTTTACCCGCAAGTGTTCTCACTTCGTCTGCGACCACGGCAAATCCACGTCCAGCTTCACCAGCTCGTGCAGCCTCAATGGCGGCATTGAGAGCGAGCAAGTTGGTTTGATCAGAAATCTCTTGAATAGTAGATACAAGGTGGGAAATAGAAGTGGCGGTGTTATCTAATATTTGAACAGATTCAATGCTTTGTGAGGCTTGAGTGCTGATCTTTACAGCCCTGTTATCAAGCCGTGCTAAGGCCTGATGCGTCTGCTTAAACATTTCATCAAGCTGCTGTAGCTCTTGGTTTTCATTCGCCATGGACTGAGCACTTTCGACCATTTCAGTTCGAATGGTCTGGAGCATATCGCCCCCTTTCAAGCTACTCGACATTAACTCATCACAGTTGTGGTGATCTTGTTGTGCTGAGCCAACAAGTTGTTGAGTTTCTTGGAGCTGATTTTCTAGAACGGCAACATCGGTTTGATACTTCTGCTTAAGGTCTGCTAACTCTTTTTTTAGCGCCTCATTTTCTGCTTTGATTCGTTTTAATCCAAACATAGGTTTTATAAATATTACAGAATGTTAAAAAAATCCATGTTAATCGAGTTGAGTATCGAATACACGATGACTTTCATATCTTTGCTCGGTCGAATCACACTTTTTATGTAAGGTTATAACCAAGCAGAGGCTTCAAATCTTAAGAAAGATCTGACAGCCTCCGCCTACTTACACTTAGTTGTTATAGCTTTAGAGCTCTTGCATCAGTTGGATGTAGTTTCCGCAAGTATCATCAAGCACGGCAATCATCACTGTGCCTGCCTCTCTTGGCTCAATAGAGAACTGGACGCCAAGCGCAGTCAGCCTTTCATACTCACCATTGAGATCATCGACAGCGAAGGAAGTCCACGGGATGCCCGCTTCTTTTAGAGAGGCTTGATACACTTTTGCTGGACCAAATGCCATCGGTTCTAACAATAGCTCCACACCTGATTGCTCTTGTGGAGAGACGACGGTGAGCCATTTATGTTCACCGATTGGTACTTCGGTCTTTTTGATAAAGCCAAGAACATTGGTGTAGAAATCGAGGGCTTTGTCCTGATCGTCCACAGGCACGCTGGTTAGGGAAATTCTGATCACGGGTATTTACCTTTGCTGGGTTTGGATGAGGAAAAGATACTGAAAGTGAGGCTCAAAAACTTATTCTAGATTGCTTTTATGCATTTTTTGAAACGCTTTGGGTGAGTAACCTGTGCTCTTTCTAAAGACACTCGAAAACGTGCTTAGGCTCTCATAGCCAACCTGAAAACAAGTATCCGTGATTGAGTGACCTTCCTTAAGTAACGCTTTGGCTTTCTTAATCCGCATATCTCTCAAATAGCTTCGTGGCGTCACGCCATACATCTGTTTGAAAATCCGCACATAGTGAAAGCGCGACATAAAGGCGGCTTTGGCTAAGTCGTTTAATTCGATGTTTTCTGAGTGATGCTTTTCCATAAATGCTTTCGATTGCCTGATCAGGAGAAACTGCTTTGGACTCAACGGCATCTCGCTGTATACGCGATCAATTTCTTGTTCATAGAAGGTCTTTGGGCGAGATGACATCGTATTTCCACATTCTGAAAGCATCGTATTGAGTCTAACACTGCTTCGGCAAGATTGGACAAACGAGCGAGTTAAGTCTCGACCTTGCACGAAATACCTTTCATACCTCATCCCAACCTCCTTCCTAAATACGGATTATTTGATGGTGATTTACTCGATCTGATTAAAAATAAATCACTCATTAACGTAAAGAATGTAAATGAGATTAATTATCATTAAGTTCGTGTATTATGCTGCGCTCCCTCGTTATTGTTTATAAAATATAAGTAGTATTATGAAACTGAAGTCACTTTCCGCAGCCATCACTTTTGCGATTGCCTCTTTTGCTGCTCACGCTTCTGACGAAAACATCGTCGTTGTCGGTTCTGCTCTTGATCAACTTGTTCAAACTGAAATCAACTCAGAGACATTAGAACAAAAACAAGCGTCTGATATTAAAGACATACTGAACACCATGCCGAGTGTAACGGTTGACGGTAACGCACGTTACTCGCGCAAGGTTTACATTCGCGGTATGGAAGACAAATACTCGGTTGTCACCATTGATGGTGCACGCCAAGAAGGTCAGTTATTCCACCACTCTGGCGATCAGACCTTTGACCCAGCCATGCTTAAATCTGCTGAAATCACCCTAGGCGGTAACTCGGTACTGTCAGGTGCGGGTGCGATTAACGGCTCATTCAGCTACGAAACGAAAGATCCCAGTGACCTCCTTGCAGAAGACGAAAGCATCGGTGCTCGCGTTAAAACGGGGTATCAAACGGCTTACGAACGCTTCACGACGAACGTTGCGGTTTACGCGAAACTGAACGATGAACTCCAACTTATGGGTATTGCGAACTACTCAGATGACGGTGAGTTGTACATTCCGGGTAAAGATGATGTGACTTCTAAGCAAGGTAAGCTGAAGTCTGGCTTGGTGAAAGTTGTGTTCGTACCAAACGACGCGAACGAATTCAAACTGTCTTACGACACGTACCAAGACGGTGGTAAACGTCAGCTATCGGGTGAGAAAGCAGGTGCACTTTACGCACACGATGAGCACAACTACCACTCGATTAACCGAGATACTGTGACGTTCATGCATCGCTATGACAATGGCAGTGACTTGGTGAACCTAAAGACGAACCTATACTACAACCGTCAGTACATGGATCGTGATGCGCTAACTGAAGAGTATGGCGATTGGAACCAAGTGAATGGCGCTTGGGAATTCACCAAAGACGGTGACCTATCAATTCCTTCTCGTGAGTACAACGTGACGACAATTGGTGGTGATATCCGCAACATCTCTTGGGTGGGCGAACATGAATTGACTTATGGCTTCGAGGGTTACAAATCAGAGCAGTGGGTTGATTCTGGCCTTGGTCATTACACGTCGGGCTCGAAACTTGGTGAGACGAAGAACTACGACATCGACGGCGGTACAGTAACGGCTTACGGCATTTACGCTCAAGACGCGTTCGAGATTAATGACTTCCGTTTTGTTACTGGTCTTCGTTATGACGTGCATGAGCTGGGCGGTGTATTTAAAGGTAAATACGACCAGTTGTCGCCTAAGTTCCAAGGTGAATACCAAACCACAGATAACCTAAGACTGCGTGTTGGTTACGGTCGTCTATTCAAAGGCGCTTCACTACCTGAAACACTGACCATGAAATCGGCGGCTGACGTAACTCAGGCAGACACCAAAGCCATGACAGGTAACAACTACGAAGCGGGCTTCGATTACGACATGTCAGGTTTATTGATGGCGGATAATGCGATTCTTGGCTTTACTGCTTACCAGTATGATCTGGATAACCAAATGCACCCGACCAAGAACAACAGAACCTTGGCTAACCAAAATGATGTAGAAGTTTGGGGTGTAGAAACCGTATTTACTTACAGCATTGAAGATTTCGACCTGTACGCAAACCACTCATACTCTGATGGTGAGCAAACCAGCCTTGAAAGCGGCAAGACGAGCCACATGAACAAGACGGGTATTCACAACATCAAGGCGGGCTTTAAGTACGATGTAACCAGTGAAGTGGTGTTCGGTTGGGATTCACGCTTCGTTCCGGGTAACGACTACACAGACGAAGATGGCGAGAAAGTGGAGCGCCCTGGTTTCGCAACGCATAACCTATGGGCTGTGTATGTACCAGATTTCGCGAAGGACCTATCAGTTAACCTAGCGGTCGATAACGTGTTCAACAAGCTATACGCAGAGCACACAGGCTTTGGTATCTCTTGGGGTTCAGTGAAGTACACCAGCTACGAAGTAGGTCGTAACTTTAAAGCGTCAGTGGCTTACAGCTTCTAATCACGCTTAACTCAATCACTCCAAAAAAACAAAACCCCGATAGTTGGTCATCAACTATCGGGGTTCTTTTTATCTCACTTTGCCTATCAAGGCTGAACGAGCATTATTTGGTATGGAAAATCTGCTCAGTCTCTAGCGACGTCATTGCGCGAACTTGGCGCCAGATGTAGTAGAAAATACCAAACATCATCAACATGCTCGGAATCGCAATCATTGGGTAGCTGTACAGCGTTAGTTTACCTAGCTCTTCATTGAACGCTGCTGTACCTGCTGGGCTGGTTACAATCCACGTAGCAAGGAAGTAGTTCATCGCCGAAGAGAATGCGAATGTACTTGCGAACATGTAGTTTGAAGACATTAGGCAGCGGTCAAACGCTTGTGTTTTGCCATTCTGAGCCAGACGCTCGTTAATCAACGGCAGGTTCAAAATGGTGTCATTCAACAGCATCTTTTGCATAAGCGGGTAGCGAGTGAAGGTTGAGCCCAACACTGCAAGACCAATCAAACCTGGGATTAAGGCTTCTTTCAATGCCAACCAGCGTGTGTCTAGCTCTAACAAGCCAATACCACCGGTTAAGAGCACGCTGATAAAGCCCAGTGCAGAAATGAAGTTAAACTTCTTGTTGCGGATAAGATCCATACCGCCGTACACCAAAGGGAACATCAAAGCGACAACCAATGCCAATGCTGTTCCTAGGTGCTCTTCACCACTGAACTTCATCAAAATGAATGAAGGAATGATGACGTTAAACAGGATCTCGAATAATGGATTCGACTTTTTCGCCGTCGTGTTACTCATAATTTTACTGACTCTACTATGTCGGCTGCGATTTTACTTTGGTGGGAAGTGTTCATCTCATTGCGCCAGATGTAAAGCCCTAAAGCCCCGAGTTGTGTAACGACTTATGAAATGAACGCCCAATTATCCACATATATGGGGATCTCTGTTCTTATTTACGAGTGGTGGGGAAAAAATGTGCTGCATCGCGATCTCAAAAGTCGTGTTCGCTTAAGACGCTAAATTTGGCAGCGTTCACCAAATAATAAAAAGCGCATTCTCATCGCTCTATATTGAATTGGGTGATGCCAGCTTACCCACTTATCCGCGTAACGCTTAGGGATTCTCGAAACGACCAATGTAATACCGCGACAATATGAATGACGGATGTATTTCATCACTCCCTGCCTAATTCTTGCCCATCCCTATCAGACTACTCCCTGTTTTTGTCGATTTCTGACTACGCAAAATGGTGAATATTGACCTCTAGCAGAGCGACTTCTAGTCTCATTTATGAAAGAGAGAGGTGATGTTTTTGGCTTGCTACAATGATCACAAAAGCATCATCTTGGTATTGTATTGGTATTATATTAGATCGTACCATTTGAATCGTACCCTACAGTACCTAAGGATAAAAAATGAAAACGACTAACATCAAACTATCTTCAATGATGTTCATTGAATGGTTTATATGGGGCGCCTGGTTCGTTCCATTGTGGCAAATTCTTAATACCAATGGTTTTACGCCAACTGAGATCGCTTGGTCTTACGCTTGTACTGCTATTGCGGCGATTTTATCGCCAATTATGGTCGGTTCGATCACTGACCGATTTTTCCCAGCGCAGAAAGTACTCTCTGTCATGTTGCTTGCTGGTGCGGTACTTATGTATTTAGCGGCACAACAAACCGAGTTCGCCACTTTCTTCCCGCTCTTGCTTGGTTATTCGTTAACTTACATGCCAACAATTGCGTTGACCAACAGTATTGCTTTTTCTAACGTAGACGACGTTGAACGTGACTTCCCACGTATTCGTGTAATGGGCACGATTGGTTGGATTGCGTCAGGTGTTGCAATAGGCTTTTTGCCATCTTGGTTGGGTTATGGCGACATTTCTTCAAGCAACATTCCGCTTATTATTACGGCTCTCAGCTCGGCGTTGTTAGGTGTCTTTGCACTAACGTTGCCAAACACACCACCGAAAAGTACGGGTAAGTTGGACCTTAAAGTAATGCTGGGTCTGGATGCGATGGTGCTCCTAAAAGACAGAAATTTCTTAGCATTCTTTGTATGTTCATTCATGTTTAGTATGCCTCTTGCGTTCTACTACATCTTTGCAAACGGCTTCCTGACGGAAGTGGGTATGAACAATGCAACAGGCTGGATGACGCTGGGTCAGTTCTCTGAAATCTTCTTTATGCTCGCATTACCTTTCTTCACTAAACGCTTTGGTATTAAAAAGGTATTGCTTCTTGGTCTTGCTACTGCTGCTATCCGATACGGATTCTTTGTTTACGGTAGTGCAGACACTTGGTACCTGTACTCATTGTTGTTCTTGGGCATTTTGCTACACGGTGTGAGCTACGACTTCTATTTCGTGACGGCATACATTTATGTCGATAAGAAAGCGCCAGCGCACATGCGTACTGCGGCTCAAGGTCTGATTACGCTGGGTTGCCAGGGCATTGGTAGCTTATTGGGTTACCGTCTTGGTGGCGTGCTAATGGAAAAAATGTTCGCCTACGACACGCCGCAAAATGGCTTAACGTTTGATTGGGCAGGCATGTGGGGATTTGGTGGCATCATGATTGCGATTATCCTCGCTATCTTTATGTACTTTTTCCGTGAGCCTAGTGGTGAGATCAAACCAATCAAAATGGGCGATCAGTCAGACGCCACTACACAACAGAAAGCACAAGCTTAAATTTTAACCCTGCCCAATGTTTCCATGTCAATTGGGCAGGATATTTAACCCCTATTTTGGTAAGTATGATGACAATTTCAAAACAAGACAGAATCCTCGGCACTTTTTACGGTCAAGCACTTGGTGATTCAATGGGGATGCCATCTGAATTGTGGCCTCGTAGTCGAGTAAAAGCGCACTTTGGCTGGATTGACCGCTTCCTTGATGGCCCTAAAGAAAACAACGCGGCTTGTTACTTCACTGCTTGTCAGTTTACTGATGACACCTCTATGGCATTGGCACTGGCTGACGCCATCATCGAATGCGATGGTGATATTGTTCCAGAGGTGATCGCTAGAAACGTACTGACGTGGGCGGAAGGTTTCGATGCATTTAACAAAAACATTTTTGGTCCAAGTTCAAAAGCGGCAATGCGTTCAATCAAAGAAGGTGTAGCAATCGGCGAGCTAGAGAACAACGGCGTCACGAATGGTGCAGCTATGCGTGTGTCACCGATGGGCTGTCTGTTACCAACCAACAGTTTGGATGATTTTATCGAGCAAGTGTCGTTAGCCTCTAGCCCGACGCACAAATCTGATGTTGCTATCTCTGGTGCTGTAGTGATTGCTTGGGCGGTATCGAAAGCTATTGAAGGGCATACTTGGGGCGCTATCAAAGACCAATTACCTGCGATTGCTCTTGCGGCTCAAACCAAGAACATCACCACTTTTAGTGCATCGATGGCATCTCGTGTTGAGCTCGCTCTAATGGTGGCAAGTGAAGACCGTGGTATTGAAGAGCGCATGGAGAAAATTTACAACTTAGTGGGCGCAGGAGTCAGCACCATTGAATCTGTCCCAGCAGCGATTGCGATGGTCGAGCTAGCTGAAACTGATCCGAATCGTTGTGCGATTTTGTGCGCGAACTTAGGTGGTGATACCGACACCATCGGCGCAATGGCAACTGCAATTTGTGGTGCGTTAAATGGTATTCAAGCGATTGACACAAAATTGAAGCAGCAGTTGGATGATGAGAACCAACTAGACTTTGATGAATACGCGCGTAAATTCCTTTCTCTGCGAGAAGTTAAGGAGCAGGGCTATGCCTCATAATGCATTAATCGAGTTAATTCCTACGCTTAGCAACAAGCGCCAGCTGTGCTTAATTGGTGCTGCTGTGGTTGATATCGTGACGGAAACGCCATGTTTACCGCAGCGAGGTGGCGATCTAGAAATGCAAGAAAAGGGCATTCACGTTGGAGGTTGCGCGCTAAATATTGCGATTGCGGTAAAACGACTGGGCCTTCAATCGACTAATGCTCTGCCGATAGGGAATGGTAAGTGGGCGGAGTTGATTCGTCACTCTATGGAAGAGAAAGGTCTAGAGAGCAGCTTAGCGGATCCAAGTGGCGATAACGGGTGGTGCTTGGCTCTGGTAGAGCCGGATGGGGAAAGAACCTTCCTGTCTGTCAGTGGGGTCGAAAACAACTGGAATCAAGAAACCTTGAATCAGTTATCGATCAATGACGATGCGATTATCTACCTATCTGGTTATCAATTGGCATCTGCTTGCGGGGCTGAAATCGTCAATTGGCTGGAAACCTTACCAAGTACAATCCAACTGTTTATCGATTTTGGACCTCGTATTGCCGATATTGACGCCACCTTACTTGAGCGTTTACTTGCAATTAAACCCATTATTTCGCTTAACCGCCAAGAAGCGGAGCACCTTGGCATGCAAGACAGTCCAAGCTTTGTTGAACAATGGTACTCCCGTTATGACTGCCCTTTAGTGCTACGCATTGATAGCGATGGCGCACTGTTTAACAACGGAGAATCAAACGGTATGGTCGCGCCATTTGCTGCCGAAGTGGTCGATACCATTGGTGCTGGTGATACGCATGCCGGGGGCGTACTTGCAGGCTTAAGTTCTGGCTGGGAACTGGCGGATGCCGTACTTCTTGGTAATGCTGTTGCATCGTATGTGGTGAGCCATGAAGGCGGAGATTGTGCCCCGAGTGTGGCGCAAATTTCTGACTACCTTCGCCAATACGGAATCTAACTTTCTATGAGGCTTAATGTTCTGTTAAGCCTCAATGTTTTCTCTTACATATCAATCGAATATCGCTTGCCAGATAGCGATGTCTTTAAGTAATGATCATGAATAACAAAGCGATAAGAATTCTCGCCGCAGGTTGTGGGATCAACCTGTGCATCGGCGTGCTTTATACATGGAGCGTATTTAAAAACGCCCTCATTGATTTAGGGTGGAGCCACACTCAAGCCTCTCTGCCCTACACCATTACCATCGTTACTCTGTCTCTCGCATTGCTGGTGGCAGGACGCATACAAGACCAATTCGGCCCTAAGAAAGTGCTCATGGTTGGTACGCTCATGGCAGGGATTGGTATGGTGTTATCCAGCCTATCGATTAGCCCAATAAACTTGTGTTTGAGCTTTGGGGTGCTTACTGGAACGGGTATTGGCTTTTCTTATGCGTGCTTGAACCCAACAGCGATGAAGTGGTTTCACGCTTCTCGCAAGGGCATGGTGAATGGCGCGTTAGCCACCGCGTTTGGCTTGGCTGCGCTTTATCTTGCGCCGCTAACTAGTTTCCTGATTAGCAAATTTGACCTTCAAGTGAGCTTGCGAATTTTGGGTGTTGGCTTGCTCGTGATTGCGTTTCCGCTAGCGTGTTCTTTTACTAATCCGCCAACGGATTTCAAACCCGTTCCGGCAAAAGCGAAGCAAAAATTACAAGCCGTCAAACCGAGTGATGACGTGGCTTGGAGCGACATGCTTTCCACACGTCCATTTTATTTACTCTGGTTTGCTTATGCTTTCGGGGCTTCTGCAGGGTTGATGATCATAGCTAACATTACCTCCATCGCAGCAGCGCAAGCGAGCATAATGGATGGCGCTTACTTGGTTGTTGCTTTAGCGATTTTCAACTCCGGTGGACGATTGGCGACAGGGCTATTGAGCGACAAGATTGGTGCGCTTAAAACGCTAAGTCTTGCCATGTTGCTGCAAACCGTAAACATGTTGTTGTTTTCCCAGTTTGATTCCTCACTTGCTTTGATTATTGGCGCAGGTCTTGCGGGCATTGGGTATGGCACTTTGCTTGCTGTTTTCCCTTCCGTGATGGCTGACCTTTATGGATTGAAGAACTTTGGTACTAACTATGGGATCTTATACACCGCTTGGGGTGTTGGCGGGTTCATTGGGCCTGTTCTCGCTGGTTGGTCGGTGGATACTTTTGGTCGCTACGATCTTGCGTATTCGCTTTGCGCAGCCCTTGTTTTTGTTGCGGCAATACTGCTGTTTTTTGTTAAGCCAAGCGCGAAGTCACAACAAGCTATTGCGCTAACATAAGGTAACTGTAGGGTTGAAGCGTAGTGTCTTTCGCTTTTTGCTTCGCCCTATCTATCCCATTCTAATATCGGGTATAATGCAAAAATTGCTGATAAAAATAAGAACCTTATGACAACCTACCAGCCCCTTATCGAACTCATAAAGGCTCGCATCGAGCAAAAAGACAAGTCACCGCTATACATGAAGATTTCTGAATCAGTAAAAACAGCAACTGAGCAGAAAATCTTAAAAGGCGGAGACTTTATCCCAACAGAGCGCGAGTTTAGCGAGCTGTTAGGCGTTTCTCGAATTACGATTCGTAAAGCGTTAGATGTTCTCGATAAGGATGGTGTTATTGTTCGCTCTCGTGGCTTAGGTACCATGATCAGCGACACAGTCGAATATTCAGGTAAAGCTGCGACTGGGTTCTCTCAGCAAGTGGTTCTAAAAGGGAAAAAGCCAGATACGTTGTGGATTAAGAAGGACACCATGCCTTGTTCTGCCGAAATCGCAGAAACGCTCAACCTGAAAGAAGGTGAGGAAGTGTTCCTCCTAAAGCGTGTTCGCTATATTGATGAACAAGCCGTATCAATCGAGGAATCTTACGTACCTTCCGAGCTGATTCATGATCCTGATGACATCCAATTGTCACTGTATGACTACTTCCACAGTCAAAACATCACCCCTTCAAAAACTCAAAGTCGCGTATCCGCAAAAATGCCAACAGAAGAGTCACTTGAGAAACTGAATATAGACTCGACCACGCCAGTCCTTCTTATCGAACAGACCGCGTTTGATAGTACAGGCCGTCCGATTGAATACAGTATTAACCATTGTCGTGGTGACCTGTATGTGTTTGTGAGCGAGTAGTCTGTAGTCATAAAATTCTGATATCTGGGCTTTCAAATCCTTTGCGCAACACTGATATGAATTTGATCACCGCCGCTCCCTTCGTAACTTATTAAGCTTCATCACTAACTTGAGAGCCGCTTCGCGAGTTTCCCCTGCTGTAATGCTCTTGGGAGTGGCAAACGTGTATTCGTCATCCAATAAAACACCTGCTTTTAGGGCGCCTTGTTTCATCATGGCAAGGCTTCTGGATTTTCCATGGCAATGACCAGACACCAAACCGACCACCTGTGAGCCTTTTGAGGTGATGATTTGGCAAGCATGTTCTATCGCGCCGGAGGTATTAAAACCACCACTAACGGTGTTGGTTGCTACATCGTGTTTAGTGTAGGTTTTCTGGTTGGGGATAGGGCTAGAGCATGAGTGCCCAGTTAACGACAAGACGTAATCTCTATTGCTGTCTATCATGCCTTTTAGAGCTGCTTCGCTATCTGGGCTAAGACGTCCATCTTTTTGAAAAGTAGGGACAATATCCACAATGTCTCGATGATCCCGTCGAGTGCCAAGATGAAGAGAAGCGACTTTTCTCACAGGCACTTGGGCTGCACCTGTTCGTAGTCTTTCAGCGTCTGCTCTTGTTCGATTCGCTGCCCACCTTTGTTGGTCTGCATCGGTAAATCGAAGCTCTTCTGCTCGCGCTCGCCTTTGTCTGGTCAAGCGAGCGGACATCGTATCTTCTCTTCGAGGCTGACTGGTACTCTGATGCACTGCGGGATGCTGAGATTGATACGCGCCGCCCGAAGAAGTGTGTGGTCTACCGTCTCGCCTTGTTGGGTTTCTTCCATCCATAGTTGCCTCGACTGAAACAATCAAAGACTAAGAGTGTAGACGCCGTTAGAGCTTCGGTTATGCGTGCCAATGAAAAGGCTCGTTCTGACTATCAAAAAGCGCGTTTAGTCGGTGTATTGAGGCGCTTTCTCTCCTTCAGAACGATGGTTTTAACTTTTGTTAAGGCCAATGCCCCACAGATCGGTTAGCATCTCCAAATACATAATCGAAAGAGGCAGTCGCATGGCAAATAGCATAAGTTTTAGATCCTTCTTACCAAGTGATAAAGAGGATTGCCTGCGCATCTTCGATGAAAACTGCCCTGAATATTTTGCAATCAATGAAAGAGAAGATTACGCGGAGTTTCTTGATAGTGATCCTCAAGGTTATGAGGTGTGCTTTCTAAATGGTGAACTCGTTGGTGCTTATGGTTTGAGTGGCAAAACACAGGCATTTCATAGTTTGAACTGGATTTTAATCTCACCAAAAGCGCAAGGAATGAAGATAGGGAATGAGTTTATGAGCCGAGCTATTGATCGTGCTAAGCGCTTAAACGTCCCGCAAATCAAAATTGCGGCAAGTCACTTGTCTGCGCCGTTTTTCGCCAAATATGGGGCCGTGGAACTGAACCACATTCCTGATGGGTGGGGCGAGGATATGCACCGTATTGATATGGAATTGAATCTCCCAAAGTAGGCAGATTCGGCTATTGAAAACGCCACGTGAGTATTTGGTCAAAACACTCTGCACCATATGGCGCTCAAATGAATTTTTGTTAGGTTATTGCCCTTGGTTATCGAAAGCGTATTTTGCCTTTCGTTATGAATATAAGGACAGACAATGCCAACAAAGATCTTAGTGCCAGCATTGGCGCTACTTCTCAGCGCATGTGGCGGCGATGGAGACTCGTCATCACCTGCAGACAGCGGCTCACAATCCCCAGATACACCACCGACAGAAACCACTTTTGCCGAGCAGATGCTGGCCGCCGTAAACGATGCTCGATCTAAAGCTCAGCAATGTGGCTCTAAAATAATGCCACCGGTTGGCGCACTGACTTGGAGCTACGATCTAGAAAGCGCCGCTTACGGGCACTCTAGTGATATGGCAAACAGTGATTTTATGAGTCACACAGGCTCGGATGGCAGTACGCTTTCAAGTCGAGTCAACGCGACAGGTTATGCTTGGAGTCGACTGGGTGAGAATGTGGCAGCAGGGCAAAGCTCAATTAATGCCGTGATGAACTCTTGGTTATCAAGTGAAGGCCACTGCCTCAATATTATGAATGCCAACTTCGACCAGATGGGCGCCTCCATGGTTGAAAACCAGTCAGCAAGCTATCGCTATTATTGGACTCAAGTGTTTGCTAAGCAGCGTTGAGGCTTAACGTTGGGCTAAGTGCTTGCAACCTTCTTCCACCTTTTGTTTGTTCGTGTTCTTGTTAATCATTTTCGATCGAATTTGTGGTGAGTAGATTCCCAGTCTCACCTAGGTTCGCGGGAATGACGGAAAGAGAGAGCTAAACGAACAGCGTCATTTTGAAGGAGCCTAAGCGAGTATTCAGAATCTACTTTCAGAGTGTTGCGATGCTGGCATTGTGAATTGAACTATCCGCGCATGCAAAATCAGTCCCTCCCTATTGAGCTCGATGTGTTGAGAGCTTCGGAGTTTGATACAAGGGGAGGTTAGGTGGGGTTGCTGGTTTGAGGTTGAATGTGGGGTTATGTGCTTGCAACCCCCTCCAACTCCCCCCTTTTCTCGACATGGTTTGCCAAGCACTTGGATGTGGTTATCAAGGGGGAGGGAATTCTTTTCTGCTGTGAGCTCAGTGTTTTCCCCCAAAAACCAAAAAAGCCAGCAGTTAATACCTGCTGGCAAAGTCTTTGGGCTTCTAGGTTTTTTTGATTTTATTTCTTGTTACTCATCGCTGTCACGGTGCCCCGATTGGTTTTCCGGGGAAGAAAACACAGCACCGTGCGCTTTGTGCTCAAGAAATTTGGAGATTAGCCTTGCTTACGGATTAGGTAGTCAAATGCGCCTAAGCTTGCTTTTGCACCTTCACCCATCGCAATGATGATCTGTTTGTAAGGAACGGTTGTTGCGTCACCGGCTGCGAAGACACCTTCTAGGCTAGTTTCGCCACGGCTACCGACTTCAATTTCGCCGCGCTCGGATAGCGCTACTTCTGAATCTTTTAGCCATTCTGTGTTTGGCACTAGACCGATTTGAACAAAGATACCTGACAGTTCAATCTCTTTGATTTCATCTGTGTTGCGGTCTTTGTACTTCAAGCTTGTTACGCGAGTACCGTCGCCCACTACTTCTGTTGTTTGCGCCATCGTAATGATGTCTACGTTTGGTAGTGAGTTCGCTTTGTCGATAAGCACTTGGTCTGCGCGAAGTACGTCTGCGAATTCAAGAACCGTTACGTGCTCTACGATACCAGCAAGGTCGATAGCTGCTTCGATGCCTGAGTTACCACCACCGATAACTGCGGTTTTCTTGCCTTTGAACAGTGGGCCGTCACAGTGTGGGCAGTACGCGACCCCTTTGTTGCGGTACTCTTGCTCACCCGGAACGTTCATTTCACGCCAGCGTGCACCTGGGCTTAGGATGACACTCTTACTCTTCAGCGTTGCGCCGCTTTCAAGTTGGATGTGAATCAAGCCGTCTTCTGTGTGTGCTGCGCCCATTAGCTTCTCAGCTTGTTGCTCAGTCACGACGTCTACGTCGTATTCTTTTAGGTGCTCTGCTAGGTCAGTGGCCAGTTTTGGACCTTCAGTACGTTTTACCGAAATGAAGTTCTCGATTGCCATGGTGTCCATAACTTGACCACCAAAACGCTTAGCAACAACGCCAGTACGAATACCTTTACGAGCGGCGTATAGAGCAGCTGCGCTACCACCAGGACCACCGCCGACAACAAGCACGTCGTATGGGGCTTTTTCGCTCAGTGCTTTCGCCGCTTTCTCGCTCGCGCCGTCATCCACTTTGTTTAGGATTTCAGTCAGAGACATACGACCTTGACCAAATAGCTCACCGTTCACGAATACGCTTGGTACGGCCATGATGTCGCGTTGTTTCACTTCATCTTGGAACAAACCACCGTCGATCATGGTTGCTTTTACTTTCGGGTTGATCGCCGCCATCATGTTGAACGCTTGAACCACGTCCGGACAGTTTTGACACGACAGTGAAATGAAGATTTCTACGTCTAGATCTTTGTCTAGTGCTGCGATTTGCTCAATCACTTCTGGTTCTAGTTTGATTGGGTGACCGCCAGAATGAAGCAGTGCCAATACTAGAGAGGTAAATTCGTGACCCATTGGCAAGCCTGCAAAACGTAGTGCTGTGCCTTTTGCTGGGTTAGTTACCGCCATCACTGGTTTACGTGCGCTTGCGTTGTCGTCACGCTCAACGGTGATTAGGTCGCTCATCTCTGCGATTTGGTTCGCTAGAGACAAAATGTCATTCGATGCTTTGCTTTCATCTAGACTAACCACTAAACGAACTTCTTCTTTTACATTAGCCAGATATTGTTTGAGTTGTTGTTGGATCGCTTGGTCTAACATAGTTGTTACTACCTTAATTAAAACTAAAAAGTGGTTACTGTAGATAAAACCTGGGGGGAGAGAGCAAATCAGGCAGAAGGTCGTCAAGGTATCTAACCTGAAGTGCTCTCTAATTCAGTTCTAATCAGAAAAAGGAAATCGGGAACTGATTAGAACTTAAATTTCAGTGGCTTAGATTTTGCCAACTAGGTCTAGTGATGGAGCTAGTGTCTCTTCACCTTCTTTCCATTTAGCTGGGCAAACTTCGCCTGGGTGCGCTGCTACGTATTGAGCTGCTTTCACTTTACGTAGTAGGTCTTCTGCGTCACGACCGATACCTTCAGCAGTGATTTCCATTGCTTGGATAGTACCTTCTGGGTCGATTAGGAACGTTGCACGGTCTGCAAGACCTTGACCTTCACGCATCACACCGAAGTTGTTTGTGATGTTGCCCGTTTGGTCGCCAAGCATGTAGTACTGAATCTTACCGATTGTGTCTGAGCTGTCGTGCCATGCTTTGTGAGTGAAGTGTGTGTCAGTTGATACTGAGTAAACTTCTACGCCACGTTTTTGTAGCTCTTCGTAGTGGTCTGCTAGGTCGCCCAGTTCTGTTGGACATACAAACGTAAAGTCTGCAGGGTAGAAGAAGAATACTGCCCATTTACCTAGAACGTCTTGTTCTGTTACTTCAACGAATTCGCCGTTTTTGTACGCTGTAGCTGCAAATGGTTTGATTTGAGTATTAATCATAATTTACTTTCCTTTGAATGTTTTAAGCTGAGCTGTTGTTGCTTTCGGAAAGTATATTCTCATCGGAGTGTGTTTAAGGAAAATCGCTTGTAACTATCCTATTGATAGCCATTTCCTATTTCACTTGATAGGGAAATCCGATGTAAGTGAGTTTGCTTTGATAGGTTTTATTGAAGATTAAGGCAGAGTAGCAATAGAGAATACCGATGATTACTTTGAGTAGATCTTCTAGCTAAGATCGAAAGAGCCTGCATCTCGGCAGGCTCTTTCTAATAGGAAGTGGGGAAGCGGATGCTTCTATCTTGTTAGCTCAGATTATCGAGCACTTTGCCACACAGCTTCTTCAGCATGATCATTTCATCCAGCTCTAAGGTGATTTTACACATCATGGCGTTTGGCACTGACTTGGCTTGTTCTTTAAGATCACGACCTTGCTCTGTTAGGTTGAGTACGCGAACGCGTTCATCGGTTTCACTTCGGCCGCGCTCCACATAGCCTTTTGCTTCTAAGCGTTTAAGCAGCGGCGTGAGTGTGCCTGAGTCCAAATGCAGTTGAGACCCCAATTCTTTTACGCTGGCACCGTCTTTTTCCCATAGCACCATCATCACTAAGTACTGCGAATAAGTCAGATCAAGCTCGTCCAGCAACGGGCGGTAAGCTCGGATCACTGCATTTGCTGCGCTGTAGAGCGGGAAGCAAACTTGGTTTTCGAGTAAGAGTTTATCGTCGTCGGTCATGGTGTTGTCGGTGTAACACTGGCTCATTGGTGTTGCCTACCTGCTTACAGAGAAAGAGAGTTATAAAATAAATTGTGCACAATATAGTTGCAAACTATCTTCACTTCGATATAAGATTGCAAGCAATTAAATTGTGCGCAACTTAAATTAAAAAGGACACTCGCATGACTACTCTATACAAAACTCAAGCTACCGCTTTGGCTGGTCGTAATGGTCAAGTAAAAACTGATGACGGTCTTCTCGATCTAGAGCTGTCATACCCGAAGGAAATGGGCGGCACAGGCGCAGCAACTAACCCAGAACAGCTTTTTGCGGCGGGCTATTCAGCGTGTTTTTCTAACGCGATTCTGCACGTAGCGCGTGAAGGTAAAGTAAACCTGAAAAGTGCACCCGTAACAGCGGAAGTGGGCATCGGTCCTAACGATAACGGCGGCTTTGCACTAACAGTGAGCCTAGCGGTAGAGCTAGACATGCCACAAGAACAAGCGCTAGAGCTAACGCGCATTGCACACCAAGTTTGCCCATACTCAAACGCAGTTCGTGGCAACATTGATGTGGTAGTAACGGTAAACGGCGAAGCAATTTAAGCGGTTTTAACCACGGCACAAAGACAAGAAAGCCTGCAAGTACGCAGGCTTTTTTTTGATTGGTATGAGTCGAGAATACTTAACGCGACTCTAGCGGGTAAGAGCGGTAGCTCCACATGCCGTAAGTACGCAGAGCATCGCGGTAGATACCAAGCAGTTCGCTATCGCTGGCTTTGGCTAAGTCTTTAAGTGGTTTGTCTGGGTAGCTCACTGTGTCGAAAGTGATGCCTTGCGGGCCAGTTTGCCAACTTGCGATTTCAAACAAGGTTTGACCACGGCGCACGTGGCTCGCTGAGCTTATGATGGTTGCGTGCTTGATGTTATGACGCGCCAATGCGTAGCTGCTGAATAGGGCGTTACCTACCGTGCTGGTGGCGTAGTTTTCTTCAATGATGCGATCTTTGCTGATGCCTTTTTCGATCAGCCAATCCGCCATTAACTTGCCTTCCGTTTTGTGGTTCTTCGGTACGCCTCCCGTCAATACGATCAACGCGTCTGGGTTTGCTTTCGCCATTGCTAGCGTGGTTTCCAAACGCTCAACTAAGATCTGGTGCATAGAACCATCTGGGTTCAGCGCGTATCCCAATGTGACGATTGCGCCTCTGTCATCCAATTTGCCTTTGTCGGCTTTCTCTTTTAGTGGCGTTGCAAGTACGCGGTCTACGGTGTCGAAGATGCGTTGGATGTCTGCCGCTTTGCCTGCATTGAGCTTCATGAGCGTCGCCATGTGTTTCGCTGATTCTGCTTGGTTGCCCTCAAAGCGTTGCCATACCGCTAAGTAAGCGTGCAAATCCACATCGTCTGGTGCGACAGAAAGAGCTTGTTCAAATAGTTCAATCGCGCGGTCTGCATTCTTGTTGTAGATCTGTGCGTTTGCCGCAGAAATCAGCAGGTCAGTGCGGTACGGCTCAAGTTTGTAGGCCTCTAGTAAGCGGTCGGTAACAATCTCCATGTTGCTCGGCATTTTGGCGGTAAAACCCGCATGCGAGATACGCGCAGGGGATTTGAATGCCTGTACCGCGTCGTTGAGAAGTTGGTCGACAACCTGACGTTTGGTGACGATCTGTGAGTAATCGGCGGAAGATTGGACGGCAGCATCGTTAGCCGCGATAGAGTATGGGGCAGCAGTCAGCGCAATCACGCTACCAAGAGCAATGGCAAGTAAGTTCTTCTTCATGGAATGTCCTAGAGGTGCTGTAGTACCTAGTTTTTATTGTGCCTAGCGTTGTAGGTCGAACGGGGTCGATAGAATTTTTTCAGTCTAGGTTCGCTTCATGAATAATCTGTGAAATGAATCCCAACTCAGCCGAGCGAATGAACGCGCGTGGTCAAAACGCGAAGTAGGATCACGAAAATATTGAGGTATTCGTTCGTGTTCTAAGTAATTGGATTAAAAGATAAACAGCGTTTGGAAGAACGAATTTAAGCAACCAGAGTAAGAAATGAAAAAGCCTGCAACGATGCAGGCTTTTGGTTTATTTGATGGCAGTGCAGAAGCTAACGTCTGCATGATGCGTTTGTGGGTCAAAGCTGTGGTAAAGCTCAAAGCAGGGGCGGTCGTCGTTCTCAATACCGGATTCAATTACCTTGCTCATGACATCATCCCACGCTTTGGAATATTGGCTCGGGTCAGTAATGTGCTGGCGCATCACCGCATATTGACCGCCGGGGAAGTTTTGCAGCTCAATGCCTTTGGGAACTTCGGTATCTTCTGGCACCATCAAGCAGATATCAGTGCGACACTTCTCGTCTGGCGTGATTTCTGGATTGTCATGGTAGATGAAGATGCAGGTATTACCCGCCAAACCTTTCATTCCTGCCCATTGATACAAGCGACCTGATGGCTCCTCATAGCCTTGACCGTAAGGGCCGTTTACGCGAATGTAAGCCAGTTTTGCTTTTTCAAAGTTTTGCGTTTCCATTGTCATGCTCCATTTGGTGAGTTCAGAGCCAGTATATGAATCGCTTGGTGTTACTTCGTTTCCATTCTTGCGCAACGTGTGTCCAATCTTGCTGTTTCGTGCTAATTCAGAAAATTGCTGGTAGTTTTCGCAGTCACGAAAGGCTGTAGGTGTGACGCCATAATGTTGTTTAAAGGCTTTGGCTAAGCTCTGTGAGCTAGAAAATCCGTACTCTAGGGCAATGTTTAATACCGGTTGCTTGGATTTGAATAAGTCATCGGCGGCGGCTTCTAGACGCAAACGTCGAATGAAGTCGGCCAGTGTTTCGCCTTGCACGGCTTTGAAGGTGCGATGAAAGTGATAAGGGGAAAGGTTCGCCAGCGCGGCCACTTCTGGCAGGTTGAGTGGCTCATTAAAGTGTTGTTCTAAATAACGAATCACAGGAACCAGTCGTTGGTGGTAGTCGACGCGCATCGGGGTATTTCCTTGTTCTGTTTAGCTTGTTTTCTCTGCTCAAAGCCTACCGCAATCCAACAAGCTTGCAAGGGAGCAGGGTGAGAAATGCGTGGCGAGATGAGCGCCAATCAGTCACACTCAACGAGCCGATGTTGAAGCGAAAACGTTGCGCTCATTATCTTTACTAACCGCTAGGACGATCATGATAGCTTGGAAACACACTCTGCCAGAGTACGAATGGCTCATTCATCAAATTTGGTACTTGGAAGTGCCAGAGGGTGAAGTCATTGACCCCAAGCCGCACCTTATTCCAAACCCGCGTGCTCATTTACTCTTTACGCCACCAGAGCAAGGCTACAGTTACGATACGGGAGACACAAAGCTTGCTGGCAAAGGCTGCCACTTATTAACGGCTAACGAACATTTGCTGTTGTTGGAAGATGCGGCTCCCATCAAGCGTATTGGTATCACCTTTCGTCCAGAGGGTTTGTATGCCATTGAATCACGGTTTAGTGATGCACCCCAAGTAGCTGCAATTAACCAATGCGAATGGTTTGATTGGCTCAACACGGCGTTTGATGTGCGATTTCAACAAGGGTTATGGCAGCTAGAGTTGCAAGATTCACCGCAATGTTTGCTGAACTACATCAAACAACATTTAGATGCGTTAGATATCGACCCTTGCCATACCAAACCGTTTTTGGCGTCACAAAAAGCGGTGTCCGTGATGGACGCTCAAGCATTACGCTCACCTGAGCTAGCGATGGATATTGATGAGGTGGCCAAACAGTGCGCCTGTTCTCGCAGAACGCTTGAGCGCAGTTTCAAGCAAGTGGTGGGGTTGAGCGTTAAGCAGTATCAACAAATGGCACGCCTAGAGCAGATGATTTTGACCCTCTACAAGCAACAAGAAGTGATTGATTGGGCGAGTTTCTCACAACAATTTGGTTTCAGTGACCAATCGCATTTGATTCGTACCCTCAAACAGCAGCTAAGAAAAACGCCAAGCAAATACTTGAAAAAGCGCGACTTAACCATCGATATCTATGGCGATTTTGAGTCGTAATACATTGCTAATCAGCCCGAAAGTTGTCGCAAAAATCCAATTTTTCTCTTATCCGCTGAGCTACTATTTTCAGCAGATAACGAGGTAACACATGTCATATCAAAAACTAAAACAAGGCGAAGCCATCCCATTTAACGAATCGTTGACTATCCAACTGATTCAAGGCTCTGATCTACAAGATATTATCGAGATGTTGAACGACGATAAGGTCAATCAGTATCTGTTCTTCGCACCTGCTGACAACAGCCTGTATGAAGGTTTCTTTGGCCCTATTATTGAAAATACGGCACAAGCGATCAAAGAAGGTGTTTGGCCAGACAGTCCAACGTTCGTGATTCGCGACCAACAAGGCCTGTACATGGGAATGTGTGCAGTGACCGCGGTGATGTTCTTAACTGGCAACTACGAAGTGGGTTATCAGTTACCTACTTGCGCATGGGGCAAAGGTGTTGCGACTCGTGCTTGCCAAATGATGACCACGATTGGCTTTACTGAGCTAAACGCCCATAAAGTCAGTGCCGATTGCTACGCTTCTAATGCGGGTTCTTACAAGACGTTAGAGAAAAATGGTTTTACTCAAGAAGGCCGTCAGAAAGACTACTACAAACTAGAGCAAGGCTTTGACGACAAGCTTTACTACGGCATGACAGCAGAGCAATTCGCGTCTTTAAATCGCTGATTATTAGCCGACAAAAAAGTAGTCAACAACAAAGTAGGAACAAAAAAGGCCGTTAACCCACATGCTCGGGTTAACGGCCTTTTCTATATTCAGCGCTAAATGGCTAAGACTTAGTTGCCTTGGTTTTGGCTTTGAAGCTTCTCTTTTGCTTCTTCAACCTTTGAGAAATCCAATCCCAACTCGTCTACGGCTTCTTTAATTAGCGCAGGGTTTTGCATCACTTGCGCCATCAGCATTTGTAGCTTGTCTTGTGGCAAACCTAGTTGGCTGATTGTTGCCATTGCCGCTAGAGGGTTTTGCGTCAGAGTCTGAAAAATCTCGTTGATTTGCTCATCGCTGATGTTGTTCTCTTTTAGCAGCGCAATAATCGGGTTCATCGCATTTCCTTTTAATCACAGAATGAAATAGAACCCGAGTTTATCATTTGGCTGAGCTTGGTTGAACTAGGAACTTCTCGCCAAGGAAGCTGATAGCTCCACTGCGCGTTTTCGGTAGTTGAATAACATGCTCAAACTGATCACCGCAGTGAGTGTTTCTGCAAAGACAATGCTCGCCCAAATGCCGTCTTGCGGGAAGAACTTAGGCAATAGCAATACACCTAGCGCGACAAACACAAACCCTCGGCATAAGGAAATAAGCGTCGCTTGTTTTGGCTTGGCAATGGCTTGGAACAGGTTGGCAATCACCATGTTTAACCCCATCAAAGGTACGCCGAAGAAGTAGAACGTCAGTGCGCTCGCGGCGATTGGGATTAAGTCATTCGCGTTGCCTAAGTAAATCGAGGCAATCAGTGGCGCTGACAGCCAGATTCCTAAAAGAAAGACTGTGCCGCTGCCCATGGCTGCTTTCATCCCCAGTTTTAGAATCTCGTCAATGCGTTCTGGTCGTCCTGCGCCGTGGTTAAAGCTGATGATTGGCTGACAAGCTTGCGCGATACCGACCATCACAAACAGAGCGAATACACCGACATTGGTGGTTAAGCCATAGGCGATGATGTGGCTTTCACCGAATTGGCTCAGCAAAACATAGTTGAACAACACGATGGTCATCGCAGATGTGACTTCGATAAAGAATGTCGGAGTACCGATGCTTAAGATCTCTTTGGTTTTGCTTAAGCCAATGCCTTTTAAGCTGAATTCTAATGAGCCTTTCTTACGCACGAAATGAGTCAGCAAAATCAGTGCGATGACTGCTTGAGCAATGGCCGTACCATACGCTGCGCCTTTCATTCCCATGTTCATCTCAATGATAAACAGGTAATCAAAAGCAAGGTTAGTAATGGCACCAATCGACATCGCATAGGTGGCTAATTTCGGGTTGGCGTCGTTACGCACAAAGCAAGACAACACCCAAGCCAGCGAGTAAAGAACAAAGAAGGGCAGCAGCACGATTAGGTAATCATGAGCAAGCTGAGCCAAGTTGCCTGAAGCGCCCATCAAGGCTATCAATTCATCCAACCAAATGAGAGCGAGCGTCACCGTGATAGTGGATAACAGAGTGGTAATCAACATGGATTGGCTGAACCACATCTGGCTGGATTCCGTGTTGCCTTTGCCTATTTCTATCGACATTTTGGCGGCGCCACCAATACCAACCATCATGGCGATGGCAGTAAAAATAGAAAAAGGTGGAATCACCAAGGCAATAGCACCAAGCCCATCGGGCCCGACGCCTAAACCGATAAATAACGCATCACCCATGATGAACAGTGATTTAATCACCATTCCCGTTAGCGCTGGCCATAGATACTGATAAAAGGATTTTGAAATGGGATCAGTTTTTAGATTGATAGCCATGGATTAGAAAAATACCCGAATGTGGTGGATTTGTGTTCGGGTATTATCAGTACATTCAAGCGTAGCGAAAAGGGATTATCCGCCCATTATATTGCACTATCTAAACATCGGTGACGAAATTCCGCTGGCGTTTCTCCCTTTTGCTTCCGATAAAAGCGGCTGAAATACGCAGGGTCATCAAAGCCCAATTCAAACGCTATGGTCTTGACGGTTTTTGTCGAAAACACCAGCTCTCGATTGGCTTCTAATATGATTCGGTCATGAATCAGTTGCGTGACCGTTTTGCCTCTGGCAGCTTTCACTAACTCATTTAGACGCTTGCTGGTGAGAGCTAATGCATCGGAGTAAAACTGGCATTTCTTTTGTTCGCGATAGTGCAGTTCGATTAATTCGGTCAACTGCACGATGCGAGCGTCTTTCTGCTCACCTTTTTGAGACGGTGTTTTAGCAAAGCGTAATGCATAGCGTAGAAAGCTGTTGATGAGTGATTCGACAAGGTCCCAATCACAATCCTCTCTTTCACACTCTTCTTTGATTAGGGTGTAAATCGATTCTAGGTAGGGAAAACCCTCGTCGCTGCAATCGAGGTACGGCGGTCGCTCAATCGTAGAAAATACGCTATTCACCAACTGTGTGCTACGTGGATTGGTTTCAGCAAAGCCGGGGCGGAATATCAACATGCGAATGTTACTACCCATGAACTCGGAATGGTGAACCTGTCCTGGTGAAATGGTAAACAAGCGACCAACGCGGTTTTGGTATTCGACGAAGTCGACGCTCTGCGTTCCGCTATTATCCAAGCACCAGACAATCTCCCAGTACTCGTGACGATGCGGTTCGATGTATGGGTCTTCTTGGATGTCTGAAAATTCAAGCGCTCGACACGGCTCACCTAAAATGAGTCGCACTTGTCGGATTGGCGAAATCATATTGCTCATGAGGGCATTCAACAGCTCTTGGGGATTATTATTTCATCATTATGAATCGAATAATCAAGATTGTGCACGGAAATTTTTGTGCTCAGTAGCCGGTGAGTTCCATATAACCAGTCCCAGAATGAGAGCCATCAATACGTACAGGGCCTTCCCAATAAGGCACAGAAAGGGGCATCTTTGCGTTCGGATTGAGTGCAGAGACGGTAAGCTCGATTTGTTGGTTAGGAATCGACACTTGCCACTGGGTTGGATACTTTCGCCCTTGGATTTCTGTTTGCTTGGTTGCCTCTAACTGAATGTCTTTTGGTGGGATAGCAATGCCAGAACCATCTTGCTGCATCAGCCTTGCACTGGAGTAACTGGCTGCTCCGGTTTTGGAATCCCGCAATTGGAACACCACCATGCTGGTTCCGTCACTCAACCTTAGGGCAAACCAGTCCCAGCCTTGTTGTGAGTCGAGTAAGAATTGCGAGCTCCACTCTCGATCTATCCAACCTTTGCCCGACACTTGATGGGCCTCACCATCGATAGTGACTTCACCGGAGACTTCAATAAACGGTTGGCTGTAGTAATACGAAGCCACCTGACCATCGGCGCTTTTGGTGCTGTACCCTTGCTCGCCTTGCTTTTGATACGGTGCAGTGCTGGTAAGCGTCAGCGAATAGCCAAACTGTTCGGAGCTCGCCTTCAACGTGGCAGGGAATAGGTCGTTGGTTGAAGAAGTCCACTGCCAATCATCGAGGTAAACACGAAACGGTGAAGTGTCGACGCCGGCTAGAGAGGCTTGAGCGCGTGACCATTTTTCATCAGCGTAGTGTTTGTCCGCGGTCGTGACCGCGCTGTGCGCCATGTAGATTTGTTGAGCTTGCCACTCGGTTTTCTTCACGTCATCTTCGCCCCTTGACGGTGGTGGCGGCGGCGCAGCAGCAAAGCGAAATTGTGTCCATTGGACGCCAAGTGGGTTGCCGTCTTCATCAATTAAGTTAGCGGTTAAGTACCACCATTCATGACGAAAGTTTGGGTGCGCTTGATGGTCTGCCGGGAAGGTGAGTTCATTCCCTTTTTCTACGGGTGTGAATAGGTTGCTCTCGCTTTGCGTATCTCCACTGCCCAGCAAAGTGCCCATATTTTGTTGTTGGGGATCTTCACAACCGAACAGGAACAGACTGCTCATGAATAGAGTAAGTGTGCTTGCTAATCGAACCATCACAACACCTCGCTTTGCAAACTGGATACGACAGGCTTGCTGACCAATCGCCACAGCGGAATCAAGGTTGCAATCACCGCCACCAAGATGGTGATCGCCGCAATACTGAGGGCATCACTCCAATTCCACAGATAATTTAAGCTCCAACCAAAAGCGCGCAAGGTGACGATGTCTGTCAGAACATAACCCACCATGGCACCGAGGGGCAGGGCGATAATCAGAGTAAAACTGACCAGAGCGACGATCTGTCCGACCACCATGGTCATTAATTTGCGACGACTAACACCAAGTGCATACAGCCTTGCAATGGCGGCTTTGCGTGCGTCGAGCAACATGAAGCAAGCACTGAACAAACCAATCACCGCGACCATCAACGTCACGCCGTTGAGTGCACGCGTAATGGCGAAGGTCTGCGAGAAAATATCCAATGCGATGGATTTGATTTGCGCCTGATCGTAGAGCTGACTTGGATGCAGATTCAGTTGCTCGCGCAGTTGCTCGTAGACGATTTGTGGATCCCCCGAGACTTTAATGCCAAGGCTTGTTGGCAAGTCGGTAAATCCGCTCTCTTGCCATAGCTTTGGTGCTAATAAGACTTCACCGTTAGGTGAGCCGTAATCATGGAATACCGCACCCACAAGTAGGTTCTTATTTGGAACGGCATCAAGCGTGAGCTCGCTACCCAGTGATAAACCCAGTTTGACCGCGGTTGGCTCACTGATAGCGACTAACTCACCTTGGTAAAAGCGTGGCCAGAAGTTCTCCAAATACGATTTGAACACCATGGTTTGCTCTAAGGTGTCTTTGTCTTTGGTGCCAAGCAAAATCGGTAAGCCTTGCAGATTATCGTCGACGTAGTATTGCTTGTAGACGGTCTCAACATTGTCGAACTGTCCTAATGCGCGCTCTACATCTGCGATTTCCCCTTGGGCAGGGCTGACGTAAATATCGGCGTGCAGTCTTTGTTCTAACCACTGTTTTAGGGTGGATTCAAAGCTTCCCACTAAGGTGTTCATCCCCATATTGGCTGTAACAGCGAGTAGCAGTGCCATCATGGCGAGAGAAAGCGGAGAAATCAGCTCGCGCAGCTCAGCAAACAGATACTGCATCAAACCGGAAGTGGTGCGCTTTTCACACCAATTGGCTAAGACGCTGAGTGTTTTAGGTAGATACAAAGGAATCGACACCACAAGCACGCCGAGCCACGCCATGGTAAAGCGATGATGCTCACTCAGCCATAACCCTGCAAGTGCGAGAGCCGTCAACGCAGCACCTATCAAGAACAATTGGTTTTCGTTAGAGGCTTCAGGTGCTTGATAAAATCCGCCATGAGAGGAAAGCGGCTGGCGCACGCGCTGTTTAAAATGCTGCCAACATGCCAATATGGTTGCGGCTAATGTGAGCAGCAGGGCTTGCGCCCACCATTGCCATTGCCAAGTGCCAGGCAGTAGTGTCGCACCATAAAGTTGTTCTAAAGTCAGTGCCACGGTCGGGTGCAACCAATGGCTGAGCTGCATGCCCAATACAAAACCAAGGGAAGCACCGATGGAAACGAGAATCGTGAGTTCAACTAACAGCGCAGAGAACACAATGCTCGGCGTAACACCCGCCTGTTGAATTTGCACTAACAGCCGATTGCGTTTAAGCAAGCTGTACTTTACGCCGTTGTAAGCAATGAACAACCCGACTAAAAAGGCAAGTAAGCTCATTGCGGTGAGATTGAGGTGAAAGCTGTCGGTCAGCGAACCAAGGTCTGTACTTTGGTTATTGGAAATCCATTGTCCTTGCTCACCAATCAGGTTCTGCCATTTTGCTTGCGTGTCTTTATTCCCTTTATCACCCGAATGGAAAACCGCAATGTAACTGAGCTGCCCTTGTTTATTGAGCAGTTGCTGGGCAAAGCCAATGTCCATCAACATTCGGCTACCTAACTGCCATTCGTCAGGCAACACCACCACTTGGGTTGGAATGTCGTCCAAAGTTAGGGTTTCTACCTCTCCTAAGTTTTGATGTTGAGATTGGCTCATCATCACGATGGGCTTGCCAGCCAAAAGCTCAGGTAAAGGTAAAGCACTGTCGAACAAAGACACGTTTTGTTGGTTTTCTGAAGACTTTCCGTTTGCAGAATACCGAGAACGTGAAGAGATGGCGGCAATCAACTCGCTACCTTGCACTGACCAGCGACGCCCTTGTTCGTCTCTCACTCGTCCTTCGATTACAGGTAGTGCTGCACTGAGCCCATTTTGTCTAAGGGTGAAGTAGAGCGATTCGGGCAGATAGTTTTGCCCTGCTGGTGGAATAATTACGTTCTGAGCTTGTGCGCTGAGCTGCTCGGTAGACTCCGCATAACTGCGCTTGGCATTGAGGTTGATGGCTTGTACCGCAACAAACAAGGTCACAGCCAGCACGATACCGATCAGAATTGCGGCGGCTTGCAGTGGCGCCTGCCGATAGTGCGCTACAAACAGATCCAGGGCGAGTCGAGTATGAGTGAATCTGGTATTTGGTTGCTTAGCTTGCTTCATGGCGAAGCTCATGTTTGTTTTGGTGATGACTGTTCTGTAGCTGACTATTATCTAATCGCAGCCGTGTTTTCATAAACTCAGCGCATTCAGGGCTGTGGGTGACTAACAGCACTGCCGTATTGCCTTGGGTGGTGATTTCACTGAGTAGCTTCATCACTTCCAAGCCGGCTTTTTGGTCAAGGTTTCCTGTGGGTTCATCAGCAAGTAGCAGTTTAGGTTTGTGTGCTAAGGCGCGCGCAATAGCGACTCGTTGTTGTTGGCCACCGGAAAGGGCAGAAACATGTCTATCGAGCAGTTGGCTGATGCCCAGAGTCTCGACCAAATAATCGCACCAGTCGTTCCATTTCTGTTGATTCAAATGCAGAGGGAAGGCGATGTTTTGCTGCACGTTGAGTGGCGTTAATAGGTTGAATTGCTGGAAGATAACACCGAGTTTTTGGTGTCGAAATCGGCTCCATTGTGGGTCTTTCCAAGCCGCCGTGTTATCACCATCTAACCACAACTCACCTTCGGAAAGCGGCTCAAAGCCAGCGATGACATTGAGTAGGGTACTTTTGCCGCTGCCACTTGCGCCCGTCAGCGCAACACTCGCTCCAGTGTTCAACGTAAAGTCGACGCCTTCCAACACGCGATGTGTCTCTTTACCATCAACAAAGCTTTTGCTGGCGTGTTTGAGTGTGACAAGTGGGCTTTCCATTTCCTCTCCCTGTATTCAAAAGGTGTCGTTTCTTTTGGCAATCGCTATTGCAGTTCGTTCTTTAGAAACTTTAGACAACAATCAGACAAAAACAGCGATTTACATCGATTTCTTAATAACTTGTACTGAAAAGAAGAGGGAATAGATTAAACGAGAAGGGGATATGACAGGCATTAAAAAAGCCCGAGTCAAACTCGAGCTTTCAAATACATTCAGCGTGGTCAGCTTACACGTAGTACGCTTCAACTTCGCCTTTAAGCTTGATTAGCATTGGGTTACCGAAACGGTCTTTTGCTTTAGGAGAAGCAATTTTTACCCAACCTTCGCTGATGCAGTATTCTTCTACGTCAGTACGCTCTTGACCGTTGATACGAATACCGATTTGGTGCTCGAAGCATTCTTTGATGAAGAATGGGCTACGTGGGTTACCCGCTAGGCGATCTGGTAGAGCTGGTTTAGCTGTATCTGTCATGTTTGTGACCTTGAAGTCATTAAAAAAAGTGCGCCATTGTAGTCAGTGCAAGGCGAGTGTTCAAGGATTCTCATCGCGTTTAATGACATCCTTCCTTAGGCAACACGGTGTATGTTTTCGATCAAGTAGTCAATAAGCAAACGAACTCGATTGGGTAAGTACTGCCTTGAAGAATAATAGACCCAAATGGTGGCAGGTTCTCCCCAATAAGGCTGTAAGATAGGGACGATGGTCTGCTGGCGCAATTCCTCTTTAAACAACCAGCTGCCTAGCATGGTGATCCCTGCTCCCGCCAGCGCGGCTTGTTTCGCTGCAGCGAAGTTATTCATGATCAGCTTGCCACTTGGCTCATAGAGCTTTGCGTTGCCCCCCTCATTGATTCGCCAGTAATGGAAACGTCCAGTTGTGAGTGAGCGAATAGGTAAACACTTGTGGTGGCTTAACGCCTCTATGCTCTTTGGCTCTCCGTACTTTTGCAAATAATCTGGAGAGGCATAGATACCGACATCTTGAGTAAGTAAAGGACGAGCAATCAAGCGTGAATCTTGGTTTATGGCTGTGCCGATACCGAGGTCAAAACCATGCTCAACCAAATCAACATTCCTATCATCAAAATGCAGCTCACAGGTCACGTCTGGGTAGATTTCCATGAATTCGAGTACCAGCGGCAAGATATGCTCTCGCCCTATTGAGCTTGCGGGTAGATTCACTTTTACCGTTCCGCCGGAACTTTGCTCAGTATCGGAAAGCTGTGTAATCGTGCTTTGAATCGCTTCCAAAGAAGGGGTTAACTCATCGAAAAGTTGTTGGCCTGTTTGCGTCAAACTCAATGAGTGAGATGAGCGAAAAAACAGTTTCACTTGCCACTCTTCTTCGAGCTTGGTGATCGCTTTACTGACCGCCGGTGCGGAGATCCCCAGCGCTCGAGCGGCTTTGGCAAAGCTGCCGTTTTTCGCAACTTGAATGAAGATAGGAAGTTGGGATGGAAGTGATTTCATTAACTTTTACTCATCTTAAAAGTAACCATTTGCAATCTACAGGTTAATGAAATTTTGTTCAATACTATCCCCATTGAAGCAAAGCGCAGCAGAAACGGGGTCATCATGAACTTACCAGCATTACACCAAAGCATTGTCGATAATCACTATGAGCAGTTTGTTGGATTGATTGAGCAGGGGGCAGACGTAAACCAACTCGATCCTGTGATGGGAAATGCACCACTGCATATTGCCGCGCAACAAAGCTCAACACAGTGGGTAAGCAAGTTGTTGGAATCGGGCGCGTTTATCAATCTTCAAACACCAAAGCATGGCGTGACACCTTTGATGGTGGCGGTTTGGCATCGTAAACCTGACATAGTGAAAGTGCTGCTCGCTCAACCAGATGTGAACACCGAGATTGTCTCTACCTTCGGAGCAAAAGCCGCGCAACTCGTCGACTTTGGCGCGAGCCGAGGTGATGTTTTTGGTCAGCACCAAGCCAAAGACATGGAGGACATATTCGCCGACTACCAACAAAAATTCGCAGCTAAACAAGCACAATTGGCTGCTTATCAAGTCGTGACAGACGTGCAATCTAGCGACGAGCAAATGGCAGCGGCGCTTGACGCTTTACAGGATTGGTCGACACTCAATGTAGCATCACCAGTCAATGCATCGGGGAATGACGAGCACACAGCAGTAATGGTTGCCGCACGTGATGGCCATACCCAGAGCTTACGTATATTGATGGAAAAAGGGGGTGACCAAACCATTCCCGATCATTACATGAAGGCGATCCCACTGCATAAAGCCGCCTACAACGGTCGTGCTGATGTGGTTCGAGTGTTGGCTAACTACGCTGGATTTCACGAAACGTTAAACGCACAGGGGCCAAATAACGGCTACACCCCTTTGCATGACGCGGTTTGGCACGGACACACTGATGCGGCGAAAGCCCTTATTGAGGCGGGAGCAGAGTTGGCATTAAAAGGCTTTGACGGCAAAACACCACTCGAGCTCGCGAAAGAATACCACTACGCCGAGATTGTTGAATTATTGGAGAACAAATAATGAATGTACTTGTTGTTTATTGGCACCCAGAACCGAAGAGCTTTAACGGCGCAATGTTCCAAACGGCAATTGAAGCGTTAGAAGGTGCAGGGCATAAGGTCAAAACATCGGACTTACACGCGATGAACTTTGATCCTGTTTCGGGTCGCCATAACTTCACGACGACCAACGATCCGGAGTTCTTCAAGCAACAGTTAGAAGAGATGTACGCGACCGATAATGATGGCTTCGCACCCGAGATCGAGGCTGAAATTCAAAAGCTCGAATGGTGTGATCTGGTGATCTTCCAGTTCCCACTTTGGTGGTTTGGGATGCCAGCCATGCTCAAAGGTTGGGTGGATCGCGTGTTTGCAATGGGGCGCACATACGGTGGCGGTCGCTTCTATGAAAATGGCGTTTACAAAGGCAAAAAAGCCATGGTCAGTGTCACCATGGGTGGCCCAGAAGAGCTGTATGTTAAAGATGGTTGGAATGGTGATTTAGATGCGATTCTTCGCCCAATTCATCGCGGTGTGTTTGAGTTCAATGGTTTCTCGGTGCTTGAGCCGCATAAGGTGTTTGGCCCAGCAAGAAAAACGGAAGACGAACGCAAAGCTGAACTAGACAATTATGCGCAGCGACTCACGTCTATCTTTGAGGAACCTTCGATCAAGATTGGTCAGTACTAAATCCTTCTGCACACGGAAGTCGGCTTTTTCAACTTAGTTGGGAGTCCACTATGAACTCAGAAAAAACACATCAAAGCCTGATCGCGTGGGGCGCGAATAAGAACCAAATCGCCAAGATTTTACCAAGCGATATGGATGAACAAGAAGCGCTGCAACGTGAGCAGCATATCTTGGCAATTGAAGAGTGTTTGCAGCTACTTTTTCGTCAACCAAAAGAACGCAAAACCTTTATGAACAGCGCAAGTAAAAGCGTGTTCTTTGAAGGTAGAAAGCCACTAGAAGTGATCGCATCTGGCAGTCTTGACGACTTAGCAGAAGCACACAGAATCATTCGCAGTATGTTGTGTATCTAATCTGACCTGAAGGTTTGTATTATCGCTGTGCAATAAAGTACAAATCTTCAGGCAACAATCTTCAATCTTCCTTTTCCAAGCGTTGCTAATCTTATTACCAAGCAATCGGGGCGACTCGAAACACACACAAATCGCGTTTTGTTGCTGAGGTCAGCAGCAAGAGAATTGGAGAAGAATCATGTCAAATAGCAACTTTGCAGCAATCAAACAAATCGGTTACGGCGCAATGGGTCTTGAGGGCTATTACGGTGAGAGTGATGACGCAGTGGCGGTGCAAACTCTGGTTCATGCTATTGAACAAGGCATGATGATCGACACAGCTGACGCTTACGGTGCAGGGCACAACGAAGATTTGATCAAAAAAGCCATCGCGCAAACCAATCAAAAAGCGTTTATTGCGACTAAATTTGGCATCGTGTTTGAAGAAGGCCAAACAGGTAGCACGCTAGACACTGGTTGGGGATTCCCTTTAACCATCAATGGTACTAAAGAGTATGTTGCTCGTGCGATTGATAACAGTCTAGAGCGTTTGGGTGTGGAACAAATTGACCTACTTTACGCACACTACCTAGATCCACAAATTCCGCTCGAAGAAACGGTCGCTGCAATGGCAGACGCTGTGAAAGCGGGGAAAGTAAAAGCGATTGGTCTGTCTAACGTCACAGCAGAGCAAGTGTTGCGCGCTAATGAAATCCACCCAATCTCGGCGGTGCAATACGAATATTCACTGTTCCGTCGTGAAGCGGAAACGGACATCCTACCTGCGGTAAACCAAATCGGTGCTGCGCTGGTTTGTTGGTCGCCACTTGGTGCTGGTTTTCTGACTGGTCAGGTTAAAGAGTTGGACGAAAATGATTTTCGCAACAACAACCCAAAAATGCAGGGCGATAACTTCACAAGCAATTTAGCGCGTTTAGAAGAGATCAAGAATATTGCTGCTGAGTATGACATCACTCCAGCACAACTTGCTTTGGCATGGTTGGTCGCGCAAGGCGATAACATCATCCCAATTCCGGGTAGTCGTAAAACCTCTCGCATTGATGAAAACTTGGGTGCTCTAAACGTCACTTTGAGCCAAGAAACCCTTGCGAAGCTTGATGAAATTGCTCCGATTGGCGCTTTCAAAGGCGCGACACTGGTTTAAGTCTTTTACTGTGTCCCGCATTTATCCCATCACTTGTTGAACGAGTGATGGGCTTTTTGTTTCCTAAAGAATGGTTTCGTTGAGATAAAAAGATACCGCCTATCAAGACGGTATCGAATGTTATGAATTTGGATGGTTAACGCTGATTAATCAGCCTGTTACGAGCAGCTATCAATCAACGTCCAGCCTGAATATGGGTCAGCAGGAGTGAGAGTCGAGTCTGTCCAACGGTCGGCTTCATACAAGCTGCCTTGGTAGGTCACTTGTTCGCCCGGTTGGTACTGTCTTTGCTCGAACTCTGGGATGTCGGCACAAATGCCATCACCGCCACCGCTGTTATCACCAACGACTTTCAATGACGTTGAATCTGAGGCATTTAGCTCGCCATCAGAAACCTGCACTGAAATCGAGAAAGTGAGGTCTGGGTCTGTGACCGGAGCCGTTACCACCAGTGTGTCGCTATTGGCGTCGCCGACAACCGTTAGGTCAGAAGGGACACCCCATTGATAGCTAATCACATCGCCGTCCGGATCAGAAGCGTTAGCGGTAATGGTTACGCTTTCGCCGCTATTTACCTGATAGTTCGGAGACAGTGAAACGCTTGGTGGATTATTGTCGACTGGTGGCTTATCGCCGCCGTCACCGCCCCAAATTGAGCCGTCACAATCGTTGCCAACCAAACACGTTGGATTTTGCGCGTAAGCGTCGACTTTGTTGTCTAGCCAGCCGTTGTCCGTGCCGTTCGAGCCAATGGTAACGACCGCCGTAGTTGAGCCACCACCCCATAACAAGGCAAACACGTTGCTTTTTGGTAGGTCTTGCATCGCCACATGAGACCAGTCGTAGCCCGCGTCTTTTTCTAGCAATTCGCGAACGTTACTCGCACCGTTGTAAGTGGTTGGATTGAGTTGCTTGTCGAGTAGGCCAGTACGTACGTTGTTGATGTCCGTTCCGATGCGCGCATCACCCATAAAGTAAGAGCCGCCAGACGCTTCATGCTCTACGTTGATCAGTGTATTGCCCTCATCTTGAGTCGGCATGTGGCCACCTGGGATTTGCCAAATCATGGCCGGAGACTCAACGCCATCACTGATGGTTTTCACATACGATAGGTAACGTGTCCAGCTGGTGGCGTTGTACGCGTAGTTCGCGATCGCTTCTGAGCCGAAACCGTCGCGCTCATATTTATCGAACACAATGTAATCTGGTTGGTAAGCGCCAGTGTAAACATCCAGCGAGTTGACGAAGTTCGCCACTTCTTGGCCTTTGTCAGCAGATTGGTCGTCTGTCTGGTGAATCCAGTTGGCTGAGCCTACCGCCCACAAATTGATTTGCCAGCCGTAAGTTACGTCTTCTGCCAACCCATTCATGATGAAGTTGAGTGACGCAATGTAGCCTTTTAGTGTGTTCTCGAATTGAGGCACGGCCACTGGTGGTTGATAACCGTAAGTCGTCTTCATGTAATCCAACGCACGTGCCAGTTGGTCATTCACATTGACCGCGCCCGCTTGGTTTAGGTCGTCTACATGGCTTGGGTTTTTCTGTAGTTCACCTAAGAAGTCAGGGTTAAGCACAAACGACATTGGCGAGCTGCCATCACCAGCCGCGTACTCTTGCGCTGCAATGGCTTGAGTTATGAAGGTCGCGTAATGTTTGTAGAGCAATTCATCATCGACTAAGTCTGTCCAGCTTGCACCACCACTTGCGTTTGCAGTGTAAACCACCATGACTGGCAGTACGTGATGGCCTGAAAGATCTGAAGCGCTTTGTGCGTTCGCGTAAGTTCTATGCAGCGGAAGCTCATCTTTCGCCAAGATCACACCCGGATCACCCGAGCCACTCAAGCCAGCGTATTTGAAGATGGCATTGACCTTAGTTGCGCCGATTTCATTGGTGGTTTGTTCGCTGTCGTTCGTCACTGTGCCGTTGGCTACGTAGTCTGGGAAGCCTTTGACTGCAAGGCTCATCGCTTCGCGGAATGGCAGCGTCAGCAACAACGGAGCATCGCTTTGCGTGACAGAGACGGAGTCATCCCCGTCATAGGCGTAACGCGTGTCTCCAGCAAACACCGAATCGATTTGGATATCGTACTCACCCGGCTTAACGTCGTCAGGTAAAGTGAATGGCGAGCTAGTAATCTCGTAGCTGTAGCGGCTAGATCCATCTTTCGCGACAAGGTTGAGCACAATTGGCATCGCTTCTTGAGGTAAGTCGACAATGCTTGCTTGAACGGTAGTGAAGTCGTTACTCGCGATAGGCGTTTCAACGATGTTGGTGCTGATTTCCGTCGCCGTGTCTTTGTTGACCAATACATCGAGGTTGTCGCTCGGTTGGTAAAGCACGTTGTTCACCGTAATAGGTGAGTAGGAGAGATCGTATTTGTGGTTATCAAGCAGCTTGCTGATGTCGATCTCGCCGCCAAATGGCACCACGAGGCTGCGTTCAACGTCTTGCGTGCCTGCCGCTTTCACGGTGGCATCTGTGGTTAGGCTTGTCGTAATGCCATCCAGTGCAGGCATGGTGAGCGAGATGGTCGCGTAGTAGATAAACGCATCGTACTGCACGGAGACACTAGGCTGTGTTGCATCGCTATCCACAGTCACGGTTGAGGTTGGCGAGGAGGCGTGGGCAATCCCCATTTCGCTCGTTACATCTTGAGCGGTGACTTGATATTCGCCATCTTGGAGGTGCTCTAGAACGAAGCTGCTTCCCCACGGCACAGACACGGCCTCACTGTAGTTCTCACCCTCGACCAAAATCGATGCCGCGGCTAGGCTGGCGTGTGGTGCACTTGGTGCCTGTAAGGTGATCTTGCCTTGAAGCGCAGGATCATTCTTGATGATCACCTTCTCGACATGCACGTCGTTTCCATCGATGTAATCACCATTGGTAGCATTGAGACCAAAGAAGATTTGAGCCGTTTGCCCATCGTTTAGGATTTGTGACGTGCTGTCATGAGTAAAGACAAACGTATTGGGAGCAGGGCTGCTGACATTAAAAGGTGCGCCCCATGAGCTATTCACCGTCGCATCTTTGTCTGATGTTACCCAAATCTCTGCGTCCGCTAAGTCTAATTGCTGACCTGAGATATTCTTCAAATCGACCTGCGCTTGTGAGTACCACTGGTCAACCTGTGGCACGGTTATCGTGGCAGAGACTGACTCGCTTTGAGCGGCCGTTATGATGTTTTCTTGTGTTGCGCCGAATGCAGAGGTGGCCATGATTGGGGAACCCATGAGCACCGCTGTTACCATCAAACTGATTGTTGTTTTCTTCATTGTTGAATCCTCATCACTTGCTTTAAAAAGCTAAGTGACTGTCCTTGTCGATTTTCTATTCGTGGGGGATTTCAGGCGAGGACTTCAAACACTAAGCAAACGTCACAAAGAGAGGGAAGCCCCTTGATCTAACCACTGCCGAAATCACTCATATTTTTTGCTTACATCCAGTTACAAATGAAAAGAAACAACTCAAAATTTGAAGGCCGATTCAGAAAAAAATCACTATATGCACTCAGGTTTATAAATTGAGTTAATTTATTGATTGGGATGAATATTGATGTCAATTATTGGTGGCTAGAGTATTTACTTGATTAATACTTTTGGTTGGGTGGGAGAGCATTGTTGGGGCGAATAAAATGAATTGCTAATACGATGAGAAAAGTGGATCTTGAGCCCAAAAATAAGCTGGTACAGAGTCAGAATAAGCGGGATAAAGTGATAAATTGGATGGCGATTTTGGTGTTCAAAGCGGCCATCCAAGAGGTAAAAATCAAGAGCAAAATCGTGTTGAAAGGGTTAAGCGCGATAAAACTTACTGTCGATGAAAACGTCACGATCACGCGGATCGTTCGATAGGAACATCCACATCTCTTTCATGCTTTGTTCAAAGAACTCTTCTTCAAACACCACCATAGAGCAATGTTCACCAAGCCCAGTCACGAAGGGTTCGAGTGCTTCAAACCCAATGCGTTCGATGTCTTCAATATCAATGAAATACAGCTTTTTATCGGTTCTTTGTTCGCTTTCTGCGGGTAATTCGCCTTTACCAAGCGCTGAAAAGTTAAGCTCAACAGTTAAACCTGTACGGTTTTGTTTGAGTTCATAAACCGCTTCGGTTTGCGCCATCACGTTGTAGTTCAAATCATCAAAGTAGCTCAGTGTTTCTTGCTTCATTGGGTGCATAAGTCTTCCATAAATTGTGCAGTTGAATCTGATGAGATTCCGTTACAAGCCTTTCAAGTATTGAGCGTTTGCCGTCGGGTGAATCGCGGTATTAAGTGCTTCAACATGCTGCTCATTGTATTCATTCAGCAGAGCGGTAAAGGCATCGATCAATTCAGGTTTGGTCATCGTGACTTTAGTTTCTGTCTGGATGTCGCGCAGGTCGATCAATACGTCAGTTAACAGTTGCGGCAAATCTTGCAGAACTTGCAGGTTCAATACGTTGTGCTCGCTGTAGATTGAGTTGTGACTGCCTTTTTGTTTTTGCACTACATACGGGTTGTCTTTTAAGTTGATGATCGATGTGCGCTTGTCACAACGCTTCAAACAGCCTTTATTTACCTTAATCTTGCGGCAACCTTCGGTTTGTTGGAACAAACATTGGCGACTAGTCAGCAGAGTGTTCGGGTGGTAAATACTGTAGTAGCTGCGCATGTTGTGCGGGCGCTTAATGTGGCGCATCTGCTTCATGTTCAGCTCGTTAGAGATAAACGCACCGCTTGCGGCGAACTCTTCTTGCAAACATTTGAACGAGTAGGAGTTCACCGTGTTCATCTGCGGGCCAGCAACCCAATCTAATCCCTGCTCTTGAGCCAACATGCCCACGCCAGAGTTATTGGTAATCGACAATTCTGGCTTCACTGCTTCTAAGAATGCACGTGCGGCTTGGTAATCGTCACCAATCAAAATCGCAGGGAACCAAGGTTTCAATCTTGGGTTTGCTTGGAACAACTCAATCATCGCATTCAGTTCACCCGCCAACCCCATTGGTAGTTGGAAGTACACATCGACATTGCTGTCTTCGCATAGTGCGGTGTCTTCTAGTGATGAAATCAAGACAGATAGCTTCGGAGCGCCTTCGCGCATATCTGGTTGAGGCAGCGCCGGCAAAGTCGGTACATCAATCGCGCCTTTTAGGCTGCTGCCAGAGGCTTGCGTTGAAGTCACATCAAAATCTTGAGTCTTCTCTGCAACCTTCTCAATGATTGCGGTTTTGTCGTCGTAGAGCTTCTTCTTCACGCCTTGCACATCATCGGCGGATTCACATTTGTAGATCTTTGAGAAGTGTTTCACTGCGTGATCGCGAGGGTTGTCGATATACATCGCTTTACCGAAATCACCTTGCAAAAACGCGTTAGAGAAATCGCGGTTAAATACGGTGTACAACTCTGTGGTGTCGTTCGACAGTTCTATGCCATCACACAAGCGGTCAATCTGTTTACGCCAGTTATCGACCACGGTGTAAACGTAGTGAGATTTCTTAATGCGGCCTTCCACTTTCAACGAATACACGCCCGCATCGGCAAGCGCTTCTAAATCGCCAAATGCTGAGTTGTCCTTCATGTTGAGAGGGTAGCTGTTGCCTGTTTTGGTGGTTTCGTATTGCTCACGACAAGGCTGGCTACAACGACCACGGTTGCCCGAAGCCCCGTTGCGCGCAGAGCTGATGTAGCAAATGCCAGAGAAACCAATGCAGTAAGAGCCGTGCACAAACACTTCCATCATCACGTCATGCTCACGACCAAACTGAGCCAGATGCTTGATCTCATTGATGTTCAGTTCACGAGAGAGGTTCACGCGGCTCGCCGTCAACTGATTAAGGAACAAGATCTGTCCTTCGTTGTGCGTGTTGAGCTGAGTTGAAGCGTGTACGTCTAGATCTGGGAAATGATTCTTGAGAATGTAAGCCAAACCAAGATCTTGCACGATCACACCATCAATCGCAGTGGTGTTTAACTGGCTGAGCAAACGCACGATGGCTGGAATTTCGCTTTCTAGAATCAACACATTCAGAGTCAGGAAGATCTTACAGTTGTGCTGATGAGCTAGCGTCAGCACGCCATTCAAGTTATCTAAAGTGAGGTTGGTCGCTCGGTTGCGGGCATTAAAACGGTCTAGTCCGCAGTAGATAGCATCGGCACCTGCAGCAATGGCTGCTTTGATGGAATCCAGATCGCCGCCCGGGGCTAATAACTCAAATTGATCGCGTGTCACTAGTTATCTCTTACTCAGTAAAATAGGTCACGTATTTTATGTGCTTCACGGTTTTAATGTTGGACTGATTAACGCTTTATTAATCTGAATCAATTTTCACTCTGAGTCGGTCTATTGTTGATAAGGAAAGCCGAAAATCAAACACGTACAAGTCGCGAGTCTGGGGCTTGGCTTCTATAGTTTTTGGGTAGTGAGATCGAAGCATAAGGAATCAGCAGATGGTAAAAGCAATAACAGTAGGATTGGTCGCAGTGTTGGCGTCGTTTTCCTCTTTAGCAGAAGAAAGTGTGGTACGAGTCGCGAGTCAACATTCGGTGCAAGATACGGCGAATAAGTTTGTCGAAATCGCGCAAAGTAAGGGCTTAAACGTGTTTGCGCGTGTGAATCACCAAGAGAATGCAGCTAAGGTCGATATGGCGCTACGACCAACCGAAGTGATTGTGTTTGGTAATCCCAAAGTGGGCACGCCGCTGATGCAATGCGCTCAAGAAGTCGCGATAGATTTGCCGCAAAAAGTGCTGGTTTATGAAGATGCAGAAGGCAAAACTTGGCTCGCTTACAACAACCCGATGTATTTAAAAGAGCGCCACAAGATTGAAGGGTGTGACGAGGTGTTGACCAAAGTCAGTGGTGTGCTGAGTAAGCTCACAGGCGCGGCAGCGAAGTAGTTTGCCTTATGCTGCTCGCGGTCTCTCCATGTGTGAGCAGCATTCTGCAAGCCAACCGTTACGGTGAGCGGCATTGTAAGCACCTCGGCAACAACGTAGCCAATCTCGTTTGCTTGAGAAATAGGATGCGCTGCCTTTACAGATCTTAAGCGTCCATTTTGAACGTGCAGAACGCATGTGGGCGCAGCACCTTTTCATCCAATTATTTCGATGGGCGGCGAAGTAGGCTCCACTGCATCCTTCTTGCCACGCTGTTCGTGTTTTGTACTCTGCCGCGCTTCTCATGCAGGCATCGAGTGTCCATTTCTTTTGTGTTCTTGGTTCGCCCATATGAGCGCAGCATTGCTCTAGCCATCCGCGGTTTCTTGCCGCTTGATAGGCGCTTTTACAATGGCTAATCCATTCCGTACGAGTTTTAAACGGTCGTGCACTTTGGATACAGGCCGATAAGTTCCACTTAAGTTCGATTGGTTTCATGTGGGCACAGCAGTCTTCTAACCAATCATTACGGTTAGCTGCGTTGTAAGCACCGCTGCATCCTCGCTGCCAGTCGGAGCGAGTTTTGTATCGTTTGGCGTTTTCTGCACAGGTTTCAAACGTCCACTTTTTCCCTGTCCGAGAAGGGAGCATGTGGGCGCAGCAATCTTCTACCCAGCCGTTTTTTCTGGCGGCATGGTAGGCGCTCTTACAGCCATGATTCCATGCAGAGCGTGTCTTGTATTTAGAGGCGCTTTGTTTGCATTTTTCGTACGTCCATTTCAAGCCAACGCGCTGCATATGAGCGCAACATTGGTCGAGCCAGCCGTTGCGATACGCCGCGCTATAAGCCGCTTTGCATCCTTCACACCACTCCGTGCGAGTCTTGAATTTTGCTGCACTTTGTTTGCACAGTTCTAGGTTCCATTTGCCCCGTTTTTTGGGTAGGTCCATAAGATTCATAAGCGCACCCCTTCAAAAGTTTCTGAATAAGGTTGAAAAGCCGTTTCCCTAAAAGTTTTGCCTATCTCGTTCTCTGAGGAACTTACTGATGTTGATAGGCGATAATGTTGATTGTGTTGCTTTTATGTACGGTTATTCGGGGCTTTCGGGTCAAATTAAGCCGAATTTACAGGCGGGAAAAACAACAAACCCCGCAACATGACGGGGTTTGAAATTAATGGTTGAAGTGGGTATTACGCCAGTTTGAAGGTTGCCACTTTCGAGTTGAGATCTTCTGCTTGAGATTTCAACTCAGATGACTGATTCATCGACTCTTCTGCACCGATAACCAGATGATCCGTCACGTCTTTGATTGAAGTGACGTTTTGGGTGATTTCATTGGTCACGTGGGTTTGCTCTTCTGCGGCGGTGGCGATTTGGGTTGCCATATCGCTGATCATCGCCACTGCCGAGTTGATTTCATCCAGCGCTTGAGAAGCACGGTCAGCATCTTCTACCGAGCCTACTGCCAGTTCAGAGCTGCGTTCCATCAAAGTAACAGCACGCTGAGTCGTGCGTTGTAGCGTTTCGATGGTGGATTTGATCTCTTCTGTTGATGTATGAGTGCGTTGAGATAGAACACGAACTTCATCCGCAACCACAGCAAAACCACGGCCTTGTTCGCCTGCACGTGCGGCTTCGATCGCGGCGTTCAATGCAAGTAGGTTAGTCTGCTCTGCAATATCACGAATGGTCGATAGCACGGTATTGATGTCTTGAGCATGTTGGTTCAGTTCACTGATCACGCCGCTAGCTTGGTTCACTTCCGAAGACAGGTTGTTGATCGAGTCTTTGGTGTTAACAACCAACGCATGACCATTTTGTGTGCTCACGGAAGAGTCTTGTGCCACTTTCGCCGTTTGCTCAGCGTGAGAAGCGATCTCTTGCGTCGCAGAAGCCATTTCCGTTACTGCCGTTGCCACAAGTGTGATTTCTTGTTGCTGGTGGTTGAGCTCGTCAACAGATTGGTTTGCACGTTTGGTGCTCAGCTCTGACTGATGATTCAAGTCTTCAGCTTGGTGACGAATGTGGCCGATAAGTTGCTGAAGGCTGGCAACAAACTGGTTGAAGTTCTCTGCCAATTCACCCACTTCATCGCGGTTCTCGACTTTGATGCGCTGAGTTAAATCACCGCTACCATTGGCGATTTGCGATAGAGCATTTGAAACGTTGTAAAGCGGACGGAATAGAATGTTGCACAGCAGGTTAAACAAGGCCACACAGATGATCACTACGATCGTTGTCGCGATGATTTGGCCCCAAACTGCGTCGTAAAGTGGGGCAACCAAAGAGTCATTATCCAGAACCGTGACCGTTGTTAGCTTAGTACCGTCAATGGCTTTCGCGTAAACCACGAAGTCTTTGCCGTTGATGGACACGGTACGATCTTGGCCAGAATTTGCTGCCGCTGTGATATCGCTGTTGTTCAGCCCCAATTTGCTGACAGGCTGGTTAAGCAGTTTGCTGTCATTGTGGGTGAAGATATTGCCTTGGTCGTTGGCGATAAACATATAACCTTCACCAGGCAGAATCACTTGGTTCAGGCTATTTAAGATGTCACCGATTTCCACGTCTGCACCTAGCACGCTGGTTTGACCGTGAAGTTGCAATGCTTTACCCAAAGACACCACGTTCGCGCCAGTTGCTGCGGCGACAGTAGGGTTGTCCATAAAGACTTTCGAAGGGTTTGCGATTGCGTTGGTGTACCAACCCCATTGACGAGGGTCGTCGTTACCCGGTGGCAGGACAACACCGTTCGCGTTGTCTTGAGAGCCATCTGGATACGCAAGGAAGACGTTATCAAACGCGGCAGAATCACGAACTTGTTTTAGGTGGGTCACAATGGCGGATTTCTCAGCATCTTGTGACAGTGATGTGAGTGCGCGCTCTTTCGACAGCAGCCAATCGCTCACATATTGGTTGTAAGATGCGCTGGTACTTTCGAGACGTTGCGCGACTTCAACATCAAGTCGCTCTAAAGCATCACGGAAAGACAGCCCCTCCACCAACACTCCCCCGAGGATGATGGCAGCACTGGCAGAGATCGCCAGTTTGTTCTTCAAAGATAAATTCTTAAGCATAAAGGTATCGTTGGCTCTTATATTTATAAAAATGGGTGTTTCGCGCGAACATTATATTTTAGTGGTCAAAATAAATTCCGATCTATGTCGCGTATTTGAGTCGTATCAACCTCGATGAGCAAATATTAAACAATGCGTATTGCCTTTTTGCGCTAACTTGATTAATAGCGAAGTGTTATCTAAGACGTTGTAAAACCTTCTCATTTTATAAAATGTGAGCTAGATCTTACTATTCAGGCGCAGTTTTCATATTAAATATCAAGCATATGGCGTGCTCGATATATTGCCTCAATTGATTATTATTAGGGACGATAGTTATGCGTAGCACGTTGTTACTCACCGCATTGTTGCTGTCAGGGTGTGCTCTGACTCCCCAATCGACACCGCTTCAAACCGATCCGAATTGGTACGTTGATCAACTGCCTAATGGGATGAAATACCACATTTATCCAACCCAAGATGAAGAAGTTTCAGTACGTTTGATGATGAACGTTGGCTCCTTCCAAGAAGATGCGACTCAAAAAGGCTACGCGCACTTTATTGAGCACATGGCGTTCAACGGCAGCACTCACTTTTCTGGCAATGATGTTGTAAAGCTGTTTGAAGCATCAGGCGGCAGTTTTGGTGCAGATATTAATGCCACGACGACTTATCAACAGACGACCTACAAGCTTGATCTTGCTAATCCGAGTAAATTGGATGATGCGTTAACTTGGATGCGTGATATCAGTGATGGCATCGAGTTCGACCCAACGCAGGTAGAAAAAGAGAAAGGGGTGATTCTAGGGGAGTGGCGTCGTGCGAGACCTGATGATAAATCCCTATCTTTTAACGCGTACCAAGCTTCTATTGAAGGCACGCCTTATGCGGAGCACGATCCGATTGGCACGCGCAGCTCAATAGAAAACACGACATCGCCAGCGCTAAAAGCATTCTATGACAAGTGGTATCAGCCGCAGTACGCTGAGCTAATTGTCACAGGTAATGTTGATGTCGAATCTATCTCAAAGATCATTGAGAACAAATTTTCTAATTGGGAAAGCGTTTCTAATGCGGTAGTAGAAAAGCGTCGTGATATTCGAGTGAATAACGCTAATCGCATTTTACCAAGCAGTAAGATGGAATCACCGAGCCTGCACCTGGTCATTGATCGGGACTCTGTTACTCGACAAACCATGCAGCAACAACACAAAGCTTGGCAAGATGAGCTGAGCGCCCAGTTGATCCAACAACGCTTACTCACGGTGTTGAATGATGCGGCGGAATCGTTCCAATACGCTTATGCGCAACCTTATTCCTCCAACTATCATCGCATGATGTCGGCAGGGGTGTCTTTTGCTCCTGAGCGCCGTGACAACATCCAACAAATCTTCTTGAATACACTGACGTCGCTGCGTGATTACGGTGTGACTCAAGAGGAACTGAATGGTGTGATGTCGGGTTGGTATGGCGAACTGTCTAACCTAGATGCCGATTGGGCGAAGCGAAAGCCTGCTGGTTATGCAGAAGCGCGAGTGTATCAATTGGAGCGAGATTCAGTATCGCAATCCAAACAAGGGTATGAACAAAGCTTGGTCACCTTTGTCGCTGCCAATGATCTTAACCACGCGAACAATGAGCTGGAAGCCCTGTTATCGGAACCGGCGAATTTTGTGGTGGGGTTAGGTAGAACGGAAAGCAAAGAACAGTTTGCAGGTGAGTTTGCGTTGTTAAGCGCAGCTTACGCACAAGCCGGTGAAAAGCCGCTTGAGATGTACGCGAAAACCGATGGTTTTATTCAGCCAACTAAAGAAGGTGACATCACCGCCGTTCGAGAAGAGAAAGGCGGTTTCCAAGTTTACTCACTCTCAAATGGCATCGAAGTTTGGTTCCAGAAAGATGAGAAAGCGGCGAACCGAGCCTACATTTACTTGGCTAGCCAAGGTGGTAAGGCTGCACTTGATAAATCACTCTATCCTGCGTTTGAAGTGGCGACCATGGCAGCGGCACGCAGTGGGTTGGGGGATTTCTCAGGTTCTGAACTCGACAGCTACTTACGCAAAAACGACATTTCACTCTTCCCGATCCTTGGCCCGACGAATCACGGCATTGAGGTCATCACACCCAAAGCACATTTAGCCAGTGCCATGAATGGTCTGTATAACGTGGCGACGGAAATCAAAGTCGATGAGCGTCAACTCGAAGCGGTAAAACGTGAATACGTTCAGCAGCGACGCGCTTTCTTTGAATCACCAATGGGTCAGTGGATTAAGGCCGCAAATGAAAACGCATACTTGCCTAACAGTCGCCATCGCCTTTTGTCCATCAATGGCGCAGAGAACGTCACTCCGGATCAAGTGTTTGCGATGCACGAAGCCTTGTTCAAGCATAACTACGGTTACAAAATGATCATCGTAGCCGATGTCGAACCTGAGCAGATCACACCATTGCTGCGTAAGTATGTTGCATCGATTGATCTAAAAGCGGCCACGCCCGTGGATTACCATATTGAGTTTGATCCAAATGCGAAAAGTCGTTTGGTCATGGCCGCAGGTAACGAGCCATCTTCGCTGTATTTGCTGCGTTTAACCAATGAGCGTGAGTCACCGAGAATGGCGCGTGACACGGTGGTTGAAGACATGCTGCAACGCATCGCTGCTGCGCGTGTTACCGCACAATTACGTGAAGAAGCAAGCTTGGACTACAGCCCTGGCATCTACCCAATTACACAAGATAGAGAACAGGTTTCTGATTGGTTCTTTGAATCACAAATCGATCCAAAAGACGTCGACAAGATGGACGCTCAGCTGGATAAAATCTTTGATGGTCTAGCGAAAAACATCACGCAAAAAGAAGTCGATACGGCTGCCAAGCAACTTGCGGTTTCTATGAAAGACATGGATGACAATCCGGGACAGCGCAGTTGGTCATACACTCGCTACTTAGTGCATGATTACGGGCTTGATGTCTTGCTGGACGTTGATAAAGCAGCGCAAAGCGTCACATTAGAAGAGGTGAGGGCGAAAGCGAAACAGGCCTTTGGTAGCAAAGCCAAACGCACCACCATCATTTTAAATCCGCAACAATAATCATCAAAAAGGGCGACATTCGTGTCGCCCTTTGTTTTTGCGCGGTAAGGTAAACTCGATTACCCGTTTTAACCGCACTGGCAAGGTGTGGTTTCGCCTGTCTTTATTTGTTGCTTGTACGCTTTAACGGCTTCTTTTCTTGCCGCATCAAGATCAGGGCGACGCACCACGACTTTCATCCCCGATTTAGGTTTTACCTTGCAAGCGTAACGAGGCTCACCGTCCACTTCCACTTTGCATACATGACAGCAACCGTGTTTACGTTTGTTCTTCAAACAAGGTGCGGCGATATTCACTTTGACCTTGCGTGCCACCTCAACCAGGTTTTGGTCGTCAGGTGAAAGGGTGATTTGGTGGTGATCAATCTCGATGATTGCAGGTTTAAAGGTAAACATAGGCTCTTAAATTTGGGTTAAATAATGACTAAGACGACGGACAAAAGAAAAAGACGAAGGAAATTGGAAATTATTTGTCGTTTTTGTCATATCAGTCTTTGCTTATTTTTGTGACGGAAAGTCTCATATTTGTCAGGTACAGGAAACCATGTGGTATCGATTGAGTCTCACCTAACTCAAAACTGAAGTTAATGAAGGTTCCCCCAATGAAACGCTACCTATTGTCGACGATTCTACTACTAAGCAGCGCAAATGTATTTGCAGAAGCAGCACCAACTCAACCTGCAGCGCCAAAACCATTCGGTTTAGAGAGCATTACGGCTGATCAACAAGCGAAGATTGAAGAGATTCAAATCAATTTAAGCAGCAAACTAGCGGGTCAGCAGGATCCTAAAGCGGTACAAGAAAGCGCGAAGCAGTTCGAGAAGTTAGTGAAAGCGTCTTCTTTTGATGAAGCAAAAGCCAAGCAGCTTATCCAACAAGCGCATGCAAAACAGCTAGACACACAGCTGGCTCAACTTAAAGCGCAGCACGATATCTACAATGTTCTAACCGCAGAGCAAAAGTCGACGCTAGAGAAGCGTCAACAGGAGCAACTTAAAAAGTTAGAAGCGATGAAGCAGCAACAAGCGCAGTAATCGAAACCACTTTTTACTCCCTATAGAATGTTCAAGGCTCCCAATTGGGAGCCTTTTTTGTTTGGTTTGCATTGGTTTGCGCATAAAGGTTTGGCTTTCCGTTGGTGATTACTTACTCAGAGACACTTCGAGAGCGTGTGTGATGTCGGTTCAATAAAACTGTCATGAGAAGTAGATCACAAAAAATGCGCTACAAAACAATTTCATACCGTTCATATCACCAAATAAACCGCCATCTTTCTGAGTAAAAAATCAATATAGTTATGAATCTAGATAAATTATCGAATTAATACATGAATTTACTTATCAAATCATCACTGTGAGGGGCTTGAATCAAATTGATATAGTTAAAGCGATTGATAAATCACTTGATTGGAATTATTCAATTAATACATCAATTAAATTAATGGTATAGAAACAAATATAAACGTGGCTATTGAGATTAATAACAGTAAGTAATATTAACTCAAATGCTTATTACCGCTTGAGCTATATTTAATATTAATAATTATAACGTAATGGAAGGTATGTTCATGAGTACCGTGCAGGCAATTAGCGACAAGCGTATTTTAAAGAAAGCAGAAAAATACCTGAAGCGACACCACGATGAAGTCTATTGGCTAATTTGGCGAATAGGCATTGAAACGGGATTACGAATTACCGACATCACCAAACTGGGCTACGACAACATTAATTTTGAATCGGGTGAAGTGGTGGTGATTGAGAGTAAAGGAACACTGGCGCGACAAGCAAGAGCGCGACATAAAGTATTAAAAAGCATCAAAAATGAACTGCTCAACTACTACAAACGAGATCATACCAAGTTGCTCTCAGTGTACGTGTGTGATTACCGAAACGTAGCGGGGTTAGTGCCTCGTAGTTGGAAGAAAAGCGTCCAAGCACGCTTGGAAGAAGCAACGAAAAACGCTCCGGTGAAAAAGCGTATCGCTTATCTTAGTCCGCGAACTTTAACTGCATTGAAGAAGCGCCGAAGAATGTGGCAAGACAAAGATAACGGTCTGATTTTTTCGCGCTCTACCCTAGCCAGTAATCGAGCTAAAAGACAGCGAGGCGTTATCTCGCGTCAGGCTTGTTGGAGTGTCTTCTCGTGCTTATCTCGATGTATTGATGAGCTGCGTCAGTACAAAATCGGCTGTCACAGTCTAAGGAAAATATTCGCACGTCACCTTTACCATTCAAGTGATATGGACATTGGCCTAGTAGCGACCATTATCGGCCATCAGTCTGTTTCGACAACGCTAAGGTATATCGGTATTTCAGATGAAGATACTAAGCGGGCGCAATTGCGGCTGTTTGACTATTTCTTCGCGTAGCGAATAACACAACGACCTTTTCGTTTATAGGTTGAGGAAGCCAGTGCGACCTCAGGCATCTCTGTATCTCAAGCCCCAAACTCTCGCAATGAGAGGCAGTTTTTGACGTCTGTTAGTGGGTCGATTGCACGCTTTTGCCCTCATTTCTGTAGGAATGGTACTACGTGCTACACACCTTTTTCTGAAATTGAGCAATTGTTCTTTACCATTGAATCAAAATGCCGATTTTAAGCGTTTCCCTTTATTTTTCAGGAATATAACCTCGCTCAATTCGGGGCATATTCTACCCTTGTTCAAATTCAAACCGACAGAGCATGCCCATATTGCTTAACTTTGTTATGCCTATTTAACTGTTTGATTCATAAGTCAATTAAGGCATGTGGAGGTAAAGGTGGAGTCGAACTTTTCTCAACACCTTCGAAAGGCACGAAAGAGAAGAGGTTGGTCGCAAAGAGAGCTGGTGGATCGGTTACGCCATTTCCCTTTCTCTTTGTTTGTTGGGCTCGATGTTAATGCGCTCTCTCGGTGGGAAAGTGAGAAAGTCCAACCCACAGCAGAGCGGATGGTTCAGATTCTCAGAGTGCTTGAAAACAGTGTAGATGAACTCAAGACATGCTGCTTTCCGACCAAGCCTCAATTGATCAAAAGGTTCGAGCGTTATCGTCATGGCAACTTTGGCCTTGTCCCTCTTCCTGAAGGAAAAGGGAAGTGGCGACGTTTGAACGAAAAGGGCAGTGGTCGTCAGTTTTTAAGACAGCTTTGTTCACTGACAGAGTATGAACGCTTTCTCAATGGCAAAGAGTCGACGGAGCAATGGTCCGTTGGTGGGAGTGCCTTGGCTTCTTTGACTTACCGAGTCGAAGGTGATGCGTTCATTCTCATGCATACCGAGAGTCTCAGTTATTCGGCTTTGCTGTCTAGCATTGAGCGATTGATTGAGTTGTTGTACGCCAGTCGGGCAAGGCTTTTCTTAATGGTTGCGCCAGAAAAGAAAACCGTTAAGCAAGTACGAGTGTTCCAACTTGAAGAAGTCGGAGCGAGTACCGGTGTTTATTCCGCGGGGGCCGATTATGTATTGGGTGAGCTGCTTACGATTCGTTCGTGGAGCCACTCAAATCGCGCGTAATGTTCACGGATCGTACACCCAATAATAACTTTATAGTTCGGGTCAACGTTTAATTGGATAAATCTTATTAGGAACAGGTAATTAAAAATATAGGCTCATAACAAGAATGCATTATTTCTTGATGAAAAGGAGCGAATAATTTAGGGAGAATTAATGGTTTAGAACTTAATAACATTCACGCTAACCAAAAATCATAACGTTTGTTAAACGATACAAACACATCGAGTTGGAAATAAAACTATTCCATCCACACATTTATTAAAAACTAAATTGCAATGATAAGAAGTCATCACTTCTTTTCTGCATTTATTCGCTAAAAATACACGGGATTTAAAAATGAAAGCTAAATTCATTCGCTCATCAATCGCAGCTACTTTTCTTTTTGGTCTGATGTCTGCAACGCCTGCTTTGGCAGAAAACACGACCAACGTTTACTTCAAAGGTGAAATCGTAGAATCAGCATGTGGCCTATCACCAGACAGCATCGATCAGACAATCCAACTTGGTCAACAGCCAACGCACATCTTTAAAGCAAAAGGTGACCGCTCTACACCAGTGCCTTTCCAAGTGAAGCTGACGGATTGTGATACGACTGTAGCAACAAAAGCAGAATTCACATTCGATTCTAACCCAGACACTACTGGTGACCTATTCAGCGTTGAAGGCGGTGCAACGGGCGTTGGCGTACGTATCCTTCACGATGGTAACCCAATCGACAACGGTGACGTAGCGGCAAGCAACGTAATCGTAGACGGCACAAACATCGCGTCTTTCTCTGCCGCGTATGAAGCAAACGTAGACGTAACAGCAACGCCTGTTACAGCGGGTGTTGCAGAATCTTGGGCGCTACTACGCGTAACGTACCCATAAGCAGTTGCCGAGAGAGCTTTGGCTGTTTAGCCAAAGCTCTCGTTCTAATAAAAAACACTGGTTGATAAAATGCGTCGTCATTTACTCGGTTTAATAATTGTACTTTCCTTTCCTTCTTTTTCTTACGCGACCAGCTTCAATGATTATTTTATAAGAAGTAAAAATAGTGTCGATTTAAGCAAATTCTCGAATGCGAACTTTGTAGAAGACGGTAAATATGAGCTAGAGGTTTATATTAATGGGGAGTTCTTAACCAAAGAAAATATTGTATTTAATAACAATAAACCCTGCATTTCTGATGCATTAATGGACAGCCTTCCTCTTAGCGAGCGTGGTTATAAAGTCTACAAAGAAAACGCGATCTCAGTTGATGGTGGTGTGTGTTATCAGTTTGAAGATGTCGGCTACACCAAAGTTACGTCCGATCTCGGTAAAGCACGTTTAGACATCACGACGCCTCAAGAATACATCGCCAATGAGTACAAATATGGTTTTGTACCTGATCGTCTATGGGACGATGGCATCGCCGCGCTCTATCTGGATTACAACGTTAACTACTTTTCCAGCCAACAAGACGATGAAAACGGTTGGAATGACGATCTATCCACCTACGGCATTGTTGGGTTAAATGCCGGAGCGTTTCGTTTTCGAGCAAATTACCAAGCATCTAACAACTACTCGGGTGACTTTACTTCATTGTATGGCTATGCGCCGATCCGCAGCATTAAATCGAAACTGACGTTCGGTAATACCCAGTTTGGCTCGGACGTGTACGACTCGTTCCAAATGACGGGTGTTCGCCTGCAAAGCGATGACCAAATGCTACCATCTAACTTGCGTGGTTACTCGCCAGTGGTCTCTGGCACGGTCAATACCAATGCGGTGATCACCATTCGCCAGCAAGGCAACGTACTTAAAGTAGTGAATGTGAATGCGGGGCCGTATCTGATTGATGACCTATCACAAGCGTCTCAAGGTACGTTGGATGTTGAGGTCAAACAAGCCGACGGGACGATTCAACGTTACCAAGTGAACGGTGCAGATGTGCTGTACCTAACTCGACCTAATCATGTGCGTTATAGCGTTTCTGCGGGCGTACCGGACAGTGATGCTTATGAGCACACGCCAGAGTTTTTCTCCGCCGAAGCGTCCTATGGTGTCAACAACTACCTGTCGTTGTTCTCTGCAACGCTGCTCTCTGAAGATTACCAATCTTACACTTTCGGTAGTGGCATCAACCTGAATTACTTCGGGGCGGCTTCATTCGATATTTCTTCTGCGCAGGCGAAATTAGGCGACGACACGGATGCCTCTGGTTTGTCTTATGGCTTTACTTACAACAACACGCTGACCGACTTTGGCTTGGGTTTACGTGTGGCAGGCTACCGTTTTTCGGAAGAGCAATACTACGAATTTGATGAGTATTTGAAGTCTTATGATGACCGTACTTCTTCCATCGTCTATGCCGCGAACAACAACCGCAAAGATGAAAAGTACATTGCGCTAACCCAGAGCTTTGGCTCGACCAGTGCGTATGTGTCTTACACCTCAAACAACTATTGGGACAATCGCCGCGACAGTTCTCGTTACGACGTCAATATTTCGCATCCGTTGAAGATCAACGGGATCGACCTCTACTTAACGATGAACCTGTACAAGTCGAACGATTCATACATCAGTTACGACTACGAGTCGGGCATTAATGAGTACTCGCCAAGCATTGACGAAAAAGGCTGGTCATTGGGGATCTCTATTCCTATCGGTGGCAGCAACACTGTCTCGGTTCAAACCAACTCACGCAGTGGCGATTACTCCCAAAACCTCGCCTACTCGGGATACAACAACGATGACGGTTCTAACTATCGCGTTGCTTACGATGTTTACGAGGGTGAATCCAACGGCGTAAGTGGCAACTACAATCGCGATTTCTCATTCATGTCGACGTCTGTGGGTGGCAGCTACAAAACCAACTCGTACAGCCAAGTAAACGCCAATGCGATGGGCACGGTGCTGCTTTCAAAACATGGCTTGGCTTACAGCGCACTTAACTCTGGTACGTCGCGCATTCTTATCGACTCGAATGTACCGGACGTCACCATAAACGGCAGCAACAACGAAGAGACCAATGCATTTGGCTTGGCGCTGATCAATGGCGTGACGCCTTACCAAAAGAGCTACAACACCATCGATTACAAATCACTACCTGATGATGTTGAGGTGCTCGGCAGCGTTAAGAGCATGGTGCTGACCGAAGGTGCGATCGGCTATCAAAAAATTAAGGCCCGCCAAGGCAGCAACTTTATGGCGCGCTTGCAAAGCGAACAAGACATTCCGTTTGGTGCATTGGTGTTTGACGACGAACTCAATCAAGAGATTGGCATTGTTGGGCAAGACTCGACGGCTTATTTGGTCGGCGTCAATCTCGATTCAAAAATCAGTGTGAGCTGGGGGGATAACCAAAGCTGCCACTTAATCATTGATGACTCAATTCTAAACAGTAAAGAAGTCATCCGTTCCGTTCATTGTGATAATTAATCAGTAGTTGAGAAGTTATGAAAAAATCAATTCTAGCCGTCATGTGTTGTTTGATGGTCTCGGCATCGGCGAATGCGGCATTGGCTTTAGACCGAACTCGTGTGGTTTATGAAGGTAACTCAAAGGTAGAGACCGTCAAAATAAAGAACCCCGCTGACATTCCATTCTTAGCGCAATCTTGGTTGACGGACATGGATGGAAAGGATGTAGAAGACAAATTCATCGTTGTCCCACCCGTGTTGAGAATCGAGAGTAAAGATTACGCCATGTTGCGCATCAAATCTTTGCCAACCGCTTCCCAGCTTCCGCAAGACAGGGAAACGGCTTACTTCTTACATGTTCGCGAAGTGCCGCCTTCGGAGCATGACAAGCACGATGATGCTGTCGCAGAAACTGCCAGTGGTTCTATCCAAATCGCGATTGAATCGGTGATCAAATTTTTCTATCGACCTTCCAGTCTGAACAAGATTAAGCGCGTCGATAAAGCGGTGGCGAGCGCAACCAAAATTAAGCGCACGGGCAGCAATAAGATCTTGGTAGAAAACGGTTCGCCATTTTACGTGACTTACTCTGAGTTGATGGTGGGGAAAGCGAAGAAAGACGCGACAGGTTTCACCCCTGTGATGCTGGCGCCGTTCACCAGCAGAACCTTGAAAGTAGAAAAAAGCGACCGATACACGTTAAGCCACATCAATGATTATGGTGCTACGGTGAGCAACACCTATTTCTGCAATTCAAAAAACATTTGCACTGCCAAAGACGAAAGTGAGGGGTAATGATGAGAGCGTTATTTCTAACACTTTGTTTGCTCGTTACGGGGCTTTCAGTTGCTCCCAATGCGTGGGCGTTAGCCTGCTACAGCACAGAAGCCGGTGGTAGTTTTGGTGGTAGTGGTCCTGGCGGTGTAAGCAGTTTCTACATTGACCCTTCTGCATCTGTACCCATTGATGCGCCTGATGGACAAGTGGTATGGCGTGGCCCGTCTCAAACGGTGAATGTTACTTGCTATAAAGATGCGACGAATTTCCCTCACCTGAAGGATTTCCCCGAACAAGTGTTCTTTTGGCCCGGTAAAACGGGTGATACCGTCGTCCCGAATATTCCCGGTATTAAGGTGGGGTTTCGATATGAAGGCCGAGATATTTATGGCGTAAAAACCGCAGTTGATGGCTTCAGAGTCCCTCAATGTAGTGCTAGTGAAGATAACAACGCTTGTGAGTCACGCACTAAAACATCCAAAACCATTACATACCAGCCCATCATTGTTACGGGGCCGGGGGACTTCTCTGGATATAGCGCGCCGGTTAATATTTTCCAGTTAGATGGGGAGTTGGGCTACAACGGTGCGTATGCGAACTACCGCAGCGTGATTCAGAATATGGACATTCTTAAGCCTTCTAAATGTTTGGTTGAGCTGGAGATCAAGAACAACAACATCGACTACGGGCGCATTGGTGTGGACGATATTGTGCAAACCGAGCCTCGCCCTCTCACTATTATCGTTCGCAACTTAAAGTACGGAGCCGATTGTCCATCCGTTAAGCTGCGTGGTTATTTTGATAATGTTCGAGACCTGAACAACCGATCTTACGTCCCGGTGTTTGACGAAAGTGGCACGGAAATCAAATCTTACGGCATCAAGCTTTACACTCCGAGTGGTGAAGAAGTGCAACTTAATGAGCCTGTCGGTGATGGTTACGAAGTAGAGCAAGTCGGCTATGACCGTTACTTCGCCAAACTGGTGCCTTTCGACCCTGCCAACATTAAGAAAGGGAAGTTCGAGGGAATGGTGGTGTACACCGTTTCTTACTTATAGGAGAAGGCTTGTGATTTACAAACAAATGATTTTGTTCGCGATTTCTGTTTTTGCACTCTCCCCAGTTTTGGCACAAGAGGCTCAGCAAGTCGACGAACCCGAGAAAGGCGTTATCGATACTTTGGTATCCAATGGGTTGTATTTTCAAGTGGGAGGGGGACTCGCTCAGTTTAAAGACGATCCTTACAAGCACGACAACGACATCACCAGCTTGAAGTACAGCTTAGGTATCACGACGCAGCCTTTTGATTATGAGTTAGGCTATCGCAGCTTATCGGACGGCAATGGTTTTGACATGAAAGGTTTGGACATTCTCGCCAAACACAAATGGTCACTGTGGCGCGATGGTGGTTTGTTTGCTGGCGTGGGTGGCTACATCTACAACGCCGACATGGACAAGCCACAGTTGGATTCACCGACGGAAACAAGCGGCGTGGCACCGTATCTGTCGTTGGGTGGCTACTATGCCTTAAGTGAGTACATCGACGTCTCGTTGCAATTCGACAATCTGTTTAACGTCAGTGTGCTCGATCAGTACTACGACAAAAAAGACACCAAACAGCTGCGTCAGGTGAACTTGTCTCTGGTGCTTCATCCGTGGTCGAGCAGCAGTTACGAGCCACAACCTATTGAGCACATAGAAGATGCGCCGGAAGAGCAAACCGTAATTCTAGCGGAGAACAGTCCGGTTTATAGCTACGACGATGCCGCGCTCAACCCACAGATGGAAGCTCAGTTGATGAAGTTAGCCAGTCGAATAACTGAGTTGGAAAGCTATGAAGTGGTGGTAACAGGAGGGGCAGATAGTAAGCCTGCTTATCTGGAGTACAATACTCACTTAGCGAAAGAGCGAGCAAAAGTCGTGGCAGATTTCTTAGTTTTGCATGGCGTGAAAGCGGACAACATTCGTCTTGAGACGTCAGTCATTGAACAAGAGCATCGCGAGCAAGCCGCGCGTAAAGTCGAAATTACGGTCAACGGAACCGAATTGGTTTCGCCAGAATAAGAGCCTTCTTTGTTTCTGAATTAAAATAAAAATCCCTCGCCAATCGACGAGGGATTTTTGTATTCGTTAGGAAGGAGGTTAATTCTCATCCCTTTTGAATGTCGAGATCAGTAACGATTAATCGTTCTTCTCTTTACCGTAAACGCGTACGCCCGCTTTAGAGCCTTCTGAGTTACCGTATACTTCGATGTTTTTCACACAGCGACGGTAACCGAAGTAACGCCAGTCGGTCATCTTGTCTTTCTTTAGATCACGGTGGAAGCGAATGGTTTTCTCGTCACCGTTTTGGAATCGCACAACGACCTTTCTTAGTTCTAGGTCTTTCTCTGCTTTCACTTTGATCGCGTTGGTGTTGCGGCAAATCACCATTGGGATTTTTGCAGCTAGGTTACCGTGCTCAAGCAAGATAGTACGACCTAAAGTGAATTTATCGTCTGCGTGTGCAGGAGCGATAAGTGTTGTTGCAGCCAATGCTGCCGTGATAATAGCGGTATAAATTCTCATTTAAAAAATCACCAAAACACAGGAGCGCGAATCATAGTCGAGAGAAATGAAAAACAGCTAGCAATATTTTCTGATGTGGATGAAGTTTCACAATTCGCTGACTTTAGGCGAAGAAAGCATCAGTTGTATTAGGGAAGGGGCTGAGACTGGTATTTAACGGTTTTCATCGCCCGCAGATAGCCCAATAAGGTTTACGTAAATCGATTTACGTAATTTCTGAGCTGACAGTGCGAGAAAAACATCCAGTTTCTGAGTGCTTTGTCGACGTTCGTTATCAGTCTGTTGTGCTGATATTCATCTTGTTTCTATTCTAACTGTCAGATTATTCGATGTTTTTATAAAAGAATGGGCCTTGTCTGTGTTTGTGCTTATTGGTTTTATACAAAGTGTGACATATGAGTCATAAGTTTACGCTTTGCTATCGTTTTACGTATTTCTCGCTTGCTTTTTCTCTGTTTACTCACATAATGAACGTAAATTTTACGTTTTGCCGTAGGAGAGCGCCGTGAGTGCACCAAAAACTGATGCGGAACTGAAGAAAGCGACCATACACGAAGCTGCAAAAATTGCAGGTGTATCAATCGCTTCTGTTAGTCGAGCTCTAAATAATAAACCGGGGATCAGCGAAAAAACGCGTAAAAAGATTCTCGATATATGCAAAGAGTTGGGTTATGTACCAAGCACGTCTGCACGTGAATTGACTGGTAGTCACAAAAATACCATCGCAATTTCGCTTGGTCCGCACGATTTTTACGCTTCTCGTTACCTCGGTATGCTATGGCCTTCTTTGTCTGCTTCCATCCGTAATTCTGGACGCAACTTGTTGCCAGTAAGCTTTGGTGAAGTGGATTTAGAGCAGGTTGGCGGCGCTATTTTACTTGGTATTACACACAACGACCCACGCATTGAAACCTGTAAAGAGATGGACTTGCCTTACGTTTGTATCGGCATGAGTGAAGGCTCTTTTTGGGTGGCTCCAGATGATTTCAATGGCGGCCGTGAAGCCACGCAACACCTTGTAGATAAAGGGCTAACAGACATTTGCTTCGTGACGCCAACGACTTATGGCGACGGTTATCAGTTCCGTCATCAAGGTTACATGTCAGTGATGGCAAGCAATGCGCTTCCTGTTCGAGAGCTTAGAACGGGTGCTGAACCACTGGGTGAAATCGCGGCTTATCGCTACTTCATGAACATTGATAAAAAGCAGCTTGAGGGCTATCAAGGCTTTGTTTGTGAGTGTGACGAAACGGCACTTGGTGTTATCGCGGCACTAAAAGACCGCGGTTACACGCTACCTGATGACTTCTCTGTGGTGGGTTACGATGGTTTACCTGGTATTTCACGTGAACTCACGACTATTGAGCAAGACACGGACAAGATCGCAGCGCGTGTTGCGAGCATGCTAGAGCAAGCCATGCTACGTGAACAGCCTGTTGGCTCCGTTGTTCCTGTGTCTCTGAAGTTAGGTAAAACCAGCTAACTCTCATTCCTCATATTGGTAATCAAAAGCAAAGAGCATGGCTGAGTCCATGCTCTTTTTGTTTACGGCTTTCACCCTCTTCTTACCCATTTCTTTGTTTCTCCGTTTCCTATCTCCAGTCGAGTTTTATTAATCGTTATCTCTGTATCTGTTTTACGTAAATTTTTCGTAAGAATGAGATGGTCTTACGAATCACATTTCGTTACATAACGGCCTTTTATGGCGTTTTTCTGAATTTACGAGCGAAAAACGCACCATTTTTGTAAGCGAGATCACCATTCTTGTGCGTTCTGATACGTAACTGAGTTTTTTGTGATCATCTTAACGTAAGCGCTTACGTTAATTTCGCATAATACCCTCAGATTTTGAAAGAAATGGGATTTGAGGGCGAGATGAAAAAAACAATATTGGCAGTATCCCTACTAGCTGCTGGCCTATCTGCAAACGCAGTTGCAAATACAGAAGTCACGATTGCCGGCTGGGGCGGTAATGATGTTGTGGTTCTGAACAAATTGGTGAACGAGGTACTTACTGACGATTTTGATAAAGCAGGTCTTACTGTTAAATATCAAGCAGTTGAAGGCGATTTTTCTCAATTTATTACCAACTCTCTTTCAGCTGGCACTGCACCAGACGCCTTCTACATCGACGTTGTATTCGCTAACACGTTAGTTAACTCTGGCAAAGTTTCTCCAAATAACAGCAGCTTAGAAAAAGTCGCGACCAACATGATCCCAAGCTTGAACTCGGCGTTTACGTTAGAAGGTAAACAGTACGGCGTGGCTAAGGATTTCAACACAATTGCACTGCAGTACAACAAAGACATTTTTGATGATGCTGAAGTCGCTTACCCAACGAATCAAGATTCTTGGGAAGATTTACGTAAAAAACTACTGGATGTGAAAGATGCGCTAGCAGATGAAGTGTCTGGTATCTGCGTTATGCCTGATTACGCGCGTTTTGCACCCTTTGCGCTCGCAACAGGTTGGACGCCATTCAACGCTGAAGGCAAAACCGTTCTGGATGAGAACTTCGAGCGTGCATTTAACTTCTACACTGGCTTAGTTACCGAAGACAAAGTCGGCATCTTGGCGACTGACCTTGGCCAAGGTTGGGGCGGCGGCTGTTTCGGTACGGAAGAAACAGCAATCGCTCTAGAAGGTAACTGGATCAGTGGTTACTTACGCGATAAAGCGCCAAACCTGCCTTATGGCACAACGTTGATGCCAAAAGATCCAGTAAGCGGTGAACGTGGCAACCTACTGTTTACTGTTGCTTGGGGCGTAAATGCAGATGGTAAGAACATCGAAGCGACGCAAAAAGCGGTAGAGATCTTAACTAGCCAAAAAGCACAAGAATGGGTGTTGGATTCAGGTCTTGCTCTGCCAAGCCGTGAAGCGCTTGGTAAGTCAGAGTTCTTTGCTCAGCAAAAAGCAGAAAACGAATTGGCAAAACAAGTGTTTGAAGGTGCTCTTGAAGGAAATGTAGAGCCATTCGCATTTGGTAACTACGGCACAGCATGGATGACTCCGATTAATGAAGCATTGAATTCAGTGTTGCTTGGTCAGATGACGCAGAAAGAAGCGATCAAGATGGCGCAAGCTAAATACGATGCACTGATGGCGAAATAACGGGGCGAGGGATGAACTCTTTACGTTTACGCCAACAAGTTTACGGATGGCTCCTAGCTGGGCCATTTGTACTGACTTTGGTGGTGTTCTTTCTATACGCATTGATCAGAACGGTTTACTTCAGCTTTACCGAGTACGACTTGTTCAGCGATGCAATCTGGGTTGGTTTAGCGAACTTTAAAGCTCTGCTTACTGACGATTTATTCCTGCTTTCATTGGCAAACACCATTTGGTTCTCGTTGATCGTGACCTGTGTGCAAACCGTGCTAGCACTTGGCTTAGCGATTTTGGTGAACTCTAAAATTCGCGCAAAAAGTTTCTTTAGAACCGCATTCTACTTACCAAGTATTTTGTCGAGTGCCGCGGTGACACTGATCTTCATTTGGTTCTACCAAAAGAACGGTTATCTCAACGGCTTTGTCACCGATGTGGTGAACCATTACCCACACTTGAGTTGCTTTGTGCTTGTCGCTATCGCTACTCAGTTTGTGTTGGTAACCAAAGACCGTTTGAAAGGCTTACCGGTAGGTTGGTTGGATCCAGCATGGGGCATTCTCTCTTTCATCGTTGCGGGTGTGGCAACTTTCGTAGCCAGCGCAATGGGCTGGGTCGAAGTGACAGACCAAATCGTGGAAGTGAACTGGTTGAACACGCGAGACAATGTGGGGCCGATGCCTTTAACACTTTGGGCTATCGTGATTCAGAACATTTACACCACTATCCCGACCTTCATGCTGTTGTTCCTAGCGGGCTTGCAAGGCATTCCGGGGGAGCTTTACGAAGCGGCGCACATTGATGGTGCGAACAAGTGGCAGCAACACTGGAACATTACGATTCCTCAGTTAGCACCGGTGACGTTCGTTGTCGTGACCTTCTCGATTATCGGTACGCTACAAATGTTTGACCAAGTAGCACTACTTGGCTCGGCAGCTCCGTTGGAATCACGTATTACGCTGGCTTACTACGTTTACCACAACGCCTTCCCACCGGGTGGCACGCCACAAATCGGCATGGCAAGCGCAGCAGCATTGGTATTGGCATTCATCACGTTGGCAGTGGTTTATCTGCAGAAAATCTTTGGTGTGAAGGAGAAAGCAGATGACTAATCCCGTTTCAACCATGAATCACGATGATGCGAAACCTATGGCATCAATGGAAGAGATTTCCAAGTTCCAAGCGCGCCGTCGCTGGGCAAAAGTGGCGTGGGTTTACAGTGCTTTGCTACTGGTTGCGACTGTCATGCTAGGTACGTTCGTGGTGGCTTTCTTAGCGAGTTTGAAAGATGACCCACTAGAGCAGCCATTTAAGTTCAACTTTGCACAGGTTCAGCCAAGCAACTGGGGTGCTGCTTACCAACTCGGTAAAGAAGGTAATGATGCGCCAATGTTCGGTGGTTTTGCTCCGGGCGCAGAAGTGAACTTCACCGTAACTTACGCGGTGGAAGACGGCAAAGAGCTGGCAATGCCAGAGATTGAAGTGCCACGCCGTCGTCCAGGTACAGGTATGGCTGCGGCTATCGTGACCGACTTTGCTGCCGATTACGCGCAAGTCAGCGAGCCAGTGCTAGTAGACACCAACGACAACGTGACGTTTGTAGAGAAGCGTGGTCGTCGTGAACTTACTAAGCAAGGTCACAGCCAAACGTGGGCATTTTCCATCAAGTATCAAGGGCAAGGTCCTGAGATTGCAACGCTACCACTAACGGTAGAAGCGCCGCGCGGCCAAGTGCTCATTGATAGCACACTAGCGCCAAGCAAGATGGAACGTCGTGGCCGTGTTGCGGCATGGGATAACGCAGCGCCGGGTTTGATTGGTTATGTATTTAAGTCTTACGTCCGCGTGTACACCGAGTCGGTAAGCCTAGATACAGGTAAGAGCTTATTTATGAGCTGGACCATCAACTCGTTCTTCATTGCGATTGGTAAGGTGATTCTAACCCTGTTCTTTGCATGTACTGCGGGTTATGCCTTAGCTCGATTGAAGTTCACTGGTGCGCGTGCTGTGTTTGCTTTCATGTTGTTCAGCATGATGATTCCGGGCCAAGTAACGTTCATCTCTAACTACTTAATTTATAAAGATATCGGCTTATTGAACACACCATGGGCGGTCATCACCGCGGTCGTTGCTTCGGGTCAGGTTCTGATCATGAAACAGTTCTTCGAGAACATTCCGAAAGAACTGGAAGAAGCAGCAATCGTAGATGGCGCAAGTCCTGCTGTGATTCTTTGGAAGGTATTCATGCCACTGGCGAAGCCAGCCATCTTGTCAGTCACCATCCTTGGTTTCCAAGGTGCTTGGAACGACTTCTTCTGGCCGCTTGTGGTGATTAACAGCCCAGCTGACGCGTTCACGCTTCCTGTTGGTCTATTGAGTTTACGTAACGCCTATGGCGTAGCAGGTGACTGGAACCTGATCTTGGCGGGGGCTTTCCTGTCAACAATCCCAGTACTGATTGTATTTATGGTTTTCCAACGTTACTTCGTGGGTAACGACATTTCTTCCGCTGTTAAAGGTTAAATTTCGGGGATATTTAAGATGTTTATGAACTACAACGCTGGTCAAGGCGAACTAAAAAACTGGATCGTTGAAGAGACGGCGTTTGACTCAGCTTTCCAAGGCAAATGTGAAGTGGTAATGAGCCAAGGTAATGGCTACATGGGTGCGCGTAGTGCAACGGAAGAAAAATACGTGGGCCAAGTTCGCAACCTTTTCGTTGCTGGTACTTACAACAAGTTTGATGCAGACGAAGTAACTGAGCTGCCAAACTCTGCAGACATGAGCTCGATTGAAATTTTCATCGATGGTCGCCGTTTCCACCTAGAAACAGGTGAAGTGAGCAACTACTCTCGTCGCCTAAACGTGAAAAACGGTGAGCTAATCCGTGAATTCACATGGACAAACAACGAAGGCAAGAGCTTTGAGATGCGTTTCCGTCGCTTCTTCTCGCAAGCAAACCTTCACCTAATGGCATTCGACGTTCAAGTAAAAGCACTGAACAGCGATGCGAAAATCGAAATCCGCTCTGGTGTGGATGCGCAGCTTTCTAACTCAGGTGCTCAGCACTTCCACGAAGGCGAAAAGCGTATCTACGACAAGCGTTTTATCGAGCTTCTACAACACACAACAGAGAGCAAAGTAGACTTTGTTTTCCTAACGTCTCACCGCTACCTAGTTGACGGCCAAGAGACAGAAATCGCCCCATCACTTGCGATGGACCGTCGTAAAGTATGGGTAAACATCAACTACGATCTGAAAGCGGGCGAAACGTTCGGCACAGAAAAAGTCGGTGTGGTTCATACGTCTCGCGACAAGCAGTTCGATGTGGAAGGTTACGAGCTTCAAGCACTTCGTGACCACGCTCTGACGAACCTAAAAAATAACGCTGACCGCAGCTTTGATGAGCTTCTAGAAGAGAGCGCAGCAGAGTGGGACAAGCGTTGGGCAGGCATGAACATCACTATCGGTGGTAGCGATTTCGACCAACTTGCGATCCGTTTTGCTCAATACCAGTTGAATATCTTCACGCCAATGCACGACTCTCGCTTCGGTATCGGTGCGAAAGGTCTATCTGGCGAAGGCTACAAAGGTCACTCGTTCTGGGATACAGAAGTATTCATGCTTCCGTTCTTCATCTACACCATGCCTGAAGTGGCACGTAGCCTACTTGAGTACCGCTTTAAGACGCTAGATGGCGCTCGTAAGAAAGCGAAAGACAACGGCTACATTGGTGCACAGTTCCCATGGGAATCGGCACTAACGGGTGAAGAAGTAACGCCAGTATGGGGTGCAGTAGACATCATCACTGGTAAGTCGACGAAGATCTGGTCTGGCTTTATCGAGCAGCACATCACGTGTGACATCACTTACGCATTGTGGCAGTACTACCAAATCACAGGCGATCAGAAGTTTATGGACGACATGGGCTACGAGATCATGTTCGACACGGCAACGTTCTGGACAAGCCGCCTAGATTGGCTAGAAGACCGCAACATGTGGGGTATCTGTGACGTAATCGGTCCTGATGAGTACAAAGAGCACATCGACAACAACGCGTTCACTAACTACATGGCGGTAGAGAACATCAAACTAGCGATTCGTTACTACGAGGATCTAGAAGCGTCGAACCCAGAGCTACTGGCTAAATTGTCTGACAAGCTAAACCTAGTGGAAGCTCGTCAAATGTGGCTAGACCGCGTAGACAATATCTACCTACCTAAGCCACGTGCTGAAGATAAGGTAATCCCACAGGATGACACTTACCTACAGAAAGAAATCATCGACCTGACTAAGTACAAAGAGCAGCCATTCGTTGGTGGTCTGTTCCAAGACTACAACCTAGAACAGGTTAACGACATGCAGGTTTCTAAGCAGGCGGATATCATGGTGCTGTTCCTACAGCAAGAAGATAAGTTCGACCTAGAAACCAAACTGGCTAACTGGAACTACTACGAGCCGAAGACGCTACACGATTCGTCGCTAAGTCTGTCTACACACTCGGTATTAGCGTCAGATGTTGGCAACCCAGAGCTGTCTTACGACCTGTTCCAACAAGCCGCGTCTATCGACATCGGTCAGAACATGAAGAGCTCAGATCACGGCATTCACGCGGCGTCTATCGGCGGCATGTGGCAGTGTGTGGTTTACGGCTTCGGTGGTGTTCGTATGCTAGGTGGCAACCTGCGTATCAACCCTAACCTTCCTAAGCAATGGGAAAGCCTGAACTTCCCAATCTACTGGAAAGGTGAGCGTTTAGAAGTGACCGTTGACCAAGAGCAAGTTCGCATCGAGCGCCCTGAGTTCAACGGCCAAGTGCTAAACATCGAAGTTGCAGGTGAGCCACGTGTTATCGATTCAACAGAGGTGACGTTCAATGTGTAAGGCATTTATTTTCGACCTAGATGGCGTTATCACGGATACGGCTGAGTTGCACTACCAAGCGTGGCAACGTATGGCGAACGAAGAAGGTTACTACTTCGACCGTGAAATCAATGAGCAGTTACGTGGCGTATCTCGTCAAGCGTCGCTGAACATCATCTTGAACGGCAAAGAGATCAGCGAAGAGAAGTTTGCTGAGCTAATGAAGCGTAAGAACGATTACTACGTGGATCTGCTGAACACGATTTCTGCGAAAGACGTTCTACCGGGTATTGAGCAATTCCTGCTTGAGCTAAACGCACGTGGCATCAAGGTGGCACTGGCGTCAGCAAGTAAGAATGCTCGTCCTATCCTGCACCGTCTTGGCTTAACGCCACTGTTTGATGCTATCGGTGATGGTTGGTCTGTCAACCGCTCTAAGCCAGCGCCAGACGTGTTCATCCACGCAGCAGGCCAAGTGGGTGTAAACGCTGACGAGTGCATCGTAGTTGAAGATGCAGAAGCGGGGGTAGACGCAGCAAAAGAAGCAGGCATGCGCGTAGTAGGCATTGGTCCTAACGACCGTGTTGGTCACGCGACATGGCGCTTCGATGACACCAAAGGCATCAACTTGGGCGAGATCCTAGGTTAATCCAAAATAAGAAGTGTGGTGGGGCAGTCGTGATATCGGCGTGCTGCCCCCGAATCACCTAAAGCCCAGACTCTTAAAGAATTATAGGTAGAACAATGGCACGTTTAGAACTGAAGAACATCAACAAAATTTATCCTGATGGTGCACACATCATCAAGGATGCCAACCTGACCATTGAAGACGGTGAATTCACGGTATTCGTTGGGCCATCAGGCTGTGGTAAGTCAACCATGCTGCGTATGGTCGCAGGTTTGGAAGAGATTTCATCAGGGGACATGTGCTTAGACGGTGAGGTGGTTAATAACCTTTCACCAACCGATCGTGGGATTGGCATGGTGTTCCAATCTTATGCGCTTTACCCGCATATGACGGTCTACGAAAACATCGCTTTTGGCCTAAAACTGGCGAAGAAAAGCAAAGACGATATTGATTCAGCAGTACGTCAGGTAGCGGAAATGCTAGAGCTGACAAACCTTCTGAAACAAAAACCAAGTCAACTATCGGGTGGTCAGCGTCAGCGTGTGGCGATTGGTCGTGCGATTGTTCGCAATCCGAAGTTGTTCCTACTTGATGAGCCGCTATCTAACCTAGATGCATCACTACGTGTTCGTATGCGTTTGCAGTTAGCGGAATACCACAAAAAACTCAAATCTACCGTGATTTACGTAACCCACGATCAGGTTGAAGCCATGACGCTAGCCGACAAAATCGTGGTACTTCGCGCAGGTGTTGTAGAGCAAGTTGGCTCGCCTCTGGAGCTGTACTACTTCCCTCAAACACTGTTCGTAGCAGGCTTTATCGGCTCTCCAAAAATGAACCTGCTGCCAGCGACTCTGGTTTCTGCTTGTGATGAAAAAGCAACGGTAGAGGTGGGTGATTACACCTTCCAAGCGGACGTAAACGCAAAAGGCGCAACACAAGGCGCATTGATGACGCTCGGTATCCGCCCTGAAGACATCCACCTTGATGAAGAAGGTGTGGGTGTGATTGTTGAGGGCTTCGAACGCCTAGGGACAGAATCGCTGCTTTACACCACGCTAGTACGCGGTGGTCAGGAAGTATTGGTTCGCGTGCCAGGTACTGTGCATGTCGAAATCGGCCAGCGTTTGAATATCCGCATTCCGGCTGAGAAATGTCACTTATTTGATAGCAAGGGGCACGCGTTCCAACGTGGCATGACGTTGAACGACTTGATTACGCCTCCGCCGCAAGTCAAACAAGCTATCTAATTCGGCGTACGCCGACACCATTCTAAAAATAATAAAAAAGCCCGCTACAGCGGCGGGCTTAGGATTACTGCATTCAAAATTCGGGTTCTGGATGAATTTTGAATGTGACCTTAATGCCTGTTGGCGCAGGCATCAAAAAAACTATCCCGTTGGCGCGGGACAGACAGTAACGACGAAATAATAAGGTAAACATCATGAAAAAAACAGTAGTGGCTTCTTCCATCCTCTTTAGCTTGACCCTTTCAGGATACGCTTTTGCCGAAGAAGAGAAGAAAGAAACGCAGGACGCTGAGCTTGCTGTAAAAGTGGAACAACTGAAAGCGGATTACTCAACCGCTGAACTGCTCACCGCATTGGACGTGCCAAAGCAGGAAGAAGCGAAGTTCCACGGCACACTGGGCACCAACGTGGAAGTGGAACGTGTGATCCGCGATGACGGCGTGAACGAAGGTAAAGTGAAATACACTTTGCTGCAAGGTAACTTCCGCCATGATGATTTACCGGGTTGGGACTTCGGTTTCTACTCTGGCCGTGAAGAACTGTTCAACGGCAACCTAAAACACGCGAAATACGATAAAGGCGTGAACGCAATTCAAGAGATCTTTGTGAACCGCAGCTACGGTCACGACAAAGGTCACATCGGTTGGGGTGTAAAACTGGCGGGTGAAAGTATTGATAAACGTACCACGCCAGAAGCAAAAGTATTCGGTTCTTACCAACTGACCAACAATTTAGAAATGCACGGCTACGCGCTTTACCACGTGGAATACAAACGCGGTACAGGTGAGTTCCCATACTGGGAAGTGGAGCCGGGCTTTGGCTACAAAATCTCTGACAACTCAGGCGCATGGCTAAACTTCCGTTACCAAGTCGGTGAGTGGAACGCAAAAGACGGTTACGCAGAAACGGAAACCGAGTGGATCATCAAACCAGGTATCTGGTACAGCTGGGGCAAACTGTCGGCGTCTCTATGGGGTGAATTTGGTTCATTCGAGAAAGAGCGTAATTCAGACAGCGCACACCTATGGACTGAAGATTACTCAAAAATCGGTATCTCAGCGAACTACCCACTGTCAAAGAGCTGGCGCATGTTCGGTGAGGCAAGCTACAAGAAACTTGACCTAGAAAGCGGCCCAGAGCGTGATGCATTCGATGGTTACATCCCGCTGTTCATCCTAGGTGTGAACTACAGCTTCTAAACCCCAATAGCTTTCTCCTCTGGGGGAGAGGAGAAAGCTATTTGCTTATGAAGTGCCCATTCAGCTTGTCTTTTGGACGATAACTTGTCCTACAGGGGTAAGTGATTTCTTGGGTAATTAGAGTAAGCCTTGTTTTGGACGCGCTTTGGCAGCAACGACTTTGTCCGGGAGTTCTATGGGACTCCTTTTTTCTTCCTGCTGGTTCGCTCAAACCAAGTTTTACTTACAACGATCAGATTTGCTATGACAGAAAAATACCGCCCATACCTTCACATGACACCGGATTCGGGTTGGATGAACGATCCAAACGGATTGGTGTTCTTCAATGGTCATTATCACCAGTTCTACCAGTATTACCCAAGCGATACGGTTTGGGGACCAATGCACTGGGGACACAAAATCAGTACCAACTTGATAGATTGGCAAGAGCTAGAGCCTGCACTGTATCCAGATGAATCTGGCATGTGCTTCTCGGGCAGTGCGATTGTCGATTGGCATAACACCTCAGGTTTATTTGAGGCTGGCAAACCGGGCTTATTGGCGTTCTACACGTCTTTCATTCAACCTAAAGTGACATTAGCTGATGGCACTGAAGTTGAAGATCCAATCCAACAGCAGTCTCTCGCTTATAGCCAAGATGGCATGACGTGGAAGAAGTTCGCCAACGGTGCACCGATCATTACTGCACGGGGTAATCCGGATTTCCGTGATCCCAAGGTGATTTGGCATGAGCAAAGCCAAGCGTGGGTGATGGTGGTGTCTTGCGGTCAACATATCGAGTTCTACCGTTCGACCAACCTATTGGATTGGCGTTTAGTGAGCGAGTTTGGCTACCGTCATGGTGCGCACAGTGAAGGCCCGTGGGAATGTCCAGACTTGTTTGAACAGCCTATCGAAGGCTCGCAAGAAACGCGTTGGGTCTTGGTGGTTGGCATCGGTGAAGGCGCTCACTGTGGCGGAGCAGGTACGCAGTATTTCATTGGTGACTTTGATGGCGAAACCTTCATCAATCACAATCATCCAGAGACTGTATTGTGGCTCGATTTCGGTCGTGATTACTACGCGACTCAGTCATTTTCTGACATCCCTGCTGAAGACGGCCGCCGTATCGTCAGTACATGGATGAGTAATCATCAGTACTCGCTTGAGTTACCAACCCAAGAGTTTCGCAGTTCGATGGCCATGCCTCGTGAGCTGTTCCTGTTTGAAGGGAAAGCAGGGTTACGTGTTGGACAACGCTTTGTGAGAGAGCTTAATCAGGCGTTAAGTCTTGATGTGCAAACGCCAGAGCCAAGTGACGAACAAGCAATTAGCCTTTACAGCTTGCAAGAAGTCATGAAGTTTAGCGCTGATGTGACGCTACAAGATAGCCAAACGTTGCACCTGAATGTGTACCAAGACAATCCAGCTTACTTTGAGTTTGTTGGTGTCGAACAAGGCATAGAAGTGCGCTCTGTACGTCGTGGTCAGTTTGGCTCGGAACGCATTGATGAACACTTCCCACACGACTATCGCGTGACCTTACCGATTGAGAATGAATTCCAAGTCGAAGTGTTGATCGACAAAGGCTCAGTCGAGTTGTTGATCAATGCTGGCCAATTCAGCTTTACCAACCTTGTTTACGCCAAAGAGACGCAAGCAAGTGTCGCCCTGAACGTGGATAGTGGCTCGCTGGCATTGCGCAACGTTCAAGTATCTAGCTTGGCAGGAGAGAAAACATGTTAAACGAACGACAAACCCAGCAAGCACTGCAGCAAGTTCTTGATTCGGTTGAATTGCCAAAGCTAACCAAGAAAGATGAGAAGGTGTTTCTTGAACGTCTGGCGCAGCATTTTCCATCTTTAGTTGGGCAACTGCACTCGCTTTATGGTGAGCGTTATGACTTCTTCTTGCACCTACAAAAGCTGGTGGTTGTGCTTGCCAAAGCCTTTGCTGGTCGTAAACGCAAATGGAAGAACTTGGATGAAAAGCGTCTCGGTAATCCAAGTTGGTACCGCAGTGAAAAAATGCTCGGTATGGCTGTGTATGTGGACCTGTTTGCGGGTGATTTGAAAAAGCTACAAATGAAGATCCCGTACCTTAAGTCTCTGGGGATTAACTATCTGCATCTGATGCCGCTTTACAAAGCACCAGAAGGGGACAGCGATGGCGGCTATGCCGTGTCGGATTACCGTAAGGTCGATCCAAAGCTAGGCACAGAGAAAGATCTGGCGCAGTTAGCAGAGGCATTGAGTGATGAAGGCATCAGTCTAGTGCTAGATTTCGTGTTCAACCACACGTCAGATGAACACCATTGGGCAGAGCAAGCACGTAAAGGCAACCCTGAGTTTGAAGATTTTTACTACTTCTTCACCGATAAGAAAGAAGTGGATGAGTACAACCAAACCTGTCGCGAGATCTTCCCAACCGTTCGTCGTGGCAGCTTCACTTTCTTAGAAGATGTAGAGAAGTACGTCTGGACAACCTTCAACAGCTTCCAATGGGATCTTAATTACTCAAATCCTGCAGTATTTAACGCGATTACTGACGAGATGCTGTTTCTAGCTAACATCGGTTGTGAAGGTTTGCGTTTGGACGCCTTGGCGTTTATTTGGAAAGAGAAATGGACCCAATGTGAAAGCTTGCCGAAGGCGCATACTCTGATTCAGTGTTTCAATACCTGTTTGCAGATTGCAGCACCTGCCGTGTTATTCAAATCTGAAGCGATTGTGCACCCTGACGAGGTAGCACAGTACATCGACAAAGAAGAGTGTCAGTTGTCCTACAACCCACTGATGATGGCGCTGATGTGGGAAAGCTTGGCAACACGTGAAACCAAGCTTCTGACGGCATCTTTAAAGAAAAGCTTTGAGATTTCAGACCAGTGTTCATGGGTGAACTACATTCGTTGTCACGACGATATTGGCTGGACGTTTGATGATGCAGTCGCTGAGCAGCTTGGCATTAATGGTTATGAGCATCGCCGCTTCCTAAACCAGTTCTACACTGGCAAATTCGACGGTTCATTCTCTCAAGGTGTTCCATTCCAAGAAAACCCAACTACGGGTGATTGCCGAGTATGTGGCTCTTTAGCCTCTCTTGCTGGGCTAGAAAAAGCGATAGAAGCAGATGACTCACAAGCGATTGAGCACGCATTGAAGCGTATTCGTCTGCTTAATAGCATCAACTTGAGTATCGGTGGTATTCCGCTGATTTATCAGGGCGATGAGCTAGGTATCTTGAACGATCACAGCTACTTGAATGATGAGTTTAAACGCGAAGATGCGCGCTGGGTGAACCGCCCTCAAATTAGCGCAGAAGCCGTCGCATTGGCAGAAACCAAAGGCAGTTATCAGCATCGTATTCACAGTGACTTGCTGCAAATGGTCAGTTTGCGCCGTCAAAGCCCAGTATTTGGCGCGGCGAAAACCGAGATCCTAGAAACTTATCGCCCACACCTGTTTGCTTACTGCCGACAACATGACAATGGCGATAAACTGCTGGCAGTGTGCAACTTCAGCGAGCATGAACAACGTATCCCAATGTCGATTTGTGACGTTCTAGACTCACGCCAAGTCGCAGACATCCTAACGGGAGACGAGAAAACGGGCAACGAACTGGTCATGGGCGCATACGACGTCGTCTGGCTGAAAGCCAAGTAACTTCGACGGTTCATCACCTCAAAAAACAAGGGCACGGAATGTGCCCTTTTGTCGTTTTTGAGCCAAAGTAATCTTCACTCTTATAGTGAATGCTAAGTAAATAATCACTCGGAAATAAAATAAGGTGCGCGCATTCTCTATTTTGCTCCTAAGTTTCGGTATTTGGATTATATTGATAAGTAAAAGATGGTATAAATCACCCATTGTCGATAATAATTGAATGCTTATGAAGAAATACGAAGAATTAGTTCAAGATATCATCAGTAAAATTTGCCAAAACGTCATCGATGTGAAGTTGCCATCTGAGCGTGAATTGGCGGAAAAGTATGATATTTCTCGTTTTTCGGTACGAAAGGCGCTGTCCAAACTTGAAGCGATTGGTATTGTGAAATCCAAAGTAGGTTCAGGTTATTTCGTTAATACCTCAATTATTGGTTCGCCACTCATCTATAATTCGGTCACTGAAAATAAATTTGGTGAGATTTCATACAAGAAAATAAAACTGAATAAACGTCTACCCACTACGCATGAAATGCAGATGTTTTCTATCGAGGAAGGTGAATATCTTTGGAATATTAAACGTCTGCGATTAATTCAGGGTAAAGTGACACAGATTGAGGAAACAAAACTACCTGTAAGTATGTTTCCTAAAATAACCGAAGAGATTATTGAGAGTTCATTACAGAAACACGTGTTGTCTTTAGGTTTAGAAATCGACAGTTATTTAACCACTTATCAAGCAATTAATGTTTCTAAAGAAGATGCGGATTTATTGGGTTGTAAACGTAATAGTTCCGCGATGAATATTACTAATCGAGGATTCTTAAAAACAGGTGAAGTCTTTGTGGTGAGCGATATTATTGATATTAATTACCAGTGTACTTATCACACTAAGTTTAATCCCGAGAGCCTTAATTACCGAGATCAAAACGACCGCGAGTAGCGGTCGTTTTTTTAGGTCTGCATTTAACGCCGTCGCTAGGACAAACGAGGCATTAAGGCGTATGAATACTGCCGTCTGGTAAACGACTTTGCGTCCATTCGTGTGGGCGGTATTCAACAGGGAAGTCTTGTGCCGCTTCGCGATCCATCTCCACACCGATACCTGCAATTTCAGATGCGTATAGGTAACCGTTGATTGGCTCTGCTGCGTTCGGGAAGACGCGCTGCGTATTGGTTTTGTACTCTACATGTTCTTGAATCGCAGCGTTATGCAGATGCACATTTAAGTGAGTATTCACTGCGGCGCCAATCGGCGTCATATCTGGTGGGCAGTGCCAAGCAATACGAACGCCAAAGCTCTCACAGAAGTGACCGAGTTTCAGTGCTGGTGTGATACCACCGATTTGCGACACGTGGCAACGGATGAAGTCGACACGGCGATTGATGATCAACGCTTTCCACTCTTCAGGGTTGTTAAACAACTCACCCAAAGCCAAAGATACGCTCGATTGGTTGCGAATATTATCCAACCATTCTGTCTGACTTGGCGGCAAAATATCTTCAATAAAGAACGGGTTATACTGCTCGATTTGCTTCGCGAATTGAATCGCTTGGTTCGGGAACAAACGCTCGTGTACATCATGAAGAATATGGAATTGTTTGCCATATTTCTCACGTAGGTTTTTGAACATTTCTACCGTGTTTTCAATATATTGGTCTTGGTCGTAGTAAGAGCCTTGGGTTGGGTTTTGTGCCGTTTGAATATTTTCTGGCACACCACCATAAAAGCCTAACTGACAACGAATATGTTGATAACCCTGTTCTAAGTATTTATCGACTTGCTCATACAAGCCTTCCATCGTATCGCTGGTGGCATGCGTATATACTTGAATCGCATCACGAGACTTACCACCAAATAATTGATGAAGCGGCATGTTGGCTATTTTTGCCTTAATATCCCAAAGTGCCATATCAACACCAGAAATAGCATTGTTGATCACTGGGCCATTGCGCCAATATGCATTGACCATCATCATTTGCCACAGATCTTCAATATTATTTGCATCTTTACCAATTAATAATGGCCTAAGATATTCATCAACCATGGTTTTTACTGCCAATGGTCGTTGTTGGAATGTCGCACAACCGTAGCCCGTTACACCCGATTCTGTTTCTACAATAACAGTAATCAGGTTATGTCTGTCTGGCTTGGTAATCACGCACTCAATATTTGATATGGTATTTTTGTTCACTTCAAACTATCTCTAGTTAACAGGATTTATTTTATATAAGCGTGAAAAAATACAAATTACAAGCGGTAAATTATGCTTAAATTTAACTGGTTCGTTCCTGTTTTGAATTCGGCAAGAAAAACGAACCAATTGGCGAAAAAAGCCGAAAATTTAATTTTTAGCCGTTTTAATGTGAGTTTAATCACTAATTTGTCGATTGGATAAATACCTCCAGTAGCTAAGATGAGCGCAGTGAATGAGCAGACAAAGCACATAGGAAAGTATGATGCAATTGACACAAACAAACATGGCAACTGGCGATGCGTCGTCAGGTAAGGCAGACAGCTTTAGCATGAAACTACAAGAATTAGTCGCGGCACTTGGCGGCAACGAGAACATTGCTAACATTACCCACTGCATGACCCGCTTGCGCTTCAAGCTGGTGGACGAATCGAAAGCCGACAAAGCAAAACTTGAAGCAATTCAAGGCGTAAAAGGCGTGGTGCTTGGACAAGGTCAGACGCAGGTGATCATCGGTGTTGACGTTGAAAAATGGTACTTAGCCTTGTCTGGGGCAAGTGCTGCACCAGAAGATGCAGAAATCGAGCAAGAGAAAGGCAAGCTATTCCAAAACGCAATGCGCGTGGTAGCGGGCATTTTTGGCCCTGTCGTGCCTGCGATTGCTGGTTCGGGTATGTTGATGGGGCTGCTATCGGGCTTAATTGCGACCAACGTAATTTCAGAAAGCTCAGATACCGTTTTCTTCTTCCGTTCGATTTCTCTCGCGGTGTTCTTCTTCTTACCTATGCTGGTTTCTTTCTCTGCGGCGAAAGTGTTTAAAGTGAACGAATACATTGCGTTAGCGGTGGCTGCAGCTATGATGTCGCCAAAACTACTGGAAAAAGCGACCATTCTTTCTGAAGCTGGCAATGCACCGGAATTGAACGTATTTGGTGTGATTCCAATTGAGCTGCTTAACTACGGCGGCGCGATCGTACCTGCGATTCTAGCGGTTTGGGTTCTGTCTAAAATCACCCCTATGGTAGATAAGTTAGTTCCTGCTTCTGCCAAACCAGTATTCACGCCGCTACTTGCTTTCACTGTGACATCGACTCTTGTGCTCTCTGTTGTTGCCCCTGCGGGGATGTGGCTAAGTAACGGCGCAGGTTGGGTAGTGAGCTCATTATTAGAGATCTCACCAACGCTGACCGGGTTCGTGTTTGGTCTAACACGTCCAATTACCATTGTATTCGGTATTCACCACAGCATGACGCCAATCAGCTTGAACAACTTCGCGCTGTACGGAAAAGATTTGCTGATGCCAATTATGTGTCTGGGTAACCTAGGTATTGCAGGCGCGACGATGGCGATTTGGTACAAGCAACGTAAATACGCCAGCAAAGAGCAATCTTCAGTAACCGTAAGCTCGGGTGTGACCGCAATCCTTGGCATCACAGAGCCAGCACTATTCGGCGTACTGACTAAGTACACCAAAGCACTATTCATGGCGAGCTTGGCAACAGGTATCGTAGGCGCAATTTCAGTGACTATCGATACTCACCTAACAAGCTACATCCTATCTTCGGTATTCAGCCTGCCAGCTTACTTGGCAAGTGGTACTCAGAACTTTGTTCAAGCGGTATTGGGTGTGATTGGCGTGTTCACGCTGTCATTCGCAATGACCATGATGTTTGTACGCATCGATAATAAATAATCCCTTTCTTCTCTCTATGTAGACCTGTCGTGTCCATTTACGACAGGTCTCTTCAGCATGCTTAAAAGAACTGTTATGAAGACAATCGCAATACTTGGCGAATGCATGATCGAGTTGAACGGCAAGCCGTTTGGCGACATGCAGCAGACGTTTGGTGGCGACACCCTTAACGCAGCGGTTTACCTCAGCCGTTGCAGCCAAGCCTTAGATGCATCACCGCAAGTGCAGGTGCAATACGTCACTGCCATGGGGACAGACCCACTGAGTGACGGCATGGTGGCGCGTTGGCAACAAGAAGGTGTGGCTACGGAGTTGGTCTTGAGAGACGAAACGCGTACGCCGGGCCTATATCTAATTCAGTTAGATGACCAAGGCGAGCGCACTTTCCTTTACTGGCGCAATCAATCGGCAGCGCGCTACTTACTGCAACACGCTGAGTTCGGACGTGTGGCGGAATCGCTCAAGCAAGTTGATATGGTGTTTGTCAGCGGTATTAGCTTAGCGATTCTGCCTGAGCATGATCGTATCCAACTGCTTGAGCTTTTGAGTTGCTTGCGAGCTACAGGCGTAGAGGTTGCTTTTGATAGTAACTTCCGCCCGGCACTTTGGCCGCAAGACCAAATGAAGACAGTTCAAACATGCTATCAAGCCATGTATAAAACCACTGATTTGGCTTTGGTCACTTTCGATGATGAGCAGCTTATTTGGGGTGATGTAACAGCGCACGACACAATCACGCGCTTGCAGAAGCAAGGGGTGAAAAATGTGGTGGTCAAGCTCGGTGCAGAAGGCTGTTTAGTCGCGGATTCAAATACATTTGAGCCTTACTCGGTGGCAACAATGCCCATAGACAATGTCATCGATACCACTTCAGCAGGCGATTCATTTAACGGTGGCTTCCTCGCGACTTACTTATCGGGCGGCAACATCAAACAAGCGTGTATGAATGGTAATACACTCGCCGGTACCGTTATTCAACACAAAGGCGCCATCATCCCACAAGCGGCAACCGATGCGGCTATTGCCCAGTTCAAGAAATAGATTTACAGGAAACAACATGTCGAATTTAAAAGCTCAATTGAAAGCGTTAAAAGTGATACCTGTGATCGCCATTGACCGCGCAGAAGACATCATCCCACTGGGCAAAGTGTTGGCAGAAAATGGTCTGCCAGCAGCCGAAATTACGTTTCGCTCCGATGCCGCTGTCGAGGCCATTCGTCTATTGCGTGAAGCGCAGCCAGACATGCTGATTGGTGCAGGCACAGTGCTCAATCGTGAACAAGCTATTGCAGCCAAAGAAGCGGGGGCAACCTTTGTGGTTTCTCCGGGATTTAACCCTAACACCGTTAACGCCTGCCAAGAGATTGGTATTGATATCGTACCTGGTGTTAACAACCCAAGTGCAGTTGAAGCGGCGTTAGAAATGGGACTGACCACATTGAAGTTCTTCCCGGCAGAAGCATCTGGTGGCGTCAACATGGTGAAAGCACTGTTGGCCCCTTATGGTGATGTGGAAATCATGCCAACTGGCGGTATCAATCCTTCGAACATTAAAGACTACCTAGCCGTACCGCGAGTGCTGGCATGTGGTGGTACTTGGATGGTCGACAAAACACTTATCGAAGCGGGCAAGTGGGAAGAATTAGCTCAGCTAACGCGTGAAGCGGTGGAGCTAGTCGCGAAGCAATCTGCTTAATTCTCGATATTCCAAATTTCCCTAACCGCGAGATTTACGGCGGTTAGGGGATACTCAAATAACAACAATAAATCTGACTAAGCCTTTCTTTTTTCAGAAGAAGGGGCGGGACTTGCTGTCTCCAAAATCAGCACTTTTACACAATAAAATCTAATACATATAGGGTTTAACATGAACAAAGCACTGAAACTATCTCTGAGCGCCATCGGCGTATGCACGGCACTATCGGCAAATGCGGGCATCAGCATTATCGACAACGAAGAAGGTAACTTTTCTATCGGCGGCGACGTTGAATTGAACTTCAACTACCAAGATCGTGAGTCGAACGATTCTGGTGATCAAGAATTCAACCAAGATGGCCGCGTACTGATCGAGTTTGCAGGTGAGAAATTCACAAGCAACGGTCACTACGTCGGCGTGAAAGCTCAGCCTTTGTTTGAAAGCACAGGTGACGTAAACCTTGATGACGCATACTTTGAGTTTGGTAAGAAAGACAGCTGGGCAATCAAAGCGGGTCGTTTCGAAGCGTATGACATGTTCCCTGTTGGTTTGGATGTGTTCTTAGAGTATTCAGGTGATACCTCTAACGAGCTTTACACAGATGGCTCGGCTTACACCTATCAAATGAAAGAAGCGCGCGGCCGCGGTTCTGATGGTCAGCTGATGTACAGCCAAAGCTTCGGCAATCTTTATCTGGAACTGAGCACCATGATTGGTGACCGTTCGGATCTTTTCCATGAAGGTACCGATGGCGGAACATACCACGGTCAAGCCATTACAAGCAGCAAAGACTCCTTCTTAGTACGCCCTGTTGTTGCTTACCAAATGGGTGATTTCAGCCTAGCAGCCTCGATGGAAACCAACCTCGTTTCTGATGCGGTGGTGACCGACCAAGGTGTTGATATTTCCGACCGTACTGGTTACGGCTTAACAGGTAACTGGACCAGCGGTGATTGGTCGGTGAATGCAAACGTGGCTTACCTAGATGCGGTTGACGAAAACAACTTCTCGACAGGGGTTAACGCACTGTGGAAAGGGCTAGGTATTGGTTATGTTTACGCGCTGAACGAATACGAAAACAAAGAGATTCAAGGCTGGGCAGAAGGCGATGTGAAGGTATCGACGCTTTACGCTTCTTACGAGTTCACGGACGTACTAGAGGTTGAGAACTTCTCAGTGCTATTGGGTTCTTACTTTACAACCGTTACCAACGATCTTAGCGCGAACTCACCGAGCGAAGCGTTTAAAGAAGAAGACGATTTCGGCGCGCGTGTTCGCCTGTTCTACGAATTCTAATTTGGTCTAACGCAAGCATAGCAACAACTCAAAAGGGCACAGTCAGTGCCCTTTTTGAGATCATCAATTACGCGCTTTTGCGAGCTTGTGACTTGTCCGTTTTATTGGTTTCAGTGGACTTGTCTTTCAGCGTCACCACTTCTTTTTCTGGTAGTTCTGCGGCCTCTCCAAAGAACTTGCCGCCAGCTTCGATACTCAGGTTGTTACTCCAAATTTTGCCACTGACACGGCCTTTTGCTAGCACTTGGATGTGTTCAGCATGGCAGTTACCATCAAGCAGGCCATTGACGATCAGTTGTTTCGCGTAGATGTCGCCTTTAACACGGCCACTCTCTGCGACGACCAATGTGCCTTCGACGTGCAATTGGCCTTCGATGATGCCATCAACCTGAATATCGCTTTCTACTTTCAGTTCTCCGCTAACAGAACAGCCTTTGGCGATGAGAGTTGAAGCTGATGAGCCACTCGTTGTTCCACGGTTTTGATTAAAGATTCCCATCGTATTCTTCGCTCCTTGGTAAAGATGTCTTCAAAATTATTGAGGTTCCAATCCACGAATGGCCTTGGGTTTACGGCTCTTCCAATAAATCTCACTTCATAATGAAGGTGAGGACCAGAAGAGAGCCCGGTGTTACCAGAAATGGCGATGAGCTGGCCTTTTTTGACGAACTCACCGGTTTTGACTTTGAACTCTTTCAAGTGGGCATAAGCGCTCGAAAAGCCAAAGGAATGCTGTATACGCAGTAAGTTTCCATACCCTTTACTACTTCGGCGTGTGGTCTCTATTACGCCATCAGCAGAGGCATAAACTTTGGTACCAGTGTTAACCGCAAAATCTAGCCCACGGTGCATTTTTGTTTTTTTGGTAACCGGATGAACGCGCTTGCCAAACCCCGATGAAAGCCGTGCTTTACCGACTGGAGAGCCGTTAGGGATCTGGTTGAGCATTACCATTCGAACATTAGACGTGATAGCTGCAGTATCAAAACGCGCATCCAAACTCTCAGTGTTGGATTCGTTGGCGACACCGAGCACTTTCTCCAATTCACCCAAACGCTCGGAGACCAATTGAACGCGTTCTTCTCGCTCCGAGAGATCATTCTCAAGCTCTGATTTCAAAGCCTTTAGCTCACTTAACTCCTGACCCATACTGCGCGATTGCTCGGTTAACTTTGCTTGCTCAAGTACGGCGTCATCGACCTGAGAATAAAGATGATTGATCAAGATAGCGGTTGCGGTTAATCCCAAAATAAATGCCACCAAGCCCGTTTTAAAGTTGCGCTGCATGGCTTTGCTGAAGTACCAATGCTTAGAGCCATTGATATTGGAAATAGAGATAGTCAGCTGATCTTTCATGGTGATTAATGGCGCGATAGACGTTCAACATTCGTTATTGATAGCTCTGACTTTAAGTAAAAGTACGACCGTCTTCTAGAGGAGGAATCGACGAAAATGTCAGGTCGTGAGCTGTTTTCAGACAATAGAGAAAAATCGGTAATTGGATTTAATATTGCGTGGATTTTGGCCGATAGGGTATAGCATTTATGAAATTTTATTGAGTGACTTGCTAATAGTGTGGTCGCGCAATTTAACCCACTTCACGGTTCATCTTATAAATGTTGGATATCTTAAGAAATTGGCATTCAGCAAATTGATAACTCTGTTAGGCCGTTTATCATGGCATTGCAGATGAATAAATGCCGAAAATTGTCATCCTTCCCAAGCATTTATTCGGGGCTTAATGCTCACTCAAACCAATCTGTTGGTTTGAGGAAATAAAACTAAGACAACGGAGTTGGTCGTGAAAAAACTATTATTAGCTACTGCAGTGGTCGCAGCAGCAGGCGGTGCCGCGTATGTGTACCAAAATAACCTTGCCCAAGGTGAATCTTCAACCTCGCTACTTTCCCAAGTTCCAGCGGATACCTTGTTGATTACCTACCAAACGGAACCTTTTAATCACTACGAATACATGAATGCATTCGGCACGTCGCAGCAGCCACCAATGGGAGAACTGTTCGCAGAAGAAGATCTGACTCCTGGTTTAGAGTTTGCAGTTAACTTCTTGGATGCGTACATGGCAGCGGCGTCTTCTCCTGAAAGCTTAAAAGCCTTCTTAGGTACGGGCGATATGGTGAGCCCAATTATGTACACCCTAGGCCTTGTTCCTGTTTACAAGGTACAACTAGAGAACCCTGCGGCACTATGGAAAACCTTGGATGAGCAAGAGCAACTTGTTGGCATTCAACACGAACTTGTTAAGTTAGATACGGTTGAGTTCCGTCGCTACGAGCTAACGGATTCGCAAGACCCACAATTGGGTATTGGTCTGGCGGTGGCAGTGGTTAACAACGTCCTGACCGTAACTTTCGACATTCCTGAACTTGGTGTTGAGAATCCACTTAAACTGGCTTTTGGTCTTGAATCTCCGAAGAGCAGTATTGTAGATTCTGGCCGTCTTGAAGCGGTACAAACTAAATACGGTGCGAGCAACAACTCATTCGGTATTTTCGACATCCGCGAAATCATTAAAGGTCTAACGACACTTGATGGCAACAGAATGGCGCGCCAACTGAAGATGGCCGACTCTGACCCAACGCTAGAGCAACTGCGTTCTCCTGCGTGTCATACTGAGTTCACTCAAATCGCTGAAAACTGGCCGCAAATGGTCGCATTTGCCGAGTACAGCGCGGGTGACGATAAAGCTCGCATCAACGGCGGCTTTGTTGTTGAATCGAAAAACCAAGTGATTCTTGAAGCATTGCAATCAGTGCGCGGTGTCTTGGCGGAATCAAATGGTGAGCAGAGCATGTTTAGCTTGGCATTAGGCCTAGACGTTGCAACGTTGGCTCCGGCGATAGGTAAGATCTGGACAGATTTAACAACCCCTGAGTACCAGTGTTCAATCCTGGCGCAAGCGCAAAATGACATGCGTGGCCAAAACCCAGCTCCGGCGATCAGCATGGGCGCGGGTATGGCAAATGGCCTGAAAGGTTTGAGCATGGAAATGTTCGGTCTTGATGTGAACATGAATGGCCAATACGGACCTGAGCTAGGTCAGCTAGATGCGATCTTCTCTATCTCAGCAGACGATCCAAACATGCTGCTGCAAACGGCACAAATGTTCATGCCTGAACTGGCTCAGATTCAAATCCAACCGGATAACCAACCAGTGAACATCGGTGGTCTGCTTGAACCATACGCAGGTAAGCCAATGGATGTATTTGCTCGTCTAAACGGCAGCCACCTAACGCTTTACAGTGGTGAGGCTGCAGCGGCAGCAAGTGAGAAAGTCATGGCTCAACCGCTAACGGCCAATGGTCTATTGAGCTTCACTATGGACTCAGACCGCGTACTGGAAGTAATTGAAACAGCGTCAGAAGTGTCTGGCGAGCCAGTACCGGAAGACGTGAAGATGAGCCTACAAGGTGAACTTATCGGTGGTATGGCTTTGGACGTAACCAAAGATGGCATTGTGTTTGACTTCGATTACACAAGCTCAACCAAACCACAAGTGACGGTAGCGCAGCAATAAGCGTGACTCACCGGCTTCAATCTCGAAGCATTTCTTCATAATCAAAAGGCGACCTCGGTGTCGCCTTTTTTGTTTTTCTCGCGACAGCCCTTCAATTCCTTCTCTTTCAATCGAAAGTGACCACCAAATAAGATCGATAAAAATCAGTAGGATGGATCTTTTCTTCTTATCAATGATCAAATGTATCTTTACTAAAACTGTACGGTACAGTACAGTTTGTAAAAATCATTAAGTTGGGTTTCAAAAATGAAGAAGAAAGTCATTGCGTTGTCGCTTGTTATTGGTTCGTTAGTCGCTGCAGGTTGTGCGTTATACCAACCGAATACAGTGACCACTGATAACGCTTATGTTCACTCGGATGTGACGGCGATTTCTCCGGAAGTCGGTGGGCAGGTAGGCCAACTTTTTGTCGAAGATAACCAGTGGGTCAGCAAAGGTGCGCCATTGTTTTCGATTGATGATGAAGATTTCATTGCCAACCAAGAAATTGCGAAGTCAGCGTTAGATGTCGCAAAGGCTGCACTGACCGCAAACCAAACCAAAACCGAAATGCAGTTGGTAAAGATTGAGCAGGCGAAGCAGGGCATTCACAGTGCAAGTGCCAACGCAGAACATCAAGCGGCGGAGTTCAAACGTCTTTCACGCTTGGTACAAAAGCAGTCGGTGAGCAAGAACCAATTTGAAGCGCAAAGAACGCGTTCTATTGAAGCGAGCAGCAATCTTGAAACTGCCAAGCTAGCACTAGCCGCTGAACAGAAGCAGCTCGAAGCGCTAGTAACAGAAAAGATGCAGCTAACCGCGCAACGTAAGCAAGCCGAAGCGAACCTGAGATTGGTGAATATCGCCCTTGAGCGAACCATCGTTCGAGCGCCATTTGATGGTTATGTGGCAGACAGACAAGTGCAAGTCGGTAAGTTTGTTGAACCGGGCATGGGTTTGATTGTGATGGTGCCGGATTACGTTTGGATTGAGGCAAACTTCAAAGAGACTCAACTAGAGAACGTCGCACAAGGGCAAGATGTAGAAGTGGTGTTAGACATGTTCCCTGATCATCCGTTGCATGGTCGTGTATCTTCTATCACCCCTGCAACAGGCGCGCAGTTTAGTTTATTGCCACCGCAAAACGCGACCGGTAATTTTGTGAAAGTAGTTCAGCGTGTGCCAGTGCGTATTGAGTTGGATATTCCACAAGAGCTGAAACAGCGCATCTACCCTGGCTTGTCGGCTGAAGTGTCGATTGAGACCGCAACGCAAGGTTAATCGCCATGAAAACACGTTCACCATTGCTGATTTTTGCGCTGTTCGCCATTGCGGCTTTTGGGATCAATTCGGTGATGTTTACTGAGTTGTCCCACGAGATGGCAGCCACATCCGGTTTGTCCGCAGATGAAGTCGAGTTAGTGAAAATCGGCTTTATGATCACTCAAGTGTTGGGGTTTATGTTTACCCCTATCTTGGTGCGTAAGCTTGGTACGTCATTGCCATTACACTCTGCATTTCTGGTGGGTTTAGGAACAAACCTTACGCTCTATTGGGTAGGTCAGCATGCTTTGTTGTTTACGCTGACTTGGTTAGTAAGCGGCTTTTTCATGAGCATGTTATTGGTGGTGGTGAACCTTTATCTACTCAATACCTTTGAGCAGCGTTGGTTGCCTGCGATTATTGCGCTGACACTGATCTTCTCAACACTGTTACCAATGGGCGCTTATCCGTGGTTGGTGGCTGAGATTGTTGAAGAGTTTGATTGGTCGTTTCTGAATGTTGCCTCGGCTTGGTTGTATTTTTCAGCTCTAGTGATGATCGGCGTGTATAAACCTCAGGCGATTGAGATTGAAACTAAGCCAAAGTCTTCAGGTTCGGTGTACCTTGTACTCGCGTTAACGATGAGTTTGGTGGTGTTCCTACTGATGCGTGGCAGCTACTACAACTGGTTGGATTCAGACTGGTTTGTACAGGCTTCTTCAGTGGCTGCGGCACTAGCTTTGTTGGCGGTGTATCAGTTGGTGAAAACGCGCCATTTGGATACTGCGTCGATGCAATTGCACGGCAAGTTAAAGACTAACGTGTTTATGTACAACGCCTTTCTTGCGGGCTTTGCCGTGATGGCAAGTACGGTGCTGTTTGCCAACTTCCTAAAAATGGCGATGCACTATAACAGCCTCAATGCGGGCTATGCGCAGTTGCCATCGTTTTACGCTATGTTGGTCGGCATGCTGGTTAGTGTATTGGTGTATTACTTCCTCCGCCCGTTGGCGGATGCTGTGGTGCCTTTTGGTGTGCTGATGATTTTGTTGTCGGTGCACGAGTTCAGCCAATTACCAAGCTTTGTTGGCACAGAGTCACTACCCATCCCAATGTTGCTGCGCGGTTTTGGTGTTGGCTTATTGAATGTGTCGGTGACGATTGCGGTGTTGATGTACTTCCAAGTAGGACAGCGCTTAGAAGGCATTGCTAACTTCTATCTGTTCCGAACCATGGGCGGAGTGATTGGCGGGGCGTTTTTCTCTCGCGTGATTCAAAGCCACAGCGCGCAAGCATCGGGCGAAATCGGTCGCACTCTGGACGGTTCAAACCATGTGTTTGCGGCGTATGAACAGGCATTGAGCAGTGCGATTCTGACTCATGGCCGCTTACCTAATCCGGCACTTGGGATGAGCCAAATTAGTGCGGTTGTGAAAGAGCAAGCTACGACATTAGCGCTGAGTAATTCGTTGGTGATGTTTATTGTCTCTATTTTTGCGCTTGCGCCAATCTTGTTGATTGGTAAGAAGCTAGCCGCAAAACAAGAAGCGCACTGAGGTTAGGTAAACAGAACAAATAGCCAGCCAAGCAACTCGGTAACTAAGCCGTAAAAAACAAAGGGAGCCAATGTGCTCCCTTTGTTTTTTTTAGTTTTGAGGTTCTTATCGCTGATAAAGTTTAAGGAACGCCGTCACCGCTTTTTGTGTGTGCGAATCCAATTCTTCATCGCTTAAGAAATCAAAGCCCATCAGAGCCATGTTCTGGTAATCCATTTTGATCAGTGCGAGCAACTGCCCGCAGGCTAAATCGGCATCGTCGATGTTAAGCTGCTGGCTGATGGTGTCGGTTTTTAGAAACTCAATTAAGTACTGGTGAATACGCTGCGGTCCGGTTTGCCAAAACTGATTTGGAACCGAGTCATGTTTGTTGAAGTCGGCAGAGATGATGCGATAAAGCGATAGGATTGGGTTAGAGCAAATGCCGCGTAGATACTTCTTCGCGAAGTCTTCTAAGGTTTCTCTCAGAGGTTCATCCTGTTTATCGGCAAGTTGGAAAACGGACTCTAGGCTGATCTTGGTGTTATGCGCGAGCACTTCAACAAACAGCCCTTCTTTGTTGGAAAAGTAACGATAAAGGGTCTGTTTTGAACCACCACAAATTGCAACGATTTGATCGAGTGACGTATCCTTGTAACCCTGCTCAATAAACAGTTCGGTCGCTACTTCGATGATTCGAGTTCTTTTCTTTTCAGTAGATGCGCGCATAACTAAATCAGCCTAAATAAAACTGTTCAGTACAGTATCATTATTGCCGCCGAGACACACCGCTTTTCCGCGTTTACCGCTTCTTCATTGACCAAAATTAAAAAAGGCGACACGAGGCCGCCTTTGGAATCAGATTGGTTACGTTAACGTCGGTAGTATAACGAAATGCGGTTGCCGTTAATCTCTTGCACGATAAATGGAATCTCATAGATATCGCTCAGCACGTCGGCATCAATCACCTCTTCAACCAAGCCCGCTTTGATGACTTCACCAAGTTTCATCGCCACGATGTGGTCAGAGTAACAAGACGCAAAGTTGATGTCGTGAATCACGATCACTACGGCTTTGTTCTTCATTTCCGCAAGCTTGCGTAGCGTACTCATGATGTCGACGGAGTGTTTGATGTCGAGGTTATTCAGCGGCTCATCCAAGAAGATGTAATCGGTATCTTGCGCTACCACCATAGCAATAAACGCCATTTGACGCTGACCGCCAGACAGTTGGTCGATAAAGCGATCTTTCAAATGGTCGATTTCCAGATGCTGCATTGATTCATCAATGATGCGGTGATCTTCTTCTGTCAGACGACCTTGTGAGTATGGGAAGCGACCAAACGCTACCAAGTCACGCACCGTAAAGCGCATGTTGATGTTGTTTGACTGGCGCAGCACTGATAGGCGCTTTGCTAAGTCTTCGGTGTTCCATTGGTCAAGCGGCTTATCACCAATCACGACGCTACCAGCATCGCTTTCTGTTAGTCGGCTCGCCATAGATAGCAGGGTACTTTTACCCGCGCCGTTCGGACCAATAATGCTGGTTACTTTACCAAGTGGAAAAAGGGCATCGGCGTTTTTTACCACGTATTTTTCGTTGTATTTTTTGCTAAGACCTTGAATACGGATCATGTGATAAACCCTTAATCGAATTTGTTTTTCATAAGCAGAAGCAAGAAGTAGCCGCCGCCGATAAAGTTGATAATAACGCTGATGGTGGTGTCGAAATCAAATAGGTTTTCAACCACCCATTGACCGCCGGACAGCAGCACAACCGACAGTACTGAGCTCGCCACAATCAATAAGCGATGCTGATAGCTAGTGAAGATTTGGCGAGCCAGAGCCACAACAATCAGACCAAAGAACAGGATTGGACCAATCAATGCGGTCGAGATAGACACCATCAAAGTAATGATGAACATGACTTGCATGGTCAGTTTGTGGGTATCCACACCTAGGCTTTTCGCGTTATCGACACCAAGCCACATTACGTCTAATTTGTGGGCAATACGCATTAGGTACGCGCCACAAAGTAGCATCGGAACCACACACCAGTACACCAATTCACTGTTGATGTTGTTAAAGCTGGCGAACATAGAGCTTTGGATGAAGGTGAACTCATCTGGGTCGGTAATCATGGTGAAGAAACCAGTGACACTGTTGAACAAGCTGCTCAGTACGATACCAATCAACAACAAGGTGAAGATGTTGCGCTGACGACCACGGAAGTAGAAGCTGAATAAGGTCATTGCACACACAATCATGATGCCTGTCGACAACACGAAGTTGAGTTTGCTGTTGATGACCAAAGCACTCAAGCCGCCAAACATCACTACGAGCAGCACTTGAATCATCACGTACATGGAATCAAAACCCAGAATCGAAGGGGTGAGGATTCGGTTGTTGGTGATGGTCTGGAAAATCAGTGACGACGATGCAATCGCCATCGCTGCCAAGACAATCGCCAGTACTTTCGGGATGCGACGTGACAAGAAGAACTGATAGTTATCTAGCGTTAAGCCCTTGCCGATGAACACCGCACAAATCAAAACCGCCGCGATTGCCAGCAGCGTTACTTTCATAGAATCACGCATTCGATTTGTCTCTCAGAACTAGGTAAATGAAGATTGAGCCACCCAAGATGCTGATGATCATCGAAATTGGAATCTCGTAAGGGAAGATGATGAGACGACCGAGGATGTCGCAAGTAAGCACCAAAATCACGCCTGCGTATGCGGTCCAAGGTAAGTTGCGACGCATGTTGTCACCAATGAACAGCGACACAAGGTTTGGCACGATAAGCCCAAGAAACGGAATCATACCAACGATCATCACCACCGATGACGACAGTACAGCCACAAGAATAACACCGACCAAAACAATGCGTTGGTAGTTCAAACCAATGTTTTTCGCGAAGCTCTCGCCCACACTCGCCGCGCTAAAGCGATTGGCGTAAGCGTAAGCTAGAACCGAGACTGGCAGAGCGAGATACAAGAACTCGTAGTTACCGCGCAATACCGAAGCGAAGTTAGCCACCGTCCATGAACCAAGGGTCTGTACTAGGTCGTATTTGTAGGCAATAAAGGTGGTCATGGAAGAAACCACGTTGCCGTACATGATGCCTATCAGCGGGACGAGCACGGTGTTCTTAAACTTCAAACGTTGTAAGAAGCGCACGAAGATCACCGTACCAATCACAGAGAACGCGAAGATGGTGATCAGGTGGACCCAACTGCTCATGTCTGCAAACAGAATAAGCGCGACGATGTAGCCAAACATTGCCCAATCGACCGTACCCGTGGTGGATGGGGCTGCAAAGCGGTTTTGTACGATCTGCTGCATGATCAAACCAGCGATACTCAAGCCTGCGCCAGCTAAGACGATGGCCAACAAGCGGGGTAATCGGCTAACCAGCAAGATGTTCAAACTGTGGCTGTCACCGGCCAAAATCTGTGAGAGAGAAATGTTCGCCACCCCAACCAGCAAAGAGGCGCAGGCGAGTACGACGAGCAATAAAAAAGCCAAGATATGATGTAATTTCATGGTGTATTTATAGGGTGATAAAAACAACAATGACCTTTCGCACCGTGAAGCGGGAAAGGTCATCGATTAGAGTGAGATTGAACCGAATCTGTTAGTTAGCAATGACTTGGTTCAGCTGTTTAATCATGGTTTGCGTCGATTGGTAGCCACCTGCGGTTAAGTACCAAGCTGCTGGGTCCATAAACAGCACGCGGTTGTTTTTCGCTGCTGGTGTGGACTTCACGAGATCGTTGTCGAACAGCTGTTTTGCTTTACCACTGCTCTGACCGATGGCTTGTTCGCGGTCAAGGATAAGCAGTACCTCAGGTTGCGCATCTGCAATGTATTCGAATGAAATCAGGTTACCGTGAGTGCGTGGTACAGATTTCACGTTCTCAGAAGTCGACGTTGCAAAACCTGCTTCTTCATACACAAATGAGAAACGGCTGTTGGTGCCAAACATAGCCAAGCTGTTACCGCTGTTTGAGACGGTCAGTGTACGTGGTGGCTGAGCTTCTACTTTTGCGTTCAGGTGATTAATTTGTTCTTGAACGTCTTCAATCAACTGCTCTGCTTGCTCTTCTTTGTCGAAGATGTCACCCAGCGTGCGCCAGTGTTCTTGGGTTGTTTTCCAGTAGTCGGTGGTGTCGATACGGAACATGTAAGTTGGTGCGATGTCGCTCAGATCTTTGTAGATATCTGCCATGCGACCTTCTGCGATGATTAAGTCTGGCTTAAGCATGAACAGCGTCTCGAAGTTCACTTCTTTCACGCTGCCCGTGTTTGCGAACGAGTCGATTTGGAATTTTTCTAGCGACTTTGGCAGCAGCGTCTTTGGCATGCCGACGGGTGTTACGCCCAAAGCATCAATGTAGTCTAAACTGCCGTAACCCAACACAACGACGCGTTGTGGAACGTCATCAATGTCTACTGTGCCCAAGCTGTGTTGGTAGGTTTTAGCCATTGCTCCCATAGGAGCCAATGCAAGCAGCAAAGCTCCCGTTACTACGCGAAGAGAAGTTTTACCAAACATAATGATTTCCAAAAGGTGCAGTGCAATCTCGCAAGAGTGCCTTAAAAACAAATAGTGCTTTAAAAAAATAGAGCGCGAGATTAGTCGTAAAGCGGTATAACTTATTTGATTAAAATCAAATAAGAATGATTATTGATTGCAGACACATTAGCAGATAGTCTATATGCAGCAACAGAATTAGCGGAATAGTGAGTATTCAAAAAATGAATTTAGCTCAAGTCGACTTGAACTTATTGTTTATTCTCAAACACCTACTTGAAGAGAAGCATGTTTCCAACACCGCGGTATCGCTCAATATGAGCCAACCATCGGTGAGCCGCTCTTTACAGAAACTCAGAAACTTGTTCAACGATGAGCTGTTAGTACGTACTGCACACGGCTATGAATTGACCCCAAAAGCCGAAGTGATCAAACAAGATTTGAACACGGTGTTAACTGGGCTAGAAAAGTTGATGTACGGCCAGTCATTTGTGCCAGAAAAGAGCAACGGTACGATCCGTTTTTACGGATTGGTTCCGCAGGTGATTTTTTTACTGCCACCGATTGTTTCTCGCATCCGTGAAGAAGCGCCGAACATGATTGTCGATATCGATTCCATCCCGAAACGCCATTTTGATGCGCTGATCGCAGGGGATGTGCATTTTGTGCTCTCAACCGCCGAGCCGCCTAGCTCTGAGCAGAATTTGTACCGCATGAAAATTGCCAATCGCGACTATCGATTCCTGATGAGCGAAACCCATCCACTTGCCCATGTTGAGGAACTGACGGTGGAGATGCTGCTCGATTGCAACTTCGGTCAAATCTCACTTCAAGGTGGCAAAACACTATCGATTTATCACCGTTTTGTTGAGCTTGGTGTGGTGGATAAAAAGCGCCAATTATCGATTCCTGTTCAGCTTTCAAACTTCAACGCTGCGCCAGCGATTGCTGAACAAACGGATGTGATTTTCCACTTACCAACGCCGTTTGCACAAGACGCTTGCCAGGGTAGGAAATTGATCACCAAAACCGTACCAAAAGCGATTCGAATGGATAGTGAATCGGTCTATTTATACTGGCATAAGCGCTATCATAACGACCCTATGTGTAATTGGGTTAAGTCATTGTTCAAGGAAATATATGGCTCAACTGAGGCTGAATGGTAAAGAATATTATTATTCATTTTTGACATAGTGGTAATTAATCCTACAAATGCTCGGTTGCTTGTCTTCGTCAAATAAAGGCTATTTAATGCGAACCATTATCATTATAAGTTCCATTAAAATTTATAGGTTTTTACCATGTCGAAGACGACTCCGTTTGCGCCAAAACCATTAGCAGTGGTGATCGGTGCGCTATGTACCTCTTTTTCCGTCTTTGCTGATACAACGCCAATCGAAACCGATGAGCAGCTTGTTGTAACAGCAACTCGTACCCAGATGGAGCTGAAAGACGCTCCAGCTTCTATGTCGGTGATCACCGCTGAAGACATCGAGAACGATCCAGGCATCACGCTGGCGGACATCGTGTCTAACGCAACCAGCGTGGAGTCAGACTTCGACAGCACACGTGCAGGTCGTCAGCAAATCTCGATTCGTGGTATGGATTCGAAATACACTCTGATCATGGTAAATGGCCGTCGCATGAGTTCGGCAAGTGCGATCGTACGTGGTAACGACTTCGATCTTTCTGCGATCCCAATGGATTCAATTGAGCGTGTTGAGATCATCCGTGGTCCTATGTCGGCGCTTTACGGCTCTGACGGTATGGGCGGTACGATCAACATCATCACTAAGTCACCAAGCAACGATTGGAGCTCGCAACTCAGCCTAGACAACACGACGCCAAATGATGGTAATGGTGGTCAAGAGTACACAGTGGGTCTAACCACGTCTGGCGCTCTGATTGAAGACACACTATTTGCTCGTTTCTCTGTTTCTCAAACGAGTCGCAACGCATGGCAGCCATACTCTGGCGAGAAAGGCGGCATCGATCGTGAAGAGGTTACTGCACTTGAAGATCGCGACAGTTTAGCGATGTTCGGTACACTTTCATGGCACTTAGCGGACAATCAATTTATCGATCTTGACCTTGGTTACAGCGACGACGAGCGTGATACAGCAGCAGAAAGTGGCACTACGGTTTTGTTCTCGGAGTCTCGCGTCAAACGTAACAGCCAAGCGCTATCGCATACCGGTTTTTGGTCTTGGGGTGATACGCAAGTTCGTTACTCACGTGAAAACGTAGAGAACATTGAAGCGGCAAACGATGGTGCTGATTCAATTGAAGAACTGACACAAATTTTTGAAGCATCAGCTACGACTTACCTAGGTGAAAGCCACACCGTGACGTTTGGTGTGGACTACCAAACTAGTGAGCTAACCAACCCAGAGCACATCGTGGGTAACAAAGCAGAAGCTTACCAAGGTGCGGTATTTATCCAAGACCAATGGGAAATGACCGATACGCTAATGGCGACAATTGGTGGTCGTTTGGATAAGCACGAGCACTACGGCGAAGAGTTCAGCCCGCGTGTGTACCTAGTACACCAAACAACGGACGACTTGGTACTGAAAGGTGGTGTGGGTAAAGCGTTTAAGGCACCAACCATGACGCAAAACCACCCAGACTTCTCGATGAGCAGCTGTAAAGGTAACTGTAACATCGTAGGTAACGAGGAGCTGGAAGCAGAAACCAGCGTGAACTACGAGTTCTCGGCGCTATACAGCGGTCGTAACTGGAACTTAGAAGGTGCGGTATTCCGTAACGAAATCGAAAACCTAATCGAACAGACAGACATCTTCTGTGAAGTCGGTACGTGGTCGAGTGCAGTGATGAGCTGTATTGATGACAATGGCGACCCTATCGATCGTGAACTGTCTAATCCGTACAAGTCTTACCAAAACGTATCGAAAGCCGTTATTCAAGGTGTGGAGCTAACCGGTAGCATTCAGTTCAATGAGCAATGGGCGATGTCTGGTAACTACACTTACTTAGACACCGAAGATAAGTCGACAGGTGAAGAGCTGAACGAGCGTTACAAGCACTCTGCATTTGCACGCCTAAACTGGTACCCAACTCAAGATTTGAACCTGTTTGCGAGCGCACGCTACCGTGGTGACCGTAAGATTGATTCTCAGCTAACGCAAGACGCTTACACCACGATGGATTTAGGTACGGTTTACCATGTGAATGACGCACTACGTATTCGTGCTGGTATCACTAACCTAACCGATGAAAGCGTATCAAGAGAGCTAGAAAACATCGGCTATGTTGAAGCGCCACGTACTTACTACGTTGGTATGACAGCAGACTTTTAAGCTCTAGTTACAGACTGATTAGATTGGATTTAAGTCGAATTTAATCGAAGCGAGACATGGCGTTGCAGTACACTCTGTAACGCCTTTTTTGCTTTTAGGGATGAATAGGAAAAGACAATGCTTCAAACTTCTTGGTTATTTTGGGCGCTTATGTCGGCGGTATTTGCGGCGATGACCGCAGTGTTGACCAAACTTGGTGTGGCGAACATCAACTCAGACTTGGCGACCTTTATTCGTACCTGCGTGATTCTTGTTTTGGTTGGTTTGATTGCTTACGCGACCAAGCAGTTCAGTGCCATTGGAGAGCTCTCGACCAAAGGCATGGTATTCCTGGTGCTATCGGGTTTGGCGACAGGTGCATCGTGGTTGTGTTACTTCCGCGCAATGTCATTGGGGCAAGCTTCTCAAGTTGCGCCGATTGACAAATTAAGCGTGGTGCTAGTGGCCATATTCAGTGTGGTTTTACTGGGAGAGAAGCTCAGCATGATCAACTGGATGGGGATTGGCTTGATCACCGTTGGCGTGATTTTGGTGAGCCTACAAAGTTCTTAAAGGTCACTATCACCTAAGTATTTCGTCTTTTGGAATAGCGAGAGACGGATGTCATTCAGAATCGATATGCAGAGTGCACGGGCTTGCAAGATAACAGTGTGGTTTCTCAGTACTTTGCTCTTCGATTCTTCGTACACTGTTCTTTTCATTACGTTCTTTGCCCTACTTTCTGAATCACAAACGCTTGGCACTGATTAAACTGCGCGAAAGCATGTAGTTCCTCTTCTAAAGCGACGAAAAACGCTTCTCTGTCTTTGAGCGAAGGCTCGGTGACTAGGTTAAGAACGTTCAGCGTTGAACTGGTTTTATCCACTTTGCAGTCGGCGCGAGCGACCAACTTTCCATCCCACAATATTGGCAAACAAAAATAACCGAACTGGCGTTTTGGCTCTGGAACATAACACTCTAGCAAGTAATCAAAGTTGAAAATTGCACTGGCACGTTTTCGTTGGATAAGCAGGTTATCAAATGGGGAAAGGATTTTAGCGCGTTTGCGGTTGAGCCGTTTGTCGAGCAAGTTCAGCGCATCGCTACAGGCATAGTAAGCTGAATTGTTGATGCTAATGGCTTCAATCTCACCCAAATCGACCAATTCGGACAGAGCTTGTTGTACCGGCTTCCTAACCCCTTTCAGTAGGTAAACCATTTCAGGCAAAGTGCCGAACCCATGAGATTTAAGATAGTTGAGGACTAAGAATCGCGCGTGTTCTTGCTCGGTTGGCATCGATGTATCAACGTATTGAGGCAGAACATGTGAGGTCAGGTCATACACTTTCTGGAAGCCGCGACGTTCGCTTATCATCAGATCGCCCTGCATGTATAAGTTCTCTAGGGCGCGTTTGGTTGGCTTAGTGTTCCAACCGTCGGTCTTATGATTGGCGGATTCGAAATCCTTTGCCATCAACGGGCCTTCTTGCTCAATTCTCTTCAAGATAGACGCCATCAAGTCGTGGTCTTTTTTGTACCAATGCTTCTGCTGATCAGATTTGATCGCCGCTTTGCGAGGTAAGCTATGACGGTATTGCGACATAGGTAAGTACGCCGCCGCATGAGACCAATATTCGAAGACTTTCTTTTCTGCCACCAGTTGGTCTAGGTGCTCAAGTTGGTAGCTTGGGTTTCGGCTCCATAAAGTATGATGGTGGGCGCGCTGAACGACAGAAATCGTATCAATCTGCACATAGCCCAGTTGTTCAAAAACGGCTAAGGTCTTTGCTTTGGCGCTGCCTTTGTTGCTTGTTAACGGCAACCCTTGAGAGAGCAAAGCCAATTTCTGTGCTTGTGCAAGATTGAGTGATTTCATATCGTTATTTGTCTTCCTTGTTACTTTCTATTGCCCGGACTCTATTGCTCTGAAGGTTGCTCAGTGGCAAAGCCTCGCAGAACGTTGGTTAGTGTAATGGTCGCGAAGACCACAATCACCAATGACAGATGCCATGCTTGGCTTAATCCGAGCTGCACCAATGCCATACTCACAATCGATGACACCACCATTTGGCCACCGCCCGACATCGCCGCAGCTGCACCTGCTTGTTTCTTATAGGGTTGCATTACCATGGCTTGAGCACAAGGTAGAGCGATAGCATTGCCTAAAATCATCAGCAGTTGGCCAAGCATTAAGTACAGCGGCTCAACAGGACAGAAGAACAGCCACGCTGCGGAACTGACGTGCAGGATTGGCGTGACTAATAGCATCTTCTTCGTGCCGATGATTGGGCGTACACGGTTACAGATACTGGTGCCGCAAATCATGCCGAACGCCGGAATCAGTGCCCACATCGCGTATTGATCGGATGTCATGCCGATTTGGTTTTGCATGATAAAAGGCATTACCGAAACAGTGGTGATCATCAAGCTGAAGTTAAGCCAACCGATGCTGGCAAAACTCATAAAGTAACGAGAAGTCAGTAGGTCACGATATTGCAGCAGCATCTTTTTCGGTGATGGCAACGCAGAGGTTTGTGTGATGGTTTCTTGGAAGCGAAATACGATCACAGTCCAAGCCAACAATACGTAACCCAACAGCGAGATAAACACCATAGTCCAGCCGAAGTGGGCGTTAATGAAACCACCAATAACCGGAGCAACTAATGGTGTGATAGAAGCAGCCATCGCAATGTAGGACAAAGCGACAGGGAGCTCAGGGCCATTGAAGCGATCACGAGTAGACGCTCGGGCTAACACCGCGCAACAGCCTGTACCTAAGCCTTGCAGAAAACGACCTGCTACCATGCCAGTGAAAGTATGGCTTAGCAAGATGATCATCAATAGACCGAGCATGGCAATCAACAAGCCAGCTAACAGCACCTTCTTACGGCCTAACGCATCGGATACCGGGCCATAGATAAACTGAGACGGGCCAAAACCAAGTAAGTAAACACTGACCAACAGCTGAGCTTGGTCGAGGGAAATATCGAAATCTTTGGCGATCCAAGGCAAGGATGGGAACACCAAGCCCATACTGAGCTGACCAACACTGATGATGAGACACGCCAGCAAGATGGTTTTAAATTCAATCGGTCGACTCATGATTTTTCACCATCGCCACGGCGGCGCAGGCTTCCTTCGTCATCAAACTCATTCAATTTGGCTTTCACACGTTTGACCGTCGATAGGCTGACTTCGCATTGTTCTGCGACGCTTTGTAGCGTATTGCCTTCCAGAAGCAAAGTTGCAATGTGTTGATGTTTCGCTTTGTCTGCTGGGCGACCTCGGAATTTCTGCTTCCACATCTGTGGGTCGTCTTTTAGCGCTTTTCGGCCTTGTTCTGCGGCGAACAAGCGATGTTGAGTTTGCACTTGCCCGTAGCCAGAAAGCAGCGAAAGCAGGGTTTGCGTTTGTACGGAACCGGGTTCAAAGGTCAGTGGTTCACAAACGGTTTTTAGGATGACACCTTTGTTAAGCAGGGTTTGAATCGTGCTTAAGGCTTGGCTGAAGTCTCGGCCAAAGGCGGTTAGCCACCAAAGTACAACGGTGTCGCCGGTTTGCACCGTAGTTAAGAGCTGTTGAAAGGCTTGTCGCTCGGCTGGTGGCGTGCAGCCGCGTACCTTGTCTTCAAGGTGAGTTGCTTCAGGAGCAAAGGCTTTCAAAGCGTTGAGCTGCTCAGGGTAAGCTCGGTTTTTTGGCGAGTGCCGCGTATAGAGAAAGGTAGCCATGGGTGCAATGCGTCTCTTGAAATTGGTTCACATACTGTAATGGTCCATAAATATACAGAGGTTCATTAGTAACCACAACACCAAATGAACCATTGGCTCGAAATCTTAGAAGTAGAAGTAAAAGATGAGAGGCAAGAGAAAGAAGAAATGAGGGAATAAAAAAGCCAACCGCTTGGGTTGGCTTCTCTGGGATTAGGCTTTGGTTGTGCTGCGCTCTATCAATTTGACTGGCACCATCATCTTCACCAAGCTGCTGTTTTTATTGTTGATTTGATCAACGATAATTTTCACACACTCACGCGCTAAACGACGGAAGTCTTGGCGGAAAGTGGTCAGTTGGTAGCTCAACCATTCTGTTTGTGGAATGTTGTCGAAGCCGATGACTTTCAGATCTTGAGGGATACGAATACCACACTCAATACGTGCAATGTCCATTACCGCCATTGCGAGGTTGTCGGTCGCACAGAACACGGCTTCTGGACGATTCTTATCGGCCAGCATCGCACGTACTTTATCCAGTGAACTTGCGTAGTCGTAGCTTGCTTCAATGATGCGTGGTGTTTTACCCGTTAAGTCTTCAAACTCAGCGCTGAAGCCACTTTGACGCTCGTCGTTGGTAAAGGTTGGTACTTCACCCGTCAGGTAAACCGCGTTTTTCACCCCGCTTTCGTGCAGCAGTTGTGCCGCTTGTTGGCCAGCTTCGTAGTTGTCACTGATAACGTAACTGCTCTTAGTGCCTTCTACGACGCGTGCATACTGAACGATAGGGATATTGAATTCTTCACACTCTTCATACAGTGATTTGTTGAAGGTAGCGGAAGCGGCAATGACACCATCTACACGGTATTGGAAGATATTCGGGATCGAATGGTTGTCTTCATCATCCACTTGCCATGGAATCAACACCGCTGAGTAGCCTTGCTTCTGCAATTCACTTGAAATCAATTGAAGTGTTTTCATGTGGATAGGGTAGTCCGCATCTGGGAATACCAAACCGATCAACTTAGATTCGTTGGTGGTCAAGCTACGTGCAAAAGCATTTGGACGGTAGTTTAGGGCTTTCGCGGCTTCGAAGACCTTTTGCTTGGTCTTTTCAGATACTGAGCTGCCCGGAACAAACACACGCGATACAGTAGATTGAGAAACGCCAGCCAGTTTGGCAACGTCCTTCGATGTTACGGTTTGTTTTGCAGGATTCATGTGAGTTGATTCATAAGTCAGTTTAACTGTGACTAGGTTAACACAAATAGGTACGTAGTCATAAAGAGAAATAAGCAAGATTTAAGTAAATAAAGGGTTAGATTGTCTTTGGTGGCGCAATTTGGGTAGTACCCAAGTCACATTTCATGTTTTGCATACGAAAAAAGCCTTACCCAAAAAAGGTAAGGCTTGCTCTTATTTCCCATTTCCACTAAATCGAATAAGTTACGTAACCGGAATAACTTATCTCGTGGTTATCAGAAGTAGTAGCGAATACCTGCCGCGAATTGATCATCACGGTTTTCGAATTTGCTGCCATCGTACTGATCTTTACCTAGGTCGAACTGGTATTCAGTCCAAACTAGGAATTTGTTCTTCTGGAAGTGGTATTCAAGACCAGGAATCAGCAAGTTACGCTCGTAACCTTGCGTCTCGTCACCACGATCTTCCATGTAGTTGTAGTTCAACGTTGGGCGTAGGCCGTTGTCGAAGTGGTAGTAAGTGTAGATTTCGCCACCTAGGGTATCGAACATTACGTCCGTACCGCCTTGGCTCACTGCTTCCCAGTTTTCGCCAACGTGGAAAGTCGCACCTGCGTAGAAGCCACCGTTGCTGTAGTTTGCGCCCAATAGCATGATACGCATGTTGTCGCCGTTTTCTACGCCAACTACGCTTGCGTCTAGATCCGCCACTTCATTTTGATGGTAAGCCGCACCAAGTGTTACGCCATCAACCGGTTTGTAAGTGATCGACGCACCCATGCCGTTTTTCAGTGAGGCTGTCGCATTGCTTGCTAGAGCAACATCTTCACGCGTGGTTTGGTAAGTAAAGCCGTAGCTCACTTTTTCATTGACTGAATTACGGTACGTGATTGAGTTTTCTGCACGACCAGCACCGGATGCGATACCCCAGTCAGCTAGGTTGTAAACACCTGAGCCTCGAGTACCGAATACACGACCTAAATCGGTGTACCATGCTACGTCGTAGAAGGTAGACCACTGCTTAGTACCCGCAGCAATCTTGCCGTATTTTTCGTGATCAACACCTGCGTATAGCAAGCGGTCGTAAATGTTGTCGCCGTTCGCGCCAGAGTTGTAGCCCCATTCAGCGTGACCGAAACCAGTCCAGCCGTTATCCAGACCCATTTGGCCTTTCAAACCGAAACGTGAGCTGCCGCTGTTCCATTCGCCGTTGTCATCACCGCCACGGTCTTGGTAGCGAAGATCGAAACGGCCATCGATGGTTAGGCTGTCGCCAGCGTCATTAACAAAAGTGTGTGCAGCAAAGGCTGAGCTAGAAGTAAGCGCTGCTAAAATCACTGCAGAAAGGGTCGACTTTTTCATCATCAATCTCATTATTCAGGGCGCAGAAAGCCACCGTGCGTTCATGCCCGTTTTGAATAAGGGTTCTATCTTGAGGTTGTGCCCCATCCTTGAGGCACGAGTTGGGAGCATGTCGCCTGAACCGAGAGGGGATTCAGGCAACATAAAGGCGGGTTGACAGTCCGCCCCTAGGACTTCTTATAGAGAAGGGTTTAGGATCTGTTGAGTACGCTCGAACACGTCTAGACCTTGCTGTTTTAGCCAGTAAGGTAGGTCGATCAGTACCCAGTTCTCAGATAGCTTGTCGCCGTCACGGTAGTAAACGTCAACCACTTGCATGTCTGCGCGTACTTCACCACCTGTCATACCTAGGAAACCACCGATTGGTGTGTTAGATAGGTTTGGCCAGCCGAAGAAACAAGAGAAGTTACCTTCTGCGAAACGACATACGTGGCCGTTAAACTTCTTGTCTTTCAGGTTGTTACGGAACGGCAATTGGTGCTGCTGTTGGTAACGAGGAATTGTGTAAGACGCACCGATACCACATGGACCGTACCAGATCATGTCTTTAGACCAGCTCTTCTCAAGAACTTCTGGTGGGCAACCCATAGCGCCGCTGTCGTTTAGTGCAGATAGGTCATCAACCATCTTGTTCACTAGTGCTAGTGTTGCTACGCCTTCTTCTGGTGCTGCGTCTTCGAACAGTAGACCGTCGTGGTTACGAGGACCAGGGTATACGAAGTGCTTACCTGTTGATGGTGGTAGTGGGTAACAACCCGCTTGGTCCATTGCACCTAGAAGGTCTAGGAATAGGCCAGTCTTAGTGATCTTGCCGTTTTCAACACAGTTAAATTCTGCGTAACGGATGTTCATGATTTTGCCAGTTGGGCGCATGCCTAGGTATTCAGCGTCGAATAGACCCATGAAGTGACCCATGCTCATTACCCAGATTTCACCTGATGTTACTTCGTTCTCACCACCGATGAAGATGTCTTGACGACGCTGCATGCGAGTCATTGATTTCATCAAAGGAGCCCAGAAAACGTCAGCCGCTGCTTGAGCGCCTTGTTGCTCACGGAATGGGTAAACACCACGCCATAGGTAATCTTCTGAAGTGTGTGCTTTTAGTACTTCTGCCACGTTCTCGTGAGTTGCGTTTTCCATTGCGCTGAAGTATTCACGTACAACGCGTTTCGCTTCTTGATATTTAGACATAATAAACTCTCTTATTTGCTGTCGAGTCGGCTTTGGGAACAGGACTCGAAATTAAGTTTTTTCATCCGGCCGGGGAGCCAGCCGGAGTTTTTGAAATTCAGTTACGCTTTTGCTGCTTCGGCTTTTTTGCTCTTATCGAACACGCCGCCTTTTAGTGTCTCTGGCAGTGATAGCCATAGAAGACCAGCAAGGATCCATACGATTGGTGACCCCCACATTGCGGTTTGTAGGTCGGTACGCTCTTGGATGAAGATAAGTACCATTGGTGCCCACATACCCAGGATACGACCGCCGTGGAATAGCGCCGCGCCGTAGCTACGTAGGTGTGCTGGGAACAGTTCTGAGAAGTAACCACCCCATACCGCTGAAGAAGACAGGCCGAAGTTGTAAATCAGACCAAGTAGAGCCAGCATGTTTAGGCCGCCAATCACCATGTCGCCAGGTGCAACAAAGAAGATTGAAACCATGATGCCCGCTAGGATGAAGCCAAATGCGTTCACCTTACGACCGAATTTGTCAGCTACCCAACCCCAGAACCACGCACCAAACAGTGAACCAAATGCTGAGATAGAGAAGATGAGACCGATGGTTGCACCGTCGAACATACGTACATCACGTAGGTAAGTGGTTACGAAGCCACCAAAGAATTGGAAACCGTAGAAGTTAAGGCCAGCCAGTAATAGACACGTTAGTGTGATCTTACGGTAAGGCTTGCTTAGCATTTCGCCCCAAGAGCCTTTTTTCTCTGGTGCATTTGATTCTTCTGCTTTTGCTTGCTCTTCTTCACCGTAAGCGATCACTTTGCTGTCGCTAGGTAGTACAAAGATCATGACAACAGCTGCTGCCAGTGGTGGGATACCACCTACAAGCATTAGGCTTTCCCATGGTGCATCAATGCTTGCAATAAATGCTGCATACGCACCCATTACCATCAGTGCTACAGAGAACATAGAAGACGCGAATGCCGTCAACTTACCACGTACCGTTGGCGTAAATAGGCCGATCATTAGGCTTACTGCCACGGTGAAGTAACCACCCAGTGACAAACCAATGATGAAACGCATTGCTGCCCACGTTGTGTAGTCGGTGAACATCATATTGATGATCGTTGCGCCACCGTTTAGGGCTGTGATGGTAATAAGAGTGGATTTCTTACCAAATTTTGTTGCGAACCAAGCACAGCTCAATGCACCGATAAGTGCACCAACCGACTGCCATGTATAGAATTGGGCAGTGTCTGACAGGCTAATACCATCATACGCTTCAACGATGTATGGGCGTACGTAGTCAATAATTACAAAGTTATAACAATAGAAAAAGTAACCAACCAGTATCGCTAGATAGGCAGCTACCCTTTGAATCATAGGAACTTCGCTCATGTGTCTTTTGGCATTCATGACCGATAAACCTCTATTTCACTTAGGATTTGTTGCTATTCAAACTTAATGAACACGATCTTATTTGGATCATCTTCGATTTCGTGTCGGGGTGAATCATAGTTTTTTTAAGGTTATTAGATCCGTGATCAAAATCAATTTTAAAATGAATGCGTACCCATTTTGTAGGTTTTAGTGACAAGGATCTCACTAATCGGCGTTTTTGGCGATTTTGAATACATTTTCGCCTATATTGGTGATAATAATCACACTTACAGTGGGATTGTCGTTTAAAAATGCCTTTTTACAGTAATATCTGGGCATAATAATTAGCTACCCAGAATTAGGAAAACCTTAAAATGGTTACGTACTCAAGTTTTGTGGTGATTGCGTTATATGTAGCAATTACCATACTAATCAGCTATTTAGTGAATAAGCGCTACAGCAATGGTGGCGACTTTTCCACGGGTGGAAAGCAATTTGGCTGGTTTACGGCGGGTGTTTCGATACTTGCGACTTACATTAGTGCGATGACGTTTGTAGGGATGCCTGGTTGGGTTTATAGCTCTGGCATGGAAGCGATGAGTATTCACCTTAACTATCCCATCGTTATCTTTTTCACTGTCATTTTCTTCGTACCAGTCTTTTATAAGCTGGGTCTGACTTCAATTTATGAATACCTTGAGCACCGCTTTGGGGTGTATGCAAGAACCATCAACTCGATTGTGTTCATTGTGGTTCAATGTATCTCAGCGGGTGTGATTTTGTATGCCGTGGCGCTGATCTTAGTGCAAGTTCTGCCTATCAGTATTTCTGAAGCCATTATCTACATTAGTATTTTCACCGCTTGCTATACCTATGCGGGCGGGATTTCCACGGTTATCTGGACCGATATGTTGCAATCTGCAGTATTGGTTGCGGGCAGCATCGCTATCTTTGCCATTCTAATGGCAGAGATTAATGCGGCAGATTACCTTTCTCGTGATCACTTGAATATCATCAACTTAGACTTTGATTTGGGCGTGGATACCACACTCTGGGCTGGCGTGGTTGCCGTGAGCTTTTTGCATTTGAGTGTGTACGGCACCAACCAATTGATCATCCAACGTACGTTAGCGACGAGATGTGAAAAGACGGCGCAGAAGTCGATGCTGTTGTGTGGTTACGGTGCGTTTTTCGTGTACTTGTTCTTCGCGGTACTCGGTGTTCTTTTGAGTGTTTTCTATCAAGATCAATCGTTTGAAAACAGTAACGAAGTGATTTTGGATTTTGTATTCAACCACACTAACCCTATTGTGGTTGGTTTGATCATTTCCGCATTGGCGGCGGCCGCAATGTCGACGCTGGACTCGACCTACAACTCGATGGCGACCGTCGCGACGTTCGATATCTACAAGCGTTTCGTTCGCAAGAGTGCCGATGATGAGCACTACGAAAAAGTCGCAAGAAAGATGAGTTTGCTTGCTGCGGCCATGGTGGTAGTGCCAGCTCTACTGGCAGTATCGAATGAATCGGTACTCAAAACCATCGCTAGTCTGACTTCTATCTTCGTTGGTATTCGTTTGGGTTCATTCGTGCTTGGTTTATTCTGGGCGAAAGCCAATGAGAAAGGTGTGATCGTTGGCAGTATCATGAGTGTGATTGCGGTGTTTACTGCGATGTATCTCGACGTGGCTTGGCCGTGGTTCGCGCCAATTGGTACATTCGTCTTCCTTTTGTTTGGTGTGTTAGTGAGCCGTCGTTGGGGCGCTGTGACTGCCGAGCAACAAATCTTTATCAATAATCAAAAACATCTTTTTGCAAAGCCAACCGCAAGCCATTACGGGCTGTTGGTGTTCGCTGTGGCGACCATCGCTGCTTGTATGGTTCTCCCTGATTGGCTTTATGCTGCATTGTCGTAATAGGTAAGTTTATGCTGTCCATCTTTGATATTTACAAGATTGGTGTGGGCCCTTCTAGCTCTCACACCAATGGTCCAATGATCGCGGGCTACCACTTCACTCGTTTGATTGAATCGAACTTGGCAAAAGTGGTTCGTATTCAAGTCGATTTATACGGTTCACTTTCGTTAACGGGGATTGGTCACCATACAGACCGTGCAACGATTTTGGGTCTGTTGGGTAACAAACCAGATACCATCAAAATCGCTTCAGCGAACAAAGCGATGCGCAAGGCGATTGAAGAGGGCATGATGTCTGTCGATGGCCGTCATGAAATCGAATTCAACTACAAAACGGACATGTTGTTCCATGAAGAGAACCTTCCTCTGCATGAGAATGGAATGACGATTACTGCGTTAGATGCGCACGGCAATCAGGTTGGGTTTGAAACTTACTACTCTATCGGTGGTGGTTTCATCGCAACGGCGGATGAACTGCAAAATGGCAGTGCGACTGCTCCCGTAGAAGTTGAGTTTCCATTCTCCAGTGCGGACGAAATGTTGGCACAGGCAGAGAAGAACGGCATGAGCCTCGGCGGCATGATTCTAAAAAACGAACAAGCGTTTCAGGATATGGAAGCCATTAATCAACGCGCAGAACAGATCTGGCGTGTGATGACGCGTTGCATGGAGCGCGGTTTCGAGACAGAAGGTATCTTGGATGGCGGCTTGAATGTGACCCGCCGTGCGCCAAACTTGTTGAAGAAGCTTGAAGCAAATGCAGCAATCGAAAACGATCCAATGGAAATCATGGATTGGATTAACCTGTTTGCTTTTGCTGTGAGTGAAGAAAATGCGGCTGGTGGACAAGTAGTAACGTCGCCAACCAATGGTGCGGCGGGTGTGATTCCGGCGGTATTGATGTACTACCATCGCTTCATCAAAGAGCTCGATACTAAACAGCTTAAAGACTTCCTTGCTGTATCCGGTGCGATTGGCATCTTATACAAAACCAATGCGTCTATCTCGGGTGCCGAAGTGGGTTGTCAGGGCGAAGTTGGCGTGTCTTCTTCCATGGCGGCAGCTGGCTTGACCGCGCTGCGTGGTGGCAGCAATGAACAAATTTGTATTGCGGCCGAGATTGCCATGGAGCACTCGCTAGGCATGACTTGTGATCCAATCGGTGGCTTAGTGCAAGTACCGTGTATTGAGCGTAATGCGATGGGTGCAATGAAAGCGATCAATGCTTCTCGCATGGCATTAAAGCGTAACAGTAAATGTTTGATCTCGTTGGATAAGGTGATTGAAACCATGTACCAAACGGGCAAGGACATGAACAAGAAATACCGCGAAACGTCACTGGGTGGATTGGCTTTGATTCACCTAGCGCCGCCTTGCGAATAAGCACAAAAAAAGCCAGTCAGAAACCTTCTGGCTGGCTTGCTACTCAAAGCGAGTGGCAGGGGGATGATGCCCCACAACCCCACCTTACTGCTCGATACTACTGAGCCCCCGATATCGAACAAGCAAGATGAGACTGTGTTGAATGGGCAAGGAGTTAAAACTTCTTATGCTGTCGCTGTCTTTGCTTGTTTTGCTTTATCACGCATGCCCAATACAACGGTCAGAACAAAAGCAGTTGCGAACGCGATAACCATGCCGACAATGTAGTAACCAATCTTATCTGGTGCGATAGAAATAATGCCTGGCAGACCTGCAGCTCCTAGTGCTTGCGCTTTAACGTTAAATAGCGTGATGAATGCACTCGCGACCGCTGAACCGATGATCGCAGCGATAAATGGGTAGCGTAGCTTCAAGTTCACACCAAACATGGCTGGTTCCGTGATCCCAAGTAGACCAGTCACCCCCGATGGCACCGCGATGCCTTTCATCTTGGTATCTTTAGTAGTAAAGCCAACCGCCAGTGCTGCAGCACCTTGTGCAACGTTCGACATTGCCGCGATAGGGAAAATGAAGGTACCGCCAGTGGTTGCGATATCAGCCAAGAGTTGGGTTTCAATCGCGATAAAGCTGTGATGCATGCCAGTGATAACGAACGGTGCGTAGATAAAGCCAAATAGCGCGCCACCCACAAAACCGGCTGAATCGTAAAGCCAGTTCAGACCATCACCCAGCATAAAGCCAAGGTCACGCGTAAACGGACCAACTAGGGTAAACGTTACGAAACCCGTAATGAAGATCGCCAGCATTGGTGTGAGCAAGTTATCCAATACAGATGGAATGACTTTACGTAAACCAAGTTCAACCTTAGCCAAAATGAATGCAGAAACCAAAACAGGCAGTACCGAACCTTGGTAGCCAACCTTTTGGATTTCCAAACCCATGATGTTCCAAGTCGGTACCGTGCCGGATACAGAGGCGCTACCAAAACCCCAGCCGTTAAGCAGATCGGGGTGAACCATTAACATACCCAGCGCTGCGCCCAAGAATGGGTTACCGCCAAACTTCTTTGAAGCTGAGAACGCCAATAAAACAGGAAGGTAAACAAATGGTGCATTCGCGAAGGTGTTGATCATATTGGCTAAATCGGTCAGCCCAGGGTAGGCATCAATGATCGATTTCCCCTCAATTAATAGGCCCTGCGCCGTTAAGACATTGAACAGACCCATCAACAAACCACCTGCAACGATCGCTGGAATGATCGGAACGAAAATATCCGACAATCCTTTTACTGCACGTTGAATTAGGTTTTGTTTATCCGCTCCGGCAGAAGCAACATCGTTGGTCGACATCTCAGCCAAGCCAGTTTGCTTTGCCATCTCCGCGTAAACTTGGTTTACGATGCCAGAGCCGAAAATGATTTGGTATTGACCCGCAACTTTGAATTGGCCTTTTACGCCATCAAGGTTGCCGATCGCTTCTTCGTTGACCTTTTCTTCGTCTTTTAGCGCTAAACGTAAACGTGTTGCGCAGTGAGCAAGGGCTTGAATGTTTTCTTTACCGCCTAAATGCTCAAGTAGTTGTTTTGCTATGACTGGATAGTTCATTGCACACCCCGATTGGTATTACTTGTCTTTAATTGAAATAAATATTGTTTTGGTTATTTTTGGGAACGTTTGCAAAGCGGATTTTTGATGATTAATGGCAACGGGTCAAAAGATAAGGCCAAATTATGTGAGAACGATCGTTATATTGGGTGACAATGATCCGCTTAACGAGGGTAAAATCACGTTAATCCTTCATGGGAAGTGGCAGATTTCTGCAAACAATCCCAATAATCAACAATGACAAAGATGGAATAGGGACAATATGGCGAGTTTGCACGATGTGGCGCGTTTGGCTGGCGTATCCAAATCTACAGTATCCCGTGTGATCAATAATGAATACGGGGTAAAAGAAGCGACGAAAATCAAGGTGCGCAAAGCGGTGGAAGAGTGTGGCTATGTCGTCAACCAAGTCGCCAAAGACCTAAAATCGCAAAAGACCAATTTGATTGGTGTGATTGTGCCTCGTGTTTCATCCCATGCGATTTCTCAGGGTGTGGATGGTTTAACCGCGATCATTGAGCAAGCAGGCAAACACGTCCTGTTAGCGAATACTCACCAAGTGTACGAAAAAGAAATTGAGTACATTCAGATCTTCAACCAGAAGCGAGTTGAGGGCATTATCCTTTATGCTACGCACTTTGATGCCGCGCTGAACAAGGCCATTCAACAATCCAATGTTCCTGTCGTATTGGTAGGGCAAGATGGGTCACTGCATAACGTACCAAGCGTGGTGCACGATGACGTTCGGGTTGGCTTTGAAGCTGGTAATCGCTTAGTCGCCGCGGGTTGCAAGCAGATTGGTTTTATTGGTGTGCAAGGTGAAGACATCGCTGTTGATGTACAGCGCTCGCAAGGGTTAAAGCAATCTTTGGACTTTCATCAGCAAGCTTTATTGTTCCACGCGCGCGGTGATTTTTCGATTGAATCTGGCTATCAGCAAGCAAAAGAACAGATGGAAGCGTATCCTCATTTGGACGGGCTTTTCTGTGCCACCGACCGTATTGCCGTAGGTGCGGTTAAAGCACTTCGTGAGATGGGTGTAAAAGTGGGAGAGCAAGTTCGCGTACTCGGTGTGGGTAACGATGAACTGGCAAGCATTAGTATTCCAAGCCTATCTACCTTCAACTATGCATTTGATAAAGCAGGCGAAAACGCAGCAAAAATGTTGATTGAACGAATCGAAGGTCGAGGAAAAGAGATGAGTAAAGTTGTGCTTACTTTCCAAAACATTGAGCGTGAAAGTTGCTAAGGTGAGAATATTTTAGAGAACGTTCCCGAAGGGGGTGCTAAAATTGAACGTAAAGCCGATGTGGAAAAGACGCATCGGCTTTATTTTTGGGTTTCTTTCGAAGCGCGACAGGTGAGCTTTTAGGCTTATCGCAGCAAGAAATAAGGCGTATTTACGTAAGCATGCCCTGCGGAAATCGCGTAAGGCAATACCACCTTGCCAACAGAAACCGCCGTGTTGACCAGTGGTTGAACGTTGATGTTCGCGTTCATCAAGGTTGGGCGAACATTGGGGGCGAGGCGATAATGACCTGGTGTAGACACGCAACCAGAAAGTGTTGACGTGAATAGCAGTGCGATGATGATTGATTTGATGGCTTTCATAATGGTTACTCTCAATATTTTTATTGTGGCTCTGGTTTTGGTTTTCTGTATGAGCCTTGGTTGAGACGAAGATTGCCTGAGCGTGCACAGTACGACCATCAATGCTGAACAAGTCACAGTTAAGAAGACTAAAAGTAACGATAGGCGTTACTAAGTATGAGTAATTGCGATGAAAGTCATTAAACCTGATGCTTTAGTCATGCCTTTTGAGACTTAAATAAGTAAAACGATAAGTTAGAAGCTCTCGATGGGGTAGGAGAGCGAAGTGGTGATTCAGAGCTGCTTTGAATTGTTATCAGAAATCGAATGTTATACAAATAAATCGAGTTAGCTTAGATACTCATATTATTGAGGTTTATTATAAAGACAAAAATAAATTACCAAGTTTGATTTATTGCATCTAAAATAAAAATAACTATTGAGAGTTGGATTAAATTACTTTTTAATAGCCTCAGATTCAATATCTAATAAATCATAACTGCGTGCGGATTTTACATATCAAGTAGTACGTTTTTAGAGTAATTATAGAAGGAGAGTAATATGAAGAAGTTTGTATTGGCTGTACTGATTATGCTCATCGCGCCTTTGTCTATTGCGAGCAGTGAACGCAATATGCCTGATTCTTCAAGGTATGAGGCGTGCCTGATTGATGGCAAGGTTGTCATGATGCAACCCAATATGTGTTATGCCATGGGTGGTCGCCGAGGCGGTTAATCAGCAAAACTCTGTTTTACGAAAAGTCGCGTAAGCGGCTTTTTTATTATCTATTTAAGACCTAAATAAAATAGAAATGAAAAGTTAACTAAAATTATTTTCTTTGCTTCTTTCTAGATAATATATTTTCGTTCAATTAAGTGTAGTTAAGTAAATATTGAATTGTATTTACGAATGAAAGCGTAAATTCTTGTAATATATACCCAAGTAACCTCTCGCTAATGACGATGTTTTGAATCTTTCACATTGAAGTCACTTGGGTATAAAAAAAGCCAGAATGAAACCGCCCATTCTGGCTTGGAGCTAAACGAAGGTGCTCAAAACACAATCTGGAGGCAGATTGCTTACATGGAACGTACGGTCAATGGTCGGCGGCGACCAATTTTAGTTAGGGCGAGCTGCCACAAACTCAAATCTCGTGAGCGAAAGGCGCCAGCACAGCTGAGTAAGTAGTATTTCCACATGCGGTAGAAATCTTCACTGTAATCGCCTTTGATTTGATTCCACGAGTGTTGGAAGTTGGAGAACCAGCACATCAGGGTTTTGTCGTAGTCTTCACCGAAGTTGTGCACATCTTCGATGTTGAATCGATCTTCCATCGCCTCTGCGAGGTTCTTCATCGATGGAATGACACCATTTGGGAAGATGTATTTCGAGATCCACGGGTCCGATGCAGTAGTGCTGTGGTGTGAACCAATGGTGTGCAGCAAGAACACGCCATCGTCTTTCATGAAGCGCTCTGCGCACTCGAAGTATTCCGCGTAGTTCTTCGGTCCCACGTGTTCGATCATACCAATCGACACTAGGCGATCGTATTGCACGGTGGGCTTGAACTCGCGGTAGTCCTTCAAAATGAAGTTCGCGACTACGCCGTTTTCTATTGCCAGTTTGCTGCCGAGCTTCTTCTGCTCTTTGGATAGAGTCAGACCATCGCAGATAACGCCGTACTTCTTCGCTGCGTAAATCATAAAGCTTCCCCAACCACAGCCAATATCGAGAATACGCATCCCTGGTTGCAGATCGAGCTTGCGACAAATCAAATCCATCTTGTGCTCTTGCGCTTCGTCCAACGTTGCAGCTCGATTCCAATACCCGCAGGTGTAGGTCATGCGTGAATCGAGCATCTTTTGATAAAGCTTATTGCCGATGTCGTAATGATGCGGTACATCGAATTTACAGCGCTCAATGCTTTGTGGGTTAACCCAGCTTTTCAGTTTTAACTTCGCAGCGGAAGAGGCGAACTTGAGCTTTTCAGCCAGTCCTAGTTTGCCTTCAATATCGTTTAAAAGTACGCGCTCAAAAAACTGATCCAAGCGGCTGCAATCCCACATCTTGGACATGTACGCTTCCCCTAAACCCAAGGAGCCTGACTGCATCACAAGCTCATACACTTTTGGGTTAAACACTTGGATATCCCACGGTTTAGAACCATTGATAGTGATACCTGCTGGGGCTAACGCCTCTTTAAACATCTCTTCTAGTTTGTTCATACTATGCCTATTTCACGTGCATGTTCGCTACGTATTCATCTTCTGCCCAATACATACGTTCGGCGACTTTGGCTTCCGGATTTAGGCTAACGCCATCTAAGACGCGCTCTCTAAAACGCAAGTAGCCGCCTTTATCAATCAGATGTCCCATGTGGAGGTAAATCGGCTTACCGCCCAACATCTCTTTTTCAAATTCGAACAGATTGTCGATGAGAGGGTGTAGGACGTCTTCCGTTACCCAATTGAGGAACATCTTGCCAACGCGAGGGGTCTTCTTCGAAGTTCGACCGCCCAGTTTGACCATATAGAATTGTTTTGGAGCTCGACGCCAGGCCAGTGTTGGACAAGCAAGCACACATTCGCCGCAGCCAATGCATTTGCTTTCTTCCTTCACCGCTTTACCGTCTTTGAGTGACAAGCAATCTACTGCGTGGTGCGCACAAGCTTTGACGCAGGCGCCGCAACCAATACAGCGATGACTTTCGAAATTAATCTTGGCGATACCTAAGATGCCAAAATCCGCCATATTGGCTTTGGCACAGTCGTTCGGACAGCCTGCCATGACCATTTTTAAATGGTATTTGCTAGGGTAAACGTGACGCTCCATTCGCTGCGCCAAGCCAGTGGTATCGGTATTGGCTTTCTGGCAGATTCGACTGCCCTGACACGCGACGATATTACGCCCACCAATCGACTGATAACCTGCTTGTGTGTCTTCGACATCAATGCCGCACGTATCGACGGTGATGTCTTTGATGAATGGCTCCAGCGCTTTGTTGACCTCTGGAATGTCTTCATAACGAATACCGGGCATCGCCAGTTTTTGTCGCGTGGTGAGGTGAATGACACCATTGCCCCATTTTTCGGCGATCTCTTGCGCAGCACCGAGTAAGTATGCGGGCATAATGCCACCCGGAATGCGCACGCTGATCATGCACTCGCCACGCACTTTCGATAGGCGGTAATCGCCATTGGCGCGCATTTTGATGATATCTACGTCCATCGTCATTGTGATTCCCTCCTAATCGATCATGGTTCTGGCGTGGTCATAACGGAAAACCGGACCATCCAAGCACACGTATTTGTCGCCAATTCGGCAGTGACCGCATTTACCAACTGAGCAAGCCATTCTGCGTTCGTAGTCGACCCAAATCTGGTCTTCTTGAATGCCTCTGGATAAGAAGTCCTGCACGACGAACTTAATCATGATCGGTGGACCCACTACGATGACACGGATGTTTTCTTTGTCAGAGAGGTCAAGCTTGCTGATGTGTTCGGTGACTAAGCCGCTTTCATAGAAGTGTTCGTCGCCACCGTCATCCAAGGTGGTGATGACGTGATTGGAGTAAGACCAATTCAGCAAGTCGTTTTTGTACAACACGGCATCTTGGTTTTTGAATCCGAGGATCAAAGACATCTTCTTCACATCACTTGGGTTGTTGTGAAAGTAGTTAATCAGCCCTTTAACCGGAGCAACGCCAGTGCCGCCCGCGACCACAATGAGGTGTTTATCTTGGTATGCTTCCATCGGGTAGCCGTTGCCCATTGCGCCGCGCATCATCACGCGATCACTGGCGTTTAATTGAAACAGCTCGCTGGTTACCTTGCCGACATTACGTATCAGCAAGTCGACGTAACCTAAGCCGTAATCGGAGACTGAAATAGGTGCTTCGCCCACAAGGGATAAACCCACTTCGACAAATTGTCCGTAATGCACTGGAAAGTCACACGCAACGCGAAAATTCCATTCCAGTTCTGTGTGCTTTTCGATATGAATAATCGGGTAGCTTTGCGGCAGCATTTTGTTTTCACAATCGCACATTAGAGCGCCTCCTCTACAATCGATGTCATCTTGTTGATGATGTTGCTAAATGAGATGTAGTGAGGGCATCGGTCGTCGCAGCGTCCGCATCCAACACACATATGGTGTTCGCCTTGGCGAGATTTAAAGTCGTTGACCTTGTGTAAGGCGCGATAACGTAAGCGCTCTCCAGTTTTATGACGGAAGCTGTGACCGCCTGCCATATCCGAGAAGCCATCAATCATACAACTGGCGTGTTGGCGGCGACGTTCACCCACTTTGGCTTCTTGGTTGTAAACCACATCAAACACGTTGAAGCAGGCACAAGTCGGGCATGAGGAAGTACAGCGACCGCAACCAATGCAGCGTGAATCGTATTCTGACCACACCGGATGGCTAAGTAACACTTCACGTATTTTCGTTGGGTCATCGCAAACCGAATCTGGCGTGCGGACTTTGACCGGATTGGACTTGACGAAGCTGACACTGTGCTCAACGTCTTTGCCTTGTGAAAAGTAGGGCGCTAGCTCTGGATCTTTAATAGTGACAATGGCGCCGTGGTCACTAAATTGTACTGAAGCGGCGAAGTTATCGGTTTTGTTGGTCCCCATAGAGACACAAAAGCAGTTTTCGAAACTTTCGCTGCACTCAATCAGTACAAGTTTGAGTTTCTGGCGCAGACGTTTGTAGTAGAAGTCTTTGTGGCCGCCGTTTTCTAAAAACATGTAATCAAGACTTTTGAGCGCATTGATGTCACAAGCTCTGAGAAACAGAAACACAGGGCGCGCATCGATACTGGATTCTCGCAACTCGTCGGCGTTAAACCAAAACAGAGTTTCCGTGATCGGAAAGACGATTTCTTTGGGTGAAAAATGGCTTTTCTCTTTCCACTCCAGTTGGTCGTAACGTTCCAATTCTTGGTAATCTAAATTTGGGGTATGGGCAAAACGACCTGCGTATTCCTCATAGACGGGCGCCATCACCTTATAGCTCTGACGTAACGCCTCGATCGCCGAACCCATTTGCTGAGTAGTTAAAAACTTAGGCATTGTTCTATCTCGTTATTTTCAAAAACTAATGAATCGTGCGTTCTAAACAGGGCTCGGCGGTGGACTCAAACCATTCCAGTGAATGCGAAAGGGAAACCACGTCTCCCACCACTATGATTGCTGGCAGTGGTGGTTTTTGCGTTTTGCAGGTTTCATACAGTCCGGCTAAGGTAGTGACGATCTTGCTTTGATTTTCTCGTGTCCCATTGCTGACGATGGCACAAGGTGTATCTGGCGCGAGACCGTGTGCAATGAGGTTGTCTGCGATCGCTTCTGCTTTATGTAGCCCCATGTAGAAAATAAGGGTGTGGTCGATGGCGGCAAGTGCGCTCCAATTCGGTTCGCTAGCATCATTACAGTTTCGTCCCGTTACCAAGGTTACACCCCTCGAAACTTGTCTATGAGTGACCGGTATCCCCGCGTAGGCGCAGCATCCAAGTGCCGCAGTTACACCCGGTACAACCTCATAGTTGATGCCTTGCTGTGTTAAATAGGTCGCTTCCTCACCGCCTCGACCAAATACAAACGGGTCGCCCGCTTTTAAGCGACATACCGTTAGACCTGTGATTGCGTAGCCCTTCATCATTTCGTTGATTTCTGCCTGCGTTTGCGAACACTTCCCGTAGTGTTTTCCCACGCAGATCTTTAGGGTTTTTCGTGGGATGACGTCCAAGACTTCTTCCGAAACCAGATGGTCATAAAGCACGACATCAACGCGATTAAGCAGACGAAATGCTTTAATGGTAAGCAGTGACGCATCGCCTGTGCCTGCTCCAACCAAATAAACCTGACCATAAGATGGATTGGATGCCTTCATGAGAAAATACCCCAAATCAATACAACGAATAGGATGGCGGCAATAACCCAATAAAGAACCTGATGGACGTTATCGCTGACCCAACCTAGTTCTTCTAACATCTCGCTAGTCAGGTCTAAATTTATCTGCTCTACGTAATCGTCCAGTTCTTTCATTTTCAATTGGCTTCGTGCAATCCCCTGATGCATTTAAGGTTATTGATGAGAGCCGTTAAGTTAAATCAAAGAAAAATAAACACCTGTTCAGAACTGATTAACAGTTGGGTATTTGGGGGCAGAATTTGCGTCGGTTAAAAGACGGGAAAAGAGAGAAGTGTCGTGTAAGATCTTGTGACTTAACTGACTGTAATAGAAATAAAAAAGCCAGAGCGATATCTGCTCTGGCTTTGTCTTCTTTCGTAAGAAATTCGCTATGCTGCTTTGAGGTGGCAGACGCGATTCTTGCCCAATCTTTTTGCTTGATAAAGTGCTTTGTCAGCTTGCTCCACTACATGGTGATAGCTGGTTTCTAATGGCGTAAACCCAACACTTGCCGTAAATCGCACATCGCCACAACCCAATGTGAGATGGCTTCTTTGCAACGCCGTTAGGAAGTTATCAAGCTGATGTTTGGCATCAAACTCGTCATTGGCTTGGAACACGATGGCAAACTCTTCACCACCATAACGTGCTAAACAAATCCCTTTTGGTTTAGGGAAGCAATCACGCATCACTTCAGCTGTTTTTTGGATGACTAAATCACCGACTGGGTGGCCGAATTTATCGTTGATGTATTTGAAGTTATCAATATCGACCATCGCGATAAAACGGTTCTCTGAATCAAGCTCTCTCGACACTTTTGCTGCTAAGCACGCTTTGTTTTCGAGTTGCGTCATTGGATCTTGATGGCGCAAACGGTCATGTAATTTCAGGTTTGCCAACGCCACTTGGGCGTAGTTTTGAATCAAACTGAGCACGCATTTGTAGGTTGGGAATCGGCAACTGACGTAAGTCACGCCAAGCAGCTCTCGTCCATCAAACAATGGGATACAGTAGTGGTTACTGTTGATCTTGAGCTTTTTCGTCAGCTCGTCGCCGTACTTCTTCGTTCTGTACGTTAAAGCGCTATGAGAAAAACGCGCCGCGAGTTCCGCGTCGGTTAACACCAGCTTTTTATTGCCGTGATAATCGAGGGTGTAAAAGCTGTAATTCAAGCTGTCGTATAAACAGAACTGTATGCCTCTGTGGTAGCAAAAGCGATCCAAGACATGCTTGAGTTGGGTTTTGAACTCACCAACGCTCTCTGTGCCATTTAGGCGGGCTAACGACAAATGCAGTTGGTAAGTGAGGTAGTTGATTCCGATGGCGAGCGCGAGCAGGGAGGCGATGACACCGGCCGTTAGCGTGAACGGATAACTGCTGTTAAGGATATCGGCACGGTCTGTACCTGCGACAAACACCCAGTTTAAGCCGTTGTCTGCATCGAAGACTGAAATCTTAAAGTTATCTTGGTAATAGTATTCGTGTTTACCGAACAGTAAGCCCGATGCAACTTTATCGCTGATACCGCCATGATAACTTACTGAGTAATCACCGATGCGGCTTGGATCTGGATGGAATACCAAGCGTTCTGTATCTCTGTCTACGACAAACACATAACCTTTATTCAATGTTTTTAGACCACGCAATTGCTGAGTGGTATGAAGAAGATCGAACTCAAGCCAAAGTTGGTATTTTAGATTTGGATTGACGTGCTTGATGGCGAATACCCAGCGTTGTTGCGGGTTTTGGTACAGCGAAGAGATAGAGAATTTATCGCTGACAGTATCCAATTTATGCCATTGAATTGCGCTGGTGTCTGCTTGTTTGATTTGACCAGATAGGCCATAAGCGACGCTGTTGTTTGATGTGGTATAGAGGATATTGGAGTATTGCGGGGAATAGTCGATGATGCCTTGGCTTAGTTCCCGGAAGTCAGGATCATTGAGGTCTTGTTTGCTTGCTTTTAATGCGGTCTCTAGAAGATAGAATTTGCTGAAAGCCGCTTCGATTTGGGAGTGGATCAACCGTTCTGCAGTGATGATATTGGTCTGTGATTGCCGATAGACCATCGACTCGGAATCGACTAACTGAGCATAAGCCAGATAGACCATGAAACCTGCGAGTAATAGCAGGTAAGGCCGCAGAATGCGGATTAAGAATTTAGGTAAAGCCATATGCCAAATAACGTTGTATATATTATAAATGTGATTTGGCTAGCAATATTAGATTAGTTTCACTTGTGCATCAATGCGTATGGTGTGCTATTTGAGCTGATTGCTGTTTATGTATCCGAAACGTTGATAAAACAAACCCAGCGCATGGCTGGGCTTGTCAGTTCTTGTAGGAATAAGCTTCGCTTGTGTCAGGTAAGGTTCTTACTCTGGTTGATAATGCAGAATCGCCATCGACGTAGGAGACAGCAACACTTCGCCTTCCGCATGACCAGGATTTAGATTACGCACATTGGTATCACACACTGTCACCCACTCTTGACCACGCTCATTTGGTAGCTTAAATCGCGCAGGTGCGTTGGTTTGGTTGATCAGGTAAACCAACTCTTGTCCTTCCTTGCCGATGCCTAAATGCAGTGCTACAGAGCTTAAACGGTTCCAATCGTCGTGCTCCATCAAGCTGCCATCAATACGACGCCAGAAGATACGGTTGTTATTGCGATTCTCACCACTGAACGCTCGAATGAATGGCACCATATACTGATTGCGATTGGCGACCATTTGTGACATCCACACTTTGAAGTGCTGTTTGCGTTCTGTGCTCGACCAATCTAGCCAGCTGGTTTCGTTATCCTGACAGTAAGCATTGTTGTTACCGCCTTGCGTGTGCGACAACACATCCGCAGTTAGGATATGAGGAATACCAAAGGCAAACAGCAAGCTCGCCATTAAGTTGCGCTTTTGTTTTTCACGCGTGGCGATGATCATCAAGTTTTCGGTTTCACCTTCCACGCCATAGTTTTCAGAGCGGTTATCGCCATGGCCGTCGCGGTTTTCTTCACCGTTCGCTTCATTGTGCTTCTGTTTGTAAGACACCAAATCTTGCAGGGTGAAACCATCGTGATACGTGATGTAGTTAACCGTGAGTTTGTAAGGCCAGTTTGCTGCGCTGTAGATATCACGAGAGCCCATCAAACGAGTCGCAAATTCTTTTAGGTAGCCTTGATCACCGCGCCAGAAGCTGCGGGAGATGTCGCGCAGTTTATCGTTACACTCGTTCCAACCAAATGGGAAGTTACCCACTTGGTAACCGTTAGGACCGATATCCCAAGGTTCAGCGATCAATTTGGTTTCGCGAAGAATAGGATCTTGCGCGACGGCTTTAAAGAAGGCCGCTTCTGGATTGTAATCGTCGCCTTGGCGACCTAGCGTTGCTGCCAAGTCAAAACGGAAGCCGTCGACTTTAAATTCGCTCACCCAGTATCGCAGCGTATCCATAACGAGATTCAGTGCTGGCTGGTAAGTTAAGTCGACTGTGTTGCCACAGCCAGTGAAGTTCGCGAAGTTCTGACCATGTTTGATGTAGAAACGTGAGTCGAGTGCTTTTAGGTTGAAGATCGTTGAGCCTTCACCGCCTTCCGCCGTGTGGTTGTAAACCACATCAAGAATCACTTCGATGCCGTGTTTATGCAGCTCGCGGATGGTGGTTTTGAGCTCGGTTACCGCGTCTTTTTCTGCATAGCGAGGATCCGGCACCATGAACAAGTATGGGTTGTAACCCCAGTAGTTCACTTTATCCATCTTAAGCAAATGCGGTTCATGCATACACGCTGCGACAGGTAGCAATTGCAACGTGTTGATGTTTTGCTGTTTGTAGAACGCCAACATTTCAGGTGAAGACAAACCTAAATAACGGCCTTTTGTATCGCTTGGAACTTCAGGGTTCTGCTGAGTGAGCCCTTTAACATGAGTTTCAAACAACACCATCTCTTCTCGTGGTATGCGAGGATGATCTGTGTCTTGCCAATCAAAGTTGTCTTCTATGACGACACACTTTGGCATATCGAAGCTTTTTGCAGGAGAAAATGGAGGCTGGTAGTGAAGGGCTTTATCAATCGACTTTGCATAGGGATCGGAGATCAGCAAAGGTTCGTCTTTGTGCGTCACCACGTAGCCATACTTTTGCCCCGGTTTTATGTCAGGGATAAAAGTATGGCGAATGCCTGCATATTCGCCTGGTAAGTCGTGCAGCTTGTAGCTACCGTCTTCCGCAAATAGCGCAAGTTGAATGTCTTTACTACTCGGAGCATGAATAGAGAAGTTACAACCTTCTTTATTTACGGTTGCGCCGAGTGGGTATGGGCGAGAGTGAAGTTGTGTCATCAGCGAATCTTTTTTTAATTTTATTGCTACCTTTAAGAAACTATAAGTAAAAAACTTTGTCTTACTAAGGTCAACCACCTTATATCGAAAATTATCACTGTAATTAAATTACTTTCTACGACCTATTTTTGACAAAAATATGAAATGGCTATCACTTTGTAGCGGCCATAAACTGAAGAAACTTACTAATTCCTCCCTAGATTGGTGATCTAACTCGAAAAAACACCATTCGGTATATTTTCTCATCCCTTCTCATCCCCCCTAAATTAGTTTGGGGCGGAGGAAGTCATCCTTGTACTCCTTGGGTAATCTGCAGACTGTTGAAACAAACGGGGACTTGTTCCCATCTTACCTCTCTTTCTTTAGGTGCATTTTTACTGCCTATATGTATCTAAAAGAGTGAGCAGGGAAGACAGAATTATAAATACCCTTAATGGAGTTAAGAATGAAAAAAGTAAGTGTAATTGCTGCTGCTGTTGCTGCAACTTTAGCTGCTGGTTCTGCTTTCGCAGTGGACTTTCATGGTTACATGCGTGCTGGTGTTGGCGTAAGCGCTGACGGTGGCCAACAACTAACGTTCGAAAAGAACAAAATTGGTCGTCTAGGTAACGAAGGCGACATCTACGGGGAAATCCAATTAGGTAAAGAAGTTTACAACAACAACGGTAAAACGTTCTACGTAGACTCTATGATTGCAATGACTTCTAACGGTTCTAACGACTGGGAAAGCACTGCAACTAACTGTGGCCTAAACGACGCAGGTGATGCAGTAAGCTGTACTGACGACGCTCAATTCGCTCTACGTCAGTTCAACGTTCAAGCTAAAGGCGTTCTAGGTTTTGCTCCTGAAGCAACTCTATGGGCAGGTAAGCGTTACTACCAACGTCACGACATCCATATCTCTGACTTCTACTACTGGAACATCTCTGGCGCGGGCGCTGGTGTTGAAGGCATCGAAGCTGGTCCAGGTAAAGTATCTTTTGCATGGGTTCGTAACGACCGTGGCGATATCGCTGACCCAGGTAACGATGGCGGCGATGCAAACGTTAACACTCTAGACGTACGTTACGCTGGTCTTCCAGTATGGGAAAACGGCTCTCTAGAACTAGGTCTAAACTACGCTCTAGTTAACGAAACTGACGATGCACCAAACAGCACTAAAGATGCAGAAGACGGTGTAATGTTCACTGCTGAATTGACTCAAGGTCTAGATTCAGGCTTCAACAAAACAGTATTCCAGTACGGTACAGAAGGCTACTCTAAAACAATGGCATTCTACGGCGACGGTAGCTGGTACGGTGCAGAAGCTGACAGTGGCGCATCTGGTTACCGCCTAATCAACTGGGGTGTAATCGGTATGGGTGAAAACTGGGAAATGGGTCACCAGTTAGTATACGGTGTTGGTGAAGACATGTGGGCTGGCCAAGACAAGTGGGAAGCAATGTCTGTAGTTGTACGTCCAATGTACAAATGGGATGACAACCACAAAACTATCTTCGAAGCTGGTTACGCTATCGATGATAACGACGGTGCAGAGAACAAGTTCGGTAAACTAACTGTTGCTCAAGCATGGTCTGCTGGCTCTAGCTTCTGGGCTCGTCCTGAAATCCGCGTTTACGCGTCGTACCTAACTGCAGATAAAGACGACAACTCAAACGCATTTGACGGCGGTCGTTCAGACGATACATTCCAATTCGGTGTACAAGCTGAAGCTTGGTGGTAATCATCTAGCCACTAAGTCCTAAATTGTCCTAGAATGATACAGCCAGAAACTTATCTGGCTGTATTTATTTCAAAAAACAATAATGAGTCGAGGTAGACGGTAATGAAAAAATGGCTTGCTCCCGTGCTGTTGGGAATGTTGGCTACAGGATGTACTTCTGTAGAACAAGTCGATATGAGCCCGAAAGGTCAACAACAAGTGATCACGCAATCGGGTGATATTCAATGGGTACCAGTTGATGTACCTGTGGTTACTGAGTTCGCTTTGACTGATAAAAGCCAGATGCTGCTAGATGGTAATAGCGCAGGTGCAATTGCAGCGTTCGCATTACCAGGCAATCGTGGCAGTCTCGATATCAAACTAGAGACCTTCGTAAACAAAAATCTAGAGTTTTACGCACCTAACGTCGTTGTTATGAACACGGCTGGTGAAACTATTTACCAAGCAGATTTCTCAAAGTTTAAGTACGAGCCAGCAAAACTGTTGGATAACGATAAATTCGTACTTGAAATGAACGTGATTCCAGACATGACAGGTAATGACTTGCATGTACTGGTTTACACAACTTCCGCTGATCTAAAAGGAAGTTCTGAAGTTCTTCACCCTGCAAAAGCCTTCGCACTGGCAAATCATACTCAGCCGCCAGATATTGCAGACCCTCAAGCGAAACACAGCCCACTTGGCCAGTTCCGCTTTTCAGTATCCGCGAACGACATCGTGAATACTAAGATTGTTGCGAAAAACGACAACATTCCTCAAGGTACGGATTTAACCAGCTACTACCACAGCTCTATCAAGGCAGCGGTTGCCGCGGACGATATTCCTAAAGCGCTAACATTGCTTGATGAAGCAAAAGAATTGGGCATTGAAGGTGCACAAGAAGTCTTTGTTAAAGCGGTAAATACCAAATAAACGAATAAAAAAGGCCAGCAAATTGCTGGCCTTTTTTAATTGCATTTAGAACGATAAAACTCACCCCTACATATAGTTAGCTTATTCACAAATTTATTTGTTTTACTTTGTTTTTCATATTTAACAGATCAATAATTAAAGTGTGTTCCTAACCTTACTCGTCATCGATTAGGAAATAATTAAACCTCTCAAAGTAATCTGGCTCAGCAAGATAGAGAATAATATTCTTTATCGCTAGTTTGGTATTTTGTTCTTTTTAAATATTAACTTTATCCAGATTGGTGAGTTTGTATTTACTTTGGAATATTAAAAAGGAATTAACGTGAAAATGAACATGATGAAAACTTCACTTGCTGCTGCCTTACTTGTTGCTCTTGCTGGTTGTCAATCGACAGCAGAACCAGAAGGTGCTGCTGAACCTATTGTTAATCTGTCTCAAGACGAAGTCGTTGCTTTCATGGCGGCTTGTGACAACCCAGATAGCACGGCGAAAGGCCCAATTTCTAAACCTCTGTTTGTTGTCGGTACGTTTGCTGATTCAGATTGGAAACATGTACCTCAACGTAAATACACTTACAAAGGCAATAACTTCTATCAAGTTGTGACGCAAGAAAAAGCAGGCTCTTTCAAAATGCAGTACGCGACTGAGTTGTGGTTCCCACAATTTACCGCGAAAGGTAATCGAATGAATGTCGGTGAATTAACACCATTAACATTTGGTGGTTACGGCACAGATACTGCGGTTGATATTAAAGAAGATGGAAAATACGTTTGGAGCCTTCAATTTGAAGGAAAAGGTAAGCCACTTCACGTAATGGTTAATAAGTGCCAATAATATTCCATTTAGTTATTTAAAATTTATTTTTTATTTATTAACCCCTGCATGGGAAACATGTTGGGGTTAATTTTATTTGGGAGAGTTTAATGCGCAACGTACGATATAAAAAACTATTTGGCCAATCGCTTTTAGCCTTGAGTGTGGTTGGTGTTTTATCCGCGTGTAATTCCTCTGGTGGAAGCGATAATGGCAGCACGCCACTTCCTGATGCAAGTTATGCTTGCCAAGCGAATGTAATGGAGCAAAGCAACCAACTTCGCACCTATCAAATCATGGTTGAGAGCTTTGTTGATGGCGATTCGAGTATCGGCCATGGCACAGGTTACGGCACCAGTCATCATAACGGTGATCTTCAAGGGATTATTGATTCGCTCGATTACATCCAAGACTTGGGCATGAATGCGATTTGGTTGACGCCAGTTTTTGAATCGGAAGCCATTGATGGACAAGATCATTGGGCTGATCGTTTGGATGCAACGGGCTACTTTGCTACGGACTATTTTAAGATTGATCCTCGCTTTGGCGATTTAGAAACGGCGAGAACCTTAGTTGATGAAGCACACAAACGCGGCTTGTATGTTTTCTTTGATGGCGTGTTTGGTCATCACAAAGAAGGGTTGATTAAGCCGTCTCCATCGGGTTTATTACCTTCTGGTTCGAGCAATCCGGTGGACTACCCGGCGAGTTTGGACTTCTACAAAGAAGTCGCGACGTACTGGGTCAAAGAGCTAAAAATTGATGGTTGGCGTTTAGACCAAGCGTACCAAGTCCCAACCGACGCATGGACACAAATCCGCAAAGCGGTGGATGAAGCCTCACAGAGTGTGACTTACACCAACGCAGAAGGTGATCAAGTGAATCCTCTGGGTTACATGGTCGCTGAAATCTGGAAGGGCGAGTCAGAAATCGCGAGTGATGCATATGGCGCAGCTGACGATCCTGCGCTGTGCTCGGCATTTGATTTCCCAATGCGCTATCGCGTGGTGGAAACACTGGCTGTCAATGAGAGCGGTGTCGGCGGTCGTGGTGTGGATTGGTTAGATAATGGCTACCAAACACACAATCAATATCCGTCTCATGCTCAACCAAACTTGATGATTGGCAATCACGATTTAGTTCGCTTTGGTGACTTGTTGCAACGAGGCGGATTAGCGGATGTGAACGATGCTGAATACTGGCAACGCCACAAAGCCGCATTTGCATTCCAAGCGGCTTACACCGGACCAATCACACTCTATTATGGAGATGAAATTGGTGACCAAGTTGACGGTTTTGACGCAAAAGAAGACAACAATACGTGTGCGGTTCGTGGCGTGTGTGATGACCATGTCGCTCGCAGCAGCGCCAAGATCGAAGGCGTAACGGCAACCCTAGATGCTAACCAAGTTGACCTTAAAAACTATGTTAAGTCATTGATGACGATGCGTGCTGAACATCCTGCTTTGTATCAAGGCAGTCGCACTAACTTGGTAGCAAGCAATGGCAGTTATGTGGACTTGAAAGTATCTGGCGATGACCAAGTCTTATTTGCTTTGAATACCTTTGAGAGTGCCCGCAATATTGTGCTGACAGAAGCGCAAGTCGGTAGTAATCAAGCGCTGGTGGATTTAATCACTAACCAACAAATCACACCAAATAACGGGCAATACCAGATCCCGATGCCATCATTACAAGGTCGCTTCTTCAAAGTGACGGCAAACACTCAATAAGTCATTCTCAATCAAGATAACCCATACCAAGCCAAGTGTTGTTTTCTACCCCAATAGAAACGCACTTGGCTTTTTTTATCGCTTTGTCTAAGATGCCGCTCTTTTTAGTCATCGGTAGCGATATTCCACTTTGAGCCCCACCTTGTTTCGTTGCATCTCTTTGTTTTTTATCGCACAACTGCCGTTGAACAGGTGAAAGAAACAGTACGCAGTTTGTGAGATGTGCTGCACGATAATGAGAATATTCACATTCATGCAACGTCAAACTGTGATTTATGACTTACTCATGTGTAATTGTTATGTTTATCTTTTTGGGGATTTATATAACTAATGGAAAATTATAATGAAATCCATAACGAAACCCCTCTGTCTCTTACCTCTCATTTGCTCTCCGATCGCCTATGCTGAGGTCTTGAATGGAGACTTTGAACAGTGGAATGGTAATGCACCAACGCAGTGGTCTGTGATTGATTCCGGTATTGCTGTTTCACCGACCAGTGACCTGCACCAATCTGGTGGTCTTGCGGCTCAAGTTATCGTAAATACAGGTACCCAAAGCAACACCGACTTTTTGCAAACCATTAATGTGGAGCAAGGGAAAACCTACCCATTTTCTGTCGCGGTTTATCATACAGAAGGTAATGTTAAAGCGCGTTTGGTGGTTGATGGATACCACAGTTACTCTAATCCTCAGCAAACCAATCAGTGGCAACAACTCACGCACAGTTACACTGCATCATCAAACAAAACGATCAATGTCGGGTTACGCTTTTATGATGAGTCAGGTTTTGACGGTTCTGAAGTCGTTTATGTCGATAACTTTCAGCCAAACCAAAATGGTGGCACTCAGCCACCAGTAGAAAGCTGTAATGACAACGAAGTGTTACTGACATTGAACACCGATAGTTATGGCTCAGAAACGAGTTGGGAACTGAAAGATAGCCAATCGCAAGTTCTGTTTTCAGGCCAAGGTTTTGACTCTTCGAAAACTTACGAAAAAACCATGTGCCTAGCGAACGGCGATTACCAGTTTACGATCAGTGACAGTTATGGTGATGGCATTTGTTGCGGCAACGGCAGTGGCTCATACGCCTTAATGTTTGGCCAAACCACATTAGCGTCTGGTGGTGAATTCACGAAATCTCAAACCACAAGCTTTACTCTTGGCGGTTCAACGACGCCTCCGCCTGTTGTCGGTGAGTACTATAAAGCCGCAGAAGGCAAAACAGGTTTTGAGTTGAAAACAGCGCTGTTTAACATCATCAAGGATCACACAGGACGCGGCTACTCAGCGATTTGGACCTTAGTGAAAGACGCGGACATAGACACCTACTACGAGAAAGATGGCTCCATTCTCGATATGTATTCTGAAAAACCATCTGGCAGCGATACGGTGAGCTTTACCAAAGTTACAGACCAATGTGGCCAATACAAAACGGAAGGCGATTGCTACAACCGTGAACACTCATTCCCTAAGAGCTGGTTTGGTGGCAAGGTTGAACCGATGAACTCCGATGGTCACCACCTGTTTGCAACTGATGGCTATGTGAATGCGAAGCGCAGTAACTGGCCATTTGGTGAAGTGGGTAACAGCACTTACGTATCTAGCAATGGCTCAAAAGTTGGTTCAGCAAGCTCTACTTTGGGCTATTCAGGAACGGTATTTGAGCCTATTGATGAGTTCAAAGGCGATTTTGCTCGTGCGTATTTCTACATGGCGACGCGCTATGAAAACGTCATTGGCAACTGGGAAAGCAACTCTAGCAACTCTGACGCGGTATTGAACGGCACGAAAACGACCGTCTTTGAACCATGGATGATGAACATGTTGAAACGTTGGCACAAAAACGATCCAGTCAGCGCGAAAGAGATCAGCCGTAACCAAGCGGTGTTTGAATTCCAAGGTAACCGCAACCCGTTTGTGGATCACCCTGAGTTTGTAGAGATCATTTGGGGAAACTAACCCCATAGCTAAAGCGAATCGTTAGAAACAACAAAGCCGCCATCGTCACTGTTCGAGCGGCTTTTTTAATGCCGTTTTACAGGCACAAAAAAGGGGAGGTTTTACCCTCCCCAAGCTAGCACATGATTGCGCCTACTGTTTTTAGTTCTTAGTCACTGTCACGATTGGTGCTGCTTTATCTGCTGCGTTGAAGTGGAAGTTGTAGTTTCCTGCTTCTGCAATCGTGATCTTAAGGTTCGCACTTGAACCGCCTGCATCCATAGTAACGGCTGTGTCTAGCTCAACACTGCCTTCGCCACCAAAGTTGGTTGCATCAGCCCAATCTGCACTTGCGATCTTCATTTCGTAGCTGCCTGCTGCTAGGTCGATATCTAGCGAGTAAACATCTGCTGCAACGTAAGTGAATTTCGCACTTGAGGTCTCAGCTGGAGTATCCCAAGTCGTGATTGTGCCGCGTAGGAACAGTGAAGTTTCACCGAACGTTGGAGCGTCTGCTGCTTTCGTTACAGAAACAACTGGTTTGTCAGCTGAATCGCTTTGCTCATGAATTGCATTTAGAACGAAAGTGTATTTGCCTGTTTCAGTAACGGACAATGCACAGTTACCTTCAGTACCCAAGTCTAGAGATCCAGAAGCTTGTTCTACGTAATCACAGCCAAAGTTTGGTGTACCCCAGCTATCATCAGCAAACTTAAAGCCGTAATCACCAGCTTCAAGTACACCCGTTACCGAGTACATACCGTTGCCAAGGAATGACATTTCCCATTCTTCTGATGGATTCCAACCGTTCATGTCACCACGAACATAAACTTTGGTTTCACCGTAAGGAGGAATGCTCGATACGTCTTTGTTGTCAGTGTTTACTGGTAGACCTGCACCTTGAGCGCCGTTTTGTGGTTGAACAAATACCGCTGTTGTTAGTGCTGGAACCGTAAAGGTTTCGCCTGAGAAGCTTGCGCCTTTCACACGGCTATCTGCAGAGTCTTTTTGAACTTCATGCAGTTCGAAGCCAGTTGCACCTTCAACTTTGAACGATTTCGTTTCTGATGTTGAGTTCACTACAGCCACGATTGCATCGTAGTTCGCGTCGAGATCTTTACCTGCTGATACACCGTCATCAATAGACATGACGATCAAGCCTTCCACTTGGTCCTTGCCTACGTTGCGGAAGTCAACGCGGTTCATGACTTCTTGAGCAGTATCTAAACGGAACAGTTCGCTTGAGCTACGAATAGTCAGTAGTTCTAGGAATTGTTGCTTAGTTAGCTCGATATCGTCAGTGTTTGGCATCGCAGTGCTGTCAGCAACGATAGTTTTGATCAGCTCCCAGTTTGCGCCGTCTTTGTCTTCACGAGGTAGACCGACGTTCCAGTTGTTGTCGCTACCATCGAAGTAAACGCGGTTGAACCAGTCACCTGAATCGTAAGAGTCACGCTGCATTGATTTCGAACGCAGTAGCTCAGAACCCATGTGGATGAACGGGATACCTTGACCAAGCATTACCGTAGATAGAGACACAGTTTGCATACGTGCGCGGTCAGCAGATGAAGTGCCAGTCGCGATCTTGTATGCGTTGTTGTCCCATAGCGTTTGGTTATCGTGCTTAGATACGTAAGAGATGTTCTCAGAAGGGATCTTAGTGTAACCCGCTGGTGCACCGTTGTAGTCTACGTTCTTACCAAGTTTAGTTTCACCTTCGAAGTCTAGAAGAACGAATTCTGCTAGGTTACCTGCCATACCCAGACGTACTAAGTCTTGGTTGTGTAGACGACCGTTTACCGCTTCTGCATCTGTCTTCGTTTCTTCGTTCGGGTAACCTGCGTTACCAAAACCTTGGTTAAAGCGAAGTGGGTGCTTACCTTCAGAGTCCACACCGCCATCGAATGGGCTACCACCACGAACCGCGTCACGTAGACGGTCAGAGAAGGTACCGATGCCAGTGCCAGCCATGTTGATTTGTGTTGCTTGGTCGAAGCGAGCGTTGTTTGCTACTTCACCGAAGTCCCAACCTTCACCGTAGAATAGCGTGTTTTCATCGACTTCTTTAACGCGCTTCAGAGCGTATTCCATCAAGTCTTTTGGTTGGTGTGCCATCAAGTCAAAACGGAAGCCGTCAACTTTGTAGTCATCCGCCCACACAAGCAATGAGTCAACCATCAGTTTACCCATCATCAAGTTCTCAGTTGCTGTGTTGTCACAACAAGTTGAGTTCTCAACGCCACCCGTGTTCACATTTAGACGGTGGTAGTATCCTGGGACGATCTTATCTAGGACAGATTTTTCGTTTACGCCCGATGCGTTAGTGTGGTTGTACACCACGTCCATAACCAGCTTCAGATCCATTTTGTGTGTCGCTTGAACCATTTCACGGAATTCAAGGATACGTTTAGAACCGTTTGGATCGGTCGCGTAGCTGCCTTCTGGCACAGTGTAGTGGAATGGGTCGTAACCCCAGTTGAAGCTGTCTAGCATGCGTAGATCGTTCATCAGTGCTTGTGCTGCACCCGTTGCTGGATCGTAGCTGTTTAGTACATCTTCAATGATTTTAGCGTCGTCTTCAGTTTCACAGATTGAAGCCGCTGGTTTGATGCCACATAGCTTGCCTACGGTATCGGTGATATCAACGCGGTTTGCTGCGTTTTCGTCAACCGTTGCAATATCGAACGCTGGCAGAATGTGAAGCGTGGTTAGACCTGCGTCTTTCAGAGCTTGAAGGTGAGTAACCGACTCACGCTCTGCTTCTGTCAGTGCTAGGTACTTACCGTTTAGAGATTGCGTACCTTTAGTATCACTAAAGCTGAAGTCACGAAGATGTGATTCGTAAAGAACGTGGTCTTCATCTTTTGCAACCGTTGGGCGGTCGTAGTTATCCCACTCTGCTGGTTTCAACGCAGCGCTGTCTAGATCGACAACTTGTGAGTACATTGAGTTTTGAGACAAGCTTAGCGAGTAAGGGTCAGTCACAAGGCGAGTTTCAACAACACCAGTCGTCGGGTGGTAAACCTTCACTTGGTAACGGTAGAACTTGTTCAGTACGTTGCCTTGCGCTTCTGATTCCCAGATACCTGTTTCTGGGTTCTCAGTCATTGCAACTGCCGCTTCTTCCGCAAAGTTCGCATCGTAGATGATTAGATCAACGTCTTGCGCTGTTGGTGCCCAAAGTTTGAATGTAGCCGCGCTACCTTCAACAATTGCGCCCAACTCTTCACTGATTGCATTACCTGCATCTTCATCTGCAAATACGGCATCAAGCACGCCTGGTTTTTGTACTTCTGTTGCTGAAGTCACATCGCCATCGGCATTGTAAGCAACCATTACGATTTGTGATTTCAAAATCGTACGTAGTGTCTCGGCATTCACGTCGATGCCCGCCGCTTGAAGACTAGCAAGGTGACGGAAACGCTCTTTTAGTTCATCAGACAAGTCGCCAGCTTTTGTCAGCTCAACCGCTGTACCGCCAGTGATTTGCTTGTCTTCATCCATCTTGATGTCATTGGTCAAGCTGTAGTAAAGCTTCATTGAGTCAGCACTACCTGCCGCTTCCCAAGCGATGGTTTCAGCGTCTAACCAATGGGCTTTTTGGCCATCGATGTCTACAGGGCGTTCTTCGATTGGCTCGTAGTAAAGTTCACTGCTGCCGTGGAAGCCGAATAGACCTTGTGATTCACCTAGCTTGGTCAGTTCCACTTTAGAGTTTGCGCTGCCAAAGGCTTTTTCATCGCCTTTGTGCAGAATGAAGTTCATACAGTTGTGTGGGTCAGACGCATCTGGATCAACTTTAAGCACGTAGTACGCACCGTAAGTGTCGCTGATGCCATCGAATGGAAGTGGTGATGCCCAGTCTGTACCACCGTCAGCAATACCCATTGCTTCTAGGTCAGTACTGGTACAGCCTTCACCATTCCAAAGGTGCAGACCCCAACCTTCGTAGTCGCTTGCTGTTGAAGCTGATGCTACGTCACGTTTGTAATAGATGACAACTTCGTTCTCTCCCGCAGGGTGTAGGCCAGAGCCCGGGTTCGTTGTGTCATCGCTAGAGCTATCACTGCCACAACCGCTGATAACCGCTACGGAAATCAAAGGCAGAACGGTTTTGGCGATCGCTGATAATTTAAATGTTTTATTGTCCACGTTTACAAATCCATTGTTATTGAATTGATAATAGATTGGCAAAATGCCGAAAAGGAAATGTTCAACTAGATGCTAATACACTGAACTATCAGCAAAATGTGAGAGCAGGCCGTTAAGTTTTTTACAAGTGAAAATTTTCTATCACAGTAGATTTTGTTCACAAATTAAATAATAAATCGGTCGCATAGTGAGATATCGAGCACAGCCTAATGATGTAAATTTTTATAGGAGGAGAAAGGGGGGATGATAGGGGATGAGAATGTCTAAGCCCCAAAACTGTGACTTATTTCTATAAAAATAAGGGAGATATTTATCGACTAAAAATAAGTTTGGTTGATATTGAATAAAAAGACGTCATTCATGACTTGTAAACTTCAGATTTTACTTACACGGTCGTTATATAATAGAGACGGTGTGCGCTTCATTGCGTGAGCGTATTGACACCCAAATTCGAATTTACAAGATTTTCCTGTCGAAGGGGAAATCCTTATGGGCCCGATTTAAAAGAGGCGGTTTATGAGTAGTATGGGCATTGCTATTGCAGCAACTGGCCTTTCACTCATCCTGATATTTGTTTGGATGATCTCGTTGTCGATGCGAAAGCAACGTCTCGAGGCAGAGAGGAAAGCGCGCGAGGCGGCGTATCGCAAGGCGATGCAAAAAGCGCGAGAGCAAGAACGTAAAGAACGTGCGTTTAAGGCGGAAACGGGTCATGTGCCGACCATTCTTTATTTAGCAAAAGAAGCAGAGCGAGAAAACATCAAGCAAGCTCTGTATTGGTACGATAAAGCCGCCAAACTGGATAACGTTACCGGCATGTACGGTGTCGTTCGTTTGGCAGAGCGCATGCGTGAAGACGTGATCTTAAGAGAGCAAGCCAACTTTTGGCGCACGGCGATTGCGGGCTTAGAAGGGGATGTAGAGGCAAAGTTTGCCACTGGTAAAGCGCTCGTATTTGGGCGTGGTACAGAGAAAAACATTCCCAAAGGTCACCAATTAATCGAAGAAGCTGCTGATGAAGGCTGCATTCCAGCCATGCTCTATATGGGTGAGTGGCAACTGTCACCAGAAAATCCATCAGGTCAGAGAGCTGACGCCTTATTTTGGTTTATGAAAGCCGCAGAACAAGACAGTGCGGATGGCAAAATCCAAGTTGGCCTTTGTTACCTCAATGGCATTGGTACTGAGAAGAGCATGGTAAAAGGCTGCTACTGGTTAGAACGAGCAGCAGAATGTGGCAGTGCAGAGGCCATGTATCATGCCGGTGAAGCTTGGAAAGACACGGGCAAAACAGGTAACGCGATTGCTTACGTTTGGTTGTTCTTGTCTGCGAACATGGGTTATGAGCCTGCGCGAGTTGTACGTGATGAGGTTGCCAGCAACATCGGTGTAGATGTGGTGGTTGGCTTACAATCAATTGCTAAGCCGCTACAAAGAAAGTTAGCGTCTGGTGTTGTGAAGAAGCATTCCATCATTCGTGCATTGAACAAGGTCTACAAACGTGAAGTTTACTTCCCTGGTGAAGAGGAGCTAAACGAGCTGCTCAATGAGGAACATCATGATGAAGCAAGCCTCCTCGGTGACACACCAGAGTTGAACTTTGAAACGGAGATGCCTGTTCAACAAGAGTTTGCTCCTCCACCGAAACAACCTTCCAAAGAAGTGCTCGATTTTACGCAAAACTTTTTACAGCCACAGAATCTCAACAAGCCTCATTCGTGAGGCTTTTTTATCACTCAAATTTTTCTTTATTCCATCGTTTGCATAATTGTTGAGTGATCTTTATGCAAAGCTTCAACAGAATTTTACTTGCCACCAATCTATTCCTATATAAATCGATAAATAGAGGGAAATCCCCCCTTGCTGCAAATACATGAATTAAGCTCCAATCCGTTATTATTGATTAGCTCGTACTAAAGCTATGAAAATAATTTGTTAGCTTAAATTGTGTTTTTCTAATGGCACTCATTACTTTAACTAATATTTGGTATTAAGTTTTATATTACTAAATCTTAATTTCTATTTTTGGTTTCAATTAGTGTCTGTTGATCTTTAACTGAATTAAGCGCAATATACCCAAAAATAAAAATAGCGCACACTCTGCGTATAAATACAGTAAGAAGCAACCTGTTATTATCCTTTTCAACATAAAGGGGCAACGTCATGCTCTTTTTATGTCCATTAGAGATTTGTGTATGTTGAGAATCATTAGTGCAGATAAGTTCATCTCTTCAAGGTTTATCTTGGAATACAGCAAAGTGGAATTTGCATCTTTGTTGGGTGTTTCCGTTGCTAAGATAACCAATATAGAGAACGGCAAAACATCGATTCCCCCGGTGTACGATTACGCCATCAATCACTTGCTCAGTGAGCACCCGTTTAAAGACAGTGCGATGGATGCCTTGTGCTCCCATGAAACGCTTAACTTCGCTCGCCGTGTTGATGTAAACAGTAAGGTGCAACGCTTGTCGTGTAAGCGCTGTGACAGCCGAAGGCTACATGTGATGGCTGGCATGAGTGGCCTGTATTTTGTCGAATGTATGGACTGCAAGCACACCATGTATTCGTCTGGTAACGCGGTGAAACGGTATCAATTGTGGTCGAATAACGGCGTTAAACTCGATAGCCATTTGTTTGATTAGATTGGTTCTCTACGTTTATCGAAGAAAGCACCAAAGAAAAAACAATAACGTGAAAAGCCATCAGCAGAAATGTTGATGGCTTTTTGTTTATGGTTTATAAATTGTTAAATATAAGCGTATTTATTGTGTTTGTTATTGCTATTAAATCAATCCTGTCAAATATAGAGTGATGAAAATCGCAAAATTTTATTTTCTTTTGATTCCTTTTTTAATAATAACTGGTGAGGTCACATAATTCTTCACCTGAATTCAATTTAAACCAAAATTCAATATCATTGGCTTATCGAAAGGAAAGTGATAAAGATCGCGAAATTTTATTTCGAGAAAATAAGAGTTTTAATTATGAACGAATAATCACGAAATTTGTTTTTTGAATTTTAAATATTAATTTCACTTGTAATATCTGTGCTTGTCGTCTTTACAGAACAAATAAGAGATATTTCAAATGAAACGTTTAATTATCGGTGTTAGTAATTACATGCCAGAAGACTTCAGTTTATTATCTGAATCTTTGGATGAGCAATTTAACCGAACTTTAAAACCACTTGAGCACGTCGAATTAACCGACGTTGGCGCTGCAATTATTACTTCTGCAGATATTAAGGCTGGTCTACACAAAATTATTTCTGAAACGGGTTATGGTATTCCGGTTTTCTTAGTAACAGATGAAAATCCAGTTTCAGCAGAAGATTACGTATGGTTAACCGGCGTTATCGATTTGGAAAGACAGTCAATTGAATACTACGGTCGCCAAATCAATGAGGCTGTCACCAAATACGAATGTCGTCTACTTCCACCTTTCTTCAAACAATTGACTCACTACGTGGAAATGGGCAACTCTGCATTCGACTGTCCAGGACACCAAGGCGGTCAGTTCTTCAAAAAACACCCAGCGGGTAAACAGTTCTACGATTTCTTCGGTGAAAACCTATTCCGTAGTGACTTGTGTAACGCGGACGTTGATTTAGGTGACTTGCTGATCCACGAAGGTTCTGCTCACCAAGCTCAGGCGCACGCAGCAAAAGTGTTCAACTCAGACAAAACTTACTTCGTACTTAACGGTACTTCGGCTTCAAACAAAGTGGTTTGTAACGCGTTAGTGACCGAAGGTGACTTGGTGATGTTTGACCGTAACAACCACAAATCAAACCACCACGGCGCATTGATACAAGCGGGCGGTATGCCAGTTTACCTAGAAACGGCACGTAACCCTTGGGGCTTTATTGGTGGTATGGATGAGCACTGTTTTGATGAAGAATACATCCGTGCTCAAATCGCGAAAGTGTCACCAGAGCGTGCTCGTGATGAACGTCCTTTCCGTCTTGCGATCATCCAATTAGGTACTTACGACGGTACCATCTACAACGCACGTTACGTGATGGATAAGATTGGTCATCTATGTGACTACATCCTATTTGACTCGGCATGGGTAGGCTACGAGCAGTTCATTCCTATGATGAAAGACTGTTCTCCACTGCTACTGGATCTGAAACCAGAAGATGCGGGTGTGATCGTGACTCAGTCTGTTCACAAGCAACAAGCAGGCTTCTCTCAAACCTCGCAAATCCACAAAAAAGACCACCATATCAAAGGTCAAGCTCGCTACTGTAACCACAAACGCTTCAACAACGCGTTTATGATGCACGCGTCAACTTCACCATTCTACGCGCTGTTCTCTGCATTGGATGTGAACGCGAAGATCCACGATGGTGAAGCGGGTCTGCGCCTATGGCGTGATGCGGTTAAGACAGGTATCGAAGCACGTAAAGAAATCCTGAAAAGCTGTGAGTTGATTCGTCCGTTCATTCCGGACCAAGTTGATGGCCAACCATGGGGCAGTTACGACACCGATCTTATCGCAACCAATAAGAAATTCTTCATGTTCGAGCCAGACGCAAGCTGGCATAAATTTGAAGGCTACGGCGAAGGTCAGTACTTCGTTGACCCATGTAAATTGCTACTCACTACAGCAGGTATTGCTGAAGATGGTAGCTATGCAGACTTTGGTATTCCTGCAACGTTATTGGCTAACTTCCTACGTGAGAACGGCATCATCCCTGAGAAGTGTGACTTGAACTCTATCTTGTTCCTTCTCACTCCAGCAGAGGACATGGGTAAGATCCGTCATCTTGTGGCGCAAATTAACCGCTTCGAGAAATTCATTCGTGATGATGCGCCGCTAAACATCGTGCTTCCTCGTGTTTACGAAGCGAACAAAGAACGCTACCGCGGCTACACCATCCGTCAGCTATGTCAGGAAATGCATGACATGTACAAAGAGCTGAACGTGAAACAGCTACAAAAAGCGATGTTCCGTAGCGAATACTTCCCAACCATGGTGCACAAACCAGATGTGGCAACACGCAAATACTTCCGTGGTGAGTGTGATTACTTGCCTCTGAAAGAAGCGGTAGGTCGTGTCGCAGCAGAAGGTGCGCTTCCTTACCCTCCAGGCATTATCTGTGTGATCACGGGCGAAATCTGGACTCAACAAGTGGTCGATTACTTCTTATCTCTAGAAGAAGGCATCAACCGATTCCCAGGCTTCGCACCAGAGATTCAAGGTGTGTACCTAGAAGACGTCAATGGCCGCACCACCGCCCATTGCTACGCCCTTAAAGATTAATCTACCCCGTTCGCATCGTGGCTTGGTTGTCGCGGTGCGAACCGTTTATTCGTGGAGAATAATTTATGAGTACTGAAACCAAAAAAATGTCGGTGGTGCAGCTAACCATTCTGACATTCATTAACATGGCTGGCTCGGGCATCATTATGCTGCCAAGTAAGCTGGCGCAAGTGGGCACGATTTCGATTCTATCTTGGCTGATTACTGCGGCGGGTTCATTGGCTCTTGCCTATGTATTTGCAAAGTGTGGTCGCTTTAGTAAACGTGACGGTGGTATGAATGGCTATGCGTCGTACGCGTTTGGTAAATCGGGCGCGTTTATGGCGGGTTGGACCTACGGCTTGTCACTGTTGATTGCCAACATCGCGATTGCGATTACCTGTGTAGGCTATGGCTCGGCCTTCTTCGAAGTGACTTTGTCGCCAGTCGAGACCTGTCTGTACACCATCGCTATCCTTTGGATTTGTACCTTCGCTAACTTTGGTGGTGCGAAGATCACCGGTCAAATCGGCTCGTTTACGGTTTGGGGCGTTATCCTTCCTGTGTGTTCTTTGGGTATTGTTGGTTGGTTCTACTTTAGCCCAAGCATGTATGTAGAAGCGTGGAACCCGCACCACCTACCATTTGGTGAAGCGGTAAGTGCGTCAATCGCGATGACACTTTGGGCATTCCTTGGTCTTGAATCGGCTTGTGCGAACTCAGAAGCGGTAGAAAACCCAGAGAAGAACGTACCAATCGCAGTATTGGGCGGTACGCTGATTGCTGCAGTGGTTTACATTGTTTCAACCAACATCTGTTCTGGTATCGTAGCGAACTCTGAACTTGCTGCCTCTACAGCGCCATTCTCAACAGTATGGACAGTGATGCTAGGTTCTACGGCTGGTAAAGTAGTTGCGGGCATGGCGGTTCTTGCTTGTGCAGGTTCACTACTGGGTTGGCAGTTCACTATCGCGTCCGTATTCAAATCATCTTCAGACGCAGGCTTCTTCCCGAAACTGTTCTCACAAGTTGATCAACGCGGCACACCAATCAAAGGTATGGTGGCCATCACGGTTATCCAATCTGTGCTTTCTTTAATGACTATCTCGCCAACATTGAATGAGCAATTTGAAGCGCTGGTTAACCTAGCCGTAGTGACGAACGTTATTCCTTACATCCTATGTATGGGCGCAATCTTCATCATGCAGCAAGTGGCGCACGTGCCTGAGCGCGAAATGAAGACAACGAATATCATTGCGCTAGTCGGTTCTCTATACAGCTTTTATGCGCTGTACGGCTCTGGCTACGAAGCCATGATGTGGGGTTCAATCGTTACCTTCCTAGGTTGGAGTGCGTACGGTCTGATTGCTTCTAAGCATGAACCTCTCGTGAACTAGTTTTTTCAATCGAGCCTTCCCATACGCGGTGTGGAAGGCTCTTTTGCTTTTATCCATAACCTTTTGATTTGAAACACTAGGTAAGTTGAGGACACAACCCCACTCATAACGTGAAAACTCATTTTCGACAATTGGGGGACGAAAGATGATTAGCCAACCTGTTAAGATCGGTGACGATACCGTCGTAGTCATTCCAAGCGTGATCCTGAGCGAGCTCGGGATAAGGGAAGGGGACACCCTCGAAATTGCGCTCAATAAAGACAAAATGGAAATTAAGAAAATGGTTCTGAAAACCAGCTCTCCAAACGATTCCAGCGAAGAAGGCTAGAATTGAGTTAGAGAATCTTGGTTTGTCGGATACACTACTGGTTTCGCAAATCTGGCGCTCGCCGCTGTCTTTGAACTATTGATAACAACAAGAAGAGGTCTGGTACTATGCAAGGTATCCTCTCTATACAATCTCATGTTTCTTTTGGTCACGCTGGTAACAGCAGTGCCGTTTTCCCAATGCAACGCATGGGTTTCGAAGTGTGGCCTATTCACACGGTTCAATTTTCTAACCACACCCAGTATCAAGAAGGCTGGACGGGTCGTGCGTTTTCGGCTGATGACATCAGCGAATTAGTTCGTGGTCTTGGCAATATTGGCGCGCTAGAGAAGTGCCAAGCCGTTCTGACTGGCTACCAAGGCAGTGCTGAGCAATGTCTGGCAGTAGAAGATACCGTCACCAAAGTTAAACAAGCGAATCCAGAAGCGCTTTACGTGTGTGACCCAGTGATGGGCGCGCCAGACAAAGGCTGTATTGTTGCGCCGGGTATCGCAGAAAACTTGTTGAATCGTCTCATGCCAATGGCGGATGTGATCGTGCCTAACCAGTTCGAGCTAAGCCAATTTGCAGAGATGGAAATTCACACGTTGGATGACGCAATCAACGCTTGTCAGCGTGCGCTAGCAAAAGGCCCTAAAGTGGTGTTGGTGAAACACCTTTACTGCCTGTCAGATGATAGCTTCAACATGCTACTTGCAACGTCAGAAGGCACTTACCTAGCGAAGCGTCCACATTTTGAATTTGCTAAAGCACCCGTAGGCGCTGGCGACTTGATTTCGGCGATTTTCACCGCTGGTCTATTGAAAGGTTGGACGCCAAAACAAGCGTTCCAACACTGCCACGATGCTTGCTACGGTGTACTTAACGCAACTTACCAAGCGGGCGAATGGGAACTGCAAACCATCGCAGCACAGCAAGAGTTCGTTGAGCCTAGCGCGCACTTCCCATTAGAAGAAGTAACACTCAGCCAAGCGTAATTTCAGGCTGTAAGTAGTAAAAAGGGAGCACTTAGCTCCCTTTTTGATTTCTATAGCCTGTTCTACACAGCGTTAAGTCTGCCCTAACAGCGAGAGGTATCAACCTTAAAGCTGTGTCCATCCGCGCCTTTGCCATCCATTCGGTAGTAGGCGTAGCATTTGCCTGCCATGAGGGCTTCTGGTGATTCGTCATTTCCATACCCAACCATGGAGTATTGGTTGTTCTCGATGAAGACTAAATCTGTCTGTTTCATCTCGTCGGTGATGGTTAGGTTATCGAAGAAGCTGATCTGCTCACCGCACTCACTTTGGGTTTCTGGGTAGCCATTGTAAAACTCTTGATACCCAGCGGCGGTTAAGACGCACTGGTCGGCCCCTTGGTCTTGCTTAAAGGCTTTCGCATTCTGATTGAGAATGGAAACGTGATACTGCATGTCGGCGAAGATCACTTGAATGGCGGCTGTGCGGGCATCAGAAGTTCGTTGGTTGGAGTGATAAACGGCATACGCGGTTAAGCCTCCGAGCACGACAGCCGTTAGCAGCCACTCTTTCGACGAGAATCCAGACAACAATCTCATTGGTTTTTACCCTAAATACAACTCAACCATGCGCATAACAGGGCGGGATTCTACGCATGGTTTGAGGGAATTTTAAGGGCAAACTGCGTGTTTCAGAAAAACCTGACACAAAATTGAAGAACGATCAAATTATGAAGAGAGGAGCATATTGCTCCTCTTGCATTTAGCGTTAATTTGGTGTCGGCATTGAAATAAGGTTAGGCGATACAATCAGTTGAGCTTCCGTTGCCGCTTGTACCTCTTCAACGGAAAACTCCGGCGCGAGTTCGGTTAACATCATGCCTTTATCGGTGATTTCGAACACGCCCATCTCGGTAACAATCAAATCCACCTGACCCACGGCGGTCAGCGGTAAAGTGCAATGCTTGAGCAGTTTAGGGTTGCCTTTCACTGTGTGTTCCATGGCGACAATCACTTTCTTTGCGCCGACCACAAGATCCATTGCACCGCCCATTCCCGGGACCATTTTGCCCGGAATGATCCAGTTGGCGAGGTTACCACGCTCATCGACTTGCAGCGCACCAAGCACGGTTGAATCCACGTGGCCACCGCGAATGATGGCAAAAGAGTCGGCACTGTTAAAGTAACATGATCCCGCGATTGCTGTGATGTTCTGTCCGCCGGCATTGACCAGATCAGGGTCGATTTCTGCCTCAGAAGCGAGTTTATCAATGCCAATTAAGCCATTTTCCGCTTGCAGTAATAGCTCGACGTCTTTGTCTACTTCATTGGCAACCAGCGTTGGTAGGCCGATCCCTAGGTTAACGATGTCGCCATCTTGCATCTCTTGAGCAACGCGCCATGCAATGCGGCGGCGAACGACTTCTTTATCTAATTGTGCAGTCATTAGTTGTCCTCCACTAAGATGTAATCGACGTACAAACTTGGGGTATGCACGGCTTCGGGTTCAATGTCGCCTAATTCCACAATCTGCTCTGGTTCCACCACCACGGTTTCTGCCGCAGTGGCCATTAAAGGGTTAAAGTTCTGGGTGGTTTTGCTATAGAAAACGTTGCCGCGACGATCAACTTTAGAGCCACGAATCAGCGCTAGGTCGGCTTTCAGTGGCATTTCCAAGAGATATTGTTTGCCATCAACTTCAATCACGCGTTTGTTCTCTGCGACGATGGTGCCAAGCCCGGTTGGTGTTAGTACGCCACCCAAACCCGCGCCAGCACTGCGAATGCGCTCTGCCAATGAACCTTGAGGAACAAGCTCCACTTCAAGTGTGCCTTCGTTCATTTGTTTGCCCGTTTCGGGGTTGGTGCCGATGTGTGAGGCATACAGTTTCTTCACGCGTTTTTCTGCAATAAGTCGACTAGAGCCACGACCCGGTGAGCCTGTGTCGGTACTGATTAAGGTAATGTCTTTGATGTCCTTTTTGATCAGCAAGTCAATCAAACGCTCTGGGGCTCCCGTCGCCATAAAGCCACCAATCATGATGGTCATGCCGTCGTGTAGCAGGTCTTCAATTTGCTCTGTAGTGGCTGCTTTTTTTATGTTTTTTGTGTCCATGAGAGATTCCTTCTAGCAACGTTTTAAAATCAACGCCGTGCCCATGCCGCCGCCAATACAAAGTGATGCCAAGCCGTAATCGCGGCGTGTGCGTTGCAGTTGATAAACCAAGGTGGTCACAATGCGGTTACCGGATGCGCCGATTGGGTGACCCAGTGCAATGGCACCGCCACTTAAGTTGCTGCGTTCTAGCAGCCACGCTTCATCGATATTGTGTTGCTCGGTAAGGGAGCGAACTACGCCAAGTGCTTGCGCAGCAAAGGCTTCGTTAAGCTCAAACACGTCGATATCTTCAATCGCCATTTCGGCTTTGGCTAAGGTATTGGCAATCGCAGACACCGGACCTAAGCCCATCACCTCTGGGGCGATAGCACCTTGTCCGTATTCGACGAGTTCTGCTAGTGGCTTGAGGTTGTGGCGTTTCACTGCGCTTTCGGAAGCGAGCAAAATTGCGGATGCGCCATCGTTAATACCGGATGCATTGCCTGCGGTAACGCTGCCCTCTTTATCGAATGCAGGGCGCAGCGCTTGTAAGCCTTCAAAGGTACTGTCGGCTTTCGGATATTCGTCGTTTTTCACTTCGAATTGGCGTTTGCGATCCACAATCGTAATTGGCGCAATTTCCGCTTCAAAATGACCACTTTCTATCGCGCTGACTGCTTTACGTTGGCTTTGTAAGGCAAAGGCATCCTGGTCTTCTCGGCTGATTTGGAATTGCTTGGCGATGTTTTCTGCCGTAACACCCATGTGGTAGTTGTGGAAGGCATCCGTCAAACCGTCTTTGATGATGCTGTCTTCTTGGAGTTGATGACCCATGCGGTAGCCGCGACGAATCTGGCCAGAAGAGACATAAGGTGCGTTAGACATGCTCTCCATACCGCAAGTAAGCACTAACTCAGCATCGCCCGCTCGGATGTGGCTTGCACCGTCCATGATGACTTTCATGCCACTGCCGCAAATCATATTGAGGGTGTAAGCGGGAACGGATTCTGGAATGCCTGCCTTCATTGCGGCTTGACGTCCCGGTCCCATGCCTGCGCCTCCAGTTAGTACGTTGCCCACAATCACTTCATCGATTTGTTCTGGGGCAATGTCCACTTGCTCCAAAGCTGCCTTGATGGCATGAGCACCCAGTTCCACACCAGACAATGACGCTAACGAGCCATTAAAGCTGCCAATTGGGGTGCGCTTTGCCGCCACAATAAAGATTCGTTCCATACCGCTGTTTACTCCGTAATCGTTCTGTCACAACCAGTGTAGGGAGTGCGATGTGCTCGCGATATAGCCAGGAATTCAAAGCCGCTTTGCGAAAATGCAAAGTACAAACGAGGCGCAAATCACGAACTTTTACCCTTACCAATCTTAAGGTGAAAGGAAATCAACTTAGGAGAAAAACACATGCTTGATCGTATTGCTTGCGCCCCATGTTGCTGGGGAGTGGAAGAGGCATCTCATGCGACCAACCCAAGCTGGGGAAAGGTGTTAATGGATGCGAGTGACAGTGGCTTTCGTGGTATCGAATTGGGGCCGGATGGCTTCTTCCCTGAAGATCCTGAACTGCTGAAAAGTGCGTTTCGCGTACGTGGATTGCAGGTGTGCGCAGGCAAGGTACAAGTGCCATTTTGCGATTCTGCAAACATGCTAGCCATTTTGGAAGAAGTCGACACCGTTTGTCAGCGTTTAGATTCATTGGGTGTAAAGAACTTGCTGGTGATGGAAGGCATTCATGCGGAGCGTTATGGCTATATCGGGCAAAGCGTCACTGCGCCGCGTTTGAAAATGGAAAGTAAACGAACCATGATTGCCAACCTCGAACGCATCATTAGCGTGGCTAGCCAATATGGTTTGCGCTGTTTGCTTCATCCGGGCATTGGCGGTTACATCAGTTATAAAGACGAGATCGATTTTGTCATGAGCCAGATCCCAGCGAACAAGCTCGGACTTTGCATTGATATCGGGCATGCGTTTTTAGACGGGATGGATCCGCTGGGGCTTATCCGTCAGTACCGAACGCGCATCGAGCATATTCATGTCAAAGATGTCTCGACGGATAAATTGAGGTTAGCTATCCGCGATAAGTTGGAGTGGGTCGATGCGTACAGCAAAGGGCTGATTACGCCACTAGGGGATGGCGATATCAAGTTGCAACAAGTAATGAGTGCACTTAAAGCGGCCGACTATCAAGGTTGGATCGTGGTCGAGCATGAACACGGTACGGCAGATGTGAGCCAGGTTTCCCGAGATTTAAAACGCAGTCGTGATTATCTCGCTCAGATTGTGGCGTAGTTCGATATTCAATTCTAAAAAGGTAACGATGATGCTCAGCGATCCTTGGTTCTATCTTTTGGCGATTCCTGCGGTGTTAATCTATGGCATTGGTAAAGGTGGGCTCGGTGGAGCGCTGGGCATTTTGGCCGTTCCTATGATGGCGCTGGTGGTGCCGCCAACACAAGCGGCGGCGATTTTATTGCCCATTCTGTTAGTAATGGATGCCTTTGCGGTGCGTCATCATTACCGAAATGCCGATATGGGAGTGCTTAAAACCATGCTGCCTGGGGCTTTGCTTGGGGTGGTATTCGCGGGCTTATTTCTGAGTATCACACCAGAATCGGGGTTGAAGATCACCGTTGGCGTGCTGTCTTTGCTGTTCTGTTTTCAGTATTGGTTAAGTGGTGAAGCACCATCTCAATCAGGGAAGTTAGGTGCTTGGATTTGGAGCACTCTGAGCGGCTTTTCCAGTACTGCAATTCATGCTGGTGGCGGTCCCGCGAGTATTTATTTACTCCCATTGAAACTACCTAAAATCACCCTGATAGCGACCATGGCGGTATTGTTCGGCATAGTGAATGTAGCGAAACTCGTGCCTTACATTTGGCTTGGTGAGTTTGATTCGACTAACTTGATGACAGCGCTAGTGTTGATTCCACTCGCGCCTGTTGGCGTTAAGATGGGTGTGTATCTTTTGCATCGCGTCAGTCAGGAAAGAATCTATCAGCTCTGTTACTTGTTCTTGTTTCTTTCAGGCGCCAAGCTGACTTTCGATGGCGTCAGCACTTTATTGTTTTAAATCCAATCCGTCCTAACAAGGCTTTTCTAATAAGAACTCTTTGAATTTTATCGCCACTGGAGAGGCGGTTTTTGGGGAATGATAGTACAGATTCAAACTCCAAATACTGGTCTCATACTCTTCCAATAGCGGTACCAATTCGCCTTTATCTACTGCTTCTGTCGTGACAAATTGCGGTAAGTACGCGACGCCTGCACCCTTTAAGCTGCCACTGAGCAATAAGTCACTGTCATTCACTTCAATTGTTTTTGGCACTTTCAGCACCATGTTTTCCATTCCTTGACGGAAGATCCAATCATTGCTGCCTGTCAGTGTGGTTGCAATCAAGCAAGCGTGGTCTCGTAGTGCTTCTGGATGCGTGGGCAAGCCATGCTTTTCTAGATATTGAGGCGAAGCCACGACGATAAACGGGCACTGCATCAGCTCGCGTTTCACCAGTAATAAATCTTTTTCACGGTAGCCTTGGAAGCTAGCGTTAGCGCTGATCATCAGGTCACAAGTACTGGCATGATCCAATGCCCAAGGAGTGACGTTGATGTTGAAGGTCACCTTTGGGTTGAGCTTGGAATACTCGGCGATTTTATCCATCAGGTAGTGATTGGCATACACGGGCGTGCACGCAATATTGATATGACCTTTTTCGCTGTCTTGGAAGTCTTCTAATTTGCGGCTGATACGCTCGGCACTGTCGACTAAAGGAGAGAACTCTTCATATAAGGTTTGCCCTGCTTGAGTGGCCTCCAATAATCGGTTCGAGCGGTGGCATAGGGTAGTACCGAAATGTTGTTCCAGTTCTTGCAGCCAGCGGCTTCCGGCAGAGACCGAAATATTGAATTTTCGCGCAGCGGAGGAGATAGACCCAGAACGGATCACGTAGACAAAGAACGCCATTTTATCGAGCATGAGGTTTGCCTCCAAAAGCAAAAGGGAACAAGTGCTAACACCTGTTCCCTTTGTAAAACATTAAGTTATCTTATGCACGTGCTTCAGTCGCAGTTCCAGATACTTTTTTACCCAGTTTTTTCGCCATTGCTTCTTCCATTTTCTCCAAGCTGACGCCTTTGGTTTCAGGCACATACTTGACGACCACGAACATACAAATGAGCGACAACACACCGAATAACCAGAAGGCAAAGGCACCGTTGAAGTTCTCTTGTAGGTAGGCGTTTTCATTGAGCATTGGGAAAGACTGCGTCACGATAAAGCCAGTAAACCATTGTGCACCGACCGCGATGGCCATGGCACGAGAGCGAATACTGTTCGGGAAGATTTCTGAAATCATCGTCCAACATGCACAGCCCCAAGATGTCGCGTACGACACTACGTACAGACACAGTGCGAATAACGCCGCGTAACCTTCTGTTTGCTGGTAAAGCACGTAGCCAACAATGAACATACCGAATGCACAGCCAATGGTGCCGTATTTCATCAGTGGCAAGCGGCCGACTTTATCGATCAGGTACATACCCAAGGCGTTACCACCGATAAATACGATACCCACGAACGTCGTTTGGAATAGCGCGTTTTCAGTAGAGCCTGTGATTGGTTTTAAGATCTCAGGAGTGTAGTACATGATCACGTTGATACCGGTTAGCTGCTGAGCTGCCGCGACAAACGTACCGATAACCAAAATTGCGAACAGCAATGGCGAGCGCAGGCTGACCTTGTTCTTCTTCGCACCATGGCTTTCCACTAACGACTCCTGGATCTCTTTGATCAAACGATCCGCGTGTTTTGGGTTAGAAATTCGAGAGAGCGTCGCTTTTGCTTCGGCGACTTTGCCTTTTAATACCAGCCAACGTGGGGATTCTGGGATGAGGAACAACAACATTGCGAAAAGCGCGGCAGGAATCACTTCTGAGCCGAGCATCCAACGCCAGCCCATGTCTACTAGCCAAGCTTCTGACATGCCTTTTGCGATGAGGTAGTTAACGTAGAACACACCAGTCTGGCCAATAACTGCCGATTGCTGGAACATGCTCACCGCGCGACCTCGATAATCTTTTGGCGCTACTTCTGACATGTACATTGGTGATACCACACAAGCAAGGCCAACAGCGACCCCGCCAACGATGCGTAGAACAGTGTAGAAGGTGAAGTCGGTTGCGAGGGCGGAGCCTATAGCGGAAATAATGAAGAGGATGGCGGCGATAAAGAGGGTGTTGCGTCGGCCGTATTTAAGGGCTGCCCAGCCTGCGCTGACCGCACCGATGATACTACCTAATACTACGCTGGATACAGCCCAGCCAGTTTGAGCTGGTGACAATCCAAAGTATTCGCGGATTGGACCAATTGCGCCAGAGATAACAGCAGTGTCGTAACCTAATAAGATGCCTCCGAGCGCAGCGATACAACAAATCCTAACGATGTAGGCAAGATTGTGCTTTCGAGCTTCGGCCTTGGATGTAGCTTCCATTGTTTTTTCCTTTATTAGATCCCCAAGCTTTCCTTTAACCATCGAATAAGATCAAGTTGGGTAGCGGCCAATACTCTGTTTTGTAGGGTACGAGTATTGGGTATCTATATTGCCGACTTTTAATGTTTATTAGATGTATGAAAATTATTTTTCATTTGTCGGTTGCATTTATCATATTTAGTCTTTTGTCATTCGACTAGTTGTCTGTTCGTTTTTTATCCTAAAGTGTTACCCAAATCAAAAAATGAAAAACATTTTTCATTTTGGTTTTTGTGATTAAGTTGTTGAAAATTAAAGATAAAAATAAAATGAGATCTAGCTCAAACTTGCTTGAAAGGCACGTGGTTGCTGAGGTTTTTCATGATTTAACAATTTGATGACATCGATTTCATCTGGTGAAAAATATTTTTCATTTAAATTTTTTTTCGCTAATGTAATTTCCAGTGAAACGAAATCGGTGAAAGAAAAGCATCTATAAAAACCACGCTTTTACTTCACGACATTTATTAAATAACGCAAACATTGTCGGAGAATAAAAATGAGCAACGTGCAATATGGAATTAGCCCACTGACTTGGACCAACGATGACATGCCTGAATTAGGCGGCGATATCCCATTGGAAACGTGTCTAAGTGAAATGGCAGAAGCTGGTTTCACTGGTACAGAGCTAGGTACTAAGTACCCACGTGAGCCAGAAGTTCTAATCCCTCTACTAGAAAAACATGGCCTAGTGCTCGCTTCTGGCTGGTACAGCGGCAATCTCATGAAGCTGACAGCGGAAGAAGAAATCGCAGCGATGCAAGAGCATATCAAATTGCTTAAGGCTGCTGGCTGTAAAGCAATGGTGTTCGGTGAAGTGAGCAACACGGTTCACGGCGACATCAACACGCCACTTTCTCAACGCGTGATCCTTACTATGGACGAGTGGAAAACCTACTGCGCGAAGTTAACTCAAGTTGCGGAATACCTGCTTAACGAGCACGACATCAAACTGTCTTTCCACCATCACGTCGGCACCATCTGTGAAACAGAAGACGACATCAACATCATGATGGAATTCACTGGCGAAGCCGTTTACCTAACCCTAGATACGGGTCACATCACTTACGGTGGTGGTAACCCAGTGACCATGATCAAGCGTTGGGGTCATCGTATTGGTCACATGCACTTTAAAGACCTTCGTCTAGAAGTAATGAAAGCTGCGCGTGATGCAGACAAATCATTCCTAAACGCAGTACTTGATGGCGTATTCACTGTTCCTGGTACAGGTGACGTGGATTACGACGACGTATTCGCAGCACTGAAAGAGCGTAACTACCAAGGCTGGTTGCTGGTTGAAGCAGAGCAAGACCCAGCGAAAGCACACCCATTGACGTACGCGAAAACCGCTTACGAGAACATCACAGGCTACGCGAAGAAATACGGCCTATAAGAGCACAAGCAAGGAAGGGGAGATTCGTCTCCCCTGTATCAAGCCGCGGAGACAACGTGGCTACAAAAATGATTGATACTACCGGGGAAGACAATGAAAACTGTACGCCTAACTGTTGCAGAAGCGCTAGCTCAGTACCTAGCCGCACAAATGATTGAAATTGATGGTAAAAAAGAACAGCTGTTTGGTGCGGCGTTTGCCATCTTTGGTCACGGTAACGTGACGTGTTTTGGTCAACAGCTAAAAAATATCGAAGACAAAATTCCGACTTGGCGTGGTCAAAATGAGCAGTCGATGGCAACAGCGGCAATCGCGTATGCCAAAGCGAACTTACGTCGTCGCATCGGTATCGCGACCAGTTCGATTGGTCCGGGTGCAACCAATATGGTTACCGCAGCAGGTATCGCACACACAAACCGTTTACCAGTGCTTTTGATTTCTGGTGATGCTTACGTCAGTCGTCTGCCAGATCCTGTGCTTCAACAGCCAGAGAATTTCTACGATCCTTCGATCACTTGTAACGATGCGTTCAAACCGCTAACACGTTACTGGGATCGCATTATCTCGCCAACGCAATTGATGCATTCATTGCCTCAGGCAATTGACACCATGCTTGACCCAGAAACCTGTGGTCCAGCGTTTATCGGCTTACCACAAGATATTCAGGGCGTGGCTTACGATTTCCCTGAAGTCTTCTTCCAAGAAAAAGTACACCGCATTCGTCGTCCAGAGCCAGAAGTGGCTGATCTAGAAGATGCAAAAGCGGCGCTGCTTAGCGCGAAACAACCTTTGGTTATCTCTGGCGGTGGCGTGCATTACTCACTAGCAACGGACGAGTTGGCTGCCTTTGCGAAAAAACACAACATCCCAGTGGTTGAGACCATTGCTGGTCGCGCCACGATGCTGCAAGACAATCCTCTAAACGCAGGTCCAATCGGCGTGACAGGTTCAGACTCTGCAAACTACATGGCAGCGCATGCGGATGTGGTGTTGGCTGTGGGTACTCGCTTACAAGACTTCACGACAGGCTCTTGGTCGGTGTTCAAGAACCCAGATATGAAGCTAGTTACCATCAATACCGCACGTTTTGATGCCATTAAACATCGTGCTATTCCAGTTAAAGCAGACGCAAAACGTGGCTTAGTTGAGCTGTCCAACCTACTGGGCGATTTCCGTAGCAGTGACGAGTGGGCGGCAACGGCGAAAGCGCAAGCAGATGAATGGAAAGCCGTGGTGCATCGTCGTACTCATCCTCAACCAGGCGACCTACTCGACGGTACGTCTTCTTATGCAGAAGTGATTGGCAAGCTCAACAAGTCTATGCAGCCGGGCGACACCGTACTTACGGCAGCGGGTGGCTTACCAGCAGAGCTCGCGATGAACTGGCAGAACTACCAAATTGGTAAGTTCGACATTGAATTCGGCTTCTCTTGCATGGGTTATGAAATCGCAGGTGGCTGGGGTGCGAAAGTCGCGAACCCAGATAACGATGTGGTTGTGCTCGTCGGCGATGGCTCTTACCTGATTCAAAACTCAGACATCTACTCGTCAGTTCTGACGGGTCACAAGATGATTGTTGTGGTATGCGACAACGGTGGTTTCGCAGTGATCAACAAGCTGCAAAACAATACGGGTAACGAGTCGTTCAATAACCTATTGGAAGACTGTCGCCGTCCTGATGGCGAGGTAGCTCGCGTGGACTTTGCTAAGCATGCCGAAGCGCAAGGCGCAATCAGTGAGAAGTTGACCTCAATCGACCAGTTTGATGACGCATTCCAACGCGCTAAAGAAGCCGACCGTACTTACGTGATTGTGGTCGACATCGATCCAGTATCGCCAATGGCTTGGTCTAAGTGTGATTGCTGGTGGGAAGTGGGTCTTCCTCAAGTGACACGCAATGACGACACCGCAGAGAAAGTGGCGGCATGGGAAGAAGGCAGAGCAGCGCAACGTGCCGGCGTTTAAGCCCAAACCGATTTATGTATCAAAACATCCAGCTTTAAAACAGATTTCAACAATTCGATTTATAGGCTCTTAAACAAGAGCCTATCAAGGAGTCAAACATGTTTAATGAAGAACGTCATTTTGAGCAACCAATCCGTTGGGCAATGGTCGGCGGTGGTCGTGGCAGTCAGATCGGTTACTCGCACCGTAATGCGGCGCAGCGCGATGGTTTGTTCAAATTGGTCGCTGGTGCATTCGATTTGGATGCGGATCGTTGTCGTGATTTCGGTGAGAACTTGGGTCTAGATGGCGACCGTTGCTATGCAAATTACAAAGAGATGTTTGAGAAAGAAGCGCAACGCGAAGATGGCATTCAAGCTGTTTCGGTCGCAACGCCAAACTCAACTCACTACGAAATTTGTAAAGCAGCACTGGAAGCTAACTTACACGTGGTGTGTGAAAAACCAATCACCTTCACGACGGAAGAAGCAGAAGAGCTCAAACAGATCGCAGCAGAGCGCAATCGCGTGATTGGCGTGATGTACGGTTACAGCGGTTTCCCAATGGTCCAGCAAGCTCGTGAAATGGTGAAGCGTGGTGATCTGGGTGAGATTCGTGTTGTGAACATGCAATTTGCTCACGGCTTCCACAACGAAGAATACGAGAAAAACGATCCAGGTTTGAAATGGCGTGTCAGCCCAGAAGTCTCTGGTCCAACTTATGTTCTGGGTGATGTGGGTACACACGCTTTCTACCTGTGTGAAGTGATGACAGGTCTTGAAATCGACCGCCTGTCTTGCATGCGTCAAAGCTTCATCAAGTCACGTGCTCCGCTCGAAGATAACGCTCATATCATGATGCAATTCAAAGATGGCGCAGTTGGTACGCTTTGGGCATCGGCAGTGAATGCAGGTTCGATGCACCAACAAAAAATCCGCATCGTCGGTTCGAAAGCGTCCATCGAATGGTGGGATGAGCAACCAAACCAACTTCGTTTTGAAGTCCAAGGTGAAGCACCACGCATTCTAGAGCGTGGCATGGGCTACCTATACCAAGATGCACCGGGTGTGGCTTCTAACCGTGTTGGTGGTGGTCATGCAGAAGGTTACTTCGAATCATGGGCGAACCTATACCACCGTTTCGCGTTGGCATTCGATGCGGCTGACCGTGATGACCAACAAGCGCTATCTGAAATTTGGTTCCCAGGTATCGACGCAGGTATCGAAGGCGTGCGCCTATGCGAGAAGTGTGTGGAATCTGCAGACCAGAACGCCGCTTGGGTTGAATACAAATAATAGGAACAGACGATGACAAACATTGCACTTGAAACAAATCGACCATTGGATGCCATCGTTTTAGGACGTGCGGGCGTAGATCTCTACGCTCGCGAAGCTAAAACCGACATGGCGGACATCTCTGGCTTCAACAAATTCGTTGGCGGCTCAGCAGCAAACATTGCGGTGGGCATTGCCAAGTTAGGCGGTAAGGTCGGCTTTATTGGCTGCGTGGCTGACGATGCATTCGGGGGTTACGTCAAGGGTTACATGACGGAGCAAGGCATCAACCTTGACGGCATGAGAACCGATGATTCTGGTTCGCGTACTTCGGTGGCATTCACAGAGATGAAGCCAAAAGATTGCACCGTGCTTATCTACCGTAACAACGCATCGGATTTGACCATCAAACCAGAAGAGATCGACCCAGCTTACATCGCTAGCTCAAAAGTCTTGGTAGTCACGGGTACGGCCTTGTCGGAAAGCCCAAGTCGTGAAGCTACTTTGATTGCGATGCAGCATGCGCGCCGTAGCAATACCTTAGTGGTGATGGATGTTGATTACCGTCCTTACTCTTGGCGCACGGATACTGATGCTTCGATTTACTACGGCATTGCCGCAGGTCTTTCAGACATCGTTATTGGTAACCGTGAAGAGTTCGACATGATGGAAACCGTCATTGCTCCGGGCAACACCGATGATGACCAAACGGCGGCTCGTTTCTTAACAGAGAACACTCAAGTGGTGGTGGTAAAAGCCGGTGAGCATGGCTCGAAAGTGTACGACCGTGCTGGTCATAAGTTCGAGCAAGGCATTTTCCGAGTGGAAGCTAATAAACCATTTGGCTCTGGTGATTCGTTTGCGGGCGGTCTGATTTGGACGCTAGTTACTGGCGGTTCGTTAGAAGAGGGCGTACGCAACGGCACGGCTGCAGCGGCGATTAATGTCAGCGGTCACAGCTGCACAGAAGCCATGCCAACCAAGGAACAACTATTCGATTTTATTGAGACGCGAAGTTAAGCACGGTTTGGTGCTTTCGGGCACCACATTGCTGCGCGTTTGGTCTCCCGGGCCGGTATGTCACTTGAGGGTAACCAAACAGTGCGCGTACACACCATCGTGGCCCGGCTTTTTTGTTAAGCCACTTTCAGAAGGATAGGACAGTCTCGTTATCAAACGAACTGTGAGGAGAAAAGAAAAATGGGAAAACACATTCCACCATTTGATAACAAGAATGAACCAATTATTGGTGCGAACGACGAAGTAACGCCGCTATGTTACTTCAACCAAGTGTTCTTGAATCAGAACGAAACTTTTGACCATGTTATTGAAGGGTATGAGTCTGTCATCGTATTGGCTGGCGGTACTTGCAGCATCACCGTAACGAAAGACGGCGAGAGCGAAACGTTCGACAACATTGGTAAGCGTAAGTCAGTTTGGGACGGCAACCCAGAAGCGGTTTACGTACCACTTGGCTACCGCGCGACCATCCAATGTGTGAGTGACAAAGCTGACGTCATGATTGCGGGTGGCAAGTTTGAAGCGTCACTGGAGCCTTTCTGTGTGCGCGAAGAGAACGTAGACATGGTGCAATACGGTTCGGATGACACCAAAACTCACCGCAAGATCAAACACGTGCTTGGTCAATCCAATGCAGACAAACGTGGTCGCTTATTGGTGAGTGAACTATTCACCGTTGGGGCAGGCGGTTGGTCTGGCTTCCCTCCACACAAGCACGATGAAGATCGTGTTAAGCCTGACGGCAGCAAAGAAACCCTTTACGAAGAAGTGTATCAATTCCGCTTCAACCCAGATTTCGGCTTTGGTGCGCAGTTCCTATACGAGCACGAAGACGACTTTGGTCCGGTTTACCACGTGCGCACGGGCTCTGTGATTGCCATCGATAAAGGCTATCACCCAAGTGTGGCTGCGCCGGGCTACGAAATGTATTACTTCACCATCATCGTTGGCAAAACAGAGAAATCTTTGATTCAGCACTTTGATCCGCACCACGAATACCAAGTGGAAACGATCCCTGGCATCAAAGACATGATCGCGAAATTTAAGTAGGGGAATCATCATGTTGGTAAATTTGAATGACCTATTGCCGGAGGCTGCGGCATCTAACTACGCTGTCCCTTGCTTTAATGTGTTCGGCTTTGAAGATGCACGTGCTGTTGTTGAAGCGGCAGAGCAAGTGAACAAACCGGTAATTCTGGCTTGTAACAAAGACGTGGTGGATTTTTATGGCGTCGAAACCGCTGCGGCAATGTTCCTAAATCTGGCGCACAAGAGCACAGTGCCTGTTGTGCTTCACCTTGACCACACTTACGAAGAAGACATCGTCTTTCGCGCGCTTAAAGCCGGGTTTAGTTCTGTGATGTTTGATGGCTCGCAACTGACGTTGGACGAGAACATTGCTCGCACCAAGAAAGTTGTTGAAGTGGCGCATGCGTTAGGAGCATCGGTTGAGGGTGAAATTGGTTCGGTGCCTTATGAAGAAGGTCGCGACCACATAAAATCTATTTACACAGAACCGGAAGATGCGGCGCGCTTTGCAGAAGAGAGTGGCGTTGATTGTGTCGCAATTTCCGTCGGCAACGTTCACCGCTTAACCGAGCCAACTTGTACTATCGATTTTGGTCGCTTAGACCGTATCGCAAATGCTGTGGCGGTGCCGTTGGTGATTCATGGTTCGAGTGGTATCCGCGATGAAGACATGCTCAAGCTCAAGCAAAGCCGCGTGTCCAAGTTCAATATTGGCACCTGCTTGCGTCAGGCTCTGGGTCATAATCTTCGCGATTACATGAATCAGGAACCGCAAAAGTTTGACCGTATTTACTTCATGCAAAAGGCGATGCCTTATGTGAAAGAAGAAGCGGTACGAAACTTTGAATTATTATCTTAAAATAGCGGCCCCTTTTGTTACTATAAGGGGCCTCTATCTCCAAGCGTTCATTGATAGGAGAGCAGTATAACTATGGATGTTGAAGTGAAAGCACCTGCAGATTTAGACACACTAAAAGAGTTAATCGCAAAGCGTTACGACAGTTTGAGCGGGCGTTTGCAGCAAGTCGCGGATTTCGTAACCGACCAGCCGATGCTGGTGGCGGTAGAAACCATGGCGACCATTGCCAAGCAAGCCAACGTACCCCTGTCGACCTTAAGTCGATTCTCTAATGCGATGGGCTTTGATGGCTTCACTTCTATGCAAGTACTGTTTCGCGATCAATATTTGAATCGCCCGAGAGATTATAAAGAGCGCGTTCGTAAAGCTCGTGAGATGGAGGACGTCCCGCATGACTCGCCTCAAGCCATCTTCCAAGATTTCGGACACGCGAACATTGAAGCATTAGAACAGCTTCAAATGTCGGTCTCTCCTCAAAAGCTGGAACGTGCAGTGGCTCTGATGGATGGTGCAGAAACCATCTACATTCAGGGTACTCGCCGTGCTTATCCAGTGGCTTTCTATCTTTGGTACGCCCTCATGAAATCTGACAAGAGTGTCGTGCTCTTGGATGATCACGGTGGCATGTTGTCTCCGTTAACTCGACGAATGAACGATAAAGACGTTCTGTTTGCTATCACCTTCAATCCATACGCGGAAGAAACCAGCCAACTGATTGATGATGCTTGCAAAAAGAACGTGCCGATTGTCTGCATTACTGACAACCAAATGACGCCTCATGGCAGCAAAATGGATGTCTGTTTTGAAGTACAAGAAGGCGAATTGATGGGCTTCCGTTCGCTCAGCAGCTCCATGTATTTGGCGCAGGCGGTTGCGGTGAGTCTGATTTGTCGAGAAGTGAAGTAATTTCATCGCTCAGTAATCTCGAATAGGGACGCGATCCTGCGAGCGAATAAGCAGTAAAGCGCGCAGATTTTTCCATACCTTTGTCCACTGATTAGGTGCAACTTAGCGGTTGTGCTGCGGGTTTGCTCGAGCTGAATTCGGCTTATGTCCTGCAATGTACAGGGCAGTGAGAAGAGGTAAATCTGATGCGTTTTGCTCTACATGGCATGTGCTCCCTGCACAGCAATATCCTATCTGATGTCCGACTCGCCAAAGAAACTGGCTATCAAGGGCTCGAAATCCACACCGAAAAACTCTGGCGTTACATTCAGGCTGGCTTCACCGCTGAGCAACTCAAACAGCGCATGGATGAGTTTGGCATTGTTCCAACGGCGATCGACATCATTGGTGCGGTTGAAGTGACAGATAAAGCCAGCCAACGCCAACTGTTCCAAGATTCAGAGACGCTGTGCCGTTTTGCGCAAGCCGTGGGTGCACCTACCATCCAGCTCAATGCTTTTGAGGCATTAAATGGCTTAACCAAAGAGCAAAACATCGAACTCACGGCGCAGAACATTCGCCAGATTGCCGACATTGGTAAGAGCTATGGCATCCGTTTCCAATATGAAGGCGCGGCTTGGACTCCAATCGCCAAGCTGGAAGATTACTTCCGCCTTTACGACGCCGTCGGCCGCGACAACTTTGGTTTTGTTCTGGATACATGGCACCTATGGGCATGTCGCGGTGCAACGTTGGAGCAAGTGGCAAATATCGATGCCGAGCTGATTTACAACGTGCACTTGTCTGATGGTAAGCGCCCTGCTCCGGGCGAGGCTTGGCCAGATGAGCGCGCTCTGCGTGGTTACTTACTAGGACAAGGTGAAGTGCCATTAAAAGAATGGGTCGATGCAATTCGCCAAACAGGTTACGACGGCTTCTATTCTGGTGAGTTCCTCAATGACCAACTGTGGGAAGGGGATTACTACGACATCGCCGCAGATATGTTGGCGGGCATGAAGCGTCAATTCGACTAAGCGACACAGAAAGGATTTCCTATGTTTAATATTGCTTTATTTGGAGCGGGTCGAATTGGTCAAGTGCATGCGGTCAATATCGAACGTTCACCAGAAACTACGATTTATTCGCTTATAGAACCTTATGAGGTCTATGCGGATCAGTTTTGTGCGCAATATCCGCAGACAAAACGCCAAACCGTGGAAGAAGCGATGGCGGATGACAACGTTCATGCGGTGTGCATTTGCTCTTCAACCGATACTCATGCGGATTTGATTGAGCGAGCAGCAAAAGCAGGTAAAGCTATTTTTTGTGAGAAGCCAATCGACCTTGATTTGGGGCGAGTACGTGATTGCTTGGGCGTAGTAAACCAGCATAAAGTGCCTTTCCTATTAGGTTTTAATCGCCGCTTTGACCCGCATTTCTTGAGCCTTAAGAAAGCGCTGGATGATGGTCAAATTGGTGAACCAGCAAGCGTAATTATCACCTCTCGCGATCCTGCGCCACCGCCAGCGCAATACAGTAAGTCGTCGGGAGGCATGTTCCGTGATATGACGATTCACGACCTCGACATGGCGCGGTTTATCTTAGGGGAAAATCCCATCGCAGTTACTGCACATGGCAGCTGCAAGGTAGATCCTGCCATCGGTGACGCGGGAGATATCGATACCAGTGTGGTGACGCTTACATTCCCTTCTGGTGCGATGGCAACGATTCATAACAGTCGTCGCTCTGGCTACGGATACGATCAACGCCTCGAAGTGCATGGCGAGAAAGGTATGCTGCAAGTGGCGAATCTAACTGAAAATCTAGTCAGCCGCAGTACAGAAACAGGCCAAGCAGGCGCAACACCGAAGTACTTCTTCTTAGAGCGTTATGAGCGTGCTTACGTAGCAGAGTGGCAACACTTTGTTGAAGTGCTGAAAGGCGAAGCGCCATGCTGCTCTGGCATAGATGGTGAGATTGCTCTGACGTTAGCGGACGCTGCGTTAGAATCCATGCGAACTGGGAAGACGGTTCGTTTGTAGGTCATCCTTAACAGGATACAAAAAGGGGAGCCGCGTTGGCTCCCCTTTCTATTTCTTACATCAAAGATGCGTATATCTTACAGATGCTTAAGCCTTACTGAGCTTTCTTCTGTTCTGATTTGCAAACAGCCGCAGTGAAGATAACATCTGTTGAGCTGTTTAGCGCTGTTTCAGCCGAGTCTTGAATCACACCAATGATGAAGCCAACCGCTACAACCTGCATTGCTACGTCGTTTGAGATACCAAACAGACCACATGCTAGTGGGATTAGTAGTAGAGAACCACCTGCAACACCTGATGCGCCACATGCTGATACTGCTGCAACAATACTTAGTAGTACCGCTGTCATTAGGTCAACGTCGATACCCATAGTGTGTACCGCTGCTAGCGTAAGGGTTGTGATAGTGATTGCTGCACCCGCCATGTTAATGGTCGCACCTAGTGGGATAGATACTGAGTACGTATCTTCGTCTAGGTCTAGCTTCTTACATAGGTTCATGTTCACTGGAATGTTCGCAGCACTTGAACGCGTAAAGAATGCCGTTACGCCACTTTCACGTAGACATTGGAACACCAATGGGTATGGGTTTTCTTTTGTTTTGAAGTACACGATCGCTGGGTTAACCACTAGCGCAATGATAAACATTGAACCCAGTAGTACCGCTAGAAGGTGAGCGTAACTCGCTAGTGCACCAAAACCAGTTGTTGCAAATGTAGATGCAACCAAACCGAAGATACCGAAAGGCGCAAGACGAATGATAAAGCGAACAATGTGAGAAACACTGTGGCTTAGATCTTCGAATACCGCTTTCGTCGTTGCTGATGCGTGGTGAAGTGCAAGACCAAGACCTACACCCCAAGCAAGAATACCGATGTAGTTAGCTTCTACTAGTGCGTTTACTGGGTTATCAACCAGCTTGAACAGCAAGGTTTGGATAACTTCTGCAATGCCTTGTGGTGGCGTTGCACCTTCAGCGCCCGTTACTAGCGTTAAATTGGTCGGGAAAAGGAAACTTAGTACTACTGCGGTTAGCGCCGCAAAGAAGGTACCCGCTAGGTAAAGAATGACGATTGGACGCATGTAAGTGTGTTGGTTTTTCTTTTGGTTGGCGATAGAAGCCGCAACCAAAATGAATACCAAGATAGGAGCAATCGCTTTAAGAGCACCGACAAACAGACTACCCAGCATACCAACGCTTTCAGCGTGGCTTGGTGAGATAGTCGCAAGCAGAATACCCAAAACAATACCGACGAGGATCTGGAGAACGAGGTTACCGCGAGCGTATCGGGCAACGAGACTGTTGTGTTGCATTTGCATACATCATTCCTGCAATTTTTGCCTCAGCAGCAGCGTAAGTTTCAGTCATTACACGGCGTAATGTTCCCTCGAATGAAGGGGCTGAACCTTGTTGTTGTGTTGCTAAGACGTCCTGATTATCAATTATCCTGTTTTTATAAATCCAGCTATTTTCTTGCTGAATATCACATATCTTAGCTTGGTAATATTTTGTGTCTAGTTTTAGTTTGTTCTTAGTTTAAATGTTTGCACAATGTTGCTGTTATTGGTCTTTTATGTTGATTTGTGTCGCCAAGTATGAATGATGGTTTTTCACTAAGTTATTAAAAAAGGAGGCGTTAGCCTCCTTTGTTCTATTGATTACGCAAATGCAACAAGTTAATAACCTCGTTGGTGTTTGCGCTTTTCGCCAACGATACTGCGTACCATTTTTCCGAACTGTTTACTCTGAGCTCGTTGCTCCGCGAGAGTCGCGCCGTTGTGGGCTTGTTCTCGCAGTAACTTTTGGTAGTTAGTAAAGCGGCGCATCTCTAATGTGCCATCTTCAATTGCGGCTTGAACCGCGCAACCCGGCTCCGTTTGATGCTGACAATCGCTGAATCGACAGTTTTCTGCTAGTGCTTCAACATCAGCGAACGTTTCGCTCACGCCTGCTTCGCAATCTGCCAATTGGATCTCTCGCATTCCCGGTGTGTCCATTAAGATCCCACCGGAAGGCAATAGATGGATTGAGCGCGAGGTCGTCGTATGTCGACCCTTGCTGTCATCTTCACGAATTCCGCCAGTCGCTTGTTCTTGCTCGCCAAGTAGGGTGTTGACTAAGGTCGATTTTCCTACCCCAGAAGAACCGATAAAGGCGACGGTTTGACCTTCGCCACACCAACCCATCAACTTGGCGACGTCTGACTCGTCCAGACCGTTAACGCTTTCTACCATAAGCAGTGGATCGAGCTTTTGTACCTGAGCTTTGAGCTCGTCAGCGTCGTCACATAAGTCGGCTTTTGTCAGCACAATCACAGGTTCTACATCGGCTTCATTGATGAGTGCCAAGTAGCGCTCAATGCGGCTGAGATTAAAGTCGTGATTGAGTGAACAAACGATAAAGACCGTATCCACGTTGGCGGCAATAAGTTGCTCAGCGACCTTGCTGCCAGCGGCTTTACGGCTGAATAAGCTGCGGCGCTCAAGTAAACGAGAAAACTGCTGCTGGTGGTTGAGTATCACCCAGTCACCAACGGTCATGCTGGGTAACGAGGTATGGATAGGTAAGTGAGTTTCACCTTGTTCGCTAACCACAACGTAACCACTACGATGGTGAGCAATCACTCGCGCGAAAAGCGTGTTCTCGTAATCGTCTAACGTCAGTTGTTGTTGAAAAAACGGTTTCCAACCTAATAGCTTTAATGGGTTATGTTGAGTTAGTAGTGTTTCACAAAAAGAATGTGTTTTATTCATTGTTGAATTATCCCAGACGCTACAAAGCGCCTTAATACAAATCGCATTAGGGTCTAATTCGCATAGAGCTGACCCCGGTGAAAACCGGGCAAGGAAGGGAGGAGTTGTGGCTTAGCCACGAGAAAAAAGTTGGACGTTTACCCTTTCACTGCCCAGTTAGTGTTATTCATTACAATCAGAGCTTAAATATACCTTGTTTCATGTAACAGTGAGTGAGTGACTGATTTGTATGATATTTTTTCTTGTTACACTTTTTATCACCATGCGGTGTCATAAAGCTCCCTAACAACAAGGTTTTAATTATTTAAAATCAAACTCTTATGTAAATAATGAGGTGACATTATCCGTTAACCCCAATCTTGACCTTAACTCTTTATTTTCTCTCATAAGCGTAGCATTTATCGAGGCATTATTAGCTAACATTTCCCTCAACTCAGCGATTTCCTCGTCTCGCTCCTTGCGCTTGTTCTCCTCTTCTTTGAGCTTTGCGCGTAAGGTTTCTATTCTGTCCTTCGCTTGGTCTGAGCCTGACTTACCCATCACACGTTGGTATAAATCAGGCATATCACGTTGAATTAACGCTCGGCTAACGCCAGCTTCTCGCGCAACAGAAGACATTGTCAGCTTCTTGTTTTTAGGGTCTTTAGGCTTACCCTTCTCAATGGCTACGATAGCCAATCGCACCTTTTTATGGCTAGGTGATTCATTTTTGCTGCTCATTCTCTAACCTCGCCCTGTAGTCATCAATTATGCGCTGAACCTCTTCTACAAGATCAACTGGCACCCGCATTACCTTGGTGTCTGGTTTTGTTTTTGGTCGCCCTGCGCCCTTGCGAGCGCCCCCTCGACCCATCTTAAGTTCAACGCCATCGATGTCACCAATAGACATCTGATTTAGTTTATTTTTATTGGTTGCTTTCTTTGCCATTTTATCCCGCTTGAAAGTTGTTACAGCATTCAGTCTAATGATGATATTGACTTAATTTGATTATTGTTGCTCAATTCATTTTTCATGGCTGCATAGTCATAACCCAAATCGGTGAGAACCTTCTCTACACGCACTAAGCCGTCCTGAGCAGCCTTCTTACCAGCATCACCAATGTCATCGAGGTCAACAAGTTCAAGCTGTTGAATTAACATACCTTCCCAATGTTTGACGTTTCGTTCATCTACGATCCCGTGGTCGCATTCATCACAACCTCCACCCATACAGCCATCATCGTCATTGGTACACCAACCAATACCTGTTGAGCGAATTGGCAGCTTCATTGCACGAGCCATTTCCTTATGGCTGCCATAGATTTTAATGTTTTCCTCATTTGACCTGAACTCTTTGATTTTCTCTGCCACTGCACCGCCTGTAATTGGATGGTCTAAATTGAAAAAATCCGAAAATATTTCTTCTTCTACGAACAGCTTTTCACGTAGGAGTTCTTCAAACAGTTCTTGGTCTAAATCATCATTTGCAGCATAGAGGGCGGTCATCGTGATTGACCAGTGCTTAAAGTGCTCTTTCAGCGCTCGTAAATCACCAAGTTCGCTGTGCACAACGTAGTTTGCAAAGGTGCGCCTTAGTTGGTGGGCGGTTAAGTTCCAATCAACGCCTGCCATTGCGCAGAGGTTTTTTAGCCTAAGTCCAGTAATAGTCGTACCTGATGGTATGGTAATTGGAGCGCCTTTCTTGCGAGGACTCTTGGCTAAAATCAGGTGATTATTAATCTCGCTTAGACGCGCCATTTCCTTATAATTGCCCTGACTTTTCGCTTCTTTCAATTCTGCTTCGAGCTTGGCTTGATAGGGCTTTGAATAGCGCTCTAAAATCTTAATCGCATCAATCGCTATTTTAGGTGCTATCCATTCCGTCTCGCCTGTATGGGTTTTATCCGAGCGAGACTGAATGTAGTAAAACGTTTCCTCGTCTTTCGTTTCTGTGCGGTAGTTTCTGCCACCTTTCCCACGCAGTGAACGCTTGATATTCAAGACTTCGTGGATACGCATTCCTGTAGTAAACAAAAGCCAGAAGATGCAGCTATCTCTGAGTAAGAGTAAGGCGTCATTGAAATCATTGAGCTTATCAAATTCATCAGAAATACTTTGCAGGTATTCGCGTTTTTGTGTCGGTTGATCTCTCACACTTTTAGCTGTTGGCTCAAAAGCGTCAAGTTTATCGCGTAGGTTTAACAATTCCGTTGCTCGGTCTAGATAGCCCTTAGTGTAAGTCGCCAGTGGCTTTAGCACCTCATCGGGGATGATTAGGGTTTTACCTTCTGCTGTTTTTCGAGGGGCTCCTTCGCCAAGCGCTCCTGCTTGCTCATGAGCACTTGAGCTTATCCAAGGATGCCCCTTAACCCAAGCAAACATTCTGCCGTGGCGATATATCGCTTCCAGTGAGAAATACCTTGGTATTTTTGAAGTTGGCTTTAGGGGTTGCAACTCGCCTTTACGTTTAACCATTACCCCATCGACATACTGAACATATTCCTGAGCCAGAAAGGCATCAAAATCCCGCTGAGAGCGAAGTGGCTCGGACTCTACCCACGTTAGAAATGACCGAACATGCTTGCAAGCCACTGCCAAAGAACTACCTCTTAACCCCATTTGGCGCTTCGACCACATCACCCATTTCGCCAGTGATTTCAGAGTATGACTTTGGATTGAGCTGAACCTTAGGATATGTTCACTAAGCCTAGCACTTTTAGTGAACTCTTCAGGTGTCAACTCCCATTCATCTTCTTCAAATCGAGCGTACACAAGGCACTGACCATCTTCGAGGGTGGTGTAGGCAACGACGCCCGTTAACGCCTCAATTTGTACCTGTGTTGGGTTGTTGCCCAGCATTTCTAGCGTGGGGCATTTTTGCTTTTCTAGCTCTTTTGCGCTTAGCGTATTCTGGACATTTATCATTTTCCAACCCTCAACATGTCTAAGTTTTTCCAGTAGGGATGCGGTGTTGTTCTTGCTTTTTCTTTCATGGTTTGAACTTGTGGCAGCGCATTTAATTCAATGCATCGCGGCTCTATATGCTCGTCAATCACTCTCAGAATGTCTTTGAGATACTTTTTCCAGTTCTTGCGACCAAAGCTATCCCTGTTGCGAATAATCGCCCAGTAGAAACTGTAGAGTTTCCAAAGGTCGTCCAGCGTGATAACAAAAGATTTACAGCGGAAGCACGCCAAAAAATCAGTACATATTCTCCCATCCTTGGGCGCTCTATCACCATACTTGGTGTCCTTACATGTACCCATTGGCGTTTTTTCTTCGTCCTCATTCAAGATATTGACCACTCTGATTTCAGCGGCACGACCAAGATTCTTTCTTGCCTCTTCTGGCGCTCGCAGGTAATGGTCTGTGGTACTTTGGTGTTGATGCCTCGCAGCGTGTGCTGCCGCGACTAAATCCTCGCCTGACAGCTCGTATATGCCATTCACAAAGGTTTTGCGGATGCGACTTGCATTCACCGTGATTGGGTTGCCATCTTCATCTTTTAGGTTGTACTCCTTAATCAATGATTCTGTGTAGTAATAAAGCACATTTTCTGACAGTGAGGTGGCTGTTCCAGCGGTACGATTACGAGTAGAGGTATAGGTGAGCAATAAATCCGTGTTTAGCGCTTCTCTGGTTGAGGCATTGAGTTTAGTGACGGTTTCAATAAGCAGCGCCACATCCAATTTAACGCCCTGAATAATATCAACTTCTTCACTCTTGCGTAAATTGTGTAACTGAGTTGAACTCCCCCGACGTTTAAAGACGGTCAACAATCGTCTGTTTGCCTTCAATGGGTGCTCAGACAAGGCGTTCACCGACATTTCCAAAAGAGGTCTGGTATTAATCCCTGTTTGCATCGCTATCGCCAAAACCACTACCGTCAACTCATACGCTGTCAATGGCGCTTCTCGATCTTTATTGATGATAGGTGGAATGGCTTGCTTTAAGGTAATAACAAGTTGTTTTCTCTCATGCTGAGTGAAGGGACTTGCGCCGCCACCGCCACGTTGGTTTGATTTTGGGTAGGGGTTGGGTTTAAAACAGCTTCTCACGTACTCAGGTGAGGCATCCCAATACCCTTGGGTTTTCATCGCATGTAAAAGTGATTTTACCAAGGTGTAGTGATTTTTTTGACTAGTGTAGGATAGATTGCCATCGCCATTTTTTTTCTTAAGCGTCTTTAAGTGGATACGAAAGTTGTCCATTAGCTCTACTGATATATCTGCTTGAGATAAATCATGATCTTTATGCTGACGATAAAGCGGAAGGTAGCCTGCTAGAATCTTAAATCCATCATATGAATAAGCTAGAATAGTCTTTTGAGAGCTTCCACTTGAGATGGCAGAGTCCAGCAAGGCTTTAGTTGTGTAATAGGCACGATTAACCAGATCATCAAACCCCTGACCATAAAAGGGTGCAAAGTCGAAACTATACCCATTGCCACCTTTCGACCCCAAGGCAGGAAAATTCACTACCGCACTGATGGGTCGAACAACTTCTAGATTGTCAGTACCCTGAATAGTGTCTTCCTTTACGTGCGGCAATACGAACTTATCTAGGTCGATCTTGCGTGATTTTTTCTTCGGCACAATAGTGTCCTTTGATTTTTGTAACTTTATACACAATAGGTTGCTTTGAATGTTGTTACAAGTTTCTTTTTTTGTTTTTGTCAGAGGACAACGTTTGATCGCTTTTGGGCTGTATCAAGTCAGATGAGAAAGTCACAGTCAGATGGGAAAGTCAGCTAAAACACCTTTGCCCCTTTATTGTTTTCGAGCATGACGACACGTGTGGCTATTGTCTATACACGCCACACATGTCCATAATATTAAGTGTGACTTTATATTTAGGTATTGTGAATATGTATTTTGGAGAGTAAATAAAGGTTAGTTAGTCCTGCCGCACTAACTAACCTTAATGAGATTACTCTCAAACCTTAAATCGCATGACCTCTCACTCGGTTCGTTTGGTAGTGGGAAACGAGATCATCTTGAGCTGCGAGGGCCGCTTCAACACGCTGTTCAAAGTTATCCGGCTTTTTATCCTTGCGTAAGAAGTATTTTGCTGGCTCCCTTGTAAATGACTCACCTGTAATCACAGCTTCTTTGCCATGCTCCATAAACGCTAAGATTTGAGCTAATGGGTAAGTCATATCACTCTCTCGATGAAAAGAATGCTTTCCGATATCAATGCCCACGATCCCCATCGGTCGGTAGCCTGTCAGGTTTTTGTTCTCAAACTGCAATACGATATTTAAACCAAGGTGATTTTCTAATATACCCATTTTGTCAAATGACGCCGCGCCAACCCTTCCATGTCGCCACGAGTAGACAATTTGTCTGTTTCGATCAAAGTAAACTTCCGCGTCTTGAGGTTTCAGCAAGAAAAGCAACCACATACCTAAAGATAAAGCGCCCATGAAAGAAAAAAGGCCAATACCGAAAAGGAAATGATCTAGCTGTCCAAGTTGCTTCAGCGCTCTCATATGCGTAAACAATGACACATCACCGTCTTGCTCAAAATAGATGCTGTAGCCTTGAATTTGGCTTTCATTCTCAGCTAGCCTTCGGCGATAATGTGTCTCTTCTTCTGTATCACCAGTCTTTTGAGCATCTAGAATCCATCGTTTGTAATCGGGGGTTCTGTCTCTGTGGAAGTCAATCATACGCGCAGCCTGAGCCTTGTGAGCTTCAAAATCATATTGGTAGCGAGAATCGTAGATAAAATACAGAGTCAATACGGTTAGCATCAGCATCCATGGGACGATAATGGTATTGCGGCGAGTATGGTAGCCAGTCCTTAACGTCAACAGATTATCATTGACCCTCATAAAAGGTTCGAGTGGGTCTTTCATCGGAACAACGATCACTTCTGCTCGAAATTGCGCCCACCACTTTGAAAAAGGTTGCGCTTTTGTTGTGAATATTCCTCGAGAGCCGCGGTTCATTATTTTCCCCAAGGTGTAGTGTTTGGTTTTTCATCAAGCATGCCTATTTGACTCGTGCTTATGTAGCCGCTGTTAGTTAAATAACGTTTTGGCACCACAGTGTTTGGTGTCGGTTCGTAACACCAGATCAGACGAGCCGGATGCGAAAACTCGACATTAACCGTGACATGCAGACCGTCTTCTTTGGCGATACATAATGTCCTATCTTCAAATGCCGCCGCCAACGCACTCCTGAAGGTTTCGGTCATGGCCTTATCGGGCTCAGGTACTGAGTAGGCCGCGTATTTGGTATCATCCAGTTCACGATAAATCGAGCCATGCAGTTGAGATACGTTCATTTTAAAATCCGGCAAGACGAATACGTAACTGAGATTGTATCGATACGGCTCTGAGCCATAAGGACGAATACTGCTGTCCACGATAGTGAGTTTGGGTGCGTAAAAATAGTTTAAAAACTCCTGAGACTCGATGTTCAATGCCGCATCAAAGTACTTAATGTTATCAGATGTCACAGCGGTGATAACATCCAGCCTCTCTTGAACAGTATCAATGTCTTCTTGCTTTTTAAAATCATTCCAAAACGGGTAATACTCACTTGTTCCCCAGAAAGAGCTGTAGAGCAAGTTTTCAAAACTATTTTTGCCAAATCGGTCTATCTGATATGCGCTAAATAAAAGCCCTGTAAGACCAACGAAGAGCAATACGGCTCCAACAGGCCCCCCGACGGCCGAAAATGCAACCAATAGACTGGAGACGCCACCGGTCAGGTAGCCCAGAGAAGCTTGTTTATTGCCTGACCTATAACTAGTAAAAACATCCCAGAAGTAAACAAATGACATTGCCACGTTTGCACCGACAACAAGTCCTTTTATCGGCGCTGCCGATAGACGCGTATCTAAACGCTGACTGTAAGCTTGTAAACTGCGCACTCCGAGCTTTTCAGCTAACTGCTTACTCATATTCGGTAACTGCTTTTGAAGGGCAAGAAGCGCCCTTTCAGCTTCACGTGCTGCAATATTTACTCCCTTGGCACTGTACTGGCTGAGAGTAATACTGTCTGCGCTGATCGCCGCGAGCGTGGACAACATTTTTACCGTGCGATATGTATATTCTTTGTCATCATTCACGGGGTCGAGTGTATCGAATTGTGTTTGAGCCAAAAGATCATTGATGGTATTCACATTTGCTTGATACGACCAATAGGTCAGCCCTAAACCTGCACTTTCTTGTGCGAAATGGAGAAGTGTTTTGGTAGGGAGCCTATCGGCCAGCTTTTTGAGCCATTCAGGCGCTGATGCTGTTGGCTCTGCTTCCAGTAATTCAAAAATACGTTGCTCTGATTGGTTTGCTTTCATTTCAGACCAATTGAGAAGCTTTTCGCCAAAGTGCACATTTGATTTGATTGAGCTTTTTTGACCTGTTTGTTTATCGATTAAGTTTTCGATGTCATCGAGCGCCATGTTGAGTCGATTCCCCGTAAACCGAACCCCTAATAAGGCATCAAATAATGATGGTAAGGTTGCTCTATAAAAGCACTCTAACCCAGAATTTCCCAGTAACTTAGTGCCATAAGTGAACTCAGCTTGTATACGAGCCAAGTAATTACCTATCGAAGTTAATACTGGAGGAACAGCATGATGCCAATTTATTTGATCTTGGGGCTGAAGAAATACGAGCTGAATGGCCTTTAGAGAAACTCCCCACACCTTATCTAATGGGGTGAGCTCTTCTGTATGAAAGGCTTCACCAACCCATCTATCCATGTTTTCAATGCCTTCTTCACTTGCGGTTACGCCTTCAAAAAGCGACCCTAGAAGGAGCAGCAATTTACCCATCTCAGCAGCAGGGTCGATAATGCCTTGCTGACGAATATCAAAGTAGTGTCTTAGATAGCAAGTGAGCGAGCCAATCTCATCTTCAGCGCCTTTACCCGCTACAAAGTAGTCCATTAAGTCAAGTAGCTTCTCACGCTCACTTTTACACTTGTCTATGTTCTCTTTATTCTTTTTTAAGTATTCTCGAAGTTCCTCTATCGCTAGATTCTCCTCCGCTGCTTTCTTGACTTCTGGAATATCACTCTCAATACATGACTGTGCGTACTGACCAATCGTCAAAGGGTATTTGTTGACATTAACATAGGCTTGTTGCTCAGCGACATTTTTCGAGATAACTTTGGAGATATCGCGCTGACGACCAACAGGGTCAAACAAAACCACCAAAGCGCCATCTTTATGCTCGCTATGGCTTTTTTGCATGGTTTCGACAATGCCTTCAGCATCAAGATGATAACTTAATGTGGTGGTTGCCAAATCAAGGCCATGAGGCATCGGCTTCGCGCTGTCTTTGTCTGCCAACCACTTTTCATCGTTATTGCGGTAATCTTCCACCAAGGCGCTGAGGTTGTCTTGTGTTGCCGCTTGACTAAACTCGGTTTGTTGCGCAGTCAAATCCACCTGCTGCATCGCCTTTTTGCGCAACTCTTCATCGTTGTTCATGTTATCAATGATGGCGGCAGACCATTCGTGCTCAGAGTAAACGATGGAGATCTTTTTCGCTTTCGGCGTCACAAACGCAAAAGGATAGAACGTGGAGCCCGATGAGGTATCGAGCGTTAATCCCTCTTGAGCGTTTTCTTCATTGGTGAAATAGTATTTCTCAAACTTTTCAATCACACCGGTCGGCGTTTGGGTTTGCGCATATTTGAATATGTGGAAAGGAGCGGTCTCTTCTTCGCTCTCTTCTTTGATGTACAACCAACCCTCACGCAGAAGGCGAAGCAGGTAGCCACCGGTGTCTTTCAGCCCGGTAGCACCATTCATTTCTAACATGCTTGGCGGGGCTTGCGCTGGCATCACTTCATCAAAGAAGTTTGCGTAGCCATAACGCACCGGATAAATCGGAATGACATTTTCAATCACACCAGCCACTTCATTCATGAATGGCTCGACCGTGTCGATGGTTTTCGTGGTGTTGACAACGGCTTCAATCGATTCACTCTCAATCGAGTGTAAGTCGTCTGCCGCTTTGATGACCTTTACGTTATCTGTGTTCGCCAGAAGCTCGCTGGCTTTGGTTTGCATTTTATTGAACACACCAGAAATGAGGTCGGGTAGTAACTTCATGTACGAGCTTAACGTATCGATGTGCTTATCGAACACATCCTCAGACAGGTACGCGTATTGCAGTTTGCTGGCTTCATCACGTAAGAAGGTTAACCGACTTTTCAGCTTGTTAAGCAGCGCGTCTAGTTCACTATTGATGCTCTTTTCTGCTGCTTGCCAATCGTAGTCAGCCAAATAGGTTTGTGGGTTGCCTTTACCTCGCGCACGTATGTACGCCAGCATTCGGTCAGTGGTCTCATGCGGTGCTAGCCTCAGCAGTACCGACAGCAATTCTCCTTCTTCTAATACTTGAGGCAGGGTATAAGCCAGCAGCGATTCGGTGGTATGCGGCAAGGGTTGATCAAGGTTGCCAATGAGCGCATCACAGGTCTTTGATACATCGAATGTCGTATCTGGGTGATAATGGGTAAAGTGCTGAATGACCTCGGCACTGACCATGCCTTGGAAATAGCGATCGCTACTCAACGTTTGACCAATACTGCCCCAAGCCGTGCCAACGGTCTCAATTCTGGTTGGCTGCCAAAAGCCGCGCTGACCTTTGGAAGCGATATTGAAAAAATCATCATCCGACTGGCTGTCTACATGGCGAGGGTTCTCGCGACGAATCGGAGCCACCACAAACGGGTCTTGACTCTCTTCGACCAGCAGCTTGACTTTCCCCCCTTTGAGCGGGTCGGCATCACTGCGCCCTTTATCATCCAAAGTGGCTTCATATACCGTCGAGCCTTGCTCATCACTGAGTTTAAATGGCGCATTCACCAGCCGTTGACCGTTTGGGTGACGCACACAAACGTCCATGATAAAGGTCTCTTCAAGATCTTCTTCGACCGAGAAAGATGGGTTCTGTACGCCAAAACACATGGTATTGCCATTGTTCATGGTCATTTGATCACTCTGGCGTACCACTCCTTTTCCTTCGATAAGGACATTCGGAGAAGACGTCACAAACTGCGCTTCTCCTTCAATGGTTCCTGAACTCACGCCTTTTTTATCGCCAGCGGCATCACCAGTACTTTTTGAGAACTTACTGCCTTGCAAAGCAATACTGTTGCCACCATCGGCAGTGACACTGGTTGAGCCGTCCACCAAATCGGCGGATTTAGCGTTATTGCCGTACGGAATAGGAACGACAGGCTTTCCGACTTTGGTTAAACAAACGTCCGGTACAGAAGCGTTCGCTTCACCTCCTGAGCCTTTATGAACGATACTCAGCCCATTAGCGCCGATGGTTGATGCCATAATTTTTTCCTTTTCAATCAGTTTAAACGCACTTTGGTCGCTTGAATTTTTTGTAATTTATCTGCCGAAGTATTGATGGTTTGGGCGGTGGTTTTAACCGTGCCACTTTTAGCCGTCATTGATACTTGAGTCTCCCCTGAGCGTAGGACGACACTTTCATCGCCTTGAACAACCATGTTTTTGGCTCGGAGTATCAATAGGTCTTCCTCTAGTAGAGAGGTGAAGATGTCAACAAGGATAGGAAGGCTAAGATCGCCATCCATAAAGTTGATTTGGCAGTTCAATTGGTTATCAATAGCGAGATCTATGTCAGAAGCTTTAAACGCTCGACCTATGACTGCCCATATAGGCTGACCGATTGGATTCCCGTGAAAATTGACTTTAACGCGAGATTTATCTGAGTGAACTTTATAGACTTTACCGATTCGTGGGTAGACCTCTTTTGAAGCATCAAGTTGCGACGATTTCATTGCTGTTTCCATAAACCAAATAACTTTGGATTTTAACAATCGAAATGAATCAAGGCGCTTATTCTTTATGCAGTGAAAAAGTGATTCGCGGTAGTGAATTGCACGATATTTCCTTTTCAAAGCACTTTTAGGGCTTTTAAAGCGAAGGAAGGGTTCGTTATTTTGTGATTTTAACCTTGCACGTCAGACCTTGTAAAAGTGTGACTCAGGTAACAATAAGGCTATTAGCTATCGCGGTAAGAGAAATCATCTTAATCTATGGCACGGATGAGCACTCTGCCTACAAAGGCTGTGATCTTACTCTCATCCCAATTAACAAAAGATTTAGGGAACTTTCCCGTTAATTCGGACTCCGAGCTTATTCATTTTCTATACAGCTGCGCTTAATTCATGAGCTTTGACGGATACTTCGAAAAAATACAGCGAAAAATGAACGCTGCGAGCTCATTAGAGACACTTGTAGTCTGGCGAAAAAGGATCAACATTGGTAATTCTGGTTTGCCTTACAAAACTCAACAAGGGTTCTTAATCGCACATTGCTATACATCGTTCAAAGAAGAAAAAAGTAAGAGGAAAAAGTATGACGACCTTGATAACGCGGGATGAGGTGGTTCAATGTGTGAAACAAGAGCTTGAATTGACAGGTATTGCAGATAAAAAGCATGCAGCGCCCGATCTCAGCCAATTACTACCAGAAGTGAAGTGCACTATTGTCGAAGTGCTCTTGCTGCATACCCGAGGCAATCAGGCACAGGCCGCACGAATGCTTGGAATGAATCGTTCTACATTGCGAAAGATATATAAACAAAGCCTTAAACGATGAATACTACCTATTAGCAAGAAGCGGCTTTTGCAAATCCTGCCAATCGCTGCATTAGAATGGTACAAAAGCCGCCAAAGAGAACAAAACGTCCTCTGTTCTTCCTCAAGGTGCCTCATCGAAAGTCTTGGGCGGATTTAAAAAAGGCGCCAAGAAGGAAAGCGAGACTAGAGTAGCCACAACCAACCGTCAAGCATCTTCTTAATTACCAGCACCACTTCTTCTGTATACCATCCACTAACCTTACTAAGGCCACTTCTAAAGTCAAACTCGAGCGAAGATGAATGTATCGAGGCCAATGAAGAGTTTGAGTGTCCTCATTGTGGTGAAACCTTGAGCTATGGATCATTGCTTGGTGCCCAGCATATAACGATTGAAGATGTGGATTATTAAAAGTGCGCTATTAGTCATTCAGAATAATTGAGCCATCTGCAAAGTGAATAAGTAGTCATCTTTATGAGTGGGGCTTATATTGGTTTGAGCAAAAAACTCTCAGGAAATTGGTGTTTACACTAAGCAATAAATGTCCATTTTCAAGTCAGGCGCGGTAGAGTCCTCTGTACAGTTATCTCTAACTTGACTGAATTTTGTTAGCGTCAAAGCATACATTTGAACGTCCTGTAAATATCCATTTTTTACAACAATTAGTTACAGGCTTGACAGACGAACCATGAAAGCTTTCTAATAGCCACCGTTAACAAACCACAAGGAGGTAGATACTATGGTTCAGTTGGACATTCAGGTAGTAGAAAATGTATTTGATGAGACGGTTTTTCATATTACTTGTCGCAGTGCGTCCCAGCCAGCAACGCACTCAAGTTGGAAGTCTTATGCAAACCGTAATCACCTCATGACCCAATTAGCAAATATAACGGAATCTGAGCAGTGGAAGTCTCGTGTAGAAGATTTCAATGATTGGGAAGAAGCAAAGGATCGCCAAGAAAAACTGACTAGTAAGCTCTTAAGCGATGGTTTGGTTAGTCTTAATGGTCGTAACCAGCGTTGCCCTGTTAAAAAAGCCATTCGCAAGCAATACTCAGTTTAATACTGCGCAGGCGCGCAGCCGAATTACTGAGGCAGGCTAGAAAATAACTATAGCTCACTCTACGAGTGAGCTATTAAATTCTGTTACTAATGAAACAAAACAACCCAATATCCAGATATTAATTTCGGTGCTTGGAACGTTACCGTACTAGAAATAATCCGAAGTCTACTAAGTTAAGAAACTCACTAACTCATTCTTGTCCAAAACTTATCTTGATGCCTGTAATCGGCAACAATCGAGCAGAACGTACCACTAGTTCCATTGTCATTGGACGAAAGCATTGTTCGTTAGCGCTGCCCTCCCATGATAAGGTGGGCAGCACAGCCGTTTCTACTCCTGAAGCTCCCCTATAGATAGCCATAGGCCGTTGTTATTTTGAGATTGATGTACTTCAACAGTATAACCCTCATCGTTCATGTCGATTTTCGCTTCTCGCCCCTTGGTGTAATTGACACTTATGTCCTGAATTTGCGTCGATCGCCCTCGTTTCCCTACGCGATACCACAAATTATCACCACTCGGTGAACGATGTGTGGTGACAGTATTGCCGTTTTGTGATAGCGCGACAGAAGGGAAGTGGGCAGTGTCGTAAATAAACGGATAGGTAGTGGCCAGTCGAACGCGGTTTGATATACTGGCACGTTCTACGGAAGAATCAACATTGAATTCAATATCTAATTTATTTGCGTCTAAATGACCGATACGAGTCCACCCCTCCCTTTCTCCCGACTTGCTTTGTTCCCAACTGACGATAAGTTGGTGGGAGTCATTGACATCGACTTGGGGGCGGCTCAATGAACTGCCTTCATCATTCACCACCGAGTGATGGACATCAGGGAAATCGATCGTTCTATCACTTGTCAAAGTACCAACAGCATAATATATATTGTCGTAATCGGTATCACTGAACACCACAACAATTTGACCATCATCAGTTAAAGCTACGTCTGGATAGTATCCTTGAAAAGGTGATTTTTGAGGACTTTCCCATCGTATGTCATCATTGATGACCTCACCCACCACCAACCAAATAGCGTTATTGTTTTGCGATTTATGTACAGCCACAATCATACCATTATCGTTAAGGGATACATTCGGTCTAACCCCCGAAGAGTATCGCCCATGCCCTTTCCAGTTAATGCCGTCTTCAGCTTTATCCAGTGTGCCCAACCGGTACCATAAACCGTCATTATTTTGTGAGCGGTGGACTTCTACGACACGATTACCGCCAACTCGAGAGTTGATCGATACAGCTGGCTCACGCCCTTGATCATAATTGCTACTGTGTTTGATAGTGAAGGTCGCAAAATCTTGTTCGCGCCAGACATTTTGATGCTCGCGCTGAAGCAATTTTTGATACTGACTGTAGAATGGGTAGTCGCTAGCGGGAAACGTTACCTGAATATTATCGTCGTAAAATCGGTGTCCGTACTTATCCCATTTATACACCCGTGAAAAACGCTTGGATTTATTGTCTTTTACCTTCGATGTTGCCGAGGTGTCACTGCCTTTGAAGTTAGCGAACTCTCGATGGTTACCATATAAAAATTGGACATCGTTGCTTTTATCGTATAAACCACGATTTCCGTCGTCATAAAATTTAGCATGGTTCGAAATAATAAAGACTTTGCCTTTAGCGTCAGTAATGGTCATCTCTGAGACAGCAGGGACATGATTTGGGGTAACAAGCTTGTTACCAAACACGCTTTTCACCCCATCGAGAAAATCAGATAAACCTGGCTCAGTCCAGCCATCGCTATTTTTAAAATCGACCGTAATGAACAAAGGAGGGTGCAATGGATGTAAGTTGGACCAGTCGTTAATCAGGTTAAACCAGATTCGCAGATCATACGAAAAGGGATTAGCATTGTATTGGTGGTAAACTTCGTCTCCAACGCCGTCGTGTCCAACTCCCCCCATATCGTACTTGGGGTAAATATCGAACTCAAGGCCATAAACTCCATTGTCTAACTGTTGAATAATGGAACCGCTGTTACCATAGCCTTTTAGACTACCGGAATAACTATTGTGAGTTGTTGCAAATGATTTATCTAACAATAGCACATTGTCTGATGAATGGACGAGTGACGGTATCAACATCGCAACAGCCAGACTAGAGAACAAGCTTTTTTTAGCAAGCATTATACACATCCTATGTAATTGGGGGGATTTCATTCATTTTCCCTCGTCGTCAATCTAGTAGAAGTAATGAGGCTTGGATAGTGTACAATCACGCATGATATAAACCTAAGTGCATATTGGTGTTTTGTGATTGCTTTCTAAGTTTGTCTCTATGTTATTCTTAGGCAGAAGTTAGGTGATTGCGTATTAACATAAAGGAGTTCTGGTTATTGGTTGCTCTGCTAGGATGAAAATACGCAGGTGATTGACTTCGGTATAACACTGCAAAAGCAAAAGCTTTTCCATATTGTCAGCGCCGATGTAAAAATGACCCACTAACGCCGATTTAAAATTGACCCACCTGAGGCAAACTATCCGTTCGTAAAATGGACAAAGCGGCGGATTATGATCAATCAGGAGCAACTAGTGGAAATACACGTTTTACATCAGCAAGGGCAAAGCATCCGCCGCATCGCGCGAGATTTAGGTATCTCTAGAAATACCGTTCGCACTTATCTTCGAGACAGAAGTAAAGAGCCTGTGTATCGAGAACGGCAATCTCGACCAACCAAACTACAGCCTTACCACGACTACTTGCGCACTCGCATTGAAGCCGCAAAGCCTTATTGGATACCCGCAACCGTCTTACTACGTGAGCTAAAATCTCTCGGTTACGAAGGCGGTATAACGATGCTCAAAGAGCACATCAAACAGTACAAACCCAGTGCGCCTATCGACCCTGTGGTTCGGTTCGAAACATTGCCAGGTGAGCAGATGCAAGTCGATTTCACGACCATCACTCATTACGGCGTACGTGTGAAAGCCTTCGTAGCCACTCTTGGCTATAGCAGAGCGACGTTCGTTCGCTTTAGTGAACGAGAGCGTCAAGAAGACTGGATAGACGGTCTTGAAGAAGCGTTTGAATACTTCGGCGGAGTCCCTAAAGAGGTTTTATTTGATAATGCGAAAGCCATCATGATAGAGCGTGATGCATACGGTGAAGGTGAGCACCGCTGGAACCCCGCGCTGCTCACCGCCGCCAAGAAATACAACTTTAAGCCAAGAGCTTGCCGCCCTTATCGCGCAAAAACCAAAGGGAAAGTGGAGCGATTTAACTCTTACTTGAAAAGTAGCTTCGTCACTCCGCTTGCTGCGACACTTAAACAACACGGTCTGAAAATCACAGCCGATGTCCTTAACGGTCATATCGGCGCGTGGTTAGAAACCGTCGCTCACCAGAGAATGCACGGCACAACAGGCAAAAAGCCTCAAGTTCTTCTAGAGAAAGAACGTTTTACACTTCAACCTCTTCCGTTGCCGACACGCCCGATAGCATCGCTAACAATGGGTGATAATGTCATGCCAGTTGAGAGCCTCCAACATCCTCTATCAATATATGACGCGTTGTTGGAGGTGCGAGTATGAACCTTCAAATGAATCGCATCGAAGCTGCCTGCGCAACGCTGAAGTTACAAGCAATGGCTCAGGAATGGCCGAGGTTGGCAGAAGTCGCTAGCACTCGTGAGTTGAGCCTAGCCGATTACTTAGAATCACTTCTAAACGCTGAGCTTGAAGCGAGAGCTGAACGCACAAGAGCAACGCTGACTAAGTTCGCCAGCTTCCCTATGGAGAAAACGTTCGATGACTATGACTTCAAGTTCGCAACGGGTGCCCCACGGAAGCAGCTCAAGGAACTAACAGGGTTGGCGTTCGTCGAGCGAAAAGAAAACGTCGTACTACTTGGCCCAAGTGGTGTTGGTAAAAGCCACCTTGCCGTGAGCCTTGGCCAAATAGCCGTACAAAAAGGCTTAAAAACACGGTTCATCACAGCAGCAGACTTAATGCTTCAACTATCTACGGCGAAAGTTCAGGGCAAACTTGAAAGTTACTTGAGGAGAAGCGTGCTTGCGCCAAAGCTCCTTATCGTCGATGAGATCGGGTATCTACCGTTCGGCAGAGAAGAAGCGAACTTGTTCTTCAATGTCATCGCTAAACGATACGAGTGCGTATTAACATGAAGGAGATCGGGTAATAACATCGATGGAGATCAGTTTTCTCCGGCGTCATAGGACCCTCTTTTAACTTACATTTACTGATCTCCTTCCGTCAACTGACTACAGACTTTTCTCATTGATTCTCCCGCTAAGTTCACTTTGATGCTTCCGTGAACGAGACGGTCTAAGATCGCATCTGCGTGAGTAGCATCTCCGATCATCCTATGCCATTCCTCTATTGGGAGCTGGCTGATGAGCAAGATTGAACCTTTTTGATAGTGCTGATCTATGATCTCCAGTAAGTCACTCCGCTGATCGGCAGCAAGTGGCTCTAGCCCCCAGTCATCGATGATGAGGAGCGCGCTCTTTGCAAGCTTTCCGAGAAGCTTGGGATAACTACCATCAGCATGACTTTGATAACACTCTTCTAAGAGGTTCTTTAGTCGGAAGTAGTAAACGCTATGGCCTTGTCGGCAGAGATGCCGACCTAGAGCACAAGCTAAGTAAGTTTTTCCACATCCTGTCGCTCCTGTAAGAAGGATATTTTGTTTCCTGCTTAACCATTGACCACTTGCCAAGTTTCGTATCACGGATTTCTCTAGCCCTCTTCCTGAGCGGTAATCCAGTTCTTCTAACTCAGCATGAAGCCTGAAGTGCGCCTGCTTAAGCAGGCGCGCGATCCTTTTATTCTCTCTCTGTGTCAGTTCTTCATCCAACAGTAAGCTAAGCCGTTCTTCGAAGCTCATTTCTTGGTAAGTACTAGGGAGTTCATTCTGATGCTCTAGAGCGCTTTTCACGCCCGAGAGCTTCAGTTGGGTCAGTTGGTTATGTATGGCTTGCATATCGATTTCCTGTGCTTAGTGATAATACTCACTGCCTCGTACGTTGCAGTGTTCTAGATCCGCTAGATGATCTGAAGTAGGTTGAGGGAGAGGCCTCTGGTCGAGTCCTTTCTCTAAGATTGATTTAATTCCTTTGAGTCGATAGACACCGGTCGCTAACGCTCGTTTGCACGCGTCATTCAGCCGGTGATAACCGTAAGGTTTATGTAGTTGCATTAACCCCATAAGATAACGATACGCTTGGGTCGGATGATCTTTACTATCGAGGATATGGTTCATCAGTTTTACTGTCGAATCACCACTTACTGCCCCCCATTTTAAGAAGCGTTCCGGTGTCCATTGTGCGTACTGACGGTGATTTTCTGGCATGTGCTTTTCTAATGTACTGTAACCGAACTGCCGTTTTCTTGGGTGGCTAGAGACAAGTTGACCGTTATGGTAAAGCGTGACCAGTTCACCGCTTATATGCGCTTCTAACTGCTCTCGCAGTAAGCGATATGGTACTGAGTAGTAATGCCCTTCGAGCTCTACATGATAGTCCATATGAACGCGCACCTTTTTTACGTAGGTGTATTGATACGCTTGTTGTGGGAGCGCGTTAAGCTCAGGTTTATCGAGCTGGGTGAAGAGTTCGTATCGAGAGCTCTTTAGCTTCTGCATCGGTCTTTGATTGAGTTCGACCAAGAGCTCCTTAATACGGTAGTTGAGTGAACTCAGGCTGAAGAAGGTTTCATGACGGAGCTTAGCCATTATCCACCTCTCTACGACTTGGACGGCAGTTTCTACCTTTGCTTTATCCTTAGGTTTTCTTGGCCTTGCTGGCATCACTGCGACACCATAATGTGCCAACATTTGTTGGTAAGTAGGATTAATATCGGGGTCATACCGACATGCTCTTGTTGTACTGCTTTTTAAGTTATCAGGAACCACGATTTCGGGGGTACCTTCCAGGTAGTCAAAGCATCGAACATGACTCATGACCCAGTCTTCAAGCCCTTGCGACCAAGTGGCTTCGGCATAGGTGTAACTTGAAGCTCCCATCGTTGCCACGAAGATTTGAGCCGTTCTTACTTCTCCGCTATCAGGATCGACAACGTCCATAGTCGGGCCACAGTAATCGATAAATAGCCTTTCGCCAGCCTTATGAACCCAACGCATCGAAGGCGACATGGTTTTGCTCCAAGCCTTGTATAAGCGGCAGTAGTGATTGTAGCTGTAGTGACCATCGCTATTACGTTCGGCGTATTCTTCCCATAAAAGCAGAAGTGTCATCGTTTTAGAGCGAAGCTGCTTATGAACATCTGCCCAATCTGGTGACGCATACTTTTTAGGGGTCACTGTTGTTTTGAGGAACTCTCGGTTCAGCGTGGCATCGTCCCAGCCTTCTGGCAGAGGCCATTGGGAAATACCAAGTTGTGAGGCTCTGTTAGCATACCGAGAGACAACGGATGCAGAGATCGACAAGCTTCGAGCTATTTGTCGATGGCTAAGTTTTGCACCGTATTTTAAGCGCAGGATTTCTTTAAGTTTTCTCATAGTGATAGATGGTGTAGGCATACTGTTCCTAAAAAATCGAAATAACGATATTTAGGATAGGATTTCACACATCTATGAGGCGGGAGAAAATAACATCGATGGAGATCAGGTAATAACATCGACACTGAAAAGTGATCTTCATCGATGGTAATTGGTGATCTCCATGAATGGTATTAAGCGATCTCGATGGATGTTATTGGGTGATCTGCTTGGATGAAAATACGCATACGAGCAAGGTAGCATTATCGTAACCAGTAACTTGCCGTTCTCTCAATGGTCAAATGCGTTCGCTGACGATACGACACTAACGGCGGCATTACTGGATAGGCTTCTTCATCACTCGCACATCGTACAAATCAGCGGAGAAAGCTACCGACTACGAGGAAAGAAGGCGGCTGGAACCATACCTACGGTTCTAGAAAATCAATCAGAAAACAGAAGTTAATTACGTGGGTGGGTCAGTTTTACTTCGGCGATAACGTCGATAAGTGGGTCAATTTTAAACTGGCGTTGACAATATTTTTAGTTATCCACGGATTCCCAACATTCTATTCCCCAAAACTCATTTTTGTCCCACATGAGCTAGCTGGTGAAGCCAGCTCATGTGGGATGAATGATTGGAGGTTTAAATGAGCGGTAGCCAGTTTTTTAAGCAGGGTGTACTAAGATGTGGGCTTGATGTATCTCGCTGTTCCACTCTTTCATTTCGGCAAGAAATAGGCCGTGAGCATTAATCGAATTGATAAGCTCTGGTGCACGCTCTAGTTGGATAAGCATCGATAGTGGGGTGACTTGATTGTGTTCTTGGTCAAAACCGTGTTCGACTTGTTCCTCTAGCATATAAAGAATCCCAGGCTCCGCCTCACTACCCTCCTCAAACAGTCTTGATTCGATACCCTCTACGTCATAAAGGTGTACGAGTAGGTTATAAAGCTTTTCAGCACCGACGAGTTTTGCATGCTTCGACTGTGAATTAAGTTGATGCAGTTTCATTTCTAGGTTCCCACCTTTTTTTCTTGCCACGCTGAGCATTAGTTTGATGTCTTTTTTGATATTCGATAACGACTTATCGTTGAGCTTTGGCTTAAGGTACTTTATCAGTATGTCATTGCGTGATGTTACTGGAACAAAACGGGAAGATGCGGATACCTGACACAGCAAATGAAGCAGGGCGTGGGTAATGAGGTTGTGAAGGTTGTGGTAGTAGTCAAAGTCTCGTTTGATTTGCATAGCCAAGGTAGCGTTGTGGGTGGATTTTAAGAATATGAGGGCTCGGTGTTTTAAATCAACCGTAATAATGAATTCGGGAGTGGTTTCCTATACATAGAGTTATTCATAAATTGCTAATATTCGATTTTCCGAAAATGATAATTGTCCAAATTCGAGTTTATCAACACTTCACCTTCGGTGTGCCCACTTGTGGTCAAACTATATTGGCTTACGACATGTTTATTATGCGCATAACTCTTGAACAGAAATTTCATTGATTTGGTCTTGATATTCCAGCGCCAAATCGTCCATCAAGTCATTCACGATTTCGAGGTATATCATAGTGGTAGTGATGCTTGAATGCCCAAGCCTTCTCTGTAGATACATCAGCGGTTCAAATTTGCCTTGCTTACGCTCTTGCAAACCCTTTAGCGTGTGACATGCGTAGGAATGACGCAATTTGTGAGGGTTTACCTTAAAATCTAACCCTAAATCATTCAGAGCCTTATTGAAGCCAGAGCCTAGCGCCCATTCTTTATTGTCATTTGTGTTGAGGAATAACAAATCACTCTGGAATACAGGGTTGCCTTTTTTATCTGTACCGTGTGACATCACTTGCTCGTGGCGAGTGGTTTGAGTGTAATTCCACAGGTCTTTCATAAGGCGGTGAGGAATGTGTATGACACGCTCTTTTTCACCCTTGGTTCGGTTAATTTCAACCCTGTAGATGGCTCTACCTTCTACTGGTTTACGCATCAGGTTCAATGGAAACAGGAGTAACTCTTTCTTTCGAATTCCTGTCTGTAGACAGAGCCTTGTCATGAGTTTGACTACTGGGTTTTTGATGGCACTTAAAAGTTCCTGCACTTCTTCTTTTGACAGGAATTTTGGAAGCTTTTTAGGCGTGTTTAGCATGATGTCAGGGCTTTGAACTTCGCCAGAATCATTCTTGGTGTGTGCAAGAAAGTGATTCTTGTTTTTGCTTGTTTTAATACTAACCAGTGAGTAAGGAAGTTCTGACACCCAACCTTGACCAACCGCAAATTGATAGAAGCGCACAATGGTTCGGAGGTGTTGATTTACAGAGTTAGCCTTCATCCCGTCATCAAGGCAGGCATCACGGTAGACAGCTAGAATCATTTCAGTAATGCCATCATCGGCAATATCAGTCCAATCCAGCCCATTATCCTCAATGAAGGTGAAGAAACTTACTAGGTGTGCCGCATAGGTCTTCCATGACTCTCTACTATTAATTCTTCCACTTTTAATTAACAAAAATTCTAAGAACTGATGACCTTCACAAAAGAGAGCGCCTGACTCAGTACCAATATCTTCATTTGTGTGAGACCAAAGCAACAGAGGGAAGTTAGGATATACCAAACCCTTGATCTTAAATTCTGATGTGGAACTAACTGAAATCATATAATGTGCACCTTCAATATGTGATCGTTATGAGTTAGGTATTAATCACTATATATCATATGTTACAGTTAGTCCTATATTTAACATCATATTTCCTCTTAGTTGGTGAGTTAACGGCCGGAGTATAGCGGCTGTGATTCGACTCTTACAACTCCTTTGCGTTTTTTTAGAGTGATATACCCAAGTAACCTCAAGATGATTGGTTCAGCGAGAATGACTTGGTTTGTAGACGAGGCGACGATTTGAAGGTCTAGTGGGTCTAAATCAAGAATCGGCAACAAAGTATACAAGCCAAGTCAACTCGCCCTTCGGGAGCGTGTCATTAAAGCGATTTCTATGTCAAACAACTTGGAAATAGCTGGCTATTACACGGCGTTGTTTTTCTTGAACTCACTTCAATGACAACGCTCTGAACCCTACATTTTGAAGTCACTTGGGTATAAATGCTTTATTCGACGTTCTTCCATCTCTTGTGAATAGGTATTGGCTTTTACGCCGTAGATGATTTGGATATGTCGCTCATCGATGATCACCACGCCATGTGCTCCGTGTGCTTTCAATGCTTTTTGATTCACGATTGCAGTGTCTTTTAGTGTGAGGCGTAGCCTTGTCGCGCAAGCTCCGGTTTCCACCAAATTATCCATGCCACCGATAGCGTCAATGATGGTGTCGACATCTTGTTCCAGATTTGGATTCACGTGCGTCAGCATTTTGAAGACGCGAGAAAGGGCTTTTAACATCGCGAGAAACTCGTTTGGCAGCAAAGCCTTGTTTATATCTCAGCTGCGGTTGCTTCGCTCTGATTTAGGACACAAAATCATGCATTGATAGTTTGGCGAATACTGCTTAGAGAAAGGAGAGAGGAATAAAAAAGCTCCTCACGTTGGAGGAGCTTTGAATCGATGAAGTGAAGAAGCACTAGTGATGATGTTCGTGCTTTTTCATTCCTGCCATGACTTTTTTGACCGGTGCGGTAAAGCTTTGCTTTTGGCCGTTGTCGTAAGTCACTGTCACTTCGATTTCGTCGCCTTCATTAAGCGGCTTTTTAAGGTCGAATAGCATGATATGCAGGCTGCCCGGTTTTAGCTCGGTAGTCTCTTTTGCAGTTAGTGTGATGTGGTCTACTTGACGCATCTTCATCACATCGCCTTCTTTAATCACATCGTGCAGCTCAACTTTACCTGCCGCAGGGGTTTCTGCTGCAACGATATTGATGTCCTCTTGGCTTCGGTTAGCAAAGGTCACAAACACAGCGCTTGTCACAGCACCAGGCGCCATGGCTCGTGCATACGGCTCGTGTGGCATGACATTGAGGTTTGCTTGTGCCAAAGGGCTTAGAAGTAGGGCGGAGAGGGCTAACGTTTTGATTGCATGCTTAGCTTTCATTGGTTTTTCCTTCTGCAGTCAGTTTGGTTATCGCCTCGACAATTGGCGCAGGCGTTAAGGTATGTGGCACTTTAGTGATGAGTGTGCCGTCAGGCTTCAAGAAGTAAAAGTAAGAGCTGTGGTCGAGTGTGTATTTCAGCTCTGAGCCTTCTAGCTCTGTTTTACGGAAAATAACACCGTACTTGTGAGCAAGTGGGGTAGTCACATCAAGTGGCGCTGATAGACCTTCAATCATCGGGTGGAAGTAGTGCGCATATTTGGCGGATGCATCTGCTTCGTCACGTTCTGGATCAAGCGAGATGAACATCGGGCGCAACTGTGCTTTTTGCGCATCGTCGATTTGGTTGAGTGCGCCTGCTAGCATGGCTAATGAGGTCGGACACACGTCTGGGCAACGCGTAAAGCCAAAGTAAACAATGCGAATGCGATCATCACTGGTATCGAAGATATCGACAGGTTTATTACCTTCGCCGAACAACACGCTTTGTTCGGTCGTGACTTGCTGTTTTTTCTCTACGTCTTTTTGTCCATCTAGATACGTTTTGGTACCAAAGCCGAGGACAAAAGCAACCACGAGAAAGAGAGACCAATTACGGCTCATATCAATTCCTTATCTTTGCATTTTGAGGGCTGGGTAGATGGTGTCTTTACCGTCGGAAAGCTCACCAACCCACGTCATCGAATCTTGTGTACAAACGGGCAATGTCACATCGCCCACGAATTTACCCGGCGCCACTTTCTTCAGCATGAATTTTGGCTCGCCCATTTCCATTTCTCGACCAACCAAACTTAATACAAGCTGATCGGCTTCGCTGTCTTGCCATTCGACTTCGAGCTGAGCTGGGATCAGAGGTTGAGCAGTATCGACGCTAAGCGTCATCGCAACATCATGTTGGATGCAAGGTTCAGTAGAGAGGAAACAGTATTCATCGAGCGACTTAGGCTCGGGCGCTGAAGAGAAGTTTTTGATCAGGGTAGGCGCGTAAAAGCCAGCAACCAGTGCAACGGCTATCCCTGCGATTTGTAACACTTTCATTAAGATTCAGTATTTATCACTTAACATTGTCTGCATCCTAGCACAGATGGGATGTACGAAAACTCGTAACTTCAACAAATTGTGCACTATCTTGAAACTTATCGTTTGTAAGGCGTAAATAAAAAAAGCGGAGCCAATGGCTCCGCTTCTTAAATGATGAAATGGTGGTTTTGATTTACTTGTTTGAATCCGCAAACTTTTCTAAACCAAGTACCAGAGCAATAGCTGCTAGCATCATGATCACAGCTAACACCAGTTGCGATGGCTGAGACGTGATGTGCTCAAACTCAAACGGTGACAGGTTTTGCTCTAGCAATGGCACTTGCTCGCCTTTTGAGTTCGTACGCCATGTCAGCGTTTCCTTCCAAGGCCAGATCTTTGGTAGCGTACCGATCATCAAGCCTGTTAGGAACATCAACGTTAAATCGCGGAACTTGCGCAGTAACCAAGATAACAGGTGAGAGAAAGACAATAGACCAGCCACACAGCCAACAAGGAACAAGGCAAGGATATCAATTTGGAACCCTTTCACTGCGCCTAGCACAGGAGCGTACATACCGATCAACAGCAAAATAAAGCTGCCTGAGATGCCCGGTAGAATCATTGCACAAATCGCAATCGCACCTGCAAGAATGGTGTTGATTGCAGTTGGCTCCATGTGAAGTGGTTTGAGTACCGTGATGCTGTAGGCAAAGCCAATACCAATCAAGAGAGCAACAAAGCGAATCGCATCGCGTTTCTCTACTTGGCGAATGATGTGGTAGACCGACACCAAAATCAGGCCGAAGAAGAAAGACCAAATTGGAATCGGGTGAGTTTCTAATAGCCAACTGATCAGTTTTGCCAATGTTGCGATGCTAGTGAAAATGCCCGCAAACAGTGAAATCAGGAAGAAACCGTTAATATGGTTAAATGCGGCTTTGAAGCCATCTTTTTTCCAAATCGAGAAAAGTGATGGGTTAATACGTCGAATGCTTTCTAGCAGCGTGTCGTAAATGCCGGTAATGAATGCAATGGTGCCGCCTGATACGCCAGGGACAACATCGGCTGCACCCATGGCCATTCCTTTAAAGTAGGTGATTAGATAGTTCATTTCTCAAGTACTAAGTCATGTTGATGGCAGTGAGTATACAAACATTGATGTCAAAAAAGTATGAAATAGTGTTTCGGAAGATATCGAAATGATTGCTTATCAGAGAAACAGAAGAGCTTTAGTGATTTCCTACAAATAAAAACAGGGCGATAAACGAGATTTGTTGGGGTGAATAAAGTGAAATATAAATCGCTCAACACTGTCTAAATTAACCTAATTAAACAATAAATCTCGTGAATCTGGCTAATTGATGATTTATTTATCACTTATGTGACTAGATTGCGTCTTGCAACTGCGTTTTGCATTCTGGCTTTGCATAATGCAAAAATCAAGGCTGCAACAAGATTTGATATGAGATCTTGTGCCCAAAAATAATGCTTTTCAAATTGGCATGATTAATGCATAATTCTTTTCGACCCTTCTTAAGCCGAGGGTCACCTAGCCAACTGACGTTGTTAGTGAATACACATTGTTCACATCATACATAAGCCAATCGCCTTAATTGCGGTTGGCTATTTTTTTGCCTGTAATATACCCAAGTGACTTCAAGATGCAGGATTCAGAGCGTTGTCATTGATTCGGGAGCAAGGAAAACACTAGCTCTTTCCAAGTTGTTTGATGCAACCATTGGTTTAATAAAAAAGCGAGTCAATGACACGCTCCCGAAGGGCACTCTTTACAAATAGTAAGGGACTTGGCTTGTATACTTTGTTGCCGATTCTTGATTTAGACCCACTAGACCTTTAAATCGCCGCCGCGTCTACAAACCAAGTCATTCTCGCTGAACCTAGCATCTCGAGGTTACTTGGGTATATATGTACAACGTTTCCTACGTGCTTTGCAATTTGCACTTTTCAACGCTTAATTAGCAATAAAAAAGGGCTGACGCATAACGTCAACCCTAGTATTTAGCACTAATTTATTTAGCCTGATCAGTAACCCATCAGCTGCAACAAGTTCTCTGCTGTCACGATTGCTTCCTTACGATTGGCAATGTTGAGCTTCTGGTACAAGTTACGAATGTGAGTCTTAATCGTTGTGCCTGCCACATCCAGCTCTTGTGCGATTTGCTCGTTACTAAAGCCAGAGTAGATCAGACCAAGAACTTGCCATTCACGTTGAGTCAGTGGGCTAGTACGAACTAGCTCAGGCACATTTGGGTGATTGACTAGTTTCTCGATAAAGTCCTCATCGAAGTGAATAGAACGGCTACGCTGGTTAGATGAAATGTCTTTCATTAACTGCTGAGCACGGTGACGTTCCAAATCCCCCAGTTCGTGACGAAGGCTTAGCTTCTCTAACAAGCCGCCAATGGTTGCACCATCGATAAGGAAGTTGCCAACCATACCGGTTTGGTTAGTCATCACTAGTGCTTCTTTTAGTAATGCTTTGGCTTGCTCTTCATCTTTCTGACGCGCAGCAAATACCGCTTCTACGACTAAGTTTCGGTTTGTGTCTGTCACTAGGTTCGTACGTCGCGCTTCGCTTTGTAGGAAGTCCAAAGCTTGGCGTGCTTCATCGTACTGACCAAGGTTGATATGAGCACGAGCAATGTTACGCCACTGCAGTTGCTGGAAGTGGTTACATGCTGATTCAGGACGAACGGCGGTATTCAACCATTCTTGAATCGCTTCTGTGTTCCCACGAGCTTGCCAGAACAAGATCAGAGAAAGTGAGGCATTGGCTGTCCAATCAACGTGGTAAGTCGATTGCTTCATCAAGTGCTGGATGTGCTCAATAAATTTGCCTGCTTTGTCCAGTTCACCACGACCAATCGCAATACGAGCCAACATTGAGTAGCTATGTAAGTGCTTGCTTGGCGAGTGGTTCTCCAGAATCTGCAAACCTTTGTACGCGCATTCTTCTGCTTCATCCAAACGGTTCCAGCACCACAAAACTTGAGCGCGAATACGCAGCAAGAATTCATGAAGAGGTACGTGCTGAAGCTGCTGGTCTTCGATCAGGCGGAAGCCTGAATCTTGCAGTTCAAATGCTGCTTGAACGTAACCTTGCGCAATCATGATTTCGCTTTGCTGCAGGATTGCCCATAAGGCTTGGTGGTAAACCTGATACTGGCGAGCCAGCTTTTCGGTTTGTTGCATCATTGGCAATGCGCGGTCGAGCTTACCTAATACGTGGTTAACTTCACCAACGACCGATGTCGCCACGATACGGCTGCGGTATACGGTTGGGTCAAGTTGGCTAAGCGCAAGCTCGGCAAGTTCCAATGCGTGCTCTGGTTGGTTGCTGTTGATCGCGACCTGAGCGAGTAGGGCATTGGCTTGACCTTGGTAGCCCGTATCGAGTTCGATATTACGCTTTTTATGCTCTTCTTCTGCTTCTGCTAGTAGCTTACCAACTTGGTTATAGCGGTGTTGGCTCTGCGCTAACCAAGCTCGTAGCATCGATAATTTCGGATGGCTGAACAGCAGATCTTTATCAAGTTGGTTGATGGCAGACTCTAGCGTTGTTAACTCGCCTTGGTTGAACATCTTCCAACCGAACTCATTCAAAATTTCAACGATCAAATCAGTGTCGTTAGATTTTTGAGCGTGGTGGATCGCCTGATGTGGTGCTTTCTGCTTTAGCCAAGCAACCGCGGCATTGCGGTGAAGGTCTTTTTCTTGTTGAGGAATACGCGCTTGACGCTCATGCGACAAGAACTCGCCAAACAAGTTGTGGAAACGGAACCAGTTTTGCTCACCTTCCAGTGGGTAGATGAACAAGCCGTAGCGGTTGAGTGATTCAATCATGCCAAGAGCGTCTTCACGCTGGGTCAGTGCAAACACTAACTCATCGTTGAAATGGTCCAGTACCGACACCTGCATTAAGAAGTGACGTGTCTCTTTATCTAAGAGATCAAAAACTTCCTCGACCAAGTAATCCCAAAGGTGAGCGTGATTGAATTGAGAAACAGATTCTACGGTTTGCGCCAATGTGCGGTTTTGATGCTGAGCTTGCAGCGCAATAAGCTGCAGCGCTGATGGCCAACCTTCCACATAGGTGCGTAGGTTGTTTGCCATGTCTTCATCGATGCCGTCGGCAATGCGTTGATTGAAGAAGCGCGTGGTTTCTTCAGTATCGAATGCCAACATTTCATTGCCAATTTCGATCATCAAATCACGTACACGCAGGTTCGCCGTCCCCAGCGGCGGAGCTGCACGGCTTGTGACAACAACAGTTAGGTTGTCTGGCATGTGCTTTAAGAAGAAGCGCATCGATTCATGGATTTCGTCGTTGGTGATCAGGTGATAATCATCTAATACGACGTAACACTCGTGCTGAAAATCCGCCATCTCAGCGAAAACTTCGCTGAATAAAGAGCGTAAAGAAGAGAACTGACGTTTCTCAGCCAATTTCTGAGCGTTAGAGCAGTTGTAGTTGGTGGCTTTGTTTAAAGCTTGCAGCAAATAGTTAACGAAGCGAAAACCGTCGTTATCACTGTCATCAATGCTGTACCAACCTACGTTGGGTTTATCTGACAACCATTGTGCTGCCATGGTGGTTTTTCCGTAACCAGCAGGCGAGCGGAACAATACCAATTTGTAGTAAGGCGCTTGTTGTAGTAAGTCCAACACTCGCGGACGGACGATCGCATTATGCAAGCGGCCAGGGCGAGTAAGTTTAGATGGAATCCACATTATTAATTCTGTCCTTAAATTTTTTGAGCTAGCGAAACTAGAAACTGACTCACACCACTAAATTCTAGTTTGTGTAAAAAGTGTACAGGCTGGTGAGTCGTTTGCGATGTTACGACAACAGAATCGGTTGTTACTTTGATCCACTTCCTAATTCTCAAGGGTTGCTGCAAATGCCACCAACTACGCCCTGTATTTGTGATTCTGGTCACTTAAAAGCCGGTGGTATTGATCCCATGTAGAAAGAGTTGCACATCTATTACGGAAAATTTATCGATGTTAAAAGGCTTAATGTGATCACTAAGACAGTTTTTACATCAGATGAGAGTTGTCGAATAAAAAACGTCATGAACAAAATTTAACCTTTCTCAAAGTTGGCTGTGATCCGAATCACTAAGAATAGGGTTATAGGCTGCTGTGTTGCGATTTGGATCACTAAGTTTGCAACCTTACGCCCTCTACGCCCTACCCCCTCCTCCTTCTAGGGAGGATAAATGGGAGGATGTTTATTCACAGAGGGAAATGCACGATGTATGGCAGATGAATTACTAAAAGACGTGAGAATTTCTTAATGAAACCTACTCAACAGAAACAATTTGACAAGAAGTCGTTCCAAGAAAGCGTAAAGAAACACCTATCTGTTACTTACGCTCACACGGTTGAAAATGCAGACAGCCGCGCATGGTACCTAGCAATGGGTCGCGCTTTAGCTGAGTTTACAACGTGTGATTTGCTTGCTACTGAAGCAGACGCTCGCATCCAAGAAGCGAAAAGCGTTAACTACCTTTCACTAGAATTCCTTATCGGTCGTTTGACTGGTAACAACCTAATCAGCATGGGTCTTTACGAAGAGATCACTGAAGCTATGGCTGAGCTAGGTCACAACCTAACAGACCTTCTAGAAGAAGAACGCGACCCATCATTGGGTAACGGTGGTCTAGGTCGTCTAGCAGCATGTTTCATGGATTCATGTGCGGCTCAAGAATTCCCAACTGTAGGTTACGGCCTGCATTACGAATACGGTCTATTTAAGCAGTCGTTCAAAGACGGCCGTCAACAAGAAGCACCAGACGCATGGCGTGGTGTTGAAGGTTACCCTTGGGAAGTAGCTCGCCCTGAGCTTGCGCAAGAAATCGGCTTCTACGGTCACGTTGAAGTGGTAAACGAGAACGGTAAAGAAGTTCGTAAATGGGTTCCTGGCATGTCTGTAAAAGCAATGCCTTGGGATTTACCTATCGTAGGTTACGAATCAGACACGGTTTACCCTCTACGTCTTTGGGAATGTCAGGCAATCGCACCATTCTCACTAGAAAGCTTTAACAACGGTGACTACTTCGAAGCTCAGCACGCGCTGATCGACGCAGGTAACATCACTAAAGTGCTTTACCCGAACGATAACCACGAGAAAGGTAAAACACTGCGTCTAATGCAACAGTACTTCCACTCAGCAGCATCTGTACGCGACATCCTACGTCGCCACGAAGCAGCAGGTTACTCGCTAGCGGATCTACCAAAGCAAGAGACTATCCAGCTTAACGATACGCACCCAACAATTGCTATCCCTGAGCTAATGCGCATCCTAGTGGACGAAAAAGGTCTTACTTGGGAAGCGGCTTGGGAAATCAGTTCTCAGACATTCGCGTACACTAACCACACGCTACTTCCTGAAGCACTAGAGACATGGCCAGAGTCGCTAATCCAGCGTCTACTTCCACGTCACATGGAAATCATTTTTGAAATCAACCACCGCTTCCTACAAGAAGTTCGTAAGATGTGGCCTGGTGACGGTGAGAAGCAAGCGAAGCTTTCTATCATCCAAGAAGGTTTCAACCGCATGGTTCGCATGGCTAACCTATGTGTAATCGGTTCTTACGCAGTAAACGGCGTAGCAGCACTTCACTCTGAATTGGTTAAGAAAGACCTATTCCCAGAGTTCCACGAGATGTACCCAACTCGTCTACACAACGTAACGAACGGTATCACACCTCGTCGTTGGTTGAAGTTCTGTAACCCAGGTCTTTCTAAGCTAATCACTGAGAAAGTAGGTCCAGAATGGCCTGCGAAACTAGAGCAGCTAGAAGGCATCGCTAAATACGCAACAGACGCGAAATTCCAAAAAGAATTCATGGCTGTTAAGAAAGAAAACAAACAGCGTCTTGCTGATTGGGTTCTAGATAACATGGGTATCGAGCTAGATACAAACGCTATCTTCGACGTTCAAATCAAGCGTCTACACGAGTACAAGCGTCAGCACCTAGATCTGCTACACATTCTGTCTCTATACCACCGCATCCTGAACGAACCTGGTTTCGAGTGTGAGCCACGCGTATGTTTCTTCGCAGCGAAAGCAGCACCGGGCTACCACCTAGCGAAAGAAATTATGTTCGCAGTGAACAAGGTTGCAGAGAAGATCAACAACGATCCTCGCATCGGTAACAAACTGAAAGTGGTATTCATCCCTGACTACCGCGTGAGCATGGCTGAGATCATCATCCCTGCAGCAGATGTTTCACAACAAATCTCGCTAGCGGGTAAAGAAGCATCTGGTACAGGTAACATGAAGATGGCTCTTAACGGTGCCCTAACTATCGGTACGATGGATGGTGCTAACGTTGAGATTCGTGAAGAAGTGGGCGACGAGAACATCTACATCTTCGGCCTTGATGTTGAAGGCGTGAAAGCGGTTAAAGCAGCTGGCTACAACCCTTACGACTACTACAACGCCGATCACCTACTGAAAGCGTCTCTAGACCTACTAACAGGTGAAGAGTTTACGCCAGGTCAGCCAGGCCTACTACGCGCTACATTCGATAGCCTACTAGATGGCGGTGACCCATACCTATGTCTTGCTGACTTCGCATCTTACGTGAAAGCGCATGAAGAAATGGGCAAACAATACAAAGACCAAGCAGGCTGGGCTAAGAAAGCGATTCTTAACACTGCCCTAGTTGGTAAGTTCACATCAGACCGCTCTATCCGCGACTACGTGAACAACATCTGGAAACTTGAAGCGGTGAAACGCTAATAGAACCCAGTTAAGACCAAGGTAGCCGAGCGCTACCTTTGGTCATTTTCAAAGATTAGTTATTGATAACAATAAAACCCTACATGGAAGGTGTTGGTATTACCTTCGGAGAAAGCGATGAAAGAACAAACAGCACTAAAGAAAGTCGCAGACATGGCGCGATTAGCTGATAGCTACGTCAGCGCGTGGGGAGACGAGGCAAAAGTTTCTGAAGAAACACTGCGCCGCTTGCTCACTTCACTTGGCTACGATACTAGCAGCGATGAGAAGCTATTGGCTTCTGCTGAGAAAAAACATAAGAAAGACGTACTAGCCCCTGTTCTTGTTTTACGCGACGGCGAACCAGTCGAAGTGGAACTAAACCTAGGTACGAGTGCTCGCGAGAGCGAATTTAGCTGGCGTTTAGAAACAGAACAAGGAGAGGTACTTGAAGGCTATCTTCAGTCGCAAATTGTTCGTGATGAACGAGCTGAGGGTGGCCCTCTAGTGTTTGCATTGCCAAAGAACTTGGCATGGGGTTACCACAAACTGATCATCAGCCGTAAGCGTCGCAAGACCCCTTACGAAATGTCGCTGATCATCACACCTAAAGCGTGTTTCAAACAAGAAGACCTAAACCAACACAAAAAGCTATGGGGCCCAAGCATCCAGCTTTACACACTGCGTACTCAGCACAACTGGGGTATCGGTGACTTCGGTGATCTGAAGCAGTTGGTGAGTGACATCGCATCTCGTGGCGGTGACTTCATTGGTTTGAACCCGATTCATTCATTGTTCCCAGCGAACCCAGAAGGTGCGAGCCCATACAGCCCGTCTTCTCGTCGTTGGTTGAACATCATGTACATCGACGTAAGCTCTGTGCCTGAGTTCGCACTAAGTGCAGAAGCACAGCAACGTGTTGGCAGCGCTGAATTCCAGCAACGTCTACAAAAAGCACGTGAATCACACTGGGTGAACTACACCGAAGTGTCTGAGCTTAAGATGAGCATTCTTCCGCTGCTATTTAGCGAGTTTAAAGCGCGTCATCTAGACAAGAACACAGACCGTGCTCGTGCGTTCCTAGAGTTCGTAGAAATTGGCGGCGAGAGCCTACTTCACCAAGCAGCATTTGATGCGCTACATGGTGAATTGCACGCTGAAGATTCAAGCGTCTGGGGCTGGCCGGTATTCCCTGAGAAATTCCGCACGTTCGACTCTGCAGCCACTCAGAAATACATCAAAGACAACGCAGACCGCGTTCATCTTTACATGTACCTACAGTGGATCGCAGACGATCAAATCAAAGAGGCGCAAGCGCTAGCTGAAGAAAAAGGCATGACAGTTGGTCTGTACCGCGACCTTGCTGTAGGTGTTGCAGATTCAGGCAGCGAGACTTGGGCTGATGACGGTGCGCTAGTATTGGATGCAAGCATTGGTGCGCCACCAGATGTGCTTGGTCCACTAGGCCAAAACTGGGGTCTACCACCGCTAAACCCACAAGTGTTGGAAGCAACAGGCTACGATGCGTACATCAAGCTACTGCGTGCAAACATGAAACACTGTGGTGCGCTGCGTATTGACCACGTTCTTGGTCTACTTCGTCTATGGTGGATTCCAAAAGGCGAGAAAGCGACAGAAGGTGCTTACCTGTACTACCCAGTTGAAGACATGCTAGCAATCCTAGCGCTAGAATCTCATCGTCATCAATGTTCTGTAATCGGTGAAGACTTGGGTACTGTGCCTGATGAAATCGTAGATATCCTACGTGACGCAGGCGTTCACTCATACAAAGTGTTCTTCTTCGAAACATCAAAAGACGACGGCGGCTTTATTTCTCCGAAGCACTACGCTGAGCAGTCTATGGCGGCACTGTGTACGCACGATATGCCAACACTACGTGGCTTCTGGCACTGTGATGATTTGAAGATGGGTCGTGAGATTGGTCTATACCCAGACGAGCAACAATTAGAAGGTCTGTTTGATGACCGCCTGAAGTGTAAGCAAGGCATCCTAGACAGCGTTCGTTGGCACGGTTACCTACCAGAAGGCATCGGCCATGACGCACAGTACGTTCCAATGGATTGCCACCTAAGCGAAGCGCTTCAATTGCACGTTGCTGCGGGTGACTCAGCACTACTGAGTGTTCAGCTTGAAGACTGGCTAGAAATGGACCAACCGGTCAACATTCCTGGAACGGTAGATGAGTATCCAAACTGGCGTCGTAAACTGTCGATGAACCTAGATGAAATCTTCAGCCGCGAAGACGTAAACCGTATTTCTAAGCGCCTCACTGAAGTGCGCGCGAAAGCGAGCAAATAAGGTGGAATGAGTGATGTAGGAATTCGCGAATTTAATTGCGCCAAGGTACGAAAGTACAGCCTAGGTCACTCATTAAATCGGCACAATCCGTTAGGATGAAGTACCGTTATTATGCCCGCAACAATAGCGGGCATTTTTGTTTTTTGACGCCGTTTTATTCAATGTTTGAATAGGATTGGGTCTTTTATAATTGTGTGAATTCACAACGTTTGGCTGAGGAAATCCGATGTTCAAAAACCATAAGGAGAATATCGGTGCTAGGGAGAAAGATTTGAAAACCAAGGTAAAGAAAAAATACGAACGCGCCTACGAATTACTAGCTGAGGCGGCTTACTCAGACCCGTTTGCGTCACTTGGTCCATTCATTGCTGACGGCGAAGGATCGTTACGTGTTTGGATGCCGGGTGCAGACAAAGTTGAATTGGTTATCAGCGGCGAACCTCGAATTGAGCTAGAGCGTGAAGATGAAAGCGGCTTCATCTTAAAAGACAAGCGCGACTTGCATCTAACGCATTACCAACTTGCAGTCGACTGGAATGGTGTAGAACAGCTCATCGACGACCCTTACCAATACCACAACATCTACCAAGAATACGAACACCTACATACACCAAAAGACATGTACCGCTACATGGGTTCACAATTTGTGACCATCGAGCGCGGTGGCGAAAATATCTCTGGTGTGCGCTTCCTTGTTTACGCACCTCATGCATCAGCTATCAGCCTAGTGGGTAGCTTTAACCAGTGGGATGGCCGTCGTCATCCAATGCAACGCCTAGACTACGGTATCTGGGGCTTGTTCATTCCTGGTTTGGAAGAGGGCGTACAATACAAATTTGAACTCAAAGGTCCGAATGGGGAAGGGCTTCCTCATAAACAAGACCCTTGGGGCTTCTACTCAGAGCAATACCCATCTTTCGCATCGATCACTTACGATCACAACCGTTACCAATGGCAAGATGCAAAATGGCAAAACCGTCCAGTGACGCAGAAACGTGATGAAGCGTTGTCTTTCTACGAACTGCACGCGGGCTCTTGGAAACGCAACGAAGAGGGCGACTTCCTAAACTACCGTGAACTGGCCGCTGAATTAGTACCTTACCTTGTAGACATGGGCTACACCCACGTTGAGTTGATGCCAGTTTCAGAACACCCGTTCTTTGGCTCTTGGGGTTACCAACCTGTTGGCTTGTTTGCGCCGACCAGCCGCTATGGCTCGCCGGATGATTTCAAGTTCTTTGTTGATGCATGTCACCAAGCTGGCTTGGGCGTGGTACTGGATTGGGTACCTGCACACTTCCCATCGGATGATCATGGCTTAGCGAATTTTGATGGTACGCCACTGTTCCACGATCCAGATCCTCGCCGTGGTTGGCACCAAGATTGGAACTCTTACATCTACGATCTAGGTCGTGAACATGTACGTCGTTTCCTAGTGTCTAACGCGCTGTACTGGTTCGAGCAATTCCATATTGATGGTATCCGTGTTGATGCTGTTGCGTCGATGCTTTACCTAGATTACTCACGCAGCCATGATCAGTGGATCCCGAACGCAGATGGTGGCAACGAGAACTATGATGCGATCGCAACACTGAAGTGGATGAACGAAGAAGTGTACAAACACTTCCCGAATGCAATGACCATTGCAGAAGAATCAACCGCATTCCCAGGTGTATCTGCACCGACCTTTATGGGCGGTTTAGGCTTCGGCTTTAAGTGGAACATGGGTTGGATGCACGACAGTCTTTCTTACATCCAAGAAGATCCTATTCACCGCAAATACCACCACAATACCATCACGTTCCCGCTTGTTTACGCACACAGCGAAAACTATGTATTGTCGCTTTCTCATGATGAAGTGGTCTACGGCAAAGGCTCTATCCACAACAAGATGCCGGGTGATGAGTGGCAACAAACGGCGAACCTACGTGCTTACTTCGGTTACATGTACGGTCAACCGGGTAAGAAGCTAAACTTCATGGGTGCAGAGCTTGGTCAGACCGCAGAATGGAACCACGATGACCAGCTACAATGGTTCTTGCTGGAGTTTGGTCGTCACCAAGGCGTGCAAGCATTGATTCGTGACTTAAACCACTTGTACCGCAACGAAGCGGCGATGCACGATCAAGATTGTATCCCAGCAGGTTTTGAATGGCGCCTTCAAGACGAAGCCGATTTGAGCATTCTTGCACATGAACGTATTAGCCAAAACGGCGAGCGTGTATTGGTGATCAGTAACTTCACACCAGTGCCGCATGAGCGTTTCCGTTTAGGTGTTCCAATGGAAGGTAAATACGAGCTTCTGTTGAATACTGATGATGTGAAATACGATGGCAGCGATTTTGAAGTGCTAACCAGCGTAGAAACAGAAGAAGTAGAAAGCGAATCGCTGCCTCAGTCTCTTGAGTTGCGTTTACCGCCACTATCAACCGTATTCTACAAACTGGCAAAGTAAGTTGAGTTCGCAAAACAAACGTAACTAGCCAAAACACATAATCAATCCCAAGCCCGCTTTACAATGTAAATCGGGCTTTTTTTGACCAAGTTTTCACTAACGATAAACAGACTGCATACTCTATACTTGCATCATATTGTTTTATGAAATCAAGCTAGGTCGGACTTTGAGAAAGATTAAATCCCTTCTGTTCAATATCTTATTGGTGCTTTTGCTTTTACCAGTGATGCTCGTTGGCATAGTGAAATTCATCGATCCACCAATTTGGGGATGGAAGATCAGCCGCATGATTTCTCCTCCTGAGGGATTCCCTGAAGAGAGTCAAAATGAATGGATGCCTTTGAGTGACATTTCTAAGCACATTCAATTGGCCGTGATTGCGACAGAAGATCAAAAGTTCCCGACCCATTACGGAGTGGATTTTGATTCCTTGTTTAAAGTGATCTCAGAGTCTGGCGAGAACGGCCCTTCTCGCGGTGCGAGCACGATTACTCAGCAAACTGCAAAGAACGTGTTTCTGTTTCCTTCACACTCTTATGTGCGCAAAGCGTATGAGCTTTATTTTGCTCTGCTGATGGAAGCAATGTGGAGTAAAGAACGCATTCTCGAAGTGTATTTGAATGTGGTGGAGTTTGGCCCGGGTATTTATGGCGCGGAAGCCGCTGCGCAAAACTATTTTGGTATTCCTGCTAAACAACTTTCGACGCGCCAAGCAGCAAGGCTTGCGGTGGTGCTGCCAAATCCGTATCGCATCAAAGTCTATCCTCAGACTTCTTACACCATCAGCCGCGTCAATTGGGCGATGAGACAAATGCGCAACCTTGGTAGCGTTCAGCTTTAAACTCCCTTTTACCTTGCTTATAAATAGAACTACGCCCCAATAAAAGCAAAATGTGAAGCGTCACAAGCTTTAGGGCGTAGCCTTTCAGAATGATGTGCTCAGTTTTTCATCCATTTACTATTAGTGTGAATAAAACTACAACACGAATACTGCGCCTATGCGCAACCAATGGACTGAACGATGAAACTGAATCTGATTACGACTACCTTATTGCTTGCATCGGCAAGTGCCATCGCCGAGCCAAACATTACCATCTCTACCACGACCAACAGCCGTGACTTTCCGTTAAGTGCAGAGCAGCCTTTGGTTGTGCCCTTAACCAAAGATGGCTATACGCTCAAAATCACGGGTGTTGAAGGCGACTGTGTCGCGCCTGATGGTCAGAAGGTCAAATTCAACAAACCTATCGCGCTGAACTGCGGAAAACCAACAGAACTGCCGTTAAAAATCCGCTTTACTGGCGATTACTCTTTTGCTTTTGATGCGGAAGCGAAAACACTGCGCTTCAAGCGTGAACCTAAGAAAGCCGCGAAGACAGAATTCAAACGCCCAATCCCACAAGTGCAATGTGAGGTTTACCAAGGCGGCGAAGTCACCATTGCGTTAGGTGACAGTTTCCCCGATGGCACCAAGTTGCGTGATGCTTACTCTGGGCAACTGGTTGAAGTAAAAGATCAGCAAGTATCGCTGACGCCAAGCAAAGACTCAGGCGGTTTGGTGCTACTAGAGCCAGTGAAGAAAACCAAAGAAGCAGTACCGTTTGATTACCGTAATGCCAACATTTACTTCGTGATGGTCGACCGTTTCAACAATGCCGATACCAGCAACGACAACAGCTATGGTCGCAAGAAAGATGGCAAAGAAGAGATCGGCACCTTTCACGGTGGTGACCTAAAAGGCGTGATCGAAAAGCTAGATTACATCAAGAGCCTAGGTACAGATGCGATTTGGTTATCGCCAATCGTTGAGCAAGTACACGGCTTTGTTGGCGGCGGCGATAGCGGCTCATTCCCATTCTATGCTTACCACGGTTACTGGACGCGTGATTTCACAAAGATTGATGAGAACTTCGGTAACGAAGATGATCTGAAAAAGCTGGTGGAAGAGGCACACAAACGTGGCCTTAAAGTCTTGATGGACGCGGTAATCAACCACACCGGTTACTCAACGTTAGCCGATTTGCAATTTGACGGTATTGAGGTGTTAAAACCAAACGCTGATTTACCGAAGAAGTGGGGCGACTGGCAACCAAAAGCGGGCGAAAACTGGCATAGCTACCACCAGAATATTGATTACCAGAGTCCAAACTGGGCGAAATGGTGGGGCGGTGACTGGGTAAGAACAGGTCTACCGGGATACCCAGCTCCGGGCAGCAGTGATATCACTATGTCATTGGCGGGTTTGCCTGATTTTATTACCGAATCAGACAAAGCCGTGAAGCCTGCGCAGTGGCTATTGGATAACCCTGGTACTCGCGTAGAGGCGCGTGACAATTACACCGTCTCGGATTACTTGATTGAGTGGCAAACTGATTGGGTGAAGCGCTTTGGTATTGATGGCTACCGTGTCGATACGGTGAAGCACGTTGAAGGCGATGTGTGGAAACGCTTGAAAGAAGAGGCATCAAGCAGTCTTGAGCAGTGGCGTAAAGAGAACGGCAAGTCAGGTCAGCCATTCTGGATGATGGGTGAAGTATGGGGACATACCGCTTATCGCAGCCCTTACTTTGACGATGGCTTTGACGCGTTGATTAACTTCGACATGCAGAAGAAGTTAGACAAAGGCGCGGCGTGTTTCAGCCAAATGGCAGACACCTACCAAAGTTACGCAGATACTATCGCCAATGAGAAAGACTTCAACCCGGTGAGTTACATGTCTTCTCACGATACGGAGCTGTTCTTCTCTCGCTTCAAAGATTACGGCATGCAGCGTAACGCCGCGAATGCACTACTTTTAAGCCCTGGTGCTGTTCAGGTTTATTATGGTGATGAAGTTGGTCGTAACATTGGTCCTTACGCGGATGATTTCCACCAAGGCACACGTTCTGACATGGTGTGGAAGCTATCGGATGAGAAGCAAGCGTTGCTCAAACACTGGCAAACCCTTGGTCAGTTCCGGAAAGCGCATCCAGCGATTGGTGCGGGTCAACATCAAGTAATTGAACAAGAAGGCGCGTACGTGTTCTCTCGTTCGCTTGGCAATGACAAAGTCGTTGTGGCGTTTGTGGGGCGTGACAAGTAGTTAGAGCTTCGTTTTAAGTCTAGATAGAAAAAGCCCTTCCTTGAGTTCTCAGGGAAGGGCTTTGTTGTTTTTGATGTTTACTTACTATTTCAATAGCTATCTATTTCGATAGTTATTTCTTTAGCTCTTGGTCGATGACTTTCTCAAGCTCCTCGAAAGGTACATAACCCGGAATGACTTGGTCATTAATAATGATCGCAGGTGTGCCTCGTAGACCTAAGCGAGTGAAGTACTCGTAGTTTTTATCCAACAACGCTTTGGTTTCTTTGTCGTCGACAAGCTGTGCTTCTGTGCCAGTCTTCTTAGCGATTTTTTGTAGTGAACTTGCATCATGTGGACCCGGCTTCTTCACCAACAAGTCGTGCACTTCTTTGTACTTGTCATGTTGGTTCTGCCATACGTTCAATGCGTAACTTGCCGAGTTGTAACCGTTCTTCTCGTACTGTTCTTTGAACGATACCGTCATGTTCAGCACTTTTACCTGCGGGTATTCTTTCTCTACCTTCACTAATTCACCTTCAAGACGCTTACAGAAAGGACAGCTGTAATCGGTCACGTTGATGATCGTCAGCTCTGGGTTCTCTGCACCGAAGTAAGAGTGCTTGCCATCGTTAAGATAGGCGCGCGCTTCATCCAAAGTCGCGTTAAACGTCTTTTGATAAGCGACGTAGTCTTGCAGGTTTTGATGCAGTGAATCGAGGATCTGCGGGTTTTCTTTCAGCAGTTGAGTAATTTCTTGCAACTTCTCTTCTGATGTTTTTTCTGCTGCGTGTGAAAATAGAGGTACCAGCGCGATAGCCACAGTTAATAGTGTGCATGTGAATTTCATGATATTTCCTAAAACTCTCTTTCTTCGCGGTTTTTGTCGCGAAGTGATTAAAAAATAAAACAATTGATTTGGGGATGAATAGCAATCGGGTTTTATTCTCTAAACACACATAGCTTGAGGTGCACCCGATATTTGTCGGGTATCGGCTCGGTATGGTGGCGGAAAGCATTACGCTCGGTGCTAGTGATAGATAGCAAGACGAACGCAAATAGGAATAAGGGCACAATGAAGCTGTCGAGATGGTTTTGTGAAACCTGAATCAGCTTTTCAGACAGTTCACACTGCTTAGTCAGCCCTTTCTCGCTCTTTTGTTGCTGCGCAGTGGCGTGCTCAGATGTCACTTGCGCGCCAATCAGAGGGCAAGATTGGTAGAAGCCTGCATTTTTACTTAAACAGATCACGATAACCCAAGCCACAAGGGCAAGTGTCCATCGAGCGATGTAGGATTGTGATCGAAGCAAAAGGCAAACCCTGAGTAAGTCTCTAAGTAATGACCGAACCACCCTAAAATAAATTACACAGAACTTTTGTTAATTTTTGGTCAAGAAATCTCAAATAAGCAACAAACCATGAAGCACGTCGAAGGTGTGGCTAATGACAAACTTGTTCATAATTTTGGTTTGTTTTGTTAATGGATGAGATTCGCTGATAGTTAGATAAATCTACCTTATCTTGGTCATAAATATTTATTATCTTTTAAATGTGATTCAAATCATAAAATAAAACTTCATAATTGAGTGGCATGATTGTTCGGTAAATGGATTGATTTTGATCATCTCTCTAGCACGTCGTTCAAGGGATCATCTATGCGTTCTGTTCCACATACATAGGTGAATTTATGACAAGCCCTGTTCATGCTGAACGTAAGGTGACGATCGGGTGTTACATTGCACTCGCGTTTGCGGTTGTGTTCTTTTCTGGTCTGATGCAATCCAACGAATGGTACGGTGTATTCGACTTTACAACGCTTAATGGCTCTTTCGGTAAAGTGGCTTACGGCGTAACGGAAGGTGCGGATGGCGCGGTACAAGCTGCGACTACCTCTTTTCGCGGTACTGGCGGTAGCGGTGCTCGTGACGGTTTCATTTTCGCACTTACTTTGATTCCAACCGTTATGTTCGCATTAGGTATGATCAACGTACTTGAGCACTACGGTGCACTTGAAGCCGCTCGTAAGCTTCTTACTCCTCTTCTACGTCCTCTAATGGGTATCCCTGGTAACTCTGGTCTGGCTCTGATTGCTTCTCTACAAAGTACCGATGCTGGTGCGGCAATGACGCGTCAGCTAAAAGATGAAGGTCACCTAACTAAGCGTGAAACGGACGTATTTACCATGTTCCAGTTCACTGCGGGTGCAACCATCGTGAACTTCTTCTCATCAGGTGCTGTGCTGTTCACGCTGACAATGGCTGACGGCTCTCTAGCGGTAACGTCTTCTATTGGTTTAGCGGTTGTGGTGATGTTCGCATTTAAGATCATCGGTGCGAACCTATTCCGTATCTACCTAAACATGACGGAAGGTAAAGAAGACAAGCAAGACCAAAACAAATCAGAGAACCTAAAAGAGGAGACGGCATAATGGGTGACGTTAAAGCGAAAAAACCAATGGTGACGGATATCTTCGTCGAAGGTGCTAAGAAAGGCTGGGTGATTGCGACTACCTCTACGGTTCCTAACGTATTGATGGCGTTCGTAATCATCAAAGCGCTGCAAATCACTGGCGCGTTGGATCTGATGGGCACTGTGTTTTCTCCAATCATGGCGGTGTTTGGTCTTCCGGGTGAAGCAGCAGCGGTATTGATCGGTGCTTGGATGTCGATGGGCGGCGCAGTGGGTGTGGTTATCACGCTGTTTGACCAAGGTATCCTTAACGGCACGCACATTGCGATTCTTGCGCCTGCTATCTACCTAATGGGCTCTCAAGTTCAGTACATGGGTCGTATCATGGGCCCAATTGGTACTGAAGGTCGTTACATCCCAGTTATGATTGCAATCTCAGTATTGAACGCGTTTGGCGCAATGCTGGTGATGAATCTGTTTGTCTAGGAGTGAGTCATGCAATTCTCTCTAAATGAATATCTAGAAGAGCTACGTCCGCTAATTAATGTGGATTGTGGCACTTACACGACTGATGGTATCGAGTTTATCGCTTCTCAATTTGAAGAGAAGTACCAAGCGATGTCAGATTGGAGCGTAAAACGCATCGACTGTGGCAGAGCGGGCATCGGTCTCGAAGTTCGAAATAAGCCGGAAGCTGAGCAAATCGATGTGATGCTGATTGGTCATATGGATACCGTGTTCCCTGTGGGTACTGCTGAGCTTCGTCCAATGTCTCAAGATGCAGAGAAAGCTTACGGTCCGGGCGTCTCGGACATGAAATCTGGCTTGCTGAACATCGTATACGCGATGCGCAATCTAGACCAAGCGGTGTTGGATAAGCTGTCTATCGCTATCTGCATGAACCCAGATGAAGAAACGGGTTCTCTGGACTCTGTGGATTGGATTCAATCAGTAGCGAAAAACGCAAAGAATGTACTGGTTGCAGAAGCAGCACGTGCAGACGGCGGTTTAGTGAAAGCGCGCAAAGGCATGGCTCGCTACAAAATGACCTTTAATGGCGTTGCAGCTCACGCAGGTAACGAGCCAGAAAATGGTCGCAGCGCAATCACTGAGATGGCGAATTGGATTCTAGCAGTCAACGCAATGACCAACTTTGAATCTGGTACTACTCTGAACGTCGGTATTGTTTCTGGCGGCAACGGTGCGAACATCGTCCCTGAGCACGCTGAAGCGATCGTGGATGTGCGTTTCTGGAGCAACGAAGAATACGATGATGTCGATAGCAAGCTAAATGGCATGCTGGAAACACCATTCGTTGATGGCGTGAGCATTGAGTTGGTTCGTGAAGCGTATAAGCCTTCTATGGTGCCAAGCCCACAAACAGAAAGCCTGATGATGCTAGTTGAAGAAGCGGCAAGTGAACTGGCTATCGACATCAATTGGAAGGAAGTCGGTGGCGGCTCTGATGCAAACAACACGGCGATTCTAGGCGTTCCAACTTTGGATGGTCTAGGGCCTATCGGTGCAGGCTTCCACAGTGACCAAGAGTACTTGTTGCTTGAGTCTATTGAACCACGTATCAAAATGCTGATGCGTGTATTGGAGAAGATTGCTCAATAAGGCATTCTGCTTCTAAAGCTTGGTTCCCAAAGCTGTTGGTTTCCAAGACTTCTGGTTTAAAAACCTTTTGGTATCCAAAGCAATAATCCCCGGACTTCGGTTTGGGGATTTTTTTATCTAGCCATTTTGTTTCCTTTCTTCATTATCATTACTCGCTATTAATCCTACGTTCAGGTTCATCGTCTTAATATCTTTGCCACAGTCATAAATTTAGGAGGCACGATGACCACAAGCATGTCTGTAAATTCGGCGTCCGATGACGTCTTAGACCAAACGATGCAAGCGCCAGATGAGAAAACCTTTTGGCGTAAAATGAAAAACTCCGTCAAGAAAGCAGGTGAAGAGATTGCGGTTATGGGCATTAAATCATGGCTCGCGATGGCAGATTCCAATACCTCCGTTCGCCACAAGGCTATCTTAGGTGGCGCGTTGGCTTACTTCGTCCTACCAACAGATATGGTGCCAGACGTACTCGCTGGTGTCGGCTTTACCGATGATATGGCAGCACTGACTCTAGCGGCGAATTCTGTCGGCAATGCCATCACCGAAGAGCATGAAGAACAAGCGAGAGAAAAACTGAGTTCGATGACGGAGTAGGGTGGCTATTACCTATTCTTTTGATTGCAGATAAAACAAAAGCCCCGATGTTTCCATCGGGGCTTTCATTTAGACAGGATAATTGAGTTTGGAAGGGTTTAAGCTTCCGCGCGTTTCAGATGCACTTCTTCTTCTGCGACCCCAGCTTTTGGATCGTTGAAGCGAGTTTCATCCAGTGCGCCTTCCGATTTAGCAACAATGATAGTCACTGCGCTATCACCGGTGATGTTAACTGCGGTACGAATCATATCAAGTAGACGGTCAACACCCATGATAAGTGCAATACCTTCTAGCGGCAGACCTACTTGGTTCAATACCATTGCTAGCATTACTAGACCAACACCAGGAACACCTGCGGTACCGATAGACGCCAATGTTGCCGTCATGATAACCATTAGGTAGTCACCCATAGTTAGGTCGATGTTGAATGCCTGTGCGATGAACGCTGTCGCCACACCTTGCATGATCGCCGTGCCGTCCATGTTCACGGTTGCACCTAGTGGTACTGTGAACGATGATACGCGGTTCTCAACACCCATGCGATGCTTAGCTGTTTCCATTGTCACTGGAATGGTCGCGTTCGATGATGCTGTAGAGAAAGCAAACATGATTGCGTCTTCCATCTTACGTAGGAACGTAATTGGGTTTAGACCAGTGAAGCCTTTTAGCATCAGGCTGTAAGTTACAAGGCCGTGCAGCAATAGCGTACCTGCTAGTACAACGAAGTATTCAGCAAGGTTGAAGATTGCGCTTAGACCAAGGCCTGTAAACAGCTTCGCCATTAGGAAGAACACACCGTAAGGCGCTAGGTTCATCAGAATCGCAACCAATTTCATGATTACTTCATTCAGATCAGAGAAGAATGCGGCGATACGCTCGCCTGGCTTACCTGCTGCACTGATCGCGATACCGAATAGGACGGCGAACACGATAACTTGCAGGGTTTTACCTTCTGCCATTGCGCTGATTGGGTTAGTCGGGAACATATCAATGATCACCTGACCCAAAGATGGCGCTTCTGCTGATTTGAATGAACTTGCTGCGGTTAGGTCTGCACCAGCACCTGGCTGGAATAGCGTACCCATGGTTAGAGCAAGTGTGATTGCGATAGCGGTCGTTGCTACGTAGAAAGCAAGGGTTTTACCACCCATGCGACCCAATGTAGATAGGTCTTTTAGAGAGCTGGTACCACAAACTAGCGAAACAAATACTAGCGGTACAACAAGCATTTTTAAGCTGGCAACGAAGATCTGTCCACCAACTTCGAATAATCCATTAACAATGTATGCGTCGACAAATCCGTTGTCGGCAAAAAGTGTGCGAATTGCAAATCCTGTCAAGATACCCGCTACCATACCCAAAATTACGCGGCTGGTGAGCGACATCGGTTTCTTGGTATTCATGAGAACACTCCTTATAGTTATGCACCTTGAGTTCACTTCAAGGCGGCGTGCAGATTAGCAGCGGAGTGCGAAAATACGAAAGAATAATCCTCTGAATGGTCGATAGATGTGAAGTTAGTCACTTTAAAAAATAGAATATTAACCAAATTGTAACGATTTGACTGGTTGAAAAGTTTGCTGATTAACAAATTTATCGAATTTACAACCGATAGAAATGATTTCTTACATTCTCAAATGGTAGAAAACTGGATGCATAACGATGTGGTAAAAGACGCCAAGTGCATAACTAGGCATCTTTTATTCACTTGCTGATTGCGAAGTTACTTCAGCGGTGGGCGAGTCTGTTCGTCGATGGCACGAGCAAAATCTGAAATCTGCTGATAATCTGCGGGTGTCCAAATTGATTTTGAGGTCAATGACTTAGGTAGTGCAGAAAACGCTTTTTCATTGTCGCTTGCTCTAAACTCGACACTCATCCATTGGTCGATTGCTTGTTGATCATCAAAGGTGTTAGACAATGAAAGTTGATGGTTTGCGCCTGGGTAGTTTGGCGTCAAACTCAATGCCATATGATAATCGCGGAATCGCACTACCCACTTATCCGGTAGGCGTCTTGAACTGTCCCACCAATCGCCATCAAGCTGCTGAATTTTCTGTTTAGCGACGGCTTTCGGTTGCGCTTTTAGTTCTTTTAAGGCTTGTTTAAAAGCGGTGTCCATGGCTTGAGAAAAGCCTTTTTGATCGAGTTCGGGATTATCCAACAGGACTTGTTTGGCTAAGTTGGCACCAAGCATGTTGGAGTAGAGGTCTTCGGATGAGAAGGCGGACGCCAGTTCTTTAAAGCCACTCACCGATACCATGCCAAACCACTGAGCGATCTCGTGCCATTGAGCAAGACGAAATGCCGTTAGCGCTGCTGCCTGAGCGCTGCGGTCGAGCTTCTCTTCTTCACTAAGCTTTTCTTTTTGTTCATACCAACGAATGCGGCGAACACGAAGTTCTTCTGGTAAATCCAGATGTGCCGCACGGCCGAGATAATGTTGGTTGAGAGTAAACAAATAGTAGGTGTAATCGGCCGTGTCGCGAACGTGTGCCGTATCAATAAACCCACCAAGCTCGGTAAAGATTATTCCATTCGCTTCTTCATTTAATCCAAGTAGGCTGCCTGGCACCGATTCACTGCCATCATTATAGTGGTGAGTACCCACTTCGTTGCTGGATAAGACATTCTCGAGGGAGAAGAAAGGAACAGGTACGCTTCCTAGTTGCGCTTTGAGGTCTACACCGAAGGCACAGCATGGCCTGACGCCAACCGGTGCTTTCAATTCTTGTGCTTGGATAAACCCACTACAAAGGCTCAGTAGTAATAGTGCTGCTTTCTTCAAACCCTACTCCTAGAATGCTTCATTAATTTGGAAATAAAAACCGGTGCTGTCTTTACCTACCCCTAAATCGACGCGCACGTTAATACGTGCCTTAAAGGCAAATCGATAACCAACCCCGACAGTTGGTAGCCAACTGCTTGCGAATAAGTCGTGATAAGTCGGTGCGATATTGCCTGCACCCAACCAACCCACAACACCATGACGACCAGCAATGGTGTGGCGGATTTCTATTTGTGTGGAGAGTTGATGTTTGTCGCGATATTGCCCTTGGTAGTAGCCACGCATACGTTGATCGTCACCTAACTGGGCGTAATCAAACCAAGGGGCGTCACCAAAAATCGATTGCGAGTAAACTTCCATCGCGATGATGGTACTTTTTGACCATTGTTGATAGAGACGATAGTTGGCCACGAGGTTGTCGTAGTCTTCATCACTACCTAGTGAATCGCGGTTGGCAATCCATTCAATATCGAGAAACTGCCCTCGCATTGGGTTCGGCTCGAAATCGCGTGTATCGTATTCCATCCCCAGTAACACACCGCTGCTGGTGGCATTGGTAACTTCTGAAGGAAGAATATCGCCATCTACACCGTCTACTTTGTTGAATGATTGCCACTGCCAGCCGAGCTTGGCGTAAGTATTTGGCGCAATTTCTACGGCAATTTTTGGGCTCAGCTGCAACCGTTGGCCTTCGTATTGCACTTTATTACTATCATTCTCGGCTGCTTGGCTGCCGATACCCCAATAGTATCCGGGAGTATGGCTGATCCACGCTTCACCAAGTAGACGTACTTTGTCACCCTTCAAATAGGTACGGTTGTTTAACCCCAAGCCGTAAGAGCCAGAAGTTGAACCGTAAGATGTGACGGTGACGGTTGAGTACGGATCGCCTTTCTGCCAGTCATAAGGGGTGTACAAGCCCACCGCGGCAACGCCGATGCCAAATCCTTGCTCTGGATTGACGAATGGTCCCGGTAAGATGCCCCAGTCGATCAGCTTCGATTCATCCACGGTTTCGCTAGAGCCTAGTTTGGTTAGGATGTCATCCACCAAACTGCTTTCGTCTTGCTGCATAGCAAAAACGTGTGGTGTGCAAAACAGTGCTGCAATTACTAGGGAATAAGAAGCTTTCATCTTCTCTTTACCTTAGAAACGGCGATCGAGAGAGAAGAAGATACTTTGACGGTCGCCAAAGCCAGCTTCGCCCAATAAGTACCAGTCGTCATTAATCTGGTATTGCATGCCGGCAAGGGTGTTCCACTCAGATTCCAAGCGCTGCTTAACGTCAAAGCGACCAGAGAGGTTGATGCCCGCTTGTTTTAATGTTCCGGATAATTCTTGCTCAACGTTTTGGTACATGGCACCGACCCAGAAACGCAAAGGGACGCCATTTTTATGGAAGTCGTAACCGACTCGTGGAGAGACTACGATGGCATCAATGGCACCATCGATAACATTCAAATTCGTTTGGGTGTAGCTGGCATCAACAAGAGCAAACATTTGATCATAACCGCCCGCTAGGACAAAACCGCCCCCATAGGTGTAACCATCGAGATCGAGACGGAAAGGGAATTCACCCAACTGCTTGCCAAGCAAGCTGACTTTTACATTGGTTTCTGAATAGCCATCTAGCGTCCCCACCAAGCCATAAACATTTAAGAATGGGAACAACCAAACGTCACCACGAAGTGTCATGACATCGCTGGCTTGTTTACCCCCGCTGGCTTCCATCTTTAATAGTTTTTCTAAGCCATGTAGTCCACTCAGAGAAATGGAGTCGACGTTGATGCCTTGTTCCATACTCATATAGCTCAGGTTGACGCCAAAGGGTTTTGGTAAGTCATAACCGAGTGCTTCTGCTTTATCTTTCCAGATTGGCAGAGAAATCGAATCAGCGTTTGCCGCACCAGTAAGTAGGCAGGAAACGGCAACGAGCAAGGAGCGTAATTTCATAAGTTACTTCATTAAACGTGACGATCACAACAACACCAGGGGCCTTGTAATAAGGGCATCGACTCTGGAGTTTGTGTCACGGAAAAATCACAGCTTTATCTGGCAGATAAAGCGCCACAGCGTGAGTTAAGAGTGATTCTATTTTGATATTTTTCTTAGGATCTTAACTTCGGCGAGCGCATCTTACTCCTAAAATTAAAAAAGTAAACTTCAAAGTATACTTTTGATTATTGTGCGCTATACTCTGCGTCCACTTACATGAGGTTGGTGAATCTAGAGCGATGAAACTGTCAGAAAAAAAACGCTTAGCGCTGATTGAAGCGGCTCAACAGGAATTTATTGAGCACGGTTTCAGTTGTGCCAATATGGACAGAGTATGCGAGCGAGCAGGGGCGTCAAAGCGCACCTTGTATCGCCATTTTGAAAGTAAAGACGTGCTATTTATCGAGTCTATTCAAACTGTGCTCGAAACTCAGCGTGCGCGTTTACAGCTTAAATACACATCAGACATTGATGTCGAAACCCAGCTTAGAGCTTATCTGCATGCAAAACTGGACTCCATGTATGAGGACTTCGGCTTGCCATTGGCCAAAATGGTGATCAGTGAATTTATGCGCACACCAGAACTGGCAGAGAACTACTTGCATCAACTTCAACGTCAAGACGAGTTGTTGGAGAACTGGTTTACAGAGGCTATTGCGGATAACAAGGTCAAAGCGCTCGACCCTGCGATGATGAGCTGTATGTTGATGTGTTTATTAAAGGGGAACTGCTTATGGCCGCAACTGGTTGCCAATCAAGCAGTACCAAGTGCCGAGCAGCGCAAGAAAATCGTCGAAGATATTCTCACGCTGTTTTTCGATGGCTACCGTTGCTAGCTTCTTCGCTTTATTACCGAAGTGGTGATTATGTACCTAAGCGGTGATTAAGTGATGTAAAGATGAAAGCTGGATGTGGTTCCATGTCCAGCGGTGATTTGCTTGGTTGTGGATTCCGCCTACCCAGTAATCTTGTAAAAAAGTTGAGTGTCCATTAAGGCATGCACGGCCTTTCTCGCTGATATTCACTTGTTGTTCCCACCAATTCTTATCCAATGAATCAACGGTAAACAGTGGGTTTTCTGTTTGCGCGAGTGGCAGCAGTAATGCATAAAACATGACATCGCCAAGAGTAGGGAGTGGTTCTTGTTGTTGGTGCTTCTGAAACCAATCTTTCACTTTGATTGGTTCGTTTTGCTCGTTCAATATCTGCAAAGCCAAATGTTGTGTGAAGCTTAATCCTGATTCTGAATGTGGCAGTTCTTGAAGATGTCGTTTCATCACTGCTTTGATGTTCGGCAAGCAATCTAGTTCATGTTGTTCTAATAGATTAACGAGTGGCTGTGGTGTAGGAGCTTGTATGGCCTGCCAGCAATGTTTGGCTTGGCTAAAAAGCTTGGCTGTCACTGGCTTTCTATGCTGCCAACATGAGCGAATCGCTTCAGCAGGAAGTTGCCCGAAGCCAATAAACCGCTCAGTTCCCGGAAACTGATTGAATTCGATGATCTCAATGATTTTGCTTTCGGTTTCCTCTAGCAGAGAGAGCCCTCGAAGTAGCATGAATTGATCGTAGGCATCATGTTCAACCCAAAAAACGATGCGTTCATATTGCTGGTCGAGCAGGGTATGGATATTGCCTTGCTCAAACTGAGCTACTTCTTGTACCGAGTCTTTTCTCCCCATAGCAGGCAGTAATGTGTCTACAATGTATTGTGCTCGAATCGCGACAAATCCTTTTTCATTGCTCGGAATGGGACCAATGCATAATGGATCAATCATAGGTAAAAAGTCACCTTCGAACCCGCATGTCTTTAGTTGCTGTTGTATATCGTGCCCACAGCGGACATGCAGTGTTGTTAGTTCGGCATCAAGTGGATTTTCTTGGTTATTGATGGCGAGCTTGTGACTTTCTAGCTCTTCCACATGAGCTTTTAACTTGCTCCAACTGGGTAAGCCAAGCTCTCTAGCTAGGGCGTGTTGAACATCTGCAAGCTGGATAGACTCTGGCGTGAGGGTTTCGGGTTGGGAATGAAATTGCTTAACCTGATCAAGTGCGTTGGTGTCATTGTGGCGGATTGCTTTTAAGCGCTTTTTCGCGACAGACTTTTGCTGGTTAAGGTTAATAGAGAAGCTATTGTGAGATTGCATTTTTCACCTTTCTTATCTCTTCCACACTCGCCTTATTAGAAGTTAAAAAGAAGGTAAAAACAGATTGTTCCTGCTAACAAAAGCAGGGAAGTTGAGTTGCCATGAACCGAGTTCTTTCCGCGAGTGTTGGGTGCTTTAGGCTTGAGCTGTTTCAATGGTATGTAATCGAAATGGGGTTCGCAACTTAGAATCATATAAACAAGCAAAACTGCTTTTGATCTCACATAAAAAAGCCCCAACGTTTAAGTTAGGGCCCTAAAGGCTGTTTATGAAAGCTCAGCGCAGGCTATTTGTTGAATTTGCTTGTTTTCGCGCTTATCTAACGCGCCGCTTAAGCGAGTCAATAGAAGTGCAGAGATGACGACCACACCACCGACCCATGGCGTATTCATTAAGCCTGCTCGCTCTACGATCAAACCGCCACTCCATGAACCGAGCGCAATACCTACGTTAAAGGCGGCGATGTTCAAACCTGAAGCAACATCAACGGCATTAGGTGCGTATTTCTCTGCCAGTTTTACGACATAAACTTGCAGCCCAGGTACATTACCGAAAGCAAATGCACCCCAAACCAAAATAGTAATCACAGCAGCAATTGGGTTGTATGCGGTAAAGTTGAGCACAAACAAGATTGCGGCTAAGCCAGCAAAGATGATCGTCAGTGCTTTTACGGGGCCAAATTTGTCTGCCATTTTGCCGCCTTGGATGTTACCCACCGCTACGGAGACACCATACACCAGCATGATCAAACCAACCGCACTCGCATCAAAGCCGGATACTTGCTCCAAAATTGGCGCAAGATAAGTGAACGCGGTAAAGGTGCCGCCGTAACCTAGCGCAGTAATGGCATAAACTAATAGCAAGCGAGGTTGGGTGAGTACTTTTAGCTGATCTTTTAAAGAAGCCGTCGCGTCTTGCTTTAAGTTGTTCGGAACGAGTAAAGCGCTACCGACTAAGGCAATCAAACCAAGAATGGCCACAATTAAGAATGTGGTTTCCCAACCAAAATGTTGTCCGATGTAAGTGCCTAGAGGCACGCCAGTTACTAGCGCAACGGTTAGACCAGTGAACATAATTGCAATGGCACTTGCGGCTTTTTCTTTGGAGACCAAGCCAGTGGCGATCGTCGAACCGATAGAGAAGAACACGCCGTGAGCCAAGCCCGTTAAAATACGTGCGGCGATCAGAGTGTTGTACCCCGGAGCTTGCCAAGCTAACAGGTTACCGACAACGAACAAGCCCATCACAGCGAGAAGCACGTGCTTGCGATTCATCTTGCTTGTAAGTGCAGTTAAAACTGGCGCGCCAATAGCCACGCCTAATGCGTACAAACTCACCAGCAAACCTGCAGAAGGTAAAGAAACGTTAAGGTCTGCTGCCATGGTTGGAATTAATCCAACGATAACAAACTCAGTTGTCCCTATCGCAAAGGCGCTTAGGGTTAATGCTAATAATGCGATTGGCATAATTTACTCTCTCATTTTGTTCAAGCGCACGTCTCAGATGCGCTATCAGTGAGGGAGAGTATGAGGAAATTGGCCTTTGCAAAAAATAGCACTTAACACAAATGACTTTTGTGGTTTTAACAACAGTTGTATGGCCAGTTAAATGCGGTCTTTTGCACTATCAAGCAGTGCTTGATAAAGAGCGAGTGTGGCTGGTCCGCTCTTCGCGCCTTTTGGTAGCGTGAGGTGTAGTGCGACTTGATATTGGTTTGAATGTTCAAGGTCTAATACCTTAATGCCTGCACTGTGGCGGTACTCTACGAGATGTTTAGGGAGTCGGCAGAAGCCAACGCCTTGCTCTACCGCTCTAAAAGCGTGGTCGAAATTATCCACCGTGATTCTTTGACGCGCGCGCAACCAGCCCACGTCTCGTTTCGCTTTGTCTGACTCACCTAGATCTCGAACCACAATTTGGCTGGTGGTCGCAAAGTCCGCTAATGAAACGTGTTCTTTCTTTGCCAATGGGTGCTCAACTGCAATAACGGGCACCATGGTTGTTGTGCCAAAGGCTTCTGCTGGATAGTTGGTGATCGGAAGATTGATAATGGCGATATCTGCTAACTCACTGACTACCATATCGGTGGTTTTACTTAGCGAAGTTTCCACGACTTGAACGGAGGTCGTACTGTTTTGTGCCAAAAATACACTAAGTGGTGCATAGAGCCAGCTTGGATCGCACAGATGGTCGATCGCCACTGTAATTTGCGATTCCACACCATTACTTAGCTGTTCACTGATCATTTCCAGTTCATGGGCTTGTTCGAGCATAGATTGCGCGCGGCGCAACATAGTCTTACCGTGTTCGGTTAAACCAGCCTTTCGGCCCTTCACTTCTATCAGTTTGATGCCCAGTTGGGCCTCGAGCTTTTTCACTGAATAGATCAGCGTAGTGTGGCTTTTATTGAGCGTCACTGCGGCTGACTGAATACTTCCAGCTTGTTCAATCGCTTGTAATGTTTGCCACTGCTCTAGGGTTGTTTTGAGTCTCATTGGTCAGTTTTTTTGACAGGTAATGGCAAAATTATGAACTTTTTTGTCAGTTTTATAAAGATAATAATCCTCTCATCGAAAGCGAGTCAAAAAAGAAGAGGAGACTCAAGATGGCGAAATTACTGCAAGTTGATTTTGAATTTCATGGCCCATTTGGTGAAGAGATGTCGAACGTACTGGTAGATCTAGCTCAATCAATTAACCAAGAGCCTGGCATGATTTGGAAAATCTGGACGGAAAGCGAGAAAGACAAACTTGGCGGCGGCATCTATCTTTTTGAAGATGAAGCAACGGCGCAAGCTTATCTGGAAATGCACACTGCTCGTTTGAAACAGATGGGTGTAGAAGAAGTAAGAGGACAGATATTTGATATCAACGCGCCACTGAGCAGTATCAACCAAGGCCCAATCGGAGAGTAACATTATGACTAACCGCACTTTTCTAACCGTTCATGGAGTCATTTATACGTTATTTGCTTTTGCGCTGTTTTTTGTTCCAGCCATGATGTGGCCGATGTATGGCGTACAAATTAATGACCAATACGCGCTGTTTTTATCGCAGCACACGTCGATCTTTTTAGGTGGGATTGCTGCGGTCAGTTTGATGCTGCGTGATGTTGAATCTGGCAACACGGCGAAACAACTGTTCAAAGCTTTGTTGGTCACTAACCTCTTAGGCGTGGTGATCACCACTTACGCTGGCATTACAGGTGTGTTTGTTGGCTTTGGGTGGAGTGACCCTGCTTTCTTCTTATTACTGAGTGCGCTCACTTTTCTTCAATGGAAGAAGCAATAAGAATATAAACGGTTACTGCTGCACAAATAAAAAAGCCCCGCGATATAGCGGGGCTTTGTGTTTTTAGCTAGATGTTACTCACTTTTATAACTGTAGTTGTAGTAACCGTAGCCATATCCATAAGAGTTTGATGCCTTCTTCTCGACTGCGTTCAGAATCACGCCTTTTACCTCTACGCCTGATTGTTCAAATCGGCCTTGGGCTACTTCAATCTCTTTCAATGTCGTCTGGTCAAAACGAGCAACCATCAAGGTTGTACCTGCTAGCGCGCCAACAATACTCGGATCCGTTACAGCAAGCACTGGTGGTGTATCGATAATAACCAAGTCATATTTTTCTGACATCGCTTCGATGAAGTCTTTGAAGCGTGGGTGCATTAGTAGTTCTGACGGGTTTGGTGGTACTTGGCCGCGAGTGACAACATCAAGGTTTTCAATTGATGTTTCTTTGATGATGTCATCGGCGGTTACTTTACCACTTAGGTGATCTGATAGGCCGTTGTCCCAACGCAGACCAAAACATTGCTGTAAGTAGCCTTTACGCATATCCGCATCGATAAGCAGAACTTTTTGACCTGTTTTCGCAGCAACAGCCGCAAAGTTGGTAGAAACAAATGTTTTACCGATAGACGGAGCAGGGCCTGAAATCATCAAGATGTTATTTTTTGCTTCCATCATTGCGAAGTGCAAACTTGTGCGAAGGCTACGAAGTGCTTCAATAGAAAGGTCTGCAGGGTTTGCTTCAGCCAGCAGAACAAGTTCTTTATTCGCTTTACCTTTATTGCGTTTCAGTTTATTTGCGAATTCAAGTTGTTGAATAGACTTCGGTACACTCGCGTATACAGGCATACCCATTTGTTCGATTTGGTCAGGTGTTTCTACGCCGCGATGGAAAGCCGCGCGAATAAGAACGAACGCTACACCTACCATACCACCAAGCAATGTGGCTAATACAACAATCAGGGCCTTCTTCGGTTTAATTGGTTTAGAGAATGACTGCGCACTGTCTAGAATACGTACGTTACCAACGGTGCCTGCTTTAATAATGTTCAGTTCTTGAACCTTGTTTAGAAGCTGGATGTAAATTTGTTGGTTTACTTCAACGTCACGTGTCATACGAAGTACTTCACGTTGTGTTTTAGGCAGTTTTTGTACTTGTTTGTTTAAGCGTTCTTTCTCTTTTAGAAGTGTTTGGCGCTTATCGAGAAGCGACTTATACGCAGGGTGGTCTTGAGTAAAGCGTTGGCTGATTTCACTTTCTTTAAAAGTAAGCTCATTCAATTGTGCTTCTAACTCAACCATTACTTTCAGTGTTGATTGCGCTTCAAGGCCAAGGTCAATAGATTCGTTCTCTTGACGGAATCGGTTCAAGATATCTTCCGAAGCAGTCAGCTTGACTTTGATGTCTGGCAGGTGACCCTTTAAAAACTCTAGGCTTTGTTCTGCTTCTGCAGAGTTACGCTGAACGTTCTGTAAGAAGTAATTTTGACTAACATCATTCAAAATAGCTTGGATACGAGCACGATCTTCGCCGGAGAAGCTTAAAGATATAATTCCGGTTTGCTTGCCTCGTTCACTGATAGACAAGTTTTGTTGAAGCTGGTTGATTGCATCAAGCTTACTGATTTTGCTAACGGTGAAGGTAGCGCCATCTTGGGCAAACATCTCATTTGCCATAAATTGGTAACCGTCTTTGTCGATCAATTCACCAACTTTACCTTCCAGAACCACGCGGCCATCATCTTGAAGCAGTTTGAACGTTTTTTGTTCTGCATCGAGCACTTCTAGCGTGTGTGGGATGCCGACCGCATATGATGGGATGTTAAAGCGCGAAACAGAAAGGCGGTTTTGTTCACCTTGAAGGCGAGCAAGTCCTTTACCAATGAAAGGTAGGTAGTTTGGGGTTACCACGGTGGTTAAGTTGAATTTATCAACGGTATCCCCAAGGATCATACGTGACTTGATGATCTCAATTTCGGTCGTTGCAGATGATTCGGCAGAAAATAATTCGCCCATATCACCAACCATTGCTGAAATGCCACCTGAGCTCTTCTTCTCAATTTGAATAAGTGCGTCAGCTTTGTATATGGGTGTCGATAGAATGGCAACACCGACACCTACAACAGAAAATAGGAAGATGGTACATAATATAAACCACTTGGCATCAAGGATGATCCCAAATAGCTTCCCCAAATCGATTTCATCGTCGACTTGACGTGATTGCTTAATAGTTTGTGTTGTCATTACATTAACTTCTTAAATACCTTGCCATAGGCGTTTGAAAATGAGCCTTTCGGCTTATAGTTTTTTAGTCCAAGCTTGTGCCGCTTCATCTATGAGAGCATAAGCGTGGTCGAATGCTTCTTTGCTCTGGCGATATGGGTCGGGTATGTTCTTTCCAATCCACTGGCCAAACAACATTGTTTTGCCGCGAGCTTCTGGAGCAATCTTGGTTAAGGCTTCTTGGTGGCCTTTCTCCATGACTAAAATCAGATCATATTGTGCACATAACTCAGGGGTTAATTGCTGGGCGCAATGCCCTTCTAAACTTATTCCGTGTTCAAGTGCAACTTTAGTTGCCATTTCATCAGCAGACTTGCCAGTTAAGTGGCTTTTTTCTACGGCAATACCAGCAGATGCCACCTTTTTATTTGGCAAAAGAGACTGTAAAAGTCGCTCTCCTGTTGGTGAACGACAGATATTACCTACGCAAACCACTAAAATGTTAGAAAACAAATTCTTTTCCTTTCTAAGTGAACAAATGTTACGAATAACGTTTGCTGCTTAAAAATTGATGTTTTAGAGGGAGTTAAGTTACTCCCTCTAGACATATTCGGTTTAAGGCCAGTTGCGGATACGCAGTGCGCCTTCCGTCAATTCGTTGAAGCCAGAAATTGTTGGTACTAACTGTGCGATAACACGGTTCCAACGGCTAATTGGTGCTGCCGTGACATAAACGATATCGTAAGGGTTTAAGTCAAACTCGGTACCAATCACAAGTGCAGAGGCATCTGACACATCGAGCTGGTAGATATCAGCCATCTTAGATTCTTCTTTTGAACGACGGATGACAAAAACGCCAGTTGCGTCAGCTGAGATTTGGCTGATGCCTCCGACGTTACTTAACGCTTCTGTTAGGCTCATACCCGCACGGTCGATCTTGAGTAGCTTTGGATCGTTAACTTCACCCATCACGAATACTTTTTGTGCGTCATTACGCGGCACGTGAACAATATCACCTGACTGAAGTAGACGGTTTTGAGTGAGATCGCCTTGTTGCATTAATGCATAAAGAGAAACGTCCTGAACTTCACCGCCACGCGTTAATGTTGCGTTGCGCCAATCTGCATCTTGCGCTAGACCGCCTGCACGGTTAACCGCATCAAGAAGGGTCAGTGGAATGTTTGTGATGGCTTGTTGTCCTGGTTTGTTTACTTCACCAGTTACATAGGTTTTCTTTGAACGAAAAGCCGCGACGCTCACATCAACTTGTGGGCTTTCAATATACTTAGCTAGGCGCTTCGCAATGTCTGTTCGAATTTGACGAACGTTCTTACCTTCAACGTCTACAATACCGATGTACGGATAAAAGATGGTGCCATCTGCATGAACCCAGTTACCTGCCTCGGCAGAACTACGGTAAGAACCTGCTGGGATAGTAAGCTCTGGATGATCCCAAATAGTAATGTTCAGAATGTCACCAGGACCAACGACGTACTCGTACTTAGCGATCTCGATGTCGAGTTCTGGGTTAGGTTTAGAAAATGGTTCTGCTGCATTTAAAGAACTGACGCGATCTAACGTTAGGGGATAAACCGTGACCTGAGACTCAATGTCTGTTGCTTCGGTAGTCATTACCGTTTTGTCACTGGTGGAAAGGTGGCTGCCAGGTACGGTACACCCAGCTAGAACGATTGGAAGAAACGTAATCCCCAAAACTTTGTTAAATGTATTCATTGGTTTCTAGCTACCGAAAGAAAATTTGCCGACTGAAATTGGTTCACTTTTTGTATGACGTGAGTACGCCTATAAATAGCGTTTCTCTCATCGTCTTTAGCCTTTATAAAACGATTCCATTCAGTATTATTTATGTAATAAATGCTCCAAAAACGCACTTGACGATTCAGAGTCCTCATTTTTATTTATGAAGGTTGAAAATCTGACCATCAAAAAATAGACAACTATTATCCATCTTGTTGCAATGAAGGCAACCAGAACCTTAAAAAATACTGACAAATACCTGACAAAAATGGGGCTATCTCAAGTTAATAGTGAAAATGCGCCGTTTTGCACATGAAAACAACTATTAATGTGAAAAAACTCATACCAAAGTTTTATGCATCCTATTTACACTATATGCAACTGCCGTTATGCTTTCCGATGCGGTCGGATATAACAAAAAATATTGGAGCTAATTTTGAAAATCAAACTTTTAACGGCAAGTGTGGCGGCGGTGCTACTGGCTGGCTGTGGCAGTGACAGCGATCCTGTAGTGAAAACCTATTCAGTTCAGGCTTACGATCCAGCAGTTATTGACATGAAAGTGACATACACCTGTGGCGATCTTACAGGTGAGGCGGATGAGTTAACGACAAACTACAAAGGCATGGTTGGTCAAGCTCGTATTAGCCACATTGATGTAGTGACAGCACCACACGAGTGTGAATTTGTACTTAGTCCTACAGCGACAAGTCGTGACTCGTCTAACGGCAAACCAATCACAACGGAATACACCATTCCTCAAGGTTTAGCACAAGTAGATGGCCTAGTTACGGGTTCTCCGTTTACTACGCTTATCGCTGGCTCTCTTGAAGAAGGTGAAGTTTACTCTCCTGAAGTTGCAGAGAAAGTGTTCTCAGACCTTGGTATTGATATCAACGCAATCGGTGTTTCAGTGGATGAGCTTCTACTGAACACTGAGCAAGTGGTTCAAGATCTACAAGAGCAGGGCGATGACGGCGCATCGGCTATCGCTACACAGCTAATCGCAACAGCAAACGTTGTTTCAGATGTCATCAAGGCGAACCCAGACGCGTCACCTGAGGCAATTTCTGTCGCTGCTAAAGCAATCACTGAAGAAGTCATTGCTGCAAACCCTACTTACCCACAAAGCGAAACTGGCGATGTGATTTACGTAGAGATCCCAGCAGAAGATACGCAACAGGTAGTTGGTGATGTACAAGACGCTATCGATGCTGGTACTCCTGTTGAAGACATCAAACCTGACGTACCAACTATCCCTGATCCTGAAGTAGGTGAACCTATCGAACCTGAAGATCCACCAACAGGTACAGGTGGTACAGGCGGTAACTAATCGCTAGGAACAAATTGATACTAAAGGCCTCATCTGAGGCCTTTTTTGATCTTTCGGTCGATTAAACGGTCTTTCTCATTATCGCGTAGCCAATCCCTTACTATTTAGATAAGGCAGGATGTGCGGGCGCGATTCTCCTGATAGCTTTCCGGCGGTTTCTTGTGACCATGCGCTCTGCTTTTGATTGCTTGTGCGGCTCGCGTAGTACTCTTGCATGGTTTGATCGTAGGTTTGTACATCGTCTACATTCAGCGCTTGGTATTGGTTTTCGTGAACAATAACGCTAACGGGTAAGCGGGGTTTTACTTCTGGATTTTGATCAGGGTGGCCCAAACACATACCAAACAGGATAGCGGCGTTTTTAGGTAAACCGAGTAGCTCATCGACTTGCGCAGCACTGTTTCTTAAACCACCAATGTATACGCCACCTAACCCCATAGACTCGGCAGCTAACAAACAGTTTTGCGCCATGATGCCGGAATCTACGGCACCAATCAGGGTCAGCTCAGTAAAGTCGGCTTGAACGTCTGGGTTGATGGCTGCATGACGCTGGTAATCAATGCAAAACACCAAAAATTCTGCGGCACTTTCAACATAAGCCTGATTGCCAGCGTATTGTGCCAGCAGTTTACGTTTTTCTGTGTCTGTCACACGAATGATAGAGACCACCTGAAGCATGCTAGAAGAAGAGGCGGCTAGTCCAGATTGGAGAATCGTTTGTAGTTGTTCACTTGCAATAGGCTCAGAGGTGAACTTACGAATAGAGCGATGACCGAGAATGGTTTCAATCGTACTGTTCATGATCAATCAACTTCCTTAGTTTGTTCTTAGTATTGGCTGAATCTTCACCATAACGCTATTTATATTGAGCGTAAACCAGCATGCGCTTCAAACCGTGGCGATGAGCAAAAGGTGAGGCGCTTGGAAAGTACAGTGAACATAAAGTGACGTTATTTATAAAGTTGGGTATATAATGATTTTTAATAATCAATAACTTACCAAATGTAGAAAACATGAAAGAACTGATACTTCATACCGTCACTGTATTCATGGGCTTTTTTGCCATCATGAACCCAATCGCTAATATCCCAATTTTCTTAAGTCTGACCGCGGATGAAGACAAGCAAACCGTGCGCTCAATTGCGTTTCGCTCTGTGTTTATCGCCTTTGTTATCGTTGCTGTATTCGCTATTGCTGGCAAAGTCATCTTCGATCTGTTTGGTATTACCCTTTACGCACTGCGCATTACAGGCGGTATCTTAGTATTCCTCATTGGCTTCCACATGTTGCAAGGGGAATCGACACACAAGAAGACTAAGGAAAAGGCTTATTCTCCGGAGCAAGAACAAGCTGCGTTGAGCATTGCCGTTTCACCATTAGCCATGCCGATATTGGCGGGGCCAGGAACTCTTGCGACGGCGATGAACTTTGCAACAACGGGGGGAATCACCGAAACCATCATTACCATTGCTTCATTCGCAGTCCTTTGTGTGATGACTTATGTTCTGTTTTTGTTTGGTGACAAGTTAGTGAAAGCCGTTGGTCCAAGCGCACTGAATGTGATCACTAAAATGATGGGTTTGATCCTTGCGGTGATTGGCACACAAATGTTTATTGAAGGTGCTGCCGAGGCGTATAAAACCGTCTTTGCGTAATCTCTGATTGAACGACTGCAAATCCACATCAACGCTTTGGTTGATGTGGATTTTTTGATCCTAAGTTTCCACTTAAAATGCAAGAAACACATAGACTTCGCCTATCTCAATAATAAGAATAACCGATTGTTGCTGTAGCACGAATTTCAGTAATCTTTTTAACGTCTTTATTGGGGGGAAACATGGCAACAAAAGCAATCGTAGTCGAAGGTGGCGCAATGCGTGGCGTCTTTGCTAGCGGCGTATTAGATGCATTCTTAGAGCAAGACTACAAACCATTTGATTTTGCGATTGGCGTTTCAGCCGGGGCTTCAAACTTGATCGGTTATCTAACTGATTACCCGCACCGTAGCATCAACGTCATCACTAAATTAGCAACCAGCAAACGCTTTTTCGATCCTACCCGCTTTTTGAAAGGTGGAGATTTGATCGACGTGAAATGGTTATTTGAAGAGTCAAATCGTTTGTACCCAGTCGATGAAGCGAAACTGTTTGAAGGCATTCCTTTCTTAGCGGCAACGACGAACATCAATACAGGTAAAGCGGATTACTACCGAGTGAATCGTCATAACTTCCACAATGCGATGGAAGCAACAACCGCTCTGCCTATTGCTTACAAGCATACTCCGTGTTTCTCCGGTGGTTGCTATACCGATGGTGGTGTGGCGGATTCCATTCCTGTACGAGAAGCTTACCGTCGTGGTGCTCGTGATATCACGGTTGTTCTTTCACATCCTTTGGCTTATGAGAAAAAGCCAGTGAAAACACCTTGGTTAATGAAGAAGTTGTTCGCTGAACACCCACAAATGGCAGAGGCAATGCTTCATCGCTCAGAGAACTATAATGAGTCGCTTGAGTTTATTCGCAACCCTCCCAAAGGAACGCGTGTTCGCGTGGTTGCTCCACCAGATGAATTCAACGTTCAGCGATTGTCTATGCGTCAATCTGTCTTGCTCGAAGGCTATGAAATGGGGTTGGAAGCAGGACGCGCTCACCTTATGAACCGGGCTGGTGAACACGGCTTAGACAGAGAAAACTGCCATTTTTGTATTTAGTTCTCGAGTATGAGGAGTTAGTCCAAATCGACTTCAAGCGCTCCCCAAGATGAAGGTTCTCCTTCTCTTGTTAATGGGAACAGACGAGAGTCAGGTTTGGCATAACTTAACCGATGTAGGCGCTGTGTCACGTGGTAGCTGTCTAGCCCGGAAATGGTCACCAAGTCGAGCAGTTCCAAATCAAGATAACCATCTGGCATGATCGCTCTTTCCGGTGCGTGCACCATTAACACTTCACCGATCAGCATCTCTGTTTGATTACTCTCAATCTTGATGTGCTCTCTCAAAGCTAGGCCCATCTTGAGGTTACTTTCAAGGACAAAAGGCGCAGGAAAAGCATCATCGTAATAAGGTGTGAGGCCTACTGCTTCAAACTCTGAGATATGCTTTGGGTAGCGCGCGGAGGTTTGATGGGCTTTTTGCACAAAGTCGACGCCGATAGCGTTGATAGTGAAATGCTTGGTATCGAGGATGTTTTCTAGCGTGTGACGGCGACTTTTACGTGGACGAACGATAAAGCCGAATAGAGGTGGATGCGAACCCAAATGAACCACCGAGCTCACCACTGCAAGGTTCTCTTGCCCCTGTCTATCTCTTGTGCCGATGAGGTTAGCGCTCTTGTACCCCGCTAGAGAGTTGATCAATCGGGTGCGTTGGCGTTGCTCCATCGCTTGAATGTCGTGTTTCGAAAGTTTGATGTTTTCCATATCCTTGAAAGGGGCGGGTGAGCCCGCCCTCCTTGTTGATTTTATTTCGGCATGATGACTTCATCAATTACATGAATCACGCCATTCTTTGCTTTGACGTCAGTGGCGATCACGGTAGCGTTGTTGATCATCACCTTATCGCCCATGGTTTTGATGATCACGTCTTGCCCTTGGACTGTCGTCGCTTTATCCATTTTCACTACGTCTGCGGCCATCACTTTCCCCGGAACCACATGGTAAGTAAGAATCGCGACCAACTTGTCTTTGTTATCTGGCATCAGCAACATATCCACCGTACCATCTGGAAGCTTAGCAAATGCTTCGTCAGTCGGTGCAAACACCGTGAATGGGCCTTCGCCTTTCAGTGTGTCCACTAAGCCTGCGGCTTTGACTGCTGCTACCAGAGTATTGAAAGAGCCATTTGCAACAGCCACATCAACGATGTCTTCTTTCATCATTCCGTGTTCGTGGGCTTTTGCTGGCAGTAAAAATGAAAAGGTGGCAAACAAAACCGTGGTCGTAACCAAAATACGTTTCAACATAGTGCATTCCTTTAGTTGTTTGGGGACCGCTCTCTCCCTGATAAAAGTCCCTGTTTGTACGCACGCTTCTTTCTAGGCGATCAACTGGCTTTCTTTTTGTTCGAAGGCCGAACGTGCTGTGCCAAAATTCTCGTTCCTTCTACTTTCACTTCTGTGCGTTTGCGCCATGCCCACAATCGCTCTCTTGCTGCTTTTGCGCTTGCCTCTACATTTACGACGGGCGCGAGATATCGGGAATCGGGATCCAGTTGGTACATGACGGTTTCCATTGCGGTCATTTTCCATGGCTCAAACAACAAGGGCGTGGGAACCATTGCAAGTTCTGGAATCCATTTATGAATGAACTCACCGCCAGCATCGTGCTCTTGTGCTTGTTTCGTTGGATTGTAGATGCGAATCGTATTGGTGCCGGTCACGCCTGCTTGCATCTGAAATTGTGGGTAATGGATACCCGGCTCAAAGTCGAGGAACAACTGAGCTAAGTGAGTCACGCCATCGCGCCAATCCATGTTCATATGATGCGTTAGAAAGCTCACTAACATCGCGCGCATGCGAAAGTTGATGTATCCGGTGTGATGAAGGCAACGCATGCAAGCATCGATGAGCGGAATCCCGGTTGTGCCTGACTTCCAAGCGTCCAAGAGTGCCGCATCTCTGACGCTTGCTTGCTGTAATAAAGGTTCATAAGCCTTATTGACACAACGAAACTCCATTTCGCATTCGGATTCAAACTTCTGCATAAAGTGACAATGCCAATGCAACCTCGAAGACAGTGCTATTAAGCTGCGACGAAACCCAGCCACTTGCCAATGTTGCAACAGGTATTGGTACACTTCTCGAAGCGATATATTGCCCCATGCGAGATAGGGAGAGAGGCGAGTGCATGCGGTTCGAGAAGCTGTCGGGCTGGAAATACTTCGGTAATAATCTCGTCCCCGACGTTGAAAAAAGTCTTCCATGGTTTGCCAAGCGAGCGAACTTCCGCCCGTTTGCATGCCTTTGATTTTTTCCAACCAAGAAGGAGGTGGAGTAAACAAACAACCGAGTGCTTTGGCATCAAGGGCAATAAGAGAAGCACTTTTAAGGTCGATATCTTCAATCTCTGCTCGCATAACCGTATCCCAATGCTTATCCCAGCCGAGTCGATCTTTTGCTCCTCGAATGACGGCGCCATGTTCAAATTCGTGCCACGGAATACTATGTGCTTGAAGCCATGCTGATACTTGTTGATCTCGCTCAAACGTACAATCCAATCCGATTTCTTGATGGGAGAAAATAGCATTGATGTTGAACTGGTTTTGAATCGCGCTGAGGCAGTCTATTGCGCTACCCGACATTACGGACACTTGATGGCCAAGAGCCGAGAGTGTTTCGTTCATATCTTGGAGTGATTGCCAAATAAAACGCCAGTGACGAGCAGAGTAATGTGGGTCATCCAGTAACATGGGTTCGACAATATAAAGCAGCACAGTTGGATGTTCTGAAGATAAAGCGCGTTGTAAAGGCGTATGATCGGTCAGGCGTAAATCGCGTTTTAGCCACACTAAGTTGATTGTTTGCATTGTGCCCCTCACTGTTTTTCCGATTTCTACGCATTAGGGAGGCAAATTTCTCACTCGGTGATCGATTTTATTACGGTTGACGTAAAGGCACGGAGCAAGGAGGTGCTATATGTCTATGCCACTCAGTAAATTGGAAAAATTCTTCTACATCGACAAGCTCGTTATTCACTCTCTCGATCTCGCTTTGTATCAAGTCTCCGTCTTAGTCGATGGAGAGGAACACTTTGTTACCGATGATAAAGGCAAGTTTTTGAGAGCGCATTCGATACTGGAGTTGCAAAAGCAATGTCGTCACTTGAAAGCGAAACAGCAGGTGCTTCGCCAACAAAGTGCCTATGACGAAATGGTTGGACAGTCATCCAAAGATGGTACTAATGAATTAGAGGTTCCTCTGCGTGATAACCAGCTTTACTGACTGAGAAATAACCAAAAATTGAACTCGACGCCATGTGATGCTTGCTAGACTGACATAAAGCATCACACGGAATCGGCTATGCAGTATTACCCAACTCAAGACATTATCTCTGAGCAGCGGTTCGGCTTTGGGCCCCTTTATCAACACAGTTCGCCAAGTTTAGAAAAGCAACTAAGCAGTAAGACTTATTGGCATGAGGCAGTAACCAAGTTGCCGAGTACAAACGAAGTGCTGTTGGAGCTGAGAAAGCTCAATGACACCAAACGAGAGCTCAAACAATCCCCAACCAAAAAGCGTGAAGTGCAAAAGCAAATCGGTGCGTTCTTTCGTGAGCAATATTTGCGACAAGTCGAGGCTCGCAACCAACAGACGTTGCACACCCCGTATGGATTTCAGGAACGCTTGATTCAATTCTGGAGCAACCACTTTGCCATATCGGCAGATACTCGAAAGGTGCGTCCGATTGTGGCTAGCGTCGAAAATGAAGTGATTCGAGCTCACTGGAATGGCAACTTTGTTGAGATGCTCTTAGCGGTGAGTCAGCACCCAACCATGCTGATGTTTCTGGATAACAACTTGTCGGTAGGGCCGAACTCCAAACAAGGGCTCAAACAGGGTAAAGGACTCAATGAAAATCTCGCGCGAGAAATCATGGAGTTGCACACGCTCGGTGTCGATAGCCAATATACACAACAAGACGTAATTGAGCTGGCAAAAGCCATTACTGGCTGGAGCGTTGGATTCAAAGCACCAAAAGTTGGTTTCCAATTTAATTCAAGAACCCATGAACCAGGCTCGATAACTCTGCTAGGCAAGCGCTATTCTCAACAAGGCATTGACCAAGGCCGAGCGTGTTTGAGAGATCTTGCGCTTCATCCTGATACCGCAAAACATATTGCACGTAAGTTAGTGCAGCATTTCTTAGGCCCTTCCGGTGAAGCCCTGGTTGAACCGCTCAGCCAAGCTTATCTAAAAGGTAAAGGGGATTTGCTTCCGGTTTATCGAGTGTTGATTCAAAGCGCTTTGAGCCAATCGGCAGAGGCGGTGCGTTTTCGCACTTCTCAAGAGTGGTTACTCGCGGTTTTGCGCAGTGCTGATGTCCGTTTTCCTGAATCGAATGACATGCAAATGAGCAAATCGGGGAATAAATTACTCGGTGCACAAAGAAGCTTAGGACAGCCTCCTTTTATGGCGGGTTCTCCTGCTGGTTGGCCAGACAAAGACGCGGATTACAACAGTCCTTCTGCGTTAACTCAGCGGTGGCAGTTAGCGAATCGAATCGCTCGACTGGCGGTGAAAAGTGCGAAATCCCAAGGTGTGAAACCACAAGCTTTTGTTGAGAAAATTAGCCAACAGCTCTACGGTGATGCGTTGGACGAACACACAAAATTGGTGATGAACAAAGCCCCATCGGCAGAGATGAAGCTTTCTCTACTTTGGCTTAGCCCGCAATTTCAGTATCGATGAGGTGAGTGATGACAATAGATAAACAAACGAACTTAACATCGACTCGTCGACAATTCTTGAAATCCGCTTTAGCCGTGGGCGCAACAAGCTTGTTGCCTAATGCAGTCTTTGCTCAATCTAGCTCTCCAAATATCTTTGTTTGGATTACTCTGCGTGGTGCGATGGATGGGTTAAACGTTGTGGTTCCTTATGCTGATAAGCAGTATTTAGCTCTCCGTCCGACGATTGGTTTAGCAACAGAAAAACTGAATAAACTCGATGAGTTTTATGGTTTGCATCCGGCGATGAAAACCAGCTTCGAGTGGTATCAAAATAAGCAGATGGCGATGGTGCACGCTTGTGCTACCGCGTATCGTGAGCGCTCTCATTTTGATGGGCAAAAGGTGTTAGAAAACGGTACAGACAATCCGTTACATCGTGATGGATGGTTAAACCGGTTGCTACAGCTGGATGCGAAGTCGAAAGGTTTGGCGATCGATTCAGGGTTACCTTTGATTGTTCAAGGAGAGAAGGCGGTCAGCAGTTGGTATCCAAATAATTTGCAAGCGAGAGACAGCCAAGTGGTGCTGTTAGAGGCGTTGTTTCAAAGTGATGAGAAGCTTGCGAGTAATTTTGAAGAAGCATTAAAGATTGAAATGATGTCGAATCGAAATCGTCCCGGTAAGCAGTTTCCTGTGTTGGCGTCTCAAGCGGGAACTTTTCTCTCAGCTGAAGGCGGTCCAAACATCGCGGTATTGGAACTGGGAGGGTGGGATACTCATGCTGGCCAAGGCGCAGAAACAGGGAGGCTTGCCAATCAATTGCGTAAATTGGATAACGGTCTTGCCAACCTAAAGAAAGCGTTAGGGGATAACTGGTCAAAAACCGTTGTGATGGCGGCAAGTGAATTCGGACGCACCGCAGCGGAAAACGGAACCAAAGGCACCGATCATGGAACAGCAAACGCCATGTTTATTGCTGGTGGAGCCATCGAAGGTGGCAAGGTGTTGGGAGAATTTCCGGGTCTTGCCCAAGCTGAGCTTTATGAAGGGCGAGACTTAGCCCCTGCTAATGATATGAGGGCGGTGATCAAAGCCGTTCTACAACAACACATGCGCATAGAATCGAGTGCGCTAGAAAGCGTATTTCCTGACAGCGACTCAGATAAAGCTTACGCAGGCCTTATCAGAACATCTTAGTTTTTACCTTCCAACGATAACAAAAACGCCCCGTCTCCAAGCCAGAAACGGGGCGTTTGTGTTTAATGTGTTTGAATCTTACGCTCGTTTGCGCTGTGCGTCTTTCTTCGCCAGTTTTTCCGCGCGTCGCTGCTCACGTTGTTTAGCACTTTCACCACCGACGTGTTGTTCGCCACGAACCGCTGCCAATGACACTTGCTTTTCACGCTCGCGGAAGCGCGCTACCTGTTCGTCACTGTGCTTACCAAAACATTTCGGGCAGCTTACGCCTTGCTCAAACTGCTCTGATTGTTTGTCTTCTTCTGTGATAGGCAGTCGGCAAGCATTACACAAGTCGTAGTCCGCTTTTTCTAGCTGATGGTTCACCGCAACGCGGCCGTCGAATACGTAACAATCGCCTTCCCACAAGCTTTCTTCTTCTGGGACTTCTTCAAGGTATTTCAGAATACCGCCTTCTAGGTGGTACACCTCATCAAAGCCTTGCTCTTTCATGTAAGCAGTCGACTTTTCACAGCGAATACCACCAGTACAGAACATCGCGACTTTTTTGTGTTTCTCTGGGTCCATGTTTTGTTTTACATAGTCAGGAAACTCGCGGAACGTGTCCGTATTTGGGTTAACTGCACCTTTAAATGTTCCGATCTCAATTTCATAGTCATTACGAGTATCAACCACAAATACTTCTGGATCAGCAATCAGATCGTTCCAATCTTGCGGCTTCACGTAAGTACCAACCACATGGCGAGGATCGATGCCTTCAACGCCCAGTGTCACGATCTCTTTCTTGAGTTTTACCTTGGTGCGGTTAAACGGCTGAGTGTCTGAGTACGACTCTTTGTAAACAATACCCGTAAGGCGAGGCTCGGCATTTAGCCATGCAAGCAGTGTATCAATACCTTCGCGTTTCGCTGCAACCGTACCGTTAATACCTTCACTCGCCAGTAGCAACGTTCCATGTACACCGTGGGCTTCCATTAGGGCAAGCAATGGCTCGCGTAACTCTTGGTAGTTTTCCAGTTCCACAAATTTATACAGGGCGCAGACAACATACTGACTCATGATTATTCCTTACTTTAAAAGGTCGATGGTTCGACGACTCGATACCTAACAATTTTAGCGGCTCGGAGTATACCTGAGTAATTTAGTCGGAAATACGGACAAACTATGCGGATATTTTCAGTCATATTGACTCGGCCATTTTTTCAACAAATCTTGGCGGATATCATTGGAAACTCAAGGACGTTAAAGTTTGAACAAGATCACATTTGTAGTTCTTTTCTAGAAATGAACTAAGTTAATGAAAATTAAAGCTTTGTGGAAAACTTCATCACTTTATCAGGTTTGCGGTGCTCGTCTCTGATTGCAGTTCCTGTCGAGCTTGGTGTCAGTGTCAATATGTTTCCTTACCCTCTCCATCTTCAGTTCTAACTTTTAAAAAAACTTACTTGTAATGATAACTATTATCATCTAGATCTATTGCGTGCATATGGTACTCAATATTTAAACTACACACAAGATATAGATTATGGACGTTATAAAACGAGATGGACGGAAAGAAAAAGCCAGTCTAGATAAGGTGACTCGAAGAGCCGAAGCGCTGGCTGATGGACTAAAAGTCGAACCTATTGCGGTTGCACAACGTGTGGTAAGCGGTTTGTACGACGGCATTAAGGTGACGGAAATCGATGTGTTCCTCGCTGAAACGGCAGCAAGCCTTGCGACGGAACACCCTGATTATGCCAAGCTTGCGGCTCGCGTGATGGTGAGTTCTCTGCAAAAAGAAACCAGCGGATACGCAACTGCAACACGTGAGCTCTCTGAAATCGGTATTCTTTCCGATGCTTACGTCGACTTTGTTGCCAAGAATCAGTTTGCGCTCGAAGAGATGATTGACTACAAACGTGACTATCAGTTTGATTATTTCGGCTACAAAACTCTCGAGCGTTCCTACCTATTGAAAGTAAAAGGTGTGGTGGTTGAACGACCACAAGATATGTTCATGCGCGTGGCAGTCGCTGTCGCGGGTGACGATCTTGAAGAAATTAGAGAGCTATACGATTTGCTCAGCCTTGGTTACTACACCCACGCCACGCCAACGTTGTTTAATGCTGGCTGTAAGATGCAGCAACTGTCTTCGTGTTTCCTATTAGCGATGCAAGAAGATTCCATTAACGGTATTTACGATACCCTCAAGGATTGTGCGCTGATTTCTAAATCGGCGGGTGGCATTGGGCTACACATCCACAATATTCGAGCGACGGGTGCGCCAATTATTGGCACTAACGGTGTGTCGAATGGCATCGTGCCAATGCTGAAAGTCTTCAATGAAACCGCTCGCTATGTCGACCAAGGTGGCGGTAAGCGCAAAGGCTCGTTTGCGGTTTATCTGGAGCCTTGGCATGCGGATATCGAATCCTTCCTCGATTTACGTAAAAACCACGGCAAAGAAGAGTTCCGCGCACGTGATTTATTCCTCGCTCTATGGGTGCCAGACTTGTTCATGGAACGTGTCGAAAACGACGCGGAATGGACTCTGTTTAGCCCACACAATACCAAAGGTTTGTCTGATTTATACGGCGCTGAATTTACTCAGAAGTACCAAGAATACGAACGTATGGGCTTGGGCGTGAAGACCATCAAAGCCCGCCAATTGATGACGCAAATCATTGAGTCGCAAGCTGAGACGGGTACGCCGTACATGCTCTATAAAGATGCGTGTAATGAAAAGTCGAACCAGAAAAATCTCGGCACCATCAAATCGAGTAACTTGTGCGCAGAGATCATGGAAGTCTCGACGCCAGATGAAACGGCGGCTTGTAATTTGGCGTCTATGGCATTGCCTAAGTTCGTTACAGACACGGGGTTTGATTTCGACAAACTTCACCAAGTCACCAAAGTTGCGATTAAAAACCTCGACCGCGTTATCGATGTGAACTATCACCCAACCGATAAGATTGAAAAATCAAACCACGCGCATCGTCCGGTTGGTTTGGGTATTCAAGGCTTGGCGGATGTGTTCTTCAAAATGCACCTTCCATTCGATAGCGAAGAAGCATTGCAGCTAAACCGTGACATCGCGGAAACCATGTATCACGCCTCCCTTGAAGCGTCTTGTGAAATCGCGGCGCAAAAAGGCGCGTACTCCAGTTATGACGGCTCACCAATCAGTCATGGTCAGTTCCAATTTGATCTGTGGGGTGAACAACCAAGCAGCCGCTGGGATTGGTCACAGCTCAAGCGCCAAATCGCAGAGCATGGTGTGCGCAACTCGCTACTGATTGCTCAAATGCCAACGGCGTCGACAGCGCAAATTTTAGGTAACAACGAAGCGTTTGAAGCGCAAACCAGCAATATCTATAAACGCCAAACCTTGTCGGGTGAGTTCATCATCATCAACAAACATTTGGTAAGCGATCTGGAACAGCGCGGGCTTTGGACGAGCAAAATCCGTGACGCCATTATTCTCAATAACGGCTCGGTACAAGGTATCGATGCTATTCCTGACGATCTTCAATCCGTGTATCGCACCGTGTGGGAAATCTCTCAGAAAGTGATCATTGATATGTCGGCAGAACGCGCCCCGTTTGTTTGCCAATCGCAAAGCCTCAACTTATGGCTCGCATCACCAACGTTCGCCCAAATCAATGCGATGCACTTCTACGCGTGGAAACGTGGTCTGAAAACCGGCATGTACTACTTGCGCTCCAAGCCATCGACGAATGCGGTGAAAGTGACCGTTGGTCAGCAAAGCGAAGATGAAGATTGCCTAAACTGCGGCGCATAACCTATCTCGTCAAAAAAAGATTCACATCAACCGAAAGTAAGGAAACGGTATGATTGTTAAAAACAAATTTAGCTTGTTCCCCATTCAATACGAAGAGATTTGGCAAGCGTACAAAACGCACGAAGCGGCGTTCTGGACCACAGAAGAACTCGATTTTGCTCAAGATCTTGCTGATCTTGCCAAGCTGACCGAAGGCGAAAAGCACTTCATTCGACATGTGTTGGCGTTCTTTGCTCAGAGCGAAGGGATGATCAACGAGAACTTATTGACGCGATTCTATGGTGAAATTGAAATCGCAGAAGCGCGCTGTTTCCTTGCTTTGCAGGCATTTAATGAAGTCATTCACGCAGAGACTTACGCACTGCAACTCGAAACTTACATTCCCGATATTGAAGAGCGTGAGCGCTTGTTCAATGCGATTGAAAACGTCCCTACTGTGAAGCGTAAGGCGGAGTGGGTAATGAAGTGGATCTCTTCCGATAAACCATTGGCAATGCGTTTGATCGCCTTTGGTCTTGTGGAAGGCTTGTTCTTCGCTGGTAGCTTCTGTGCCATTTACTACTTCCGTAAACGTGGTTTGCTGGCTGGTTTGGCAGCAAGCAATGACTTGATTGCTCGTGACGAAGGGCTGCACTTTAGTTTCTCTGCGCTGCTATTCAAAACCTTGGGGCAGGGCAAGGTGACACAACTAGAGTTTGAAGAGATTTGCCGTGAAGCGGTTTCAATTGAGAAAGAGTTTGTTACTGAAGCCTTACCAGTGGACTTGATTGGTATGAATGCTGAGCTGATGTGCCAATACATTGAGCACACTGCCGATGTTATCGCTGGCTTGTTTGGTTTCAATCCGATCTTTGGTGCTGAAAACCCATTTGATTACATGCGATTATTGGACATGGAAGGAAAGACCAATTTCTTCGAAAAACGGGTTACTGAGTACAAACGACCTCAAGATCGCCAATTGAGTTTTGATGCGGATTTCTAACGGCAAGGAATAGCAGAGAAGAATGATGAAAATAGAAATGTACAGCAAGGAACAGTGCTCCCAATGTGAAACCGCAGCAATGTGGTTACAAAATCAGGGCTTTAACGTGGCAACGCTCAAGTTAGATGTGGAGTTTGATCGGGAAACCTTGTTCGAGTTATTCCCAACCGCAAGAAGCTACCCGCAGTTTATGCTCGATGGCGAACCGATTGGTGATTTTAGTCGCTTAAAATCGGCACTCGCTTTTGAGCAAAATGCCGCTTTCTAAACTTTGTTTCTAATCCCCTTTTATTGAGAAAAGGGGATTTTTATTTCCACTTAAATTTTGTGGATGTTCAAATTATCAGTAAAAACTCGTAAAACTGTTGAAAACGTACTCGACATAAATGGTCGAAATTTGTACTGTTGATTCGCTTCACATTCCTAAAACTTCTTATCCGATAATCAGTTGAAGCAAAGATCTGTGCTTGATACAGGTCGGTTGGCAAAGGAATTCAACATGCAACAGTTTCATATCAGAAGACTAAGAGAAGAAGACGTCCCACTGTTGAAAACGCTCTTGGTCGAACTCGACACCTCTCATTATAATGCTGAGCCAGATTTCTACCGTTCTCCGGAAGAAATGGCGCAGTTAAGGGAAGATCGCAACATCTTCGATAAATATTTTGATGGCAGCATCACGGCTTTTATCGCGTGTTCTAACCGACAGGTGGTTGGTTTTATCTCTGGCACCGTGCGAGAGGTCAACTCGATTCTCTCTCCAGAAAGACGCGTCGGTTATATCAATGAATTGGTGGTGTCTGAAAGCCATCGTAACTTAGGTATTGGCTTGTCTTTGATGGATAAAATCGAGAGTGATTTGTGCAGCCAAGACATTGAAGAGCTCGGTTTAACCGTGGCGTCATTTAATCACGAAGGCGAAGATTTCTACCATAAGATGGGTTACCGTGTGATCACCAAAATGATGACCAAGCGAGTCAAAGACTAGTGCTAGTTTAAACGTGAATCGAATCAAAAACGCCTCTCTATCTCGTGATAAAGAGGCGTTTTTCTATCTAGGTTTTTAGCGAACCTTGAGCGTTAGCTGCTTATTTTAACGTTGCTGCTGTTTGTTTACCCATCGCAATTAATTTGTCGAGAATGCGTTCACCATCTGCGCGAAGACCGTTGTGTTCATATTCGTTGGTGATCCACGCTTTTGAGTTTGGTATTGCAGCGAGTGTTTCGCGGCTAATGTCCATTTCTACAAACATATCGTCGGCATAGACGGCACAGCTCACAGGCACCTTATTGTTTGATAGTTGCTGCGCATCGTATAACGGCGTCCAATCTGCTTTCTCTGCCAATAACTCTGCCGCTTCTTTCAGTGGCTTTAAGTTCACGTATTGGTCGAACATCCAAGGGAATACCATTTCTCCAGTGAAGTAAAACGGCTTATTTTGTTCGTAATTGAACGCATCATGCTCTTGGCGCACTCGGTGCGCGCTCCATTGAGAAGCAAACCCTTGGCAGTAAATCGACTCGTGCAAAATCGCGTAAATTGGATTGGTCTGGAAGTTTTGCTGCGCCAACATGTCGTTGAGGAATTCATAACGAAGCTGAGGTTTACCGTTCACTTCAATCAAGGCACTTTCTAGCCAGTAATAAGTTGGCAAGAAGGTATCACTGACACCAAAGTTAATCCCAATTTGTTGGAATTGTTCGACAGTAAAGCGCTGACCATTTGGCAGAAACTCTTCGTGCTCCAATAAGTGATCAGCAATGTTCTGGCATAGCTGCTGCGCTTGTGGGAATTGCTGGAAGAAGGCTTGGTTCTTCTCCATGGTGCGCTTAAAGGTTGCTTGATATACATCATCCGCATGGCGAGAAACCGAAGGAACACCACCTGTAATGTAGCTTTGCAGCAAGCTGTTCGGGAACAGCGATAGGTAAGTTAGTGAGCAGAAACCACCGAAGCTCTGACCCAAAATCGCCCACTTCTCAACACCAAATTGTTCACGGATAAATTCCGCATCGCGAACAATGTTGTCTGCGCGGAAGTGGCTTAAGTAGTCTGCCTGTTGCTTTGGCGTGAGGTGCGCAAGCGTCTGGTGATTAATCACGCTGCTGTTGCCAGTGCCGCGTTGGTCGAGCAGCAATACACGATACTCACTCAGTGCGCGTTTGATCCAACCGTTGTTTCCGTTTGGACGAGGAGAAGGGAAGCCCGGACCGCCTTGAAAATACACTAACCACGGTTTGTCGGAGTCTTCATCGCCGACTAAATAAACGGAGCGAGCGAAGACGTTGATCATGCCTTTGCTTAGATCTTGGTAATCCAGTGGCACGGTAAACGAGTGGGGCGTGTAATGCAGTCCTGCGTCGATAAATGATTGAGCGTTCATTGTTATGGTCTGTCCTTGTTTATAGTCGCTTTACGATATCGAATTCCTTATTAGAAACAATAGATTTGTTGTAAGAACTCAATTTTTGAAGCGGGAAAGGCAAGGAATGGCACTCAAAACAGAAACTCTTCGATCTTTCCGTGTTGGTATGCACTGAGTGAACTATGATCTGATAGGTGCAGTTTAGACATCACTGTCTTACCGTTTTTATGAAACGAGACATTTGGCGGTCATTGACCATGGAGGATGCTTGATGAACACGTCACTAACCCGAATCACGCTCGCTTGTTTATTACTACAGACCATCAGTGCCCCTGCATTGGCAGTTGTAACGCCGAATCCGCCTCAGTTACAGGCAAAAGGCTATGTGTTAATGGACTTTCAGTCCGGTGCCATCATTGCGGAGCAAAACGCGCGTGCTGGATTAGCCCCAGCCAGTTTAACTAAGTTGATGACCGCTTACGTCGTGGGACAAGAAATCAAATCCGGGCGGCTTCAATGGGATGATAAAGTGACGGTGAGTGAGAACGCGTGGTCAGCCAAATTCCCAGACTCCTCCAAAATGTTTATCCAACCCAAAGATGAAATCACCGTCGCCAACCTAATGCGTGGTGTGATCATTCAATCTGGTAATGATGCTTGTGTGGCGCTTGCTGAACATGTTGCCGGTAGTGAAGGGGCGTTTGTCGCCTTGATGAATGGTTGGGCGGATAAGCTCAGCTTGAACGATACCTACTTCGTTAACTCGCATGGTCTGGATAGCGAGGGTATTCAAACTTCTCCTAATGATATGGCGACGCTGATGCAATCCATCATCAATGATGTGCCCGAAGTCTATGCGCTTTATAGTGAGAAGGTATTTAAGTGGAACAAGATCACCCAATACAACCGCAATAAACTGTTGTGGGACAAATCGATGGATGTCGATGGCGGCAAAACGGGCTACACCAGCAATGCAGGGTACAGCTTGGTCAGTTCTGCTAAGCAAGGAAAGATGCGATTGATTTCAGTAGTGATGGGAACGCCAAGCAAACAGTCGCGTATTAGCCAGTCTAAGAACCTGCTCAGTTATGGCTTCCGCTTCTATGACACCAAACAAGTGGCAAAACAGGGCGAAGTTCAGGCGAGTGCAAAAGTGTGGAAAGGCGATGTCAGTGAGATTGATTTGGGTTTTGCCCAAGATGCGTACCTGACGCTCCCTCGCTCTCTAACCGCTGGTTTAGACAAGAGCGTGGTCGTGAATGAGCCGCTGATTGCACCCATCGCAAAAGGGGATGTGGTTGGCAAAGTCGTGTGGAAGAGTGACGATAAAACCGTGGCGAGCTATCCGTTGGTGAGTAACCAAGCAGTGGAAGAGGGCTCGTGGATTGGGAAGTTATGGGACAGTTTAGTGCTGTGGGTGAAGTCTCTGTTTAGCTAGCGCAAGTGCGAGTTTCGCAATAGTGATTTCAGAATTTCAGAATTTCAGAATTTCAAACAAAGAAAAGCAGCTCGAAGGTGAGCTGCTTTTTGCTTTCGCGTTTATTGCGGTTTCAGTGATTATTCAGACAGGGTGATGATTGGTAAGTCATCCCAAATCTTGCTCTCATCCGAGGCGCCGCCAGAGAAGTTCCAAGGACCTTTGTCTTGTTCCAGTGGACGGTAAGTGGCAGACAATCCATCCAAGTCCCAAGTTGTCACATAGAATCGAATACCATCCAGTGAATCAGGTCGACCCAGCGCGTCACTCGCGAAGTCCATCGAAATGGTGTTGTTGGCTTTGTCTACCGTGACCATTGGTGCTGGTGTTACGGCTTCGCCCCATGTTGTCGCGTTTGCGCCTTGAGTGTTGTAAATGGAGCTTTGCCAGCCGAAGACCACAGCATTGCGACTCCATGTTCCGCTTGGCATAGAAGCGTTGATCTTAGGCAGTTCCGTTAGGTTGCTTGCTGCTTCTTCCGGTAAATCAATGAAGATGGTGAAACCAACGTGGTCAAAGCCGTTTGGCGGCAACCAAGTATCGGTGATCTTGTCCATGGTGAAGGTCAAGCGCACGTTACTGCCGACGGTAAATACCTCAGCTTTGTTGATTGCGAGTTGGCTGTTGTCTTTATCGAACGTTGGATCCGTTGGTAGCGAGTAGTTACCGTTAGGACCGCCCATGCCATCTTGCGCATCACCTGCGTCATCAATAGTGTCGTCTGGCGTGTTTGACCAGCTTAAGTCCGACACAAAGTTCACATCTTCAATACCTGCTTTTTTCTCAGTGGAGTAAATCGCGAAGCGGTGTTGCTGTTCGCCAATCGCAAAGTGACGGGTAGATAAAGTCACGCTAAATTGACCGTCAGCACCTACGGTAATGGCTTGTGCTGTTTCTAGATTACCGTCGACGACAAGGTTTAATTTCTCGTTTGCGTTAGCAGTACCAACAATCACGATGTCATCAGTGATGGTTTGTCCTTCCCAATCCTGTGCCAGTTGGATGTTGAGGTCTGGGGTATCTACCGATTGGGTATCGTTAGTTTTTGAGTAAATTACTGCTGATTTGGCTGGTAGTTCAAGGGTGACGTGACCGTTTTCATCGGCGACTAACTGCTCTGGAGCGTCCGCCCAATTCGACATGATTTGTTGTTGGAAGACGGTGCCGCCCGCTTGCTCTACATCGAGTTGGTTCATCAACATCGGGGAATTCGATGTGTTCATTACCACCAAGACTTCGTCGTTATCCAACGTTCGGGTAAAGGCGAACACACCGGCGCCAGCTTTATCGCTGCCAATCACTTTCATTTCGCCGCGAGTCATGACTTTGTTTTCGGTACGTAACTTAGCAAGCTCTTGGATGAACAAGTACATCTCGCTGTTTTGGTCGAATGAATCTACGTAATCGCCGTCTTCACGGTAACCGCCAGCAAACATTGCATCGCGCGCCGCTGACATTGCCTGTTCAGTACCTTGGTAAATCACAGGGATGCCCGGTACCGCCATCATGGTAATCAGCGCTTGTTTCATATCGTTGACGCTGCCTTGCGATAGAAAACGCGGCATATCGTGGTTATCAATGAAGTTCGGCATGATGTATGGATTCGGGAACATCTCCATCATTTTCTCAAGACGGAAGCGTAAGTAATCGGTCGGTTGTCCTGCTGCAAACACGCGCGTCATGGTAGCTTGCAATGGGAAGTTCAGCACCGAGGTTAACTGTTCCGGTGAGCCGCTTTCGCCGATGTAAGTCAGCATCTTCTCTTCGCCTTCGGTGTTGTAAGGCGTAGATGTTTCGAAGACTTCACCAAAGGTCAGGAAGTTATCGCGACCGGTATCAACGGCTTGAGTCATCACACCATCGTCGGCATGCAGGAAGTCGTTCCAGAAATCGTGCTCAACAAACTTCACGGTATCGATACGGAACCCGTCAACGCCCACTTCGCGGATCCATTTACGGTAGCTCTCTTTTAGATAAGCGCGTACTTCAGGATCGGACGTATTTAGGTCATCCAGATCCGACAGTTGCCAGGTTTTTTCTTGGACGGGATCGTTGTGGTCGGTGATGCTTGGCGTCCAGTGGTAAATGCCCGTGCCATCTTCTTTACATTCATTCATGTTAAGTGGATAAGGCAGTTCTTGCCCTGCTGGCAGCGCATTTTCAATCAAACGGAAACCTTGGCAAGGTAGGCTAGGGTCGTAATTGTATGGGTCATCGTAAGTGAAGAAGTTACCAACGTGGTTGGTCACGATGTCTTGAATCAAGAACATATTACGAGCGTGCACTTCTCGCGCTAACGCTTGGTAGCTTTCCATGTCACCAAAGTGCTCATCCACTTTTTGGAAGTCACGCGCCCAGTAGCCGTGGTAGCCGCCGTAGTTTTGTTCTGCATCCCACCATTGGTTTGCCACTGGCGGTGTAATCCAGATAGAGGTGGCGCCTAGGTCTTCGATGTAACCCAGTTTGTCACTGACACCAACAAGGTCACCACCACTGAATTTTTTGTCTGAGGTAGGATCGTACTCATTCTGACCTTGATCGTTAAGCGTGTTGTCGCCGTCGTTAAAACGGTCGATCATCAAGAAGTAAATGATCTGGTCTTGCCAATCAGGAGATGCCACGTGGCTTCCTGTATCGGCTGGCGTAGTTTCATCGCTACCACAGCCAGAAAGAGCTAAGGCGATCGCTAAAGGTAGTATTTTTATTTTATTCATAGGGTTAGGTAAGGTTTCAAACACGGTTTTTGTCTCCGTTGTGCAGCAATGCGGAAACGATAAAACAAAGGTTTGAAATTGAGAGTGTCATTTCACGCCAAAAAAGACGTGAAATGATGTCACGAAGTGCTGAATTTGAACTGTGCTACATATTTAACTGAGTGGTTGCACAATTGGATATTGAATTGGGTAATGGTCTTTGGCTAACTCATTACCAGAATGATCATAGAGTCGGAATCGGCACTGTTTAGCCGTTTGGGTGAGGGGTAGTTGCAGTACCCAGCATGTGTAATCTTCTGCGTTCTGAGTCAGGCTCATTGCGTGCGGAGCTGGCGTGTCACCGACATAGCACTCGATCTTCGCCACGTCTTTCAATCGACACGCGAGTTCCACAAACAAGGTGTACTGAGTGCCGAGTTGGATCAGTTGTCTTGTCGGGACAATGTATTCCGTTGCGCCAATTAAAAGCCCTTTAGAAACCACATAATCGCGCTGGTGGTTGTTATCAATATAGCGCTCACCTTCGACTTCATAACACAGTCTAAATGTCAGTGGATGAGCGACAGGCAGCTCTGTTGTTGCCCATAGCTCGGTGCCATTATTCAAAAAACGCTCGAAGAAGGCAGGGTAGCGACGCCATGCGCCATCACGATCTCGACACTCAACGGAGACCACTTTTTCAAACGCAATATTATCCACTTCCATCCAGATTTTACCGACGGGTTGATCAATGTCGTTATCGGCTAAAGTATTCGCTTTGGCATAGTACAAGCGGATGGGTTGGTTATTGAGATGAGTGCGGTTATCCAAACACTGCTGGCGATATTGCATTGGCGAAAATGGATACCAACGGCGAAAGGTTCTATGGAAGTTGGAAGGCTCTTCATAACCCAACTGATAAGCGATTTGCTGCGTTGTGAGTTGAGTATCTGCAAGTAGGGCTAATGCGTGCTTTTTCTTGGCGAAGTCGACGCATTGCGAATAGCTCATTTGTTTTTCTTGCAGGCGACGTTGCAAGGTGCGCTTGGATACGCCCAATTGCAGTGCGGCTTGTTCTAATTTCAGTGCGTAATTGCTGTTTTTGACGAACAGAGCATTCAGCACGCTCAACAATTCTGGCTGTTCAATTGGCTGGTGAGACAGCAGCAAATAAACATGTTTCACCAAGTCGAACACAACCGAGTTCTGCTTCGGGCTGCTGTCTTTTTCTAGTTCTAAATGAGCAGAGTAAAGGTCATGGTTGTGAAGCTGAATGTGCACCGATTCACCCAAACCTAACTGTTCCAATTGCATCAGCAGCAAGTCATAAACCGATTCCGCCCAGCTTGGCATTTCGGTAGCTCTGCACTCTAGCCGCATCTGAACCTGGTTATCACTGTGTTCGAAAACAATGTACAAGCGACGATCGAACAGCGAAACACTTTTACTCCACCACAGCAGACCTTCACGCAGCGTTGGTGCCTCTTGCAACATCATAGATTGCAAGGCAACCAGCTTTTCAATATGCCAATATTCGCCAGCAATTCTTAGGTGATTGTGCCCAAGTTTTTTGCAGAGAAAGGGCGTGATGATGTTGTCTTGAGGCAGCATGAAAGTGGTTCGGTAACAGAGCAAAGGCGACATTATTGCTTAAACCAGGTGTTGCTTCAGTGAGAGTGCTCAAAGCTTGTTACATCGGCGATTTTCAAATTTATTTTGAAGATGTTTTTAACTGAAATCGGTTTTTCCCTGTAACTCATAAGGTTAAAGTGATAACCAGCATAAACTACTCGACTGGAGAACCCGATGGACATCGTTCAAGCTGCTAAATCTCGCTACTCAACCAAAGTCTTTGACCCAACTCGTAAGCTGCCTCAAGAAAAGATCGACGCAGTCAAAGAGCTGATCCGTTTTAGTCCATCGAGTGTGAACTCTCAGCCATGGCACTTCATTCTGGCAAGCACAGAAGAGGGCAAGCAACGTATCGCAAAAGCAGCACAAGAGAACTACGCGTTCAATGCTGCGAAGATCTTGAATGCGTCACACGTGTTGGTGTTCTGTGCAAAAACGGGCATCGATAACGAGTACATTGAAGCGCTATTGGCGCAGGAAGAAAAAGATGGCCGATTCCCAACCGAAGAGGCAAAAGCAGCGGTACGTGGCGGTCGTAGTTACTTTGTAAACATGCACCGTTTTGACCTAAAAGATGCTAATCATTGGATGGAGAAACAGGTTTACCTCAACGTGGGTACGTTGTTGTTGGGCGCTTCAACACTAGAAATTGATGCGGTGCCAATCGAAGGTTTTGATCCGAAAGTGCTGGATGAAGAATTTGGTCTACGTGAAAAAGGCTACACTGGCGTTGTGATTGTGCCGCTTGGCTACCACGCGGAAGATGACTTTAATGCCAAGACGCCTAAGTCACGCTGGGAAGCAGAAACTGTATTTACCGAGATCTGATCAAGATGATTCATTTAGTTGCAGAAATTAAAGCCTACCCAGACAGTATCGACAACGTAACCAACTTACTTTCTGGTCTACTAGAACCTTCACGTGAAGAAGAGGGTTGTTGCCAATACGAACTGTATTTGGATCAAAAGATCGAAGGCTTGTTTATGTTCCAAGAAATTTGGGCATCGCAAGAAGCGTTAGATAAGCATCTACAAAGCCCACATATCGCGCAGTTTATCTCGACGCTAGAAGATAACGACTGGGTTGAATATTCTCAGATTCGCCCAATGACGTTTGTCGGTTAAGCTTCTGAGCAAAATGTTGCCAGTACTTTCTTACGTTGTTGGCAGCATTTTTCATGAATGAATTCACGGAAGGTGCGAATGGTTGGCGTCAGCAAACGACGATCGGCGCACACCATGTATAACGGTACCGGGCCACAATCCCATTCAGGTAATACTCTTACTAATCTTCCCTCAATCAAATCTTGGCTGATGTCCATCAGTGATTTGTTGGCGATGCCTTTGCCTTTGATTGCTAAGCGATGGGATAAGTCACTGTCGTTGCTAAGTAGCTTGCCACTTACGACAACTTGTTCTGTTTCGTCTCCGCGAGTCAGCGTCCATTTGTTGTAAACCGAATCCGCCACCATGTAACACAAACAGTTGTGTTGGGTTAGATCTTCCGGTTTGGTCAGCACAGGATTATTTGCGACGTATTCTGGAGAGGCACACAGGATTCGCTCATTTGCGCCACACAACGCCAATACGACGAGGTTAGAGTCAGCAGGTTCGCCGTAGCGAATCGCGATATCGACAGGTTTGGTGTACATATCGGTCAAGCTATCAGACAGCTCTAACTTGATAGAGACGTTCGGGTAAACATCAATAAATTCATCAACCCAATCAAGCAGCATGTTGCGACCAAAATCAGATGGCGCGGTGATGTGCAGCTGACCTGATAACTCGCCACGCGCGCTTGAGATCTGATCTAACCCCTCTTGCAGTGTTGCGAGCGCTTGAGTGGTTTTGTCTAAGAACAGCTCACCTTCCGACGTTAAGCGAAGGCTGCGAGTGGAGCGCACAAACAGCGGAAAGCCAATTTGTCCCTCAAGACGTTTGATCGATGCACTGATGGCTGCTGGTGTCATGTCCATGCTGTTGGCGGCTTTCGAAAAACTGCCTTGGCGTGCGGTTTCGACAAAGATATTCAGATCGTTGAGGGCTTTCATAATGAAAAGGGCTTTTAAGAAGTTTGGGCTACTATAGGGGAGAGTCGCAGGGCAATTCAAGGTTAAAACATTAGGTTGCACGGCGAGTTTGAGTTAGATTAGCGCGCAACTTCACTTTACCGGATCAATAGCATGAGCCAACAGCAGCCGAATAACCCACTTCACGGGTTGAGTTTAGAGAAAATCCTTACCCGTTTAGTTGAGTACTTTGGGTGGAACGGAATGCATGAGCGCGTTCGTGTGAACTGTTTTAAGAAAGATCCTTCAATCAAATCGTCGTTGAAGTTCCTGCGCAAAACGCAGTGGGCAAGAGATAAAGTGGAAGCGCTGTACATCGAGACGTTCTGCTAATCGGATTTGGTGCTGGTCTAAAAGAGAGATTCCGGATGGCTCGCTCGGGCTCGTCCGGAATGACGCTGATTTCTTGTTGCGTTGTCGGTTATTTAGACCTTAATCTCTCGCATCTCGCATCTCGCATCTCGCATCTCGCATCTCGCATCTCGCATCTCGCATCTCGCTTCTCGCCTCTTTCCTTACTCCAAATGATGCGTACTGCCCACGGTGCCTTCTAAGTCTAAAATCGACTGGCGGACGTGATCTGGAATCGCGGCTTTCACATTGTTCTTAAAATCAAACATCACACCAGTAGCGGTCGCAATGGTCGCAATCTTGCCCCACTTCTTACTCAGCACTTGGTATTCCATCGTGATGCGATCTTCTTGCATGTCGATTACGCGTGAGCCAATCAAAAGCGTATCTGGAAACGTAACGGGTAGCTTATAGCGGCATTGGGTTTCACTTAAAACCGGACCGATGTGAGACGTCTGCAAATCTACCAACAGATTAATCTTGTTGAAGTAGTCCAAACGCGCAGTTTCGAAGTAACGAAAATACACCGCATTATTGACGTGTTGCAGGGCATCCATCTCTCCCCAAGCGACTTTGATTTCCGTAATCACTGGGAATTCTTTTAATAACGTATCCATTACTCATGTTCCTTTTTCATCGACGTTGCCGCAATTTGCTAAGCGACTTATCACTTTGAGTATTTATTCTAGATGGAACTGATTAAGATGTAATAAAATTGTATTTAAAATGTGAAATGAATTAGATGCTTATTTTTGTAAACTAAAAACTTTACATAGTCAGTTGTGAGGCGTAGGTTTAAGTAAGCGTAACCAAAAGGAGATGTCCAATGACAGAACTGAAAGGTTTCAATCTTGCCAAAGTAGAAAAACGAATCGACTGGACAGGTGAGCTGTTCAGTTTACGAGTTTCCGGTGCGCCTCTCTCCTTCAAAGCCGGACAATTTACCAAACTCGCCTTGCTCGACGAACAGGGCAATCCCATTAGCCGTGCATACTCGGTGGTGAATGCGCCCAGTGAGCAGTTTGAATGGCTCGAATTCTTAGTTGTCGCGAACCCAGAAGGGCAACTGACGCCAAGGCTGCAGCAGCTTCAAACCGGCGATAGCATTTATGTTGGTGAAGCGGCCCATGGCGATCTTATCCACGATACCATTCCAAAACATGCAAACGATCTATGGCTGCTTTCCACGGGGACAGGCATTGGCCCATTTCTCTCTTTGTTAGACGACATCAATCTACTCCCACACAGCGATCACATTGTGTTGGTGCATGGTGTGCGTTACGAAAGAGATTTAGTTTACAAATACCTGATTGAGCAGCTCCAACAGCGATATGAAGGTCGTCTTCGTTATGTGCCGATTGTCAGCCGTGAGAGTGTTCCGGGTAAGCTTCAAGGCCGCATTCCAGATCTGATTGCGTCGGGAGAACTCGTTAATCGTGCGGACTTACCGTTTTCTAAAGAAAGCAGCTTTGTGATGATGTGTGGCAATCCTGAGATGATCAAAGACACCTCTCCAGTACTGCAAGAGATAGGCTTGGAAAAGTATCGTGCCCGAACGGGTGGCAATATCATTTACGAGAGATATTGGTAAGCGCTGATTAATTTTTAGACCATCTCACTTCTGAGAGAGGGTCACAAATATGACTTCTCTTAATTGAGCACACTTACCCTCATCCCTAGAATGCATCAGCTTGCATTTGAGGGGATAAGGTATGTGGTGTTCAATTGCCAATAGAAAACGAAGGATGATTGGTGGTCTTATCGATCTGATGATCGTAACGGGGTTAGTACTACTGATTGCGTTGACCATCAATTCATTTGTGAACGACTTTGAACTCTCTGTGAGTGAGAACCTTCAGTTGGTAAAGGATACGAAGGCGAGCTACGTACTTACCATCCCCATGTTGATGCTAGTGAATTGGAATTTACTTCGCGAAGGGCAAACCATAGGTATGCGTTTAGTGGGGATTAAAGTGGTGATGAAGAACGGCCACGACACGACGAAAGTCACCGCTTCACTTCGATTGTGCATCAGCTACTTAATTGAAATGCTGATTCCATTTACGCCACTAGTGAACATCATTTTACTCTTTTGCCACCCAGAACGTCGCTTGTTACACGACATGCTCTCTGGCACCAAAGTCGTCAACTGCTAAATTACTCGCTGATCTTGTATTAAAGCGGTTGTTTCACACAGAGTTGCGAGCGAGTCAACTTTCCATATTTCTATTCTTACCACTACACTTACTTCAGACATAAATTCAATCGCTTAGGATTCAAGGATGATGAACAAAGCTGGTTGGACAGTGTGCCTTGCCACGCTTACTTCCTTTGCCACTATTGCTGGTGAGTGGGAGATTGAAGCGGGCGGATTTTTCTCTCGCACTGACACCAAACTGAACGCTTACGACCCTTACCTCGATCAAATACGCACTATTGATTTCGAATCGGATCTCGATTTGAAAGAGTTTACTGTGCTGCCTTATGTTGAGGTCGAGTATTACTTCAATAAAAAACACAGCGTCTATGTGGATTGGCGAAGCCTACACCGAGAAGCGACCCGCACTGCAGTGACTAAGCCTTTTGAAGTCACGGTAGATGGAACGACTTACGCGGTTCAGGCGGGTTCAAAGCTGACTACAGAGCTGAATATCGATATTGCGCGCCTAGGTTATGGTTACCAGTTTTACACCAGTGACAAGTGGGCAGTCGATGTGTTGGCCGGATTACACGTGATGTGGCTGTCGCTGGGTTTGGACGGCAAGCTTGGCGCTAAGGCAAGTGGCGTTGATGAGTTTCCGGTGATGTTTGTCGACGAGACGGTACTGAGTGATGTTACGGCACCGTTGCCTGATTTAGGCATTCGGGCGGAGTATTCGCTTAATCAAGATTGGATTTTGAAAAGTCACGCCCAAGTCTTTTATCTAGCAGTAGACGATATTGAGGGATACTTGTTAGAAGTCGATTTTGGCGCGAAATACCTCTTCACCGACCAGTTTAGTATGACTGGGTCATTCAACTATTACGAAGTCGGGGTGGATTATGAAAGCGACAATTCAGCGCTCGATGTTACCTACCGATTCTATGGGCCGATGCTGACCTTGGCGTATAAATTCTGATAATAAAAAAGCCACACTTGAGTGTGGCTTTTTGCATCTAGTCTGTACGACTAAACCAACGGGATTATTGCTGGTTGATGTAGTCTTTAAAGCGCGCTTGTGTCTCAGCGTCTGCTTTTTGGTACCAGAAATGCAGCATTTCTTCAGCTGTTGAATCTGCTTTCATTGTCGCAGGCTTAGTTTGCTTCATGTCTGCTGGGATCTTTGCAGGAAGTGTTGCTGGTTGGATAACCGCTGCACTTACAACACCAACTGCCGCGACGCCGCCAGTCTTGTTGTAGTCTTCCACTTCACGTACGTAATCACGACCGATTTGCATGCCAGGCTTGATTAGCTTGTCTTGCTCTACCGCAATTGCGTTGCCAGAAGCATCAACCAGTTTCCAATCTAGGTCTTTGATTTTGTCTTCTGCTTGGCGAAGGTCGCGATATTCAGGAACTTGTAGGCTTAGTTCAGCGTCCGTTGCGTCGAAGCGAGTTACGATAACGTCACTCTCAACGCTTAGGCGATCATTACCTTGGCTGAAGTAAGGTGCGTAGCGGAACACAACTTGGTTTACGCCGTCAGGTAGCGTGAATGATTTTTCTGAAGCAAAGAAGCCGCCAGATAGTTTCACCTTCTCGCCGTTAGCCGCCAAAATAGAAACGTCGTCAGGAACGGTTACTGTCACATCCGCGAATGCCATGCCACTCATAGCCAAAGCAAGCGCGCAAGTTAAAGGCTTGATCAATTTCATTGTTTTTATCCTAAGCACTGAATTAGTGGTCATCGAGAGTGCATCGTTCATTGTTCGATTGCAACTCCCGAATGTAAGAAGATTGAAAATTTAACAAGAACGTCATTTTAATCGGATACCAAACTATGAAACTGTGAGCTAAATAGCTCAAACCGCTGCAAAGGGCAGCGGTTTGTTTCAATTGATAGAACGATTAGATACCAGCGCCATGTCCAGCTTCGTTTTGTTCTGAAGCTTGTTCGGCATTTTCCGCTAACGCTTCTTGCTGTTGTTGAGCTTTTTCAATGTTCAACCACCACACAAATAGCTCGTACCAAATCGCAAGAATAACCGCACCTAAGAACAGACCAACGATGCCGTAGAACAACATACCACCGATGGCACCTAGTAGAATGACTGGCATTGGTACATCAACCCCACGTCCCATTAGCATTGGTTTGAATAGGTTTTCAGACAACGCTGCAACCACAACCCAAACAGTAAACATGGTTGCTGTGCTGGTGTCCTGCGTCATGTACATGTAGCCAACGACTGGCAGAACTGCCAATAGAGCAGGTAGCTGTGCGATACAAAGAATCATCAGCACCAGTGTTAGTAAACCAGCTGCCGGAACGCCAAAGATGAAGAAGCCCGCACCAATCAATAGTGCTTGAATAGCGGCTACACCAACTACGCCAAGTAACACACTCTTGATGGTCGCAGCAATTAGCGTTGTCCAGCTTTTCGCATTGTCCCCTGCAGTACGAACTGCAATGGTTTTCAAGCCTGAAGCCAAAGACTCAGAGTAAGTCATAAAGCCAGCGGCAATTGCTAGAGAGATGATTGACAGTAGCAAGCTACCCAGTGCGCCACCGACCATACCAAGCAGAGAAGTCAGACCCGCCTTAATTTGAGGCATAAAGGTTTGGATGGCTTTTTCTAGGTTGGTTGCGAACAGTGTCCATACTTCGTAAAGCTTGTCACCGACCAACGGCCATTCTGCGACAGAAGGTTTTGGACCAGGGATCTTAATATCGCCACTTTGTAAAACGTCTAACGCGTGTGTTGCACCATCGACGATAGAGCCAGATACCATGACTAAAGGTGTCACCAATAGTGCGATACCCAACAAGGCGATTGTCGTCGCCGCTAGGCCACGTTTGCCACCATACACTTTTGCTAGCTTCTTACAGATTGGCATCAATGCAACGGCAATGATGGCACCCCAAATCACAGGAAGAATGAAAGGTTTGATGATGTCGTATGTAAACATCAGCAAGACTAAGATCAAGCCGATACGTATTGCGGATTCCACCATATTACTGATGAAAACCTTACTCTCGATTTTTACCGATTGTTTATCCATTTTTGTTTACCTGATGTTCAATGTTGGAACTGACGAGACTTGAAACAACAATCGCCATATAAAACACGCCTACGATGGCCTCTAAATACACAACGACTTGCGCCAATGGTGTTAGAGGGCTGATATCGCCATAACCGAGTGTGGTTAAGGTGACGAAACTGAAATACGCTGCATTAGAGAAGTTCTGACCCCAAGAGATGGCTTCCATCCCAGTGAATGAGTTTGGAGAGAACTCAAGAAGAATGAGGTAAGCAATTGCCCACATCAGACCTAGCAGCAAAAATAGAGCAACAGAGCCAATGACTTTGTTGGTGTTCACATGCCCAGTGAACAGAATCTGCCTTGCGATAGACTTAAATGTGCCGAAGAAGAACGCAAAGCTGAGGGCGAGCATCACTACGTCCATTTCTTTGATGCCTAGCACGGCTTTGATACCAATCACCACAACCCACGTACCCAATAGGGTATAGAGGAAACGTGACCAATTTTTGTCAAAGCGCAAGCTCGCCATACAGACGATGAAGGTGATGATGGTGAAGCCTTGCAGCAAGTGCTCCATCGCACCTTCTCCAACGACCTGTACAAACGCACCGCCAATCAAAAGCCCGATAAGCGCTAAGGTCAGATAGAAGAAGTTGTTTTCTTCATTGATGTTTTTGAGTTTTTTTCCAATAACCATGGTTATGCCTGTTTAACTCCTACTCTTGTTCTTGTGATGAGTCCTTCATCACCATGATGGAAGCAGAAAGCCCGAATCGAAGATCGACACCTTCTGGCAGTTCATGCAGAGAGACGCGAACCGGAATACGTTGCGCTAGACGAATCCACTGGAATACGGGATTCACGTTCGGCAGTAGGTTGTAGCCCACGGTGCCGTCTTTTGGTGCGATACCCCAACCAATAGAGTCCACCGTTGCATCGATTGGCGTATCTGGATGAGACATCAAGGTCACGCGCGCATCGCTACCCGGAGCAATTTGTGCCAATTGGTTTTCACGGAAGAAGCCAAAGACCCAGAAGCTGTTTTTGTCGATAAGTGCCACTAATGGTTGGTTTGCAACTGCCTGTGTACCGTCACGGATATCGAGGTTCGATACAAAGCCATCAACCGATGCGTACACTTTGGTGTAACCAAGGTTCAGGCGTGCAGATTTAAGTTGCTCTTCTGCTGATTTGATTTGCAGTAGTGACTCTTCGTAAGTGATTTCACGACGAATCAGATCTTTGTGAGAGACAGCGCCACGGTCTTTCGCTCGAATGTCTTTCAAACGATCGTATTCGATCTTTTTACCGCGAGAGCTAACGATGGCTTTCTCTAACGCCACTTCGGCTTGTGATAGGGCAACTTCGTAAGTAGTTGGGTCGATCTCAAACAGCAGATCACCTTTCTTCACTTCTTGGTTGTCCATCACCGCAACATTGACGATAGGGCCAGACACACGAGGTGCGACCTTGATAACGTTCGCACGTACCTGACCATCACGGGTCCATGGGTTGTTAAAATACTCTTCGAACTTCTGATAGCCGAACCACGCCGCGCCACCAAGAATGACAAGATTGAGTGCAATAACGAGTAGTTTTTTCATCTTGTTGGGCACCTAAAACTGTATATAAAAACTGTCGATGGCCACCACGTAGAACACCATGATGGCAATGAATGTCAGAGACGGAAACGCAATGAAACGAGACAAGCGCGTCTTGTTCAAAATGATCACCGTTATCCATGTAGCGGTGACCGCTAGAATCAGTACCAAGAGCAGCGGTGAGAAGTAAACGTCACCCCAAGAGAGTTCGTGTGGCATTACTGCACCTCCCCATCTTGCTCGGCATTGTTTTGCTCATCACTTATTTGCTCAGGACTGTCCGCTTGCGCTTTGTCTGATGGTTGCTCAAGAAGCAGTGGCGGCAGAACGCGTTCTTCTTCGTCTAGCAAATCATCCCAATCGCTGCGGTCTTGCATCTGTTTTGCAACGGTTTCTGATAAGAAAGGCTTACCAGTTTGGGTTTCCCAACCGCCACCGAGTGCTTTGTAAAGGGCAACCACTTGGTTTGCGACGTTACCTTTGATGGTGGCGTAGCTGTCTTCTGCGCGAGTCATCTTCTCTACTGAATTCAGTAGACGCTCAAAAGAAATCTGACCGTTTTCGTACTGGGTCATCGAGATGTTGAATGCGCGAATGGATGAGTTCACCGATTGCAGACGCAACGATTTTTGCTCCAAGTACAAGTCGTAAGCTTCCAGCGCATTAGTTACTTCATTAACCGCTTGCAGCACCTTCTTGTTGTAGTTGGTGATGGTTTCTTGGAAGCGTGCATCTTCAAAGCGGATGTTGTTCTTCACTCGGCCATACTGGAAAATGTTCCAACTAAAGCTTGGCCCCGCGACCATGGTCAACGAGTCACTGAAACTAAAGCTGCTACCATCCGGTACTGTGCTGTCGATACCAATCGAGCCGAACAGCGTGAAGCTTGGGTACAGTGCGGTTTCTGCAACGCCAATCTGAGCACTTTGCGCTCGTGCTTGCATCTCTGAAACCAGCAAGTCAGGTCGACGCATTACTAGGTTCGCATCCACTTTGTCATCCAACAGAGGAGGGCGAGGTACGATGGAACGTTCATCATTACCAGACAAGGCTGGTTTTCTGCCTGAGGATTTAAACTGGTTTTCGTAATCTGCCATACGCTGGGCAAAGCCATCAGATTGCAACAGCTTTTCAACGTCTTCTGGCAGGACACCTAACAGCAATGCCAATGCCGTGCGCGACTGCTTCATTGCAATTTCAAGCGAAGGTTGCGCCGCTTTAGTATTGAAGAGTTGGTTCTTCGCTTGCTGAACGTCGAGCTCGGTTACGTTACCCGAATCAAACTGCACCTGTGTAATATTCACCACGCGCTCTTGGATCTCGATGTTTCGACGAGAAAGCAAAATACGTTCTTGGAACGTGCGGTAATTGATGTAGTTGCGTGCCACCTCAGAGGTGATGGTCACCATGATGTCGTGGTATGACGCAATCGACGCATAGTAACCAGCCTCAGCTGATTCAATGCCACGTGCGTATTTGCCCCAAATGTCCATCTCCCAGCCAGCATCAAACGACAACGCAGCGTTATTCACACCTTGGTCGTTCACATAAGCCCTAGCTAAGTTACCGGATACGGTTTGCACTTGTGGGTATTGCAATCCTGTGGAGATACCCAATAGCGAACGTGCTTGGACGATGCGCAAACCCGCCGCCTCAAGATCGAGGTTTTGTTGGCTCGCCATCTCAACCAGTTGGTTCAGTGTTGGATCGTTGAACTGCTGCCACCACTGCTGCAGTTTTTGCTCAGACTGCTGTGTGTCTTGCGCCGCTTTTTCTACCGACCAATCACTTGGCAAGGCGGTTTGCTCTGGATGGACGTAGTCCGGACCCAAAGTCGTACACGCACTCAATCCGAGTACAGAGAGTATGGCGAGGCTTGGTTTAGTTAGTTTTAGAAGCATCATATCCTCACCTTTAAAACCGCTTCTGACGTAAGTTCACCCAATCGATATCCTCGTAGGTTTGCTTGCATTGGTTGATCGCTTCGAACACGTTCCGTTTTAAATTCAGCAAGATATAAAAACCGGCAATCTCTGAATAAGCGTAGTCAGATAAATCCAACTCACTAAAGAAATCTTCCAGTTTATTTTCAAAGGATTGGTAATCCTGGCTGTATTTTTCGAACACAGAATCGAGTTCGTCGGTCGCCTGATGGCTTGCGAGTGCGCCAGCCATCAGAGGTAATATGGAATCGGTATGCTTGCTGCGTAACTGCTTGATAAGTGGGTTACTTAATAGCTTTTGTTCGGCAGCAATCAGAATGTTGACGTGGTTGCTCAGGGCGTCACAAGACTTGCTGAATGCACCAATCGCTTCTGGCGGTGTCTTGTCGAACAGCTTGTGGTTGATCTTCGACCCCCACACTTTGAGCTTTTTAGAAGAGACGTTCAGTGTCACCAAGTGCAGTGAACGTTTCATCTTTTTGTAAGTCGATTCAGACTGTTCGTGGTAGCTGGAAAACAAATCGCCCACATGCCTGAAATACCGCTCCTTCATGGTCAAGAACAAGTGCTCCGGACGGGAATTGAACGGGAAGTAGTGAGCGAAAATGATCATGAACACCACCATGTAGAACAAGGTCATGATCGTCATCAGAATGCCGAAGTGATAGGTCATGTTGTTGTCGAGACCGAGGACAAACAAACCAATCATGTAGAAGATGGTCACCGGCCCTTTAAACAAGTAGAAGCCGATAAAGGTGTAGATGAAGATGAACAACCCAAGTTCACCACCGAGCTCTAATCCCGGTAAGATAAAGACGTACGAAGGCACCGCAAATAGGAAGCCAAACGTAAACAAAATCAGCAACATGAATGGGTGAACAGGTACGAACGACAGCAGTGACATAAAGATGGTCGAGAAAGTAACAAACGAGTAGCCACCCGGTGGATTGAAGTAAATCCAAATCAACCCAGCCACCCAGTAGGTGGTGAAGGTTTTCACTGCGGTTTTGAAGTTTTCGGCATCCCACCAAAGGAACTTGCTCTTCTGCTTCGGCAATTCTTGTTTGAACGACACATTGTTGGTCACTGAATCAATACAGCTGATGCTCTCTGCTAAGCGAGACAAGCTTTGGTGCATTAATTTAAGCAAGTGACCAAGCGTGAGCGCAGAGCCTTTTGCAAGGTGTGGAGCGTCCGACAAAGCCTGTTGGTTGTAATCGACTTTAAATTCCTGCGCGCGATAGGCTGGGCCTTCGTTATCCCACATCTCTTGGCAGGTTTTGAATAGTGTTTGAATTTCTTCGATGGCTTGATCGAAGTTGTTGATGCAGCTTCGGTCTTGCTGGTGGCTAAAGTGACTGTGTGCTGCCACGCTGAGTTCTTGGGTGATTTGCTTGTTGAAGTGGACGGCAAGTTGCCATTCTTTCATGTAGGCCGAGACATCACTGCACTCGACACTCACGGTTGCAAAGCGTTGCTCTAGTGCGTTTTGTGCGGCAAAGACTTTGTCTAGCAACTCGTCGATAGTGGGCTTTGGTTCTTCGTTTTCCTCATTGTCCTGAGTACCCGAAGCCGGAATCAACCCTTGCTGTTGAGCATGCCTTTGTTCGAAGTTCTGTAAAATCGCTGCGAACAACGCTTGCTGAGCTTGGTTAAGTTGTTCAATAAGCTGACGAAGGTTTTGCTCTGTCTTTGTTGGCCATAAGAATGTGCCTACCAAGGTGTAAAGCACCACGCCAAAGATGGTCATGTACGCGCGGTCAACGCCGTACATAAACGCGCCTTCTGCATCGCCACCGTTCGACATCATCAAAGTCATTACGCCGGTTAGGGCAAGCAGCGTTGGGTCTTTTTGGTAAGCGTTACGGAAATAGAAGATAAAGGACACAACCACAGAGACACTGAGCATGTACATGAAGCGGTCTTGCGCAAACATTCCGACTAATAGCAGGCCAATCACAGCACCGACTAAAGTACCCAACACACGCAATGTGCCTTTCGCTAGCGATTCACGGCGGCTGCCTGTTGAAGCGATCAACATGACTGTCGTTGCTGCCGTCGACGCTTGCGGCCAACCCATGGCAAATGGGATCAGATAAGCCAGAGTCAGGCTAAGGGCTACTTTTGTGGCGAATTTGCTTTTATCGTTCATAGTCTCAAAGTTAGCTCAGGCTTATGTTTGTAAGTGGATGAATTTACTCAATCAATAATCAGAATTTCGTTCTGAAAAAATTGCGGAGGCGGAATATAGCGATTGAAAAGAGGTGGTTTGTAAATCCTTTGTCAAAACCAAATTGGGTCAAAATGCTCAAATCGCCGTTCACACCCCGTTACCTATGGCGTGAGGGAAAAATGACCAAGAAAACGTTTAACTAGAAAATCTCATTACTGATACAGTTTTGCAGGAGTTACCAAACCAAATTTCTATTCAAGGCTCATCGCCAGCGTGTTAGGCATTGCTCACGTCCAAAGTGCTGTGAAAACAAGTGCCTAACAAAAAGCATAGATGATGGGAGATAAGTTGAGAGGAAAGTTTTTATTTTTTATTGGCTTGCTGGCGTCTTTGTCGGTTTTTGGGAGCGAGATAAAAATACTAAAGCGATCCCACCAAGGATGATGGCACTGGTGATGATTGAATGGGTAGTGAGCGGCTCACTTAACAACGCGCTTCCTAAGACTAACGCAATCGCAGGGACAGAAAGTTGGCTGACTGCCGCTTGCAGCAAGGTCAGTTTTTGCATCACTTGATACCAAAGGACGTAACCGCAACCAGAGGCGATGGCGCCGGATACAACCGCGAGCATTACGCCTTGCAACGTAGCGTGAATGGCCTCTAGTAGAAGAGGAGAGAGTAAAAGCCCAAAGATAGAAGCGGTAATGAATCCCCAAGTAATGCCGCTGCTAGGAGTGGAAGCTTGCTTACCCAAGGCGGTAAACCCTGCCCAACAGATGCCTGATAACACCATTAACAAAGCTGACCAAACATCAGGACGTGTTGCCGATGGCAGCATTAACCACGCAAATCCAAGCAAAGAAACCGCAATACCGACAAGTTCGAGTAATTTAAACCGTTGCCCTTGCCACCAATAGAGTGCGAGTAAAGTCAGCTGCACGGCACCAAAAAGTAACAAGGCTCCAGTTCCAGCTGCTAGTTTTACATAAGCGAAAGAGAACAGTGCCGCATATCCAAATAAGGCCACACCAGCGAACAGACTGAATCGAGTTGTTGGGATTTGGCTGCGCCAGTTGCCACGCAAAAGCATGATGGCGATGAGAGTCACGGCGCCAGAGAGTAAACGGATAAGAGTGAAGCTGCCCGCGTCAATCAAACCTGCTGCCAATGCCAAACGGCACAACAGCGAATTGGCGGCAAACGCCAACATGGCAATCGCGGTCAGTAAAAATGTCGACATTCCTTATCCTCAAATATCATCAAGAGTCGCAGTGTAGCGCTAAATTGAAAAGGCTAATTAGTTGATAAAGTGATTAGTTATAGCTGAAACCATAGCGCAACACAGACCGGGAAGAACATCACTTTACGAAATTGAGCGAGAGCGGTAGGTGTTATAACATAACATTTGATTTTTAGACTCAACATAAAATGAGGAATTCAGATTGAATCTATTTGTTAACGATCTCACGGTTATTGATGCTTCGTATTTGTGTGAAACACGAGGTATGGTCGGCGAGAGTTGGATTCTGGACGTAGTAATGCACGGCGATCTCAATGAGATGAGCATGGTGCTGGATTTCTCGAAAGTAAAAAAACAAATCAAACAATTGGTCGATCAGTACGTTGATCACCGCTTGCTTGTCCCAGTAAAAAATTCCGCAGTCGAAAGGGCGAATACTAAAGCCGGTTATACCCAAGTCGATCTCATGCGCGGAGAAAAGAGCATTCACCTGCATTGCCCAGATGAAGCCTTTTGCTTCGTGGATGCACAAGAAATCTCAATAGAGAGCGTAACGCAACACATCCACCAAGTTCTGCAAGGTCATTTACCAACTAATGTGGCATCGATTGACGTGACCTTGCGTCATGAAAAACTCGATGGCGCTTACTATCACTACACCCACGGTTTAAAAAAGCACGATGGCAATTGTCAGCGTATTGCACATGGGCATCGCTCGCCGATTCAAATTCTGGTTGATGGTCAGCGCGATACCGCTCGTGAGGACGCTTTTGCGCAGCGTTGGCAGGATATCTACCTCGCTTCTATCGAAGATCTGGTTGAGATTAGTCATTTGGAACTGAGCGAACATGCGAACCTCATCAACTGCGATACGCATTTTGGTTTCCGATACACCACTTCACAAGGTGACTTCCAACTTGCTATTGCGCACAGCGAAACCGAAGTATTGAACACCGATACGACGGTAGAGTTGTTGGCTGTGTTTATCGCCAATGAAATTGCTCCTTCACTGGAAGAAGGACAGTCGTTACAAATCATCGCTTATGAAGGCGTGGGGAAAGGAGCAATGGCGTTTCGCTAACAACGCGCTGCTCAATCTCAATCAAAACTCACTTTTACTCAATATTTGGAATATCACTTTTATGGACAAACTTAATCGTGTTCTGCTCGTAGCAGGTACGCATGGTAATGAGCTTTCTGGCATTTACCTTCAAAAGCTTATCAAAGATCGTCTTTATGTTGCCGACCGTTCGACGTTCAATACTCAGTGTGTGCTTGGCAACCCTGAAGCAGTAAAGCAAAACGTTCGTTATGTTGAGACCGACCTCAACCGTGAATTTGCCTTGGCGAATCAATCATCACCTGCGACTCAGCAAGAAACTGAAATCGCGCAGCAATTCACGCAAGTACATGCTCACCAAGAGAATCAATTGATCATCGATCTGCACAACACCACCAGTAACATGGGTGCGACCTTGATTTTGGTTTCTAACGACGTGTTCTATCGCAAGATGGGGGCATATGTGAAACAACGTATGCCTGAAGCCAACATTCTGTTTGAAGATAGAAAAGCGTGGGATGACCAACCTTACTTGTGCACCACTGGGCAACATGGCGTGATGATCGAAGTTGGAGCTCAAGCGCATGGCTCACTGAAGTACGACACGCTAGAACTAATGAAGAAGATGCTGACCATGGTGCTCGATTACCTTGAACAGCATAACCTTGGGCAACTTGGTGAGCTGAACGACTACGACGCGTATTTTTATACTGAAGAAGTGATGATCCCTGTCGATCACGATGGTATGCGTGTCGCGACAGTGCACCCTATGATCTGTGGACGAGACTTCGAGGTAGTTAAACCGGGCGAACCACTACTCGCGACCTTCTTTGGTTACGACATTTTCTGGGAAGGTAAACAGGATATCTATCCGCACTTCATCAATGAAAGTGCATACAGCAAAGCCAATATTGCCATGGCTCTTGCTGAGAAAAAGGTTGTGAGCGCGGAGTGATTGAAAGCGAGCTTAGCTTGAATGTTCGCCCTCAATTTTGAACTGTTTATAGTGCTCTTCAAATCGGTCACTTATCCAGTCCATGAGCATTTTGACTCTTGGCAGTTGATATTTGACTGGCGGACAGACGAGCGAAAGTAAGGTTTTTTCTGACCACTCAGGGAGCACTTCGATAAGTCTCCCTGATGTTAAATCAGCATGGCAGTACACATCGGTTAGTCGCGTTACCCCTAGCCCAGAAATCGCCGCGTGGCGCATGGTTCTGCCAGTAGCCGCCTTAATACCTTGCCCTACGTTGATGATGCGCTGCTCTTTGTGATTCTTCATGATCCAATGATCAACACTGCCATGAATCAAAGGCAAGGCTTTAAGATTTTCTGGGACGAGGATGTTCGGGTGTCGTTCCAGGAAATCTGGGCTTGCGACATAGTGTGTGCGGAGTGTGGTGAGTCGGCGCGCGATGAGAGTGGAGTCTGGCATCTCGCCGACACGAAGCACCAAGTCGTAGCTATCTTCAATGAGATCGACGCGATGTCTTGAGAAATCGAGCTCTACTTCTACGTTCGGGTAGGCGGCTTGAAAACTCATCACCAATGGTGCAATAAGTTCTTCGCCAATCGGACCTCCAACACAATTCATATGAATCCGCCCCTTAATTTCGCTGGTGGCTTGCTGTGCCCACTCTGCAGCGGCATCCAGTTGTAGCATCGCTTCTTTGCATTTACGAAAGTAACCATCGCCAATTTCAGTAAGGCGGAGCTGACGTGTGGTTCTATAGAGTAACTGAACACCCAGAGAAGACTCTAATTCACTCACGAGCTGACTTACGTTTGCCTTTGATGCGCCCATTGCTTCGGCTGCGGAGGTGAAGCTTCCACATTCCGCGACATAAATAAACGCGCGAATGCCTCGCCAAGATAGATTGTTCATATAAACCTAACAGTGTTTTCATAATGCCTATATATATCCGAATAATAGCCCTCCTTATACTTGTTTAAAAGAGAAGAGCAGGGTGCAAATGTTTGTGAATGCTCGTCTTTATCGTCTAAAAAACCGTTAAACATAGAGAGTGAATCGAGTGACAGTAACAAGATATGAGGCTTCATTTTTCAGCAATGGCAACCGACTTGCAGCGGAAATTCATCGTCCATCCCAAGTCGAAAATCCTTTACCAGCGGTTTTGATTGCTGCGCCGCAGGCGGGGGTAAAAGAACAGACGGTAAGAATTTACGCCGAGAAAATTGCGGCCAAGGGATTTGTGGTATTAACGTTTGACCATGCCAGTTTTGGCGCCAGTGAAGGTGCGCCAAGATTTCATGAGAACCCATACAATAAAGCGGAAGATTGCCGCAACGGGGTAACTTATTTACGTTCCTTAGCGTATGTGGATAGTGAGCAAATCCATGGGTTAGGTGTTTGTTCTGGCGGCGGATATTTAGCTCATGCCGTTGCGACAGATAGACGCGTAAAATCACTTGCGACCGTGAGTGCTTACTTCGACCACCGAGGCTTTTATCACAACGTAATTGGCCGAGAAGGTTTGTTAGACTTGCTACGTAAAGGTAATGAAGCGAGAGAACGATATCTTGCTACTGGGCAGATTGATTTCCTGCCTCACGCGCCAGCTGAAGACAGTGAGGAAATGCCACGTCTGTTCCGAGAGTTTTACCAGTACTACATGACAGAGCGCGGAGCAAAAGGCTTATACGAGAGCAAGTTTTTGCCTTGGTCATATGAGACGTTGGCTAACTTTTCAGCGTTGGATATTGCTGCAAACTTGACGCCGACACCACTACTGATGATTGTCGGTACAGAAGCAGACTCCGCATACGAAAGCGAGCAAATGTTTGAAGCAGCTTCGCAGCCTAAACAGCTGATTCGAATTGAAGGAGCGAATCACATCGCCCTGTATGATGAAGACGAATATGTTGATCAAGCAGTCGAGCAGATCATCGAGTTTTTTCATTGATCATGCATGGTACACATGAAGCCTCTCACATAATCTAAAATATAGGGAATGCGTAGCAACACAACAGCTAACATTGATATAAAAGCATAAACCTATAAAAGGGAGGTGGGTCGATGACTTGCTCTAAAACGCATTCACATTCAAACCATGCTCATGGTCCAAATTGTGGGCATATGGCAATACGTCATGATGGTCATGTTGATTACTTAGTGGATGGAACCTTGCATCATCCACATGGTGATCACTGCGATGAACATGTTATTGGATTAAGTGATACCAATCCTGATGGGTGTCATCCTGTTCACTCTTGCGGTGGGCATGTACATGGGCCTGGTTGTGGACATGAGGCAATACAACATGGTGATCATGTGGATTACATTGTCGACGGTCGACTTCACCATCAACACGGCGATCACTGTGACGATCACGGACCGGTTGAGTTGGTTCATGCGTAACATAAGCAAATAGCGAAACACGAAAAAGGGGCGAGAATATCGCCCCTTTTGCTATTGGTAGCAGTGCCGCTCTAGCTTGGATTGGTCATTATTTATGACGAATCACCACCGCCATTTCGTCACCATCTACGAACGGCTTTCCGCGCAAGTCGCTGTAGGTTGCTTGAACTTCTAAACCATGCGGCGCAAGTTCTGCTTTAAGCATGTCTAAAGTGAAATGTTGCAGCCAGTTATAGACTGTCCATTCTCGTTGCGCTTCAGTTATCACGTACTTGTCTAACGTGACAAGGTCAGTGTCGTATTTGAATGAAGATTGAATACACCAGTAATCTTCTGCACTCCAAAAACCGTTCATGGCATTTTGATTGAGTGTCAGCGCTTGAGCTTGCTTGTTAAAACGTGTTTGTGTGTAAACGTCTAATGCAATCGCACCATTCTCAGCCAACAGTGTTTTGAACTTAGCAAACAACGTCGCACGTTGAGTTGGATTGAGCGCGCAAAGGTCGCACATAACAAGCGTGATCAAATCAAACGGTCGTGTGTCACTGAACTCTAGGTAATTGCCTAAGTGATACTCAATAGCGAGGTTAGAAGACGCTGCTTGTTGAGTCGCATATTCCAGCGAGTTTTGCGAGAAATCCAATCCGAGCACCGTGCCTACACCACGCGTTTTTAAACGTTGGGTGTAAAGGCCAGGGCCGCAACCAAAATCGATGGTTTTTGAATCTTGGTTGAGACCAAATTCAGTCACCAGCCAGTCAACAGATTCATCAATGAAGTTGAATGAGCGCGACGCGGCTTCGATTTCTTGGTTTAGATGGAAGCTGAGCATCTGTTTCGCAATGTGGTTATCTGTCCACAGTACGTCTGCGGTGTATGCTGACCAAACGGCTGGTTTGGCAGTTGCTTCATTCAGTTTTTTAAACATAGTTGTAATTCCGACAATAAGTTAGCTTGTCGTCCTTACTTGAATTTAGGGGTTTTAGTTATCCTAAAACAACGTAAGGACGTTGATTAAAATGAGTGTGTTGAAAACGAATCATTGGAAATACCTCCTTGAAAATAGGGTTAAAAACGCGCGAAATTTATCAGTAATGTGTGGAAGAAGCAATCACGTATTGCTGCTGCTCTTCTCCCCATAAAGCGACTTGATGGTGTTTCTCAACCATACCAGTTTGGGGTTGTACGCATTACGTTTGTGCCAGATCATGGTGAACGGGATCAGCAGTTTTTCTTGTTGTGGTTGCTCTAAAGGAATGGGTAAGCACACCAAGTCTGGATGCAACTTCTTGGTGTAACTCTCACAGTATTGCGGCGCTGTGGTCAGCATATTGTGGTGTGGTTGCGCGGCCATAAACAGAGACTGTTCGAAGCTCGACATGGTTAAGCCAATGGAGCGCTCTAAACCAAGTTCACTCAACACTTCGTCCAGTGCCCACGTCTCACTCTTTTCCCAAACAATATTGATGTGTTGGTAACTCAAAAAGGTCTCAAGGTTCCATTCCTGCTCCAAAGCAGGGTGATCTTTGTGCAGGTACACCATAGGTAAATCTGAGAACAGCACTTCAAAATCGAGGAAGTAGGGAAGCAGGTCGAGTGATTCCTTCGAGCGAGGATGACTTTCTCTGCCGGTAAAGCCGATGTCTGCCTCGCCCCGCACAATCGCATCGAGTGAATCGTAATCCCAGTTACTGGTTTTGACTTTCGCATCTGGGTAGCGCTGGTGGATTGCAACAAGAAGATCATCAAGAATCGTCAGCACTAAAGGTGACTCAATAGTCAGATCAAAGCGCACGCCTTTGGGGGCTATATCGCTGCGTTTCTCCGCAATTTGGCTGCCAATTTGTAGCCATTCCGCCAGATCTTGCTCCATGCTTTGCGCTAATGGAGTGGGTGCTAATCCTTTCGGTGTTTTCACAAACAGAGGATCATCAAACCAGTCACGAAGCTTATTAAGCGATTTACTTACCGTTGACGGCGTGACGTTTAACTTCTTCGATGTTTTGGAAACACTCTGCTCTTGCAGCAGCAATTGCAGAGTGAACAACAAGTTGAGATCAAGACGGGCTAGTGATTTCTTCATAGTGGCTTTCATGAGCAGGCTTAGGAATAAATAGTATTAGAGCCAAGCTGATTGCGCCACCTATAGCTAACACAAACACCAACATATTCAGCGCATTAACGCCGATGAACCCCATAAACCAGATGTAGAGGGCAGAGCAACATACTTGAGCGATACCCAGTAGTGAGCTTGCTACACCAGCACGCAGAGAGAAAGGGCTGAGCGCTTGACTCATGGCCACGCCAAAGCCAATCGAGAAGCCAGCGCAAATCAGCCCAAATCCGAATAAGTAAAATGGGATTCCCCATTGGTTTAGATGAGCAAAACCAATCACCATCGCGGCACTGACAAGCAAGGTTTGCGAAGTCAGCATCAGAGTACGTTGCTTAAAGTAAGACAAAGCCAATGGCGCAGAGAAAGAAGTGATCATACTGACTAATGCAGTGCCTGCCATGACAGAAGAATAGCCGCCACGGTCAAAACCAAGTTCGCCCATCACCAGCATTGGAGAGACATTCACGTAGGTAAGAATGGTGGTCACGCCGATGGCCGTAATGATGAGTCGGCTAATGAAAAAGCGCTCTGCGATCGTTTCTTGGGTAGAAGCTGAAGCGGTGCTTTGTTGTGGCAATGCACTAGGTTTTGATTCTTTCAGCACCAAGGTCGAAAGCAAACAAACCACCACACCCATGCCAGCCATTGTGGTGAATAGGCTTGGCCAAGGGAATTTGAGCATAATGAGATGGCCAACAACGGGGGCGATAACAGGAATAATGCAGGTAATGCCGTTAAGCATCGACAGCACCTTCGCACGGCGTTTGTCATCCAATGTGTCGCGCAGAATAGCAAATGCAACCACATAGCAAGAGCCTGCCCCAATACCTTGTGCAAAACGTGCGATTAAAAATGTGTTGGATTGTTCTGCCATTCCGCCAAGCAATGATGCTGCAATAAAAATGGCTGCACCTACCATCGCCACCGGTTTACGGCCAACGGAGTCGGCGATTTTTCCTGCAAACAACATGGTGGTTGCCATACCTGCAAGATAAATAGAAAACGCGATGTGTAATTGTGATTCACTGGCGTTTAAATCCGCGGCAATTTGAGGCAAACCTACAAGATAAAGATCAATGGCGGTAGGATAGAGTAAAACAAGAGAGAAACTACAAAGCAGAAAACGAAACATGACAACCTCACTAACAGTTGATGAGGATAATAGTGTGCTAAACGTTTGCCTGCGAGTGGGAAATACGACAGCAGGTTTTTCCATTTACGACATACCCTGTATGAAATGGGTATAAAAACAGCAAGGATGATTATGATTACCATTGAAAAGTACACGCCATGCCGTCATGAGCAAACCCTTGAGCTGCAAGTCTTAGAGGATCAAGTCCAATACACAGTCGCAAATATTCCTGAGTTATTGGAAAGTCTTAAACCGACAGAGCTAGCGCATTTGATCTTATTGGATGATCAAGTGGTCGGCTTTTTTGTCTTTGATGCGGGATACAGTGAGAATTACGACTTCTGTCCGGAAAAGAGCTTAGGCGTGCGTTGGTTATTGTTGGATCATCGTCATCAAGGCAAAGGCATTGCCAAGCGAGCCATCAGCCAATTTGCTGATTATGCGAAATTGCATTTTCCGAGCTTTGATTTTCTCTATTTGACGGTTAATTGCCGCAATGTACCGGCTTATCAGTGCTATTTGAAAGCAGGTTTTGAAGATACTAATGAGCTGTATCATGGTGGTCCGGTTGGGCCTCAGCACATTATGCGCCAGCGGTTGTAAAAAGGCGGAGTAAAAGATTGTATCGGCTAAAGTTATGCAATAAATTCAATGCTATTGAATGAATAAGCACAAACGCTCAAGGACGATATGTGAACATTGAAGTCGACAATTTAGAAAGAACAGCAGTCATTGCATTGCTAGTAGAACATTTGCAAGACATGTACGCCACGTCGCCACCAGAGAGTGTGCATGCGTTAGATTTAGATAAGCTCAAAGCACCAGAAGTGACATTTTGGACTGGATGGAAGGGTGAACAACTGCTTGGGTGTGCTGCGATTAAAGAGTTGGATGGCCAACACGCGGAGCTGAAATCCATGCGCACTACGCCAGCGGCAAGAAACCAAGGTGTGGCCTCTCAATTATTGATTCATGTGATTGAGCAAGCGAAGCAAAAAGGCTTGCAGCGCTTGAGTTTAGAAACGGGCTCGATGGAATTTTTTAAACCTGCGCGCCTGTTGTATGAAAAGCATGGCTTTGTGTACTGCGAGCCGTTCGGGGATTACGAACTCGATCCAAACAGCCAATTCATGACCCTAGAACTGAGTTAGGGCCATTAATTTTTTAGAAGCTAAATCCAATTGAGTTAGAAATTCAGATTCAAGTTGATGGTTGGCGACAAGAGGTCTGAGCGCTCGTCAGCCAATCGCTTTCTCTTCTCTTTCAGACGTTTAGCATTGTCTTTGTCTGGGTTGCCATCAAGTTGATTATCGATGACCGAGATTTCAGTATCGATCTCTTGGATGCGTTGCTGGCGTTGATATTCTTGATGACCTAACTGGTAGTTTTCAATGAATTCTTTGCTGCTGCACACACCGTAGTATTCCTTGCCTTCGATACCGACAGTGTAACCATTGTCTGGTGAGCAATATTGGATAGTGCCTTTATCAAAACCTTCTTTCCATTTCGCTCGGTCTGGTGTCACACCCGCTTCACCACAGTCTTCGGTATAGCTATTGATAACGTTTGGATCGTTGCCGTCTCGGCCATCTTGATAACCTACCTTGTACCAGTTCGCCGTCTTGCACTCATCCGGAGACATGCTGGCGCAACCAGAGAGCAAAGTGAGTAAAGCTAGGGGGATTAGCGCTCTTTTCATCAGTTACTGTCCTTTAAACAAAATCGAATTGATAACTCGAGTGTAAAATGAACACTGTTCATATCAATGGTTGAAATCATTGTATTCACAATTGTAGTGACTCATCAGTGTGAGTGATAAGTTCACCACGCTGACTGAGAGGGTGTTTGATTAATATTATTCACGGATTTTGCCTTTGTGGTATCAATCCGATAGCCTTTGCGCCAAAGTAAGTGAACAAGATGTGCATCTAAACAAGTATCGTCAGTGAGGTTAGAACATTGAGCGACCAATCAACCGTCGTCATTATTGAGGATGAATCTGCCATCGCAGAGAACCTGATTCATGTATTAGAGATGGATGGCTACCACGCAGAGTGGTTTGCAACGGCAGGAGAGGGCTTGGCCTTTTTGCAGCATAACTCTGCAGCGTTACTTGTGTTAGACGTAGGCTTACCGGATGGCAATGGTTTTGAATTATGTAAAACCATCCGTGAGTTTTCTGATATTCCCATTATCTTTCTCACCGCAAGAAGCGATGAAATTGACCGCGTAGTCGGCTTGGAGATTGGCGCGGATGATTACGTGACTAAGCCATTTAGCCCGCGTGAAATGTTGGCTCGCATTAAACTTCGAATCAAAGCTAAAGCGCCAATGATGGAGCACAAACCAGAGCCTGTGGCTGTTCCAGAACAACCTCAATTGAGCCATGATTTGGTTGCGCAAAACTTCGATTATGGTGTTGGCGGGCAAATGCTTGGGTTAACTGCGGTCGAATTTAAGATCCTCGATAAGCTGATCTCCGTCTCTTCTAATGTATTGAGTCGAGAGCAACTTATGATCGCGGCAGACATGGCGCCAGAGGCTGCGTACGAGCGCAATATCGATACCCACATCAAAGCTATTCGCCATAAGTTGAAGCCGTTTGGGATGTCTGAACGTATCTGTACCAAGCGTGGCTTTGGTTACTTCTACTGCATTAAAGGTGAATGATGAATCGCTGGCCGAAGATCCCGCTTGGACTCAGACTGTTTTTTCTCTACTTCATCTTAGTCGGGATGACGGCTTACATGGTGAGCAAAACGGTCGTCCAAGAACTCAAGCCAACCGTGCGTCAAACCACTGAAGAGACGCTGGTGGATATGGCGAACTTGCTCGCGGTATTGGCAGAAGAGGACGTTGCAAACGGAAAGTTGTCTGAGAGTCGCTTCTCCAAACTATTAGCGGCTTATGGGCAGCGAGAGCCTCAAGCGCGCATTTGGGAAATTGGCAAAAAAGCGATCAACCATCGAATTTACATTACCGACAAACAAGGCATTGTGATTGCGGATTCTTGGCAGCAAGACGTAGGCAAAGACTACTCGCAATGGAACGATGTTTATCTCACGTTGCGTGGTCAATACGGCGCGCGCAGTACCATCGAAGACCCGAAAGATCCGCTCTCAACCGTTATGCACGTGGCTGCGCCCATTTACCACAAAGGTGAAATCATTGGCAGCGTAACGGTGGCAAAATCCAATCGCTCAGTACAACCTTTCATCGATCTTTCTAAACGCAATGTATTGTTTTGGATGGTGTGGATGAGTGGTTTAGTGCTATTGGCAGGGGCATTGTTTGCTTGGCGAATTCACTCGGCACTGAACAAGCTAGAAGACTACGCGACCAAAATGGGTGAGGGTGAAAAGGTCTCTAAGCCGACATTTCGTATCTTTTATGAGTACGGCACGCTAAGCGACGCATTGGAGAAAATGCGCAATCAGCTCGATGGTAAACAATATGTGGAAGAGTACGTACAGACGCTGACTCATGAGCTGAAAAGCCCGTTATCAGCGATTAAAGGCGCGAGTGAAATATTGCAAATGCCGTTGCCTGAAGAAAAGGTCACGCGCTTTGCTGGCAACATTGAGCGAGAAAGCGACCGCATGCAGTCATTGATTGATAAGTTGCTCGAACTTGCTCGTCTTGAAAAGCGCCCTGAGCTAGAACAAGTCGAAGCTATCTCGCTAAAACAAATGGTCAATGAAGTGGTTGAATCGGCGGATGCGCGCTTGAGTGCTAAGTCGGTCACTGCCAAAATCCAAATTGATGACCATCTCTCCGTGTTTGGTGATGCCTTCTTGCTGAAACAAGCCGTTTTTAACTTGATGGACAATGCGCTGGATTTTGTTCATTCAGAGGGCCGTATTGAATGGAAAACTGAGGTCACGAAAGAGAAAGTGTGCCTGTCGATTTTCAATTCAGGTTCTCATATTCCCGACTATGCGATGCCTCGTTTGACCGAGCGCTTCTATTCCCTTGCTCGGGAAAATGGCGTTAAGAGCACTGGGCTCGGGCTGAATTTTGTTGAGCAAGTGACCAAGCTACACAAAGGTAAGTTGCAAGTCGAAAACGTCGATTCTGGCGTGAAAGTGACCCTGATTTTACCAACTCCATAGAAACTCCACATTAGCTCCATTCGTTCTCCAAATTGCTGATTTAGATTACTCCCATCAGCAAATGGAGAATGAAACATGAAAAAGATCCTCAATAACCAACTCGGCACGAAGTTCGCTTTCGTGCTGTTTTTGTTTGTCTTACTGCAAATCCCGCTTTCAATGGTCACAGGACTGATCTCAGAACGCTCATATCGCCAAGATGAAGTCAGAAACGACATCGCACGCAGCAGCAGCGGCGAACAGCGCATCATTGGTCCATTCATCATGGTTAACTACACCGAAACCAGTTACCGAGATGACAAAGTACAGATTAAAGAGCGTCGTAAATTCCTCCTACCTAGCACTTTTGATATGAGCGCGAATCTGGACAGTTTTGAAAAGTACCGAGGCATTTACCGCGCGCGTTTATACAAAGCACAAGTGGCACTGAAAGGCACTTTTGATGCAGACGATCTCGCGGCGTTGCAGGGGCTTGATATTGACAACATGAGCCTAGTCGTTGGCATTGAAGACAGCCGTGGATTGATTCGTTTGGATGACATGACCATGGCGAGCTCTGATATCGAAGTCGCACCGGGAACGGGGTTAAATCAGTTACCACAAGGCTTCCATAGTGATCTGACACTTGCAGACCTAAACCCAACACAACCTTTGGCATTCGATCTTAACTTCTTGCTACAAGGGATGGGACAGCTTCAAGTCACACCAATTGGCAGTCAAACAACAGTGGAGCTCTCTTCAACATGGGCGCATCCAAGCTTTATCGGTGATTACTTACCGGTGTCATCAGAAGTATCTGAAGATGGATTTAACGCGCAATGGGCGAGCAACAACTTCTCAACCAATATCGCGCAGCTGTTCCAAAGCTGTTTGTCATCGAATCACGCTTGTCACGAGCTTGAACAGCGACAAATGGGCGTAGATTTGATTGATCCCGTGGACCACTATTTGAAGTCTCACCGAGCCGTGAACTATTCACTATTGGTTATCACATTAGTATTTGCGAGTTTCTTCTTGCTGGAGCTGTTCCAGGCGCGTCCGATTCACCCAGTACAATACGGTTTTATTGGTCTGGCTTTAGCGCTTTTCTATCTGTTGCTGATTTCGATGAGTGAACACCTCGGCTTTAACTGGGCATATGTGGTGTCGGCAGTTGCATCGACCGGGCTTTTAAGTGTGTACGTGAGCGGTATGTTGAGCAACACCAAGCACGGCGCGATATTCGGAGCGTGTTTGCTCACTCTCTACGGATTACTGTTTGGCTTGCTACAAGCAGAGAGTTACGCATTGGTCATGGGGACATTACTGTGTTTCGCGATTTTGAGCTTCACTATGGTCATTACACGCAACGTCGACTGGTACGCACGAAACAAGAAAGCAGAAGAAAGTGCAAAGGCGAATCATGAAGACGTTTAAGCGAGCAACTCTCACTGGTCAGCCAAGCGATATGGTGGAAGAGACGTCCGCTATCCACCTGCGATTTTCTGCAGAAAATGGACTCAAAAGCTTGGTGTGTTTTATCGCATTGGTCGTTATTGCGCTCTATGTTCGAGACAGCTTTATTCGTCCGACATTTGGTGATGTTCTGGTTGTGGTTTGGCTCTACTACTTTCTTGCAAGTATGTTCTCTATGCCCGTTAACTGGCTGGTTTCATTGGTGGTGTTGATTGCGTTTGCCGTCGAGTTGGGGCAATTGCTTCAGGTCGCAGCTTGGCTTGGTATCGAATCTTCATCGCCTCTGGCTGTAATTTTGGGTGCCACATTTGATTGGAAAGATCTGCTGGCTTACTGCATCGGAGGTCTACTGTGTTGGTGGATGGAAAAGAAATGAAAAACGAGATGAAAGCCATTGCGCTACCAAACCGACTCCGCAATTCCAAACGAGGTATTCGTAAGAGGTTCAAAATCAGTTTACTCAAGCGCGTGTACCTTTGGTCACTGACCAACAGAGAACTGCTGTAAACATCACCTCTTTATCTGAAATACAAAAGGGAATCTCAAACTCACCGGCGCACAGGGTGAGTTAAGATTCCATTATTGTTGACTAAAATATTGAGTTTTTACTTTTAATTAGCTTTCAAATGAAAGTTTATCGCCGAACGTCTCATTCCAGTCTTTATCGAACTGTTCAACCGCCGGTTTTACTGCTGGATGTGCGAACATTTGTGCCGCCACTTCAGTTGGTAATGTAATGGCTTCGATACCCAGTTTCATCACCTCCATCGCTTGTTGAGTGTTCTTGAAGCTGGCTGCCAAAATCTTCGCTGGTAATTGGTTTTGATCGAGCAACAATTGAAGATCCGCGACCACTTCAACACCGTTGCCGTTCATCGCATCAATGCGGTTTACGTAAGGTGCTAGGTAGTCTGCACCGCACAGTGCTGCAAGGAAGCCTTGTTGAGCTGAATAGATAGCGGTAGCAAGAACCTGAATTCCCTCTTTTTTCATTAGCTTAATTGCAGCTAAGCCGGTTTCTGTTGCTGGCACTTTTACCACCATATCGTAAGGCAATTCATTCAGTTGGCGCGCTTCTGCCAGCATACCTTCGACGGTTGAACTCACGACTTGAGCGTGAAAGCGAGGTGTACCGCCAAGTGCTTCTTGCATGCCTGCTAGGGTTTCATTTAGTCCCTGTTTTGACTTCGCCAAAATGCTTGGGTTTGTCGTCACGCCTTTTAGCGGTAGGCACTGGTTAAAGCGTTTTACTTCTGCCACATCAGCAGTATCTAAATAAAGTTCAATCATGGTTTCTACCTTAAACAAAATCTTCGTTTTGATGATGGGATCACTATAGATCTGACAATCGAACGAGATCTTGATTTTGATCAATTGAAATTTCATTTGAAACTATAATAATTTCATTAAATGAAAGTTAAGTGAAACTTGTAAACGCTCAAATGAAGCTTTCAGTTCGAACAAAGAAAAGCCGCTCATAAGACTTAACCAGCAAGAAACGGATTAAGTACACAGCGGTAGCACAGACCAAGAGGCAAGCAGAGATGTATTTCAATATTCAACGATTCTCTACCCATGATGGCGATGGCATTCGTTCCATTCTTTTTCTTAAAGGATGCAGCTTGTCTTGCCCTTGGTGTCAAAACCCAGAAAGCCGCAGCGAAAAGCATTCACTCTTATTTGATCAGCGAAGCTGTATGGAAGGTTGCCAGCTGTGCGTTTCTGCGTATCAAGCCACAGCGGGTATTGAAACGGTGGGTGATGGTATTCAACGCATCGACAACCAGATCATCATCAATCGCAAAGCTATCAAAGAAGACCAACTGATCGCGCTGCGAAACGTCTGTCCTACGCAAGCACTGACCGTCTGCGGTGAAGAGGCGAAATCAGACATGCTGTTCGACACCTTGATGAAAGACAAACCTTTCTACGACCAAAGCCAAGGTGGCGTGACCTTCTCCGGTGGTGAGCCACTCATGCAAGCGGATTTGGTGGCAGAACTCGCGCAGCGTCTGCATGACAACCAAGTCTCTACCGCTATTGAATCGTGCATGCATGTGCCGTGGAAGAACGTTGAAAAAGCCGCGCCATATATTGATTGCTGGTTGGCGGATTTAAAACACACCGATGAAGAGAAGTTTCTTAGCTGGGCGAAAGGTTCACTAAAACGCATCAAAGACAATTTCCGAAAACTGGCACCTATCGCGAAGCGCATTGTGATTCGCGTTCCCGTTGTGCCGGGGTTCAATGACACCATCGAAGAGTTGAAAGACATCATCGATTTTGCGGCTTCACTAGAAAGCTGCCAAGAACTTCACTTGCTGCCGTACCACACGCTCGGCATCAATAAATACCGTTTGCTCGATATGCCTTACGAGTGTTCTGACAAGCCATTAAACAAACCAGAACTGCTAGAAAGCGCCATGCAATACGCAAGCGAAAACACCCAACTTAACGTGATTGTAAGAGGTTAACTATGGACCTGAATTACCTTCCTGAGCGTATCAAAGCGCACAAATCGGCACTGGTAAATATCGTAACGCCACCTGTCTGTACCGAGCGTGCAGAGGCATACACTCGTGCTTATCAAGCAAACGAAGACAAACCTGTGATTGTGCAACGTGCGCTGGCGCTGCAAGAGCACTTACGCACTCGTACGATTTGGATTAAACACGATGAGTTGATTGTCGGTAACCAAGCGAGCAAAGTGCGCGCTGCGCCTATTTTCCCAGAATACACTGTACGTTGGATTGAAGCGGAAATTGATGAGCTAGCCGACCGTCCTGGTGCAGGCTTTGCGGTCACTGAAGAAGATAAGCAAAGCATCCACAGCATCACACCGTACTGGCGCGGTAAAACCGTTCAAGACCGTTGTTATGGCTTGTTCACTGATGAGCAGCAAGAAATCTTAGCCAGCACCATCATTAAAGCTGAAGGCAACATGACTTCGGGTGACGCGCACCTTGCGGTGGATAACGAAAAAATCTTGAAGCTAGGCATGAACGGCTTGCTAGAGGATGTTCGTCTGCACCGTGCTAACAATGATGTTTCGACCTTTGAAGGCTTGAAGAAAGAGCAGTTCTATAAATCAGTCGAAATCGTACTGCTTGCGATTCAAGATCACATGGTGAGCTACGCTGAATTGGCGGCAAAAATGGCGTTAGAAGAGACGCGCCCGCTGCGCAAAGCTGAGTTAGAAAGCATTGCGGCAAACTGTCGTCATGTCGCGAGCCACGCACCAGAAAACTTCTGGCAAGCACTGCAATTGAGCTACTTCGTTCAGTTGATGTTACAAATCGAATCGAACGGTCACTCGGTTTCTTTTGGTCGTATGGACCAGTTCCTAAACGAATTTTATGTTCGCGATATCGAAAACGGCGCGATCGAAAAAGACTTTGCACTAGAGCTTTTACAAAGCTGCTGGTTGAAGCTGCTTGAAGTAAACAAGATTCGCTCTGGCGCGCACTCGAAAGCATCCGCAGGTTCTCCACTGTACCAAAACGTGTGTATTGGCGGTCAGAAGTTGAATGAAAAGGGTGAGCCAGAAGACGCAGTGAATCCCCTTTCTTGGGCGATTCTGGAATCTTGTGGTCAGTTGCGTTCGACGCAACCTAACCTGAGTGTGCGTTACCACGAAGGTTTGAACCAAGAGTTCTTAATGGGCTGTATCGAGGTGATTAAGTGCGGCTTCGGCATGCCAGCTTTTAACAACGACGAGATTGTTATTCCTGAATTCATCAAGCTTGGTGTAGAGAAAGAAGACGCTTACAACTACGCATCTATCGGCTGTATCGAGACGGCGGTTCCGGGCAAATGGGGTTACCGTTGTACGGGCATGAGCTTCATTAACTTCGCTCGCATCCTGCTCGCTTCATTGAATGAAGGTATGGATGCAACAACGGGTAAAGCTTTCTTGCCGCACGATAAGTCATTAGCAAAAGGCAACTTTGAGAGCTTTGAGCAAGTGACGGCTTCTTGGGCAGAGCAAATCCGCTACTACACCCGTAAATCGATTGAGATTGATACGGTAGTGGACAGCGTGCTTGAACAGCAGGCACAAGACATCTTCTGTTCAACGCTGGTGGATGACTGTTTGGCTCGCGGTAAAACCGTGAAAGAAGGTGGCGCGAAATACGATTGGGTATCTGGTTTGCAAGTCGGTATCGCAAACTTGGGTAACAGCCTAGCCGCCATCAAGCACCTTGTTTTCGATGACGCGCAAATCACTCAGCCAGAGCTGGCAAAAGCATTGGCAGAAGATTTCGACGGCATGGAGAACGAACAGCTTCGCCAACGTCTTATCAACTTTGCACCAAAATACGGTAACGATGATGACGCGGTAGACCAACTGCTCGCAGACGCGTACCAAGTGTACATTGATGAGCTAGAACAGTTCGTTAATACGCGTCATGGGCGTGGTCCAATTGGCGGCGGTTACTACGCAGGTACATCAAGTATCTCGGCAAACGTCCCATTTGGCGCTTCAACTATGGCAACGCCAGACGGTCGTAAAGCGAAAACGCCATTGGCAGAAGGTGCAAGCCCGTCATCTGGCTCAGACCGTTTAGGTCCAACGGCAGTGTACAACTCAGTCGGTAAAATCCAAGCGAACAAGATCCTTGGAGGCGTGCTACTTAACCAGAAGTTAAGCCCGGCAGCGGTTGAGTCTGAAGGGGATAAACTCAAGCTTTCTATGTTGATTCGCACCTTCTTCAACCACCACAAAGGTTGGCACGTGCAGTACAACATCGTCTCTCGCGAGACCTTGCTAGCAGCGAAGAAGAACCCTGAACAATATCGTGATCTGGTTGTACGAGTCGCAGGCTACTCAGCTTTCTTTACTGCGCTATCACCAGATGCTCAAGACGACATCATCGCACGTACTGAGCATGAGCTGTAAGTAGACTCACTAAGTAAAACAAAAGGCACCGATTGGTGCCTTTTTGCGTTTTGGTCTGAGTTTATTTACCCATATGCTCGTGGCGCATTTTTGTTAGCATTTCCAAGCGTTTTGCATACTGCTCTTGGAACGCTTTTGGGTCAACGCCCTCGGAAACTTGGGCGTAAACTCGCATCTTGTTACCGCCGTAAATCTTCGCCAAGTCTTCGTTGCTATAGCCTCGTGCCCACAAGTCATCGGTAATAGCGGCTAAGATTTTGGATAGTTCGCCGTTACCTGTTGCGCCCTTGTTGAAGGCGTCAATCATGTAGCCGCCATCGTCATACATCTTGGCATTTTTCATCGCAAAATCGACCACGCCTTTTGTTGAGAACATGTCATCGGTTGCGATACCAACATGGTCAACGCCAACCAATTTCACATAGTAATCAATCATATCTGCCGCTTGCTTTGGCGAAATGTCCTCAGGCCATACACCATCCATCATCCACTCGGTAAAGGTTGGTGATACATAGCCGCCAGATTTCGCAGCACGAATTGCTTCATCATCAGGGATTGCACGATAACAGCCTTTTGGTGTCGCATCGGGTTCACTCTTATACAAACCCGCAGGGACTGAGTGAGAGTAGATAAATGGCGTTCCGGCATGATTCTTTTCCATGTAATCCATCGCATCATTGGCGGTCTTGGAACCGGTATGGCTCAAGTCCAGAATTACACGGTATTTCACCATCTCATCGATCACCGATTGGCCCCAAGGTGTTAAGCCAATATCGCGGCCATTATAGGCGGCTAATTGACCTGAACCGGTACGAAAAATATCGTTGTACGCCAAGATCATGCTTTTCAAACCCATGTCTTTAAGCAGCGCCATACGAGTCACGTCTTCTTCCAAAATGGTGGCAGTTTGGCTATTCCAAAGAACGGCGGTTTTGCCTTCTACGTGCGCTTTCTCAATGTCTTGGTTGGAATGGGCAACAATAAAGTTGTCTGGTTCTTTCGCCATGGCAGCACGGTGCTTGTGATGGTGGAAGATGAAGTCATCAAAGTTATGGTCAGCCGCAGTAATTGTGTATTCATGGCCAGTAATGCCGTTATCGCGTGCTAATTGGAAGTAATCGAGAAGTTGTTGATCATCTGTCCAGCCAGCACCATAAGGGCTTGCTAGCATGCCAATCACAATGGTGTCTTGAACAAAGGCTTTCGCTTTGTCTGAGGCTGGCCACGTTTTGCTTTCTACGCTGGCGTAAGCGGAGCCCATTGATACGGCGATAGTGATTGCTGCCAATGACATTTTCTTGATCATAGTAACCTCTCAATAGTGAGTGTAAGTCCGTTTATTTTGATGGGGGCATCTAGCGTTTAGAGATGGCTTTTGTCGTTAACGGTTTAATTCAACTAATTGAATATTAGTCAAAACTCACGTTCTTGCTGCCAATCTCTAAGCGATAACGGAAACTTGATGTGAAATACGATCTATGGCTCAAATTTTTTGCCTTAGCTTCACTCAAGCGATGTGGTTATCTTAGCCAGTTAGGAATATGAAAATGTGCATTTTGCGCCACGTGTCCTATTTTTTGAAAAGCCAGTCAAGTAACGTCAGAAGTCGTGTAATGAAAAGAGACGTGTTGAATTTAGGAGAAGGTGTGAGTCATTCTATCCCATTGATTAGAAAAACAATCGTGTATGATTTTCTTGGGCAGTTAGCTCTGGAGCCTAAAGCATTGGCGCTATTGCAAGAGCAAGCCGACATGCCATTTGCGCTAGACACTTCAACGGCTGAGTTCATTCCTTTCCATGCTTTTTCTCGGTTGTTATCTGGGGTGAGGCAGCACTTAGGCGCAACGGTGTTTGTCTCTTCATTACAACGTATCGCGAGGCAAGCGAGTCTTAATTTAAAGTTCAATCAAGCCACGCCGGAAAACGTCATCACGAGCTTAGGTCTAAGAGCCTTGAGCTTAGAAACGACAGCTCATGTGATTCATGTAAAAGCTCATGCTAGTGCTTGCGATCAAATAGAAGCCGAACTGTTTCTAACGGTTTATCTTCATGCGTATTTGAAAGCTTGGTACCCCAATCTGCAAGAGCCGAGCGCTTACTATCTGCTTCACCCGCAAGGCCAGCCCTTAACCGAGCTCCAAATCAGAAACGATATTCCGCAGTTTCTTGGTCAAGAACATTTAGCGTTGGAGTATCCCGCTTTAGAAGGGATCGATAGCATAAATGTATGCGCGGAAGACAAGCCTTTTGCTTACTATGTTGAGCAAGCTTTGGCGGCGTATGTAGGGCGAGTTGATATGTCTTTGGAAGTGTTTAGCGAGTTAATTGGCATTTCAAAGCGCACGGTGCAGCGCAGTTTGAAGCAAGAAGGCACCAGTTTTCGTGAGGTAAAAGAGGCGCTCAACTTTGCTTTTGCCAAACGCGTTTTGATTCAAAGAAACAGTGCCGTTAGAGATATTGCTGTGCACTTGGGATACGCTGATGCCACTCAGTTTGTGCGTGCCTTTAAACGCGCGAATGGCATCACCCCTTTGCAGTGGAAGAAAGCTAACCAGTCTTAAGATTAGCTTTCTTGTTGTTTGACGAATTGTCCCGGTGTCATACCGAAATGGTTTTTGAACGCTCGAGTAAAGTGGGACTGGTCATTAAAGCCAAGCTCGTGCGCCGTTAAAGCGATATTGACTGAACCAGAAGAAAGTGCCACTCGAGCTTGCTCCAAACGCTTATTCATCAGGTACTGATAAGGTGTTACGCCGATCAGCTTTTTGAATTCCCTCAGAAAGTAAAACTTACTGCAACCAAGCAAGTCTGCGAGATCATCGACCGCGATGTTGTTGCCGATGTTTTCTTCGATGTATTGGTCAATCTTATCGACTTGGTGTTGGTCGAACTTAGAGGCAGCAAGCTGGTTGTTCTTAAGGTCAAAGTAGTTGGAGTAGTTTTGAATGTAGTGGGTTGCAAGGAGTGAAACCAAGTTATTGAGGTAGGTTTTGCCATTTCGTCCTTTGGCTTTCGCTTCCAACATAAACAGCTCAATGATGCCTTTGATGGTCTCATCCAACACGTTGTAGTTGTTCAAAAATTGCAGCTCAATTCCCTCTAAATTTAGCGGGCAGTGTGAGAAAAACTCTTGCTCTTCAATCGCTAAAATCACGAAGTAACAAGGCTCTGCCACATCATGGGTAAACGGGGTTTTCGGCGGATTAATCCAAATGTTGCCCGGGCTGGTTTTCAGATCGGCGAACGTGCCATCTTTTTCAACACTCCAATTCAAATCTTTTTCTAGTGCCAATGCAAAGTAGAAGTAGGGGGTGTAGACATTCTTCGGATAGAAATAAGGGGACGTGCCTTTTTCGACCAATACGCCCGACCAATCTAATCCATGGTTTGAAAACTCAATATCCAGCACGTCGCCACAGCTTGATAGCGCATTAGATTCAGAGTCATAAAACTTAAGCTCGGACTTCATTTTCTTTCCTTTGTTCTCTTCCACTTGCTAGCTGAAATTAGCCGAGTTTTGCACATTTCGTCAACTCATTGAGGGGGCAATAAAGTACAAAAACTTGGGCAGGAATGTTCAATCTTCTCTCGCGGTGCAGCGCTAATCTATACCCAAGTTAGCCGGACAGCTTAGGCAAAACATAAGACAGAGAGGATGCCATGTTTAAGAAATCGCTTTTACTACTATTAGGTAGTTTGCCGTTCACCACCTTTGCTCATTCAGTTTCTGCAAATGACAACAACATGAACTTAGCTTTAGAGGACACCACCATGAAACACATCGAACTCAATACTCAAGTTGGTCAACTAGCTGCAAACCTGTACCTACCAAAAGGTGCGAAGAATGCCCCAGTTGTTATCGTGACGGGTGCGTGGACAACGGTGAAAGAGCAGATGCCAGCGGTTTATGCTCAAGCATTGGCAGAGCGAGGTTATGCGGCACTGACGTTTGATTTCCGTGGTTGGGGTGAAAGCAAAGACCAAGTGATGTACTTAGAAGATCCTGCACGTAAAACCGCAGACATTCGCGCAGTGATTGAAGCGGTGAGTCAGCTCGATGGTGTTGATGCATCACGCATCGGTGGTTTGGGTATCTGTGCATCAGCTGGCTACATGCTAGATGCGGTTGCCGGTAATGACAAAGTAAAAGCCGCGGCAGTAGTTGCTCCTTGGTTGCACGATAAAGCGATGGCGACTGAAATTTATGGTGGCGAAGAAAGTGCGAAAAACTTACTCGTAGCAGCGGAAGAAGCAGCGCGCTCAGCGACTCCGGTTTACATTGAAGCGGCAAGCACAACCAATGAGAACGCACTGATGTTCCAAGCACCTTACTACACAGAAACTGACCGCGGTTTGATTCCTGAATATGACAACCAATACAACGTTGCATCATGGACTGGTTGGTTGAACTACGACGCTCAAGCAAGCGCAGCAACACAAGATAAACCAGTGCTAATGGTGGCATCTGAAGCCATGGCTCTGCCTGCTGGTGCGCATCGTTACATCGAGAATGCCGGTAGCAACGTTAACGCAGTATGGCTATACGACATCAATCAATTCGATTTCTATGACCAACCAGAAGCAGTAAAACTGGCTGTCGATGAAGTTGTAGAGCACTTCGAAGCGAACCTATAAGGAATCACGTGATGAAGCTTAAACAACTGTGGTTACTGTTTATCGGAGTGATTGCCATGAATGTGAATGCTCAAACCATGTCCTTGGACGAAGCGAAAATTCGTAGCAACATTAACAGCTTCTCGGCTTTGGCAGACCAAGGCGCATTTGAATACTTAGGTCGACTGTTCGCTCCAGAATTAACGGTGGATTACACTTCGTTGTTTGGCGGTGAAGTTCAACAAGTCAAACGCCAAGATTTAATGCAGCAGTGGGCGGGTTTCCTGCCTGGGTTTGATGCGACATTCCATGACTTGAGCAACCTGAACGTCTCTATTGATGGCGATAAGGCGAGTGCAACAGTCGATTTCACCGCAAGTCATTGGCTCGGTGAAGAAGGTTTCTGGGCGGTTTCGGGTGAATACGAGTTTGGGTTGCAACGAGCAGGCGATAACTGGCAAATCATCTCAGTGAAACTGAATCGAAAAGCAGAGCAAGGCAGCAGAGATGTCTTGGCAGAAGCGCCTAAGCATGCGGCGCAAAACCTAAAAGCGCGCGAGGCACTTAAAGTCACGTACTAATAAACGCGTCAGAGCGTCACAAAGGCACCAATTGGTGCCTTTTCTGTTTGAGCTTTATCGTGTTTGGCAACATAACCATTTGATTAATTGAGTGGTTTCAATAGGGTAGGAGAAAGTTTCAAAAGAAGGGTAGAAGAACGGATGTTTTTACTCGTCGCAGTCTTTGCCGGTTTGGCAGCATTAGTTTGGTTTTTCCGAGAAGGGCAATCCATCGGTTTGCACCGCATTCTTGGTACATTTTATTTCATTGTTTATACCGTGGTGTATTTGTACGTCCCGCCATTTCTTGAAATGGGGCATCAATACATTGCTAAAACCTACGAACTCATTCCCATCGTTTGTTATTACTTCATCCTGCAACCAGATCCAGAAGAAGCCAGTGCAGAGCAAAAAGCGAAGATCTTTTTCGCATGGTGTGGCTTAATTTTTATTACCTGCTTCTTGTTGTATTTCAAAATGAATGTCTGGTAAGGAGAGCGAGCATGCAAATAGTTAAAGCCAATCTCAGTCATTTAGAGGCGTTTGAGCAGTATGTTGAAAAGTGTGCTCATGCGGGAATGGAAATGTACGTCGCTGCCCAAAGCGACAGTGAAGCGCTGTTGAAAAAACGAGTTGGATACGCGAAAGGCGAAGGCTTGCCGGAAGGTTGGATGCCGTCTTCGACATACTTCTGTATCGAGGAAGGGGTGATACTTGGTTCGATTCGGGTTCGTGATGGTAATAACGACTACCTTGAAAATGTGATTGGGCACATTGGTTACGAAACTGCGCCAGATGCTCAAGGCAAAGGCATCGCCACATTCATGTTGAATTGGGTGAAAGCCGAGGTGATAGAAGGCAGCGCTATCGTGACTTGTGATGTGAACAATACCGCATCAAGACGCGTGATCGAAAAGGCGGGTGGCGAGTTTCTCAATACATTTTATTCAGAACAAGACCAGTACGAAGTGCGCCGCTATCGATTGTCGGCAGAGTAAACTCATTGATATGAACAAACGCCCTCGTGATTGAGGGCGTTTGTTATTGGGAATGCTCCGTTCTGACGTGAGAGGTTAGAACTCTTCCTCTTCAAAGCGTCCAGTGTTCTCTAGCCATAAACCATTGATGACACCAAAGGCGCAGGCGAGTAATACGCCAAGTACCCAACACATGTACCACATACTTGCCTCCTTAATAGAGCGATGAGCTGTTGCTGCGGATGTAGTTGTTATCCAAACGTCCGAACATTTTGTAGTAACACCATGCGGTGTAGCCCAGAATCACAGGTACAACGATGATGGCAACGATAGAGATAATTCCGAGCGTTTTCTCACTCGATGTCGCATCCCATAACGTTAAGCTGTGCGATGGGTTGATGCTTGATGGCATGATCATCGGGAACAAGGTGACGCCTGCAGTTAAAATGATGCAAGCAATCGCAATGCTCGACATAGTAAACGCCACCCCAGCACGGCGAGAGACCGTTGCCCAAAAACACACCAGTAAGCTCGTTACCGCAGTAAATGGAATCAACCAAAGTTGCGGCATTTCGCTGAAGTTATGCAATAAATCACCCGCGATGCTCACCACTTGTTTGTTGAGTGGGTTTGAAATGCCATCTTTAAGCATTGCGCCTATGATGATGTAACCCGATTGCGATGCCGCGAACAAACCGCCAAACATAAACAGCAACATGGTTGCCCCCGCGCCCCACAACGTGATGTTTTGTGCTCGAGTGCGTAGCTCATGTTTGGTTTTCATTTGAAGGAAAGCAGCACCTTGTGTCACCACCATGGTTAAGCTCACCAAGCCACACAGAATTGGGAATGGAGTTAGCAAGTCAAAGAACCCACCTTGATAATCGAGCATCAGCAAGTTGTTTAACTCGAACGGCACACCGACTAACAAGTTACCGAAGCCAACCCCAAAGATAATCGGTGGAATAATACCGCTGATGAACAAGGCGATATCACATGCGTTACGCCATTGCGGATTATCGATTTTAGCTCGGTAATCCATACCGATAGGACGCAACCAAAGGGATGCGAGCACTAACAGCATGGCAATGTAGAAGCCGGAAAACGCTGCGGCGTATACCAAGGGCCATATCGCGAAGATGGCACCACCAGCGGTAATTAGCCAAACTTGGTTGCCGTCCCAGTGCGGCGCGATAGCGTTTAGCATTACGCGACGTTCTAGGTTCTTTTTCCCCATAACAGGGAGCAGCGCGGCTACCCCCATATCGAATCCGTCGGTGATGGTGAAACCAATCAACAGCACACCAACGATCGCCCAAGTAAATAGGCGTAGGTTTTCGTAATCAAACATAGTGCCTCCTTAGTGCTGATCAATCAGTTTGAATGTGTCGGGTTGTTTGTGTTTTTCGTTGTTTTCTTCATGGTGATAGCGGCCCGTTTTGAGTACGCTTGGTCCACGTTTGGCAAACTTCACCATCAAGAACATTTCTACAATTAAGAACGCTGTGTAGAGCACATAAACAAAGCCGAGCGAAATCCAAATGTCACTTGGTGCGAGGTTAGATACTGCCATATTGACCGGAAGCACCTCACCAATTGCCCATGGCTGACGTCCATATTCGGCAACGAACCAACCTGCTTCACAAGCTATGAAAGGCAATGGAATCGCCCATAGTGCCGCTCTCAATAACCAAGGACTCGAACCTAATTTTCTGCGGCAGACTTGGACGAAAGACAAACCGATAATGGCGAACATCAATACCCCACAAGCCACCATGATTCGGAAGCTCCAGAACAGAGGTGCTACTTGAGGAATCGTGTCTTGCGCCGCTTGCTTGATTTGACTTTCAGTCGCGTCGGTGACGTTCTCAGTGTATTTCTTCAAGAGCAGACCGTAGCCGAGATCTTTCTTCATCTCATCGAATTGAGCGATGTTTTCAGGGCTGTCGTTACCTGCGCGAAGTTCCTCTAGCATGCCGTAAGCTTGGATACCATCGCGGATACGATCTTCGTTCTGTGCCATCAGATCGCGTAAGCCCATCACTGGTTCATCCAGTGAGCGAGTCGCGATGATCCCCATTAGATATGGAACCTTAATGGCGTAGTCGGTTTCCATGGTTTCTTGGTTTGGTAAGCCAAATAGCGTGAACGAGGCGGGTGCTTCTTCGGTGTGCCATTCGGACTCAATTGCCGCGAGTTTTACCTGTTGCACGTCACCAAGCTCGTAACCCGATTCATCACCCAGCATCAATGTCGACACAATCGCAGCCATACCAAATGCAGACGCCACCGCAAACGAACGGCGAGCGAACGAGATATCTCGACCTTTGAGTAAGTAGTAAGCACTGATGCCCATCACAAACAAAGCACCTGTGGTGTAACCGGCAGCCACGGTATGAACAAACTTCACTTGCGTGACGGGGTTAAACACCACATCAGCAAAGTTGATCATTTCCATTCTCATGGTTTGGTAATTGAATTCTGCGCCGACTGGGTTTTGCATCCAGCCATTTGCCATCAAAATCCATAACCCAGAGAAGTTAGAACCTAGCGCTGTCAGCCAAGTGACTGACAAGTGTTGGCGTTTTGATAATCGATCCCAACCGAAGAAGAACATGCCGACTAAGGTGGATTCGAGGAAGAAGGCAATCAAGGCTTCGATGGCAAGCGGCGCCCCGAAAATATCGCCCACATAGTGAGAGTAATACGCCCAGTTGGTACCAAATTGAAACTCCATGGTAAGACCGGTCGCCACGCCCACAGCGAAGTTAATCCCGAATAACTTACCCCAGAACTTGGTCATGTCCTTGTAAATGGTTTTTCCCGTCATGACGTACAAAGACTCCATAACGGCCAGCAAGAAAGACAAACCTATGGTCAGTGGGACGAATATAAAGTGATAGAGTGCGGTACTAGCGAACTGAAACCGCGACAGATCAACGACATCTGCAAACATAAGGACTCCTTCCCGCTACCAGAGTAGCGGGTTAGATAAGGTTATTATTAGTCTGTTTAATTAAGCGTTAAAGCTTGGGCACTTGAGTTACGCCTTTGCTGGTGTACGAGAGAAAGGTTTTCTCAACCAGTAATCCAAGCTTACGTAGCGACCACCGCCGTAGAAGAACAGCACCAGCAACATCACAAAGTAGGTCGCTGCGAACTCCATACCGTTGTTGAGCATTACTGGGTCACCCAATTCGGTGATGTAGTTGTATCGACCTGGGAAGTTAGTTGCTAACCATTCAATAAAGCCGTTCAAACGTACCGTTGCTTCCATGCCGCCAGTAGCGATGGCATCCCAACCGTGTTTCCAGTGCACCATTGCGCTCGCAACACTCATCAAGAAAATCATCGGAATCGACATCACTCGGGTAAACAAACCCAATGCGATACAAATACAGCCAAGCACTTCCGTACCTGCGGCAAGAAACGCTAACAACTCGGGAAATGGGAAGTTCAAACCACCATCTGCGGTGGACGCGCCAAACCACGCTACGGTGCCCGAGAAACCCAGCACCTTAGAGCGAGCGCCAACAAAAATGACTGGAATGAGGTAGAGACGAATCGCAAGTAACGCTAAGTAATCGTATCTTTTGCATTTCTCGACGAGGCCGTCGAACCAATTGAGGGCTGACTTAATCATAATTTTTCTCCTGAAGGGCGGACGCTGACGAGTCCTAGTTCACTGAAGTGTTGAGCCCACTCCATGAAACTGAATCTGGCGAGTTGCTGAGCAATCATTTGTTGTAGTTGCGCCAGAGTCAGGTTTGGTTGCTGTTGTAATAGCTGAATCAATGCGACATCCACTTCTCTGAGCTTTTGCGATATCACATGATGCTGTGAGTTCCGAAACACGCCATAAAACACAGGGTGACGCCTGTCAGTTAAGAAGGTCACGGAGTCTTGATGCAGCAAGAAAGGCACTTCGACCAGCTTTAATGTTGGGTTGAGTTGCAGCACTTGATTCTCTTCGAATATCGGATTCGAGGGAGAATTGAATGCCGCGACTAAGGTGTCAATTTCTACATTGAACGCCACCCATTCATATTCCAATAACGCCTTCTGATCGGCAGAGATGGAGCTGGAATCTTGATGCGCTTTCTGCTGCAAAAACTGAACAAACTCGGTGGCAATATGATGAAACTCAGGCTCGGACGCGCCATGCATCACCACAAAGTCATCCACCATGCGTTCAAGTTGTTCATCAGCGAACTGCGAAGAAAATAGAGGGAACGTATTCGCAACGACACCCAAGATGTTGTCGCGGATAAATTCGCTATATCGACACAGCGCATGCTGATTCATAGGCGTGCGAATTAGAGCCGTTAGGGACTCGGTTTGCGCGCGCATTTTGCTCGGAGGATTAAGCATTGAGCACCTCCTTACACAACACTTCGAGTGTTTGACTGAAATCCAAGATCTCGCCATGAATGCTGCGAAGCTCTTCAGCCAGAACAAGCAACGACGGCACATTGTGGTCGCGCTCAAGCAGTAAAGGTTTGCTGCCATGTACCGAGTAGGTGTAGCGAGCCAGATCAATCACTTCATCAGGCACTGGTTTACCATGAGTATCGATCAAGAAGTCATCACGCTCTTTCAAGTGACCCGCAATGTGGTAATAACGAATCGCGTCGCTTGGTAAAGTGCTCAGCATGTCGTAAGGGCAGAAATGATGATTTCGGCTGTTGACGAACACATTGTTGATGTCGATAAGCAGCTCACATCCACTGCGGTCACTCACTTCAGCGATAAACTCGCCCTCTGGCATTTCATGTCCGTAATCGTGGTAGTAAGAGATATTCTCTAACGCCAATGGACGCTGAATAATGTCTTGCACGCGTTGAATGCGTTCGACCAAATACGGAATGTTCTCTTTATGTCGAGGGATCGGAAGCAGTTCATACAAATAGCCCTGATTGTCTCTAGAGAAACTCAGATGTTCGCTATAGATGTCGATATTAAATTCATCGAGAAAGCGTGCGACGTCTCGTACAAAAGACTCGTTTAACGGTTGGCAATCACCAATCGATAAGCTCAAGCCATGAGCGACAAGCGGATAATATTTAGCAATGTCTTGCAGTTGTTCACGTTTCAAGCCGCCAATATTCATCCAGTTTTCCGGTGCCAATTCGAGGAAATCGATATCTGGGTGCTCGGGCAACTGACACAGCAAATCAACGTGTTCGCTGCGCAGCCCAATCCCTTTTGATGTATCGGTTATTGTCCGCATACCCCACCTGTGATTTTGCTTTTGGTTAATTTGATGGTTTCAGCCGAAGGGTTGATGCCTTCACCTGTCACACCACATTTACCGTCTCGGGCGCGTACCAAACGGCCTTGCGGATCATCTTTTAACTCTTGTTTCTCGAAGCGTTTCTCTGTACCGCATTTACCAGCCGCACACTTACCGCCATGTTGAGAGCTGGATTGAGCTTCAACAGGAGCCTCGGTGGGAGCATCGGCAAACGCCATACCTGAGTTCAAAGTAATGACAGACGTCATCGCGATAGATAGAGCGAGTTTATTGTTCATGAGACATCTCCTTCGCTGCGCTCATTGGGTAGCTAGATAAGTCGTGACCAGCGATAACTTGACCGTGGTAGTACTCTTTGACGATCTTGATGGAAGCGGGTTTGAGTTTTAGACCTAAGCCCATCCAGTGGTTAAGCACCAAGAGTTTTGGATTTACTTCTGCGGCGATCTTGCCGACAACCGATGGCTTAGCGTGCATAAACGATGAGACTTCGTCGGCTTCTTCGTGAATTGCCAATGGCATCAATAAAATGTCGGCACCTTTAGCGAAGTCGATGAAGTCAGGGTTACTGCCGTTTTGGTCAGCGGAAATCACCATCACGCCTTCGGCACTTTCGATTCGAAAAGCGAGACAAGGAACGTCGCCGTGTGGGATGCCGAGAGCGTAAATGGTCAACCCATCTTGCTCGTACACCTTGGTGCCTTGGGAAGTTTTGTATGGCACATCAGTAATGGTGACGGGGAACAAGCCATCGCTGCCATCAAATAAACCGTTCAGATATGCGTAAGCGCCTTCATCACCGTCGAAAAGCGCTTTCATGTAACCGGTTAAGCTAGGAAATGCAGAGCCTGCTTCAGGGCCTGCGATATCAAGGGGATCTTGACGGTCAAAGAAGTAGCCACCTTTTAATAAGGCAGGAACGTCAGCGACGTGGTCAGTGTGAAAGTGGCTTAAACCAAGGAAGTCTAAGTCTTCCAGTTTGCCGCCCGCTTGACCAAAACGCAGATAAACACCGCCACCGGCATCGATCATCACGCGTGATTTTCCTTTCCACCAAATCAGTTCACCAGACGATGCACGCAGGTCATCAGAGATTGGTCCACCGGATCCGAGTAGCTGCAAAGTAAAATCTTTTTCGAGCGGTTCGACAGTTAATGCGTAACAGTTGGCTGCACCTAAGGATAACCCTAGAGCCAGCACTAACGCTTTTAAAGGCTGTTTCATATTGAATACCTATGAGTTTGATTTTTCATATTTATTTTCTTTGGGTGAGCATCCAAAGAAGTGCTGAAGAGGTAGGAAAAACGATTTGTTTTTGATGTCCGTCAAAGCACGGGAATAAGATATCCAATATGAATGGTTAATTATATCTAGTAATTTTAAAGTTTCGTTCAGGTAAATTGAACGTTATTGGTTTGAGCTGAACAAGCATCAGAATGTAAAAAGGCACCGCGAAGGGTGCCTTTTGTTTGTCTTCAAACCTAAGCTGTTAAAGGCTTAGAGGAGTAAAGTGTTTTCTTACGATGTATTTGAGATGACGGTTGGTCGCTTCAATGATCTCGAATTCAGCTCCTTTGTAAGAGATGACTTTCCCTTCTGTCAGGTCATATTCGACAGGAACAGTAAATGCTCCTCTGATCATGTTGTTGGTGAACTCACGGTACATGAAGTTCACTTTTGAGCCATGTTTACCCGTATAAATCATTTCTTTAAATTGAGAGTCAGCGCCTTCCACTGTTCTTGGTTTGATTGAAACGGGTGCATTTTCGTCGGTACAGAAATACAAAACGTCATAGTTGCAGACAGTGTTGTTGGTTTTGTCTAGGTAGATATTGGTTTTATGCAGAGTAAAGCCTGAATCCATCCCTGCCGTAGGTGAGACCGCCATGTACTCGTCATATCTGCTTGCATCCGCTACTTTTACGTAGGTACCGACTTCCATCGTAAGCAAGCCACCCTTCAGATCAAGTGGGGTGTGTACGCTAAATGAATCTTTAGTTTGTGCGTAGCTGTATTCGACAATTGGTTCGCCCAATGATTTTGTTGTTACAAGGCCTACATCTGGCGCATCAATTGATTGAACTTGACCGTAGTAGGGTTTGCTCGCACAACCTGAAAGAGCCAATGCTGCAAATGAAACAATGATTAACAAGATTTTCTTCATGGTATTCTCTTCGCCTTTTGATTTATACGGTGTATTGTACTGTTAATTGTTTTTATGTAAATGGTATGTCGTACTTTATTTTTTAGAGTTAATGAAACAATTCACTAATTGGGATTTGCTCAACAAGCGAGAGTTGATACATTGGGGCTTTCAAAAAATGGAGGCATCATGGATCTCGATATCTACCAAGTGGACTCTTTCACCACCGAACCTTTTAAAGGAAACCCTGCAGGAGTCTGCCTCTCACCAGAACCGTTACCAGAGGCATTGATGTTCTCTATCGCTGAAGAAATGGCGGTATCAGAAACTGCTTTTCTCTGTTTGAAAGACATGCGACTGCGTTGGTTCACACCTAAGGTAGAAGTGGCGCTATGTGGTCATGGCACATTAGCCACAGCGCAAATCTTAAAAGAACAAGGATTAGCGAAGGTTGGCGATACCATTGCCTTTCAAACCCTCTCTGGTGAGCTTCACGCAAAAGTGAACGAGTCAACGATTGAGCTCGACTTTCCTTCGACTCAGCTTGAAATGGGTGTTGAACAAGACGCTACGTTGCTAGCGGCACTTGGATTGAAAGCAGAGCAGGTGGTTTCTTACGCTCAGTTTGACAGCAAAGGCTTTATTGAAGTCGACAGTGAACAAGCCGTGCTGGATCTCGAGCCTAACTTTGACGCATTAAAGAGCATTCAAGGGCGTGGCGTGGTGGTAACTGCTCAGTCGAATTCCCCAGATCTCGACTTTATCTCGCGCTACTTCGCTCCTTGGGTAGGCGTGAACGAAGATCCTGTTACAGGCTCAGCCCACTGCGCACTGACTCAGTTTTGGTCGCAAAAACTCGGTCAAAATCAGTTCCGTGCCTATCAAGCCTCAGCCCGCGGCGGTCATTTACAAACCGAACTGCTTGAAAATGGGCGTATTAAACTGATTGGCTCCGCAAAGACGGTAATCAGCGGAAAACTAAAGGTATAACGCGATGAAACAATCCATTATCCATATTGCTTTGGTCGTAAAAGATTACGATGAAGCGATTGATTTTTATGTGAATAAGCTGAAGTTTGAGCTGGTGGAAGATACGTACCAACCAGAGCAAGATAAGCGCTGGGTTGTGGTTTCTCCACCGGGTTCTAATGGTGTGACATTATTGCTAGCAAAAGCGTCTAAGCCCGAGCAGCATGACTTCATCGGTAATCAAACCGGTGGACGTGTATTCCTATTTTTGAATACAGATGACTTCTGGCGTGATTACAACCGAATGGTAGAGCAGGGTATTAAGTTTGTTCGCCCGCCAGCAGAGCAAGACTACGGCACAGTCGCCGTATTTGAAGATCTCTATGGCAACCTGTGGGACTTGCTAGAGATGAGCCCAAGCCACCCAATGGCGTCGCGTTCATAGACTCGAATTCATCGATATTAAGAGCGTCTTTCGGGGCGCTCTTTTTGTTTCAAATATCCGCCTCTTGCATTTCCTTCTTCTCTTCTCATTTCGCTTCACTTTGCCTATCAGCTTAATTCTCAAAATGAGAATGATATTTAAATCAATATAAAGCTTTGTTTTTAAATGAGGTAATTTCGGCATCATATTTGCGTTAACCCTCTACGACCAACGATTCAGTTGATGAGGGGAATAACATGAAAGCAGGGAAACTTATTGCGCTAACCAGTTGCTGCGTATCGATGTCCGGATACGCGCTCACTACCAGTGATTTATCGTTCGAGTCAGGCAGTGACAATGCAAACTACACCATCAAAGGTAAACCATTAGAGACCACTTCCATTGCGGAAACCTTACCTCAGGATACGCTGACGAATGTGTACTCGATGCTTCCTGAAGGGACTTACGTTAACAGTGCGTTTATTGCACCGGAACGCTATTCAAACATTGATATCGATGAAGAGCTTGATGGCGCTGAGTACGCGACGGCCTCAGTGACGTTTCTTAATGAGGGGGCTGGCTATCGAAATTCGCTAGGCTATTTTGTCTACGACACCAACAATCCGCCAACTAGCAAAGACGATATCGAAACGCACATGGTGATCTTCCCAAATGCTTCGAAAGCGCCAGATGGTGACATGCAGGAAGGTGACACTATCGATCTCGATGTGCAGTTAACCGCGGGTCAGACGCTTGCGTTTTTCGTCATCCCGAATGGTTGGTATGTGAGTACCTATAACAACATTCCTTACCTTGGTCCTTGGAACACACCTTTTTACAGCTTATCCAGTTTGAATCCAGAGACGACCGCCAATTATCGCCGCCATAACGTTGCGTTCTTGGATACCGAGAATGAATTTTTGGTGCTTGGTTTTGAAGACATTCGCCGTCCGAGTGGCGATAACGATTTCAACGATTTGATTTTTACCGTGGATATTTCACCTTTCTCGGCGGTGGATGGCGTGAACACCGATGGCACTACCGACTCGAAATACGAAGTGTTGGTCCAAGAGAACAACCCAGAGGTGACTGTGACGTCGGTTTATCCAAGCTCCGATACTTATGCGACCATGGCATTCGAAGATCGCTGGCCGTTAATGGGTGACTACGATTTTAACGATGTGGTGTGGCGCTACCGTGTGACCGAACTGTTGAATGGCCAACGTGAATTGAAGACCATTACCGTCGATTACACCCTGCAAGCGATGGGGGCGGGTTATTCCAATGGTTTTGCCGTGAAGCTGCCTAATGTGGATTCGTCCAACGTAGCATCGGTAACGGTGACCAAAAATGGGCAAGCAGTGGAACATACGGTGCTTCAATCTGGCAGCGAAACTGTGTTGGTGGTATCGGAGGATTTAAGAGCTGAATTGGATGCGCTTGGTGTTCTGACTTCAGGTTGTACTTATTACCGCACTCAGAGCAATTGTTTGAATCAGCAAGCGACCGACATCCTCAGCTACCAGATGGTCGTCGAACTGACCACGCCAGTCGCACGAGATCAAATCGGTTACCCGCCTTATGACTCATTCATCTTTGCGGCAGAAGGTACGTACCACGGTGACTTTGTTACGACCTTCCCGGGCATGACATGGCAAACCCACTTTAAGGCATTCTCAGGTACTGGGGACATGAATAACGCATTGTTCAACCTGCATGATGATGACACAGGCGGCTCGGAATACTTCTTAACCAGCAACAACATGCCTTGGGCAATCAACATTCGTGATGAATGGGATCACCCAACCGAGAACACAGATATCAGCCATGCCTACACAGGGTTCCCAACTTGGGTAACCAGCAGTGGCGAAACGGACACCAGTTGGTACAACGCGCCAGCGAGTGGCAAAGTTATCTCAGCAACGGAATAGCAAGGATCATCACATGAATACTTCGACAAAACTTCTGACCATCATGTTTGCTTCAACTCTAGTCGCTGCTTGTGGAGGCGGTGGCGGCGGAGGGGGCGGCTCTTCAACCCCAACTCCTGCGCCAGTGGTGGATGAGACTGATGACACACAAGACATTGTGGCACAACGTGACTTTTCCTTTGATGTTGGCGAGACCATTACCTTGTCTATGAACTATCAAGGGGCTTCTGATGGTGCATTGCATCTCTACACCAAAGAGGCATTTACGGCGGAAAACGGCGATGTGATTGCAGACCCAATGTCACGCATTACCACCATTTATCCAACCCGAACCAATCAGGTTGAGTTAGAGGTGAATGGCAATTGGACAAAGTTGTACGCGCAATGGGTTCCAATGAATGCAGGTGAATCTGAGAAGAACTGGGTGATTTCGTTGAATCAATCCAACAACAATTACCATCTCGATTTTTAATCCAAGATGTCGTTAATAAGCAAAGCGTGGTTAAAGCCACGCTTTATTTTTGATAAAAATCCTTCGCAACATTAGCGTGATCTATATCACCTATTGAACGAATCAGATAGAATGGCGGCCACTTTCAATATGCCCTTTTCTAACCGTATCTCGAAAGTGAATTAACAACTTGTTATTTAAAAGAAATTTCCTTCGAGGACGCCGCTATCATTAGTACAAACAATATCACCATGCAATTTGGTGCCGAGCCACTGTTCGAAAATATCTCTGCTAAGTTTGGCAACGGCAACCGTTATGGTCTGATTGGCGCAAACGGCTGTGGTAAGTCGACATTTATGAAAATCCTGAGCGGAGCACTCGCGCCAAGCTCGGGCAACGTTTCCATTACTCCGGGGTTGAAACTGGGCGTATTGAGCCAAGATCAGTTTGCGTTCGAGCAATACAGCGTGATTGATGCCGTGATCATGGGCGACCGCAAGCTTTGGGAAGTAAAGCAGGAACGAGACCGCATCTATTCATTACCAGAAATGAGTGAAGAAGACGGCATGAAAGTCGCTGAGCTGGAAAGCGAATTCGCAGAAATGGACGGCTACACAGCAGAAAGCCGTGCTGGCGATATTTTGCTTCAAGCGGGTATTGAAGAAGAGCTGCATTTTGGTTTGATGCAGCAAGTTGCTCCGGGCTGGAAACTGCGTGTGCTTTTGGCGCAAGCTCTGTTTGCTAACCCAGATATTTTGCTGCTCGACGAACCAACCAACAACTTGGATATTCACACCATCAACTGGCTGGCAGAAGAGCTGAACCAACGTAAGTGTACGATGATCATCATCTCGCACGACCGTCACTTCCTAAACTCTGTGTGTACGCACATGGCAGATATCGATTACGGTGAGTTGCGCATTTACCCTGGCAACTATGAATACTTCCTTGAAGCATCTGGTCTTCGTCGTGAGCAGTTATTGGCTTCTAACGCGAAGAAAACCGCTGAAATCAACGAACTTCAAGAATTCGTAAACCGTTTTGGTGCGAATGCATCGAAAGCGAAACAAGCTAGCTCTCGCGCGAAGAAGATGGAAAAAATCCAACTCGACGAAGTGAAAGCAAGTAGCCGTGTTAGCCCATCGATTGATTTCGGTGAGGGCAAAAAACTGCATCGCTTAGCGTTGGAACTGCAAGACCTTGGTCACTCGTTTGGTGATGAGCTGCTGTTTGAAAAAGGCAACTTGTTACTTGAAGCGGGTACTCGCCTTGCGATTATCGGTGAAAACGGTGTAGGTAAAACGACCTTGCTGCGTTGCCTAGTGAACGAGTTAGAGCAAACTCAGGGCGTAGTAAAATGGTCTGAAAACGCTTCAATTGGTTACTGCCCACAGGACAGCAGTGCAGACTTCGATAACGATCTGACCATCTTTGAGTGGATCTCTCAGTGGCGTACCGTGAAGCACAATGACCTAATGGTACGTGGCATTCTAGGTCGCTTGTTGTTCACCGCTGATGATGCCAACAAAAAAGCGAAAAACTGCTCGGGTGGTGAGAAGAACCGCCTGCTGTTTGGTAAGCTAATGATGCAAGACATCAACGTTTTGGTAATGGATGAGCCAACCAACCACATGGATATGGAAGCGATTGAAGCGTTAAACAGCGCGTTAAAAGACTACACTGGCACTTTGATCTTTGTTAGTCATGACCGTGAGTTTGTATCGTCATTGGCGACTTCAATCATTGATGTAAAAGACAAACAGTTGGTGAGTTTCCAAGGTACATTTGAAGAGTACATGGCACACCAACAAAAGGTGCTTAGCGCTGCGTAACCAAGCGCCGATCATCGTGAATAATTGGACGTAAAGTTCGTCTTTGAGACGAAGAAAACAACAGATTATTTGCAATAGTGATTTAATCTAAACCTAATAGAGGTAAGGTGGTGAGTACAACGCTCGCCACCCACAATTAAGGAGCCGTTCATGAGCCATGAATTTATGACCGACGAAGAACGTATTGAACTGCAGAAGAACAACCCTCTGCACGGTCTTAAATTAGAAGACATGTTGCAGCAGCTTGTTGACCATTACGGTTGGGAAATCCTCGACACAGCAATGCGTATGAACTGTTTCAACACTAAGCCAAGCATTGCGAGCAGTGTTAAGTACCTGAAGAAAACAGAATGGGCTCGTGAGCGTGTAGAGAACTTCTACCTATACCGCTACAAGCGCATGCCAAAGGCATCTGAATACGAGTACAACCTACCACCACGCGCACGTACTTTCCGTCATGGATTGGAGCCGCGTGAGCCAATGGAGCTGACGGTTGAATCGATTCTGGCTTCACAAGCTAAGGCTGCGTCTGCGCACAAAGAGCGTTCAGCTAAGCAACGCTCAGATCGTGCTCGTTTTAACAACCGCCGTCGATAAACTTTCAGTTTTCTTGTTCTTGTAGGCTCGATGTCTAAGAGCAGGATGATTTTGATGAAAAGCCAAACTACCCAGTTTGGCTTTTTTATTATCTTTTCTTCAGCTAAACCTTGTTATCAAGACCCTAGCTTAATAATCGAAGAGTACATCTGCTGCGGATCTGACTGACGGCTGAATCGCGCTTGGAAGCTCTCCACCACATAATCAATAAAGGCTCGTAACTTTTGCGATTGCTCTTTGTGGTAAGGGTAAACGATGTACAGCGCGTGCTTTTCCATCTGCCATTCAGGGGTAATCTCAACCAATTCACCGGATGCCAATTGAGGCTCAACAAAGAAGTCTGGCAACAACGCAACCCCATGTCCGGCACATGCCGCTTGGGTGAGCGCCAAACCACTGTTGACAGTGTAAACACTCGCAGGCAGATCAACTTCCAATACCTCACTGCCATTTTGAAATGTCCAACGGCGAGACGTTGAAGAGAGGCTATAGCTAAGTAGGCGATGGTTTATAACGTCACGTGGAGATTTAAACGGCTGCGACTCTTCAAGGTATTGAGGGGAAGCGCAAAGTACACGACGAATATCCAGTAGTTTGCGCGAGCGTAGGCTAGAGTTACCCAATTCGCCTCCGCCACGAATGGCAATATCGACCCCTTGCTCAATCAAATCAATATGTTCATCACTCATCACCACTTCGATGGAAAGCTCTGGATGCAGCTTCATAAATTCACAGATGATGGGGTTTAGCTCAATCAACCCTAATGACATCGGCATGCTGATTTTGAGTGTACCCTTTAATGTGTGGGAAGACTCAATCACTGAGCGGTCTGCGTTGTTGAGTGCATCGAGAACCTGACACACTTGTTGATAATAGAGCTGACCATTATCGGTAATGTGCAAATTGCGGGTAGTACGGTTAATCAAAGGGCTTTTCAAATAGCTCTCTAATTCATTGATGTTCTTACTTATTGCGGCTTTTGAGAGGTTTAAATCTTCTGCAGCCGCGACGAAGCTACCTAGCTCCACCACTCGACGAAATACGGTTAATGCTCTGATCTTATCCACGCATTAGTTTCCTCATGTTTTTATTGTTCACTAATGGTGAACTATATAGCCACTATTATAGTGTTTATTCACTGGTGGGAGTTAATTAATATCACCTCATTCACTGAGTGCCCGACATAAGTAGGGGCAAACGTAATTAGGATTCCACTATGAAAAAGATCGTCGCATTTACTGGTAGCAATAACAGCCAATCAATCCACAGCCTATTGGTTCAAGCGCTGGCAAACCAAGCTACACAAACAGAAGTAAACACCATTGACCTAAACGACTTTGAATTGCCAATGTACGGTTTGGATGTTGAAGGTCAGGGCATCCCAGAAAACGCTCACAAACTGCGTGCAACGTTAAACGAATACGATGCGATCATCATTGCATCACCAGAGCACAACGGCTCAATGCCAGCATTCCTGAAAAATGCGATTGATTGGCTATCACGTGTCGCACCTCAAGGTACGTCTTTCTTTGGCGACACTAAGAAACCAGTTCTACTGGTGAGCACATCTCCGGGTGCAAACGGCGGCGCAACTAACATCAAAACCATGGCTGAGTTGATGCCTTGGTGGGGGGGCGATGTAAAAGGCACATACAGTCTAGGCGGCTTCTACGACAAGTTCCAAGATGGCAAATTTGATGCTGCGACCTCAGCGGAACTAAGTGAGCTAATGACGTCTTTCGAGAAGTCTCTGTAAGTTATCTATACTCGCATGAGTAGTGATTCATCAGGGTAGCTAATCAAGAAAGGTAGGTAAGGTATGGCGGTATTAGAACAAGGCGTTTGGTATCCAAACAAAGACGCAAGTGAGCTGACTGCAGAAGATCAATTCGCGTTACCAAGTCAGATCGAAGCAGGTCGCTATCACTTGTACATGTCGTTGGCTTGTCCATTTGCCCATCGCCCTTACTTAGTGATCAAGTACCTTGGTTTAGATGAGGTCATTTCCATCTCTTCCGTTGCTGAAAAGCGTTACAGCAATGGTTGGGAGTTTGATAGTGCACATCCTGATCCTCTGTACCGCGCGGATAATCTAGCGGCGTTGTATGCGAAAGCAAAAAGTGATTACACCGGACGCGTAACCGTCCCTTTACTGTGGGATAAGCAAAACCATGCGATTGTGGGTAATGATTCAGCCGCAATGGCAATGGACCTCGCTACGCGTTGGCTGCCTTTGGCAAAACATCCGGTGGCGTTGGTACCAGCAGCATTGCGTGAAGAGATCGAAGGCCTAAATCGATGGCTTCACAGCAATGTGAATGGCAAGGTGTATCAAGTCGGCTTTGCAACCACGCAAGCGCAATATGACCAAGCGAGTGAAACCTTGTTTGATGCGTTAGCGCAACTGGATCAGCGTTTGGGGCAGTCGCGCTACTTGCATGGCGAAGACGTTACCCTATCTGACTTGTTCTTGTTGCCAACATTAGTGCGTTTTGAGGCAGTATATGAAATACACTTCAAAGCCAACAAAAAGCCCCTAAAGGCGTACCATAACTTGTATCGTTACATGCTGGATTTGGTTGCCGATGAGCGCATTCGCAGCACCATCGAGATGGATTACATGAAGCTGCATTATTTCTTCTCGCACAAGCACATTAACCCAAATGGGATTGTGCCTGCAGGACCTGAGATTGAATGGCTTTAAACAAGATGAAAAATGAAGCGTGGACCGAGAATAAGCTTGGTTCACCAACCGCTATTGGTTAATAACGAGCGCAATGTCATCAGAAACGTATCGCGATACGGCTGATGACATTTAAACTCAATCGTAATATTGAGCAGTTTACTCTCTGGGCTATTTACTTGGGCTGTACGCTAGGATAAAAATCCAAACAACGCTCTGTAAGCCACTGCATAACAGGACCTGATTCTTTTGCTTTGCTTGTCACACGGTCAATTTGTAAAAGCCAATCTTTCTCTTCCCCTTGTAGCTTAAGGGGAACGATATCTGAGTGCTTTTGAAACAGGTGGTCAGGTATCAAGCTCCAGTTATTATTCAGTTTAATCAACTCTACTAGGGTTTCTAAATCATTCACTTTGGTCAGTGAGTTCGATAAGTTTGCGTTGTAGTGAGCAGGGTAGTCTTTTAATACGATTTGCCGATACGCCTTAAGTGCTTCAAAAGAAACGGAGTCTTCAGCCAATAACGGGTGTGATTGATGCACCGCGATAGAAAATGGCACGTAACCAATCGAACCTAAAATCACGTTCTTAGGCTGTGTGCTGCCCCACAACATAAAACCGATATCCACTTCATTACTCGCGACAGCATCAGCAATGTCATTGTTTTTCAAGATATTGAGATTGAGCTCGGTGTGCGGGAATTGCTGATAGAACTCCTCAATCACGCCAAAAAACTGCGGTGTTAGTAAAAGCGCATTGATTCCTATCGAGATCCTATCTTCTATTCCCACATTGAACGTTTCCAACATATTTTGGATGTGTTGTGCATGCTCTAACAAGGAGAGGGCTTGAGTATGCAGTCGCTCGCCTTGTGCCGTTAAGGTAGGCAAGCGAGAAGTACGATCAAAGATGGTCAGTCCTGTGTCTATTTCCAAGTTTGAAATCGTAGTACTGACCGCAGACTGTGCTTTACCAAGCTTTCTTGCCGCCGCAGAAAACGAACCACACTCCACGCACATGACTAACGTTTCAAGTTGTTGAAGATTGAACATAACGATATATCTAATTTTTAGATGGTAGCTAACTATATCTTATAAAAACTTTAGATGACAATCGCTCCATTAATCGTTAAGTACAAGTAGAGAATAAGATGAGTAACCACCAATCTGCGGAATTATCGGATACACAAAAGGAACTAGAAGCATTGCGTGAACGCTTGCGTCAAAATACTCAAACCATGCAGAGTTCGACTAAGAAATCAGACGCTAACGAAATGATGTCTGGCGTGATTAAGACCGTAGCGACGTTCGAAAAAGACTAATAAGCTCTTTCCTAGAAAGTAGAAAGTAGAAAGTAGAAAGTAGAAAGTAGAAAGGCACCAATTAATGGTGCCTTTTGTTTTTATAGCTGCGCCGTAATTTCCTCTATCTCTTGCTGCCACTGTTTTTGCATCGCTGGTTTTTGATGTTTGGGTTTCCGCCCTAAATCGGCTTCTAGCAAGCTTTCCAGCTCCAACAGTCTTTCTAGCATTTGCTCTTCGGATTGCTCATCAGACGCGGTGTTTGTTTCCATCGACATTACTTCATTGCAATGATGCGATATGGCTGATTTGGGAGCAGTATCAGTTACGCGTTGATACACTTCTTCCGCGCTTAAATACTCCGTCAGTAAGCCATTTTCAATAAACCAGAATCGATTGCAGCTTTGCTCTATCAAGCTTCGGTCGTGACTCACCAATAAGGCGGCACCTTCGAAGTTTTGCAGAGTTTCAATCAACTCTTCTTTGCCTTCCATATCCAAATGGTTGGTCGGTTCATCTAAAAACAGCATGTGATAACGAGCGAGGGTTAAGCCGACAAACAGCAGCCTTGCTCGTTCTCCACCACTTAGACTGATGACTTTCTGCTCGTGTCTTGCGTACTCAAATCCTGCACCAATTAGCGAACGTTTTGCCTGTTCACTACTGATGCTGGCAAACGACTGCAACGCATCCGTGATGGATTGATGATCGTCGAGTTGCCTTAGAGATTGATCGTAGTAACCCAAGCGACAGCGATCGTGGAAAGTCACACTCTCATGTTGGTTGCTTAGGTCGGTTTGGATGGCTTCATACTGATGATAAAGCAGGTTCAACAAAGTCGATTTGCCGCAACCATTACTGCCTAGAACGGCAATTCGGTCGCCACTTTTGACGCGTATTTCTGCCATATCAAACAAGTGATAATCACTGTCTGGTGGCGTTACCGAGAAAGGTAAAACCTCTAATAGTCGATTTGCTGGCAGTGATTCACCTTGAAGCTGTAGTGCCCACGGCGTGCCTTCTGTCAGCTCGGTTTGTTCTTCCTCTAAACGTTCTTTGCGCGCAAACATCGTCTTGGCTTTTCGAGCAAGATCCTCGTTGTCGTAGACTTTGCCCCAAGTGGCTAAACGCTTGGCGCTTTTCTCGATTCGGTCGATCTCTTTCTGCTCGCTGGCATGGCGAAGTTGATCGGTTTCATCTTTCTCTTTCAGTGCTTGTCTTGCTTGAGAACAAGGCAGAGAGAAATGATGCAGAGATCGATCTCGCATGACCCAAGTGGTGTTGGTGACGCGATCGAGTAAGGTTTGATCGTGAGATACCAAAACGAATGAGCCTTTCCAGTTTGATAAGAATTGCTCTAACCAAAGGAGCGATGGCAAGTCCAAGTGGTTGCTTGGTTCATCCAGAAGCAGTAAGTCAGGTTGGTGGATAATCGCACGAGCAAGCAGGAGTCGCATTTGCTGACCACCGCTGCAATTCTCAACCGGCATGTGTCGTTCTGTGTTTGAAAATCCGAGTTCATCCAATAAGAGTTCGGCGCGCCAAATCTCATCATTGGATAAGGATTCCGCTAACGCGTCCAATACGGAATGTGTACTTAAAGATTCAGGTAAATGCTGTTCAACATAACGCATCAAACATGAACTGGCTTTGGCAACCGTGCCTTGGCTTGGTTCAAATTGACCGCTAAGCAGTTTGAGTAGGGAGCTTTTACCACAGCCGTTATGACCGATAAGACCAATTTTGTCGCCACGATGAATCGTAAACGTCAGGTCTTTGAAGATTGGTGTTGCTGTGTGAGAAAGGGTTAGTGATTGTGCAGTTAAAAAAGTACTCATAGTGTTCTCAAGAATTTTGGGCGTAAGACGCCTTTGTCATAGCTGACAATAATTCTTCGAGCTTGAGGGAAAGTACTCGGGTGACGTGTTTTCGTCGAAAGGTAATTATTCGCTCAAGTCGAGATTATCGCAGCGCGAAATCTGAAACTCTTGAGCGGTCCTTCATGCCATAAAAACGTGGGTTGATTGAACACCACAAAGACATAAATTCCTCCTTAATTTCGTTGTAAGTGTTGCCACTTTTGGTTGATAGATACGCTAGATTCTAACCCTAAAAGTGGCAATGTACAGATAGCTTGATGAAAAAATGATGAGAGGATCACCAAGGTATCACGCGCTTTTAGCGATATAAGCTGAATTTTTTGGTCAATTCTCGAAGAGTTTCAGTCTCGCCGAACAAGCAAATACCCAAGTATTCTAACTCGGCTTCTGGTGTGTTTTTGGTGGTTTGCTGTTGAACTTCAGAGCCGCCTTCTACCATGGTGTGAGTAAAGTCGGATAAGGGGATGCTTTTATCGAGTGCTTCTTGGCGAAGCTTTCTGATTTTTTTGGAGTTGTCCGCTCTCAAGACGATAAACGGATAGTGGGAGATATTTGGATGAACATTGCCGTCGAGATCGTGATAGTCGATGTAGACTGCGTCGCCATCAGAAAGTTGATTCGCAAGGCTTACGCTCAAGTGTCCTAATACGTTAACGGCGCGTCCCACTTCGACTTTTTTACTGATTACGGCAACAAATCGTTTTTGGTTTTCGTCGGGAAGTTGATTCATGGAGGACCTCGTTTTTCTATTGATCTGGCTATTGTTTAACTGCCTCCATTGTATTTCCTTGCACGCGCAATTTTGTTTCTAACATTGCTGTCGAAAAGCCAAGTTTGCAATAAACGAATGATTTAATCGTTTTTCATGCAATAAGATTTCCCGAGTTTTCTAATAGACAAGGCACCAACGGACTGTCGGTGCCTTAGGTCGATGATGAACCAAGTTCTATTGTTTGTTTAGCTCAGCCGCTGTATCAACAAAGATGCCTTGGATGTCTTTCGCTTCACGCTCTGTTTGACCACCGTGTTTTAGGAACGCGTCGATGATCGCTGCGGTTTTTTGCTCTTTTGCGCGCTCTAAGAAGTAACGCAACTCTAGCTCTGCACCTGCGTCTTCATCTTTGATAGAGGTTGCGATGATCTCTTTGTACATTACGATGTCACGCACTTCTAGTTGGCTAATCACGCCCAATGTTGCCGCCAAGAATCCATCCAACTCTGCTTTAGGAACAAACTGAGTAATGATGTTTAACTGCTCCGCTTGTTGTGCCGTAAAGTCGTTACCAAGTAGCAGTGCTTGAAGCGCTTTGTTTTTACCCATACGACGAGCGAACTGCACCGCACCTTGGCCACCCGTTGGGATGTTGACGTGGATCTCTGGCTGAGCAAATGCCGCGTTTTCAGTACCGTACGCCAAGTCACACGCCATCACAAACTCATTACCGCCGCCACGAGCTACACCATCAACCACAGCAACCGATACTTGTTTCATCGCTTTGATGTTGGCAATCATGTGGTTGAATTCAATTGATGCTGCCTGACCACCTTGTGTGCCGTTGATAACGTTCAAATCTAAATGCGCCAAGAAGAAAGACTCATGAAGTGATTTGAATACCACCACTTTCGTATCGCGGTCATCTTTAAGTGATAGGACAAATTCGTTGATTTCATTAATCAAATCGATGGTCAGTACGTTCACTGGTGGGTTGTTGATTTCAACAGTAGCGATGCCGTTGTGTGTTGTGATTGATAGAGTTTTCATAGCTGTTTCCTCAGCGTTAGTAAGATCAGCAGACCTCGGTAACGCGAATTTATTGGTTTGGTATTGAAGAGGTTTGTCTCTCTCCCGTTGTGTGCAGCCACTATAGATTTGTTATAAGATGAGAAAAATAAGCTAAATTGCATATAATTGGTGCCATAAAAGCAACAATAGTTTTTTAGGTAAGACGTTATGGATTTCTCTAGTCGTTTATTGCTGTTACTTGAGGTGGTCGAGCTTGGCTCGTTCACTAAGGTATCAGAACAGAAGAATGTGGATCGTTCGGTGATCTCAAAGCAGATCAGCCGTTTGGAAGAGGAGTTGGGTGTTCGATTGCTCAACCGAACTACGCGCTCCTTATCATTGACGGCAGCAGGGAGTGAAATGGTCAACCAAGCCAAATCCCTTCGGTCACTTCTTAGTGATACTCACCGTTTGGCGCAGAATTATCACGAAGAGCCTCGCGGTGTCTTGCGCATTACCAGCTCGACCATGTTCGGGCGTCAATACGTTCAAGATGCGATTTCAGTGTTTCAACAACAATACCCAGATGTGGAGTTTGAACTGCGCTTAGAAGATCGCATGGTTGATATGGTACAAGAGGGCTTTGATATTGGCTTCCGAATTGGACGACCTAAAAACTCGAGCTTGATTACCCGTAAGATTGCGCGAAGCCGCCTGTTGATTGTTGCTGCCCCAGCGTTTTTAGAAAAGCATGGTGAGGTGAACAGTCTTGAGAAGTTGGAATCTTTACCCGCCACTATTTACGCCGCCCCAGGTCTGCTATTCGATAAATTCGGCTATCAAGATGAGCAAGGTAAACAACAGCACTTTCAGCTTAATGTCGCTTATAAAGTGAATGATGTGGAAATGTTGGCAAGAAGCGCAGCTGGAGGAAATACGCTTGCTGTGGTGACCGCACAAATGGTTCAAGACGAAATCAAACAAGGCAAGTTGGTGCCAATCATGACGCACTTGAACATTGATGATTTCGGTACCTTCTACGCCGTGTATCCGCACCGAGATGCGCCGATTAAAACCAAGTTATTTATCGACACGCTCAAATCCATTGTGGGAGAAGAGACGCCCATTTGGGAAAAGAACATTCCAAACTTCGACAAGATGTATGGGCGAGGGAAGTAGTGGGTTTGGTGCTCGGACGAAAAAAGCACCGACATTGCGGTGCTTTTGTTTGAGTGCGAAATGGCACTCAGTATTTTGTCAGCGACTAGAACTTCGCCATAAATGATTTCGTCAGTGGTAGGCGGAAATCTTTGCCCATCATTTCATAAACGTTGAATTTCACCGTGTTCCAGTTTTCTTCAAAGTTGTATTCGAACACGCTGTCACCAGTATCCAAGCTTTGTGTCATGGTCCATTCTGTTGCGTAACCAGACATACCATTGCCGTTGCCAAAGTCTTTGTATGGCGCATCCGCAGGTACACGATAAGGAACTGTCGACAGCTTCATCATACCGTTGGTGATGCTGGTCGGTTCCGTGAGTTTGCTCATAAAGTAGCTCGCGTGAACAAAGCGACTGTGTGAGTTACCGTTGCCAATGGAGCCATAGTCGGTATCACGACTCGCGTTTTCCCACGTTGGTTGAACCTTCTTGCGCATTTCGATGTGTTCTTTCATCGAAGGGTCGTTAGTCATCACCATCGCTTCTTCGCCGCGGTAGGTGTGCAAGCCGTCTTTATCCATCTCAATAACTAGGCGATCACCGCTCTTATCCGTGACAGACCAGTGCAGTTTCATTTCGACGGGCATCCCTTCCATAGGGATAGACGCGTATTCCAACGTTGGTAGCGCTTTAACCACGTCATCAACTGTTGCGTAGTTAGCTAACAGGTATTCAGCGATGGTAAATTGCGTGACTTCTGACCCTGTTTCTGCCTTTTTCATGGTCATATTTGGATAGAACAGAGCGTTGATTTGCATGCCCTCGCTGTTTACGCCATCGGCAACTAACTCACCATAAGCCAGTACCGCAACCATGTCGTATTTCACCGTGTAGGTATTACCTAGACCATTACCTTGAAGCGAACGAACGTCGCCGCTGTTAATCGTACCTAGCACAGGTGAGGTTGATTCCATCCAATCCATCGTTCTAGAAGTGAAAGTGCCCAAGTCGGTATTCCATGCGACTGAGGTACAAGCGTGCGCTACACCAGTAGTAAGAGTGCCAGCAAGAAGGGCTAGGGTGATTGCTTTCAATTTCATAGTAACTCCGATTCATTTTTAGGAACGATTTGGAGTGTACGGTGGAAAACAAAAATACCTAAATCACGTTGTGAGTATTCAATCCTCACTTCTAATGGTATGAGAATGACTGTGTTCTTTAAACAGTCGAATCATTTCTCGCGTAACAGGACCAGCTAAGCGGTTGTGTTGCCAAAGGTTGATAGGAAACTGAAGCACGGCATGGAGTTCGTCTATCTCAATGGTCTGTAATTGCTGGGTTGCTAAAAGATCCTCCACGCAATGGGTAGGGACAATTGCCCAGCCATCACCTGCGACTAATAGGTTTTTGAGCACATTCACACTTTCGATTTGTTGGGCAAGATTCGATATCGTTAGAGTTTGTGCGATGCCAGTATGGTGAAAGTCCGCCATCAACAACTGCCTTGCTCGCTTTAGAGAGGTGAGGTCAACAATCTGATGTTGCTTAATAAATTCGCTGGTGGCACAAACAACAAAAGGAAGGTTGAGCAGATAGGTGTAGCTGAATGCTGTCGTGGCATTGCCCGTTGGAACGAGCATGACAGCAAGATCTGCTGCATCTTGTTCGAACAACGCTTTCGTTTCGTGATTGTTTTTGTGAAGCCAGTTCACTTTGACTAATGGGAATTTTTTTCGAATCCCAATCATCACATCTTGAATCAGTTTTCCCGGCACCAATTCACTATGGCAGATAGTAATTTGGCTCTCGTTCCCTTGTTCGGTGCTCTGGCAAAGACGCTCAAAAGACTTGGTCGTTTCCGCGAGGTTTTTAGCATGTTGATACAGTGCTAATCCTTCTTCCGTCAATTGAGGATAGCGAGTTGAACGGTCAAACAAGGTCATGTTGATTTCAATTTCGAGATTGGTGATCACCTGACCAAGCGTCGTACGATGCTTATTTAATTGTTTTGCTGCAGCGCTAAAGGAGCCACATTCCGCAACAGCGACAAAGGCGGTGACTTGCTCATAACTGATGTGCATGATGATTTGGTCCTACAAAAGTGTCTTATTCAAACTTAATGTAAGACCCCAACAGAGTCCAGACAGAGAAGAACAAGTTGTGATTAGTTTACTTATCTCAATACTCGCTCAACTTGCTCAATAATATACGAATCTTCTAGCGCTTTACCCAACATCAATTGATGGTTCAGTAGTCCTAGCATAAGGGTATAAAGCGATTCTTTGTGTTGCGCTGAAACGTAGTTTTCTAGCATCGTCATGTACTTTTGATTCGCAAGTAACATGCATGGATCGGTAGCTATGTTTTCTTGTCCAATCACATCAATGTAATCAGAGACAAGCTTCATTTCTTGGAAGAAACGCGGAGCCATTTGCTGAAAGATCAATACGAAGTTTTCGATTTGTTGCCCTGTATTCGCTTCACTTGAGTTTGGTCTATCTGCTAGCACTTCTGCATCAAAGTTGACGATGGCCTCTGTTGCGGCTTTGAATAGTTCATCCTTACTTTTGTAATAGTGATAAACCGCACTTTTGCTCATTCCTAACTGTTCGCACAGTTGTCTCATACCAATGTTTTTGTAACCGAACTCAAGGAACACTTCGGTTGCTTTTAAGGCAATTTCTCTGCGTCTGCTTTCATGATCGACGATCTTCGGCATGATTTTCTTCTCAGCTTTTGTTACCGCAATGCCCTGCAGTATAACACAAGAACCTTTATTTAGACCGAGTGGACAAAAAAAGATCTTTACCTAGCTCTCAAAGCGTACTAATTTAAAAAGACCAAGTGGTCGAAATAAGGTTTTAGTATGAAAATTGATTGGAGTGTTCCTCAAGCAAGAGCGGGTTTCTGGGGTGGGATTGATAAGCTGATTGGTCCGGGCGCAACGAAAGCTGAAAAGAATTTACAGCTGTATGTCCCTTTTGCTGCTGGTTTTGTCGTGGTGATTTATGCGTACTTTGCACAACTGGGTTGGACTACTACTCAATATGTTATCGCGGGTTTGCTCACAGTGGATATTATCGGCGGCATTATTACCAATGCGACGTCTACGGCAAAGCGCTGGTTTCATCGGGAAGGACAAGGTTTTAAGCAGCACATGAGCTTTATTCTGACTCATTTCGTGCAGCTTTCTCTCTACAGTTGGGCGTTCTTGAATTTCGATATCATGTGGATTGTTGTGATCGGTGGTTACATGGTTCTGGCATGTAGTCTAGTCATGAAAACTCCGTTGTATTTACAACGTCCTGTGGCCCTAACTCTGTATTCTCTGAGTGTGATTATTTCAATTTACTGGGTACAAGCACCACAAGGCTTGGAATGGTTTTTACCGCTGTTCTACCTAAAGTTATTGGTGAGCCACGTATTGCGTGAAGAGCCATACCGACCAGAGCAAGAATAGGACGTCATGTTATGAAAACGCACCCTCGAATTTTAATTGCGGGCTCAACGGGGTACTTGGGCTCGAATATTGTTGAGCTACTCCTCTCTGAGCATATTGATTTTAAAGCCATTGCGAGAAGCAAAACCAAGTTACTCGCAATGGGCGTGGAAGAGTCACAAGTGATAGAGGCGCAGGTTACTCATCCCGATGAGCTTAAAGGTGTTTGTGAGGGTGTGGATGTTGTTATCTCATGCTTGGGCATTACTCGCCAACAAGACGGATTAGGTTATTTGGATGTCGACTACCAAGCAAATTTGAACTTGCTTGAAGAAGCAGAGCGAGCAGGTGTCGGTAAGTTCATCTACATCTCTGCGTTTAATGCTCAGAAACATCCTCAAGTTCGTCTTTTAGAGGCGAAAGAGCGCTTTGCGAGTCGGCTTCTGCAATCAACAAAATTAACCCCTTGTGTGATTCGCCCGAATGGTTTTTTCTCTGATATTACCGAGGTGTACAACATGGCGAAATCGGGGCGAGTATTTACTTTTGGCGATGGTGAAAATTTGCTTAATCCCATTCATGGAAAAGATTTGGCAAGGTTTTGTTTAGAGGCTATTGAACGAAATGACACGGAACTAGATGTCGGTGGTCCAGATGTTGTGTCAGTCAATGATGTAGCTCGGATCGCGTTCAAATCTCAAAACAAAGTGGAGAAAAACACGCACCTACCGGACTTCCTGCGAACAGCTGGGTTATCGATAGTACGTCATTTTCCGGAGAAATGGGGCGGTCCTGCGGAGTTCTTTTTAACCATGTTAGGCGGTGACAATATCGCGCCGACTTATGGTCGCCATCGACTAGAAGACTACTTTGGCGAGCTGGCTTCAACCGATAACCAATAGATTGTGAAATAACAAAAAGCACACGAGAGGTGTGCTTTCCGTTCAGTTGGCTAGGTAGGTGTTAAGTCGTATTACTTCGCTTGCTGCATCTCAACCAAGCCGCCCGCGTTATGAAGGTTGGTAAACCCTTGTGATTGTAGGTATTGATACGCTTGTCCTGAGCGATTGCCGCTGCGGCAGTAAAGCACAATCTGCGTGTCTTTATCGACATTAGCAAAGTGTTTATCCAACTCTGAAAGCGGAAAGTTAACCGCATTGTCCAAGTGACCATCCGCGAACTCTTGTGGTGTGCGTACATCGACAATCATTGCGCCTTGCTCAATCCATTGCCAACCTTGCTCTGCACGTTCAGAAGCCAATACCGATGGTGCGGTGAAAGCTAAGCTCAAACAAGTGAATACAATCAGAAGTAGTTTTTTCATTGAGTTCCTTTCCTCAAGGTCAATTGTCCTTAATCGTTCTGATGAAGATTATACGTGCGATTATCAAACTTCGATGTGGCACCAGTCGAAATGTCGTAACCTAGCGTGTTATGACTTTAATCCTAACATTGCGCCAAACACCAATAAGCCAGCGCCACAAGCTTGATTCAACCTATGTTTCACGCGCAGTAATAAGCTCTGTAATCGCGGTGAGGTAAACAAGATGGCAACCATAGAAAACCAAATCCCGTGTAGCGCAATCATGTAGACACCGTAGCCTAAAGCTAGGTGCTGTGATGCTGCATTCGGATCGATGACTTGGCTAAAGATACTCAAGAAGAACAACATGGTTTTTGGGTTAAGCACATTGCACAAAAAGCCTTGGAAAAAGAACTGCCAAATGGAGATGCTTTGTTGTGTTTCCCCCTCTATCTTCTGTTGAGAATCAGTCCCAAAAATCCCTTTCAATCCGAGAAAGATCAGATAAGCCGCACCTAGATAGCGAATCAAGCTGAACAACCATTCGTTCTGTGAGATTAAGTAACTGATACCAAGCAATGAATAGGTAATGTGCACCGAAATCGCAAGACTAATGCCTACGGCACTCCAAATCCCCGCCCGTCTACCACTGTTGAGGCTGTTTCTAAGAACCAATACAAAATCAGCTCCAGGACTGATGACAATGAGTATGCCTAATAAGGCAAGGCTGAAAAGCTCCATGGTGTTTCCTATTTCTTCGTTGTTATGAATGGGGCAATTGTAGGCCGAGAGTTGGGAGACTATAATCGAAAGAAATTCTGCTAAGTGTGAGAAAAAGTCACAGATGAGGCATCTTAAATCCTTTCATGTTTTCCATGTCGCGGCAACGTCTGCGAGTTTTAGTGAAGCAGCAAACAAGCTCAATATTACGCATGGCGCAGTGAGTAAGCAGATCAAAGTGTTGGAGACCTATCTGGCTCAACCTTTGTTCTACAAACAGGGGCGCAATATGTTGCTCACTAGAGAGGGGGAGATGCTGAAAAGCTATACCGAGCAAGCATTCCAAGCGTTGGAAACTGGCGTGAACAAGCTGGTGCAGGAAAAGCATCAATACCTTGAAGTCTCTTGTGAGCCAACGTTAACCATGCGTTGGTTGATGCCAAGGCTTTCCGCGTTTAATGATGATTGTGACGCAGATGTTCGTCTTTCGACTGCGGGAGGACCTGTAACGCTTGGCTCGACGGGGCTTGCTATGGCGATTCGTCGAGATGACTTTGAGCCTTTGTATCACTACCCAAAAACCAAGTTAGTGGAAGAGTGGGTGGGTCCCGTGTTTTCACCCGACTACTGGCAGCAAGTAAAAAGTGATTTGAACTCTGTGAAGCTATTACACAGCCAAACCAGACCTGAAGCTTGGCAAGAATGGATGCAGCGCTCTGGTGATGCGTCGATGGATACCAAAGCAGAACAGTCTTTCGCACATTTCTATTTCTGCATTCAAGCTGCGGTGGATGGCTTAGGCGCGGCGATGGGCTCTTATCCTTTGGTGATGGACGACCTCGAACGTGGCAACCTCGTTGCACCATTTGGTTTTGTGTCGTCAGGGCATGACTATGTTTTATTGACTCAAGATAAGGCTCGCTCTGAACTGGAACAAAAATTTGTGGTTTGGCTGCAAACCCAAATGGCGGAGTGTGTGCCTTACGCCTAAGAAACAAAGAGAGACTCTAGTCAGGGCGCGTTGAGTTGCCTAGAGTGGTTGAGTACGTGCTACACAATGGAAACTTAGGAAATGGAAAACCTCAATATTGTTGAAATTAAATCTTTTGTTCCGGCGAAAGATTATGAGCTTTCAAAGCGTTTTTATCAGGCATTGGGTTTTGAGATGCCTTCGGATTTTGGTGACGTAGCGTACTTCTTCAAGGGCAGTTGCTCATTCTTACTGCAAGATTTTTATGAGCAAAAACACTGCAATAATTTCATGATGCATTTGTTGGTGGAAGATGTTGCCAGCTGGCATGAACATGTTTCGAATGTCGATCTGGAGTCATTCGGAGCCAAGGTGACAGAACTGGTTGATCAACCTTGGAAGATGCGAGAATTCTGTTTGCACGATCCTAGTGGCGTGCTGTGGCGAATTGGTCAGAATATCGATTAATTTCAACTATATAAAAACAACAAAGGGAGCGAGCGGCTCCCTTTGTTTTTGCTCTAGTGCAATAGCGCGTACATAGCGCCGCGATTAGCGGTCGGGTTCTCGGTGTAAATCCAATCCAAAAACTCAGTGGCGTTCTTTCCTACCTTAGGGCAATAAAGATCTTTGTTTGCCCCTTGCTGCATTAGCCATTTAAACGCCTCGAAATCATCATGAATGATGGCGGAGTGCAGAGGCGGACTGTTACTTTCGTTCAGCCAATTTACGTCAAACCCATGTGCGATTAAGGTGTTTGCCATACGAAAGCGACTATGACTGTCACCACTTAGAATCGACGAAATACCATATTGATACTCGACTAAGCTTAGTAAATCTTGCGAAACGCCAAACGTCTCAAAATAGAATAAGCAATCTTCGCTATCAAACACTGGAATATCATTTCCTAATGCGCACAACATCATTCGTTCTTCGGTGAGTGAATGCTTCAAAAACAGTGCGAATGAAGTTGTGATAAACGATAGGGTAAAGATTGTGGTTCTAATTGTTGTATTGATGTCCATATCTACCTGTATTTAAAAAAGAAAAAGCCGCAAGCGCACCTGACGCTTGTTGGCATTAGGTAAACTTGGAAACGGTTTAATTGTGGAAATAAGGTGTCATTACGCGGTTTACGCAGCCATGGTTTGGCGTTCTTCTTCTAGCAACCAGCCGTACCACCAACTCATGAACTCAAGGGTCACGATTGGGTAGGGGTTTTGGTCAAATGGGATGTTATTGATAAATGCCAGCTTGCCTTTGCCAACGACTTCGTCAACCAATTGAAGCCCGCCATCGTCATAGTCTTTCATGATAGTTCGTCCTTTTTATCATTCGGAAAACTATACATTACAGAGTTCTCTAACCTGCAATACGGCATTGTATCAAGAGCCAAAAATGAAAATGCTATTATCAATAAAAAATTATTTCTAATCAGATCTTTATGGTTGTTCACTTGTTAGTGAATGATGGTTTATGAAGTCAACTAAGTCAGTAACTTGGCTTGGTTTGATGAATCGAGATCCAATTTTGATTTCATGCTGGCACAGTGTGAAATTGTGCAAAAAGCGATAAATGCTTTGCCACTGTTGTATTCGAGCCAAGCTGAGGTGAGACGCGTAGCTAGGTTGTAGCCATTCGGTATAGTGTTGCCAGAAGCGCGAATTCCAATCTGGATGTGTGGGGAAAAGGGAGTGAATAGCGGAATCATCGAGCTCGCCTTTTTTGGTCAATAAACCCAAGCCGATTTGCCACTTGCCCAGTGCATTTTCAATATTCACTCGTCGCCACGTTTCATCCCACCAACTCATGTTTTGTTTACCGCTGTTGTTAATGTCGAACGCGTTGCGCGAGGCGACATGGCAGTAGTACAGATGTGTGCTGCCACTGATTACAGTTGGTGTAAATGCGGTAATCGCAGCGCCGCGAATAAAGCTTTCATGCTCGAGCAATAAGGCTTTTGGCAGCTGAGATTTTAGATACTTTGTTAAGTTCTGCATGTGAGCGTGAGCGGCAAATACAGGACGAGTTAAGAACACTTCCTTGGATTGGGCATGTTGGGCATCGCAGTAACCGAGTTGATCAAACTGGCTGCGATTTAAGATCTTGTCGTACGTCTTCTGCGCTTGAAGCAGTGCGTCTTCTTCTGTGGGAGCGAGCTCTTTCTTGGTGAGTCGATAACGGCTCTGCTCTCGCACCTCTTCAGGTAACGAATCTTTCTCCATCAGTGCGTTATCACTGATCAACAGTACATATCCCGTCTTGGCATCGGCCGTCGATAATGTCCAAATATGCGCGCTACTTTGAGAGCGGCTATCGTGTCTAAATCCAGAGCGCGCGACTTGAAGAAACGAACGAGTTTGTAGCACTGAGAAATCAAGCTGCGTTTCAAACAAACGGCTGAAGGAATTGAGTAGCTCAGCCAATTGTTCCATTCGCAGAGAAAACGCGCGGTGATTGAGCCCTAAAGCTTGTTGTAGCTCTTGGGGAGGAACGCCAGAAATCAAAGCATCCAACATTGGTTGCAGATTTGATGATGCTTTACTTGAGTTGATCAGCGTTGCGGTCTTTTTGCATTGCCGACATTGCACACGTTCGGTGCCAGAGGTCGTGCGTCCGAAACGTTGCCAAGACGCTTTTGAACAATGGCATTGAGGCAATAAATCGAGTTTGAAGGTGTGTTGTTCCAGTTGATTGGCTAACGCGAGAATGGGCTCGTTCACCAAAACAGGAGGATAAGCACCACACTCAGAACAATGCCACGCATCGTAACCGAGTCGGTTTGAGCGCGAATACAAGCTCAAGTCGGGTACGCCGCAATTAGCGCAACCAAACGACTTACAGCCATTGTATTCTTGACGAAATGTCATGGTGCTTATTCTCCGAGCTAAGTCCGTTATGGATTTAGTTTTGGCTTACGTCTACTTGACGACCGAGTTCTGGTACGGTCACTTGCTTCTTCGCTTTGAACTGGTCAATCAACACTTGTGTTACTGAATCGCCTTCTGATTCAAACGTGCCTTTCTCAAACACATGATAGCCGTCACCGCCACTTGCTGCGTAAGAGTAAGTCGCGACTTTGTATGAGTCAGCATCGTCCACTGGTTTGCCGTTTACATTTAGGCTCACCAAGCGTTGACCCTCTGGTTTTTCGTTGTCATAACGCGCTTCGATACCAGAGAATTGCGCTAGGCCGTAAGGCAAGGTGTAGCTGTATTCCAACAGTTCTTTTAGCTGTTCACCGCTTAATGTCACGACCGAGAGTTTATCCGTGAATGGGAAAAGATCCATCACGTTTTCCATCGTCACTGGGCCTTTGTTTAAGTCGACCCGAATGCTGCCAGAGCTGATCATGCCAACATCAGCATTGGCAGCTTCGCGCATCATATCGGCCACCAAGTTACCGACGTTTGATTCGCGATAGTAACGGCGGTAAGCAGTATCGTTGATGGTCGCCAGTTGCTCGCTTAGCTCAGGGAACTGGCTGCGTGCATTAGCGATAAGGTCGCTGGTTTTTTTGTCTCGTTCCAGCTTGTCGGATTCCACAGGGATGAGTTTGCCATCGAGCAGTTTTACGTCGTGCTTTTCTGTATCCACCGCGAACTTGGTGTAACCCAAGTATTTGCCCTGACCGAATGTAAGACCAATAACGGTGCCAGTTTTCGGGTGCACAACTGGCTTCCACAAGCCATGGTCTGAGTGACCACCAAAGATCACATCCACGCCTTTTAGCTTGCCAGCCATGTCGTAGTCTTCATCAAAACCGCGTTGCACTTCTGGGTCTGCTTCTTTGTCGGTTTGCATTGGCGCCGTTTTATTTTGGTGAGTCAGTACGACAATCATGTCCACTTCATCACGAATCTTATCAACCCAGTATTGAGTGACTTCGACAGGGTCATCAATGGTTAAACCTTTGCGGTTGCCTTTCCACATGGTGTTGTAGAACGCATCCACGCCCATAACACCTATCACGCCTACACGAACGCCATCGCGCTCAATAATGGTGTAGGGCGAAGCAAATGGGGCATTGTTTTGCTCGAATTTAATGTTGGCATTCAGCACTGGGTAAGCCGCTCTCGGCATGGTCTCTTTCAGTGTTTGCCAACCGTATTCAAACTCATGGTTGCCGAGCGTAATCGCGTCGTAGCCCATTGCGCTATACAAATCAAAAGAGAGTTTGCCTTGAGTCTTCTTAGCAAGTGAGCCAGTGAAAATATCACCCGCATCAAACAAGAAACTGGTCTCTTCCTGCGCTCGGGTTTGTTTGATCAAGGTGGCTAGGTATGGAATACCACCAATGTGTGAGATGTCTGGATTCCAAAAGGCATCTACAGGTTCGTAAACGCTCTCGATGTCATTGGTGTGCAGCAGCGTGACATTGCGAATTTCCGCAAATGAAGAAAATGAAGCACCGATAGAAATTGCAGCCAAGGCGCAAAGTAACGGCTTTTTAGAAAATGTGTTCATAGCTGATCCGGTTAAGTCGAATGAATGTTGGGTTTCGCGAAACGGGGCAACTTTAAAAAAGCAAACGTTTAGTTCGCTTGAATTGGATCACATAAATTTACTGAGCTTATGATTAATTGTCGCGGAGTGATCATTTGTGTTGGTGAAGATTAAAGGCTAAAAACAAAAGGCCAGCTCTCGCGAACTGACCTTTGAAGAGGGAAGAGTGATAGAGGCTTATTGAGGTGCTTTCATCGCTTCAGATTGCTCGCCCGTCATCACGAAGTGTAACTCACCACCCGGTTTGAACTCGGAATGGTCGAAGAAGAAACCGTTATCCAAAGCTTTGCCATTGATGGTGACAGACTTGATGTACATGTTGTCATCGGCGTTGTTCTCTGTGGTGATGGTGAACGTGCCACCTTTCACCGGAATCACTGCTTTGTCAAATAGCGGACGACCTACAGTGTAAATAGGCTCTGCTGCGTTCACTTGGTAGAAGCCTAATGCAGACATCACATACCAAGCGGACATCGCGCCTACGTCTTCGTTACCAATGACGCCTTCTGGCGCAGCGAAATACATGTCATCCAGAATGTGGTCGACGACTTGTTGCGTCTTCCATGGTTCTGCGGTCCAGTTGAATAGGTAAGGAATGTGGTGCGAAGGTTCGTTACCAAACGCAACTTGACCAATCAAACCAGACATATCCGGTGTTTCTGTGCCTTGGCTTTCTGCGGTGAAGGTTGCTTCTAGGTTCTTCTGGAACTCAGCATCGCCACCCATGATGGTCTTCAAGCCTGCGATGTCATGCGGTACAAACCAAGTCCACTGCCACGCGTTACCTTCGGTGTAGTTGCCTGTCTCGTGTTCTGTGCCGTATGGGTCGAATGGCGTCATGAAGGTTTCATCAATCATCAATGGGCGCATAAAGCCCGTCACGCCATGCTCTGCGTATTCCGTTGGGTTGTAATCGAAGTACTTCTTGTAGCCTTTTGAGCGTTCAAGGTATTGCTCTTCTGCTTGAGTATCACCGGCCGCTTTGGCGATTTGTGCGATGGCCCAATCGTAGAATGCGTTTTCCAGACCGTAAGAAACAGACTCAACCGTGTAGTCTTCAAATACTGGCTCACCATCAACACGTTGGATAGCTGGCGTGAAGCCGTTTTTCTCAATGTAGTCGATGTGCTTGGTTAAAGTGCGATCCAATACGCCTTGATCCCAATCGGCTTGCAGTGCCGGGTAGTTGTCGTAAGTCGAAGAGTCGATCGCTGCTTTCAGCGCCAGCTCTTTCTCTTGTTGAGTAAACTCTTCTGGGAATTTGGTCATTGCATCCGCAATCACTGCTACCGCTGGGTAGCCGACCATGGTGCCTGTCTCGTCACCTAAGTGTTCCCACTTCGGCAGCAAACCGCTTTCAGTGTACTTCTGAACTAGGTTCTTCGCGTACTGCACCGCGCGGGTTGGCTCTGTGATGGTTTTTAGTGGGTGTAATGCACGTTGGGTATCCCATAGAGAGTAAACCGAGAAGTTTGGTTGCTCTTCTGTTGCTTGACCGTAAGCGATGGAGTATTCCCCTTCGCCTTCACGAATTGAGCCTTTGCCCATGCCACGGAATCGACCATCCACGTCTTGATGCACCATCGGCGCAATCTTGGTGTGGTAAAGCGCGGTGTAGAAGATCTCTTTCTGATCTTCCGTGCCCCCTTCAATTGAGAAGTTGAGTGCTTTTGCCCATTTCTCACGTGCGTTGTTACGCGCAGTATCGAAAGAGATATTCGCTTCGGCATCGTAGTTGTTTTCTGCGCCTTGTGGGTCAACCGCAGATAACGCCACTTGCGCATTCAACTCTTGTGAGCCTTCATCTTCAAATTCGATGTAGGCAGTGACGTCCGCTTTGACACGCTTAACTGGATTACCTTGGTCATCGTAAATCAATTCAGAAACGTGCTCTGCCGTTAGGCCGTCAACAGGCTTACCATTGGCAAGGATGTAGACGTCTTTGATCTTCTTATCGAAAGTCGCATAGAAGAAGACTTTTTGGTTTTTCGCCCAACCAGAGAAGTGCGCTGCATCGCGCTCGCCCGTGATGGTATGACCGTCTTCGCTCACCGTCAGTTTGTTGCGCAGAGAGGTCGAACCCCAATCACTGTTAAGGATGGAGTTGAGGTCTATCTTCAGACGTTGTGGTTGACCTTGTGGGTAGGTGTAGCGGTGGAAGCCGACACGTTCAGAAGCTGTAAGCTCAGCTTTGATACCATTCTCAGCAATCTTCACAGAGTAGTAACCTGCTTCTGCTACTTCTGAGGTTTTGTCCATCTTGACCGAAATCGCTTCGCGGTAGTCGTCGCTGTCTTCGATGTATTTAGCTTTATCTTCGGTAAACGGCAGGAACAGAATGTCACCTAAACCGCCCATGCCCGTGCCAGAAAGGTGAGTGTGGGAGAAGCCAAATAGAGTCTTTTTATCGAAGTGGTAACCTGATGAAGAGTGCCAGCCGATCAGCTCGGTATCTGGAGAAAGTTGCACCATGCCTTCTGGCACAACAGGCCCCGGGAAGGTGTGTCCGTTAAAGCCGGTACCAATGAATGGGTCGACGTATTTTAGGTTGGAAGTATCGACGCTTGGTGAGGTGTTATCGTCGTCATCGTTGCAGCCAGCCAAACCAATAACACTTGCAATCACAGCGGTGGCGATAGCGGTTTTCGTAAAGTTCATAATCTTGATTCCTTAGGCAGGAAGTGCATCACTTCCTGCCACTGAGTTAATCTATCTGCTTATTCTTTAAACACGAATTACATAAAACGTTACTGAGCTTGAAGCGCTTCTTGCTTGTCACCCGTCATGACGAAGTGAAGCTCGCCGCCCGCTTTGATTTCACTGTGTTTGAAGGTGAAGTTGGCATCTAGTGGTTTGCCGTTGATGGTTACAGACTTCACGTACTTGTTGTGTGGGCTGTTGTTGTCTGCGATGACTGTGAACTCGCCGCCTTCCACTGGAATAGTGATTTCATCAAACATAGGGCGACCGATGGTGTAGACCGGATCTGCAGGCGTCACTTGGTAGAAGCCCATTGCCGACATCAAGTACCAAGAGCTCATCTGACCTACGTCTTCGTTACCAATCAAACCAGTTGGTTCGCTGGTGTACATCTCTGACATGATGCGGTCTAGGTACTCTTGCGCTTTCCATGGCTCATCCGTTAGCGCGTATAGGTAAGGAATGTGGTGCGATGGCTCGTTACCGTGCATGTACTGACCGATGTAACCCGTTAGGTCTGGTAGCTCTTCGCCTGTGTTTGAAGAACGCGCATTGAATAGCTCGTCCAAATCTTCACGGAACGCTTTCTCAGGTGTGGTGTCTTTGCCTTGCGCCAAGTCGGCTTGGTAGATTTCTTGTTTCAGACGGTTGAAATCGTGCATTGGTTGGAACTTCCATTGCCACGCGTTCCCTTCGGTGTAGGCAAACTCATCCACGTAGTAAGGGTCGAATGGCAGCAGCGGGCATTTCTCTTTCATCACGCCAGAGCCTTCTGGCCACTCAACCATTTCACACTCATCCAAACGCTCTTCATCAATTGGTTGGTTGAACTCCAAAGGCGGTTTGTTTGGTGATGAGCTTAGCGGGTGGTTTTTCGGACGTAAGAAGCCCGTCTCTGCATCCCAATGGTTGAGCCAGTTGTCGGCACGAGTCATAAACTCTTCTTGCAGTTTTACATCGCCAGCCATGCGCGCGATTTCTGCCATTGCCCAGTCGCCATAAGCAAACTCAAGCGTGTAAGAGGCACTGTTCCAGTAGCCGTGATGAACAAAGCCGTTTTCTTCGTACACCTTCACTTGCACAACGTTTGCTGCGCCGATGTTGTTGTCTTCCGTCCAATCTGGGAATTCAGACGCCTCGTGGTAACGCACCGTAAATTCAGCCGCTTCTTTGGCAAGTTGTGGGTCGATGTCTAAGCCTTTTGCCATCGCGTCAGCAATGATAGAGACCGCAGGGAAGCCGATCATAGTGCCCGTGTAGTGGCTGTGCAGCTCCCATTTCGGCAAGATGCCACCGTCTTCGTATTTACGAATCAGGTCGTTGGCAAACTCTTCGGCACGTTCTGGGTCGATGATGGTTTTCAGTGGATGCGCAGCGCGGAAGGTATCCCACATGGAGTACACAGAGTAGTTTGGTGTGTCGCCCGCGTCTTTTTGAATGCGAGTACGCATCGCAGGGTATTGACCGTCGACATCTTGGAAAATCATTGGCGCGATAGAAGCGTGGTAAAGCGCGGTGTAGAAGATCTCTTTCTGATCTTCCGTGCCGCCACATACCATCATGCGGCTAAGCTCTTGGTGCCATGCGTCGTTGGCTTGAGCACGTGCAGTATCAAATGACACGTCTTTCGCTTCTGCTTCTAGGTTTTTCTCCGCTCCTTCTGTGCCTGTTGGTGACAAGCCTACTTGGATTTCTAGCGGTGTTGATGATGGTGCGAATTCTAGGTAAGCGATGGTTTTCACTGCGTCGATGTTGTCGTTGTTTACATCGATTTCCGTTTCTGCGCCGTCAACTAAAGCGATGGCTTTGACAATAGGCTGGTTGAAGGTGGCGTAGAAGTAGACGTGTTGGTTGTTCGCCCAACCGTTCGAACTACGTAAACCGCGAATGGTGTAAGCGTCGATGAACTCCAAATCACCCTTCATGGTGCGGTTGTTGAAGTGACCTTTGTTGAGAGTGTGGTCTAAATCGAACTTGATGTGTGGCGTAGTGCCTTCTTTGAAGGTGTAGCGGTGGAAGCCAACACGTTGCGTGGTAGTTAGCTCAGCTTTGATCTCGCCTTTGTTCAGTTCAACCGCGTAGTAGCCCGCTTCTGCGGTTTCGTTGTCTTTATCGAAGGTGTTGAAAACGGCGTTTTCTTTCTTGGTGAAAGGCAGAACTAAGATGTCACCAAGGTCGGTAATGCCTGTGCCAGAAAGGTGAGTGTGGGAAAAACCATACACTGGGATTTCAGTCAGCTTGCCGTGGTCGAAGTAACCGGCGGCAGAGCCCCAACCTTCCATTTCGGTATCAGGAGAAAGTTGTACCAAACCATAAGGCACAACCGCCCCTGGGAAGGTGTGACCATCTGCGCCTGTACCAATCAATGGATTGACGTATTGGGTTAGCGTGGTGTCGAGGGATGGTGTTCCAGATTTGCTGTTGTCGTCATCGCTGTTACAACCAGCAAGACCAAACATGGCAGCGAGTATAGCGGTAGAGATAAGGGTTCTATTTAGTTTCATTTTTATGGTTCCACTGAAGTGAAGTTTTTAGGGGGCTCGATGCCCCCTTTCGTTATTTGGATAGGTGTCGGTTATTGCGCTTTCATCGCTTCAGATTTGTCTGAAGTCATGACGAAATGCAGCTCACCACCGTCTTTCAAATCGCTGTGCGCGAAGCTGAAGTTGTTACTCAATTGTTTGCCGTTGATGGTCACCGACTTCACGTAGATGCTCTCTTGGCTGTTGTTTTCTGAGGTGATGGTGAATTTACCGTCCGCGACTGGAATCACGGCTTTGTCGAACAGAGGGCGACCGATGGTGTAGCTTGCTTCGCCCGGTGTGACTTGGTAGAAGCCCAATGCAGACATCACATACCACGCCGACATCTGACCGACGTCTTCGTTACCAATCAGACCTTCATGCGTTGGGTGGTAGAACTCGTTCATCGCTTGATCGACAATTTCTTGTGTCTTCCAAGGCTCAGCCGTCCAGTTGTAGAGGTAAGGCACGTGGTGATCAGGCTCGTTACCCATCACGAACTGACCGATGTAGCCCGACATATCGTGTGATTGGCTCGTATCGGCGTTGGAGTCCGCATTAAACAGCGCATTCAAGTTGGCTAAGAATGCCGCTTTGCCTTGTTCGGTTACGTCTTCTGGAAGAGAGAAGTCAGTACGGTCGATGTGCTCGCCACCCATCACGTTGGCTAGACCGTTCAAGTTGTGTGGTGCAAACCATGTCCATTGCCATGTATTGCCTTCAGTAAAGTCTTCACCACGGTGCTCAGCACGGTAAGGCCAGAAAACGTCACTTTCGTTGAGTGCTTTGCGGTCTTTACAGGCGTTGTAGTCCATACCGTCTGGGATAGACAGCGCCATGTTCTCGTCCAAACATTCGGCTTTCAGGTTGTTTGCCCAAACCTTGCTGCCGCTGTTCATGTAAGCCGGACGCATAAAGCCCGTTGCACCCAATGCGTTGCCTTTGGTGTCTTGCAGTTTGCCGTATTGCTCTGGGTTGTAATCGAAGTAGTTCTTGAACGATTCTGAGCGCGCCATGTAGCGGTCGTACTGCTGGTCGTTGCCTGCAAGTTTAGCGATCTGGGCGATACACCAGTCGTAGTAAGCATTCTCAAGACCGTAAGACACCGACTCGTTCACGAGCTCGTCGTATTTATCGACTTTTAAGCCTTCCACGTAACCCGGTTTGTCGCCAGAATCCGGCGCCCATTTGGTATTGGCTGGAATAAAGCCGACGTCTTCTTGGTAGTCGTTATGACGAGTCATGACCGTGAAGCGTTTGTCACCGTTCCAAGCATCTTGGTAAGGCACCCAGCTCTCTGTTTTATCAAGGTTGAAGTTGACTGTTTCGTCAGCCGCTTTCAGTGCCAAATCAAACTCAGCAGCGCTAAAGGCTTCCGGGTGTTTGACCATGATATCGGCGATAACCGAAACCGCAGGATGACCGACCATTTCACCGGTGTAATCCGAGTGCAGTTCCCATTTTGGTAGTACGCCGCCCGTTTGGTATTTGTTCAATAGATCGCGTGCGTGTTCAATTGCGCGGTCTTTATCGATGATGGTTTTCAGTGGGTGTGCGGCGCGGAAGGTATCCCACATTGAGTATACCGAGTAGTTCACTAAGCCATCTTCTGCTTGGTGCACTTTGCCATCCATGCCACGGTATTTGCCATCCACGTCTTGGTATAGGAATGGAGCAACAAACGTACGGTAGAGCGAGGTGTAGAACATGGTTTTGTCGGCTTTGTTGCCACCTTCCAGTTCAAACTCGCCAAGGATGTTTTCCCAAGCCACGCGGTTTTGTTGTACGACGTTGTCGAAGTCCCAGCCGTTAGTGTCTGCTTCTAGGTTTTTCAGTGCGCCGTCAACGCCAGTGCCAGAAATCGCTACTTTGACCACCAATGGCTCATCGCTCTTGCCAAAGTTCAAATGCGTTAGGACATCGTTTGCGCGTTTTGCCAAACGTTCTGGATCAGGTTCTGGTTCGCCCGGCATTGGTTTGTGCTCTGCGTAGCCGCGGTAATCTTCTAAGCCGACTTCGGTAGCGTCAGTTGGAGTCAGTTTGCTCTCAGAAGCCAGCTTGGTGTACAGGTTCTCTTCAATGATTGGATCAGAGAATTCTGCCGCGAAGAATACGGTTTGCCATTGACCCCATTCGTTTGAGGTACGCGCGCCTACGACGGTAGTGTCGTTAACGCGTTTGTAGTAGATGCTGCGAGAGTGGTTGCCGTATTGCTCCAACAGTTCGTGTTGCAGGTCGATACGCACTTTGCGATCTTCACCCGGCTTAAAGGTGTAACGTTGGAATGCCACGCGGTCGGTCGCCGACAGCTCAGCTTTTACGCCGGTTTCTACAAGATCAACCGAGTAGTAACCAACCTCTGCCACTTCCGAGCTTTTATCCATGGTTACGGCATCGGTATTGAAGCCTGTGTATGGCAAGAAAGCGAAGTCGTTTAGGTCGCCTTTACCTGCGCCAGAAATGTGAGTCATTGAGAAGCCAGAAAGCAGGCTGTGCACAGGATCGTATTCGACAGGTGAGCCTTTGCCATTCCAACCGTTTGGATCGAAGTTATCTGGTGACGGTTGAATCATACCTTCTGGCATAACTGGAGAAGGGTTAACGTTGCCAAGACCTTTAGTGCCGATCAAGGTATCAACGAATTCCAAAGTAGGGGTAGAGATAACTGGAGTTTCTGGATCAGAGTCGCTGCCACAACCAGCAAGACCAAACATGGCGGTTAACACTGCAGTAGAGAGTAGGGTTCTTTTTAGTTTCATTGTTTTTATTCCACGAGAAAAGGGGACACGAGGTCCCCTCAAAATCATTATTCGCCAAGGTTGGCTTGCATTGCTTCAGACTTGTCAGCTGTCATCACGAAGTGCAGTTCGCCGCCTGCTTTGAATTCGCTGTGCTGGAAGGTGTTGTACACATCCAGAGGCTTACCGTTGATGGTTACTTCTTTGATGTACATGTTGTCTGGACCGTTGTTCTCAGCCGTTACCGTGAAGGTGCCAGAGCCAATGTCTACCGTCGCTTTGTCGAAGATTGGACGACCGATGCTGTAGGTTGGATCGGTTGGCGAGATTTGGTAGAAGCCCAGTGCTGACATCAAGTACCACGCCGACATTTGACCTACGTCCTCGTTACCGATGATGCCGTCTGGCGTCGGTTTGTAGAACTGGTCGTAAACTTGGTCTAGGTATTCCTGCGCCTTGTAAGATTCTTCAGTACGGTTGTACAAGTAGATGACGTGGTGCGAAGGCTCATTACCGTGAATGTACTGACCGATGTAGCCTGTCATGTCTTGGTGCGCTTCGCCGCCATTTGGATCGGCGGTAAATAGGTTGTTCAGCTTGTCGTTCAGACCTTGCGTGCCGCCCATGATTTCAGTCAGCTTGTCCAAGTCTTGCATGAACGCCCATTGCCATTGCCACGCGTTACCTTCTGTGTAGTAGAACGCGTCAGACTTGTAAGGGTCGAAGTCAGTTGAAGCGTATTTCAGTGCACATGGGTCGCCTTCTTTTAGTTCTGTCGGTACAAAGAAGCCCGTGCCGTCTGCGTTACCTGCTTCTGCATCCCAGTGTTTCAAAGAGTTGTAAGAACGAGCTTTGAACTCTTCATACGCGTCCATATCGCCAGCAGCTTTCGCCATTTCTGCGATCGTCCAATCGTAGAATGAGAATTCCAACGAGTACGATACTGAGTTCCAGTTCGGGTAACGAACACACTGTTCTTTCTCGTGGTAGTTCAACTGACCTGCCATGAGTGAGCTTAGGATGTCATCATGAATCTGTGGGTACTCATGCGGTGTGTAACGCGCTGATTTCACCGACGCCGTGTAAGCCTGCTCTGCATCAATCAAGCCTTTGGTTACCGCATCGCCCAGAATCGCTGCCGATGGGTAGCCGATCATGGTGCCGGTTTCTGAACCGTGACCTTCCCATTTCGGCAATAAACCAAACTCGTCGTTGGATTTACGAATCAAGTCTTTCACGTATAGCGTTGCTTGGTCTGGGTCGATGATGGTCCACATTGGGTGAACCGCGCGGAACGTATCCCACGTTGAGTAAATCGAGTAGTTTGGTGTGTCGCCATCTTTCAGTGTGCGCACCGTGCCAAGCATATCCACGTATTGACCATCCACATCGTAGAACTCGATTGGCGCGATCATCATGTGGTACATGCCGGTGTAGAAGTTGGTTTTCTCTGCGTCAGTGCCGCCTTCTACTTTGATTTTTGCTAGCTTCTCAGCCCACGCGTATTCCGCGTCTTCTTTTACTTGTGCTAGGTCGAAACTTGGTGCTTCCGCTTCTAAGTTTTTCTGTGCGCCTTGCCAGTTAACTGGGGAGATACCGACGCGGATTTCAATTGGTTCTTCGCCAGTGCCGAAGTTTAGGTAAGCCGTCAGATCATCGCCTGAGTAAACCGCACCACTACGCATTTCGCGCGTTGGTTCTAGATCTTGTTCGCCCAACAGTGCTTTGGCGATTGGTTGGTTGAATTTCGCGTAGAAGAAGATGTCTTGACCTTGGTGATCTTGCCCTTGGAACCAGCCTGTTGAGGTTTTACGACCGCGAATGGTGTATTCATCCACCACTTCTACTTTGTTCTTCAAAGACTTGCCGTTGTTGTTCATTAGGGTATGACCTAAATCGAACTTCACGTTACGGTCAGCGCCATCAGCAAAGGTGTATTTGTGCAAACCAACGCGTTTGGTTGCGCTCAGTTCTACTTCGATTTGACCTTGGTTTAGCTTGGTTTTGTAGTAGCCTGCGCTTGCTTCTTCATTGGCTTTGTCGAAAGAGTTCAGTTGTGTGTTCGCCATGTCTGCGTATGGCAGAACCAAGATGTCGCCTAAGTCCGTTGCGCCTGTACCTGAAAGGTGAGTATGTGAGAAGCCGTACAGAGGAACGTCAGTGTTAACCACTTCGCCAGTTTCGTAGTTGGATGAATCCCAGTAGCCAGATGCCGAGTGCCAAGGGTTAAGTCCTGATTCATGGTCTGTGTTAGAACCGATGAAAGTATCTGGAGACAGCTGAACCATACCTGCCGGTACCGTCGCGCCCGGGAACGTATGACCTGAAGCTGCTGTGCCGATCATTGGATCGACGTATTTCAACACCACAAGATCAACAATTGGATCGCCAGGCAGTGAAGAGGAAGAATCGTTGTCGCTGTTACAGCCAGCCAAGCCACCCGTCAGACCAACCAGGATAGCCAAAGAGATAAGATTACGTTTAAACATGTGCATACCGTTTTGTCGTTATTCGTATATAAAAAGTGTTTATAAGAGACTGCTTATGAAGGACTGCTTATAAAATTTGCTTGTAGGGGTAGCCGGGAGATGCGCTCCCCCGGCTGAGTTGTCACTATTGGGATTAACGAGAACCTGCTGGCATCTCGTCTTCATGTAAGAACTCACCGATGCCTTGTGCTGGTGGAAGATCCCGCTCTAGAGAGCCCCAACGTTGATTTGGTTTGTCGCCCATCACGAACTCCAACTCACCGCCGTACATGATTTCGTCATGAGTCAGGTAAGTGCGGTTGAAGTCTTTGCCGTTGTAGCGAGCCGATTGAATGAAGATGTTTTCGCGGCTAACGTTCTTCGCGGTCACCGTGAACTTCTGGTTGTTGCCTACGTCGATAGACGCGCTTTCGAACAGCGGAGTACCGATTTCGTAGATGCCAGAAGAAGCGTTCACTGGGTAGAAGCCAAGTGCACGGAACACGAACCACGCAGAGAGCGTACCGAAGTCGTCGTTACCACAAATGCCGTCAGCGGTGTTCTTGTAGCAAATGTTGGTGGCTGCGGCGATGGCTGCCTGACCTTTCCAAGGTTGACCTACGTAGTTGTACAAGTACGGAACGTGGATATCTGGTTCGTTACCTTGAACGTGCTGACCAACGTTACCTGTGTTGAACACTGGGAATTGGTTGTCGCCTGCGTTGCGGTCTGGGTAGGTTGACCAGTACTCATCCAAGCGCGCTGCGAACAAGTCACCGCGTTCTGCTTCAGGGTTTTGTGTCTTGTCGAAGCGTGTCATCAGGTCAATCAAGCCATGAATGTCGTGCTGAACACTGAACGAGTATTGCCACCCGTTAGACTCAGAGAATGCCCAGTTGAACATGTCTGGACGCCAGTCTTTACCGACCGCGCGACCAGTGATTGGGTCTACCCAACCTGCATCGATAAACTCGCCATCGTAGTCACGGGCTTTGAACCAACCTTGGTATTGCTTACCACCGAAGTCGAATTGCGCTTGCCAGTTTTTAGAACGGTTAGCGAACTCGGTGTAGCGTGGATCTTCTTCACCAAATACTTCTTTGATCGATTGCGCGATTGCCCAGTCGTTCATTGAGTATTCAAGCGAGTAAGATGCTGTCCAAGAGTCTTTAAATGGTGAGTGACCGCCGTAAGAATCTGGTGGAGTGTCGTGCAATTGCGCTGGCACGTAACCTTGTTCTTCGTACTCTTTGATCCATGCTACGCCTTGGCTCGTTGCGGCGCGCGCGTCAGTGATCATCGCTTCAACCAAGCGCTCTTTCACGTCTTTGCGCTCTGCTTCTGTAAAGCCAAGATCGATCATGCGTTTTTCTAGTGAGCCTTTCGACAACACATCGTGAATCACAGGCGTTGAGTGCATGCCCATCATCATGCCTGTTTCGTTGCCTTTGAATGTCCACTCAGGCAGGCGACCTTTGCGCACGTTGCCTTTGTCATCCACCCATTCTTCTTCAGCGTAAGACAGCATAGACAGCACCACGTCGGCTAAGCGGTCTGGCTCAAGAATCGAAGATAGCGGTTGAACTGCACGGTAGGTATCCCACAACGAGAAAGTGTCGTAGCGCGTGAAGTCTGCTTTGCCATCTTTGTTAGCATCGGCAGTGCGGATTGACTCTTTCAGCGTATCAATCTTATCGCCCCAAGGTGTGTTGCCATCTGGGTAAGCGTTACGACCTTGGTGAACTTGGCGGTAGCGACCATCTAAGTCAGAGTGAATGGTTTGACCTAGGTACGAGTGGTACATCGCGGTGTAGAATGTCTGTTTGTAATCCTCGTCGCCAGAGACTTGGATCTTGCCGAGTTCGTCTTCCCATTTCTTCGTTGCCGCTTCGCGTACTTGGTCGAAGTTCATGCCAGCAACTTCTGTCATGTTAAGAGAAGCACCTGATTTGCCATTCTCGCCAATCTCAACGTTTGATAGTGCCAATTTCGCTTCAACCGTTAAGCCGTCTTTGGATGTATCGAACTCAACGTAAGCGCGCGCGTATTGGTACTTGCCGCGTGTTTCGTTTCCGATTTCTGTAATGCCTTCTGGCACGTCCATGTAACGACCTTGCTCTTTATCGTAGTAAGCAAAGCGAACGTTTTTGATTGGTTGGTCGAATTCCATCACGAAGAATTCTTTTTGGCTTGGTGCCCAACCATCTGAGAAACGGTGACCTTCAAGACGGTTATTGTCTTTGTCCCATTTCAAGTAAGAATCTGAGGTGTAGTCCCAGTTAATTTTGAAGCCAGTGTTCACGATGATTTCTGACTTCTCATCACGAGGGAAGGTGTAGCGGTGTACACCAACGCGATCAGACGCCGTCAATTCTGCTTTGATGTCGTAATCCAATAGATCGACTTTGTAGTAGCCTGCCGTCGCTTGCTCGTCACGATGTTGGTAGCGAGACGCTTCTAGGTTTAGCGTTGCCGAACCTTCATCAATCATGTAATCCGAACGGGAGTTGATTGGCATGACGAGAATGTCGTTCAAGTCGCCAGCACCTGCTCCGGAAAGGTGGGTATGAGAGAAACCGGAAGTACGTGCGTCGTGGTAGTAGTAGCCTGAAATGTATTCCCAGCCGTTAGAACCGTTGTTTGGAGAAAGCTGCACCATGCCGTGTGGTGTGGTTGCACCAGGGTAGGTGTTGCCTAGGTTACCTGTGCCGATGAATGGGTTGACGTAGCGTGTTACGTCCATATCGGCGAAATCTACCGGAATGTGAACGCCCATGTCGATTTCAGGTGTTTCTGGGTTTGGCTTGTCATCACAGTCGCCATCGCCAACTGGAGGACATACTGGCTTGCCGCCGTCAGGAATATCCGGCAGTGCAGGGTTGGTGTCACCGCCTTCATAAATGTTGGTTGTGTCGTCGTTACAGCCAGTCAGACCGACTAGGCCACTGAGAACTGCGCAAGCGAGTAGGGAAGGTTTGAATTTCATTTTTAAAGCCTTGTAAATTATAGGGTTATATAATTAAAAAAATCAGGGGTATTACTAAAACTTAAAAACTTGAAATAGAGCCCTTTGGGGGAAAGGGCTCTTAGGGGGAGGAGCTTAAGGTTTAAGCTTTCACAAGAGTCGCTGCGTTACGCATCGCTTCTTTCGTTGAACACTCAACAACGTTTGCTTTTGTAAAGCGGTGAGCGTCTTTTACTTGGATATCGTGAGCTAGAATAACCAGCTTCGCGTTTGCTACATCTAGGTCAGTGATGCGGTTCTGGATACCGTTTTGACCTTGAGTTTCTACTTTGATTTTCAGACCAGCTGCTGCACCTGCTTTCTCTAGTGCTTTCGCTGCCATGAATGTGTGTGCTACGCCAGATGGGCAACATGTTACTGCTACGATGTCGTACTCGCCTTCGCCTGCAGCTGGAGCCGCTTGAGCTTGTGCAGGTGCTGCTTCAACGATTTCGTCTTCTGCTTCTTCTTCAGCAACTGGTTTCCAGAAGCCAACGATAACTGCTGTTGTTAGTGAGCCTAGTGCGATACCCACAACGTACATTGGGATGTTGCTTGATACAGGAGCTGTGATTAGACCGCCCCATGGTGCGTGTAGTAGTACGTCTGTTAGGAAGCCGAACACACAGCCAACGATACCACCAGCAACGATTGAAGGAAGAACGCGTACAGGGTCGTTTGCTGCGAATGGGATAGCACCTTCAGAGATACCGATAGAACCCATGATTGCTGCTGCTTTACCTGCTTCTTGTTCTTGCTTAGTGAACTTCTTCTTGAATAGGAATGTTGCTAGTGCCATACCTAGAGGAGGCGTACAGATTGCGATACCAACACCACCCATTAGCCATGGTTGAGTATCAACTTGAGTTTGAGCGAATAGCGTTGCTACTTTGTTGATTGGACCGCCCATATCGAATGCAGTCATACCACCAAGAATCGTACCTAGAACCACTTTAGAAGCGCCAGCCATAGAAGCTAGGAATTCGTTCATAGACGCCATGAAGATCTTGATTGGCTCACCGATACCCCATAGAACGATACCTGCAGAGATAAGCGTACCTAGTAGAGGGTAGATGAAGTAAGCGCCCAACGCAGTCATGTTAGCAGAAAGAGGGATCTTCTTAAGTTGGAATACCACACCACCTGCGATGAAGCCCGCTACGATACAACCAAGGAAGCCGCCGCCCATGTCAGCCATGATGCCAGAAGAGATCATCGCTGGTGCTAGAGCTGGTTTGTCTGCAATTGAGTAACCGATGAAGCCACCAAGAATAATTGGGAACAGCACCAGACCTTTAATACCGATATTAGAAATATCAGCCAATAAACCGTCCGCAGGAACCGCACCTTTACCTGATGCCATTACCGCTAGCGCCAGTAGTACACCACCCGCAACGATAAATGGAAGCATGTGAGAAGTACCGAATAAAAGGTGACCTTTCATGGTACTTAGGATTTTTTTGAAATCGCTATTATTACTAGCTTGAGCTGTGATTGTACTCATAATTTCACGCCTTATGAATTAATTAAAATATTTAGTATTTGGTTTTCGTCTTTTGCGTTATGAATATCTTCAATAAACTCTTCGCTAAATTTACCGAATAATTCTTGAAGAACATAAATATGGTGGTCGGCACCGTTATCTGGTGAGGCAATCATGAAGAATACAGTCGGCTTGACTCCCTCTTCGTCGCCATACTCGATGCCTTCGCGCTTTACGCCAACAGCGATTGCAGGCTCTGTAACCGCTTTGCTTTTTGCGTGTGGGTAAGCGATGCCGTCCATTGAAGTTACGCTTAATGCTTCACGCGCTTCGATGTCGGTTAAAAAAGCCTCTTTGCTGCTGATTCGATTATTTTCGAATAGCATTTGCGCTAGCTCTTCAAAGACTTCTTTTTTATTATTTGCTTGAAGGTTGCCTTTAATTAAATTGACGTTTGTTAGTTCTGTAATCATTTTTTGACTCATTGGTACTGAAGTAATGAGGCAAATTTAATTAATGTTACGGTTTTCTGAAATAGTAAAAAAAATCCAATAACTATATTTTTGTATCACTGAGAGCTAAGTGTGATAGAAGTCATTAATATCAATGAGCTAGAAGGGAATTAGTATTGTGACTTATATTCCATTTATTTTGAAATTAATAATGAAGCTTGAAAATAAACGAGAAGGGAATCAAATATGGTTCAATTTTGCTATAAAAAAGAGGCTTTGTGCTAAAGGCACTCTAATAACCCTTTTATTAACGTAATTTTCTGTCTCTTTGAGAAAAGAAATAAAGCGCTTAGGAGAGCTGATAGTGAGCTCAGCTAGTTCCTCCCCTTGATACACATTGGCGAATGTAAGCTCCGAATCTGAAGCCAAGGGGAGGTTAGGAGGGGTTGGTACGCTGGATTTGGCTAATCCATTAAGACGGATTCTTGTACTTGTGCAGCAAATCTAACGGGATATGGCAGTAGTCATTTGGAAAGCGCGTGAGTCTGTCTTGGTGCTCATCATCACTTGGTACATAGTTTGTAAGCGGCAGCACTTCTACGGCGATCTTTTCGGCATCTGGTCTTGCTGCGATAAACGCTTTAGCAATCGCTAGGTGTTGTTCGTTTTGGCTATAGACACCAGTACGGTACTTTTCACCTACGTCCTCACCTTGCTTGTTAACACTGTGCGGGTCGATGATCTCAAACAGATACCCCATTAAAGTTTCAACCGACACTTGTTCAGGGTCGAACTGGGTTTTCACGCATTCCGCGTAGCCATCGTATTCGGTTTGAGTGTTGTCCGTTGAGCCATTTGCTCGTCCTGCTTCGGTGCTAATTACGCCCGGAAGGTGGCGCATAAATTCTTGAACGCCCCAAAGGCAGCCGCCTGCGAAGTAAATTTCTTCCATCATTCTGTCCTGAAAATCTTTGCGCCATTATGGGCATCACTTTCACTCAAACACAACTCCAACCATAAAACAGGAACAACTCGGTGGTGATTTGCTCTCTTTTTTGTGCTGCTTTTCCTCGTTAGATTGAACGCAGTTAAGAGCTAGGGGGAATCCTAATGAAAATTGAACATATCGCGATTTGGACTGAATGTTTGGAAGAGCTTAAAGCCTTCTATGAGAAATACTTTAACGCGGTGTCTAACGACAAATACCACAACCCAACTAAACAGTTTTCATCTTACTTTCTTTCGTTTGAAAGTGGTGCACGACTGGAGTTAATGTCGATGGAAAGTGTGACCGCATGTGAAAAATCTCATGCGATGCAGGTAACAGGGTTGGCACACTTTGCCTTTTCTCTAGGATCAGAGCAGGCAGTGGATCAATTGACCAAAACCTTAGTGGATGATGGCTACCAATGGATCGACGGTCCGAGACAAACAGGTGATGGTTACTACGAAAGTTGCATCTTAGATCCGGATGGCAACCGTCTTGAGCTTACGGTGTAACGCGACTTAGCTTATTTCTATCGTTCACAGGCTGCTTTCATATGAAAGTGTTCGGGCGTATACTGCAAGCTCATCTATAAGGAGCGAGCCTGTGAACTCAAGACAAAACGAAATCCTGCAATTGGTTAATGACCGCAAACGCGTTCAAGTGACGGAGCTTTCTGACATCATTGGCGTGTCGGGCGTGACCATCAGGCAGGATTTGAATTTCCTTGAGCAACAAGGCTACTTGAAGCGTGTTCATGGCGCTGCGACGGCGCTACAAAGTGACGATATTGATACGCGACTCGAAGTGCGCTTCGACATCAAACAAGCGTTAGCCAACAAAGCGGCAGATTTGGTATCACCAAACGAAACCGTGTTAATCGAAGGCGGCAGTGCTAATGCGCTCTTGGCTCGCACATTGGCTGAACGTGGTGACGTCACCATCATTACCCCATCGGCGTACATTGCCCATCTCATCCGCAACACTTCTGCCAACATCATCTTGCTTGGTGGTGTGTATCAGCATCAAGGCGAGAGTTTGGTTGGACCGCTGACTAAGCTGTGTATTGAGAACATTCATTTCAGCACGGCTTTTTTGGGTATTGACGGTTTCCATCAAGACACAGGCTTTACTAGCCGAGACATGATGCGCGCAGAAATCGCCGAAACCATCATTGCGAAAAAGCGTCGTAACATCGTGCTGACGGACTCAAGTAAGTTTGGGCAAATCTACCCATCTTCGATTGGTAAAACGAGTGAAATCTCGGTGTTGTTAACCGACGAAGCCGCTCCGAAAAGCGACCTCGAACAACTGAGAAAGCAAGGCGTGGAAGTGGTGTTGGGTTAAGCCGACTCACGAACAATGAGTTTAGGAGGCAGGATCAAGCTGTAAGGCTCGCTGTCTTCTTGCTTCAGTTGATTGATCAATCGTTTTGCTGCTTGTCTTCCCATCTCTCGTGCATTGGAATTAACGAAGGTGAGCGGTGGTTCAATTAACTCTGCTTCTTCAACGTCATCAAAACCAATCACCGATACTTGCTCGCCGATAAACTGATCTTTACCGATGGAACGTCCTGCTCGATGTATGCCATAAACCGCGCCTAGTGCCGTCGAGGAATGGTGACAAAGGACTGCAGTAATCTGTGGATGCTCCAACAACAATTGCTGCACAGTTTGAGCGGCAGACGCTTGGCTTTTCTCACACTCGACCACCCACTCTGGTTTGAAAGGCAAACCAAACTGCATCAGAGTTGAGCAATACCCACCAATACGCTCAGCACGGCACAAAGAACTGCTCGCGCCGCCGACATAAGCAATTCTGCGATGACCTTGCTTAACCAGATGCTCCGTCGCCAACTTGGCGGCGTACATGTTGTCTGGTCCCACGTAGTCGATTTGCTTATCCACCGAAGCGCGTGAAATGCAGACCATTGGCAGATTGTGCTGCTTGAGGTTTTCGACGTTGAACTGCTGGCTTTCACCAATCGGGCAAAATGCAATACCACCGACGCCTTGGCGTGCCATGGTTAATACACACTTCTCAAACTTTTCTTGGCTATCCCCACTTTGAGCCAGAAACAGCATGTAACCTTGCTGCTCGATTTCTTCACTCAATCCTGCCGCGACTTCTGCGTAATAGGGATCACTGATGTCTTTGAGGATCAGTCCAATGATTTCACTGGAATTGGAGCGTAGGTTGGCAGCGGCACGGTTACGAATATAGCCGAGCTCTTCTACCGCAGCGTTGACCTTTTCTATCGTGTCTGGAGAGATCCGCCCTTTATTCCCCAACACCATAGAGACGGTGGTAACTGACACGCCAGCATGTTTAGCGACTTCTGTAATGGTCACTTTTTTTGACGACATAGATTCACTTTATGGATTAGAAAAACGTTTTATCATCAAACTGTAACCCTATTAGGTTGATTTTAAAAGCCCTACATAGTTTGTGGAAAAAGATATCTAACTCGATCACAGAATTTTTGGTAAAACGTTTTATCAAAATTTTTGGCAGCGTATATTGAGTGCATAAAAACAACACTTCATGCGCACATAATGTGATGTGTATGAGCCCTACAAGTTCTCAATTTCCGGAGACAAACTATGTCTAAAAGCAATAAATCGACCATGTGGGAGTTCTTGCAAAGCCTCGGCAAGACCTTCATGTTGCCAGTCGCGCTGCTGGCATTCTCAGGTATTCTTCTTGGTGTCGGCAGCTCGTTTTCTAGCGCCGCTATCAAAGAAGCCATCCCATTTTTAGACAACACCCCTCTGCAATACCTGTTTATGTGGATGACCAAAATCGGTCTTGTCGCATTCATTTACTTGCCTGTAATGTTTGCCGTTGCTATCCCGCTTGGGTTAGCACGTGAAGAGAAAGGCGTGGCAGGTTTCGCGGGTTTCGTTGGCTATGCTGCGTTCAACCTTGCGATCAACTTCTTCTTAACCGTCGCAGGTGTACTAGACAGTGAAGCGGAACGTGCCGCCTATGGTGTGAAAAGTATCATCGGCATTGAATCGATTGATACTGGTATCCTTGGCGCGGTGATCGTTGGTGTGATTGTTGCGAAACTTCACCAGCGCTTTTACACCTTCAAAATGCCAGATGCGCTAGCGTTCTTTGGTGGTGCTCGTTTTGTTCCAATCATTTCTGCCTTGGTACTGGGCGTTGTCGGTGTGTTTATCCCATTCGTATGGCCTTACTTTGCTGCGGGCATCAATGGTATCGGTCATGTGATTGAAGGCGCGGGTGATTTCGGTCCAATGCTGTTTGGTACGGGCGAACGTTTGTTGCTGCCAATCGGTCTTCACCACATCTTAGTTGCGCTGATTCGATTCACTGAAGCAGGCGGTACTATGGACGTGTGTGGTCAAACCGTGTCTGGCGCACTAAACATCTTCTACTCTGAATTGTCTTGTCCTGACACAACGGCGTTTACTCCGGAAGTCACGGCATTCTTGTCTCAAGGTAAAATGCCAACCTTCCTAGGCGGTTTACCGGGTGCGGCTCTTGCTATGTACCACTGTGCTCGCCCTGAGAACCGCTCAAAAATCAAAGCACTGCTTATCTCTGGCGTCGTAGCTTGTGTGGTAGGTGGTATCACTGAGCCGCTTGAATTCTTGTTCCTATTTGTTGCGCCAGTGCTTTACTTCGTCCATGCGATTCTGACTGGTCTGGGCTTTATGGTCATGGGTTTGCTTGATGTCACCATCGGTAACACAGACGGCAACCTGATTGATTTCTTGGTGTTCGGTATCCTGCAAGGCACGGCAACGAAATGGTACTTAGTACCGCTGGTGGCGGGTGTTTGGTTCGTGGTTTATTACTCAGTATTTAAGTTTGCGATCACTAAGTTCAACCTAAAAACACCAGGTCGTGAAGTCGATACGGCGGAAGTGGACAAAGAGCTTGAAGCCGCATTCATCAACGAATCTGGCAAAGGTGCCGCAGTACTGGCAGCTCTTGGTGGCAAAGAGAACATCACGGCTCTAGATAACTGCATCACTCGTCTTCGCTTGTCTGTTAACGACATGAGTTTGGTCGACGACGCTAAGTTGAAAGCCAACGGCGCGCTGGGCGTAGTGAAGCTTGATGAGCACAACCTGCAAGTCGTTATTGGTACACAAGTTCACCTAGTGAAGAACGAAATGCAAGCCATCATGTCTGCAAGCTAATCACTGCCTTGATAGATGCTCCCCCTCGGCACAATCTCCATCCTCCCCCCCAATGAGATTGTGACGAGGGACCTTAATATTGGAATATTCGTATGACTCAGAATTTCGACTTTAATACACCGATTGATCGCACTGGCACTTACTGCACGCAGTGGGACTACGTTCAGGATAGATTTGGTAAAGCGGGTTTATTGCCATTTACCATTTCAGATATGGATTTTGCTGCGCCAGAGCCGGTGATGAATGTGCTTAAACAACGTTTAGAGCATCCGGTATTAGGTTATAGCCGCTGGAACCATGAGGATTTTAAGTCCGCGATTCGCTACTGGTATCAAACTCGTTTTGACTGCGAAATCGACACTCAGCAAGTGGTGTACGGACCATCGGTTATCTACATTGTGTCAAAGTTGATTGAGCAATGGAGCCAGCCGGGACAAGGCGTGGTGTTCCATACACCAGCTTATGATGCGTTCGACAAAATGGTTGAAGGGCAAGGTCGTGCGTGCGTTCGCAGTCCGCTCATCAAGCAGCAAGGTCGATTTGAAATTGACTGGCAAGATCTGGAAACCAAACTCGCTGACCAGAACAACACTGTGCTGTTGTTGTGCAGCCCTCATAACCCAACAGGGCGAGTGTGGAACCAAAGCGAATTGGAAAAGATGGCGGAGCTTTGTAACCAACACCAAGTTAAAGTGATTTCGGATGAGATCCATATGGACGTGAGCTTTAAGCGTCACATCCCTTACGTGGGGTTTGGCCGTTCACAAGATTGGGCTGTCGTTACATCGGCGTCTAAATCGTTCAATATTCCAGCCTTGAATGGTGCGTATGCGTTGATCGCAGATTCACAAACGCGTGAACGTTACCTACATAAACTCAAAGAGGTGGATGGTCTTTCATCGCCTTCTATCATGGGCGTGCTTGGGACGATGGCGGCTTATCGTCACGGAGAGCCTTGGCTAAAGGCACTCAACGAGTATGTATTGGCTAACCATCAATACGTGAAAGAAGCACTTGAAAGTGCCTTTCCTGAGGTGAGCTACCTTGTCCCAGACGCAACCTATTTAGCTTGGATTGATCTATCTGTTTTGAATCTAGATATGAAGCTGCTTAATCAGGCGTTAATTGAACAATTCAATGTAGCCATCATGTCTGGAGATGTTTATGGCGATTCCGGTAAAGGCTATCTCAGACTCAATCTGGGTTGCCCAAGAAACAAAGTCGAGCAGGGCGTTTCAGCCTTGATTCAAGCTATCGAATTGCAGCGTTAAAACACCGCGGGAGAGTGTGAGATGTCACTGTTCAAGCTAGATAACGTGATTCAAAACTACGCTTGGGGAAGCAAAGAGTCGATTTCTAAACTGTTTGGTATCGACAATGTGAACCATCAACCTCAAGCTGAAATTTGGATGGGAGCGCACCCTAATGGTTGCTCGCGCCTCGCAACAACCGGTGAGTTGTTATCTGATGTGATTGCGAGAGATAAAGCAAGCATGTTTGGTGATTACACCATGATGCGTTTCGGGGAACTTCCTTACCTATTCAAAGTGCTTGCGGCGGATTCTCCGCTCTCGATTCAAGTTCATCCGAACAAGCGTAAAGCTGAGCTTGGTTTTGTACGAGAGAATGAACAAGGTATTCCACTTGATGCTCCTAATCGCAACTACAAAGACGCTAATCACAAGCCAGAGTTGGTCTATGCGCTGACTTTCTACAAGGCGATGAATGGCTTTCGTCCGATAGAACAGATACTGACGCTGTTCCGCCAATTCGGTATTCGTAGTTTAGACGGCGAGGTGACCGCGTTAGCCGAGCACCCAAATCAAGACGGGTTGAAAGACTTCTTCACGGCGATCATGACCTTGAGCGAAGCTCATAAAATTCAAGCCTTGGCAGAACTGGACGCAGCGTTAGAGCGTGGTCCAAAGACGGCATTGGAAAGAGAAGTGCTCAGTTATGTGGCGGAATTTCAAAAGCACTACCCGCAAGACATTGGATTGCTGTCTCCGTTGATGTTGAACACGATAGAGCTTGCACCTGGTGAAGCGATGTTCCTCCATGCCGAAACGCCTCATGCGTATGTACAAGGTACAGCTTTGGAGATCATGGCGAATTCTGACAACGTGCTTAGAGCTGGGTTAACGCCCAAGTACATTGATGTGAATGAGCTTATCGCCAATACGGCATTTCACACCACGCAACCGGAACAGATTAAACTGTCGCCAATCCACAAAGAGGGCAAGTTGAGCTATCCAATTCCGGTGGACGATTTTGGGTTTGATATTCTCTCTTCCGATGAGGAATGCAAGCAACAGTTTGTGCGTGGTGCTGAGATTGTTTTTTGTGTTGAAGGTAGTGTTGAGGTCATGACATTAGAAACAAGTCTGACTCTTAAAGCCGGAGAATCCGCGTTTATCACTAACGATTGTAAGCTCTACCAATATCAAGGGAGTGGTACGTTGGCGAGGGCGTATAACTAGTCATTTCGTTGTTAATACTAAAAGGCCGCTTGAACAGCGGCCTTGTTTGATTTTATGACGCCTAAAAACGGTTAAGCGACTTTCTCTTTTCGCTTCGCCAGCATTGCAGCAGGAGAGAAGCCTGTTACCAACATTGTCCCACTAAGCACCAGAATGGTCCCTATGATGGTATTGAAGCCGATTGGTTCATCTAGAATCAGATAACCCCATAAGATTCCGAAGACTGGAATGAGGAAGGTAACCGAAAGTGCCGATGCTGGGCCTACTTCTGATACCAAACGGAAGTAAAGCAAATACGCCAAACCGGTACAAACCACACCGAGAGCAACCACAGAGCTCCACTCTATGCTGGTTGGCTCTGCACGCATTGGTAAAAATGGCAGTAGCGGAAGTACCCAAATCACCGCTGCCCACATACTGCCGTGTGCATTATTGAAAGCCGGAATCTGAGGAGCATTCTTAGTGTAGTTGGTCGCGATTCCATAGCTACATGCGGCCAACAAGCTAGCAATGATCGGCAGAATCGCCTCCTCACCAATCTTGACCGCACTCCAACCGACCAATACTGCGACGCCAGTGATACCAATCGCCATGCCAAGAATCGCTTTCTTGGTCAGCGGGCTGCGATACCAGATAAAACCAATCAATGCGCCCCAAATAGGAGCCGTTGAATTGAGTATCGATAAAGTTGAGGCATTGAGCGTCTGCGCAGCATAGGCGAAAAACAGAAACGGTGCCGCGGTGTTAAACAATCCAATAATAAAGAAATGTTTAGTATGCGCGGTGAAGGAGAGTCTCTTTTTGAGATAAATGGAGATGAGCAACAAGGCAATTGCTGCAAACCCCACTCGAAATTCGATTAAGTAAGCCGGTCCGAACGTATTGGCGGCGACTCGCATAAATAGAAACGAGCCACCCCAAATAGCAGCGAGACAAAGTAAGCGAAAAAAACTGGCTGCGGTCATGTTACATCCTTGGTCGAGGTCTAGCGCCTCATTGATTAATTGTTGCGCTAACAGTGGATTAAACCAAGGATGAGATCAACCAGAAATGCAACGCGAGTTCCGAATCTGGCTACCGCTGACTTGTTTTGATGATCTTAAATTTCTTCTTTTGGAAACAAGATTGGCAAACTGTCTCTATAAGTGTGGTACCACATCACGCCGTGATTTAATCCGTTGTAGTGAATTAAAGGAGGCAGAGTGAACCCTTGGTACTGTTTCGATTTAATATGGCTGTAGAAGATATCTACCCAATAAAAATTCCCTGTTCTGCCAGATGTGGCGCTAAAAATCGCCGTCACTTCAAGCCAAGGAGAAATAAGATAGCGCTCTTCCTCTACAGGGTAGATGGTGTCTTCAATACGCCAAAAAGAACCATCAGAGATGATAAAGTTTGAGAAAAACTCGGCACCAACATCTTCCGTAAGCATCACATAAGCGGATTTCGCACCGCCAAACGAATGTCCAGCTAACGTGCGCTGAGTCGGATCGATATCGTACTCTGCTTCAACAATAGGAATGAGTTCCTGCGTAAGAAAGAGATAGTAGTCATCTACGCCCGGAGGCAAGTAATCAATGTCTCTGCGTCCCGGTGGGCCTTCGTGAACGGCAACGAGAATGACTTCAGCACCGTAATCATCGATAAGCTCTGCGAAGCTCAATCCCGTGCCTCCACCGTCCGAGACAAAGATCACGGGCAAAGAACTAAGTCGGTCGTCGTAGTTCTCAGGCAAATAAACATCATACGGGTAGGTGACGCCCGTGATGTTGGAAAAGATGCTTGCCTGTATTTGATTGAGATTGTTGTCCGATGTTGAGGAGTCCACATCGGAGCCATCACCACCTCCGCATGCCGATAACACAAGCCCTAAAGAAAGGGCGATGAACCAACGCTTCAAAACTTCCATGTTTTACCTTTGCTTTTGATTTAAAGAACAAAAACAACTGTATAAGATTTGAGCAATCAAAAAGCCCCGCGCTATCAATAAATGAAAAGGCGAGGCGAGCGGGTTTGTAACTCTTCGAGTCAATTATCGAATGCGGTGGTACGTTATTGTTTTACCTGTCATTAATTACTGTTTTACTTGTCATTAATTAATGCTTTTCAGACCAGACCGCGAACTCATTGCCACTTGGTTCGGTAAAATGGAAACGACAACCTCCCGGGAACTCGAAGATAGGGCGGATGACTTGGCCCCCGAACTGTTCGACTTTGGCTAACGTGGCATGAATATCCGAGCTATAGAACACCAGTAGTGCTGCCCCATTTGTTGTTTGGCTGACTTGCTCTGCTGCATAAAAGCCACCGTCCAAGCCTTGACCTGAAAAGGCGCTGTACTCAGGACCATAATCAACGAAGCTCCATCCAAAGGCTTGCTCGAAAAACTGTTTAGTCGCATTGATGTCTCGCGTGCCAAACTCAACGTAATTTAACTTTTCATGTTGGTGCATTCTGGTGTCCTTTTCATCGCTGTGCTTTTCTGTCAGTGTATTAACTCTTCGGTCGAGTTTCTCAGCCCGAGTCTAGGTTTTATTAATCAAACTGATAAAACCTCAAAAATTTCATTGGTTATCCCTATTAAATCTATCGTTATTTCCCATTAAACAAATGTAATCATTGAAGATATATTCTTCGTGGGCAGAAAAGAGCTTTTGAGTATCCATTGACCACTCGACTGGTCAAATGGTTAGCACGCATTGGAGAGCAACCATGCAGATGTCAAAAAGCTTCTTATTAATTACAGTTGGCTTAGCCAGCACATCTCTACAGGCGCAAACCCTGACAAGAGACAACGGTGCACCAGTCGGTGACAACCAGAATTCAATCACAGCAGGTGAAAACGGCAGCGTATTACTGCAAGACGTTCACCTGATCCAAAAATTGCAGCGTTTTGCCAGAGAGCGTATTCCTGAGCGTGTGGTGCATGCTCGTGGTACGGGTGCTCATGGTGAGTTTGTTGCATCGGGTGATTTTAGTGATTTAACGGTTTCCGCTCCTTTTACTAACAAAGGAAAGGTAACCCCTGTTTTTGTTCGTTTTTCGACCGTTATTCACTCAAAAGGATCACCTGAGACACTTCGCGATCCTCGTGGTTTCGCCACTAAATTTTATACTGAACAGGGTAACTGGGATCTGGTAGGGAACAACCTGCCTGTGTTCTTCATCCGCGATTCAATTAAGTTTCCGGATATGGTGCACTCTCTAAAACCGTCTCCTGTTACCAACGTTCAGGATCCAAACCGATTCTTTGATTTCTTCAGTCATGAGCCGAGTGCGACCAACATGCTGACTTGGGTTTATAGCAACCTAGGTACGCCAGCAAGCTATCGCACGATGGACGGCTTTGGTGTGCACGCTTATAAGTGGATTAATAAGCAAGGCGATGTGAACTATGTGAAGTTCCAATGGAAGAGCCAACAAGGTATCGAAAGCCTGCGTCCTGATGAAGTAACCGCAATGCAGGGTAAAGATTTCAACCATTTAACCAATGATCTGTACAAAGAAATTGGGCGTGGTAACTACCCTAAGTGGGATCTTTACGTGAAGGTGCTGTCACCAGAAGCTCTGAGCAAACTGGATTACAACGGGTTGGATGCGACCAAAGTATGGCTAAATGTACCGGATCAAAAAGTCGGCACTATGACGTTGAACCGCCTACCAGAAAATTTCTTTTTAGACACTGAACAGTCGGCATTTGCGCCTTCGAATTTGATTCCTGGTATCGAGCCATCGGAAGACCGTTTGCTACAAGGCCGTTTGTTCGCTTATGCAGATACACAGCTGTACCGCGTGGGTGTGAACTTGTTCCAACTGCCAGTAAACCGTCCTCTAGCATCAGTGAACAACCATAACCAAGATGGATTGAGCAACAACGCGAAGCAAGGCAATGGTGATGTGAACTACGAACCAAGCCGTAAACTGGCACTGGCAGAAGACACACAATTTAAAGCGGTTGAAACCAAGCTGGTTGGCACTGTTCAACAAAGAGCGATCAGCAATCCTCGCAACTTCTACCAAGCGGGTGTGTTGTTCCGCAGCATGAACGAGCAAGACCAGAGTGATTTGATTGCCAATTTAGCGGGTGACCTGAACAAGGTGATGGATAAAGACGTTAAGGAAACCATGGTGAGCTATTTCTATCGCGCAGATAAAGAGTACGGTACGCGTCTGGCTGAGGCGACAGATACCAATCTCAAGCAAGTGAAAAACAAAGCGATGATGTAAGCAATAAGTTTTGACCTGCGGGAGATTTATCTGCTCTTTTCTGCCCGAAAATCAGGGCTCCCGTGGGTCATTCTCAAATTCTGTTAGTGAGGGTGAGTAAATGAAAACCGTGTTTTTGCTCAGTGCCGTTCTGTTCTCTTTAAGTTTCTCGCTGAGCTTATTAGCTGCAGAAGACAAACTGGAAGAGGAATACCAATCTTTGGTTGAACTGTTCTTTGACGCAGCGCGAATTGGCAATAACGAAGTGGTCGATACATTTGTTTCTCAAGGCTTCCCAATCGACCAACGTAATACTCAAAGTTATACCGCATTGATGGTGGCAGCGTATCAAGGACATCGAGAAACCGTTCGCTTGCTGCTCGACTCCGGCGCTAACGCCTGCCTGCAAGATAAACGTGGTAACACTGCATTAATGGGCGCACTCATCAAGCGTGAAATCGGCATAGCGAAAGACCTCTATCAAGCGGACTGTTCACCAGAGCTGCGCAATAAAGCAGGGTTAAATTTGAAAGAGTTTGCCGAGATCTATGGTCAATCCAATGTGTTGAAATCACTTCAACACTGATAAATAACAATAAATAGGACCCACAGTATGAATAAAACAACATGGCTTGCTGCACTAACGCTTCTCTCTTCCCCAACTTTTGCCGAGACAGTAAGCGTAGAAATGATTGACCTTGGCTCTGGTCAATCAACCGGGAGCGTGATGATCAGCGACAGTGATTACGGCACCGTTTTTACGCCGAAACTACAGGGTTTACCCGCTGGTACGCATGGCTTCCATTTACACGCTAACGGCTCGTGTGACAGCATTACCAAAGAAGGTAAAACCATTCTTGGCGGTGCTGCCGGAGGGCATTATGACCCAGAAAAAACAGGCAAGCATGGCTTCCCTTGGACGGACGACAATCACCTTGGCGATTTACCAGCGCTTTACGTGAATGCTCATGGAATGGCGGACCAGCCAGTATTGGCACCACGAGTAAAACTTGATGACGTAAAAGGTCGTGCTTTGATGGTTCATGCTGGGGGCGATAACCACTCCGACCATCCGGCGAAACTTGGCGGCGGCGGTGCTCGCATTGTGTGTGGTGTGATTAAGTAATCCCCTTCTTAGATGCCACAAACAAAAAACGGTCCAGATAAGCTGGACCGTTTTCTTTTTAAGCGAAAGCTGATGGGCTTAGTTTAAACCGACTTAAATTACGCGAAGTTCTCGACGATGATGTCATCTGCATTGCTAACAAATACTGCGCCTTTCTCTTCCATCTCCGCAATCACTGCATCGATAGTTTCTGGCAAGACTGCACGGCTAGAGGCTAAGTTCACAATCACTTTGAAACCTAAATCGAGAGCTTGAGTCACGGATTTCTTCACACAAAAATCAAGCGCTAAGCCACCAACAACAACCGTATCGATGTGGTTGAATTTAAGGAACTCATTCGCACCTGTAGTTTTGGTATCAGCCACGTCGTGGAAAAAGATGCCATAAGGATGTGCGTCTGGGTCCATGCCTTTGTTGACTTGGAAATCGTATTCCAGAACAGGAGGTAGACCGTCCAGCAGCTCAACACCCGTAGTACCAAGCACGCAATGGCGGTTCCACTTAATGTCCACATTAGGTAGGCCGACAGGTTCAAGCATATTCGCTGGCGTTTCTGCATCCCAAGCTGCTTTTGGTGGATGCAAATCACGGCTAACGAGCTTTAAGCGACCTTTAGTGTGGTTCTTTAATATCTCTGGAACGATTTCTAATGCGCCAGTGACAGGTAACTCGTCAGGGCAAAGTTCGGTGAAGCCTTTTTCAGGATCCACGTCGATCACTGCGGTAGTTTGGTAGTTAACTCGAACGGTCATGGCAGACTCCTTGTCTGTCTTTTGTGCTTGCGTTAACCACGCAAACAGTTTTGGAAAAAGGTCACTTCGTCGCTTGCTAAGGTGTACACCATGGCTGGCTTACCGCCTTTACCTTTGTTAGTGGAAGCGACTTTGTTGGTTGGCTTTAGAACACCGGAATCAATCAAGCGGCGTTTGATCGTCATTCGACTGATATCAATACCGAACTCTTGGTATGCGGCAATGATGTCTGCAACCAAAAATTCTTTATCGAGTGCGAACAACAATACTGAGGTGTATTCAATAGAGGCACGCAGCTTCTGCCATGCCTTTTCAATCATCTTTTGGTGATCAAAAGCGAGGGTTTCTTCACCATCAAGGATTGCTTGTAGCGGGAACCACTTCAAATGACACTCTGGTACACCAGCGTTGTCGATTTGTTCTTTGTTATTGCGGTCTACTAAGGCGTAGTGGGTGATGTTCAGGCTCCAATCTTCAGGGTCACGCTTTGGATCGCCATCGACAAAAGCTTCGCTAAAGTGGCGAGGGTAGGTGTGAATTTTTTCACGGCAGATTCTACGTCGTGCTGCTTCGAAGTTTTCGTCTGCTGCTCGTCCACCTTCGTGCGTCATGTCTTTATCAAACACAAATCCACCAGGCAAAGCCCACACGCCGTGGTAGGGGCGTTCTGGATTTGAGCGTTTGATCAGCAACACTTCCAACCCTTTATCGGCACAGCCAGATAGTCTGAATGGAATGATGTCGACAGTTACGATCATGATTGGGTCCTGAGATTGATTTGTAAGTAATCTAGCGCATAACAAGTAGTCAATCAATGGGTAAGTAACCGATTGTTAGAAACGTACATACATTTTCTTAGTGGTGATGTTTAAGTATGAATGTGCGTATCTGTTCAGGTTATCCACAATAGCTGTTGGATTATTGCGCGTAAAAACCTTATAAAAAAGAGTGGTTAGTAACAAAAGTTGACAAACTAATAGTGGGTGTTTATTGTTTACGCAATTTAGTTAGTAACAACAAGTTATATACCCAAGTTTGCCTTGTTGAGAACTTCCCACCAACTTCGTTGGGAAAACAATAAGATGCGGTTTGCACCGTGCTGAGGGAATTTGGGTATAAACGAAAAAGGGCGTGTAGAAGGGCTCCGAATGACCACCAATTTATTTTCGTCTCGCATCATTCAAAGTGCGTTAGATTTTGACGTATACAAAGTGAATATGATGAGTGCTGTTGCAGCGCTTTATCCAGATGCGATGGTGTCCTACAAATTCATTGTTCGCAGTGAAGAAGACCTGTCTGAACTACTGCCAGATGTGAAAGCGGAAGTTCTTAAACTGCAAGACATCACTTTCTCGGCAGAAGAAATCGAGTACATGAAAGGCGTCGCGCCTTATCTTAGCTATGAGTTTGTTGACGCTCTGCATGCATTTCGTTTTAACCCTCAACGTGACGTTTCTTTCAATACTAAAACCATGGCTGATGGCACAAGCCAATTACGCATCACCATCAATGGTCTTTGGAAAGAAACCATTCTCTACGAGACCATCATCATGAGTATTGTGTCCGAAGTGCGCAGCCGTGCACGTTGGGCAGACATTCCAGTTGAGCAATTCCAATCTGTTCTTAAAGAGAAAGTTAGTCATCTAAAATCCGAACTAACACGCCGCAATATCACTAACTTTAAGTTTGCTGATATGTCGACCCGCCGTCGTTTCTCGTTCCAAGCCCAGCGCTCAATGCTGCAGTATCTGAGCCAAGAGTTACCTGACAGCCTAACTGGAACCAGTAACTACCATTTGGCGAAAGAGCTCGATCTCACGCCAATCGGTACGGTTGCACACGAATGGTTTATGGGACACCAAGCGCTAGTGAATGTTCGTGATTCACAAAAGGTAGCATTGCAGCGTTGGCAAAAGATGTTTAATGGTGCGTTAGGCATTGCTTTAACAGATACCATTGGTATTGATGCGTTCTTAAAAGACTTCGATGAAGAGCTAAGTAATGCTTATGTAGGAGTGCGTCATGACAGTGGTTGCCCTTACACATGGGGCGAGAAGATGATTGAGCATTACCAATCGCTTGGCATCGACCCTATGACCAAAACCTTGGTGTTTACAGACGGCTTGAACTTTGATCAAGCACTGGACATTTGTGAGCACTTCCAAGGTCGAGTACAAATCAGCTTTGGTATTGGTACGTTTTTGGCAAACGATATGGGCGAGTACACTAACAAGCAAGGTGTCGCGTATAAGCCACTTTCAATCGTAATCAAGATGGTTTCGTGCAATGGCTCTCCAGTGGCGAAAATCAGTGATGAGCCAGAGAAAGCGATGTGTGAAGACATTTTCTTTTTGATGAATTTGAAGCGTCGTTTTGAGCAGCCGCTCGATCTTGATGAGTGTCGCGTATTGCTTGATCGTCTAGAAAACGAGGGCGATAACTACCTTATCGACGCTTAAATATTGAAGTGAGTCATGATGAAAAAGGGTGGTGCAATGTCATCACTCTTTTTGTGATTCACAAACTTCGTTGTATTTGATTTCGCACAGCGCGCCGCATTTTGTGCGATAGGGAAGGCGTTTACTTCCTGTGTTAGCGCGAACCCTCTTTACAATAAGCCCTTCTAGATTGGCACTTTTCAGGTGCTTTTCGCGAACCTTCTTCCAGTAGTCATCAAAAGCCATACGTCACCTTGTTGTCATAATTATTTTTATAAATGTGACGCTATTCTATGCAACACAACTCTGTTTCTAATGTCAGAAAAATCCTAAAAACCGTTAAGTAAATGGCGATTTGTTGTAACGCTCTCGTTTCTTGATTTTTACCTTCTATGGTTTCGATAAATTAATATCGGCAAACCTAACAGGCGATTTGGTTATAGTACAAGCAAAGGTCAAGTCAGGAATGAACGATGAATTTGGTTGTGCATCTACAGAAAAAAGCGATCAACAAACACGGCTATGAGTGGGCAACGCGCCAAGCTTGGAAGTGTGGGATTAAAGCTAATCTTGTGAAACGAGTGATCGGGATCTTCAAAGGTCAGATCGTTTGCGTTGTCGAAGGTTGTCGTGCTGAATTGACAACACCAATCAACAACCCTTTACATGATGATGAGAAGCAAGGCCGTTATGTATTTGTTGGTGGCATCTTCTGGGAACCAAACAACGTTATCGCACCTGGTTTTCCTGATTTTATGTTTATGCACTTACGCAGTCTTAGTCATCGTCATAAGTATCTAACCGATGATGAGCTCTTCTTAAGCCTAGCTTAGGGTGTTTGGCATACACTGATGACCAGTCTGTTTCTTAAATCTTTGCTTGGTGCCGTGGCAGTATTGATTATTGCCATGCTATCGAAGTCGAAAAGCTTTTATATCGCAGGGCTCGTACCTTTGTTTCCGACCTTTGCTCTGATCGCGCACTTTATTGTCGGTAGCGAGCGAGACATGGAAGCCCTGCGCCAAACGGCTCTGTTTGGCATCTATTCTTTGATTCCTTATGCGGCGTACCTGATTTCTGTTTTCTACTTTAGCTACCGCTTGAGCTTGGTGGGGACATTGACGGCCGCGACGCTGGTATGGGTCATGTTTGCCTCGATGTTGCTTGCATTTTGGACTCGTTGGATGGTGCCTGCCTAAAGTTTGCTCAACTTGGCATTGTAGTTAGCGCAACATTCATTGCTCAAGCTGATGTGATCTCGCTCCAATTGACCTTTCTCTGAGCTTTCTCTAACACGGCGTTTATAAAACGCTGTATTTTAACCTGCTAATGACCGGACGTTTGTTTTCACCTGATGTGAATTTTTCTTCTAGATTTACTATATCGCCAAACAAAGATAACCGTATCGGAAAGTAAATCATGAATATGAAATCTATCGCAATCGCAACAGCGGTTGTTGCAGTACTAGCGGGTTGTAAAGACAAAACGCCACCAGCACCAACAGAAGCAAATATCACGCTTGTTGAAGCGGTAACAGAAACTGTGAAAAACCCACACCAAGTGTGTAAAGACGTGGTAGTAACACATCAAGTAGAACCAACGGACAACAACAAGATCCTTGGTACTGTGGGTGGTGCAGCGGCAGGTGCTGCATTGGGTAACCAAATCGGTGGTGGTTCAGGTAAAGTGATTGCGACTGCTGCAGGTACTGTTGCTGGTGCGATGACAGGTCGTAAGATCCAAGACAATGTACAAAAGGGCGATGTTGTGACATCAACTGAGAAGCAATGTCACACTGAATACACCACGTCTGAGAAAGTAGTGGGTTACGATGTCACTTACGAAGTTGCTGGCGCGCCAACAACCGTTCGTATGCAAAGCAAACCTGCAGGTAAAACTTTCCCAATTCAAGATGGCAAAGTGGTTCTACCGCAATAATCGCCAACGAGATTGAATACAAAAGCCCTTTTGTTCATTGAACTTAAGGGCTTTTTTCATTTTAGAAGACAGTGGTGAACACTACTTGTCTGCAAAATAATCGACCAGAATCTTACGCCATTTCCGTGATTCACGAATTTGCAGTAGAGCGCGATTGATCTCTTCTTCATACGGGTTGTTTTCCGTAATGATGAAGCCATAGTTCTGTTTTTCTAACTGGTAAGGCAGCACCTCTAAATCTTCATATTGTCCCGATATTCTGCCGTTACCAATCATGTATTTGAGCACTACGTCATCAGCGACGATTGCTTCGACTTCTCCAGTATCCAATGCATTTAAAAGCGCGGTCATGTCTTGATAATCTTGATGACGAATACCGAAGCTTGTCAGTAACAAAGATGAGGTGGTTGCGGTTTTGGTTCCCACTTTGACATTGGCGAGATCGTTAATGCTTTTTATTTGAGAATAGCCTTGGCTTAGGGTCAATTTGCTGGCCAGCACGGCGGTGATACTGGCGATAAAGAGCATGCTAAACACACCAATAAACACCGTTACTATGCGTCCTGTTAAGCTCTTAAACTCGAAGTAGTTAAAGGGGCCTCGTGTAATGAAGAGAAGTCCAAGGATAAAGCTCTCAACCCAACGTCCTACTCGGCTTTTCATCGAATACAGCTTTTCATTTTTCCCTTCTTCTATCGCGTAGAAAAACGCCCCAACCAAACCTGCAACCAGAATGATCGCGCCTACGATTAACCACAATGCAGGGTTCATGAAGATCGATTGTAAGGTATGTAGGTACCCTTGATTTTTAACTGCAATCGCAAGGTGGGTCTCATAGAAAGAGTGGGAGAAGTCTGCGAATAACTCACGTTCGGGTGTAATAGAAATGCATGACACGCCAATGTCGATTTGTTCTGTTTCTATCGAGTTAAGAAGATCATCCAATGGGTGGTTTTCGAAAGTGAACTCGACATTCATCTCTTTGGCTATTTGTTCCCACAACTCAATACTGAGGCCGTTTAGCTCCGAATCAACAGAGCCGATGACAAAAGGTGGACAGGGGTAAGTCCCTACTTTTAGTGAAGATGCAGAAGTATAAGGGCTGAAAACAGAGATAAGAAAAAGCGTTGAAAGGACAAAAGATTGAAGCGTCGATTTGAAACCAATTTGCATGCGCAGACCCTCAAAAAAGAGGCAGCGATGAATCGAATCAAGAGCGAACGCTCGCTCTAAAAATGCCAGAGTGCTGAGAAAGTAGGAGAGGTGATGACGATTTCAATACTGCCCTAGTTTTATTATTTACTGTTTTAACTATAGCAGCTGATGCCTATCTGAGGCTCCCTCGAATGTTTAGGCAACCAAAATTGTATGCGAGTTGCTTACAAAACCGGTGTTATCGATGGATTATTAAGCGTCTGTAAGCCAACGTAAGAATCGCCGGAAAACAGGATTTTTTTGTTTATTATCTCCTCTATCGAACGGTGTTTTATTGGAGAAAGGAATGAAAAAACAAGTATTGGCGCTGAGCATTGCCGTGGCATTATCTGGTTGTGGTTCAGAAGGGAAAGACCAAAGCACATCATCAACCAACACATTTACTTCTCAGTGTGGAGACCAACTGTCAGCTCAAGAGCCGGGTTTGTCGTTTGTTGTGAAAGGAGACGTCGCAGAACTGCAAGGTGTTATTTGTCAGGGCTCACCAAAGGCGTTTGAGCAAATGATTACAAAACACGCCAACGTGAAGCAGCTCAAGTTCATCAGTATTGATGGTTCTGTTGATGATGAATCAAACCTCGAACTGGCTTATCAAGTTCGCGCTAAACAGCTGGATTCCCATATTGCGAGCAGTGGGCAAATTGCTTCTGGCGGTACTGATTTGTTTTTGGCAGGTGTAAACCGAACGATTGAGAGCGGCGCAACGATTGGTGTTCATTCATGGGCAACGGAAGATCAAGTTGCAACGGATTTTCCTGTTGGTCACAAATATCATCAACCTTACATCGATTACTACAAAAAGATGGGATTGTCAGACCCAGAAGGTTTCTACTACTTCACGATTAATGCAGCATCGGCACAAGACATACACAACATGTCTGAGCAAGAGATAACCAAGTATGGCCTCGGTAAACTTGTCTCCCCTGAAGGCGAAACGTCTTTGACCAGTGAGGTAGATAGTAAGCTTTTCGAGCAACTTAATGCCTCTGTGAATGCACTGAAATTCCAATCCGTTTGGGGCGGTTATGGGGACTACTTATCAGGTACGCCAGCTTACTTTCTACGTTTGGATGAAAAAAGCAGCACGCCAGTCACTGCCTATTTGGTCAATCCTTCCAAAGTCCCAGAAGAGGCGCAAAAGTTAGGCGTCAATGAAAGTGGTGCTCTGAATATCTATCAATACGAAACCAATATGCACGTCTTTCATGACGTAATAAACAAAGGTAATGGGGTGTATGAAAGGCAATATACGTTTAACGGAGCGAAGTACTATCTCCAAGTGTATAAGCCCTCAGAGACCTTCGTAAAAGGTGAACATCAACGCAATACTATCGCATTAGCTGTGCATGAGATGTTTCATGACTATCAGCTGGAGCACTTTAGCGATCCTGCCAATTACTTTAACGAGCTCAACGGTTACCCTGTGAATGTAGAGCAGATAACTTACAAGCTAGCGGTTCTGGATCTGTTTAAATCTTTGCCTAAAACAATGACCCAAGACGAAGCGAAAACCATGCTTAAGCAATACATCGCTTTGACTCAGGAGCAAATCAATATTGATACCAGCAGTAAGCGTTATGCGAAGAACATGGGATTAGGCCAAGAGCTGTTTGAAGGCAGCGCTTGGTATGTTGAAGTGATGGCATTGAGAAATGCGCTACCAAATTTTTCCGAGCTCAAGTTTGTTGATAGCTACGCGTTTACGACTCAGTATCAAAACCGTGAAAGTGTGGAGTCTCAGTTTGGTTGGGGATACTTCTATCCAAGTGGTGCAGCCGCAATTTATGCGTTGAAGGCGGCAGGCTATGACATCCTTCAATTGGAAAAAGGAGTGACACCCTTTGAGGCCGCAAAGCAGGTGGTTGGTACGTTTGATGTTACTGACACCTTGAACCAAATTAAGCAGAGCGCTGACTTTAAAGCGTTACAGCAAAAAGCGGCAACCATTAACGCCATCAAAAACTAATGAGTCGATAATCCAAGATAAACAAGGCTCATATGTGTTGCCCTAAAACAAAAAAGCCGAGCGATGAGTGCTCGGCTTTTTTGGTTGTTTACGCTGCTGGCGCTTGATGATGTTTTTGCTCTTCCGCGAGTTTTGCGGCTTGGGCTTGCTTTTGTTTGCGGCGTTCGCGCTTAGATAGCCAAACCAGAGGCACCACAATCATCACTGTGCCAATTGCCATAAAGATATCTGGCACTTCACCAAACCAAATTAAACCAACGATTACCGCGCCAATTAAGCCGCTGTATTCGGCGCTGGCGATTTTGTTGCTATCGATGGAGCGATAAGCCAATACACAAGTTGCCGCGTAAATCATGATGAATAGGCTTGAGCCTGCCGCAACAGGGAATGAGCTCCAATCCCATGCTTCACCCTCAATAAACACCAACAGTAGAGACACAGGAATGCCGGCTAGGTTAGTCATCAATAGCGTGTGTGGCACTGATTGGTTCTTTGGCAACTTGCGGATCAACAGGTTGTTGATTGCTAACGTCACCGCGACAACCAAAGCCGATAGTGCCGCCCAATCAACTTGGTCTGGACGAATAATCACAAGCACGCCTGCAAAGCCCATTACTGCCGCTGCAATAGATTGTGCAGAAAGCTTCTCTCCAAAGAAGATCGCTGCCAGTGGCAACATGATCAAAGGAGCAGCATAAAAGATCGCATTTGCCGTAGCGAGTGGCATTGAAGAGATAGCAAACACCATGAAAATCGCGCCGGTTAGCCAAACGTGTGCACGCACTACATGCCATTTAAAGCCTTCCATCAATGGTGCTTGTTTGGTGAGCAAGAATACAGGTAACAAAATCATCACTGCTGACAGCTGTCGGTAAAACACGAACTGAAAAACCGGCACCTCGTTACCGACACTTTTGATCAAAGCGTCTGAGAGCACCGCAATTAGGTTTCCAACAATTAATAGCAGCATGGCTGCGCCGACAGATGTGACTTTCACGTTATTCCTCTCCTCATTCTTTGCCAAAGAGTAGGTGATGTCATAGGATGAAGTGAAATGATATTTATTAGTTTAAGTATGAGATTTTTAGATAATGAAATTGCCACCTCTGAGAGCGGTTCACTGTTTCGAGTCCGTTGCGCGTAATTTGAGCTTTTCCCTTGCAGCAGAAGAGCTCAACGTAACCCAAAGCGCCGTGAGTCATCAGATTCGTATATTAGAAGACTACCTGGGTGAAGCTCTGTTTATTCGACAAGGTCGTAAGCTATCACTCTCGGATACGGGTTTTCGTTATCTTGAAGACATCAGCCCTGCGATCAGTGCCATTGCAATGGCTAGCCAAAAAGTGCGTGAAGGCGAAAAGGGCAGTCTACGTTTGGCGATTTACAGCTCGCTGGCGGTGAAATGGTTGATCCCACGACTGGCGGACTTCAAGCGTCAGCATCCAGAAATCGATCTGACACTCAACATGGTTGCAGGAGACCCAGAGCAAACCGACAGTGTTGGTGATTGCTTTATCACGGTACAGAAGCCAAAGCGCAACTACATGGCAGTTCGCCTATATGACGAGACTTTGTATCCGGTATGCAGCCTCAACATTTGGAAGGAAATTCAAGATCAACCGATGCCAGACGCACTTTGGCACTATCCGATTCTTTCTACTGATTCTATCTATCGTGAGCGCGGTAAAGATTGGGCGGAGTGGTGTAAAGCTGGTGGGTTTGAGCTACCTAAAGACATTGATATGCAGCATTTCAGTCACATGCTGCTGGCTATCGAAGCCGCTCGTTACGATCAGGGTATTACGTTTGCCAATGACTTCATGTTGAATGAGCGGGATAAGGCTCAGGACTTGGTTTATATCCCCTCTCACGGCTTAGAAACAGGAGACAGCTTTTACTTCGTGCATAAGAAGAATCGCGCCCGTCAGCCAGAAATCATTAAGTTGACCAACTGGCTTAAGCAGCAGTGTCTATAAACAAGAAAGGGAGGCACTCGGCCTCCCTTTGCGATTCGAAAAAGCGACTATTGCTTTTTGATCAGCGCTTTAATCACATCAATTGTGTATAGCTGACAATCGACCGCAGTTTGTGGTTCGAAGTCTTGCTTGTGTTGATCTGTGTTCGAAAGGATACGGATGCCAACGAAAGGTACTTGGTAAGCTTGAGCAACCAATGCCGCTGATGACGTTTCCATTTCTTCAACAGACGTACCGTACGTTTCATGGAACCAGTTGATACGATCCACTTCGCGGTTCCACTCGTCCGCTGAGCCAATCAAGCCTTTCACGACTTTGCCTTTCTTGTATTCTTCAGACAAAGAAAGAGCGGTTTCCACCAGCGCCGGATCTGCTTTGAATTGTTTGTGTTCAACAAACTCGCCGTTTTCACGTAGACGCATGGTTACGTCGAAGTTCTGCCACTTAGTTGGGTCGATGCCTTTGCCTTTTTCAGTAAACTCAGACTTGTAAGAGCCCATGTTGAAGCTGGCTTCACCCACGACAATGTCACCACGGTATAGCTCAGGGTCGTGACCGCCCGATGTACCTTGGTTGATGATGTATTTAGGATTGAAGTGTTCAATTGCAATCGTGGTAGAAGCGGCAGCGTTCGCTAAGCCAACCTCGGTACGAGACACGACAACTGGGTAGCCATCGATTTCACCTTGCCAGAAAGTCCAAGAACCAACGGTGGTTTCTTTCGCATCATCCAGTGCTTCAACCAATGTACTGGTTTCAATATCCATTGCCCCCTGAACAAGGATAGGTTGAGTTTGAGCGAAAACAGAGAAGGAAAGTACTGCAGGAACAAGTGCAGCGAAACGTTTAAAGATTTGCATACGACATACTTACAAATAAAAAAGATGGCGCAATCTATCAATGGCAATCGTTTGCGTCAATTGGTTGGATTGTTATTTTTCTTAATAAATGAAAATTCTTGATTGTCGTTCTAATTAACGAGAATGAAAAAATCCGAGCGGGGGAGGCTCGGATTTGGTCTTTATCAGGATTAAATTGAATTGCTATTCAGCATTAAGGCATTTTGCTCAGATTGTAGAATGAAGCCAACTCGCCTGTTGCTTTTTCGCCGTTCATGTCCAGCTTCATTAGCATGTTTTCGCCAACGAAGTACTGGTTTGGACCAGACTCATCAACCAATGTAATGGTGTTGCCTGATTCGTTCCAAGTGAACTTACCTTCTGACTTGATTGGGTCGCCTTCTTTACCTTCATAAAGCTCTACCAATGAGTAAGTGCCGTCTTCGTTCAGCGTTAGCGTGGTATCGATACCCGCACAATCTGCACAAGGAAGCTTACCTTTGTAAATGCCGTTCCAATCCAATGCATTTTGCGCATTGTGGCCAGAATCTACGAACGTGTCTGGAGTGATCACTTGCTCTTCTTCAATTGGCGTCGCATCAACCGTGCTTTCAACTTCAGTGGCTTGAGGAACGTCAACCGCAGTTGTCTCCGCTGGTTTCTCATCCTGACAGCCTGCTAGAATAATGACAGCACCTGTGAGTGCTAATAATGTCTTTTTCATTTTATTCCTCTCTAAATCAACAAGTTGACATACCAAAGTAATCTCGTTGCATGTATGCTAAGGTCACTTAGGTATACCGTGATAATAATAGACTTGTTTCCTAGACCTGCGTCAGAACAAAGCAAACCATTGAACAGTCTCTGTTAGAAAAACTCTTTAACGTCAGTGATTTGCAAAGAAGAAGGAAAAGGAAAGAAAATGGAAGAATTAGTTATAGGTGCGCTTAGGGTATTGGGAGCACTTATTCGTTGGTTGTTGATCGAACTTTTTTTAGACAGGGTTGCTTACAGTATCGGTTACGCGGGATTGTATATTCTGACGCTAGGTAAAAGACCGCATCGTCCCGTCTCTACAGAAATGCAGGGACGGATTGCCCTGCTTGGTATCGTGTTGAGTCTGTTAATCTTCGCACTGCTTATATGGCTGTAGGGATAGCAATAACACCAATATTGAATAGACAACAAAGCAAACAAAAAGGCTCATCAGATGATGAGCCTTTTGCGTATTAGGATGCCTTATCCATTGCTGGTGGTGTTTTGACCTCCTTTGACGGAGATTCCTCTTCGGTATTGTCAGTGAAGATTTCGGCCACGGCGCTTCGTTCTAGTTCGCCTTGCAGATTACCTTCGTCATCGACAACTGGCAGTGAGTAGTCACAAGACATGGTGTCCGGTAGCACTTCTTCAATCACCGAGTCAGGTGAGACTACAGGCACTTCTTCGTAGATTTCTTCATCGAGTTCTTGTGCTGCATCGGTTTTCGCAGCGTCAAGCAAGCTCTCTTTGGTCACCACACCTTGATAGCCGTCGTCGGTTACATGGTAGGCATAGTCTTGCTTCACGCGTTTCATTTCTATCAAGGCTTCTTCAATGGTCGTCGCTGCAATGCGATACGCCGGTGGCTGCATCACGGTTTCTACGGTAAGAGCGCGTGCTCGGTTAACGTCCTTAACGAAGGCTTCTACATATTCATCAGCAGGATGAAGCAGAATTTCGTCTGGAGAACCTTGCTGTACCAATTCGCCGTCTTTCAAGATAGCAATACGGTCGCCTAAGCGAAGTGCTTCGTCCAAATCGTGAGTAATAAAGATAATGGTCTTATGTAGCTTCTCTTGCAGTTCGATAAGCTGATCTTGCATCTCACTGCGGATCAGTGGATCGAGTGCCGAGAAGGCTTCATCCATCAATAGGATCTCAGCATCCGTCGCTAATGCGCGAGCCAAACCAACACGTTGTTGCTGGCCACCAGAAAGTTGCGCAGGGTATTGGTTCTCGTAACCTTTAAGGCCCACTGTTTCCAACCACTCATTGGCTTTGGCAAGACGAGCTTCTTTCTTGATGCCTTGGATTTCCAAGCCGTAAGCTACGTTGTCGACCACAGTTCGGTGAGGCAACAGACCAAAGCGCTGGAATACCATCGACATCTTATGGCGACGAAACTCTTCCAACTCTTTTGACGACAACTGCATTACGTCGACGCCTTCAACTAAGATTTGTCCCATAGTCGGGTCAATCAAACGGTTGAAGTGACGAATCATAGTCGACTTGCCAGAGCCAGATAGGCCCATGATAACGAAGATTTCGCCTTTGTTGATTTGCAGGTTGATGTCTTTTAAACCAACGGTATGGCCGGTATCAGCAAGAATTTGGTCTTTGCTTTGTCCTTGCTTAACACGGTCGATAACAGAATTTGGTTTTCGGCCGAAGATCTTATACAGGCCGCTGATTTCAATAAGTGGCTTAGTCATGTTTCAGATCTCCTAGGTGTGCTTGCGTTCTTTTTGCGTAAGCTTGCGATGCACGGTCAAACAAAATCGCTAGTGCCACGATTGCCAAGCCGTTAAGCAGACCAAGCGTGAAATACTGGTTCGTGATTGACTTTAATACTGGCTGACCTAAGCCTTTTACGCCAATCATCGAAGCAATAACGACCATAGAAAGCGCCATCATGATGGTTTGGTTGATACCAGCCATGATGGTTGGCATTGCCAAAGGTAATTGCACGCCGACTAAGCGCTGCTTCTTACTGGCACCAAAGGCAGTAGCGGCTTCAAGTACTTCTTTATCTACCAGTCGAATACCTAAGTTGGTTAAACGAATCACTGGTGGAATCGCGTAGATAACCACGGCAATCAAGCCCGGAATCTTACCAATACCTAGAAGCATCACGACAGGAATCAGATAGACGAACGCTGGCATGGTTTGCATAACATCAAGAAGCGGGGTTACGACGGATTGCACGCGATTTGAGCGCGCCATGGCAATACCAATCGGAATACCGAGCGCAATGGCGAGCATGGTACACACCGTGATGATGCTGAGCGTCCGCATCGTATCTTCCCACATGCCAAAGTACCCAATCAGGATCAATGACACGAAACACGCGACAGCCAATTTCCATGAGCGACTCGCGGCATAAACTAACGCGGTACACACAGCAAGGATGATCATCCATGGTGTAGAAATGAGGAGTTTTTCGAACCAAACGAGAAATGAGAGAAGAGGGTCGAAGAATGATTCAATTAGGTCGCCGTATTCGCGAGAGAAATCGCGGTAGGCTCCATCTAAGGTTTTGCGGATGGCTCTAAGATCTGAGCGATCCATTTCTGGGAATTCGCTAAGCCAATTCGAGTCAGACATGTTTACTTCCTTTTCTTGCCGAGACTCAAGCGAGCCTCGGCATACAACAATTTTGGTATTCCTATACCATTTACGAAACGTCTAAGTCTTACAGTGCACCTTGCACTTTTTTAGCTACGTCTTGAGGAACCCATGCGGTCCAGATCTGTGGGTAGTTTTCTAGGAAATGGAACATGGTTTCTTCACCGTCTGCTTGATTGTCTTCCATCCAAGCAAGCAGTTGGTTCATGTCTGCATTGGTGAAACCACGTTTAGTGAAGTAGTCGTACGCTGCTGGAGAACGTGAAGCAAACTCTTCAGTGGTAATCGTGTGCACTGGTGAAGGTGGGTACATGGTTGCTTTTGGCGCTTCACAATCCGCTTGGGTTGTACAGCTCACGAACTCTTCTTCATTCACGCCGCTGCCGAAATCGACTTTAACCATGTCGTACTTACCAAGAACTGCAGTTGGTGCCCAGTAATAACCAAACCATGCTTGTTCGCGTTCGTAAGCTTTTGCGATGGAACCAGATAGACCGGCACTTGAGCCTGGGTCAATGATGTCAAAACCTGAGTCAGCAAGATCCATTGCTTTGAAAAGGTTGCCTGCGCTGATCTGACAGTTCCAACCAGCAGGGCAGCTGTAAAATGCGGATTTTGCTTTGTCTTCAGGATGAGAGAACAGTTTCGCGTGTTTTTTCACACCTTCGATGGTTTTCATTTCAGGGTATTGCTTAACAAGGTAGGCAGGGATCCAGAAGCCTTCTTCACCGCCATCGACAAGCGCTTTACCAGCATAACGTAGGCGTTTTTCTTCAACACCTTTGTCTAGCGCATCTTTAAGGCTGTTACTCCAAAGTTCTGGTGCTACATCGGGCTGTCCTTTTTCGATCATTGAGGTGCCGGTAGGCATGGTGTCGCCTGGGATGAGTTCGGCATCACAGCCGTAGCCGTGCTCAAGAATAAAACGGTCCACATTGGCAATCAGTGTTGCAGAGTTCCAGTTCATATCTGCAATGGTAACCGTTCCACACTCACTTGCGTTTGCGTTGGTCGCTGCTAGCGCACCAATCGCTAGTAGTAAGGGAGTTTTGTACGTCATATTGAGTTTCCTTTCTCTAAATAGCTCACTTAGGGTAACGAATTAATCATTAGTGTTCAAACTAATGTGTTAGATGGATTATAGCTTTATTTGTTAACAAGCGTGAAAATGATGGTGAACATTTGATGAAAATAGCCACAAAAATGCGAGGTTTTTTATCGACTCATGTCAATGAATCGTATGGTGGTTTGTATGTGATGTTGCATTATTATTAGATGTCTAACGAATATTTCGCTATGGAGACGATTTTTGCAAACTAAGATATTGGCATATGCTAAAAACTATAATTGGCATATGCCATAAACGGGCGTAAGGTGAAGGCGTTTTGTAGAGAGGATGTGATGGCGAGACCAAAAATAGAAAGACGCGTATGTGGACGTGCAGCGCACCATTGCTTTAAGCCTAATGGTGTACCGTTTTACGAGCTAGAAAAAGTCAACATATTGCCAGAAGAACTAGAGGCATTGAGGTTGGCCGATCTGGAAGGATTGAGCCAGCAACAAGCCGCCGACCAAATGGGAGTCTCTCGCCAGACCTTTGGTAATACGGTTAAAAGCGCGCGTTTTAAAGTCGCGAAAAGCCTAGTTGAGGGTCATGCACTTGTTTTTCCTGACCAGGAGTCAAACTCATGATTTACGCTATTCCGAATGACGGCGAACGCGTCGCCAATCACTTTGTTAAAGCCCCATACATTGCGATTTATTCCGATTCAGACGGACTGTTGAAGAATCTAGCTAACATTGCTTCTATGCCACAAGCTGGCTGCAAAGCAAAATCACAACTTATTCAATCTTTGCAAGAATACAAAGTAGATGCGGTGTTGGTTCGCAACATTGGTGAGCGTGCGCTAGGTAAGCTTTTGAGCAGTGGTAAGCAAGTGTTTAAGCTATCGACTCGCAGTTCACTGGATGATGTGATGGGTGTGCCGCGTTCGCCATTAACGCTTGCCACGCAAGGTCGACCTTCTACCAACCACGCTAAGAAAGGTGGTTGCGGAGGCTGTGGCAGCAAAAAAGTGCAGTCGTTATTGCTTAATCCTCAATCTCAATCCAAAAAAGCACTCATGACACTTCGCCCGACGAAACTCAAAGCATTGGTTTCTTCTTACGTGAAAGAGGTGAAGTAATGGTTTGGTTGTTCACTTTTCTTGGGTTCTTAGCAATCATTTTGTTGATGTCACTGGGCGTGATCTTTCACAACAAGCGCATTCAAGGTAGTTGCGGTGGCTTGAATAACGTAGGCGTTGATAAAGTGTGTAACTGCGAGACCAGTTGCGCAGATAACGAACGCCGCCTCTATCAGATCCAAGAGCCGAGTTCGATAAGCTAACGCTCAGCTAAACCTGCCTCTAATGACACCGATTTGCACCACTTTGGTAATGTCTGTCTAAACCATTCTATATATTTGCTGGCTTGCGGATTGCTTCTGGAAACCAGCAAATTTGTCACCTCAATTACGATCCAAGCTTTTGCTAGTAGGACCGCAGTGGTGAGTTCTGATTCTATCCCCTTTCCACCCATTGCTATGTATTGTTTTGCGACTTGTTTGTAGTCTTCCATGTTACCCATTCCTGCTACCAAGGGTGATAGGTCAATCGCAGGGTGGCCAGTAGAAAAACGTTCCCAATCGAACAGTACCAATTCGCCATTATCCCTTAGCCCCCAGTTGCCAGCGTTACTGTCTCCTGAGAGCAGAGTTTGGGGTTTGAAGAGGTACTTTGCTTGGGTTTGAAAATGACGGAGCTGAGCCTCGGTTTGAGCATCTAGGTGGAGGGTTTCAAATGCTGATGTTGTTGCTTCATCTGTCCACGTATGGGATTTAAATATGGCGTTATTGGCGGGCTGTGGAGTTTGATGAATTTGGGCAAGACGCCTCAAAACTCTTGGATCTTGTAGAAGGAATGCTTGATCTACTGAGTGAGGAATGTACTCAATCCATAAGGTATTTTGCTCAGCGTCGAACCCGATGAATTCTGGGACAAGGATACCTTGCTGATTAAATCTAGCAGATTGCTTTTGGTAAAACGCTACTTCAACCTGCGTAGGGTTGCGTTTCTCAATGACTTTAAGGCCTTCTTTTTCTGTTAGGAACACTTGGGCGCTGCCCATCTGGCTTAGCTCTTTTCGTGGCATCAATCTGCTTTCCATGCTGAATGGAATTTCAAGATAAACATCGAGCGTCCAATTGCCAACATCAAAATGCGTTGTTGCTCGCAAATACCTAGCGAAATGATGCGAAAAGTTGGTAGTTAACTGGCTGAATTTACGATTATTTATCGATGTTTTCTTGGTTCTTTAGAGGTTGTCGATGAGTAGTAAACTGGCTGATTTTTCTGTGCATATTCCTATTACGCCTGAGCTGTTTGAGTTTCAAACCGAAGTGAAGGAGAAGCTGTATGACTTTAACCACGCACGACCTTCTGAGCATTTAAAGAAAGCCGAGATCATCGAGTCACTTCTTGGCAGTGCGAACGGCGTGAACATCGTGCCGCCGTTCTATTGTGACATGGGCAAGAATATTCACTTTACCCAAGGCGGCTTTTTGAATGCTGGCGTTACCATTCTCGATCTTGCGCCTGTTCATATTGGTGAGTACGTGCAAATTGGTCCTAATGTGGTGATCAGTACGGCAGGACACCCCTTTGAGCTCGCCGAGCGTGTTCGTCCCATAGCAACGGGCAACCCAATTACCATCGGTGATAGTGTGTGGATTGGTGCGGGTGCCATCATTTTGGATGGCGTGACAATTGGTGGCCGAGCGATTATTGGGGCAGGCAGCGTGGTGACCAAAGACATCCCAGCAGATTGCGTTGCGGTGGGGAATCCATGTCGCGTAGTGAAAACCATCGAGCAAAGCGAAATGCCATCGGAAGAAGAGATTATCGAGATGTGGCGACCGTTGATGGAAATGAAGTTGGACTAGACAAGAAGGTTTTCTAAAGCGAAGTATTTAAAACCAACGGTGAAGAACAGAACAAGGCGAGCACATGAGCTCGCCTTGTTGCTTTTAAACGGCTCCAAGTGGTGTGTATTGTTGCTCTAGTTGAGAAATAGGTTGGGGTTTGCTGAAGTAATAACCTTGCAGTAAATCCACGCCGAGTTCGCTTAAGCTAGAGACATGCTCTGCGGTTTCTACCCCTTCTGCGACCACGCGATAACCCAAACTTCTGCCCATCAAAATCATAGTGGAGACGAAATCGAGGTTGGATTGATCTTTGATGATGTCCGCGATGAAAGAGCGGTCGATTTTGACTTCGCTCAATGGCAACTTCTTCAATAACGATAAAGAAGAGAAGCCTGTCCCGAAATCATCCAAAGAGATGGTAATGCCCGCTTTTCTGAGTTTCTCAAGCGATTTCACACACAAGTCATAATCACTAATGGCTGCTGTTTCGGTGATTTCGATGCAGAACAGAGACAACGGCAATCGGTAGTTAAGGATGGTTTGAATCACCTCATCTGCAAAATAAGGCTGTACCAACTGACGTGCACTGATGTTGACCGAAATATGGCTCATTGATTGTAACCAAGCCGACTGCTGCACATCACGACAGACTCGATTGAGAATGTATTCTCCCAATCGCGAGATCATACCTGCGTTCTCGGCGACCTGAATAAACTGACTTGGTGGGACAAAGCCAAGCGCTTCAGATTGCCAACGAGCCAAGGCTTCTACTGCAATCACACGCTGCGTTTTGTGGCACAACTGAGGTTGGTAGAACACATCAATTTCGCTTTGTTCTAAAGCGCGATTTAGGTGGTGTTCGAACTTAATTAAGCTTTGTGTCGTGGCTTCCATGGTGTCGTTGTAATGCACCACTTTGCGCCCACCGAGTTGCTTCGCTTGATACATGGCGATATCCGCTTTTTTGACCAACTCTTCCGGGCTATGGCCATCCGATGGGTAGAAGGAAATACCTAAACTGCCTTGGCTGACCAATTCCATCTCTTCATGAATCATTGGCTTTTCGATAGTACGTAAAATCATGCTAGCGATCTGGTTGGCTTGGGCGGCATTGCTGACATGACAGAAGAACAGGAACTCATCTCCGCCGAGTCGCGCAATGGTATGAGGCTCAACCAAAACACTCTCTAACTCTTTGGTTATGTGGCAAAGCAGAGCGTCGCCGACATGGTGTCCGAAAGAATCATTGATCATTTTAAAGCGATTGAGATCCATCAACATGATGGCACGAGGCTTATCCGGATTGACGCGGATGTGTTCAACAATCTCTTCCATGATTTTGCGGCGGTTGGCGACACCCGTTAGCGCATCGAAATAGGCCATATGATGGATCTTCGCGGCGCTTTCTCGTTGCTCGGTCACATCCGTCATTGAGCCGATAAAGCGCACCGCATGACCTTGTGCGTTGCGTACAGCAGAACCATTGGCTTGTACCCAGATATAGCTGTTGTCGTGTTTGCGAATACGAAATTCGGTTTTGAACGCCACTTTATCGACCAAGTGAGCTTGGATGTGTTCTTCCAATTGGTCGATGTCTTCTGGATGAATAAATTGGAACAGCTGATCGCAATCGATGTAGCGTTTGTGGGAGATGTTTTCATTGCCGAGCATGTTGACCAAGCGGCTGTTCCAACGCAGTTTATTGCTGGTCAAATCCCAATCCCAAATACCATCATTTGAGCTATTTGATACCACCTTGAGTTGCTGCAACAATTGCTGTGAGTTCTTTTGACGTAAGGTGCTGGTGTTGAGTAGCGCATCACGTTCGATGAACAGAGACAACATATCGAGATAGTTGTTGAACACCGATTGGGTGCCGATGTTTTGTTGATCTTCAAGCGAATCGACCACGGCGACTAACTGCCACTGGTTTTTTTGCCCCGTAGCAATGGGCATCACTGTTGCGACAAAGTGTTCGCAACCTTCAAGGAAAGGAAAGTCACGAATGTCATCACTTGCTGTGCTTTGTTTTGGCAGCGTGGTTGGTTGGGTCATGCCTTGTTCGACCCAACTCTCGATATGGTATTGCTCCTGATCGCACTGTGCTAAACATGCCCAATCGAGGTTGTTGCCATACAAGCTTTGAGCATCAAGAATGGAGTTAAAACCGTTCTGAGCTTGAGAATAGAAGTTCTCAAAAATCTCTGCCGGAGAGCGGCCTTCCACATTCAGCAGGGCATGACGAATTGAGTTCGGACATTCTGTTGATTCATAGGTTGGGTTACGATTACCACAGGACTGACGGATAACCAGTTTCTGTGGCACTTGGTTAATCTGGTTTGAAAACGCAGCCCCTTGAATGCGCTCGATAGCTCGGCTAAATGCTCGGCGTGCCAGAACTTCCAATTGCTGATCGGCAGTGGTTAACGGTGGCTGAGTTTGTTTACCGAAGAAGACGTTATCAATACCAACCACGGCGACTTCATTTGGTACGGCAACTTGCAAGTGCTTAAGTTGCTCCATCATGCCAATGGCGTTGTGGTCGGTAGCACAAATAACCGCCGTGCATTGCGAATTGCGCTGCACGAACTCAACGGCAGCTTCTCGTCCGCCCGCTAATGAGCAGTTGCTAACGCTAAAGAAATCTTCGGGATTGAAAGCCCCTTGATGCTGTGTAGCAGCGTGTTGATAGGCTTTAAAACGTGAACGTACATCGTTAACCGACAAATCACCACAAAAACCAATGCGTTGATGTCCTTGCTCCAACAGCCAGCGATACAAGGCTTTTACGCCGTCACTTTGTATGCTGATGAACTGCTCAACGTCAAGCGGTGCGTAGCTTGCGCCCAAAGACAACACTGGAATGCCTTTGCTCAGCGCCGTTTGCACCAGATGATCGGATGCAGAATGCAAAACCACCATCAATGCGTCGAGATGATGCAAAGAAACAGACAGGTCGAAGTCTCGGCGATGCCCGCTACGAATAAATACCAAATTAACCCCATGTTGCTTAGCCATTTGGCGCAACGTGGCGTTAAGCTCTCCCATATAAAAACCGCTCAACATAGGCAAGATGATGCCAATGGTTGGGCGTTTATCAAAAACACGTCTATTCATCTGAATCAGCAAGTCGAGTAAAACTCAAAAAAGAAAAAGGTCGCCTCTATGAGCAAGTTGAATATGAGGCTATTTGCATCCACACATTACTGACTAAAATCTCAAAAAAAAGACATAATTTGTGGAAATGCTAATAGGCGCACGTTTGGTAGGGGATGGGATGAGTTCGCTGCCAGTTCGATGACGTAGTGTCAAAATTCAGTTCACGCTCGCTTTATAAAATTCTTCAGATTTAACAATAAAAACTGTCGAGAATGTCTAATTTTTACACAACTTGTTTTGCTTATTTTTTGACCGCATTTAACTTTAAGGTTCGTCTTAACAAAGGAGAACCAAAATGGCATTTATGAAACAGGATATCCCAAACCGTGTAACGGTGTACCATGACAATGTCGATCAGGAACAAGAACTCAAGAACGCGATGTTGCCAGAAAAGCCGCGCTATTTTAACGGTTCTCCTACCTATAAAGCCGACAGTGTTGAACAGTTCCAATCCAAGCTTGAACACATTGGTATGTCGTTAGACAAATAGACCTCAACTGAATACAACAACGCCCTCAAGTTTCGAGGGCGTTTTTTGTTGGTGAAGTTAAGTGTGTTAAGTCTTAGCTTTGCTGCGTCGCTTCGTTGCAGACCTGTTTTTGCACAGCTGGTGGTGCTGGTTCGTAGTGGCTGAGCGTCATGTTAAAACTGCCTTCACCGCCGGTAATTGAGCGCAGACGACGAGCATAATCTTGCAGCTCGTTGACCGGAGACTTGGCTCTTAACATGGTGAAGTTCGCGTCGATAGGTTCAGTACCTTCAATAAGACCGCGATTACCAGATAAATCGCCGGACACATCACCCACATTCGCGGTTGGAATATGAAGCTCCATTTGCACAATCGGTTCGAGCACAATCGGGTCTGCGTTGTTGATCGCATCTAAGAAGGCTTTCTTACCAGCGATGACAAACGCGATTTCTTTTGAGTCAACCGAGTGGTATTTACCATCGTAAACGGTCACTTCGACATCTTTGATTGGGTTACCAGAAATCGCTCCTTCTTCTAGTGCTTGAACAATGCCTTTTTCCACTGCTGGGATGAGTGCGGTAGGAATCACACCGCCAACCACTTTATTGATGAACTTGAATCCCGCGCCGCGTTCGAGTGGGCGTACTTTTAGTTGCACCTCACCAAATTGACCGGCACCGCCGCTCTGTTTCTTGTGACGATAATGACCTTCTGCTGGCTTGGTTATGGTCTCAAAGTATTCGACGCTTGGTTGGCTGGTCTCCACTTCCAGTTTGTAAACAGAGGACATTTTCTCAAGCGCTACTTTGAGGTGGAATTCACCCTGACCACTGATGATGGTTTCATTAGTACGTGCGCGATGTTCGATTCGAAGAGAAGGATCTTCACTGGCGATTTTATTCAGCACATCCCCAAGCTTTTGTTCGTCGCCACGTTTAACAGGCTTGAGGCACAGCGAGTACATCGAATCTGGGAAGTTGAGGGTTTTGAGTTGCACGCCATCTTCTTCATGAGAGTCATGAACAATGGAATCAAATTCCAACTCATCCACTTTGGCTAGCACACAGAAATCGCCGGCAAGCGCCCTTGGGATCTCCGTTCTGTCTTTGCCTTGCAATTGGTAGAGATGACCGACTTTGAACGCTTTGTTGCTTTCGCCAATGTAGAGTTGACTGCCTGCGTTGATTTCACCTTGGTAAACACGCAAGTAGGCGAGTTTGCCCATGTAAGGATCGACGCTGATCTTGTACACATGCGCCACGCTGTGCTCAAGTGCTTCACAGTTTACTTTGACCTTCTTGCCGTTTTTCTCCAACAGCGGTGGGTTGCCTTCATTTGGCATCGGCATGATTTCCGCTAGGGTTCTCAGCAGCAGTTCTACCCCTGCGCCTGTTTCGGACGACACAAAGCAGATTGGAATAACGTGTCCGGTTCTTAATGCTTCTTCAAACGGGTCATGCAGCTGTTCTGCTGTCAGTTCTGAGCCTTGTTCAAGATACAGTTCCATCAGCTCTTCATCGACTTCAATCACTTGGTCTATCAAGGTTTCATGGGCTTCTTCGACTTTGGCGAGCTGGGTCTCGCGTTCGATCTCTGGTTCGAAATAGCAATCCACGACCGATTGAGCATCGGCTGAAGGTAAGTTGATTGGTAAGCAGTTGTCACCAAAGTGTTCGATGATGTTTTCCATCACGGCTTCAAGTTGGTTACCGTGATTATCGAGCTTGTTGATGATGATCATCTGGCACTTTTGCTGCTCTTTAGCAAAGGCGAACAAGCGGTCAGAAGTTTGGTTGATGGGCATTTGTGGGTCGATGATCAACGCGGAAGTTTCAACGGCAGGGAACACGCTGAGTGTGCGTCCGAGTAATTCACTCTGTCCGGGAGTGTCGATGATATTGAGGCGGTGTTTGTTCCAACTTAGGGCGACTGGGGTGGCTTCGATACTGTGTTGATATTGGATGGATTGTTGGTCGAAATCGGTCACCGTATCGCCTTTTTCCACACAACCTAAATGGTTGGTAGCTTGGCAGGTGTAGAGCAGTTTTTCTATCAGTGTGGTTTTGCCGGTACCCGTTTGACCGACAAAGGCGACGTTGCGGATCTTATTGATAGGCATAGAGCCTCCTTGCAAATGACGTGCGAAACCGAGTGAGCCTTTAGCGGCCAATCAACGGTTCCAAAGCAAACCTGATATCAGGCACGAACTGCATTGGAGTAGGGCGGGTTTACCGCCTTTTCGTCTTCCATGTCATTTTTCGGATGACTCTATACATACAACCACCACCTTGCTGAAAAAGCGCATTAGAGGTTACTACGTTATTAGCATGCCGTAATAACCCCGTAATTTATGTGACTTATTTCATGCTGACGGTGATTGTTTTTTAATCTAGGTCATGAAATGGGTGATGGGGTGATCCCTGACCCTTTACAGGACGATTTCACCTTCTCGATATACCAAAGCAGGCTCAACATCCTGACCCAGTAAAACCGGACCATCTAAGTCGACCACTTTCGATTGAACAGCGATGGGTAGAGCTGCTCGCATCGCTAGTGAAGTGCCTAACATGCAACCAGACATCAAGGTAAAGCCAAGGCGTTTCGCTTCTTCTGCAAGCAATAAGGCTTCGGTTAGACCACCTGTCTTGTCGAGCTTGATGTTGACCATTTCGTATTTGCCTACCAATTCATGCAATTGTTGGCGCGTATGGCAACTTTCATCGGCACAAAGTGGAATAGGGTGCGAAATGTCTTTTAGCTTTTCATCGTCATTCGAGGGTAAAGGCTGCTCAATCATCGCAATATTCAGTGGCGCTAGCGCGGCAAAGGTGGCGTCTAAATCCAGCTCTTGCCATGCTTCGTTCGCATCCAGCACGATCATCGCATCGCCTGCCGCTTCACGAACTGCGCGAACACGTTCAATCACTTGTTCGCCATCGAGCTTCACTTTAAGTAGTTTTGCGCCTTGTTCGATGTAACTACGGGTCTGGTTTGCCATTGCCTCTGGCGTGTTAATCGACACGGTCATCGCAGTGACAATCGATGCTGGTAGTTCAAATAAATCTTGAGTGTGTTGCTTGCCCGCTAGCTTAGCTTGTAAGTTCCACATCGCACAGTCGAGTGCATTACGTGCCGCACCACCAGGGAGAAGGGTTTGCAGCTTTTCTCTGAGAGAGACTATGTTCGCATCGCCTTTGGCAAACAAACCTTGTAGTTCATGGGCGGCTTGAGAAATGGCTTTGATCACCGATTCTACCGACTCGCCGTAACGGGGATAAGGCGTACATTCACCTTGGGCACTGATGCCGTTCTGCTCTATGGTTACTCGCACCACGTGGCATTCGGTTCTGCTGCCACGTGATATACGGAAAGGCGTCGCCATCGCAATGGTGACGGGCTCTACATGAATTTTCATCGCGTCTACAATCCTTAAATCGCAATAATGTGTTGAGCAATTTGCTCTACGCCAAAACGCACAGGATCGGTCACTGGTACTTGGTATTTCTCAGTCCAGTCTTGGCAAAGCTGTGCGGCATCATCTTCACTGATTGCGGAGGTATTCAAGCAGATTCCGACAAGACGTGTGTCAGAGTTTGTTAAACGTGCTGCTTGTAAATTCGCTTCGATGGTTTGCTCAATCGTTGGCAACTTAGCATGAGGAAGGTTGCGAATGTGTGGGCGACCGATCTCGTGACACAATACCAAAGCGTCTGCTTGTGCGCCGTGAAGCAAGCCTAAACTTACGCCAGCAAAAGACGGATTGAATAGTGAACCTTGCCCTTCAATGATGTCCCATTCATGGTCAGTAAACTCAGGACTGATGGCTTCCACCGCACCAGAGATAAAGTCCGCGACAACAGCATCAATCGAAATACCACTGCCTGCAACTAAGATGCCCGTTTGACCTGTGGCTTTGAACTCAGCTTTACAACCCGATTGCTGTAAGGCTTTCTCAATCGCGAGAGCTGAGAACATTTTGCCAACCGAGCAGTCGGTACCAACCGTTAGTAAGCGTTTACCCGAGCGCGCTTTACCATTGCCCACTTTTAGCGGCTCATCGTAATGGCGTACATCGTGCAACTTGGTCAAGCCACGTTGCTGTAAGTCATTCAAAGGCGCGAATTCAGAAAGACGTTGGTGCATACCCGAGGCAATTTCAAACCCCATTTCCGCCGCTTCGAGCAAGGTTGATTGCCATGATTCAGGAATAACACCACCAGGGTTTGCTGTACCGATGACAAGCGTTTTTGCGCCTTGCTGCTGAGCTTGTTGCAGCGTCATGTCGGTTAAACCTAATGAAACGGTTTCTGACGTAAGACGAAGCTGACCTAAACAAATCTCTGCGCGCCATTGATGGATACCGCGTGCAGTTTTTGCGGCTAATGGATCGGTGACGTCGCCAAGAAAAAGTAGGTAAGGTTGAGCAATTTGCATGATGGTTCCCTCTGTCATTCGTTCGTTTTCAGACAATGTAGTCAGTTTGAAGAGGGAAGCCGAATGCCTATTTGTTGTGCGCCTATAACTTGAGGTTATAGGTGAGTATGAGTGCTAACTTACTGATTAACATGCTGCTTTAACGACTCAATAAAAAGCTTGGTCGATATGGATTGCGGCGAGTGTTCTGCAAACATGATAGAGATAGAAAATGACAGCGCCGGAGAAAGTGAGCGAACGCTGACTGATTCGTCATCTTGATACTGTATTGCTGTCCATGGGTCGACAATCGCAAAACCCGCATGGTGTTTGACCAGTTCAGCAGCAGCGGCGTAACTGCGCACTGTGATTGCATGGTGATAATGTTCATCACGTGCAGATAGTGTTTGATGTAGCAATAAACCGAGTGGGTCGCGACTGTCCAAGCCGATGATTGGCAATTCGTGCTGAATCAAATCATCAAATGATATCGCGTCGTCAGTCGATTTGAGCGCTTCTTTTGGCGCAATCAAAACAAGTTGCTGTTTGAGTAAAACCTCACTCAAAATCGCGGGTGGCGCTTCTTCACCAAAGGCAATTGCCACATCCAATTCGTGCTTAAGTAAGCCTGAACACAGCTCATCACGGTTTGCGGTTAATAGTTCAAATGAGATGCCTTGTTGCTTCGATAGTGCAGCAACCGTTGGAGCAAGCAGTTGGGAAGCTAAGACAGGAGGTGCTCCGACTCTCAAGTGCTGAGTGCCTTGTTTCACTTTATTGGTGAGGGAGCGAAATTGCCCAAGCTGTTGGTAGACTTTCTCGGCTTCTGGTAATAGGGCTTTGGCTTCTTGGGTCGGTACTAAGCGGCCTTTGACGCGCTCAAACAGGGCAAAGCTAAGTTGTTGTTCCGTATGGGCAAGTACCCGAGTGACATTAGGCTGCGATACATGCAATAGGCGCGCGGCACCAGAAACGGTTCCGGTCTGCATGATAGCGTAAAAGACTTCCAATTGTCTTAAATTCACTGCGGTTTCCTGTTGTTTCGTTTGAGCTAGAAGCTAGCTTATCCAATTCTTACGCCTTTTAACAATAGTTGGTAATTACCCTCAGCTTGAGTAAGATGAGTTGGTAACCCCTTAGTTTTCACGGAATTATGACTGAGCTATTTGATCAAAAAAGTTTGCAGCCGCTGTACATTCAAGTCGCGGATGAATTAAAGCGCGAAATTGACAAAGGTACTTACCCTGCAGGCAGTAAGCTTCCATCGGAAAATCAGCTGGTGGAATTGCTCAAAGTCAGTCGAGTGACGGTTCGTAAAGCGCTTCAACAGCTTAATGATTTGGGCTACACCTTCTCAGAAAAAGGCAAAGGGACGTTCGTTAAATCCAACAAATTGCGTCATGATTTCTTGTCCATGTCTGGCTTTGCTCAAGAAGCGGCAGGCTCAGGGTTAGAAGCTAAGAACATTGTTGATGCGTTTGAAGTGGTTCCTGCAGACGAGTTAGTCGCTGAAAAACTCAATATTGCGCAAGGTGAGCCAGTTAACTTTGCTCGTCGTTTACGTCTGATTAATGATCAGGTTGTTTCTTATGAGGAGTTCTATATTCCTCGTGTTCTTTTGCCTAATTTAACGCAACAAGACCTTGAAGGCTCAAAGTTCGAATACTTAAGTCGTCATGGCATTGAGATGGTGAAAACGCAGCAGAAATTGATTCCTGCCTTACCGGATGATGCGGCACAGAAACTGTTGGTGGTTGATAAGCTGGAGCCTATCTTGATCAACCAATCTCAGAACTTCTATGAGGAACAAGGGATATACGAGTATTCCATCGTTTATTACAAGTCGAGTTTGTACGACTTTGAAATCACCGCACGAGTTTAAAGACCTTGAATTAAACGAATATTGAACGAATTGAAAAATAGCCCACCGATGTGGGCTATTTTTTTATTTATAGGTTTAATAACTAAGCAACTCCATGCATTTTGAATCAATAACAAGTGTGACGTGTGACAAAAAACGAGAATGAAAAATACAACCTGTATCTAACCTGTATTACGATAAATACAAGTTGAATACAGGTTGTTATTTCTTTGCACTCTTTGGAGACAAAAATTATGGCGCGAGATGCGAAAGTTGTAGCGAGTAAAGTGATGTCCTTGCTAGGTGGTGAGGGCAACATCGCACAACTTAATCACTGTGCAACACGACTGCGTGTTGTGGCCAAGGACGATGGACTAGTAGACGCGGAAGGACTCAGCGCGACAGAAGGGGTACACGGTTACTTCTTCCAAAACGGACAGCACCAAGTGATCTTGGGTACTGGTTTTGTGGGTAAAGTATTTGCCATTATGAAAGGCAATGAAGCGATTGAAGAAGCGCCACAAACCGAAGAGAAAAAAGACAAAGTCAGCACCTTTCAAGCGGTGACGCGTACCTTCTCTGATATCTTTGTTGCCATTATTCCAGCACTGGTTGCTACGGGTCTTTTGATGGGCTTGCGTGGTTTACTCGTCAACGGTTTTGGCATGGAGCTATCGCCACAGTTAAACACGCTTTCGCAAGTTCTGACCGACACGGCATTTATCTTTATCCCAGTTTTGGTGACTTGGTCAGCGATGCGCGTATTTGGCGGTAACCCGGTTCTCGGCATTGTGCTCGGCCTGATGCTAGTTGCGCCACAATTAGCCAGTAAGTGGGATGTGGCCTTTGGCAACGCAGAAGCCATGATCATTCCGTTTATGGGTTTTGATATCGCAGTTACCGGTCTGCAAAGCTCGATTCTTCCTGCGGTATTTATGGGTTGGTTCGCGGCGATGGTAGAGCGCACTTCGCGCAAACACATTCCAGAAGTGTTGGACTTAATCCTCACACCATTTATTACCTTGTTGGTGTCTCTGATTGTTGGCTTAGTGTTCGTAGGCCCACTTCTGCTTGGCATAGAGAAACTGATTACTGAGGCGGTGCTGTACTTCTTGCAAATTCCTTACGGAATCGGTGGTTTGATTTACGGTGGTGCTATTCAATTTATGGCCGTGACTGGCATGCACCACACTATCGTTCCAATCACGATTGCGATGGTGACAGACACAGGCTTCGACTACATCAACCCACTTGGTACAGCGGCGATTGCCGGTCAGTTTGGTGCGGCGATGGCGGTCATGACCATGCAAACAGACAAAGTAAAACGCTCTGGCATGTTTGGCGCCGCACTTCCTGCACTATTTGGTATCACAGAGCCTGCCATGTTTGCGATTACGCTTCCTCGCGTTAAGCCTTTCCTATACGGCTGTGTCGGTGGTGCGATTGGTGGCTGTCTTGGTGCTATTGCAGGCATCGGCTCCGCGGGTACAGGCGCAACCATGCTACCGGGTATGTTGTTGTACCTCGGCGGTGGTCTAGGCATGTACATGCTTGTCATGCTGGTGGGTGCAGTGTCGGCGTTCGCTCTAACAAAACTGTTCTACAAAGAACCAAAGTAATTCTTTTCACTCCCGTTGTTTAGCGGGAGTGCTTTCTCTTTTTGGAGTCGTTATGGATTTTTCTAATCGCCAAAATCGATTTGTGAGAATCGATGAGGTGAGCGCGGAATATTTGGCAGACATTAAGCATAAAACGAAAACAGACCCGTTTTATCCGAGCTACCACATTGCCCCGCATCATGGCTTAGTGAATGACCCAAATGGTCTGAGCTACTTTAATGGTGAGCATCATATTTTCTATCAGTGGTTTCCACTAGGCCCCGTGCACGGTTTGAAACATTGGTATCACGTATCGACCAAAGACTTCGTCAACTTTAACGATCGCGGCATTGCGATGTATCCAGACCAAGATTACGACCATCACGGGTGTTATACGGGTGTGGGTGTTCCTCATAATGACGAATTGTACTTGTTTTACACCGCCAACCTTCTGAATGAAGAAGGGAAAGGGTTACCAACACAAGCGCTCGCGGTGATGGATAAGCAAGGCAAGATCGAGAAAAAAGGCGTTGTAGTTGAGTTCAATTCTGATGCGTACACGCAAGAATTCCGTGATCCAGTATTAGTCACTCGCGACGACGGTTACCACATGCTGATAGGTGCTCAAGGGCATGATGAAAAAGGCAAGCTTGCTTATTATCACGGTTCCGATATCGACGATTACCACTATCAAGGCAATATTGATGTGGGTCTGGGTGATTTCGGTTATATGTGGGAATGCCCTAACTATTACGAACAAGGTGAAAACGGCGTGTTTATCTTCTCTCCTCAAGGCGTAAGCTCAGAGAGTAAATATGACCTGAAGAACGTTTTCTCTGTGGTGTACATGGTGGGCGAGCGCATTGATTTCGAAAACAAAGTCTTTTCTAATCAGGGTTACCGAGAGTTGGATAAAGGCTTTGATTTCTACGCTCCTCAGACCTATCTCGATGATCAGCAGCGACGTATTTTGATTGGCTGGTTGGGTAACTCGAAGAGTGAATACCCAACCGATAAGAACCGTTGGGCGCATATGCTGACGCTACCTCGTGTCTTGACTATTGAAGGGGATTACCTCATTCAAAGCCCACTACAAGAATTGGAAGCGTTACGCAAAGATTCTGTCGAAGTCGACGGTTCACATTCGTTGGATTCTCAAGCATTTGAGGTCGAGCTTCATGTTGATGGCGCTTTCTCTTTGGTTCTGTCCAACCAGAAAGGTGAGCGAATGGTATTTAGCGGCGATCAACATGAGTTCACCCTAGATCGAACTCATGTTTCTCATTTGCATGCTGAGGCTTTTGGTACCGTTCGTTATGCCAAGCGACTTGAACAAGCACAGCGTATTCGTATCTTCGTGGATAACTCTGCCATCGAGATTTTTGCCGACAGCGGTAAGACGGCTTTCACCTCGCGGATCTTTATTGATGATCTGTGCAACATCGAGCTCAAACAGGCTCAAGCAACACTGCATTACTTGTCCCCGATCTCATACTGCTAGCAGTTTCGGATTGGTTTTTGGCCACCAACTTGGTGGCCTTTTTTGTGCCTGCTATTTAGCAATGAAATTGATTCATAAATTTTGTGATATCTGTCATGTCACAATGCTCATATGAATGAGTTTTATTTCTATCAATTTCACTCAAAAAATTGCTTTAAAATCCGATAATTATAAATTTTTATATTTAAGTTGCTGTAATTAAAGGTAAATAATCAAAGATCTAAAATCGTGATCTCGTCTAGCAAAAACGGTTTAGCAATATTGTTTTGCTGATTTTGTTGATCAAGAATTAGCCCCGTCCACTGCTAATGATCGGCCAGTTAATTAGCAGTTCTTTTTTGTCCATAGCTACACATAAGCCCTCCTTTAAGGCGGGCAAACTATTAAAAAATACAAATATAGGGGTTCACATGAACAACACTATTAAGCTTTCGCTAGCGGCTGTTTTAGTATCAACAGCAATGACTGCAAACGCAGGTATCAGCATCGTTGACAACGAAGAAGGTAACTTCTCGGTTGGCGGTAACGTAGAGCTAAACTTCAACTTTGAAGATCGTGAATCAAACGCCAATGACGACAGCGAATTCAACCAAGACGGTCGCGTACTTATCGAGTTTGCGGGTGAAAAGTACACCAGCAACGGTCACTATGTGGGTGTAAAAGCACAGCCTCTTTTTGAGAGCACAGGCAACATCGCACTGGATGATGCGTACTTTGAATTTGGTAAGAAAGACGGTTGGGCGATTAAAGCGGGTCGTTTCGAAGCTTATGATATGTTCCCTGTGGGCCTAGACGTATTCCTTGAGTATTCAGGCGATACGGCGAATGACCTATACGCAGACGGTGCGGCATACTCTTACCAAATGAAAGAAGCGCGCGGTCGTGGTTCTGATGGTCAGATCATGTACAACCAAACATTCGGCAACCTATATGTAGAAGTTGGTGCGATGTTAGGTGACCGTTCTAACTTATTTGATGGCGGCGTTGGTGGTTATTACCACGGCAAAGAAATCACAGAAAGCAAAGATGCATTCCTACTACGACCTGTCGTTGCTTACCAAATGGGTGATTTCACAGTCGCAGCATCGATGGAGACTAACCTAGTTTCTGACGCTATTGTTGCCGATGGCGTGGACATCTCAGATCGTACGGGTTACGGCTTAACAGGTAACTGGACAAGCGGTGATTGGTCTGTGAACGCAAGTGTTTCTTACCTAGATGCAGTAGACGAGAACAACATGTCGGCAGGTGTGAACGCATTGTGGAATAACCTAGGTCTTGGCTACATCTACTCAACGAACGAATTCGAAAACAAAGAGTTTTCTTCTTGGGCGGAAGGCGACGTAAATGTATCAACTTGGTACGCTTCTTACGCATTCCGTGATGTGCTAGAAGTTCAGGATTTCTCAATCCTACTAGGTACTTACTACACTATGGTCGACAACAAGCTGACGCAGCAATCGGATGCAACTGCCTTTGCTGAAGAAGACGATTTCGGTGCCCGTGTTCGCCTATACTACGAATTCTAATTCCTCCCTTTGGAAGCCAAAAGCCCAGCGATTGCTGGGCTTTTTGTTATTGGCTTATGGCAAGTTGGCCATCGCCATTCATTTTATGATTCAAATACCACATCACACAGACTGCCATCGCCATGGTGCCAGCTGCCAGAATGAAGCCATACTCGGTCAAGCCATAGTGGCTCAACACGGCAATAACAACATAACTTAAAGATTGCACGGTAGTGGCGAACATGCTGATTCCGCCATCGACTCGTCCTCGTTGATGGACAGAGACAGTGTGGTGCATCCAATTGATTCTTGCGATTCGATTCAACGCGTTAAATGTGCCAAAGAGCGCAGTAAACATAAGAATGGTCAGTGGATGTGCGGATAAGCTCATGCCAATTAAAGCAATTACTAACACGCTCATCGATACGACAATAATGCTGGTGTGACCAAACTGATTCAGCACCTTGGTCACGATAAATCCGGTTAGTAATGAACCCAAGCCAAAGCTGATGTTAAACCCTGCGTACCAATCTCCCGAGATACCTTGCTCCGAGAACCAAATAGGCACCAATTTTCCAAGATAAGTCAGAATGGGATAGGACAAGCAAGACAGCAAAATGAAAGTGTAAAAGGTCGGCTCTTTAGCAAAGATTTGCTTGCTCTCTTTTAACTGCGACATAAAGGCAACAGTGTGAGTGTCTCTGATTTGTTGCACGTACGGCGTGGCCATATAGAAAAGGGCGGCGATAGAAGAAGCGGAGGCAGCAAACAAAGCAAATTCCTTCATGCCCCACATCTCTAATAACACTATACCTAGCGCGCCAGCGCCCAGTGTAGTCGATTGCATCACGATTTCTTGTTGTCCGGAAATTTTGGCGTATTCATGGCGTTGGTAGTTCTCTTGGGTGAAAGCATTGTTGGTTGTCCATGCGAAGTTACTGGATACCCAATAGACCAATTGTGCAAACGCTAACAACCAATGTGAGCCAAGCTCAAACCAGTACGCGACAAAAATGATGAACGCCATACCAGCTTGTAACCACTGATTGAGCACGAGTAACTGCTTTCTTGAATGGCGGTCGATAAGAGTGGAGAAGAAAGGTGTAGCCAAGAAAGAAACCGCAGTACAAGAGAGTGAGACCAAAGCAACAAAGGTTCCCATTCCCGGTTCAGCCAACATTACCCATGGCAGTGCCATCATGAATAATCCGGAAGAAATGCTATCGAAGAATCGCCCAGCCAAGTAGGGCAGCGTTTTATTTTTCATCGTTTTTATCTGCTTAATTTGTTAACGTGGTGCAACTTTAGAACCTCAAGTAAACTTGAGGTAAAGCGTTTTTTTAAACAAGAGGTCAGAAATGGAAATCAGCGTAGGCGAGGTGGCAAAGCGCTCTGGAGTGAAGGTATCAGCGCTGCACTTTTATGAGCAGAAGGGATTGATTTCAAGCTGGAGAAATCAAGGTAATCAACGTCGCTACCATCGCAGCGTACTTCGTCGTGTGGCTGTGATCAAAGCAGCGCAGCAAGTTGGATTGTCGTTAGAAGAGATCAAAGTGGCATTAGAAGAGCTGCCCAAGCATCAAGCACCAAACAAGCAGCAATGGGAAACCATGGCCAGTCATTGGCATGAGCAGTTAGAACAAAAGATTCAAAAGCTCAAAGCGCTACAAAACGATTTGGGAGGTTGTATTGGTTGCGGGTGTCTCTCACTAGAAACTTGTGCATTAAGAAACCCAGAAGATGTGCTCGGTAAAGATCATGCTGGTTCGAACCTGACCCTCGACGAACAAGAGTCATAACAACGGCTGAGCTGGTTATTCCTTATCGAAACTATCCACCACAATCGCGCCCATTGAAGCAGGCATAGTAATCACAATCACCCGTTTGAGGGCGATAAGTGGGTCGGTGAATAAAGGAAGTTTGTTGATGCAGAATAGCACTAAAGCCACCACCACAGCGGCGATGAAGTAGGCAATTACCACACGAAAGATGAAAACGGCAACGCGCGTTTTTATGTTGCTTTGAAATACGCTTTGATAAGCGAAAAAACCTAAGAAGAGTACCGACAAGCTGAATAGCATCAGCAAATTCAACATCGGCAAGCTTTCACCCAAGCGCCACGCTTCTTCCGAGAAAGAAATTGGGACGGCGAGAGCAAAAGCGCCAACTAAAACTTGGCTGGCATCTTCGAGGTTAAAGTGGCTGCTCATGCTTGAGACTCAGGCGTGCTGCTTGCTAAGAGCTGCTCAAAGCGCTCATTGCCGTGAAGCAGCTCGAGATCTTGTTCTTCCGCTAACAGATCGCGAATGGAAGGGCTGGTATCAATCGCACGCTCTAAGTCTTCAATCGCTTGCTCTTCAATCCCTAAACGAGAGTAGGCACAAGCGCGTTGGTAAAGGGCTGGGCCGTTTGTATCGTCCACTTCCAGTACTCGGTTACATAAGCTCAGTGCCCAGTGGTACTCTTTGATCTCCATAGCGGCGTCGGCTTTGTAAGTCAGCGCTTCTAAATCACCAGGGCGAACAAGCAAAATTTCATCGTAGATGTCGATGCGTTGTTCCGGAGTTTGTGAGCTTTGTGCACGAAGCCATAAGTTATGGATTTCGTTGATCTTCTCAATCTCTTTGTTGTTCTCGCTGATGATGCGGGTTTTACGTTTCAAGTCACGCTCCAACGCCACGAACTTTTTCTCATATTCCTGAGCGATCTTTTCTAATCGCTTGTCTGCCATCTCTTTGGTGTTGTGCTTAAACTCGCGCAGAGATTGCCAACCAACAAAAGCAATGAGTGAAGCGACACCCGCAATGATGTAGAAGAAGTAGGTAACCGTCACGTTAGCGTAGTTCAAAGATTTATCAGCCACCGTTAACTCACGGTCGGTGATTTCAACAATCATTCTTCGTTCTAAATCCTGTTGTTCCTGACGCAGCGACTTCAACTCATCAAGGATATAACGCTCCATTAATGGTCTATCCAAAAGGTCGGATTCTGAATACTTTTCTTCGGATGCAAGAGTTGGAAAGGAGAGCAGAGCAGCGAAGAAGATGCCGATGATTAAGCGCATAGAACGTCCTTTTGCGTCGAGAATGGATGGATCTCTGAAACCATAGCAAATACAGACAAGGTTTAGCAAAAAACAGATGAAAAATGCTTGTTTTATAAAGCGTTCTGATGGGCTCGTATCTTGTTCTTTTGATCATGAATGGATACTCTTTCCGGCTAGTAAAGCGATGGAAAAGCAGAACCAAGGAACAGAAGTATGGACGCCAAAGCACAAGCTTATCTTACCCATTATATGGAGACGCTCTCTCAACAAGAGCAAGCAGCGATTCCCTCAGTAAGCGCTGATTATTATTGTGCTGACGAGTACAACGCCAATACTTGTGCTGAGCTAGTTAGAGTCGGCCAGAAAACGGCCTCTTGCAGTATGGAACTCTGGTACAGCGAACACGGAGAGGTGATGCCTCAAGTGGGGCACTTACAAGTGGTGACCAATTGGGACGGCGAACCTGTTTGTATTATTCAAATCACAGACGTCAGTACCTGCCGATATTCGGACGTGAGTGAAGAGTTTGCCCAAGCTGAAGGGGAGGGCGACCGCACAATAGCTTGGTGGCGAGAAGCACATACTAAATTCTTTAAAGCGGAATGTGATGAGTTAGGCATTGAGTGGCACGAGCAGCGATTATTGCTGCTAGAGCGGTTTGAAGTGGTTTATCCTATATCCAAGTAACCCAACGAAAAGGCTTGGCGCGTTGCCAAGCCTTTTCATTAAATACGATGATTTACGCTAATTGTTCTTGGCTATAGAGCCGTTGGATCAGCGTTTGCCATTCTTCTCTTAATACGCCGTATTTGATGGAGTCGTAGTACTCGCCTTGGTAGTAACGCACTTTACGAATCCGGGCTTCCTGTTGCATGCCAAGCTTTTCTGCGCAACGCATCATTCTTGGGTTACCCGACCATGTTGTTAAACCCACTCGTGCTATGTCTTGGGTTTCGAATATATGGCTAATCCAAGGCACTAGCGCACAAAATCCCAACCCTTTATCCCAATAGTTCGAATCGTAAATGACGATACCAGCTTCAAGCCAGCGAGTGCTTTCACATTCCCAATACCAACTCACTGAGCCGACGGGCTTACCTTCGAACTCAATCAATAACATGTCCTCGCCTTTCAGTAGGCGTTGAAAGGTGTGATTACGAAAGCCTTCTAATGTCGGTGTTTGATAAGGGAAGTAAGGACCATTGAATTGCGCCCAGCGCTCATCCTCAGTAATGAGCTTATAGAGCGCTTTGGCTTCTTCCGGAACGGCTCGTCTTAATGTGACGCCTTGGAAATGGTACATAACACTCCTTTTAGTAACGAATAAGAGTAACGAATTAACGTTTGACCGCAGTGACGCTGAACATGTGCCAATGTTTTGCATTGCCGAGAGCAGTGCTGCCATCTTCATCCCGCTCATGGAAGTGGAGAATGTCATACCCTTCAAACAATGCTTCGACTTGCTCTTTGGTGAACGCACTGATGTCTGGATGCGTTTTGGCTTTGACCCAAGAATCTTTCATGCCCAGTAAATCCCCACAAAAAACACCACCGGAGACTAAGGCTGAATCGATTCTCTGCCACACGCTTTCAAAGTGCTCTCTAGGGCAGAAGAACAAACTCGCACTGGCAATGAACAAGCTGCATGGCGGGTAATCAAAGTCACTAAAGCAAGACTGCGATATGGAAAAGTTAGGATTGCCTTCGAAACGCGTCAAGCAAGTTTCCACTGCATCTTGATGAGTGTCAAACGCGTAAACGGTAAAGCCTTGATTGAGGAGGTAGTTCGAATCTCGACCGGTACCGCATCCTGCATCAATGGCGATTTTGTTGTCGAGCGTAAGCAGATTGGCGGCACGTTCTACGTTTGGTCGGTGAGGTTGGCTCGCAACCTTTTGATAGTAATCGTTCCATGTTACTGACATTGAGATTCCTTTCTTATGTGTAAAAAACGCTACTCAGTGCCTGAATAGCGTTTTGATTTAGTTTTGTTGACTTTATCCTCGAAGGGAAGCTACAGCTGATCCTCGATTGGCAGAATGCCCGAGAACCAAGCACCCATTTTTCTCCACACGCTGGCTTCTGGCTCTGAATCAAATTCTTCGCCTGTTGCTTGATCAATCCATGCGATATCACCATCTTTGATGATGAGTTGATAGGCATTTTCTTTCAACTGCTCTGGCAAAACGGTTTGTTGTTTTTGCACGTACTCTGGTTGCTCTATAACTACGCCCATCTCTGTATTGAGCTCAGCCGAACGTGGATCCCAGTTCATCGAACCTACAAACAAGGTTTTCCCATCGATCATCATGGCTTTGGCGTGCAGGCTCGCTCGGCTGCTACCGGTTAAGCTCCATTTGCTTTTGATTTTCGCGCTGGCTTTTACTTCCCATAGTTTAATGCCCGCTTTGACCAAATCTTCACGGTACTTGGCGTACCAACCGTGCACAGCAAATACATCGTTTGATGCCAAGCTATTGGTCACGATGGTGATATCTATCCCTCGTTTTGCCGCATCAGTCAGAGCTTTTGTTCCGGATTCTGTCGGCACAAAGTAAGGGGAAATTAGAACAAAAGAATCTTCAACGCTCTCAAGGAGTTCACCTAAGTTCGCGACCAGTTGGCTTTTTTGGGTGGCAATCTTATCGGGTAAGTCGAACCACACTTGGCCTTGTCCCCAATACAGGTTCAGTTTGCCTTGTTGGAGCTCCTCATACAGGTCTAACTCTTTGAAGTTATAGGGACCAGTAGAAAACTTCTCTTCCAATTTGAGCTTTTTCACTTGCGCTTGAATCGCATCGTCTGCCACTTTTTCAGACTCAGGCACAATCCATTCCATTGGGATGGCATAGAGACTATTCCAATACAAATCGAACTGGTCAGCAGTTTGCGTCACGGCCTCGCCATATAGCATCAAATCGAAATCACCAAACTCGACATTGGACTCGAAGGAGAAGTATTCATTGCCAATGTTTCTGCCGCCGACAATGGCAGACACACTATCGGAAATCAGAGCCTTGTTGTGCATGCGACGATTAAGGCGGTCAAAGTCACTTGCCAATGCAAATACACGCGCATCTCGATATTGGTGTGGGTTAAACAGTCGGATTTCGATGTTTGGGTGAGCGTTCAGTTCTGCCATTCCTGCATCATTTCGCTTTTGCATGTCATCTAGAAGTAGGCGAACGCGTACGCCACGTTGTGCTGCTTCATACAAACGCCACGTCATTAGTTGACTGGTCTCGTCACTGCGATAGATGTAGTACTGCAAATCTAGGCTTTTTTCGGCAGATTCAATCAGTGCTATTCGAGCTAATAGCGCGTCGTTTCCCTGATTAAGAGGGTAAAAGCCAGTATCTGAGTTAGGGTCTTTGTCGTAACTTTCAAAGAACTCTGCCAACGATGAGTCGCTTTGATATCCGAACTGAAAACTGGTGGATTTCTCACTTGGATCTCTTGGCTGAATTGAGGAGCAAGCCGAGATAAGTACAAGCATTGAACTGAGTAAGGCTTTAGAGAGAGAACGTAGCAATGCACACTTCCTTGTTAATACACAACGTAACTCTTTGATTATATATCAAGCTTTAAATCTGGGTAACGCGAGTGATTGTAGCCAAGTCGCAGATTTCTCAATAAAGCAACCGAATCTGAATGACTCGATATGGTTTTTGGAAAGCATATTATTCGGGCGGACAATATCATGTTTTTTACTTATGTTTTACTCAGAAATGGTCAATATCACTAATATCTGGTGGTAATTACCAACACTGCACTGAGAGAAATTACCAATTTAGCCTAACTTATTGATATTTAAAGAGTAAACGTTTGGCATGACGATTGCGTATAAACAGTGAGCGTGAGAGGTCGTAACTTGCGGAGATGGTTAAGTTTTTGTTAATTTTATTAACTTGCCATGGATAGTTCTTTTGTGATTGATAATCGCGAAACACAGCAGAAGCACGGCGCTCTTATAAAGTTGTCTATTTCAGATGCAAACACTCACTGTTTGTCCGCGGGGAGTAGGAGATTGGGTTATCGAACGTTCCGTTTGTTAATTCAGCTCTAAGGCGAAGGCCTGACGAGGATGAACAGGAGAATACAAAAATAAAAAAGGATTTTTGATGTTAGCAAAACCAGTATTACGTTGGCTGTTACCCTTCGTCGTAGTTGGTGGTTCTTATGCGGGTTATGCCGCGATTGCCGCTACTGCGCCCGAAAAAGAGTCAATCAAAGACACCATTACTGAACCCACAGTACAAACCTCTTCACTTTTTCCTACCGATCATAAAGTTGTTATCACCAGTCACGGTGAAATGCGTCCATTCGAAAAAACGCACCTAGCAGCGCAAGTTAGCGGCGAAGTGATCAGTTGGCACCCAAATTTTGTGACGGGTGGAATCGTAAAGCGTGGTGAAGTGTTATTCACGATTGAAAGTGATAACTATGAAGCGGCTGTTCTACAAGCAGAAGCGGGCTTGGCAAGTGCACGTGCTGCGTTGATCGAGGAACAAGCCAAAGCAGAAGTCGCAAAACGCCAAGCGAAAAAGTTAAGCGACAAACAAGTCACAGACCTTTACTTACGTAAGCCTCATGTCTTGAGTGCTCAGGCGCAAGTCAAGTCTGCACAAGCTGCGTTGAAGCGAGCCAACCGTGACCTAGAAAACTGTAAAGTGATTGCGCCATACGATGCACTTGTTGTTGAGCGTGATATCGGTGTGGGGCAGTTTGTCTCTTCCGGCTCTCGAGTTGCAACCTTGAACAATATCGAAGTGGCGGAGATCCACGTTCCTATCGCTGGTTTTGACAGTGCATTCCTTCCTGAATCTTTGAAAGAACTACGTGCGACTGTAACGCAGCAAGGCATTCTATCGACGACTCGTGAAGGCAAAGTCGTTCGTGATCTCGGCATGATCGACAGCGCGACTCGCATGATCAATATGGTGATTCAAGTTCGTGACCCATATGGTCTAGATAACAATCAGCCACCGATTAAGTTTGGTTCATATGTTGAAGTGAGCTTTACCGGTAAAGAGCTCAAGCACATTTATCGTCTCCCTCAGGAGCTAGTTAAGAACCGCACCGTTTGGGTTGTGAATGGCGAAAACGAACTGCAACCTAGAACGGTTAACGTACTTCGTGCAGAGGGCGAGTTCCTACTTGTGGGGGAAGGTCTTGAGCAATCAGATAAGCTGGTTCTGACGTTACCTGAGTACCCGCAAAAAGGTATGGCTGTCCAAGTCGCAAAAAAGAATGACGACTCCGAAACCGTCGTACAGTAAGTAGGAGTCAATCATGGAAGAGAATCAACAAAAGGGCATCATTGCCTATTTTGCGAATAACTCTGTCGCCGCGAACCTAATGATGGTGTTCATCATCGTGATGGGTATCGTGAGCTTCATGTTCATTCAACGACAAATGTTCCCGAACGTTGAAGTTAACTACATCAACATTCGAGCGGCTTACCCTGGTGCCTCTCCGCAAGAGATTGAAGAGAGTATCTTGGTTAAAGTTGAAGAATCGATCAAAGACGTCACTGGCATCAAAAAGACCGTGGCACGAGCTTCTCGAGGCAGCGCTTATGTATCGATAGAAGTGGATGTGAATGCCGACATCAAACGCGTGCTGGACGATGTAAAGCAACGGGTAGACACCTTATCCAATTTGCCGGCAGGCATGGAACCCATCAACGTTTATCAAGTGGAATGGCGACAAGAGGTGATAGAAATGGGCTTGGTGGGCGATAGACCACTGGAAGAGCTCAAACCTATCGCTAAACAAGTTGAAGACGAATTACTGCAACTGAAAAATGTCATGCTGGTGGATCTTAATGCACCAGAAGAAGAGATTGCTATAGAAGTTGATCCGCTGATTCTTCGTAAATATGACTTAACGTTAAGTGATGTGAGTAACGCGATTCGTCGCTATTCAGCTAACTTTTCTGCAGGTGAAGTAAAAACCAACGCAGGCATGATCGCAGTTCGTATTGAAAACCAGTACTACCGCGGTGATGAGTTTCGCAATATTCCAGTTAAGCTAGGAGCGAATGGCGCGAAGGTACTCCTTCAAGATATCGCAACGATTAAAGACGGCTTCACAGAAGAAGATCGTTACTTCGAATACTCGGGTCAAAACGCGATCTACATGGCGGTTCAAGCCACGCGTGATCAAAACATCATCCCAGTTGCTGAATCCGTTCGTAACTACATCGAAGCAAAGAACAAAACCTTACCTGACGACATTCAACTGAAAGTTCTCGTCGATATGACCTACTACCTAAATGGTCGTCTCGACATGATGTTGAAGAACCTTCTTCAAGGTGCCGCTTTGGTTGCCATCATGCTCTCGGTATTCCTTCGTTTCCGCTTAGCAATGTGGGTAATGTTGGGGCTACCAGTGTGTTTCTTAGGCGCAGTAATGATGATGCCAATGCTGGGTATCACCGTGAATATTGTGTCTTTGTTTGCCTTTATCATGGTGCTCGGTATCGTGGTGGATGACGCCATCGTAACCGGGGAAAGTGCCTACAGTGAGATCGAAGAAAAGGGTGGTGGTGTTGAGAACGTTGTGACGGGTGTTAAGCGTGTCGCGACTCCGGCGACCTTTGGTGTGTTAACCACGATAGCGGTGTTTGCCCCATTCCTACTCTCAAGTGGGATTGATAGTGCCTTCTTCTACGGTATTGCGGGTGTGGTGATCCTGTGCCTTATCTTTAGCTTGATTGAATCTAAGCTGATCCTTCCAGCTCACTTAGCACACACCAACTTTACACCAATCAAAGCGGGTGGTTGGCGTGATAATTTCAACAAGCGTTTCTTCGGCTTTGTTAATGGTCCTTACCGCAGCTTTGTTAAAGCTTGTACCCATTGGCGTTGGACCGTGTTTGCCTTCTTCTGTGGTCTGTTACTGATTAGTGCTGCTTTAGTTAGCTCGAACTATGTTCGTGTGATTCCAAACCCGAAAGTACCAACGGATTATCCGGCGATTACGATTGAGATGAATGACACGGTATCGAGCGAGCAAACCATCAATGCGTTAAAAACCATTGAAGGCGTGATGCAGAAAATCGAAAACCAGATCATTGATGAGCATGGTCAGGGGATGATTCGTGATGTGCTTTCTTACAACCGCAGCCGTACTGAAGGTCGTATTCTTGTGCCGCTTGTAGATGAAGAACTGCGCCCATTCAATACCTTTGAACTTGCACGTCGCTGGCGTGAGGCAATGCCAGTTATTCCGGGCATGAAGAGCTTTAAGATCCGTGAGCAAAGTGCAGGTGGCGGTGACCGTGATGAATTTGGTTACTTGCTGTTTGGTTCGGACATTAACGAGCTAAACGAAGCAGGTCGCTACCTGATTGGTCGACTTCAGCAAGAGGAAGGTCTGTACGATATCTCTTCCTCTATCGATTCTGGTAGTAAAGAGGTACTGCTATCACTAGCTCCTGTTGCTTATGATTTGGGCTTGGATCTCACCATGATCGCAGAGCAAGTAGGTGGCAGTTTCTACGGTGGTGAAGCGCAGCGCATTATTCGCGATGGCGAAGAAATTAAGGTCATGGTGCGTTACCCGCAACTGACGCGTGAAGCCTTCTCATCACTACGTTACGCTGTGATTACCACACCAGCAGGCAAGAAGGTAATGCTTGGTGATGTGGTGAAAATCAACGAGCAACCGGGTGTGAGTACCATTCGTCGTGAAGGCGGTTATCAAACCGTTTATGTCTATGGCTCTATAGATGAAGAGTTGGTTGAACCTCAAGAAGTCGTGAAAGTTATCGACGACAACATCTTACCAGACATGAAGCAAGCCTTCCCAAGTGTGAAAACGGAATTGGGTGGTGACATCGAAGAGCAAGCAGCACAGCGTAACGAGCAAATCATGTTCTTCATTGCAGGCATGATCATCGTATACATCTTGCTGGCCGTGCCGCTTAAGAGCTACACCCAACCGCTTATCGTCATGTCGGTAATTCCGTTTAGCTTAACGGGTGCGATTTGGGGACACTTCTGGTTGGATATGGACATCAGCATGATGTCGACGTTTGGTTTAATCGCGGCAGCGGGTGTGGTTATCAATGACTCCTTGGTGATGACAGATTACGTTAACCAAGTGCGAGAAAAAGGCATGAGCATTAAGCAAGCGGTTGTTGAGGCTGGCTGTGCTCGTTTTCGAGCGATCACGCTGACGTCTATTACCACCTTCGCTGGTGTACTTCCTATCATGTTTGAAACCAGCTTGCAGGCGCGTTTTGTTATCCCTATGGCGGTCGCGCTTGGTTTTGCTGTTCTGTTTGCAACTGTCCTTACCTTGATTCTGGTACCTTGTTTGTACCTGATGCTAGAGGATATTAAAAACATCTTCCGCATTATTAAACGATTCTTTGGTCGCTTGATAGGTAAGTTCAAATCACAGTCATCAAACACTGTTGGCAACGAAAGCACGCAAAGCTAGTTTCACCTAAAGCGAAAATCTAAAGCAGCCTTCGGGCTGCTTTTTTTGTGCCTTAGGCGAACTGAAATGGACTATCTATACTACAAGCTAGATGAATGGCTAAATGTTCATAAATATCGTTGGTTAATTTAACACTGTGTGTGTGAAATTCGCCATTGAGCAGATGGTAGAAAAATAAACTTTTGTTTAAGTTGTTGATATTAAAGGTTTAAAAAGTTGGCATTCTATGTGCAATGTATAGAGTGCAACCCAATGAACTGCTAATCCCTAAGGAGCTTATTATGCAAAGCGTATTTCTATCTACTCTAGGTCTTATTGCTGTAATGTCATCACCAATCGCTGCTGCTAACACTCTAGACAAAGAAGAGTGGAGTGCGGATTTACGTCAAGAATTTACAACAATGAAGCATGAGGCGGTTGCGGACATCCAACAAATGAACATGGACGCTATTGATGAACGCGATGAACGCATTGTTAAACACATCAAAGAACAACAAGCTCAACTGGTAAAGATCAAATGCCAGAAGACAGAGGCAACCAAGTCATAACCTCTGACGACAAAGATTACGTGTTAGTCACAAGGACGAGTGATTAACCAGAGTGCATCCGATACAAGCACGACGTTAGTGAGCAGTCAGCGTCAACCTTGTTGCTCTATTTGCCAACCTATTAATGGGTTGGCTTTTTTATGCCTGTTGATTGAGGAGGGGGCGCTAAAACTGGGAATTGAGTAGGAGAAATACGGCAGATAGAAAAAAGCCCGCGAAGAATACCTTCACGGGCGAAAAAAGGGCACCAAATTGGGTGTCTATTCATTTTGGAGATGGCCGAACGTCCATATCATACTGACAATAGGCTTGGTGAGAGGCTTACCACCAGTGCGACCAACGAGGCTAAAGTTAACATTGTTGTAATCATTGTTAAAATGTTAATTCTTCAATCAATGATTTCATTATCGTTAGTTCAAATTGTGAATGTGTTGTCTGTGTGTATTTATACTGTGCTAAATGTCGTTTTTGATAATAAAACTTATCATAAATCCTACGGTGATCATTTGAGTTGGTTATATAAAACTCGACATACCGTATTCTCAATTGTTCATATTTGCACTTAATGCCACATAATAACCCTGTATTTGTTAAGTGTTTGTGTTGTTTTTAACGCTTTTCACTGAAAACAAAAAGAGCGACCTAAGCCGCTCTTGTTCATTTTGATAAGTTTACTTATCAGTCCGTTTTAGATTTCTTCGTGTTTATGGACTAGGCCGAAGTCAGCTAAAATGGCATACGCGGCAGGGATCATAAATAACACCAGCAGAGTGGATGCAAAAATACCAAACACGATGGAGATCACCAGCGGTTGGATAACCTGTGCTTGCAGGCTGGTTTCAGTCAGTAACGGAAGCAAACCTGCTGCAGTGGTCATTGATGTCAGGAATACTGCTCTAAAGCGTTCGCGACTGGCTTTGACTACCGAGTCGTGCACATTATCACCTTCATCGACATGATGGCGTATGTACTGAACTAACAGAATCGAGTCATTCACCACAATCCCTGCTAATGAGACGAAGCCCATCATACTTGGCATACTTAATGAGTGACCGAGTAGGATGTGTCCCCATACCACGCCAATAAAGGCGAGGGGAATCGCAAGCATGACGACGAATGGTTCCAAATAACTGCGGAATTGGTAACTCAGAATCGCAAACACGCCAAACAAACCAAGCAAGAAGCCTTTACCCATTGATGCGCCAGTTTCTGCGGTATCTTTGGCTTCGCCTTCAAAGTCGAAGCGAAGACCAGGATACTTTTGCATAAGCTTTGGTGCTTCATCCTGTTGGAACTGACGAATAATGGCGGTTGAGTTGGCTTTCGTATTGTCGATATCGCCGAATACGCTCACAGTGCGCAAGCCATCAATGCGCTGGATTCTTACGTAATTACGCTGGAAATCCAAAGTCGCAATGGTCGCGAGTGGAATTTGACTACCATCGGACAAGATAATTGGGAAGTTTGCCAATTGCTGTAAGTCACCGGCTTGTGCTTTATCGAGGCGAACTTCGATGGAAATGTTTTCTACCCCAACTTGGATTTCGTCTGCGGTTTGGCCAAAGAAAGCCGCACGTAACTGATTGGCGATGAGTTGGCCGTTAACCCCATAAGCTTCTGCGCCCGGACGCAGTTTAACCAAGACTTCTTCTTTACCCATACGCATGTCATCCAACACGCCATGGACACCATCAAACTCATTCAAGTATTGCTGAATGTCGATAGAAGCTGCTTTAAGCGCATCCAGATCATCATGTTTCGCTCGAATTTCAATCGCTCGTCCACCCGGTCCCATGGTCGGTTGTTTAAATACCAGTGAGATAGGATCGGCAAGTTCACCAATGTCTTCGCGCCATGCATCGATAAATTCATCGATGAGTGTGTTACGACTCTCGGCGCCCAGCAAATCCAGACGTACCGTGGCAATGTGAGGGCCAGATTCGTTCGCGTCGGCGTTAGCATTGAATTGACTAGTGATGTGCAGAACCAATGGATTGCCGTCTTCCACTTTTTCTGTCCATTCTTTATCTAGCTTTTGAGCGGAAGCGACGATCTTATCGACGACAGCTTCCGTTTGAGACAGAGAGGAACCCGGAGGAAGAATAATGCGCGCTTCTGCAATGTCACCATCCAACTCAGGGAAGGGTTGGAACTTGAGTAAACCACCTACTAACGTGGCAGCGGAGATAAGAAGTAACGCAACCACACCACCCATAAAGGCATAGCGATACTCGACCACTTTATCCACAGCGTTGACCAAGGTGGTGTTGCGGAAGTTTTCAAAAGAAGCGAGCAGCTTTTGTTTGAACTTCGGTGTTTTTCGCTCTTGCTTTTGTTTGTGCAGGGAGTGAGAAAGGTGGTTAGGTAGAATCAAGAAGGCTTCCACCAAGCTTAAGCTCAATACGAGGATCAGAACTTGAGGAACCGCTTTAAGTACCGCACCCATTTCACCTTGCAGGAATAACAAGCTACCGAAAATACACACCGTGGTTAGGAAGGAAGAAATCACCCCCGGCAGTACCTTTTTCACGCCTTTAATCACGGCATCATCGATCTCTTCTCCTCGGTCGAGGTGAGCGGCGATCGATTCGGCAATAACGATGGCGTCATCCATCATGATACCGATGGCCATGAGTAACCCGACCAATGACATGATGTTGATGGACAGGCCAAGTTGCGCCATCAAAAATAACCCACCTAAGAAGGCAACGGGCAAACCAGCCGCAACCCAAAAAGAGTAGCGAAAACTAAAGAACAACCACATGGTGGCGAAAACCAGAATGATACCCTGCCAACCGTTTTTGACCATCATGGTCAGGCGATCCCAAAGCACGGATGAAAGGTCATTAGTCATTTGTAGCATCACACCATCTGGCGCAATGGCTTGTTGCTCTTCGACAAATTGAGCAACTCGTTCCTTAATACGCAGTGCATCGTCTTCTTTATTTTTGCTGACTTTTAGTAGGGCAGAAGGGTGACCATCAAAGAGGACTTTCTGTTCGTCCAATTCAAATCGGTCGGTAATCGTCGCAATGTCTCTTAGACGGATGATTGATCCATTTGGGCCTGAACCCACGACGATAGTCTCAAGCTCTTCTGGCGTTACGCGGCGTTCGTCAAAGCGGATCAGAAAGTTCTTATCTGGCGTTTCGACATTACCACTTGGCAACTTGACGTTCTGACGACCAATCTGCTCAGCAATATCACCAACACTCAAGCCAAGTTGGCGAATAGCTTGAGTGTCTAACTCTACTCGGTATTGGTGGTCAGAGAAGCCCGCAACTTCAACCAAAGACACATCGTAATCGAGCTTTAACGTGCGCTTAAGTTGTTCTGCGTAAGCTTTTAACTCTGGCCATGTGGTGTCTGCGGTGATCGCGACATCCACAACTGGCTCATTCCAATCTAGCTCTTGTACAACGGGAGATTCAATTTCTTGTGGGAAGTCATTAATCGAGTTGATCTGAGTTTGAACGTCGACCAGCATGCGCCCGATGTCGGCTTCTTCATTCAGTTTTAAGATAAGACGCGCGGAGCCTTCAATCGCTTCACATTGCGTTTCTTCAATGTTAGCAAGGCCATCAACAGCATCTTCCATTCGGACACAGATACTCTCTTCGACTTCTTGCGGGGAAGCGCCAGGGTAAACCACACCAGCTAGGATGTAGGGCGGATCAAACTCAGGAAAGGTTTCCCGCTTAATCGTGGAAAGTGAAGAAATCCCCAATATCAGCAGCGTTAGCATCAGCAAGTTGGCTGCTGTTGGGTGCTTGGCGAAGAATCGGATCATGAATCAGACTCCTCAATAGCCGCTTCGGACTGTTCAGGGGACTCTTTCAATAGCATACCGTTAATTGCAGGCAGCAAATCGTTGATGATCAGCTTCTGACCTTGCTCCAATTCGCCATCGATCACCACTTGGTTATTTCGGCGATATAACACTTCAACCGTCACGACTTGCAGACGATTGTCATCGCCCATCAGGTAAATCTTATCGCCATGAAGCGCACGCTCTGGGATGACCCAACTCGGATTCTCTTGCCCCTCAATCAAGGCTCGCACAAACATGCCGTTCACCAATGGCGGCGCAGAGGTTGGGTTTAATGCACGGTAGTCTTGTTCAATTTCCAGAATCACACCGGCAGTCGCTTGGCTTGGATCAACCGTTTCACTGATGCGTGCAACTTTTGCAGGCCAACTTGCGGAGAGGTTACCGCTGCTGAGTTCAATGTTGGCATGAATCGCATTCATATCAGGTTGTGGAATACCAGATTCATCACGGACAAACTCACCGATGCTCGCCGCCAAAGTTTGCATGTCATGAATGGAAAGCTGAGCTTCCACTTCCATGACATCAATACCATGTCCGGTCACCATGGTCTGTTGTAGATTCACCACTTGGTTTTGCTCAATTTCGACTTCTGCAATACGCAAGTCGTAAGGAAGGGTGATAATGGTTTTATCAAGCGAACGTTTCGCTTCGTCCACCTTTGATGCATTGACCTTTACTAGGGCTTCTGCGACGCGCTTTTCATCTGGCATCAAACCGATTTGGTTTTCGATATCCAGCACTAACTTACGTTGAGAGAGCGCGCTTTGCTCTTGCTGATCTACATCCGATTGAGATGTTAGGCCTTTCTTACGTAGGTTTTGTTTACGGTCTAACTCTTTGTTGGCGATAACCAGACGGTTGGCTTCTATTTTGAGGGTGCTTTTGAGATTCGCTTCTTCTTGGTTCAGCTTAGCCAGAGAGGTTTGGGCAGATTTGAGATCGGCTTGAGCTTGAACCAGTTTCAACTCGTAATCGAGTGGATCGATGCGCAAGATTTCCGTTCCTGCTTGCAGCACTTGTCCTTTTTCCAGTTGCGGATGACGGTAAACCACTTTGCCGGTCACTTCGGCTATCGCTTTCCATTCAACTTTTGGTGCGATTTTGCCAAAGCCGATAGCAACAGGCGCAATCGCTCTCAGCTCAAGAGGAATCGTCTCGACTAGTCTTGCACGATCACCCGCAGGCTTTACGGGCAAATCTGGTTTGAGGCTAATCGCTAAAAATAGAATGACGACCCCAACAGCAAGGGCAGGAAAGAACAGCAGCTTTTTATTCATTTTCATATTGGTCGCCCGAGTCTAAAAATCCATGTTTCATCAGTTGTATGTTGTGTTCGAATAATCGGTTCAAGAAGGCTTCTGAGAGCTCGATACCATGAAGGGCGAGCAAAGAGGGTGGAGCCATAAAAGGAAACACCATTAAGCTGATGTAAGAGACGCGACAAAGTTGAGGGTCGGCGTCTTTTCGTAAAACGCCACTGTCGATCAACTTATCAAAGATCACGCCTTGCATTGGCTTACTGATATCCGCGATAACTTTTTCGAGCAGCTTGCGTTGGGTCTCTGAAGGAGGCATATGCATGACTTGGGCAATCAAACGCGGGAACTGTGGCGCTTTGATCATTTCGCGGTAGTAGGTACGCATTAAGTCGAGGAAGTTTTTCTCGTTACTGTCGGACATCAATGCCTGCATCTGTTTTTGCATCGGCGACAGCGTTTCGCGCAACATGGTTTCGAACAAGCCCTCTTTATTGCCAAAGTAGTAGCGAATCATCGCCACGTTCACGCCTGCTTTCTGCGCGACTAGGCGAGTAGACACCTTGTCGTAAGCCATAATGGTGAAGAGTTCGCGCGCATGGAAAATCAGCTTCTCCCGTGCGTCGATTTTATCTGTGGGTCTTCCCGCCCTTCGATGAGCTTCCGTCACAATCGTCTCTCAAGATATTAAACATTTGATTAATTATAAGACGCTGATTTCTTATACGACATGCGAAAAATTAATCAGTATTTAATCAAGTGATTAATTTGTGAAGGAGAAGGTAATCGTCAGGAACAAGAGTACGGAGGTTGGTAGGCGGAAAGTTAAAAAGGGAGCCATATAGGCTCCCTTGTTTAGACAGGATGGTAATTAAGAGCTGCCAAGGATGTTGTCAGCTTTGTTGATGTTCTTCTCCATAGTGCCCCATGCATCTTCAAGTGACTCAAGGAAGCCGCCTTCATCGAAGATATAAAAGAGTGCAGAAGACATTGCTACACCGATGATTGCGTATTCGATCGCAGTGATACCATCTTCGTTAATTAGAAATTGTTTCAGTAAATTCATGTTAATTACCTTAGTTGTAAGCGAATTGGTCATCAGGTGTTTCTAGCTGCCTAGTACTTGACCGGATTTTTTAATATTGCTTTCCATATCACCCCAAGCCTTCTCTAGCGACTCAAGGAAGCCGCCTTCATCGAAGATGTAAAAGAGTGCAGAAGACATAGCGACACCGATGATTGCGTATTCGATCGCGGTGATACCATCTTCGTTATTTAGAAAGTGTTTAAGTACGTTCATTTGTTTACCTTTTGAAAGCTGTTTAATTGATTAACTGCTGCCTAGTACTTTGCCAGAGTTCTTAATGTTCTTTTCCATGGTGCCCCATGCGTCTTCAAGTGACTCAAGGAAACCGCCTTCATCGAAGATGTAAAAGAGTGCAGAAGACATTGCTACACCGATGATCGCATACTCGATTGCAGTGATACCGTCTTCGTTATTTAGAAAGTGTTTAAGTACGTTCATTTGTTTACCTTTTGAAAGCTGTTTAATTTGATTGATTAGCTATTGCCTAGTACGTTTCCGGATTTCTTAATATTGCTTTCCATATCACCCCAAGCCTTCTCTAGTGATTCCAGGAAGCCACCTTCATCGAAGATGTAAAAGAGTGCAGAAGACATAGCGACACCAATAATTGCGTATTCGATTGCTGTAATACCATCTTCGTTATTTAGAAAGTGTTTAAGTACGTTCATGTATTTACCTTTTGAAAGTTGTTTAATTTGATTGATTAGCTGCTGCCTAGTACTTTGCCAGAGTTCTTAATGTTCTTTTCCATCGTTCCCCAAGCATCTTCTAAAGACTCAAGGAAGCCGCCTTCATCAAAGATGTAAAAGAGTGCAGAAGACATAGCGACACCGATAATTGCATACTCGATTGCAGTAATACCATCTTCATTAGAAAGGAAGTTCTTTAGTGCTTTTTTCATTGTGTTTCTCATTGTATAAGTTGTTTAAAGTTTCTCGCTGTGCTTTTAAGTAGCCACAGCTCGCTAAGACGATTTAAATATGACGATTATCGAATCAATACTCCACGTTATTAATAAAATTTGGCTTTTAATAAGAAAACTTCATCTAAATCTAGAATAAATAATCTGCCTAAAGTAAATGAATAGTGTGATTTGTACTCATACGTCGGTGCGGAGATGCATCAGGCAAAAACATGGATATCCGCTTGGGGTTTTTAGTCTTTTTTATAAAAATATTCCATTAATTCGATTTGTTAATCATTGTTAATTTATATTTATCCGTTTCTTGGTTGGATATCACGAAAATCTTATGTAGCATCCTTTCTAAAATTCATGGCAATGACAATTAATTAATCCTTTTGCTTTGATAATCATTAATGGTTAACACTGAAGCGTGGTGCTTGTCTCAAGTTACATTGAGAGGAGGACAGACATCATTGACGTTGTGATGTTGGGATTTTAACCAGTTTAGGTGATGAAACCCAGTAATGACTGGGTATGAGAGTGTGGAGTGTAACGGCTTCTTCTACTCAGCCTTCATGGTTTATACATGTGAGGTTTGAGATTAATAGTGAGAAGTGGGAGAGGATAAACTTATCGGATATCTCTGATTTCAACTAGAACACGAGTGATGGATGCCCAGTATTTAAGCAAATCTAATAAATGTATGACGACGGCATAAGCAAAAAAGCTAACAAAGAGTACGAGTATGTACTCATATAGTTTATTTCGAAACAAAATAGACCCCGGTTATTGGTTTTTAATTTTTGTGCCTGCTTAAGTTAACATCAAAAAAAGACTATTTGAATGTTGATAACATGAATAATTAACAATTAATGTTATTAGTGTAAGTCTAATCTTGGTTTGGGGGTAATATATTAAGCAGTAATTAAGAACTGAGTTCTGGTTAAGGAACGATATGAAAAAACAAATCACCAGTCTTGCATTTTCGTGTGATGGTATTACTTCAGTGGAATACGCGATTATTGGCGTTTGTATGTCGGTATCACTGTTATATATATTAGATAGCTCGAGCTTTCTACAAACATTGAACGAAACTTGGGTTGATATGGCAAGAAGTGTTAATAGCTCTCTGAATGGATAAGAAATGAATAATGGTTATTATAAATTCATTAATACTCACATTGCTTTTAGTCATCTCATATGAAGATGTAAAACACAGAAAAATATACAATAAAAGAGTTGTTCTTTTGTTGTTACTACTGTCTGTTAAGTATCTTTACGAGCTGTTTTTTGGTGGCGCAGAATTCCAAATCTCTGGGTATAAGTTTTCTATCTATATAGCGATATCTTTATTTTTCTTTGCTTTAGGTGCATTTAGGTTGCTAGGCATGGGTGATGTAAAACTGATAATGATTATGCTCATTTTTATTGAGTTTAGTGATTATAAATTGTTTTTATTTCACATGACGCTTATTGGCGGCGGGCTTGCCGTGCTTCAGTTAAAAATCCTTAATCACTATTTTGATAGATTCGGCTTTTCTTCGAATGGAGTTCCTTACGCGATTCCGATCATTGCATCTTACGTCATACATTCAAATACACTTTTTTTATAAAGGCAAAGCATGAGATTTCAAACTATTGGTTTACTTGCCCTCTTTATCATCGGGATGGGGGCTGTTGGTATCTACAAATCAGAAGATTTAAGCAGGATATCAAATCATGAAGAAACCGAAAACGCAGAACCACAAAACGTCCAGAAAACGGTGCTTGCTTTAGCCGTTAGGAATGCTTCTAAGGCGGGAACATTGGTGTCACGTGATTCTTTCGAGCTTCTACCTGCGACCTTTAGCCCGGAAGATGAAGGCTTATACATTACTGAAGGTGAAGAAGAGCTGCTTGATCCGGAGATTTTTATCTTAAAGCACAAGATGGACGCTGGACAGTTTATCTCCTTGGATGACCTTGAAAGTCTAAAAAGTAAAAACTTCACCGATATAGTGCTGAGAGTGGATAGAAGCTCAATCGAAAACTTCACTTCAGATTTCTATGACGTTTACTGGCATTTTAATAACTCTGGTCGAGATAAAAACTCCAGAAAAGTGAAACTATTCTCGAAGAATGTATTTATTCGACCACTAAACCAATCGCAAGAAGGGGAGCAAAACGCAGCGCCTCATAACAGCGATCATGAAAATCTTAGCCCGGTTGTATTTTCGGTCAATGACGATGTGGTAGAGCGTTATTTGCAAGCCGATCAGTTAGGCTACTTCAAGATAGTCAACGTGACACAAAAGAGTATCAATCTAGAAAATTATTCAACATTAGAAGTTGATTCATCTAAGGAAATTCAAGCAAATGATATTAGTTCGAGCTACAAATACGATGTCAACTTTATTAAATAGAAAAATCGTTCTCGGCTTTGTTTTGTGCTTAGCGTCTTTATATGTACAGGCCGACACGTTTATAAGTATGTCTGTTAATGAAACTAGGCATCTGTCCCTTTCGTATGTCCCTAAAGATATCGTTGTTGGATCGGACAAGATCGTTGATGTCACTCTGACGGATAGTAATAACTTGTATCTTATTGCACATGAAGCGGGAAAGACCAAGGTCATTGTAAAGGGAGAAGAAGAAACGACTGAGTATGTCATTCAGGTACGTGACACTGACCAAGAGACCGAAAACCTTAATAAATATCTTGATTCCGCAGGCTTCAAGGACATAGAAGCGGTCAAAGTCGCGGAGAAAATTTATATCAATGGCGCGGTTAAAGACAAAGTCGAAAAGCGAGAGCTTAATGAACTGATCAGGAGTGCAATTTCAAGCTATTACGTTGATAACACGACGATCACTGAAAACCGCCAAGTGCGAATTAAACTCACCATGGCCGAGGTGTCAAAGAGTATTGATGATGATCTTGGCATCCAATGGAGTGCTGGCTGGAGTAAAATAGATGGTGTGACGAGTGAAATGCTCAACGCCACGATAGGAATTTTATCTCGCAATAACTTAGCCACGGTACTTACAAGGCCTTCAATCATCGTCACGAACGATTCAACTGCAACATTCGAAGCAGGGGGTGAAATCCCCGTCTTGACTTACGATGATGAAAACGTTGACGTTGAATTTAAAGAGTACGGAATCAAGTTAGAGTTTAAACCAGAGATCAAACGAGATCAGAGTATTGACCTAAGAGCGAATATCTCATCATCACAAATTGCTGGTTTTATCAACTTAGCAGGTAATGACACTCCACAGCTCAACACTCGGAGTGTGAATACAGAGCTCAACGTTAATGACGGGGATATTTTCGTTCTTGCAGGATTGATTGATAACAGTCAGACGCAAGCCGTGTCAAAAGTTCCATTCTTAGGTTACTTACCCGTTATTGGTGCGCTATTTACGTCTGAGAACTTTCAATCTAATAAAACTGAGTTAATGGTCTTTGCAGAAGTTAACTTTGTAGAAAACAGTATAGAACAGCCAAAACTACCAAAGGTAAATATAAAGTCCTCCCTTTCTATATTCACTAATATAGATGGCGGTGATGACGTGCCTGAAGTAAAGGATATTATTAAACATGCTCAATATCATTATGAAAACTAAATTTAAATACATCTTTTTGATAGGGATGGTGACACTCTTTTCTGGATGTAGCAGTGCACTAAAAGATGATTACGTTTATATCGTCCATGAAATATCTGAAGGAAATAATATTCAATATATTCTTCCTTTTTCAAAGGCGATCAACCAAGAAATAAAGAACGAAAGTGTTTCTTGGATTCATGGAATTAACGTCTATCATACAGATAATTTGTCTAGGGAGCGCCTATATCAATTAAAAATTGATATGGAAAACATCTACGACTTCTCGCCGAACTTTATTGATATCGGAAACTACGATGATAAGCAACTTCTACTGTGGGAAGTACATGTAAGTGATACGCGACTGGTTAATTGTCAGGTTTGGGAAGTCCCTACATATGGACATTTCTCAATGTCTGATAGTGAACTTGATAACTTTGCCAATGAAACGGCCTGTTCTTCATTAGAGCTGTGGTAATTTAAATGATTTTAGAGAAATTAAAACGAGCAAGTAAAAGCCAGACTAGCGCAAAAGGTAAAGCTTTTTCACCTTACATGATCATTGTTATCTCTAACAACAATGAGATCATGCAACGTGTTCAGAACTATTTTTCTGCTTACAATGTTGAAATCATCGATTATCAAGACGATATCGAGTCATTAGAGAACGTATTCAACCTACACTTTAAATCAAAGATTTACGTCATTAGTGATGAAGACACGTTAAGAGAAAAGGAAGGGCTTGCTAAATTCGTAGAAGTCACTAAAGGCCGAGTGGGGACACTCATTTATGGTGATCGTGAAGATCTAGATTATTACTGGTTCATCAAATCAGAAGGTATCAGTGAGTACACCAGTTATTCTGATATGTCCAAGCAAGTATTTAATATGATTTTGTGGTTTTTCGGAATTGTAAAATCAAACAGCAGCCACTGGTTTTTGCTTTCTGACACGACCCAACTTCATGGTGATAAGGTCTTACACTACGTATACGATAATTTGCGTGACTATGTCAGAAAAAGGCCAAGCTTAAATACCTTATTTATCAACTTAGATGTTTTCAGCATCTCTTTAGACGCGCGTATTGGTAAAAAAGCAGACCCTAAGATCATTAATATGTTGATCAATGGAGAGAATGTCGATGCGAAAGCGGCTGAAGAATACATCATTAAAGTTGATGAAAATTTTTCTTATTTCTCGATTGATGTTTTGCATCACACCACATTGCATTCCATTGACAAAATTGCTGAGCAGTTGATGAACTTTTTCAATATCTTTGATGGTGAATTTTCTTACATATTTATTTATGTACCTTTTTACTTTACGAAAATAGAGCTCTATCAGCAGCTTATTAACAAATCTGATAATATAACTATGGTTACTGATGCATCTTTAGAATCGGTATATATGCTTAAGTATCTTATTGAGCAGGAAATTAAAGGTAAGGATACGAACGTAAAAACGTTTCAAATTAAATCGAATAAAGAAAGTCGATACTTGTTGGACAAGAGTAGTATTTATAAGAAAACAGGTCAAAGAATTAGTTATAAATTCAATCCTGATAGTAAAAATAGATTTTTTAGAAATAAAGATAGTAAGAACGAAATTATCACTAGGTTGGTGAAGAATGATTGATTCAAAAATATTTATGCTCTGCCGAAAGTTTGTTTTAGATAATATCGATATTACAGATATTCAACATGAAGACGACAGCATTAAAAGTAGCACCATCTACAACACAGTGAATGAATTTCTTTCAAGTTCTTCATTCATTCTAACTGAGTCAGATCGTCAGAAGCTAACAAAAGAAGTGAAAGATGACATCTTTGGCTATGGACCTTTAGAGGATCTGCTTGGTGACAACACCATCAGTGACATTATGGTTAACAGCTTAACGGAGACGTTTGTAGAACGTAACGGCAAAATTAGTCGTGCTTACGATGTGGTTTTTCAGAACGAAGATCAAGTCTTACGTATAGCGAAAAAAATCGTATCTCCTATTGGCCGACGCATTGATGAAAGCTCACCAATGGTGGACGCGCGCCTGCCGGATGGGAGCCGTGTAAACATCATTGTTCCCCCAATTGCTTTAGATGGTTGTAGCATCTCGATTCGTAAATTTCGCGAAGATAAGCTCGATATTGTTGACTTAGTTCGATACGAGTCGATGACTGAGGAGATGGCGCTTTATTTGAGTGTAATGGTTCGCTCTGCGGCAAACATCATCATTTCTGGGGGTACTGGCTCGGGTAAAACGACATTGCTTAACGCTTGCTCCAACGAAATCAACGAAGGTCATCGAGTCGTGACCATTGAAGATGCAGCTGAGCTCCAATTGCAACATGAGCACGTTGTTCGTCTTGAATCTCGTCCTGCGAGTAGTGAAGAGTCGGGGGAGGTTTCAATACGTTCTCTTGTTATTAACTCTCTACGTATGCGCCCGGACCGAATTATCGTAGGTGAGTGTCGTGGTGACGAGGCTTTCGAGATGCTTCAAGCGATGAACACTGGTCACGATGGCTCGATGTCGACCATTCACTCGAATAACCCCAAAGATGCGCTAATTCGTTTGGAAAGCATGATTATGATGACGGCAAGTAACTTGTCTCCAGAATCTATCAAAAAGCAGATAAGCCAAGCTGTAGACATCATCATTCAAACCAGTCGCCTTATCGATGGTCGACGGAAAATCACTCATATTACGGAAGTAGGTAACTTTGATGGAGGTGTTATCGCCACGCAAGACCTATTCGTTTATGACCACAAAAAAGATGATCACGTAAACGAGGTCAAATCCACTTTGCTAGAGCGAAAAGTGAAGGCTGCGGGCTTGGAAAATGAACTCGCGTTGGTGTTTACTGATGTTTAATCGAAGCAACAAAATAGACGAATACATTGAAGACGCTGAGCTTCCTGAACTTGAGGAAGCCAGTAAGTTTGATGAAGTCAAAAAAGAGATCAACGATTTCTATATTAAGTACTTGAGCCAGAACATCCTGGTTATCTTCTTTGAAATCTATGGTCTAGGTGCTTTCGTTTTGCATTGTGGCGTTATCTTGTTTTACGTCGCTTTTATGATTTTCGTAAGTGAGACGTTTGATTTATCTTATTTCATCACACTGATTCTCGTAGGTGTTGTGATAACGATTGGTAGTTTGCTGATTTTGAAAGAGTACCATTTGAAGCTTAGTAACTACTTCGAAGATAAGTTTGCCTTTTCACTCCGGATGATCAGTAGGAACTTGTTGTCTGGTAAGACAATTATTTCAGCAATTGAATCAGCGTCGCGCCACACGGTTGGTAAGATTCGTATCGAGTTTGAACGAATCATCAAACAGGTGCATGCAGGAAACACACTGGAAGAAGCGTTGATTGCAGGTGAAAAAATCTATCCCTACAAAGTGACGGCGGAAAACCAAAAATAACAAGCCCGAAAACCAAAAATAACAATCAAATTCCGCAAATTTAAGTGATATTTAGCGGGATTTAGCGGGATTTAGTGAGATACGAGAGCTAATTCAATAGCCCTCATCTCTAGCTAATTTATGCCTGCAATTCCCATAATTCCCAACTTGTACCTCCAGTGCCGCTGACTAAGCCTGCACCATACGCATACACATCTATAACTACTTGCGGCGTGCCACTCCAATATGTCACTTCTCTTGGTTCACCTTTGAACGACCACCAACAGTTCGTTGGATCGGATGATTCAGCAGTGCCATCTGATAAAATGTTAACTTTGAATCGCCCTGTATAGTGTTTGCGAGAGCTTACTGAGTAACCTGTTTCTATCGTCCCAGCCAGTACTCCTGTCGTTCCATTCTTCCAAGGGATAGAGCAACTCCCTGATGCAACCTTAACCCAATGTAGCTTTTCATCATCAAGAGCTTCTTGAGCTTTAGCGTTCACTAGACCGAGCGCGTACTCAGACGCCGCTAATTCATGACTGGTCCCATCGATTTTATCAGACAACTTAGATAGGAAGTGCTGCGCAGTACGAAGCGGTGACATCCAAACACCCGCGCTAGTGCCTTCCTCTGCTTGCGCTTGCGTGGCATGTTCGTCATTGTGTAGATACTGAGGGAATGGGTTGTCTTCGGCTTTGAAAGCATCAAGATCGTCTTGAGCTGCATTGGCCAAGTCCGTCGCATTATCGGCAGTGTCTTGTGCGGCGTTAGCTAAATTTACTGCGTTATCCGCTGTGCTTTGAGCGTTACTTGCTTTTGTGTTTATTTGGCTCAGTGCATATTCACTTGCTGTGTAATCCGTTCTCGTGCCATCTAATGCGCTTGAAATGCGAGACTTTAACAAAGCTAAGCCAGAGCTAGGATTCAACATCGTTGATGTGTCAGTGCCGTTGATAGCTTCTGCACTGGTTGCAAATCTTGCTACGCCTGCTTTAACGCTAGTTGCGACACGTTTAAGCATCTTTGAAATAGTCAGTATTTTAGAGTCATCAACACCAGCTTCAACATCATCGTCATTGATAATTTTGGCGATGCCTGCTTCAGTTTCGGTTGCGTAAGGAACTATAGGGCTTACTGTCACATTCACAACATCAGCGTTCTCTAGTTCTGTGATGTTCTCAACTTCTAGCTGAAGGTACTCTGCGCTATCGAGACTAGGGATTAATGATTCAGGATACGCTCCGTAGATAATCATGTCCCCTTCATCGTCATAAATACCGTATTCGCGTAGCGTCTTTTCCGCTGTTTCCGCTGTGGGTTTGATGTATGAAATGACATGAATCAAGTGGCCATCTGTAGATGCATCATTGAGTGCTACTCGTGCAAATTCATTGACCAAGTTCGTGAAACTAGAATCAGGCACTACATAAGCACCATTTGAATCCCCAATGGCCATCTCGATTAAATTGATGGTTTCACCTGCGTTGTAGGCTTTTTCAATTTTTTCAACACCGACGTTGGTCACATAAGAAAAGTAATCATTAGACATCGTCACTTCCGTCCTTTACATAAATATATACATCTTGATTTCGTCGGTCATACAACCAATTGAAGGTTTCTAAATCGTAGTTAGATTCATCAATCCTGTAATTGCCTCCCACACTTGAAAACGGGATAGGTTTGCTCATACGTTCATTGCCTCCGACATCAACGAATTCAAATTTAACAGCCTCATACTCGTTCCATTTTAGATCCCAATATGTAGGCGCAGATGTCGAAAACGCAGCTCCAACCGTGTAGTCTTTGTTGTAAAGGAGAGTACCAACCGATGCGGCACTTCGCGTGAGTTGTAATGTGTCGATATCAACGTGAACTCGTCGGGTTTCTGTGCCAGCACCTTCATTCCAGTCTTTTGGTTCCAATTCACCAAAACTTGAACTAGATGAACTGAAGCCAACCGCTGAGGTGCCTGCACCAACAGTCATAACAAAAGTAATGGCAATGGTGGTTATTTCGCATTCAGCTCGACTGATGTCATCGAACGTTGATATTGCAGAGATAGTTACAATCCCCTCACTAACATAAGACACTTGGCCATCATCACTCACCGTGGCGATACTAGGGTCACTGGATTCATACCGCACGTCATGTGTTGTTGTGCCATCACTCATGCTTACCGTTGTAGACACTGAAATCGTCCCCTCATGTTCGCGAATGCTCGCGCTTGTTGGTTCGATAGATATATCGGAGACATACAATGGCATAATGCTTTTTGACACCCAGCGCTTGCGAGTTCGGATGACTGGCGCTGCATATGCAGAGCCTAGACTTGGGTCGTGCTTGATATTGCCCTTCCAATGCTGCGAACCTTGCTTGTTGCTTTCAGTGAGAGTGATAAACGTTGCGTAGTCACTTTGAGTTAGACTGCGACTATCACTTGGTACTGCATCGATGCGGAATGTGCCTCGCGTACCTTCGGGGACCATTGCGTACCACGGTACAACGACGGCATCGAATAGAGATAGCTCCAGTGCGTGCTCTACAGCCCATACTGTACCTTTGTACTTACGTAAAATAAGAGCATTTGCTATCGATTCTCTTTGACGTTCTTCGCTCCATTCATCATCCCACGCATCAACTCGAAACCACCACGCAAGCCAGGGTAAAAACGACGCATCGACGTTATAGACATCCATGATGTCCAATCGCTTTATCACAGTCCGCAATGAGTTAAATTCTTCGACGGTCAACTCATAGAGTGCTTGCATTCGAATGTCATTTTTTAGGATTTTTGGCAGCATGATTCACTCCAATATTTGATGCCAAAATCTTAACTATTCTTATCGCGCGCGCGTGGCAATTGACATTTTCACTACGGATTTAAAAGTACCTTTAAGCTTCTTTTAAAGAGGTTTAAAACATGACTGAAGAAACTAAACATGAAACATCGACAACAGAAATATCGAGTCTCGATATAGCGAAGCCAGTTCAAATGACGGATTCAATCATTGGTCAGTGCATGGTTAAGTTCGATATCTGCCCACTGAGAGCTCCAATTACATACAACAACAAAGTTTATGATTGCATGGTTCGAGAACGAGAGGCTGTTATTCGAGATCGCATTCATGCAGAGCAATGGTCAATTGGTGAATTTGACAGCGTGTATATTGATGCCGTTCGCGCCTTCTTTATCGCTGATACTTGCCGATTTGGTGTTCTGGATATGAAAACTATTCAAGAGGATAATTTCATTCGTGTCACTGAGGCAGTATTAACAGAAAGTGCTCAATTACCTGTTGACTGCATTGTTGATTCGCTGGCCGTTAAGGATTACGCAAACGTGTCGCACATGTTGGGAAAGGCTTAAGCCTGGCTCGAATGAGTAGTGAGATATTCAACCAGGCGTTTGAATCGCTATCCAATAAAAACTCAAAAATGAATGTGTCGGTTTCTGAGCTAATGGGAATGAATTGGCATGAGATGTCTTATTTAATAGAGAGGTTCAACAATGTCAATAAGCAAACAAAGTAATGGCTATGCTCTTGAGTTGCTTGTAGGCATTCAAGATGAATTTTCTGGCAAATCTAAAGCTATTGAGCAAGAGACTAAGCGCCTTGGTAAAGAGGTTGAAGAACTTCAAAAAATGACGGGCGACATCACTAAATTCAAGAAAGCAGAAAAAGCTCTGGGCGATTTGCAGAAACAACAGATTAAAAACAAAGATGAGATAACAAAACAGAAGGACGCTTTAAAAAAGTTGAAAAAGGAGGTTGGTGACACAAAGGAAATTGAGCGTCAGGAACATGCACTTAAAAAACTGGAACGACAAGACCGTGATACAACTGCAAGCTTGCGTGAACACGAAAGAGAAACTAGACGCCTTCGCCGTACATTGTCAGATGCAGGATTAGATCTAAGCAACCTATCTGCCGATGAAACTAAGCTGCAGAATAAAATTGAAAAGACCACCAAAGCTCTCAAAGAGCAGACTCAAGCGCTCAATAAGTTTGGTGATGCCAGTGCTCAAATGGAAGGTCTTAGCGACAAGCTCGGCGTGATTGGCAGTATCACTGCTGCAGCTGGTTATACGCTTTATCGTGGTAACGACATGGCAAAGCACATGCTCATGTACGCAGCTCAAACTAACACAGACATATCTGAGCTAAAGTCAGACGAGCAGCGTAAGTTCAGAGCATCGCTCGTTGCAGATGGTGCCACCAGCGGTGATATATTCACGGCCATGGGATTGGCTCGAACTCAAGGACTGGATGATAAAGAAACGAATGCACTGACTGCTGCCACCGTGCGAATTAACCAAGTATTTCCAGACCTTGACCCACAAGAGTTAAGTCGTTCAATTGCCACTGCATCTAAATCATTTAATGTCAGCATTGATGAAGCAGCTCAAGCGGTCATGTCGGTTAGACAATTTAGTGGTGATGCAAACCATGATCTCTTAGACACTTTTGCAGAGTATTCGCCTCTTCTTGGCGATGACATGTCGTTAGATAAGTTTGCTGCATCGCTAGCGGCAGGGCGTAAGGCTGGAGTTTGGAACTACGACAAGATCGCTGACGGCATGAAAGAACTCTTCCAAGTACGCTTTAAAGAGCAAGGAGAGTTCGTCAAGCTAGTTGGTGATGACAAAACGACAGGGGCTATTGAAGCCATCTCTGATGAGAAGGAGCGCAAGAACGTTCTTACGGCAGCATTGCGTTTGCGTCATGCTGTCACTACAGGTCAAGACTCTGGTGATGCCTACACTGCATTTATGAAGAGCTTGATGCCTGTAATGGAACATGACCGAGGAGCTATCAAGCCTATTTTGGAAGCCGCAGGCGGAACAATACTTAGTGAGGATATTGGGGTAAAAGGCCTTACAGGGATGACTGAAGGAGCTGCTAATCCAGAAAAATTTATTCATGAAATTAACCTAAAAGAGCTTGCTCAAAGCACCCGAACAGAAGCGGAAAAACTTGCAGACGCAGGACGAGCTTCACAATCTGTCGTTGATGAATCCACTGCAAACTTAATCCAATCTCAGGATAGCTTATCGACGGCCATTCAAGACTTAAGCAAAACTTTCACTGACTTTGTGATTGAAAATCCAATAGCTGGGCATGTTTCTAGCGCAGTTGAGACCGCAACGTTAGGGGCTGGCGGAGCCCTTGCATGGAAAGCGAGAGGTAAAATTTTAAGTTGGCTTACAGGTAAGACGATTGACGTAGCGGCAGGCGCAGGTGCTGAGAGTGCTTTAGGCGCTACTGCCACAAGAGGCACGGGTATGTTAAGTCGCTTTAAGCTTGGCACTGGTATAGTAAGTGGTGGTACGGCTATGTATGGTCTATCACTCATGCCTGATTTTAGTCCCGTTAAGATAGATAGATCAGATGACCGCGATGACCGAGCATCCATCTTTGGCTTTAAGACTAATGAAACTGGGTATCTTGGGTTCGATCAAAATATCATCCCTAAAAAAGTTGGGTTGATGGATGTGTGGGATGAGTGGTTTGGCGATGATAAATCGGACGATGTTAAGCGTGTCGAAAATTTAGTGGATAGTTCGAACGACACTGCCATGGTCACAGGACAACCTACGGCACCAATGATTCAAATCGAGTTCACTCCTCAAATCACAGTTGAACTCACTGGCGCTTCCGAAGAGCAAGCCCAGGCACTGTCTGACAGCATCGTGACCGCACTTAGAAACATGACGCCAGAGCTTCAACAGCAGCTACGTGATGCCATGTCAGACATCATGCAGTCTAGTGATTACCTGGAACATTAAAAAGGCATCGGTTAGCGCCGATGCCTTTCTATTACCTCTTATTCTGCGCTAAGCGCTTGTAACTGCTTCAACGTTGTATCAAACGTTTCCTCTTCAAACTCAATACCGATAAACCGACGTCCCAGCTTTAAACACGCTTTACCTGTTGATCCACTTCCCATAAACGCATCAAGTACCACATCACCTTCTCGGCTGCTTGTCGTAATAACATGCTCAAGCATTGCGGCTGGTTTCTCGCATGGATGTTTACCAGGATAATACTGTACAGGCTCAAACTGCCAAACATCGGTATAAGGTACGTCTGCTGTCACTGAGAACGGACGACGAAGCGTTTCATATTGAGTTTTTAGATCATCATATTCTTTAACCAAAGTCTGGTAAGTTTCCTGCAACGATTGGTATTGCGTATGCAGCTCTTGATGGCTTTTGGTTAGCTCTCCAGCTTTCGCCTTGAATAACGCCTGCAGCTGCTTGTACTGTTGTTCACTTGGCAATTTCCATTGGCTTGCGCTGAACCAGTGCGAGCACATCTGAGAGTTGGTAGCATGGTTGATCTCCTTTGCAGTAATGCCCAGTTCTTTACGAGCATTAGCAAAGTAGTCAATTAGTGGTTTAAACACTTCCTGTTTCAGTGCTTTACATTTAGTGGCGTATCCAGAAGAACCTTTAGCAAAACCTTCCGAACCATAGTGACCAGCAAATAGCACACGTTCCGTTGAAGGAAAGAACTTGCGAAGGTCAGGTTTATGCATTCGTCTCCACGGCCCTGACGGCTTAGCCCAAATAATGTGGTTAAGCACTTCGAAGCGAGAACGCATTAAGATTTCTGTATCTACAGCGAGCGTCGAACCACAGAACAGGTACAAGCTGCCGTTGGGTTTTAGTACACGCCAAAATTCCACTAGCACTTCATCAAGCCATGCAAGAAAGCTTTCGACATCTGCCCATTGGTTATCCCATGCATTGGCTTTGATTCTAAAATACGGTGGGTCGGTAAGAATGAGATCGACAGAGTTGTCATCAAGTGTTTTAAGGTGCTGTAAGCAATCAGCATTAACGAGGGTCAATTGATTGTTGTGTAAGGTGTGTTTGTGCATTCTGGTCTCCTTATTGAAAAGAGCCTTGAATACAAAGCAAGCCGCCAGCCTCAAATGAGACTGGCGGCGTTTCAATGCTTCCTCTCCAGCGTTACTGGGTCTCAGGTACTCAAGGCATCAAAACACAGAAACAGCTTATCACAGAATTACTGTATAGTTACACAGTGGTCAGTGTTACTGCTGATAGCTTGTGCAACAAATCACCACCCTCAAAAGTCAGAGCAAGAGATCCATCTATACTTTTGATTGCGCCAAGCACCTTCAATTGTTCAACGATGAACATCATACCTACAGAGGTTACTTGGTGCATTGTTGGGTTTACATAGAATGCAACGTCACAGGCACTTTCTCTTGGTTGGTTGCTTTTAACGGCGTTTAAAATAGCTTTAATGAGGATTTGTTGGTTTTCTTTAATATCAAACAACATATGAAATAGACCTTATTGGGTGTTTCTAAATTGCCACGAACCATTACATTCGTGACAAATACCATCCAGTCATTATTGGGGCTAAGCGCCACAATATTGATGCTGAGCAAGTTCACTTATTGATAACCCCTAATGTGTTATTTCTGGTTTAGTTTGATTAATTTTGATAGATTGATAAAAATTACCCATCCAACATTTCAACGTTATGACCTTTGAAATTAAACGCTTATATGTTAGCCCTGATGACTTGGAGCAATTGGGGACCAAAGAAAAATTTTGGTTTTGGTTTAAAGGTGGGACAAGACGCTGGCTTTTTAAGTATTCCAGAGAAAATACGGGAGAGCATTGGTCTGAAAAAATTGCTGAGGAACTATGTAAAGAACTGGGTATACCTCATGTAACTTACGAAATAGCTCAAATGATGCTTAATGAACGTATGGGCGTCGTGTCACCAAACGTAATCCCAAGTTCAAATCGAATGATCATGGGTAATGAAGTTTTACATGCCGATAGTCCTTTAAATTACCCAGTTCCAATGGAGCAAAACCAAAAGTTTGTTCGAGTGAAAGAACATACCATAAGCAGGGTTCTTGGTTGTCTAGATAGAACAGACGTGCAACCTCCCAAGGGATGGGATTGTATTGATGGATTAAATGCGGGTGATGTTTTTTGCGGCTATCTTTTGTTAGATGCTTTGATTAGTAATCAGGATAGACATCATGAAAACTGGGCTATCGTGATGGATATCGAATCTAAAGAAAAATATTTGTGCGAAACTTACGATCATGCTGCAAGCTTAGGTAGAGAGTTGTTAGATATTGAACGTGATGAACGTTTAAAGACAAAAGATAAAAACAGGACTGTTGGTAAGTTTGTACGAAAGGCTCGTTCGGAGTTATTTAAATTCAAAACCGACAAAAAGCCAATGCTAACTACTGATGCATTTTTTACTGCGGTAGAAAAAAGGGAAGAAGCTAAAAAATTTTGGCTCAGCAGACTTGAAGGATTAAGTGATGATAAAATCCACGAAATTTTTGATAAGATTCCAGAAGAAGTGATAACTGACACAGCAAAACAGTTTGCGTTACAAATGGTACTTGAAAACAAAAATAGGTTACTAACAGATGACTAAAAACAATCCGGTTTACTTAGCTTGGCAATCGCCAGATACAAGAGACTGGCATGTCGTTGGGGCCCTTACTGATACACAAGAAGGCTTTGAATTTCGTTACACACAAGGTGCGACAAGTTCCTCAAACTTTGTCCCATTTAGCGGAATGGAAGACTTACATACATCGTATGTATCTATTGAATTGTTTCCTCTATTTCATAATCGTCTATTGTCAGAGAGAAGACCTGAATATCCTCGCTTTATTAAATGGTTAGGACTTAAAGATGATGAAGTTACACCAGTAAATATTTTAGCTCGATCTGGTGGCATGAGAGGTACAGATCAACTTCAAATGTTTCGTCGTATTAATATCAATGAAAGTGGTTCTTTTGAACACTACTTTTTCTTACATGGTGTTAGTCACTTATCTAAATCGGCACAACGCCGAATCGACGCTTTAGAACAAGGTGAACAGTTAAGACTTTGTCTAGATTGTCAAAATGAATATGACAACCATGCGGTAATTGTTAGAGCAGAAGACCCTGCGGAAATTGTAGGCTATTGTCCTCGATATCTAGCGCGAGACATCAAAGCTCTTTTAACTAAGTCAACCGATCTCATTGTATCAGTAGAAAACATTGCGAAAGATGCCCCTATGAACTATCGGCTACTTTGCAAAATCAGTGGGCATGTTGTTGATGGGGATAATACCCTCCCAACGCAAGATGAATATAAATTTCTAGTGTAACGAGAAGGGCCGGTAATCTGGCCCTTTTTTATTACTTCGTATCCAACTTAACAAACTCGGCTTGCAGCTTGGCTAGTTCGCCTTTGGTGAAATACTTCACGTTATAAACGCTCGATTCTTCAAACGCAGAAACCAACATTACTGCTACGTGCTGATTATCTAATGCAACCTGGTACTGCAGCGTCGGCAGCCACTCATCACCATCAAGTTCATCAAAGCCAAACAGGATGCCATCAACATCATCCAAGTTTGTGCCGGCTAATTTTTCTTTGAACGGATTGAGCTCTGGTGTTTCTTTAATTGCCTTGTCGAGAACGGCAGTGGATACTCTGCTTTTAGCCGCTTGATTGATTTGTTCTTGGATAACGGATTTGCTTTGTTCATATGAGTAGCTCAGCACTTTGTTGGTAAGACCGTACTCTTGAGCACTGGTAGCCAAGGACTCTGGTAAGGCTTGCATCGATACAAGGGGCGAACTTCTAAACTGATGCTCTTTAGAAAACGTGTCGTTTTCATGCATAGAGCTAATGGTGATTTTGGTGTATTGCGACTTCTTGCTTGATGGCAGTTTGTCGTATTGCTCCCTGGTCAGCACCGATACCGTACCTCGGCACTTATGATGGTTTGGTGGATAGAACTCAATCCAAAACTCATCGTTCTTTGGTTTGGCCACGCCGTCCAACTCTCTGCAGAGTTTGGTGGTGCCATCATCCATCACCGATGTGTAGACCAGGAATTCGACCAAATCATTGTCTGCAATCTGCGTCCATCGCCCAGCATTGTATGCGGTCATCATGTTGTTGCGATAATGCAGTTCAAGCCAGTATGGATTTGCCTCTGCAATGCCGACTTGCTCAAGATACGCATCCAGGTTGCGAAGCACCTCTGAACGACTTTGACCTTCGTTTAATGCATCTTCATAAAGCTTCTTCACTCGATTGACAGCATCGAGACTCGATACATTGGCAATGGTAAAAGCGCGCAACTTCATCGACGCTTCGGTCTGTCGATAGGTTTTGCTGTCTGCAGGTATCATTGATGACAGCGCATCAATGGCTTCTTGGAATGGTACAGGGTCAACAGCAAGGGTAATAGGTGCGTTGGCCAGCTCGATGTTGGCATCGATTTGTTTGATGATATGCACTTGACCTAGCAGCCAACTTACCATCATTGAATTAGTGTACGTTGCCGTGTATGCGCTCATGAACGCATTGATGTCGACATTACCACTTTTGATTGCGCTAGTGATTGCTCTGGACAATTTATTGGCCGTAAAAGAAAGCGCCTCATTTTCGAGGCGCTCCATTTTGGTCAGGTTGTCTTTTTCAGCGCGCTCCACGTCTGTTAGAACAGCCATAGATGTTTCGCCTCCGTTGGGTCCGATAATTGAATGGTGCCATCTTCATCAGTGACAGCAGACTTGAGAAGCGCTTTAAACTTCTTATCGTCTACTCGCATGCGGATACGGCCATTCATGTTGTTCGCCTGGAATATCCATTTGAATAACGTTTGGTTGAGCGCTTTGAACACCATCTTTGCATCCGCCTTGGCATAGAAGAACGCATTCTGCTGGTGCGTTTCTCCCATAGCGCGAGAGCCATATTTCTGGTTACCCGATGACAGGGTTTGTCCTGTAAGGCGATAAGTGATCTTGTTATCGATGTATTTAATCGCATTCAAGATTTCATCAACCTTTCCTTGTGGGTTGAGCACTTCAATACTGGCGACACCACTGACTGCCGCAACATCACCGTTCTGCAGTGGAGCCAATGCATCCGCCACAGTTTGCAATGAGGTCTCATTATTACTTTCGGTTAACGCCACTACATTAGGGATGGCATACTTCTCACCAAGGCGCTCTAGGTTAGCCCAGTTGACCCACTTGGTTTGCCAAATTGGCCAGAGTGGTTCCAGAATTGAATGCCCATAGGGTTTGTCGCTGGTGCGTTCTCGTGTCACTGGAATGATGCGACCTGCTGGCACTGGCTGAATTTCGCCATAGGTGTTTCGATACGCAACACCACCGTCACGTAGAATGTAAAAGCTATCAGGACGCTTGGCTTCGGACTCCACCGGAATGGCATTTGCGCCGTCTTGTTCCCATTTTATTTCGACGGGGCGATATCCAAACTCTGCAGCTGTCAGCATACGCAGCATCAAATCTTCTATATCTAACTCACCAAGAATGGCTTTTGCGTTAGCAATGTCGGTTTGTGAGCCTTCGATAATGAACGGAATTTGAGAAGCGAACGCATGGCGCATGTCCACGTCCGAGCTAATTTGGTCATCGAGCATCATGGCTCGAATCGCACCAAAATAATAGTTGGTGACATTGACAGACTCAGAGCCAATCTCTGTCGGTTGGGGATAGAAGTCTTCAATGACGCCAGAAGGCAAACCTGCAACCAGGTTTGTGAACAATGTTAGATTTTTCATCTTTTGCTACTGCGGCTCCGACGTAGGTGGATGTGCCAGTGTCATCTTTGTTAATGCCAAGAATGGAATCGATGAGCGCGTATGCCAGCTCTTCAGGGTCTTCAAGATTGAAGAAGTGATGCGCACCTAATTTATAGATGGCCATTTGCACCATGGCAGCAGACAGCACCTCTTTATCAGAGGCATTAAACGCTCGGTTGATGTTGCCTGTTTTGGCTAGGTAGCCGTAACACCACACAGCCGCGCTGTTACAAGAGTCGGTGATGTTGTGTCCATCACCGTAGACGAGGCTGTCATAAATTTGATTATCGAGGGCGCGTTGGACGCCCTCTGGTGTTACTAGACTTTTTAGTTCGTCTAGTGTCATCGTTATGCACCGCCACCCATTGCATCGTTACACCAACAAATCGCCGCCACCACTGGAACCGGTACGGGTTTTGAGTGACCGATAATTTCTGCGCCATTTGGGTTTTCTGATTTAAGCGGTTTTGAGAAGAACGGCAGTGCTTTCAAACCTGCATCGAGATCATCAATCGCCAGGTAGTAGAAATCGTGCCCAGCATCAAGGTCAATCATACACAGTGCTTCAGCGTCGATTTTATCCACCATGGTTTTTGCACCACCCACATAGGTATGGTACTTGCCAGACATACGCTGAATTTTGTAACCACCGATGGTGATCTCGTTTTCAGCGATTTCAATGCTGATGTTGCGAGTATTCGTACCTGAAGCGATGTCCATGATGCGCGCGTAAACATCGCGACCTGCGTAGGTTAACAGCTTGCTGCCATAGCCGTTGTCTTCAATTTTTTCGGCCATGCTTTGCAGCAGTTTAAACAGTTGACTAATGGTGGTATCTGTCGATGATACGTCGATGGTGCCAGCCGCGCTGTACTCTTCGGTAAGGCCGTAGTCGTAGACTTCCAGTTCAATCTCACCACCTTCAGCTTTCATTGGATATTCCACTTTGCCTGAAAGCGCCATGGCACACATCGCCTCAATACCCTTGTAAACGCGGCGTAGCATGTTGGCATTTTTCGAATCAAACCATTGTTTTGTGGCTTTCATCCCTAATGCTTTTAAGTTGTTCAGCTCAGCTGCGGTGGCAAAGTGCGACATAACAAAACCTTGTGGTTCGATAGCCTTTACGGTTGTACCTTCCGATTTCAAGACAAGGGCAGCAGTACCACGACGAACCACAGGCACGTTTGTGGTGGTGTCTTTGATTTCAGAATATGGCAGCGACACGTCATGCCATAGCTGAGCAGGACCAAACACCGTATTGCGAACTGGCATCGGTACGGGTTTTAATTTCTTTTGTTTGTTTAGGAACTCACCCCAAACATCCAGCTTCGTATAGCTGCGGAACAGGTCGATAATATCCATGACTTCTCTCTTTCTTAAAACAGTGTTCAATGCGCCTTAAATGCGGTTTTAAGGCGCGTTTAATTTTGGTTACTTGATGCTGACAACGACATCGTCAGAGTCATCACCGATGTGCAGTTTCAGCACGGCGTCACCCGCGGCTTTGGGTAAAATCGCTCCCGTTTGCGCATCCACTTCAAACACATCAGTATCTGAGCTTTCAAATTCAAACTCTTCGCTTTCTGGGTTCGCAAAAGCAATAGGCAGTTCAACGACGGTACCAATGAACGCGTTCTTGCCTAGCTCCAGTTCGATGTCAAAATCTGGTGTAGGGCGAAGGAATCCACGCGCCTTTGAACCTTCAGGTGCTTCTTCGATGTCATCCGGCAGTTCTTTTTCTTGCAATGTGAGCGTGATGGCCATGTCAGATTTCAGACCTGGAACATTACCTGACTTAACGAACGTGGCAGAAAGCGTGGCATCACCCGCGCCTTTGACGATGAACTTGCCATCTTCAATCGCAATCACGCTTTCATCTGAGGTTTTCAGATTGACGCGCTGCTCATGCGGATTGAACACCAGCTCCATCTCTTGACCTTCGGCCATCAACGGCGAACCGATATCATCCACTGTGAATGGATAGGTCAGCGTTTCAAGCGCAAAGCCTGGCTCTTGGTCTTTTGGTTTGGTGGCAGTAGTCGATGGCTTTTGTTTCGCGCTGTCAGCAAGTTGCTCGTCCACATTTTCTGGCGCAAGCGCTTGAGCAACGGCTTCGACCGTCAGGCGCTCCTGGTCGTAAAGCTCAGACAAGACTTTGAGGCCCAGTACCTGTTTCACCAGGTTATCAATCTTGGCTTTACGCTGACGGTTCATCAGCAAGAAGCGAGAGTGACCACCAAGGTTAGCCATGGCGCTGCCAACGCGATTAAATTGCGCTGAAAACTCAGCGTCTAATTTTTGCTTATCCATTACCATTCACCTTCTGCCCACAAATCGCTTAATGTCAGCATGAACTGCGCTTCTGCTGGAAGTGCAGAGTCATCCGCCAGCACGACGTTCTCACGAACATAATCACCTTTAACGAGTGCCGTAACCGACGTATCACCAGCGAATTGCTTACGAGTCACAATCGCCAAACGATAAGCCGCTGTTGCCGTGATGGTGCCGCCTGCGCCATCATCAATGTCTTCAGTCGGAATAGTGATGCCATCCCAACGACCCTGAATGCCTTCTTTGGTGACCACAATGACGTGGCCGATATCAAGGTCAGTGATTGCACCTGCAGTAATTTGATGCACCTTTGCACCCTTACCACTGCCAATCACATTCTTATGGCTTAATGCCGTCTTAGAGGTAAATTCCATAATTCATTACTCTTGAGTTGTTTGGTTTCAATGTGCGCCCAAAGAGAACGCACGCCACATCAATGCAATTACCAACCTTCAGGGTCGAACGTGTCTTTTTCTTCACCTTCGTTTGAAAGTTCAATGTTGCCAAACACATCGAGCGAGCCTTTTTTCTTTTCAGGTGTCGCCTTAATGAGTGACTTGATTTCAGCGTAACGAGAGCCTTCGCCTGTGTTACACAGTTCGATAGCCGATGCACCTTTGATCATCGAGGTGATCACTTTCAACATGTCTTCACCAAGATTGGCATCGTTAGCCAATTCAGTGAGAGTGTCACGACGGTCACCAGCCATTGATTCGCGCATCTGTTTCAACTCTTCACTCTCTTGACCTTCCTGAGTGGTACCTTCGCCTTTAGGGTTGCCTTCATCCTTAGGTTTACCTTCGTCTTTAGGCTTACCTTCTGGCGCTTTAAAACCCAGCGCGTCACCCAGCTGCTTTTTTTCGTCGTCCGAGTAGCTCTTGACGGCTTTCATTAGATCTTCAAATTTCATAATGGCATTCTCATTCAATTGTTTGGTTTGCACTCCAGCATTGGAGAACAGAAAAATAGCGTCGCTTTCACCGTCATCGCTGAGCTCGACGACATCCAGCGTTTTGATGTTTGCAGCAGGCGGCAAAGAGCCAAGCTGAGCTACGTGGTGAAGGTAGAATTCGCCAGGTTTGCCAGGAAGCGGATAAATGCCGGCGCTTTGACCTTCGAAATACCCTTGGTCTTCTAGCTCTTCGAGTTCAGGTGTGTAGTGCTGCTCGCACAGCAGTACCGCTTCACCTTTGTCGCTCGTGCCAACGCCGCGAACGTCAATGCGACCTAGCGCCGGAACCTTGTCATCGCCCTTTTCGGGATGTCCTAGCGTGACTGGAGGACGTGAGCCTCCCGAGTTACGAACCACAGATTCCAGCACGGACTTGTCAACAGGTTGGCCATTGCGCTGAATGCCTTCACCAACGAGCTCCAATTTGCGAATACGAGGCATGGTTCACTCCTTACAGCGAAATAGTAATGCCGCCGCTACCTGGCTCATCGGCTGGATAGCGAACACCAGTAACAAAATCGAGCTCAAAGAGGCGACCACTGTTGTTGCTGATTTCAATGCGGAACACGGACATCTGAGCGGTGTACGCTACTTTTTCTTTAGTGTGATGTGTCGCTGGCGGATTTTTCACGTAACCCCAAATACGCGTCACTACACCATCAAGACGGCGCGTACCTGTCGTCACATCCAAACCACGGACATCACACAGAGCTCGAATGGCAACATAGCCGCCGTTTTTGGTGAGCTGCTTCAAATCTGCAGGCGCGGTGCTGTCAAACTCGATGTTGGCCGCCATTGCTTCATAATCACCATTAGGAATTTCCATATCACCGATACCGCCAAGCGCCGAGAACGTTTCAACCTTAAGTTGAGGCTCTGCTGTGATGGCTTTGACGCGTCCGATGTACTGCGTTTCATTGATAAAGCACATATGGTTGCGCTTGGTTACATGGTTCTCAGCCATTGTTAATTACTCCCTACGAGTGAGCTAAAGGCGCTTTCCAGACCTTCCACGTAAATTTCTGCTGCATACTCAACGGTCTGCATCGGGATTGGTGGTGTGAACTGATAGCGATACTTAATTTTGCCCTGTTGCAAGTTCACCAATGGGTTGTCGTTTACTTCCAGATACACATTGGAGTAAACCAGTGACGTGCCTTCCTTCGAGCGAAGGTAATCATTGACCGTGTCACGAACGCGACCACACACCATGGCCTGTAGACCATGTGGCCCTGTAAACATCGGCTTGTCGATAAACTGCAGCGTAGTGGTTTCAATCGACTCTTCGATGATGTCCGCTGTGCGGCGAACACAAAGGAATGACGTTAAATCGGTTGAGTCTGGATACGCGCTTGAGTAGTTACCAAAACCTTTCCAGCCGCTACGGTTGATCATGGTGTAGATGCCGTTGGCATTAAGATAGTTAACGTCACAAGCGACATCGCTAGGGATGTACTCAATGTCAATGGATGGACCGACGATATCCACCAAAGGATAGTTGGATGGAGAACACCAGTAGCCAGTCTCACTGACAATAGTGTCACCCGTACCATTGCGGTCGACTTGTGCCATCAAGCCTGCCAATGAAGGTGCGAACCAATCCACTTTGGTCGAGCCGTCATCTTGAATAACAAGGGGACGGGGCCAACATGGCATATAACGATCGCTACCAAATTGCTGTTTAAAGGCGAACGCCTCTTCTTTTGTGCTGACATCTTCCGGCATGTCACCCACCCAAACACCGCGAATGGGTTTTACTGCCGCAACTGCTAACGAGGCCGCGCCCGTTTTGTGCAAGATGCCAGGAGCAAGATGGATTTTTGATGAGAAGCCATATTTGTTGCCTGCTTTGCGCAGAAGCGGCAAAGCATCAATGAATGCAGCTAACAGCGCATCAGAGACGGCTGTGACCGTCACTTCATAAGTCAGCGTTGACGATTGATAAGTCGCATTCCCAATCAGCTCTAGTGTGATGGTCGCCACGCCTTCAGCAAGCGGTGTGATTTCACCCGTGCCATTATCGACAATCGCCACCGTCTCATCACTGGATGAGTAGTTCACGGCCAAGTCGTTAGGGTTCGACAGCTCAACAGGCGTTGCAGGTGAGCCTGTATAGACCACACCTTTAGATGCAGACAACGTCGCACCGTTAGCCTCTTTACCTGCATCAGGATTGGTTTGCGCTACGGTCAGTGTGTACGTCAACGTCTCGGTTGCCGCTGCGCGAGTTTGCGATTGAGCAGAACGCGCGCCTTTCTTGCGAGAGCGCGTCGCTTGCTGTGGCGCAGACTCAGATGCAGCTTCGGTGCCGTCATCAAACTCGATATTAAGTGTGATGGTGGTTTCACCTTCTGCCACTAATGTAACTAGGCCGTCTGCATCAACGGTCGCAGCCGCTTCATTGCTGGACGTATAAGCGATAGTGGCGGCGTGTGGATTGGTGACAACAACAGGAGATACTGCTGCACCATCATCAATATAAGCCGTAGCGCTGGCAGAGCTGAGCTTCACGCCCGATGTTGCTGGCTCTTCTGGCGTGTCCGGAAAATCAGAATCTTTACCCAGAGGAATGGCAATCACTGAATTGCTTTCCACATAGGTATGAATACGTTTAAGCGCTTTTGAAATGGAACCTTCACCGAAGAGTGCGTACGCATCATCGTAGTTGGTGGTGTGATTGAGCTGCATCGGCTCTGCTTTTTCGGACGTGCCGAAAATGCCAATCACACTCGATGCAACATCGGTGACGGCCAGCGAGCCTGTGGTGGACTCAACGGTATAGATACCGTGTAGAAATTCATCAGACATAATGCCCTCCTAGAAACTGAGAGCATTATGGAAGTATTCACCAAGGTCAGGTGGCAATTGACAAAATGAGGATGGGGCTAAAGGTCGTTGGAGAGTTCAAAATATTCGCGAACACCTGTTTCATTTATCGTGCATGAAAGCCCCAAACGGATCAAGCCCTTCGTCGGCTCGACAGACACTATCTTCACGCTATCCAGTGTGATGCGCTTTTCGTATTTAGCAACCGACTCCGCAATCGCCACCTGCAGCTTTGACATAAACCACATCGGCTTATCTAAATATGCGAGAGCATCAGCGGCGTAGTCTGGCAAGTAAATACGCTCGGTTTTACTGGTATAGATGATCATGTAGAGCGATTGCTTAATATCATCCAGTAATGTGGCGTTTCGACCCTCGCCACCGAGTTTGAGTGAGTAAATCATGTCACACCTGTTTTAATTCGCTTAAAAACCCGTTTTAATTGTTTTAAGATTTTATTTTCGATAAATGTTACCACTGAAATTTAAACGCCCTTAGAACGCGATACAGAGCGTTTTACGTTAGGGTTTATTTATCGCCTCAAATAGCCAAGAAGACGACTAAGCAGTGAAGCACTTCGAACACTGACTGCTGGCCCTGTTGGGCGACCTTCTGCATCCAAGTGTGTGTGCGTATTAACCGAGACCGTTACCCCGTTAATGGTCGCCGTACCAGACACTTCCATGCCGTTTTGCATTTTCGCCACACCGCCAGATACAGGACCACCATATCCAGCCGCGCCAACCGTCCCCATAAAGGTGGCGGTTTGCTGACCTGATACTGTCCCCGTCACAGATAGATTGCCGCCAATGTTCGTGTTACCGCCCACATCCAAGGTTTTGCTGATGACCACTGCGCCCTTAATATCCACATCAGAGACAATCGAGACTTTATCGGGACCAACTTGAATCGATGGTGTGCCACCTTGGATTTTGAGCACGCCTGTTTGCGTTGCCTGGTCGTACTCCAATAACGTGCCGTCTTCAAACTGAATACCAAATTTATCTGGATTGGTGGTGTACGGTCTGGCGTTCACATTCACTAATGAACCCAGGACATAACCTCGCACCATCGATCCAATAGGTGGGAAGAGACACAGCACTTGCTCACCCACGGCCATGTTCCAACTGGCATTCACGCCTTTGGTGCGAGAGCCCACCACTGACAACCAATCAGATTCTGGGATGCGACCACCTGCAAACGTAACCTTTACGCGGCGCAGTTCGCTGTCGACTTGGCTGACGGTCGCAACACTTACTGTGCGCCTTAACATAGTGAAGACATCTTTCATCTTATTGCCAAGTACGCGAATATCATCAAACATGGCTACATCCTCCCTCGCGCGCCACCGCCAATACGTGCAAGGCGCTGAGCGGCGCTCTTCATCTTTTTCACCACGTTTGGTGTGGCGCTGCCCACAAACTGCTTGGTCTCAAACTCACTGACACACATCTCAATCACATCAGGGCAGTCATCATGCCCACGCGGAAACTCTTCCAACTGACTTTTAAGCAACACTTGATCTTCTAAGAACTGAACGCCGCCAGACTCCACATCGGGCGACAGTGACTTGATGCGCAGTTTCTTATTGCCACTGGGCTTATAGCCCGTGATAGGCAGACGAACGCCATGGCCTTTGGCAAAGCGAATGACCGAGTTCTTATAGATTTTCTGAAACGCAACTTCTTCAAACAGCACTTTTTTAGGTGGTTTGTTAAAGGTGTTTTTCACCCAGAGATACACCTCAACGATGCGTTTCGCGAACGTCAAATCGGATTCATGCCAGCCATTACAAAACAACACGTAGTCCACCAAGGTAATGCGATGGCGACCTACCACGCCGATGGCACTATAGTCTCCGGTCTCCATCCCAGTCGCAGGGTCAACGGCCATCATGATATCGATGTCGCGGATATCGAGATCGGACAGCTGGTAATGCTTGAAGTATTCGGGTTTGAAGTCTTGCTCTTTGCGCGAGCGAGGCATGTTCATGTATTCCGCCCACCACACTTTGCGCATGATGCGACGTAATTCGTAAAGGTCAGCCAATGGCCATCGTGACGGAAAGAGAGAGTGCCCTGTTGGAGTAAGGGCACTAAACACCAAACCAAGCCAGTTAGGCAGCAAGCCTTCACGAATGCGTGCGAGCAATCTGGACGGCAAGTCATCGTGGTGCATGATGGTGTTGGCCACCACAATCAGCATGCCTTTACCCAGAGGCAAAATTACTGAGTCAAACCAGTCCTCACACTTGTCTCGTATTTCCTTGTTGTTCTTTTCGAGCTCTGTGATGACGTCATCGAGAATACAAGCTGTGGGACGCAAGAACCCGTGCGTTGTACCACGGATAGACTGACCACGACCGACACCTTCAATGGCATTACCATTGGCGAGCACGAGTTGCTTTTGCGTCCAGATATTGCCGTGAACCTTTTGCACGCCATAGTCATCAATAATGAGCTGGTTGGTCTCCAATTCATTTCGAATGGCCATGATGTTCTTTTTAGCCGCTGGGCCACTGGCACCACCGATAATGATGTATTGCTCTGGGTAGTTGAGCAGCAACCACATCGGTAAGGCTTTAACGTTACGCGTGGTTTTACCGTGGTCACGAGGCTCCAAGTCGAGAATGCCATTAAACTGCGCCCGCTCGGGCATAACAATCGAACCGTGATTGATGGGATAGACCAGCTTTTTAAACAGCTTCATGTCGCGTTTGCGCATCACTCGCGACGCCACAATACGAGAGAGCGCCTTTTGATATGGCGCAGCCTCACACGTAAATGCATGCGGCATGTACGTCTCACAAAAATAGGCAAAGTCAGCTTTTGCTCTGACGCGACGTCGACGACGCGCTTTCTCTTGTCGCTTCTCTTCTGCCAGTTTTTGCTTGGCTTCTCTTTGGCCTTTACTTTGCGCTTCTTTATGCGCGATGGCCGCATTGGCTTTTTCGCGCAGGTTATCGAGGTCAGCGTTACTGAACTGTGAGAATGGCGCTTTCATCAATCAGCTCCAACTGCAGTTTCAAGTAACGAATTTCCAGTTTGTGTTGCTCAATGGAAAGCTCAAGACTCGATTTTTCCAGCGTCTGCAGATGCATTTCACCAAGCAGCATAATGGCAACTAAGACCAGCACTAACGCAGATAAGCATTTCATCATGACTCCTTAGCGACGCTTCTTCGTGCGCTTGCGACCATCGGGGTCCACACGCACCGAACGGATGATCTCAACCAACTGGATAAGTAGCTCTGGGTTGCTCTCTTCAAGCAGTACCTTAAATTCATCTTCCAGCTCTTTCTTGGCTGCATCCACGCCTTTACGAAACTCGGTCTTGAGTCGGTCAAGGTTGACTTGAGAATCCGATAGACGAGCCAGCGAGTTCACCAGTTTGGTGACATCGCCAAACGACTCGGTGCTGACGTCGTAGTTTTTCACCACCTCAACAATCTTGCTCTGCAGAACCTGCAAACCAATCTCTGAAATGTCGGTGTTGGGTCTGTCTCGAAACTCATCAAGGAATTTGTTTGCAAAGCGATCGCGCTCTTTCTGCTCTTCCAGGAACGTTTCCCATTTTTTGACTTCGCGATGCACGCCAGCGCGGCTCACTTCCCATCCCTCATCAGAGAGAACGGCGGTGATGTCGGTCAGTGTCATCTGCTCCTTGTCGTACATATCGATAATGCGCTCGCTCAATCCTTGCAGCTCAATCTTCGATTTTTTGGCCACATAACCCTCTTATTTTTCATGCTTTTTGATGGTGCCATTGTGGCTATATCACGCGCGCATGCGTGGCAATTGACAAATATTGGCCAATAAGCAGACGACAATAGAGCTCGGTTTAAACGAGATTTAAAACGGCATGAAAGAGTTTTTAAAAGCGCTCAATGAGACGGCGAGCATCATCAACGAACTGCCCGAGCGCATTGCGCCTTTCGGTTTGCAGTGCGTGAAAGACAACTATCGCAATGGCGACTTTGCACCTAACTCGACGCTGACGAAGAACACCAAGAACGGCGGCGCTAAACCGCTGTTTGATTCGGGTGAGACGTACGCTTCGCTTACGTACCAGACAGGTCAAGGCGAATACCGCATCGGGACCAACAAGGTCCATGCGCCGCTGATTAATGACGGTGGCATTGTGAAGCCATTAAAAGCGCAGAAACTCACCATCCCTGCTGACAAGCGCATCAAAAAGCGCACTGAAGCCTATGGCGTTCGCAAGACGTTATCGGGATTGGAGGCGCAAGGGTGGAAGATTTTCTGGCGTCCAAACTCCGTCATGGGACGAGCGCCAGTCGGTGCGAAAGGCATTGGCCGAAAAATCAAAAGCCGTTTTAACCGTAACAACAAAAGCAAAGACAAAGGCGTGTTCTATGTGCTGTATATCCGAGCCGATGAAGTGAAAGTACCAGGGCGACCATTTATGTACCTAAGCGACGAGCAGCAAAAAGAACAAGCCGAGCTGGTTCAAAAAGAATTAATGAAGGCGGTGAAATGAGCGCACCAAGTTTACACCCCGAATCGCTGACGGCCATCAATAAGCTCAAGGCCGAAATTGAGCGCTACCTCGATATCACCACCATTGTTGAACCCAACAATGCGATGGCGGCCATTGAAGTTCGCCTAATGGTAACAGGTGCGTCAACGCTGAACCCGTTGCCGAAGCCAGACTGTTACGCTCCGTTCGTGCCGTATGAGTGGAATCTGCCTGTCGTAGTTTGCGTACGCGCAACAGGTGGCAATGCTGGCAACGCACTCGCAGGACAAGCCACCTGGATAAACATGCAACTGGCCAACTTTTTGGAGAACGAGTTGGTTGAGGTGCGTGATGTGGGCCAAATTCTCAAAGTACCAAAAGGCATGATGCAGCTAGGTCCAAAGAACAAGATGCACATCGTTGGCGATGCTGAAATCACCAATGCCAAATTTACCCAAAGTGGTTTCACAGGGGACAAAGAAGCAGCGGATTTCGATCCCTTTGATGGTCCCTTTACTTATCGTGAAGACTGGAGCTTAACCATGGTACTCACGGTCCACCGCGATTTTTATTCACCGACATTAAGAGAAGTTCGTTTTTACAACGAGCTGCTTGACGAAGAGGTGGTTGTACCGCCAGAGGAAGAAGCATGAGCCAAGAAGCACAATACGCCGCCTGGGGTGGTTTTGGTGATTTGACCTTCAAAGGTCGATTGAGTCCCAGTCAATTTCAAGACCGCCGCACCTGGCGCGTGACTGCGCAGCAAGTGGTGAACGGTTATCCAAGACATCAAGCGCAAGGTGAGAGTGAGCGCACTTGCTCACTGACGATGCAGTTCAGCAACAAGTTCTGTGACATCACAAAAAGCGTTAAGGCGCTCGATGCCATGGCAGAAAATCAAGTGCCGCGCGCGGTTGTGATTGGTGATGACATTAAAGGCAAGTTCACCATTCGCAGTCGCACGCTAACGGGCATGAAGACCACACCCAGTGGCAGCGTGGTTAGCATGACATACCAGTGTGAATTAGTGGAAGTGAAAGACAAACCATGAGCACCACGACGTTATATGCCCAGCGTGGTGAGCGCTGGGATCAACTTTGTTATCGCGCTTACAGCAGCGCCAGCGAGACATTGGTTATGACACTGCGTGAAGCGAACCGAACGCTGGCAAGTGACATGGATAACTTTGAGTTTGATGGGGGCGAAGTTGTCACCATCCCTGCACTTGAAGTGAGCACGGTCATTGAAGACACCACGGAGAAGCCGCCATGGGCAGAATAGCTGGAAGCTTGATTAAGCCATTTGCCATTGTGAAGTGGGCTGGAAAAGAAATCAGTCAGGAGCTGTCAGACTACGTAAGCGCATTGACCTACACCGATGTACTCGACAGCAAGAAGGTCGGCACCGATACCGTCTCGATGACACTCGTGAATCATGATGGCCGCTTCTACGATGCTTGGTTCCCTGAAAAAGGCGACACGCTTGAGTGTGGTATTGGCTGGTTTGATGACGATGGTAAGCGCAATGCGTGGATGTGGGGCAAGTTCACCATTGATGAGATCCGATTTAGCTTGAACCCCGACAAGGTCAGCATCGGTGCAAACGCCAAACCTGCCACTCGCGGAAAAATCGACAATGAAACGAGCGAAGTGTATGAGCAAACCAGCTTTGTCACATTGGCGGAGGACATTGCCAAAGAGGTGGGCGTCTCGATACTCATTGCCCCCGATGCACGTGATGTCGCTTACACCCGAGTGCAACAACGAGATGAAAGCAAGATGGCCATGATGGGCCGCTTGGCTGATGAGAACAGCATTCCTATGGCGTTTAAAGGAAACCAGCTTGTTGTTGGTGAACTTAATACCAGCACGTTAACGCTCGATATCCGTAATCGAGACATCGTTGTTAATGGCTCATTCCCAGTATCAGATCGCACCAAAAGTGACGGCATCATCGTTCAGTTCTACGACGTGGTCAATGACACTGCTGGCGAATACCGAACAGGCAATACCGATGAAGGGGCCAAAATAAAAACGCTTACCCCTGATGGTGTCACTTCCATGGAAGAAGCCAAAAGTTATGCCGATAACTATGTCGCGACAGGCTCAGGTAAAAGCAAGCAAATCACGACAGGCAGACTAACGCTAGTGAACGCCACAGTGACCACTGCCGACATGATTGCCTTGACGAGCGCTGGCAAATTGCCAAACAAATGGAAGCCAACATCAGTGAGCACATCACTCACCAGTGGCGGCTGGACCTCCACCGTAACCATACAGAGACGCGCATGAGTACCAACCGATTTCCAACGCTACCAGAACCAAGCCTGGTTACTCCTGATTTTGAGGGCGACCTGGCAAGCCTGAAAGAGCGCTACTTCAAAAAGACAGGGTATTACCCAACTGTAAACGACCCAGAAACCGTTCATCTTGAAGCCATTGCTTATAGCAAGAACGAAGTGATTGATGAGATTAACTACGAGTCGAAGCAGAACTTACTGGCGTTTGCTGAAAGTGGTCGTCTTGAACACCTCGCTGCATTGGTTGGTGCTGGTGAGCGACTGGGCGCTGCCTCTGCCAGCACGGTAGTCGAGTTTACGTTTACCGCAGGACACACGGGTGTGGTTATTCCAAAAGGGTACGAACTCAAAGCCGCCGATGACCAGACTATTTTCTTGTGCATGCAGGACTACATTGTCGATGCTGGTGAAGCCAATTTACTGGCTAACTTTGAATGTCAAACACCAGGAGAAGAAGGTAACGGATTCATTGCTGGCCAAATCTCTACCATTGTGGACACCAGTATCGCCGAAGTAGAAAGCGCGACAAACGTGACCACAAGTCAAGGCGGCGCACCAGAAGAAGATGATGACCGTTATGCCTATCGCATTTGGCTTGCGCCATCAGGGTGGTCTTCCTGTGGTCCTTACGATGCGTATGAATACTTTGCTCTGTCAGCCAGTTCAGCGATTGGCTCGGTATCCATTTGGACGCCTGCCCCAAACGACATCAGCATCAGCGCTATCTTGCTTGATGGCTCTTTGCCAGAGCAGCCCATCATTGATGCGATTTACGCGCAGTGCTCTGGTAAGAAGCGCGTGCCGCAGGGGGATCGAGTTGCTGTTGTCGCGCCTGGTGGCGTGAATGGCACTGCCACTATCGCGCTGCAAGTATTCAATGACTATGCCGCACTGGGTAAAACCATCGTTGATACGGCGACTAAGTTGGTGAACGACGAGTTACTTAAATGGCGCACCACCCATGGCAAAGACATTGTCGTTCAAGATCTTGAAACCATCTGCAAGAACATCGAAGGCGTGTACTACGCGGATGTCACTATCACCGACAGCGATGGCAATGTCATCGATAAGAAAAAATCCATCAGTAAACAAGAGCGCGCAAACATCACATTGACCAGTGTCACTCACACCGTCATCGATGAGCTGAGCTCAAACAACTTCCAATAACGGAGAACCTCATGCAAACACAGCAAGCAAACGCGCTTCTTGATACCGCCAAAGCGAACATTGAAAAGGCGCAGCGACTTATCCAGGGGCGAGCAACGCCTCACATCAACACCAAAGCGATGCTGGCGCGCACGAACGCCACACTCTTTGATGGGAAAATGAATGGCACGCAACGCGCTTGCATTCTCGGCTTTGCGTTTGTTTACGCCATGTTCGTCATGCTGGGCATGACGGTACCACTTCAATACCTGGCTTACGTGCTCGCCACGACTTACCACGAAACAGGCCGCACGATGAAACCCATTGAAGAATGGGGAAAAGGACAAGGCCATTCATACGGTGAACCCGACCCAGAGACAGGCCAAACCTACTACGGCAGAGGCTACGTGCAATTGACTTGGCTCGCGAACTACGCCAAAGCCAAGGCGGCGGTGTACAGCCGAAGCTGGCAACAAGGTGTGATTGATTTTGTGAACGCGCCAGAGCTGGCATTGAATCCATTCTATGCGGCGCAAATCGCGATTAGCGGCATGATGGCAGGCTGGTTTACGGGTAAGAAGTTAAGCGACTACCTGCTGGCGGACGGCTCTTTTGATTACATCAATGCTAGGCGCATCATTAACGGTACAGACAAAGCGGAAACCATTGCGGCTTATGCGATTGAATTTGAGACCGCGTTGTATCTCGGCGTAGGGACGGACATCAAACGAGCAACCATCCAACATGGCAGTAAAGGCGATGATGTTCGAGAGCTGCAGTTGGGACTTGGATTGAACCCAGACGGTAAGTTTGGCAACGCCACTCAAACCGCGCTTATCCATTTTCAGCAACAACACCAACTCAATGATGACGGCATTTGCGGCCCATCAACTTGGACCACCTTTGAAAAAGAGATCTACGGACTATGAAAAACGCACTGATTTTATTCACTCTAGCATTGGTAATGTTAAACCTGACAGGCTGCGCAACGGCCATCACCAGTTACAACGTAAGTTACGGTGATGAGTCTTGCCCACTTAAAGTGGATGCTGACACCTCCGTAGGCGTATCGGTTCGCATCAATGACAACGCAACTCAATGCAAACAACCTAAAGATAATGGAGACTAACTATGATCAAAAAAGTCGTGATGGCCATCGTTCTATGCGTGAGCCTAGGCGGCTGCACCAACATCCTAACGTACATTAAAACAGACAACCGCAGTCACAACTCAGGATGCAATGCGGCAGGTGATGGCGGTGATGGTGTGAAACTTGGCGTGCCATGTGAGAGCACCACGAAAAAGTAGCTGGCACAAAAAAGGCGCTTTCTTTAAAGCGCCTTTTAATCTTCTTTAAAACAGTGCGAGCTGCTCATTCTTCTTTTCAACGTCTTCCCCCAGGTCTTCAACAAATACAAACCATGAGTGCAGTTTAAACGCGAAGAAGTTGAGGCTGCGAACGGCATTGTTGCGACTGGAGGTGCAACAAGTCATCGCATCCTTAGTCGTCACAATATTGATCTTTTTCTTCTTGTGCATAGTAATTGCTCCCTTTCCAGAAGTAAGCGGCTAATTCTTTCGGTGTGTACCAATTGCGTGGATAGCCAAGGACGCTTTTTATCATTGCCTCATCGACGGGCGAACCAAAGCGTTCAAACAATTCATGCGCAGGTATGGCTTTGGTTGGCCACATCTGCTCAAGCAGTTGCTCCAAGTCCGCCTGAGAGCGCACTTCAATAACGCGATAACGAGAGGAAAAATGATTAGCCATGACGACCTCCTAACCAACGCTCCAAGCCGAGAATGACTTCACTGATTTTGGTACGAGTCAGCCATCGCGTTTTCTTTACACCTGCCGTGCGCTCAACGAACGCATCGAGTCGCGCGTCATTCAAGCCACTCCAACCTTTATCTTTTGCTAAAGCAGCAAGCTTTGCCCACTGCGCGTTCGTCGGGCGGTTGCCTTCACCTTGACCACCTGGTTGCTTGTTGAAGGTCAGATAGCCTTCATCACGCAACCCTTTAACCAAATCCATCAGTTCTTCGTCGGTCATCTCTTTGCAGGACGTTTTACCAACAGTAATGCCAAGATAATTGCGATACTCGTCATCATCACAAAAGCCCATGCGGTCTTTTAATAGCGCCTGCACACCTTTATGGATCATGCCGTAGTACTTGTTTCGATTTATGTCCACCATGCTTCTCTCATCAATTGTCAATTGATAACTCTTATTATTGTAGGGGCGGACAGGTTTGCGATTGCAAATGTTTTGTGCAAAAAAAAGCCTCACACTGAGTGAGGCTTTGTGTTCGCTGTCCGTATTATTCGTATCTAGATGCAACTTCAAGTAACAAATCTGCATGCTCGAAAATGTCATCAATAGATGAAATTGCATGCCTTGTCTCTTTTCGATCCTCACCCAAAACACCAATATATTTTTGTTTTGCATTGAAATGTAAACGACACAAGGGTTTGCGGTTATTGTCATCAAGAAGTACACCAAAATAACTTTGAGTGTCGCGATGAACAATCCTAGATACATCAAACTTCTGTCTTAATATTGCTCGAACGACATTGAACCCTTCAAGTTCTTCTTCTGTTGTTACAATCTTTGACTTGCCGTCAGCATCTTCTGCTAATTCAGGTTCTGATGATACATCCTGGATATCTTCTGTTCTTGAATCCGAACCAATTGCTGACTGTAAACGAGCTTTAATACTGTCATTCAAGAACTGTTTGAGAGCTTTTTGTGTAATCTCTAAAAATTGAGCCTTAACTTTTGGAGTTTGAACTCCATCATAGACTTTAGATGTAAAGAATCGAACAAGGTCTTCCTCTGGGTTTGCAAACTGTTCGGCTAAAACTTTTTTAATCTGATTCAGATATTTTAGCTCTCCAGCAGCATCAACCACAGATTCGACATCAAACGAGGTTTTCGTTAACTTTTTTATTTCAGGGACAATATGCTCATCAAGCTTAAGCAAATCCATTATAAGGAACGGCTTTTCATCCATTTTATTTGGGGCATCTAGGTCAGTATAAAACTGATATTCAGTTCCGTTAGTTAAAACTGCCAAGCGAGCATTAGTTACAGAAAAGTATCGGAACAATTGAGCGGCGTGTTTTGTTGACAGTTGCTCTCCGAACTTTTTGCATTCAATTAAAATTTGAACTTCACCACCTTTCATTAACGCGTAGTCAACCTTTTCCCCCTTCTTTGTCGCCGTATCGGCTGTAAACTCAGGGATAACCTCACTAGGGTCAAATACGTCATAACCTAAAACGGAATGAAGAAAAGGCATAATTAAAGCGTTTTTAGTTGCTTCTTCAGTTTCGAGAGTTGAAGATATTTGAGAAGCCTTTTTGGCGAGAGCTTGTAAGCGTTCAATAAAATCCATAGCGTATCCAACTTGTTGATGTAAAAGTAGTTAAAACTTACATTAGTCAAGCCTAACGTAAATGATCATTTTTTAATTATTAGCTTTTGATAAAGATCTTATTTATCGTAACAAGTCAATATCCTCTATGCATTAATTGCACAAATAAAAACCTCGCGTAAACGAGGCTCTTTATCTTGTATATTAATTCAACTGTCCTTCATCATTACTTCATAATCTTCTCGAACATTTGAGCCTTGACGATTCATCACCATATTTAGTGCGGCGATATAGCCTTCTTCAAATGTTGCATCTGGGTATGCCGAACCTTTTTCAGCAATTAGCGCTTCAGCCATCTCGACCTCACGCTCTAGAGCAGAGCGTGAGTGGACTGAAACGAACGGGCGTTCAAGTCCAGTCATAGATTGTGTTCCTTTTTGAATTGATTGAACTTAACCAAGTGACCACCACGGCAGCATTTCTTGTACTTCTTACCACTTCCGCAAATACAAGGGCGATTACGGTTCGCTGGCTTTAGTGCTTGCTCGATGATGTGGATGATCTCATCGTCTGTGTACACTTCACTTTGCATGCTCTCAGATTCAATCGCTTTAAGGTTTGCCGCTTTCAATTCATGAGCTTGTGATTCGTTCATGCCATCGCTCCCAATTCAATTGGATTTGATTCAATAAAGACCAGTGCTTGCTTGACGCTATCGAGACGTTGAGCCTTAGCGAACTCGCGAGATTTAATGGCGGCTTGAATGCGGCGTTCGATGCTCTTTATGGATGCGTCAGCAGACCAAGGCCAACATTGAACAGGACAGCGACGCGTACGATGAATCCAATAGCCATTTGGTAACAGCTTGTCACTCACTCGAATAGTACGAATTAACGAGATGAAATGAGCCACATGTTCTTCGACGCTTTTTTCGATTTGCGCCATTGGCACCATTGCGGCTGTTTGTTGTAGTGCTTGCGACTGAAGGTGCGAACGAGTTTTTTGTGCTGTGTCATTGATAGACTCCATCTCTTCTTTAAACATTGAACCGAATCGTGTTAATTGTTTTGCAGTACCTTTTGGTCCATCAACGATGAATCCACCATTAACCAATATCCAGTACGCAGTGTGACCCGTCCAATAACCTGCAAGTTGATCTTTTAAGTTCTTATATAACTGCGCTCGCATCTTATCGATGGGTGCCGTCCGAAGGTCAGAAGTCCAGTTGTTAGAGAACAAATCATGAATCACCTGGTCGATTTGAGACACCGCAACCTTAGGCATAAGCTGAAGTTGACCTGGTTGTTTAATCATTTCTAGGATTTCAGCTTCAGTTAGCGACTGAGCTTGCACTATTAACTCGACCGAGTAGCGCTCATTTGATTGAGCGGATTCAAAGTGCTCACGAATTGCTTTGATTGCACCGTAATGATTTTGAAGAAGCTCTTCTGTGACAGCATCTAAGCGAATAGCTTTCAGCGAATGCTCAAGAATGTTCAACGTTTCAACAAGCAATTGCTCTTGCGTACTAAGCTGCGCTGAGACGTTATTCAAAGCTGCTTCTACTTCGGTACGATTTGCCCCAAGACCACAGCAAGGTGCTATAGCAGCGCGTAATTGTTTTATAGACATAGTTCGATACCTTCTAGCTTTTTGAATTGACGCACCACTGATGATGCTTTGTTGAAATAAGGCCAGCGAAATTGGCGCTTGCTGTGTAAATCTGGATAGCGCTTTTTCGCTTCACGCTTGCCCCAAACCTTCTCGACACTTGCGATGAACTTCTTGTCGTATCGAGCTTGAGTTTTCAACATCCATACATCATCAATCACACCCGGCCGTTCTTTGGGTTTATCAACTTCGCCAATTTTTCCAAAGTTAAGATCAATCCACGCGCCTTTGATTTGGTCATCGATATAAACAGCGAGCTTGCTTGATGATTCGCTTTGATACTCACGAACTACCGATATTTTGTGGCCCTTATATTTGAACGAAACGTTAGCAAGGAAACCTTCAAGCTGGCTTTGAACCTCAGTCCAGTCAGAAGCAGTAAGCGATCGAGTTTCAGTCGTCATATTCAACTCCTGCGATTTCGTATGCTTCCTTCACCACAGCTTCTTGCCAAACCAGAGCCTTTTCACAAGCCTCTTGTAGCGTGTCGCAGTAGAACCATTTGCTGTGGTATCGACTCCAAGAGCAAGAGTAGCCGCCTTTTTCATTGACTCGCAAAGGCACTGGCGTATCAAACAGAACTAAAAGACCAGCAAATTGATCGTTACGAAGAAAGAAAGCACCAAGCTCAACCTCGTCGTGCAACAATTCCTCAGGAAGCCCTACACCAATAGCTTCTGCAATTTCGTCGAACGAATCTTCGAACAGACGCCATACGCCATTCTCTGGGGTATCAGCAAACATACTGCGTAAATGTATGATTCTGGACACTCGAACCGAGCTATCAAACATATCTGACAAGGTATCTTTATTAGTCATGTTTAATTCCTTAAATCCGGTTTAAATAATGTTTTAACGATGTTTAAAGCGAGCGAATCCAAAGCAGTGAAGCTCTAGAGCTCTGCTCGCTGTATTTAATGTGTTATTTACTGAGTGGGTTTATTTACTCGTTGCGAGTAATTTATCTGCACGTCGAACGATAGTGCGAAGCATGGCGATACGAGTCATATGCCAGTTTCTTTCGTTAGGACTTGGCACAGGTAACTTATTAAGAGTTTTCTCTGCTAGCTCTTTTGCTCTCTGAGGCTTATTGCTTAGTAAGCACTCTAGCGTAGACTTAGCATCCGCAACGCTAGTACTGATTAAGCTATCTGCTGTTGTAGTCATAATGGTGGCCTTTATAGTTTCGCGAAATTAAGATGCACTTGTTGGTACTCACCTTGCTCATCGCGTTCATAGAAGTTGAAGTAAGACTTGCTACCGATAATTAATAGAGAGTCACGTGCAGCGTTCTGAGCTTTTACAAGCGTCTCGTCTTTGAAGTCTTTGCTGATAAAGCTGATAGTGTTTGCAATGGATGCGTCCTTCACAAAGAAGTCTTGAACGGCAATCAACATGTCATGCTCCAGCGTCTCTTTTTTCGAATCGAAATACTGACGAGCTAACTCACGTGCAGCATCATGCTCTGGGCCCAACGATTTCAGCTTCTGAGTTTTGTAAGTCATTTTGTACTTACCATCGAAAGAGAAGATCGTCACATTGTCACCAGTGCCTCGTGCGTGCAATTTCGTACCGTACTGGTCAAGCATCTCAACACGGAACTCTTCAAATGCTTTGACGATGTTTGCTTTGAATTGAGCGAGTTGTTTGCGTTGAGCCTTCACTTGTTGCACAAGGCCCGTTACAAATGCGTCTTTACGCAAATCAGAGGCCGCGATGTTGCACTTAGCAATAAGGTTGCCTTCAGCGTTATATACAAAGCCTTCTGGCGCTTCTGGACGTGTTGCTTGTTTAGTTTCAGTTGTCATGGTTATTCCTTACTTCATTGTTAGTTTTTGAGATTCACGACCATTTACGCCGTGGTTTAATTCAGCTTGTTTTCCAGATTCATAACCGGATGAAAATGCGTTATCTGCGCCTCCACGCGCTTTCTTTTCAGACGCAGAGCGAACGTTTAGAGTTTTCAGTTCGCCATGCTTCTTACTTTGAAACTCTTTGATTTGAGTGGACTCAGCGTCACTCAAGGCTAAAGCGTTAACCTTTGAACGAACCGCTGTTACCCAACCTTCACAGAACATGTCAGCGCGAGCGGTCTTCGTGGTGCGTTTAAGGCGCTTATTTAGGGTCGCTAAAAACTCTTTTCGCGCTTTCAACAATTGACGCTCTAACACCTCATACACATACGTTGCGACTTCAGGGCGTTCGTTGTGTCCAGTAAAAACAACTCGGTGCTTACCATCCCATGAGTCTGCTCGATGCACATGACACCCAAACGATTCAGCAACCAACCACACCAACCCAGAAAAATAAGCAGCAGGTTTATTGGCTTTCAACTTTGAAAGCACATCGGCTTGGCATACGTCACTCAGCTCTGGCGCATGTGAATCAAGCCCATGTTTCGCCATTAGCTTTTGCGCTTGAGATAGAGCGTTGGCAGCTTCACCTTCATTTGTTGAACGAGCCGCTAAACGGAGTAGCTTCTTAATGCGCTCGATAATTTTTTGATTGCTCACGCAACAACTTCCTCTTTATTTTTCATTTCACAAAAATCTACACGAGCGGATACCCAGTGCGATTCGGTTGCATTCGGAGCGTAGATACCAGCCGTTTTCCAATGGTAAGCTGCTGCTTGATAATCACCCTTACGTTCCGCTTCTGCTGCATCAGTGGCATGGATGCGATACTCGTTACGACTTACTGTTGTTGCCATGTGTTTATGTTCCTTTATTGATTAAAAAACTAATGTTTTGGTTGAACTTGCCAAACAATCAAACTGCGTCCGATTCGAAGCGCGTTCATGAGCGTTCCAATGCCATTCTTAACTTGATAAATATCAAACGGCTTTGCGTCACCAATCTCTGCGCGTACGGCTTCTTTATCGAGAGATAATGGACGCTCACAAACCAAAATTTCAGAGCGGCCCATTTGTTTGCGTTGGTCAACCCAAGAGCCTCCAAGTACCACAACTTGCTCCGCTAAAGACATAATTTGTTACCTCGTACAATTCGTTCATAAGCACCAGTTGGAAGCCCAAATGGAAGGCGCAATACAGTAGTAAAAATTTTATCTCGTGCCGCGCGCCACGCATCGACATCAGAAAGTGTTGGGCTTAGGCTTTTGCCCTTGCGGCATTGATTACAATGACCATCGACAAGCACTCGAGCCTCGACAGAACTCTTGCAGCCCTTGCATTTACCAACACTCTCCACGTCCCCTTTGTATTTGTAGAAGTAAGGGCGACCTGGTTCTTTTTTAGTAATTAGCCCACCAATTGATGCCAAGTGCATTAGAGAGCGAGTCATGCCTTTAGGGCTTGCTTTCGATCCAACCGCTTTTGTAATTTCACGCTCAGCTAACCAAGTACCTGGATTCGCTTTCATGTGAGCCATCACTTTTTCAACTTCCAACATGCTAACCTCTCAAGTTCTCTGCTAGTTTCAGGTGGGCGCGTTTGACGTGTTCAACATTAAGCGGCTCACCTGATGACAACGCTCTCGATGATGCAAGTTTTAGGATGTTATCGAGACTACGAAGTTGACCTTCTGTTTGCGGAGTGATGCGCTGTGCGTAGCGAAGAATCTCAGCATCTGTTACGCCCCAAGCGCGCACAAACATATCAATGTCGTCAGGAACTGGATGCTTAATCATTGCTGGGCTAATCACGCGTGACCAAAACGCTTTCATGTTCACTTTTGAGCGTGTCGCCGTCATGCGAGTACGGACCACATCGTTACCAAGCAGCATGCCGCCAGCTTTACCTTCGATCAGGATACGAATGCCGTTTAGCGTATCGTCGCTGAGGTATTGCGCCTCGTCGATAATCACAAGGCCGTTACGACCTACAAGCTCTTTAGCTACCGCCTTGGTTTGAGTAGCAATCGTGCGACATCCACGAACACCTAGCTGCTCAGCCAGCTCGCCAATCACATAGGCTGATGTTTTACAAAACGGTGAAGCGGTCACAATCCACACGTTGTTGTGTGTACGTTGGTACTCTTCAGCCGCTTTCGTTTTACCAACGCCAGCGCCTTCATACACCATGCTCCAAGAAGACAGGTTCTGCGCAATCGACATCAGGTTCATAATGCGCTTAGCAGTTGGCAGCTCTAAGAATGCAGGGGAAGCAAGTGTGCTTCTTGTTTCCTGCTGGTGGTCTCGATTGTTAAGCCACATTTCAAGTTTCTTGATATAACTCTGCTCATCACCAGCGCAAGTGCCATGCTTTAACAACGCACTGAGTGAGCCTTCGTTAACCCCTGATTCGCGAGCAATCGCTCGTTGTGTCAGACCGTGCTCAAGTCGAGCCAGCTTGACACGCTCAATTACATCATTCATTCTTTACTCCGTATTCTTTCCAAATTGCTGCTGTATTACTCGGGTCATATCATCGTTGAAGTAATCATCATCAGCATCCCAAGACGCGTCATGACCAACGGCGCGTTTTGTTTTTTCTCCCATATCGAAATCACTAAAGTCATCAAGTGTTCTAGGCATACTTGGCACCATCTTCGTAATGCCAGGTACTGGACCGCCGATGTCGGTTTTCTCGTGTTCTTTTGGTGCGTAAGCTTCAACGAGGTCATCAACGGTTTTGGTGATCATGACTGAAGCGATATTTTCAACGCGCTCCACTTCACTCTCTTCCATCAGGCGCTTATGTCGTGGTGCGCTCAAGTCATTAACTGCCACATCACCATAAAGCGGAATTTTCCCGATAAAACGCCCATCTTCTGAGTAGGCCAGTACGTACTGAGTTAAGTCGTAAGGATTGAATCGCAACATGACCTTTGAACCTACGTACTCAAAAAGAAGCGGCGAACGGTAGCGGTTCGTTTCATGGTTGGAGTAATCGCCAGCGTTGAGGTCAACCAAGCCACCTTCGTGAACCTTTACGGCTTTACGAGTTCTCAGCAAACAAAGCGCTAACTGCTCTTGTGTTGGTTTAGGTATTTCTGATTGCTCGTAACTCTCTTTAAACACTTGCGCGTAACTCAGCTTCCGGCTTTTTGCCATCTCAGTGCGACGACCTTCTTCATGATTCCAACGGTGAATCCATGCGTCGAGATGCTCTAAAAATACGTCGTAATCCACGGCGTTGTTTTCGTTGTAGTTTGCTGGCTTGTCGTCAATATTTGCGCCCGTGTATGCCTCATCAAAAACAGGCTCACGCTCAAACTGACCAAAGCCACCTTTGGAGTGCCAGAGGCGCTCAATAGGGTTCGCACGAGAGTTACCTTTTGAACCTTCGTTATCGTCGTAACGACGGATCCAGTTAACCGTTGAACCCATCGCGGTTAGCGCGCCTTCAATCTCGTAAGCATCGAATTTCTTGTGTACGAGCTTTCCGCTGCCGTCACGCTTAGGTCGAGACATACGCCCAGTCATCGCTTCACTCAGCAAGACACTGCCTCGGTCAAAGATGTACTGCGTAGGGGCGTGATATTTACTCACCATGTTGTACACAGCCAAACCAAGCATTTCTGTGTTTTCGCTAATATCAACGCTGTAACCAACAATCATCGAGCTATACACATCAATGAAGGCCCAAATTACAGGACGGAACACCTTGCCGTTTCGCTTACAGAACACGCGACATTTGTGACCATCTCCAGCGACGACTTGCATAGCATGCAACCCCTTACGAGAGCGACGTTGAGCTGGAATAACGGTTTGCTGGAACTCAGCAAGACCAAAACGCTTGAGTAAAACAAGTTCTTTTGGAATGTCTCGCTTTACACGGTTTTTAAAAGTACCTAGACATGGCAGTTCCCAACCACGAGCTTCTGCGATACGACTCAAGCGACGATAAACTTCCGTGAATGTACCGGACTTCATTTCAGGACGAAGATAGTCCGCTTTGAATAATTCCCATGCCTCATCCGGCATGTCAGCAGTGCGAGTTGCACCACCTCGACCATCAAGCAACGCTGGAAGCCAGTCGTTCTTTGGGATGCGATTAATGCGCAAACCAGGGGAGTTGTAGAAGTAGCGATGAATGCGACCAAAGGAGCAACCAGCTTCATCGGCAACTTTACGCATCGCCTCTCTTTGGTTCATTCCATCGTCCACATAGGTGCGCACACGAACACATAACTCATGAGCTACCGTCGCTCTTTCTTTTTGCTTGTCAGTAGCTAGGTCGAACTCATACCAAAGCTCTGCGCTAGACATTTCACGAGTTTCGGCAGATTGAGACTTGTCCGCTTCTTCTTTGGCAATTTGCTGCATCAAAGCCATGCGAGTTTCTGCTGGCAGGCAGTCGATGTGAAACTCCATTGGTTTGCGACCAGACGAAACCTCACGCTTACGCTTGTGTTCATCGGTTGCAATTTTGCTCAGTTTGATTCGAACATTACGTTCACCTTCTGGCATACCTGGCTTGCCCATCAATTCTTGCACTGTGAAATACATCAAGCGACCCTCACCATTTTTGAACGCTCGCGATAGCGAACGGGCCAAATCTGCTCCGGTTTAACACCAAGAGTTTCCGCTATGATTTCTTCACCTTTAATCCAAGGGCGATCTAAAGCGTTTTTTAGATCCACGCCTTTGGCTTTTGACAAGGTCGAAACTTGCCAACCAACGTCTCGAAGTGCGGCAGTGATGTAACAGCGAGGCACATCCTTTTCTCCGTCTAAAGCGTTAACTAACGCTAAAAAAAGAGGAGCTGCATTTTGTGACATAGTGATCTCCACTTTAAGTTTTGATACCCTTGCGCCTGAGTAAGCTTACTTAGCCAACTTACTTATCAGCAAAGATACCCTTTCCGTTAACCGATGTGGGTAAGTATTGATCGCAATTAGGAGCAATGCAAGCTACTTTTTGCGATCCGTTTCTATTTTGCTGCGATTTTAGGTGATAAATTCTTAAAGGGTAGTGAAAACAATGAGTTATATAAAAACGGATCCAAAAGAAAAAAAACACGCAAATGATCCGAATATAAGCGATAGAAAAGGATCTATTTCTGAACGTTTACGGTTGCTCGCTAATAGGGGCAAGACCAGAGAGGTTGCTCAAAAGTGGGGAGTATCTACATCAACGCTTGACCGTTACATAAACCAAGGCTCAATGCCGTCTATAGATAGAGCCATAACCATAGCTGAAGCTGAACATGTTAGCCTACAGTGGTTAGCTACTGGGTGCGGAGAAGATGAGGAAGTAGAAAGCGTAAGTGGTGAGCATGAAGCCTTTCCTAACGTTCGCGTCAGTTATATTGAAAAGGTCAACGTTGCAGCCTCTGCTGGTGGAGGATCGTATATAGAAGAAGAAAGCATTGAAGAATACTATCCGTTTAGTGATGAGTACTTAAAGCGGAATAGGCTTTCACATGCAGAGCTACTCATTATTGAGGCCAAAGGGGACTCAATGGCTCCATATATAGAAAGTGGGGACGATTTGCTCTTAAAACGCGTTGAGTTCAACGCAGACAACGTCTTAAGTGGTGTTCATGTCATTAGCATTGATGGGATGCTAAAGGTTAAGCGCTTACAATACAGTCTCCAGAAGAACGGATACCGCATCATTAGTGACAATCCCGAATATTCGGAAGAGTTCATAAGCCACGATGAGCTCATGCAAGATCGCATGCGCGTAATTGGTGAAGTGGTAATGGTAATGGGCAGACCGAGCCAGCCAGCCAGCCAGCCAGCCAGCCAGCCAGCCAGCCAGCCAGCCAAGGATTAGAGGACGCGTAGCGAAACCAGTCAAGCAATGCGTTTACATGCAGCCAGATGGCTCGTGCTTAATGACAGGGCGTGGTAATTTTGAATGTCCAGTTCATGAAAATGGTGAATGCGGACTATATGATAAAGAAGAGCACAGAGAATTAGATGCTGTTTGATTGGTGTGTTATTTTTGGTTTGTTTTAAGTGGATTTAAAGCGAGTTTTAAAAAGGATCATGAATTCGCTTTAAATCCCTCCAATCCCTTATAGAATGGCACTTCATTGACTCTCTCTTAAAAATAACAATTTAGTTAGTTTTGATTTAACACCCTCACAAAGGGTATGCGGTATTCAGTGCAAACGTTCAAATGAGCCTAAAACGCGGTGGCAGCATCAAAGATTCTCTAAACGAACTTGCCCAAGATCTTGTTGCTTCTCAGGTTATTCGTAAGAAGACATTGGCGTTGACATCTGAGTCACGAGGGGCAGCAAAGATATTGGTTGTGTTACCTTTTTTGATGCTCTTTGTTCTCAAGAGCTTTGCAGTTGAAAACTATGAGTATTTGATTAGCGAACAATACGGTAAGTACATACTTATCTATGTGGTTACAAGTGTAAGTATTGGCTTTGTTTTAATTAAACGAATGATTGACAGTGTAGCGCTATGATTATTGCCATCAGTATTCTACTTTTCTTACTTGGTTCAATTGTTTTTATACTTAATAGTAAAAGTATGAAAGAAGAACAAGAATATGTAGATAACTTTAAGTTTATGATTTCTGACCATGATAGTAAGCAAGAATACTATAATATATTTAACCAAATCTCTGAGCAGAAAAAGATTTTAGATGATTTCTTATATTCATTGATTACAAAGTACCTATCTGAAAACGAACTTTATACAATGCTACCTTCAGGTGGTTTGGTTAAGAAAAAAGATAAAACCAATTTTTTTCTTATTTATTTTCTAGAAGCAATACTAGGTTTGGCTGTTGTTTACTACCTGAATGAAGACAAAATAAAAATGCTGGCTTTTATGGTGGTCTTTATAATAGTTAATAATATTATGATAAAGATGATCTTTAGGACATTTTTTATTAACGAAGAACGACGTCGAATTAAGACTAACTTTACTTACTTCTTGGACCTATTAGCAACTGCGACAAAATCTGGTATGACGGTGGAATTGGGTCTCATCGCTGTGTCTGAGTATATCGGAAACATGTCATCTTCACTGGCAAACTACATCAAGATCTACTCGAATGATATTTCGAATAATGGCTTTAGCATTGCGGGGGAAAACCTACGTAAAAATTTGGACCTACAAGAGGTTAAAGATTTTACGGCGGTACTCGAAAACGCGGTAGAAAGCGGTGCAGCAGTGACAGAAGCTCTACGTGTTTTGTCTAAGGAAACCCGTGATTTTCACTTCATCGAAACCGAAGAAAAGATAGGTAAGGTGAACGCGAAAATGGGAATCCCGCTCATTGTTTTCATCATGTTCCCAATTATTGTCGAAATCATCGCCCCGGGCGTCCTGAACCTAGTGAGTAAGATGTAATGAAAAAAAAATTCGGTATTTCAATGCTGTGCCTCGCCTTGTTTGGGTGTCAGTCTACAGGGCAAGACTATGAAAGCGCAGAGCTGGCATTCAATTTAGAAAGCTACGACAAAGTTATCACACAACTATCAGAGAAAAAGCAGCTTAGTGATAGAGAGAACTTCTTGCTAGCTTACTCGTTCTACAAAAATGGCAACGGAGATCGGGCTATTTACGTTTTGAGTACTAAAGAGAAACTCAATTATGACGACTTGTATTTGCTAGCGGTTATTTATCTAGAAAATGGCGATAAAGAGCGTTCTAGAAGTTATCTTGATGACATAAAAAAGACTCAGGGATACTCAGGAAACAATAAGCTAGCAGCGAAAGTCGACAATTTATATGCGGTCTCACAGTGCCAAGAACTTGGAAAAAAACAATGTAGTGAACGCTTTAATACATTGAGTAAAAAATATCCGACCTCGGAAAGTATCTACAACAACATGCTGCTTTCTAGATTCGCTTACAAACCTGATGATAAAGCAAACTTTTTGAAGATCTATAACTCGTATGAAACTGGTACTAATGACATTGAGTATGTTGTCTTAGCAGGCATAGTTGCAGGCCAAGACGAAATGGTCATTGACCTTCTCAATCAAAAATATAAAGACAAAGAAAAGGCCTTGTTAATTTATGAAGATATTAAATATACCTCACTTAAATGACGAGGATGGTATAGCTGCTATAGAGGCTGTATTCACCATTCCTATTATTATCTATATCTTGATTGTCATAGTTGGATTCTTTCAATATGTAGGTAATGAGAGTCTACTTAATTACAATATTACTCGCTCAGTTCAGTTATTCGATTACAAGTCCATAGAGAAAGAAGACAACGTAGAACTATCAAAGTCGAACTTTATAAAAGAATTGAATCATAAAGTAAATACAAATGTCATCGATATAAATGCTAGCTCACTTGCATTCACTTGCTTTCAAACTGTCGATGATTTAGTTGAACGTAAAAACGAACTGGTATGCAATCAAAGTAATATAAAGAAAACAAACTTAATTCTTATTTCCTTTGATTTCGACTACAAGAGATTTTCATGGCTGTTTTCAACGATATATCCATCAGCCTTCTTAGACATGAAAAGAGAACTGGTTATCGTCAATGAGATTTATTAATTCAGAGCATGGTGGGATGGCGGTTGAAACGACGATTCTTGCGCCTGTTTTGTTTCTTGCGTTGTTGTTAACTATGCAATATGCCGCTTCAACGTCTTTAAAGTTTGAGATGTCTGATATGGCTTATCAAGCTGGTGAAGTGATATCCAATCGTCGCGATATATTTGAAGGCAATTTGAAAGAGGCAGAGGTACAAAAGTTATCGGATGCTTTTCATCTCGAAGAGAGAAACATCTCAATCATCGTTGAAGAGCTAGCTTACGGGGAGGTCACGTCGAATCGACAGAAGTACAAGAAAGTTCGCATCAACAACGATATTGAAGGGAAAGCGTGTGACATAGATACATCACTTTCCGATATCACCCCCGTTATCAATGCTTATAAGAAGTTCCACTCTGTCTATAGGGTGACTCTGTGTCGTGAAATTGCCGCGTTCAACACCATTGAGTTGCCAGAAGAAATTTATCAGTGGTTTGAAGTTAAGTTTTCTTCCACTCATTACGGGAAACACCACTAATGCGAAATCAAAGAGGATCGGCTACGCCAATCGTATTGTTGGTTATGTTGTCTGCAATTGTATTTGCTTACTACTCATACGATATGAGCCGAAGCTATTTAGCTGCAAAAGTGCAGATTAACACAGCTAGCGAACTTAACGATCTTACCGCAATAACGGGTGACTCGGAGTGGAATGTAGAAAAGCAGGTGGCTGAATCAAACGGTCTTGATGTGAATGGCTCCAACGATGACTGGACCTTTGAAGAGTATGACGATGATGAAGTCGTGTATATGACGACCTCTTTGCCTATGCAGCAGCACCGCAAATTAACCCCGGGCTTGAGCAGTGTGGGCAATGATTCATTCACCGTGAGTGCAAAAACTATTAGAGCAAAACACTATGAAGATTTAAACGTAATCATCGCTGTTTCCAATGATCCTAAAACTCGTTCGATTGCGAATGAAGTTAAATATGCAATCAACGATGCTCTAAAATCATTATTTGATAAAACCAATTCAACGCTAACGGTGATTCCTTATGGTTATCGTATCAACATAAGTGGCAAGTGTTGGAGCACCTTCCCACGTGGGGATAACTTCCCATTTCAATGGTGGGAGAAGTATTTTGGTGAGCTTGATGTGCTCAAGACTCTTGAGAATCAAAAATCTTCGATAGAAAACAATATATCAAACGCTAACTCTCAGATTGCTGCGAAACAAAGGCGTATTAGCGAGATCAATGAACTGCTTGCTGAAACAGAGGATCCGGCAGAGAAAGATCAACTAAAGGCGGAGAGAGAACGCTTAGAGAGGGAGATTGACGACCTTTATGAAGATATTGAGGAGTATGAGTCTAACCTCGAGGACAAAGAAGAACAGATCGAAGATCAAGAGGAGGTGATTGCAGAGCTCGAATCCAGCCCTATTTATGAGGAATACAAAGAGCTTGCCTATCACTATGCTAAGCCAAACTATGGAGGCGCCAACTACCTCTACTTAGACAACTACTTTGACGAATTTCTCGAGTCTAATGGGTACAGCTATACAGATGGTGACGCTATTTCCGATTCGAAGCGAACGAACATGGCTAGTGTAGACGAGTTGAAAGTCACTAGAAATAAATACTTCGGAAACACTAAGACCTGCCCGAGTCAGCAAGCCCTAGCTAATTCGAGTGAGTATAGTAAGTTTCTCTCAATAGTTAATAGTATGGATTTCAGTGATAGCTTTGTTTCTCCAATTCAGGGCTTTAACTATTCACTGAAAAATGCATTTAACTTAGATAATAAAAGAACAGTCGTAATTAATATTACTTCCTTAGACGATACTTATCTTTCTGAACAGGACCAAAAAGACGAAGACAAAGACATACTCTCGGATTTTTGCAGCACGGTGCAGAACAAATACGTTAATGATGTGTCAGCTAAGTCGATATTTATAGTCGATACCAATTCGAATCTTGATGATATTGAAGCGTTAAATTGTGCCAACGCTTGGAATAAATCAACGGGAATTATTGATATCGATGAAATTGATGAAGATGAGAAGCTTGCAGACAGAATCTCCTACGAACTTTTACAAGAATCTAGCTCTACTTATATTGGAAATGAAGACGATGAAGAATAAATCATATTTTGTGAAATTTGCTTTGACGCTGATGTTTACCTTCAGTCATACAGTCATTGCTCAAGAGTTAGTTGAGAGTTGTGATACCTATTTGATCGCAAAGAACACAATGAAAGATGGTAACTATTACTCCTTTATGGGGCGTACTATCGAATCTCATTCAGTTCACAGCTATGTCTTGAAACAGAAGCTTAGTGAGCTGAAGGCATCCTCCTATGATATCTGCGAACGAAACGACTTCTCTGCTTTGCACAGAACATTGAATAACAATAATTTTAGGCATCTAACTACGGTCTATTTTGATACGGCATTGTATGAAACGCGAGATGCGGATTTATCTCATATCTCTTCAACGAACGAGTTCATCGATGCAGATGCCTTGCTTGTCGTAGGTTCTTCTTCGATTGTCGGGGACACAATTTATAACCTAAACCTTTCGCTAAAACGTGGTAATGAGGTTGTCGAGAAACTGAAAGGTCGTAAAGATATTTTCTTAATGAATTTAGGTGCTTTTGGGCAAGATAGCTCTAAAGCGAACGAGGAATTCTACAAATCAAAACGACGAAGTGTGTCGATATATGGATTAACCTATGAATAAAGAGACATTTTGGACTATCGATAAAAAGAAAAGAAGCTTATATGGTGAAAATGGAATTGATATCCATTTTACCAAATATGAATTCAATCTTTTCTATTACCTCATACACAGTCAAGGTGAAGTACGGTCAAGCGATTCGATTATTGATGAAGTTTGGGGAAACGCAAACGAGGGGAATTATCGGCCAGATAGTTCCAATCTTATTCAGTTGATATCGAAAACAAGAAGGCAGCTCAAGCCCCTTGAGCAAATAGTGGAAATTAAAAGCCAACGTGGGGTTGGCTACTATTTAACATTAAATGATGGTTACGAGTTTAATGATGATGAGATCACTTATGCGGCGAATAGCATTTACGATCGTGACCCAGAATCCGAGAAAAAGTACCGTTTTTTTCAATCTCAGTTCCTCAAAGAGCTTTTCAGCATTAATGAGAATCGTGAGTTTAGAGTAAGAGATCTGGGTTTTGTTTTTCTTCTCTCAGTGTTTTTCGTTGGGATCATGTTGAGTCGCAATGCTTTACATTATCCAAAATTGCCACTGGAAATCGATTCATCCCCATTGCTGTTAGATAAATGCGACATTGACGCAAACGTGATTTTTACGAGTGAAGAAATAGCGTGCACTGAGATTTCAAATTTTGATTTCGACAAGAAAGGATCGTATATAATCAGTAAGGTCAAGGGTGACATTTATGTTGCTTCGCTGTAAGAAGAAGGACGTGTTGGTTGTTCTAATTTTCTCTTGTTTGGGCATTTTTATGCTGAAGAAGCCCGCGTATCACGATATATCTCATCGCTTCTCGGCAAACGTATCGACTAATGAAGGTGTTGAGTTTGACTATATTATTGATGCTTTGAGTGGGGGAAAACTGCTTTTACAGTCAACGCTCAAGGTCGGCGATAAAAGTTACGACTATACTAGGCTGTTTGAGTTGGTGAAGATTGAAGAGAATGTCTTTGTTATCAATGAAACTGGGATTGGAGAAAAGCAAGACAAAGCCGTCGAGCAAGCATCTAAATATGATTTCTTTCACTCGGTTCAAAGGTTAGAAGTCTACACGCTTTCCCCAAAAGTATTGGTGGTGCATTCAGAAGGCAAGTTCATTTTGCTGCAAAAGACCACTGATAACACAAACGGATGATATTAGAAGCCCTACTGCTTGAGTGGGGCTCTTGTCTTGCCGCCTTTTACCCCCAACTTAACACAGTCCAATTCGGTCTATCGGCGTGCTCTTTTAAGCGAGGGCATGGATTGACCAGATAAGCGTAATCCGCGCATTCACACAGTGGTAAGTCGTTGATCGAATCCGTATAGAAATGGATGTCTGAATAGGTCTCAGGTTGAGCCTCTAACCACTGTTTTAAGCGTGTAACCTTGCCTTCGCGATAACTCGGGATGCCTTCTATTTCCGCGGTATAGCAGTTGTCTTTTTCGACTAAATCAATCCCGAGCGCGTTAGGGATGCCGATGCGTCGACCAACTGCTTCAACCAAAAAAGTGACGCTAGCAGAGATGATGACCATATCAATCTCATCACGAGACAGTTGTTCAATCAGTGTTTTGGCTTGCGGGAATTGTTTAGCCAGAATATGGTTGTCAACGCACTCTTTTACTAAGGCGTCTACCTGTTCAATAAGCATGTTTTCTAGCGGCTTCATGGAGAACGTGAGGTAATCTTCCATGTCCATTTTGCCTTCTGCGTACAAGCCCATTAGACGCTTATCTTCCTCAATAAAGTTAGGCGCAGTGGCGATGCCTTTCTCGACTATAAATTCATTCCAAATCATTGCGCAGTCTGCGTTGATTAAGGTTTCATCCAGATCAAAAACATACAAAGGCTTGGACATAGTTGGCTTCTCACAGTTTGGATTGAGGTCGATGTAACGTGTCGGTCAGTATAGAGCGAGGTTTACAAGTGTGGGACGTATGCTAACGACAAACTGTGACGGTTTCGTTGCACTTTTTCTGACCATGACAAAACTTAATGACTAAGTCGTGGGATGAAGCATTTCTGACTCGGTGATAGAAGGCTACAATACAGGGGTACTTATAGAAACCGCGTACTATAGATATATGGCGTCTTTCGAACCTGATCTCAATATTGTGTACTGAATACAGTCTTATCTTTGAGTGATAATAGCGCCACTCGCGCAAAGCGAACGTTAAGAAAAATACAAAAAGAATCCCCGATATGAACCAGTATGTAAATGATCCATCCAATTATCAGTTGTTAATTAAAAACTTGCTGTTTTCCCCGGTTGCTTTCAACCCCGAGCAAGAAATCGTCTACGCAAACCACCGTCGTCACAGCTACAAAACGTTTCATGACCGTGTGAGACAGTTTGCAAACGCGCTAACCAAAATGGGCGTTAAGAAAGGTGATACGGTCGCGGTAATGGATTATGACTCACACCGTTATCTTGAATGCTACTTTGCCATCCCGATGATTGGTGCAAAGCTGCACATGATCAACGTGCGCTTGTCTCCAGAGCAGATCCTTTACACCATCGACCATGCGGAAGATGACATTATCCTGATCAACGAAGAGTTTCTGCCAATTCTGGATCAGATCAAAGGTCGTATTGATACGGTGACGCGTTACGTGGTTTTACGCGATAACGATGAATGTGAATACGAGCGCCTTCTGGAGCAAGAAAGCACCGAATACAACTTCCCTGATTTCGATGAGAACACCATCGCGACCACTTTCTACACCACGGGTACGACGGGCTTCCCTAAAGGTGTGTTCTTTACTCACCGCCAACTGGTTCTCCACACCATGGGGATATTGAGCACCATCGGCACTAATGCGTCGCAAGGTCGACTGCATCAAGGTGATATCTATATGCCGATTACGCCAATGTTCCATGTCCACGCATGGGGACTTCCGTACATGGCGACCATGCTTGGCGTGAAACAAGTGTATCCAGGCAAGTATGTCCCAGATGTTCTGCTTAACTTAATTGAACAAGAGAAGGTGACGTTCTCACATTGTGTGCCAACCATCCTGCATCTGTTATTGAGCTCACCAAAGTCCAAGTCGATTAATTTCTCTGGTTGGAAAGTCGTCATTGGCGGTGCAGCGCTGCCAAAAGCGTTGTGTAAATCAGCCCTTGAGCGCGATATCGATGTGTTTGCGGGTTACGGCATGAGTGAAACAGGACCAATTTTGTCTATTGTTCAACTGACTCCAGAACAGCTTGAACTCGACCTAGATAAGCAAGCAGAATACCGCTCGAAGACAGGTAAGAAAGTCGCGCTGGTGGAAGCTCATATTGTCGATGATGAGATGAACAGACTCCCACACGATGGTGAGAGTGCGGGTGAGATTGTAGTGCGTGCGCCGTGGTTAACGCTAAGCTACTACAAAGACAACAAGAACTCTAAAGCCTTGTGGCGTGGTGGTTATCTACACACTGGCGATGTCGCGCATATCGATAATGAAGGCTTTATCAAGATCACTGACCGCGTAAAAGACATGATTAAGATTTCTGGTGAGTGGGTAAGTTCTTTGGAGCTGGAAGACATTCTGCACCAGCATCAAGCCGTGTCGGAAGTCGCTGTAATTGGCATGCCACACAACAAATGGGGCGAGGTGCCGCTAGCGTTGGTGACGTTAAAAGACGATGCAGAGATGACTGAGAAAGAGCTGTTAGGTTTTGCGAAAGACTTTATCAGCAAAGGCATTCTTGCCAGAGAAGCGTTACTACTCAAAGTGAAGCTGGTGGACGAGATCGCCAAGACCAGCGTCGGTAAAGTGGATAAGAAAGTGCTGCGTAAACTTCACCTGTAAGCAGTGAAGCTTTTTGAATCCAACCCATAAAAACGGCCCCGATACAGATTATGTGTCGGGGCTGTTTTTTCTAAGCAAGCGATTCAAATTTCGCTATTTTTTCTGCGTAAAAGTGACTGAGAGTCATTGCATAACTAGGCTATTTTTTTGTGATTCTATTCTCATATCCTTGATGGTACTAACGTGCAACGATTGTGGCGGTGAAGGTTTAGTGTTAGTAATAACGACGAAATAGACTAGAAATTAACCAATGCTAATTCGTGATTAAGCTTGGTTTTGGGGAAAGCACAACTCATGTGTTTTCATTTATTGACTGCTTGAAGAGGATGTAAGATGCGTATGCCTTTAATGATGCGACACAAGCAGTGCTCAAGCTCTATTGCTTGGTACACGCGTGATCCGCAACGTGCCTATCTTTCTAAAATCTACCTTTCTTAATGCAATCCGACTTTAACAGCAGAGCCCGTTTTAACTGATCGTTGAACTGTGTAATACGGTCGTTGTAGCGCTGACTAAGCGAACCCTTCGCTGAGTTTGCTGTTCAAAAGTTATCTCTCTTTAGAACAATTAATTGCTATTAAATTAGTGCGCACATTTGTACTTTTCGTTTATGGAAGAGGCGTGTGCGGCTATCTGGAAGTAAGGTATTTTTGATGGAAAACTTTAAACATTTGCCAGAACCGTTTCGTATTCGTGTCGTTGAACCCGTAAAAAGAACAACGAGAGCGTATCGTGAACAAGCCATTTTAGAGTCAGGAATGAATCCATTTCTGCTTGAAAGCGACGATGTGTTTATTGATTTGCTCACAGACAGTGGTACTGGGTCGATCACTCAAGATATGCAGGCCGCCATGTTTAGAGGCGATGAAGCATACAGCGGCAGCCGTAGTTATCATGCGCTGGCGAATGCAGTGAAAGACATTTTTGGCTACGAGTTGACGATTCCTACTCACCAAGGCCGTGGTGCAGAACAGATTTACATTCCGGTCTTGATCGCCAAACGTGAAAAAGAGAAAGGGCTCGACCGAACCAAAATGGTCGCATTGTCGAATCACTTCTTTGACACCACTCAGGGGCATACGCAAATCAATTGCTGTGTGGCTAAAAATGTCTATACGGAAGAAGCGTTTGATACGTCAGTCAATGCTGATTTCAAAGGCAATTTTGATATCGATAAGCTTGAGCAAGCGATTCTTGATGCCGACCCAAAAAACGTTCCTTATATCGTCAGTACGATTACTTGTAACTCTGCTGGTGGCCAACCTGTTTCTATCGCGAACTTAAAAGCGGTGTATGCCATTGGTCAGAAATACGATATTCCTGTCATCATGGACTCAGCTCGATATGCGGAAAATGCTTACTTTATTCAGCAACGGGAGCCGGGCTACCAAGATTGGTCGATTGAAGAGATCACATTCGAGAGCTACAAATATGCCGATGCATTAGCCATGTCTGCAAAGAAAGACGCAATGGTTCAGATGGGCGGATTATTGTGTTTCAAGGATGACAGCTTTATCGATGTTTACAACGAATGCCGAACTCTGTGTGTTGTGCAAGAAGGCTTTCCTACTTACGGCGGTTTAGAGGGAGGAGCGATGGAGCGCCTTGCTGTTGGCCTTTATGACGGGATGCGACAGGAATGGTTGGAGTACCGTATCGCTCAGATTCAATACTTGGTCTCAGGGCTAGAGGCGATAGGTATTGTCTGCCAGCAAGCCGGTGGTCATGCTGCGTTTGTTGATGCAGGGAAGCTCCTACCGCATATTCCGGGTGATCAATTTCCTGCTCATGCTCTGGCGTGTGAGTTGTATAAAGTTGCCGGTATTCGAGCGCCGGAGATTGGCTCACTATTGCTCGGACGAGACCCTGAAACAGGCAAGCAACTGCCTTGTCCTGCGGAGTTTTTACGTCTGACTTTGCCAAGGGCGACTTATACTCAAACACACATGGATTACGTTATCGAAGCATTCCAAAAAGTGAAAGAGAATGTACATAATGTCAAAGGTTTGGAGTTCACTTACGAACCGCCAGTGCTGCGTCATTTTACTGCTCGACTCAAAGAGATCGGGTCGTAACTAACCTTGCGTAATGAAGCGGCTATTGCAATGGCTCAATAAGAAACAAGCGCCTTAAATCGGCGCTTGTTTTATGTTTGTGGTAAAGCTTGTCTGATTAAACCAAGTGATTAAACCAAACCTTGCTCTTTTGCCATGTGGCTGGCGATGCTTGGCGCTTTCCAGATGCTTGGTAGCAAAATGAAAGACACGGGCACGGCCGTAATCACGATGAAAGATTGCAAAGCAGAGATGCCGCCAGAGCCCATCGAAATAAGCGCGATAGCCACCACACCCATCATTAAGCCCCAGAACGAGCGGATCACAGCGTTTGGCTCTGCTGAACCTGTCATTACCACACTGATGGTGTAAGTCATTGAGTCACCTGTGGTCACGATAAACGTCGTGGTCAGGATCAAGAACAATACCGAAATCACCATTGGGAATGGCAGTTCAGAGGTAATCGCAAGCAGAACTGCTGGTAGGTTAAAGCCTTCAAATGCGGATGAAATCAAACCTGGGTTTTCTAGCTCGAATGCCAAACCACTGCCGCCAACAATACTGAACCAGAAGCAGGTGATTAAAGGCGCAGCGATGCTGATAGAAAGGATCAACTGACGAATGGTACGGCCACGTGAGATACGTGCGATGAAGATTGCCATCATCGGGCCATAACCAATAAACCAGCCCCAGAAGAATACTGTCCACCAACTTAGCCATTCTGTGTCGCCACGGTAAAGCGCCATAGGGAAGAAGTTATCCACCATGCGGCCAATGCCTTGCACGTAACCATCGACAATAAAGCTGGTTGGGCCGAAGAACAGGATGTAACCAATTAGAGCCACAGACAAAATGATGTTGTAACGGCTCACAAGCTGGATGCCTTTGCTCACGCCGCTTAGCGCTGACAAGGTGTACATTAGAATTGCAGCCACAATCACCATGCTTTGAGTGATGAAAGTGTCTGGCAAGCCGAATAGCGAGTTCAACGCGTAACTGATCTGCAGACCTAAGAAGCCAATTGGACCAATAGTACCAGCGGCTACGGCGATAATGCTGCAGGCGTCAGCCACGTCACCAATCCAACCGTTGATCGCTTTGTCGCCAAAGACAGGGTAAAGCAGAGTACGCGGTTTTAGTGGTAAGCCTTTGTCGTAATGAAGGTGCATCAACACCACAGAAGAAAGACAACCTAAGATTGCCCAAGCAAGGAAGCCCCAGTGCATGAAAGACTGAGAAAGTGCATTTATTGCAGATGCTTTTGGTGATGCTTCACCGTAAAGAGGCGGCGCAGAAACAAAGTGTGCGATAGGCTCAGCTGCGGCCCAGAAAACACCGCCACCTGCGAGTAGGGTACAAAGTACGATCGACAACCATTTAAAGGTATCGATATCTGGTCTCGCTAAACCACCCAAGCGCACGTAACCCGTACGACCTAGCGCGATAGCCAAACCAATAAGGAAATTTAGTAGGAGTAATACTTGCCAGAAGGCACCGAAGTATTGAGTCGCAAACCCGAAGCCTGCGTTAACCATTGCGGTCAGAGAGTCTGTATTCGTCAGAGCAAGCAATACAAACACGGTGAGGAAGCTACCACTTAGCCAGAATACTGGGTTGGTGAGTTCAAGACGCTTAAGTAGGGAAGGAGGGTGAATCGCAGAATAGTCTGCCTCCTGAATAGGAGCATGAGAGGCGGCGTTCGTCATATTTGACATAATTACTTCGCTTTTTAGGGCTCGGAAGCCGTGCATTTCCCTCACACAAATGGCTCGAAAAGTGTGAGGATGATCAAAAAGCCGCTGATACTAGCACGTTGAGATGCTCAATATAACCGTGAAACCGGATTAAATGTCGTTTTCCTAGCCAAATTACTGATTTCTGGTTAGAGAATTTTTACGTGAAGTGCGCCGCATTTCATACGGAAATGACATTCCCCTTATTCTTGTAGGGACACCGCAAGATTACATTGAGCCAACCTGTTCTAATAAAAATTAAAGGTCTTACCCTATGGCTCATTTTGAACTTAACGGAACGTGGCAACTTACCTCGCCACAGCGTCCCGATATCGATATTCCTATGACTTTGCCCGGTGACAATGTATCCGCATTGTTACAAGCAGAGCTCATCCCGAATCCCTATTTTGCTGATAATGAAGCGAAAGTTCGTTGGATTGAAACTTGCGATTGGCACATTTCACGCGAGTTTGATGTCGATGGCCCTGTGCTCTCTGCCAAACAAGTGTGGATGACGCTCACCCGTGTAGACACCTTAGCGACCTTTTATATCAATGGTGAGCAAGCACTAACTAGCAGCAACATGTTCGCTCAGCAACGTATTGATATCAAACCTTACTTAAAACAAGGCACTAACACGATTCGAGTTGAGTTTGCCCGAGTGGATATAGAAGGGTTAGAACGTGCGAAGAAATTGCCGTTTCCAATCCCTTCGGCGATGGGGAACAACCAGATCCCGCACATGAACTTGATTCGCAAAACCCAATGTCATTCGGGGTGGGACTGGGGTATTTGTTTGATGGTGTCTGGTATTTATGACCCGATTAAAATTGATGTCATAAACGATGTGTGGCTCAAAGGATTCTCTACAGAGCAACAATGGCAAGCTGATGGTAGCGTGCTGGTTGATGCATTGGTTGAAGTAGAAGCCGATACTCAACATCATGAAATTTCGATTGAATTCGATGGTCAGCGCCAATCGATTCAAACCGAAGGAAGTGGTCACTATCACTGCCAGTTCCATATTTCTGAGCCAAAACTCTGGTGGCCTGCGGGTTATGGCGAAGCGCATCTTTACCCAATGACAGTATCTTGCGGCGAGCAATCACTGTCACGCACGATTGGTTTGCGAGAGCTGAGCCTAAACAATCAAGCTGATGAGCATGGCTCGGCGATGGAGTTTGTCGTTAACGGCGTGCCAATCAATGCGAAGGGTGCAAACTGGATTCCTGTGGACGCCATGCCGGGTCGTGAATGTGAGAGTCGCTATCGTGCACTTCTGCAAAGCGCGGTCGATGCCAATATGAACATGATTCGTGTCTGGGGTGGCGGTCAATATGAGAGCGAAACGTTCTACAACCTGTGTGATGAATTAGGTCTGCTGGTTTGGCAAGACATGATGTTCGCTTGCTCGCTGTATCCATCTGATGATGATTTCTTGAAAGACGTGGAACAAGAGTTGCGATTCCAAATCCCACGTTTGAAAGAGCACCCATCGATTGCACTGTGGTGTGGTGATAACGAAGTGATTGGTGCGATTGGTTGGTACGACGAATCCAAGCACAACAAAGTCAAATACACGGTGAATTACGACCGTCTGAATCGAATGATAGAGCAGGTGATTGGTCAGCAAGATGATTCACGCCGTTTTTGGCCAAGCTCTCCTTGTAACGGTGAGTTGGATTTTGGCGATGCATGGCATGATGACAGCAAAGGCGATATGCATTTCTGGGACGTTTGGCACTCAGGAAAATCGTTTAATGCTTATCTAAACATTAACCCGCGTTTCTGCTCCGAGTTTGGTTTCCAATCTTGGCCTTCGTTTGCTGAAGCAAAACAGTTCGTTCCAGAGCAAGACTGGAACGTCACCTCACCAACCTTTGAGCAGCACCAAAAGAACCCCCGCGGTAACAGTATTATCACGGAGATGTTTACTCGTTATTTCCGTTTCCCTTCCGGCTTTGAGCAAATGTTGTACCTTAGCCAAGTGCAACAGGCGATGGCAATCAAGACCGCTTGTGACCACTGGCGTGCGATCTCTCCAATATGTCGTGGCATGTTGTATTGGCAACTCAACGACAACTGGCCAGTGAGTTCTTGGTCTAGTTTGGAGTACAGTGGCCGTTGGAAGCAATTGCATTACCACGCGAAACGTTTCTTTGCGCCTCAGTATTTGGTGTTCTCAGAACATACGGGCAAGCTGAGCCTTCATCTGCTCAACGATGCCAAAGAACCCGTTGATGTGAGTGCGCAATTACATTGGGTGAACTGGCAAGGTGAAGTGAAGCAAACTTGGTCGCTAGAGCACACGGTTTCTAGCGACAGCAATACCATTGTATGGCAGTTGGATGAGGCATTTGATTCGTCCGAATTGCAATCGGGTTTCTTCTACGTAGACGGGCAAGTAGGGCAAGAGAGAATCACCAACACTTGGTTTAGTACTCACGAACTAAAAACTCTACCGATGGAAAGCGCCAAGATTGACGTAACGATTGAAGCCAACAAAGTCACACTCGTCGCAGATAAACCAGCGTTCTTTGTTCATTTGGAGTGTGACACCGCAGGACGCTTTGATGACTCAAGCATCACGCTATTGGCGAACCAACCTGTCACGGTTGAGTTCTCAGGCGAAGATTTAGCAATGATGGCAGAATCGCTACGCGTCTATCATTTGATGCAATAAGAAAGCTTAAGCGAGCCGACGCACGGCAAATGCATTAAAGGGGGCCTCCGTGCTCCCTTTGTTTTTGGACGGGGGCTAGAACAAGTTACGTTTTGCCCAAGCGACCGCTTGCATTCGGTTCTTCACTTCCAGTTTGCGGAAAATGCTATACAGGTGCGATTTCACCGTGTGCTCACTGACAAACAACGAGTCTGCAATATCAAGGTTGGAGCCGCCTTGGCACAGGGCGGTCAGTACTTGCATTTCTCTACGAGTGAGTTCAATTTCGAGTTTCGTATCCAGCTCAGTAACCGTGTGGTTAAGATTTACTAGATAGCCAAGCAGTCGATTGAGAATATCTCGAGAGAGCCAGTTCTCCCCACTCAGAATACCTTTCAAGCCTCTGATTACCTTGTCGAAGTCATCTTCAAAATAGAACAAGCCTTTGAGGTTTGACCAAGTGAGCAGGCTCTCCACGCCTAAATTGGGCTCAGCGTTCACCAATACCGTTGCATCGACATGTTCCAGTTCACTGAGCGTCATTTTAACTTCCGAGAGATCGGGTAGGGAGCTGTCGACGATCGCCATATAGTGCTCATCTCTATAGTGAGGTAATTCTACTTCAGCCCCTTTTGCTAATAGCACTGGTTGTCCAAGCTGTTGCTCAATGGCCGATTGTAAGCCTCGACCTTGTATATTATTGAAGGTAAACAATAAGATGGTACTGTTGGTTGCGTTGTTATTTATCATTAGTGGGCCTCCTGTCGAGACTGCATAAATTCATTTCCTACTTGATGGAAGCGATAGAGCACCAGATCTAAGAGTCCATCAAAGCAATGCTTCACCATGGGGTTCTCGAATATGTGTGTCGCGGGGGCTTTAAAAAACGTGACCCGCCGGTGGTGGTAGAAATCCCGTATGAAAATGTCGAATAGAAGTTGTTTAATTACGGGCTCATGAACCGGAAAATGGATGATGGCATTGCCCATAACTTGGATGATGTCAGTCACCAAGAATTTCAAAATCGAGCGCCCTAAATGCCATAAGCTGAGAATCCTAAATTCAGACCTCAGCTCTTGGTAAATCAAATGTCCAACTAACATGCCCTTGCAATAGTAGAGGCGGGCCTTGCTGGGGGATTTACCAAACTGGTTGAGCGTGTCCTCTACACCTCCGGGGGTAATTAACTGCTTGTGGACAGCGTCAATTTGTTCGAACTCTGAATCGCTGATTTGGCTGAGAGAACAACTTTTCACATCGGTAACCTGATACTCGTAAACAATGTCTTTAAAGCTCAAATAGATATTTTTACTTTGCGAGGCTTTTATCCGTTTGTACTCGCTGGAAGTGTATTCATACTGCTCACCGATATAGTGAGAGAAGGCGAGTCGCTTTAATAAACTCGGTGTGACTTTTCCGCTTTCCCATTGACTTAATGTGGGTTGGTTTAAGCTTTCAAAAGCGCTGTAACTCCTTGCTAAGTCGTCCGCCAATTGACCTTGAGTTAATCCCCTCTCCTTTCGAATTGCAGCGACCGCATGCGAAAATTCTAACTTGCTAACCATATATCTACGTCCTGAACTCATTATATTTTTTGATTGCTTCGAAGCGGCTCGGACCGAGCCAAAACTCTATGTTCTTGATTTTTTAGTGAGGTACATCATTTGGTCTGCGTGCTGGATTAAGGAGTCACTACAGCTCCCTTCATAAGGGAAGCGCGCGACACCGACACTCAGACCGATGTGAACGTTTTGAAAATGGATAAAAATAGGTGCACTACATGCTTGGTGCAGCAAAGACTGAAACTGTTCTAAATCCTTTGTATGTTCTAGCTCGGGTAGACAAAGAATAAACTCATCGCCACCAATTCTTGTTGCGAACTGGCCATCACTTAGTAGATGCAAAATGCGTTGGGCGGTAATGCGTAAAACTTTGTCTCCGGCATCATGCCCGAATTCGTCATTCACGGCTTTAAAGCCATCCAAGTCGATATAAAACAGAGTAAACGGTTGAGCACGCTGTATCTGTCGTTCTATCAGCTGGTTGCCTTTAAAGCGGGAATAACACCCTGTTAGCTCGTCAATCTCGAGCAGTCTTTCTAGTTTTTCAACTTGTTCATATTGGGTTTGCCATGCGCTGTGCCAATAGCTCTCGATAGAGCGCAACCCTTTGTAAATAAATAGGTTGAACAAGTACAGAAACGTACTCCGAATGGAGAACTCACTTAAACCCTGTAGTTTAAACAGGTCGTTGCCTGCGGTTATCAAATCAATGTTAAAGCAAACTGCCATTGATAGGGTGTATGTGATTAATGACCAAAAAACACCGAACTCAATTAAGGCTAAAAGAAGGTTTATTGTGACTAATGACGAAAAGAGGAAGTGGCCGCCTAAGAAGTAGTACAGGTAAAAAGTGAGGGTGTAGCCGAGGATCAGAGCAATGACGACAGAGCGATGTCTTTGCTCAAATGCGAACGTTCGCCCCACCCAAAGGTAGGTAAAACAAGCAACCGCGGATAACACGTAAGGAAGGTATACAACATAATTAACCCCTCTGATTGCACAAGCGAATAGGGTAATAAGAATCCCCAAACTTGTAGAGCGCATGTAGTAGCGCGTAAAAATTTTGGTGAACTGCGTTCTGTCCATAGTTATGTCTCAAAGGAACAGCAAATAATGGGCAGTCAGAGATAGGGTTCAGTATGGATTGAGTGTGGATAGAGAACGTGAGAAACAAAGAATTTGCACCGCATGAATTTGGAAATGCGAGGCGCATATGCTTTTTCGGGCGTTTTTCTCGTCTGCAAGCGACACTGCATTTCATAAAGATGCTCGATACCTACTGCCGTTTTTATAAACTATTCTATGAGGCGAGGTTGCATAAAACTATACGGTTTTCGGGAAAATGCCCCGATCTCAATATGTCCGCATAAAAAGTGGGTTAACAGCAAATTTATCGAGGAAAAACTAATACTTAAGTGCTATGAGGTGTGAGTGAAATCAGTCTTAAGTTTGAGATGTCTACTTGAGTTTTTGATGGATGCGGTAACCGGTTGCATAACCAAGATAAAACAGCGCTGCGAGCGTAACGAACGCAGAAATGTAGGCAATAAAGTGATTCAAACCTAATCCAAAAGACAAGGTGAATGCAATGCCATTCACGGCTTCCATCGGGATCTTGTACCAAGACGCATGCACGGTCGATCCAAATAGAATAAGTGTGCCAATTAAAAAGAGTGTGCCAATGGAAAGGCCAACCCATCTACTGCTGTTCATGTTCATCTCAAGAGTTACTGACTTCGTAACAAAATATTTCAAGAGAAACATTATACAACTGAGTGAGGGGGGAAGTGGTAGCAATATTTGCATGAATATGACAAGAGGCCACCGAAGTGACCTCTTTTTAACCAGATGGCGTCTTAATTATCCAATCCAATTAATGAAGTACGGAATGATGAGAGCATTGGCTAAATCGATGAAGAATGCACAAACCAAAGGCACGATAATAAAAGCCTGATGCGAGTTACCGTATTTCTGAGCAACTGCAGACATGTTGGCCATAGCGGTTGGGGTAGAACCCAAAGATATGCCGCCAAACCCAGAGCACACAACTGCAGCGTCGTAGTTTTTCCCCATCAAAGGGAAGACAACAAATATCGCGATACAAATTGCTACCAAGAACTGCGCGCCAAGAATGATAAAAATAGGTCCAGCTAAATCGACCAAAGCCCAAAGTTGCATGCTCATCAGTGACATGGCTAAGAAAGCGCCCAACGCCATATCCGCAATCAACGCAACTGCTGGTTTTCTTGCTGGCCAACGAGTGCCTGTAAGGCGAGGGTATGAGGCGGGAATAAGATTAGAAATCAAAATACCGGCAAACAAACAGGTCACAAACAACGGTAATTCCAGCCCTAAGCTGCTTACGCCTTCGTTCAGAATCGCGCCCAAGATAATACAAACATGGATTGCTAACATCGCATCTAAGAAGTCATAAGCATTGATAGACGGTTGCGGTTCATCCTGCGCCGTACCCACGTCCATTTCTTCCACTTTAGCTGGCTTTAGGTTGTGTTTGTTGATCAGGTATTTTGCAATCGGGCCGCCCATCAAGCTTGCTAAAATTAAGCCAAACGTTGCACTTGCGATGCCAATTTCCATTGCGGTATCAAGATCGAATATTTCAGCTATGCGAGGTGACCACGCAATCGCAGTGCCGTGTCCGCCGATCAGAGACACCGTTCCGCTCAACAAGCCAACCGCCTCTGGCTGATCTAACATGGTCGCGATTCCAATACCGGTTAGGTTTTGAATCAACATATAACCGATGGTGACCGAAAGCAGGATCAATAATGGCTTACCGCCTTTGAACAGATCTTGAAGGCTGGCGTTGATGCCGATAGTGGTGAAGAAATACACCAACAACAAGTCTCGGGTAGCAAGATCAAATTGAACATCGATTTGAGTGACGTAATGGATAACGGCGAACAACACTGATACCAAGATGCCGCCGGAAACCGGTTCAGGAATACTGAATTCCTTTAAGAAACTGCTGGCTTGGGTTAGGCGCCTGCCTAAAAACAACACGATGATCCCGAGGGTCACCGCGAGAAAAGATTCGACTTGTAATACACCGTCGACAAAGTTCATAACCACTCCTGCTTTGGTAAAACATGATGAGAGAATTAATCGGTACGTTTATCTCTAAACATACTGACATGTTTGTATGACATCCAATTGCATACCAACGAATTTGAACCAAGTCGGATTGTGCTGAGAATCGTATTTTCGTAACCGATAGAAAAGAGGAGTAATACAAGGTCACATGTACCTATGCATGACTCCTCTTGCTTCGATTAAGGGCTCGTTAGTTAAATAGCCAGTAGCTTTCTGGATTGTCTGGACATTGATAAGGACCACATTCGGCAAAAGTCCCAATCACATTGAGTGCCACAACAGAAATCGCCAGCAAACATGTGATGCGACCTAGATTGCTCATTTCGTAAGGTTCTGGAGACTCCTCTTTACTGGTCAGCATCAGAATAACGGCGACCGCGAAAATGGTGGCAACAAACAGCACAAACGCCCAAGTGTAATAGTGCATCCCGAAGATAGGGCTACCGTATCCAGGCGTACCGGGAATTACGTGCAAAGAGACTTGTCTCAGTGACGTAGCGACGCCATAGAGTGCGCCGATAAGGACCACACCATAATGTCGCGACTGCGGCCCATACACCACGTTCAACAAGAAGCCGAACATGATCATGATGAAGCCAATGCGCTGCAATAAACACAAAGGGCAAGGCAACTCATGCAGTACAAATTGCAGAACAAAGCCAATCAGTAGAACGGCTGTCATGCCCAGTAAACCAAGGGTATTGAGTAAAGCCAGATAGTTTCGATTCATGTGCAATCCCCTTTACAGCAAGATGGAAAGAGGGTCGGTGGCGTGATGATTGAACCAATACAGTCCAATGATCACCGAGGAAGCAAAGAAGGCATAGCCCACCGCTTTCTTACCTAAAAATGCACTGAGCATCGCAATCAATAACAGCAAAAAGATTAATGTCATCATGAGGGAGTTCCTTCCTTACTCTCTGATTTCAATCCTTTTAACTATAGGAAACGCGAGCTAATGCGCGACTTTATACCCAAATAACTTCGAGATGCTTGGTTCAGCGAGAATGACTTGGTTTGCAGACGCGGCGTCGATTTAAAGGTTTAGTGGGCCTAAATCAAGAATCGGCAACAAAGTATGCAAGCCAAGGCAACTCGCCCTTCGGGAGCGTGTCATTGAGTCGATTTCTGCGTCAAACAACTTGGAAAGAGCTGGCTATTACACTGCGTTGTTTTCCTTGATCTCGAATCAATGACAACGCTCTGAATCCTGCATCTTGAAGTCACTTGGGTATATCCACAATAAAAAAGAGGAGGGGTTAGATTCGAGGTCCCAGATGAAGCTAACCCGCTCCCCAAAATCGTTACTCAACTCATTCGGTTTAACTTTGTGGAGATTGCTCTAATGCCCAATCGCCACCCAGTGATTTGTAGAGTGCGACAGTGACCTGAGCCGTTTGCAATTTGGCTGCGATTTGTCGGTCTTGCATCATGCGTTGCTGGCGCTGAGCATCCAGAACCGACAAGTGGTCAATCAACCCTGCACGGTAGAGGGATTTGGCTTTCCCCACGGCTTTGTCTGTTGCAACCAGAGCATCATCAATACGACGCTGATTCTCTTGGCTTCTGCCATAAGCAAATAAGGTGGAATCCACTTCAGCAAAAGCCGAATCTACAGCGTGTTGGTAAGTCAGAGTTGCTGCATCAAAACGAGCTTGGTTGATGTCCTCTAAAGCATCGCCACGACCACCATCAAAGACATTCCAACTGATGCCAGTCGCGCCAACCCAGCCGAAAGAATCACTGCTAAACAGATCATCAAAGCTAGAGGCGGACACACCAGGAGCACCGGTTAAGAAGAACTTCGGATATTGATTGGCAATACTTGCCGCAAGTTCTTCATTGATGGCTGCCATTTCTCGCTCCGCTAAGCGGATATCAGGGCGACGCTGCAGTAAGTCGGAAGGTAATCCGATTGGCACGACATTTTGCATTGCGGGTACACCTTGAGTCTCTGCAAGTCGCACTTCGACTTTCGATAAAGGCTCACCAAGCAGTACCGCGATACGATGCTTGTGTACTTGTTGTGCGATTTCCAACTGAGGAATGATTGACTCCATCGCTGCTAGCGTCGCTTTGGCTTGCGCTAAATCGAGATCCGAGCCATAACCGCTACGAACCACTTTCTCGACCAACGCCATGGTTTTTTGTTGGTCTTCAAGGTTCGATTTGGCTAAGTCGAGACGCTCGGCTGCCCCTTGATACTGCAAGTAGTTATGAATCAAGTCTGCGGTGAGTAAGGTTGTAAGCCCGCTTTGATAGATCTCTGCTTGCTCAACTCGAATTTTTGCAGCGTTGGACTGGCGATCAATGCGACCAAACAAATCTAATTCCCAAGCGATACTTGCGCCGGCAAACACACCATCGTGCTGATTGTCCAACAAGGTTGTATTGCCGATTTGTGGTGGTAGGCCAGCGGCGGAATCACCAATCGGGTTCAACGCAGGGCCAAGCAGTGAGTCGTTCTTACTTAGTTGATAATTGACATATCCGGCACCAACATTGATGGTCGGCACCTTGAATGACTCAACAACGGTCTTATAGTTGTTTGCCATTTTGATGCGTTCTGCCGCGACCTTAAGCGGGATGTTTTGACTTTGCATATCAAGCACCAAATCGTTCAACGTAGGGTCGTTAAACTCTGTCCACCAAAACGCTTCTCTCTCAGCATTGCGGCTGACGCCATTTTGGTCGGCATACAAATAAGTTTCTGCCATGCTGGTGGTTGGCGTTTGATAGTCTGGCCCAACGGCACAACCGGATAAACTCATTGCCAATACCAGTGGCGCGATAACGAACTTTCTCATGATTACGCCTCCTTCAATTCAGCGTCAGTTTGCGTGGTTGGTGATGTTTCTTTGTACGCCAAGCGATACAGTGCCGGCATGATGAACAGTGACAACACGGTTGCTGCTGCCAGGCCGCCGATGATGGTAGCTGCCATTTGGTCGAACAAGAGATCTGAAAGCAGCGGGATCATGCCGAGTGCGGTTGTCAGTGCACCCATCGAAATCGCCATGGTACGGTTAACGGTGGCTTCTTTGATGGCATCCGATAATGGGCGGCCGTTCGCACGTTCCAACTCAATTTGATCCATCAACACAATGCCGTTTTTAATGATCATGCCCGTCAGGGTGATGGCACCAATCAACGCCATAAAGCCGAATGGTTTATCAAAACCAAGCAGAGCAAAGGTGGCACCGGTAGCCGCCAAAGGTAGCGTGGCTAGAATGATGATCGGTTGCTTAAAGCCGTTAAACATTGCGACCAGAATGATCACCATGATCAGCATGGCTTTTGGTAGCTGTTTAAAGATGTCAGTAACCGCTTTGTGTTCATCGTAGTATTCGCCGCCCCATTCCAAGCTGTAGCCGACTGGCAGAGGAATCGCTTCGATTTGATCTTTCACCGCGTTGCGTACTCTTGCTGGTGTGGTTGAACGCTCAACACCTGCTTGTGCTGTGATGGTTTTGACGCGATTGCGGCGCCAGATCATGCTCTCTTCTGGTACTAGCTCAAAGCCATCAACCACTTGGCCGAGAGGCACACTGTGCATACCAAGTAGCGAACGCACGGGCAATGTTTCTAGTGACGCCATGTTTTGAGACGTGCCACGCAGCTGAATTGGAATCAACTCGTCATTAAGGTTCATCTGACCTAATGGCATGCCATCAGAAGCGCGCTTCAGAGCAAAGGCGATGTCCGCACGGTTGATGCCAGCCTGACGCATCTTGTCTTGGTTGATGATGGGTTTGAGCACTTTGCTTTCTTGACGCCAGTCATCACGAACGTATTTGGCATCCGGGTGAGTAGCAAAGATGGCTTTCGCTTGATCCGCCAGTTGGTGCAACACCGCTTCATCAGGGCCAGAGAAGCGCGCTTCTACCGCATACTTGTCTGAGGTCGCCAGTTTTAACGCTCTAAAGCGAGGTTCGGCATCTGGGAAAGTGTTTTGCAACCACTTATCACCACGTTCAACAAGTTGGCTGATGCTTTCGTAATCCTTGGTGTTAATCAATATCTGCCCGTATGCAGGATCAAGCGGTTCTGGTTCTACGGTCACCGAGAAGCGCGGCGCACTTGCACCCATGTAGCTAGAGATGCTTTCTACTTCTGGTTGCTTGAGTAGCCACTGCTCGACTTTGCGCATATCTGCTGAGGTTTGCTCGATCTTGGCGCCATTCGGTAGCCAGTAATCAAGAAACACGATAGGGCGATCCGATTGCGGGATAAAGTTCACCGCCACGTAAGGCACAGCAACAGCAGTCACCAAAAGCAGAGGAATCAATGCTGTCAGCGCTTTCATTGGGTTATCAACCGTCCCAAACACCAACTGCTTGTAACGGCTTGGCTTTGCGTCTTCATCGATAGGTGTTGGTTTGATGAACATCCAACACATCAGTACGGTGAAGGTCATCGCGACCAACCAAGACAAAAGAAGCGAAGACGCTACGATGTAGAACACTGAACCCGCAAACTCGGCTGAGTCGGTTTTGGAGAACAGAACCGGACTTGCACCCATGATGGCAATTACGGTTGCGCCAAGCAGAGGGACGGCGGTTTCCTTAACTGAATCAATAGCAGCACGTGTGCGTTCGATGCCTTTGCTCAGTTTTACGATCATCATGTCAGTGATCACGATGGCGTTGTCCACCAACATACCCAAAGCAAGGATGAAGGTACCTAACGAGACTCGATGCAAATCTATGCCCGCGATATTCATGTAGATCAGCGTGAGCAGGATAGTCAGCAATAAGCTTGAACCAACAATTGTCGCGCTCTTAAAGCCCATGAACACCAACAGCACCACAAACACAATGCCGACACTTTCGAGCAGGTTACCAACGAAGTCATCAATCGCTTTTTGTACTTCTTCAGGTTGGTAAGCCACAGTAGAAATATCAACGCCAAGCGGCAGTGTTTGTTGGTAGTTTTGGATGATGTCGCGAATCGTGTCGCCGAGCGAGACCACATTAATGCCTTCAACAGGGCTGACCGCTAGCGTCACCGCAGGCTCACCATTAAATCGGCTTTCTGTTAGTGCTGGTGTTTGATAGCCCATGGATACATCGGCGATGTCACCTAAGCGAATCAAGCCTGTACCTAGTTCACTCACGCCGCCTTTGATTACCAAGTTGCGAATATCATCTAATGATTGAAATTCACTGGTTTGAGTGATGCGAATGCGCTCGGTGCCAGCATCGAACTTGCCTGCTTCAAAGGTCATGTTCTGTGTGCTGAGTTGGTTCCATACCTGCGCGACAGACAAGCCATATTGAGCCAGACGTTCGTCGGGCATATCAATGTAAACCACTCGCGGTTGCACGCCGTGTAGCTCAATCTTTTTGATGCCTTTTACAGCTTTGATTTGGCGTTGCAGTTCTTCTGCATAACGGCGTAACTCTTCTGGTGCGGCGTCTTGGCTATGGATAGAGAAAAGCATGCCATACACTTCAGAGAACTCATCCTGAACAATGCTGATTTGCGCTGTAGACGGCAGTTGCAGTTTCACGTCGTCGACTTTGCGGCGCAGTAAATCCCATTGTTGTGGCAGCGCTTTGGAATTGAGGCTCTCTTTCAAGTCGACAAATACCATTGACATGCCCGGACGAGACAATGAGCGCAGGCGATTCAACTCCGCCATTTCTTGCAGCTTGGTCTCAATGGTATCGGTGACTTGTTGTTCTACTTCTTCCGCTGAGGCGCCCGGATACAAGGTAACAACGACGGCGGTTTTAACCGTGAAGCTTGGGTCTTCCAGCTTGCCTAAATCGAAGTAAGAATACAGTCCTGCCACCACACTCAAGGCGATAAAGAACAACACGAAAGTGCGCTGTCTTATCGCGAATTCAGCTAAATTGATCATGATTCGAACCTATAGCGTTTTGATGGTTAAGTTCGGCGTCTTGTCGCCAGCTTGAAGATAATGAGTGCCGCTAATGACCACATAGTCGCCTTGGTGGAAAGCGCCAGAGACACACGCTTGATGCGAGTCGATGGATTGCAATGTCACTGGCTCGGTGTGCACGATAGCGTCACGAACGACATTGACGTGTAGCGTTTTCTTTTCACCTAAAATCGCAGAATAGGGAAAGCAATGACTGGATTGATGTAGCTGAAATGAGGTTGTGACCGTAACGGCTTTGCCATTGAACAGCTCACTAGAAATCGAATCGATAGCTAGAGTGACAGGGTAAGTTTGTTTGATGAGATGTTTTTTAGGCGCGATTTCAGCGACGTTCGCACGGTATGTTTGCTCTGAACCATACCAAGACAGTGCCGCTGTTTGCCCAAGGTTAAACTGGCGAATCATGTTCTCAGGCACGTCGATATTCACTTCCCACTGACCGTCTTGTTGAAGAGTGGTGACGCTAACGCCCGGCAGTGTCTGCTCGAATGCGTCGATTCTTACCTCGCCAATGCTGCCAGAAAATGGTGCACGCAGCGTGGTGTAAGCCAAGGCATCTTCCGCGCGTTGGATATTCTTCTCTACTACTTTAACGGCAGACAAACTACGCTCATAACCACTGATGGCTCTATCCAAATTCACACTGGCAATCGCGTCATCATCGGTGGCTTGTTTCACGCGTTTTAGCTCAGCCTTTGCCAGTTTATGCGCAGACTTCGCTTCCAGCATACGTGCTTGAAGTTCTTCCAAAGAAACTTGGTAATCGTGAGGATCAAGCGTAGCAATGAGCTGTCCTTTCTCGACATGATCGCCTTTCTTCACCAAAACGCGGTCAACCGTGCCAGGAACGCGAAAAGAAAGGGATGCGGTCTCTTTTGCTTGAACAATGCCACTAAACGATTTGTTCAATGCCGTGTTTTCACCTGTCACTTCAACAACTTGAATTGGGCGAGGGGAGTCTGGTTCTGTGAACGTGTTTTGGCTTTGATTACAGCCAAACAGTGCCAAGGTCGCGGCACCTAATGCAGTAGTTTTGAATAGACGATTCATACGATGGCTCCATAATTTTGGTGCCATCATACAATTGTACAATGTTCAGATAATCACTCGACAATGAGACTCACTGTCTCAAAAAACGAGACAATGTATTCAGCTAAACGAGTTTTGGGACTTCTTTAATGAGGTGGTCAATAAGTAGGCGGCTCGCCTGACTCAATGTCTTAGGCTGAGGGTAAAGCAACCACCCCGATTCTTCAGTGACAGAATATTGTGACAATAGCTGCACCAAGCTGCCGGATTCCAACTCACGCTTCACCAGTAGCTTAGGCATAAAGGTGATGCCACGATCTAAAATCGTCGCGTTCTTGATAAAGCCAATGTTATTAGAAATGAGCTTCGGGTGCAGTTGTACACTTTGTTCTTGGAAGTGCCATACATTGTCTACTTCGCCATTCGGCCAACGAAAACAGACACACTGGTGTTCCTTCAGTTGTTCTAGGTTTTCTGGCAGGCCATGTGTTTCAAGGTAATTGGGAGAAGCGACTAAACAACGGTCGAGTGTCAAAAGCTTACGGGCAACGATGTCGGAATCAAATAGGGCACCCCCATGAAAAGCGATGTCCAAGCCCTGTTGGAACATGTCACTAAAGCCATTGTTGATGTTGCGAATATCCAACTCAACGTGTGGGTATTTATCGTGGAAGTTAAACAGAATTGGGCGAACCAGTTCATCGGTTTCTGGCAGTAACCCAAGTTTGATGCGGCCGCGAACTTCATTGGTGTCGTTGCTAACTTGTTCGTTCGCCGAATCGAGCATCGTCAGCGCTTTTTGCAGGTTCTCGTAGTAAGCTTCGCCATTATTGGTGAGTGATAAACTGCGTGTGGTGCGATGGAATAACTGAGCGCCTAAGGATTGCTCTAATTCGCCAATTCGTCGACTCACATTTGCGCGCGGCAGATCCAATGCGTTTGCCGCGGCGGTAAAGCTTCCTAGCTCGACCACTTTAATGAAGAGTTTAAGATCGTCGATTTTCACACTGGCGCTCCATGCTTATTGAACACTGTACTAAACCGTGACACTCTAAAGCATCATAACGTTATGCACAAAATATAACGTGACTTTTGATAACAGATACTTTTTTGAAAAGAGAAATAGGGAATTAATGTGCTGAGAGTCATTCAACGTCGTCGAATCAAGAAGGTTATTAAGTTGCTTTCTGCCAGATTGATTAAGGGCTATGGAAGTCGCGAGTATTTCTCTATCGGACAAGTACAAAGCAGCACAAGCGAGTTGAGCAAGCGCCAACAACAGATCGCTTTGGCTCTGTATGCCGATCCTCAAGAACTGAGCGCAGAAGTTAGAGCTGAGCTTACTTCCTTGCGTACCGATGTCTCGAATGATTTTTTTGATGGTGGTGATTACACGGCGCAAGACGTACTGAATCTGCTTGGCTCGGGCGGTTGGAAAGGCGGTCGTATGGACGATGACATGTCGCACCGATTCGGAATGAATAGCCGATACTAAACAGGGTTGTATTAGGGAACGAATCACGATGAAGCAACTGGATCTCAACTTACTTCGTATCTTTCTGGTGTTACTTGAAACTAAGAACACGCGCATTGCAGGTGACCAATTAGCGTTGAGTCAACCCGCAGTCAGCAAAGCGTTGGGAAGGCTTCGTGATTACTTTGATGATGAGTTGTTTACTCGTGTTCACTCTGGCTTAAAACCAACGCCTCGTGCACTTGAGCTGGGTGACAAGCTGCCGATGATCATGGAAAGTTTGGATGAGGTGATTCTAGATTCGCCAACGTTTGAGCCTGCCGACTACCAAGGCAACATTACCATTGCGATTAATGGCTTTATCTCCAATTGGCTCGGTGCACGCTTGTGTCTCGCGGTGATTGAAGAGGCACCAAACGCACAAGTAAACATAGTGAATTGGGGCTCTCAAACACTCAAAAAGTTGCTCGATGGCGAAATTCAAGCGGCCATCAACTACTCGCCAATCGACACCAATAAGCAATTTACCCACCAAGTGATCGGTGAAGATGATTTTGTTGGGTTAGTGAAAATCAACCACCCGTTGGCAGGAAAGACCTTGTCTCAAGCTGAAATCAATCAAGCAGAATACGCCAGTTTGGTGGTGCCGGGTTGGAATGATACTCAGCCCTTTATTGCTAAGCACCTTTCAAGTGAAGTGTTGAAAGTAAAAGCGCGAAGCTCCTATTTGCATACCTTGCTCGATGTGGTTAAGCAGAGTGAGATCATCTTGCCTTGCTCTCGACAGCTTGCTCATTATCTGCGCGGTGAGTTTGAGTACGTCTCTTTCCCGAATCACACCCCAGATGAGCTTAAAAATATTGTGCTGGTGGAATCACACAATAAGCGCATGCATCCGATGCATCAGTGGCTCAAACGAAAAATCATCATCACTTCTCAAGCCATCATCCAAGAAAAACAATAAGCCTCTCCATTGAGAGGCTTATTGTTGGAGGTTTGTTCTCAGAGGCTTGGTCTGAAGAGATTAAGCCTGTACTGCGTTATTTTGCCGTCACGTTCGGGAAGTTGTGCATTTCCTCAATCGCTTTGGCTTTTTCACTTGGACGGTAAGCACGCAGCGCGAAGTTCCAGCCCGCATCGTTCACTTCAATTACGTTATTCGCGGCACCACAGGTCTCGCCTTTAGGTGCGAAGTGAATGGTGTAAGAACCATCTTTGTTTGGTACAGCGGAGGTTGAGTCTGCGCTGTTGTTATCCGTCATCAACCAGCCTTTGCCTGAATATGCGGTGATAGACCAGTAACCGCCTTTTTCATAGCTTAGTGACGGTTTGTCGAAGGTGATGTCAGCACACTCAACTTTGCCAGTACCTGCTCGTGAGGAATACACCGCGTACTCTGCTGGTAAGCCAGCCCAGCCCACAGCGGTACCAATCATAAATTGCTTGTTATCTGGCGTTGCAGTAATGCCAGTAGTAAAGGCTTCTTCTGTCTTAATCGTGTTGACTTGCTTCTCCCATTTCGCACGCACCGCGTCGCGAGAGGCGCTATCCCAATCTTGTGCTGGCTTAAATGGTTTTGCGGATTTTGCATCAATTACGGCAGCATCTTGTAAGCGATGCGCTTCTTCCATGCCTGCCGTCGTAGCGGTGCGCATTAAGATGTAAATGTAATCCGAGCCTGCAATTTTCGAATCAATGTAGATCTCGTCACCACCGTAAATGGCCATGTGGTTGTCGTGATTGTTGTTGAAGAAATGCATGATTTGGTAAGCATCACCTTTCGCTAAACGGAAAGTGGCCCCTTTCGACACATCGACCACGGCTGTCGAGTAGAGCAAGTCGGTGTTTGAGCGAATGATCATCTGATTATCAACGGTGACGCTGTCTCGGTTGTGGTCAAACACATTGATTGGTTGGCGCTCTAGTTGTTGAGTGAAGTACAGGTCAGTTTCTGCACGGGCGAAGTTTTCGTCGGTCACTTTAACGGCTGCCATGGTCTGCATAGAGGTGATGGCAATAAGAGTCGCTAAGATGGTCTTTTTCATGTCGCTTACCTTGAGGTCGTCATTAAGAGATGACCTCACTTTATCGATATGCCAGTGATGACAGAAATGAATTGATGTAATTCAGATAATAACCAAATCGAATTGCAAGTTCGGATTGCCAGCCGTCACACGCGATGCTGTTTTCGATATTGCAAAGGTGTGGTGCCATTGGTGCGTTTGAACTGGCGAATAAAAGAGTCGGCAGAAGCGTAGCAAAGCATGTCAGCAATGGTGCGGATTGGATACTCGCTGTTGGTGAGCAGCTTCTTACTCTCGGTGTCGCGAACTGAATTCACGATATCTCGGTAGGTGAGGTTATTTTTGTTCAACAAGTTCTGCAATGTTCTGGGGTGGATGCCGAGCATTTTGCTGACCAAGGTTTTGCTGATATCACCGAGAGGAAGCAATAACAGAATCGAGTTGGTGGTAATTTCCAATAGCGTGTTGTGATGTTGAAGGCCGTGAGAGACTTTGCGTCGCATTTTATTGGTAATGGTCATCTCCAAATCGGGCTTTTCTGTGAGTAGGGCTTTGGGGAGCTCAAAACCATCGAACTGACTGCCTAATATCACTTTGCATCCAAAGAAACGTTCAAGACGTTCTATCTGTGTTTGCTGCTGTGCTCCTGATTCACCTTGGTAGCGCGCTTTAAAATGGACTTGATGCAACTTCAACCGTTCGCCCAATACCATCTTGAACGTTGTAATAATGCCTCCGATGGAAAGCAAAGCGTGTTGGCTTGTATCGACATTGGGTTCGAATAAGAACTGGGTAAAGTGGCGAGCAATGTCTTCACGAATATCAAGTTGATGGCGAGAAGCGCGCTGTTGATAGCTGTATAGACCAAACAAAACCGGATAGATGTTTGCGAGAGATTCCTGACTGGCAATCAGCAACATAGCGATGTCTAAAGACTGGTAGTCAATCAAGGTACTGAGCTCTAGGGCGAACAGCGGGTCTTGGGTCTCTTTGGCGGCCAAGTTCAGCAGTTCTGCAAATTGCTGGTGGCTAAGCTCTTGGTTTTCATCGTGTAAGGTTGAGATTTGAATATTGAGCTTTGAGGTTAAGGTTTGAGGCTCAACACCATATCGTCTGCACAATCTAGGAAAAGCAGAGAGGTATAACGCACTCAATCGATATTCGTTTTTCACTCAAATATTCTCAAAATGTCAATTTTAGGTCTTGGCTTGTTTTTATACTGCGCCACATTGAGTTGGTCAAGAAATGACAGATTTCAACTTCATCCTCCCGATACCGCCTGAAACGACGAGTAGAGAATAGACATGAAAAAAGTAACGAAAACCCTTATCTCTGGTTTGATATTTGCCGCTTTAACCAGTAGCGCATACGCAGACAACAACATCAAGATTGAGAACATGCACACCCGCTCTGGTGATTTTGCTTTTGAAACCAGCGTGCTCAACGGCATTCCAACAGAGGAAAGCTCAAAGAAACTGTTTAATCTGATGGATTTTCAGCGCGCGACACAAGCTTACATTTGGTCTATTCCGCTGACGTCTAACTACGCGTGGAAGGCGGCGTATGAAAAAATGGGCTCAGAAGATGGCCAAATTACTTATGTGGCATCCCACCAGTCTAAATTGGGCGGTTTAACTTACAACACCTCAACGCCTTACGCGATTACATGGTTTAACGTAGAGAAAGAGCCCGTTGTAGTGAACATCCCGACCGATGAACTGCGTGGTGCGGTGCATACCATGTGGCAGATTGGCATTGCACAAATGACCAAACCAGGCACATACGTGATAAAAGCTAAGGGCAGCGAAACACCAAAGAACCTACCAAAAGATGCGGTGGTGCTTGAATCTGATACCAACTATGTCTTCTTTGGTGTGCGCTTAATGGCGAAAACAGAAAAACAGCGCATGACGGACTTGGAGTCGATGTCAATCACGCATCTGGATGGCAAACCACTCAGCGATCGAGGTGTTAACTTCCCGAAAAAAGGTCTCGATGCGAAACACCCACGTGGTATGGAGTTTTGGCAAGTGCTCAACGAAGCCATTCAAACAGAACCTGTTGCAGAGCGCGATCGCATGATGCATGACATGTTGCGTCCATTGGGTATTGAGAAGGGTAAACCTTTCGAGCCAAATGCCGAGCAAGTGAAGATCGTGAAAGAAGCGGTAGTACTTGGTGAGGCCATGACTAAGAATATCGACTTCAACAAAACGGGTCGTTTACATCAATCGGAATATGGGCCTGAAGGGAACCGTTGGGAAGTTGCAACAGCATCAACACCAAATCAAGATCGCGCTTATGGCATGGATCTCGATGGTCGCGCAGCATGGTTTTATGAAGCAGTGACGAACGATATTGCGATGCATGGTTTTGAAAACGGTGGCTGGGGTCAGATATACCTTGATAACTATCGTGACGGCGAAGGCTATGGCCTAAATGGTAGCAATCACTACACGCTAACTTTAGATGGCGATGTGAACTACGCCGATTTGTTCTGGACCATCACGGTGTACAACGTGGAAAACCGCGCCATCATCGATAACGACATTCAACGTGCCGATGTGGGCTCAAACGTTCCGGGCACAGTGAAAGACGCAGACGGGAACTACACGTTCCACTTTTCACCAACCAAGCCAGAAGGTGTGAATGAAGCAAACTGGGTACAAACTCGACCAGATGAAAACTGGTTTGTGTATTTCCGCGCTTACTCACCAAGCAAGGCGTTTGTTGAGCAGAAGCCAGAAACGATTCTGCCAAACTTTAAACACGTGAAGTAACCCCAAAAGCCACCATGATAAAACTGTCGTGGTGGCTTTTTAAAGACTCGTTGCGTTTGATGTTGTGCTGCTAATTTGAATTAGTAATCAAATGACAAACTGAAATCCCAGTAGTTTCGGTTTGAATCATTGAGGTCAAATCGATGAGATAAATACGGTTTTACTCCCCAAAGATTCAACGTAAAGCCGAGATTAATATAGCTGTCGGCATCGGTTGTGTTTCGGTTGGTGCAAATCGGCCTAGAGCATGGCAATTCATCAAGATTGAGCTGCGCTTTTCCGTAAAGATTACTGTCGTGTCCGTACGAGGCAGACAGCTCTAATACATCATTCACAGGGTAAAGCACCCCAACTAACTTGTTCAGATTGAACGATTCATCACGAATATCCCAACCTTCTCCCTCAAATCGGCTATCGATGTATTGAACATCGAAATTGGTGAACACTATCGCGTCACCTAATTGCGCGGCTGAAAACAACCCTGTGGTATAAACGCCCGTTTTATCTGTGTTTCCACCAACAGAAGCGCTTACTTCATTGTAAATTTGGTCGAAGAGTAGGAAAGAGTAACCAAGCCCAATGTCACCAAATTTGTCGCTGTCTACCGAACCAAATAATCGCCACTTATCGTTCAAGTTATAAGAACCATTTAGGGTGAACACATAGTCGTTCGAATAGTCGCCAAGAAAATCACTCTTACTGACTGAAACATCGAACGTTTCAACAAGCAAGGTTCCCCAATCTTGCTGGGATTCTTCCGGTGATTCTAGTTCTTGGAGTTTTGTGTGGACATGCTCAGGTTCGGTACTTGCGTTGGTTTGAAATGGCAGAAGTAGCAAAGAAACGATAAAGGTTGTAATCGGAAATCTCACGAGCGGCTCTCTTTAATGGGCTTCCATGCTGTGAATGCGGGACAGAATTAAGATAAAAAAGCCCCCAAGGGAAGGGGGCTTGAATTACCGACTGACGTTATTTTCTAGTATTTACAAATTGACGGATTTTCTTGCGTTGCTCCGCAGACAAAGCATTAAAGCGATCTTTAACGTTTTGAATATCGAAGTCTGAAGCGTTTACCTTCTCAGTGATTTGGTAAGCGTCAAACTCATTGTTTCCAGCTGGTTTGAACACAGGCTTGCCATTTTCAAGTGGAATACGAACCTCTTCACCAGTGTTGTGTTTAATAACAAGGTCAAAGCCGGAGTCAGTATTGTTTGGTTCAATAGTGCCAGTTGCTACCCAGTTATCGTTGCCTTTTTCAGTGATGATCAGCGTTTGGTCGTGCCAAGCGTAGTCGTATTCCATGTTTGGATTACCAACTTCACCTTCGATTGGGTTAGATGGCGTCCCCGGCTTGATAACAGGCTTGCCGTTCTCTAGCGGGATGCGAACCACTTCGCCCGTGCTGTGTTTGATGACTAATTCAAAGCCAACGGTTGTTTCTTCGATTGTTCCTGTCGCTACCCAAACATCGGTGCCTTTCTCAGTGATGACAAGAGTTTGGTCATTCCACGCGTAGTCGTATTCCATGTTTGGATTACCAACTTCGCCTTCAATCGGGTTAGATGGTGTGCCCGGTTTGATTACTGGTTTGCCGTTCTCTAGCGGGATACGAACCACTTCGCCAGTGCTGTGCTTGATAACAAGCTCGACGCCAGTATTCGTCTTCTCAAGCGTACCTGTTGCTACCCAAACATCAGTGCCTTTTTCAGTGATGATCAGCGTTTGGTCGTGCCAAGCGTAGTTGTATTCCATGTTCGGGTTACCAACTTCGCCTTCGATTGGGTTAGATGGCGTGCCCGGTTTGATTACAGGTTTGCCGTTCTCTAGCGGGATACGAACCACTTCGCCTGTGTTGTGTTTGATTACTAATTCAAAGCCAGCGGTTGTTTCTTCGATTGTTCCTGTCGCTACCCAAACATCAGTGCCTTTCTCAGTGATGATCAGCGTTTGGTCATTCCATGCGTAGTCGTATTCCATGTTCGGATTACCAACTTCATCTTCAATCGGGTTAGATGGTGTGCCCGGCTTGATAACAGGTTTGCCGTTCTCTAGTGGGATGCGAACCACTTCACCTGTGTTGTGTTTGATAACAAGCTCGACGCCAGAGTTAGTCTTCTCAAGCGTGCCTGTCGCTACCCAAACATCAGTGCCTTTTTCAGTAATGACAAGAGTTTGGTCGTGCCATGCGTAGTTGTATTCCATGTTCGGGTTACTAACTTCGCCTTCGATTGGGTTAGATGGCGTGCCCGGTTTGATTACAGGTTTGCCGTTCTCTAGCGGGATACGAACCACTTCGCCTGTGCTGTGCTTGATAACAAGCTCAACACCAGTATTCGTCTTCTCGAGGGTACCTGTCGCTACCCAAACATCTGTGCCTTTCTCAGTGATGATCAGCGTTTGGTCATGCCATGCGTAGTCGTATTCCATATTCGGGTTGCCAATCTCTGTCTCGATTGGGTTGTTTGGTGTCACTGAGATTGGCTTCATTGGTGAAGCCGGATCGGAACTTGAACTACCCGTACTGATACTGCCTACCGCACCAACAAGAAGGCCGCCAGCAATCGCACCTGCGCTGTCCCAACTGCTTTCATCGGTAGCGTCTTCCGTTGCAAACTCACTCAATTCCATTTGTTGATTACGTGCATTCAAGCTAGCGACATACATCGCCTGTGATGCGGAAAGTTGTTGATCAATTAAGATTGAGGTTTGACGATTAGCTTCACGAGTGTCGACTTGCACAGCGTAAGCATTAACAGAAAGAGAACTAAAAACGATGGTAGCTAGAAGTGATTTTCTCATTGGTGATTTCTCATAATCGCTTGGAAGAAAGGCAGAGCGATGCATGCCCGACCGATGAGAAAATCTTACTTTTAATACATCTGGACGAATATTGAGCAGAAGGAAAATGGGTATTAACTAAGAGTTAATAGGGTTGTGTGCCTGAGGTAATTGATTCAATAAGTTAGAAATAATTGCCATTAGCCATTGCTGAACAGGGTCGAATCGATCCTTGTTGGGGTAATAGACATGAATCCGCTTAAGCAGTTTGTCCAACTGATCTTTCTTGATATCCAAAGCGGTGAGATTGGGATAACGCTCAATGTGGAAAAAGGCGGTATAGGGAAACAGCAGGTCTGTCTCTGCCAATATTTCCAGAATAGGGGATGGTAATTCGGAGCGAAACGCAATCTTTGGCGGAACATCAGGATAGTATTCTCGAAGCACTTTAATCGCGTATGGTTCATCGATGTTCCAATCCGTGACGAGCAAAAGCGCCAGAGGGTAAGAAATGGTGTCGGCCAACGAAATGGTTTTTGCTGCCAGAGGATGGTCTTTGCGAACGTAGATGCCAAACAAGTCTTGCCCCACCACTTCGCTAAGAATGTCTTTGCGCGAGAAAGGTAACTCGTAGTTAATGCCGACTTTACAGGTTCCATTGGCAAGATCGTCGAGTGAGTTATTGTTCCAGCAAGGCAAGTGAAGTTCCACGTTGGGCGCTTGTCGGCTAATTTCACTGAATAGATCTTTGCCTAGAGCTTGCAATAATATCGGGGAAATCGCGACGGTGATTTTACCTTCAAGCTCTGCAGGATCGAATTGGTTGAGGGAGTTCAGCTTTTTCGAGAGCTTATCGAACGTTGGCTCAATGACACCGTAAAGTTCAGTTGCAAAGTGAGTCGCTGATAACCCCGTTGGCACTTTGACAAACAGCGGATCATCGAAATGGTTTCTCAACTTAGTTAAGGATTTACTGAGTGCGGGCGCGGTGACGAACAATCGATTGGACGCTTTTTGAAGATTTTGCTCCTGATAGATGACCAAAAAAGTTCTCAGAAGATTTAAGTCTAAGTTGGAGTATAAATCTTTCAATATTCACGCCCTTTGTCGTTGATGTCGCTTACTTCAATATCCTTAATTTAGTACTGAGAGTCAAAGCTGCAACAAAAGGTAGGACCTTTGGCTCGCGAGTTGTGGCTTGAATCGATTGGCTGAACACATCAATTAGATTTCGTAATCAAACACGATGATGTCTTCAAGTAGTGGTCTAAATACCTCTTTCAATGCATCGTGTTCTGGATGAGGTAGGTAGTTCTGACGACTCGCTTCATCGGCAAACGTCATCATCACGGCGTGTGTGTAGTCTTTGTTCTTTCCTTCTGGGCTGTTGTTTAAGCCCCATTCAACGTCGGTTACACCTTCCACTTTCGTTGGCATGGCTTCGAATAGCTCTCGAAGTTGTTGGATTTTGTCGCTGGTGGCAGATGCTTTAAATTTGATGAGTAGAATGTGTCTGATCATGGTTTTGTGGTGTTATATTTTATTGTGTTTGAAGAACAACACTATAACGGGCATCCACTCTAAAGTTAGCTTTTGGCTTCACAAAATAGGGAAACAAAAACGCGAACACTTTGGCTCGCGTTTTTAGTTGGTTTATCTAGGTCGGAGGTCGTTAGATGGGAACCGTTAACCTTCGATGCGTTTCACCAAGTAGAAGTGCTTTTTACCGCGCTGAAGCAACCAGTATTGATCGAACAACGGGAAGTTCAAACTTGGGTTTTCTGCATCAACTTTCTCGCCGTTCACACTGATGGCGTTGTTGCCAATCAGCTCACGAGCAATGCGCTTTGAGTTGGCTAAGCCCGATTCAACCAGTAGTTCTACCAAGTCTTGCTCAGCACTTTGCATGCTCGGTAAGCCATCGAGTTCCAACTGTTTTAGTTCGCTCAAACTTAGCTGCTGCACATTGCCGCTAAATAGCGCTTGAGTGATTCGCTCTGCACTTGCTAAGCCTTCTTCACCGTGGACAAAACGCGTCATTTGCTCTGCTAGGATACGCTGTGCTTGTGGTTTGCCTTTGCTCTCTTTGTCTTGTGCTTCAATCGCAGCAATCTCATCGCAACTCAAGAAGGTGTAGTAGCGCAGGAAGTGGTAAACATCGGCATCTTCCGCAGACAACCAGAATTGGTAGAAAGCGTAAGGTGAGGTCTTACTTGGATCTAACCACACAGCGCCGCCTTCGGTTTTACCAAATTTAGTGCCGTCAGATTTGGTGATCAAAGGTAGGGTTAAACCAAATACTTGTTCACCATTTTGACGGCGAGTAAGGTCAATGCCGCTAACAATGTTGCCCCATTGGTCATTACCACCAATTTGTAGGCGACAGCCGTACTGACGGTTTAATTCTGCGAAGTCGTAAGATTGCAGTAGCGCGTAACTAAACTCGGTGAATGAGATGCCTTGGTCTGGACGTTGTAAGCGTTGCTTCACCGACTCTCGGCTGATCATGGTATTTACGGAGAAATGCTTACCTACGTCGCGGAAGAAGTCGATCACGTTAATCAGCTTCACCCAATCCGCATTGTTTACCATGATCATTGGCTTGCTGACTTGGTTATTCATCAACTGTTGAATTTGATTCGACAGATCTTGTACCCAACCCGTTACGGTCTCTTCTGAGTTTAAGCTTCGCTCTGTGGCTTTAAAGCTCGGGTCACCAATCATACCGGTCGCACCACCAATCAGAGCGATGGCTTGGTGTCCTGCATCTTGAAAGCGTTTGAGCATAATCAGTGGTACAAGGTGGCCAATGTGCAAGCTACCTGCGGTTGGATCGAAACCACAGTACAAGGTTTGTGGCTCAGATAGCAGTTGTTGAACTTGGTCTAAATCGCTCGCTTGGGCAATCAAACCGCGAGCTTGTAAATCTTCAATCAGTGTCATCGTCTTATCTTTATCTGGTTTGGTTGTATTCAGATTAAAAGGCGATGCGGAATCGAGATATATCCCTAAAGGGACAGTTTGTTATCTTGATTGAGTGATCAGGTGATTGAGAAACAACTGAAAGAACTCGCTTAACGACGCGACATTTAACTGTGCGTAGATGCGTTTACGGTGATTCTTAACTGTGCCTTCTGCAACATCTAGCTGCGTTGCTATCTCTTTGCTGTCATTGCCTTGCGCGATCAATGCCGCGATTTCTTGTTCTCGATTAGTGAGGACGGTTTGGCCAAACGATGCCAATGCGGATTCAATCGCGGCACGCATTTGTCCTGAATAAACGTTAGGGCTGAATACTGGCTCGGCGAGTGTAAACTCGGTTTGTTTCCAGTGCTGTTGGCACAGAGACTGGATAATCGCGAAGTAAGATTTGAGCTTGGTGACTTGAGCCTTGGTGAAGCGTTTATCGTCTTGCATAAAACCGAAGTAGAGCATCACCCAACGTGTCGGCTCGATTTCAATCAGCATGCTGAGTTCATCCTTCCAACCCGTTTGATGGTAAAACTGCTCACAGTAGGCTTGGTAATCGAGATCGTTACGCGCGACGTCTTTGTCTACGACATCTTTGAGCGTAAAGATGCCTTGCTCTTTGTTGGCGTTAAGCTTCTGGTAAAACGGGTCGTTTTGAAAAGAGGTGGTGAGGTAACGCTGAAACAAAAGCTCGCGCTCATTCTCAATCGAATCATAAAGATAGATAGGGTGTTTGCCTTCGCGGTAACCGAGGATCACCGCACAATCAAAACTCAATAACGAAGCAATAACGCGCATCAGTTTAGGCGTAAAGCTTGGTGAGTTAAGGGCAGAAATTGTCTCTGCAAGTTGAGTGTTGAATGCGTCGTTAGGCATGGAGATTCGAGCGTGAGATAAAGGTTGAGATAAGCATAACGCAACAGACGGTTATCCCAAAGTGATCAAAAAGGGGAGCGTTGTGCTCCCCATCAATAAATCCTTGTCACTAAGCGATTACTGCGAATCGGTCAGCTCTTTGTTGACCCAGTATTTCGAGCCAGAAACGTTCGCATCAACCAACAAGCCAGTGGTGTTTAGCTGATACACGGCCACACCGCTGTTGAATTGCGCTGTCATCTCTTCGCCATCCTCACCAGCAACTAAAGAGGCCTCGCTCGATGCTTCCCAACCTTCTTCGACAAAGGTGTTGAAGTCTTTTTCTTCCTCAAATAGCACGACTTGTTGGTAGAACTTACCACCAACACCAAGGGCAACACCCGCACCAAACATATTCATGTAAGTGCGCTTATCCGTCGATTTGTTGACTGCAACACCAGAGCCGGAGTTGGTATGGAACATCAGCGACAGTTTGCGTGAATCAAACACCGCATAACCGTAAGCTTTATCATAAAGATCTTTCGCTTCTGGTTTCTCATTGAAGAGTTTTAGCAGGGTGCTATCCGCCATTAAATCAATCGCTTGGCGCGCTTCTTCTGGCGTATCACCTTCCATCAATTCATCGATTTTCTTATCGGCATCGTCGATCCACTTTTTACTGGTCTCAATGCTGGCATCAGTCCATTCACCCGCGGTGTTGATCGCATCTTCAGACCAGTTAGTGAAATCTTGCCAAGCTTGTTTAGAGAACGCCTTGGTGTCATCCCAAGTGTCTTTTGCAGTATCAGAGACGGCGTCACCAAGGTCTGAGAGACTGTTAGAAATGTCGTCCCAATCTGCGTAAGCCGGAGAGGCGAGTAGCGTTAAAGCGGTAACAAGTGCAAGTTGCTTTTTCATAGGTCCATTCTTTTATGAAATCAGATTCTTTCATTCTAGGTGAAAAATCACAGAGGGAAAATTAGCACGCCGTTTAGGTTGGGATTATCGTCACGAACTCACAGAGCTTTGACATGATAGGCAAAGAAAAAGCCCTCAAACCGAGGCTTGAGGGCTTTGAATTGCGAGTTGGAAAGGAGCGTGTTACTTGCTCACTTTACCCAGCTTCAACCAAGTATCGATAACCGTATCTGGGTTCAATGACACAGAGCTGATGCCTTGTTCCATCAACCATTCCGCTAGGTCATCGTGATCTGATGGGCCTTGGCCACAGATACCGACGTATTTGCCTGCTTTGGTTGCTGCATCAATGGCCATTTGCAGCATGGCTTTCACTGCTGGGTTGCGCTCATCGAATAGGTGTGCAACGTCACCAGAGTCACGGTCAAGACCAAGCGTAAGCTGAGTCATGTCGTTTGAGCCGATAGAGAAACCATCGAAGTACTTCAAGAACTCTTCAGCAAGCACTGCGTTTGACGGTAGCTCACACATCATGATGACTTTTAAACCTTGGTCGCCGCGGCGTAGGTCGAACTTAGCCAGTAGGTCGATAACCGATGCCGCTTCGCTTGGTGTACGTACGAATGGGATCATGATTTCAACGTTCTTCAGACCCATCTCGTTACGAACGCGTTTGATTGCTTGAGTTTCTAGCTCGAAACAGTCTTCAAACACTGGAGAAATGTAGCGAGACGCACCACGGAAGCCCAGCATTGGGTTCTCTTCATGTGGTTCGTAACCTTTACCGCCCACTAAGTTGCTGTACTCGTTCGATTTGAAATCAGACATACGAACGATCACGCGTTTTGGCCAGAATGCAGATGCGATAGTCGCAATGCCTTCGGTTAGCTTACTAACGTAGAAATCGATTGGATCTTTGTAGCCACGAATACGCTCAGTGATTTCAGTTTTTAGCTCATCGCTTTGCGCATCAAAGTTCAGCAACGCTTTCGGGTGAATACCAATCATCTTGTTGATGATGAATTCAAGACGCGCAAGACCCACACCTTCGTTTGGAATTTGAGCGAAGTCGAATGCACGGTCTGGGTTACCCACGTTCATCATGACTTTGGTTGGAAGCAGCGGAAGCTCATCGACCGCAGAGCGTTTGATTTCGAAATCCAGCTCGCCTTGGTAAACGTAACCCGTTTCACCTTCTGCACAAGACACAGTCACTGTCTCGCCATCGGTTAGCTTGCTGGTGGCATCACCACAACCAACGATTGCAGGAATACCAAGCTCACGTGCGATGATCGCTGCGTGACAAGTACGGCCGCCACGGTTCGTGACAATCGCGGACGCCTTCTTCATCACTGGTTCCCAATCTGGGTCAGTCATGTCTGTCACTAGCACATCACCATCTTGCACCAATGACATTTGATCTAGAGAGTCGACTAAGCGCACTGGGCCTTTACCGATACGCTGACCAATTGCACGACCTTCAACCAAAACGTCTGCTTTGTTGCTTAGCTCGTAACGCTCAATCACGTTTTGCTCGCTTTGAGAACATACGGTCTCTGGGCGTGCCTGTACGATGTAAAGCTTGCCGTCGATGCCATCTTTTGCCCACTCAATATCCATAGGACGTTTGTAGTGCTTCTCGATGATCATCGCTTGTTTTGCTAGCTCTTTGATCTCTTCATCATTCAGAGAGAAGGCGTTGCGTTCTTCTACTGACGTATCGATGATCTCAACTTGCTTACCGATCTCTTGACGGTCTGAGTAGATCATTTTGATCTGCTTAGAGCCAAAGGTTTTTTTAACAATTGGGTGTTGACCCGCTTCTAGCATTGGCTTGTGAACGTAGAATTCATCAGGGTTAACCGCACCCTGAACCACCATTTCACCCAAGCCCCAAGAAGAGGTGATGAATACGACTTGGTCGAAGCCAGATTCCGTATCTAGGGTGAACATAACGCCAGAAGAGGCTTTATCCGAGCGCACCATGCGTTGAATACCTGCCGATAGCGAAATGCCACGGTGGTTAAACCCTTGGTGTACACGGTATGAAATTGCACGGTCATTGAACAAAGAAGCGTAAACGTGCTTGGTTGCTTCTAATACTGCATCAATGCCTTTTACGTTTAGGAACGTCTCTTGCTGACCAGCAAATGACGCATCCGGTAGATCCTCTGCAGTTGCAGAAGAACGAACGGCAACAGAAATCTCAGGATGATTGTCTGTCAGTTCTTTGTAGTTATCGCGGATGTCTTGTTCAAGTTCCGCAGGGAACGGGGCTTCTAATACCCATTGACGAATGGTGGCACCTGTCTTGCGCAGGGCTTCTACATCCTCAACGTCCAGTTCATCAAGTAGTTGGTGAATACGCTCATCCAAACCTTCGTGGTCAAGGAATTGGTTAAACGCATACGAGGTTGTCGCAAAACCGTTTGGTACTGATACACCAACATTGGCTAGGTTAGAAACCATTTCGCCAAGTGAAGCATTTTTACCGCCGACTTTGTCGACATCATCCATGGATAGTCCATTGAACCAGAGGGTGTTCTTTTGCATGTCTTTCTCCAGAAACATTGCAGCTTTGTAGGGATTTATACCAACCTCGAACAGCGGTTGAGCATCCTTGCAGGTCAATGTCATTGAAGACGCAGTATCGAGCTGACAAGCAGCCATTGTAGGTAAGGGGCGTTAACTACAACTTCCCAACTGGGGCTTAAACGAATTTTCCGACGCAAACATAGTTCAACACTTTTCGTGGTTGATATGAAAGGCAAACGATTACGTCTTGGCTTAAAAAAACTCCGAAGAATTTTCAAAGCTGTGGGGCACGCAATTGCAAGCCAAACTCATTTATTAATATTATGTAAACCATCCTACTCAAATGAATTTTAAAAATTAAACTAAAATGCAAATAAATAGCCAAAGTCGTGATGTATTCTATGTTTCTGACGGAACGGCCATAACATGTGAGACGTTAGGGCATGTTGTTCTGGGTCAGTTTTCCTTCATTCCTAATGAAAAAACCTTTCCTTTTGTTGAAAGTGAAGACAAAGTCGCCGATGTCATCAAAGAAATCGAGATTTCCTACCAGCGTGATGGGATTAAGCCTTTGGTTTTCTTCTCGATTGTTGTGCCAGAAATTCGTGAAATGCTGCTAAAAGCGCCTGCTCATAGCTATGACGTGTTAGAAAGCATTGTGCAGAAGGTGCAAGACGACATTCAAATGGAACCACAACCGAAGATGCAGCGCTCACGTAGCGTAAGCAAAGATTCGGACACCTATTTCGACCGTATCGCAGCGATTGAATACACGCTTGCTCATGATGACGGCATCACACTTAAAGGCTTGGATGAGGCCGATATTATCCTTCTTGGTGTTTCTCGCAGTGGCAAAACCCCAACCAGCCTATATATGGCGATGCAATTTGGTTTGCGTGTGGTGAACTACCCGTTTATCGCCGAAGACGTCAAGATGATGCGTTTATTGCCGGAGTTTGAAATCCATCGCCATAAACTGTTTGGTTTAACCATCAACCCAGAACGGTTGAATGAAATCCGCGAGAACCGCTTATCAGGCAGCGAATACGCCAGCACAGAGCAATGTAAGTTGGAGCTTGATACGGTAGAAGCACTGTTTAGAAGAGAAGCCATTCCTTACATCAACACGTCATCGCTGTCGGTGGAAGAAATCACCACGCGCATTCTTGAAAGAGCAGGGATGAAGCGTCGCTTGTTTGGCTAAGTTGCCCTTGTTTAGCTAAGTTACCAACGATAAATCACAAAAGAGGAGGCATCTGAGCCTCCTCTTTTTTAATTAGCGGTTAGCTTTAACTCATCGGAAAGTTCGCGAACCGTCCGATTAGTAATGTTGGAACATCTTCTGGATGTCTTGGTAATTTTTGGTCTGTGTTAGCGATAGCATCAACAAAATACGAGCTTTCTGTGGGTTCAACGTACCAGATGCCACGAAACCGTATTTATCGTCGTCAATTTCAGCATCTAGGGTAGTAGAGCCGGTTGGCGTGCGAGAGCTGCGAACAACCATGATGCCATCTTTACTCGCCTTTTCTAACTCATCAAAGACGGTGTGGTACAAGTTACCATTGCCGACCCCCGCACTGACGATGCCGTCAAATTTCGCATCGACGAACGCTTTTACAGGTAAGCTCGACGCATTGGCATAGTTATAAACGATACCAACTTGTGGCAGCTTATCGAGTTTGGAAACATCGAAGGTTGTTTCAGTGGTGTGCTTACGTTCTGGGCTACGTTGATACTTCGCATCGCTGTTGTGAATGTAACCGAGCGGGCCAAAGTTCGGTGATTGGAAGGTGCTGACTGACGTTGTGTTAGTTTTGGTTACGTCACGTGCATCGAAGATGGTGTCATTCATCGCAACCAAAACACCTCGACCTTGAGAGTCTTCATCCGTTGCCGTCACCACTGCGTTGTAGAGGTTGACTGGGCCGTCTGCACTCATTGCAGTAGAAGGGCGCATTGCACCCACAATGACAACAGGCTTGTCGCTCTTCACCGTTAAATCAAGGAAGTAGGCGGTCTCTTCGAGCGTGTCGGTACCGTGAGTAATCACAATACCGTCAACATCATCTTGAGCGAGTAATTCGTTTACGCGTTTGGCTAACTTCAACCAGACTTCATCGTTCATGTCTTGAGAGCCGATGCTGACCACTTGCTCGCCAGAAATATCGGCAATCTTAGTCATGCTAGGAACGGCATTGATCAGCGAATCTACTCCGACTTTACCTGCGGTGTAATTGGATTCCGTTGCTGATTGACCAGCGCCAGCGATGGTACCGCCGGTTGCTAAGATCTTAATGTTTGGAAGGTCGGCATTGGCGAAGGACAAAGAACTCATGCACAAACCGAGCGTGATCGTACTTAGGCGGAGAAACTTTTTAGTCATAGGATTCACCTGTTTTTGGGTTAGATGTTGGGGGAAGCGACATCTATCCTAAAAACAGTGCAGTAGATTTTTTGAGCACAAGTTCACCAATTTACAGATGAAAATCGTGATCAACTAATCAGTTAAAGAACATTAAATCAAGCGTTTAACTTAATCGACGTGCTTCATTAACAAGTGAGATCTTTCGGCAGTGTGTTTAACAATTGGTTAATTGTAATTTACTGATTTGTAAGTAAGACAACGTCTGATGAGGGTTTTAAGGTAAGACTTAGCTGAGCATCCATTGCTCAGCCAAGAGCCAGAGTACTTTAAACTCAGTTTAGAGCGGGCGTGAGAGTTTGTAGTGTCGTTGCCTGTTTCGATTCCAAATACTCGAGGAAGTCTGGTTTAGGTATCGGCTTCGAGAAGTAAAAGCCTTGTATGTTGTAGAAGCCGAGATCATGCAAAACACGTAATTGCGTCTGCTCTTCTACGCCTTCTACAATCACCGACATGCTCAGCGTTTGGGAAAGCGTGTGGATGGCTTCTAACAAAGGTTGGATGGTTTGCCCGTTACCTAAGTTAGTGACGAACACACGGTCGATTTTAATGATGTCAAACGGATACTGGCTGATGAAGTCCAGCCCCGAATAACCTGTGCCGAAGTCATCAACCGCAATACGAATTCCTAGAGCGGCTAAGCGATCGAGATGTTTACGAAGCACCGCGAGCTCGCCGCCACTGAAGATAGCCTCTTCGGTGATCTCAAACACCAAACGCTCGCTGATGAAGTAACGATACTTCAAACGAGACTCCACTTCTTTAATGAAATCCTCTCGTAAGATCAAAGAGCGACTGACATTCACGCTGATGTAACGATCATGGAACGTTACCTTGTTCGAGGCGATCATATTGATCGCTTTATCTAAAACGAGATAAGTGATCTGGTCGATCAAGCCAACTTTCTCTGCAAGAGGGATAAAGATACCTGGGGAAATAAAGCCTTGAACCGGATCGTTCCAGCGCACTAGGGATTCTCCACCAATCACTGACCCATCTCGCTGATCCACAATTGGCTGATAGTGCACACTCAAATTTCGACTTTTGATCGCTTGTGTAAGAGAGAATTCCAAACTGTTCTTAGCAAACTTCTTCGAAGTGAAGAATAGGCGAACCACAAGCGCAAACGCCATCACTAGCAATCCTAACCAAAGCTTGCTCACCAGAAACTGCAGATAGAACGCAAAGCCAATGCAAGAGTAAACCGTAAAAGGCAGCACATCTGAGGCGACTTCTTCCATGCGCAGAGGTTGTTTATCGCTCGGGCTTCTTACTGTTCTTCCAATGACATCAATCCGATAGTCCATGTCTCCAAAGCGAAAGATGTCAGCAACGAGGGTCTCCAATGACTCCTTAGGAAAAACCACACTGATGCCTCTGCCTTCTTGTTTCGTGAAAAATAGAATCAGTGCTTGGTCCGGAGTTAATGCGCTTTTGGTGTAGGAGAGGGTGGCGTGTACATTACTATCGCCAAGACGTTTTAGGATGGTTTTGTAAATAAAAAAAGATGGGCTGCGTTCGCTACTGGTACACAACACTTGACCATCGCTGTCGAACGTCGCGATATCTTTAGCCATTCCCAAGCTGAAGATGCTCGCTCTCAGGTCATGTATTAAATCATTGCAGGCTTTTAGAAAAAACGCGTCATCAAGCAAGTAGGTGAGATCATTCACATTGTCTCGAAACTCATTTTCGATAGACACCACCGCTTGTTCGGTGAGCTTTTTATGATGTTGGTTCGCAAGAGGGATGAAAGCCAACATGGTGAACGTGAAAGAAAGAACACCGACCACACCCAATTTTATGTTGTTTGTCCATCTTTTGGAGGCGTTTTTGAAGAGTTTATTGGTCACAGATATCAGTAGCGCAAGCAAGTAATGACATAAAACTATATTAAGCGTCTCATATTTAGGAAATGTTCAGCGCAAACTGTGAAGATGATCTTATAAAATAACGATAAGTTACTATTTTAAAATAAAAAATGAGTCTTACTATCACATAATTGTGATAAATAAGCGTTCAAAATGTATTCATCCTAAAGAGGTGTATAGAGCAAAGTTTGTCGGTTATCTAATTCTGCAAAAACTTGTTCAAAGTGTCGTTGAAACACGCATTTTCCACCCTTGCCTCTGACAATATCTTAACGAAGTGTTTCAAGACTTCGTTTAATTTATTTGCAGCAAACGATTTCGTTGTGCGTGATGTAATAAACAAGAGGTTAGGGATATGATTGCGAAAACTTTCTCGATTGAAGTGACTTGTCCAAGTTGTGGTGAGCTTCATACTAAAAAATCTAGAGATTGGTTTATCGATAAAAGTACGCCGTTTTTAACCGGTGAAGGTTACGACTTTTACTGTGGATGTGGGCAAGAAGTTGAGTTCTCCTTGCTGTCTCAGCAACACGGCTCTGTGGTGAGGCCGTTGGAAGAACTGGCGTTCTGACGCTCGTTAAAACATAGAACAGTACTTGTTTTAACAAAGTATAAAGTGCATAAAAAAAGCGGCTTTACCCCGGAAAAGATAAAAGCCGCTTGCCAATAGACGTATTGTTTACGTCTTAGCGCATAATCATTTGTTCACGACCAGGACCAACCGATACCATTTTCACTGGTACACCCATTAGTTCTTCAATACGTAGAACGTATTTTTGTGCCGCAACTGGTAGCTCTTCGAATTTACGACAACCAGTAATGTCTTCGCTCCAGCTTTCCATCTTCTCGTAGATTGGTGCTAGTGCAGCCGTTTGAGGCCAAATTGGGTTTTCGCTGTGCTCGCCTTCGTAACCAACACAGATTTTTAGATCTTTAAGACCAGTCAGGCAGTCTACTTTGGTTAGTGCGATTTCAGTCGCTGCTTGAAGCTCAACGCCGTTCTTAGTCGCAACAGCATCAAAGTAACCCATGTCACGTGGACGACCTGTTGTTGCGCCGAATTCACCCGCAAGTTCACGGAATGCATCTTGCTCTTCCATTGCAGTGATTAGCGTACCAGTACCTACTGATGAGCTGAACGCTTTTGCTACTGCAATAACGCGCTCTGGACGTAGAGCAGGAAGACCACTACCGATACCTGCGTACATAGACACAACGTTTGAAGATGTTGTCCATGGGTACTCACCGTAAACAAGGTCACGGCCCGCACCTAGCTGTGCTTCGAACAGTAGAGTTTGGTCTTTTGCTTGCAGCTCTTTTAGCGGCAGCGTTACGTTGCAGATAGCATCACGCCAAGGTGCAGACACTTCTAACAACCAGTTCGCCATTTCTTCAGCGGTTTGCTCGAATTCGAACGTTGGGTAAAGTGCACGTAGTTGTGGAAGTTTCCAGTCCATCCAGAACTTGATGCGTTCTACTAGAACTTCTGGTTGTTTCAACCAACCAACTAGGATGCCTTTTTTCATCACACGGTCGCCGTATGCAGGTGCAATACCTTGACGAGTTGAACCGTATGCTTTGTCGCCTAAGCGTTGTTCTTCTAGCGTATCTTCTAGTGCGTGTAGAGGTAGACACAGTGTTGCGCGATCAGAGATGCACATATTCACTTTAACACCCGCTTCCGCGACTTCCGCAATCTCCTCAGACAGCGACGCAGGGCTGATAACCATACCCGGACCTAAAACTGCCAAACAGTCAGGGTTGAAAACGCCACTTGGTAGCTGGTGCAGCTTGAACGTACCTAGGTCGTTAACTACGGTATGACCCGCGTTGTTACCACCTTGGAAACGAATGCTTGCAGAAGCTTGCTCTGCCAAAAAGTCAACGATGCGGCCTTTGCCTTCATCACCCCAGTTTGCACCCACAACAACGATAGACGACATAATTCATTCTCCAAAAACAGACCGGAAAATCTTAGGATGCTCGCATGAATAAGAGAAATTAATTATACTCATTAACTTGATAAGAAAGTCATATCGGGTAATTTTCTATGTTGGATTTGAACTGGTTACGTACGTTTGTCACCTTGGCAGAAGTGAAACATTTCGGAAAAACAGCGATTGAACTGCACATGACGCAGCCAAATGTCAGTCTTCACATCAAGCAGTTAGAACAAGCCACTCGTACCAAATTGATAGAACGTAACCCAGTACAACTGACTCAGGCCGGTAAGCGATTATTAGACACTGCCGAGCACATGTTGAATGAGCTGCAAATCTGCCAGTCCGATCTCAATGCTATTAATGACTTAACGCAAGGAACGCTCTCGATTGCGGCGAGTGATATTGTCTCGCGCCTGTTACTTATCAAGCCATTCCAGCAATTCAAAAACGAGTATCCCGGTATCGACTTAGCACTGTTCAACACCACTTCATCGCAAGCGGTGGATTTGGTAAAAAGTGCTCGTGCTGACATCGGATTTGTTATTGCGCAGAAAGAGAGTCAACCACTGCACTTTACGTCGCTGACCCAGATTCATTGGTGTGCTTTTGGCGATAACATTTTCGATTGGCGAGATAACAGCGAAGAGAACCAAACACTTATCTTGCTCGGTCACGATACCCGAACGCGTGAACTGATTGACGCGTCTCTGCCAGAGCTAAACCTGCCAAAATATAGAGTCATGGAAGTGGGTAGTGTAGAGGCTCAAATTGATTGGGCAGAAGCTGGATTCGGAACCGCAATTGTGCCGGACTTCTCACTCGATCCAAGATTGAAACTATCAAGAAAAGTGACGCCGTTACCCAGCTTCCCCAACACCGATTTTGGCTATATTGTTCGCCAAAACCAAGTGCTGTCTAAAGCCGCAAAACAGCTCCTTAAATGGGTAGCTGAGAATGTGTCTGTGGTAGAGGTTTAACGGTATGCAAGACACAACCATTATCATCCCTCTACCATCTTTGATTCACCGAATTGGTGGTGATCATGCTAAGCGAGCCAAAGCAATAGCGGCTGAGAAAAAGTGCGAAATGAAGCGCATTCGACGCTCGCGTAATTGGCAAATCGCTGGAGAGGCTTTGGATTTGAAAGCGTTCCTCGATCATATCAAGGCAGAAGAATTTGAGCCGATGCGATTTGTGATAAACAAAATGGAAGCTGGTCTCGCCAAGCACAGCGATAAGCTTGAACCTTTGGAAGCCAAGCTGATTCGATTGGTCTTGGAGAATCCAAACATTACCTTGGCAGAGCTAATGTCGGAAACCAACTGTACGATCGCCCAAGCTCGAACGGCACGTTTCGACGCAGAGATGCTATAAGCCTGAAAGTTTCTTCTCTTATTCCCTGTCTATACTGGTAAGCGATTGATTATCAAACATCGGATAACGTAGAGAGGGAAGGTTATGAAGCTGATATTAAAACTGTTGAGTGTATTCTTCATTTGGGGGAGTTTGACGCTTCCTGCTTTCGCTCTTGATCCTGTTTATAGCGACTTTCTCGGCAAAGCGATTCGTGGTTATGACCCTGTTGCTTACTTCACTCAATCAAAACCAGTCAAAGGTGATAGTGATTTTACTTACCGTTGGAATGATGCCAAATGGTACTTTTCATCGGCTGAAAATCGGGATGCATTCGTGAAAAATCCTGAGAAATTTGCACCGCAATATGGCGGCTATTGTGCTTGGGCAGTGAGCAAAGGCTATACCGCCAAGATAGATCCTAATGCGTGGAATATTCACGATGGAAAGCTCTACCTAAACTACAGCAAATCCGTTCAAACCTCTTGGCAGCAAGACATTCCGGGTAACATTGCGAGCGGGGATAAAAACTGGCCGAAGTTACTTGCAGAATAACGAAGTCCGATAAGATAAAAGGTCGCTATTACAGCGACCTTTTTTGATTGTGGGGAATCTTTAAATTTACGGTAGCAACAACATTTTACCCATCACCGAACCACTTTCAATTTTATCGTGTGCTTGGGCCGCTTCGGACAATGGCAGCGTGGTAAACACTGGTTTAATTTTGCCTTGCTCTAGGAGTCCGTAAAGCGCTTCCATGGATGATTTCACCAATGGGTAGTCGTTGAAGTAAGTCGCGTAGATTTCTGAGTAAGTAATAGTTGGCGCTTTGCTAAAGTGCTTAATCGCCTCGGCTTGCAAGTTTGTCTCACCCATACCCGCCAAGAAACCAAACACAACAACGTGACCAAGTGGTGCCAGTACTTCCAAGTCTTGCACTATGGTATCACCAGCTACTGGGTTAAAGATGTAGTTCACTCCGCGACCTTCGGTGACTTCTTTAACTGATTCTACCCAATCGCTATCAGAGGTAAATGCGTGGTCCGCACCCATCTTCAATGCGTTTTCTGCTTTGTGGGCTTGTCGCTCTAAAGCAATAACGTTTAGACCTGCTAGCTTAGCCAATTGAATCAATGCCGTACCCACGCCACCGGACGCTGCGTAAACCAGCGCTGTTTTGCCTTCTTCAACGCGAGCAACGTTATGTAGCATGTGGTAAGCCGTAAAGTAGTTAACAGGTAGAACAGCAGCTTCTTGAAGGTCGACCGATTCTGGTAGCACGACCAATTTATCTGCGTCGACAGTAGTAAACTCTGCGTAAGTTGATGCGCCAATTGGGCCAAGAAACGCGACTTTCGTGCCTTCTTTTAAGCTTGTGTTGTTTGAATCGGCAACCACGCCACTGCCTTCTACACCAGAGATGTATGGCAACTCTGGCATCATACCTGGAGGCATATTGCCTTCACGGATGATGGTATCAATGAAGTTCACTGGTGCGGCGTGAATGTGAACCAAAACTTGTCCTTCTTTCAATGTTGGTTGTGCAACGTCTTGGTAAACCAGTTTGTCGCTGCCGCCTGTTTGAGTCAGTAATACTGCTTTCATGATGTCATCCTCGTGATTCGATTAATGGGCGTTTGCCGTGTCTGTGAATCAAATACTAGACGCTTGCGCTGAGAGAAAAAATTGGCGATATTGAGTATCACTATTCCAAAAATGGGATAATAGAAATTCATACTCGCTAAAAGGAGTTGTGCGTGAAACGAGTGTTGGATGATTTGCAGGTATTTTGCACCGTGGTAGAAGAGGGCAGTTTAAAGCGCGCTTCTGAGCGGTTAGAAATTCCTCACAGTACGGTGAGTCGACGTATTGAAGCGCTAGAAAACAACTTGGGTTTAGTACTGCTTCATCGCACCACACGTGAAGTCAAAGTGTCTACCCGCGGTGAAGAGCTTTATCAAAACTGCTCGGCTCTGCTTGGGACAATTCGCCAGTCGATAGATTTCGCGGTGGATTCTGAAGTTGCCTTCAAGGGGAAGTTGAATGTGTCGATGCCCGTTCGTGCTGGCATTGATTTTCTTGGGGCGTGGCTTATCGACTTCGCAACAGAACACCCGGATCTTCAGCTTGATGTTTCTCTGTCGAACGACAATAAGCATCTGATTAAAGATGACATCGATTTAGCATTCCGAGTTGGTCCACTTGTCGATTCATCTGCAATCGCATTGCATTTATGGGATATTCCATACGTCGTTTGTGCTCATTATGATTACGTTGAAAACCATCAATTGAGTGAACTCACTCTCTCCATCGAACAGTTGGAATCACTGCCCGGAGTGATAACTCGTCCAGCAATGAACTGGATGTTTGTAAACAAGCAATTTGAAGAAGTCGCTGTATCGCCACAGCAAGGTTTGACGGTGGATGATCTTGGTTTGGCGTATCACGCGATTCAGTCAGGCAAATACATGGGTATGTTGCCAGCGTCTATGGTGAAGGATGAAAACATCGTGACGTTACAAATTGAAAACTTAGAGCCTCGTAAGCGTGTTATGTACGCGTACTATTTAGGACGAAGACACGCGCAGAGCCAGATAAAGCACATCGTCGATTACATTCGACAGCGCTATCAAGAGAGCGAATAACAAACACAAAAAAGCCGCGATGATCGCGGCTTTTTCAATTTGGGTTCCACGTAGTGTGGAGCATTACCACATCAGATCGTCTGGTACGACGAAATCTGCGTACGGGTCATCTTCTGCCGGGATGTCCGCTTCTGGTTCTTTCTGTTCGATGATCACAGATTCATCTCGTTGAGCAATCTTGTTTGCTACACCACGTGGGATGACAACGTAGCTTTCACCAACAATCGCGATTGCCAAGATGCCTTTGATAAGCTGTTCGCGGATCTCTGACTCAACGTACAGGGATTTCACTAGCGTGCCGTGTGTGAAGTTGTACTTGATGTCGCCATCTTTCAAGTCAACCTTGTTCATTTCAATCAGTTGGTTGATTTGCGCTTTGATTTCTTTGTTCAAGCGCTCTGCGTTTTGTTGCTCGCTTAATTGCTTGTCACGTTCTAACTGCTGACGTTTGTTCTCTTCAACCGCCGCTTTTACTTCGCGAGCTTGAACACGTGATTTTTTAGAGCCTTTTTTCGCTTTTTTCAGTTTTTTCTCGTTAACCAAGCCTGCTTTTAGCATCTGCTCTTGAAGGGTAAGTTTTGCCATGATCTATCCAGTTAGTGCGCAATTTTGTGCATTTTAACCAGTCATCCGCCGCAAAGAAAGAGGGTTAAACATACGGCGGGATATGACTCGGCGCTTTGTTGAGCAAAAAAACGAAAAATAAATCGAGAAAGTGTGCGTCTTATTGCAACTTCCAGCGTCTTAAGTACATTAGGCGAAAAATTTTGAAGCAAAACCATGAGTACCTCAGACAAACAAACCATCCCGCAACAAGTGATCGAAGAAGCTTGTGAGTGGGCAATCATGCACGGTGTGGCATTTCGTCAAGCAGATAACACCGCAAGACACTGTCCTTTTAGCTTTTCGCCAATGACGATAGAGCGCGATGTGTTCGCACATTTGAAGAAAGTGACGCCGTTAATCGCCAAGCTGATCAGTCATGTGTCTGAGGATTATGAATTCCTGCAAACCTCCTTAGCCGAGCTAGGCAAAGCCGATTCTTTCTTTGAGCGTTTATTGGAATTGCACAAAGAGGTCCACCATGAAGCTGCGCGCCAACCCCTGTTGTTAATGCGAACCGACTTTATGGATGATCGTCAACACGGCGCGAAAGTGATCGAGTTTAATGGCATTGCGGCTGGGATGGCACCTTTTGGTCAGCGTGCAACAGAGCTGCATCAATTTTTGAGCTCTCAGTGGGGCAGCGTTTACCAACAATGGTTAGAAGATAAAACGGCAACGCCAGCCGATAACCAAGGCATGCAGCAACTTGCGCTTGGCATTGCCACTTCCGCGAGAAAAGTCAAAGCGCATTTTAATGAAGAAGGCGCACCGACGTTTCTGATGGTGGTGCAGAAAAACGAAGACAACGTGTATGACCAACACTTACTCGAAGTTGAATTGCAGAAGTTTGGTGTTCGCACGTTAAGGCGTACCTTTGAGCAGTTAAGTTCACAGCTATCGAGCGGTGACAATCAACGCCTCTTGTTAGAAAACATTGGCGGTCTTGACGTTGTGTACTTGCGCGCAGGTTATCAATATATGGACTACTTCTCGCCAGAGCTAAATGAACCAATCTGTTGCCATACCTTGAGCCAGACTCGTTTGTTCATGGAAAAGCACTACGTAGCGATGAATGCGACCATCAGTCAACAGTTGGCTACCAGTAAATCAATGCAAATGTTGTTAACTATGATGCCGGCAAGTGAGTATCAGCGCTGGGGGCTCAATCTTGAAGAAGCCGAGTTAGTCAAAAGCGTATTGGCAGAGATGAAGCCAATTAACACTGATACGATTAAATGGTTTGCTGCCTCTGGCAACAAAGACGATTGGGTATTGAAAAACCAAGGTGAGGGCGGTGGTCACTGTATCTTTGGTGACGATATTGCGAAACAGCTGAGTCGACTGCCACAAGAGCAATATAGTGCGTGGGCTTTGATGCAGCGTTTGTATCCGCATGAAAGAGAAACACCAACGATTGCGGTGCGTGATGCAAAGCAGAGCGTGGTGACGGACCTTGTGAGTGAAATTGGTTTATTCACGGCGCACTATCAAGGTGAACCTGTAACGCAATTGGATGGCTACGCCGGCTATTTGATTCGCAGTAAACCAGCCAGTGAAAACGAAGGTGGCATCCACAGCGGCAAAGGGATCTTAGATTCTTTAGTGCTGGTGGATTAAAGAGAAACACTCTCCATGAGTAAAGCATGGAGAGTGTTTTTATTTGTGGATTAGTTGGTTACATGTGGCCCATACCGTGGAACATCCCTCCGAAAAGCGCACCTAAGATACCGAAAATAATACCTAGGATGATCATTGCAGGGATTGAAGCGATAGCGAACTTGACCATAAAGATCACCATCGACATAAATGGCATCTTAATATCAACAACCGTCACTTCCTGTTTTGTAGTTTCATCAGACACGAGCGTTCTCCTAAATTTGCATTCTGAATATGCAGCCAGTTTATTACACCTGAACACAAGAAAACGTTGAACTACTTTGTGCTTTTCCCTTTATGGGATAACAACTGATTAATCTGAGAAATACGGCACGCTATGAATCGCTATCACAAGCGGGTAAAGCCTCTCAACCAAGCGCCGGATAATCTGTATAGCCGTGTTCATTACCACCAAAGAGTGTGGAGCCATCCAGTTCAGCCAGAGGTTGTTGGTGCTGTAAGCGCGCCACCAAGTCTGGGTTAGACACAAACGGGCGTCCAAACGCCACTAAATCCGCATAGCCTTTCTCAAGTACCTCGTCAGCACGCTCTTGGGTGTAACTGCCAGCGACGATAATCGTATTGGTGAAATATTCGCGCAGTTCGATGCGGAAGCTTTCTGGAATCACTGGGGCGTCATCCCAATCTGCTTCAGACAAGTGTAAGTACGCAATATCACGAGCTTGAAGTTGTTTCGATGCATCAAGGATGGTTGGCACAATGTCTGGGCAGTTCATGTCCTTGAAAGTGATGAAAGGTGCGAGTCGTACACCCACTTTGTTGGCACCAATGGCTTCGCTCACCGCATCGACCACTTCTAACAAAAAGCGAAGTCGGTTTTCGCGAGTTCCGCCGTAGTTGTCGGTTCTGTGGTTTGAATTGGTACGTAGAAACTGGTCAATCAGGTAACCATTACCGCCGTGGATTTCAACGCCATCGAAGCCTGCTTCAATCGCACGTTTCGCGGCATAGGCAAAATCATTTACAACACGGTCAATATCCGCTTGAGTCATGGCTCGTGGCTCTACACAATCGACCATATTGCCGTTGCCTTGCTCGTCGGCAATCCACACTTGGGTTTCTACGGGTTTTAGTGCTGATGGGGCAATAGGCTGTTCGCCTTTTTGGAATGTCGGGTGTGATACACGGCCAACATGCCATAATTGACAAAACATCGCTGCGCCTTGCTCTTTTGCTGCTTGAGTAACGGTTTTCCAGCCTGCCACTTGTTCATCAGTGTAGACGCCTGGTGTGAATGAGTAACCTTGCGAATCGTCTGAAATCTGGGTGGCTTCAGAGATGATTAAGCCTGTGGTAGCGCGCTGCTTGTAGTAAGTCGCCATCATTTGGTTTGGAATGTTGCCCGGTTGGCTAGTGCGCGCTCGGGTCATTGGTGCCATGACTACACGGTTTTGTAGATCCAGTTGTTTCAGCTGTGCTGGTTCAAATAGCTTGCTCATGATCGACTCCTTACTTAAGTAGTGGTACTTGGGTTTTGTTGCTTACCGATTCCATCCAGTCTTTCACGGTGTTGTCCCATTGGATTTCTGTGGCACTGAAGAACCCGCGCAAAATAGAAAATAAGATCGCTTCGTCTACCAACGTCACATGTTGGTAGGAATCGAGATTCAACACGCTTTTCGCACGTTCAATGAGCGCTTCGACCTCTTTGGCAATGTTTGGTGTGTCTTGCAGAAGTGCATCAAAATTGAGTGCATCCGTTTCCTTTTTCGCGCGCCAAGCGAGCTGTGCAGACTGAGTGGCAAACTCTGGTAAGTCCATGTTTGACCAACGTGGGTAACCCACCTTCTGTAGTGGAAGAAATGCGATTTTTTGCCAATCCAGCGCTTGTTGAGAGGGTTGGCTTGTTTCATTTGATGTTGCCAGTTCAAGGAAGTAAGCGATGATATCTAGGCTTTCTGCCATCGCTTCACCATTGTCTTTGATAAGAAGTGGCACTTGTTTGGTTCCAATCAGGTCTGTTGTGGTTTTGTCATCGTCATAAGCAATATTGATGACGTCGAGTTGGATATTCAGCATGCCAGCAACATAGCGGACGCGAGCACTGAATGGGCAATGTTCGTAAATGTAGAGTTTCATAGTATTTTCCTGGTGATTCGTATTGGGTAGCCCCGCTTGTTCGGGAGGCGTTAAGTCAGGGCTACCAGTAGGGATGAAATTAGTTGTTGAAGCTTGGTGTTAGCTCAGTTTGTTTGCTTTCTTTGCGGTTCGCCTTGGCGATGAATAACAAACCAATCAGTGGAACAATGATGGCTGCGTAAGGGATCATGCCTGCGCCCATTTGGCTATCGAGCACCATGCCGCCTAAGAAACCGCCAAAGGCATTGGCTAAGTTGAACGCTGAGATGTTTGCCGTTGCTGCTAACTCTTGACCTTCACCACCATGGTTCATTACTCGAAGCTGCATTGCTGGCACGTTAGCGAATGACGCAATACCAAATACAAAGGCGGTGGCAATGAACAGAACTTTGCTGTCGACAGTTAGGCCGACCAATACCAGTGACACAATCATTGCGATAGCCCAGAACATGGACGCTTTTTGTAGGTTTTTATCCGATGAGCGACCACCCATAGTGTTACCAACAATCAGACCGACACCAACGATAACCAAAATCCAAGTCACGGCACTTTCACCAAAGCCAGTGATGTGCATGGCGATAGGGGCGATGTAGCCATACAAAGTCATAAACCCCGACCAAGCAAATACGGTGATCGCAAGGCTGATAAGTAGCATTGGGTTTTTGAACGCAGCCAATTGCGCTTTGACATCTTTTGCTTCGCCATGACCAGTCGATTTGATCACTGAAGTGATGAACAACAGAGCCACTAAACCAAAAGCGGCAACGGTTAAGAAAGTGGTGTGCCAGCCGAATTGCAAGCCAATCCAAGTACCGCCAGGCACACCTAAAACGTTAGCCAATGTTAGGCCTGCGAACATCTGTCCGACCGCACGACCTGCCATTTTTTCTGAAACTAAATTGGTCGCGACCACGGCTCCGATGCCGTAGAAAGGACCTTGAACCAAACCTGTGATCACTCGGCTGACCATCAACACAAAGTAGTTAGGTGCGAAAGCGGACAATACGTTGCCGAGAATAAACAGCACCATCAGCCCAGCCAGTACGGCTTTCTTGTTAAAGCGTGCCAAGTAAATCGTAAGTAGCGGGCCGCCAAACACAATGGCAAGCGCGTAGGCACTGATTAGATAACCCGCTTGCCCTTCCGTGATGGACAAAGAGTTGGCGACTTGAGGAAGGATTCCTGCAATAACAAATTCCGCGGTACCGATAGCAAAAGCTGCAAGCGTTAAGATCCATACCTGCAACGGCATTTTTTCTTTATTCATGGGGGAGTCTCTTTTTTTATTTCGTTTGAACCCATTGGTGCCATGCTTCTTTATTGCTCTGGCACCTTGTTTTTATTTGCGGTTAGCTGAACGTGTGTTGTTAGCCAAGCAGTGCGCCACCATCAACATCAATCACGGCGCCAGTCATGTAGCTATTTTCAATCAGAAGTAAGTAAGCTTTTGCAACGTCACTGGCTTCACCAACTTTGCCTACGGGCAAGCTATTTTGTGAGCGTTTGAACATGGCATTTCTGTCGTCTTCGTTCATGCCTTGATACGCCTCAGTTCTGGTCAAACCTGGACTGACCGCATTCACTCGGATCGGAGCCAATTCTTTCGCCAGTACTTTCGTGGTCGCTTCAATGGCCGCGTTAATCGCGGTTTTTACGTAGGTGTTAGCAACAACTTTGCGCGATAACATGCCGGAAGTTAGCGTGATTGAGCCGCCTTTCTTGATGTAGCGTGCGCCATGTTTCGCCGCGTTGGCGGCACCCCAAAATTTGGTATCAAACGCGTATTTTGCTTGGGAAACTTCCACGTCTACGATTTTGCCTGCCGGAGCATAAGAACCTGCTGTGACGATCAGGTGGTCAAAAGCACCAATGGTTTCGAAGTAGTGGTAAACCGACTGTTCATCGCTGATGTCTAGCCCTGTTTTTCGGCTTGCTACGTGGACAACCGCATTGTCGCTTGCAAGTTGTTGGCTAAGTTCAGCACCAATACCTGATGTGCCACCGAGTACTATGTAGACAGTTTTATCTGTTTTCATGATTTGCTTCTCCAATCTTGTTTCGTTGGAGCCAGTATATGTATTGGAAGAAATTTGATAATTGGGTAATATTTAAATTGATTATTCAGCTCAGTCGAATAATGAAATTTCGGAGGTAATGTGGACAAGTTTTCGGATATGACGCTGTTTGTCAGCATAGTGAAGAACCAAGGGTTGGCGGCGGCGGGTAGAGAGCTCGGCTTATCGCCGGCAACAGTAACGGCAAGATTGCAGTCGCTGGAAGACCGTTATGGGGTGAAATTACTTAATCGCAGTACAAGGCATATTTCACTGACGGACTCTGGTGCTATGTACCATCAGGCATGCTTGGAAATCATCGACAGCGTTAAAGAGACGGAGAACTTACTCCAAAATGGCACCAAAGAAGTGCGCGGCACACTTAAAATCTCGGCTCCTCGTGATATTGGTAAGCAATACATTTCGCCAATACTGTCGGAATTTAGTCAGCTCTATCCCGATGTGATCCCTTATCTGTATTTGAACGATAACTTATCCAACTTGGCGGAGTCCGGTTTGGACATCGTTATCCGATATGGGGAGCTAGCCGACAGCAACCTTATCTCTCGCAAACTGGCGTCCAGTCGCCGAGTGCTTTGCGCTTCTCCTCAGTATTTGGCAAAGAAAGGCACGCCGATCACGCCACAAGATTTAGCACAACACGATTGTTTAGCCATGGTTCGCAGCAATGAAGAGTTGAAAACATGGCACTTTCAAGATGAAGATCAGCACAATGTTGTTACTGTCGTACCGAAGCGGTTTTCTGATGATGGCGAAGTGATTCGTCAATGGGCATTAGATGGGGCGGGGATTGCGTTGAAATCGATTCTCGATGTACAAGAGGACATCAAACAGCAGCGTTTAGTGACGGTGTTAAATGGCTATATGAAGAACTTCAACGCATCAACTTCTTCTGCAGGTGCAGATTTGAACGTGATATACCTGAGCCGCCAGTATCAACCTAAGCGACTTCGTTTGTTTTTGGACTTCTTGATTGAGCGTTTTCATAGCCAGTTTCCGGAATAAACAAGACTTAGAGAACAATCTGCAATTGAGGCCATGTGATTAGCCAGTTTTTGGATTCTACCCGAGATTGAAACATCACTAATGTTCGCTTGGGATTGTAAGTAATCCGAGCTTCAAACAAAGATTCAAACCCGAACGCAGAAATGCAGTCTATCTGGTTCTTTTCGTTCAATCTGGCCGCAACCGCCGTCTCTTTTTCTGGCCAGTAACTCATTGCATCTAAGGTGCTTTGGTAAGGATTATCACCATTCCTTAGGTGCATGTTTGCTTGATTGCGAACTTGCCAGTTGAGCTCTGGCATTAAGGCGTTTAGTTGAGCTTCGTATTTGAGGTTAGCCTGATCGTCCAATTCACTTGGATCGAAATAAACCACATCAAGATCGTTTAATGGTGTTGGATTTTGTTTTTGGTGAAGGTGATCCCAAACTAGGTTTCGTACAAAGCCAGCAGCAATGTAGCAATCTGGTAAAGCCAGTGCTCGAACACACACCAATGCTTGAATGCGAAGTGGATCTTCTACCAACAACTGAGCAAGTTTATCTTCAAGCATCAGCATTACTTCGCTGATGGCAGGTCAATGCCTAGTTCATCGCGTTTTCGCTTACTCAAGCCAAGTGCAACCAAACGATAGGATTCTGATAGATAGTACTTTAGCTCTTCGTCTAGGCGTCCGGAGGTTTCTGTTTGTTGAATCCACTTCATGCCACGGTTTGCGAAATAAGGGGCAGGAATATAGCCCTCATAATCACTTAAAAAATCGAAGTTTAAAGGAGAAGTCTTAAACGTAAAGGCAGGCTGCTTGTCTTTACTCCAACCGCCAATAGCAAATACCTTTCCACCGACTTTCCAAACGTGTGCATCACCCCATTGAACAACATGGGAAGTGGCAGCGAATGAGCCGCAGAATTGATTAAATTCATCGTATGTCATTGGGTTACCTCAATAGTGATTAGCTTAAATTTTGGGCTAACTTAGTGATGTGTGCAATCAAAGCCAAATGAGATTCCGAGGTTTCCCTTCTATGGCGATAGATGCCGACAGTACCTGGCTTGGGCTGTGAGTCCACGGTTAAGATTTTCAACCCTAACGATTGTAAGTAATCGCTCAGGTGGCTGGTATAAGACATCACGGCTATGCCACTTTTTAGAACATCAATACTCGCGAGTAACGAATCGACTTCGTAAGTTGGGCGGTTATCAAGCTGCTGACGTTCCCTTTCGTTTTGCTTGGGAATTGGGTTGTCTAAAACATGGTTAAACTTTTTGGCATCATAGGTGACGGATAGGGCGGGGTATTCATGGAGCATTTGTTTCGTCACCAATTTACCTAAAAGTGGATGATTGGGAGAGACAAAGTAGGCGTCAACAGTTTGCAATAAAGGAATAAAAGTAACATCACACTTTGACGACAACCCTACAATTTCATGACCAATGAAGAATTCAATTTGCTCATTAATCAAAGAATCCATTAAGCCTAAATGATTGCCAAATTCGACGTGTGTAGATGCGGATGGTTGATGAGACAAATGTTCATCTAAGGCTTGCTTTACGAACAAAGGCCACCAAGCGTCCCCGGTTCCTATTTTTATTTTGCCGACTTGATACTGCTTCCTCTCTTCAATGCCTTGCATCATTTGATTGTATTCGTGTTGCATCGCATCGCTATGACGATAGAGAATACGACCAAACTCGGTCAGAACCATGCCGCTTTGGTGGCGTTCAAAGAGTGTGACGCCAAGAGACTCTTCCAGCTTTTTTAAATTACTCGTCATTGTCGGTTGGCTTAGTCCGGCCATCCTTGCGGCGGCACTTATGCTTTGACAACGAGCAATCAGTAAAAATTGCTGTAGAGATTTGTCCATTGTTATTCCCCTTTTTGAAGCAAGGTTTCTTGGGGGTATTGTGCACAATTTCTTTTATAAATCACAAATCTGCTATCTGACATAATTGAATTTATTAGTGTTTCATAGATCTAAATCACTATTGGTGAGCAACATATAGATATTGTCTATAAAGCTTGCGATTTTACCTATTTTTCTCTGAAGAGCGTCTTCCTTAGACTGTCGCCAAAATAACAATCTAAGGGATGAACATGAAACCAAGTTTTATCGCGCTTGCTGTTGCTGCAACGATGGGGTTAGTTGGATGTGGTTCAGATTCTGATACCACAGAGGTGGTCGATAAACCGATTATTTCGGAAGACCTTTACTTACGCGGATTGAATGGCGATTGGGGGACTGCAGAACACGCGAAGCTGAAGTATTTAGGGAACAATGAATATGAAACGGTGTTGCGTGTAGCGCGAGGCAGTAACCAATTCAAGATTGCCGATCCTGGCTGGCAAATCCAATACACTCATTTTGAACAGCCTGTGATGTTTGATGAGGCTCAGGACTACTTACCAAAACCAGAAACGAATGAAGCGTGTATGAATGACGACTGCAATTCGGAAATCACGTTTGAAGACAAAGGTTACTATAAGTTCTCTGTGAGTTTTGCGGATGAAAGCAGCGCGACGATGACCGTAACAAAAGCCACGCAGGAAGAGGCAGAGAAGTATTACTCAGATGCTATTTTGGATCCTGAAATGGTGCATGAGGGGCATCAAAATAAAGAACTAAAACTGTTCCGAAACTATGATGACAGTAATGAAACTGTGACATTTTCAGTCAAGGATCCTAAAGCAGAACTGCGTGAATTTGGCATCTCAACTACGACGGAACTGCGAGACGCTCTGGATCAAGGCATGGTGATTACGGAGAAAGAAGGGCCGCGTGTTGTATCTGGTGATCTAGCGTTTGATGCACTGTTCGCTTTGACGATGAAAGAGCTCGATCAACTTGCGGTGTCTGAAATCAAAGACGGTAATTACAACTACAACAAACCAATAAAGGCAGAAGTGTTTGAGACAGGTGCTAAATGGCATTACGTTTGGACTCGTGATTTGGCATATGCGGCCGACCTTTCCCTTGCGTTGATGAATCCTACGCGCGTTGAAAACGGTTTGGAATTCAAGTTATCAGCCTTCCGAGACTCAACAGATCAACAATACGATGGCGAGCAAATCGTCCAAGATACAGGCACTGGTGGCAGTTGGCCGATCAGTACCGATAGAACAACTTGGGCGTTAGGGGCAGAACGTTTACTGTCGGCACTGGATGGCGAAGCTTACAACCAATTCGCAGAGCGCGCTTACAACGCGGTTAGCAACACGCTAGAAGCCGACCGTTTAGCGGCGTTTGATCAAGACTCAGGTTTATACACTGGTGAACAGTCTTTCTTGGATTGGCGTGAACAGACATATTCTACTTGGACGCCAGATGATGTTAATGCGATTGGTAGTAGCAAAGCGTTGTCTACTAACGTGGTTCACTATCGAGCAATGCGATTAGCGGCGAAGTTGGCAGAACAATTTGACTCAAAAAACGCGGTGAAATACGCAGATTGGGCTGAGCAGTTAAAAACGGCAATCAATACTGAGTTTTGGAATGAACAGCGTGGTATGTACGTGAGTTACTTGTTCGATAACGGGCAAGATATTGCTGTCGACAAATATGACATGCTTGGGGAAGCGCTGGCGATCATAAGCGGTATTGCAAGCAATGAACAAGCGAAGCAAATCATGGAAAACTACCCTCATAGTGAGTTTGGTGTGCCAGTTTATTTCCCTCAACAGCCAGGTGTTCCTGTTTATCACAACCGCGCGATTTGGCCATTTGTCACCGCATATAGCTTGCGCGCTGCACATCATACCCAAAATGTGGCAGCGGCTAACAATGCGATTCAATCCCTAGTTCGCGGCACCGCAACCAACTTATCGAATATGGAAAATTTAGAGTGGTTGTCTGGCAAGTCTTTCATCATTCATAGCGATCATGGTGCAGATGCTTCTCTTGATGGCCCAGTAATTAACTCTCAGCGCCAGCTATGGTCGGTAGGTGGTTACCTCAATATGGTGGTCGAAACTATCTTTGGTATACACACTGAAACAGGGCAATTGGAAGTGAAACCGTTCATTACAGGATGGGTTCGCAATCAACTTTTTGCTCAATCAGAACAGATTACATTGGAGAACTTTAGCTTTAAGGGGAAAAACTACTCTGTGACGGTTAACCTGCCAGAAGCACAAGATGAGTCAAACGGCTACTATCCAGTGGAAGAGGTGACGGTTGATGATAATGGTCACTACCAAGTCACCTTGGGTAGTATTGTTGCTGACGACAGCAGTATAAAAGTGGTTGATGGAGTCAAACCTTACGCAACGGAAAGTGAAAAAGTCTTTTCTCCAAAAGAGCCTAAGCTCGATGTCGCTCGCGCTAACAATAATGTGACGATTGGTGTAACTAGTGACTACAACATTAACTTGTACCGCAATGGTCAATTGATCCAAAGCAATGTTAACGGAAAAGAGTACAGCGATACCTTAAGCGGTTATGCGTGTTATTTGGCAGAGAGTATTAATGAACAAGGCTTCCGTTCCAATCCAAGTGAACCTGTTTGTGTTGGCGAAGATATTCGCGTCAAACTCGAAGGTGATTACCAACCGCTAAAAGATGATGTATCGGTAGTCACTGTCAGCAAAGATAGTGGTGATGTAAATGGTCTGAGTGCTTTCACCGTCCCTACCAACGGGCGATACCAGTTGGCGGCGTGGTATAACAATAACCTAGGCCAACTAAACACCGGTATTACTAACGCAGTGAAAGAGCTCGAAGTTCTCGACGAATCTGGCCAGTCAGTTGGTAAAGGTTACATTCAAATGGGTCATATTGGTGAGAACAAAGGTATGCGTTACTCAACACCGATTGAAGTCTCTCTAGAACAAGGCAAATCATACCGACTGGTTCTCAAAGATCATTTCAATATGAGTTACTTGAAATCTAATGAAACCTACATTTACTCAGGTGGTGTAGATGGCGAGATGAATGAAGCGCAGATTGCTAATATCCGCATCACGCCGCTTCAATAACGTGAATTTAAGTTCTAAGAAAAAGCCGCTGGTTTATCCAGCGGCTTTCTATTTAAGTAACCACTGGAGGTTCGTTGTAACATGAATGCTCAGAAAAGTGCTCACCAGCGCTTGGATTCCGACATGCTAGTGGAGAGATGATCGATAAAGGCTCTTAATAACGGTGTAACTTGTTTACGCGTGCCATAGATGGCATGAACGCCTAACGTTTTTGGGTGCCATTCCGGCAACAGCTGAATCAGTTTACCCTCAGTGAGTAAATCCTTCACGGTTGGGTAGGGCTGTAAGCTGATACCGTTACCATTTAAAGCAGCAGCAAGTAGCACTTCCGGGGTATTCGCGCTGATATTGCCTTTGATGGAGACTGATTCATCACCGTTTGGTCCAGAGAATATCCACTCAGAACGACCAAAATAGCTAAAGGACAGACAATTGTGGTGTCCTAGGTCTTGGGCGTTTAACGGTGCGCCTTTTTGTTCGATATATTTGGGGGACGCACATATCACCGAGCGGCATTCACCTAATTGTTTTGCTACGACATTAGCAGGTAACTCATTGGTGATGCGTATGGCAAGATCAATGCGTGATTCCACGAGGTTTACGGTTTCATCTGTCGACACAATATCAATCGCCACATCAGGCCATTGTTCAACAAAGTTTGTGATTGCATCAATGAGGAAGCTACTCACAATGGAATAGCTTGCGGTAATACGCAATTGACCTTTTAGATTCACTCGATTTTGGTTTCGGATTCCGCTTAGGGATTCTTCAAGTGCAAGTAGCTCTCGTGCAATCTCAAGCGTCTCTTTCCCTGCACTGGTTAAGCTGAGGCTTCGAGTTGTGCGGTGGAGCAGACGAGTATCCATCCACTTTTCGAGCTCACTTAAATAACGTGTCACTTTGGTTCGGGACATGTCGAGGTGCTCTGCTGCTGCACTCAAACTGCCTCGCTCTACGATCGTGACAAAGACGTTCATTGCCTCAAGTCTGTCCATTCTGTTGCTTCACCTTAAGAAAATCGCTGTCACAGTATATGTCCGGATTTCGCAACAGTGAAAGTTAATTTGCTGTCTATTTCATCTAAAACCAATCAAATAAGATGGCCTCAACACTAAACGAGCCGCATGAGTTGGTTCTCTAACACGGAATAAGATGATGAATAAGCGTTCAATTACTCTACTGGTCACCGCATTAGCGGCATCGAACTATGTGTCGGCTGCGGACTTAACGATTACCCACTACAACCCCGGTGAAAATGCGATCTTTCCTGCAAGCTCTGTGCTTGTTTCTGGTGAAAAAGAGCTGATGTTGTTTGACGCACAATTTAGCGTCAAAGATGGAAAAAAGTTGGTGGAACAGATTAAAAAGAGTGGCAAAGAGCTGTCGATGATTTACATCAGCAGCGGTGACCCAGATTATTATTTTGGCTTAGAACCCATTGTTGCGGCCTTCCCAGGTGTAAAAGTGGTTGCGAGCGAAGCGGTTGTTGAACATATCGAACGAACAAAAGACGCGAAACTGGCGTACTGGGGACCTATTTTGGAAGAAGGGGCACCATCAAAAATTGTTGTGCCTACTGTACTCAATACCACTACTCTGACGCTTGAAGGTAAGCGCATTGAAGTAAAAGAAATCAATACTCATGATGCTTACCTTTGGGTACCTTCGGAGAAGACGGTATTTGGTGGTGTATCGGTTTACAGTGGCGTTCATGTTTGGATGGCGGACACTCAGTCAAAACAAGAGCGTGCTCAATGGTCTCAATCGTTAGAGCGCATGAAAGCATTGAAACCAAAAACCGTGATTCCGGGACACTACCTAGGTGATATGCCGAAAGGTGTGGAAGGTGTTCAATTCACTATAAACTACATCGCAGACATTGAGCAGACGTTAGAAAAATTAAGTAAGCCATCATCAAACGAGATTTCGGCAGTGATGAAGGCTAAGTATCCTCAGTTTGCTGCTACAGAAGGCGATCTTGAATTGGGTGCAAAAGTGCTAAGTGGTGAAATGGAGTGGCATTAATCTAAGCCTGCTATTCGCCATACTGCCCAAAAAAACAGCCCCTCATTGTGAGGGGCTGTTTTTTATTATTTTGCTGCTTGCGGACGTGGCTTACGACGTTGTCCTGATGGCTTGTTGCCTGACGGTTTACCGTTTGAAGGCTTTGCGCCTGCTGGTTTGCCGCTGTTAGGCTTGCGGTTTCCTGATGGTTTACCACCGTTATCATTTTTGTTTGCGCCTGATTTGTTCGTATCAGGCTGTTTGGTATTCGGCTTGTTACCGCTTGGCTTGCCGTTTGAGCGAGCTTGGCCGTCACGGTTGCCTTTTGGCTTACCAGCGCCGCCTTTGCCTGATTTGTTTTCGCCTTTACCGTTTTTGTTGTCACTGTTGAAACGACGCTTTGATTTGTTGTTACCACCGCTGTTTTTCTTCTCAGCGGTTTGACCGTTTTCACCTTCCGCTTTTGGCTTCTTAGGCTTTTTCGGTTTCTTTGGCTTGATAGGGCGCGTATCTAGCTTCGACTCTGGCAATACGTTAGTTGGTGCGTAGCCTTCTAGCTCTTTACGAGGAAGCAGTTGTTGAATCAAACGTTCAATCGCAAACAGCTCTGATGCTTCAAGTGCGCACACTAGAGAAATCGCTTTACCCACTTCACCAGCACGACCAGTACGACCGATACGGTGAACGTAGTCTTCTGCCACTTTTGGCAGCTCAAAGTTAACCACTTGAGGAAGCTGAGGAATATCGATACCACGTGCAGCAATGTCTGTTGCAACTAATACACGAACTTCGCCAGATTTAAAGTCAGCCAGTGCTTTAGTACGTGCGCCTTGGCTTTTGTTACCGTGAATTGCTGCAGCTGTAATCTTTTGGTCGATTAAGAACTTCGCTAAGCGGTTTGCGCCATGCTTGGTTTTGGTAAATACCAATACTTGTTTCCAGTCACCGTCTTTGATCAGTTTGACCAGCATTGGGGCTTTCTTCTTCACGTCTGCTGGGTAGATGCATTGTTCTACAGTGCGTGCTGTTGAGTTTGCAGGGTTAACTGAAATCTCTACAGGGTTGTTTACCAAACCTTTTGCAAGATCGCGGATTTCATCAGAGAAAGTCGCAGAGAACAGAAGGTTTTGACGTTGCTTAGGCAGTAAATCAAGAATCTTGCGAATATCGCGAATGAAACCCATGTCTAACATGCGGTCTGCTTCGTCTAGAACCAGCATTTCTAGTTGGTCGAACTTCACTGCGTTTTGGTTGTATAGGTCCAATAGACGACCTGGTGTTGCAACCAATACGTCCGCACCTTTACGTAGGCGAAGCATTTGCGGGTTGATCTTCACACCACCAAATACCACTGCACTCGTTAGAGGTAGGTGGCGGCTGTACATGAATACGTTTTCTTGTACCTGAGCTGCAAGCTCACGAGTTGGTGTTAGCACCAAAGCGCGGACTTGATTGCTGCGTACACGTGGACCGTTCGACAGACGTTCAAGAATCGGAAGCGTAAAGCCTGCCGTTTTACCTGTACCAGTCTGTGCTGCTGCCATCACGTCTTTCCCTTCCAAAACAGCTGGAATTGCTTGTGCCTGAATTGGCGAAGGGGTGTCGTAGCCTTTTTCCTGAATAGCTTTAAGGATTGGAGCAGATAGACCTAACGAGGTAAAACCCATATGTATGATTCTCAATTGTCGAGTTAGATAACAAGGCGTCGAATTTATGTACGACGCGAAAAGTGCGACATTCTGAGGCTTTTGAGCGTTAGCTTCAACTATTTCCGTCATGGATAATTTTTTGAAGCAGATCTCATTTCTCACGACAGCGTTAAAATGCAGCCTTTACCTCAAGTTTGCTCGAGGTTTTAGAGTGTTTAACAAGCAAAAGGAAAACTAAAACGATAACCCAAATTAACAAGGAACAACGTTATGAAAAGCTATGTTGAACACGCCAATATCTCCGTCGTAAATGCACGCAAAACCATTGAGTTTTTAACGACTGCTATTCCAGAGTGGACAATCCGTGGCAGCGGTAAGCTTGATGACTGGTTTGGACGTCCCATCGAATGGTTTCATGTCGGAGATGAGCATTCTTACATTGCGATCTCCGATGGTGGAGATGGCGATGCTGGGCATTGGACGACACATTTTACTGGCATGAAGCATCTCGGCATCGTCGTTCCTGATGTTGATGCGCTCGTAGCTCGATTAAAAGAAGTGGGTTATGAGCTTGACCACTGGGGCGCGGAACACCCATTTCGTAAAAACGTCTATTACTTGGAAGATCATGGTATGCAGTTTGAGTTTGTCGAGTATCTCTCAGACAAAGACAGCGAACGAAATGATTACACTCAGTAGTATTTATTGAATCAAGGATGGAGCAAGGCATAGAGCGTGTACCTTGCTCTTAAGAGTGAGGCTAGTGCTTGGCGTGATCCAAAAAGGCTTGTGTTAGCAGTTGGAACAGTGTGTCAGTATCTGGCCTTTCTTCTATGTGATTGAATAGGGGAGTGTGCACGTCGCCGCGAATATCATCGTTATGCCCGCATAGACGATTACACAACTGCACAGGTTCAACGATCTTTTCTACGTCCGCATCAATAAGAATGCAGGCTTGAGAGAGCACTATTTGCCCGCCGCCTTTCTTCAGTAAGACTCGTTGTGCGGTTCCCACCACTTTTTGTCCATTGATGTTTAGGTTGTAGTCCCCGTCACAATAGGAGTTGGGTGTTGCGTGCACATCAACCTTCACACCAAGTTGTTCAAAGAAAACCTCTAGGACAGAACATAAGTCGAGATACGCTTTTTTGATATCGTATGGCTGACCTGTTGGCCAATGATAGATGTGGGATAGATTAATGATTCCAGGAACTTGTGGTACGGGGGCGCCGCCAGTTTTTCTCGAGAATAGTTTCCAGTTAGTTTCTTCAAGACCTTGTTCAAGCTCGTCTGAAATAGGCCACTTCTTTCCCGCAGGAAGGACGAGCGTTGGGCTTTTCACTTGCCACAACAATAAGACTTGAGAGAGTTGATCCGTCTGCACGAGTTTGATCAGCTCATCTTCTTTACTGAAAACATCTGCAACTTCAGTGGATTGATAGCGGATCAGTTTATTTTTGGAAGCCAAATTCAGTTCCTCTTTTCATCTACCCTTCAGTTTTACTCCAATTCCTTCACAAAATCCAATCACAACTCTGTTTTTGTTTGAAAGTAAATGTTCATTAAAAACATTAAGTTAAAACCTTCAGGCGCAAATGTCGGGTCAGTTTTGCAATTAATTTTAATTGCAAGTGTTGCGTATGCAATGATTGTTGTGTAATCTTTATTTCGTACCGCTACTCACATCAAATAAAAAAAGAGAATATCGCTATGAAAAAGTCACTCAGCCTAGCTCATCGACTCAGCTCTATCAGTGCATACCTACTCATCATGAGCTTTTTTATTAGCACCGTGTTGGTTGAATTATTTGGTGATCACCAAGCTATCTTGTTCGTCAAAACCTATATTTCTTATGCGATTTGGGCGGTAGTACCTTTAATGACGGCAGCTGGTATTACGGGGTCTAAGATGGCTCCGAATGTAAAGAAAGGCCCATTAGCTGCAAAGAAAAAGCGTATGCCTTTCGTTGCGTTGAACGGCATCTTGATTCTTGTTCCATCAGCCATTTACCTTCATCACTTGGCCGAACTTGGGCGGTTTGATACCACTTTTTACGTGGTTCAAATCGTGGAGTTAGTTGCTGGGTTCATCAATTTGACTTTGATGACGTTGAATATTCGAGATGCAAGAGCATTAAAACGCTCAACAAAAGCGCCTAAACAGGCTGTTATGTAAAGCATAAAAATAATTTGTTGGTCATCGTCTGGGTGATAAATAGAATCCGCAGACTATTTAATTCTAAGGCGATGAAATTATGAAAAAGTTAATGACTGCTGCAGCATTAGCAACGTTGTTAACTGGCTGCGTGACCTTCCCAACGCAAGAGTCCGAGCAAGTGAAAGTGATTTGGGATGATGTAAACGCAATCGCAAACTGCCAGCACCTAGGCACAGTAATGGGCTCAGAAGGCCACTTTTATGATTACTGGCTTCATGCAGACAAAGACATGGTTTGGGGCACACTAAACCAAATGCGCATCAAAGCAGCAGAGCTAGGGGCAGATACACTTTACTTGTATCAACCACTTGGCTTCTCAAGCTCAGTGACCATGTTCGCTAACGCGTATCAGTGTCAGAACTAAAAGAAAAGCAGACGTTAATGTCTGCTTTTTTCGTTTTAGTATTTGCCTTCAAGGCATAGCAAGGAACGACAAGGGACACGCCGTGGTTGCTATTTCTTTCTGCCCTGCGACTTGTTCAGCTCAGCTATTTAGTTCAGCCCTGCAGTCGCCATGGCAACTGAATCCGTAAAGGACAAAGAGAAAGCGTCATCCGTGTTCAGAACTTTTGCCGGAAACTCTAGGCTTAGCTTCGCCTCTGGTGCGACTTCTGATTCGATACTGGTAATGAACTGACGAGTTTCTCCTGGAGAGATGGTCAAGTCTTTGCCCGCTTGTGGGCCCAGCTCAGCGATACCAATCGTCGTTAGGCCATTACCTTCCTGATCGACCAAGCTCAACAAAGATTCAGATTTGTAAATCAACTCACCCTTGTCGGTTTGATACGCTCTGAAGGTATTAAAGTTCGGTTGTAACTCACCGTCAGAGGCTAAGTTAGTCACTGAGAAGGTAACGTTAGAGCCATCAAACTTCTCCACTCGAACAAGTACGTTCGCGTCTTGGTAACGAGCGGCCGCCGCTGCAGCTGCCATTTCTCTTTGTCGTTCTTTCTCGCGTTCAACTTCCGCAACACGCGCTTTTTCTTCTTCAATTCGAGCTTCTGCCATCGCATAAGACTTATCAACCATAGCGAGTAGCGCAGGGATAGAGTAAGCAGACAACCCTTCTAAGTGGTCAAAGTCGATCTTCGCGTTAGTGGTGAGCTTGTTGGTTGAGAACTGGCAGTGTCCGTCGATTAGGCTGACAAACGCCACTTCAAACGTACCTTGGAGTTTGCTGACTTCAATGCCCGCTTTCTCAATGTTGTCACGAACTTGTTTGATCTCTTCCAATGATTTTTTCGGCAGTAAACCGTTAGGTGAGACGTCGTTTGAAACTGATACTAACTCCTCGGTCACAAACGGATTGTTTTTTGCCGGAACAACCGTCGTGATGAGGTTAGATTGGGTGATGTCTTCACCCAGCAAGACAGTCATTTTCTGCGACGCGGCAGTTTTGTTGCCGGCTAATACGTCGCTACAGTTTGGTGAGTTACTCGCATGTGCGGTTTGAATCGCAGCGAGAGAAAGCATAGCGGACAAGCCAGTGACGACGAGTCCTTTCGATGGTCGATTGTTCATCCTGATAAACCCCTCTGTAATATGATGCGCTAAGCCGACGTGTATAAGTCCAATCGCGGATTGGTATAGCGACATTCAGAATGGTTGTAATTGCGTCCTCGCCACGTTCATCTTCACAAGACTGCATTGCTGATGGTTTCAGCTCGACTTTCGATAGTGATAAGCCGTCACGATCAAAAGTGTTTGAATTCGCAGATGATGCTGCAAGGTCGATGTCTTTTTTCTGAAAGATAGACGTAACTTTTCAAGGCTTCAAATCCGTGATCGAGATCTATTTTTTGCGACAGTGCGAGGATCAAGCGAAAACAGACACTTAACGTAGAGAGTTGATTTTGAGAGAAAAAAATAAATTTTTTTGGGAACTTTTTGAAACGCTGCCTTTGAGACTTAATTCGCATCTCAAAGGCAGGTATTTGGATTTTAAGGTGTAATTTTTATTACAGTGCGTTGAGTACGTCTGCTAGGCGTGTTACCGCCACTTTCAATTCTTCTGGTGTCGCATTGGTGAAGTTAAGACGCAGTGCCGCTTTCACTTCAGAACCTTCTGGGTAGAAGACAGGGCTTGGTACAACAGCCACACCGTTAGCAAGCAGTGATTTTGCCAGCTCAAAGGTATCGCACTCTGGGATCTCTACCCATACGAACATACCACCATCAACAGGCTTGAGGACGCAGCTCGCTGGAAGCTGTTTCTCTAGCTCTGCATACATCACATCGTAGCGAGACTTGTACAGCTCACAAATGGTGCTGATGTGGGTTTCAAAGTTGTCATGTTGAAGCAAGCCGTGCAGTAGGGCTTGCATCGGTACGCTTGAGTGCAGATCCGCACCTTGTTTGATTTTAATCAGCGGTTCTAGGTAGCTAGTTTTACCCGTAACCACACCGATACGAAGACCTGGTGATGCAATCTTAGAGAATGAACGCAGTACGATAGAATTCTGTGGACAGAAGTCAGACACCAAAGGCAAAGCTTCACCTGAGAAACGCAGTTCGCGGTACGGTGCATCCTCGATGAAAGCTACATTGTATTGAATACAAAGCTCTGCAACCTTTTGACGCGTTTCTAATGCCCAGCATACGCCTGTTGGGTTATGGAAATCTGGCACTGCATAGAACATCTTCGGATTTTGCTCAGCGAAGCACTGCTCTAGCTCTTCAAGGTTTGGACCGAACTCAGTTTGAGAAACAGTCACGATGTTTGCTTGAACCAAACCAAACACCTGCATCGCACCTAGGTAGCTTGGGGCTTCCATTACCACTTTGTCACCCGGATTCACATAGGCGCGTGCAATCAAGTCCAAGCCTTGCTGAGAGCCTGTAGTGATCATCGCTGTGTGTGTTTCAGGAAGCTTGAAGTAACCGTTTAGAAAGCTCAGTAGCGGTCCATAGCCTGCGGTTGAGCCGTATTGGAACACCTCTGGCATGTTGGCCAAGTTTTCAAGCGTCGGCTTCATTAAGTCGATTGGGAAGGTCTTCTCATCTGGCAAACCGCCAGCAAGCGAGATGACGTTTTTATCGCTAGCGGCAGCGAGGATCTCTCGAATGTACGATGACTTTACTTGTTGTAGTGACTGTGCGATTTCCATGTGTTGTGTTTCTCGTATTTTTTAATTTTGGTTTTATTCAGAAGATAGTACATGGGATTTGCTAACTTAGGTGTGTCCATTTATGCTGTTAAACATGTCCATTTATGCTATTTCAATCAAACGCTAAATTATGAGTCAGCAACAGGTTTCTAGAATCAATGACGTACTGTTCTACATTCACCAAGACATTAGCAGAGAATTATCCGCTAAAGAGCTAGCGGATGTAGCAGCGTATTCTGAGCAGCATTTCCACCGTATTTTTAAAGATGTGGTGGGGGAGTCGATTCATCAATACATTCGTCGTACGCGAATGGAATACGCAGCAAACCAGTTGATGTTCGATACCAAATCGTCAGTATTAGAGATTGCCAACAAGTGTGGCTTTAGTTCAGTGTCGTCATTCAGCCGTGCCTTTAAATCTACGTTCGATATGTCGCCCGGTGCTTGGCGTAAGCATGATTTGCACATCGCTGAAAAACCGTATCTCAAAGATCCAGAAGTCGCGGCGGGTTACCATCGAGTCGCGAAGCGTACCTTACCGGAGCCAAAGATTGTTGAAGTGCCCCAACGCTTCGCTGCTTATGTTCGTCATGAAGGCTACAACCGTTCTATTCGCAATGCTTGGCTGGTGTTAAAAGCTTGGGCCAATTCAGAGAACCGAGACTTCTCTACGCAATATGGTTTGCATCATTCCAACCCAGCTTGGGTTGAGTTGGACAAATGTCGTTATGTGGCGTGCATGGCCATTGATAAACCGCTTAAGTATCGCGGCGTAGTGAACCAGATGACGATTCCGGGGGGCTTACATGCGGTGTTCAGGTTGACTGGTGTGTATGGTGAGTTGCTGCCTCAAATAAGTATGGTGTTGGAGAAATGGTTGCCAAACTCAGGCTTTAAGCAACGCTCGACTCCTGCGTATGTGCATTATCATCAAAACCACTTTTTAAATCATGAAGAAGCGTTTGAATTAGATTTCTACTTGCCTATCAGTTTCTTCTAACAATTTCTTTTAAAAAGCTTTGCTTCACGTTCAATGCTTTACTATTGTGTCAGATGAAAATGCCCGACATTGACGTCGGACTTTATAGAATAAGTTGAAAATGAAATGAATATAGAACATCTCAAGCTTTTCGTTCGTTTGGCATCAACGCACAACATCAGCATGGCAGGACAAGAGCTTGGATTATCGCCAGCCGTTGCCAGTGCCCACATCAATAAGTTGGAAGAAGGGCTAGGCGTTCGCCTTGTGCACCGAACCACACGTAAGGTCTCATTAACGGAAGAAGGTCAGGCATTTTTGCCACACGCAGAAGAAGTGCTTGCAACGGTAGAAGCGGCGCGAGGTGCGGTCGGAGTAGGTCATAGTGCGCCAACTGGCACGCTTCGAGTCACGGCTCCAGCATCGTTTGGGCGTTTGCATCTTGTACCTGCACTCAAAGGTTTTATGGCGGCTTATCCGGAGCTAACGGTAGATTTTCGTTTCTCCGATTCCATTATTGATATGGTTGAAGGCGGGTTCGATGTCGCGATTCGTCTTGCGGAGCTGAAAGACTCAACGCTGGTGGCACGCAAATTAGCACCGGATCGTCGCATCATTGTCGCTTCACCAGAGTATTTAGAAAAGCACGGAACGCCGAAAACACCGCAAGAACTTGCTGAACATGAATGCGTGACGCTAATGGGATTAGACAATTGGGTGTTTGAAACCCCAGATGGTCATTATGCGATGCGCGCTTCTGGCAGCTTTAGAACCGATAACGGCGATGCGATGCGCGATGCTTGTATCGATGGGCTTGGTGTGTCGATTAACTCAATTTGGAGTGTCTACAAACAGCTTCAAGCCGGTGAGTTAGTCGAAATCTTGGAAGACTACCCATTAGTGATGAACGCCAGCATTTGGGCGGTTTACCCTAGCTCACGTTTGATCGCACCTAAGGTTCGTGCATTTATTGATTACTTTGCCGAGTATTACGGGCAGCCACCATATTGGGAAACCGAACTGGCTACCCATCAGAAATAAACAAAAACGCTTTCCAATCGGAAAGCGTTTTTTATTGTGCTTATCTAGCGGGAAAGAGAACGACTACCAAGAGAAAGTCTGGATGACGTTGTCTTTTGCCATTGGGTTAGATGCAATAGCGTGATTGATGTTTCTCAGAAAATCCTCGCGTGAATCCAACAGCCAACCTTTTTGTGGAACGATGTTATTACCATGGTCGCCCCAGTAGAAGGTATCAATGTTCAAGTTTTCGAGTAGGTATTTCTCCTCCTCAAGCACTTGGAGTTGAGTTGGCATAATGAACTCACCATTCTTCACTTCTTGCTCCATCACCGTACCCGGTTGAATCGCAAGTGCCATAGGCGCAATTTGCTCAGGATTGATTTGGTTCAAGATGTCTGTTGTCGCAATAATGTGCTCTTTTGAACGTTCGCGCCCCCCAAGACCAAAGATGAAAGACAGCAATACTTCAATGCCAGCTTCTTTCGCCATTGCCATGCCTTCGATCGCTTGCTCTGGTGACATGCGTTTTTTAATACGCTCAAGAACAACGCGGTCGCCAGATTCAAGGCCAGAATAGGCCATATCTAAACCCGCTTCTTTCAGCTCTTTCAATTCAGCAATGGTTTTACGGCGGAAATCGTTCAATCCACTGTAAAGAGAAATCTTTTTGCATTCAGGAAAGGTTGAACGCAGTTTGTCGAAGATCTTAAGCAAGTAATCCGTACGTGCCGCCATAACGTTACCATCAATCAAAAAGATCGATTCTACATGTGGGTAGATCAAGCGTGCTTCTTCAATGTCTTTAATCACGTCTTCAATAGGGCGTACCTTAAAGCGTTTGTCATCAAACATGCTGCAAAACGTGCAGGTGTTGATGCTACAACCCAATGTAGTTTGGATTAAGATGCTGCGGTATTCCGGCCATGGTCGGTAAACTTTGCCCTCATAGTTCATAGTTGGATCTCCAGTTAAAAGCGGGATGATTCGATGTCATCACTCGCGAAAGATAATGGGAACGAACACGTTTGAGTCTGGCGTTTTTCCCGATGGCTGAAGATTAACAAGAGAAGGGTTTGTTGATAATTGGCCTTTATATCGAATGAGTTTTTAGATTTTATTGAAAATGAGCAATAGTGGTAGTTTCAGAAGCGCAGAGACGGAAACGTGAGAAACAGAAACGCTAGTACGTAAAAACAACAACACCCAGCCGAGGCTAGGTGTTTAAGAGGAATCAACCGTGTGGAATTAAGCGAGTTTAGCAATCGCTGCTTCAATCGCGTCTACCACTTGTTGTGATTTGGTGTCATTCAACGCATCACGATGAGGAGCGGCAAAAGCTTCAATGTCGTTGTCGAAGTACGAACCATGCGCTTGAGCAAATTCATCCGATAGTGCAGCACGAATGAGAATGTCTGCGCCCAAACTAATGTCATTACCCGCGATACCGTAAGCGTCTTTCACCATTTTGCTGCCAAGGAATGATTTTGGATTGACGGAAACCACCATAGGGCCGACGTTTTTCAACTGCAATCCCATTACGCGTGACCACATGGTCAGTGCCAGTTTACTTTGAGCATAAGCTTCACCGTCTGACAATGGTTTATCGCCCATCAAGGCTTCGATGCTCACTGGCGCTTGTGCTGCAGAAGATAGGTTTACGACACGACCTGTGTTACCAAGTAGTGGTAGCAACTCTTTTGTCAGCATGTACGGCGCAATGGTGTTAACGGCAAAGCGCACATCAAGACCTTCTTGAGTTCTTGAATTAGGTGTCGCGAACACGCCAGCGTTATTAATGATCACATCCAGTTTGCCAAAGCGTTCTGCCACTTCCGCAACCATCTGTTTCACGGCTTTGACTGAAGACAGATCAGCTACGATGCTTTCCACTTTGCCAGCGTTCATCTCAATCAAGCTTTGCTCTACGTTTTGAACTTTTGCTTCGTTACGGCCATGAACAATCACGTGGTGACCATCTGCCACTAACATTTTTGCTGTTTCTAAACCAATGCCGTCTGTAGAGCCAGTAATCAGGATGATTTTTTGCATAATTGAGATTCCTTTTGAATTCGATATGCAACAATCATAGTGGCATCTTTGGCGTTCGACTATTGGGAGAGTGAGGGAAACACTTTATAGAAAATATTGAAAATGAATTTGTTAGTCTTTTTGTGGGCGATACGACGAATTAACCGCTCATGAAATGCTATGGTTATTTTAAGCGTTGCTTAAGATTTGAGCAGCTTATTTAACTTGAAATGTACTCAGCCAAAGAGGTCTCTATGTTAGGTGAAAATCACTCATTAACTCATGAATTCCCAGAACATTTGGATACCATTACTCAACTTACGGCAGATGACGCCACGTTTGCTGAAAACGCTAAAAACTACAACATGCTCGACAAGGAAATACGCCAACTAGAATTGCGAGGAAGCCCAATCGACGACCACGAAATGAACACGATGAAACATAACCGTGCAGAGCTAAAAGACTGGCTTTACTCAAAAATTATGAACGCTTAATTGACCCGTTAAGTGTCTTTGATGGCGGCTCGAATGTTCGAGCCGTTTTGCTTTTTTAAAGGGGATCGATTAATCGACAGGCAAATGGCCAGTCTTGACCCAGATAACCGTTTCTTCCTCGACGAAAGGAAAATGTTCACTCATGTGAGGGCTGCGTAGCCAAGTGTGGGTAGGGTATTCCCCCAGTTCGTCTTTAAACTCTCCAGATAGGACAAAGATCTCTTCACCGCCAAAGTGGCGGTGTGGCTGAAACTTTTCACCTTTAGGCCATTTAACCAGTGCAACATGCTCGTGTTCGAAGTTGTGCAATGGCATCACCTCCAATCCACCAATACCCGGCAACCACTCGGTTTGATTGGTATTGATGCGCACAGTGTCTAGATCGTTAGGATCAAATTGATTGAGTTTCACTAAGATCACGCAACCGTCTTTGCTGAATGGGGCATGTTGGCTTCCCGGAGGATTACGTAGATAAGTCCCCGCAGGGTAATCGCCATGCTCGTCAGAAAACACCCCTTCGAGCACCAGTATTTCTTCTCCGTATGGGTGAGGGTGCGTCGAGAACTGTGAGTTCGGCTCGTACTTCACCACGCTGGTGGTATGCCCAGACTCTTTCGCTTCTCGTTCCAACGGTTTGCGCCATACACCGGCGGCTGGGCTGGCTACCCAATCTTGTTCGCCAGTTTTAATCACCAAACGTTGTGAAAAGTCCATGTTTATCATTGCGTGTTTCCAGTGTTTGCTTTGCATTGTTTAAGTATACGTAGTTTCGCACAGGTCGGTTTTCAACTCTTGAAGCGCGAGATTTTCACTTACTCACTTGTATTGGAAAGATCACAACAGAGTAGGGCGCAGGGGAATAAACACGACGATGGAGCAAGGTTCTTCTAATTAACCTTATGATTGTTATTGATGATTTTCATAAAAACTAAATTTACAAAATGTTACAAGCTACACTTTTTTTAGTGTTTGTTATGTTATAACATCCGCGAAATATTAAATGGTGTTATAACATAACAAAATAAGGAAAAACGTAGTGAATAAGAAATTGGTCTCTTTAGCGGTTGGTAGTTTGTTTGTTTCCCCAGTTTTTGCCGATACGCTTTCGAACCCTCAGATTGGCGTGGTACTAGACGGTTACTATCAAGATGGCCAGCGTCATAACTCAGAGCGTGAAGAAGGTTTTGGCCTAGGTCATACTGAGCTAAACATGTCTGCAAACATCGATGATAAATTCCACGGCGCACTGACGGCGGTTCTAGAAAGCCACGGTGACGAAACCGAGCTGATGCTTGAAGAGGCGTTTATCGAGACTCTGGCACTACCATATGGCTTAAATGTACGTGCAGGTCGCTTCCTGTCTGACTTTGGTTACTTGAACAACCAACACATGCACACGGACAGCTTTGTTGAGCGTCCAATTGCTTACCGTACTTTCCTTGGCTCGCATTACTACGATGACGGTGTGCGTGCAAACATCGTTCTTCCAACTGACCTATATGTGAAGTTGGGTGTAGAAGCACTAAGCGGCAGCAAGATGTCTTCTGTTGAAGATGGTTCTGAAGTTGGCGTTTACACGACAACACTTAAGCTTGGCAGTGATTTCTCAGAGTCTTCTAGCTGGCAGTTTGGCCTGAGCTACCTACGTAACGAAAACGGTAAGGTAACAGAGTTCGAAGACCATGATCACGGCCACGCAGATGAGCATGATCATGACCACAGCCACGCAGCTGCGGTAACGGGTGAAAACTTATACGGTGCAGACTTTGTATGGAAGTGGGCGCCAGATGGTAACTACAAGTACAGCAACTTCACGCTATCTGCGGAATACATGCTGCTAGACGGTGTGGTGGACAGCAAATACAAGAATGATGCTGAATCGCCAGACAACCTAAGCGCATACTACGTATCGGGTGTTTACCGCTTTAACCCAAGCTGGTCTGCAGGTCTACGTTACGGTGAAGCAGAAAGCTACGATGGCCACGCGCACGGCGACCACATGCACTTCACAGCACTGAATGATAAAGAAATGGATGCGATGATCGCATGGGATTCTTCTCACTTTGGTACTATCCGTGCGCAATACACTCGCATTGATAACCAAGACAGCGAGACAGACAACGTATTCACTCTGCAATACGTGATGACATTTGGAGCGCACGGTGCACATGCGTTCTAAGCTGACATTAAATAAATGCAGTTTAGCGATGATGGCGGCGGGGGCTGCCATCATCTCTTCACCTGCTTTGGCTCTTAATATCTTTGTTTGTGAGCCAGAATGGAAAGCCCTTCTCGAAAGTCACGCCCCAGACGCGACCATCTATTCCGCGACCACCGCCAAGCAAGATCCTCATTATGTACAAGCTCGCCCTTCTTTGATTGCAAAGATGCGCCAAGCCGACATGGCAATGTGTTCTGGTGCGGAGTTAGAAGTAGGATGGCTGCCTATGTTGCAAGTTCGCAGTAGCAATGGTGCGGTACAAAACGGTTCACAAAGCATGATCTACGCGACTGATTTCGTGCGCATGTTAGACACTCATGATCATGTCGACCGCAGCATGGGAGACATTCATGCGCACGGAAACCCACATGTACAATTTGCGGCGAATGACATGGTTGCGATTTCGCGTGCTGTGACCGAACGTTTGAAGAGCATCGATCCTGAGAACGCGCAAAGCTATCAAGTGAATGGTATGAAGTTCCGCGCTCACTGGCGTAAAAAGCTTAATGAGTGGAATAAGAAAGCCGCACCGTTAAAGGGTAAACAAGTGGTGGGTTATCACGAAACCTACCGTTATCTATACGATTGGCTTGGCATGGAACAAATCGCTGACCTAGAGCCAAAGCCGGGCATTTCTCCTACCACTTCTCACCTTCAATCCTTAACTAAGTTGGACTCCGATTCTTTTGAAGCGATTGTCTACTCGTCGCATCAAGACCAGCGTCCAGCAAACTGGCTACAGAAACAAACCAATAAGCCGCTGATTCAGCTGCCTTTAACGGTTTCTGATGGCGAAAGTCTGGATGAAATGTACGACCAAGTTATCGATGATTTGTTGGATGTGCTCGTGCAACCTGTTCCGGTGAAGATCTAAGCCATGGCAGATTATGCATGGCTATTACCAGCGGTACTGTGTGGCTTGATTGCTCTGGTTGGTAACGTGGTGCTCGGGCAGTAAGTGTTAAAGCGCCAAATTATCTTCATCGATTTGGCGGTGGCACAAGTTGCGGCTTTGGGGGCAGCGCTGAGTCACTATTGGTTGAACCAATACGATCTCTTTTCTGGTTCTTTCTTTGGTGAGATGGTTGGACCTTGGGTGATGTCGTTACTGCTTTGCGGTCTGATCGCCTTAATGGAAAAGCGCTACCAACAGCATTTAGAGCCAATGATTGGCAGCTTATTTGTGGTGTCGGCGTCACTGGCGATATTACTGGTGAGTAAAGATCCACACGGTGCCGATTTTATTCAAAGCATTCTCAACGGGCAGTTATTGTGGTCAACGTGGGATGATGTTTGGCCTTTGGCATTAATCACCGCAGCGATGTTGTTATTGGTGTGGGTGAAGCCAGAGTTTATGCAGGGCAGTGGCTTCTATCTCATCTTCGCGATACTAATGCCGATTACGGTCAAGCTAACGGGCATCTATTTGGAATTTGCCTTGTTGGTGATTCCGGCTTTGTGTGCGGCAGCACTGAAAGGAACAAGATTCTTCGTTGCGAGCATCAGCATTGGCATCGTGGGGATATTGTCGGGCATCGCGGCGTCAGCGCATTATGACTTGCCAAGTGGGGCGAGTATCGTAATCACCTTGTTCATTGCGGGCATGTTGTTCAATCTTTTGCTTCAGCATTGGTTGTCGAAAGCGCAATCCGTTTATGAAGAGACGGTATGAAAACGTTGAGGAATCTACTCGAACGTTGATCTAGTACTTTAGCCTGATGATAAAAAGGCTCCGCGTGAACGGAGCCTTTTGTTTAGCACTGCTTTTTCTTATTAGTAACCTTGCTAGTTATTAACTGATTACTTAGTTACTTATCTCCTACTATATTAGCAAGATTTGAACAGAGGTAGAGTCTGAGGTTGGATTGAATCTGTCAAAGTGTTATCCAGCGCAGGGAATAATTGATTAATTCCCGTTTCAGACAGTCCTAACCACGCCATTAAGCTCGCATGAAGCTGATCAGAAGAGATGGTTGGAATCACACGACCACGCGAAAGCAAGTAAGGGCTCGTCTCAGACAAGTCTGGATATTCCCCCACAATCGCTTTTCCGGCTACACCACCGCCCATGACTAATGCATGGCTTGCCCATCCGTGGTCTGTCCCATCTGTGCCGTTCGGAATCAGAGTTCGGCCAAATTCAGAATGGGTAAACGTGGTCACTTGCTCAAACAAGCCGTTGTTCTCTAGTGCCAATTGGAAAGCGGCCATGGCTTCTGCCAGTTCTTGTAGCAAGCCTGTTTGGCGGCTGATTTGAGCTGAGTGAGTATCGAACCCGCCCAACTTACAACTAAAGTACTGCGCAGGATGTTGGAACTGATCTTTATGCAGCAACAGTTTAAAGACCGCTTTCAATTGCTTACCGATGCGCGTTTCTGGGAATACGTCTGGGATCTCGGCATTTAGAATCGCACTGAACTGCTCGTACATTCTGGTTGAGTCCACAGCAACGCCCGCATAATGAGACTGGAAGACATTGCTGTAACTGCCCGTGCTTTGCAGTTGATCGAACAGATCGCGTGAGCGTTGATCGTTGAAAATATCACTTGGTGGCTGAGAACCGACCGAGTTTGATTGGGCTTCAATACAGTTCGTCCATACTTGTGTGCCGCCAATATCAAACATCGGTGACAACTCGTTCAGACTACGCAGCATAGAGCCAAGCTCTGTGGATGTCTTAGCGCCAAAGCCTTCTTTCGACAGTGACTTGGTGGCGTGAGACTGCACCATTGTAGATTGATGCGAGTGACTGAACAGGTGCGCCGGACGAGTGCTTTCATCGTAAATCACATTGTTTACGCGCTGAGTCAACGGGCCGAGGTTCACCACAGGCACAAGGTTAGCACTGTCCCAATAAGGTTTGAGGGCTGCCATCGCTGGGTTAAGTGCCAATTTGGCCTCGTCGTTCACTGCGTCTAAGTAGATACAGGTTGTCTCATCCAAAGCCAAGTTGCCACGCAGCGCGCGGTATTGGCTGTTGGCGTTAGCGGCGGTTGGGATAAGCATGTTGTAGCCATCGTTACCGCCCGCAAGGTCGATACCAACCACAGCGCGATAGCCATTCTTGCATTGGTTAAACGAATCAGCAAAGGCTGGGAATGCAGCAAGGTTAAGCGCAGAAATCCCCACACCAGCGGAACCTGCTTGTAAAAATCGACGTCGAGTTAAGTTCATGGTGATTACCCCTGTGTGATGAATTCTGGTGAAAGCAGTGCGTTCATAACGAGATTCTTGATCTCTTTGCGCCATTTAGATTGGCGACTTGGGCACTGAGCGAGGTAATCGAGATAACATTGACGTGCTTGCTCACTCATTTGGTAAGCAAACAAATGCTCGTTGAGGTAATCCACAACGCCTTCGTCATCAAAAGCAAGGTAACGGGCGAATAGCGCTTCATCCATGTACCAATCTTTGGCTTCTTCTTCAAATCGAGCGATTAACTCGCGGAATTGAATGCCGTATTGATAGATGTCGTGCCATTGATAAACGTTGAACTCAGGCGCAACCAGACTATTAAAATCAGGGTGGTTGGGCGCATCATCCGGTTGGTAGTAATAGAACACAGAAGGGGCAGACAGAGGCAGCGTTCGGTTATACCAGTTGAACTGCTTTGGCCACATCATCACACCGTCACGTCGCTTCACTTGTAGCGCGCGCATCGCATGCGTAAATACAGACAGTGGGTCACGCAGTTTGCCTACGGTGTTGCCAGAACGCAGCGCGTCTTTGTCGGTTAAAATCGCGATCACTAGCGTTTGCATATCGCCATCGGAGCGCTTGAATGCGCGGCGCACACGGCGAACGTAGCCCGCTCTAGGGTTACTGGTCACAAGCTTATTGATGAAGAATTTGGTCACAAAGGTGTAAAGCGTATTTTGGTTCATCAAGAGTTCAATCACGGCTTCCAGTTCATCTACCGCGCTTACGCCGGCAGGGAACTTCTTACCAAGAATGTGCTTTTCACCCATGTCGTGTTCGCCACGCGGTTCCATCGGCTGGCTGTATTTGTCGTTACCGCGAATGTCGATGAATTTCCAACCGGTGAACACGCGAGCCAGTTCTTCAATGTCTTCTTGGGTGTACGATGCAACTTCGTTACCTTCGGCATCCAAACGTACTTCACCGTTATTACGCAGTTTGACTGGGCCAAGCGTGAACAGCTGTAACAGCTCTCGTGCGTAGTTTTCATCTGGGGCCGTGAGCTCATTAGAAACGTTGTTTACGAAGGTCAGATATTCACCCATGATTGGGGATGTCGACACAAAACGAATCACATCTCGGAAGTTAGCAAAAGCTTTATCGAGCAATCCATCAAAGTATTGGCACATGTAGCGACGCTTAGAGGCGGCACTGAACGCCGGATCTTTCACGCTCACCACAAACAGTTGAGAGAGGGTATATGCGATGCGTTGGCGCAGAATGTCTTGCCCTTCTACCGTCATGCGTGTCCAACTGCTGGCGTAGTATAGACCTTGCCCTAAGTCGGGTACGTTAAGCTCATCTTGTTCAAAGTGCGTCAGCCAAGAAGAAGAGGGAATAAGAGTTTGTTGAGCGACCCAGTTTTCAATGCTTCCTGATTGAACAAGGTCATTAATGTCACGTTGGGAGCCCCCAAATGTGCATTGTTGCAGCGTTCTTGCCGCGTCTATGTAAGCCTGATTCATTTTATCTCCCGTAGGTATTCTTATCTTTGTCAGGTAAGGCGTCTCTTTTCACGTCCATATTTAAAAACACGCTGTATCTTTAAAATCGTAATCCAGATTTTTGATATCAAGAATGTAATACCCACAGGTTTATTGTGACTTTGCTGCCTAATCTAAAAATTATTCGTCTGAGCTTTAAATGAAAGGCGAGTTATTCAACAAAAAGCGCATTTGTTGCACAGGTTGATCGGCAGAACGGTGACGGAAACGAACTATTTGGCAAACCATCATCAAGTTGTCTTGATTAGTTCACATCCGACTCCCAGACTGTTTCTATAGTTTTTATAAGATATGAAAGACCCTGCGTATGAGAAGCGCAGCTGTAACGCGACTAGGCATAAAAACAAAAAACGCTAGGGATACAAGCGAATTTGTAATCTCAACATTTAAGGAAGACCAAGATGAAACCGGAAAAAGTAGCAGTAGTCACTGGTGCGGCTCGTGGTATTGGCCAAGCGATTTGTGAGCAATTACTGGAGGATGGATTCCACGTTGTCGGGCTAGATATATCACCTGTGGAATGGAGCCAGTCGGCGCAGCTAAGCAGTTATCAAGTCAACTTGTGTGATGCCGCAGCCGTCGGCGAAGTGGTAGAAAGTATCGTAGCGCAGCACGGAAGAATCGATGCGCTGGTTAACAACGCGGGCATCACTCGCGATGCACTGTTGCCAGACATGTTAGAGCAAGATTGGGACAGCGTCATCGACGTAAACCTAAAAGCGGTGTTCTTACTCACTCAACGCGTTGCCCCTGTCATGCTAGAGCAAGGCGTAGGTAGCATTGTTAGCATTTCTTCTATCGTGGGAACGGATGGCAATATCGGCCAGAGCAATTACGGCGCAAGTAAAGGCGGCGTTATTTCTATGAGTAAAGGCTGGGCGAAAGAGCTATCAAGAAAAGGCGCACAAATCCGCGTCAATTGCGTTGCACCAGGCTTTATCGCAACCGATATGACCAAGAACCTGCCAGAAAAAGTGATTCAAATGATGGAAGGCAAAACCCCATTAGGCCGAATGGGCTCAGTGCAAGACATCGCCAATGGCGTCTCCTTCCTCACCTCCGACAAGAGCGCCTACATCACAGGCCAAGTGCTCAAGATTGACGGTGGGTTAGTGCTTTAACCCACTAACTAAACCTCAAATAACAAACGCCCTTCATCTGAGTGAAGGGCGTTTTTGTTGGCAAACTTTTGCCCCATTATCATTTAGAGTAGATACTCTTCACTAAACGAGAGCGTTTCGATAGACCAACATTTCCCAATGCCAAATACTTATCTGAGACAGTCTGCCAAAGGGATAACTCAAACTAACTAAGGGCATTGAGCTTGTCTTGTAACACTTGGATTGCAATTTTATAGTTTTCCGGTGTCTGGTCATTAGCTGCCATGAGCAACACTGCTTGGGTAATTGGGTCAACATGCGTTCGGCCTCCTTCTTCGTGATATCGCAACAACCCACAAACTTCTATAGTGTTCCACCCTTTACCATGTTTTCCCCCTTTATGCCTATAGGTTAGCCCAGGCACCAGTGCGGTGATGTGGTCTTCGTATCTATCGTAGTGTGCATGGATAATAGTGTAATTAGATGACTTTGAGGGAAATCTAGTGTAAGAAGGGGATTTGGTAATTAACGATGTACCTTTGTATCCATTACATTCTTTACAGGATACACATAGGTTCTCTGGGTGAAACATCCATTTATCAAAATCATTTTTGTGCATGATGTGTTCTAAATCCCAGTCCCCACCATGTTTGGAAGGTTTGTGAACCTTGCAATAAGCACAGCAATATTCCTGTTGTTCAATATAATGCTGTTTCATTCTAGCTTTGAGCTCTGCTACCTCATCGCCCCCCCATTTTTCATTTGGGGATACGTTTTTTTCCAGCACGCCTGTGATGATCGCTTTGTCGTCTTCGTTCAGGACAAAAGGTGTCATAAGTACCCTCCAGACAGTAAAGTCGAGCGCATAATTCCCAGTAACACTCTAACTTTGTCGTGTTCTTCCAATTGAGATTCAAAGTTCAATAACCAATTCGCGTTTGCCAAGGTTTCTTCGGAAGGGTTTTCTGTTTTACAGACACAATCCAAGACCTCAATAATTTGAGTAATCAAATATTCATTGTTGTTGCCTGGATTATGAAACAACCTAGCCAACTGGTAATCAGCGGAGCGCTCTTTATGAGGGTTAGAATCAATTAGTTTGCGATTGACCATATCATACACGCAACAATTTGAGGCGGAGATGTCTGACACAATCAAAGGGGAATGAGTGGCAATGAGGAAGTGACATCCTTTATAACTCGAAAATGAGTCATTGAGAATGTCGACAAACTTTTCTTGCCACTGTGGGTGAAGACTGATTTCAGGTTCATCGATGCAAATTAGCGCATTATCTTCGATAGAAGATATGATCCCCATAAACAAAAGAAAGAGGCACTGCTCTCCAGAACTGCGTTTTGATAAACATGTAATCGCAGAGTTATCTAAATTCAACTCGCCTTCTGAAAATCCAGTTTCTTTCTCATATACGGTTTGAATACTTGCTAGAGAAATGAGTCCTGAGCGGAGTAGTTTAGCAATAATGCGTTTAGAAAATGAATAATTCTCACTTTTAGTTATGTGGATTAGATCAAAAGAGTTCCGTAGTATGTCTAAAACAAAAGATGGGTAATATGATATTGCTTCGCAAGTCTGCAGCATTTCTGCCAACTCACTGCCTTCGTACTCTTCGTAAGCTTTCCTCAATATCAACTGGGTTTCTGGCTCAAGTGCTGAACTGTTGTGTGTTTCACTTGTGACTAATTTCTCTAAATCTGCTTTAGGGAAAGTAAGGTTAAACTGTAGAGCCAGTTTTCGACCAAAATTGAACTTAGATAGAAAACGCGTCAGCGCTTCTTGCTTTCTTGGTTCAATTCGATCTTCGGTTCCGAGAAGTTGCTCTATAGCTTTTGATGCAATACGAACAGATGGAGATAAGGTAGGTAGATAGGGTTTAGAACCAACATACGCGTAGAAACCACTAGGTATGATATCTCGTTTTGTCTTCCAGCTATCTTGAAATTTCTCAAACTGGCTTGTCGATGCTGCAATGAGTTTTCTGGGAATGGGATGCTTGAATTCTTTACCAATGATTGGCCACAACGATAGATCCTCTCTCGCATAATAAACCGCTGAGGAAACATTCCGACGTCTACTCGCGAGAGCTTCTACATAAAGTGATTGATAGTAATTGCAAGTGTCTTTTAGGAGTTCTGTTTTACCACACCCATTATTACCAATGATAACCGTAAAGGCATTACTTTCATCATCCTCTTTTTCCCAGAGGATATGCTCTCTAATTTTGTTAACCCGAAACCCCATATCTTACCCGCAATACTTTGATTTAATAGCATATAGTACATGGGGGACATCTATTCTCCAACACACCTAATAGTAATGATACCGCTACAATTTTAAGAAGTGATAGATGAAACGTGATTAACTTTATTTGCCCGAGTATGGTTTATCTAAAATACTTGATTTGAGTTTCAGATCGTAACGCACTTTTGTCCAAAAACGAGCTTCACAAAGCCATTTGAATAAAAATGCCCTTCATATCTCCCTCCATGAAGGGCGTTTTTATTTTGTTCAAATTACCTAGGTAGATTACCTTTCACGCACGTAAGTGGTTTGAACTAAAGTATCCAAAACAACTTCACTCTTGGTGACTTTGAAGTTCAGTGGTTGTTCCAAATCCCCAAACAGAGGTGCGCCGCCGCCAAGTAGGATAGGGAAACGTGTGATCACCATTTCATCGATAAGATCTTCTTTCAGGAAGTTCTGAATCGTTACACCGCCGTCGATGTAAAGATCGTTAAAGCCTTTTGCGTTTAGCTCCGCAAGAACATCTTTTAGCTCGCCTTTTACTAGAAAGACTTTGTCTTCGTAGCCTTGTGGCACTTCTGTCATGGTGTTGCTGAGTACAAACACAGGTTTGCTGTATGGCCAATCGCAATCAAAGCTCAGCACGACATCTAGAGTGTTGCGTCCCATTACTAAGCCATCAATACGCTCCATTAGAGAGAAGAAGCCAGTATCAATGTTGTCTGGATTTGGTACTGAATGTAGCCAGTCGAGTTTGCCCTGCTTATCTGCGATGTAACCGTCCAGACTGGTTGCAATAAATACGATATTTGCCATGAGTACCTCATCAAAATGGTGATGCTTGAGCCAAGCTAAAGTATGGTTTAAAATTAATTCTACATTGTAGAATTAAATCTGAGTTTATCGGGAAGATCAAATGTCTGTCAACGAAAAGAAACGCGGGAGACCAGCCGCCAAGCAGTCGCAGCTAAGCGCAGAAAACATCCTAGATACAGCTAAGTCATTGATGAAAAAGGATAGCAAGGTACCAAGTATTCGCTCGTTAGCGACGCAATTAAATGTCGATCCTATGGCGATCTATCACTACTTCAAAAACAAGAATGCGTTGCTTGAAGCGTTGACCACATCGCTGGTGGAGGAAGTTTATCAACCGAAAGTGAATGAAGATTGGCAAGGCGAACTCAAAAATTTGTGTGTTAGCTACATTGAACTGCTGCGTGAGTACAACGGGTTATTGCAAACCATGCTGAGCATGACATCTCATGGCCCTGCTCAAGTGTTTACCGAGCGTTATCAAATCATTGTTCAGCCTTTGGCACTGTCTCCGCAAGTGGAGAAAGACAGTTTGGATCTATTGGCAGATTACCTACACGGATTCGCGTTCTCGATCAGTTGTTGCCACGATGCGAGCTTGATTAAGACGGAGATGATGGATGGGCCGTTGAATCTGATCTGTTCTTCGTTACTAGCATCTCGAACCTAGTTCACATTAACGTGTACTTTTTACTTATAGCGTGAAAGAAATTCCCATAACCAAAGGTTCTAACTAAAAGAGATTGCAGGACTTTTATTTGGCGAATTCGACCTAATATCTTGAGTATGCCCATCGCAGTTGGCGAAGTGGTGATTTCAATAATGCTTGCTGGCGCGCAAAAGCCGTCAGTTTGAAGATGCATTCAAACACAATAAGGGATAACAATGACTAACGAATACATTCCACCAAAAGTTTGGACAAACGATAATGAAAACGGCGGTCAGTGGGCGAGCATCAACCGTCCGGATTCTGGCGCACGTCATGAGCAAGAGCTTCCAATTGGTGAGCACCCATTCCAACTCTACTCAATGGGTACACCAAATGGTCAAAAAGTGACGATCATGTTTGAAGAGCTTTTGGCGGCAGGTGTAACAGCAGCAGAATACGATGCGTACCTGATTAAGATTGGCGATGGCGACCAGTTTGGTTCTGGCTTTGTTTCAGTTAACCCGAACTCGAAGATCCCTGCTTTGGTAGACCGTTCAGGTGCTGAGCCAGTGAACGTGTTCGAATCTGGTAACATCTTGTTTTACCTAGCAGAGAAGTTTGGTCACTTCCTACCAACAGAAGGCGCGAAGCGTGCCGAGGTAATGAACTGGTTGTTCTGGCTTCAAGGTTCTGCACCATATCTAGGCGGTGGTTTTGGTCACTTCTACGCGTACGCACCAGAGAAGTTCGAATACCCAATCAACCGTTTCACGATGGAAACAAAACGTCAGTTAGACGTACTCGACAAGCGTCTTGCGAACAATGAATTCCTAGGTGGCGATGAGTACAGCATTGCTGATATCGCAACTTGGCCTTGGTACGGCAACCTTGTATTGGGTCGTGCTTACGATGCGGCTGAATTCTTAGACGTAGCAAGCTACAAAAACGTTGTGCGTTGGGCGAAAGCGATTGATGAGCGTGAAGCGGTAAAACGTGGTCGCATTGTTAACCGCGCATGGGGTGAAGAGTGGGAGCAAGTGGCAGAGCGTCACAGTGCAGCAGACATTGATGCGGCACTGGCAAAAAAGCCTGAATAATTGCCCTCTCTGTATGAGTAAAAAGGAATGCTTCGGCATTCCTTTTTTGTTGTATTAAAGCTCTGCTTTCTCAAGTAAGAAGTCAATGAGCACGCGGACGCGCTTCGCCTTTTGAGTGTTCTTGTGGAAGTAGACATACAAACCCGAGTAGGGTTGCCAGTATTCTTCAAGCACAGGCACGATTTCACCTTTCTTAAAGCCTTCTTCGACCATAGGCGTCACGATTCGCCCAATCCCCAAACCGTTGTGCGCAGCGTCTATCATCACATCCGTATCATTCACAATAAGGGCAGTTGGCATGTTGACGGTAATGGTTTCGCCCTGATTGTTTAGATTCAGTGGAGCGACTTGGTTAGACGAGATAAACCGGTATTGAATCAGTTTGTGTTGCTTCAAATCATCGGGTGTTTTGGGTAAGCCATATTGCTCAACGTAGCCCGGTGAGGCGAATAACGCTTCTTTCACTGGGAGTGTAAGCTGACGTGCAATCATGCCTTCTTCTACTCGGTCACCAAAGCGGATGCCCATATCAAAGCCGTCACGAATGATGTCGATGGCTTTGTCTGAAACGGAAATCTCCAATTGAATGCTTGGGTAACGTTGGCAGAACTCAATGTAGATGGGTTTGAGTAGCGATTGGTACACGAATCGAGGCACGGTAATACGGACTTTACCCGAAGGGACTCGGCTCAAGTCGCTGACACTTTCGACGGCAAGGTTTAACTCTGACATCGACGCTAACGTGCGTTCATAGAGCAACTGTCCCGCTTCTGTTAACTCAATGCGGCGAGTGGTACGCGTAAACAGGGGCAAGCCGAGTTGTTCTTCTAGCATCTTTAGTGCTTGGCTCACCGAGGGTGGGGCTATCTCTAATTTACGTGCTGCGGCGGTAATGCTGCCTTCTTGCGCAATGGTATGGAACATCATTAATTGGTTGTAGGTCGTGCCGTTCATGCCTTTTCCCGAGTGAGGTATTTATCTTTAGTTTCTACCTAATAATGATTTAAGTAAAGAGCGTCTAAAACTAAAGGTAACTTAGGCGTATTCTCTTCTCATCGGTTAACGCTTCGAAACAGAGGAATCACGATGAGCAAAGTACTGGTAATTTCAGGTCACCCAAACCTAGATAAGTCATACACAAACACCGTTATCATAGACGAGCTAAAAGCGGGACTGAATGATGTTGAAGTTCGCCGCCTAGATACTCTGTACCCGAACTATCAAATTGATGTTGAAGCAGAGCAAGCGGCGCTCGTGAGTGCGGATGTGGTTGTGCTCCAATTCCCATTCTACTGGTACTCGTCGCCAGCCTTGCTGAAAAAGTGGGTGGATGATGTATTCAATTTCAACTTCGCTTATGGCCCAGAAGGCGACAAGTTAAAAGGCAAAGATTTCATTCTTTCCTTTACGGTAGGTGGCCCTGAAGAGTCTTACGATCCGCTTGGCTACAACCACTTTACTATTGAGCAGTTTGTTTACCCATTCCAACAAACCGCTTACTTGGCTGGCATGAACTACCGCAAGCCAATTTACACGCACCGCATGGTTTACATTCCAAATGTGTACAACAAATTGGAAGAGGTGCAAGCGCGTGCAAAAGATCATGCGAGCCGTTTGTTGGCGCAGATTGAAGAGATCACGGCTTCACCAGAAAGTCGTATACAGAAGTTTGTTGCCGAGTGGTTTGCTAAGTTCGATGTACTGGAAGAAGACACAGAGTTCTTTACCGATAAGCTAGCACAAGACGTGAAGTGGTCGATGCCAGAAGGTGAATTCCTAGGGCATGACGGCTTCCGTGATTGGTACGCGATTGCTCGTGCAACCTTCAAATCAAACTGCGATCACGACGTTCAGCAGATCGAAGTGAAACCAAATGGTGATCGTTTCCAAGTGGAACTGCGTATTCGATTAACAGCAGACAGTTATGAAGATTCGATGATGAAAGGTGAAGCCGTTAACTTGACCGTTAACGAGACATGGCAAGTTTCGATTGAGGAAGCAGGCTCCATCACCATTCATGAATACAACGTTGTTCCAGTGGTGAGTTAGCTACCCTTGACCAATAACTCATTGCTTTATTTGCCCCAGGCCTTTGTGCTTGGGGCTTTTTTATGTGTAAGAACTTAACTTACTGACTCACCAATACAGGCAATGACGCGGATAAAAAAACGAGCGCCAAATGGACGCTCGTTTCTCATCTTGATGCTCTACCGCTTTTACTAAGCGACAGGTTGTTTCTGTGCGGTGTTTTGATAAGCAGGCAATTCTGATCTCAAACCTTTGATCAAACTGACACACATCAGCAGTAGAACAAAGGTGAATGGCAAGCCAGTCGCCACCACGCCGGATTGAAGCGCTTGCAGTGCTTCTTTACCACCGATCCAAAGCATGACTGCGGCGATAGAGCCTTCAATACACGCCCAGAAAATACGTTGTGGTACAGGTGCATCAATTTTACCGCCAGCCGTGATGCTATCGATAACCAATGAACCTGAGTCTGATGAAGTGATAAAGAACACTAAAATCAGAACGATAGACAGAACAGAAATAACAGAGCTAAATGGCATTGCATCGTAAACGTGGAACAGCGTTAGTGAGATATCTGTCAGGCCGTTCGCACCCAGCTCACCCACTTTGTTGACCACTTGATCAAGCGCGATACCGCCAAATACTGCCATCCAAATCAGCGTCACTGTGGTTGGAATAACGATAACGGCAAATAGGAATTCACGAACGGTACGACCTTTTGAAACACGTGCGATAAACATACCAACGAATGGTGACCAAGATACCCACCATGCCCAGTAGAACACAGTCCAGCCGTGCATCCATTCCGTATCATCACGACCATGTGGGTTACTTAGCGCGAAGATGTCTTTTGCGTAAGCGACAGTTGTATCCCAGATAGAAGTTGTCGCTACATCAAAGCTAATGAACAACACGAAAGCAAGTAGGGCAAATGCCACTGCCATGTTGATGTTACTTAATAGCTTAACGCCGCCGTCGATGCCTCGAACAACAGAAAGAACCGCAATAAAGGTCACGAACGCGATTACGATCATTTGCATGCCAATGCCGCCATCCAAACCAAATACATGGTTGATGCCGCTGGTGGCTTGTTGTGCACCCAAGCCAAGCGAAGTTGCTAGACCAAACAGGGTTGAAAGTACCGCAAGAATGTCGATGACGTGACCTAACCAGCCCCAAGCTCTATCACCAAATAGTGGGTAGAACGCAGAGCGCAAAGAAAGTGGTAAGCCTTTATTGAAGGCAAAGAAAGCCAGTGAAAGTGCAACGATGGCGTAAATCGCCCAACCGTGAATGCCCCAGTGGAACATGGTGGCACCCATAGCGAGTGATTTTGCTTCCTCGGTGTAAGGTTCTACGTTCAGTGGTGTGCCGTACCAATCAGTGAAATAAGCCGTTGGTTCCGAAACACTCCAAAATAGCAGGCCGATACCCATACCCGCTGCGAACAGCATAGATAACCAAGAAGCCGTTGAGTGTTCTGCTTGCGCGTCTTTACCACCAATGCGGATTTTACCCAGTGGTGAAAGTAAGACTGCGATAGCAAATACGATGAAGAAGTTAGTAGACCACATAAAGAACACATCAAAGTCAGAAATGATGCTGTTCTTAACGCCGTTTAAGGCATCACGGGCTGTTGAAGGATCAACAATTAAAAGAGAAGCAAGACAGAGAAGAACAAGACCAGCACTAATCCCAAATACTGGATTGTGGATATCAAATCCCCATTTTTGAACGTTATCTTGACCAACCTGATAGTCGGTAGTGTCGATACTATATTTTTTTAGTGCATTATCCATAAATACAACATGTACGCTTTTTTAAATGTGTCTTTCCTGAACAAGAAAAACACTAAAACCGCCCTCCGATTGTTTTGAGTTCTAATTAAAAAATGCGACACGATCATAATGTTTTGTGTAAAACATTGCAAATCGATAGAGTTTTAAGGCTTTTAAACTGGTTGTAAGTCAGGTTTTTAGTGAAAAATACAATGAGGTGTAATGTTTTGATGTGTAAATATTCGTTTGATGTTGGAGAAGATTGTTTGACCAAAAGTAGCAGCGTGACGCGCGAGTAAAGGTTGGCAAGGCTCCAAAGAACCCGAGTGCTAAACTAGGGCTAATCAAAAATCATGATTTCAAGGAATTGGTTAACGAATAAGCACAAATTCCAACGAGCTTCGCATTCTTTTCGACAAATATCGAGTAAACGTAACCAATCGTAACAGAGGTGCTGTAACTGAACAGCGTTTCCATATACTCGACTTAGTTTGTAAGTTGTAAGCCACAGAATGCTGCTATGAGAAAAAACACTTTATTCAATGCTACGTTAGCGACCACCTTGACTGCTGTTTCTGCGTTTAGTTTTGCTGCTCCTACCGTTGTTCCAAATGCCCCAGAGCTGAGCTCTCGTGGCTACGTATTAATGGATTACCACACTGGCACAGTGCTAGTGGAACGTGATGCCGACAAACGCCTAAACCCGGCAAGTTTGACTAAGCTGATGACCGCTTATGTTGCGGGTCAAGAGGTCAAGTCTGGCAACATTAGCCTAGACGATGAAGTGGTGATCAGCCGCAACGCGTGGGCGAAAAACTTCCCTGATTCTTCTAAGATGTTTATCGAAGTCGGCACGTCGGTTTCACTGTCGGATCTTTACCGTGGATTGATTGTTCAATCGGGTAACGATGCCAGTGTTGCTATTGCCGAACACGTTGCAGGCAGTGAAGCGGGCTTTGTTGGTTTGATGAACAGTTGGGCGAACCAACTTGGTCTATCAAACTCTGCATTTACCAACCCACATGGTTTGGATAGCGATGGTCTGTATTCAACGCCGCGTGACATTGCAACGCTAGGCCGTGCGATTATCCGTGATCTTCCAGATATCTACCCGTTGTACAGCGAGACTTCGTTTACCTACAACGGCATCACTCAATACAACCGTAACGGCTTGCTACGTGACCGAAGCATGAGCGTTGACGGCATGAAGACGGGTTACACCAGCGGTGCGGGTTACAGTCTCGCGACCTCGGCAACCAACGGTGACATGCGTTTAGTCGCGGTTGTGATGGGTGCGAAAAGCCCTAGTGTACGTGAGTCAGAGAGCAAACAGCTTCTGAGCTACGGTTTCCGTTTCTTCGATACCGTTGTACCAACTCAAGCAGGTAAAGAGGTAGCAACGGCACGCGTTTGGATGGGTAATCAAGACGAACTAAAAGTTGGTGTTGATCGTGATATCTACCTAACGTTGCCAAAAGGTGATGTGAACAAGCTGGAAGCCGAAGTGGAATACAATGGCGACCTAATGGCTCCAATTCAGCAAGACCAAGTTGTCGGCAAAGTGTTGTACAAAGTCGATGGTGATGTAGTCAAAGAAGCGGAATTGGTTGCGCTGGAACCTGTTGAAGAAGGCGGAATCTTTAAGCGCCTAATGGATTGGTTCAAACGTTTGGTTGCGAGCTGGTTCTAACTTCTCTTAATCCCATTCTATTTAAGCCGCATCTGAGTTTCAGATGCGGCTTTTTCATTTTTCTCTCAAGCTCAGCCCTTTCTCCTCCTAACTTCATAGAAGAACATACACAAATGGCAATAAAACTTGCCATTAGAGCATTTGCCTAACCATGGGCTGAAACGTGACATTCATATAAATATCGATTCTTATGCATGCTTGGGAATGCATTTGATTAATGCTATGGTTTTCTTATAAATCAGATGCTTCTAAAAAGAAAAATCTAAATACAATCGAGATGGAACGTAATACTTCGTGAGAAAAAGCTATGTTGTCACCTTGTTAGCGGCGCTACTTTGGGTAGTGCTCGCTTTCGCTTTACACGATTACTGGCGTAAGGATTCGCCAAGTGAACATATCAAACAAACTGTCAGTCAAGATCCTCAAATTTTGCTTGCTAAAACAGCTCAAGGACAAGCGCTACTCGATGTGAGTTCGCTTATTTACAGTGATCCTGAAAGTGCGCAACAAGCGTTGGAAGCGGTCGGGAATGCCTTTTCGTCTGAGCTCGAAACCTCCTATGCCTTGTATCAGCAATATCGATTGGCTCGTGTGAATGATGAGCCTCTATTGGCGGCAGACTACCTTCAGCAACTTCAAGCCATTGCTCGAGAGAGCGAACAACCATGGCTTGATGCCGTGTTGCTAGCAGACAGTGCGAAAGAGCACACCTTGCACGGCCGAAATGATGTGGGCTTGAGCGAAATAAAACTCGCTATCGAAATAGCTGAGAAAGAGCACCTCAACTCGCTTTTGCCCAAGTTTTATAACGTCGCGGGCGCGTTGAGTAATGCGACAAACCAGCTGGTGGATGCCCAACGTTACTTCCTTGATGGCATTGATATCGCCGAACAAGTTGGGCAAGAGGCTTACAAAGGTACGATTTACAATAACCTTGGTCTGCTTTATCTGCACATCGAAAGCTGGGATAGAGCATTAGAGTTCATTCAAAAAGCGCAGCAAATTTACCTCAAGCGCCATGCCAAAGGGCACAAAGCCAGAGGATTGCAGATTATGTATCTCAATGAGGCACATATCTACAATCGACAAGGTAAAGCCGAATTGGCTCGCACGGCTTATGAGAAGTCGCAAGAGTTCTACAAACCCACTTCAACCAATCTGCGCCATCACCTTATTCAGCTGAAAGGCAAAGCAGATATGTTGCTGCTGGAAGAGCAATACCCGAAAGCGTTGGAAACCACTCAACAATGTGTGATGTTGCCTTCAGCGGCGGATTATCCCATTGAATATGGCCAGTGCTATTTGATTATGTCCAAATGCCAACTGGCGATGGGAGATTTAGACAAAGCCATGCAGAGTGCGGCTTTGAGCGCTGCGGCTTTTCGCTCAATCGAGCATCAACGCTGGTTGATTCGAGTAGAAGAACAAAAGGCGAAGATATTTGAACAATTGGGTGAATACGAACAAGCGCTGAGCTCGTTTAAACACTTTTCCGTCGACAGCAAAAAGCAGTTGCTGGGTAAAGTGTATGACTTAGAACAGGCATTTGCGACAGAGCATATCCAACGGGAAAGAGATTTGTTGGAAGTCGAAAAGCGCTTGGCGGAATCCGAGCTGGACCAAGAGAAACTGCGCTTTCAGATTGCGATTATTTGGATTGCGATTTCAGCAGTGGTACTGGCGCTGACCGTGACGAAAGTGCTGGCCACGCAGCGCAAAAACCAAGAATTGGAGCAGCTTTCATTGCTCGACCCTTTGACTCAATTGCACAACCGACGCTATTACTACGCGCAGATTGATCATCCTGAGCACCTAGATGCCAAAGCGGAATATCGAGTGGTGTTGTTTGATATCGACAACTTTAAACAGGTAAACGATGTGTATGGACACGAAACGGGAGATCGAATTCTAGAAGGCTTTGCTGAACGTTTAAGAGTTCATGTTCAATCTCAAGAGTTATTGATTCGTTGGGGTGGTGAAGAGTTCTTAATGTTGTTGCAAACCACTGACGATCTGGCCAAGCGTCTTGAGGAAATGCGCCAACACATTGGTGATGTTTCGTTTGAGACAGAAGAAGCTAGTTTGAATGTCACTACGTCTATTGGTGTCAGTCACGGCGGGTTAATCGAGACCTTCACTTACAACGATGAATACTTCCGCCGAGCAGATAAAAGTCTCTACGAGGCAAAACGTAATGGCAAGGATCAGGTCGTATTTCCAGAACCACCGGAGGCTCAGTAGCTTTAAGAATTGCGCTGAAAATAGATAAATCAAAGTGAACGAAACGGCAGATTGATATGATAAATCTGCCGTTTTTATTTTGTGTTTCATGTTTTGGAGTCGGTGGTCGCCTACTCAATGTAGAGCACTCTTCAAGAGAACCATTCAGAACAAAAAACGGAGTTACGCGTGCGCAAGATTCTATCTTTGACTTTGGCTATGTCACTTACTGGCTGTGTGATGCCGCAGCACCAACCAATGGAAACAGGGCAGTGTGTGGGTGTGATGTCATCGCAAGATGCTTATGGTTACCTCAACCCAAATCACTACACCATGCAAGTGCTGGCCTTAAAGAAAGAAAAGGATGTCAAAGAGTACATTCGCTACATCGACCCTAAACATCCGGTGTGGGTAAACTGGAAAAACAGCCGTGGCACACGTTGGTATACGGTGACGGTTGGGGATTTCAAAACCAAGCAAGACGCCTACAACGCACTGTCCTCATTACCAAGTCGAGTTAAGCAATCTTCTCCGTTCGTCTTAACGTTTGCTGAGATGCAGCGCAAACAAGAGACCAGCGTTGTGCGTATGCGTTAGTGCTGTTCTTGTCATTCCAATAAGCGCTTTATCGTTACACATCGAGCCTTTGCAATCGGTTGGAAAGGCTCAACCTAACCATCAATCGCCAATCTTCCTCAATGTACGCGCAAGATCACGCTTCTAACGCGCTTTTGACTTTACTTGTTATCGGGTATTTTCTAGTCTTCGCATCCCACTTTTTCTGTCGGAGTCACCATGAAGCAAGAAATGTACACCACCTACGCAAAGCAATACGATTTAGCCGCGCAAGATAACCTGTACAATGCGCATTTTGAGCGTCCAAACACCCTTGAACTAGTCGGTGATGTGGCAGGTAAAAAGGTGCTGGATTTAGGTTGTGGTTCTGGTATTTACGCGCAGCTTCTTCTTGAGTTGGGCGCAAGCTCAGTAACCTGCATCGACGCTGCTCAAGAGATGATAGATATCGTAAAAGAAAAGCTTGGTAGCTCGGTCACCGCTTATGCACAAAACTTGGCGCTCGGTTTACCAGAAGAGGCAGACGGACAGTACGACTTAGTCATTTGCCCGCTTATGGTTCACTACATTGAAGATCTGCGTCCCTTGTTTAACGATATTCAACGAGTACTAAAAGCTGGTGGTCAGTTTGTCTTCTCAACTCATCATCCATTTGCCGATTTTGAATGCTCGGCTTCGGGCAATTACTACGATAAAGAGCTGGTTGAAGATATGTGGAATACGGTAGGAGAACCGGTTCCTGTGGCGTTCTACCGCCGTTCATTGCAAGATATTACCGATGCGATCACAGGCAGTAACATGGCGATGCTGGCGATTTCAGAAGGTAAGGTGAATGAAAAGATTCGTGAAATCTCGCAAGAGCATTACCAACGTTTGGCGACGTTCCCGAACTTCATCTTCATTAAATGTGTGGCGCTGAGCTAGTAAAATCAGTGAGTTCAGATAGAAAAAACGGAAGCAATGAGGCTTCCGTTTTGTGATCTTAGCGTTGAGCTTAAAGTGCAGCGAGAATGGTTTCCGCTTTGCTTGCTTCAAATGTCTTTGGCTCTTCAACGTTTAGTGTCGTAACCACACCATTGTCGATGATCATCGCGTAACGCTGTGAACGAACGCCACCAAAACCGCCGGTGTCCATTTCTAGGCCCAGTGCTTTAGTAAAGCTTGCGTCACCATCACCCAGCATTAGCAACTCAGATGCGTTTTGTGCTTCACCCCAAGCTTGCATTACGAATGCATCGTTAACAGATACACAAGCAATCAGGTCCACGCCTTTTGCCTTTAGTTGGTCAGCCAATACGACGTAACCTGGCAGGTGCGCTTCAGAACAAGTAGGAGTAAATGCACCTGGAACCGCAAATAGAACCACTTTCTTATCTGCAAATAGCTCTGTTACTTGGTGGTTTACCATACCATCTGCAGTCAGTTCGCTTAGCGTTGCAGCAGGCAGTGCTTGACCTTGTTGAATCATGATTTTCTTCCTTTTGTGTATGCTTTATTTAGCTCACTCAGTCTAGCGCTAAAACCGCAGGCTAACCACGGAAGAAATGTAAGGTCTTAATTGGCTTCATAAAAACAAACCGCCTAAGTTGGCGGTTTGTTTATTCTCTACATCGCGTTCAGGTAAGACTTATAAGAGTGAAGTCGAACCGTTGCCGCGCCAATTACATCAATGAAGCCAAATAGGCTGTGTGGTTTATTTGCAGCAATCCATGCAGAGCCAGTGGCACCGATTGGGATGGACTTGCCCTCTGGTTCGAAAATTTCCAGAATCACTGTACGGCCGTGGCTACTGGTGTTTGCGCCTACGTGTTGACGAACGCTCTGTGGGCCTTGCAATGGCGAGACCGATGATTCTCCAGTACCCGCCGTGATGCTGTGAACACGAGCTCGGAACACTTCACCTGGATACGCATCGACGTAGAACTCAGCAAACTGACCCTGTTCAACATAGCGGTAGGTTTGGTCTGGTATGCGCATCTCCAAGAATTTACGCGACGTGTCGTAGATGTGCATGTTACCGACTCGGCTACCATTGGCTACGTTCACCACTGCAACTTGGCCGTCGAAAGGCGCACGAACGGTTTTACGGCTTTGTTCAAACTCAGTCTTTTGCAAATCGGCATGCAAAGACTTTAACGACGCTTCTGCAACGCGAAGTTGAGATTCGTAGTATTCAATGTCACGCCCTTTGAAGATCTCTGGTGACGTTTTACCGCGAATAATATCGCGCTTTAACTGAGCCACGTTTTCTTCTTGCTGAACAATGCCTGCTTTGATTTTTTCTACGTCTGCCAAAGAGGTGGTGTCGACGAGCGTATAGATCACATCGCCTTTCTTCACTTCTTGATTGTGGTCGACATAGATGTGGTCAATCTGCTCGCGAAACAGTGGGGACAACACCGAATGGGGCGCTTTCACCGTCGATGAATAAGTCAAATCAACCGGAGCCCATAGACGTGAGAGTATCCCTAGCACCACCAGAATGAATGCCCCGCCGGAGATGATCCAAAACGCGCTTTTAAATGTCCACTTAATCGCACCCGTTGAGACCAGAATCCACATGATCAGAATGTACGGAATCATTACCTCTTTCATGGCTTATTCCTCCGTCACTTTTGCGGGTGTTTGTGGTTGAGACGACAAACGGCTATTGCGAATAATGTTGCTCAGTGAGTTCCCAATGTGCTCCCAGTTCGCGAAAGCAATGATCAGCGCCAGAACCCACCAAGCTTTGTGAAGGAACAAACCACACAAGGAGAGGGCAAACACCAATTGGATATGAGAACTTTTCTTTTCTTGAGCTCGGTGAACCGCAACTTCATGGATCTGCCATAGCAAATAGATGACAAAAAGGGCAAGGGCTATGGTGACAGAGAACAGGTAACCACTGAAGTATTCGGAGTTGAAAATCACCATCATGGTGTCGTTGGGCGTGTTGGTGAACAAGCTCATATCAATGTCTTTGGAATTGATCGTGCCCATGGGTGCAAGCAAGTAAGCGCCACCAAGCATGAGAGCCATGAATAGTGAGAACTTTAATAGCACCATAAAAATCGCAAAGATAACGCGACCTATGGCTTTTATGACGTTCATAGTTATACCTTTTGTCGATGTGTGAGGGTAAAACGTTGAGCGTGTGATTATTGTTTTGTCTTTTGTAATCACATGCGCGGAATTGTATGAAAAAACGTCATAAGTTGAGTTATATATGATATAAGTTAAGCTCATATCAGAATGAAAATATTCGAGAACACATAATCTATGAAGCACTCAGATTACAGTCTTATTCCGACCTTCGTGGCGATTGTCGAAGAGAAAAGTTACACCAAAGCGGCGCAACGGCTGGGTGTGAGTCAATCTGCGGTCAGTCAAGCGGTAGTCAGGCTGCGAGAGGTGTTTAAGGATGCGTTATTTATTCGCGAAAGCCACGGCGTTGCACCAACAGCCTTCGCCATTGATATCTATCCCACATTAGCGACAGCGGTAGAAAGCATCGCTTATATGTTGCCGGAGCATTCACGATTTAATCCTGCTGAGTGCGATAAGCGTTTTGTGATCTCTTCACTCAGTGTGTTCAGTTTTACTTTGCTGCCAGAGCTTTCAGCCTTACTCAACGAAAAAGCACCGAAGGCAAACACACGGATTGAGCCGCTTTTCACTATGGACTTAACCAGCTTGCTGAGGTCACAGCAGTGCGATTTGGTGATTGAAGCTCAGACCAATTTACACCCGCATCTGCGTTCACAGATTTTGATGTCCGATAAACTCACGGTTGTGTGCCGAGAGGATCATCCTCGGTTACAAGGCAATACCATCAGTGTAGAAGAGTACCTAAACGAGAAGCATGTGACCCTTTCTCAGTTTGACCAACAAAACGGTTATTTGATTGGCCGTGGCATCAAGAATGAGCAGATCCTAGGGAAGCGCCAAGTGGCATGGCAGGCGGGAAGTATTATCGAGATACTGCCAGTGGTACAGCGCTGTGATTATCTTGCTTTGATGCCACAAACCTTACTGGAGCAATATAGAGATTTGTATCACCTCAGAGAGCTTGAAGCCGACTTCATGAAAGATCCGATCGATGTGGCGATGTATTGGCACCCCTCTCGCACTAATGACCCAAGCCATCAATGGCTACGCGAACAGTGTTTATTAGCTGCTGAGAAATTCGTAATAAATCATTCAATTTAAGCCAATTTTTGCGCTAAACCACATAGCAGACTCTTTATTAACAAACTAGACTATATGCATATCCATACACTTGATAAGGACATTTGTGTATATCGCGGGGTTTGCTTTCCGAAGTGTGAGAACCAAGTTTGTCGTTACGTACTCAGTAATGACGATTTGCTTCGTCCTGATTCTTTTCGCCGTGTTGTACTTTAAAGAGCGGCAACGGATCTTTAGTGTCGCCCTAGAAAACTCCATCCAATTATCCAACCTTCATTCAGACGTCATCAGCCAAGAACTGCAACGACATGTGGCGTCACTGCAAACCATCAGTGGTCACCAACGTGTGCAAGAAGGAGATATAGACTTTATTGTCGAAGAGCTCAAATGGCTCAAAAGCATGTCTAAGAAGTCCGTGATTAATACGCTTTTCGTCGATGAGCATTGGAATCTAATTGATCACAAAAGCAGAACCATCAAAATTGAGTGGCCAGAATTTGTAGAAGACGCTCGATGGAAGAGCGCGGATTATCACATCACAGCGCCGCACGTTGGCTTACTGGTCAAAACGCCTGTAGTGGCCCTTGGTGTGCCCGTGTATGACGAAGCGGATAACTGGAAAGGGATTGTTGGTGTGTCTATCTCTGTCGACTACCTCGCGCAGCGTTTGTCGAAAGTGAAGTTAGGCAACAGCAGTTATGCTTGGATCTCTGATAGCAGTGGAACGGTGGTTTCTCACCCCGACAGCTCTCTGATCTTGCACGCTAATATATTTGAAGGTGAACGAGTTGGTTTTGAAGGCTTTGCGGACATTGCAGTGCAAACCAATTGGGAAAATGTCGGACACGGCCACTACTACGACAGAAAGGTCAATGAAGCCAAGATCGTGACCTTTGCGAAAATCGACACCTTGCCTAATTGGACGCTCTTCGTGACTACGGAAGAGTCCGATATTTTCCTCGATATCAATGAGCTACTGGAAGACGTTGCGATTACTTCATCGGTGGTGATCGTTGTCTTTATGCCTATCGTGTTTTACCTCACCAATTCCATCACAAGACCGATTTTGGAGCTGACGTACGATGTCGAAAACGCCGTCAACAACCATTACACCACGTTTTCTGGCTACGATTCGAAAGATGAAATCGGCCAGCTTTCCAATGCCTTTAAAAACACCTTTGATGAAATCCATCAGCACAATAGAAAGCTAGAGGAAGTGGTCGCGCTCAGAACGCAAGAGCTCAACACAGCGAACCAAGAGTTGGCGTACTCAGTCAATCTGCTCAATGCAAACAATCACAAGCTTACGTGGTTAGCCATGCATGATCCGCTCACTAACTTGTTTAACCGCCGCGCACTGATCACCAAAGTCCACGAGCAGCTTCAGAAAGCAAGAGCGCACAGTTGGCCTGTGTCATTGATTTTGCTCGATCTCGACCACTTTAAAGAGGTCAACGATACCTATGGGCATGATGTTGGGGATGACGTGCTAAAGCATATTGCTGACTTTCTCGCTCAAGACCCTTTGGAAGAAGGGATGTTGGCACGCTGGGGTGGGGAGGAGTTTGTTATCGTCGCTTCCAAAGTATCTTTAGAAAAGGCACAGCAATGGGCTCAAAGCCGTTTAGAGGCGCTTAAGGATGAGGATTTCAGCCCCGTTTCGAAAGTAACGTTCAGTGCGGGTATTGCCACATTAGAGTTGGAAGACAGTTTTGATGAACTGGTCGCAAGAGCGGATAAGGCGCTCTATGTTGCGAAAAATGCGGGAAGAAACTGTGTTAAAACCGAGCGAGACACATCATGAGGTACGTAGCGAATTACGTATAGAAAACAACAAAATAAGGGCTAGGTCGCTAGCCCTTATTGGTTTGCACTTATACTCAGTGATTCGCTAAGTAATCAGCGACTTGAGCACGGTATTTGGCTTTAAGTGCTTCGCTGATGAAGCTCGCATTAATCGCATTGATCGTAAACTGAGCCAACTCAGCCTTCGTCATTGGGTGCGCATTGCTGACAGCTATAAAGTTATCCGTCATGTAACCACCAAAGTACGCCGGATCATCGGAGTTAATGGTTACCGCGACACCTTTACGTAGCAAATCGACAATGTTGTGCTGCTCCATTTCATCAAACACGCAAAGCTTAATATTCGACAACGGGCACACCGTGAGTGGCATTTTACTTTCGATAAGCGCTTCGACTAACGATGCATCTTCAACGCAGCGAACACCATGGTCAACGCGGCTAACGCCCAGCATCTCGACAGAATCGATGATGTTTTGCGCCGGGCCTTCCTCGCCTGCGTGTGCCACGGTGAGTAAACCTGCTTCTTTTGCTTGTTGGAACGCACGTTTGAACTTCTCTGGCGGATGTCCAAGCTCTGAAGAATCCAAACCAACACCGACGATTTTGTCTTTGTGTTTAACAATGGATTGCAGTGTTTCAATCGCGCTCTCTTCCGATAGGTGACGCAAGAAGCACGCAATGATTTGAGAGGTGATACCTAACTTCTCGTTACCATCTTGCATTGCTCGGTGAATACCATTGATAACAGTCTCAAACTCAATGCCGCGGTCGGTGTGGGTTTGTGGGTCAAAGAAGATTTCAGTATGGATAACGTTGTCAGCTTTGCAGCGCTCTAGGTATGCCCAAGTCAAATCATAGAAGTCTTGTTCCGTGCGAAGCGCGTTAGCACCTTGATAGTAGATATCTAGGAAAGACTGCAAATCTTCGAACTCGTACGCCTTGCGCAGTGCTTGCGGTGATTCGTATGGGATGTCGATGTTGTTGCGCTGTGCAAGCTCAAACAACAGCTCTGGCTCTAGCGAACCTTCGATATGTAAGTGTAACTCTACCTTTGGAAGACCTTGAATAAATGCGTTCATATTCCACCTCTTCTTATGCTTTTACGTGGATGCAATTACTCTAAGAATAGGTATAGATTGAGAAAAATCGAACGCCATTACAAAGAGTAAGATCCACAGTGATCTCGACTCTTCGTAATCAGCACTTTGCGGGAGCTGGTAGAGACCCCCAAACCATATCATTGGGGTTATACGAAGCAAACGGTTGCGATTATACGCAAAAATTGGGGCTTGGCTAGAGCTAGTGAGTAAATTGTAATTCTTTGGGACAAGGGATAAGGGATAAGGGATAAGGGAGCGATTTCATCGCATGATGGTTTCGTTATCAGCACACACCTAGCTGAGTCGAATATTCAGTGGCTAATACTGAATCACATCATGCGAGAAACATTGGGAGTCATATCGAGTTTATTGTGCGTTGCTCATTGTGAACTGAGAAGGGGTGGCGATACCTTGCACATCGATACTTTAAATTGAGAAGAGTAGAGAAAAGGAAATGAAAGGGAATGTATTTATAGCTCGAACATTTTATCAAATTCTCTTTGCTCCATGATGTCCTCAATTCGGCGGCGAGTTTGTTGTTTTATCGCAGCAGCGTTTTGTTCGGACTCTTTCTTTTCTTGCTCAATTTGCTTCTTGCTTTTATTTGCCATGTTTTTCACCTTGGGAATTTCTTCCTAAATTTCCACATTAATTATTAATGCACGAAACTGATTTATTTAATAATAAAACTTCCTAGCTTTGAACCTGAGTCACACAGAATGTCACCGGAATAGGTTTTCTCACAGTATTTAAAATCAATGAGATAGCAAGCAGATTGGAGTTTTGGCAATATATGGCGCCTTAAAATATCACTGTTAAGTTGGTGAATTTTGGCGTTCCAAGAGATGTCGGGTTGTTTTAAACGGAATTCAATCTCTATCATTTATTCTCCTGTTTCTTTGTGATCTTTTCTTTATTCGATAATTGATACCAGTGTCTTTGACGACCAGTTCTTCTAGACATAATTTTTCCTAATTTTAGTAATTTACATACCAACGACGGCGACAGTGATCTGACGACAGATAACTTGTTCCAACGATGGATACAGTGGTGCAGCCCATTTATTTTAGGCAGCAGAAAACCGAGCAATATTTGATTGCTGAGTATTAAGTTTGAGGAATTTTTGAAGGGGGAGAGAGTTTGGTGCAGCGAGGAAATGCTGCACCAAGAAAAGCTATCTTATAGAGGAGTAACTTCAGTCGCTTGAGGACCTTTTTTACCATCTTCTACGTTGAAGCTTACTTTCTGACCTTCAGCCAAAGTTTTGAAACCGTCAGCAACGATAGCGTTGAAGTGTACGAATACATCTTGGCCGCCGTTGTCTTGAGTTAGGAAACCAAAACCTTTAGTTTCGTTGAACCATTTTACTGAACCAGTTACTTTACCAGACATAAAAACCTCTGAAATTAAACAATAATGTACGAATTGTGATGGATCTTTTTTAAGCTATTGAATGTGCAATCAAGAGGAAGTTTTACGCAGGAGTCTGAACCGAAGATTCAGGATGTTACTGAGAGGGAACTTAAACTAAATGTAGCATTAACAGCTCTTTTCTAGAGCCAGCCGCCACTATACAGGGTGTTTAAAAAATAGCTACATTTATTTTTCATTTTTTTTCGTTCGAAAAAGTTGATGAAGTAGAACAATTTTTCCCCCTCATAAACTCAGTACTTGCTCTCTAGAATCAACTCATATCCTAAAGGGAGGCAAGATTATGAGTACAGTGAGAGAGATTCGTCAGATTATCCCATCACATGCAACTGCTGATGGTGACGGCGTGAAAATTCGCCGTGTCGCAGGCTTTAACAATGCGAGCTTTTCGCCATTCTTGATGGTAGATGAACTGAAATCAGACCAAAGAGCCGATTACGTAGGCGGGTTCCCTCCGCACCCACACCGAGGCATTGAAACGCTAACTTACATGTTAACGGGACACTTCCAACATCGTGACCACATGGATAATGTTGGTGAACTTCGTTCTGGTGGTGCGCAATGGATGGCAGCTGGTCGAGGCGTCATTCATAGTGAAATGCCAATAATGGAAGACGGTGAGCTGCACGGTTTCCAAATTTGGATTAATCAACCAGCGCGAGACAAGATGGCTCCGGCGCAATATCACGACTTCCAACCGGAATCCATTACCGAACATCGCGCAGAGGCGCATGGTTTAGTTCGCGTTATTTCTGGTGAGCTGAATATTGATGATGAAGTGATTCGTGGGCCATTGAGTAAAACTGGTGTACCTGTGACGGTCGCTGATTGGCAAGCGCATCAAGGCGCGTCGTTAAACCTGATGACACCTAACGATCACAATATGATGGTCTATGCTTATAAAGGCAGCATTACTATTGGAGAGCGCGTTGTCATGCAGGGAGAAATGGCACTGCTTTCTAAAGGTGAGTTGGTAACGCTTCAATCCAATGACACCAGTGGTGTACTGCTCTTTATCGGCGAGCCAATTGATGAACCTGTCGTGCATTATGGCCCGTTTGTCATGAATAGCATCGAAGAGATTGAACAAGCGATTCAAGATTACAACTCTGGATTGTTTGAAACGTATTAGTTTGACCGACAATCGTGCCTATTGAATTCGCATGATTGGTGACCCCTAAGTGATTTGGAGTCCGTGCATTGGGCTCATACGCAAGCAAAGACGATATCCACTGCCATCGAATTTGCATCAGCCACACTAACATGGTGTGGCTTTTTTTATTCTGCTGCGTTTGAAAGTGGTGTTTAGCTCTGTTCCCAACGCGTTATGGCATGTTTGCCAAATTCCAACCCTAATTCATAAGCTTTGCGCAATGGTTCTGGCGAGCGGCTCAAGCGCTTTAATTTAAAGCCTTCTGGCGGACAGATTTGAATGATCTCAACACCAGCGGGTGGGTTCTCTATCAATTCCAAACTCTGGTTATAGCGAATATGACGCGTGAGCATCGGCTCGACCAAAGCAGGGTGATCTTTCAACAGGCGCGCAGTGAGCTTTTCAAGTTTAGGTTTGGATTTGCGATAGCTGGCTGGCCGACTTCTTAGCACCATGATTCTGGTCGCGCCGCGTTTAATGGCTTCGGCGACGGGAATCGCATCCGCTACGCCGCCATCGACGTATCTCACACCATCTAAAGCGACACCGTTTCGGTACATGATGGGCAGGGCGCTACTGGCTTTCATGGTTTCTGCCAGCATTTGAATAGATGGCGTGAGGTATTCTGGTTGTCCGTTGTCTTGTCGTGTGACCCCTAAAAAGAAAGGACGGGGATCTGCCGAGAGCACATCTCTATCTATATCGAGTTCTTTAAGGGTGATATCCCACATCCAATCCAAGTCCATCATGTCACCGCCACGCAGCAGTTGAGTAGGAGAAATGAACTCTTTACGTAAGCTGTAATCAAGATAGATCTTGAGGTTCCTTCCCGGCATTTTTGCAAGGTATGCGGCTAAGTTGCTCGCGCCTGCCGAAACACCCCAAAAACTGTCAAACGGGGAGAAGTCTTGCTTAATAAAATGATCGAGTATGCCGCAGGAAAATACCCCGCGCATGGCACCGCCTTCAACAACCAGTGCCCGAGAGCCAACGTGTTCCATTCTAGCCATCCGTTTTGATTATTCTGATTTGGGATACGAGCTAATTAGAGTAACGGATCTAATGCTCATTCCCAAGTCGCGTTCACTTTGGTCTCACCTTGATGAATCTATTTTTTATGTTATAACATAACAATAATCAAAATTATTAAAAGGTAGCGTGTGTCTTGTGTGAGGTGAGAGTGAGCAATATTGACGCCATTATTGAGCATGTTGAGAAGAGTTTTAAGGCTCAGGGAAAGCAATTAACTTCTAAGAGAAAACTGGTGTTGAAAGCCTTGGTCCATGCCGATAGAGCGTTATCAGCTTATGAGCTAGTGGATTATTGCAAAGCCCATTTTGATCAGAATATTCAGGCTATGTCTGTGTATCGAATCTTGGATTTTCTTGAAGGTGAGCATCTGGCTCACAAGCTTAAAGTTTCCAATAAATACATCGTATGCTCCCATATTCTCTGCGAACACGAGCACGGTATCCCTCAATTTCTTATCTGTTCCAAGTGCAACAAGATCAGCGAACAAGCCATCGATCCCAAATTGATTAACGGTCTTAAATCTCATGCAAAACAAGAGGGGTTTACCGTCGTTAGCCCGCAATTAGAAATCAATTGTGTGTGTGATGACTGCGCTGACACCAAATAGCCGTGCTTTTTATTGAGCTTGGCTCACACCATGACGACGTCGTCGCCTTTTCCTCAAATACATCCCAACCATTAGCATCATCAGCAAGGAGATTCTGAACCGCTATGTCTGCAACGCTCATTAAAAACGCCCGCGTAGTAAATGAAGGAACCATCACCGAAACCGATTTGCGAATTGTCGATCAACGAATCGAAACCATCGCAACTGACCTAGCAGCAAGGGAAGGTGATGTCGTTATCGATGCGAAAGGTTGCTATCTAATCCCTGGAATGATCGATGACCAAGTGCATTTTCGCGAACCAGGACTGACTCACAAAGGCTCTATTGCAACCGAATCACGCGCAGCCGTCGCTGGTGGTATCACGAGTTTCATGGAAATGCCAAACGTAAGCCCAGCCACCACAACGATTGAAGCATTGGAGCGCAAATTTGCTATCGCGGAACAAAGCTCTCTGGCTAACTATTCTTTCTACCTTGGCGCAACAGAAGACAATCTGGATCAAATCAAGTTACTCGATCCAAAGAAACACTGTGGTGTGAAAGTCTTTATGGGCGCATCTACCGGAGATCTATTGGTCGAAGACGAGCAAGCATTGGATGAGATTTTCCGTGATTCTCCAGTATTGATCGTAACGCACTGTGAAAGTGGCCCTGTCATTGCTCAGAACAAAGAACGCCTGTTGAAAGAGAAGTCGGAATTCACCATTGAAGACCATCCTGTACTTCGTGACGATGAAGCTTGTTATGCCTCTTCTTCTTATGCCGTTGAGTTAGCGAAGAAGCACAACAGCCAACTGCACGTACTGCATATCACAACAGCAAAAGAATTGGCTTTGTTTGAAGCGGGCCCGATTCAAGGTAAGAGCATCACCGCAGAAGCGTGTGTTCACCATCTCTGGTTTAGCAATAAAGACTATGCAGATCGTGGTAACCAAATTAAATGCAACCCAGCGGTGAAGTACCCAAGCGATCGTGAAGCGCTACTAAAGGCATTAAGCACAGGCCAGATTGATATTATTGCGACGGACCATGCCCCGCACACTTGGGAAGAAAAACAAGTGCCTTACGACCAAGCACCTGCTGGCTTACCTTTGGTGCAACACGCGCTACTCACGCTGTTTGATCAAGTGAGTCGTGGGCACATGACGATGGAGCAAGTGGTAGAGAAAACCTCTCATAACCCAGCGATTCGTTATGGCGTTCAGGATCGCGGTTTTATTCGTGAAGGCTACTTTGCTGATTTGGTTCTTGTTGATACCGCAGCCCCAACGCCAGTGACGAACGAGAACAGCTTGTACCATTGTGGTTGGTCGCCATTTGTTGGTCACCAGTTCTCGGCTCACATTAAGAATACATGGGTCAATGGCGGTTTAGTGTATGCCAACCAGCAAGTGAATGAGCAGGCTGCACACGCCATGCGATTGGTATTTGAGCGCTAGGATTCACGTTTTTCAGAAACTTAGATTATTTGAAAGCTCAGTTTATTTTCGAAAGCTTACATTTATCCGCTTTCTTTGGGCTTTATTTGTAGAAGTATAGTTGTCGTAGCTTGAGTGTCTTTGAGGCACCGAATAAAGAGAAATCAATATGTTAAGAAGAAATCCTACTGGTCACATGCCGGAAGTATCGGAAACGGCGTTCATTGATCCAACGGCGATCATCTGTGGCAAAGTAATCATTGAAGATAACGTTTTTATTGGTCCTTACGCGGTGATTCGTGCCGATGAAGTGAACGAGCAAGGCGACATGGAAGCCATCGTGATCAAGCGCGATACCAACATTCAAGATGGCGTTGTTATCCACTCAAAAGCAGGTGCGGCCGTGACCATTGGGGAGCGTTCGTCGATTGCCCATCGTTCTATCATTCATGGTCCATGTGAAGTCAGTGATGACGTGTTTATCGGTTTTAACTCCGTGGTGTTTAATGCTGTGATTGGTACAGGTTGTGTGATTCGTCATAACTGTGTGGTGGATGGACTAGACTTGCCAGAGAACTTCCACGTTCCGCCGATGACCAATATCGGCGCCGATTTTGATTTGAACAGCATCTCGAAAGTGCCGCCAGAATACTCGGCATTTTCGGAGTCTGTGGTTTCAGCAAACCACGAGCTGGTTCAAGGCTACAGGAGAATTGCCAATGAGCTCTGATAATCAGCCCATACTTGGGGTTCCAACTAACATTATTACTGGGTTTTTAGGCGTCGGTAAAACCTCTGCGATTTTGAACCTGATGGCGAGTAAGCCAGAGAACGAACGCTGGGCTGTTTTGGTGAATGAGTTTGGCGAAATCGGTGTGGATGGCAGCTTGGTTCAAGGGCAGCAAAGCGAAGAGCAGCAAGTCTTTATTCGTGAAGTACCCGGCGGGTGTATGTGCTGTGCGGCGGGATTGCCAATGCAAATCGCACTTAATCAACTGCTGAATGAAGCGAAGCCCGACCGCTTGTTGATTGAGCCGACTGGCCTTGGGCATCCAAAAGAGGTGTTACAGGTTTTATCGACCGATCATTATCGACAAGTGTTGTCACTGCAAAAGAACATCACTTTAGTTGATGCTCGTAAACTGACAGACCTTCGTTACACCGAGCACGACACATTCAATCAGCAAATCGCCATTGCCGATACGGTGGTGGGTAACAAGCTCGATCTCTATCAAGAGGGCGACACCCAGAAGCTAGAAGCTTACGTGGCGGAAGTTGGTCGTCCAAACACAAAAGTGATTTTTGCGGAGCACGGTGTGATTCCTTTTCATGAATTCGAAGGTGAAACCACCATTCATGAGCATCCGCCGCACCATCACCACCATCATGCGAGTGACAAGCCGTTGGCTTCAGACATGCCAATGCCTGAAAGTGGCATTATTAAAGCGACCAATGAAGGCGAAGGCTTCCAAAGTGTTGGTTGGCGCTTCTCGCCGGAGAAAGTGTTTGACCGTCGGAAGCTGATTCCTTTGTTGGTGGAGCTAGAAGTGGAGCGCATGAAAGCCGTGTTTATTACGAGCGATGGCATTTATGGCTACAACTTAACGCCAGATGGACTAACCGAAGTGGAGTTGGATGATTGTGCCGAAAGCCGCATCGAATTGATTGCAGACAGCATTGACGATCAATTTGAAGCCAAACTGCTTTCGTGTGAATCAGCATAAACTGCGAACTTGGGCATCTCATTTCGTGAGGTGCCTTTTCTTTCTTCTGATTATTAGGTATTCGCTAATAGTTCTTAAGTCTTTATTCCTCTAATCCCCAGTAATTCAAATCGTTATCATACAATTTGATCAGCATATCCTTGGGGGAGGAAAATCCATGCGCGTAAAACAATTTCTCGCTTCACTATTGGTTGTAGTGAGTGCTTTCTCTTTGGCGAATGAGCCAAACAAACAGGCGGAAAACGAAGCCACCATCAATGCGTTTTTTGCTCAGTATCAGCTGCTTGGAGAGCAAGGGTTCGATGCATTTGCGAAAGCACGTGAAACCTTGTTTTCTGACGACAGCAAAACGCTTGTCAACGACGTAACAGCGACAGAATACAAAGGGAAAGCAGGGCACCTTGAGTCTATCAAAGACTGGTTTGAGATTTACCAAACTCAAGATGATTTTAGCTACCGTATTGCTCCTGCTTCGAAAGACGGACGAGTGAAGGTTGAGCTGTTCGGTACACTGATTCAAACTCAAGACGGTCAAAGTGATACCATCAACCCAGATGGGCATCGCTGGACGGAATATTTCACTTTCAATGATGCGGGCGAGATTGCGCTGCTACAAATTGATATGAATGTTTTGAGTAAGACGTACGATGCGGAGGCTCGTTCACAGTTGAGCCAAAACGACATCGCAAGTTTTGTTTACCAGTGGTTCGCAGGTTTTGACCATCAACGCGAATCAGGCTACTTCCTTGCTCGTATCGCAGAGCCCGTTGATATGGCGTACCCAGATTTCCCTATTCAGTCATACCAAGACTTTCTCCGTTGGTACAAAGGCGTGACGGACAACATCGTCTGGAACTCGCACGACATTCAAGGTTTGACCATTAAGGGCGATCAAAACTCTGGCTGGGCCGTGAGTTACAATGTGGTTTGGAAAGCCAAAGCGAAGAACGGCGATAACTACGATATGCGCGTACATCAGGATCTAAAAATCATTTTGGATTCAGGCAGTTTGAAAATTGCCCAGTTGCGAGCAAAGGTGCTTTAGCCAAGTGTTCGATATAGATGTTTAACGACAGATGTTTAACGCCTCTATTTGGAACAAAGGTTCGAGTGATTTACTTCCTTCATGAATGGCAATCCGCTAGTCTTTGGCAAAACAGACAGAGATGAGTGTAAACATGATCGACAAGCTACCTGGCATTCTTACTTTTCTGCGTGAGGCGGAGCAGCTCAAAAACACCTTGCGCACTGCTTGGACATCATCTGGTCGCCATGAGAGCACGGCTGAGCACACATGGCGATTGTGTTTACTTGCCATGCTGGTAGGAGAACATTATCCGCATTTAGACATGCTAAAAGTGCTCAAGCTTTGCATTGTGCATGACTTAGCAGAAGCAGTAAGTGGTGACATTTCGGCGTTGGAGCAACACGATGGGCTGGATAAAAGTGCGCTAGAACTGGCGGATTTGAAGCAGCTTATCGCTCCACTAGACGCATCTCTGCAACAGGAGTTTTTGGACCTTTGGTTGGAATACGACAGTGCCACTACCGAAGAAGCTCGCCTCACCAAAGCGTTGGATAAGTTAGAGACCATTCTGCAGCACACGCAAGGTGATAACCCTGCTGATTTCAATTACGCGTTTAATCTGGAATACGGTAAAAAGCACACCGATTTTGATGAGCTGACCAAAGCGCTTCGAGCGATCATTGATGAAGGTACCCGCCGATTAGCTGATCGTTAGTCCCGACTCTCTACTCAAGAACATCACTTTCTTCAAAAGCACTTAGGCTTCTCTAGCGAGCTTAAGTGCTTTATTACATTTGCGTTTTCTGCGCTCAGCAAGATCCTTTTTCAACCTTCTCTTCGATCAAATTGCCTTCCTAGGTTGACATTGTTTGATGGTCAAACTAAATTAAAATCAAATAATTTGATAATCAAACTAAAATTAGAAGGTAAGTGTCGCAATGGCTGTATCGCAACATTCACATGATTTCGTTTCTCACAACCAAAAGGGTGAAAAACGCACGCTCTACGTATTGATTCTAACCGTGACCACTATGGTGGTAGAGATTGCTGCCGGAACTATGTTTGGCTCAATGGCATTGCTCGCAGATGGTTGGCACATGGGCACACACGCAGCGGCATTTTGTATTACGCTCTTTGCTTACCGCTACGCGAAACAAAACGCGCACAATGACCGCTTCTCATTTGGTACGGGCAAGGTGAGTGTACTCGGCGGTTTTACCAGTGCGATTGCGTTGGGGATTGTGGCATTGATGATGATGGTCGAGTCGATTCACCGTCTCTTTAATCCAGAAAGCATCCAATTCAATGAGGCAATCATGGTCGCGGTGATTGGTCTCGTGGTTAACCTTGCAAGCATGCTACTTCTGCAAGATCACCATCATCATGGGCATGACCATCACGATCACCACTCTCACGATCATGAGCACGAGCATCATCACGACCACAACTTAACCGCTGCGTATTTTCACGTGTTGGCGGATACGTTGACGTCTTTGCTGGCGATCGTGGCGCTGATTGTCGGTAAGTTTTACGGTTGGGTTTGGTTAGATGCCATGATGGGTATTGTCGGTGCTGTTGTGATTGGTAAATGGACCTTGGGCTTAATGAAGCAAACGGCGCCTGTGTTACTGGACGAGAGCATCAACAAGTCTTACCGAGATGAGATTACAGAAACACTCACGCCTTACGCCGAGATCGTTGATTTACACATCTGGAAAGTGAGTGGTCACCATTACTCTGCGGCAATCGCACTGAAAAATCATAGCGACAAAACGCTGGATGAATTTAAGCAATTATTGAGTAAATTTGATAAGATTCATCACCTGACTTTGGAAGTTCAAACGACTGACTGATGCGCGAATTAGAAAAGCTGAATCAAACGCTTACCGAGTTCTATGACAAAATGTCTTCTTGGGAGCAATCTGTAGTAAAAGAAACGGGTTATTCACTGGCTCAAACTCACACCATCGAAGTGTTGGGTGGGCACGGTGCAATGCGTATGAAAGAGTTGGCCGAGAAACTCGGTATCACCACGGGTACGCTGACGGTTCAAATTGAGAAGCTGGTAAAAGCAGAGCTTATTGAGCGTTGCCCGCACCCAGAAGATCGTCGCGCAATTGTTGTGAAGCTCACACCAGCGGGTGAAGAGATTCACCGTCATCACAATCAACTGCATTTGGATTTGGTTCAAGACTTAACGCGCAATATCGACCCCGAGCATCAAGCGATTTTGTTCGCCTGTTTAGGGAAGATGAATCGAGAATTTTGATTGGTTTTTTAAACCCTAAATAGCAAAAAAGTAGAGCACCGAAATGCTCTACTTTTTTATTATAAGCTCGATAGAATTTGTTCTATTGGCAATTGTGTAAACGCGTAAGTGACGCCAACACAGAATGCAGCGCCAGTAATGCCCATGGCGACTGTCGTTGCGAGTAGCAGAAGGGTAATCTTAGGCATTAGAGATTAAACTCCTTCTTAAAGGTTGGGTAAATGACACCATTAGCCTCTTGGTACGCTTTAAAGCCATACCCAAACGTTAGTGCTGCCATCACAATGGCAAATGCCGCAATGTTTCTTCCTTTCATCCTTAAACTCTCAACTGTTTGTATTGAACAAAGGTAATAAACACTCTGCCAATAGTTTATCTATTGCTTATTAAATTCGGTTCTTCAATTACTGAGTAAAACACACGAACAGTACCCATGCTGTTGTTAGCACAAGTAGTGGTGTGAACACCTTTTGAATTGAAGCACCATCGGTTAGGTCATAAATCACGATCGATTCTTTATAGAACGCGCGTTTGAATGAACCAAAGCTGATTTCATTTTTAACGTCAGATTGCTCGTAGTGCTTGCGAGCTGAGTCTGTCATTTGAGACTCTAGATCTTGCATCTCGTATTCTTTGTTAAAAAACGCATCCCACGCCGAAATACGTGCAATAGCTTTTGGCGAACGATTGCCTTTCAGTTTTTCTAGACGCTTAGCGTATGCAGCTTGATATTTATCCACGATGAATTCCTACATGAATAGACTGTAATGCAGAACACAGCTTTAAATGCTCTGCGCAGTGGTTGTAAAAATTAGAAAATGGGAATCAAAAGGAAATTTTTACATCAGTAGGAAAGTTGCAGATGAGGAAGTACGGCATTTGATTGTTAAAGAGCGTAAGGAATGTCATCCCTTGTGCTGCGGATAATATGGGCTGCTTTTGGATGCGACAAACAAAAATAATTAGTGAAAACAACAAGCAATCTTTGTTGCGAGATTGTCCATTCTGGGCATGGTAGGCTGCCTGAATTGGAGAAATGCTAAGTGTAGCAAGGGCTTAAGCGGTGTTTCTCGATGAGAGATTTTTAAGCACTTATGATAAATAAACTTCACAACTGCTAATTATAAATACATCAGAAAGCGATATTCTTTTTCTCGTTGGAGTGCTTAATAAAGATTGAGAGTTTGATTTTCTCATGCAATCCGCCGCAGTCTTTACTCCTTCTTTTCACTCAATCCGAATATATTTCCCCCCTCCATGGTGATATTTGGATTGAGTGTCTTTTTTTCTCAATGAGGGATGAAATAAGGAATAAGTAGCATAAAAATATGGAACAGCAGCAATTTAGTGCAATAAAGCAAAAACTGAATTCTTTGACGTTATCGCAATTGAATGAGGTTTATCAGTTGGTTCAGAATGCAACCAAACAGGAAGTGACAGTGCGTTTGAGTGAAGAAGAACGCCAATTCATCCATCGACTGTTCGCCGAAGAGAGAACCGCGTCCTCCTATTCTTAGGGTATCCATTTACCTAAGTCTCTAACCCTTTCGAAGGCTGCACTTTTACCAAACAGCCTTGTCAAAAGCCGTTACTGACTTTTAGCTTTGACGATTAGGTTAGCCAATTGAGCAAACCCAAAACCGCCATTTTCGTCAGTCAAAAAGCTAGGTTGATGATTCAGTTTCGCCAATAAAGGGCGAATGTTGTTTACGCCAAAGGTCGTTGGCAGCCATTCAAACATGCCTTCATCATTCAATGAATCTCCCACATAAGTGATGCGCTCCAAACTCGGTAGCTCACCATTATTGAACTGCCTAATGTACGCTTCACCGCTAGTACGCTTACTGTGATTACCGACCCAAGCATTGATGTGAATCGAACTCAATGTGGCGTTAACGGGGTGAGACTCCACATTCAAATTAACGATGCGATTAAGAATCTCCATTGTCGTGGAAGGGGAAACTGGCGCTCTATCTTGTGCTATGTTCACCGCAACGTCACAGTAGCGAAAACTCTGATCTTGGCTGAACTCGACATCAGGATACTCTGCCAAAATGCCTGCAATGCTTTCTTGTAATGCGCGTTGCTCTTTGCGCATCGCTTCGGCTGGGCGAGCGAAGGTGGTATTGAATCCTGTCGCGTCTTTTCTCATCCAAAACGCGCCATTTTCACCAATCACACCATGCAGTGACCACATCTTTGCCATTTGGTCACACCAACCAGCACATGCACCTGTTACTGCGACCACTTTTACGCCCACACGCTCTAACTCTGCTAGCGCAATTAATGTCTCTGGTGGCAGTTTGCCTTGCCAAGTCAACGTGTCGTCCACGTCGGTCAGCAGCCACTCGATCTGTTTCAGGCTCTCCACATTGAGCTCTGATAACGGGTTAGGCATTCACCACTCCTTGCTTGTTTACTTTAGGATTGATTGCTTGGGTATTGTCACTGACGTCTTGCAGTGACACCGCTGGAGCCAGTGTACACTCGATGCGCTTTTCTGTGTTGGCATCAAATAGATGAACATGCTTTGGTTTGATATCCAGACCAAGCTTGTCGCCAATTTGAATCGGCGTATGCCCCTCAACACGAACAACCAGCTTTTGTGAGTCACCACCTTCTGTGCGGCAGTAAAGCAACAAGTCAGCACCGAGCGATTCAATCAATTCGACTTCTACCTGCAACCATGGGTTATCTTGGCTGATTTGTAAATGCTCTGGACGAAGACCTAGCTTAACTTCACCTAGATCTAAGTTTGTTGTGGATGTAGGAAGCAGTGCATCGCCAATCGTAATGCCGTCAGCGCTAACATTGCCATCTAAGATGTTCATGGATGGTGAGCCAATAAAGGTCGCCACGAACAGAGAAGCAGGGTTGTCGTATATCTCTAGCGGTGTGCCGACTTGTTCGACATTGCCTTTGTTCAATACGACAAGTTTGTCTGCCAGCGTCATTGCTTCCACTTGGTCGTGGGTAACGTAAACTGACGTAGTGCCGAGGCGACGTTGCAGCTTCTTTATTTCCAAGCGCATTTGAACACGCAGTTTGGCGTCTAGGTTAGACAGTGGCTCATCAAACAAGAACACCTTTGGTTCACGCACAATTGCACGCCCCATCGCGACACGCTGACGTTGCCCACCAGAGAGCTGCCCCGGTTTGCGGTCGAGTAGGTGATCCAATTCCAGCATCTTTGCTGCTTCGTGAACCAATCGTTCGATTTCCGCTTTCGGTGTTTTTCGGTTGCGCAGACCATAAGCCATGTTGTTGTACACCGTCATGTGCGGGTACAAGGCGTAATTCTGGAATACCATGGCAATGTCGCGCTCACCCGGTTCGAGGTCGTTGACGACTGTGGTGTCGATCTTGAGCTCACCAGAGCTGATTTCTTCTAGGCCCGCAATCATGCGAAGTAGGGTGGATTTACCACAGCCACTTGGGCCAACCAATACGACCATTTCGCCGTCGCAGATATCAAGATTGAGTTTTTGGATCGCCTGATAGCCGTTCGGATAACATTTAGCGATATTTGAAAGAGTTAACGTGGACATTTATTTCTCCGAATCTACCAGACCTTTAACAAAGGCTTTTTGCATTGCAATTACCACAATCACGGGTGGCAACATGGCGATAATGGTGGTGGCCATAATTTTGTTCCATTCCACAACTCCATCAACTACTCCAAGCATTTGTTTAATGCCCATCACGATGGTGTAGTACTGCACATCAGTGGTGATCAGCAGTGGCCATAAATATTGGTTCCAGCCGTAGATGAAAGTGATGACGAACAGTGCAGCGATGTTGGTACGCGACAGAGGCAACAAGATATCGAAGAAGAACTTGATTGGGCCTGCGCCATCAATTCGTGCTGCTTCCACTAACTCATTCGGTACCGTTAAGAAAAACTGACGGAACAAGAAAGTGGCGGTCGCACTGGCGATCAGCGGAATGGTTAAGCCGTAAAATGAGTTGAGCATGTTGAGGTTCGTAATCACCTCAAACGTCGGCATGATGCGAACTTCAACGGGTAACATCAGCGTGAAGAAAATCATCCAGAACGCCAGCATTCGTCCCGGAAAACGGAAGAACACCACTGCATACGCTGACATGATGGAAATGCTCAACTTACCGATGGTAATGCACATCGCCATGATGAAAGAGTTCAGCAGCATGCTGCCAATCGGCAAAGTATTGTTGTTGTATTGAGTGTCGTTACTCAACAAGTCAGTAAATACGCTAAAACCCAAATCTCCAAACCAAAGTGGAGTGCCAGTAGCGAATGCGCTGTTCTCATGGGTAGTTGCTACGATTGCAATCCAAACCGGAAGCGCAATCGAAATGATGCCAAGAATCAAAATGACATGGCAAAACAGATTAAAAAACGGTCTTCTTTCTACCATCAGTACGCCACCTTCTTCTCAACATACTTAAATTGAATCACAGTCAGGGAAGCAACCAAGATCATCAGGATCACGGACTGTGCGGCCGATGAACCTAAATCCAGCCCGATAAAGCCATCGTTGTAGACTTTGTAAACCAAGGTCGAGGTGCTGTTACTTGGACCGCCTTGTGTCATCGCGTGGATGATGGCGAACGTATCAAAGAACGCATAAACAAAGTTCACGACCAACAAGAAAAAGCTGGTTGGTGAAATCAGTGGGAAACTAATGGTGATAAAGCGTTTGATCGGACCGCTACCATCAATGGCTGCGGCTTCGTGCAAAGACTTCGGTACGGATTGCAGCGCTGCTAAGAAGAACAGGAAGTTGTAGCTGATTTGCTTCCACGTTGAGGTGATGATCACCATCCACATTGCATGGGTCCCGTTGAGCGTTGGGTTCCAGTCTACGCCAAACAGGTTCAACAGTTCGGTCATCACACCGATGGTTGGATCGAATAAAAATAGCCATAACGAACCTGCGACAACCGGAGCGACCGCATAAGGCCAAATCAAGAAGGTGCGATACATGGTCGCGCCACGGATGATTTGTTCGGCGAAAGCGGAAAGAACCAGTGCGCTGACCAACGCGAGCACCGCAACGCTGATGCTAAATTGCAGCGTGGTCATTAACGAATCTAGGTAAAGGGGATCATGGATGAGCTTTTCAAAGTTCTCCAACCCCACAAACTCACGGCTCATGCCGAAAGCATCTTCAAGTTGAGAAGATTGGAAAATGGCTTGTCCTGCCGGCCAGATGAAGAACACCAAGGTGATCACCAACTGAGGTGCGATCAACGCAACCGGAAGCCATTTGTGTTTAAAAACAACAGGTGAGGACATACAAATACCAAAGTAAAACAGGCAAGGTGTGTGAACGAATTCCCCACCCAAGATGGGCGGGGAGAGTGCGTATCTGAGCGGTGATTCGAATAAGACTCAGCGCACCATTGTTCGTTATTAATGTTCGTTACTTCTGTGTGCGCTCAAAGCGACGTAGCTGCTCGTCACCACGACGAACTGCATTGTTTAGCGCAGCTTGTGCCGTTGCTTTGCCTGCCCACACTGCTTCTAGCTCTTCATTGATGATGTCGCGTGTTTGTAGGAAGTTACCAAAGCGAATGCCTTTCGAGTTTTCTGTAGGCTCGGTTGACGTCATTTGTAGAACCGCTGTATCTGTGCCTGGGTTCTTAGCGTAGAAGCCTTGCTCTTTCGTTAGCTCGTAAGCCGCTTTAGTGATTGGTAGGTAACCTGTGAACTGGTGCCAATCTGCTTGAACTTCTGCACTAGAAAGGTAAGAGAAGAACTTCGCTACGCCTTTGTATTCCTCGCTTGAGTGACCGCGAAGTACCCAAAGTGATGCACCACCGATGATGGTGTTTTGTGGCTTAGCGACGATCTCTGAATCGTAAGGCAGTTGCGCTACGCCAATATCAACGTCTTTCATGTTCTCTTTAATGCCAGCCAGACCTGCCGACGAACCCATAGTCATTGCACACTCTTGGGTGTAGAACAGTGGCATACCATCAGATTGGCGACCGCCGTACTTAAAGATGCCTTCTTTCGACCATTTGCCCATTTGATCAATGTGACGAACAAACGCCGAATCATTGAACTTAAACTCAGTGTCTAAGCCAGCAAAGCCGTTGTTGTTATTGGCAACAGGAATATTGTTACGCGCACCGAAGTTTTCGATTTGCGTCCATGATTGCCACGTTGTGCTGAAACCACACTTCGCACCAGATGCCAGCAGCTTACGAGAAACTTCTTCCATCTCTTTCCATGTCTTTGGTGGGTTTTCTACGCCAGCTTTTGCGAACATGTCTTTGTTATAGTAAAGCACTGGCGTTGAGCTGTTAAATGGCAGGGAAAGCATGTTGCCTTCTTTGGTGGTGTAGTAACCCGTTACGGCTGCAAGGTAATCATCAGGGTTGAACGACTCTTTGGTGTCTTCCATCAATTGATAAACAGGATAAATCGCTTTGTCTGCGCCCATCATGGTCGCCGTACCCACTTCGAATACTTGTACAATCGCTGGCTGTTCTTTTGCTCGGAACGCCGCGATAGCACTGGTCATCGTTTCTGCGTAGCTGCCTTTGTAAACCGGTTTGATCTCGTATTCTGATTGGCTTGCGTTAAAGTCTGCCGCAATTTCATTAACCTTGTTACCTAGTGCGCCGCCCATTGCGTGCCACCACTCAACCTCTGTTTTTGCTTGTGCTTGCGTGCTGATGAATGCCGCTGCAACTGCAAGTCCGGCGAGGTGTTTAATAGCCATAATGATTCCTTTTCATTGGATGATTTGAACAGGTGTTTCCTTGCGAATGTTCATTTTGATTATGAATCCGCTCCAAAAAATTCAAATGAACATTAAATGAGCCAAATGACGTTCTAGTTACAAAAAAATGAACTTATTTGAACATTACTTTCGTCACTATTTTGTAATCAAAGCGTCATTGAGGGTTGAGATAGTTCATTTGAAAAAAAATGAAAAAGACGGAATGAAAAATGAAAATAACAGCACACCGCGGCTTATCCAGTTTGGCTCCAGAAAACACTTTATCGGCAATACAACGCGCCATTGAATTTGGTTGCGAATGGATTGAAATCGACGTTCAACTTAGTGCGGACAACATTCCTGTTGTCATCCATGACAAAACGGTCAACCGCTGCACGAATGGTCGAGGTAAAGTCAAAGATCTGACTTGGCAAGAACTGAGATTACTCGACGCAGGCTTGTGGTTCGGTGATGACTTCGCAGGCGAACCTATCCCTAGTTTAGAAGAGACGCTTGAGCTCACTTCAAGAGCGGATGTGAAGCTCAATATTGAATTGAAGGTTTACTCTGGTGACGAAATCGACCTGTTGTGCGAAAAGGTGGCGCAGGTGATCGAGCATTTGGGTGTAGAAGCGGACGCGATTCTGTTTTCTAGCTTTAACACAGAAGCATTAATGATGATGAAAAACTACCTGCCAGAAGTGAGAAGAGGTCAGCTATGGCAAGAGATTCCAGATGATTCTGCTGTCGTGCTACAACACATCGATGCATACAGTGTGCATTGTGATTACCGTTTCCTGACCGAATTGCAAGCTCAGAAGATCAAGCAGTATGGTTATCAACTCTTCTGCTATACACCAAACTTTCCTCAATTAGTTGAAGCACATTGGCATTGGGGCGTGGATATGATGATTACAGATACGCCTCAACGTTATAAAGTTAAAGTGCCTTCAGCCATACGAGAACCCGCACTGAATGAATAATTTAAACGTCCGTCAACAAAACATCATTGAACTGGTTCATCAGCAAGAATATTGCTCGATAGAAGAACTTGCCCAACGTTTCGAAGTCACGACGCAAACCATTCGTCGCGACATCAATGAACTTTGTCGACTCGGACTCACCCGACGCCATCATGGTGGTGTCGGGCTACCTGCCACTCTGAGCAATCGCAGCTATGCCTCTCGCCAAGTCACCAATCAACAGGAAAAGCAGATCATCGCCGATGAAGTGGTCAAAGCTATCCCAAACGGCACGACTCTGTTTCTAGGTATTGGTACTACGATTGCTTTGGTTGCTGAACGTCTAGCCAATCACAGTGAGTTACGTGTGGTGACCAATAACTTCGAAGCGGCGCATATTCTTTCTCACTTTGAGAACATCGAAACTTGGATTCCGGGTGGTCGTATTAGAACTAACGATCGCGACGTGGTGGATGGTTTGGCAGAGCAGTTTTACGGCCAGTTTTCCGCTGACATCGGAATTATTGGTTGTGCAGGTATCACCGAAATCGCGCAGCCTCATTCAGAGATGGTCAATTTTGGTCGCACTGAAGTTGATTCTCAGTTGTTCGCGATGGAACATGAGTTGCGAGAAGCCAAGGTGAGCCAAGCAATATTAGCCAATTCCGAACAAAAGTGGCTGGTGGCGAACAAAAGTAAATGGCAGCGAAGAGCCAACACTAAGGTGGCGCCACTCAATTATTTCGACCGAGTTTTCAGTAACTGATCTTTTATTCGCCTTGTTTGTCTAACTCGTAGGAAAATCCGTTATTGATTCGACCTGCGTGATGCTTTTTCATCGCGATTCGCTATGCTTAGATGATTGAAAATAAAGAGGTCCTGCCATGTTTGTATCGGATAAAACCAAAGTAAGAAACTTGCTTGTTGCGACACGTTTTGGTGTCTCTGCCTCTGAAATGCCAACCATTATTGGGGTGAAGCAAGATAAAGCGCTCAAGCTGATTAATGAGCTGAAGCAAGAAGGGGAAGACATCCATTCATTAGGGGAAGGGAACAACCCAGAAGAGTTGGTGCTGTATTCGATTGGTGAAATAGAGCCTTAATTGAGCCAACAAGAACAACAAAAAAGCCGCCCATCGTTGGCGGCTTTTTAGATCCTTCATTCAAACTAGTCGTGAATCGGCACAACCAGAATATCTACCGGAGACTTGTTGATCAGATGTCTCGAGTAAGAAATGATCTTGCTCCAGAAGTCTTGGTGGTGGCCACAAATAAGCAGATCAACTTCTTGCTCTTTAATGGTCACTTCCAGTTTGTCCGCCAAGTCACCCGTGCCAACGAAGAAGTGCTTCAATGGCTGCTCCATGTAATCGCTAAAGGACTTCAAGCACTCCATTGAATGTTCATTCAACGGTCTTTGGTCTGGGTTTGCTTTAATATCGACAAGCTCACGATAAATTTCGCCATGAGTACCATCGATATGAATAAAAGAAATCTCGGCACCGAGATAACTCGCCATAGATACCGCTCGATCAATCAACACAGTACTCTCATCAGACAGTTCCAGTGCGACTAGGATATGTTTGTATTTCATAACCACGCCCTCTTGTGGAATACACTACCAATAGCATAGTACGCCTTTAACAAAAAATGTGTTGATAAGATCCCGAAATCGCTCAAAGTTTTGGCAAATTATCACCAGCCTAAGAGCGAGAGGAAGCAGAGGAGAGGACGAAAAAAGAGCCGGTACTAGTACCAGCTCAATTCAATCTCTAATGGCATGTCACAGCGTATTCTTTCTCCACACATCTCATCGGATGCGTTGAGGTGAACCAGTTTTGCAGAGGAGTATCCTTCTCCTCGAAAGTGGTCTCTTGCCTCGCAGAGGCTGGCAAATTTGAGCGGGCTTTTGTGCTCGTTCAATATCAGTGACTTTGTATGGTTTTCTACATTGTAAGCGAGGTAGATACCACCCTCGACCGATTCAATCAAAAGATTCATAGCCGTTTCCCATTGGTGTTTTCACTCTTTGGCTATTACGGCGAGCAATGGATTTTAGTTCACTTCTGGTGCTCGATTGCTGCCAACAAAAACTCAGTCACTTCTTGCACGTGCTCCGTAATCTCAGCTTGCGTTGGCTTTTCCATTCCCATTAAAACGCCAGAGCGAATAGACAGTAGCATACCTGTCCAAAGGCGAATCTGTGTTTCTGGTTCCTTAATATCGAAACGATCTTGGAAGAACTGAGTGAGCTTAGCATCGGTATCGTCCGGACCGACTTCGCGGAAGATCGTCGTGATCTCAGGCGCTTTGGCACTTTCTGCAATCAACAAGCGGAAGGTCGCCAAGTGCTCATCAGAAAGGTGGAAAGAAACAAAGTGTTCACCAAATGAGTTCAACGCTTCTCGCAGATCATCCTTTTGTAGGTGAGTAATGAAACCACCATCCATGTCTTCACCTATCTGGCGCAATGTTGCTTCAAATAGCGCTGCTTTAGATGGGAAGTAGCGATACACGGTTTGCTTTGTCATGCCTGCTTGGGCGGAGATTTTATCCATGTTCGCTAACACATATCCCTCGGACAAAAAGTTCTCTTTCGCGGCTTCCAAAATAGCTCGGCGTTTCTTCTCTCGGTTTTGCTCGATCTTGCTCATGCTCAGATTCTCTTGATTTGATAATCATACTATACGGTATGATTTTTATTGACACAACTCCAAAACTATAAAATCATACTAGCCAGTATGATTTATTTCTTGAGGAGAAAGACGATGACGACGGCATTAATGAATAACTTAAACGCCAAAGGGGCTAGCTTTGCCGGGGTGATGATCACCTTGGTTGGTGCGTTGCTAATGAGCCTAGACCCAATTTTTATTCGCTTCTCGGGCGTGAGTGGTGTGGATACCGCATTTCTATTTGGCTTGTTTACGGCGATTTCGATGCCGATATTTATCCAACTTCGCGATGAGCGCGGTCTGGTTCGAGCGGTGAAAGAGAGCGGCTGGCATGTCTTGTTATCTGGCTTATTGATGCTCGGCAGTGCTGCTGGTTTGGTGATGAGCATTAAGCTAACTACGGTTGCGAATACCTTTGTGATTCTAAGCGCAGCACCAGCTTTGGCTGCATTGTTTAGCTGGTGGTTTTTGGGTGAAGTGACCCAGCGTTCGACGTGGATTGCGATTGTTGCTGTGATGGTGGGTATTGCGATTGTGGTCTCTGGTTCTTTTAAATCGGGTAACTGGATTGGCGATGGCTTAGCAGTGTTTGCTGTGGTGTGTTTGTCGCTCAACCAGGTGCAACTGCGTAAGCATCAGCACGTAAGTCGCATGGCTAGTGTTGGCTTTGGTGGACTGTTCTTAGCGATGGCCATGCTGTTTTGGGCAACGCCTTCAACTTACAGCGCGAACACTTGGTTGATTATGGGTTTGATGGGGCTGTTTACTGCGCCGTTTGGGCGTGTGCTTTCACAAGTCGCGACCCGTTACATCACGGCACCAGAAGTTGGCATGATTCTGATGATTGAAACCGTGCTAGCACCACTTTGGGCATTAATCTTCTTTGATGAAATTCCTGCAATGGCAAGCATTCTTGGCGGTTCAATCATCTTGGTCACCATTTCCATTTACGCTTTTTCAGCGATGAAGTCAGAACAGAAATAGAGGTTGATATGAACACAATTCAAACCCCACAACTTGAGTTTATTGGACAAATTCGTACGCCATATACTGATGTTTCTCAGTGCCCAAATAACATTCAGCCACAAGATGGACCTGTGTGTGAAATTGAAATTAAATCTCAGTATTACCAAGGGCTCGTAGGGCTTGAAGTTGGGCAGAAAATACTGGTTCTGTATTGGCTTTCTGGTGCGAACCGCCAACCTGAAATGATGCAAGGAAAGAACGGCACATTTGCTTTACGTTCGCCGCACAGACCAAACCCTATTGGCGCAGCGGTCTTACCGATTGAGTCTATCGACGAGGGAACAATTAAAGTGCGTGGTTTGGACTGCTTGGATGGCACGCCTTTGGTTGATATCAAACCTGCGATTTACTTTGAAGCATAATCCTAGGTATGTGGCTCTGTAAGTCAGGGCATCAAAACGAACTCTCGGCCTGAAAGCGGCTTGTGACAGAAGTCGCTTGCTTTTTATACAAGAAAACCTTTAGACTTTGCGCATCACTTCTTTAGGAGATTACGCCAACATGAACAACTAAACCTGTCATCCAACTCTCATTTTATTTTTTGGATTTACAGGGTTAGTAGGCGTAGCTCACTTTCCGATATTTCTTTGCAGTTACCATTTTTCTGTTTGGAAGCGCTTCTATGGGCGCGTGTATTTGCATCGATCTCATCTCTAGATTTATATCAAGCTACGGCTGTTGTCCCTGTTATACAGGAGGCAAATTATGCCAGTCTTACAGGCTTACAATATCAGTCATCAATTTGGTAATGGCGAAACGCTGTTTCAGCAAATCTCATGTTCTATGACCAAACGTCGTGTTGGGTTAGTCGGACGCAACGGTGTCGGAAAATCGGTGTTTGCATCGATACTCAGCGGTGAGCAAACCTCAACTAGCGGTACAGTAACCTTACCAAGGTCCTTTGCGGTGTATCCTCAGCAACCATCTCACTTGTTGGCGGGAGAGCTGTCGATTGCTCAGTTTTTAGCAAAGGACAAAGTGCTAAGTGCGCTCAAGCAGTTCGAGATGGGTGATTGCTCTGAGCATCTGTTTGAGGTGGTGGGGGATCAATGGGATTTGCCCATCCAACTTGCTAAGCAGTTAGAAACCATGGGTTTACCGCCACAGCCAGACTTTCCTTGCTCGCAATTGAGTGGCGGACAGTTAGCGCGTTTGCAACTGTGGCAGTTGTTCGACAGCGAAGTGGAATTGCTGATCCTTGATGAACCGTCGAACCATCTTGATACACATGCCAAGCAGTGGTTGATTGATTCGATGCGCAATTTCTCAGGCGCGATTCTGCTCATCAGTCATGACAGAGAGTTACTTCGCGAGATGGAGGAAATCTGGGAGCTATCCGGTTTAGGTTTGCAAGTGTTTGGCGGTAATTACGACGTGTATGCGGAGCAAAAGCGCACCGAACTGCAAGCGGTAGAGCGTCAATTAGCTGCTGTCGATAAACAAAAAAAGCAATTGGAAGAACAAGCTCAGCGCAATCGGGAGAAAGCAGAACAAAGAGCGGCTCAAGGTAACAAGCTGAGAAAGGATGGCAGTCAGCCGAAAATCTTACTGGATGGTATGAAAGACAAAGCCACAGCCCGAGCCGCCAGTCGTAATAAAAACGAGCAACTTCGCCAAGCGCACCTGCAGGAGAAAGAGCAAAGCTTGCGAGTGCGCAAAGAGCAAATCAAAGGGCAAAAACTGTATTTGGCAGACAGTCAAAGTCGCTCGCGAAAAGTCGTGTCGCTTTTAGGAGGCGTGTTGCCATTTGGGTCGGCTCAGCCCATCACTGCGCAAGTTCATGCGGATGATAAATTGCATTTGTTGGGCAAAAACGGATGCGGTAAATCGACCTTACTGAAAACCCTCTTGGGGGAATTCTCATTGCAAAGTGGTGAGCTACAAATCAATACGCCGCTTTATTATCTCGACCAACACTTTGGTGCGATACAGCCTGAACTCTCCATGTTGGAAAACCTAATGCAACATTGTGAGGGGATGAAAGAAAGCGATGCCAGAACATTACTAGCAGGCATTGGCTTTCGCCGAGACAGTGTCTTTCGTTTGGGCCGTGTATTGAGTGGCGGCGAGAAAATGAAACTTGCGATGCTGATTGTCAGTCATCAACCAACGCAGCCTTTGTTGCTCTTGGATGAGCCAGATAATCACCTCGATTTGGATTCGAAAATCATGCTTGCTCAGGCACTAAGCGCGTATCGAGGTGGCTTTATTCTTATCAGCCATGACCAAGATTTTGCCGCGGAGTCGGGTGTGTCTCGAAGCATTGAACTGAGCTAGCAAGCTCTTGTTTATAACTCCACATTGTGGGGGATCACCGAAGCCAAGCAGCTAGTTTGGCTTTGGTGACTTTAAAACCTTTACCAAACAATTTTCTCAAAGCAATTAGAATCCTTACTTCGATATGGGTAAGATGCTTGATGCATTACACAAAACAAAAACAGAAAAGGAAGTCTATGAAAAAGAAAACCTTAGCACTGGTGACCGCGTTTGCGATGACGGGCGTATTACCGGGAGCTTATGCCGAAGACTCAACACAGGAGTTGGTGGAACACGTACACAAAATGGCGGTGAAGTATCCAACGACAAAGAAAGTCGATGTGGTGGATGAGTATTTTGGTACCAAAGTCAGTGACCCATACCGCTGGTTAGAAGACGACCGCAGTAAAGAAACCGCTGACTGGGTCAAAGCGCAGAACCAAGTGACGTTCGATTACTTGGCGCAAATTCCTTATCGTCACCAGATTGAAGAACGCTTAACTCAGTTGATGGATTACGAGAAGTTAGGGCGACCATTCAAAGAAGGTAAATACACCTATTTCTACAAGAACGACGGTTTGCAAAATCAAGATGTGCTTTATCGTCAACTTGACGGTAGCAGGCCTGAAGTCTTCCTCGACCCGAATACCTTTAGCGAAGATGGCACGACCTCATTGGCGAATGTGAGCTTCACCAAAGATGGTTCTTTAGTCGCTTACAGCATTTCAGAAGGCGGTAGCGATTGGCGCAAAGTGATTGTGCTTGATGCAGAAACCAAAAAGCCTGTCGGTGAGACGCTAGTGGATATTAAGTTCAGCGGCGTGAATTGGCTGGGGAACAAAGGTTTCTACTACTCAAGTTACGACAAGCCAGAAGGCAGCGAGCTTTCGGCAAAAACCGACCAACACAAGCTTTACTATCACAAGCTAGGCACTAAACAGAGTGAAGACAAGCTGATCTTCGGCGGTACAGAGGAAGAGAAGCACCGATACGTTCGTGGTTACACTTCGGACGACCAACGTTACCTGTTTGTTTCGGCAAGCACTTCAACGTCTGGCAATAAGCTGTTCTTCAAAGATTTGACCAAGCCAGATAGTCCGCTGCAAACCATTTTGGATGACACCAATTCTGATACTTGGGTGATTGATAGCAAAGGCACCAAGCTGTATTTGGTCACTAACTTAGATGCTCCAAACAAACGAGTGGTGACGGTAGATGCGAGCAACCCTGAGCCGAAGAATTGGAAAGATTTAATACCTGAAACTGAAAATGTGCTTAGCCCATCCACCGCGGGCGGTTACCTATTCGCAAGCTACATTGTTGATGCCCTTTCTATGGTCAAACAATACGACATGGACGGTAAGTTCATTCGTGAAATCAAGCTGCCAGACATTGGCAGTGCTTACGGCTTTTGGGGTAAGAAAGAAGACGCGGAAGTCTACTACTCTTTCACCAACTACAAGACGCCAAGCACGACCTATCGCCTAGACATCAAAGAGGGCGACAGCGAGGTTTACCACAAATCGAACGCACCATTCGATCCGGCACAATTTGAATCTCGTCAGGTGTTCTACAAATCGAAAGATGGCACCAAGATTCCAATGATCATCACCTACAAAAAAGGCACGCCGATGGACGGCAGTGCGCCAACGATTTTGTATGGTTATGGTGGTTTCAATATCAGCCTGACGCCTTACTTCAGCCCAAGCCGAGCTGCATGGTTGGAAATGGGTGGTATCTATGCTGTCGCAAACATCCGTGGTGGTGGTGAGTACGGTAAAGAGTGGCACAACGCCGGCACCAAATTAGAGAAGCAAAACTCGTTTGATGACTTTATTGCCGGAGCGGAGTTCCTTATCGATAAAGACTACACCTCGTCAGAAAAGCTCGCGATTAACGGTGGCTCGAACGGCGGCTTGCTTGTTGGTGCGGTGATGACGCAACGCCCAGAGCTGTTCAAAGTGGCACTGCCAGCAGTGGGTGTATTGGATATGCTTCGCTACCACACCTTTACAGCAGGAGCTGGCTGGGCTTATGACTACGGTACAGCAGAACAAAGTAAAGAGATGTTTGATTACCTCAAAGGATACTCGCCAGTTCATAACGTAAAAGCCGGCGTTAAATACCCGGCAACCATGGTGACAACGGGTGACCACGATGACCGTGTGGTCCCTGCGCACTCGTACAAATTTGCGGCTGAGCTACAGTCTAAACAAGCGGGTACAAACCCAACTTTGATTCGAATCGAAACCAATGCAGGTCACGGTGCAGGCACACCGACTAGTAAGGTTATCGAGAAAACTGCCGATGTTTACAGTTTTACTTTGTTCAATATGGGCGTTGAAAAGCTGTAAGCGAGAGGGGAGATTAACTGAAGAGCTTAAGCTCATTTACATTGGAATTAAAACGCAGTCTTCGGGCTGCGTTTTTTATGTGAATACAAGGGATAAAGTAAGAGTGACAGTTCTCACATTCCTCATTATTTCTCTGTAGGGTATTAAACGGTACTTTTACAAAAGGGATAATAACATTATTTCAATATAAAATGCTCCACAACTGTAAAGTATAAATATGAAATAGGAAAATTAAATAGATATAAAAAACTTCTGTATCTCACGTATTTACTAGCTATTATCAATAGTGATTCTTTTTTGTTAACTTATAGAAACAAAGAAAGATTTCACATGAAGAAGTGATGTTAAAAACAACTTATTATTTGTTTTGTCAATGCTTGTTTATTTCTAGTTCCATTGTTTTCTTATTATTTTTTCTTTTACCAAAGTTTAGGTTATAACTCATATAACCATAGGTGATTGAACTTTCTATACCATTTCTCTTAATTTACGCACAGCGTCAATCCTTTAGCCATCATTAGAATCGCATTTAGAAATATTATCCTCCAAAGCTTGCTTCTGAACGTTTGCTGTTTGTGATGACTCGATGACGCAAAACAATTAATTATCATGAGAATGGACAAAATCCTATGAATTTGGTGAAACCATCTGTTGTTGTAATGGCAGCAGTAATCCAGTTTGCGTCCCCCGTTTTTGCTGAGACAAATTCAGATGAACAATTACAAGATATGTCGGATCCTCTTGCGGTTTATACCCAAGCAGGTTTTGGTATTACGGACAAAGGAGCAAACATCAAAATAGGCCAAACTTATAAAGCGTCACAACCGGGCACGATGGCAATGAACGTTATCGAAGTCAAAGGTATTGGTGGCGAACTGTTTGGCATTCGAGACGAAGATGATCCGTTGTACAGCAAAGTGGATGACAGTATTGATTCCTTCCGTCTGCGTAATTTCCAAGTTGAAGTGGCGAAAGGATTGGGACGTCAGCTTGATGTGAACTACGACGTGGATGCTGACAAGTTAGATGCGTCGTACAGCTTCATCAAGGCCTTGCCTAAGCTTGGTGTCGTCCAGCTTTACCCACTAGCAGGTGCAGGTGTAACGATCGCCAACGATTTCAGTGGTGAAGACAACGGCTACGAGATTCCGGGGACGTTTACTGTGGTTGGTATGTATTCGAAAATCGATATTACCGACAAAATTTGGATCAACTACAACCCGATGTATATGCACACCTTGTCGGGCTCAAGTGATTATAAAGACGCGTATTATGCAGGTGAGGATAATATCTTAACGCATGAATTTGCGATTTCTTACCAAATAACACCACGCTCAAATATTCGTTACTTCGCTAACTGGAATGAGCAAGTCGACTTTGGCGATGGTGATCACCGCATCGAATATAACTACCAATTCTAATAATTATATTTATATCTCAGGAATAAACGAGTGGGCGTATTTTTATAAGCTCACTTTTTCCTAAGTAGGTCTATTATGAAAGTCCAAAATAAAGCAGTATTACTCTCTCTACTTATTACGACTACCTTACTCTCTGGGTGTAATACTGATGAGGCGAAAACACTAGATAAGGCAGTCCCATCAGTCGAAACGCTCACTCTCACTAAAACACCAATCACCCCTTACCATACCTTTATCGGCAGAACCGAAGCTGTCAATGATGTTGATATTATGCCGAGAGTGGGAGGAGAGTTGACCGCGATTCATTTCAAAGATGGAGATATGGTTGAAAAAGGTCAGCTTCTATTTGAAATCGATTCGAGACCCTACGAAGCTGCACTTTCCTATGCCGAAGCATCAATAGAAAAGGCCCACGCTAACTTGCTTCAAGCTAACCGAAATGCACAGCGAGCTCAAAAGTTGATCAAAGACAAGAGCATCAGTGAGCAGCAGTTTGATGAGGCGATTACAGATAAAGCAACGGCTAGTGCAGAGGTGGAAGAGGCAAAAGCGACTCTGGTTTCAGCTAAGCTTGATTTGGAATTCTCGTCAGTTCGTGCTCCATTCTCTGGTCGTGTGGGATTCAGTAACTTTCGCGTTGGCGACCGCATCTCAAAAATACAACTTGTTCCACTCGTTTCGATTACCCAAATTGATCCGATTCGCTTTGGTTTTGATGTGGATGAAAAACTCTATCGACGTGTAAGAAATGCAATTGATGTGGCACGAAGCCACGACGAAAAGCTCAATGTTGATGTAACGCTTTCTTTATCCGACGGCAAAACATATCCGCATAAAGGAAAGATCTATGCACTTGGGAATAAGATCGATTTAGAAACAGGCTCAATTCAGGCTGAGGCTCAGTTTGACAATCCAACTTACTCACTTATGCCGGGTGAATACGGAAATTTGACGATCAAACTCCGTAACAAAACGATTGATGGGTTGCTAGTTCCGTCATCAGCGATTCAACAAGATCAAGCTGGTAGCTACGTTATGGTGGTTGCTGATGATCATGTTGTCTCACGTCGCAATATCGAGTTGGGTCAAGTTTATGGTGTGAACCATGCTGTCCTATCAGGCCTGTCTGAAAATGAAAAAGTCATTGTGAACGGTCTACAAAAAGTGCGTCCAGGTAGCACTGTGAATGATATTGAGCGACAGGGTTAGCCACGATGTTAAGTAAATTTTTCATTCACCGCCCAAAGTTCGCTTTGGTCATTTCATTGGCGATGACCTTGATGGGGATGATCGCTTTAAATGTGTTGCCGATTTCTGAGTATCCCCAAATATCACCGACAGTAATTTCAATAACAACCATGTATCCGGGTGCAAATGCGGATGTGGTTAAAAAGACGGTAGCTCAACCTATCGAAGCCAAAGTCAATGGTGTTGAAGACATGATTTATATGTCATCCGTCATAGGTAACGATGGTTCATACACGCTGAAGGTTTACTTTCGGGTAGGTGCTGACGGTGATATGGCACAGGTTCGAGTGAACAACTTAGTTGCCCAAGCGACCTCCTCTTTACCTCAAGAAGTAAACCAAATCGGTGTAACGGTGAAAAAGAAGTCGTCGGACATGCTTGGCGTTATTACTCTTCGTTCACCAAATCAATCATTCGATAGCATTTACCTTTCCAACTATGCAGATTTAAACGTAGTTGAACGTTTGAAGCGTATTGAAGGTATGAGTGATATTACCTTACTGGGTAAAAAAGATTACTCCATGCGAGTTTGGTTAGATCCTAACAAGCTAGCGACCTTGAAGCTTTCTGCCAGTGACGTCATCACAGCAATCAAAACACAAAACATACAAGTTGCCGCAGGTAAGGTTGGCGGAATGCCTGCTCCGGGAGATCAGCAGTATCAATATGTTTTGCAGACAAAAGGTAGACTGACGACTGCCGCTGAGTTTGAAAACATTGTGATTCGAGCAAGTGAAAAGGGGACTTTAATCCGCCTTAAAGATGTCGCTCGTGTGGAAGTTGGCGCTCAAGGGTATGAGGCTGATGGCCGTATGAATAACGCCCCTGCAGCAGTACTTGCGCTGTACCAATTGCCTACAGCGAATGCGTTGGCAGTCATGGAAGAAGTCAAGCAGGCAATGAAAGAGTACGAAAAGACGTTTCCTGATGATCTTGTTTACGATATTGCTTACGACTCTACCGAGTATGTAGAAACGTCCATCGATGAAGTGTATGAGACCCTCGTTATTGCGGTTCTTTTAGTTACGCTAGTCGTGTATGTGTTTCTCCAAAATTGGCGTGCAACGGTCATACCCACGTTAGCAATTCCAGTGTCGATCATTGCTACTTTTGCGGTAATGGCTCTCATGGGGATGACGATAAATACGATATCCCTATTTGGACTGATATTGGCAATTGGTATCGTCGTCGATGATGCCATTATCGTGGTAGAAAACGTTGAGCGTGTAATGCATGAGGAGCACCTTGATCCTGTGCCTGCGACTATTCAAGCGATGAAAGAGGTGACGGGACCTGTACTGGCAACCACACTTATTTTACTTGCTGTATTTGTACCTGTTGCACTACTACCAGGTATTTCTGGGCGCATGTTTAACCAGTTCGCAGTGACGATTTGTGTCTCGGTTCTTATCTCAGCAGTCAATGCGTTATCACTTACCCCTGCATTATGTGCTCTGATGCTCAAGTCAACGCATGAGCAGCCTATCGCACCTTTACGTGCTTTCAACCGCGGTTTTGATGCCATCACCCGTAAATATCAAGGCTTAGTTGGTTTTTTGAGCCGTCGTCTTGTTCTCAGTCTTGGAGTCTATGGAGCGTTAATCGGTGCGCTTGCCTACGGATTTATGAATGTCCCGTCGTCGTTTGTTCCAAATGAAGACAAAGGTGTGTTTATGGTTGAGATGAGGTTACCTGATGCTGCCGCATTGCAACGCACCGCTCCTTTAATGAAAAAATATGTCGATGAGCTTAAACAGATGGATGGCGTGGAGAATGTTGTCTCGGTGGCAGGCTTTTCTGTCATCAATATGGCCGCTATCCCAAACTCCGGCATGTTAATTATTAAACTGGATAATTGGGATGAGCGACAAGATCCTGCGTTGCATCAACGTGCTCTGATGGCAAAAGTGAATCAGTTGCTGAATTCTACGCCAGATGCAGCCTCGTTTGTATTTGCGACTCCTGCAATTAAAGGGATGGGAGCGGTCGATGGCTTCAATCTTGTTTTGCAAGATAACTTGGGTCGCTCTCCGAAGGAGTTGGCAAGAACTACCGCAGAGTTTGTAGCAAAGATAAACCAACTGCCGCAGGTTGCACGAGCGTTTTCCATTTTCCGCGCAAACATCCCACAGCGTTACATCAACATTGATCGTGATAAAGCAATCTCAATGGGAGTGCCATTGAATGAGATATTTACAACGCTTCAAGCCGAGTTAGGCGGTGCGTATATCTCGGACTTCAATTTATTTGGTCGTTCTTACCAAGTAAAGGTTCAAGCAGAGGAGCAGTTCCGAGACAACGTTGATGACATTAGCCATCTGTATGTTCGCTCTAGTTCTGGAAAGATGGTGTCTTTGGCAACGTTAGTAAAAGTAGAGCCGATCTTTGGCCCGGATACTCTATCAAATTACAACATGTTTGGTTCGGCAACAGTGAATGGCGCTCCTGCTCCAGGTTACAGTTCTGGTGATGTCGTTAACGCGATAGAGGAGCTAGCACAAACCAGTTTGCCGAGCGGCTATTCTTACGAATGGTCAGGCATGACTTATCAAGAGCAAAAGGCAGGCAACCTTGCGCCTATTGCTTTTGCTCTATCCCTCTTATTTACCTACCTATTCCTTGTTGCTCAATATGAAAGTTGGACGATTCCTGCTGCGGTAATGATGGCAGTACCCGTAGCCATTCTGGGAGCAATGGGAACGCTAGTCATGGTTGGTCAGTCTTTCGATCTCTATGTACAGATAGGTGTTGTTATCTTGATCGGGATGTCGGCAAAAGTCGCCATTCTCATTGTGGAATTCGCCAAAGTGCTTCGAGAAGAGAAAGGGCTATCGATTATTGATGCGGCAAAAGAAGCAGCTCGAATTCGTTTCCGAGCGGTTCAAATGACAGCATTTGCATTCATTTGGGGTGTTTTCCCGTTAGTGATTGCGTCTGGTGCAGGCGCAGCTTCACGTCACTCATTAGGTTTCGCTGTCTTCGGTGGCATGATCCTTTCAACCTTTGTCGGCACATTATTGACTCCAGTTTTCTTCGTGATGATGCAGTCATTGCGTGAACGATTTAAGCGTAATGTTCCAACTAAAACGGAGGAACCTAGCGCGTAAATTCTAATTGCTCCTCCCCATGCTGCTGCAATGACAAGAGTCTTTGTTGAGATAAAACCAAATTGTCAGCATGGGTTTTCTTTTAAATATACTTATAGGTTTTAGTATGAAAAATCTTACCAAAATCGTTGCTGTGGGGTCCCTCATCTCGTGTGCAGCAGCGCAAGCAGGAGGTCTGTACTTGTACGAGACTTCCACCACAGACATTGGTTTAGCGTCTGCGGGTATGGCGGCAAGAGCGCAGGATGCCTCGGTCATGGCGGCGAACCCTGCGGGTTTGTCTAACGTGGCGGGTCAGTCATTTTCGGGTCACTTGATCAGCTTGTATGGCGACACAACGCTGGACACCTTTGGTGGCGGTGACGCAGGGAACATCATTGGTTACGTGCCGCTTGGTTCTGCGTTTTATAGCCAACAAGTGAACGATAAGTGGACGCTTGGTATTGGTATGTACGGCAACTACGGCTTGGGTCTGGAATACGACAAGCTGTTCAACTTTATTGATATTCCTAATGCAATTACTCAGGCCGTGACGGTTCAACCTTCTGCTTCATACCGTATTAACGATCAATGGTCTGTAGGTGCTGCATTGGGCATCCATTACGGCATTTTAGATATGGATGTCAAAGTTGATGGTACGGCAATCGCTGGTGGCATTGAAGATACAGATACTCAAGTCAATGGCCGCGTTGGTGTGTTGTATGAGTTGAATTCAGGTACTCGTTTAGGTCTGTCTTACTCGAATGAAACTGAGTTCGAATTCGATGATAAAGACTTCTCGACCAGTGCCGTTGCGCCTCAGCAGTTGGTATTCAGTGCATACCATGAGCTCAACGACAAACTGGCGGTGATGGGTAACTTGAACTGGCAAGATTGGAGCGCTTACCAAACGCTGATGGATGTAGAAACACAAGACACCTATCAGATTGCTTTGGGTACACAGTACAAGGTTAATAGCAAAGTGATGTGGAATGCAGGTTTCGCCTTTGACTCAAGCATGTACACAGACCAATCCAACGGTGACCTGACTATCCCAACTGGCAACGCATACCGTCTAGGTACGGGCATTGATTACAAGATTGATGAAGCAAGCACGGTGTCAGTTGCCTTTGAAGCGACCTTAATTGAATCGTCTGAAGTGAAAGGCCCAACAGGTAACACGATTGCAAGCTTTGATGATCCAGCGTTGTACTTCCTGAGCATCGGCTATAGCTGGAAAAACCAATAATCCGGCGTTAACGCAATCACTAGATTAGCGATACGACGAAAAGCAGCGGTAAGCACGTCCTAGGCTTACCGCCGTTTTTGTTTGTAGCGGGACCGTATCAATTCAACTGAACAAAAAGCACAAAGTAAAAAGACGATAGCGAATTCGTCGAGGAAATTTGAAATGAACAACACGTTTTGGCTGGCATGTGCAGCGTTAGTTTTAAGCTCGTCGGCTCTGGCTAGCGAACGCGTTCCCAAAGAGAACAAAAACAAATTAGCCGATGACCCAACAAAGGTGATCACCAAGTTCGGTGCGGCTTATTCTAACAACTATGATTTTGATGACCAGAACATCTCTTTCTCTGGCTCTTTAGCATTGGATGAAGCTCGCAAGATTAATGTTCGTATCAATGATGATGCGAGTGAGTGGCGCGTGGGCGGCTCTTGGCTGTTTCCGGTAGGTATCGTGAACTTCAACTTTGGTAAGAATGAATACACCAACGGTGCTGATCAAACCAATTACAGCGTCGGAACGTTTGTACCATTGAGCTATTTTGGCATCGAACCGGCAGGCTTTCAGATATTCCCTATGGCTGGTTACACCTATAACGATGGCGATGTGCCGGTTTGTGATGGCGCAGAGAGCAGTGCATGTTCAGCCCCTGGTTTTACTGGCACACCTAGCCCAGAGAATGGATTCAACATGATGAACTCTTCAGGCAGTAGCGGCTATTTGGGAGCGTTCACATTGAAGCCCCTGACAGAGCAATTGACCTTAATGGGATTCGCGGGTGGCTCTTATGGCTCAGAGAACAGTGAAGGCGACAACTACAAAGGCGCTTTTGGTGGCTTAGGGTTAGGTTATCTTGTTCAAAAGCGTCACTCGTTTAACTTGATGACGTTTATGATGGACAACAACACTTATCTCGATGATCCAGACAAGCGCGTCATAGTCTCATACCAGTATCAGTTTGATTAAAGAAGCGCAGCCCATCGGCTGCGTTTTAATTAAAAAGTGCCACTCCATACTCGAACGGATCAGCTCTCTAACTCTGCGCGGTATTGGTCTTGTAGGATGTACATACGTTTTACATCGCGGTAGCTACCGTTGATGAAGAACTCTTGTACCAGATGGCCTTCTTCAATAAAGCCGCACTTCTGGTAAAGGTGGATCGCTTTTTCATTGTCCAAGGCAACCAACAGGTAGATTTTGTGCAGGTTAAGAATCGAGAATGAATAATCCAAAGCACGATTGATCACCTCTTCGGCATAGCCTCGTCCTTGGTGGTCTGGCGCGATGATGATTTGGAATTCGGCGCTGCGGTGGATGTAGTTAATTTCAATCAACTCGACCAGACCAATTAAGACGCCGTGTTCATCTTCTACGACAAAGCGGCGCTCAGCGTCGTCATGAATGTGTTTGCGATACAGCTCTTCTAATTCATCATGAGATTCGTAAGGCTCTTCAAACCAATACGTCATGATGTTGCGGTTGTTGTTGAGGTCGTGAATAAAGCGCAGGTCTGAACGTTCTAAAGCACGAATTGTGAGACCATTTTTCATCGTCTATCTCCAGAGAGCAAAAGCATAATCAAATGCGACTATAACCAAGCCATCTTAGCCCATTAGAGGGAAATCTCCCCTTTACTTCTAAGGCTTTAGGGTCGTAAAAGCGATCTTCGTCATACCCTTGCAACGCCTTTATCTATAAGGGCTGCGGCAATAATGAAACTTAATCATGACGACAAAAAATCTGATTAGGTTAAGGGTGCAATTTCAGATTAAATACCGCCAACGACTTAAGGTCATAATCTACAGAAACAAGGTATTAAATATGTTTTCAATCGGTGACGTAGTAGTAGCTACTAAAGGTATCGAACTAGGCGAAATGGTTGTTACAGGTCTAAGCAGCGGCGGTTTTTACGCGCACGTTAAAGCTGGCGAAAAGACACTAACTTACCCAGCTAAAGATCTTAAGAAAGCATAATTACATTTGCTGACTTGCTAAAAAGGTAGCTCTCGAGCTGCCTTTTTTTGTGCCTACAATTCCTTCCTAAATTCCTACTTTATTTCGACCTGAATTATTTTTAATCAAATTTAATATGTTTGGTTAATATATTGTCGTCTCCGTCATTTTTGACTCATATCAATAAAACCTCCGGTTTTAAGTTGTTGTTTTTATGTTGTATTTTTCACTTGTTGCCGCAAGTGTCTGTTTTCATAAACTTTAGATGTTAAATTCGTTGCTCATCTAAATATTCGATTAATATCTATTCCTTTTTCCCATTTTTAAAAATATTGGCATTTCAATAACTTTCGCCCCAACTGATTTAGGGGAACAGTGATGAATAAAAAGAAAATAACACTAGGGATCGTGGGAGCAGGCTTGGTGGCTTACTTCGGCACCGTTTACATGGTGAACCAAGACGATAAAAAAGTGGCTCAACAAAATCTGGCGCAATTTAGTTCGCTCGATCAATCTACGCTGGATTATCAAGCGATGAAGGTGTTGGCGGATAAAGGTTGTGGCTATTGCCATACACCAAACAGCGAAATGCCTTTCTACTCAGAAATGCCAGTGGCGAAACAGATCATGGAAGCGGATGTGAAGGTGGCCATGCGTCACTTTGATATGACCAATCTGTTCGGCGACGTGAAGCAGAATGATCCTGTTTCTGAAGTGGCACTTGCTCGTCTTGAGAAGGTGCTTTACGACGACTCAATGCCGCCGGCGATTTACCTCACGATGCACTGGTCAGCGAGCATGTCCAAAGACGAAAAGCACACCTTATTGAAGTGGATTCGTGAGAAGCGTGCAGAGCGTCATGCACAGTCTCCGGTATCTGAAGAACGTAAAACCAAAGTTCTACAACCAATTTACACCACGTTCGAAACCGATGCGGACAAGGCTGAACTGGGTAAGGTGCTTTATCACGACACGCGACTATCAGGAGACAATAGTGTCTCATGTGCGTCATGCCATAGCCTTGATACAGGCGGCGTGGACCGACTCGTAACGTCTGTTGGTATTCATGGCCAAGTGGGTGGCATCAATGCGCCAACCGTGTTTAATGCTGTGTACAACAAGCTGCAATTCTGGGATGGTCGTGCCGCGGATCTACAAGACCAAGCGGGTGGTCCTCCGTTTAACCCGATTGAAATGGGCTCTATGGATTGGGATGAAATCGTCGACAAGTTAAGCCAAGATCCAGAAATGGTTGCGATGTTCAAAAAGGTTTACTCAGGTGAGATTAATGGCAACAACATTACGGATGCGATTGCCGAGTTTGAGAAAACCCTAACCACACCAAATAGCCGCTTCGACCAATACATGATGGGTGATACTCAAGCGTTGGACTCGCACGAGAAATACGGTCTAATGCTGTTCAAGAAGTACGATTGTCAAACCTGTCACGCAGGTGAAGCGATGGGTGGTGAAACGTTTGAAACCATGGGCATGAAAGCGGACTACTTCGCTGAGCGTGGTACTGATATGACGGATGCAGACCTTGGTCGTTACAACTTCACTGGCAACAAAGAAGACAAGCACAAGTTCAAAGTGCCAACCTTGCGTAACATTGAACTGACACCGCCATACTTCCACGATGGACATGCTGATACGCTAGAAAAAGCCATCTACGACATGGGTAAATACCAAGTTGGAGTGGAAATGTCGGATGAAGAAGTGGATGCCATCAAAGCGTTCTTGAAAACACTGACGGGCGATTATGAAGGCCGTCCTTTAAGTTAAGCTGAGGCATTACCGACAAGTTTATCACCGATAAAACGATAGACTTCGCAATCGAGACCACCTTTGATTAAGGTGGTCTTTTTTATGGAACAGATTCAATCAAGTAGGGATAGATATGATTGATCATTTTGAAATTAAGGTTGTGGATTTTGATGCCTGTGTCGCTTTTTATTCCAAGGTTCTTATCACTTTGGGCATCGAACTAAAATGGTCGGACGAAGCAGCGGCAGGCTTTGGATTAGTTGGTGAAGCCAATACGCGCTTCCTGATAGAAAAGGGTGGCCAAAGTGGCCCTTGCCACGTTGCGTTTAAAGCGAATGACAAAGCGTCCGTTGAGGCCTTTCATAAAGCGGGTATTGAGGCTGGTTTTACTTGTCATGGTGAGCTAGGTTTGCGTGAACACTATGCGCCAAATTACTACGCAGCGTTTTTTTATGATCCCGATGGTAACAACATCGAAGCGGTGGCTTATTTATAGGGCGTTAGCTATGGGATGAGTCAGTGGGCATTTACTGATCGAACGATCGCTAGGTCATTGGTTTTACGATCAAGATAGAAGATAATCGAGCTCCTATTTCATCCCTATAAAAAGAACGAAAAATACTATGAAAGTTGTCGTCACAAAGGCAAAAAAACAGCACGCTCAAGGCATTACCGAAGTTCTCAATCCCATCATAGAAGAGGGCTTATACACAATCCTTGATACCACCTTCACCCCAGAAGAGGAAGAAGGCTTCATTGAAAGCTTTCCTGAAACGGGTGTGTTCAATGTGGCATTGACTGTAAAAGAGGCGGACGAGGAAGACAGCGCCGTGCTAGGTTTCCAAAACGTAGAGCCTTTCGCCAGTTATACCAAGGCATTCGCGCATGTCGGTATTATCGGTACGTTCGTTGATGCTAAATGTCGCCGACAAGGTGTCGCTTCAGCGTTGTTTACCGCTACCTTTGCGGATGCTAAATCCAAAGGTTATGAAAAGTTGTTTGCTTATGTACGAGAGGACAACCCCAACGCGCTCGCAACGTATCTAAAACATGGCTTTGAAGTGGTCGGCACTGCAAAGAAGCATGCCAAAGTTAACGGCCAGTACATCAATGAAGTCATGATCGAGAAGTTTCTCTAGCACTTAAAAGGAAAGCAAAATGCATAAGTCAGCAGGTATCATCATTAAAGACGGTGCGTTGTTAGTGCTGCGCTCAAAAGGCAAAGACACCTTCTATGCGCCGGGCGGAAAACTGGATAGTGGCGAAACTTCAGAGCAAGCGTTATGTCGAGAACTTCAAGAAGAAGTGAGCATTGCCGTGAAGGAAGATGCATTAACGCTGTTTGGTCGCTTTGAGGCGCCTGCACACGATAAAGACGGCATTACTCTGGTCATGGATGTGTTTTTCGTTAATGATTATTCGGGCGAGGTGGTTGCCAGTAACGAAATCGAAGAGTGCCAATGGGTAGATTCTTCAAACGTGGATGGCATCGCGATAAGCACGATTTTCCGCAATGAGGTCTTCCCGAGCTTGGTTGAACAAGGATTAGTGAAATAACACTAAACCTCGAGCAGAATACAAAAACGCCCACAATGCGAACGTATTGTGGGCGTTTTATTGTGAGCTTTTACTTAGCCAGTTTTTCTGCGTATTCGCTCAGGATCTGCTTGTAGACTTCAACTGGTTGAGCGCCAGTCACAGCACTTTCCATATTGAACACCACTGTTGGTACTGAGCTCACGCCAAGTTGATGCCATTGGCTTTCTTGATACTCGATAGAGTCAGCATTACTTGCATCGTCTAGGGTGGCGATGCCCATATTTGCATCTAAACCAATGTCAGTCAGAATCGCTGCCAGTGTGTTTCGGTCAGAGACATCTTTGCGTTGACCAAAGAACGCCGCGAACAGGGCTAACTTCAGTTCAGTTTGCTTACCAAATTGCTCCGCCCACTGCAGCAGTATGTGTGCATCTCGCGTATTGACCATCTTCATGTCATCAAAGTAATCAAAGTCGAATCCCACTTCTTTACCCAGATTAGTCAGGTTATCGCGCGCACGAACGCTGTCTTCCGGCGTTGTTCCGTATTTATTCGCTAGGTGTTGGCGTAGGTTTTCACCTTCTGCTGGCATGTTCGGGTTCAATTCGAACGGTTGCCATTCCAACTCAATTTTGTCTTCCAATCCTAGCTCTTGAATTGCTTGTTCTAAGCGTTTGTAGCCGATGATGCACCAAGGGCAAACCACATCTGACACTACGTCGATTTTGATTACTGATTCCATAAAACAGACCTTACTTTTTCGAGTTATAAAATGGATATGGAGACCAAGAGTATGAATTCAACCAGTTACCTTTTAGTAACCTGACGCTTTTCTCATCACGTTTTATCTTTCATCATATCTTTTTCTACAATTCATGTTGACCTGTCTATAACTCTACAGTTTAAGATGCTTTCATCAGCGCTGAGGAAAATTACATGTATCGGATATCGGAACTGGCAGAGATGCTGGGTTTGTCTCGCACCACATTGCTCTATTACGAGAAGATTGAGCTCATCAAAGGGCAACGGTTAAGCAACGGCTATCGTGCGTATAGCGATGCGGATCTACAACGCTTGCGTTTGATCCAGCAATTGCAGAGTGGCGGACTGACGCTCAAGGAGTGTAAAGCCTGCTTGGAAGCCAAAGTAGATCGCCAGTTGATGCTGAAAAGGCTCAAACAGCTCGATGAAGAGATTGAGCAAAAGCAGAAATCGCGCCAGCTGTTGGCGGCATTGCTTGGTGAAACACCGTTAACCGATTGGCATGAATCGTTGGATGAAGTCGCGCCGGATGCGCACTTGAAATGGCTGATGACGCAAGGTTTTAGCGAGAAAGAAGCCCTTCACTTACGTTGGTTATCAAAAGATATGAATACTCACGACGACTACATGGCGGACTTCTTCCGCGTATATGAAGCCTTGGAGTTTTGGGGGCCTGGTTCAGAGCAAGATACGTTGAAAGCATTGAGCCTATTACCAACTCAACCTGATGAAATATTGGAAATCGGCTGTGGGCAGGGCATTGCGACTCGTACTTTGGCAAAACATGCACACATCACAGCGGTCGATAATGACGAGCCGTCTTTGCAACGCCTACAAGGCAAAGCTGAGGCTCTTAGCTTAAGTGACAATATCACCACGGTGTGTGCGAGCATGACAGAACTGCCGTTTGCAGAAGGTTCGGCTGATGTCATTTGGGCAGAAGGCAGTGCTTACATCATGGGTGTGGAGAACGCATTCAAAGCATGGCGCCCATTGCTTAAAGTCGGCGGTATCTTAGTGGTGAGCGATTTGGTATGGAACACGGATACACCAAGTGAAGATACGGTGGCGTTTTGGCAAAAAGAATACCCAGATGTGGGCAGTGCTGAGAAGCGCATTGCGCAGGCGAAAGCAGCAGGCTACCGAGTGTTAGAAACATTCCCGATTAGCCAACAGGCATGGAATAACTACTACGTTCCTTTAGATGAGCGTGTGCAAAGTTTGAAAGCTGAGATGCCAGCATCACAAGCATTAAAAGACATACAAGTTGAATTAGATATCGTTAAACGCCGTGGTAATGAAGTGGCGTATCAGATGTATATCTTACAAAAAGATTGATAGAAAAATGAACGAAACAACAAATCAAAATACTCAAAAATCTAACTACACACTTTCTCCATATGAGAGAGGCATGAGCAGCGAGATGATCGCTTTGTTTACTCAAACCTTTTCTGATTCTGAAGGCGAAGCTGAAGGTAAAACCATTGGCTTACTCGTCGGCGATTTGTTAACTACAACGCCAGAGCAAGAATTGAAAGGCTTTGTTGCGAAACAGGGTGAGCGTTTGATCGCAGGCGTGTTGTTTACGCCATTAAGCTTTGAGAGTGGTGAAGTGGGTTACTTATTATCGCCAATGGCCACACTGACAGAGTGCCAGGGTAAAGGCGTAGGACAAGCCCTGATCAACTTTGGCCTTGAACACTTGAAACAACAAGGCATCGAGTTGGTGTTTACCTACGGCGATCCTAACTTCTATTCGCGCGTTGGTTTCCAACAAGTGACGGAAGCGCAATTCAAAGCGCCTCATACGTTGAGTTTCCCACATGGTTGGTTGGCACAATCACTTGCAGGTGAATTGACGCCAATCCAAGGCTCATCCTCTTGCGTGCAAGGTTTGGATAGTCCTGCTTACTGGTAACCCATTAAGTTCCGGTCATTGGTTGGCCTAACCTGAACGAAAAAGCCCCTCTGCGATGAACTTGCAGAGGGGCTTTTTAATGCGTTCTACCAGGCATTACCTCACGGTAAGGACCATCTTGCCTACGTGTCCCTTCTCTTGGAATGCCGTTTGCGCTTGGTTGATGTCTTCCAGTGGGAATGTCTGTGCGACTAATGGTTTGATGTTGCCTTGTTCAATATGATGAACCAAGTTTCCAAACACTTCAGGCTCAAGGACGGTACAGCCAAAGAAGCTGAGATCTTTGAGATACAGAGTGCGCACGTCTAACTCAACCATTGCGCCGCCAATGGCACCTGATACCGCGTAACGACCTTTCGGGCGCAAGACTTCAAGGAACTGTGGCCACTGGTTGCCAGCAACCAAATCAATCACTACATCGACGCTGTTATTGCCAAGTGCTTCAACAAGATTTGCATTGCGTGGCACGACTTCATCTGCGCCCAGATCCAGCACTTGTTCATTTTTGCTTGGGCTTGTGATGGCAATAACAGTAGCACCGCGCGCTTTGGCAAGTTGAATCGCCGCAGAGCCGACACCGCCGGAAGCACCAGAAATCAGGACACGATCTCCTTTGGCAACACGAGATCGCGTGAGCATGTTTTCTGCCGTTGAATACGAACATGGGAAAGACGCAAGTTCGACGTCAGTTAAATCCGTCTTTAGTTGGTAGGCGTGCTTAGCTGAGACCACGGTGTATTCTGCAAAACCACCGTCGCATTCTGAGCCAAAGTACCAAGGTGGATTAATGGTTTCGCCATTTACATCGCTCAAGCAAGGTTCAATCAGCACGCGTTCACCTATGCGGCTTTCATCCACCATGCTACCCACGGCAACGATCTCGCCACAGACGTCAGCGCCTTGAATACGTGGGAGAACCAGTGCATTACCACTCCAACTTGCGTCCTCGCTGTCGTTGTCGCCTTTCGAGTACCAGCCAATACGCGTATTGATATCGGTATTGTTCACGCCTGCTGCGGATACACGAATCAGTACTTCGTTCTCTTTTGGCGTTGGGACAGGAATATCTTGGCGGTATTCCAACATTTCTGGTCCGCCGTGACCGGTCAGTAGAACACCTTTCATTGTGGTTGGTAGTGTTGTCATGATTAATCTTCCTTTAGCAATCTTAAAACAGCTTGTTGCGCAGAGTTCAGAGCCTCGTTACCCAGTACCGGCCAAGCGCTGGAGACGCCTTCGTGCAGTAAGAAAAGCTGCGTGGCAAGGTCTTGGCGAAGGCTCTGTTTACCCAAAAATTGTCGAACGTCTTCTTTGTGAGCTTTCACGGTTTGGTTGATGATGTCGTGCTCGGGAAATGCCGCAATCGCGTTCATCGACATGCAACCATGCGGTGCGTAGTCTTCCATCCATTGTTTGAGCTTGTTGAATACGTGCTGAGTCGCTTCTAGCCCCGTCTGTGGCGAGTTATCCAGCAGGAAGTTTAAGTAGCGCTGGTGGCGGTGTTCTAACGCAGCCACGATCATGTCTTCCTTAGATGGGTAATGCTTGTACAAGGTGCGGAGGCTAACGCCACAGGCCGTCTTGAGCTGTGCCACACTCGGCTCGGCAAATCCAAGCTCGCTAAAAGCTTGCTCTAAACTGGCGGCGATCTGTTCTTTCAACATAGCGTCTTCTCATGGGTAGAATGAATGCTCTACTTTTAGAGTAGAGCGATCGTTCTACCTATGTCAACCAAGATCGCAGACATAAAAAAACGGAGCCCGAAAGCTCCGTTTTAAATCATCAAGTTAGCGTTAAATATTTTTGTATTCGTCCAACACCAACTGGCTAATTTGAGCGATGACTTGGTCGCGCGCCTGCAACGATAAATCGGTCTCAGTAATGTAAATGCTGATGTAAACCGGTTTATGATTCTCTTTCCAGATCATCGCCGTGATACCACGCGAGCCAAACCCGCCAGCACCAGAACGATCGGCAATCGACCAGCCTTTTGGCAACACAGATCGCATCAAAGAATCGGAGACTTTGTTGTCTTGCATCCAAATCTTTAACTGAATACGTGATTCGTAAGAGAGTGCATCGCCTTCTAGCAGGGTGTGTAGAGTGTTTACCATGGCGTTAGGCGTTGTTGTATCTTGCTTGTCGCCCGGTTTTGCTTCATTCAATCTTGGTTCAAAACGGTCAAGACGAGTGGCCTTGTCACCAATAGAACGCAAGAATCTGGTTACACCATGCGGACCACCAATGCTGCGTAAAACGATGTTGGCCGCGGTGTTGTCGCTCATCAACATTGCGGCTTCACAGGCATGTTCAATACGGGTTGTTTGGCCTGCCATTCGATCCATGACAGGTGACCACACCACCATGTTGCGCTCTTCGACTTTCGCGGTGGCGTTTTTATCAAGCTTTTCACTGTCCATGTCTTTCAGCATGGTCGCGCAAGCCAGCGTTTTAAAGGTACTCATCATTGGGAAGCGCTCGTCGCCACGGTAATCCCACTTTTCGTCTGTTTGCGTATCCCAAACAGAAACACCAATACGACCCGTAATGTGGTCTTCAATTGCGGAGAGGTCTTCATTCAGTTTGGCGGCGTACGTTGCACTCGAACAGACTAACAATCCGAGTAGCAGAAATAGCTTTTTCATTATTGATTTTCTTAGTGTTATTTATTCCAGTTCGCACCTTGGCGAATTTAGCCGGAACTATAACGAGTGAATACTCTAATGACTGTTAGATTCTTGTCTTTTTTCTGTAGGAATCCTTGCATATGTCGAGCTTTACCCGCTTTTACTCTTATTGACGTTGCTTTACATGTGAAGCGCTAAAGTAAAGTTGTCGATTAACCGAGTAACCAATCATGAAAACATTCCGCAATATCATCTGGGCAATGATCGCCGCGATGTCCGTATTATGGTTTGCGATGGAACCGCAGCTTTTCTCTTCTACCAATGTCTTTGAATGGCGATCTGCCATGATCCAATATTCAGGCATTCTGTCTTTGATGCTGATGTCGATAACCATGGTGTTGGCAATGCGCCTTCCTGTGGTTGAAAACTGGCTACACGGCATGGACAAAGCGTATCGAGTGCACAAATGGCTCGGCATTGGTGGCGTTGCATTAGGTTTGGCGCACTGGCTTTGGTATCAAGTGCCGAAATGGTTAGTCATGTTTGGTGTACTAGCAAGACCAGAGAAACACACAGGTGCAGGGCCCGAGGGCAATCTCTCTGGAATTGAAGCTTGGATTCATGGTCTGCGCGATCTTGCTCAAGGCATGGGTGAGTGGGGCTTCTACATGCTGTTGGTTTTGCTGGTGGTTTCTCTATGGGGCGCTGTGAAGTACAAACCCTTTAAACTATCGCACCGCTTTATGTCTGTGGCGTATTTGCTGATCGCGATTCACTCCGTACTGCTGCTCAAACGCGCGTATTGGGGCGAGCCTGTTTACTATCTCACAGTAGCATTCGCAGTTGTGGGCTCGATTGCTGCACTTTACAGTTTGTTTGGCTTCGTTGGTCGTCGTAATAAACATTCTGCGGTTGTGGCGTCGACACGTTACTTCCCTCAAGCTGAAGTGATGGAATTGGTCGTTAAACCAAATGCGTCTTGGCAAGGACACAAAGCGGGACAATTTGCTTACTTACGTTTTGGTGATGAAGATGCCCATCCGTTCACCATCGTATCTGGCAGTGAAAGTGATGAATTACGTTTTTTAATCAAAGAGCTAGGCGACTTTACTACCGGCTTGTATGAGCGCGTAAAAGCGGGCGATGCTGTAATGGTCGAGGGGCCTTACGGACGTTTGGAATTTGATTTAGAGAAACCTCAAATCTGGATTGCTGGTGGGGTAGGGATTGCTTCTTTCTTTGCCGCATTGGAAGCATTGAAAGTGCAAGCGCAAACTAGCGACGTTCATTTGTTTTACTGCAGTCGTGGTATCGACGGTCAGTTGGTCGATGAACTTTGGCACTTAGCGCACCAAGCAAGCGTCAAACTGCACGTGATAGATACTATGAAATCGCCACGTTTGAATGCTGAACGTATTGCGGCTCAGTGTGGTGATTTGAACCAATATGAAATGTATTTCTGTGGACCAGAAGCGTTCTCAAAAACACTGAAAAAAGAGCTAGATGCGCATCAATTTAATATTGAGCAGAGTTATCACGAAGAGCTATTTATTATGCGCTAAGTGTCAAGATTGTTAGTCATAAGTTAGCTCAGCGGTGAGCTTTTTAAGCCTCAATTTCGATATTCAGAAATGGGTAGGGTAATAAGCAAATCCAAACCGAGAGAGTAAAGATGACTATCACATCAAAACGCATTCTAGCGCTAACAACATTGGCAACAGTGACCGCTTCTGGCCACGCATTGGCAGAAGGTCGCAACAACTCAATTGAAGCGGGTGCGACCTTCGTTGGCGACCACGAAATGTATACCTTGGGTTACAGCCGCGATGTGGGTAACAACATTGTCACCGGTGGTGGTATTTTTGTTGGTTCTGACGCAATTGATATGCCCGTAAAGAACGATCAAGACGCTTGGGGTATGTACGCGAACATTGGTTACCGCTTTGAAATTGCTGAGTTCGATATCATTCCTAAGCTTGGTATCAACTACTTTAATGCGGACGTTGATATCAATAGTGGCACCCACTCTGGCCGGAGCATGAACATTGATAGCGTCTACGCTTCTGTTGGTGGTACGGTTAACTGGCGCATGGTTGGCCTAACGGTTGATTACGGTAAGATCAACGACTCAGCGGTTAACCCGATCAATGGTAAAGAATTTGAAGAAGATGTGGTTCGCGCTACGTTGAGCTTCAACTTCTAACGTTTTTCATCGACCTTTATATTTTTATCGTTTTATTGCACATACTGCTTGTTTGCCGCCTGTACCGGGCGGCTTTTTTGTATGTCCAGTATCTCGATGGCCATTGACGTTATAAATCGTTGAGAATATCGGACAGGTGCTTTTCTAATTTCACTATCGTTGGGTGTTGATAATAGCCACGGTGAAACTGCAAGCCGATATCAAAGAACATCTGAGCGTTATCCTGAATCAACGGAATCTTCTTGATGCCTTGCGGCAAAGCCGAATTGGGCAGGGCAAAGCAAATCAGAACATAATCGGTTTTGATTAACCAATCCAAAGCGGCATGAACTGATGGCACGGTTAACCGTCTTTCCAGAGCAAACCCAAGTTGTCGCTTCACCCTCTCATAGTAAATGGCGTCATCCAGTGCGCCCATCGACACTCGCACCAGTTTTTCGTTTTGCAGACGCTGAATATCAATATGATCTTGTTGCCAAAGCGGGTTGTTCTGCGAGGTATAGAGATACAAACCTAGTTCACCGATTTTCCGCTCAACCACGCGTTCATTCATAACAGAAGGGTAGCCCGAAATACCGACGGCAAGTGAGCCTGCTTTTGGAAATTCGATGCCTTCAAGATTCCAATCCACCATCGAGAAATCAGCGATATTGTCGTGCTGGCTGAGCAATTCGAGTAGCGGTGTGGTGAGAATGGCGCTAAGAGGGTTCGGTACAAAAAAGCGAAATTGGGTCGGTTGCGTAGCGGCTTCAAGAACGTTGACTTGAGTTTGAGCAGACTCCAGTTGTTCTAACGGCTCCTCGATAATGTTCATGAGCTGGCTACAAAACAGGGTCGGGAAATACAGCCCTTTATTAGCAATGAAGAGCTCGTTGCCAAATAGCTCACGGCAGTCAGCCAGCTGGCGATTAAACGTGGCTCGGCTGATATCGAGCGTATGGCACACCTTGGGCAACGACTTCTGTTCAAGAATCAGGTTTAAAAAGCGATACAGGTTGAGGTCTATGGAGTGTTTCACAAAGCGCCTTAAGCATAAATTTACATCGTTGGTTACGACATTGTGTGGTGTTCAAAGGTTCAAATTTGAGCTTCTTAACCGTCAAAAATGCGCACGTAATCCACGTATTCTGAGAGTGGTAAATCGACGTATTCATTGCTCGGAGGTGTCATGCTTAAAGATCTGGTTGGCTTATTCATTTTGGTGCTTTTGCTTAGCGCTCCAGTGTTTGCAGAAGAGAGAGAACCCTTTATCGCGGGTGGCGTGACGTTTTTGGATAAGCATGAGGTCTTGAGTGTAGAGATGGGTGCAGAAGTGTTACCCAATATCAATTGGTCACTCGGCTTCAATGCACCGATAGATAGCGGTGAACAAGAGCACTTCGGTACGCATTGGGCAGAGAAGCAAGTTTGGGGATTACATACTGCGTTGGGCTACGAAATTCGCGTGAATGACGTGTTGGCGATAACGCCGCGTATCGGTTTGAATTACAACAATGTCGAGATTGAGTATTTTGAAGAAGAGACGGGTGAGTATGTCGACACAGACAGCCAAAACAACTTTGAACCAACCTTAGGTGTCAAAGTCGATATTGCCAGCGTTGGACTTGTTGTTGAAGGCTACAAAATTGACGATGACATCAGCTTATCGGAGGAAGATGAGATGGCGGTTCGAGTTATGGCAGCCTATAACTTCTGAGCCGAAGCCACTACGTAAGCATGGATTCAGAGAGAAAAAAGGAGCTGAAATGTCAGCTCCTTTTTGTTGTGTTCAAGTACGATTTACAGCGTAATGTTCTTCGTCATGCCCGCTTCTGCATGGCCCGGAATGTTGCACGCGAACTCAACGTTGTTGTCACCGTGGAAATGCCACAATAACTGCTTCGCTTTGCCCGGTTCTACCGTTACAGAGTTGCCCGAGTCGTGAATGTGATCGCCACTCATTGTCTTCATCATTTCGCGATGTTCTAGCTGCTCTTTAGCCGAACCAATCGTAAACTCGTGGTTGATCTTACCTGTGTTCATGACCACAAACTGCACCACATCGTTTGGCTCAATTTTAACGTCTTTTTTGAACTTGATGGTCATGTCATCACCCAAGATAACGTGTACCACCTTGTCTGGCTTTGCCCCTTTTGCTGGCATACCTACTGCCGACATGCCCGGCATATCCATCATGTTTGAATGGTCCATTTGACTGTGGTCCATCTTCATGCTGCCGTGGTCCATATTTTCATGCTTCATGTTGCCATGGTCCATGTTCGCGTGGTCCATGTTTGAATGATCCATTTGGGCAAACGCAGTCGTTGTTGTTAGGGCTAGAGCAAGAGTGATTAGTGTCTTTTTCATTTTTATATCCTTGTTTTAATTAATTAATAACTTGGTTGCTTCCCCCCAAACGAATTGATTGAGGGGAAGGTAGGGATTAAGCCTTGTTGCCAGTGCGATCTGTGCTGGCGGCGTTTTCGATTTGGTTGCCAGTTTGCGTGCTTGTTTGGCTCGGAGTTGAGTTGCTTGGGCGTAACTCACGTTGTTTCCACAGCTTGAAGATGGCTGGAAGTACCAACAGCGTCAGCAGCAGTGCTGATGCCATACCACCAATCATTGGTGCGGCGATACGTTGCATTACTTCTGATCCTGTACCTTCGCCGTACATGATCGGAATCAGACCAATAATGACCGTCAGTACCGTCATCATTACTGGGCGAACACGCAGGCCTGCACCTTCACGAATGGCATCAGTTAGGTCTTTCGCTTCAAGCTTCTGTTGGCTCTCTTCCGCATCCAGCTTTTTGTAGTGCCATGCTTGGTTGAGGTAGACGAGCATGATGACCCCAATTTCAACCGCGACGCCTGCTAGGGCAATAAAGCCGACCCCAACGGCAATCGAGAAGTTGTAGTTGAGGATATGCATGAGCCACAAACCACCGACCATAGCGAGTGGTAGGGTAAGCATGATGATCATCACTTCGCCAACGCGACGGAAGCTGAAGTAAAGCAGCAGCATAATGATGGCGATGGTGATTGGTACCACGACACTCAAGCGGTCTTTCGCACGTTCCATGTATTCGTATTGACCAGACCAAGCCAGCGAGTAACCCGCAGGAAGTTCCAATTGATCAGCCACGACTTGCTGTGCTTCCACGACGTAAGAGCCAAGGTCACGACCATCGATGTCGACAAATACCCAGCCATTCGGACGCGCGTTTTCTGTCTTGATCATCGGAGGGCCGTCTTCGTAACGAATGTCCGCTACATCAGCCAGCGCAATACGGGCGCCATTTGGTGTCACCAAAGGTAGGTTTTGCAGTTTAACCACTGAATCACGGTAGTCTTGTGGGTAACGAACGTTGATTGGGTAACGCTCCAAGCCTTCAATGGTTTCACCCACATTCATGCCACCCACCGCAGTGGAGATCACTTGCTGAACGTCTTTGATGCTTAAGCCATAACGCGCTGCGGCACGACGTTTAATGTCGATCGTGACATAACGACCACCTGCTACACGCTCAGCGTAAACCGATGCGGTGCCTTGTACGCCATTAAGAATTGGCTCCAACTGAGAACCGATCTTCTCAATCACTTTCAGGTCAGGTCCGGCGATCTTAATGCCGATAGGGGTTTTGATGCCCGTTGCCAGCATGTCGATACGCGTTTTGATCGGCATTACCCAAGCGTTAGTAAGACCAGGGAACTGAACCAGCTTGTCGAACTCTTTGCGCAGTGACTCGGTTGTTACCCCTTCACGCCATTGATCGCGTGGCTTCAACTGAATCACGGTTTCAATCATGGTGAGTGGCGCTGGATCGGTTGCGGTCTCAGCTCGGCCAATCTTGCCCCATACGGTTTTCACCTCTGGAACGGTTTTGATCAGCTTGTTGGTTTGTTGTAGAAGCTCGCGTGCTTTACCAATTGAGATGCCCGGATAGGTTGTTGGCATGTACATCAAGTCGCCTTCATCCAGCGGAGGGATGAACTCGCTACCCAGTTTACTGGTTGGGTAGTAAGCCGATGCCATTAGACCTAATGCGATAACAATCATGGTCTTAGGGTATTTTAAGCTGGTGTTCAACAGCGGACGGTACAACGCGACCAAGCCACGGTTAACCGGGTTTTTGTGCTCCGGTAACACCTTACCGCGAATGAAGTAGCCCATAAGAACAGGGACGAGTGTTATTGCCAAACCTGCTGCCGCTGCCATGGCGTAAGTCTTAGTGAACGCAAGCGGCGAGAACATCTTGCCTTCTTGGCCTTCTAAGGCGAACACCGGTACGAAGCTAAGAGTGATGATAAGCAACGAGAAGAACAGCGGTGCGCCGACCTCTTCTGCAGCTTTACCTATTACTTGCCAGCGGTTTTTGTCGGTCAGTGGCGTTCGTTCAATGTGCTTATGAACGTTTTCAATCATCACGATTGCACCATCCACCATGGCTCCGATGGCTATCGCAATACCGCCCAAGGACATGATGTTGGCGTTGATGCCTTGCCAATGCATCACGATAAACGCAGTGAGAATGCCAACCGGTAGGCTCAGAGCGATAACCAACGAAGAACGAATGTGGAACAGGAACAACGCACACACAATCGCAACGACGATGAACTCTTCTGCAAGCTTCTTCCAGAGGTTTTCTACCGCTGAATCGATAAGGGTAGAACGGTCGTAGGTTGCAACAATTTCCACGCCTTCTGGCAGGCTGCGTTGTAGGTCTGCGAGTTTGTCTTTGACTTTCGCAATCACTTCACTGGCGTTTTCACCAAAGCGCATCACGATAACGCCACCGACCGCTTCACCTTCGCCATTCAGCTCTGAGATACCACGGCGCATTTGTGGACCAAGGTTAATGTCTGCGATGTCTCCTAATAGCAACGGCGTGCCTTTCTCAGTGACTTTGAGAGGCAGTGATTTGATGTCTTCAATGCTGGTTAGGTAACCCGTGGTACGAACCATGTGCTCGGCTTCGGCCACTTCGATAACGGACGCGCCGGTTTCTTGGTTACCGTTTTGGATTGCCATGTTCACTTGTTGCAGAGTGAGGTTGTAAGCACGAAGCTTGGCAGGGTCAATCTGCACTTGATACTGCTTCACCATACCGCCCACGGTCGCAACTTCAGAAACGCCATCAACGGTTTGCAATTCGTACTTCAAGAACCAATCTTGCAGGCTGCGAAGATCCGCCAAATCATGTTTGCCAGTTTTGTCTTGTAATACGTAGCTGTAAACCCAGCCCACGCCCGTTGCATCAGGACCTAGGGTTGGTTTTGCGTTCGGTGGCAGCTTTGGTGCTACTTGGCTTAAGTACTCCAACACGCGTGAACGTGCCCAGTACATGTCGGTATCATCGTTGAAAATGATATAAACGTAAGAGTCACCAAAGAAGGAGTAGCCACGAACCGTCTCAGCACCCGGCACGGCAAGCATGGCGGTGGTGAGTGGGTAAGTAACTTGATCCTCGACAACTTGAGGAGCTTGACCCGGATAGCTTGTCTTGATGATCACTTGCACATCAGAAAGATCCGGAATCGCATCAACAGGCGTATTCTTTACACTGTAAAGTCCGCCTAATATAAGGGCTAAGGTCGCGACCAACACTAGGAATCGGTTGCTCAGTGACCAACGAATAATAGCATTGATCATAATTAACCCTCGACGGCTGTTGTTGCAGGAACTAGCTGTTTAAGAACATAGTCAGATCCCTGTTTTTCAACTAGAAACCGAACTTTCTGTCCTTCTTCAAAACCCGATAGATCAACGTCTTCACCCACAGAGAAGTTCATCTCGCCAGCATCCCAGTTCCATTCTGCAACCGGTAGGTGGTTTAAGGTGATCATGCCAAAATCAGCCATCAGCATGCTAATGTCACCAGTTAGCCAAACTTCTGCGGCAATGACGCTGTTGTCTGCCTTATAGTCGATGATTTGGTACTGACCGGACTCCGTCTTTTGCATTTCAAATTCGATAGCCTGACCTTTTTTCAAGTCACCCATTTCAACGCCATCTGCGAAAGTGAAGTTCATTACCATGCCCGGCCAATCCCATTCTGGTACAGGCTGGTGGTTGATGGTCAGCATACGGTGATCTTTCATCACATCCGTGATCTCACCTTTGGCCCATGCCGTTTCTGCTGCCGCTTCTACACCATTGATGCGAGATAGATCCGCCGACTGGCTTGATTCAGAATCGAGCATGAAGTGAGATGAAGTAACGATCTTGTCGCCCTGTTTAAGTCCTTGTAATACTTCGATTTGTTCGCCAGCTTCGCGGCCAACTTCAATTCGAGCAGAACGGTATTTGCCATCACCTTCCGCCAGGACAACGCGAGTCATACCGCCAGAGCGGATAACAGATGATTTGGGAATCGTTAATACTGCGTCGTCAGTAACAGGCTGCAAGGCAATATTGGCGAACATGTTTGGCTTCAATGCGCCATCTGGGTTAGGGAATTTGAGGCGCACACGCAACGTACGTGTTTTCGGATCGAGGATTGGGTACACGTAATCGACAACACCTTGCCATTCATTGCCTGGAATCGCGTCAAGGGTCATCGTGGCTTGAGAGCCTGCTTTCATCCAGTGTGCTTGACGCTCAAAGACTTCTGCATCAACCCAAACATTGTCCAAAGGACCTGCACTGATCACCGCTTGAGCAGGGGACAAATAGCCACCTTCACGCACGTTTAAGCTCGCGATAACGCCATCAGCAGGCGCTTTGATTTCAATGGTTTGCGATGCTTTACCACTACGAGTAATGGATTTGATTTGAGCGCGGTCAACACCAAGCGTTACCAAGCGTTCGGTCGCGCCTTTTACAAGACCTTTGCGGCCAGTGCGGTACGCATTCAGCAATTCTTCTTGTGCTTTAACCAGTTCAGGAGAGTAGAGCGTGAAAAGCACATCGCCTTTCTTCACTTTCTCACCGACGGCATTGATGTAGAGTTTTTCTACCCAACCCGCCACACGAACGTTGGTTTGCCATAACAGACTTTCATCAAAGGCAATATAGCCAACCGTTTCGATGCGTGGTGATAGCTGTTGTAGTGTCGCGTTTGCGGTTTTAACCCCGAGGTTGTTTTCTACTGAAGGGTCAATAGTCACTGTACCCGGTGCGTCTTGTTCACCGGATAGGTCTTCTGCGTAAACCGGAATCAAATCCATGCCCATTGGGGACTTACCCGGCTTGTCGCGTTTGTAGTTCGGATCCATGGGGGCAACCCAGTACAGTGGATCATTAGAGCTTGCAGCAGACTCGCCACCCATCGCACTCATGTCATGAGTTGAGCCCTTAAGAAAATGATTAGCACCAAACCCTAAAGCACCACCAACAATCAGCGCGATGGTTGCAACTTGTAATGTTTTCATTGTTTTACCTTATTTTCCCCTTCACATTTGACGCTACAGCGTTGTTGCCTGCTCTCGTTCACCCAAATCACATAGCAGATCTATGCTCATGGGATTCTCTCGTTTGCCGCCTAGCTGTAGCCCCAACTGTTTTGGGGAATCACAAATTAATATGTCGAAATAGAGCGAGCTTCTGGTGAAGCGACTTGATAGTCGAAACCACCGAGTAGGGTGGCTAAATTGCTGTTTGCGATGTTGAGATCGGTCAGTAGACGTTGTTGCTCCAATTGCAGAGCCAACTCGTCAGTCGTGGCAGAAATCACATCGTTAAACTGCGCTGTGTTGTTTTGATAACCCCGCTCAACGGCTTGAATGCGCGCTTTCGCTTGAGGCAATAAGGTGGATTGATAACGTTCTAAGCGTTGGGTTAAGTTGCCGCGATCAACCAGCAAAGTGTTCACCTTGGCATTCATCTGCGCTAGTAAGGTGTCCTTTTGTGATTGTGCCGCGCCAACTTGGTATTGAGCGGCCGCGAGATTGCGATCTTGGCGGTCACCCGTAAACAACGGAATGTCCATTGTGAGGTAAGCGCTGACCAAATCGGAGGCAGGTTCACCCATCATGTTGTCGGCTTGGCGGTAGGCGTACATTACTTCGACGCCAAATTGTGGGTTGTAGGCTTGCTCAGCAATTTCCACCTGAGTTTTATTGGCAGAAATGCTGACGTCGGCCATCTTAACCATCGGGTGTTGGCTGAGTTGCTGATAATGCTTGGTGGAACCCTGACTGGCAGCAAGTTTGCTGTTCAGTGTGTCCCAGTTCAATTGATTGCTCGCGTGCAGAGCCTGTTCGTTTGCCAACCAATCTGACCCCAACCATTCGGAGAGTTGAGAGATAAGACGACGTTGCATTTGTGCATTGGCTTGCAGTTTCTCATCCAACTTGCTGACTTGAAGTTGGGCGTTGAGCAGATCTTGCGCTTCACTCTTACCAATCGAATAGTTGGTTTGAATAAAGCTTTCCATTTCCTTCATCAACTTGCGGTTCTCAAGCATGATTTGTTCAGCGCGTTGCTGGTAACCAAGTTCTAACCAAAGTTGAGTCATGCTGTTGGCTACCTCAAGCTCACGAGCATGAACTTGAAGCACAAGGCCGTCGGCTTGTTGATTGGCTTTCTTCTGCTGTAAATCAAGGGTAGAGCCACGCTCAAACTGTTGCATTAAACCAACGGAGATGTTGGTCATTGGATCTTCATCGAATTTGAAGCTGTCGACAGGCAAGCCACCAAAACCCACTTTCAGTTTTGGGTCCATCAAGGTTGCACTTGCGACGCCCGTTTCACGCATGGCAGCAGATTGCGCAGAGTATTGCTTGCGATTGCCATCGTTACTCAAAGCGACGTTGATCAGTTGGGCAAGCTTGGTCGTTGAAGCTCGCTCACTTGAAGCGGAATTTTGCGCTGCGTGCGTCTCTTTACCTGCGGCGTTAACCAAGGTTGGCGCAGCGACCAGAGCCACCATAAAAATAGGTGCAGCTAAGCGGTATGGTTTGATATCCATAATCTAAATCCAGTGTTCGCCGGATCGATGGAGGTGCGGATTTTATTGCGGGAACAGTAAAGTCTTGTTACCTCATCGTTCAGGCGCATTAAAACAACCTGCGATATACGCGCAGGGTCGAATGCTAGGACGGATTTAGGCTATAGGAGGTCGATATAGGTCGCGGCTGACGTGTACGACTGGGGAAGCAACTTCAGGAGTAATAGTTGCGCGATAGACGACGGGCATCGGGCTATTGACAGGATTCGGTAGGGGGACGAAAACTATCGTACACGCGGCGGTACAGCAGGTATGAACCATGCCGGAGCCTCCACCACAGTTCATGCTGGTTTCTCTTGCATCGCCATCTTCGGACAGAGAAGCGTCTGTCATGGAGACGTCCATCATGCCAGGCATACCGCAGTGTTCGCTGTCACTCATCATAGAAGGATGGTGAGCTATGCCAGTAGACATCATTTGAATATTCATCAACGGCTCACTGTTCGCCACACTAGATACCAATAGTACTAGCGTCGTGAAGAGAGTTAACCAGATTGTATGCAGCGATTTTAAATGCATACCTTTTCCCATGTGTTTGATGAAAATGATGAAAACCCTTCGATTCTAAAGGTTAACCTAAGGGTAAGGTCAATCATTTATTACTCTTATTATCAAAATAGTCCACCCCTTCAGTTTTCGCACTTTCGAGGGAGTAAAACGTTTGTTAAACACCGAGTGTTGAAAGTTAGCGAAAGAAGCCCTCGCTTTTTATGACACGTGAAAAATGTGGTTTATAAGTTTTACATCACACTAACTTGTCTTACAAATGATTATCCTTATAGAATGCATGGTTTTACTTGTGCAGATTTGGATTTGCTTTGCTGCGGGGGTTGCATGATAGAAATTGTCATCGATGGAAAATATAGAATTGTAGAAGAGGGTCTAACCCTTTTAGAAGCAGCAAAAGTGTGTGGGGTCGAGATCCCATCGCTGTGCGGAATGAACAAAAGTAATGAAAAAGTACCGTGTGACTTGTGTGTAGTTGAAGTCGAAAGTGGCGGTACTAAGCGTGCGTGTGAACTCGAAGTTTACCGCGGCCTTAATGTGGTCACGCAATCAGAACAATTAAGCGAGCACCGCAGAAAAGCACTCAACCGCATCATGACGGACCATTACGCCGATTGTGAAGCGCCATGTAAAACCGCGTGTCCTGCGGGCGTGGATATCCAATCGTACCTTTATCACATCGCACAGAACGATCATCAAAAAGCGATTGAAGTGATTAAGCGTACGCTTCCTATGCCGCTATCGATTGGCCGCGTATGCCCGGCATTTTGTGAGAGTGAATGTCGCCGCTCGTTAGTCGATGAGCCTATTGCAATTCGTCAGCTAAAACGTCATGCCGCGGATGCGGATTTGTCTGCGCATGAAGCCTACGTACCAGAAAAGAAACCAAGCAAAGGTCTGAACATTGCCGTCGTAGGCAGTGGCCCTGGTGGTCTAACGGCTGGCTACTACTTATCGAATGAAGGCTACGACGTTACGGTCTTTGAATCCATGCCAAAAGCGGGTGGTTGGTTGCGTTATGGCATTCCAGAATACCGTTTACCAAAAGACATTCTCGATAAAGAAATCGAACTGATGTGCCGCAATGGCATGCAAGTTCACACCAATCAAAAGCTGGGTGTGGATTTCACGCTTTCTCAATTGAGCGAAGAATACGACGCAGTGTGTTTGGCTGTCGGCGCGTCTCAAGCGGTCGAAATGCATTACACAGGCAGCGATCTTGAGGGTTGCTACTTAGGCGTTGATTACCTAAAAGATTACGTTACCGAGCAAAACTATGTAACGGGTCAGAAAGTCGCGGTGATCGGTGGTGGTAACACGGCAATTGACTGTGCTCGTACTGCGCGTCGTGCTGGTGCAGACACCACGTTGATTTACCGTCGTACCCGTGACGAAATGCCGGCAGAAGACTACGAGATTGTCGAAGCGGAACACGAAGGGGTGAAATTCCACTTCTTGACCAACCCTGCAGAAAACCTTGCCGATGAAACCGGACGCGTGAATGCGATTCGTCTAGAGCGCATGGCATTGGGTGAGCCGGATGCATCTGGTCGTCGAAGCCCTAAACCAACCGGCGAGTTCTTCACCGAAGAGTTCGACACCGTAATTGCGGCAGTATCGCAAAAGCCAGACCTGAGCTTCCTCGAAGGCGAAGATTTGTCGATTCCACTTACGCGTTGGAACACCTCTGTTGCAGATGAAAAGACCATGCACACTGGCACGGGTAACATCTTCAGTATTGGTGATTTCCGCCGTGGTCCTGCAACGGCAGTTGAAGCGGTGGGTGATGGCCGCGTTGCGGCAAAAGCCATTGATCTGTTTTTGAATGGCGATATGGCAGACATGCCAAAGGCGGCGTTCAACTCGCGCAAAGAGAAGAAGCTCTCTCAAGTCGACCCGCTTCACTTCGAGAACATCCAAAAAGTCGCTCGCTCTATCATGCCTGAACTGACTCCAGCACAACGCGAGCAAAGCTTCGCTGAAGTGGAGTTGGGCTTTGATAACGAAGAAGCAATGAAAGAAGCAGCGCGCTGTCTAGAATGTGGCTGTCAGGCCAATACCGATTGTGCGCTACGTGACTACTCCACCGAATATGAAGCCGAGCAGAGCTTTGACTTCTCCTTGCAGATTAAATCACATCAAGATTGGTTAGATCTTCGTGCGAAAGACTTGCGTCATAAGTACGAAGTTGACCGTAGCTCTGAGTTTATTGAGTTTGATGCCAACCGCTGTATTAGCTGTGGTCAGTGTATCCAAGCGTGTCGTGACAAAGCCGTGCACGGCGTACTGAACTTTGTGTGCGACAAACAAGGTCGTCCTGCATTACGTCCTGACGACCGTCCACACTTTGGAAGTAACAAGAATGGCTTAACCCTAATGGGCGATTCGAACTGCGTGCAATGTGGCGCGTGCGTTCAAGTGTGTCCAACGGGCGCGATGGTCGATAGTCGTGACCGCTCACAAGGTCGTACTGAAGATCTGAAAGCGGTCGACACCATTTGTACGTACTGTGGTGTGGGTTGTAAGTTGACTATGTTCGTGGACGAAGCAACCAATACGATTCGTTACGTGAAGGGCGGTGACTCGCCAGTGAACCAAGGCATGCTGTGTGTGAAAGGGCGCTTTGGTTTTGATTTCATCGGCAGTGAAGAGCGTCTTACCACGCCATTGATCCGTAAAGACGGTTGGCTGCAACCTGCAAGCTGGGAAGAGGCGATTCAACTGATTGCGAGCAAGTTCTCAGGAATCAAGCAAGATTTTGGCAGCAACGCATTGGCGGGTTTCTCTTCAGCGAAAACCACCAACGAAGACAACTACGCGTTCCAAAAATTTGTCCGTCGTGAACTGGGCACCAATAACGTCGATCACTGTGCGCGTTTGTGTCACGCATCGAGTGTAACCGGTCTTGAGGCGTCACTGGGTAGTGGTGCAATGACCAACGACATTCCAAGCATTAAGCACTCTGATGTGATCTTTATTATTGGTTCGGATACCACATCGGCGCACCCGATTATCGCTTCACATATCAAACAAGCAATTCGTCACCACGGTGCTCGTTTGATTGTGGCTGACCCGAAACGTGTCGATATGGCAGAGCATGCTGAGCTGTATATGGCGCACCGTCCGGGTACAGATGTGATGCTTTTAAATGGCGTCATGCAGCAGATCATCAAGAACGGTTGGTACGATCAAGAGTACATCGAAGAACGTGTCGACGGCTTTGATACCTTGCTGCAAGAAGTAATGTCGCCAGCTTACAACCTCGATAAAGTGGAGTTGGTTACGGGCGTTAAAGCTGAAGACATTCAAGCAATGGCGCGTATGATTGGCACGGCAGATCGCACGGCTGTTTACTACTCAATGGGTATTACTCAGCACACGACAGGTCATGACAACGTGCGTTCTATCGCTAACCTGCAATTGCTGTGTGGCAACATCGGTATTGAAGGTGGTGGTATCAACCCGCTTCGTGGTCAATCAAACGTGCAAGGCGCGTGTGATATGGGCGCGTTGCCAAACAGTTTCCCGGGCTACCAAAAGGTATACAACCCAATTGTGCGTCAGAAGTTTGCGATTGAATGGAACGCACCAAATCTGCCTTCTGAGCAAGGTCTAACCCTGACAGAAATCATTGATGCGGCTTGCCATCGTGACGTTCGTGGTATGTACATCATGGGTGAGAACCCAGTGTTGAGTGACCCGAACCAAGCGCATGTGATTGAAGGTTTAGAAACGCTCGACTTCTTGGTGGTTCAAGACATCTTCCTAACGGAGACTGCACAATACGCGGATGTAGTTCTGCCTTCTTGCTCGTTTGCTGAGAAAGCGGGTCACTTCACCAATACGGAGCGTCGTGTTCAACGCGTGAATCCGGTCGTAACGGCACCGGGTGAAGCGAAAGAAGATTGGTGGATTATCCAAGAGATCGCCAATGCAATGGGCAGTGATTGGGATTACCACTGCGTGTCTGATATCACTAATGAAATCGCACGAGTGACACCTCAATACGCGGGTCTTCGTTGGGATGCCATTACGCCAAACGGTGTGCAATGGCCGAGCAACAAGAACAACCCTGCGGGTACTCGCATCATGCACCAAACCCAGTTTACTCGTGGTAAAGGGCAAATGGTGGGTGTACCGTTCCGTTATGCGGCTGAGCTGCCAGATGAAGAGTACCCACTTGTGTTAACGACGGGTCGCGTACTTGAGCAGTTCCATACTGGAACCATGACGCGCAAAACCAAAGGGTTGGATAATCTTGCTGGCCCTCGTGCGATGGTGAGCGTGGAAGACGCAGAAGCGTTAGGTATCAGTAATGGTCAGCGTCTGACGGTATCTACACGTCGCGGGAGCATTGAGATTGATGCCTTTGTGACTAAGCGTATTCAAAAAGGTGTGGTGTTCATTCCTTTCCACTTTGTTGAGTCACCAGTCAACCGTTTAACGACAACCGCGACTGACCCGCATGCGAAGATCCCTGAGTTCAAGGTCGCTGCGGTTAAAGTGGAAGTGAGCGAAAAAGCGCTGCTCACAGAGCCTGCAGCGGAAGCGGTTCATTCCATTTAAGCCAATCTGTTTATATACAGTTCAGCAGCGCACTGGCGAGTTGGGCGATTACATATAAGCTTATGATATGTAATCGCTAAATGAGCCGTGCGTGTGCTGAAAGTCATTAAATGGATTGTGTTGTTTTTACCCGCTTCAATTTGGCTGGTGGCAAGGCAATATCATGATATTTGGTGGGCGGAGAATCTAACCTCGATTCCCGCTCTCCTTTTATTCGTCTACCTAGGATTTGCTCTGGTACTTTTGGTTTGTCGTCACTGGGCGAAAGCCATTTTCTCTGCTTTAATCGGCTCCGCTTCTATTGCGTTTCTCTTACCCACTCAAATCACAAATAACCAAACCTGCGAAAAACCGCTGACGATAGTCCAATTCAACCTGTTCTACGAAAATCCGGACATCAATCAGTTCATCAATTACTTGCTTAAACACCCTGCGGATTTGGTAGTGATGCAAGAGCTCTCGCCTCAAGTTGGGGAGAAGCTTCATCTTCTCGACGATATTTATCCTTTCTATTATGGCGGCCAGCGCGGTGTTGGTTACCCGTCAAATCAGATGATTTTGAGTCGCTATCCTTTGGAGCCTGTTTCGATTTATCACACCCCAGATGGTCAAGAGGTGATTCGAGCCACATGGCAAGTGGACAACCCTCTTACCCTGATGACGGCGCATCCTCCTTCGCCAAGAACTGAGCCGTTATGGCAACGCCGCAATGCACTGATTCGAACCATAGAAACCCTTACTGATTTGTATCCAACACCGGAAATGATCGTGATAGGGGATTTCAATCTTTCTGCTTCAAGCCCGAGGTTTGATGGGCTGTTTTCTCGTTTCCAAACTCAACCTGTTGCCAGTTGGCCAACATCAGTGAAAGGCTTGCCGGTTCCTGCTTTCGCCATGATAGGGATTGATCACCTCTGGCTTAAGTCAGAAAACTCAAATCGGAGAATCTGTTCAAGAGCATCGACAGATCAACCGAATGGCTCTGATCACAGGTTGGTGACGACTCTAATCGGGCAATGAGTTAGTACTTTCTATTGGCAAAGTGTCTAGTTATTTAGAATTAGGTTAAATCGCGGTGTGGCTTGTCATGGAATTGACGGACTCTGACCTTAAGTTGTTATTTGGGTGAATTCTTTAACCTAAACTCCATCCGCTTCCTATACTGAGAATATAGAGAAAAGCAGAAATTCATAATGATAAGAGGCAACTTGTATGACAAGAACTACCTCAGCAGTGTTAATACTTATTTTAATGAGCGCCTATTTTGCCTATAACCGTTTTTACGTTTATCCGCAAAAGCTAGAAACACAGGCGGAATCGATGCTGATCCAAATGGCCAATCGTGAAGAGTGGCTTGACGTACATGAGATGATGGAACGTGTAGAAGCGCACAAGGCGCATCTGGAGTTGAACGCAGACATTACCTCAACCAGCGGTAAACGTGCATACAGCGAAGGTTACATTACCTATAGCGACCGCAGTCGAAACGTATGCAAACAAGTGGTTTTCAACTTCAAAATCAATTCGCTAAGAAGTTATAGCATTTCAGATTTGCACGATTGTTCTCTGGGTGAGTATTACTGATCTCGCTACGATAATTGATGATTCAATAAAAACGCCTCCAAATCCGGAGGCGTTTTTAGTTTTGGAATCTGATGGATTAATCGAGTGATTTTTTGAAGCGTAATGACGCAACAACTAAACCTATCACCGTAAAGCCCAGTAGCCAGACTGTATCTCGCCATAACTCCATCAAGTCTGCACCGCGCAGCACCACACCACGAATAATGCGCATAAAGTGAGTGGCTGGTAGGGCTTCTGATATCCATTGTGCCGCGACGGGCATACCTTCATAAGGGAACATAAATCCGGACAGAAGAATCGATGGCAAAAGAATAAACACCGTCATCTGCATGGCCTGAAGCTGTGTCGTTGCAATGGTGGATATCACCAAACCTAAGGTTAAACTCGCGGCGATAAACAACAGCGTGCCAAACAGTATCTGACTAATGGCGCCGTTTATCGGCACGCCAAATATCCAGTGACCCAAGCCTAAAATGATAAACACCTGTATCAGACCAACAAAGATGTAGGGAATGATCTTCGCCACCATGAGTTCGATGGAATGGATTGGCGTAGTAATCAGTAACTCTAAATTGCCTCGTTCCCGTTCTCGAACAATGGCTGCACTGGTGAACAAGATCATCGTCATGGTTAGAATCACCCCCAACAAACCGGGGACAATGTTCACCGCCGAGCGTCGACTTGGGTTGTAATACAACGCAACTTCAAAGGTTTTGGTTGGGGCAGGGCGTATCTCAAAATCAAAATCCGTTAACGGCATGGTTTGTAGCGAGAGAATCGCAGAGCTGATCATGGTGTCTGAACCATCTACTATCCACTGGCCAAGCTCTCGACCTTGCACCATACGTTGGGTTAAGTCGCTAGGTAGAATTAAAGCCGCTCGTACCAAGCCGTCTTGAATGGCTTGCTCGGCTTCTGATGCGGTAGCGAAGGTTTCGACCACATCGACCACTTGTGTGACTTTGACGGACTCGGTAATCACGCGCCCGGCAGTACTGCCACTTTGATCGACGACGCCAACGGGAATGTTGCGAATATCCGTATTAATGGCAAAGCCGAACAGCAGGAGCTGAATCAACGGGATCATCACGACCATGCCAAAGGTAATGCGGTCACGTGAAAGCTGACGGATCTCTTTGATCATCACCGCTTTCATGCGGGCAATAGATTTCATCATTGGCGACCTTCTCCCGTCACGCTGACAAACACATCTTCCAAGCTCGGGCGAGCAATGTTCATCTCGCAGCCATCAAGCTCAGGAAAGGTATGGGTTAACCATTCGATCGGTTCTTCGATGTGCTGGTGGATCAAAATACGTAAGCGAATGCCTAGCTGTGCGGCCGAGCGCACCTCTTCACGCTGAATGACTTTCTCTTTTAGCTCGCGTAAGTTATCCGCTTTGACTTCAACGATGTTAACGCCCATTTGCGCCATGAGTTCTTCTGGCTCACCATCGGCGCGGATTTCCCCAGCTTCCATGATAGCCAGACGATGGCAACGCTCCGCTTCATCCATGTAGTGCGTTGTGACCAAAATCGTCGTGCCTTGGTCAGAGAGATCAAACAACTGCTCCCAGAAATCGCGTCGGTTCTCTGGGTCAACCGCAGATGTGGGTTCATCGAGAAACAACAGTTCTGGTTTGTGCATGGTGGCTGCGGCGAGAGACAAGCGTTGTTTCTGCCCGCCACTCATTCCGCCTACGCGCTGTTTGCGTAGTTGGTCGAGACCGTAGGTGGCTAGTTGTTCTTCGATGCGAGCTTTTAGGGCCTTGGTTTCCATACCAAAGATTTGTCCAATAAACTCAAGATTCTCTTGAACCGTCAGGTCATCATAGAGGGAGAACTTTTGTGTCATGTAGCCAATCTTAAGGCGCAGTAATTCCGATTGTTTTGGGATCTTGAGTCCTAGTACATCAACATTGCCCTCACTTGGGCTGAGTAGGCCTGTTAACACACGAATGGTTGTCGATTTACCGCAGCCGTTGGGGCCAAGAAAACCATAAATACTGCCTTTGGGCACATTAAGCGTGATGTTGTTGATGGCGGTGAAGTCACCAAACTTCTTCACTACATTTTCAGCTTGAATCGCGTATTCGGTCATTGGCTTACTCCACCAAATCCACTTGCGCTGGTATACCTGAAGGCAAGGATTGTGCTGAGTCTTGAAGGTCGACTTCTGCAAGGTACATCAAACGCGAGCGTTCTTCCTCGGTAAGCGCGAAATAAGGCGTAAATGAAGGCTCAGTCGCAACCCAACGAACGGTGCCGCTATATGGTTGCTCAACGCCATCTACATGCACGTTAACCGTTTTACCCGGCACAAAGTCTACTCGGTAGTTGGCAGGAACATAAACACGAGCGTATGGGACGCGGCTGGCTTGAATCACAGCAACCACGCCATTGACAGGGACGCGTTCGCCAAGGTTAAACGGTAGGTTATCTAACAAGCCATCTCTCGTTGCGGTGATGGTGAGTTCTGCCAGTTTCTGTTCTTGCAGTGCCACATCAGCTTTTGCTGCCATGAGTGCGGCTTTCGCTTGTTCAATATCTTCAGGGCGAGAACCAGCCGTCAGTTTACTGAACTCTTCTTGTGAGGAGTCCAATTCAGCGCGGGCAGAATCTCTGGCTGCTAAAGCGGTGTCTTTTTCTGATTGGCTGATGAGTTTCTTGCGAACTAACTCCGCTTTACGTTGGTAGTTCTTTTGCGCTTCAACCAATTGAGCTTCCGCTCTGGCAACGCGAGCTTGCGCTGCGGCAATGTCTTCTGGTCGCTCACCATTGGTCAATTTCAAAAGATAAGCGTCAGCCTTGGCTTGTTCGGCTACGGCGTGAGCTAAAACGGCTTCTTGGTTCTTTGTATCGAGCTGAACCAGCACTTCTCCTTCGGTGACTTGGCTGCCTTCCTTGATGGGTAGGGCACGAATTATCTCGCTAGAGGTTGCAGTAAAGGTTACACGGTCACGTTCTAGTGTGCCAAGGGCTTGCTGTCCGTCATCTTTGGAACAGGCAGTTAAAAGAGTCAGGGCTAGGGTGCCAAGAATGATTCGCTTCATCATGCGACGCTTCCTCTAAGAAGGTGAGCTCGAATTCGTATCAAGCTATAGAAGAGTATGGGACTGCATTCAGTGTAACGTGAGTCAGTTTTGTCCGGCTAGGAAGTTAATTCCTTCAATATTCATCGATTGATTAATTACTGAAACTGGCCTCACTCTTGAATGGGTCTCTTAGAATATTCTCATTCAAATATAGTGGGTTACCGTGATGTTGGTGGGGTTAGAAAAGATAAATTAAAGAATCGAGACAAGGATCAGGTTTACCGTGCACGCGTAAAGAAACGGCTAGATAAAGCAAAGCCCGATGGTTGAGCATCGGGCTTTACAGAGCGCGCTAGGACAAAGTTAACGCAACCTTTAATGGCTGTTTAAGCCGTTTTAAACTGACTAACGATTTCTTGTAGACCAACCGCCAGTTCACTTAAGTCTCGGCATGCAATCGCGGTTTGACGAGAGCCTGTTGCGACTTCGCTAGAGAACTGGTTGATGTGTTCGACATTGCGATGCAGCTCTTCAGTCACAGAGCTCTGCTCACTGCACGCACTCGCGATTTGGATACTCTTCTCGGCGATGTTGTCAGCGCTTTGTTCGATGTGACCAATCGTCGTACCTGCTCGCTGAGCTTGCTCAACACACACTTGAATCAAATCGCTGCTGTTGTTTGTTGCCGATACAGCGGTTTTCGAGCAGTTCTGAAGCTTACTGATGATAGAAATGATTTCTTCTGTCGATGCTTGTGTGCGACTCGCTAGCGTACGAACTTCATCAGCTACAACGGCAAATCCGCGGCCTTGTTCACCCGCGCGGGCAGCTTCAATTGCAGCATTGAGAGCAAGCAGGTTAGTTTGCTCTGCGATGTCTTGAATCACGTCAACCACCACGCTGATGTTCGATGCGTCTTGCTCTAGCTCACTTACCATGGTGCCAACAGATTGAATCGCGACTGAAGCTTCGTTGATCTGTTCAATACACTCTTGAACCACTTCTAAGCCTTCTTTGGCTTCTTGAGAGGCACTGTTTGCAGTTTCTGAAGCGGCTTCCGTGTTGCTTGCAACATCGTGCACCGTTGCTTGCATCTCGTTCATGGCAGTCGCAATCAGGTTAAGTTGTTGCTGCTGCTCATCCATGCCTGAAGAGGTTTGTTCAGAAATAGCGCTCACTTCCTCGGTGGCGGTGCTCACCTGAGCGGTAGTAGAAGAGATGCTGTCGACCAGACTCAGTAGTTTGGCTTGCATATCTTCACAGGCGTCTGCCAATAAACCGAGCTCGTCGTTACCAATTTTATTGCGCGGAAGTTTGTAAGTAAGGTCGCCGGAAGCAATCTTAGAGGCCATTTCGACCACGTATTGCAGTGGAGAACAGATTTGTTTTGTGAGGAATAGGCCGAGTACAAAGCTCAATGCCAATAAAGCAACAATCGCGATAATGCTATAGGTGATGGCGTCTGCAACCACATCGTGAGTGCTGTTGATGTCTTCTTTTATGAAGGTTTGGTTTAACTCAACCAGGTCTTTAATCGAGCTAGAAAGTGCTTGGAAGGTTGAAAAACCATCCAGCAGCATAGCGTTGGCTTCATCAATACGTTTCGTGGTTAATAGCTCTGAATATTTGTCGTTGAAGCTACGGTATTTTGACCACGCACTCGATACTTCATTATAAGCATCACGATCGCGCTGATCCCAAAGTGATTTACCGTATTGTTCAATATAGTCGTCGATTTTATTTTCTGATTCATCCAAACCTTTAAGCCAAGTGTTAAATTCAGCATGGTTTACATTGGTCAGCAAAGAGAATTCGTCTTTTCTTAAGGTGCCAATTTCGATTTCAATGTTTTTTACCAATAAAATACTTGGCACTGTGGTGTCAGAAAATTCTGTCATCTTGCCATCAATAAGTTTTATTTGAGAGGTAAAGAAGAAAGATAACGCAATGACGGCAGCGGAGATAACAAGTATCAACGCACTGATTTTACTTTTAATACTTAGGTTAGAAAGTTTCATAGACTCACTGCAAATTGGGGGGCTTGAAAGGCTCGGAGTCTATTCCTGAGATTTGAAATTTAGTGTGATGAAAGTCTCAAATAGTTTTATCGGAAACGAAAATAAAATGGAAACTTAATGTTCATATTTCGTTTGAAAATAAGTTAATAGTTAATCAATATTGATTAGGAAAATAATTAATTAACTTATAAATTATTTCGAGTACGAATTGGTATTAATCTTGATAACCTTACATTCAATCAGAATTTTCTTATTGATGAATTTCGTTATTTATGTGTTAGCAAGTTTTCCTAAATATTAAAACAAGACATCGTACCGAATTGAAGTATTATTTCGGTAAAATAAAAGCCCGATGCTGAACATCGGGCTTCATTGTTTGAGTTTTATGAGCGAGATTTTAGGTATCTAGACCACGTTGGTTTAATCACCAAGAGGCTGTCTTTCCAAACCGCCACGATAAGAGTCGAGGGCAACTTTGAGTCGACGAAGTTTATCGCGCGAGCGTCGCTTATGATTAACGGCTAACGCCATCGAAAGTACATCAACCAAAGCCAACATCGCGTAACGAGAAGCCGATGGCTTGTAGATGAAGTCCGTCTCTTGGTGCTCAATAGGCAGAACCAAATCGGCTTGCTCAGTCAAAGGCGTGTCTTTCGGAGTAATCACAATAACTTTCACGCCGTACTGCTTGGCTAATTGCGCGGTTTCTATGATGGCAGGGGTATAGCCAGTGGCTGAGATCATCACCAGCACATCGTTCGCGTCTGCAGTCGCCGCAATCATGCGCGATAACAAGCCATCGTTGTACGCCACAACAGGATAGCCTAGACGGAACAAACGATGCTGCATCTCTTGTGCTGCAATGGTTGAGCCGCCACCCATGCCAATACAGATCACTTGTCTTGCGTTGTGCAGCCAGTTCACGGCAGTGTCGATATCTTCTTCAACAATCAAACTGCGGTTTACATCAAGGGATTGCTTGATCGACTCATAAATGCCTTGGTAGCCACTTTGATCAGGTGGCTCAAGGATGAATCGTTGTCCAACCGTTAAGGTTTGTGCCAATTTGATCTTCATATCACGCACGTTTTTGCAGCCAACAGCTTTGGCAAAACGGGTGATGGTGGCTTCACTCACTTCTGCGCTTTCTGCCAGCTCAGTAATGCTGGCGTTGGCGGCAGTTTGAATGTCGTCCATGATCAACTTCGCGACCTTCTTTTCGGCATCGCGCAGCGCACTGAAACGTTCAGTGATTTGAGAGATAATATCGACTTCTAAACTCAAGCTGTGTTCCTATCTATTGCATGGAGGCGATTGTGCCGCCCCCACTGGTTTGGCATGAAGTATAACGAAAAGCCTCACTAAGCTCATCATCAGAAACGGGTTTTCACCCAATGAGTGACTTGATACTCATCATCACAAACCGCCACGGCACGCCACTTATCAAACGTTAAACATGGATGAGAGGTTGAGAAGGCAATCATATCACCCACTTGAAGGTCGCTGTTTGCGTCTACTTCGATGAACGCGTGCTGATCCATCACCGCGGTCGTTACCGCACTTTCAATAGAGATTGACTCACCTTCGCGGTATGCGCGCTCAGGGATTGGTAATCCGGCATCAAACGCCACGTCACGTTTACCAAAGCCAGCAACTAGCTTGGTTGGCTCGGGGCGAGAAATCACATAAGCCCAAAGCTCTAATGCCGATTCCAAGTCACCACCTAAATCACACGCTGCTCCTTGGTTGTTTTCAGCGCGCTGCATGACTTTGTTTTGTGCATCAAGGTAAATGCCTGTGTCATGAATCGCGTAGCAACCTGGGCGAATGATGGCGTCAAAATCTTCTAGGTTGGCGAAGCATTCAGAAACCACGTCATACCAAGCAGAGCCTGCGCCAGTAACAAGAGGTTTAGATTCAATCAACTTGTCGTTTTGTAGTTGGGCTGCGATTTCTAATGTGGTGTTGAGGAAGTCACGGATGTCCTGCTCAGCATTGTCACCATGAATGACACCTTCGTAAACCTCGATACCTTTGAGCGTAAGGTGAGGTTGCTGGTGGATGAATGTGGCGAGCTCAACCACATCTTGTTGGTTTCGGCATCCACAGCGACCGCCTTCGACACCAAACTCAATCAGTACATTAAGCGGCAACTGATATTCAGCGAAGGCACGCTCTAGCGCTTTGACGTTTCGGTTTGAATCCACACAGCAATAGAAGTTGATTCCATGGGTTTCAATCAAGTTGGCGATGATGGTCATGTTAGCGCGCCCGACTAGTTGGTTCGCCATGATGATGTTTTTCGCTCCGCCTAGCGCCGCAATCTCTGCCTGAGCCGGCGTTGCGACGGTAATGCCCCAAGCGCCGTTTTCTAATTGCTGCTGGAAGAAAGCGGGAGTCATGGTGGTTTTACCGTGCGGTGACAACTTCACTTTGTGCTGATTGGCAAAACGCTGCATCCAATCGAGGTTGTTCTTCAATGAAGAAGATTTGATCACTGCAGCGGGCAAGGTGATCTCTTCATGGATCAAGCTGTGTAACCCGTCCGAATTGCACGCAACAGGTTGAGCCTTTTCTCCGTAACCTGGCGTGGTAACACACTCATTATGATAGTTTTTATCACACTTTTGGCGATTGTCTTTCATGGCGTACCTACTTCTAACATGGTCTAAGTAATTGATATTAAGTGTTTGTTGCTAACTACCATAAATAATATGTTAGAAAGTATCAAACAAATCTAAGTTTTTTGTGTGTTTCTTCACTGTTTAAATTTCAAGAATTATTAAGATTGAATCATGTTAACGACGGACGAAGAGAGTGAAGTATGTTGTTCGATACCATTATCAAAAGCGTAGAGGTATTTGACGGTACGGGTGCAGCACCATTCATTGCTGATGTTGCGATTCGTCAAGATCGTATTGAGCAAGTAGGGCAGCTAGACGAGCTTTCTGCAAAGAAGGTTATCAACGGTCAGGGTCTTGCGTTGGCTCCGGGATTTATTGATGTGCACACGCACGATGACACCAATGTGATTCGTTACCCTGACTGCTTGCCAAAGATCAGCCAAGGTGTGACGACAGTAATCGTAGGCAATTGCGGAATTAGCGCGAGCCCTGCGGTACTCAGTGATACTCCGCCAGACCCAATGAATCTATTGGGCAAGCAGGAAGACTTCAAATACCCAACCTTTGCGGAGTATGCGAAGGCGGTGCAAGCGGCGAACCCTGCAGTCAATGTTGCTGCGTTAGTCGGTCACACTACTTTGCGTAACAACGTGATGGATGACTTACTGCGCACGGCAACCGATGAAGAAATCGACCAAATGCGTCAAACACTGGCGCAAGCGATGGAAGAGGGCGCATTGGGTTTGAGCTCGGGTCTTGCTTATGCGAGTGCCAAGCAAGCAAACGCGGATGAAGTGATGCGCCTAGCGGAAATTCTTGGTCATCACGGTGGTATCTACACCACGCACATGCGTACCGAGTTTGAAGAAATCATCAGCGCAATGGAAGAAGCCTTTGAAACTGGGCAGTACGCGAAAGTGCCAGTGGTGATTTCTCATCTGAAATGCGCAGGTGCAGGCAACTGGGGACGCACGGTAGAAGTGCTGGATTTGATGGATAAGGTTTCTGAGCATCAAGACGTGTCTTGCGATTGCTACCCATATTCTGCCAGTTCTTCAACGCTGGATTTAAAACAGGTGACGGATGAAATCGACATCTTCATCACTTGGTCTGAAAGTAAACCTGAACACGCTGGCAAGATGCTGAAAGACATTGCTGACGAGATGCAACTGCCTCTTATGGAAGCAGCAAAAGCGTTGCAACCTGCGGGTGCGGTTTATCACTGCATGGATGAAAACGACGTCAAACGGGTACTTAAGTATAAGTTGACTATGGTGGGCTCGGACGGATTACCAAACGACCCGCACCCACATCCACGTTTGTGGGGCACATTCCCGAAAGTTTTGGGGCATTACTGTCGTGAAGAGCAGCTTTTCCCATTGGCAGAAGCGATTCACAAGATGACGGGGATGTCGGCAACACGCTACCAATTGAAAGATCGTGGGGAAATAAAAACAGGCGCTTACGCAGACTTGGTTTTATTTAACCCAAATACAATTAAAGATACTGCAACGTTCGAAAATCCAATTTCCGTCGCGCAAGGTATTGAATCTGTATTTGTAAATGGCGAGTTATCTTATTTAAAAGATAAAGTCACCGAAAATAGAAATGGCGTATTTATTTATCGAAATAATACCCATCAATAACTTATTAAATTAATTAATTTTATAGATTAAGCATTATCACTGGAGAATATTATGTCAATTAAACGTTATGGTGTAGAAGGCGGCGTAGGTACTGGCGGTCAACATTTACCATTTGCACGTGCAACAGAAGCGGGCGGCTTCTTATACGTCTCGGGTCAAACACCAATGACTGACGGCGAAGTGGTAGAAGGCGGTATCATTGACCAGTCTCGCCTAGCGATTCAAAACTGTGTCGATATCATGGAAGAAGCAGGCTACACGCTAGCTGACGTGGTACACGTAAAAGTGGTACTAACGGATTCTCGTTACTTCCAATCGTTCAATAAAGTGTTCAGAGAGTTCTTTGGCGACCACCCACCTGCACGTATTTGCATGGTGTGTGATCTCGTGGTCGACGTGAAAGTCGAAGTCGATGTGACTTGCTACCGCGAAGATCGCCGATAGAAATCACACTTTACCTAATTAAATAAAATAGAGTGCCGGAAATAATTACTTTCCTGTTATTATCTTTTTGGCACTCTCACTCCCTACATAAATATAATTTCATAAAGCAGTAGTGCCTAATATATTTAGCAAAAGCTATAAAAATAAAATTAGATAATTTCTGGAATAAAATCTAATACTTGCTGCTGGAATTATATCAATCTGAAAGATGGATTTTGATATGAGAGGTGTTCAATGAACAGTACACTTTTTCTTACCGGCTTCGGTGCGTATGTCTTATTTTTAATTTGGTTGGGATGGTTTGTCTCTCGCAACCAAAAATCAGGTGAAGACTTTCTACTCGGTGGTCGAGGCTTACCTCTGTTCCTCGTATTAGGTACCACGGTAGCAACCATGGTTGGCACGGGCTCAAGTATGGGCGCGGTTGGCTTTGGTTACTCAAACGGTTGGGCTGGTGCGCTTTACGGCATTGGTGGCGCAATTGGTATCTTGTTATTGGCGCTGTGGTTTGCGCCAGTTCGTAAACTCAACTTTATGACCATGAGTGAAGAGCTCGCATACTACGTAGGTGCAAACCGCATCGTGAAGAACGTGGTTGGTCTGCTTATCTTTATCGCTTCTATCGGCTGGTTGGGCGCACACATCCTTGGTGGTGGTATGTACCTAGCGTGGATTGCCGATATTGAGCTGAGCACTGCGAAGATGATCATCGCAGCAGCGTTTACCATTTATGTGGTTATTGGCGGTTACACTGCGGTGGTTTGGACGGACACCATTCAAGCTATCATCTTATTCGTTGGCTTCATTCTAATGGCGGTACTGTCAGTGCAGCACATTGGCGGCTTGGATAACCTCTACTCTGCCATGGACCCAGAAGCGGTTAGCTTCCTTGCGATTGATAAGCTTGGTTTAATCCCAGCGGTTTCTCTTGCTGTTGTGATTGGTGTGGGTGTACTTGCAACGCCTTCATTCCGCCAACGCATCTACTCAGGCAAAGATGTATCAACCATCCGCCGTTCGTTCGTTGCTTCTGGTGTGCTGTACTTGTTCTTCTCTATCATTCCAGCAGTCATTGGTATGGCGGCGCATGCGATTGACCCTGAACTGAACAACGCGAACTTTGCTTTCCCATACATCGCGGCAACGGTATTGCCAGTAGGTGTTGGTCTTATCGTTCTGATTGCAGGTCTATCGGCAACCATGTCGAGTGCAAGTTCCGATGCGATTGCGGGCGTGTCTATCTTACTGCGTGATGTTTACGTCATGTTCACCGGTCGTGTGCCAAACAAAGAATCCATGTTGAATTACTCTCGCTTGGCTTTGGTTGTAGTGATCGGTTGTGCATTGTTGTTCGCGCTAACTTCTAACGACATCATTAGCTACATCACTAAGATGATCTCGACAGTTATGTCTGGCATGTTCGTGTGCGGTATGTTGGGTCGCTTCTGGAAGCGTTACAACTGGCAAGGTGCACTGGCAACATTGGCAGGTGCGTCTATCGCTTCATTTGCAGTCATGATGAGCCCTGACCTGACCGCTTTCTGGGGCAACCCAGTGATTCCATCTTGCTTGTTTGCCCTAACCGCAGGTGTGGTAGTAAGCCTAGTGACTCCAGCTAACCAAGTGTCACCAGAAATGGCACGAGCAATCCTAGATGATGAGCGTGCTCTGATGGAAATGGAACTGTCTGACGATGGTGTTCTAGAAGAAGATGCTTCATTAAAAAACCGCACAACAGCAAATCAAAACGCTTAATAGCAAAGAGCTTCGGCTCGAACAGAAACTCGCTCATAAGCTCCTGACAAACTGGTGGCTCCCCCGAGCCACCATTCTAAATCTATCCAAAGTAGGTGAACGATGACCGATTCATCCCAGACTAAAATTGCTTTCTTTGGCGAATGCATGATTGAACTGAGCGGCGACCCAATTCGCAAAGGCTTTGGTGGCGACACGCTCAATACCGCACTTTACCTCTCTCGACTGACGGCTCAGCAACCAGTCCAAGTGTCTTACGCTACCGGTCTTGGGGAAGACGTACTTTCTCAAGAGCTTCTGGAAAACTGGCAACAAGAAGGCATTGCTACTGATCTTGTCGAGGTCTTCCCAGCTCAACTACCGGGTTTGTACATGGTGCAGACTGACCAAGAAGGCGAACGCAGCTTTCTTTATTGGCGTGACAGCGCAGCCGTTAAAAGTTACTTCTCTACCTCTTCGCTCAACAAATTAGAAGCCGCGATTGCGAACCGAGAGCTGCATTATCTCTATCTGAGTGGCATCAGCATTGCGATTCTAAATGACGATAGCAAAGTAAGGCTTAAAAAGGCGTTAAGTCAGTTCTCACAAGCTGGAGGCAAGGTTATCTTCGATAATAACTTCCGTCCTCAACTTTGGTCTGCACAAGAGGCAAAGCATTGGTACAGCCAAATTCTGCCTTTAGTCGACATTGCGCTTATCACGGAAGACGATGATGTCTTGGTATGGGGTGAAGAGGAAAGTGCCGAGCAGCGCTGCCTTCGCTTTGGTTGCCGAGAAATCGTGATTAAACGTGGCTGTGAGCCTTGCAAATTGGTTTGGTCGCATGGTGATGACAAGCAAACCGCTTACGTAGCCGCCGAGAAGGTCGTCAAAGTGATCGACACCTGTGCCGCAGGCGACTCTTTTGCTGCTGGTTACCTTGCTGGCAGATTGACCGAACAAAGTTGCGAGCAATCTGCCCAACTCGGTCACGCACTAGCGGCAACCGTTATTCAATATCCTGGCGCGATCATTCCAAACGACGCCATGACTCATCTAATTCGATAATTTCCGAGAACGTATTATGTCCCAAGCAATGATTCAGCAACTTCAGCAATTCAAAGTTATTCCTGTTATTCAAATCAATAAGGTTGAGCACGCGATTCCACTGGCGAAAGTGTTAGTAGAAAACGGCCTGCCAGTTGCGGAAGTGACGTTTCGAACAGAAGCCGCTGCCGATGCGATTAAAGCCATGCGTGATGCTTACCCGCAAATGTGCATCGGTGCTGGCACGGTACTGACGCCAGAGCAAATCGCCCAAGCGAAAGACGCGGGTGCAGAGTTTATTGTCGCGCCGGGGTTGAACCCAAATACCGTGCGTCGTTGCCAAGAAATCAACATGCCGATCGTACCGGGCGTCAATAACCCAAGTCAGGTTGAGCAAGCACTAGAGCTGGGTTTGAACTTCCTCAAATTCTTCCCGGCGGAAGCGAGCGGTGGTATCGCGATGGTGAAATCACTACTTGCACCTTATGTTGATGTGAGCCTGATGCCGACAGGCGGTATCGGCAAGAACAACGTCAATGATTACCTAGCTATCGACCGTGTGGTTTGTTGCGGTGGTACTTGGATGGTGGCACCGAGCTTAATTGAAAACGAACAATGGGACGAAATTGGTAAGCTGGTTCGTGAAGCAGTAGAGCTGGTTGCGTAACTCAAACAGAGCTCTTTTACCCAAGTCACTAGACCCCGTTAAATAGCGTGACTTGGGTTGAACAATAATAACGACGACAGGATGGCGCGGATGAACAAAGGTACATTAGCACTACTCATTTCAGGCTTAATCACAATTCCAACGGCAGCAATGGCGATGACTCCCAACCCCGATCTTAACCTAATGCCTTACCCACAAAATGTAGAGTTGGGGCAGGGTAAAATCACACTGGATAAATCCTTCAGCATTTACATCAAAGGCTACGATTCACCGCGCGTGCAGTTCAACGCAAAGCGCACTATGGACCGTCTGTATCGCCAAACCGGCTTACCGATGTTGAACTGGCATGCCGAGTCGGAAAAAGACGCGACCTTGGTGATTAATATTCGGAATGCACCCAAGTCAGAGGTGCAAGACATTAACAGTGATGAATCGTATCAACTTGAATCGCGTAATGGTCAGATCATCATTCGCTCCGAACGCCCTTACGGTGCTTTCCATGGTTTAGAAACCTTCTTGCAGTTGGTGACTACGGACGCGACTGGCTACTTTGTGCCTGCGGTGTCGATTCAAGATGAGCCGCGCTTTCCTTGGCGTGGTGTTTCTTACGACACTTCTCGTCACTTCATTGAACTCGACGTGATTCTTCGTCAACTCAATGCGATGGCATCAGCAAAAATGAACGTTTTCCATTGGCATATTTGGGATGACCAAGCGATTCGTATCCAGCTCGATAATTACCAAAAGCTATGGCAAGACACCGCAGATGGTGATTACTACACCAAAGATGAAATCCGCTATGTAGTGAATTACGCGCGCAACCTTGGTATTCGAGTTATCCCTGAAATCTCTCTGCCGGGACATGCTTCGGCAGTGGCGCACGCTTACCCTGAATTAATGTCTGGTATGGGTGAGCAATCTTATCCGCACCAACGTGGCTGGGGTGTGTTTGAGCCGTTAATGGACCCGACCAACCCTGAACTCTACAAGATGCTAGCGAGCGTGTTTGACGAAGTGGTTGAGCTTTTCCCTGATGAGTATTTCCATATCGGCGGCGATGAACCAAATTACCAACAGTGGAAAGACAACCCGAAGATTCAGCAATTCATCAAAGACAACAATCTGGATGGAGAGCGTGGTCTGCAATCGTATCTGAACACCAAGGTTGAACAGATGCTGGAACAGCGCGGTAAAAAGATGACTGGCTGGGATGAAATCTGGCACAAAGACCTTCCAACCTCGATTGTGATTCAAAGCTGGCAAGGGCACGACAGTATCGGTCGAGCAGCAAAAGAGGGCTACCAAGGTATTCTCTCAACAGGCTATTACCTAGACCAACCACAACCAACCAGTTACCACTACCGCAATGATCCAATGCCGAAAGGAATCACCGTTGATGATCAACTTCATCAAGGTGAGAAATTCGCGACTTATGACTGGGTGAAACCACGCAACAAAGGTGGTCCACGTACAGGTAATCTGACCATTATTGAAGCGACAGACGGCAGCTACCGTGCGTTTACCGATTACAACGGTAAGTCGCGCGAAGAGGTGTTCATCATCGAGTATGTGCCAGGTGTGAAGTTTAAAGGTCACTTCGATAACTTTATGTCTTACACCGAATTCAACTATGACTTTGCAGACGGCAAGTTGAAAGACACCAGTTACCAATTGATTGGTAATGTGCGTTGGCCTGCGACTGGAGAATTGGTCGCGAGCAGTGACATGGCAGGAGGCGTCATTCCTGAGCCGAAAGGTGGTTATCCGGCTGAGTTGACCGAGAAAGAACAGCAGCTAATCTTAGGTGGAGAAATCACAATTTGGGGTGAGAACCTCGATTCAATGACCATCGAGCAACGCTTATGGCCACGAAGTTACGCGATTGCTGAGCGTCTATGGTCGAGTCAGGAGCTAACCGATGAGCGCAGCATGTACAAGCGCATGACGGTGATGGATACATGGTCTGAGATTTCGCTTGGTCTACGCCATCACGCCGATGCCAATATGATGCTAAAACGTCTTGCCAATGGTGCGGACGAAACGCCGCTACTAACGTTAGCGAAGTACATCGAGCCGGCTCAATATTACGCTCGTCATTGGGAGAAGTGGATTTCTACGCCAAACGAAGGCGATTTATACAATCAGTATGAGCGATTAAACCGCTTTGCGGATGCACTGCCAGTAGAAAGCCTTGCAGTGTACGAGATGAAAGATTTGGTCGCAGCTTATGCTCAAGGTGATAAAGCTGCGTTGGATGCGTTAGCGATGCATTATCAGAGCGTTAAGTTAGCGGCGCAGCAAGCCAAACCTATTTTCGCGGCCAACGTAGCGTCGCTAGAAACGGTGCCAGTTGCAGATGCCGCAATCAAAGTTGCCGATTTAGGTTTAACCTTGATTGAGCTCGCCAAGCAGGGCAGTGACATTAGCCAATCTGACGCTGAAGCGTATCAACGCATCATCAATGAAAATGCGATTATTTTTGATGAAACGATTGTCGCCATCGTAGTACCAACCGAGCAGTTGCTTCACACTTTAACCGATTGATAACTAAAAGGGATTGCCGTCTGGTAACGCAGGCGGCATCTTATCGGTTAAGCACTCTTTTATCTCCCAAAGGTTTCCCATGATAGTAAATGGTCACTTACATTTTTATGTAGGCACCTATACCGATTCACCAAGCCAAAGTCAGGGCATTGCGTGTGTTTCTCTCGATACTGCTACTGGCGCATTAACGCTCATTAATGAACTTGTTCCAGACGCAGTAAAAACGATTCGTAACCCTTCTTACCTTGCGCTCAAAGGAGAGGGTTTATATACCTTTAATGAAGTAGAGCGCTTGGCAGGTGCAGAGCTGATATTTGCTGAAAAAACAGACCGCTATGCACTGCCAATTGAAGGTGACTACCCTTGCCATATCGACATTAAAGAACCGTTACTCGCTGTTGCAAACTACGGTTCCGGCAATGTAAGTGTTTACCAACTTGATGAGCAAGGTAAGCCTTTGAAATCCATTGCAGAATTGTATGTAGAAGGCAATGGGCCGAATATTGACCGTCAAACTTCACCTCATGCCCATCAAGTCACTTTTCTAAAACATTCCGCTCAATTGGCTGTGGTCGATTTAGGCACAGACAGCGTTCACTTCTATGACTACGACAATAATGGTGAGACAGTTAAGTTTTCACTTTCTCAAAGCATCGCTATGTCTGCTGGCTCTGGGCCTCGTCATTTGATCTTCAATCGTGATGAGTCTGTCGCGTACGTTGTTTGCGAATTGTCTGAAACGCTGGTGGTACTTCGTAAGCAAAGCGGACAGTGGAATCTGACTCAACAAGTTAAACTGCTAGCCGATGAAGAGAACAAAGAAGCGGCGTCTGCAATTCGTCTTTCTGCGGATGAGCGCTTTGTCTATGTCTCATGCCGTGCGCAAAATCTGATCAGTACATTTGATGTAACGAGTGATATTCCGGTTCAAATTGCCGCGTCCGATTGTGGCGGTGCGTTTCCAAGAGATTTTGTTTTATCCCGTGACGGGCAGTGGATGCTCGTTGCTAATCAACATTCACATAATGTCGCTAGCTTCCATAGGAATCCGGAAACTGGCGCTATCACTCCAACCGGATATTCGTGCGACATCGGTGCGCCTGTGTGTTTGGTTGAGAAGCCGTAATTAAGAGAAATAACATGACAATTCATCGTATTAATCCATGCAAACGTTGGTCAGATGTAACGGTATTCAATGGCATCGCCAACTTTGTTGAAGTGGCGGAAGCTGACACCACTGCGGATATGAAAGGGCAAGTACAACAGATTTTCGACCAAGCCGAGCAAATGCTAGCCAGTGTTGATAGTGACAAGTCGCGCATTCTATCTGTGACGATTTACGTGACGGATTTTGCGAACTTCGATGCCCTAAATGAAGTGTGGGATGCGTGGTTTCCTGAGGGCTGCGCACCAAGCCGTGCTTGCGTCAAAGTTGAATTGGCGAATCCTGAACTGTTGGTAGAAATGGCGTTTGTTGCTGCTGCGGGTGAGAAGTTCCAGTAGTTCGACATTACCCTAATTAAACCATCAAGCCCAGCGTTATCCTCAAGCTCAGCGTTATATAGTTCAATAACGCTGGGCTTTGTTTTATTGGGCTAATGCTAAAGACAGGCTAAAGGTCTACACAAAAATCTTGCCTTTCATGTAGAGCACGCCGTCGCCAGATACTCTTACTTGTTCGCCGTTTACTTCACAGTGCAAAATGCCTCCACGCTGAGAAGCTTGATAAGCAACCAGTGATGTTTTGCCTAATTCTTCTGCCCAGAATGGTGCTAATCCAGCGTGAATCGAGCCGGTTACCGGGTCTTCATCGCCACCATTTGCAGGCCAAAAGTAACGCGATACAAAGTCTTGTTGATCGCCTTTCGCAGTTACGACCACATCGTAAGGAGCGAGTGTCTTGAGGTGCTCAGAACGGTAATGAACCTCAATTACCTCTTGTTGGCTGTCGACTACCACGAAGTACGCTTGGGGGCTAAGCAGTACGCGTTCCACATCGCAACTCAAGCCTTCAATTAATGCCGAGGGAATATCAGAAACTGCTTTTGGAGGACGAGCAGGGAACGTCATTTCAATCTTACCTTGCGCATTCTTTTCTACGGTGAGCGTTCCTACTTCTTGAGTATGGAACTCAATCGTGCCAATCATGCCAAGCTCATCAAACAGAACTAACGACGAGGCCAGTGTGGCGTGTCCACAAAAGTCGATTTCAGTTATAGGAGAGAACCAACGAATCTCATATCGGTTTGCGCCAATGGATTTTAGAAAAGCCGTTTCCGACAAGTTGTTTTCTGCCGCGATGTTTTGCATCAACTCTGGAGCAAGCCATTCCTCTAACGGTACCACTGCTGCAGAGTTGCCTTTGAATTGCGTATCGGTGAAGGCGTCCACCACGTAGATATCCAGTTCCATTTACGCTTCCTTGTTTGCTTTTGGGCTAATCAGCATAAACCAAATAAGTCGTCGATAAGCACGAATTTAAAAATATTACGAAAAGTATCACTGGTTGGCTTAAAATGAATGTTGTTGATACTTAATGATAGGTTGCTGTTTCTTTTGGGACATACACTTATTCCGAACTTAAGAAATAGGAGCATCATCATGAAAGCAATCACTATATCGGTTTTGGCATTAAGCTTATTGGCAGTGGGTTCAGCACAAGCATTTGAGTTAACCAGTAAAGACATCCAAGAAGGTCATCCTATGGCGAAGACCTTCGAATACAACAACTGGGGCTGTAATGGCGGCAACCAATCTCCACAATTGATGTGGAAGGACGCGCCAGCAGGAACTAAGAGTTTTGCAATCACGGCTTATGACCCTGATGCACCTACTGGCAGTGGTTTCTGGCACTGGGTTGCGTTTAACATTCCAGCTTCAGTAAGTGAACTGCCACGCGCAGTGAACATTGAAAAATTGGGCGGTAAAGAGTCGCGTATTGACTACGGAACGGTTGGTTTTGGTGGCGTTTGCCCACCAGAAGCTGACGGCATGCACCGCTACCAATTTACGGTTTGGGCATTGCCAACCGAGAAGCTAAACCTAGATGAAAACACACCGGCTGCTGTGGTTGGTTTTACGCTTAACAGCATGGCATTAGACAAAGCGAAACTGACGGCGACGTACACACGTTAAGCCGTAATAGATAGATGATAAAAAACGAGGGGAATAGATGAGCCATCAATATCGAGTCACGTTGTTTCGTGCCGAGCAGTTACAGAAACTGCGTAATGTGAAGATCCATTCCCCAAGTATCATTCAGATCATCACGGGCAGTAAGCGTCTTTTCTGGAAAGAATCGGCGCTGGATCTTTCCCATTCTGAGTTGCTGCTTTGTGAGGCTTCTGCATCATTGAGTTTTGAGAACTTACCGCAAAAAGGTAAGTTTCTCTCTAGAATGTTCAGTTTTCATTGTTTGCCGTCAGAAGCAATGCTTGAACTTAGCGCGAGCATTGACAAGGGTGAAGAAAAGCCGACATTAGAAGCCGATAAAGCCTTGGAAGACACGCTCAATGCTTTGTTCTCGTTTGACCAACAAACCATGAGCAAAGAGACCCAAACCTTCTGGGTAATGGGGTTGTATCAACAACTTGCTGAGCGTGGTGTGTTGCATCACTTGTTTGCGAGTGCGAACACAACATTCAGCCAGAAGCTGAGCCGTTATTTGTCGCATTCTCCAGGAGAGGAACACCCATTAGAGCTGGTGGCTGAACGTTTTGCCATGAGCCGTGCGACCATGATTCGCAAGCTCAAGCAAGAGGGCACTCAGTATCGGGAAGTGCTGGCGGAAGTGCGCTTAAATCATGCCTTGTATTTGATGCAGAATGGCCATTACAACGTCGCGCTGTTGGCTCAGTCTTGCGGCTATCAATCCGAGGGGCGTTTTAGTCAACGCTTTAAAGGCAAATTCGGATTGACTCCGAGTGACTACATCAAAACGGTTGTGGTCAGTTAGCGCTAGCGAAAAATTGCTTGTGCGCGTTTAATCGCTTACGCGCGTTTTACCGAGTGCAACGCAGTGGGTGCTTTCGAATCTGCAATCGCCAAATCAGACAAAAGCTGTTGCAGTAATTCTGCAGCGTGGACGTTCGCTTTTACTTTATCAACGTCACTCCAACTCGTACTGTTTTCTTCTTCAAGGTATTTAATCGTCTGTTGTGAAAGCTTGAGAACAGCATGCCACTTCAGTTTTTTATATTCTAAATTCATACTCAAACTCCTATGTGAATGATTAATTTAAAACATTGTTCAAAACTTTGAGTTAGCAAATAGGAATTTGTTAATAAGCCTATGCCTAGAGCGGATATAAAAAAGCGCCCATCGCTTTAACGACGGGCGCTTTCAAGTCACTATAACCTTTGGTTATTTGTAGTATTTCTTCTTCATTTTGAGTGCTACGTTCACCAAAGCAATCAATACAGGCACTTCGATCAGTGGACCAATGACACCAGCAAAAGCTTGGTCTGAGTTTAGGCCAAACACCGCGATAGAAACCGCAATTGCCAATTCAAAGTTGTTACCTGTTGCTGTGAAGGCAATCGACGCATTTTTGTCGTAGTCGATGCCCATTTTCTTACCAACGAAGAAGCTGACAAAGAACATCAACACGAAGTAGATAGCCAGTGGAATTGCTACACGGAATACATCCATTGGCAGTTCAAGAATCATTTCACCTTTCAAGCTGAACATCAGTACGATGGTCGCAAGTAGGGCGATAAGCGTAATTGGTGAAATGCGTGGGATGAACACGTCGTTGTACCATTGTTCACCTTTCGCAGCGACCAACCATTTACGGCTTAGGAAGCCCGCTAGGAATGGAATACCAAGGTAAATCAGAACGCTTTCCGCGATGTCCATCATCGAGATATCAACCACGAAACCTTCGTAACCAAAGACTGGTGGCAACACAGTGATGAACAGCCATGCCATCACACTGTAAGTCACGATTTGGAAAGCGCTGTTTAGTGCAACTAGGGCTGCGCCGTATTCTTTGTTACCACCACCGATATCGTTCCATACCAATACCATCGCAATACAACGAGCAAGACCGATCAGAATGATGCCGACCATGTAACCCGGATGATCACCTAGGAAAGTCAATGCAAGGATGAACATCAAAATAGGGCCGACAATCCAGTTCATGACCAAAGACAGCGTGATCGCTTTTTTATCTTTCGTCACTGTGCCTAGCAGGTTGTAGTTCACCTTTGCGAGTGGCGGGTACATCATCAAAATCAAACCAATCGCTAGCGGTACGTTTGTGCTACCAACTGACATTGACTCGTTCCACTCAGCAACTTGAGGGAATGCTGCGCCAATACCTACACCGATTGCCATTGCAACAAAAATCCACACCGTTAGGTAACGGTCCAAGAAGCTCATTTTGTCGCTGGCACTATTTAAAACTTGAGTAGTCATAGTGTTCTCTTATTCGTTTATCGTCGAAAGACGATAGTTAAAGGTATAGTTTATCTCTGCACGCCTGATCAGCGTGCAAAGGGAATTAATCAAATAACTTGGAAAATCCTAGATTGAACTGATCAAAAGCGTCGCGTTGAATGCGGTAACACACCTTAGGTGGGTTTGGCTCGGCGCTGATAAAGCCAGCTTGCTTTAGAATGCGCAAGTGCTCGGAAACAGTAGATTGCGCAAGACCGAGTTCAGAAACCAAATCACTGTTCAAACAACCGCCCATGGTATCGAGCGTGTGCAGGATATGCAGAATGCGCAAACGTGCAGGATGCGACAAAGCTTTTGCTTGTGCTGCTAGAGTTTGTTCTTTCTCGAGCTGTTGTTGCGTTGTCTGAAAAACAACTTCGCACGTGTCGTTGCACTTATCACTCATTCGCTGGCCTTAATAGTTAATCGTCGAATTGCGATAAAGTGTACGCCTGCTCTGTGGAAGATGCAACAAATCGATGAAAAAATCAATCGGGAAATAACGATGAATAAAAAGTTGAAAAAATATATCTTTTAAAAACATAGAGATAATCAAAAATTAAGTAGGTTACTAAAAGTTAACTAATTGCACTATATTTCTAGGTTACCATAATAAACCACATCCGACGCACAATGGTTATTGCGTCATCTTGTGAACTTATTTAAAGGTAATCCCATGAGCAACGTACTGATCATCAATGCACACGAACCATCACCATACTCAGAAGGTCGTTTAAACGCTTCTCTTGTCGACAAAGCACAGACGCTTCTGCAAGCAAAAGGCCATGAGGTTCGCGTTGTGACAATGCAAGATGAGATCAACGTAGATGAGCAACTCGCACACTTTGAATGGGCTGATCGCGTGATCATCCAAAGCCCAATCAACTGGATGTCTGTGCCTTGGTCATTCAAAAAATACATGGACGACGTGTTTACTGCGGGTATGGGCGGCGCACTGTGTGCATTTGATGGCCGTAGCGCAGAAGAACCAAAGAAAAATTATGGTACAGGCGGTACTCAAACCAACAGCAAATACATGCTGTCACTGACATTCAACGCGCCAGAAGAATCGTTTGATGATGAGAACGAATACCTATTCCAAGGTAAAGGCGTGGACGATTTGATGTTCCACATGCACGCTAACTTCCGCTTCTTTGGTATGTCAGCACTGCCTACATTCGCGTGTTACGATGTGATGAAGAACGCAGATATCGAAAACGATTTTGTTCGTTTCGAAGCGCACATTAACGAAAACTTCTAATCCTTTTAGAAACATAGTGCGAACTGAATGATGAATTGAGATGGACTGCTACATGCGGTCCATTTTTATTTGTTTGCGGCGAGGTGACGTTTTTATTACTCTAAAGCACTAAATGTATCTAGCTTACTTTTCGTTACCTAGATTAGGTGCGTATCTTGAGGTGTATTGTGGAAAGCAGAATCAGTGTAGATAGCAAAGGTCGTAAGTCAGTGGCGAACGTATGTGCGGAGCCATGTGCTATCGAGAAAGGGATGCGTCTAATTGGTGGTAAATGGAAAGGCTCTTTGATTTTTCATTTGAAAGACGGCCCAGTTCGCTTCAATGACTTAGCACGCATGCTAGGCGGCGCAAGCAAAAAGATGATTGACCAACGCCTTAAAGAGCTGGAAGCGGAAGGTATGGTGGTGCGCAAAGTGATCAGCGATCGCCCAATTGCAGTCAGCTATGAGCTAACAGAGTTCGGCCGTACCGCACTTAAGATTCTTGATGATTTGCGAATCTGGTCTGAGACTCACCAGATTGAGTTGCGTAAATAACACGGTCTCTTGTATCTCATCATCGCTTAACGGTTTAAGCCAATAAAAATGCCAGCATATCGCTGGCATTTTTTATGTTTGATTGTTGTTTGGGACTGATTGAGCGTAATCCGCTTAGTAGTCCAACGTACCACGGATAGGGTAGTTGTTGTCTGGATTACGAATCCAAGCCAAACCACGTGATAGCGCGCCAAGCTCTGGGCGAACAAACGGGTTGTTTGAAATATCCACCACGTGCAAGTTGCCGTGTTCATTCACCACAAACAGACCTGGTTCTGCGAAGTTATGGTCAGTCTCTTGCTCTGAACGAGGCAGTGAAATGTACAGACCTAATGTTTTCATTTGTTCTTCGGTTAGGCCGTAAGCAATCGGGAAGCTGATTTCGAGTTTCTCTAGATGTCCCTCAAGCTGCTCTTTTGAATCGCCTGAAACCGCAAGAATATCAACGCCAGCTTCTGCGAAAGCTTGCTTGTAGCCCTCTAACTCATTGAGGTATTTGGTACAAAGAGGACAGTGTTTACCACGATAAACGAATACGGCTTGCCAAGTCGCATCACCTTGTGGCTGACCTAATGTCACGCTTGAACCATCTAGCAAGGTTGCTTGAAGAGAAGGGAAGCTGTCGCCCGCTTTAAGTTTCACTGAAGTTGCCATAATGACTCCCGAATTAGTGGTATATATCCATGGATGCCCCTTCTCAATAAAAGCGATTGTGTAGGGGGTGAGACTTCAATGTAGACCCAGTTTTGCGGCATTTCAACTAGTTAACTTTTGGTAACCTAGATAATGAATGGCAAGAAAAAGAAACAGTTAGAAGAGGAAAGCAGAACTTAAAGATACAACGAAGTGGGGGTGTAGTATCAGGAGCTAAGTTCTGCTTAAGGTTCGTTTACCAGTTGAAGAAATCGTTCATTGTTACCAGAGCCATTACTTCAAGCTTGTTGTCCGAATGCGCAACGCGCTCTCGGAAATAGGTTGCCATTGTAGGCATGTCTTTTGCTGATCGAATTTGGAATCGCATAGTGTTTCCTCCTTGTTGCTGACAGGGTCAGTATGCGAAGAAAAGAGGAGCTGAAAAAGAGAGTAGATTTCTGTGGTTTATTCCTAGTTAGCCCCAGAAGGTGCGCTAACTCACCGATTTTTGCGTTCGTGAGGGTAAAAAGGGGAACAAAGTGTTTGGAAGTTTTCTTATTTTCTCTCGGATAAGTTGAGTAAAATAAACCTATATCCACTTTTTGAGGGCGCGCGGTGTCTGATCTCAACTTGTTCCGCTACTACCAACGACTCACTCCATTTGGCGTGGGAAGTGAAGCCAAAACCACATTGCAGGAAGTTGCTGACTTGCTGTTCACTTCTCCTCGCCATGCACGCAGCTTACTGTCGCAAATGCAGGAGCAAGCGTGGTTGAGTTGGCTTCCAAAAGCGGGACGAAATCAGCGTTCAACGTTATTGCTGAACATCGAGTTGAGTGCATTAAAAGAAAGCCTCGCACTGGAGCGAATTAAGCTGGGTAAATACGAAAAAGCGTTGGCGATTCTCGATGAAGATGAAGCGGCGTTTGGACGATTGCTCAAAACCACTTCGGGGGCGTCTGTTCAAGAGGGTCGACTCAACATTCAGCTCACCTACAAACGTATGTTTGAGCGTATTGTTCCTCATCAACTGCATCGCAGCAGTGAGCGCTTCTTCTTGCGTCAAATCTACTGTTGTTTGGTATCGAGTGACTACAACGGAGTGGTGAAGCCAGAGCTTGCTCATCATTGGCGGTATGACGAGAAAAGTTACGAATGGACCTTTTACCTGCGCCCAGGCTTAACCTTTCATAATGGTGCACCGATTGATGCCGATACCGTTGTTAGCCTGTTTGCCAAACTCAGTTCCCTTGAGTTGTATGAGAAAGAATTGGCTCATGTCGATAACATTACCGCGCCAAACCCACTCAAGGTTGTGTTTACCCTCAGCAAGCCAGATTTGGGTTTTGCTGGGCTTATTTCTGGCGTGAAGTATGGCATTCAACCTGTTAGCCAAGTGAACGTTGCCAATAACAATTTGGTCATTGGTAGTGGCCCTTTTTCTGTGATTGAACACAGTGCTCATCGATTAAAACTGCAAGCTTTTGACGGCTATTACGCCTGTCGAGTACTGACCGACATGGTGACGATCTGGATCGTCAATGATGAGAAAATGGAGAACCCATCTCTAGCCGCGAATACACCGCCTAAGCAGGTAGAAAAAGCGGACGACGAGCTTGTCGACAGCATGTGCGGACACTACATGTCGACACAAGATGCAGAAGCGGCTCCGGCTAGTCAGCACAGTCGCACCGAGGACGGCTGTTTGTTCGCCTTGTTCAATCAACATGCCAAGTACCCGCTGTCTCAAGCGCAGCGCCGTTATATCGCCGAGCTGATTCAACCGGAACGACTTGCCGATGTGATGCGCAAAGAAAAGATCGTGTTTGGCAGCGTACCGGCTTACAACATGCTGCCAACGTGGAAGCCCGTACTAAGACCGTTTGGTGAAGAGAGCAAGCTGCCTAAACATATCACCATCGCAGGGTACAACTACACGGCATTGAGACGATGTGCGCGTGCAATTGCTAACCTACTTGAAGGGACAGGAAGCAAAGTAGGCATTGTGATGTATTCCTACCGAGAGCTAAGCGAAAAAGCCAAAAACGGCACGCTAGATGAAACCTTGGTGGTGACAAACATTAACTTAGATGACAACCGTCATGCATCGGCGTTTACCAACTTCTTTAGCAATACCGTGTTGCACCACACCTTGGGTGAAGAGAATGCGACTTGGTTGGATGAGCAACTAGAGAAAGTGCGCGCGTATACCTCGCTGGAAGGTTATCTCAAAGCGCTTGAACCTATTGCTTCCACACTCGTCAGCGAATACTGGATTGCACCTATGTTCCACCATACGCAAACGTTGCGCTTCCAAGGTGTGTTAGAAGACGTTGCCCTAACTAACTGGGGTTGGCCAGATATTCGCTCGGTGTGGTCAGCGGATTAACTGTCTTAGTTATTTAGCAAAGTACTGCTTCACGAATTCAATGAAGGCTTTGGTTTTCGCCGATTGATAGATGAGTTGCGGATACACTAAGTATACTGCGTTGTGTTGGTGGTCCGTTTCTTCCGATAGAACCTGCACTAGTCGGCCATTATCAACGTCTTGCTCGACAAAGTAACTTGCTAATCGAGCGATGCCATTACCAGACAGAGCTGATTCTTTGAGTAAGCGGTTTTCATTGCTAGAAAGCCAACCTTGGGTTTGAACCGTTCCCGTTCTTAAAGGCCATTCTTTTTGATGCAATGTGGTTAAGCATTGATGCTGTTTTAAATCCGCTAACGTCTCCGGCGTGCCATTTTCTCGCAGATACTCAGGAGAAGTAACCAACCAGTGGTAGTAGTCCAAAAGGTGATGCGCAATCATATTCTCGGGCGGGGTTCTTGTCGCTCGAAACGCAAAGTCGACGCTGGTTTCCGTCAGATTAAACGCTTGATAGCTAGAAAGGATCTCGAACTCTACGTTTGGATGTAGAGCGCGAAACGCCACACATAAATCATGCAGTACCGCTTCAGCAAACATCTTGGGAGCGGTAAGCCGAATCAGGCCGTCTATTTGCTCAGATTGCTGACTTAAACTCTTTTCCATTTCCATTACGCGTCGTTTGAGATCTTCCGCTTGCGCAAAGATCGATTCACCTTCTGCCGTCAATCTCACGCTGCGTGTGGTTCGAACAATCAAAGGCGTAGCGAGTTCCGATTCCAATCGCTTGATTTGTTCTGACAGGTAACTTTTTGAAATGCCAAGTTGCTCCGCTGCCCTAGAAAAGTTGAGTGTTTGAGCCACTTCGGCAAACAGCATCAATTTTTCGATTCTCTTGTAATCTGCCATCTTGATTGTTCGCTTTAATTGTTCGGTAACGAGGATAATGAATTCGATTTTACGGTATTAAACTAATTTTTACGAACGGTAAGATAGTTCGAGTTAATTTCAGAAATTGAAAATGCAGAAATCGGAAAAGTGAGAATAACGATGAACAATCCAACACTACCGCTCGCCAAAACCTTACCTAACGTTAGCCGCTTGGTCTTCGGCTGCATGGGGCTTGGAGGGGAGTGGAATCGCAACCCGTTAACCGCCCAAGATGAAAACCAAGCTTATGCCGCTGTAGAGGCAGCATTAGAGGTTGGCATCAATCTCTTTGATCATGCGGATATCTACAAATTCGGTAAGGCAGAAGAAGTGTTTGGGCGCATCTTAGCCAATGACTCAACCTTACGAGAACGAATTTATCTGCAATCCAAGTGCGGCATCCATCTAGGAGATGAGCAAGGTGTTAAGCAGTATGACTTCTCTGCTAAATGGGTGACGGCTTCTGTTGAGGGCATTCTTGAGCGCCTTGGCGTGGAGAATCTTGATGTTTTGATGCTGCATCGTCCTGATCCTTTGGTTGAATTTGAAGAATTGGGCACAGCGCTCCAAGCACTGAAACAAGCTGGCAAAGTTAACCACTTCGGTGTCTCTAACATGAACAGTGCTCAAATTGATCTTCTCCAACAAGCAACGGGCGAAGTTATTGTGGCGAACCAGTTGGAAATGAGTCTGGCTAAGTCTGACTTCATCAAGCAGGGCATGGGGCTTCCTTCGTCTGCATCTGACTACGTTGCAGGAACACTGGAACATGCCCGTAGGCACAATATCCAACTGCAAGCGTGGGGCAGTATGGCGCAGGGCAGATTCTCAGAGCGTGGTTTACATTCTGATGATCACAACACCAGACAGACGGCGGAGATGGTGATGGCGCTAACAGCTGAATATGGCGTGTCGTCTGAGGCGATTGTTTTAGCCTTCCTGACGCGTCATCCAAACCAAATTCAGCCTGTTATTGGTACTGCAAACCCACAGCGTATTCGCGCTTGTGCTCAAGTAGAGAACGTCACGCTATCACGCAGCCATTGGTATGGATTGTTCGAGAAAACCCTTGGTCATGAGATCCCGTAGGAGAGAAAAATGAAATACGTACAAGTTCAAACTCTGATTCAAACCGCATTGGAAATTGCTGCTGATCGCAAGCAAAACATTGCGGTTGCCGTGGTTGATACACATGGCGAATTGCTCGGTTTTGCCCGAATGGATGATGTGAGCGTGCAAGCAGGTTTGTTGGCACAAAACAAAGCTTACACCTCGGCTAGAGACCGTCAGCCTAGTGGCAATCTGGGCGCTTGGGCTCGTGAGACGGGTAAGCAGTTGAGTTATTGGACTGACCCAAAGATCACGGGATTTATGGGCGGAGTACCTGTAGAACAAGAGGGGAAAGTCGTCGGTGCAATTGGCATCAGTGGTTTAGCTGAGCAAGACGATGAAGCACTTGCAATGGAAGTATTAAAAGCGCTGTAAACAAAAAATCCCACCAATGCTCTTCGCTAGACATTGGTGGGGATGGTCAAAATGATGGAGTTGACCACGAATATCAACGGTAAATGTCTGCTCGTCTTCGAAAAGCGTCATCGAAGTGGAGCGTGACAAGGTGGTTATTGCTGACCACTGACAACATCAGCGCAAACCTAGGTTAGGAGCGTGCTTACTGAATAACAGAAAGCCGCTATCCAATAAGCTGTCAGTTCATTTCGCCAATCAGTTAAAGGCGCGAGCTAAGGTGCCGTGACCCTGGCAAACGTACTTCACTGAGTTGCTGCAGACGAAAACCGATTCACCCGCTTTCAATGTGATGTGATCGTCTTGGCTAGAAACCGAGATTTCCCCTTCGATACAAAACAAAATCTCTGCGCTACGTACGAATTGAGTCGTTGCAGCGCCTTCAACTGCCATCACTTCAAAACCGAAATCATCCACCGGAATTGGGTAACTAAGCTTGCCTTGTTTATGCACGGGCGCGAGCTTGATTTGTTCTGGGGCAATCGCGTTGAAGATGGTGTTGTCGATAAGCTCAGGAACGTCGATGTACTTAGGTGTTAAGCCAGCGCGCAGCACGTTGTCTGAGTTCGCCATGATCTCCAAACCTGTCCCTTGAACATATGCGTGCGGCGTTTCTGCATGGAGGAACATCGCTTCGCCAGGAGCCAGTTCAATCGTGTTCAACATCAATGGCGAAAACAGACCAATATCGTCCGCGTAATGCTGACGGAAGTCTTGAATATAACCGTAAGCTTCTCGTGCCATAGCGGTTTTCGCAGGGCGCTCTAGGCTTGCGTATAGCTCATTCAAAGCCTGCTGTTTGCGTTCGCCTTCTAACGACATAATTGCTGAGAAGAACACTTTAAGACCTTCACTGTTTGGTGTGGCTTTCAGTGCGTTGATTTCTGTCTCTAGAGTAGAGATGTTCGCTTGCTCAAACAGAGATAAGATCTGCTCAATTGGACGGAAGCCGTTCATCGCTTTGTAAAATGTCAGCGCGTAAACCAGCTCCGGTTTATGGTTTGGATCTTTGTAGTTACGGTTGGCAGCATTAAGCGGGATACCTTGTTCGTTTTCACGAGCGAAGCCTATTTCTGCCTTGTGCTTACTTGGGTGCACTTGAATGGACAGCGGTGTTTCAGCGGCCAGGACTTTGAATAGGAATGGCAGTTCACCAAAACGTGCAGCGGTGTAATCACCCAGCGATTGCGTTTTGTTTTGGTTGATGACTTCTGACAGCAGTTGTTTGGTGTCAGCAAGCTTTGAACAGCCGTTTGGGTGAGCACCCATCCAGATTTCTGCTTGTGGCTCGTTCGCTGGATTGTCGATGCCGAATAAATCATGAATCGAGGTGTGGCTGCCCCAAGCGTAGTTTTGAATCACATTGTCCAGTTTGAATAGAGCGTGTTGCATGGCGATATTCTCTTGATTGGAACGAAAGAAGAGGAGAGGCTTGCTCCACGATGAGAGCAAGCCTGAGTCGGTTTGGGCGGGTTATCTAGTTGATGACCTTATCCTGAGAACCGGATTAGAACTTCACTTGGAAAGACTTAACCTGACACGGTTTCAGCGTACCGAACGATGCTGTGTCTACCTCGTTTGGTAGCACTTTCTCGTCTAGCTGTGTTTCTTTCCATGACGTTACTTCTGAAGTAAACGCCACTGTGTCGTTAATCACTTCGCTCTCTGATGGGTTGTAGACGCGCAGGATGAGTGCACCCTCGTCTTCCGCCTTCTTCAGTACGCTCAGTACCGCACCTTCTAGCGATTTGTTTAGCAAGCTGTGCGTTAGCGGTAGGTTTTGCTCGCCTACGTTCAGCTTCATCGCGTTGTAAGGGATCTTGTTGTAGCACTGGATTGGAGTCACGTTGTCACGCGCCGCCGCCATTACGTTCGCTTCGATGTGGTTGCCCGCGAAACCGAATAGCGCAAACTCACAAACGATCTTGCCGCGTACTTGTGAGTCTGGCGTCGGGATCTTGATACCAGATGGACGACCCGGACGAAGCAACAACTCTTCTTTACCCAACACGCCGATACCACGCAGAAGGGTTAGGGCGAATGTGTCACGCTCTTCATTGCCTTGGCTTGAAATCACTTCAAACTCACGCAGACCGTTGCTCATTAGCGCCATACCACCTTGTGCGTTTTCAACCGCAGCAAAGTTCATTAGCTGGTAAACCGGCACTGGTGCTTCTTTCCAGCCGTCTGCTTCCCAGTTCGCCATTTCTGGATCGTTAGTTGGGCGAGTGATCAAACCGAACTGGTTGTCTGCTACCACGGTTTCAGACACAAACGGTGTTGGTACTAATACGCGAACGCGGTGGTCGTCAGCTTGGTTATCCAGCTCCATGCGAACTTCAATACGGCGTGTACCTTGTTTTAGAACCACTTGGCAGTTCACGTCCAGGTAACCGTTTTGACCTGTGCGCTCTTCACGTTGTTGTAGGTTCTCTGGCAAGTTCATGCGCAGCTTGATGGTTGCCACAGATTGGAAACCTTCGTGCTTCACATTCACTTCTGCATCGAATTCGTCTGAGTACAGTAGCCACTCTTTACGAGAAGGTGAGTAGTCGTATTCATCGCCATCGTCAGAGCCGTCTTCAATGCGCAGCGCTTGTTCGTAAAGGTGCTCTGTCTCTTTGTCGAAGATGTTCAGAGTGCCGTTTGGGTTGACGTTGATGCGGTAGAATTCGTTCTCAAGAAGGAACTCTTTCTGCTCAGCCACTTTTTGCGTGCCTTTCTCGTTCGCTTGAATGTGAAGGGTAGTGAAGCCCATCGCTGGCACAGTGTGCTTGATTTGAATGTCGTACTCGATGAACGGGTCGTAGTTACCGTAGTGAACGATTTGACGGTCAATCTTACCTGGGTCGATTACGCGTTGATCTTGGATGAAGTACTCAACTGGCGTGCCGTTTTCATCAAACAGGTTGAACTGTTCCGCACGGATAGTGATGGTGGTATTCACCACTTCTTCACGAGCGTATGGCGATAGGTTGAATAGTGCTAGCTTGTCGCAACCTTCGCGTGCAGGCATGTGGTCAACAATCTTACGTTTGTAGAAGTTGATCAGGTTGGTCGCCATGTCGTCCGCAAGGATGTAACGGTTCAAGATCTCTGCGTGTACTTTGTCTGAACAGCAGCAGCCAATCGAGTCGTGAGCGTGGTTCTTCATGCTCTCTTTCCACATCTTCTCGATTAGACCGTGATGGTATTCGAAGCCTAGTGTCCATGCGATAGAGGCTAACGGCTCAAGGATGTTTACGATCTTGTTTTCTACTTCGGCGTGGATCAGTTTGATGTCCATACGCGTTGAAGAAATAGTACGGTGAACACGCATGTATTTACCGTCATTGAACTCGCCTTTGATGGTATCAAGCTGATCGAGCTCGGCTTCAATACGCTCGAACACTTCTTCAAAGCGGCTCATTTTGAATTCTTTGTCTGGGTAGATTTCACGTAGCTTATCCATCACCTCGAAGATGTCTTTTTGGATAGGCATTTGGTCGTGACCGTTTGGTAGCAGGATGTCTTTGGTTACCGACGGTTTTTCCAGCACTGGGAAGTATTTATCTAGACGTGCGCGCAGACCTTCTTCGTCTTGCGGTAGGTATTTACCAATCGCGTAACCCAGTGGCAGGACTTGCGCAGAGACTTCGCTGCCATCGTTTGATTGCCACAAGAACTCGGTTTTATCTGTGCCGTGACGCTCTGAACAACCGCGCCAGAACATAGCGCGATTGATGCCAAAACCGTTGTAGATAGCTGGCAGCTGAGAGCTCATAGAGAATGAATCTGGTAGGTAACCAATCTTCATTGGTTCGCCTAGCGCTAGACAGTCGCGCAATCCGTAAAGCATGTTACGTACGATAGATTCGCCAGATACTTGCATCGTATCCGTTTGAGAGTACCAAGGGCCAACAATCAGTTTGCCAGCTTGTACGAGCTCACGTACGCGCTCTTTGTTTTCTGGTTTGATTGCGAAGTAATCTTCCAGAACTGCGGTTTGACCGTCTAGAACGTAGTATTTGTAGTCTGGATCGTTTTCCAGACGAGTCATGATTTCTTCCATGTTATTCACTAGCAGAATGCGAGACTCTTCTGTAGTGAAGTACCATTCACGATCCCAGTGCATGTGAGGAGTAATATGAACGCGAGATGTAGTCATAACTTTTACCGTCTTAGGCAATAATTGCCGTTAATTTGTTTTAAATTTGATTGTTTTCTATTCGTTCTTGCAGCGTTTATGCTTGCCGACGAATATTTAGGGCGCAGAAATCCCACGCCCAAAGTTTGTGTTGAGCGAATCTATGAGTGATTCGAATTAATGTTGAGCAGCAGCCTCAGTGACAAATTTGCCCTTTTTTACTGCGTGTGCTCGCCACATGATGAGAGTGATGGTCGAGATGGTTGCACCAATCAGCGCAGCGCCAAACCAGATTGCCGCAGCCGTGAATGCGCCTAGACCTGCATCGTGTAGTAGGAAGATTGAGAAGATACCTGCACCTGGAGTCGATAGACCTACGCCAGCAGCACCTACCATTGCGCCTGTTACGACAGAGCCAAGTAGGAATGAGCCAATAACGCGGATTGGGTCTTCGATAGCCATCGGAATCGCACCTTCAGTGATGCCCGCTAGACCAAGCAACCAAGTTGATTTACCCGTCTCGATTTCAAAATCTTTGAACAGGCGAGGTGCAAGCATGGTTGAAGCCGTTACCGTGAACGCTGAGACCATTTTCACCGAACCGAAGATAGCGTATGGGCCGTAAACACCGTTCGCCATGGCACCCAGACAGAATGCGTAAGCGGCTTTGTTAACTGGACCGCCAAGGTCGAACGATACGAATAAACCAATTACTGCGCCTAGAAGTAGGGCGTTGGTGCCAGACATGCCATTTAGCCAATCCGTCAAACCTTGGTTTAGCCAAGCAACAGGTTTACCGATAACGAACAGCATCAATGAGCCAGCAACCAAAGTACCGATAACCGGGTATAGGTAGAAAGTTAGGAAGCCATTGAACGCAGGGTTTAGACGTACGTTTTCTTTTACCCAACGCATGACGTAACCAGCAATCAAACCACCGACAACACCGCCAAGGAAGCCAGAGCCGATAAGGTTCGCTGCAATACCTGCGGCAAAGCCTGGACCAAGCGCTGGTTTATCTGCCAATGAGTAAGCGGTGTATGCCGCCAGTACAGGAACCATCAATGTACCCAGTAGACCACCACCTAGCTTGCGGTACATCCACAGCCAAGAGCCTTCTTCTGCATACAAATCTTGTAGGTTGAACATTTGTGCCAATAGCACGGCAACAGCAAGTACGGTACCGCCAGCAACGATAAGAGGAACTGCGTAAGAGATACCTGATAGAAGTGCTTGTTTTAGTTCAGTTTTAAGTGGTAGTTTCTTCGGTTTGTCGTTGGTTGCAACTGCAGCACCAGCGCTTCGACCTGCTTTACCTGCTTCAACCGCTTCGTTAAGAATGCGCTCAGAGTGTTTGATTGGCTCAGCAACTGGCACTTCTACACGAGGAATACCGTCAAAACGCTCTAACTCTTTGATTGCCACTTCAGCCGCGAAAACCACCGCTGTTGCACTGTTGAGCTGTTCAGCAGTCAGACGATCTTCAATACCGTTTGCACCTTGCTTTTCAACATGCACGTTGTAACCCAGCTTCTTACCCGTCTTCTCTAGGTATTCTGCTGCCATGTATGTGTGCGCAATACCCGCAGGACAAGCCGTCACACAAACGATGGTTGGTGCATTTGTATCTAATTGGTCTTGTTTTTCTTCTTGCTCTGCTTGACCATCAAGCAAAGCAAAAATTTGTTCTACATTTGTAGCATTTAGCACTGCTTCACGAACATCGTCATCCACTAGGGTTGTGGTCAGTTCGGTCAACAGGTGCATGTGTGTTGAACCTGCTTCCGCATTTGGAATTGCGATTAGGAAGATCAGGTTTACGTCTTCGTCTTCATCCAGACCTTGCCACTTTAAGTCTTGTTTTAGTGTGGCTACGGCAAACGCCGCCTCTTTTACTGCATCTGTCTTACCGTGCGGTACTGCCAAGCCTTCGCCTAGCGCCGTCGGGCCTTGCTCTTCGCGAGCAAACACTGCTTGTAGGTATTCTTCCTTGTTATGCAGTTTGCCTTGCTGGTCTAGCTGGTCGGCAAGTGCACGAATCGCTGCGTCACGACTTTCGAACGTCGTTTGTAGGTTTATCAGCGATGGGTTTGTAAGAGAGGTTAATTTCATAACTTTTGTCCCATTGTCACATTCGACATTGTTGTGCATTCAACAATGATGTGAATAATACCTTTTAAATACAAATGATCCGTGATCAGGATCGCAGTTGAATTAAAATATGTATTATTGTTGTATTGTTTTGGCTTGTTTTTGTATGCCGATATGCGAACAAGTGCTTGTCATGTTGACCTGAATTCGTATTATAGAGCTCATAAACCAAGTCTTTCTTGCAATGATAGTTCACTCCAGTGTGCTCGGTTCTTGAGTTGTCTCAAACAAGTTCACTTGAATGGTCATTTGTATTGTTTTTATAGAGGTAAACATGGCAAGACTGCCAATGTATCGCCAGATTGCGGATGCGATTCGCGAGAAGATCAGCGATGGCGAATACAAAGTAGGAACCGCTCTTCCTACCGAAGCTCAGTTACGCGAAGAATTTTCTTGTAGTCGAGTCACGGTTCGCCAAGCGTTAAAATTGCTGATTGAAAATGGTGAACTGGAGAGTGTGCAGGGTAGTGGTACCTATGTGAAAGAGAACAAGGTTAACTACGACATTTACCAGCAGACCAGTTTTGCAGAGAAGTGGGCGCACCTAAATGCAGTGACGCACAGCGATGTGGTCGCGTTCGAGATTACTAAAGCATCGCTCACGATGGCTGATGCGCTGAACATTAATGAAGATGACAAAGTCTTTTACGTGAAACGCGTTCGTTACCTAGATGACAACCCAATCACAGTAGAAGAAACTTGGCTGCCGACAGACATGTTCCCTGATCTCACCTACCAAGTGATGCAAGGTTCTAAGTACCACTTTATTGAGAAAGAGAAGGGCATGGTGATTGATCGCAGTGAGCAAGAAATCATCCCGGTATTGCCACCGCAAGACATTGCAGAGTTGCTAGATATTGACCCGGCCGAGCCGATCATCGAAAAGCGCACGCGTGGTTTCTTACAAGGGGATGTGGTGTTTGAATACAGCCGCAACTACTTCAAATCGACTGACTACAAGTTTACGCTGGTGGCAAAACGTCATAAGTCGTAAGCGCGATATTACGCATTTCATTTTAAACCCGCCACTCGGCGGGTTTTTTGTGTCTTTTCTCTTCCGACCTTCTGTTCGCTCTATGCTGAAACTAAGCAACGTTTCGATTTCTTTTAGCAAACAAGTGTGATGATTATCCCTGTTTGAAACTCACTAGCGCCGAATTAGTGGAAAATGAAGTTTGAATTTAATCACGATAAATAGCGAGTCAAGAGTCGTAATGTGATCGAGATAAATTATTGCGAATTTCTAGAAATGTTTGGATAGGTGCGGAGGTTCAAATTATGCCTATTGACATGTTGCTGAAAGAAAATTTGTTGCTAACTTTCTTTGTCTATTTTTGAGCTACGTTCATTAAAACAAATTGACAGCCATTTAATTGTGATTTGTTGCACAAAAGAGGCGTGCTTGCGTGGTTCTACGACTCTTATTGATAATTAACCCATCGATACCGAACTGTTGATAGGGTTTAAAAATGCTGTATGAATTAATCGACCACGAACTAGTAGATGTTATTAATGACCGCGCTTACCAATGGCAAGACGCAGTTAAAAAGACAACGCAATACCTAGAAGACAAAGGTTACGTTTCTCAGCAATACGCGGATGCCATCATCCAATCGACCGAAGAAAATGGTCCTTACTATGTGTTGTGTCCTGGACTGGCGATGCCACATGCTCGCCCAGAAACCGGTGTCCTAAAAACGGGCTTGGGCATTCATATTTTCCCTTCACCAGTTGATTTTGGTTCGGACCTTGGTCCTGCCAACATTCTTATTACCCTAGCTGCAAAAGACTCTGATACCCACATTGAGGTGATTCAAGCGCTGAGCGAGATGTTTGTGGACGAAGAGAACATTGCAAAACTGGCACAAGCTTCATCTAAGGAACAAGTGCTAGACATAATAAAAGCATACTAAAAGGAACATAACGTGAAAGCAAACATGCGAGCCAATGTGCAAGCCTTCGGGGGTCATTTGACCGCCATGGTGCTGCCAAATATAGGAGCCTTCATCGCTTGGGGCTTTATTACTGCACTCTTTATCCCAACAGGTTGGATGCCAAACGAAGCGTTTGGGGAACTCGTTGGCCCAATGATCACTTATTTATTACCACTGTTGATCGGTTATACCGGCGGTCAGATTGTTGGTGATAAACGCGGCGCGGTAGCCGGTGCCATTGGTACCATGGGTGTTATCGTTGGTGCGGACATCCCAATGTTCGTCGGCGCAATGATCATGGGCCCACTCAGTGCTTGGGTTGTGGTGCAAATGGATAAGCGAATCCAACACCGTATTCCTTCTGGTTTTGAGATGGTGGTGAACAACTTCTCACTAGGTATTGTGGGCATGATTCTGTGTCTGTTCGCCTACGAGATTGTTGGTCCTGCAGTAACAGCGGCAAACTTGTTTGTGAAATCAGGCATCGAAGCCTTGGTGGCGACGGGATTCCTTCCTCTGCTTGCGATCATCAACGAGCCGGCGAAAGTGCTGTTCCTAAACAACGCTATCGACCAAGGTATTTATTACCCACTAGGTCTGCAGGCCGCAGCTGAAACAGGTAAATCTATCTTCTTTATGGTGGCATCTAACCCAGGTCCGGGTCTTGGTATGCTGCTGGCTTACGCGAAGTTTGGTCAAGGTCTGTCTAAACGTTCTGCGCCAAGTGCCATTATCATTCACTTCTTCGGTGGTATTCATGAGCTGTACTTCCCGTACGTGTTAATGAAGCCAATCATGATCTTGGCGATGATTGCGGGTGCCGCGACAGGTATCGCAACCTTCAACCTACTTGACGCGGGTTTGGTAGCAGGTCCAAGTCCAGGCTCAATCTTCTCTTACCTAGCACTAACACCGAAAGGCAGCTTCCTAGCGACCATCGCAGGTGTCACAACTGCAACGATTGTTTCCTTCCTTGTCGCAAGTGCGATTCTGAAGATGAGCAAAGCCGAAGACAAAGAAGACGAGTTTGAACAATCAGTCTCTGATATGAAAGACATGAAAGAGGAAGGCACAATCAAACCAGTTGCTGCAGCAACACAAGAAGTCAACAAACCAATTTCATTTGTCGCATTCGCTTGTGATGCGGGTATGGGCTCAAGTGCGATGGGGGCTTCAACCTTCAAACGCAAGTTAGTTCAAGCCGGGATTGATATTGAAGTGAAGAACTTCGCCATCGAAAAAGTCCCAAGTGAAGCCGATATTGTCGTGACACACGAAAGCTTAGAAAGTCGAGCCATTAAAGCAACAGGCTTGCCGGTGGTAACGATTAAGAACTTCCTCAATGACCCAGCGCTCAATGAGCTGATGGATACGATTAAGCAACAAGCGGTCGCGACTGAGCAACCAGCCTAACAATGCAGTATGGGGTGGCACTTACCGCCCCATTTAGGAGAGAAATCATGGTACAAACAACGGCAGCGGTTATCTGTGGCGAGAAAGACGTTCAACTAAGAACCTTTGATTTGCCAAGCATTTCAGCCGATGAACTTCTGGTTAAAAACATTTCAAACAGCATTTGCCTATCCACTTACAAAGCAGCATTGTTGGGTAGCAAACACAAACGCGTCCCTGAGAACATTGATGAAGTGCCAGTGATGACGGGTCATGAATACGCAGGTGTGATTGTTGAAGTCGGTGAGAACCTAAAAGACCAGTACAAAGCAGGCGATTACTTTGTACTGCAACCAGCAATGGGTTTGCCTAGTGGTTACTCTGCGGGTTACAGCTACGAAACCTTTGGTGGCAACGCAACGTATTCCATCATTCCTAAAATTGCTATCGACTTAGGTTGTGTGCTGCCTTACCACGGAGACTACTTTGCAGATGCGTCTTTGGCTGAACCAATGTCATGCATCATCGGTGCTTACCATGCTAGTTACCACACTACGCAATACGTGTACGAGCACGATATGGGTATCAAAGAGGGGGGAGCGTTAGCGCTACTCGCATGTGCTGGTCCAATGGGCATTGGTGCGATTGACTACGCGATTAACGGTCCGGTGAAGCCAAAGCTGATTGTGGTAACAGACATCGACGCTGCGCGCTTAGACCGAGCAGAGTGCTTAATTCCGGTTGAGAAAGCAAAAGAGCAGGGCGTTGAACTGCATTACGTGAACACAGCTCAAGTCGATGACCCTGTGACTTATCTGAAAGCGCTGAACGATGGCAAAGGCTACGACGATGTGATGGTGTATGCAGCGGTATCGCAAGTGCTAGAACAAGCCGATGAGTTGTTGGGTAACGATGGCTGCTTGAACTTCTTCGCAGGGCCTACCGATAAAAAATTCAAAGTACCGTTTAACTTCTACAACGTGCATTACGAATCAACGCACATTGTTGGCACATCTGGTGGCTCGACTGGCGACATGGTTGAATCTATCGACTTGTCTTCACAAGGTAAGATCAATCCATCGTTCATGATCACCCACGTTGGTGGTCTGCAAGCTGCGCCACATACGATTCTGAATCAACTGGATATTCCGGGTGGTAAGAAGTTAATTTACCCACACATCGACCTGCCATTGACCGCGATTGATGATTTCTTATCGTTGGCAGACCAAGACCCGTTCTTCGCCGAATTAGACGCAATTTTGAACGCGAATAACTATGTGTGGAACGCACATGCAGAAAAAGCGTTACTTGAGTTTTATGACGTGAGCTTAACGGTTTAGTTGCAACGAATTTGTGTGGTAGCCTTTGCGCTGCCACATAATGGAGAGGTCATAATACGTTGTCACGTGAAGACGAATTACTGGAGAAACTGGACGAGTGCGAAAATGCCACGGCGTTTCTTCAGGTTTCTAACAAAATAATTAACCTCAAGTTAAAAGCATTACTTCCGAGCGTGTTCGTCCAAGACGATCTCGTGAAGGAGTATGCTGTGGATCCTTTATTGAAAGAAGATGGTCCGTTGGTGACGACCGATGTGGTATCGAAGCTGATGTTTGCGATGGGCAAAATCTCTTTGGAAACTTACGCCGATATCGGATTGTACGATCAGGTCTTGGAGTACGTGGTTAGCCAACCGGAGAAAGTCGAATTTGCGGATGATGTAATTTACGACTTCATCAAAAACCAAGCGGTACTCTCTTCTCAGCAAGACAGCTTTTATCTTGAGTCGATCAATCAGCTTAAGTTCTCTTCGTTTGAGTCCTTTTCGCAAATGAGATATGAATCTCTCATCAAAACAGTGTTGAAGCTGTCATGTGAAATGTTGATAGAAAGAATCGAAGGGGAGATCAATCAATAAGGGTTCACCATGAAAGTGAATTTAAACGTCAGTGGTTTTGAAACCGAAGCTACCTTTCCCGATGCCGACGTAAAGCGAATCCATCAACCTCTTATCGAAAAATTTACCCGTTTATATCATGAGAAGCAGGAGCGCATTGTCGTGTTCTTATGTGCCCCTCCGGGCAGCGGTAAGTCCACCCTTGCTGCGTTTTGGGAATACCTTTCTGAACAAGATGAAAACCAAGAGCCACTTCAGGTTCTGCCTTTTGATGGTTTTCACTACCCGAACGAAATCCTAGACAGCAACACCATTGAGCGTAATGGTGACATTGTCCCTCTGCGCAGCATTAAAGGCTCTTACGAGACGTTCAATCTCACCGAGCTTATCGACAAGCTGAAACAGCTTAAAGTGAAAGACAGTAAATGGCCTTACTACGATCGCAACCTGCATGATCCGGTTGATGATGCCATTCAGGTTAACCGCAATATTGTCGTCGTCGAGGGCAACTGGTTGTTGCTAGATGAACCAGTATGGAAAGAACTGCATCGCTTGGCTGATTTTACGGTGTTTATTGATACTCAAGCGGAGTTTCTACAGGAGCGTTTAGTCAATCGTAAGATCCGTGGTGGCACAGATCCAGAAGCCGCCTTGGAGTTCTACTTGCGTTCAGATGCGGTCAACGTTGATAAAGTGTTGAATCACTCAATTCCTGCTGACTTATCGTTGTTTCTCAATCAAAACGGTTCGTTCGAAATTCGATAGTTCGTCCACAATCTCAGGAGGTCACCATGGATATCGTGATTGATAGCCACACCCATACTATTGCCAGTGGACACGCTTACAGCACCATTCTAGAGAACGCATTGTCTGCCAAGAATAAGGGGCTAAAACTTCTTTGTACCACCGATCATGCTCCCGAGATGCCAGGAGCCCCTCACTACTGGTATTTCAACAATCAAAGAATTTTGCCCCGCTTTTTACACGATGTAGGTATTCTCCGTGGCGTAGAAGCCAACACGCTGAATGTGAAAGGGGAGATAGACTTACCACCTTCCTCTGACCAACACCTTGACTGGGTGATTGCGAGTTTCCATGAGCCCGTATTCAAGCCCGCGACCGAAGCTGAACATACCGCTGCCCTGATAAATGTGATTAAAAGCGGCAGAGTGGATGTTCTGGGCCACTTGGGTAATCCGAACTATCCATTCGATATGGAGCAAGTGTTGCGCTGTGCCAAAGAACACAATGTCGCAATTGAAGTTAACAATACATCTTTGACAGGCAAAAGCCGCAAGGGCAGTGATTCCCGTTGTGATCGCATTGTCGATCTTGGCAAAGAGATTGGCGTTTACTTCAGTACAGGGTCGGATGCTCACTTCTGTGAAGAGATCTCCAAGTTAGATTTGGCGATTGCTTTGTTGGAGAAACACAATGTGGATGAAGAGAAGATACTCACTACGTCGACGAGCCGATTTTTGAACTTCTTATTACTTAGAGGTAAAGCGAGGATTCCAGAGTTCGAAGCACTCTATTGAAAAGCGAGTAACTCAAACGGCTATCAACAAACAAACATAAACCCGCAGCGTGCGGGTTTAGTTCGTTTAAGGGGGCACATAAAGCACTACAGGGGTGATTCCACTACAACAAACTTACGCTCGGCTCTGAGTGGCGCAAACCACGTATTTTTGTATTTGAAATAGCTCTGTCCATCGACGACGACCGTTTCTTTCGTGTGAGGTAGTGAATCTACGATCTCTCCAAGCTTATAAGGGCTAGGCTCAGGTTTGGTCGCCGGAACCACATGGGTGACTCGCGGCGTATTCGAACTTGGCGAAGAAGATACTACTTGTCCTGACGACGATGGCACATAGTTTGACGACGTTGAAGAAGACGTAGTGATGGTGTTTCCATTCACAATCGTGTAGTTACCGCTTGGTGGATAACGGACGTAATCATAGCGGTCTCCGTTTCTACGGTAATACGAGTCTTGAACGATGGCATAGGTGATGCCTGCAAAGATGGCGAAAGTCGCTATGCCGACGAGATCGCTATGATAATAGTAATAACGTCCACGATAGGGTGGATACCAATAACCCGGTCTCACATAGATAAACGATGAATGATAGCGCGGTGGCCTAACAACATATGGCGGTCGATGGTAATAGGGTGGTCTGTAGTAGGGCGGACGGTAATAAGGTGGCCGATTATAGTGGGGCGGCTTGATTGGCCTATGAGGGCGATTCACAGGGCGCAAATCGTGTTTGTTACCCGGCTGCGTGATCGGCTTTACCGCGGGTTTAGCTTGCGGCTGTGCAGACAGACTTGTTGCCCCTAGCAAGCAGAGAATGGCGGTGATCATGACCCAGATGCTTCTCATAATGCTTTCCCCCATGGTTGGAGTACCGAAGCTCTAATCTTTAAGTTTAGCTCACCATAGCTTTGTTTGACTGAGGAGTCTAGGGCACGACTTTATGTTCTCGTTGAGCTTTTGCTTTCGTTCGCTTTCTGTTCTAACACCAAGAAGATCAGCTTAGTCAGCATGGATTGTGCCTCTGGTGACAGTAATCTCGCTGCTGAGGCAACATCGCTTGCAGAGATGTTACCAACCCCTCTAGCATCGAGAGCGACATCCAAATCTGTTAGGTTTAGAGCCCGCAGAATGGAGCGATATTGGGAGAGTTTTAAATCCGATTCGCCTCTCTCAATTCTTTGGTAAGTCTTTTCGCTCATCCCTGCGACTTTCGCCATTTGCTCACGCGACATACCTCTCTCTTTGCGTCGAGCAATCAGTACTTCAATCAGTGGGTCTACATGCATAGGCGCTCCTTAAAGGACAGTTTTGTCCTGAAGCACGCAATATCCGGACCAGTTTAACCACCTCGTATTTACCCAAGTTGATATAGCGATAAGAATGACGTTCCACAAAAAAATTACTAAATTTCAGTCAGTTTCAGAAAATGGAAAAATATCAGCTTTATAAATCAATTTCTGGTGAAGTAAATATTCGCAAAATGCAACGCGTTTTAGAACAATTGCTTGATGAAATTCGCAATCGCAGCCGTGATAGTCGCTTGGATATGACATGGTTAACCAGAGAATCACAGAAAAGGTTGATGAAGTATAAAGAGCTGTTTTTGCATCGATGTGATCTTGACCAGACTGAGCTGAATCAAACCTATGAGAATTTGAGCCTGATAGAGCGATCAGTGGCAGATATGGGTGTTGCAGCACTCACTTACATCATTGACGCACTAGATAAGGAAATGTGATCGGTTGAAAGCGTTGCTCGTTGTAAAGCATGGATAACTGTAAAGTATGGAGAGCTGTAACAACATGAACGAGCGAAATCCCACAAAGCAAATTGTGTGAAATAAAAGCACTGAAGGAATTTAAAGAAAGGATGCAAATGCTGGGGAACCAAACCCAGCATTCGGAACACTCATTTACCTATATTTTCGAACCGTAAATCAGTGTTTAGAGGTATGTGAACCGAAACGTGTCGGTACGGAGCGAATAATAACGATATTGCTGAATCTAGGCTATGTTCCAGGTTTCTAACACCTCTCAACAAAGTGTACATTTTCATGTACACCTCAAAAATTGAGCACCAAAGCTCACTTCTTAAGCTTTATAACAACAAAAGGCTAAATAATCGGCGGTTTTACAACATATCTGTTGCATCAACTGATAGTTGTTAAAATATATGGCTATAAGATGGAGCTTTTGCTTTTCAATCGTCCTATTTATGCCTTACAATCCTTTCGAACCAAATCCATTCAGCAGAGAATGGGATTGACGAAAATGGATGCGCTGATTTTGCTTCGAACCCAAAGTGAGACATTCCGTTAATCGAACTCTGCCCGGAAATGATTCCCTACATCCCCAATGTACTCAGACAGGATAGATCCGTCTTGAGTCAAGGCTTCTTGCATCCTGAATTGCTGTATAGCATCGAATTCATAGGCTGCAAAGTAGGGCGTTTCCGTAGATCGTGCTTCGAACCAAAGTACGATAAGTCAAAACAAAACGGATTAAATTTAGAGGTATTAACCGTGAACCTAAAACTTGTCGGCAGCTCCCTGATCGTTGCAGGTACTGCTCTTGGCGCTGGTATGCTTGCTATACCAATGGTGCTTGCTCAATTCGGCCTCCTTTGGGGCACTCTTCTTATGCTGTTCATCTGGGCGGGTACAACTTACGCCGCACTTCTTCTATTGGAAGCAAGCTGTAAAGTAGGTGGTGGCGTTAGCATGAACGCGATTGCTCGTGAAACTCTTGGTAAAGGTGGTCAGTTTGTTACTAACGGTCTTTTGTACGCGCTGCTTGTCTGTCTTTTAATGGCGTACATCATCGGTGCTGGTGACTTGGTACAAAAAGTGACGGCGTCAATGGGCCTACCACTTTCTACTATCTCTAGCCAAGTTGGCTTTACCGTTTTGGTTGGTCTAATCGTATCGGCGGGTACCGGTGTGGTTGATAAGCTAAACCGTGGCTTATTCATCGGTATGATTGTCGCGCTTGTCCTTACGCTATTTTCTCTTGCGCCGAACGTATCGTTTGAAGGTCTAAGTGAAGTCGTGAACGCAGACAAAATGGCACTGATCAAACAAAGCTCAGTTCTGTTCACAAGCTTTGGCTTCATGGTCGTGATTCCTTCTTTGGTGACTTACAACAAAGAAGCGAGCAAAACCCAACTGCGCAACATGATCATTGTTGGCTCGACGATTCCTCTTGTGTGTTACCTACTGTGGTTGTTTGCAGTAGTAGGTAACTTGCCACCACACGAACTTATCCAATTCTCAAACGTGTCGGAGTTGATCTCTGTTCTTGGTCAGCAGTACACAGGTCTTGAGTTCATTCTGTCTATGTTTACTGGTTTGGCACTGCTGACGTCTTTCTTGGGTGTAGCAATGGCGCTTTACGACCAAAATGCTGACCTTCTAAAAGCAAGTAAGCCAGTGGTATTCGTGACGACGTTTATTCTGCCATTGCTTGGCGCGGTATTTGCTCCAGAGCACTTCTTAGCGATCCTTAGCTACGCAGGCATCATCCTTGTATTCCTAGCGGTGTTTGTTCCACTATCGATGACCATGAAAGTGCGTCGTGTACCTGTAGAAGACAACAGTGTGTACGAAGCTGGTGGCGGTGCGATGGGTATGAGCATGATCTTCCTATTCGGTTGTTTCTTGCTGTTCGCTCAAGCGGTCTAAATCGACTCTACGAACACACAAATTGAATCTAGAAAGCCGCTTGTCCATAACTGGGCAAGCGGCTTTTTTGAGCAGAATTGTTAGTGCTGCATCAGCGGCGTGTATGGCCTGACCGTTGCCTGATAAATCGTGATGATATTTGACCTTGAGGTGAAACTGTCTCGCTAGAGGCTGACATGGATTGCGACCACTCTCTTTATGATGACTAACAAGTTATAAAGTAAAGGGGAACCGAGTGTCGAAGCGATTTTCTTTCATAGTCGTTGGAATGATGCTTTCTTTGGGGATGTTCAGTGCTGAAGTAATCGCACACCCTAAACATCACCACAAACACGGACATCATCACGGGCATCACCACCATCATCATAAGCACAAGCATAAGCACAAAAAGGTTGTGGTGGTGAAGCACAAGCGACCGAAGCATCACTACTACCATTACAAACACATTCCACCACGTAGCACCTATATTCAGATTGGCAATTTTACCTACCTAAAAGTGGATGACTTTTATTACAAGCGCTCAAAAGATCGCTATATACATGTGGTCTTGTAAGCAAACAAAAAAACAGCGAGCACTTTGGCTCGCTGTTTTGCTTGTTGGCTGATGAAGTTTGTTCTGGGTTAAAGAGGAGAAGTTAGACCGTAAAGCGGTTTAGGATCTCGTCTTGCTTACGAACGTCTTCATGCTGTGCTTGCATTGCGTCGTTGGTGCGGTTCGCTGAATCAGCAACTTGGGTCGACAGATCTTTAATGTTAACCGTGTTGTTGTTGATTTCTTCCGCTACCAAGCTTTGTTCTTCTGCTGCTGACGCAATCTGCAAGTTCATGTCAGAGATACGTTGGATCGCATCGCGAATACGTTGCAGGGCGTCATTAGCGTGTTCTGCTTTCTCTACCGCTTCTACTGCGCTGCCTTTGCTTTGGTGCATAGCGCTAGCCACAGAAGAGGCACCAGATTGAAGCTGTTCAATCATGCTACGGATTTCGGTCGTGGATTCTTGAGTACGTTGCGCCAGAGTACGAACTTCATCCGCTACGACTGCAAAGCCGCGACCAGACTCACCAGCACGTGCTGCCTCGATTGCTGCGTTCAACGCCAGTAGGTTGGTTTGGTCTGCGATGTCGTTGATTACTTTTAGAATCGTTTCGATATTTGCCGTCGCTGACTCAAGACCTTGCACTTCCTCGACTGCTTGATCGATGCTGTCTGAAAGCAGGTTAATCGTCTCTGTAGATTCATTCACGATAGAAGAACCTTGCACCGTTGCATCGTCTGCTTCTTTCGCTGCACTTGCTGCGCCTTGTGCGTTGTTCGCAACTTCTGTCGCAGTCACTGACATCTCGTGCATTGCGGTTGCGAGCTGTTCAAGTTCTTGCAGCTGAGTTTGAATCGCAGAAGCCGAATCACGAGCGCCTTCAGCGGTGATTTGCGTACCACTTAGGATCTGATCAGAAATGCTCTTCGATTCGATGATTTGATGCTGCAAGTTCTCCATAAAGGTATTAAAACCTTTCGCGAGCTCAGAGAATTCTTGATCGGTATTGGTATCCAAACGCTGTGTCAAATCGCCTTTGCCTGATGCTACAGCTTGGATCGCTGTGTTTAGCTCATCAAGAGGGCGCATCAAGGTACGGATAAGGATAGTCAGCGCGATGATAGAGGCAATAACAGCAATCAATGAGTAGATGATTGCGCTATTACGCAGCTTACCTACTGCAGCATAAGCAATGCTCTCGTCCACAACCGCGCCCACATACCAGTTCTCGCTTGCGATGTGCGTTAGGCTGACCATATATTTGTCGCCATTCATCTCGATGTGCTGAGCGCCAGACGTTAGTGATACTTGCGGTAGGTAGCTTGATAGCTTCTCGCCGTTGTATTTTGCTTCTGGGTGCGCAATGGTTGTGCCATCCGCAGTCACTAGGAACAAGTAGCCAGCATCGAATAGGTTTACTTGGTTGACCAAGTCAGAAAGGGTGGTTAGCTCCATATCGTAGAACATGGCAGCTAAAAACTGGCCAGCTTCACGCACTGGTGTACCGATAGAGATGATCACTTTCTTAGAAGAAACATCCACGTAAGGATCGGTGACAACAAGTTTGTTTTCTGCTTTTGCTGATACAAACCAAGGGCGAACACGAGGATCGTAATCAGGGCCCGCTTCCCAACCGTCATCGTTTTCAATCACGAATCCGTTGCTGTCGTAAGCATAACCGATGGCCAAGAAGCTTGATTTTGGCATTGGCTTCTCTAGCACTTCTTTCACGTAATCGTGGTCGCTTGGGTTAATTTCCAGAATCTCGGTCATGGATTGAGCGAGTTCTTTTTTAGCGTTCATTTCGGATTCTACCGTGTTCCCCACACTGGATAGGATCTCACTTACGCTGGTGTCGATGTTTTCTTCGATCTGTGAACGAATGGTCATCACTTGTTGTGTCGACAGCAATGCCACAGTCACAAGCAATAAAATAGAAGAGGCGGTGACAACCTTATGTCTGAATTTCATACTTTTCCCTCTCGAGTCTCCCGGCTGGTTTACTCTGCTTGCGCCTCTTATTTGTCGGGCACATTCGGCAGAAGTGAACACATTATTGTGTTTGTTATTTTTGTTATCGACAGATTTATCAGAAACCTGAAGGCTAATTACGACTTTTGTTGGCGAAACGAGAACAAAAAGCCGCTTGTTTTATAAAGTTGTGAGATTGATCTAATTTGTTGAACTTCGTCATCAAACTGTTAAAAACATAAGAATAGTATCATTGAGCCTTATAGAAACAAGTCTGAGTTGTTGGTTTTCTGCAATTTAAACCAATGAATTTAAAGTTATATTTATAACTTATGTGTTTAAAGTGAGGCTATTCGAAAGCTGAATGCATAAGGAGTGATGTGACAAAACAGAAGGGAAAAGACAAAACCAGTCAGCAGATACAAAAAAGGCCCCGACAGAGCGGAGCCTTTGTAAGATGTATGATTTTAGAAAATCAAATGAGCTATACCGGCAATAACTGGTAGCGTAATCAGCGTACGTAGAATGAAGATAACGAACAGTTCTACGATGTTTACTGGAATCTTACTACCTAGTAGCAGTGCGCCCACTTCTGACATGTAGATAAGCTGAGTAACTGACATAGCTGCAATCACGAAGCGAGTCATCTCGTTGTCGATTGATGCTGCTAGGATCGCTGGGATGAACATGTCCGCAAAGCCAACGACGATAGTTTGAGATGCTGCCGCTGCTTCAGGGATTTGTAGCAATTCTAGGTAAGGGATAAATGGCTGACCTAGGATTTCAAATACCGATGTGTATTCAGCAATGATCAGCGCAACAGTACCAAGACCCATAACCACTGGCAGTACGCCAAAGACCATGTCGATTGCGTTGTGTACGCCTTCTTTAAATACAGAGCGTACTGACGTGACTTGACCAGCACGTTTTAGTGCGAGATCCATACCCCAAGAGAAAGTTGTGTGACCTGCAGGTACTGCGTCTGCGTCTTTCTTAGGCTCACTGCCATCCATGTAGCGGTCTTTCTTTAGGCTCAATGGTGGAAGGCGAGGGATGATGATCGCCGCGATAACACCTGCCAAACAGATTGCGCCGTAGAAAGGCAGGAATAGGTGCTCTAATTGAACCTGAGCAAGTACCACCAAGCTGAACGTAATAGATACCGCAGAGAACGTCGTGCCTACAACCGCTGCTTCGCGCTGCGTATAGAAGTTGTTTTCATACTGCTTACTGGTTAGCAGGATACCAACACTACCATCGCCTAACCAAGAAGCCATACAGTCGATAGCGCTACGGCCAGGAAGGTTGAATACAGGGCGCATTACTTTACTTAGAAGTGCACCGAACAGTTCTAGTAGACCGAAGTTAAGCAGTAGAGGCAGTAATAGGCCTGCAAAAATAAATACTGCAAACAGTGTTGGTAGAAGACCAGTAAGCACAAGGCCACCAGTATTTTCTTCCCAAATCGCTTTTGGACCTACTTGGAAGAAAGTCATCAGCACAGCTGCGCCACCAATTAGGCGAACCATTAACCAAAGTGGAGAAGGATTAAATAGGCCGTTCAAGAAACCATTACGTAGGATTGCTGCTGGCTTGAAAATTTTGCACAGAACAGAAGCTATAGCCATGAAAGCAACAATAGCGGTCACGATCGCAATTAAAGTATCGCCAAGAACCGCAGGAATGACTTTTGCCATTACCGCAACAGGGATTGTCAGGCCACCATCGTAAGAGATTGGAGCCATGAAAAGTAGAAGACCGATCAGGGATGGGATGAAGAACATCCAAAAGTTGCCCTTAGGCGCTTCAGCAGCATTGGTGTTGTTATGCATTTTTTGTCTCGTGTTACTACTAGTCAATACTCGCCATATTCCATGACATAAATATTCACTAAACATCCGTATTTAATCACAGTGTGCGGAGATTACCCGCAAACTGTATCCTTTGCAATACTATTCATTAAATACATCTAGTTATTCAGCCGTTTTTTCGGTCAATTGAATCAAAACCAGAATCTTGTATATGAATTTGTTGCTCGTGTTAGAAAATTGTAGCACGCAAGCCCCTCTGAGCAGCTTGTTAAACGGCACAGTGTGACCAAAGCAATAAAAAGCCTAGCAAATGTGATTCGGATCTCAAGGCAAAAGCGGTGTTTTCTCCCAGTAGTTGCACAACTTTTAAGGGATTAAAGAACAAATAGCTGAATCAGAGCAATCGAAGGGATTCGTTTAAAGCAGAAAGAGATAGGTGAGAGGGTATAAGAGTGACGGCTTAAGTCGAATGCTTAAACCGTCATATTACATTTAGGCTGTTTGATTGCGATTGAGTAGGTACAAGTAGCACCAATATGCGATGGCAATAACAAATGCCAGAAGCGCAGGGAAGGCCAACGCATACAGATCATAAACGTTAAACAAAGCCGCACCAGCAGTACCGCCGAACAAGAAACCTAAAAAGATAAAGATGAACAGTTTGGCTTTACGTCGGTCAAATTGACGGCCACGTAAGCTCTCTCCAATCATAATACCTAGGTCGGTAATGATGCCGGTCATGTGCGTCGTTCGTACCACAGCGCCACTGAAGGTCGTGATCATCGCGTTTTGCAAACCACATGCGGCAGAAGCGAGGTACTGACCATATACATTGCCTTGTACCAAAAAGCCTAAGCTCAGCAGTAACAAGCTGCCTTCAATACAAAGTGCAACACCGTAACGGCGGCCAAGTTTAAGAGCGCTACTTTCAATAAAGAATCCGCTAAACGCAGAGCCAATTAAAAAGCTGAATACAATAAAGAGCAGGTGGATGGTTGAGTCCACACCTGTTAGTAAGCTGTTCCCTAGCTGAGTTACGGTTCCGGAAAGATGCGTTATCGCTTGATGTTGAAAGCCGAGAAGACCCACGGCATTGACGCAGCCTGCGAGAAGAGCAAGCAAAAACGCGCCATATTCCACCCAACGAGGAAGTCTGGAAATCACAATAAAACCTCACCAAATGTTAGGAGCAGATTATAGCGCTCGTGGCGCGGAACGAAAGTACTTCTGCTATTACGCGGTTGATCATTCTCAATAAAGTCTCAACTTTTGTTGAATGATTTGTTCGTATCGAGAGTAAATAAGCATATCGAAAGTAGATAGGCTGACTGCTAAGAATTTTTCAGATTGGGGCTGTTTGTGCTTAACCAATGTGTTCCATGGTGCAATCAAAGCTTACCCAGCCGTGTTTTCGTTGTTCGTAAATAGAGACCGTTGGTTCTGCAAATTCTTTATTGTTAAACAAACCCATCGGAATCACGGCGTAATCTGGTGCGTCCGACAAGAGTAAGCGCATGGTCGTGCCGCACGCAGGGCAAAACTCGTATTGAACTTGATTGCCTGAATCAGCAATTCGAATGTAACTGGTGACCTCACCATCGAGGATGACTTGGTCTTTGTTGAATCGAGCTTGAACGCCGAACACGCTGCCAGTTCGCTTTTGGCATTCGAAGCAGTGACAGATAGAAGTGCGAATGGGCTCCGCCGTGCAACGAAGTTGGACTAAGCCACAGGCACACTCGCATGTGTGGGTGATTTTTGTCATCGTTATTACCTATTGGTTGCCCACCAAACAGTTTAGTTTAATTTTGAAACACTTGAGTCAAATCGAACGAGTAGGCGTTGAGGTCTTCACGGGGGAATTGGTATATACTCCGAACATAATTAAGAGAACAAGAACACAAGGAAGTCTTCATGGCTCGTAAGAGAATCCTATCTATCCCTCTCATTCTACTGATCCCTATCGTCCTGTTAGCCGTGGTGATCATTGCGGGCATTTATCGATTTAGTCTGTCCGATGAAGAAATTATGGCGAAGTTTCCTCAAGCGCAGGCACAATCTAATCCTATCGTGGCCGAAGTTCTGGGGATTCAGTCACGAAATCCGTGGACGGTTCAAGTTCCTGAACAAGGAGCGGTAACATTTCTTGAAGATTGGGATAAAGAGAACGGCTTCATGAAAGGTCAATATGACGCTGGTGGCACCAGAGGTGAAGTGCTGGTTCCTACCGAGTTTATTGCTCAACGCGACATCAATGAAACCCCTTGGATTGTCGCGCCGGTGATTGTGACCACACAAGGCTCAGGGGCGTTTTATTACATCGGGTTGTTTAAATTTGATGCAGTGCCAAGCCGAGTTGTGCTATTGAACAGTGTTTTCATTGGTGACCGAATTCAGATGTCTTCTTTGAAGTGGGAAAGTGATACGCAAATTTCGCTTTCTTATCTTCAACATGGCGAAGAGCAAGCGATGGCAGAACAACCAAATCAATTGAATTCAGCGACGCTTAAACGTGTAGGTAATAACCTACATATGCAACAGTAATGAATTTTTTTGTCTTCTGTAAAAAATAAGTGTTTTCTGCGCTAGATCTCGTAATTTCATAGTGATTTCTTATGCGGGAATGCATAAGCTATGAGCCTTGTTATAAAGGAGATAGTAATTCCCGTGTCTACAAATGAAATTACAACAAGACGGTTGCCGAATCTGACAAGTCGTAAAGCGCTACTGTTGTACTCCTTGCCAGTATTAGTTGCGATTGGTGTTTCCAACTCTCTCAAAGAGTCTTCCCTTACCAAAACCATCGCATTGAACCTGCCAGAATCGCAGGTTGTCGAAAATATTCTTGATGCGACAACAGCAGAAGTTGTCACTCCACCCAATTTTGAATACCAAATCCAAGCAGGTGATAACCTGAGTACCATTTTCAGCCAATTGGGCTTCGGCTACAGCTCGTTGATGAAAGTGATGGAAACGGATTTGAACTTCCTTGCTCTTGATACCCTGAAACCTGGCAACACATTGCGTTTTTGGCGTGATGAATCGACAGGTGAGCTACAAAAGATGGAGCTTCAGTTCTCCATTGCCGATAAAGTGGTTTACCACCGTAATGACGATGGCAGCTACGATTTCTCAGACATCTCAATCCCAGGTGTGTGGAAACAAGAGCCATTGGTTGGGGTGATTCGAGGCAGTTTCTCGTCATCTGCAAATCGCTTAGGCTTGAGCTCAGCTGAAATCAGCCAAGTAGTTAACCTCCTAAAAGAGCAAGTGAACTTCGGTAAAGATTTACGTGCTGGTGACCGATTCGAAGTGGTTCGCCGATCTCAAAGCATTGATGGTGTGCCAACTGGCAAGAACGAAATAGAAGCAATCAAAATTTATAACCGTGGTCGTGAAGTTACCGCTTACCTTCATACCGATGGTCAATTCTATAACGCGAAAGGCGAGAGCCTACAGCGTGCCTTCCAACGTTATCCTGTCAGTCGTAGCTGGCGTATCAGCTCTGGCTTTAATCCGACACGTCTTCACCCAGTAACAGGTCGTGTTGCACCGCACAACGGTACGGATTGGGCTGTGCCTATTGGTACACCAGTAGAAGCGACCGGTGACGGTACTGTTATCATGACGCGTAAACACCCATATGCGGGCAACTACGTGGTGATTGAGCACGGTAGCAAGTACAAAACGCGTTACTTGCACCTTAGCAAGATCCTCGTGAAGAAAGGCCAAAAGGTTTCTCGTGGTCAACGTATTGGTCTATCTGGTAAAACAGGGCGTGTGACAGGTCCGCACCTTCACTATGAGTTGATCGAGTACGGCCGTCCGGTGAACGCAATGCGTGCCAATATTCCTATGGCGAGCTCAGTGCCTAAGAAGGAAATGGCGAGCTTTGTCGCTAACCGAGACGAGATGGACAAACTGCTGAAAGACAAAGAAAAAGCAGTGTTATAAAATACAAAAAAGACCAAACATTGTTTGGTCTTTTTTATGCGCTTTTCACTTGTTTTTCGTTGATGATACTTATCAGTTCATTGACGTTGTGTGGCCTCGAATAGAAGTAGCCTTGAATGTGATGACAACCCATCTCTATCAGTTTCTGTAAGGCTCTGTCGTCTTCAACCCCTTCCGCAATCAAATCGACTTCTAACAGCTGTGCTAATTGAGCAATGAGCAGCACCACTTGTTCTGACGTGGTGTTCGCCAACATATTTCTCACAAAGGTGGCATCAATTTTAATGCTGTCAATAGGGTAGTTATGGATGTAGTTCAGACTAGAATAACCCGTACCGAAATCATCCAGTGCAACTTTAAACCCGAGATAACGAAGTGAGTTCAGAACCATCTGTTCGCGGCCACTTTGTGACAACAAAACCGTTTCGGTGAGCTCAATAACAAAGTCAGTCGCTTGGTGGTCGTATTTCTCCAAAATACGCGTTAAAAAGTTCATGTAACGGTTTGAATCAACCAGTTCGTGTGCAGAACAGTTAATAGAAAGCTTCACGTTGTAGCCAAGCTGTCGTTCAAGATCTTGTTTCGCACGGCAAGCCAGTTCAACAATCCGTTCGCCTAGCTCTATGATCAACCCAGATTGTTCGGCTGCTTCAATAAACTCTACGGGAGAGACACTGCCGTAAACGCTGCTGTTCCATCGCGCTAGGATTTCAAAGTAATCCCAGCGGTCACTCGTGATGTCCACAATCGGTTGAACGACGACGTATAGCTCTTCGTTTTCATCGATACTCAAACGCAGCTGTTCGCGTAGCGCTTCAATCAATTGTGTTTGACGATGATAGAGCGCACTTAAATGAGTGTCGTAGTGCTGTATGCGTGTATCCCGGTGCTTTTTACAGTCTTTGAGCGCTAGGCTTGCATTAAGAATCAGGTCGTCACTGTTGAGCATATGGACAGGAGCACGAGCAATACCAATGCTGACCGTAAAGGAAATACGGTTGGATTTATCTGAGTAACCCGCTTCAATCTTATCTAAAATTTCCTGACAAACCGCGACAGGGTCTTCGTCATAAGTGATGAAGGCAAACTCGTCGCCTGCAACACGGAACGCATTATTTGGTGAAGTTAAACTTTGCTGAATCGCATTGGCGGTGAATTTGATAATTTGGTCGCCAATGTAGTTACCGTTAATGTCGTTAATCGATTTGAAATTATCGATATCCAAATAGGCGAGACTAAAAGGGCGCGTAGCTTGTTGTGTGAGTGTTTCTAGCGTGTCTGCCAAACAACTGCGATTGAGCAAACCAGTGAGGTTGTCATGGGAGACTTCATAACTCAGTTGGTTAAGCAGTTTGTCTGAACGTTCACTGATCCACTTCTCTCTTAAGCTGTGGATGATCACGTTGGACAAGAAACGGTGATAGAAGATGATCTCCTTTGCCTCTCGCTCATTGATGGCGCGAGGAAAGGTCGAAAGTAAGATACCAAGCACTTCTCCATTGTGTGTCTTCAGTGGAAGGCCGATGTAAGCTTGAATGCCAGCATCTTGGAATAGCTGATCTTTAGGGTAGAGACGGTAGACCTCATCTTGATAGAAAATAATCTCACCGATGTCTTGTGCTACCTTTTCGCAAGGTGTCCCTTCTAATCCGTAACTCATGTTGTCAGCAATGGTGCCACCACTAGAATTGGAAAGGGTTACGGCACAGTGCTGTAGGTGCGCTATTTCGACTACACATGTGCAGTAGCTTTGAAATTGTTGATGGAGCTCCAGCGTTACTCTATCGAGTAATGCACTACCGTTAAGTTTTAGAATCTCATCAAGCAATTGGATACTGTTTTGTTCATGATCCATTGAACATTTCACCCGACGTTGTGTTTTGCCATATCGTGTTTATGTTGGTTTTGTTACACGATCTTTTCTCATTTAATCGATATGCATCACGTTAACTATTGTTTACTTCACGTGATTTTTCAAACTCTGATTGCTTAAGAAAGGCATTTTTCAACTAATGGGTTAGCAAGGGCTGAATCAACCTCTCACAAAAGTGGCAGTCTCCTTGGTAGTGACTAGATACTAGAGACTGCGCTATGTCGTCTTTTATGAGAGTTTCCTAAGCTATTCACAGACGACGGCGACTTTCTCACTTGCTGCGGTGTTGGCTGGTACAGGATGGTCGATCAGTCGGATAGGGGATTCATACAGTGCAGACAACGCTTGTTCGTCGAGTAACTTATCTGCGTTACCTTCAAATGCGATATGACCTCTCTTTAAAGCAACGATGTGTGTCGCGTAGCGCAATGCGAGGTTCAAGTCATGCAGAATGACAATCACACCCACATCTTCTTTTTTGTTCAGTTCAGACAGCAAACCCATCAGTTGAAATTGGTGATGAACATCCAGTGCTGATGTTGGCTCATCGAGGATTAATACTGGTGACTGCTGAGCAAGCAACATTGATACCCAAGCTCGCTGGCGTTCACCACCGGACAAATCGTCCGCTAGTGCCTGCGAGAATTCAGCAACGCCCGTTCTTTCCATCGCTTGTTGGATAATAGATTGATCTTCTGAGTTCCAAAGACCAAAGGTGCCTCGCCAAGGAAAACGCCCGAGACGAACCAGTTCCTCTACCGTTAAGCCAGCAGAAGCTGGGAGCTTTTGCGGTAGATATGCGATCTTCTTGGCTAGGTTTCTGCTTTTGAAGGAGGAGAGAGAAGTCCCATTTAACTCTACCGTTCCGTGATCCGGTGCCATTTGTCCTGAGAGCAAGTTTACCAATGTCGATTTTCCTGAACCGTTGTGACCAAGAATCACGGTGAGTTCATTCGTTGGAATGGAAAGCTCATCAATTGAGAGAATGGTTCGTTCTTCACGAACGATTTTGATGTTTGAAAGTTGAAACATGTCAGTACTGCCTCGACCAACAAAGTCACTTGATAAAAGCAAATGCACCTTTACTGGCCTTTGAAATTAGATGGTGGTGTTAAGCGCTCTTCTTGTTGTCTGGATGCCTAGGACAATCGTCACAATATTTCCCAGAGTCACACTTATAGACTAAGCAGCAGCTGACCCTAACGAGCTTAAGCATTCCCGAAGTATCGTCGATTTTGAGGCTGTCTAAATGACTATCTGGCAGTTGGCATGCCGCTAACCATAGTTTCGCTTGCTCGGTTATATACTCATTGGTCAGGCTTTGCTCGCGCTGTTGCAGTTTGATTAAACAACCCAATAATAGATCCGCGAGTAAATGGTTGGTAAAGCCCGGGCGGATGCGTGTCCACTCACTAATCTGAACGCGGAAAAACTCAGTGAGTTCAAGTATGGCTTTACCAGCGTGTGGGATTAACTCTTCTGGTGTGCCGTGCTGATGGTCACCATTGAAGAAGCGGTACCCTGTGACGAACTCTTTGTACCTAAATTGACCAATATTCTTGATATCGGGCAGCGAATGAAGGCCGTATATTGAAACAAAAGTGACATAGACAGGTTGCCAGCATACTAGGTCCCAAGTTCGTGTTAACCAGTAGGCTTTACCCGCTTCAGGTTGACTCTTTGCAAGGCCATCGTATACGCGCTTGATTTCGACATGGCTATTATCATTCGTAATAGCGATACTTTTGCTGCTCAGAGAACCATAACTTCCACTAAGATAAGGCGTAATTTGTTTAGAGTAAGCGAAGATTTTTTGGTGTAGAGAAGGGGCTCTCCGACGAGTGAAAACATTGTGCAGCTGGGAAAGCATCTTAAACCATTAAATGAGAATTAATTGCGTTATCATAGCGAACCTTATCGATGATAACCATACAAAATGGGGCATCTCCTCGGCGAAATTTCAATGAGAGCTAAGGATGAATTGGGTGCACTTTAGCCATTTTTAAGTGATAAAAGCGCCTTTAAATGATAAAAGTATCTCTGACATCTAATACGTTATGACCACTACCGAGAATTTGATTGCTTGACTATGAACACACCTGCATTTGACCGTATCAGCCGCGTTTTGGCTTATATCCATGCGAACCTCAGCTCGACACTATCATTAGAGGATATTGCGAAGCAGAGTTGCTGGTCACGATGGCAATTGCAAAGGGTGTTTCAGGCTGAAACCGGGCTGACTGTTGCAAACTACGTGAGAGAACTTAAGTTAAGCCAAGCGGCTGAAGAATTGTTGGACAGCAAAGAGCGAGTGATCGATATCGCCCTTGGACTCGGATTCAATTCAGAAATTAGTTTTAGCCGTTCGTTTAAGCAGATGTTTGGTTCAAGCCCTAGTCAGTACAGAAAAGCGGGAAAAAGAGTAGGGCTAAGAAAGCCGATACAAGTGTCTGAAACGGTAAGCGCTGAAGAAAAGGGCGCGCTAAGTTTCGTTAATGTGCGTATCGACGAAAGAGAGCCTTTCTTGGTTAAGGGGATTACCTCAGAAATCAGTGGTTTGTTTTCACTGACGCAAGATTTTGCCCAGAAAGTCCCTCAACTGTGGTCGCGTTTAGAAGGAGAAGTGACGCTTCCTGATGAGAATGCCTTTCAATTTATTGGCGTTGTCGACCTTACTCAATCGAGTTTTGATGGTACGAATATCCACTATTGGGCTGGGGTCGAACTTAAAGACGAAATCTCAATCCCTCAATTGCCAAGCATTATCTCTGATAAATTAGAGGTCTTATCCGTTCCTAAACAAACCTACGCAGTGGTTAAGCACTGTGGTCCGATTGAGAATCTTCGATACACTCTGAGTTGGTTCGTACTTAATTGGTTGCCGAAATCTGGTTATCGAGGTGTCGACGGTTACGAACTTGAAGTGTACCCATCAGCCTATAAATCTAATGCCGCAGATGCCATCATGGAATACTGGGTGCCTATTATTAAATCGTAGTCATATCTTCTTCCTGCGCACTCCCAGCAAAGCCTCTCAATCAATAAGGTTAATTGTATTTTTAATCATCAATTGACCTAACTCTTCTCAAAATTGGCCAAGTTCTTTTGGAATTTGCACCAAATTGTTAATTATCCCTTTTATAGATACATACAATGCAAATGAGATTTATTATTATTTAAGTTAAGCATTGGTACCGAGGGAATCATGACCACTCACGTTCGTTTTAAGTATTCATCACTGGTAGTTGCGTTGTTGACTGCATTTTCCACGCAGGCTTTAGCAGAAGAAGCTGTTACAGCGACAGATTCGAATATAGAAACTATCACTGTTTTAGGAAAAGCTTACCGTAATACCGCAACTAAGTCGGCACTTGAGCCAGAAGAAACGCCTCAGGGTATTACCGTTATTGATGAAGAACAGTTAGAGCAACGAGGTGTTCAATCTTTGAATCAAGCCCTTCGCTATGCTCCGGGTGTTGTAACTGAAAACCGTGGTAGTTCGGTAGCCATGTTTGATTCGTACTCTATCCGTGGTTTTGCGACCAACAACGTTAACTACTACGATGGTCTTTCGCTTCAATTCTTAAATGGTTGGAACCTACAACCACAGATTGACCCGATTGCAATGCAGCAAGTCGAGATCTTTAAAGGACCAACTTCTGTACTTTATGGTGCAATGCCACCGGGTGGTATGGTGAATATGATCGCGAAAGCCCCGCAAACAGAGCAATCTACTAAGGTTGGCGTTGCGACGGGATCACGTAATTTACAGGAAGCTTCTATCGATACCACTGGTCAGTTTGGCGACAGTGATTTTTCTTACCGTTTGATCGCGCTTGCTCGTAAACAAGATAGCCAAGTTGATAATGCAGAAGAAGAGCGATACCTAATTGCTCCCTCAGTGGATTGGCAAGCAACTGACAGTACATTAGTTAACTTTAACCTTTACTACCAAAAAGATCCTTCAATGGGCATTAACTCGGCAATGCCATTAGATGTTCTGAAAGTAAGCGATCCATCCGTTTCGATGGGTGATAAGAATTGGAATACATTGGAACGTGAAGTGTTGATGGTTGGTTATAAGATTAACCATGACTTCAATGATAAATGGACATTCTTACAGAATGCTCGTTACACCGATGCGTCTCTATACCAAGAGAACACTTATCATGTGAGTTACGACCCAAGCACGCCGAATAAGTTGGATCGTTATTTGTATTCAACGGATGAGAGCTTCAAAGGCTTTGTTATTGATAACCAACTGAGCGGCATCATCAATGTTGGGTCTGTCGAACACAATCTATTGCTTGGCCTAGATTACCAAGACTTAGACGGTAATGTTAACTACTCGTCTTACATTGCGAATGGCAGTGGCTTTAATAGCTTTGATCCATTGAACCCGAACAATGATCTATTAGACCGTAGCGATGTAACTAAAATGGGTGAATATCTAGATGACACAACATCAAGCCAACTGGGCTTTTACCTGCAAGACCAAATCCGTTTAGATGCATTAGTACTGATTGCTGGCGCACGATTTGACCATTACAAATCAGAGAGTGATTACTACGCGCATGAATCTGATCATAAACAGTTTACTTACCGTTTAGGGGCTTTGTATCAGTTTGATAATGGCTTAGCACCTTTTGCAAGTTACGCGACGAGCTTTGAACCAGCGCCGGGTGTTGATAAAGCTGGTAATGAATTTGATCCAGAGACAGCACAGCAAGCAGAGATTGGTGTGAAATACCTGTCTGATGATATGTCGAAAGAAGCAACGGTTTCTCTATTCCATATTGTGAAAGAAGACATGTTGATGACAGATCCAACAAACGTTTATGGCCCAAGAATCCAAGTGGGTGAAGTGGTATCACAAGGTGCAGAGCTATCAGGACGCTGGTTCGCGACAGAGAACTTCGATATTACCGCAGCATATACGTATGTTGACATGGAAATTACGGAAGACTCTAACAACGGTTTAGAAGGCACGACGCCAATTTATGTACCTGAACACACAGCTAATATGTGGGCGAACTACAACGTATTTAACGGCATGCTAACGGGCTCTCGATTCAGCGTAGGTGCTCGTTACGTTGGCGAAATGCAAATGGATGCGAGTAATACACAAGGCAAAGTTCCGTCTTACACGGTGGTTGATTTGTCTGTAGGTTACGATTTAGGGGCAGCCAGCGATACGCTATCTGGTGCAACAGCGAACCTAGCCGTGAACAATATTTTCAACGAAGAGTATTACGCGTGTTACGACCAATCGAATTGCTGGTTTGGTGCAGAGCAATCTATCGAGCTTAGTGTGAACTATGAGTTCTAACTAAGTTAGGAATATCACTAATAAAGCAGCCTTAATTCGGCTGCTTTTGTCGTTTGAACAAATATCGAATTTAGATTAAGTAGGCAAATATATGAGCTTAAAATCAATCGCTTCCCATTTTCATAAAGCAAAAAATTTGAATACAAAACTCACTCTGTCTGTTTTAGCGAGCGCTTTATCGTTTAATGCGATGGCGGATTACCAAGTCGAAGACAGTGAAGGTGTTAAGACTATTAAAGCTCAACCCGTTAGAGTGGCGGCACTGAACTGGGATATAGCAGAGCAAGTGATCGAACTAGGCGTAACACCGGTCGCGGTGCCTGATATTGCAGGGTACAGTGATTGGGTTGTGCAACCTGCGATTCCAGAAGGTGTGACGGATATTGGCACTCGAACAGAGCCTAACTTTTCTGCACTTAAGAAGCTTAACCCTGATGTGATTCTTATTGCTTCGCCTCAGAAAGATCTTCAAGAGCGACTCTCTGAAATCGCACCAGTACTTTATTACCAAACTTATAGTGAGCAGCATAGCAACGCGGCGGCGGCTATCGAGAACTTTAAGAAGATAGCTCAATTGCTTGGCAAAGAAGAACAAGCGAACAATAAACTGGCTGCGATGGATACCCGTATTGCTGTTCTAAAGGCTGAGTTAGCCAAGGCGTATCCAGGTGATAAACCGAAAGTTACTTCATTCCGTTTTGCCAGCACCACTTCGGTGTACATTTACGGTGATAACTCGATCCCGCAATATGCGCTTGAGCAGTTAGGCTTTGAAAATGCAATGGATCTTCCTGCGAGTCAGTGGGGGATCAGTCAAAAGCGTATGACTGAGCTTAAGAAGGTGAAGAATGGCATTGCACTTTACTTCGAACCTTTCCCATACCAAGACAAGTTAAATCAATCCCCAATTTGGAAGAGTATGCCTTTCGTGCGTAATGGCCAATTTAGCTCAGTAGACGCAAGTTGGAGTTACGGCGGGGCGATGTCGATTTTGTATAACGCTGAAGCTATGGCGCAATCGTTGTTGAAGCTCGCGGAGCAGTAATGAGATTCGGTGGTTTGATGATGGGGGCGGTGTTATTGCTCGCCGCCTCTGTTCATTTATGGCTAGGTCAGTCTGAATTTGGTCCCGTTGATGAGTTGTTCCGGCAAATCTCACAGATTAGCGACACCGCTTCGTTCGAACGAATGGTCGATGATTCATTCGAGTTAATGGCGTTAGCCTATGTAAACTTGCCTCGTTTGGTAATGGCGATTTTGGTTGGTGGAACACTTGGCACTATAGGTAGCCTGTTTCAACAGCTAACACAGAATCGCATGATGTCTCCGCTTACCTTAGGTACATCGTCCGGTGCATGGCTTGGTCTGGTCATTCTAAATGTGGTCGCGCCGATGTTGGTGGCTCAGTATTCAGTTTGGTTTGCGCTGGTCGGGGCTTTGCTTGCAATGGGGCTAATTGTTTCCATTGTTGGCATCAAAAATATGAGTGGTTTGCCAATTGTTTTGGCAGGTATGGCGGTTAACTTACTGTTAGGCGCATTTGCGACCGCGATTATCTTACTTAACGACCAGTACGCACAAAACCTGTTTGTATGGGGAGCTGGCGATCTTGGGCAAAACGGTTGGGAACAAGTGCTTTGGTTAATGCCTAAGTTACTGCCAATCTTTGCTATTTTTCTGTTGGCGCCGAGGGTTTTGACGTTGCTTTCGATTGGTTCGGAAGGAGCGGCTGCGCGTGGCCTTAACATAGGTACAACCTTTTTCGTGCTAATGGCAATCGGTGTGTGGTTGGTTTCAGTGTCGATTACCTCGGTGGGTGTTATCAGTTTTATTGGTTTGATTGCCCCAAATATTGCGAGGCACTTGGGCTTTTTAAAGGCGAAATCAGAACTCATTGCAAGCTGTGCGTTAGGCGCACTATTACTCTGTGTGACCGACAGTCTGGCTATATTCTTAGCTCAATGGTCTTTGGATATGATTCCAACAGGAACGGCAACCGCGGTGATTGGGGCTCCGGCTTTGATCATTATTGCCCGCAAACAAATGTCTGCCCAAGATCAAATGTTTTTCTCTATGCCGAAAGGTCCAAAGTCTATCTCATCTTTGGCTTATTTCTTGTTGTTCATCATGATCTTCGGTTTGCTGGCGTTAAGTACATTGTCACAACCGGCGTCTGATATGGGCTACTTTGCAATTCCAGACGCGTTTGAATGGTCAATCCGCTGGCCTAGAATGTTAACTGCGATATTTGCTGGTGGCGGTCTCGCTGTCGCTGGTGTGATTTTACAACGGTTGGTTTACAACCCACTTGCGAGCCCAGACATCCTCGGTGTGTCGGCGGGTGCTGTTTTAGCGTTGATTTTCAGTAGCCTGTTTATGGGATACTCGATTCATTCACTAAGCCCGTGGATTGCGTTTTTGGGCAGCGCTGTTGCACTGTGTTCGCTGTTGTTCCTCGGTAAGAAGCATCAGTTTGCACCCTCGATTCTTATCCTGACGGGTATCTCGCTGACCGCAGTGTTGGAGGCTTTAGTGCAATTCTCTTTAACGCGAGTAGGGGAAGGGAAGTACACCTTGTTGGCTTGGTTAGCTGGCTCTACTTATCGTGTTGAACCTGATGCGGCAACGATCATGGCTATCGTGATAACCGTTTGTATTGGTGTTGCTTTACTGTTGAGCCGTTGGGTGACATTAATTGCTACTGGTCGTCAGTTTGCCAGTGCAAGAGGGTTGAACATCAACACCGCCTATGTCGCTCTGTTGTGCATTGTCGCGATTTTATGTTCGATGGTGACAACCACCATGGGGCCGGTTGCTTTTGTTGGGTTACTGGCCCCACATATTGCAGCGATGGTTGGTGCGCGCTTGGTTCGAGAACAGATCATCTTATCGTTTTTGATTGGTGCGGCACTAATGTTGTTCGCCGACTGGTTAGGACAAGTGGTTGTTTTCCCAGCTCAGCTTGCGGCAGGCACGTTGGTTTCTATTATCGGTGGCAGCTACTTCATCTTCTTGTTGCTGAAATCCCGAAATTCGTAGGCTTGTGAGTAGGCTGAAGGTTTTTGTCATCAAATATCAGCGAACCTTGTTCTTAGTATGATTTGGTGCGTTGGCTCTTTTAGAGTGAGGAAAGTGATAACTTCTTATCTATCACTCAAAAGCACTCAAGAAAGACCAACGCACGCTTGCGATTCCCCAGTGCTTTTGCAACCAAAGCGTAATCAGATTAAGCGCGCTTTTCTTCTTCTAAACGACTCTTTAAGTAGTCCAAGAAGAGCTGGGTTCGAGTGTGTTGGTAATCGAGCTTAGGGTAATACGCATAGACGGTAGCTTCATCAGCTGTGATGTCTGGAAGAATCGGCACTAAAGCCCCGGATCTCAGGTCTTCTTTTATCATCACGTTGTTTGATAGCAAGATGCCCATGCCCCGTTTTGCGCCGTGAAACAGAGCTTCTGGATTAGTGGTGGCGAAATTCCCTGAAAGGCTAATGCGTTTCCCACGATTAGTCTTGATTTCTCTTACGGGCTTTTCTCCCCAAATCAAAACGTTATGCTGTGACAGCTCTTCAACACTTTGCGGTGTGCCATGTTTCTCTAGGTAACTCGGCGCCGCATAAAACTGGGCCTTATGTTCGAACAGAGGGCTGGCTTTAAAGCTAAGCGAATTCAATTGCTCTAACTCTCGGCTGATGAACAAATCTAAACTGAGTTCAGGTATTTGACCGGGTAGGGTTGTAATCAATTGCAGCTTTATGTCTGGGTATTTTTCCAGAAAGTCATCAAGGTAATGCACCAAGAACTTAGAGCCGACGGCGAGCGTAGCACCAATTTTGAGGAGCCCTGCAGGAGATTGGTTAACGGAACGGGTTTCGTCGAGTACGGACTGCCAAGAGTCGAGTTGCACTTTAGCGCGCTCGTAAAACAAAGCGCCTGCCTCGGTTTGGCTAATGGAGCGCGTCGTTCGTTTTAGTAATTGGACGCCGATCTTATCTTCCAACCATTGGATACGTTTGCTGATGGCGGAGCTGGTGGTATTGAGTTTACGCGCTGCTGCATTGAAACTGCCTTCTTCAACAACGCGAATGTAGCTATTAACACTCTGTATCCAATCCATTCAATTCCATCCTCAGGGGAAATAATCCCTTTCCATTTTGGTTGATTATCATCTTTGAGTAACAAATATACACTGTCTGTCGTGAAACTGTCATGTTGTAAGGAGGGTATATTGCGTAAAACACCATTATTATTGGCGATGATGATCATCGCGACTGGTCAAGTAGGCGTCAGCATTTATCTTCCCTCTTTGCCTCTGATCAGTCATGACCTCGCTTTGCAACAGCATACCGTTCAAAACTTAGTGACTCTTTTCCTTGTTGGTTTCGGTGTTTCGCAGTTGTTTTATGGGCCTTTGTCGGATGCCATTGGACGAAGACCGGTGTTTCTCTTGGGGCAGAGCGTCTATTTGATTGGTACGGTCATTTGTATTGTTTTTGCTGATCATATTGTTGCCCTTGAAGCCGGACGTTTGTTGCAGGGACTTGGGGCGGGTAGTGCCTCGGTGCTGGGACGATCCGTCTTGCGTGATAGTTACGATGGGGCGCAGTTAACCAAAGCGCTTTCTTACATATCAGTAACCGCGTCCGTGATGCCGATAGTCGCTCCTTTGTTTGGTGGTTGGATTGCCTATCACATCAGTTGGCATGCGGTTTTTGTGTTCGTGCTTGTTTATCTGCTAGCTATTTTTACATTGGGCTTCGCTGTATTGCATGAAACGCTGCCGTATCCCAAGCGACGCTTTGAACCAAAACGTGTAATGTTGAACTACCTTGAATTACTGACCAATAAACAAGTGATTGGCAGCGCAAGCTACAACTGGCTTAGCTACTTATCTGCTTTGGTTACTTTGTCTCTTTATCCATTTTTGATGCAACAAGAGCTTGGATTAACCGCTGCAGATTACGGAACACTAATGATTGTGCCTTCGGCTGGCTTATTGATGGGCAGTTTGGTGCTCAACTTCATCAACTCACGCTATAAAGAACAGCAGATTTTACTGATGAGCTTTGTCATCGTCGCGGCTTCTGGCGTTATGTTACTTTGTTTGCCGTTCAACGTTGTGTCGTTATTGGTGGCGTTCACTTGCTTGAGCTTTGCACAAGGGATGTCTTTTCCTGTGTCAATTAGCCTCTTATTGTCTCCACACAAGCAGCAAGCCGGCGCTGTGTCTGCTTTGTCAGGATCTATCCAGATGTGTTTGGCAGGTTTGTTTGGTGGTTACCTCGTTGAAAGTTGGGTAACAACTCAACATCAATTAGGTGTGTTCTACGTTTTAGTCGCCGTTATTTCTTGCGTTGTTCTGCTGTTCGGGCAGTTTCGTACGCCTTCAAGTGGCTTGGTTCAACCGGAACGTTCATAGTTAAATCTGGTTGCAAGCATTTAAGCTCCTCTCTAAAATGCGCAACCAATTATTGTGTCGTTACCTACACTTGGCTTATGGAAGTGAGCGTTCGACAACACCCGTTAATCGTTAGGTGAAATCATGCAACAAAACGAATTTGAAGCACTGCTAAAAGAAATCTGTCAAAAAGAAAACCTGCCTCAAGCGCTAGAGCTATTAAAAGCGTGTGAGGAAGAGGAAGTGGCGCAAGCGGCTGAATCACTGACTGGTCAATTTGGTCTTGCTGAAGTAGAAGGCGAAAAACGTATCTACCACATCACGGTTCAAGCCGATGAATCGGGTGAAGAGAAAGAATTCGTTGAACATGTAATGAATGAAGGTGATCACCTGATCAAATTCGCAGCTTGGTTCTTTGAGACTTTCTTTGAGATCAAACCAAAAGACACGTACAAAGCAGCAGGTAAAACCTACCAACAGCCTAAGCGTTAATTACCGTTCTGATTCGCTAGGATAAAAAATTCTGTAAGTAAATTACAAAATAATTGTGACCTGAGTCTTGTTTTGTGGTTTTTATGGTGTAAAATTACAACATAAACCAGTCAATTACTTCTTAGGAGAAGGTCATGGGTTACGAACTTGGTGGTGTTTACTTTGGCCAAATGATTGCCAAAGATGCGATGCACAAAGCGCTTTACGGTAAAGCGAAGAAGAAAAAGCCTTCTATGTTTGCTCGCGTTATGAAAAAGCTAGCGAATTAATAAGAAAAGCCCCGACATCATGTCGGGGCTTTTTGCATTCTAGGTATCGGCTTTTGAATTCGGAGCCCTAAGCTGTTTGGCTTGGGATCTCAACCACGTTATCTGGCACACTATCCAATCCCTTTTCCGCTAACCACTTTTCCAAGTTATCGGCGCCTCCGATGTACTGACCATCTAACCAAATTTGTGGGACAGTGACTGGAGTTTTCTCTCCGATGATCGCTTTTACTTCTGGGATCATGCGATAAAGTGCTGCACTGTCTTTTACAACGTCATGGTATTTGTATTCCACACCCGCTTCATCAAGCAGTTTTTTGGCTTTTACACAGTAAGGGCAGGTCGCTTTACCATAAACGATGTTGCCTTGAAGTTGGTCTCGTTTGGTCCATTCAGCAATAACAGACTGAACAAGCACACCTCTGTTTAGCGCTTCCCCTTGGCTGACGACTTTGCCTTCAACAACTAGGATAGGGGCGTGCCAAGCACCAAGCTTCAACGGTTCCCACCAGTGAGACAACCAATCTTTCACTTCAAGCTCGACAGGTACGTCTGCTAATTCGTTCTCAAACGTATCTGCAAGAATGTCTTTTGTTAGTGTGCATTCGCCACATGGGATGTTTACTTTAAACGGACCCCAGCTTCCCGCCCAACGATACAATGTAATTTTGATTGGCTGTGTCATAAGATGCTCCTCATTTCCTTTCCTGAAAATATAGAACCCAAAACCCAAATATTTCTTTCAAATTACTTTCTTTTTTTTGCTTCCCAATGAGTAATGAAAGCAATCGAGCCGATAATGATTGCGGCACCAAGCCATAATCGACCCGGTGGAACCCAGTTAAACACTAACCAGCCAGCGAACACATTAAGCGGTAACTTTGCATGGTCAAAGGGTTGTACAAAAGAGGCGTCCGCTACGGCATAAGCTTTAACAACCGCCCACTGTGCAAGAGCAGTCAGTACACCTGCAGCAACCAAAATGCCCCAGATACTCCAACCTTCTGGCATCGCGAAAGTAGGAACGGCGAGCAGGATATTAAATGGTGTGATCAGTAGAAGCAGATAGACCACCATAGTGGAAGGAGGATCGTTCACTGATAGTTTCTTCACCATCAAAGAATAAGAAGCCCAGAAAAACGCTGCGCCAACAGGAAGCAAGGTTGCCCATGTGAAGGAGTCTGACCATGGCTCAAGGATGATCATCGCGCCAATAAAGCCCGTTAGTGTCGCAATCCAACGAGCGACTCCCACTTTCTCTTTAAGAATCAGGCCTGAGCCAACGGTAGCAAAAAGAGGGGAGGTCATTAGCAACGCAATACCTTGCCAAATCGGGACGGGGTAAGCGAGCGCCCACAACCAAAGTTGAATGCCAATAACCGCTAAGAAGATACGTAATGCGTGCCAACCAAAATGATTCGTGCGCAGAGATTGGCGGATACCTAAGGTTCGCAAGTAAGGCAAGATAGCGAAAAATGCGATGGCGTACTGGAAGAGTGCAAATGTGGTGGATGACACACCAAAGTGAATGCTCGCAACTTGAGCAAAACTATTGACGATGGCGAATGCCAAACCTGCGGTAAGCATCCAAGATGCCCCTTGGACAGGATGATGATTCAATTGGATATTTCCGGTTTTAAAGAATTATCAGAATCATACGTCCTAATCTGTGGGTAGCCAATAAAAAAATGCCTCCCAGAGGGAGGCGACATTACCAATTCAAAGGACGTGCCTACCGAAGTAGGTACAAAGAACGAGAAGCACAAACGCTGCCATGCATTTGCTCGATCTAAATATTGCAGCTAGTGTGCCAACTTTTAATTTATTGATTTTAAAGGACTAGATCGGTATTGCTTAAGATAAACTAGAGGAAATGCACTAACTTCGGGATTTGGTGCATTAAAAGAGGGCAAGTTCTTTGTTAGTTAATGCGATCAAAAAAGCCGACACAATAGTGCCGGCCAAAAGACTCGCTATTAGGACAAGTTTTTATTAGAAGTCGTAACGTACGCCTAGACGTAGTGTGTCTTCGCCTTGAATCACTTTACCTTCTGCATCCTTCTCTTCGTCGAGTTGGTTCATGTAGTAAGAAAGGTAAGTACGGAAGTTGCTGTTAAGCTTGTAGTAACCAACTAGCTCAAAACCATCAAGAGCATCGTATTTTGCGCCACCATTTGGATCGTTTTCTTGGTATGTGTAAAGACCAACAACAGTGAACTTGCTTGCTAGTTTGTAGCTTGCTGCAATTTCGTAAGCGGTGAAGTCTTCAGAATCATCTAGTGCACCTTGTGAGTATGTACCTGCAAGGTAAAGGTTTTCTAGAGAGTAAGCGATACCACCAAGAATTTGGTCTTCTGAGTTATCTTTATCTACATCGCCACCAGAGTAAGCAAGACCTAGGTCTAGACCCATTGGTAGAGAGTAAAGGCCAGAGATGCCGTATTTGTCTTGGCTGTCACCAGAGTTAGCTTGGTAAGTTGCTTGAACTTGTAGAGCATCAAATTCGCCACGGTAAGCGAATACGCTGTCTTGCTTATCAGAAGATGAATCAATAACTTGTTGAACACCTGAGAACTCAGTGATATCCGTCATATCAGAGATGATAACAGCAGCCATGTCTTGGCGACCTACCGAAAAATCACCTGCATCAGCACTCACACCAGCGTACATGTAACGGTTTTTAAACTCGCTTTTACCTGTTTTTTGTTCCGCTTCGTAAACACCAAAAGCGGAAAGACCGTTACCGATGTCTGTCTTACCTTTTAGGTTTAGACGTGCACGTGATGCATCTTCCATAGAGCCATCGATTTCAGCACCGTCTGAACCGATGAAGTCACCACGAAATTCAACACGACCACCAACTTTTAATTCAGTGCCGTCGTCTTTGTAAACTGTTGCTGCGAAAGATGGTGATGATACCAATGCTGTTAGAACTGCAGTAGTTAGTGCTGCCTTTTTCATTTTCTTATTACCCTAGTTGTAATCGATGAGCTTACTTGCTCGATTTGTGTCGATGAGGCTTAAGGTAAACCGCGAAAATGAAAGATAGATTTCTGTTAAGTTATGATTCCATTGCATTTTTATTTCAAATGCATGAATGAGCTCCTATTCATGAAAATAAGAGGAAAGGGCTTTTTATCTTTTTTGATGTTTCTGTCTTACCTAATTGACAGTGTGTTTTTAAAAAAGTTCCTAATCATATTTCTTTACCCGAAATGTAACATTGGGTTTCTTAAATATTCGACTATCTGACCGTTTAACAATAACTTATGCTTGGTGTTTCTTCATAGGTGTAACAAAATGTTTCTGTATTTAGGTGTTGTTTTCCAAATTTGTGTATTGATTCGAGCTCAACGTTTGCCATTTTTCTTTTTTATTACATCTTTTCACTCTGCTCTTGGGAACTTCTGAAATACATTGATTAGCAGTTGTTAAGCAAAAGTGACGCGACATTGGTGGAAGAGATGCCCCAATCCACTTTTGTATAAGACTGACTTATAAACTAATGCATAAATACACGGATTTTATAATGAACAAAAAATTCCTAGCAGCAGCGATCGCAGCAGCAACATTTGGTACACAAGCAGTAGCAGTGGAGCTTTACAACAACGACGGCACTACTTTCTCTATCGGTGGCCACGTTTCAGTTAACCTAAACGGTTCTGAGCAAGGCGACACAGATGTAGGTACTAACTCTCCACGTATCAACTTCACAGCAACTCAAGACCTAGGCAACGGCTTCACAGCTGACGCTCGTGGTGAGTGGGCTCTTAACTACCTAGACGGTGGCGACAACTCTTTCACAACTCGTCTTGGCTACCTAGGTCTAACTCACGACGTATACGGCCGTGCAGTTGGTGGTACTCAATGGGCACCTTACTACGACGTAGCTGGTGTTGCTGATATGCCAATCGCGTTTGCGAACGACTTTATCTACGATGACCACGGTGCTCTAGGTACTGGTCGTGCGGACAAGATGCTTTCTTACCGCAACGCAATCGAGCTAGGTGAAGCTGGTGCAATCAACTTCGGTCTAGGTTGGCAAGGTGCTAAAGAAGACGGCGCTGAATACGATGATCGTATGCAAGTTGCACTTTCTTACGCAATCATGGGCGCGAAAATCGGTTACACCTACAACGGTGGTGATATCCAACAAGCAAACTTTGTAGGCAAGCAATCTGCTGAATCTCACCTAGTATCTGCGGCATACGGTTCATACGGTCAAGGCCTATACGTTGCAGCAGTTTACGGTTCAAACGAGAACATGAACTTTGGCACAAACGGCGCTCGCCTTGTAGAAAGTGATGCGTACGAAGCACTACTAGCATACGCTCTACCAAGCAGCCTAAACCTAAGCATCAACTACGAAATGGTTGAAGGTAAAGAGTTTAACCGCAGCAAAACTGAAACTGCACGTGAAGAGATGGCTGTTCAAGCTGAATACAACTTCACTTCTAAGTTTGTTGGTTACGCTGGTTACCAGTTCGACCTAAACGATGCTAACGATCGTAAAACAGACGACAAATGGGCACTTGGTGCTCGTTACTACCTATAATAGTAACCTGTCCTAGTTACTATGAAAGCCAGCTTCGTGCTGGCTTTTTTCATATCTAGTGTTTGATAAACGAAAGAGTTTCGCCTTGAAGAGTGCAAGAGAAAAACGGGCTGAATGTCTTGTTTTTAACATTCCAGAGTGGGAACTAGTGTGGGCAAGTCAATCAGTTAGATTATCATGTGCGTTTTGTTTTGCAGGGAAGAGCAATGAGCGTCATTCAGGTTGAAGAGAAGAAAGTCAAAGTTGGTAAAGTTCTGTGTGTTGGACGTAACTACGTTGAGCATATTCAAGAGCTTAATAATGCCATGCCAGAACAAATGGTTGTGTTTAATAAACCGGCGACTTCCGTTTCAACCAAACTCATCGCATTCCATCAAGAGCCTTTGCATTACGAAGCAGAAATCTGTTTTGTGATCAAAAATGGTCAATACAGTGCGGTTGGGCTCGGCTTAGATCTGACCAAACGCGGCTTACAATCTACCCTCAAAGAAAAAGGGTTACCTTGGGAGCGCGCCAAAGCGTTTGACGGCTCAGCGGTATTCAGTCGATTCCACTCTCTTCAAGGTGTCGATATAGACGATCTCAACTTAGAGCTTTTGATTAACTGTGTTCATGTTCAAAAAGGGCACGTTAAACAGATGCTTTACCCACCAGTTAGTATTCTCGATGAGCTGAAGAGCTATACAACACTAGAAGATGGCGATCTCGTGATGACAGGCACACCAAAGGGCGTGGGAGAAGTGCATCAAGGCGATGTCTTCCTTGGGCGTTTGAAGTGTGGAGACATCACCTTGTTAGAGATTGAGTGGGTAGCTGCTTAGTCGTGAGCTTACAACCAAATTCGAAGCAATAAGAACGCGACCATACTTACTATGGTGGTGAGCAAGACATTCTTGGCGAGGTACGCAATCGCAGCAGCTAATAGAGCTGCCAATAGGAATGGATTTTGCCATGTGACGCTAAGTTCACCCTCTGGCATAAACACAATTGGAGCCCAAATTGCGGTGAGTACTGCAGGGCTTGCGTAGCTCAATACTTTCTGAGTTCTTACCCCCAACCTAAGCGGTAATTTCGGTTCTAAGAACAGATAACGGCTGGTGAACACCAAGGCTGTCATGGCTAAGATAGACAAAAAGATCATTGGCGCTCCTTCGGTGTATTCTCAATGTTTGGTGCTTTCGTCGTAAATTGTTCTACAAAATAGCCCGTTAACATGGCGAGAATGCTCGCGAACATCAAGCTCCCTTCCACTTGGTAGTAGTTCAGCGCCACTGAGCTAACTAATGCCACCAACACACTGCATAACACGGGAATGCTTTTTATCGTTGGCACCACAATCGCGATAAAGGTGGCAGCAACGGCAAATTCCAATCCGAGCTCATTCAATTCAGGTATCAAACTGCCGGCAACGATGCCAGCAAGCGTTGCGAAGTTCCAGAAGAGATAAAAGCTTAATCCAGCGCCTAGGGCGTACCATCGATCAAATTGTTTATCGGATTGGTGCCCGACGATGGCAAATAGCTCATCAGTGAGCAAGAAGCCAAGTGAAAGACGCCACTTTAATGGCAATGGCGAAATTTTACTGCGCATTGAAACGCTATAAAGAAAATGGCGAGAGGTAATAAAAAAAGTAGTCAGCAACATAGTCGTCAAGCCAGCGCCTGCTTTAATCATCCCCATAGCCACGAGCTGTGCTGAGCCTGCAAACAGAATGGCGGAAAGCGCCTGACCTTCCAAAGGGTGTAAGCCAGTATCAATGGCAAATGAGCCGGCTAGTAATCCCCAAGGCAATACAGCAATGCTCAATGGCATCATTGCGATGGTGCCTTGTAAAAAGAGTGAGGATTTTGAGTCTTGATGAGTTGGCAAAGTAGTATCCATAACTTCAACTTAAATAGAAAAACATGCTGTTAAGGTAGGCTGACCTCAGCACGCTGCCTTGTACAAAATTGCTAACAATGCTTGATGTACTGCCCAGGCGTTACGCCCATGGCTTTTTTAAAGTGACGATGCAAATGGCTTTGATCGTGAAAGCCACACTCTTGAGCAACGTCGGAAATCTTTTGTCCTAGCTTGAGCAGTTTTTTCGCCATTCTGAGCCTCTGTTGAATCTGAAATGCGTGCGGTGGGAAACCAAACTGCTTTTGAAACTCACGCAACAAATGAAAAGGACTTAATCCCGCTAATTTCGCCAGTTCTTCTAAAGAGACATCGGCTTGAGGAAAGTCTTCAAGAAACTCTTTGACCAGATGTACTTGCTTTTGCGCTTTGGTCGCATCTTGAAGCGGGGCTCGATGTGTACTGTGTTTGCTGGCAAGTTTGACCAACGTACCGTAGACAAGTGTCTCTCTTAATAAGCGGTTATCGGACTTCTCTAGAGTATCGAACACTAACCGCAGTTGGTTTGCGAGCTCTGGATCGTAAACGACAGGTTGGGGGAAGTAGGGCAGCGCGACATTGGGTGCGCCAAGTTCTTCCCCAAGCGTTTGAAACTGCTCAGGTACGGGATACATGGCTTTGTATTCCCAACCGCCTTCTGACGCTGAATGACCATTATGCACCTCGTCGGCGTTGACAAGAATGATACTGTCTTGCGGTGCGATGTGGTTGCCGCCAGTACGAAAGAACTGTTGCGCGCCTTTTTCAATCACACCTATGGTGTAGCCTTCATGGCTATGGCGAGAGAAATTCTGTTTTTCGTACTTTGCGTCGAGCAGCTCCAAGCCACCGAGCTCTTGAGCAATTTTAAAAGTCGCGATTTCCTTATTCTTTTCTTTCATCTCGTTCCGAACTGCTCAAGCATTAATCGTGGCATCACATCATTTGGAGTCTACCGGATCCATCCTGCTTATTTTTGTACAAAATTGCTATCGGTATTAAAAATAAACACCAAAAAGGTTAATTGTTTTTAAATTGAACATTAAACCTTTTCTATTTTCTGAATTTTACTCCTTGGTTAGATATTTGGTCTGGTTGTTATCTATTCATTGGTATAAGATCCGCCGCCTGTTTTAGAAAGCCAGTTCCACCATGATCGATTTATCTGTACTCCCTGTTTATCTCACTGCTGTTGTTGCACTTCTTTTGTTACCTGGACCTGACATGTTGCTGATTGCCAGTTCTAGCATGAGCTATGGTAAGAAAGTTGGTCTGTTTGCGAGCTTGGGCAACGCGACATCCGGTGTGATCTTAACCTTATTGGCCGCAATGGGCGTGTCAACCTTGATTGCAATGAGCCCCATCGCATTAAAAGTGCTTCATCTACTGGGGGGCGCGTACTTGCTAAAAATGGGCTGGGACTGTCTACGAGCGGACGTTTCTGCTGCACCAGAGCTGGACCAGAAAAACAAAATGGCATCGACTTACTATCAACGCGCTTTGATGAGTAACCTGCTGAACCCGAAAGCCTTGGTGTTCTTCGTGATGTTTTTACCTCAGTTCGTCTCTAGCAACATTACCGCATCGTCGGGTGAGCAAATGCTCGCACTTGGTTTGCTGCTAAACGTATTAGGCTTGCTATTCAATATTTTGTTAGTTGCATTGGCGGGGACATTAGGTAAAGGGTTATTGGAAAACGATAAATTCCGCATGTACCAAGGCAAACTGATGGGCTTGGTGTTCGTGATCCTTGCGGTGTGGATGCTCAGTAGCTTCGCTATGTAGTGTGTAGGAACAATCAGATTTTTAAACAAAAGCCAGCACTCGCTGGCTTTTTGTTTTAGTATCACACTGATTTCCAAGGAGTGGCAGTATGAAACTTGAATTTAAACTCAATCCAGAACAAAACGATCTCGATTTTATCCGTGATGGCATCCGAGCATACAACCGCATGCATTTACCGGATGGTGATGTAAACGCCATCGGCTGTTTTGCCCGTAATGACGAGGGCAAAGTAATTGGTGGACTTACGGGAGAGATGTTCAATAACACCGTGTTCGTTGAATATCTTTGGGTAGATGCAGAGGCACGCACTTCGGGATTGGGAAGCAAACTGATTTCCTTACTGGAAGAGCAAGTGAAGCCACATGGGGTGACGCACTTGTATCTCGATACTTATAGCTTTCAAGCACTCGATTTTTACTTGAAATTGGGTTTTGAAAAAGTAGGGCAGTACTCAGGTTACCCAGTAGCAGGCATTGATAAACATTTCCTGCAAAAACAGATTGCTTGATTTGGTTTGAATTGAACAAAAAAAGAGGCGCTCGATGCGCCTCCTTTACTATTTGCGATTTGTTATTTGCTGTTGTTACAGAATCGATGTATCAAACCCGAATTACAAGCTTTGTTGATGTGCTTCGATCAATGCGTTCATCTTCGCTTCTGCTGCTTGGTTAGCTTGCGCGTAATCCATCTCTGCTGGGAAGTCGCTGATCACTTCGTAGTAACACTTCAACTTCGGTTCAGTACCTGAAGGGCGAACAATCACGCGTGATTTGTCTTCTAGGTGGTAAACCAATACGTCACTTGCAGGCAAGTCAATCGCTTCTGTTGGACCATCGGTCACAAAGCGAAGTGATGACTTCAGATCTTCGGTCACTTCGATACGTTTACCCGCGATCTCTGTCGGTGGGTTTGCGCGAAGCTTGTCACCGATTGGTGGTGATTTAGGGTCAAGCGCAATGCTGCGTTGCGCGTTGAAGTAGAAACCGTGTTGGCGGTATAACTCTTCTAACTTATCCCACAGCGTTTTGCCTTGTGCTTTCAATTTACCTGTCAATTGAGAGAAAGCTACCAGCGCTGACAGGCCATCTTTATCCCAAACCTTGTTGCCTACCGTGTAGCCCAGTGCTTCCTCGTAAGAGAATAGGAACGGATTTGCTTCTGTCTCTTGTGTCATTGCTACGTTGGTTAGCCATTTAAAGCCAGTTAACGTTTGGTAGTATTCTGCACCGTGTGCTTTAGCAATGCTGCTCAATAGGCGAGAAGACACAATGGTATTACCAACAAGCGCGTTTGGTTGAGCTTGCAGTAAGTAGTCACCAAACAATGAACCCACTTGGTCACCCGTTAGCATCTGATATTCGCCATCTGGGCGTTTTACAGCCACAGCAAAACGGTCTGCATCAGGATCGTTCGCGCAAGCAATGTCGGCATCGACAGATTTACCTAGCGCCATCACCATGTCCATTGCACCTGCTTCTTCCGGGTTCGGGAAGTTTACGGTAGGGAACGTGCCGTCCGGTTCGCGCTGTTCTGGAACACTTGCGACTTTTTTAAAGCCAGCGTCTGCGAGTAACGTTTCTGCCATGTCCGCACCAACACCGTGCATTGCCGTGTAAACAATCGAGATATCTGTGTTGCTGTCCGGTGTTAGCAAGGTATTGTCGTTCATTGTTTTGCGGTATGTTTGGTAGTACTCGTCTTCGAGCCAAACTAACAAACCTTTTTCTTTCGCATCGTCCAGTGACATCAGAGGAAGCGGTTCTGTTGTTGCTTCATCGATTTTTGCAGCAATACCTGAATCGTGCGGTGGAATGATTTGCGCGCCATTTTCCCAGTAAACTTTAAAGCCGTTGTACTCAGGCGGGTTATGGCTTGCGGTAACAACCACAGCTGCTGCTGCATTTAACTCGCGAACACCAAAAGCAACAATTGGTGTGGCCGCTACTTTATAGGTTAGGTAAACCTTGATGCCTAAAGCAGTAAGTACGGAAGCCGTATCGTGTGCGAACTGTTGTGAATCTGGGCGGCCATCGTAACCAATAACAACACCACGAGACGATGCGTCTTTCACTTGTTCAATCAGATAGTGACCGAGACCAGTTGCTGTCTCTTGAATCACCAAACGGTTCATGCGATTTGGACCAGCACCAACTTTACCGCGCAGACCTGCCGTACCAAATGCTAAGCGTGAGCCAAATCGATCTGTCAGTTCTTGTTCGTTATTCGCATCGACTAGGTGCTGAAGCTCTTCACGAGTTTTTGGGTCAGGATCTCGTGCTAGCCATTGAGTAATTTGTGTTGTCATATTCATCTTTCCTTAGCAGGGGGAGCCTACTTGTTTAGACACTTTTATCAGGAAAGTGTCCCAATGTTTTCTTTTTATTAATGTAAATGATTCTCAATTACATTTCAAAGAGGGCAATCGATAAACCGAATTTATTTTTCTCTCTGTACAGAATTTATTCACATTTTATTTCTTGAAGAACTATTGAACTATAACTAGCCTTTTAACATAAATATAACAAAGTGCATTGAAATCGTAGTTTTTGTGATTTTTTGTAAATTTGTTCGATATTTGCATCGGGAAACAAGGAAGCTCGCGCAAGCGCAGCGGCTGAGCAGAGGAGAGATCTTTTGAAAAGATTAGCGACTACTCTAGCCTTATTAACGAATGTGATTTTTATCACATTTTCTTCGTACAGTTGGTCAGAGCAAAACGATTACAACATGACGAGAGGTGTCACAGGGATCAGTGAGCAAGTGTATGAATTACATATGCTGATCTTCTACATCTGTTGTGCCATCGCCTTTGTGGTGTTTGGTGTGATGTTCTATTCCATCTTCCGACACCGCAAGTCAAAAGGGGCAGTTGCGGCAAATTTCCATGAAAGCACCAAAGTGGAGATTATCTGGACCATCATCCCCGTCATTATCCTCATTGCCATGGCGATTCCTGCCACAAAAACGTTGGTGGCGATGGAGGATACCAGTCAGTCTGACCTCACTGTGAAGATCACGGGTTCCCAATGGAAGTGGCATTACAGCTATTTCGGAGAGGACGTCGAATTCTTCAGCCTGCTTGCTACCAGCCAGAAAGAAATTGATGGCATCGAAGCGAAAGGGGCGCACTACTTACTCGAAGTGGACAATCCGCTCGTTTTACCAATCAACCGTAAAGTTCGTTTCTTAATGACGTCTGATGACGTAATCCACTCTTGGTGGGTGCCTGATTTCGCAGTTAAGAAAGATACGATTCCAGGCTTTATCAATGAAGCTTGGACCAAGATTGACGAACCGGGTGTGTATCGCGGTCAGTGTGCAGAGCTTTGTGGTCGAGCACATGGTTTTATGCCGGTTGTCGTTCATGCGATGGCGGAAGACGATTTCGACCAATGGATGGCAGATAAGAAACAAGAACTTGCATTACAAAAAGCGGCTGCACAAGAAGCATTAACACAAGACCTTTCAATGGAAGACTTGATGGGACAAGGTGAGTCGATTTACACCGCGCGTTGTGCCGTGTGTCATCAAGCGAATGGTGAAGGCATTCCGGGCGCATTCCCGGCTATTAAAGGCAGCGAAATAGCTAAAGGCCCGGTTATGGCTCACATCGACGTATTAGTGAACGGACGAGCTGGTACCGCAATGCAAGCTTTTGCTAACCAACTTAGCGATCAAGAAATTGCCGCTGTAATTACCTATCAACGTAATGCTTGGGGAAATGACACCGGCGATACCGTTCAAGCATCTGATGTTAACGCCTTTAAGGCACAAGAAAGTGCCAAGGAGGAAATATGAGTAAGCCAATTGAAAAAGCGGTGAAGTCTGCTCCTGCAGAGGCGCAAACTACCGCAAACACCACCATTGCGATCGAAGATGACCACGATCATCATCACGCACCAAAAGGGCTAGCGCGTTGGCTTTATTCCACCAGTCATAAAGACATCGGTACGCTTTATTTATGGTTTAGTTTTGCCATGTTCCTCACTGGCGGTGCGATGGCGATGATCATTCGCGCTGAGTTGTTCCAACCGGGTTTGCAGTTGGTTGACCCTCAGTTCTTCAACCAAATGACGACCGTGCATGGTTTGGTGATGGTATTTGGTGCCGTCATGCCTGCGTTTACCGGCTTAGCGAACTGGATGATCCCAATGATGATTGGCGCTCCAGATATGGCGTTACCACGAATGAACAACTTGAGCTTTTGGATCTTACCTTTTGCTTTCCTCATTTTGATCGGCTCTTTGTTCTTACCGGGTGGTGGTCCTGATTTCGGATGGACTTTCTACGCGCCACTTTCTACAACCTACGGCCCTGACAGTACGGCGTTGTTTGTTTTCTCAGTCCATATCATGGGGATCAGTTCCATCATGGGTGCCATCAACGTCATCGTGACTATCGTAAATATGCGAGCACCGGGCATGACATGGTTCAAGTTGCCAATGTTTGTTTGGACTTGGCTAATCACGGCGTTCTTGCTGATAGCTGTGATGCCCGTACTAGCTGGTGCGGTGACCATGGTTTTGACCGATAAATACTTCGGTACCAGCTTTTTTGATGCCGCTGGTGGCGGTGACCCAGTGATGTTCCAACACATTTTCTGGTTCTTTGGTCACCCAGAGGTGTACATCATGATCTTGCCTTCGTTTGGTATTGTTTCGGCAATCATTCCTGCGTTTAGTGGTAAGAAACTGTTCGGTTACCATTCGATGGTTTACGCGACTTGTAGTATTGCGCTGCTTTCATTCCTAGTGTGGGCGCATCATATGTTCACCACGGGGATGCCGGTTTTCGCTGAACTCTTCTTTATGTATTGCACCATGCTGATTGCGGTACCAACTGGGGTGAAGGTGTTTAACTGGGTGGCGACCATGTGGCGAGGTGCAATGACGTTTGAGACACCGATGTTATTTGCCATCGCCTTTATTGTCTTATTCACAATAGGTGGTTTCTCCGGCTTGATGCTGGCAATTGTGCCTGCGGATTTCCAATACCACGATACGTACTTTGTTGTTGCGCATTTCCATTATGTCTTGGTCTCTGGTGCGGTGTTCTCGATTATGGCGGCCGCGTATTACTGGCTACCGAAGTGGACAGGCAATATGTATGACCACAAGCTGAGTCTGTGGCATTTCTGGTGTTCCATCATCTCGGTTAACGTACTGTTCTTCCCAATGCATTTCTTGGGCTTAGCCGGGATGCCACGACGTATTCCCGATTACGCCATCCAGTTTGCTGACATAAACCAAATCGTATCGATAGGTGGCTTTGCCTTTGGTCTCTCTCAACTGATCTTCTTGTGGCTAGTGATTAAATGCATCCGTGGTGGTGAAAAAGCACCAGCCAAGCCATGGGAGAGAGCAGAGGGTCTAGAGTGGACAGTACCAAGTCCAGCGCCACACCACACGTTCACAACGCCGCCAAAAGTCGACTAAGAAAAGAGTGAGGTGAGCGAGATGCAAGGTAATTCATCTAATAAGAAACTCACTATCAAGTTGCTGTTAGCGACAGCAATGATGTTCGGCTTCGGTTTTGCCTTAGTACCACTCTACGACATTATGTGCGATGCATTGGGTATTAACGGTAAAACCAGTGAGGTCGCAGCGATTCAACCAACAGGCATGCAAGCGGATATCAGCAGAACGATTCGTGTGGAATTTATGGCGCACGTCAGTCCAGACATGCCTTGGGAATTCAAACCAAAAGTTGTATCCATGGATGTTCATCCCGGCGAAGTGATTCAAACGGAATATCTTGCTTTTAATCAAAGCGGTGAAAATTTAGTAGGTCAAGCTGTGCCCTCCGTATCGCCGGGTACTGGTGCGGCTTACTTCAATAAGATCGAGTGTTTTTGCTTTAACCAACAACCATTGGAAGGTAAACAACAAGCGAGTATGCCTTTGATTTTCTACATTGAGCCGGACGTGCCGGATTCAATTCATACATTGACCTTGTCTTACACACTCTACAAATTTCCTCCTCAATCGGGCGAGTCTTCGACAGCTAGCCTCTCAGGGAGTGATAAACAGACCTTAACGCCTCAAACCAAAGCGCGTCTGTAAGGAGAGAACTCATGAGTAACAAGCCTGATACCTATTATGTTCCCGCACAAAGCAGTTGGCCTATTGTAGGGGCATTTGCGTTATTCCTTGTCGCTGTCGGTGCAGGAATGACCGTTCAAGGCACTCAAAGTGACGGTGCGGTTGGGACGCTAGGCGGCATTATTCTTGCGGTTGGTATGCTGTTTTTGCTTTACATGTTGGCCGGGTGGTTCAGTAACGTCATCACCGAATCCCTTACCGGAAAGTACAGCGCACAAATTACACGTTCATTTCGACAAGGGATGAGCTGGTTCATCTTTTCAGAAATCATGTTCTTTGGTGCGTTCTTTGGTGCTCTGTTCTACGCAAGAATGATTTCTGTGCCTTGGTTAGGTGGCGCAGATAACAATGCCATGACTCATGAAGTGCTGTGGCCAGCTTTCGAGGCGATATGGCCGCTCACTACCACGCCGGGTGGTGATACGACTCAAGCAATGCCGTGGCAAGGCATTCCATTAACCAATACGATTTTGCTGCTATTGTCTTCGATTACGTTACATATGGCACACATCAGCTTAGAACAAGATAAGCGAACGGCGCTGATTGTCTGGTTGGAGATCACCATCGTCTTAGCGGGTTTCTTCCTCTATTACCAAGCGGTTGAGTATGCTCATGCTTATCAAGATATTGGTCTGACACTGCAATCGGGCGTTTATGGCAATACCTTCTTTATGCTCACGGGCTTTCATGGCTTGCACGTGTGCCTCGGTACCATTTTCCTCATCGTATTGCTGTTTCGCATCGCCAAGGATCACTTTTCACCTAAAAACCATTTTGCGTTCCAAGCGGGCAGCTGGTATTGGCACTTTGTAGATGTGGTTTGGCTGTGTTTATTTGTTTTTGTTTATGTCCTGTAAAACTAGTAAGGACGAGGGTTAGGGGCGATCCATCCAGCCCCTAGAGCAATGAGAAGGAGTATCACGACTAACGCAGAAAACATGACACGACGACCGAGGTAATGGCTCATTGGTTTGCCTTTTTTCGATGAGTCCTCAGGGTCTTCGCGAACCATTTCGACAAGCGCTTTTGCGAGGTTAAAGATGATGAAAAGCAGCAAAAGGACAAGCGTTAATTTGAACAGAAATACGGTGGACATGGCACCTCCGGTTTCGTTTTTGATGTTATCGAAATGGGTTTGGATTGCTGTTTGTTTAACTGTGGTCGTGTTTTCTCTATTGGTCAAACTGGGCTTCTGGCAGCTCGAACGTGGTAACGAAAAGCAGCTTTTAGAGCAAGCTATTTTGGCAAGAGTGAATGCACCTTATCAGGATATGCGCGCTGTACTGGAGAACAATGATTGGCGTGAGGAGAGTGTGATTGGCATTAAGGTGAAAGCCAATGTGACTCCGGAGGCACTTCCGGTCATCCTTTTAGATAACCAGACGTATGAAGGGGCAGTGGGTTATTTAGCGTTTCAAGTCGTTTCCTTGACCCAAGACCCAACCACATTGACCCTCCTAGAGTTAGGGTTTGTCAAAGGGGGAGCTTCACGCTCTGTGCTACCTAAAGTGGAAACTTTACAAGCTCCTTACGAGGTTACTGGGCGTTTATATCGTAAATCGATGAACCCTTTGAGTTCTGACTTGATGGCAGAAGTTGGCGATACGATACGCGTCCAAAACCTCAACATCAATCAACTGAGCCAGTTACTCAATGTCGAATTAATGCCGACCGTCGTACAGCCAAACAATTTAGTCCGATGGCCGTATTCTTTCCCATGGAATCCTTTGCCATTAACCAGTGCTAAGCATTTTGGTTACTCCTTTCAATGGTTTGCTATGGCGGGTGTATTTCTGCTTATCACGGTGATGATCTTCATTCGATGGTTCAAAAGTTCACGCTCACAAGGAGGTGAAGTATGACATCAGCGGTCACGAGAGGAAGAATTGTACTGTTGTCGCTCATTGTTCTTTTTGCCCTCCCGGCAATTATTGCAAAAGTAGTGCTTAGTCAAGGCTGGTATGAAACGGGTGTGACTAATAGAGGTGAGTTGGTGGAGCCCTATACCACATTTGAACAATTGGGGCAGACATCGCCTCTGAGTGAAAAAGGGTGGCAATTGGCCTATGTGTTGCCTTCTGATTGCCAAGAACAGTGTCAGCAACAACTTCACCTCATGCAGCAGAGTCATATTGCGTTGGGCAAGTACCAAGAGCGAGTCGTCCCAGTTATCTGGACATCAAAGCCGTCAGAAAGTACGAGCGAAACGATGATGGTGATGCAAATGAATGATTCGTTGTCGGAAAAAGTCCAAGCAGGGCAAATGTTGATCGTTGATCCATTAGGGCAGCTTGTGATGGCTTATACACCGGAAGCCAACGAGGATTTGGTGCAGTTAAGTAAAGACGTTTTGGCGGATCTACGAAAACTATTGAAGTTATCACGTGTAGGTTAGGGAGAGAGTGATATGGCGTTAAAACGTTTAGTTAAGTTCAGTCTTTGTCTTACCCTTGTTGTCATTATGCTAGGTGCATACACACGCCTTGCTGATGCAGGTCTAGGGTGCCCAGATTGGCCTGGATGTTACGGTCAGTTACTGGTTCCTCAAACCGATGCTGAAGTTTCTCGAGCGAATGCATTATTTCCAGAACGTGCAGTGGAGCAGGGAAAGGCTTGGCTGGAGATGATTCATCGTTATTTCGCGGGCACCTTAGGGCTCGTAATTTTGATGATGGCGATTGTTGCCGTTAGGGCTGAACGTGTTGATGCGACGATTCCGATTTTACTCTGCGTCTTAGTTATTGGTCAGGCAGCATTGGGAATGTGGACCGTAACTTTAAAACTCATGCCAGTGATTGTTATGTTGCACCTACTGGGTGGATTTACATTGCTTGCTCTCCAAGCGATATTCTATTGTCAGATAAAATCTCAGAACAGCCTCTACTTTTCGCCATCTTCCAAAAACGTAAGAACCTTTTCCTTGATCGCGTTTGGCGTAGTGTTAACACAGGTCTTGCTTGGTGGTTGGACATCATCCAACTACGCCGCTCTTATGTGCACCGCTTTACCGATTTGTGAGGGGAACTGGACCAGTTACTTATCTTGGAAAGAGGCGTTTTCTTTCTGGCAAACAGGGTTTGATAACTATGAGTTTGGTGTTCTAGATTACCCAGCTCGAATGACAATTCATGTCAGCCATCGTATTGGTGCCATCATTACCGCATGTGTTGTGCTAATTTACTGCGTATTACTATTAAAACAAGACTCACACCATTCTCAACGCTTGGGTGTATGGATTGGCTTAGCTTTGGTTTGCCAAATCCTATTGGGCGTAAGCAATGTTGTGTTCCAACTTCCTATCTATGTGGCAGTTGCGCACAATTTAGGCGCAGCGGTCATGCTTTCACTTATCTGTGTGAGTCAGTTCTACCTATGGCAGGGTAAAGCTCGTTGGAGTCATCAAGCGAAAGGAGTTCGCTATGAGTAAAGAAATCGCGTTACCGCTAGAAAGTGGTAAGAAGAAGCTCGGTTCAACTTATTTAAAACTAACAAAACCCAAAGTGGTTGCGCTTATGTTGATTACCGCCATTGTCGGAATGAGCTTAGCGCCGGTTGCCAGTTTTCCTTGGCTACAAGCGGCGATAGGTCTCATTGGCATTGGTTTGATGGCGGGGTCGGCGGCAGCGTTTAATCATCTCATCGATCGCCGTATTGATGCGCGAATGGCTCGAACTCACAAGCGTCCTCTGCCTTCTGGTGACACGAATCCGTTATCAGTCGCGTTGTTTGCTGTTACGTTAGGTGTTGTTGGTTTTGTACTTCTGTATGCACTGGTTAATCCGTTAACAGCTTGGATGACGTTTTTAAGCTTGCTCGGTTACGCGGTGGTTTACACCATGTACCTTAAACGGGCGACCCCACAAAACATTGTAATTGCCGGAATTGCAGGTGCTATGCCGCCACTTTTAGGATGGACTGCAGTGACGGGAGAGTTACACGCCCATGCTTGGCTTTTGGTGATGATTATCTTTATATGGACGCCACCTCATTTCTGGGCATTGGCGATTCATCGGGTCGAAGATTATCGAAAAGTGGATATTCCAATGCTCCCGGTCACCCATGGTATTGAGTACACCAAAACTTCGATTCTTCTGTACACAGTTTTACTCACGCTCGTTTGTATTCTGCCTGTGCTGGTGGGGATGGTCGGTTCGGTTTATCTTTTCTCTTCTTTGCTTCTTAACATTGGCTTTATGTATCACGCGTGGAAATTGAAGTTCTCACCTGAACAAAACAGCGCTATGGAAACATTCAAATTCTCCATTTATCACTTACTTGCTTTGTTTGTTGCTTTGTTGGCAGACCATTATCTTGGTTTGCTCTTCTCGCTATAGGTGCTCTCTTCTTTGTTTCTCCAAACCGCACTGAACAAGTGCGGTTTTTTGTTGGCCTTTATATCTAATCATTTTGCGGTGTAACTGCTTAGTAGTGCGCCCCAAACCGTTTGATAAATACCTTTTTGAGCGCTTGTGCTAATAGCTGAGGATTTATGAATCACGCTTTAGTTAGCAACGGGAGAGAAGGACTCATGAAGAACTGCCACACGGCTTTCCGTTGAACTCCGTCAAGTCTTGCTGAACAAACCCTTAATCTATGAGCTTAAACTGTCGCCTTTAATTTAAGAGCTAGAACCAGAAGTGTTATGACGGAGCAAATAAGAAGTTTGATTTAGACAGTGAGAGAGTTGAGAGAGTCTTAGCGGCAAATGGTACTGAAGTGAACAAATAAGAGGCAAACAAAAAGGGATGCCGAAACATCCCTTAGACTAGAAATTAGAGCGGTAACTCTTATTCTGGTTGAACTAGTTCTTCGTATTGGAACTCAGGAACTACAACTTCAACACGACGGTTCTTCTCGCGACCTTCGTGAGTGCTGTTGTCAGCTACAGGGTTCTCTTCACCCATACCTTTAACTGTGAAGCGGTCTGCATCGATACCTGCTGCGATTAGGTAATCTGCAACAGATTGAGCACGACGCTCAGACAGTTTTTGGTTGTATGCTGCTGGACCAGAGCTATCTGTGTAACCAGTGATTTCAACTTGAGCTTGTGGGTACTCGTTCAAGAAGTTAACGAAGTTGTCTAGACGCTCAGATACTGAATCAGTAAGTGTTGCACTGTCGAATTCAAACGTACCTGTACCGTACTCTTCTTTGTGCGTCTTCGTCATCATTACTGGTTCTTCTTCCATCACCTCTTCTGTTACTACTGCCGCTACAACAGGTGCTGCTGCGAACTTGTAGTTAACGCCGATGCCGAAGAAGTTAGCGTCCATATCATCTAGAACGTCGTCAGAAATATCTTGGTAACGTTGGTACTCTGCACGAACGCTCCAGTTTCTATCGATAGTGTATTCCGCACCTAATGAACCTGTAGGAACGATGTCTTTCTCGTCACCAGAGATCATGTAAGCACCACCGACTTTCGCGAATAGGTTCCACGTGTCGTTTAGGTGCCAATTGAATTTAGGTGCAAGCGTTAGCGCCCATAGATCACCATCAATTGTGTTAGCCGTATTAGCCCCTGACTTGAAGTTAGCTTCGTAGTTACCTAAGTAATCAACGCCGTACTCAAGACCAATGATATCGGTAAAGTCGTAACCAATGTGCATTCCGGCACCGAAAGCATCATCATCACAAGGGCTGTTTAAATAGCAAGCATCATCTAGTGTAGTCATGCCTACTTTGCCCCCGATATACATTTCAGCTTGAGCAGAGTTAATTAAACCACCAGCTACCACTGCTGCTACTGCAATTGCTACTTTTTTCATAGTGTTTCCTTGTATTGATTGCATATTAATTTCTACTTTGTTTTAACAATTTGAGTAAAACTAGGTAGTTATAAGAAATTAGTTTAATAGTCATTTAATTTAACATCAAGCAACAATATCTTAGATCTTGCTACACTTTTAGTCGCGAACTCCCTCACAAACTTCTGATATTTCTTACATTGTAGACAACTTTTTCAAAGTTACAGGAAAATATATGATTATTTTGAACTTTTTGCGTACATTAAAATTTACACTGTGTTTTGTTTTGAACATAGAGTGTTAATTTGCATTTTTTTAAAAAAAGTGATTGCAACTGTTCTTCTAAGTCGATAAGTTACTTGCATTGACACAATTAAATAAGCCCACAGCCCTTATTATTGCTTGCTTTGTGAACAATGTTGCACTGAGTAAAGTTTGGGCAAATTAGTGGGTCTGGGATAGTAATTAGGAAGTAGAAGTAATGTTTCAAACTGATGATGTAAGAATTAATAAAGTAAAAGAGCTATTGCCACCTGTTGCAGTGCTTGAGAAATTTCCGGCAACCGAAACTGCTTCCACAACCACTTTTGAATGTCGTAATGCCATCCACAATATTCTTGAAGGTAAAGATGACCGTCTGCTTGTGATCGTTGGTCCATGTTCTATTCACGATCCAGAAGCTGCTGTCGAGTACGGCAAAAAGCTCAAAGTGCTTCGTGATGAATTAGGTGAGCAACTTGAAGTGGTCATGCGTGTTTACTTTGAAAAGCCACGTACCACGGTTGGTTGGAAAGGTTTAATCAACGACCCGTACCTAAATGATACTTACAAGCTGAATGATGGTCTTCGTATTGGTCGTAAGCTGTTGCTTGATCTTACTGACATGGGCCTTCCTACGGCGAGTGAATTCCTAGATATGATCACGCCACAGTATGTCGCTGACCTTATTAGCTGGGGTGCTATCGGTGCACGTACAACTGAATCTCAGGTACACCGTGAGCTAGCGTCAGGTTTGTCTTGCCCAGTTGGCTTTAAAAACGGTACTGATGGCAACATCAAGATCGCTAGCGACGCAATCCGCTCTGCAAGCGCCTCTCACCACTTCCTATCAGTAACAAAATACGGCCACTCTGCAATCGTAGAAACAGCAGGTAACCCTGACTGTCACATCATTCTACGTGGTGGTAAAGAGCCAAACTACAGCGCATCTCATGTTGCACAAATCAAAGATGAGCTAGATGCTGCTGGTCTGCCGAAGAAAGTCATGATCGACTTCAGCCATGCAAACAGCTCTAAGCAGTTTAAGCGTCAAATGCTGGTTTCTGATGATGTTTCAGAGCAGATTTCTGGCGGCGAAGACGCAATCTTCGGTGTAATGATTGAGTCTCACCTTGTTGAAGGTCGTCAAGACTTAGTAGACGGCAAAGTCGCTAACTACGGTCAATCTATTACAGATGCATGTATTGGTTGGGAAGATACGGAAACCGTTTTACGTCAGTTATCAGATGCTGTAAAAGCTCGTCGCGCTAAATAAGCATCAATATTTCGTGTTCATAAAAGCCAGCAACTTGCTGGCTTTTTTAATGTTCTGAAAAAAATAGAATGAAATCGGTTATATCCAAATAAACCAAAACAAGAATAAACGTGTTGCACATAAGTCATGTGTTTTAGTTTTAAATCCGTTATGGTGTGGGCATAGATTAAAAAACACTCAAGGAATGAGATGAACAGAAACGTCTGGCTATTGTCACTTTGCCAAGCTTTATTAATGACAGGGAACATTCTCTTAATCTCAGTCATCGCACTCATCGGAAAGCAAATCGCTCCTTCTTCAAGCATGATTACTCTACCAGTAGCGTTGCAATTTCTTGGCTTAATGTCAGCGACGATTCCTGCTTCCTTAATTATGGGGAAACTAGGGCGTCGTCTAGGTTTTAGCTTGGGTAACGTTATTGGCATCTTTGGCGCTTCATTAGCAACTTATGCGCTTTCGTTAGAAAACTTCACTTTGTTTTGTGCTTCTACGTTTTTATTAGGTGTAGGGATTGGATTTGGTACGCTCTATCGATTTGCTGCGATTGAAGTTTGTGATGAATCTGCGAGGCACCGCGCAATTTCTATTTCCATGGCGGGTGGGGTACTTGCCGCAGTATTAGGGCCAAACCTCGCTGTCTATTCACAAAAGTGGTCAGGCGATGGACTGTATATTAGTGCGTTTGCTGTATTGATTGGTTTGTATGTTACCGCACTCATTTTGCTTCAAACGATTCGATTCCCCCCGGCACACACCCAGAATTCGCATTTAAAAACAGACTCGATAAAAGTCATTGTTCGCCGTCCTAACTTTATGATCGCAGTTCTAGCCGCGATGGTTGCCTATGCTGTCATGAATATTCTGATGACAGCAACGCCATTGGCGATGATTGGTTGTGGCTTTGACTTCACCAGAGCGGCTGGCGTGATTGAATGGCATGTCTTGGGCATGTTTGTTCCTGCTTTCTTTACGGGCAGTTTGATCGAGAAGTTTGGGGCGAAGAAGATGATCTTAGCTGGTGGAGTACTGTTTATTGCGTGTATCGCGATTAATATGCACGGACTTTCTATTTGGCATTTCAGTACCGCGTTGATCTTACTCGGGGTTGGATGGAATTTCATGTTTATCGCTGCAACAAGCTTGTTTAGCCAGAGTTATGAAGCAAAGAACAAGAGTAAAGCGCAGGCGTTTAATGAATTTTTCGTGTTCAGCTGCGTCACCGTTACTGCGCTTTTGTCTGGTTGGTTGGAATCTACCGTAGGATGGCAGAGCTTGAATTTGTACGTTCTGCCTTTTGTCCTATTGGTGATGGGAATATTTTTTATCAAGGCGAATAATAACTCTGAATCTCAAGTTGCATAAATCAACTTCAAGATTTTATAAGACCCAGTTATGTACGCTGGGTCTTTTTTGTCTATCGGCTCACAACCCACAAAATAATTGGTTAATTATTGTTATCTAAGTAAGTTTTTCGAGCTCGAAATGTCGCCTCTGTAAGGTTTTTTCTCTAGCATTTTGTAATAAATATAACAATCGTGTATATAACCTGTCGCAATTTAATAAAAACTATAGAAGCCTCATCTATGTCAGTCTCAACTTCCAATAAAGCTCAAGAAACCCTTGTAGGGGATTCCGACGAGCTGGTCTCAACAACCGATCTTAAAGGTGTCATTACTTACTGTAATGATGCGTTTTGTCGAATCGCAGAATACAGCCACGACGAACTGCTCGGACAAAACCACAATATCGTTCGCCACGGAGATATGCCCAAAGCCGCTTTTGGTGATATGTGGGCTCGCCTAAAACAAGGCAAAGCGTGGCGCGGAATTGTAAAGAACAGTACGAAGTCGGGTGGTTACTATTGGGTCGATGCTTACGTAACCCCAATTTATGAAGGCCATCAAATGGTGGGCTATCAATCGGTTCGTGTGAAACCAAAGCGTGAATGGGTTGATATCGCTTCTAAGGCTTATCAAGGGCTTTTGAAAGCAGAGAAGTCGGGACGTGCATGGTCACTGAAGTTAAATGAAACACTACGCTATGCGATTCTTCTAGGTGCATTAGCCGCACCGATCACTAGCTTTGCTTTATCACTTGAAGGGCCACTCGCTTGGCTTGCGACATTATTACCGGCAGGCGTGCTTACCGTGTTATTCCGCCAAGAACTCATTGATACGCCGCAACAGTTTAAAAAACTGCAAGCACAATACGACAGTGTGAGTCGCTTGGTGTATTCCGGTAATAAACCATTCTCTATCGCGGACTTTCACATCAAAATGCTCTCCGCTCGTATTCGTACCGTTTTGGGGCGTATGACGGACTCGGCAAGACCGCTCCAAAATTGCGCTGAAGAGTTAAGTCATACCACGGCAGAAGTACTTACTGCTTTGACGCAACAGAACAAAGACATCCATGAAGTTCGCGATGCTGCTGACTCGATGGAGGCATCAGCGAATTCGGTTTCATCCAGCACTCACGATGCTCATCTGCTGATTGATGATACTCTGAAATCCTGTTTAATGGCGAAAGAGACAATAGATCAAACCCATACCAACCTAGCGCAACTAAGCTTACAAGCTGAGAAGGCGACAGAAACAACGTATCAATTGAGTGACCAAGCACAAAAGGTCAGTCAATTAATGGAAGAGATTGGTGGAATTGCCGATCAAACTAATCTGCTAGCACTCAATGCTGCAATTGAGGCAGCGCGAGCAGGTGAACAAGGTCGTGGCTTTGCTGTTGTGGCGGATGAGGTGAGGGCGCTTTCTGGACGTACCTCGAATGCGACTGAGCAAATCAAAGCATCCATTGAAGCTATGCTAATGACGATTCAAGGCTGGCAGAAGGATATCATCGCTAATAAAGATCAAACAGACACCTGTTCGCAAGTGGCTGAACAAAGTGCGGCGCGTCTGTCTGAGGTAGAACAGATGATGCAAACCATGAGTGGTTTGATGGTGAATGTGGCGGACTCTGCCAATAAGCAGTTACAGCTTTCTAGCGACGTGAATCAGCACATTCATTCTATTGCGTCGACAGCAGAGCAGAACTTAGCGGCTACACATTCTGTAGAACAGAACAGTAAGCAGTTGAAAGATCAAGTTCAAGACTTCTATCGACTTGCTATTCAGTTTGAAGAGAAGTGATTCAAACCAGCTAGCTGAATCGTTGTTGAAAAATGATTAGATAAAATAAAGCCCCGCCGAAGCGGGGCTTTTCAGTTTTCAAATTCGCAATAGAGAAAACTGATAATACTAAGCGATTAAGCTAGCAGTTCTTTTGCTGTGTTTACTGCGTTTTCTACAGTGAAACCAAACATTTCGAATAGTTGGTCAGCTGGTGCAGATTCACCGAATGTTGTCATACCGATGATGCGACCGTCGAAGCCAACGTACTTGTACCAGAAGTCAGCGATGCCCGCTTCGATAGCGATACGTGCAGTTACGTCTGATGGTAGTACTGATTCACGGTAAGCTGCGTCTTGTTTGTCGAATGTATCTGTTGCAGGCATTGAAACAACGCGTACTTTCTTACCTTCAGCGGTTAGCTGCTCTGCTGCTTTCACTGCTAGTTCAACTTCAGAACCTGTCGCGATTAGGATTAGTTCAGGCTTACCATCGCTATCTTTCAGGATGTAACCACCCTTAGCGATATCAGCAACTTGCTGAGCTGTACGCTCTTGTTGCGCTAGGTTTTGACGAGAGAAGATAAGCGCCGATGGGCCATCTTTACGTTCAATTGCTAGTTTCCATGCTACTGCAGACTCAACTTGGTCACATGGACGCCATGTGCTCATGTTTGGAGTAAGACGTAGAGACGCGATTTGCTCAACCGGTTGGTGAGTTGGACCATCTTCGCCAAGACCGATAGAGTCGTGCGTGTAAACTTGGATGTTCTGAACTTTCATCAGAGCAGCCATACGCATAGCGTTACGTGCGTATTCCATGAACATTAGGAATGTTGCGCCGTAAGGAACAAAACCGCCGTGTAGTGCGATACCGTTCATGATTGCTGTCATGCCGAATTCACGTACACCGTAGTGGATGTAGTTACCAGAGAAGTCGTTCGCTTCTAGAGACTTAGAACCAGACCACATAGTTAGGTTAGAAGGCGCAAGGTCAGCAGAGCCGCCCATGAATTCTGGAAGCATTTGACCAAACGCTTCTAGTGCGTTTTGAGATGCTTTACGTGATGCGATGTTTGCTGGGTTTGCTTGAAGGTCAGCAATGATTTGGTTTGCTTTCTCTTCCCACTCAGCTGGTAGGTCGCCGTTTACGCGGCGTTTGAATTCAGCTGCCAGCTCAGGGTACGCTGCTTCATAAGCTGCAAATTTCTCGTCCCACGCTGCTTCCTTAGCTGCGCCTGCTTCTTTCGCTGACCACTCTGCGTAGACTTCCTGCGGAATTTCAAAAGGACCGTGCTCCCAACCTAGTTCTTTACGTGTTGCTGCAATTTCTTCAGCACCTAGTGGCGCACCGTGACAGTCGTGTGAACCAGATTTGTTTGGTGAACCAAAACCGATGATAGTTTTAGTACAGATAAGCGTAGGGCGTGGATCTGCTTTTGCCGCTTCGATTGCTGCGTTGATCGCTTCAGAGTCGTGACCGTCTACAGCAGGGATTACGTGCCAGCCGTAAGATTCAAAACGCTTAGGTGTATCGTCAGAGAACCAACCTTCAACGTGACCGTCGATAGAGATGCCGTTGTCATCCCAGAATGCGATCAGTTTGCCAAGGCCTAGTGTACCAGCGAGAGAACATGCCTCGTGCGAGATACCTTCCATCAGACAGCCATCACCCATGAACACGTAAGTGAAGTGGTCAACGATGTCGTGGCCTTCTTTGTTGAACTGAGCCGCTAGCGCTTTCTCAGCCATTGCCATACCAACAGCGTTAGTGATGCCTTGACCTAGAGGACCGGTTGTTGTCTCGATACCTGGTGCGTAGCCGTACTCTGGGTGACCAGGAGTCTTAGAGTGAAGCTGACGGAAGTTCTTAAGATCGTCGATAGATAGCTCGTAGCCTGCAAGGTGCAGTAGAGAGTAGATAAGCATAGAGCCGTGGCCGTTAGACAGTACGAAACGGTCGCGGTCAGCCCACTCTGGGTTTGATGGGTTGTGGTTTAGGTGAGAACGCCAAAGTACTTCAGCGATGTCAGCCATACCCATAGGTGCCCCTGGGTGACCAGAGTTAGCTTGTTGAACACCGTCCATGCTTAGTGCACGGATTGCATTAGCTAGATATTTACGATCCATAGTAGTTACTTCTCGATATTTGATTTAAATAGAGGGAACTCGTCGGAACAAGTTCAAATAGAATTTTTTGAATAAAGCGCTGATGCTAAAAGCGAGTAGGCTGGCTACTCGCTTTTGGTAAGCAATTAAAGCTTAGCTGCGATCATGTCTTCTAGTTTGCCTTGGTCAACCGCGAAGTTACGGATACCTTCAGCTACTTTCTCAACAGCCATTGCGTCTAGGTTGTGCTCCCATAGGAACTCAGCGTGAGACATTGGAGCTGGACGCTCTTTAGAACCTTTAGAATCAACCAGTTTCTCTACAACTTCGCCTTCAGCAGCTTCTAGCTCAGCAAGAAGAGCAGGAGCGATAGTTAGACGGTCACAGCCAGCAAGTTCTAGGATCTCGCCGATGTTACGGAAGCTTGCGCCCATAACAACTGTGTTGTAACCGTAGTCTTTGTAGTAGTTGTAGATGTCTGTTACAGAGATTACACCTGGATCTTCTGAAGCTTCAAAGTCACGACCTTCTTTCGCTTTGTACCAGTCCATGATGCGGCCAACGAATGGTGAGATTAGGAATACGCCTGCTTCAGCACATGCACGAGCTTGCGCGAAAGAGAATAGAAGCGTTAGGTTACAGTTGATGCCTTCTTTCTCTAGGATCTCTGCAGCGCGGATACCTTCCCAAGTAGAAGCCAGTTTGATTAGGATGCGGTCGTTAGTGATGCCTGCGTCGTTGTACATTTTTACAAGCTGGCGAGCTTTAGCAACGCTGCCTTCTGTGTCGTAAGAAAGACGAGCATCTACTTCTGTAGAGATACGGCCAGGGATAGTTTTTAGGATCTCTTTGCCGATGTTTACTGCAAGCATGTCACAAGTGTCTTGTACTTGTTGTGCTTTGTCGTTGCTTTGTGCTTTTGCGTATTCGATAGAAGCGTCGATTAGAGGTGCGTACTCTTCGATTTGAGCCGCTTTTAGGATAAGAGATGGGTTCGTTGTTGCATCTTCAGGTTGGTACTTTTTGATTGCGTCAATTTCACCAGTGTCCGCTACTACAGTTGTTAGTTTACGAAGTTGCTCTAACTTGTTGCTCATAATCGATCATCCTATATAAATGGGCTTAAGTGTGGTTTTCAATACCACAGCTTGTGCATTTGCAAGCGTGTCGGCTAATCGTCTCATCATATTTAACGAGACATCTGCTCAGCCAACTACGGAAAATTTCGGTACCGAACATTTGCTATGAACATTTGATCGGTAGCTGAGTAAATGATGAATCCATATTTATCCTATCCATGCTGAAAGTCAATCGCCGAAACCGACTTTAAGTGAAGTTCATCAACGTTTTTTTGCTGTGTGTTCAGAGCATGGCCGAAATAAACGTTTGCCCTTATTGTTCAAGGCTTGAGCAGTGCTGAGATTAATAAAATTAAGTAGTGAGAAAATGTCATTGCAGTGAGCAAATGTCGCAGTAAAATTGGAGGGTAACATATGCTAAGTCAATGAGCAGATGCTCACTAATGCATACAATGTCGATCCTCTAAAAGGGCGAGAAAAACCATGAGCAGTTCTAACCAAGATATTTCTATTGAAAGCACAGACTTACTAACGGAGATTTCCGTTGCTTATTATCAAGATGGTGCAACACAGGAAGAGATATCCAGAAAATTTTCCATTTCTCGTGCCAAAGTAGGGCGAATGCTCAAACAGGCACGTGATGAAGGGATTGTTGAAATCACCGTAAAGTACCATCCAGTGTTCAGCGCCAAGATCGAGCAACGTTTGATTGACCGCTTTGGTGTGAAACGCGCGCTAGTGGCATTGGATCAGCCCAATGAAGAAGCGCAGCGTCTTCAAGTGTCAGGTTTAGTCTCGAACTACCTCACTAGCACGCTCAAGAACGGCATGGTGGTGACGGTTGGGCAAGGGCGTAATGTGTCTTCCGTGGCTCACCACATTGGTGTTATTACGCCGCGTGATTGTAAGTTTGTGTGCGGCATCGGCGGGATTCACCCTCGTGGCGGTATGTTTAACGCCGACCACATTTGCCGACAGTTTGCTAAGAAATATGGTGGAACCTCCGAAACCCTTTATGCACCGGCTTACGCTGAAAACCGAGAGCAGAAAATTGCCTTCATGCAAAATGCTACGGTTAAACAAACGCTCGATCTTGCACGTAAAGCAGATGTAGCCCTTGTCGGTATCGGTGATATGAGTGAAAACAGCTACATGGTTGACCTTGGATGGTTCACTCCAGATGAAGTGGTGCAATCTCGTTTGATGCAAGGTGTCGTCGGGGATTTTGCTGGCTACGACTTCTTTGATATTCACGGCAACGTCGCAAACACAGTGATGAGTGACCGAGTCATCGGTTTAGGTATCGAAGAGTTTAGACCGATTGCAGAAGTGATTGCGATTGCGGCGGAAAACAGCAAGCCACTCGCACTATTAGGTGCTTTAAGAACTGGCGCGATTGATGTTATTGCAACCAGCGTTAGTAATGCATTGACGGTTCTTAACTTGGATGAACAGATGCACGGCAACAGTACATCAGAGGTTTAGCACAAATAATATGCAAACTATGTAATCAGGCTGTGAGGATTTATAAATGACTCGCAGCCTGATTTCGTTTCCAAGTTAAAAATAATCCTCAGGAGTAATTTGTAGTTGATTACTCTGGAGGAAATTATGAAAAAGACACTTCTCGCAGCTGCTTTATTTACGGGGTTAACAGGCATGGCGCAAGCCGAGCAAAAAGTCGTCGCAGGCTATTTTGCTGACTGGCAATACGCTAACGCAGACAACCCATATACAGTAAAAGACATCCCAGCTGATAACCTGACCCATATCATCTATGCGTTTTTGAGCATGTGTGGCCCTCATACTGGCGCATCTGAGACAGTGCAAAAGTTAGTCGCTAAGCAATGTGAAGGCAAAGAGCCGTACACCGCGATTCTGGTTGATACCGAGGCGGCACTTGAAAAAGATTTTGGTCCGGTCTCTGTCGACGTTCCATATAAAGGGCACTTCGCTCAATTAGCCGAACTTAAGAAGCAACACCCTGATCTGAAAATTCTCCCTTCTTTTGGCGGTTGGACCATGTCTGAACCTTTCCATGCAATGGCTAAAAACCAGCAAGCGATGGATCAATTCTCTAAAACGGCTGTTGAGTTGATTGCTCAATACGATTTCTTCGATGGCATTGACTTGGATTGGGAATATCCAGGTGGCGGCGGTTTAACGACTTCTCCTTGGAACCCAGATACCAAGTTGACGGATGAGCAGAAAGCGCTTGAACGTGACGCCTTCACATATCTAGTTAAAACCATGCGTGGTGATTTAGATACACTAGCGAAAAAGACCAAGCGTGAGTACGAGCTTTCAACCGCGGTGGGTGTTGGTCCAAAAGCGGCGGGCATCGATTGGAAAGCGGCGCAGCCTTACCTAACCAACATGTTTGCGATGACTTACGATTTCCTTGGCGGTTGGGGGCAACAGACTGGGCATACAACTAACCTACATGCGACCGACCGCAGTTGGTGGGGGATGGGTGCAGACGTGTTCATTAATCAAATGATTGAGTTGGGCATTCCGAGTGAAAAACTAGTGATTGGTGCGGCGTTCTACGGCCGTGGCTGGCAAGGTACCAAAGATTTCTCCGGTGGCTTACCAACTCAAGACCTAGTTTCTGAGCAAGGCGCACAGTTCGGTACTGGTGAGAATGGCTACTTCATGTTCTGGGATCTGATGAAGAACTACAGCACGAAACAGGGATATGAGTACAAATATGATGAGCAAGCTCAAGCGCCTTACCTTTGGAACCCAGATAAGAAGGTGTTCATCTCATTCGAAGATCAGCGTTCTATAAAAGCCAAAGCAGATTGGGCGAAACAATCAAACCTTGGTGGGATCTTTACATGGGAACTATCAGGAGATCCGAAAGGGGAGTTAGTCGAAGTGATGTATAAGGAAATGCAGAACTAGTCTCTGTCCCTTACGCAATAATCACGTAAATCAAGCCGTCGCTATTGTTCGACGGCTTTTTCGTTGTGGTTCTCTTCAGCAAAGCTAACCAACCGTTCAAAAGGCAGGGGTTTGGAATAGAAATAACCTTGAATCAAATCACAGCCACACGCGGCAAGTTGATCGCGTTGCTGACGTGTTTCAACCCCTTCAGCAAGCACTTTCATCCCAAAGTTTTTACCGATAGCAATGATGTTTTGCACCATGTTCAGTGCTTTTTCGTCGTTCTCGATATTGTCGACAAAGCTCTTATCGATTTTAACTTCATCAATCGGTAACGCTTTGAGCATCGAAAGGGAAGAGTAGCCCGTACCAAAATCATCCAAAGAAATCTTGAAGCCTAGAGTGTGCAAGCGTTCGCAAATCGGGGCAAACTTGTTGAGGTCTTCAATAAATAGGTTCTCGGTGATTTCGAGTGTGATGCGATGTTGGTCGACCCCATGTTTATCAATCAACGCCACTAAGTCGTCGATAAAGTTGACTTGAATGAACTGTTTGACCGAGATGTTTATCGACATTTGAATTGGTTGAGAGGCTAGTTTGGTTAGGCGAGCCATATCGACCAAACTTTTCTCGATGATTAATTCACCCAGTCTCACCATCAAGCCTGAGCTTTCCGCTACGGGGATAAATTCATTTGGTGGAACAAAACCAAGCTCTTCATCTTGCCAACGAATTAGGGCTTCAACACCATAGATTTCACCGTTCACGTTTAACTGTGGTTGATAAACTAGGAACAGATTTTGTCGTTCGATTGCTAACCTCAAACGTTGTTCAACCTTCATTTTATGCAGGTGTTTGGCTTGCATTTGTTGGTCGAACACACTGTATGCATTGCGCTCTTTTTTCGCCTGATACATCGCGATATCTGCGGAGCGAAGCAATGCGTCTAAATTTTTACCGTGTGAAGGGTAGAGGGCAACACCAATGCTGCAACTCAATAGAAACTGGTTTTCGTTCACAAGGTAAGGCTCGGACAAGTAATGAATCAGATCACTTGCCAATGTTCGCACGGCATTTTCATCGGTGCGGTTGACGAGCAGTATGAACTCATCACTGGCTTCTCTGACAATCAATCGACCATCACTGTCGAAGCTTTTCAAGCGCAGTGCGATTTGCTTCAACACTTCGTCGCCGAACTCGTGCCCATGAGTGTCATTGACCGATTTAAAGTTATCGATGTCGATGAACATCAAAGTAAATGGCATTGAAGACCCGCTTAACCAACCTTTGATATGTGTTCTGAGATATTCGCGATTTGGCAGCAGCGTTAGGTGATCATGATGCGCTTGGTAAAGAAGCTTTTGGCGCGTCGCCAGTTCGTTATTAGCAATAGAGCGAACGAGTGCGTAAAAACCCGCTTGGATAAACAGAAAGACAATGGAATACAGCGCAAATTGGTCAAAAAATCCACTTTGGATGTAGCGTAGATCAGTGGAAGAAGAGGCCCATAGTTTGTAATCAGGCAGGTACTTCAGCGTGACGAGTTGATTAATTCTTGGATCATCTGCAACAATATTGACCGCACCAGATAACGCCTTGACGGTTTCTCGACTCCACCCGTACTTTTTCTCAACCTGTTCAAAAACAATGGATTTTTTGTGCCCATCAGCAGGAAGGGTATAACTGAATAGGCTTGCTTGTTCCGCTGAGGTAAAGGTTAGGTAACCGTCTTCTCGGACCAAAGACACGCGATTGTGTTTGTTGGCGTGCACATCATTTCTAAACACCAAAGACGAGTTCATGTTGAAGCCAGCAGTCATCACCGCCAGCACCTTACCATTTTTATCTCGAATCGCTTTTCGAATTGGAATCACTAATGAATCGAGCGCAGGCATGAAATAGGTTCTACCTACGACCATATGGTCAGATTGCAGTGCAGCTTCGAAAGTCTGTTTAGTCTGAGGATCTTGCTTGAGGTTGTGGAGTTTTTGTAAATCCAGATTAGAACTAATGGCGAGATAATCCCCTTCAGGATTCGTCAGGCCAAAAGCGGCGATGGCGGGATGGATGTCCATCAAGTCATCAAGCAAAGGGCGCATTTGCAATGAAGCGGTGCGAGTGAAATCGTTTTGGTCAATCAGTTGATGCCCAACGACTTCTAACAGCGTTTCTTGCCCCTTGAATAGAGAATCGACAGAGGAAGCAAACAACTCCAATTGAAGGAGCTGTTTGTCCTTATATTTATCGAGAGTGGATTCGTAATGATAGTGACCAAACAGAGAGAACAATCCGACACTGATGGCAAACAGTGTCATATAGAGCGTCCAAATGTTCTTCTTTAAGCCGATCATATCGTTTTACTGCTCCTGATCTTAACGCTCGATAGGTAGAGAGTGGTCAGCGCCCCATTCGGTCCAAGAACCGTCGTACACCGACAGATTGTCCAGACCAATTTGATACGCCGCGAGTAATAAAATGCATGCGGTCACACCGGAGCCGCAACTAAAAATGATTGAATTATCACTATCTATTGTTAGTGCGCTAAATATCTGTTGCAACTCTGAATTCGGTTTAATGTGACCGTTGGTTAAGAGTTCTTGAAACGGTAAGCAAACCGAATTTGGAATGTGCCCACTACGTAGACCTTCTCGTGGCTCAGGCACTTCACCAAGGAAGCGGGCTTTGGCTCTGGCATCGATGATATTGGCACTTTTATTGGTTGAATGAGCAAGAACATCTTGTGCACTCAAAAAGGCATTTTGGTTGAGCTTGCCCGCAAAGTTACCTTTTTCGCTTGGTTCCGATAGGGCACCTTCGGCAGGGAATCCAGCTTCAATCCACGCTGGAAGCCCACCGTTTAAGACTCGAACATTATTATGTCCCATGGCCTTGAACATCCACCAAGCTCTTGGTGCGGCTAAAGTACCAGAGTTGTCATAAACCACAATCAAGTCCTCGTTGTTCAAACCGAGTTGTTGCGCACTTTGGTTGAAGCCTTCTTCTGTTGGCATCATATGCGGCAGGGAGGAACCGGGTAAACAAAAGTCATTGTCGTAATCAAAGCGTAAAGTGTTTGGAATCCACTTATCTTGGATCTTTTTACCTTCAGAAGGGATTTGAAACGCAATACTAGCGTCGAGGAGCTTGACGTTAGGTTGGCCGAGAAGGCTATTGAGTTCATCAGTACTGATCAGTGCTTGCATTGTTTTTCATTTCCTCAAAGTAGTATGACGTTTGACATGAATTCGAAGAGTAGGCTCATTCGCAGTTTAAAAACGTGAGCGGTTGCTCGAAGAGTGAATCCGTAGCTTGGTTGAATGTCACTAAGGCACCTTCAGGACAATGGACAGAGGTTGGAACCGCAACACGCTTTGTTCCGAGTACCTCTGACTCGACGGTGAGATAGCGTCTTTGCCCATCGAGGGATTGTGTCAGGGTATTTGAAATCACTTTTGCGGTGATGGTTTGTGTTTCATCAGAAGATGTTAGCCACAGAGCCAAACATAATGCGACGATGGCAGCAACAAAGACCAAAATGAAGGTTTTCGGGTTGTCCAACGTGTTTTCCCGCTCGATGATTAATCCTACTGTTTTACAACAAAAAAATCGCATGTTCAAAAGAACGATGCGATTTTTAAGTTAAAGATTGAAGATTTGTTCTGAAAGGCTGCTTTCGCTATGCCTTCAATTTACCCAGTTACATGGTCCAAGTGTTGTCCCCAGAAGTAATCACTTTCTGAATTGGGTCACTACCGTCATAGAACCAAATCTCAACAAGCAGGCTACCTTGGCTATCAGAGACATTAAAGTCGACGTTTGCTGTACCGTTGTTGAGTGGAACCGATGCGACTTTACTTGGGTATCTTGCGTCGTAGTTACCTGAACTGTTCTCTACAAACTCTTTGTACACGCTTAGGTGTGCTCGTTGTGAAGAGAAACCACTGATGTCTACATTGAGCGTACCTTCCGTCACTGGGTTGTAGCTAAAGTCATCTGGTACTACTAGATCCTGCATGGTTGCATCTTCTACTGTTACCGTTGTCTCTTCTTCGGTAGTTTCTTCCTGCTGGGTAGTATCTTCCTCTGGCACGGTGGTTTGGGTTGGTGGAGGTGTGCTGTTACCACCACCTCCGCCGCCACCGCCTCCGCCTCCGCCACAAGCTGTTAGTGCTAATCCCATGATGATTGTGATAAGTGCTTTCATAATGTTATCTCCCTATGGAATGTAGCATTTGTTAGGTGTTGGAGCGGTGTGCCAATCTGTGCTTAGTTCGCCACCAGACTCAGCCCAAGTTTGGAATTGAGGGTATGCATCGACCATGTCTACACGCTCTAGCGGCCAATCCCAATCCTCTACTATCAACAGTGCCCAAGGTAAGTTGTTTGCTGTTTTGAAGTACACACCTTGTGTGGGGTCACTTGCATCGACGCCGACACCGAAGAGGTTTTGGTCATCAAACTGTTCTGTTGGTGCTTGGTCTGCTAAGTGAACTTCCCATTTACGACCTGGTTGGAAGGTAATACCATCGCCATGGTAAGTGCCCGGTGTTGCGAAGATGAACGGGTCGTATGGCATGGCTTGAATCGCTGAACGGTCAGATCCTTCAGTGAAGTACACATTCAAGGTAAAGGTGAGTGAAACGTTATCATCACAGCCAGACTCTGTGCGGAAGTAGCTACAGCTGCTCGCCGCGTGTGTGCTTAAGTCTTCACTGATGATGAAAATTGCTTCATCAGAAATACTTTCTAAGCCGTTGGATGCTTGCTCTACACCATTGAAGGATAGCGTCGTTAATCCGTTTTCAATCGAGCTTCTCAATACACCCGGTAGTCGGATTGCGAAGCCATTTTTGTAACTTGCGCCGTAAGCCGCTAGGTCACCTGTAATCTGGATATTCTCAACATGACCAGCAAGACTGGTTTCAGTAATGCGGAATTTCACGACCACATCGTTCATGTCGTAGTCTGCGGTGTATGGCCAGTTATCTTCGTAAGCGACGGTGGCGTAATCTTCTGCACTCGGGAAATATTCCACTGAGTAGCCATTACCAGTGATGGTTATTGGGTAATCTTCCACCTCACCAGATGTCGAACCACCATCGTAGTTTAATCCGGTTTGTTGGCTAAAGCGGAATCGGCTCCAGCTTGAACCTTCCGTTGCAGCGGTTGAAACGACAAACGGTAGGGGATTATTACCCGCAGACAGTAATTGGTCAGTAAAGACTTGTTCGCCTTCATCATCAAAGTCACCATCGCGGTTCCAGTCAAACCATGCTGATAGGTAGCCAGAAGTAGAAGCCGTCACATTCACAATTGAACTTAAGCCTGGGTCAAGTGCGGATACAAAACCAACACCATCTTCATCAGCTGTGCCAACAGAGTTGTCGTTTGCTTGACCGTCAGCATCGCCATCTGGAGCAACAGAGCCAAGCCAAGTTACACCGTCCACTTCGTGGCGAGGACCGTTTGACGCAAGTGTTGTGTGGTAGCTGTCTGGAGCGTCACCAAAATCAATTGGCTCATCTTCGTCAATTACGGGAGCGTTTGCACAACGTGCGCCATCATTTTGGCTTGAGCTTGGACCGTTGGATACAAACTCAACCGCAGGAACGATACCTGCTGCGATATTGGCTGCGTTGCCTTCCGAAAGGTCAACACGATAGATTTTGCCATCTTGGTTACGTGACACGTAGTAGTTGCCGTTTACATCGAAGTAGCCAGCACCAAATGTGCCTAACTCACCAGTGTCACCTATCGCAGTCGTATTACCATTCGATGGGTTGAACTGGTACAACACTCCAGAGTTATTGTCGATGCCGTAAAGGGAACCGTCGCCTGGATGGAATGCAAAGTCGGTTAGGTTCACCGTCGCTGTTGAACTAATTTTCACGATGCTCAATGTCGCATTTGGATCAGAATCGAGCGGAGAAAGGTCAATGGAGAAAAGTCCTTTGCCTTTGCGGTACAAGTAGTAGACGTGGTTGTAAACGTCACCTACGTAAAACGTGTGGTCGGTAGGAAGACCCGAAACATCAAGCGTCTCTGCTTGGAAGTCTTGACCAAGACGAACAATCTTTTTGTTTGTGGTGTCGTAGCCGTAGATATAACGGTCAGTGAAGTTAAAGCCTACACCGTTGATGCCCGAAGCCAAACCTGTGTCGTCCTCTAAAAGAGTCGTAGAACCTGTAACCAAATTGACGCCATAGATTTGAACCGGGGTTGATTGGAATAGGTATGCTTTGCTTGGGCATGTGTCAAATGGCGCCGCTTGTGCATAAGCGCTCGCTATTAGAGACCCAAGTAGTAGTGATGTCCTTTTCATAATTCGCCCTCTCATTGGTTCGTGATATATGCAATGAAAGGAATGTGCCAACTTTTAAATTGTTGAATTTTATTGATTTAATATTTGTAAGAAGAGGGGTTTTAAATCTGATTGTCAAAATGAGAAAAAAGCCCAACATCGAGTTGGGCTTTTTGGGAATGATTAGAGGTTTAGAACTAACTACAAACCGGACAGGTTGGCATTTTCATCAGATTCATTTCTCGCCAAGACATACTGAGCGCATCCAAAATCAGAATTTTGCCTTTCTTTGGTTGGCCGTAATCAGCTATCACTTTAATCGCTTCCATCGCTTGTACTGCGCCGACAATACCAACAACAGGCGCCATGACTCCGGCTTCGACACAACTTAACGCACCACTGCCAAAAAGGGCACTCAAGCACTGGTAACATGGTTGCGCTGGGTCATCGTAAGTAAACACGCTTACTTGCCCCTCCATGCGAATGGCCGCGCCTGAAATTAGCGGTGTTTTGGTCGCAAAACATAGGCGGTTAAGTTGATTGCGCGTATCGACGTTATCCGATGCATCGACAACAATAGTGTGCTGCGTAATCAGGCTCTCTAACGCGGTATCATCAAGACGTTTTGCGATGGTATCTACGATAATGTGCGGGTTAAGCTCGCGTAGCGCATCGGCCGCCGACTCTACCTTCTTACGACCAATATCTGCATCGTGGTGTAGCACTTGGCGCTGAAGGTTAGACAACTCGACGATATCATCATCAATCAGCGTGATTTTACCGACACCAGCAGTCGCCAAATATTGGCTTGATGCGCAGCCTAAGCCGCCAGCACCAAGCATCAGTACCGATGCTTGTTTGAGTGCTTCTTGTCCTTCAAAGTCAAACTGACGAAGAATGATTTGGCGGTTGTAACGCAGCATTTCCTGATCGGAAAGAATATCCACAACGACTTCCTAGTAAAGGGTTGAGTTGAATAGTTGAATCTGAACCGTTTCGCCCACTTCAACTCGGCCGCGTTCACGTTCCAAGACAACAAAACAGTTCGCTAGGCTCATTGAGCGGAACGCGCCAGAGCTTTGGTTACCGGTTGTCTCAACCACAAACTTGCCATCTTCCAATGTGTAGATACCACGTTGGTAATCGGTACGACCTGGCGCTTTCTTAAAGGCGGTTTTGGTTGTTGCTGGAATAGACTCGGGTGCTTTCCATTCGGTATGGCCTGCAAGTTTTGCCAGCATTGGTTGAACAAGCACGTACATAGTGAGCACGGCAGAAACCGGGTTACCCGGCAGACCACAGAACCAAGCAGTGCTTAGCTTACCAAATGCGAAAGGTTTACCCGGCTTGATTGCTAGCTTCCAGAAACCAATTTCACCAAGCTCTTCAAGAATGTCTTTGGTGTAATCCGCTTCGCCCACACTGACACCGCCTGAGGTCACTACCACATCTGCCAATGTTTGCGCTTGTTCAAAGGTTGCTTTTAGAGTCTCTGGGCAATCTGGAATGATGCCAAGATCAACGGCTTCACAACCGAAGTTCTCGATAAGCGGTTTAATACCGTAACGGTTGCTGTCGTAGATCTGACCTTCGTCTAGCGGCTCGCCCAGTGGTTTAAGTTCATCACCAGTAGAGAAGAAAGCAACTTTTGGTTTACGTACTACTGTCACGTGGCTAACACCTAGAGACGCAATCATCGGAATATCGCGAGGTGTTAAACGTGCGCCTTTTGCCAGTACGATGTCACCTTGCTTGATGTCGTCACCTGTTGGGCGGATGTTGTTTTGCGGCTTCACGTCGGTTTGGTTGAACTGAATGCCAGCATCCGTTACTTCTGTGTTCTCTTGCATGATAACGGCATCACAACCCTGTGGGATTTTTGCGCCAGTCATGATGCGAACACAGGTACCTTGAGGCCATTCACCTTCAAAAGGTTGCCCCGCAAATGATTTACCTGTCAGAGGCAAAACGGAAGACGACTCAAGATCTTGAATGCGAATAGCGTAGCCATCCATTGCTGAGTTATCGAATGGCGGTACGTGAATAGGAGACAAGATGTCTTCTGCCAGTACAAAACCGAGTGCGTCAGCAAGTGGAAGAGAAAGCGTTGTTTGGATAGGTTTGATTCGCGATAGCATTTTGTCCATCGCTTCTTCAATTGGCATCAAGCCAGGTGCGTCGCAGCAGCCCATTGAGAAAATCCTGTGTTCTTTTGTTTTGTGGCAACTTTACCATAAAAAGGGGACCGAGTAAGAATGTCCACCTATAAAATATGGGTGTAATTATTCAAAAATCCGAGTATCCTTGTCAGCCATCCGAAAGGGGTAAAAAGCCCGCGGAGCTCAATAAAATCAGCTCAGTACCTATATTTGATGTGACTTGGTGTAAAGACACGAAACTGAGCAACTCAAAGCGAAAAATATGAATGCAATTTTGATTGGGTTTGTATAAAAGCGGAAGTAACAAAAGAGGAAGTGGAATGTCAGGTCTTAGCGAGTCAGCGAAGTTAGTAAAAGAAGCGCTAGAGCAACGCGGTTTGGAAACGCCAATGCGTCCAAACAACGTAAGTCGTGAAGAGAAGAAAGAGAAGATCGAACACCACATGCGTGAGATCTTAGGTCTGCTTCAACTTGACCTTACCGACGATAGCCTAGAAGAAACCCCTCACCGCATTGCTAAGATGTACGTTGACGAAATCTTCTCAGGTCTGGATTACTCCAACTTTCCTAAAATCACGGTGATTGAGAACAAGATGAACGTGAGCGAGATGGTTCGTGTGAAGGACATCACAGTGACCAGTACTTGTGAACACCACCTTGTGACCATTGATGGCAAGGCGGCTGTCGCTTACATTCCACGTGGCAAGATCATTGGTCTATCAAAGATCAACCGTATCGTTCGCTTCTTTGCCCAGCGTCCACAAGTTCAAGAGCGTATGACTCAGCAGATTCTTGTTGCACTTCAAACGTTGCTTGAGTCTGATGATGTGGCAGTGACGATTGACGCAACACACTACTGTGTGAAATCTCGCGGTGTGATGGATGCAACCAGCGAAACGACGACAACAGCATTGGGTGGCATCTTCAAAAGCAACCCAGCAACGCGTGCCGAGTTTCTGCACGGTTTACGCTAAGTAACCAAGCACTATTCTAAGAGGATGGCAAACGCCATCCTTTTTTGTATCTGTCTGAAATGAATAATGATTTGAGAATGAATACGACAAAAATCATTTATCGATTTCTGTGTTGACAGTCACATGCGATAGACTTAATATCCGCGCCCAGCAAACGGTTGCGAAGGCTTCACTTCTCTATTCGTTCTGCCCAATTTGATTCTTCAAGCTCAGCTGATCTCGGTCAGTTGTCTTTCTGTTTTCTAATAGTAGAAAGGCAACAAAATTGAGATTTGGCATGACCACACAAACCACCATCAACTCGACTGCTCCCGCTTCTATTCAAGCATCGGAAAACAGTTGGCAAAAGAAAGCAATTCTTAGTGTCGCGTTCTTAATGGCGACCACGTCTGTTGGACCTGGCTTTTTAACCCAAACAGCGGTCTTCACCAATATCTACAAAATCGACATGGCATTCCCTGTCTTTGCATCCATGTTTATCACCTTTGGTATTGTGATGAACTTATGGCGCATCGTAGGTGTGTCTGGTATGCGAATTCAAGACATTGCTAACAAAGTAGCACCGGGGATGGGCTACGTGGTGGGTATTCTTTTGGCACTTGGCGCGGTTGCATTTAACTTCGGTAACGTAAGTGGCTCTGCACTCGGTATTAATGTTCTAACGGGTGTAGATACGACTTGGGGTGCTCTTTTTACAGGCGTAGTAGGTTGTTTGCTGTTTGTGGTGCACAACGCATCTAAACGCATGGACCAAATGGCACGCTACCTCGGCTTGTTTATGATCATCTTAATTGCGTATGTCGCGATGACCAGTGTGCCGCCAATGGGGGAGACCTTGAGCGCAGCAGTAATGCCTACTGATGTTGGCAGCCTGCTATTACCGACGCTGACTATCGTTGGTGGCGCAGTAGGTGGCTATTACACAGGCGCACAGCGATTGGTTGACATCGGCTTGCAAGGTAAAGAGAACGTACCCGCTATCAAAACCGCAGCATGGGCCGGTATTTCAATTGCCGTGGTGATTCGCATCCTGTTGTTTATGGCCGTGTTCGGTGTGATTGCCACAGGCGCGACTTTGGACTCTGCAAACCCAGCCGCAGACGCGTTCCGTCAAGGTGCGGGTGAGGTAGGCTACTTTATCTTTGGTTTGGTGTTGTTTGTTGCTTCGATTACCTCGGTTGTCGGTAACTCGTACATGGCGATTTCCCTCATCAAAACACTCTTCCCAGTTGTGGCTCGCAACGAGAAAGCATGGTGTGTCGGTTTCATTGTTATCACATCGCTTGGCACTGTGACGATGAATATGCCGATTTTGCTGCTAATGCTGGCTGGCCTTGTTAACAGTATTATCCTGCCAATCGTTTTAGGTATGGTGCTGGTGGCGACACGCAGAAAAGACATCGTAGGTGACTACAAACACCCAGCCTATTTAACGCTGACGGGCGTTGCGATTGTCGTGGTGATGGCGGCATCAAGCATGACCAATATCAGCAACTTTATGGCCAAGTTTATAGGCTAACTCAATGCATCGGCTAACGTGTGTCGAGTAATGTTTATCGAGCATGAGCTTGCAAAGAACAAAAGAAAACGACCTCGCAATGAGGTCGTTTTTTTATGTTTGTTTTGAAGGCGTTCTTACCAGTTCTGGCCAGTACATTTTTACATAACCAGCAGAAACCCAAACGACAAGTACCGTCGCAATGCTTAACTCTAAGAATCCAAAATCGTGCAACCAATGCCAATGGGGATGAGACTCAGCAAAAAAAGTGGTGAGACGATGCATCGCAATAGCACTGATTACAGAAGGGAAGGTCACGGCTGCAATAGATGGCTGGAACTTCAAACGCATTAAGCGGAAGTAACACAGATAAATCAGCAACGTCATGGTGATTGCGATGCCTGCCAATGCGCCTGTCAGAATCGGGTCTGGTTCGCCAAAGTTGACCAAATACGCCGCTAAAGACAAGTTCACCGGAGCTGCCATAATCGCCAATGTTGGGCGTGCGCGACGCGGAAGAGAACCAAAAAACACCAATCGATATAACACTAATGGCAACATGAAAAAGTAAATGCCAATGCACATCATCGCCAAGGTTTCAGAGAACACGTTGTGGCCGAATTGAGAACCTGCAAGGGAAGAACTGATCAAGCCTACAGGATATAGGAACCAACTTGGCACGATGTTCGACATCTTGAAGTTCATGATCTGGAAACCAAAGAACAACACCATCATCGTAAAGTGAAGTAAGACCGCCACAAACCACAATGGATAAGCAATAAGTGGTGCTACTGCCGCAAGGTAGTCACACAGCACGAGCAAGGCCATACTCATCGGAGCCATCAAGCTACCACTCAGCGGGTGTTTGATATCCGCCATAAACAGGCGAGGGCTGGTGGCGTATTTTAGAAGAACTGGAGTGAGGAGCAATGCACCAAGTGCAGCAAGAAATGGTCTTATCGGTTCGCCAATGTCAGGAATGTATAAAGCCCAAGCTTGTCCAAGCCCTATCATACCTAGTGCCAAAGCCGCTTGTGACGGTGGGACACTGTAAAACTGTACAAGTCTTCTCCAGTTCAAAACTACTCCGAGATTGGATGAATCACTCTAATTTGAGGCGAGAATACTAACAATATTCATGAGTCGTTACCTTTAAATATTATAAGTAAATATCAGAGAATGGGAATTTTGTGAGTTTGGTAGGGAAATTTTGTAGAGAGATGCAAAAACGTAGAATTACTGGCTCCAAACTAACATCTTATGTGGAAGATAATTTGGAGCCGATATTAAGTTAGGCTTGGTTTTCCGGTAGGTCTTGCTGACGTAGCTTGTCATTTTTAAGCGTACGATGTAGCAACTGGCTGTAAATCGGTTGCCCACCAAGTAACTGCGCTACGATTACCGCGCCTAAGCTAGTAATGATGAGAGGCAGAATTAAGTAGTAGTTATTTGTCATCTCGATAACCAGCAAGATGCCAGTGATTGGAGCACGCACTGTCGCTGCGAATAACGCTCCCATACCGGCAATGGCAAACACGCCAGGTTCAATCGTCAGAGAAGGTAATAACATGTCTGCACTTGCGCCAAACGCGTAGCCAAATAGCGTACCCAGCGCCAACATTGGTGCGAAGATACCGCCCGGAGCACCTGAACCAAAACAGAGTAAGGTTGTGATAACACGACCAACAAACAGCATCACCAAGATCGAGATTGAGTAGTTACCGTTGGTAATGTCCGGAATCAAACCAATACCACCGCCAGTAAGTTGAGGAACATAAAGCAGTAGCAAGCCAAACACACCACCCAATACAGTGCCTGTGATTAGGTAGCGTTTACGGTCGTTTTTATGCAGAGCAACAAAGCTGTCTTGTGCGATAGTCACCAGTTTGTTGAATATGACACCAAATACACCGAATAGAGAACCAAGCAGTAGGAATAGCCACAGTGATTGTAACTCTGGCGATTGATATTGCGGCATGGTGATAACGGCGGCTTGGCCATTGATGGCGCGAAATACAATGTTTGCCATGATCGCTGAAATGATCACCGCTCGGATAGAAATCAACGAGTAGCGAAATTGAGGGCGCATTTCCTCAACCACAAACATAATGCCTGCTAATGGCGCGTTAAAGGCAGCGGCCAAGCCACCAGCAGCACCAGAGGCTAATAATGAGTGGCGTGTATCATCGTCTTTAATACGGAAGATGTCAGTGACCATGCGACCAACGGCACCACCCATTTGTACGGTAGGACCTTCGCGACCTAAAACCATACCTGAACCAAGCGCACCCATACCGCCAAAGAACTTCACTGGAATAACACGCCACCAACGTACAGGGCGAATGTTATCCATGGCACCTTCGATCTCAGGAATACCTGAGCCAGATGCTTCAGGAGCAAAACGGTGAACAAGGTAGTAACCGATAAATGCCAAGGTTGCACTGATTAGAATCGCAGCAAGCCACAAAGGCAATACGCTACCGATTTCGCTTTTTAACCACTCGGTACGAGTTTCTGAAACAAAGTGAACGGCAATTTCGAAGTAGGTGCCGACAAAACCTGCTAACGTACCAACGATTGCGGCCATAAAGAGGACGGAAAATGATGTTGGCGTTGACCCTCGAGAGACAAACTGGTTAATCGCATCTTTAGGTACGTGCGCTAACACAGATTTCACAATTCTCTCGCGTTTGGTCATTAACAGATTCTCCTAGACTACTAATTGGAAGGGACGAAAGAAATTATACGCTCACGAGAGTCTAGACCTAATCAATAAAGATGCAATTTAGCTTTCCACTATTGAGCAGTTCAAGCGTCTATTGTGCAAATATTGATAAATATTGTGCTATTGATTCCATATCTCACGCTATTTTTTTATCGAGTAACCTTGTTTTCTGAGCAAAATGAACCATGCTTTAAGTGTAAAGCAACATGACTGCTTCAGAAGGAGGGATGTGAGGTTTTACACACAATTTGGATGGATTCAAACCCTACAGAAATTCCTCGTTATTTGTTCGGGATGCATCAATAGACTTCCCGATTCGCATACTCACGATTGAGTCACGAGGCAGAGGCGCACGCAAGAGTGCGCCTTTTTAATGCCTGTCTAAACCGCACGCCTATTCACTACCCCTACAAAGGTGTCTGCGCGGTTGTCTAATAATAACCGTATGAAGTATTGATAAATATAAATGGTATGCTATTCTGCTTTCTCGTAATGGTTCTCAGCGTGATGGACTACGCGGTTTATGCTTTATACAAAGATTGATGCGGGCTAGAAGGTCCGCTTTTTTTGTGTCCGAAATCCGACATAGTCACTTGCTTCTCGCTTTACTTACAGCAAAGATAAAGCTCTTTCATTCATCTTCTCGAGTCAAATCGATAGTACCACTATGTTGCGTTTCTCATTCTTCCTGCTTCTTTCTTTAAGTTTGTTTTCTCATACCGCTAACGCACGAGATGCATGGTGGCAAATCATGTTATCTGAAGCGCCTGTCGCTGAGGTTCAACAAACCTTGCAAGAGGGTGGTGACTGGTACGGATGTGAGACGCAGGAAAGCGAAGGAGCATTATGCTTGGATGATTTTCATTATTACCATCAGCACCTTTACGGAGAAGCAACGATAGAAGAAAAAGCGATTCGTCTGAACTTTCTCACGGACTATCAACCTCAAAACTTGAGTGGTGTGATACTAAACCTGAGAAAAGATGGCTTGGTGATGAAGCGAATTAACATACAGGGCGAGCAGTACGATATAGCTGCGGCTTTAAAACAAAACTCACCAGAAGCTGTCGACAAAGCTCTGATTCTGTTTATCAACCGCTACTCTCAGCAAGCGCCGCGAAGTATTGATTGGGTGTTAGCTGAAGAGTTTGAATCGCCAACACCGAGAGTGCGTGTCACGTTAAACAGTGATGGCGAAATGATTGAGCTTAAGGTTGAGCGCTTTTAAAGCGGGAGCTAACGCTTCGCGAAACATACATCGTTAAAAGGTTTAGTTTTGTGCGGTCTTGTTTTCATCATGCAACGAAAGAAAGGTCGCCATCGCCGATTCATCCAGAAATCCATCTGACTTCTTGTGCGCGCGTAGGTACTGATAACCCGCGACCAGCTTACGGTGCTTGACCTCTTCCTCTTCTGATATCGTTCCATTCATCACGTGTTGGAAGGCCAGTTTATAGGCCTCCATGTCCACGACTTCCGCTTGACGGTATAAATAGCCGCAACCAGTGGCTAACCATTCCAATGAACAGTTGGCTCGCATGGCGATTTGATTCGCTTTGGCTAAGCTGGGTTCGCTGCCTTTGAGGTATTTGCGAATCAAAGCTTCAGAAACGTCCACGCGTCGCGCAAAACCACTGATGCTTTCTTCGCCAATTAATGTCGCGAGTCGTTGGGCAAAAGACATATTTCGTACTCCAGTTCGAATTGCGAAAGTTTACCCGTTGAGCGAGCGGTAAAACAAGACTAGGATGAAAGCAGATTAAGAAAAGGAGATAAACCCATGGTTGCAAAAGTAGTGACTGCACCAAACGGTCCAGAGTTTTCTGAACTGGTACAAGGTTATTGGCGTGCGGTAGATTGGGGCATGACGGCGCAAGAGCGTTTGTCGTTCCTAAAGCAACACATTGAGTTAGGCATTACCACCGTCGATCACGCTGACATCTACGGTAACTACGAATGTGAAGCGCTGTTTGGTGAGGCACTCGCACTGGACAAAAGCGTTCGTGAGCAAATTCAGATTGTGACCAAGTGCGACATCAACTTGTGTGGTGATAAAACGCCAGAGCGTAAGATCAACCACTACGACACCAGCGCTGCGCACATCTATCAATCTGTGAACAACTCGCTTGAGCGACTAAAAGTCGACGAGATTGATGTTCTTCTTATCCATCGTCCAGACGCGTTAATGGATGCAGATGAGGTAGCAGAAGCGTTCTCTGAGCTACATAAAGTGGGTAAAGTTAAGCACTTTGGTGTTTCTAACTTCACGCCTCGCCAATTCGAGCTTCTTCAATCTCGTTTAAGCAAACCTCTTGTGACTAACCAAGTGGAAATCAACCCACTGAACTTTGAAGTGGTACACGATGGTACGCTAGATCTACTTCAAACGCATCGTGTTCGCCCAATGGCATGGTCATGTTTGGGTGGTGGTTCAATCTTTACTGGTGATACGGAGCAAGCGGTTCGTGTTCGTAACGAGTTAGAAGCTATCCGAGAAGAAGTGGGTGCAAACAGCATCGACGAAGTGATTTACGCTTGGGTACGTCGCTTGCCTTCTAAGCCGATGCCAATTATTGGTTCTGGTAAAATCGAGCGTGTTCATAGTGCAGTTAACGCGCTAAGCATTGAGCTAACGCGTGAGCAATGGTACCGAGTTTGGGTTGCATCAAAAGGTCACGGTGTGCCATAGAAAGCGGCCAGTAAACAAAAGACTGAGGCACTCCAAAGAGGGTGCCTTTTTTATTTCTTCTTATCTTAAATGGCAGCCACTTTATAAACGCAACCCCTTGCGTATCAAGCCTTGTAGAACTTTTAATCATTCCTGACTGATGTCACTAAATGTATAGGGAATCGAACTTTTTCTTAGTTCATTGGTTCACTCAACTATTCATATTGCGTATGCTTACCCAGTAAACAAAAAACGAAGACTCTTAGTCTGTGTAGCAGTAACAATCTGGTAGAATTCCGCACAGATTGTTGAATATTTAAAGGTGGTAGCATGTCTTTTCCTGTACTCATCTGTGATGATTCTGCGTTAGCACGCAAACAGATGGCAAGATCACTGCCAGCAACATTGAATGCAGACGTGACATTTGCCATCCATGGTAAAAATGCGCTTGAAGAGTTAGCGCAAAAAGAATTTAAACTGATGTTTCTCGACCTCACCATGCCAGAGATGGACGGTTTTGAAACATTAGAAAACATGAAACGCTTGGGCATTCAAACGCCTGTCGTGGTTGTGTCTGGCGATATTCAACCAAAAGCAAAAGAGCGCGTGTTTGCTCTCGGTGCGAAAGCGTTTATTCAAAAGCCGATTGGTAAAGATGAGCTTATAGCGACGTTAAAAGAGCTGATCGAGCCGAATGATCGACCACAAGTCATCACACCGACAACCATAGAATTGCCGATTCTCCGCCGTCGCGACATCTATATGGAAGTGGCGAACGTTTCTATTGGTCGCGCAGCGGATGCGCTCGCTCGACACTTTGATGTATTTGTTCAGCTTCCATTGCCAAACGTGAATATCTTTGAAGTCAGTGAACTGCACATGGCTTTGCGCGATCTCGCATCTCACGACAATGTCTCTGGTGTTTGCCAAGGCTTTTGTGGTGAGGGCATCGCCGGCGAAGCGTTAGTGATTCTAAGTGACTCCAGTGTTTCTGATCTTAAGAAACTGATGAAGGTGCCAGCAGACAGCGAAGAGTTGGAAGAACTAGAGCTGTTGATGGACATTTCCAATATCTTGGTTGGATCATTCTTGAATGGTTTGGGCGAACAATCTGAAGTTCGCTTTTTCCAGAGTTCACCAGTGCTACTTGGTCAGCATATTTCCATCGATTCTATTATCGAGTCGACAACAGGTGCATTTAGTCGAACCATGACATTCGAGGTTAGCTACAACATTGAAGGCACCTCCATCCGTTGTGATCTACTGTTTATGTTTGTCGATGAGTCACTGCCGTTGCTGGATAACAAACTCTCGTACCTAATGGAGGATTTCTAATGCTGAACTTACCTGCAGAATTTGAACAATTCCATTGGATGGTCGACATGGTTCAAAATGTCGACATGGGCTTAGTTGTTATCGATAAAGATTACAACGTTCAAGTGTGGAATGGTTTTATGACTCACCACAGCGGTTTGCAATCTCACGAGGCAATTGGTCGTTCGATCTTTGATATCTTCCCTGAGATCCCGCAAGAGTGGTTCAAGTTGAAAACTAAGCCTGTTTACGATTTGGGGTGTCGAAGCTTCATCACGTGGCGTCAGCGCCCGTATTTGTTCCGTTGCCGCAACGTTCGACCAGTGACGCAACAAGCAGAGTTCATGTACCAAAACGTGACGCTAAACCCAATGCGAACCCCAACAGGGAAAATCAACTCGCTGTTCTTGTCGATTCAAGACGCCACAGCCGAAGCCTTGATTTCGCAGCAGCAAAAATAAAGCTTGAGAAAATAAACACAGTAAAAGCCGAGGTTCGCCTCGGCTTTTTCGTATACTTAAATCGTGTCTTCTAAAACGCAGAATCTCAATATGGACTTTAATCTCGCCCTCAAGCTCTACACCGCAGAGCAAGTCAGAAACGGAGAAATACTCGCAGCTCAAATGGCAGGCGTCTCAATGTACAGCCTAATGCAGCGTGCAGGAATGGCGGTATACGAACGATTTCTTCATCTTTACCCAAGGGCGCGAACTGTGCTGGTGGTCTGCGGCAAAGGCAATAATGGTGGAGACGGATACGTGTTTGCCACGCTTGCCAAACAGGCGCAGTTGAATGTTCGTGTTTTCCAGCTAGGTGACACCACATCATTGAAAGGGGATGCGTTGCGAGCGTTTGAAGATTGGCAATCTGTGGATGGCGAGAATAGTTCTTGGGATGATTGGCACACTGCACTTTTAGAGGCAGATGTAATCATCGATGCCATGCTTGGTACAGGGCTCTCTGGTGAAGTAAGGCATGAGTATCGCCGCTACATTGATCAAGTTAATCAAATTCATTGTCCGATCATCTCAATCGATATTCCTTCGGGGTTGAGTGCAGACACAGGTTCCGTGCTCGGAGATGCCATACAAGCGGATCATACGGTGACCTTTATTGGTGTGAAGCAAGGCTTATGCACAGGGCAGGCGAGAGACTACGTCGGTGAGCTGCATTTTTCTGGTTTAGGTGTAAACGTTGAGTTCGAGTCGATTGAGGAAGAAAGTGCTTTAGGCATCGACCATCAAATCATCAAAAGGTTACTACCAAAAAGAAAAGCCACAGCCCAAAAAGGGAATAATGGCAAGCTCTTATGTATAGGCGGTAATCAAGGCATGTCTGGCGCCATTCGTTTGTGCGCTTCAGCCGCAGTAAGAACAGGGGCAGGGTTGACCGCTGCTCTCACTCACCCAAGCTCATTGTTGCCATTGCAAGTCGGCTCTCCAGAAGTCATGAGTCAGGCTATTACATTTGATGAGTTAAAAGAGGCAGATAACGAACTGATTAAGCGGACACGTTGGGCGGATGTCTTGGCTTTCGGCCCTGGTTTCGGTGAGGATGAATGGGCACATCAAGCCTATCAATACTTATCTCAGCAGCACAAACTGAAAGTCGTTGATGCAGACGGACTCAATATTCTTGCGATGCTGAATCAGCGTAATGAAGTCGTGGTTTTACGAGATGAGCAACGCGTTATAACGCCACATCCAGGAGAGGCAGCACGTTTACTTAATGTCTCTACAAAGGGCATCGAGCAAGATCGCTTTACCGCAGCAAGGCAACTTCATGAACGTTATGGAGGTGTCGTTGTTCTTAAAGGGGCGGGCACGCTTATCTATGATGGCGTGAGAATGTACGTTTGTCTTGCCGGAAATCCGGGAATGGCCAGTGGCGGTATGGGGGATGTGTTATCCGGTGTCATTGCCGCACTGCTTGCCAAGGGGCTACCTATTGCTGTTGCTGCACGTTTGGGAGTGATGCTCCATAGTCACGCTGCGGACATTAATGTTCAACAAAAAGGCGAAATTGGGTTATTAGCAAGTGATGTTATTGAATCACTTCGATGCGCTATAAACATCACAGAGAGCTAGTTCGTGCTTGATATACTCAAAAAAGTGGCAGAAAAGTGATGTGAAACGTGAAAAAAATTAGAAATTTATTCTTGTACAAACCGACTAATGAGTATCATTTGGTGTAATTTTGAGCGTTTATGAGAGGTTGAACGGTAAAATTCCCGTCGTTTAACGCAAAGGTTTGCGCAAAGGATTAAATAGAGGTTGGTTTTAACTATTTGATATTGTTAATAAAGTTATGGTTTTGGAGAGCGGTGAGGTGTTTTTGATATGCGATTTCCAAGATGGTATCACAAAAAAAATTCAAATATCAGACTTGTAGGAAATAAATCACGACCTATAATGCTGAAAACCGGAGCGTCTGCCAACGCTCCGGTTTTTTTGTGTCCGAAGAACAGTGAACTCGTCTGCCAACGACTTCACTACGCACTCTGAGATGACACATATACTTATGAATCAAGGAATTACACAATGCGTATCGAACAAGAACTTAAGTTAGGTTTCAAAGATGTACTGTTTCGCCCGAAACGTTCAACCCTTAAGAGCCGTTCTCAAGTAAATTTAACCCGCGATTTTACATTCAAGCACAGTGGCCGTCAATGGTCTGGTGTGCCTGTAATTGCGGCGAACATGGATTCGGTTGGTAGCTTCGCAATGGCGAAGGCACTAGCAGAGCATGGTGTAATGACCGCTGTTCACAAACACTACACAGTAGAAGACTGGGCAGAGTTTGCGAAAACAGCAGACAAAACAACACTAAACAACGTAATGGTGTCTACGGGTACGTCTGATGCAGACTTCCAAAAAACCAAAGACATCATGGCGATCTCTGATGAGTTTATCTTCATCTGTATCGATATCGCGAACGGTTACTCAGAGCACCTAGTCGAGTACGTACAACGTGTACGTGCTGCATTCCCAGACAAAGTTATCTCTGCAGGTAACGTAGTGACTGGCGATATGTGTGAAGAGCTAATCCTAGCGGGCGCAGACATCGTGAAAGTGGGTATCGGCCCAGGTTCTGTATGTACTACACGTGTTAAAACAGGTGTTGGTTACCCACAACTTTCTGCAATCATCGAGTGTGGTGACGCTGCACACGGCCTTGGCGGCATGATCATCGGTGACGGTGGCTGTTCATGTGCGGGTGACGTTGCAAAAGCATTCGGCGGCGGCGCTGACTTCGTAATGCTAGGCGGTATGCTAGCAGGTCACGAAGAGTCAGGCGGTGAAGTGATCGAACAAGACGGCAAGAAGTTCATGAAATTCTATGGCATGTCTTCTAAGAGCGCGATGGACAAGCATTCTGGTGGTGTTGCTGGCTACCGTGCCGCTGAAGGTAAAACTGTACTTCTACCATTCCGTGGCAGCGTTCACGGTACTATCCAAGACATCCTTGGCGGTGTTCGCTCAACATGTACTTACGTAGGTGCAGCAAAGCTTAAAGAGCTAACCAAGCGTACAACGTTCATCCGCGTACAAGAGCAAGAAAACAACGTATTCGGTAAAGAATAAGTTTTTGCTTAAATAGAAATAGATAGATTAAGAGCCGCAGTTTGCGGCTCTTTTTGTATCTATGTTTTCTGTTATACATCATTCAGTTGCAGTGCTTTAAAATGGTCGATGTAATCATCTACTGCTTTAAGTACCGACTTTTTGATTTCAAGGATTTGCTTAGAGTGCGGATTCCACAAAGCAAAAGAGAACTTTAGTCCGTGCTTGAGTTCTCGAGGTTTAAGTGGCTGCAAGTTTTCTGTGACGTATTGAGACTCTGAAAGCACCTTTGGTAACCATGCCCAGCCTAAGCCACATTGAATGAGTTTGATCGTGAGTGCGAGTTGATCAACTTCTTCGTTGTCTGCCGATACAATGAGCTTTTCTTTTAACCCTTCATGCACAAATGCTCTAAGAACAAATTGTCTGGTAGTTCTGAGTGCATTTAATACTTCATCATCTGGCAATTGGGAGAGGGGACTGCCTTTTTTAACGAACGGCAAAAATTCCATATGACCGATAAAGGTAGCGTCTTTACCATACATTCCTTTGCCATGATCAATGTGTACTAAACCAAAATGAATATCGCCATTATTAATACCCTCTTCAACTTCCGCTTTTGTTTTTACTAGAAAATTCACCTTCATATTCGGGAAGTCGTTAGCAAGCTGCATTCGAATGGTCGCGAGCATCCCGTGGGGCACAACGCTTGAGTGGGCAAAGGTGATTCCCTCCAGTCCTCCATAGGCCAAGCTGAGGGCGATTTTGTCGAAGGTGTCAGATTGCGCAATCGTTGCTTTGGCGTAATGATAGAGCAAGTGCCCTTCTTCGGTTGGTTCGACATTACGACCAATTCTCTCAAACAGTTCTACCGCGAGAATATCTTCCATGTTGGCGATCACTTGGCCTGTTGTCGTGCGATGTTTACCAAGTTTGGCTGCTGCTTTGCTAAAGGAGCGCTCTTCATACACCGTCACAAATGCCAGTAATTGTTCAATGCTGGTGCTCATATCGGATACTTCCTTTTCCTCGATGTCGTCTATCTAAAACTTATCACTACGTTTATAAACTGCCATTCAGGAAGCTTATTGCTGTGATGTAGTCGAGTTAATTTGGACGGATAGCATCCGTCATAACGCATTTATTGCGTTTTAAATTCATCGCTAATATGAACTGCATCAACACGCAGGACATGGCGATGAACCAATGGTGCTGCGAATTATTTCCATATCAAATCACCAATAAGGTAAACACAATGACTGATTACACCAATATTGACCGCGAAGTAGAGCAACTATCAGAGGTTATTTGGGGAATGGCATCTCAGGTCTGGGATTATGCAGAGCTCAGCTATGAAGAGTTTGAAAGCTCGGCGTTAGAAAGCTCTGTTCTTGAAGCGCATGGTTTCACTATTGAACAACGCAACATTGCAGATCTAGCAACATCTTGGGTGGCGACGTGGGGGCAGGGCAAACCTGTGGTTGGTTACCTCGTCGAATTTGACGCTTTGCCAGATTTGGGCAATGACACGGTGCCTCATAAAACACCGGCTAAAAGCGGCAACACAAATGGTCATGGTTGTGGTCATAACCTTATTGGTTCTTCTTCAATTGGCGCTGCAATTGCACTCAAGCAACATATGGAGAAAGAGGGCATTCAAGGCACAATCAAGGTTTACGGTTGTCCTGCAGAAGAGTCACTTAATGGTAAAAACTACATGGCAGCGACTGGTGTGTTTGATGAGCTTGATGTATGTCTACATAACCACCCAGCTATGGTTAACGCGGCAGTAAACTTCCATTCTACCGCTTCTATCGATCTTATTGTCGAGTGGCACGGTGTCACGGCGCATGCTGGTGCTGCTCCTTGGGACGGCCGAAGCGCACTTCATGCTGCTGAAGTATTTATTGTTGCGGCCAACATGATGCGAGAGCAATTGGAACCAACAGGTCGCCTCCATTATCAGATCCTTAATGGCGGTTCGGCTGTGAATGTGGTGCCTGACTATGCAAAAGTGTTAGTGCGTTACCGAGGCAAAAGCGCGGAGAATGTTCGTCAACACAAAGCGTGGTTAGAGGACATTGCAAAAGGTGCGGCATTGGCGACTCAAACCACAACGGAGGTGACAAACCTAGGCGGTATCTATGACTGTTTGCCAAATGATGTATTAGCAAGCTCTATCACCGAGCATCTGAATCGTTATTTTCCATTGAGTTGGACGCAAGAGGAGCAAGATTTCGCTAAGAGCATTCAACGAGAAATGGGTAAGCCTGAAGACGGTTTAGCGACTGATGTGATGGATGTACCACAAGGTATTGAAGTCGGTGGCTCAACGGACGTTGGGGATATTAGCTGGAATGTTCCAACAATGGGAATTGTTTACGCGGCTTGGCCTTTGCATATTCCACCACATCAATGGGGTTGTACGGCTTGTAACGGTATGAGTATTGGTCAGAAAGCAGGGCTGAATGCGGCACACGTCCTTGCAGCACAAGGGTTAGAGTTGATGACAAATACTGATTTATTAAAACAAGTTAAAGCAGAATTTGAGAACAAAAAAGCGGGTCGTGAGTATGTTTCATTGAACGACACTGTGACTAACCCACGCGGCATACTTAATGATGAGCAAGTTCATCACTATGAGTGTTGCCTACACACTGCGCTAGAACATTTAGGCGTGTGTCACCACTAATGACAATGGCGGGTGAGGTCAATCTTCACCCGAAATCCTTCCTATGTTTTGCTGGCGAGAGAGTGTGGACATGTTTATTACGACAGTTTTTTTGATTGAGACCATTACGGTTCTCGGTACGGCTGCTTTTGCTTTATCAGCAGTTTTTGCTGCAAGTGAAAAGAAAACCGATGTTTTTACCGTGCTGGTTTTAGCCGTCACCACCGCTGTTGGAGGGGGCACCATACGAGACTGTATGCTAGATGTTCCAGTATTTTGGTCTCAAGATATTTATCTCGTCTGGATTGCCATAGCGAGTGGTTTGATTGGATTTATTTGCTTTTCTCTCATAAAGAAAAATTGGATGAATAAAGTCAATCTGTATGTCGATTCTGTAGCGTTAGCAATGTTCTCAATTCAAGGAACAGAAAAAGCGTGGAGCTTAGGTTTTGGTCTACCCGTTGCTCCTATTCTCTTGGGTGTAATTACTGCGGTAGGTGGTGGGATAGTCAGAGACGTTTTGATTCAGCGTCCAACCTTGTTTTTATCTAAAGAGCTTTACGCTATTCCTGTGGCGATAGGTTGTACACTGCATGCGGTTGTCTTGTCTTTCGCGCCCCAACTTGCTGACTTCAGTGCGGTGGGGGCAATCGTCTTGGTGATATACATGCGTCACCTTACTATCAATAAACATGTTCAGGTTCCAAGTTGGGCGATCATGAGATAACCACGTTCGAATTGAGCTTGCTATTCGGTCAAAAAACGCAAAAGTTGCATTATTAAAACTAAATCGTTCTTGAATGCTATTTATGGTCTTTATCCATTCCTTAAGATGACTTTTTGTTACTGGCTCACGGAGGAAAATGTGCCTAATAAAGATTATCTTGAGTTGGCGAAACAAGCTGCTGCAAATGAAAGGGAATATGAGTGGGGATTAGCGTGTGAGTTTTGGCTCGCAGCTGCAACCAAAGCACCAGAAAATAGTAGCAATAAGCATTGGGCGTTGTTGCGGTCGGACTTCTGCCGAGGGCGTACTCGAGAAAATGGCTTTTACTTTCCATCGGAACCTTCTACTCAAATCAGGGAGAGTAAAATTGCAATGAGTAGTCTCTCATCTTTCAGAGGAACGGTGTTTAGTTAAATACCCTTTAAAAATAGTCAAAAAAACGACACGGAACGAGTCTCTCATGTTTTCTGTGGTTCTTTATATTCTGTCAGAAAATTCTGAGAGTGGTGCGCACATATATCTAAAAAAGATAAAATTAAATAACCTCCTTTAATAGTTAGCCGCATTATTCAATAAAGGGCATCAATAGAAATGCTCTGCAGGAATAATGTGATATCTGTTCTAAATACTCATGTCAGCAATGGATATTTTGATTGAAAGGGGGAGTCATATGGCGTATTGCTTTAAAGACGAGTTAAGTCGTTGGGTTGAAACGAGAGGCATTTCTCGAAAAGATGTTATTGCGTTGCTGCAAAACAACTATTACGAAGAGTTCAAAGGACTAGACTCTATTACCTTGAGTAGGTGGTTTACTGGAAAAAGCGTCCCACCAATCTACAAACAGTTCTATATCGCTAAGTGTTTGGAAATGGATTTGGTGGAAGTTATATTAAGAATGGATCTTTCTAAAGCTCGTTACTCGAACAAACATGATGTGGTGATCAGCACACTCGTAAAAGCGCTCGATTTTTCAATATCTAACCTCTCGTACCGTAAGGTATCTGGGCCACCAAAGAGTGAAATTAAATCGCTGTCTTTGAATGAATACGCGGATATGTTTAAAGAGTTTAATCACAATATCTCTCCTTTGGCGCGTTTTTATCAGGATCTGCAAGACAAAGGCAATGATGTTAAATATCAATGTGTTTTGATTAAAAATGACCAAGATGCAACGGTAGGTCATTGGTACGGTATAGTGAATATTGAAGGCATCAATGGTCTCCCTTCATTTATTTCAATCCCACAGGAAGAAGCTGAACGCAGTTGTTTGATTGGTGTGGGGTATTTTACAAGTTCTACGCACTATTTTGAGTTGATCGTTCAAGCACTTTGTTATTATTTGATCAGATATTCCAGTAAGAAAGATTACGCTTACTTCTTTGTTGTCGATTTTCAGCCGTTGGTCGCTTTCAGTAAGTTGGTCTTCAATGCCGAAGAAGTGAAATACTACCCTCCAAAAGAGAAGGGGAGTATGGGCGTTTACCTACTTAGACATAACATAATAAAGTCAATTTCTAACCCTGTTCTATTGAAGAAAGTGAAGGAAAAACTAGAGTGCCTAGCGAATTGTGCTCCGGAATGTAACTTGTGTAATCTACGGGATTTTAAGAAGGTTAACTCTCCCGACATCGCTAGAATACCTATCGTAGATATTGTTGAAACAAGAAGTCATGTATAGATGACATCGAATTAAGAGCCGACAACAGCGGCTCTTAATTCATTAATCAATGCGGGAAAATAACTCTTCATCGGTTAGATAACGATGACCTTGGCCAAGCCCTGATATCTTTTTAAACATCAGCGTTCCGTGCATTCCAACGCAAAGATCTTTTTCACTAACGCATTTACCACCAACGAACACATAACGGCCTTCACAACCTGCGTTGTGTTTCGGATTGGACGTCGGCGTTGATATCTCGGCGCTGACGTCGTCTACGATACAAGCGATTTTACCTTTCACGACACCGATTACACGTTTTACCCGATGCGCTTTTTCCCCGCACTTCCATGCTTGGCGTGTTCCCCATTCATAACCATGTATTTCTTTGCCTTTCTGAATATGAACAATGAGATTCAAGTTTTTGTCCGCTGAATCAATAGGACCTTGTACAACTTTTTGTGACGGCATCGTTCCAACAGCAGATAAAGGTGCATCACAGTTTAGGTATTTAATTGGGTTTGCCGCGCCTTGTGGGAAGTAAGAAGAAATGGCTTTGTAGCGAAGCTGTTCTCGAACGGCGTCACTCGCTAACTCACCAATAAAACCCCAACGTTCTTTTCCTTCAATATCGACAGGATACCAAGACTGAATTTTGTAAACTTCGCGAGTTAAACCACGATAGGTAGCGACTGCGTAAGTTGCTTTATCACGCTTGCTGCCAATGACCCAAGCTTCTCGGGTTGCGTCATAGAGTTCTTCTTGTGTAATTTCACGATAGTATTTTCTATTGATGTTTATCAGTACGATAGGCAACGAAGTGTCTAGTGGCGCAGCACTATACATAGCGATAATCTCATCAGTAGTTTTAATGCCAAAATCGCTAGAGTAGTGACCACCTTGCGAATTAGACAGGTTGGTTAAGCCTATAAAATCGATTAAAGCGGCTTCGACTTCAAATGCTGCTGCTTCTTCTAATCCATGCCTTAAGACATAGTGCTCTACTTTGTAGCCTGCACTTAAAATGCTTCGTATAGTGTCAAGTTTGTCGCTTGAGCTTTCACTTTCTAATGCACATTCTGCATGGTTAAAGATTCGATTACCTTTGCCTTTACCAACGTAGAACACCTTGCCGTCACGCGGGTCTCGTAAGAAGTAGACATAGTATTTCAGTTGTTCAATGACAGATTGAGAAAACATAACGGGGATTATCCGCACAATAGGTTAATAAGATTGGTCATGCATATTTAAATGGCGACGGAATCTATCACGAAAACTTACTTAAGTCTTGAATGATTTGACTGTCGCGAAATGGCAATTCTATTTCCGAGTCACTCGATATGATGCACCTGTATTGAGACAACTGACTCGGAGATAGAAACCATGAGTATCGTAATTAAAAATGCAAACGTGTTTAACGGTGTGGATGAGCAACTTCTGAAGAACGTGGACCTTCTGATTGAAAACAACTTGATCACACAAATCGGGAAAGTGGATGACTCGAATGCTGAGCAAATCATCGATGCAGAAGGCAAAACGGTGATGCCAGGTCTGATTGATGCGCACGTACACATCACGCTGTCAGCACCATTTAATGTGATTGATACTATGACACGTGAAGAAGTCGCGATTCGATCAGCGAAAATCTCAGAAGAGATGTTGATGCGCGGTTTCACGACCATTCGTGATGTCGCGGGTAACACACTAGGTTTGAAAAACAGCATCGATAACGGTTACGCAAAAGGTCCGCGAATTTTGCCTTCAATGGCAGCCATCTCGCAAACGAGTGGTCATGCAGACTATCGCCAAAACCAAGCTCAAGAGCGTTTAGCGAATGGCCACGAAGATTCGCCAATGATGAAGCTAGGCGCGATGAAAGTGGCAGATGGTCGTGCAGAAGTATTAAGAGCCGTTCGTGAACAGCTATTTAAGGGCGCGTCACAAATCAAAATCATGGCTGGTGGTGGTGCGTCTTCTACCTTTGACCCACTTGATACGCTGCAATACACGCTTGATGAGATGAAAGCAGCGGTAGAAGCAGCGAGCGACTACGGTACTTATGTCGCGGCGCACATTCATACGCCAGATGCGATGCGCAGAGCTGCTGAGGCAGGCGTGATGTCGTTCGAACACGCAACGATTATGGATGACGACATCGCTCAGACGATTAAAGAAAAAGGTATTTGGGTAATCCCTTCATACTTTACATCCTCTTTGATCGCTGAGCGTAAAATCCCTCTACCGAATGAGGAGACTTACCGCAAAACCGAGCGAGTGGGTAAAGCGATGTTTAAGTCTGCTGAGCTAATCAAGAAGTACGATATTCAAAACCTCGCGTTTGGTACAGACTGCGTTGGCGAGACAAATGTTCACGCAACACAGCTAAATGAATTGGGAGCGATTGAGAAAACGTTCGATACCATCACGGCACTTCGTATGGCAACGTCAAACTGTGGTCGTTTGTTCGAAATGTCGACTTACCAACACCCATACCAAGAAGGCAAATTAGGTCAAATCGTGGAAGGTGCTTACGCTGACTTGTTGATCGTCGATGGCAACCCTCTAGAAGGTGTGGAATGTGTGGCAAACACAGAGACACAGAAGTTGATCATGAAAGACGGTGTCGTGTACAAGAACACGCTATAAGTCATTACACATCCCAATCAAAGGCGCTCACTGAGCGCCTTTTTTGCGTATTTAGAAAAGTGAAGCTCAACCTGTGAACGGTTTTTAGACGCAACCTTAACCTAGCTCTAAAGCCGTTAAACCTTCCTGCCAATATCGTCACAAGATCACCTCACGTTGATTCTTAAAGCTCCTTGTTAGTCATTTTAAATTGCCTATCCAGAGTGCCTCAGAACGTTTCTAGCATTGAATTTTTCATTGACCTAGCTCCCTACGAGCTTAACTACAGCGCGTTGAATAACTCAGCATAGGAGCAAACAAGAGGTGTCTTTTATCTTCTTAATTGGTTCATAACTAGCATTGGTTTGCTTTGTTCTGAGCGCCAAGTGCCAAAAAGGAGCGAGGAGAAAGAAGGGCGCGATAGGGAATTGAACTTGGGGATAGGACATATAAAAAACCGCACCTTGAAAGGCGCGGTTCTAGTTAAAAGCAATATAGCAGCGTGAGTTTGAATCAGCTTACTTCATCACATAGCGGTAAGTTTTGATTGCCAACCAAGCAAAGGCTTTGAATAAAATTTTTATGGTCTTGAAGGCAACTTTACCAATGGTCAGCATCAGCTCACCAGCAACGGTTAGGCAAGTGTGTAGATCAGTTTGTTTGAACTCTGCGTAAGTCATGTTGGTCTCTCATTTTTTAAGTGGGGACTCCTGTCGCTCAATGCATACCCTGTAGCGGTATAGTAGAAATAAGCGTAAATGGGGACTTACCATTTGGCGCCACTTCGCACGTAAAGATAAAAAAGTAATATCGATTGGAGTGGTTATAAATAGCTGGGGTGAATTTGTAATGAGTGGATTACAGATACAAAAAAGCCACCACTAGAAAGTGATGGCTTTTAAGGAATCTGGTTCGATTAGTATTTCACAAACAACATCTTTCTTAAGCTATTGCATCGTGATTTATCCAGTGGATCGCCAAGATATTCTCCATCTTCAGCGGCTTTCTTCATCACTAGGGCTCTCGCTCGATCACCGCTGTCTAGGTCTTGATACTCTTCCATTGTTTTCAGCTTCAATAAACGGTATTTCGATTTATCTTTACCAGAGGCGACACGATCGTAACAGTAACTCATCGCTCCTGCATTTGCGCCAATCTTGCTGGCGTCGGTAATCGCATAAGCGTTAAAACCAATAGTGCTTGTAAGTAAAATCAAAAGGGCATTACGTGCTTTCATTTCTCTTTCCTAATTCAATCGAGTTGATGAATAAGATAAAGGGCAACGACGTTAAAAAATTGCCATTAAGCGACATTTACGACGAAACAAATAGCGACGATGGTTTGTCAGCGGCATGTCAGTGATCAGGGGGTGGCGTAAAGTGGTAAATCTTAACAACCTGAATTTAATAACCTTTGCTCATCGAATTATTCGGAGCACGCATTATGAATGCGAGAAAATTTACTAACGATACCAAGCGCAAGTTACTTCCGTTTGTTTATCTATTGACGCTGACTGGCTGGGGGATTTACACACTCACACATGACTACAGTTGGCAGGCATTGTTGCTGTTCGTTATCGGTTTATTGATGGTAGTGCGCAACTACCACTTAGAAAGTGAACGCATTGACGAAAAGATCGCAAGTATTGCCGCACACTCGGTAATTGGTGTCGTCATTCTCGACCAAGATTTACGAGTCGATTTTGCGAACAAGAGTTTTTCTAAGCTGACAGGTTATACACGCGAACAACTGAATGGTGAAAACCTGCAACAGTATGGCTTCAATTGTTTAAACAAAGCGATGACCAAGTTAGGCGCGAAAGCCAACTGGAAAGGTGAAATCAAAGTGACCAACCGTTTTGGTGACCATTTAACGCTAGATACGCACATTACTCATTATAAAATGGGGATGGGAATGAGCGACCGTTATGTGCTTAGTTTCCGAGACATCAGCCATCGAGTGCGGTTGGAGAATAAACTGAAGAACCTTGCCGAAAAAGATCCACTAACGGGCTGTTGGAATCGCCGTCGTTTCGACAAGGAGTTGGCGCGTCATGCGAGTATTGCTGATCGTTACGCGGTGTCTAATACCGCACTGGCCATTATCGATATAGACCACTTCAAGCAGATTAATGATAAACACGGCCATGATGTCGGGGATGAGGTGATCAAAGACCTCGGGAACTTGATGAAAGCACAGTGCCGAGAGACAGACATTGTTGCACGTGTTGGCGGTGAGGAGTTTGCCATCATCATGCCAGAGACTAATACTCGCAATGCATTTGAAGCGATTTATCGTCTTAAAGAAATTATTCAATCGAAAAGTGTATTGGGTATTACGATCAGTGGCGGAATTACGACGATCAACCGTTCTGTAGAGCAAAGCTATCGCCAAGCAGACAAAGCGCTTTATCGCGCTAAAACATTGGGTCGAAACCGAGTGTGTAGCTCGGAAGATGAATCGATACAACAAGAAAGTGCCAAGGCTGAACTGAGCGAGAAACATAACTCACACCAATGCAATGTGCTTTGACTATCTTCTCAGCATTGACGCTCTATACTTCTATCAGTACTCTCGCTTAAAAGGAAATACCTGAATCAGGAAGTTATGGTTTATGCATAAGTGCATGATTGCATTAAAATTCAAACTCGTAAGCCTTGTTCACCTACAGAGACACTTATGAGATCGATAACCAGCGTACGATTGATTTGTGATGCCGCACAGAAGCGAGGTATTCCTTTAGAGGAATGCTTAGCGGGCACAGGGCTGACAGAGCAAGACCTAGTCAAAGACGATCTAAAACTCACCATGCCGCAAGAAGTCGCGGTGATAGAAAACTACGTCAAACAGGCGCCAAGTGAAGTCGGACTCGGTGCTGAAATAGGTCAGCAAATGCATGTGAATGTGTTCGGAATTTGGGGATTTGCGATATTAACCAGTCCGACGATGCGTGCGGCGTTCAACACAGCAATCGACTATGTCGCGCTCTCTTTGGTGATTGCCAAACTGACTTTCAAAGAGACACAAGAAGGTGGTGAGCTGAGCTTTGGCATGTCTGGTTTGTCTGAGCGAGTAACGCCTTTCATCTTAGAGAGGCATACCGCCGTTACGCTTAACTTTATGCGTGAAGCATTACCTTTGCCCGCACTGGAAGACCTTTATCTGAAAACCACGCTAGATAACCCGGGCCACATCGACAAACTTAGTCAGGTTCTTGGTATTCATGTTAAAGGCGGGCAATCACACCATGCGTTGGTGATTCCCCATTCTATGCTCAATCAACCGCTACCAAAAAGCGATCCAGTTACCTTGAAGTTCTGTTTGGAACAGTGTGATGCCATTGTGGCTCAGGGAGAAGACGAAGAGAAACAGTGGACCGAGCGAGTGAAAGAAGTGGTTCTCGAAGATATCGCAGAAGAGAAGACGCTCAGTGCGGTCGCCGATAAACTCTCAATGACAGAGCGAACCTTAAGGAGACGTTTGAGTGACGAAGGGACAACTTATCGAGAACTGTATGCCAACACGCGTTTGACCATTGCTCGACAGTTACTTGAAGCTTCTTGTTTGAACGTAGAAACCGTCGCATGGCGAGTGGGGTATGCCGAGCCAGCCAGTTTTATTCGAGCCTTTGTAAAGCAGTTCGGCTTCTCGCCTGGCAGCATCAAGAAAACGTGTTGAACACAAATAGCCCTAATGACTCTTAGCGTCATTAGGGCTGTTTGGTTCTAGAATTTCTTCAGACGATTCAACTGGAAGTTGGTGAAGAAGTTGAACATCTTATTTCCCCAAGGTGCAGAGATGTACTGGCTCGCATCAAAGCGACCTTTGATCACAATCGATTTCGCTTTCGAGAAGTTCAAGAAGCCTTCTTTGCCGTGGTAGTGCCCCATGCCTGAAGGCCCTACACCGCCAAAAGGCATATCATCGACCATGGTATGGGTCATCACTTCATTGATACACACGCCACCTGAATGTGTGTTTTCTACCACTTTCTCAACGCGGCTCTGATCCCAGTCGAAGTAGTACAGAGCAAGCGGTCTATCCTTGCTTTGTACGTATTGAATGGCGTCATCAAGCGTTTCGTAAGGTACTAGCGGCAGAATTGGACCAAAGATCTCTTCACGCATCACTCGCATGTCGTGAGTGACATTCTTAACCACATGCATAGGCAGTTTTCGAGTTCCAGAGAAGTCTTCGTTTGCTGGGTTTATCACCATCACTTCTGCGCCTTTTTGTTTCGCGTCAGCAATGTTGTCAGCCAATCTATCGCGCTGCCTCTCTGTAATAATAGAGGTGTAATCCGGGTTGTCACGCATGGTTGGATAATGCTTGGAGATGGCGTTTTTGAATGCTTCTGCAAACTCATCCACCTTGCCATTTGGCACTAAAATGTAGTCGGGTGAGACGCAAACTTGGCCGGCGTTGAGACCTTTACCAAAAGCGATGCGTTTAGCTGCTTCTTCGATAGGGAAGTCTTCGTGGATGATGGCAGGAGATTTGCCGCCCAATTCGAGAGTCACAGGAGTCAGGTTCTGTGCTGCCGCCTGCATTACAATGCTACCCACCTGAGTTGAGCCAGTGAAAACAATATGGTCAAACGGCAATTTGGTGAATTCGGTCGCGACTTCAACACCACCATTGACCACGACAACCTCGTCAGAGGTGAAATATTCGGAGATCATTTGCTTCATCACTTCACCCGTCTTTGGGGCAAATTCAGAAGTTTTGATCATTGCCAAATTACCCGCCGCCAGCGCGCCAGCCAAAGGTGATAAACCTAAGAAAATAGGGAAGTTCCAAGGCACAACAATCCCAACAACACCGAGTGGTTGGTAATGCACTTTAGTTTTCGCGCCGAACAACATTAAAGGCGTTTTGCGACGAGATGGTTTCATCCACTTACGCAGGTTTTTCTTGTTGTAATGAATCCCTTCAAGAATAGGCAGAAGCTCAATCATCAAGGTTTCAGCACTTGAGCGCCCGTTGAAATCTTGATCTACCGCGTCTATGAGACGGTCTTGATAGGTTAGCAAAGCCGTGTGCAGTCTTTGAAGACGTTCAATACGCATGCCAGCGCTTGGATTTGGAATGGTTAAGAAAGCACTTTTCAATGTTTCTAACGTTGGACGAAGCGCCGCTTCTGGTTGGTCAATGTCGTAAAGTGGTTGAGCTGACATATCTGACTCCTCATTAGTATCTGCGTTTATGGAATTCAGTATGTCTTTAGCAAAGTGAACTTCACATGTTGATAGCGGACATTTTATTGTCCAAACCGGACAACAAAAACAAAGAATGTCATCAAACTGAACGATCTTGACTGCCACAAGGTGTTTACATCCTAGTGCAATGAACTTGATGTGATGAAGCGGTATGCCATTCCTTGGTCAATTAACAAACTTAAAAATAAAATGTGTAGAAAATATTTGAGTTCATTGCATTTGTCTTTGTTTGTACTTTTGATAAGCACGGGGTTTTCATGAGTCTTTGCATCTATAACTTGCGCTATAAATACTCTAATTATTGATTTTAAAAGTTTTTGTGTTTCTGTTTTTACGTGTTAAATCTTCATAAATTCTCTCTTTTTTCAAGTTTTAATAATGATTGTTGTCGAAATGATTCGGCTGTTTCTGTTGTTTTTTCTAGATAATTAGTTTGAGTTAGAACTAAATTTGAGGCATTTTATATTTAACTAACCGTTCAATTAAAAATAACAAGGATGCAAAATGCCCAAGGTTGGGATGCCTGAAATCAGAAAACCGCAGCTAGTCAAAGCGACGATGTCGGTCATCGACAGAGTTGGTTTACACGCAGCGAGTATCTCGTTGATCAGCAAAGAAGCAGGGGTATCAACGGGGATCATTAATCACTATTTCGGTGGTAAGCACGGTCTGTTAGAAGAGACCATGCGTGAGATCCTGCGCCAGCTTTCTGCCACCATCAAAGAGAACCTAAGCCAACTACCGGCTGATGCGCATCATCAACGTATTAACGCCATCATCGACGGCAACTTTGTGGGTTTTCAAGCCGAGAACCAAGTGGCAAAAACTTGGTTGGCATTCTGGTCTTACTCCATGCATGACGCGCAACTCAAACGTCTGCAACGAGTGAATGAACGACGCCTCCTTTCTCACCTAAAAAAAGAATTAAAAGCTTTGTTGGATCAAGACCAAGCAGAGCTGGTGGCGCATGGTATTGCGTCACTGATTGATGGCATTTGGCTGCGCGGAACGCTCAATCCGCAAGGCATCGATGCCGAGAAAGCGCGCGTTATCATCAACGACTATCTCGATAAACAGCTCACGTTCTACTCAAAACTAAAATAAAGAGTCAAACCTTCAAATGGATATGAAAGCACACTACATCGATGGTGCCATGCACCTAGGATGCTCAGAAGAACACTTCACCACATACAATCCAGCCAATGGTGAACCGCTTGCAAACGTGAAGCAGGCTAACCAGCAAGACATGCAAGCAGCGATTGAATCTGCCAAACGTGGTTTTGCGATTTGGTCTGCAATGACGGCGACAGAACGAAGCCGCATTTTGCTTAAAGCGGTGGCGCTACTTCGTGAAAGAAACGACGAACTGGCAGCATTAGAAGTCGCGGATACGGGCAAACCGATTCAAGAAGCGAATTGCGTAGACATTGCAACGGGCGCAGATGTGATCGAGTACTACGCAGGTCTTGCGCCTAGCATGCATGGTGAACAGCAACCGCTGAATGAATCACAGTTTTTCTACACTCGCCGCGAGCCTCTTGGCGTTTGTGCGGGTATTGGTGCATGGAACTACCCAATTCAAATCGCGATGTGGAAGTCTGCCCCTGCGCTTGCTGCGGGTAATGCGATGATCTTTAAACCATCAGAAGAAACTCCGTTAACCGCACTCAAACTAGCAGAAATCTACAGCGAAGCGGGGTTGCCAGATGGCGTGTTCAACGTCATTCAAGGTGATTACCGAGTAGGGCAAATGCTCACCGCACATCCAGACATCGCTAAAGTCTCTTTCACGGGGGAATCCGGTACGGGCAAAGTGGTGATGGGTGACAGTGCCAATACGCTAAAGCAAGTCACTATGGAACTTGGCGGTAAATCTCCAATGATCATTTTTGATGATGCCAAGTTAGACGACGCGGTTTCTGCTGCAATGGTCGCGAACTTCTACACCCAAGGTGAGGTTTGTACACACGGTACTCGCGTGTTCGTGCATGAAGGCATTTATGATGAGTTTGTCGCTCAACTTAAGAAACGTACCGAACTGCTGGTGGTTGGCGATCCGCTTGATGAGCAAACCCAAATTGGCGCGCTAATTTCCAAAGAGCACGAATCAAAAGTCCTTTCCGCAATTGAACAAGCGAAAGCAAGCAACGCAACGTTACTGACCGGTGGCTATAAAGTTACAGACAATGGCTTGGCGAGCGGCAATTTTGTTGTGCCAACGGTTTTCATTGATTGCGAAGACGACATGCCGCACGTGCAGCAAGAGATCTTTGGTCCCGTAATGTCAGTGCTTAAGTTCAGTGACGAAGACGAAGTGATTGCACGCGCTAACAGCACCGATTACGGACTTGCAGCTGGCGTGTTCACGCAAAACCTCTCTCGTGCACACCGCGTCATTCATCAAATCCAAGCAGGCATTTGTTGGATTAATACGTGGGGCGATTCCCCAGCTGAAATGCCAGTTGGCGGCTACAAGCTTTCTGGAGTTGGACGTGAAAACGGCGTTGAAACCCTTAAGCATTACACCCAAACCAAGAGCGTGTTAGTGCATTTGGGTGATTTCGATAGCCCTTACGCCTAATCAGTCAGGAGGATTTGTAATGCAACAACACTACGATTACATCATCGTCGGTGCTGGCTCGGCAGGCTGTGTTTTGGCGGATCGCCTGAGTGAAAGCGGTCAGCACCAAGTCTTACTGCTGGAAGCGGGTGGCTCAGACAAGAGCATCTTCATTCAAATGCCAACGGCGCTGTCTTACCCAATGAACACCGAAAAGTACGCATGGCAGTTCGAAACTGTTGCGGAAGATGGACTAGACGGACGCCAACTGCATTGTCCACGCGGTAAAGTGTTGGGTGGCAGCTCTTCGATCAACGGCATGGTTTATGTTCGTGGTCATGCATGTGACTTTGACGAATGGGAAGCAGAGGGCGCGAAAGGGTGGAACTACCAAGCGTGTCTGCCGTACTTCCGTAAAGCGGAAACGTGGACAGGCGGCGTAGACGAATACCGTGGCGACAGCGGTCCGGTAGGGACGTGTAACGGCAATGATATGAAGCTGAATCCACTTTACCAAGCGTTTATTGAAGCGGGCAAAGATGCGGGCTATCCAGAAACGCAAGATTACAACGGTTATCAGCAAGAGGGCTTCGGTCCGATGCACATGACGGTAGATAAAGGCGTGCGCGCTTCTACCTCTAACGCTTACTTAAGCCGTACAAAAAAGCGCAGTAATTTCACCTTGATGAAAGGCGTAACGGCTCACCGTATTTTACTGAAAGGCAAGAAAGCAGTCGGCATTGAGTTTGAGCAATCTGGCAAAATCAAACAGTGCTTTGCTAACAAAGAGGTTGTGTCGAGCGCAGGTTCAATCGGCTCCGTACAACTACTGCAACTTTCTGGTATTGGTCCTAAGACTGTGCTTGAAAAAGCGGGCATCGAAGTGAAACACGCACTCGAAGGTGTGGGTAAGAACTTGCAAGACCACCTTGAAGTGTACTTCCAGTATCACTGCAAACAGCCGATCACGCTTAACAGCAAGTTAGGTTTGATCAGCAAAGGCTTAATTGGTACGGAGTGGATTCTGACGCGCAAAGGTCTGGGCGCAACCAACCACTTTGAATCGTGTGCGTTCATCCGTTCTCGTGAAGGATTGAAATCGCCAAACATTCAATATCATTTCCTACCAGCAGCAATGCGTTATGACGGACGCGCGGCATTTGATGGTCACGGCTTCCAAGTGCATGTTGGTCCAAACAAGCCAGAGAGCCGCGGCAGTGTCGAAGTGGTTTCTGCCAACCCAAATGACAAGCCAAAAATCGAGTTCAACTACATCTCGACGGAACAAGACAAGCAGGACTGGCGAGACTGTATTCGTTTAACGCGTGAAATCCTCAATCAACCTGCAATGGATGCGTTTCGCGGTGAAGAGATTCAACCGGGTCTTAACATCACCAGTGACGAAGCGATTGATGAATGGGTGAAGCAAAACGTGGAAAGTGCTTACCACCCATCGTGTAGCTGCAAAATGGGCGCAGACGATGACCCAATGGCAGTTCTGAATGAAGCCTGCCAAGTGCGCGGCATTGAAGGCTTGCGCGTAGTGGATTCATCCATCTTCCCAACGATTCCGAATGGCAACTTAAACGCCCCAACCATCATGGTCGCAGAGCGTGCCGCAGACATGATCTTGGGGAACGTACTCGAAGAATCGAATAACACACCGGTTTGGATTGCTCCGAACTGGCAAGAGACGCAAAGAATGCGTCCGCCGAAAAGAGACTTAAGCTCAATCTCATAAAGTCAGTAATCATTACAAGGAATTTAAACATGTCTACGATGACAAAAATCTTTTCATCTATCGCGCTGAGTGCAGTAGCGACAGGTGCTTACGCTAACCAATGTGAAACTGTTCGATTTGCCGATGTAGGCTGGACGGACATTACTGCAACTACTGCTGTTACTTCTGAGCTGCTAAAAGGCTTGGGCTACAAAACCAAGACCGATCTTCTGTCTGTACCTGTGACGTACTCTTCAATGGCAAACGGCGACATTGACGTGTTCCTAGGTAACTGGATGCCAACCATGGAAGGCGATATCGCCAAATATCGTGAAGCTGGCACAGTGGAAACCGTTCGCGCAAACCTAGAGGGCGCAAAATACACCCTAGCCGTGCCAAAGTACGTGTACGACGCGGGTGTGAAAAGCTTTGCTGACTTGGCAAAACATGCCGACAAATTCAAAGACCGCATCTACGGTATTGAGCCGGGTAACGATGGCAACCGCCTTATCCAAGATATGATCGACAGCGATGCATTCGGCTTGAAAGACTTCAGCCTAGTGGAATCAAGCGAAGCGGGCATGGTGTCTCAGGTGTCTCGTGCAGTGCGTCGCAACCAATGGATCGTTTACCTAGGTTGGGCTCCACACCCAATGAACAGCAATGTTGAGATGGAGTACCTATCTGGCGGTGACGACTTCTTTGGTCCTAACTACGGTGGTGCCAATGTTTACACCAACGTGCGCCAAGACTACCTATCTGAGTGTCAAAACGTGGGTCAACTGCTTAAGAACCTAGAGTTCAGCCTAGAGATGGAAAACCAGTTGATGGAAGCGATTCTAAACCAAAAACAAAAGCCAGCGAAAGCGGCGCAAGAATGGTTGAATGCTAACCCACAACAATTTGAAGCGTGGCTAGAAGGCGTGAAGACGCTAGACGGCAAAGACGCAAAACAAGCGATTACTTCTTACCTAGAAACAAACGCTTAATCATTCCTCTCTTTAGGAAAAGGTGGGCAGCGATGCCCGCCTATTAACACAAAGGTTTTATTGTGAATTTTATTACGGACAACAAACTTCCGTTGGGCGAATGGATGGAAACAGGCGTGGATTGGTTAACCATGAACGCGTCGGGTTTCTTTGATGCTATCTCTATTTTTCTTGAAACCATCATTCTATTCGTGGTGGATATTTTCAAATGGATGCCACCGGCAGCACCTATCATCATGACCGCAGCGATTGCGTGGTTCCTACACCGCAGCATTCCTTTAGTTGTGTTTATCGTGCTGGCGCTACTGACTATTCTTAACCTCGGCTACTGGCAAGAAATGCTGGAAACCTTTGTTCTCGTCTTCGCTGCGACAACGATTTCCGTATTAATTGGCGTGCCGCTTGGCATCATGGCGGCGCATCGCCCTTGGTTGTATACCTTATTGCGCCCGATACTCGATTTAATGCAGACCGTACCAACGTTTGTGTACCTGATCCCAACATTAGTTCTGTTTGGTTTAGGCATCGTTCCGGGGCTGATTTCCACCATTATCTTTGCTATTGCCGCGCCAATTCGTCTGACTTACCTTGGCATCACCAAAGTGCCAGAAGAGCTGATTGAAGCGGGTAAAGCCTTTGGTGCCAGTCGCATGAAGTTACTATTCAAAGTCGAACTCCCAGCCGCATTGCCAAGCATTATGGCGGGTGTGACCCAATGCATCATGTTGTCACTTTCTATGGTGGTGATAGCCGCACTAGTAGGTGCCGATGGTCTGGGTAAACCAGTCGTACGAGCACTGAACACCGTGAACATTTCTCAAGGCTTTGAAGCCGGTTTAGCGATTGTTTTGGTCGCGATTATTCTCGACCGTTTGTGCAAAGCACCAAACCAAAAGGAGGCATAACATGGATGCAATTACAATTGAAAACCTCGACGTTGTGTTTGGTCAGCAGCAAGAGCAAGCATTGGCGTTACTCGACCAAGGCAAGTCTCGCCAAGAGATCATTGATCAAACCGGACAAGTGGTTGGTGTTGATAAGGTCTCAATGAGCGTCCAACAAGGCGAGATCTGTGTATTGATGGGGCTTTCCGGTTCGGGTAAATCCAGCCTGCTTCGTGCCGTTAATGGTTTGAATGAGATTTCTCGCGGCTCACTCAAAATCAAAGATGGCGACGACATGGTAGAGCTTGCCAACTGTGACGAACAAACTCTACGTAACTTGCGTACTCACCGCGTATCGATGGTGTTCCAAAAGTTTGCGCTTATGCCGTGGTTAACGGTATTGGATAATGTGGCGTTTGGTCTTGAGATGCAGGGTATTGGCAAAGCGGAACGTCGTAAAAAAGCGCGTGAACAATTAGAAATGGTTGGGCTAAGCGAGTGGGAGAGCAAGTTCCCGCATGAGCTCTCTGGTGGTATGCAGCAGCGTGTTGGCTTGGCTCGCGCCTTTGCTATGGATACCGATATCCTACTAATGGATGAACCGTTCTCTGCGCTCGACCCGCTGATTCGTGCTCAGCTTCAAGATGAATTGATTCAACTGCAAGAGAAGCTCAACAAGACGATTTTGTTTGTGAGCCACGACCTAGACGAAGCGCTGAAAATCGGCAACAACATCGCCATTATGGAATCGGGCAAACTGATTCAACACGGCAAGCCTGAGCAGATCATCCTTGCGCCAGAAAACGACTATGTGGCTGACTTTGTGGCTCACACTAATCCGCTCAATGTTTTGAAAGGTCGTTCACTGATGCAAGCCAGTACCGAGCTTAAGCAGAAAAATGACCGCGTATTGGTGTGTGCAGAAAAGCAGATTTGGGTCGAGCAAGAGCCGAAAGGTGTCACGCTGGTGGATTCTGACAAGTCATTGGTGAATTGGGAAAGCGATTCAACCACACTCGACGACATCGGTGAAAGCACGGTTGTTCAAGCCAATCCAGATATCAGCATGCGTGAGGCGATTGAACTGAAGCAACGCAGCAACCAGCCGATATTGCTAGTAGAAGAGAACAAGCTAGTGGGCGTATTGAGTGATAACGAGTTGTACGATGCGCTACTTGGTAATTTTAAGTCCAAGCAAGTGGCGTAGGCCGATTACACTTTCGGACAATAAAGAGCCGCTATCATGGCTCTTTTTTGTTTGTGAAGCCTAAATACTTTAGTAAAACCACCTCGAGCCCAAATATTACGACAAGAGCGATACAGAACCATGTAAATGCCATCGAGGAGTCGACGCCTGGCATGCCTCCAATGTTGATTCCTAGTAGGCCAGTTAAAAAGCTAGTAGGCAGGAAGATGGTAGCGACCAAGGTGAAGAGATAACTATTTTTGTTTGTCTTTTGATCCCGTAGGTGCCTAATTTCTTCTTGAAACAGCTCGACCTCTCCAAGAAAGAAATCGATGGTTTCGTTAATTCGAATGATATTGTTATGAGCAAACCGATACTGGTGTGGCCTTGTTGTCACTAATGGGACTTCAGACTCAATCAAATCTCGAATCGCGTATTGCTGTGGGCGTATGAATCGCTTTATTGAAATCAGTGCTTTTTGCGCTGAAATATGGTTGTAAGTTGACTCATCACTTACGTCGAATTCGTTCAATGTATTCTCGATAAAATCCAAGTACGTATCAATCTTGCCGTTTAACCCATCAATAATATAGTTCAACAGGCTAGCAAGGCTTTGCGGTCCTTTCCTTTCCGCTAGAGCCTCTCTAATATCCATGATCGCTCGGGATGGTGTTTTACGTGTTGAGATTAGTGCGCCGTTGTAATAGAGAATTCGGATACTAAGCATGTCTTCTGGTGATGCGTTAGCGTTCATATTGACACCGCGCAAAATGAGCAAAAAGTTTTCTCCATCCAATTGATGGAAAGAAGGGCGGCTCTCGTCTGCAAGCAAGTTATCTATCGTCGATCTTGGTATTGCGTTGAACTCTAGCCAGCCTCGGATAGCGAGGTGACCTCTTTCACAGTGATACCAATGATCAGCTTCTATGACTTCAGTTGAGTTTTCCTTTTTTATCGGTTTTTCACTCGAAAAGTCCCAATGTTCGATCATGAAACTCATAATTGCGTCCTTGTGCTAGGAGAGAGAGGTAGTTTTTAATGCTCAGCTACGAGCAGCATATCACATGGAGGAGATTGTAATAGGCTATCTACGGTACTTCCCATCCAGTAACGAGATGCGCTGCTTCTTCGGCAAGCACCAAGGACTAACAGCGTTCCTTTGTGTATTTTCACTGCTTCAACAAGGGCGAAGTCAGGGTTTCCTCTGATGAAGGTTAAGGGAACCGAGTTGAGGTTTTTATCTTTGAGAAAGTTCAATACCCCTTCTTTCTGGCTTTGCAATATTTCTTGACTGAATTCTGTCAAATATTCCGCGACGTATTGGCAATAAACAAGCTTGAAACTTTGTGCCAGAGTGTCAGAAAGACGCAATCCTGCTTGGATTATTGCCCGATCTATAGTGCCGCTTTCGTCGTCCCTGTGTAATGGATCTATCGCTCCGAGCACTAGGGTTGATGTTGACCACGACTTGTCAGTGAGTAAGAACAAGTTTTTGTTCTCGGTTATCAAAGCTGACATCAGCTCGTGCGATATATTGATACTCTTTGCGTCAACGAAGAGCGTGTTGTTATTACCTGACTCTCTGATCAGCTGTGAGATCCATTTCCGTCCGTCCAAGTGTATAAAATCTAGCTCGTATTTTAAGCCTTCTTGTTTCGCTATAAGAGCAATTTTTTCAAGCACTTGTATAGTCCAATTTAAGTATCTATCGTTTGTACGCTTGGCATCTCGCGCTTTATCACTAATGAAATCAAAAAAGGTGTGATCTTCGCTTCTACGATAATCCTCTCCATAAATCTTGATAGGCGAATTTGTCTTAGAGGCGTAAACAAGAGTTTTTATCAGCACCTTTCTTGATGGAATAATTGAAGTTTTCAGAAGCAAGTCCACAGTCGGCATGAGCATCTCCTATTTATGTCTATGACTTTTACCGTTTCTACTGTATTCACAAATCAAACGTTTGAAGCGTGTATCGCGTGACTTGTTTTAGTTTAGGAGAGAAAGAGTAACAGTGGTGCGGAAGGTGCATGAGGTTATCTTCTCGTAAGCGTTTGTAGGTAATCATCCTACATACACGATTAACGTGATTTCTGTAGTACGTTTAGCCTAGTTGAGTGTCAAACTCACTTAGGCAGATTTGTGGCTTCTCTTGTCCAAAAACTTGTTGGAATTTCTGTATTCGCTTCTCTTCCCCTTGCTGAGGTTTTAGCTGCAGAATTTGTTATACAAGGTTTATCCCAGCCGCTGGAAAAGAACCTAGAATATTACCTCTCGCCATTAGCTGAAGTGCCGGCTGAAAACCTTTCTATTAGCCAACTCAACACGCTGGTTAGGTCAGCGTTAAATCCTTATGGTTACTATCATTCCGAGCTCAGAGTTCAGAGACCAGAGAATGATCTCATCACGCTTGAGGTTGACGCTGGGGAGGTGATGTTGGTCAAAAAATCTAATATTGCTGTGTCGGGAGAGGCCAGTAATGATCAGGATTTCATCGAACTAATTAATCAAGCTCAACTTAAACAAGGTCAGCCGTTGCTTCATTCTGAGTACGACACGCTAAAGCGAAACTTGATTTCATTGGCTCAGCAAAAAGGTTACTTGGATGGGCGTTTTATTGAATCGTCTTTGGAAGTCATTCCCAGTTTGAATCAAGCCCATGTGAATCTGCATTTCTCTAGTGGTTCTCGCTACCAATTTGGAGAGCTGTCTGTTCTTACGTCGGGTATCGAAACAGCACGAATAGAAGCGATGAGAACGTTTGAACGGGGCGACGATTTTGACACTTTGAAATTGAGTCAATATCAGGCCGACCTCTCGAGTACTGATTGGTTTCGCAGTGTGATTGTGAAAGCGGATTTCGAGGAGATATCCGATGGTTATAAGGTGCCGATAGAAGTGCTCGCAGAGCCGAATTCACGCAATATTGTGCAGGTCGGTGGAGGGTATTCGACAGACTTGGGATTGCGCGCTTCGCTGAACTGGACCAAGCCTTGGTACAACGCACGTGGACACAGTTTTGAGGCACAAGCGTACGCTTCCAAACCGGAACAATCGCTATTACTTGGTTACAAAATTCCCACCCAAAATGTTCTAACGGATTACTACGGGATTCAGTTTGAATCTAAGCATGTCGACTATCGAGACACATCGAGTTTTTCTAATGATTTATCGTTTGAAAAACACTGGCAGTTAGACAGTGATTGGCAAAGCACCATGCACGTTCGTTATTTGCAAGAAAGTTATCGACAAGCGTCGGAGAATGACGAATCACAGTTGTTATTACCGGGGGTGACATTTTCACTGCTTGATCGCAAGAACGATCAATTAGAAGTAAAGCACCGTCACGTTTACTCATTGGAATACTCAGACCCTAATTTTTTCTCCGATTCTCGTTTGCTGCGTATTGAGGGCAATAGTGTTCTGTCATGGGATATTAGTGAAAAACACAAGTTTCACTTTCGTTCTAATGTCGGTATTAATGTCGCTGACACTTTGAGCGATATTCCATCCTCGTTACGCTTCTTTGCGGGAGGTGATGGCAATCTTCGTGGTTATGGTTATGAGTCTATCTCTCCTAGAGATGAAAATGGCGATTTAACGGGTGCCCGTTACATGTTTACTGCTGGGCTGGAATATCAATATCAGGTCTACCGCCAATTGTGGCTTGGAGCATTTTATGATGTTGGTGATGCCTTCAACGATAAGGTGGATTGGAAAAGTGGTACAGGCTTGAGTTTGATATGGAATTCAAAATACGTGCCCGTCAAAGTGGACTTTGCTTATGGTTTAGATGCTCCGCAAGGAGACCAATTCCGCGTTCACTTTTCGCTCGGAACGCAGTTTTAGCGGGCATTAAAAAGGCTCTCATCCTTGCAGATAGAGAGCCTTTTTAAGCCTTGATTGTTTAGAGTTCGAACTCACCATTCAGTTTCTTGAATATCCAGTTAGGTGCCTTATGCCATCCACCATAGTTTGGATTCTTAGTATGGATCTCATTCATTGATTGCCACTGAGTTTGGCCTTGTCCATCTCGAGATACTCGCCAAAACAGTTCATCTTGTTGTCGAGTTAAGTAGTGCATGACATGTTCTGCAAAGGCTCTGCTTTGGACCAACACACCAAATTCCATATTGAGGAAATCCGATCTTGGGTCGAAGTTTGATGAGCCGATATAAGTCAGCCGATCATCGAGTATCACCGTCTTGTTGTGATAATAAGTATCCGCATGGAAGTAATGGTCATCATTGTTCGCTTGGTTTTTGTACTCAAGTATATGGACGCCCTTATCTAACAGGGTTTGGCGATGCTCCTCGTAATAAGCCGGAATAAAGCCAGAATCATTAGAGGCAGACGAGTTCGTCATTAACGTGATGTCCGCTTTTTGCTCCATCAAGGTATCAATAAAGGCAAATTCACCATCACTCGGTACCACATAAGGCGTTGATATCACTGCTTTGGATGCAGTGGTTATTTGTTGCCAAACTTGGTGTTCTGCACGTTTTCTAAAGTAGGGTTTGTTGTTTTCTAACTTGTCTAATGAGTCGAAAACGGGGGTGACTTGCGTAGCAATGAAGTCGGGACTGACCAGTTGTTTTACCTGTTTTTCAACTTCAGCCAGAATGATGCTTTTGTCTTTCTCACCTTTATTAAGCGCTTTAGTAAACGCGGAATAGTTTGGGGTAACGTTAACGATGTTTTCTATTGGCGTAACATGCTCGCTGTCCCAAAGCTGTTGGTAGTTTTTGTCGAATGCTCGAATAATGCTGCCTTTGAACAAGACATCCATATCAAAGAAGTTGGCTTTGCGGCTGTAACCAAAATAGTCGTCGCCAATGTTACGTCCACCTAGAATCATCCATTGATGGTCGACGTTGAAGTACTTCTCGTGCAGACGATTGTCCAAACGTTGTTGATGAGTAGAGAAGTTGACGACGCGACCAATCCAGCCTGACTTACGTGAATCAAACGGATTGAATAAACGGATTTGAATGTTGTCGTGAGCACTGAGATCAGCCAGCCATTTCTCGTTAAACACCAATAAATCATCGAGAGTGAGTCGAACTTGCACGCCTCGATCTGCTGCTTGTTTGAGTTCATTGAGTAGCATCAAACCAAGCGTGTCACTCTCCCAAGAAAAGTAAGTCATATCGATGCTTTGCTGAGCGTTTCTTACCAGTTCAACACGACGAGCAAAGGCTTCTGGAGCGGTAGGAATTAAGTAAACTTCGGCTTGATGCTGAGTAGTTTGCCAATTGGCTTCAAAATCCGGTTCAACTTGAGGGTAGGGCTGGGCACAGCCAACCAACAGCGCGCCGAAGATAAAGAGTAGCAGAGCACGAATGGCGTTAGGAAACATGAGTAAACCTTCCTAATTATGTTCAAGGAATAAGGATGAAAAAAGCCAGCGAACTGGCTTTTAGGTATTCGGTAACGAGTTTTTAGTGACTGAAGATAACGTTACATGTGACTCAGAATCAGCCCAAGTTCCTCGAGACCATTGAGGCGACCTTGGCGCAGTTTTGGATCGATGCCTGAGTGATGAGCATTGTCCCAATCTTGCGTGGATTGAATACCGCCATCGTTATCGATCAGCAGTACTCGATCAGTCGCGCTGTTGTATTGGAAGTCTTCAAATAAACGCTCGCTAAACCACATACGAGAGAGCTCGTTCATCATCGCTTTGTCTTTGCTACCTGGGCGAACACTTGAACCATCAAGCTTTAATGCCTTATTAAACACAAATGGTAATTCCGATGCATTACAAGCGCCCACAATACAACTGATGCTTTTGAGTAAATCACCCACGTCGAGATCGCCATTTTCACCTTTTGTGTTGTAAGTCCATACGTTGAATCCAGGTTTGTAGTCAAAGTAGTAGAAGCTTGGCGTCGCTCCTGTTGCTTCTTCAATTGAAGCTTTATTACGGTTTGGACCCGTGAAGAGCAAATCATGCAACGTGGTTTTGAATTGCTGCATGTTTTTCGCCGCGCCATTCAGTTCACTTTCATCGTTAGGGAAAAAGTCAGCCAGAGCAAGTAACTCAGTGGTTGAATCGGAGTTCCCCAAACCGAAAAACAACTTAGTCATCGCCTCATAAGCGGTGTTAGGCAGCAGTTCCAATAAGTCAGAAAGATCGAGTTCAATCGAAGCGGAATCGCTGAGTAATGAAAGATATTCAGCGCGTAAACGGTTCAAGTTCGCATCCGATTCTAGCCACTCCACCATGTATTCGACGATTAAGGTTTCGTCACCACTTTCGATGATTTCTGGCGCTTCTTGGCTCAAAATATCAAGGATAGTTGGGATCAAAAATGTCAGGCTGGGCAGCATGCCCAGAGTATTGCTTTCTGCACTGTTTGAGCCAATTACCGTCGGTACGATCCATTCACTCTCAATCGCTTGTTCAGTAAAGTGATAGCCTGGTACTTCTTTCACTAGAAACGCTGGTGGGCGATGCTCGATGTAAGGCGCAAATGGCATCAACGTAGCTAATGGGCTGTTGTCGCGTGTTGGACTTATAACCGGAATATTCGCGGCGGTCAGTACCCAGTTCTTAAGACGTTGAATAGGATCTAGCATCTCGCTCTGTACCTTCATGACCTCTTCAAGTGATAGTAACGTTAGATCTTCAACGCTTTGCTCTGGTCTTTGGCTCTTGGCAACATCGTAACTTTTATATTCAAAGCCGTAAGCGTTGCTTTGCATGATGGCACGTTGAAAGTGCTCACCTGCGATTGCAGCATCGCCTTTTGATTGCTGTAAAATTCCCACCGACATGGCACCCGCACCTTGCCCCATGAGTGTCACGTTTTGCGGATTGCCGCCGAATGCATCTATGTTTTGTTGAACCCATTCAAGCGCGTGTTTTTGATCGCCTAGGCCAAAGTTACCACCCTCTGGGTTGTCCAAACCATCGACCCAAACACTGCCCAGCAAGCCCAAACGATAGTTAAAAGTAACAGCAATAAACGGGTTACCATCGTCAGCACCTTGCGCAACCACCATATCACCATGAATCAGCGGTTCTGAGCCTGCGCCGTATTCAAAGTCTCCACCGTGAATAAAGACATAAACTGGCAAATCTGCGTACGCTTCTGTCCCGGCAGGTCGCCAAATGTTTAGGTTCAAACAATTTTCTGACTGCGTTTGTGTGGTGGTTTTTAACTGCGGACACGCATCACCGAACTGAGTCGCATCAACATCGCCTTCAAGTGGAGCAACAATGCTGTGCTGAAAGCGGTCTGCTTGCGCAAATTGGATACCTTTGAACGTCTCTACCGCTGCCAGCTTTTCATCCTCATCAAGAGGCGTGATGACAAGGGACTCTTTAGTGGCCTGAATGGTCGCATCACCAATTTCCAAAGAGATTTGTTCTGGTGGTAACGGTTGTAATGGCTCTGGTTCGTAAGGAACGCTAGGTTTGCTTGAATCATCACTACAGGCAGCTAAGGCAAGAGTGATGGTAATGGCTAAAGTTGAGCGATTGAGTAAAGTCATTGTTATGTCCAAAAAGTCATTTGGTGCGTACACCGAAAATGTTAAACGGCATCTAACAAGCGACGTCCTGACGCTTTGGTATTAATCCGTGAATGGTTGGATGGCTTGTTGTATTGATGGCTCAAATGGTAGGGCATCGGTGACAGTTTCAATAATCGCCTTTGTAGGATGCAGTCCTACCATCCAATGGCCTACCAATGTGTTATTTCTAAGTGTGTTATCTCTTTGTGCGATTAGAAGCGATAACCCAAGTTCAAGGTCAGTGAGTCACGTGTTTCGCCTTTGTTGTAAAGCATGGTCAGGTTGTAGTTCTTGCCGATTTGCTTATTGAAGCCTGTCAGGAATGCCCACTCGTTAAGCTCGACACCGATGTCGTAATCGAACTCGATATCACCGGTTTTTACTCGGCCATCCATACGAGAGTCCAAGCCTTGATATTCAGCACCGACAAAGAACTGGGTACGGTAGTCGACTAACTGATAACCAAGCATCGGTTGAACGGTAACAATGCCGTCACCCCAGTCATCCAAGCCTTTTAAACGTGTCTGAGAGTACGTGCCAGTCACAGAAGCAAAGAACTCTTTGTAACCAACCGAGAGTGTTGTACCGACACCGCGCAAATCGTATTCAAGGTGAATTGGCACGTTCAGTCGCCCGCGATTACATAGGGCAGACAAACCATCACAAAACTTGTCGCCTAAGCCCGGTAGACGATCATTAAGCTTGTCTTTTAGATACTGGCCACCTTCGCCTGTGTATCCCGCATCCACGTTCGCATCGACATTGATTTTGCCGACGTAACCAAACACGTTCCAAAAAGGGAGGATGTTCACATCACCACGAACACTGAAACTCTCTGCGTTCACAATCCCGACGGTGTCTTCTGGGTCGAATAGGTCGTTTAGACGCACGCCATCAATAGTGAAGTCATTGAATGGGATGTTCATATCTTGGTTACGGTAAGCCATTGATACACCAAACGGCAGCGGTAAATCGATGCCTTGTCGACGCACCATATCGCCCATTAATGGGAAGATACGATCAAGTTTTACACTGGCTTCTTGCATGCGTGGGTCAGAAACTTCGTTCAAGCGCTTCTCATCCAGCACTTGCACACCAATGTCATCCTCATAGATGGCAACAGGTTTAAGAGTGCTGACCATTTTCAGTGGTTTGTTTTTGCTTGAGCCAACAATTTCTGTGTGTTTGCTCGCAATCACAAGTTTGCCAGAATCCAACTTTTGAAAGCGGATCTCTTGATGGTACGTATCCACCTTGTATTTGTGGTGTGTGAACGGCTTTTCGTTAGTGATGACCATGCGTTTTGGTTCACCGTTAACGAGTTCGATATCGACGCTTAAGAAACGGAAATAGGCGATGTCTTGTGGAAGCCCATATTTTGAGTAGTTGAAGCTGACAACGACATTGCCGTTTTGATCTTCTTTTGCTCGCACCGATGAAGAATCAAAGCTCTCTGCGTAATTACGCAGGCGATATTCTGTGCGCGTGAAGGCTTCGATTTCATCCAACACTTTTTCGTTCTTATCCAGCTCTTCAGGGTTGTATTTGATGCGTAAATCGATATTGCCCTTGCTGTCGGTGTTCTTTACAAGGAACACCGAAGAGTCACGGACCTCGTTGCCGATTTGAACCGTTCGGTGAGCATGCTCTACCAAGTGCTCGCCTTGCACTAGAGAACTGATGGCCAGTTTCGGTAGATCATGGCTGATACCGTATTTGTCGAAGAGCTGGCGACCTTGTTCCATTACTTCGTTGTAAGTTGTCTCTTCTGCGGCGAAGCTAAAAGTGGGGGTAGTAAGCATTAGTGCGCTCGCTAGAACAGTAAGAGAAGATGTCTTGCTAGCGCGTATTTCAAAAAAACTCATGACGATTTCCACTCTGAATAGCCTCAGACCTTCGAGACTCAGACAGTTAATGTGTCACTGAACTTCTTGTTCAGTTGGATAGATGTGTTTGCTGTGATTGATGTTGTGAATGCCGTGTTTTTAATTGCATTTCGTAAATCAATGAGAGGATTTTATGGTGGGTAGAGAAATCCCGTTAATCGCTTTTGATGGATACTATCCTCGCTTTATGGGTGAGGCAGGAATAGGGCAGTGAACAAAGCAAAAAGCCCCGCAGAGCAAAAGCAATGCGGGGCTTTAGTTTCAAGAGCGGAGGTGACGCTTAGGCCGTGACGCGAATACGGAACAGGTCGGTAAACAACTTGGCAATCATCAAAATGATCATAATGTTTACCAGCATCAGCAATGGTGTTTCAATTCGATACGCTGGGGTTAAGTTGAGCGCACCCGATGTCAAAACAACCAATAAGTTAATACCTAGGATTCTATGTACCATTAGTTTTGGTGTGGAAAAGACCTTCCAAATCACGATGATGTTGATGAAGTAGAATAAGGCAAGTTGCCATAGCTCGGTCATCATTGGCATTAAGAAAATATATTGCAGAAGGATTACCGTCCCCGTGCCTATTACTCCAAAAAAAGCATCCTTAATAATACTCGGAGGCATGGTAGGAACGAGTGATGAGAATACACCGGCCAGCATAGGGAAAATGAACCCTCCGGGCACAGGAAGGTAAATCCAGATCAGCAGCGACGTCACGAACATGGAGACACCTTGCAGTACCTTTCTTCTGTCTTCATTCAAATGCTGGATGAAGGTCCGATGCTCATGATGCCAGACAGTATTGTTATCGCCTCGCATGACAAAAGGGACGTCGCCAACAAACGATGTACTCGGCTTTTTAATATCAAAGCTTTGAAGTTGCTGTGCTAACGTCGACCAATCAATCTCATTACGTTTCGGCTTGTCGGCTTGTTCTAGCAATCGGTCTTGGATCTGTGCCATCTCATTTAAACGCGCGCGCCATAGCTGACGATGCTCTTTTAAATGGTAGCTACCAGTGAGCGGCAAGCTGATCAGTTGGTACAGTTTCTCTATGTTAGTCGTATTGGTTTCCAGTGCTTCGATATCAATGTGGTGAGGGTTATTCATGGCGTTAAGCATTGCCTCACGGCTTGTCTCAAAACGCTGAATGAAGTTTTGTTCCGTGTTTACTGGCCACACTAAGCGATACACAACCGAAAAGGTGATCACGCCAAGAATCGTCTCCTGCATACGAAGGACGGCGAAGTGAAATGTTGCTTGATTATCAAAACCACCCATACAGGCGACAATTGAGCACACTGCAAAACCGATGGTAAACACATAGCCGTACTTCTCGTCGCTCGACATAAATATGCACACACCCAAAAACAAGGTGAAGAAAGTGAGGAACAAAAAGCGGTCTTGAGAGAACATCGCGATAAGAAAGAAGGCATAACCGATGCCCAATAAGGTTCCCAGCAATCGGTTATTACCTTTGTTTATCGAGTGTGCGAAGCTTTCGTTCAATGCCATCACCGCGACCGCAATCGCCGCCCAGTAAGGTTTCTCCCATTGAAACCATAAGGCAAGGCAGATCGCGATAACGATAGAGAGCGCAGCTTTGATCGCTTCTTTGGTAGAGGCGCTGAACATAACAATCACCGAATTATTTAATGATTTTGATAGAAGCCGTCATACCCACGCGAAGTTGCAGATCGTCTGGCAGTTCATCCAGTTTTACTTTGATGGGAATACGTTGAGCCAATCGAATCCACTGGAAGTTCGGATTGACGTTTGGCAGGAGGTCGTTGCCTGTGCTGCCATCTTGCTTTGCAATACCGTAGCCGATGCTTTTGATTTCACCTTTTAGTTGCACATCGTTGTGCATCATCAAGGTTACGTAAGCGGTATCTTCAGGATTGACGCCTACCAGATCTGTCTCTTTGAAGTAACCTTCTATCCAGAAGCTGTCTTCATCAATTAGGGCTACGACTGGAGAATTAGCGACCACTTGAGAACCGACGCGTAAGTTCAAATTAGTGATGTAACCATTCGTTGGAGCATAAACCTTAGTGTAATCAAGGTTCAGTTTGGCTTCTTCAACATTGGCTTTCGCAAGTTCTACGTTGGCCACCGCTGTTTCTACCGCATTGTTTAGGTTGTTCAATGTCAGTACTGGTACTGCACCTGGTGTGCGTTTTTCTAACTTAAGTGCGCGCTGCTCTTCGTTTTTTGCCTTTGCTAACAGAGCGACTGCTTGCTTTTGAGTCGCCAATGCTTTGTGGTATGCCGCTTTATAGATACTAGGGTCGATCTCAAACAGTAAATCGCCTTGTTTCACTTGAGAGTTGTCTTCGACATACACGTTAATGACTTGTCCTGTCACACGCGGCGTGATTGAGACAATGTATGCACTGACTTGACCGTCTCGTGTCCAAGGGCTGCTTGAGTACGACTGGTAATAGCTGAAAATCACACTGCCAGCGGCACAAAACAGTAGCAATGTGATGAGATAACGTTTAATCACGGGGTTTGCCTCAAAAGATGGTAATGAATCGACCAATAACGCCAGTAAAAATCACAATTAGGCTCAGCTCTGCGAGTGCAGGAAATGCAACGTATTTGTGGATCCCCAGTTTTGTAGCAATGGTTCCGACCAAAATGGTGAGCATGTAAGCCAATGCAATAACCAGCAACAAGGGTGGGAAGTAAACTTCGCCCCACACAAGTTCATGTGGCATTGAGTTCATGGTGTTTTTCTCTATTAACTTGATGAATGGAAAGATAAAGCAAATGATGGCATCCGTGATAATCGCTTTTGGAGGATCTAATCCATCAAACGAAAGGTGTTATGCGCTATATAGAGGGAATGATGCAACCAAATCGTTTTTTGGAGAGCGAAAACAAAAATAAAATTATTTTGCGATTTATCTGGTTTCTATTGCAGAACACTAAGTTATTCAATTTTCGACAATTATTTTTCAATGTTTGCGTTTGAATATGCGAAGTGATGGTTTCGTCCTTCAAATGGGATTACGAGTTGTGAGTTTTTGTTCCTAATATTCGCTTCGAAGCAAACGAGATGCTTTTTAAATTAAATAATCCAACAAATATGAGTGACAGATTATTCGTTAGATTATTTGAGTTTTATATTTATTAGTAAGAGTAAAATTGTCATGGAAATTATTTCTAACCTTTTTGACATGGCACCATTTGTTGCTCTCTTTATTACGCTCTCTCTCGGTTATATGGTTGGTAAAATTACCATTGGTCGATTTGTTCTTGGCGGTGTTGCCGGAACATTATTAATGGGTGTAATTATTGGGCAATTTGGTGTTCATATTGATCCCGGCGTAAAAAGCATTTTCTTTGCGCTCTTTATTTACGCAGTAGGGTATCAAGGTGGTGCGCAGTTCTTCAAAGCATTGAACTTTAGAACCATCAACATTCTACTTTCTGCCGTGGTTATGACGGTTTCAGGTCTGCTTTGTGTGTTAGCGGCAGCTTGGATGTTTGATCTAGACAGAGGTACGGCAGCAGGCCTTGCAGCTGGTGGTTTGACTCAATCGGCAATCATCGGTACAGCGGGTGATGCGATCGCACGTCTTGGTGGTGTGACAGAAGAAGCGAAACACCTAATGCAGACCAACGTCGCAGTAGGCTATGCAGTTACGTACATCTTTGGTTCGCTTGGTCCAATTCTTATGGTGACATGGGTATTCCCAACACTGATGAAGTGGGATATCCGAGCAGAAGCGATTGCTCTAGAAGAGAAAAACTCAAATGGTAAGCGCGATCTTGCGCCGGGTGAATTCAACGCAGTAACCGCGCTGGTTACACGAGCATTTAAAGTGAGCAAAGATGGCGGGCTAGCAGGCAAAACCCTAGCTCAGTTAAACCAACACGCTCTAGCTGCTTGTATTGAATTGATTCAACGTGATGGCAAAGTGCTAGAAGTGGACAAATTCACAGCACTGAAAGAAGGGGATGTCATTGTTGTAACAGGTCGCCGTAATGCGGTACATCAGCTGCAAGATGGTTTGGCTGACAATGAGATTGCACTTCCTGAAGGCTATGAAGTTATTGAAGAAAACCGTCAACTGATCGCTGACAACCGCAAGCTGATTGGTAAGTCGCTGCAAGAGATCAAAGAGGCTTCGAACCAAGGTTCAATGCGCGGCATTTATGTGACGGATTACATTCGTGAAGGCAGCTCTATCGAAATGACGCCGGATCTTGTGGTGAAGAAAAACGACGTCATCCAGCTTACAGGTACAGCAAAAGACATTAATCGCGTTGAGAAAAACATCGGTCAACGCATGGGCTCTGCAACCATGACGGATTTCATTGTGCTTGGTATGGGTATGGTGCTTGGTCTATTGATTGGTCTTATCAGCTTTAAGATTGCAGGTATTCCCGTCACCATCGGTTCTGGTGCTGGTTGTTTGATCTCAGGTTTGATCGTCGGTTGGTTGCGTAGCCGCAATCCCCACGTTGCTCAGTTCCCAGAAGGTGCGGCGAACTTCATTCGAGATTTCGGTTTGGCAGCATTTGTGGGCATTGTTGGCCTAGAGGCAGGCCCTCAAGCGGTCGACACCATCAAAGAACACGGCATGTCTCTGTTGTTCCTTGGTATGGCTGTGACCATTATTCCTCAATTTATTTCGTTCTTCTTCTCATACTTTGTATTGAAGATTAAGAACCCAGTTGAAGCACTAGGTTGTGTTACAGGTGGACGAAGTGCAAACCCAGCATTCGCGGCTTTAATGGAAAAAACAGGCAACGCAACGCCAGTATTCTCATTCACCGTGACTTATGCAGTCGCCAATGTACTGCTTACCCTATGGGGTCCAATTATTGTCGGCATTATTACTTTAAACGCAGGCATGTAATTTAAATAAATTCGAACACGCTTATCGCCTAATTAAATAGGCGATAGGGGAAGTATTATCAAAATTTAAGTAAATAATAGATTCAGGTAAATATTATGACTACGCAAAACACAACAATTGATTTTTCAAAATTTGCAGATTTAAGCCCATTTGAATTAAAAGATAAACTAATTGAAGTGGCACAAACTGTTCCTGACCGCGCGTTATTAGATGCTGGTCGTGGTAACCCTAACTTTCTAGCGACGCTACCACGTAAAGCGTTCATTCGTTTGGGTGAATTCGCAGTATTGGAAGCTGAGCGCACTTACTCATACCTAGATGGTGGCTTCGGTGGCATTCCTGATGGTGTGGGCATTGTTGAGCGCTTCGACACGTTTGCAAGCAACAACAAACAAGACCAAGGCGTGCAGTTCTTGGAAAAGTCGCTGAGCTACGCAAAAGACCGTTTGGGTCTAGAGAAGCAAGCATTCTTGAATGAACTGGTTAACGCATACCTTGCATGTAACTACCCAGTGCCACCACGTATGTTGACGAACATCGAAACCGTTGTGAAGCAATACATTGCAGAAGAAATGTACGGCCCAATGCCAATGACAACAGACTTCGATCTGTTTGCCACTGAAGGCGGCACGGCGTCTATGACGTACACCTTCCAAACCATGTTCAACAACGGCCTGCTTAAGAAAGGTGACAAGGTTGCGCTAATCACTCCAATCTTTACGCCTTACCTAGAGATCCCAGAACTGAGTGAATACGAACTGGAAATCATTGAGCTGCGCCTAGATGAGACAACATGGCAACTGCCGATGTCTGAAATCGAAAAGCTTGCAGATACAGACATCAAACTGCTTTGTGTCGTGAACCCGGCAAACCCAGCGTCTGTGAAGTTCTCGGATGAAACTCTGGATAACCTATCAAACTTCGTGAACAACGAACGTAGCGACTTGTTCATTGTGACTGACGATGTATACGGCACATTTGCGGACGACTTTGTATCACTGTTCGCGAAACTGCCATACAACACGCTTTGTGTTTACTCGTTCTCTAAGTACTTCGGTGCAACAGGCTGGCGTTTAGGCTCGATTGCGATTCAACACAACAACGTGTTTGACGATGCAATGCGCAGCCTTCCTGAAGCGCGTCAACTTGAGTTGGACGATCGTTACAAAACGCTGACTCCGGAACCTCGTGAGATTAAGTTTATTGACCGTATCGTAGCAGACAGCCGCAGCGTAGCACTTAACCACACAGCAGGTTTGTCTCTTCCTCAACAAGTTCAAATGGCACTGTTCTCTTTGAACTGCTTGATGGACTCAGAACAAAACTACAAAGAAGCATGTAAACGCATCATCCGTGAGCGTTACAAAACTCTGTACAAAAACATGGGTGTAGAAATTGAAGAAAACAAAGATCGTGTGGACTACTACACACTACTTGAGCTCGACACTTTGGGTGGCAAATTGTACGGACCAGCTTTCGTTGAATGGTTCAAAGCGAGCGAGAAGGGCAAAGACTTCCTGTTCCGCCTTGCGCATGAAACCGGCGTTATCCTACTTCCAGGCCAAGGCTTCGATGTAGTGCACGCATCAGTTCGAGTTTCGTTAGCAAACCTTACTCACCACGAATACGAGCTTATCGGTCGCGCAACACGCAAAGTGTTGGATGAGTACTTCGCTGAGTTCCAAGGCTAATTAATCCAGCCTGACTAAGAATAAGCCTCGGCGTTGTCGAGGCTATTCCGACCAAATAAGCACAGTGTGCGGCATTGTGTTTATTTAGTCGCCAAGCTAACAAACTTCCCAATTAAGAGTGACTTATGAAAAGCATTATTTCTATTCAATCTCATGTGGTTTATGGCCACGCAGGAAACAGCGCTGCAGTATTCCCAATGCAGAGAATGGGCCTCGAAGTCTGGCCAATCCACACGGTTCAGTTCTCAAATCATACGCAATACCAACAAGGCTGGACGGGACAACGATTCGGCTCTGACGATATTCGTTCATTAATGCGCGGTTTGGACAATATTGAAAAGCTCAGTGAATGCGGTGCGGTACTGTCCGGTTATCAAGGTAGCGCAGAGCAATGCCGCGCCGTCGCTGAAGCCGTCAGTTTAGTTAAATCGCGTAACCACAGCGCGCTTTACGTGTGCGACCCCGTGATGGGTGATCCAGATAAAGGCTGCATTGTAGAAGACGGCGTCAAAGAAGCGATCTGCCATAATTTATTGCCCATCGCTGATGTGATTGTTCCAAACCAGTTTGAACTGAGTGAGCTAACAGGCGTGAAAATTGACTCCCTTTATGATGCGGTCACTGCATGCAAAAAAGCCCTAGAGCTGGGACCAAAGATGGTATTGGTGAAACACCTGCATGCGCTAACAGATGATGCCTTCAGTATGATCTTAGCGACACCAAAAGCGTGTTATTTAGCTCAACGCCCAAGTATTGAATTTGACCAACAACCCGTGGGCGTTGGGGATTTGATTTCTGCAATTTTCACTTCTTGTTTAGTGAAGAAGATGTCTCCTGTCGCTGCATTTCGTCATGCTCACAATGCGGTTTATGGCGTATTAGAGATCACCAAAGGCTATGGCACATGGGAACTGCAGACGATCAACGGCCAATACGAATTTGTCGAGCCGACGCATGAGTTTAATGTCGTGAAAATCGCCTAGTGCTACGGCCAGATGGATACGTACAATGATGATTAGAAGCTAAGCGTGACGTTATGAAATCTGGGCGTCACTGAATTGATGGATAGCGTCCTACATCTGCGATTACAGCGTTTTGAAGCGCTTAGCTATAGTACCTCCACACAACGAAACGGACTTCATTTTGACCCATTTAACTTCAAACTGAGTCTCTGGTCATACGCCAGAGAACATTAAATGAGACTGACTATGAATCGTTTAATTTCCTCTGGTGTAACGATAGCACTCTCGCTGTTAGTAGTGGCTTGCAGTTCACCCCATACGCTGGATGTCCGCGTTTCTCCAAGCAACTATAAAGATGTTGAAATCGCAAATTCAGTACCGACAGAACCGCTTCGAATGTGGGCCAATGAGGCTCCCGATTTTCTTTATTCGGCACATAATCAAACCACACCAATCAAAGTAGAGGGTGAACAACTCAATATTTTGGCCTTATCGGGTGGTGGCGTAAACGGCGCTTACGGTGCAGGCGTTTTGATGGGCTTACAGGAAAAGGGTGAGCTGAAAGACTACGCCATCATTACTGGCATTAGCGCGGGTGCGTTAATTGCGCCATTTGTTTTCATCGGTGGTGATGCAATGCCAAAGATGAAAGAAGTCATGCTCAACATCAACGACAAAAGCGTCCTGGGTAAAAAGAACTTTTTAAACACACTGTTTAAGGACGCGTTTACCGATGGCGAGAACCTCTATGACTTCATTGCGAACGCTTACCCTGAGCCAATGATTGAGGCGATGGCACAGCAACATCGCAATGGTAAACGCCTCTTTATCGGCAGTACCCATTTTGATTCAGGTGAATTAGTAATTTGGAACATCGGCGCGATTGCGAATAGTGACTTAGCGGACAAATCAGAATTGATCTACAAAGTGCTTGCCGCAAGTGCATCGATCCCTGGTGTTTTCCCTCCACAATTTATCGATGTTGAACATGATGGGGAGACACTTGAAGAGTTACACGTAGATGGTGGGCTTGCAGCACAGGTGTTCTTTAATCCGTCTAACTTCGACTATCAACAGATCTCAGAGGCTCTGGGGTTAGAAAAAGCGCCTCAGCTAGATGTGATTCGCAATGGTGCATTGAAAGCGCCGTATCGACCACTAAAAGACAAAGGTTTGGATTTGGTCTCAAAAAGCGTCTCAAGCCTTACGTTAGCGCAAACTCGTGGTGATCTGTATCGAATGAAATACATCAGTGAAATCAACGATATTGAGATGCAGTTTACTTACATCGACCAAGACTTCGGATACGCCAAAGTGACGAAAGACATGTTCGACCAACATTACTTGCTAACGATTTACGAATATGGATTCAAAAAAGCCACCCAAGGACAACTTTGGGTGACTGAACTCCCTTAATACAGGAAAACAACACAATGAAAAAAGCCGTTCTAACGTTAATGATGCTCACTGCTTCTGCGACTGCATTTGCACAAAGTGGTGCTCACCTTGACCAGCAAAAAGTCGACAGTGATATGCAGCAACTGTCTGCAATCAAAGAAGAAGGTGCAGCTTTTATCATGATTGATGAGAACTCGAGTTACGTAGCAGTCGAGTACGTGGGTAAGTGGGAAGAGATCAACAACTATGTCTCACACAAAGAAGCAAAGCAACGCAAATTGGAAAAAGTGAACAAGCAGTTTGTGTATTCGCAAACGGGTGAAACGCTAGCGTCATTAGAACAGAAGATCGTTGACCACATTCAAGCTGACCAACCTAAGTATTTCAGTGTGGATGTTTACCGCGATTATCATGGTGACTCGGGTGAATTTAACTATTTGGCTCGCGTTGTTGAGTACAACTAAGATGGAAGAAACCTACTGACTTTAGTAGGTTTTTTGATGTCGTCGAGAAGGAATTCAAAAGCAGCTTGTTACCGTTACCGAGTAGCAATTCTACTATCTTGTGATAATTTAATTAGATAACTCTAAAAAGTAAGCACAACCTATGAATTTTAGTTTTGAACAACTTCTCGCGTTCGTGACCGTTTATGAACAGCTTTCATTCAGTAAGGCGGCGGTCAAACTCAATAAGCACCGAACTACAATAGGGCAGGTGATCACCAATCTTGAAGACCAACTTGCGGTTAACTTGTTTGAACGCGTTGGTCGTTCGGTAGAGCCAACAGAAGATGGACACCATCTGTACCACTATGCTAAACAAACCATCGAACAGGCTCGTACTTTCGATAAAGTCGCACTGAGTCTTTCTTACGGTGGATTAGAAAGCGTTAATATCGCCTATTCTAGTGTGATTCCGCATCGTGCTTTGGTTGAAATTCGCCAGCAATTGTTACGTGACTTTCCGTTAATGCGAGTGAACTTCTTTGTCCGGAATAAACAGGACATCAAAAAGGGGATCGCTAGTGGTGAGTTCCACTTCGGTATCGTGAATGTTCATGATAGTCAGGCGATGCACAGTTTTGATGCCACCTTCCTTGGGCATTTCGAGTTTTTCCCTTTTGCACAAAAAGGTGGAGCGCTGTCTAAGTTGAAGAAAGATGAAGTCTTAACCGCATTGAAAAGCAGCAAGCAATTTGTCTTACGCTCATTTATCGAAGAAGGCATGGCGGAGAAGATCATCGTTAGCTCTGATAACGAAGAAGTCGATCAGCTTGCCCTCGTGATAAAAATGGTCGAAGCGGGCTTGGGTTGGGCGCTACTGCCTAAAACCTTTGCTAATACTGAGTTTGCCAACCATTCGATTGAACCTGTCGAATCTGCCGAGATGCTTGAAGGGTTCAAGTTTGGTTTTGCACTATGGTGTCCACATTCCAAACAGGTTGGTGATATCAAGCAATCGCTAATGACCGTGATAAATAACTATCGTCAGCGATTCGAAGACAGCCTTCGTCGCTGATTCCAAAGACTCATTTCATTCCAACAAGGCTCATTTCGAGCCTTGTTTTCGTTTTATCCGACTCAAAATATCCGGCTTCAAATTTTGAAGGATCACACCCTCTATACGAGAGTATGGGATATCACTATTTTGCCTTAATCTAGCCTTGCGAATGGGGTTACCCAGAGCAAAAAGTGTTTTATCTATATGTCTGCTGCACGGATGCAGAATTTTCAGCCGGGTCGTTACTGCCCGGCTTTTTTTATCTGAGGATTTATTATGAATCGCCAACGCCAAGGTGCGTTACTTTCTACATCCGTCTTATTGGCATTTCCATCTTTCGCCTCATTTTATGACCCAATTGACGGACAATTTGATATGGGGCATTACATCGCAGAAAACGCCCATGGATTTTTGCCTATTCCCATTTTGATTACTGAACCTGCCGTTGGTTATGGTGGTGGAGTTGCAGGACTGTTCCTCCATGAAACAGAAGAAGAGAAAAACAAGCGCAAGCAAGCGGCACTAAAAGCGATTGATGGTGGTGCGCAACTTGTTCCTGCTGCAATGACCGTTGCTGGCGCTTTAGGGACAGAAAATGGCACATGGTTTGTCTTTGGAGGACATCGTCATTCATGGCTCAAAGACCGCGTTCGTTACATCGGTATTGGTGGCTTTGGGGTTGCAAATCTGGACTTGTATAAACAGTTATCGTTTGGCCCAATTCAAAAAGACTTAAGATTTGGCACCACCACCTCGGTTGCCGCGCTCTCACAAAAGGTGCAAGTACGCATTGCAGACACGCCTATCATGGTTGGCGTAAAACAGTTATTGGCAAAGTCTAAGGTTGAGTCGGACAACAAACTCGTTGAGACCATCATGGAACTGACATTAGGGGACGAGAATTTCACATCGGGTTTGGGATTAGAGCTAGAATACGACACCAGAGATAACCTCTTTTTTCCAACCAAAGGCGCTAGGATCAGTGCCGATTATATGCTCTACGATGATGCCATCGGCAGTGATTACAACTATCGTAATCTCAATCTAGAGGGGGAAGGTTTCATTCCTTTGGCTGAGAAGTGGACACTTGGTTTAGCAGGAAACTACCAGCGCTTCGAACAAGATGACCTAGTTGTATCTCCAACGGCAAAGCCTTATGTATCACTACGCGGTGTCTCCTCTTACCGTTATCAAGGGGATGAAATCGAAGCGCTACAAGGTCAGCTCACTTACAGCATTACTCACCGTTGGAAAGTCTCTGCTTTTTATGGTGAAGGTAAAGCGATTCAAAAAGAGTCTGAAGAAAAGGAAAGCAAAGTAAAAGCGGGTGGCGTCGGTTTTCGTTATCAGATCGCTCGTCGCTATGGATTGCATTTAGGAATGGACTACGCGGTGAGCGATGAAGAAAGCGCAATCTACGTTAATGTGGGCAGCGGATTTTAGAAAGAAAAAGAGCCGTACTCTTAGACTGAGAAACTAAGAAGTACGGCTCTTTCAATTTGAACAATGATTTAGATAGCTAAGCTCTAGGCTAGGAACCAAGGAGCTAGGAGACGATACTCATTAAAGAGTAGTAATTACGTCATCCATGTTTAGACGCGCTTTTGGTAGACCGTGGTTGTAGTCTTCGCCGTCTTTGTGGTAGCCGATTGCTAGTGCAACTTCACATACGTGACCGTCTAGTTCTGCTTTGAACTCTTCGCCGATCAGTGTTGGGTCAACACCTTCCATTGGAGTAGAGTCGATACCTAGACGCGCTAGTGTGTGCAGTAGGTTACCAAGCGCGATGTAAACTTGCGCTTTAGTCCAGCCGCCGTTGTAGCCGTTCTCATCTGTGTTTGCTTCAGCAAATGCGTAAGCACCCATGAACATGTCGTACATGTCTGCTGGTAGGTGACCAGAAGTCACTTCAGCATCAACACGCTTCGCGAATTTCTCTTTAGTGAATTTTGGATCGTACGCTAGCAGAATAGTGTGAGACGCTGCTTTAGCGTGCGGTTGGTTGAACTGGTGCATGTTAGCAAACGTGTCATGGAAACGCTGTTTCGCTTCGTCGCTCTCAATTACGATGAATTTCCAAGGCTGAGAGTTGATAGAAGACGCAGATAGGCGGATTGCTTCTTTGATGATTGCCATATCTTCTTGAGAGATGCGTTTCTCTTCGTCGTATTTTTTAGCTGTGTAACGGTTGTTTAGGTCTGTAATGATTTGATGAGACACGTTTATATCCTCTTAATATTATTAGACAAATGAGGATGCGCTTAGCATCGACAACCATGCGTACCTCGAAAGTGAGTCCATAATATCGACTTTTATCGAATTGATAATACGTGTTTCGTTTAAATCACTTTCTATTTTTTATTGAAAATCGAATTTGAACGCCTATAAGGCAGGTTGGAATTCTCCGTACGCCGACGTTCAGAAACCGCAGAAACCACCAACGAGCTTGGTAGGATTATCAAATTACATTCATAATGAAAATAGATAAGTTGGTTGGAGGCTAGGGTATGAACGTAATCGAGGTATTTAACGACAGCTACGAACGCTGCGTAATCCATGAGGACTTCTTTGATTTGTTCTATGAGAACTTTTGGTCGAAAGGTGAGAACTTCAGACAAAAGTTCGATGGCGTGGACATGAAAAAGCAAATCCGGATGCTTAAAGGATCTATTGTGTTTGTGATGATGGCAGACACCTCAACGGACGCTCGTGACATGATGCGTAAATACGGCAATAAGCACGGACACAACAATATAGGCGTCGCCCCTGAAGATATCGATGTCTGGTTTGAAAGCCTGTTAGAAACCGTCGCCCAATGTGATCCTGACTTTGATGAAAGGGTAGAGTACGCGTGGCGTCACTGCTTTGAAACTGGATTGGCAATTATGAAGAAAGAGTGCAGCGATGCATAAGTCCAATCAATGTTGAATTCGTAAAGGGAGTAGAACACAGCTACTCCCTCTTTTCTTTTTCTACTTGCTTCTATCGCGACTGCTAGTCTTACTCTTTCCCTTCTTCCGACTCTCCCTGATTTTTCTTCACTGCTTTGGCGATATCGGAGACTGCTTCGACGAGATTAATCGGCATCGGGAAAATGATGGTCGATGTCTTGTCTGTGGTGATTTCAGTGAGCGTCTGCATGTATCGAAGTTGCAACGCATTAGGTGCTTCGTTAAGCATTTCTGCCGCCTCTTTTAGCTTGTTGGAAGCTTCCAATTCACCAGTTGCGTGGATGATCTTCGCACGGCGGTTACGCTCGGCTTCGGCTTGGCGGGCAAGGGCGCGCACCATGCTGTCGTTAAGATCAACGTGTTTCACCTCAACCGTTGCTATCTTGATACCCCAATCGTCAGTTTGCTGGTCGAGAATGGATTGCAGATCTTTGTTGAGGCGTTCGCGTTCAGAAAGCAACTCATCCAGTTCATGCTGACCAAGCACAGAACGCAACGTTGTCTGTGCTAACTGGCTGGTGGCATCGCTGTAGCTTTCAATATTGTTGATTGCCATTTGTGGGTCGACAACTCGGAAATAAACCACGGCATTGACTCTAACCGATACGTTGTCACGGGTGATCAAATCTTGAGTCGGAACATCCAATACGATGGTGCGTAAGTCGACACGAACCATTTGTTGAATGAAAGGAATTAAGATGATCAAACCCGGTCCTTTCACTTCTTGGAAGCGACCGAGGAAGAACACCACGCCGCGCTCGTACTCACGCAGCACCTTGAACATTTGCGTTGCCAGTGCAACCAATAAAACAATGATAACGGCAACAGTGTAGAGCATCATAAGCGCCTCCTATTCCTTAGGGCGGTCACTGGGTTTCACGGTTAGGGTCAACCCTTTTATGGTTACCACGGTGACGTGGTCTCCTTGTTTGAGCTGTGCGTCAGCCTTGGCTTGCCACAAAGCACCATCCAGTTGGACAAGCCCTGTTCCATCTACAAAATCATCGCTCACAACGGCGAGTTTACCCGGGTAGGTTTCTAGTCCGGTGGTGGCTTTTTTGCTGCGAATTTTAAGAAGCAAGCCAACGGTAATCACGATTAAGCCAGCAGAGAAAACAGCGATACCAATGATTAGTGGCAGAGCGATTTGGAAGCCGGGGATGTCGCTATCCATTAGGAAGATCGAGCCGAGAACAAACGCAACGACGCCGCCTAAGCCGAGTATGCCAAAGCTCGGGTTAAAGGCCTCAGCAATCATCAGAGCAATACCGAGCAGCAGTAACCCTAAACCAACGTAATTCACTGGCATCATTTGTAGGGCATACATGGCGAGCAACAAGCATATCCCTCCAAGCACACCTGGTAAGCCGATGCCAGGGTTGTAGAACTCCAATAACAGACCGTAAATACCAATCAGCATCAGGATGTAAGCCACGTTGGGATTGGTGATCACCGCCAACATCTCGGCACGCCAGTCTGGGACGCGCTCCACCCAAGTTGGGTTATCTAACGTCAGCATATGCGGCTTGCCGTTCACTTTGACCTCTGTGCCATTGATGGTGGTGACCAAGTCTTCGGGCGAGTTAGCAATGTAATCAATAACGTTTAACTCTAGCGCTTCTGAAGCGTCTATGTTTGCAGCTTCGCTGACAGCTTTCTCTGCCCACTCTGCGTTTCTGCCATGCAAGCGAGCCAAACCTTTGATATATGCTCTGGCGTCATTAATGACTTTCTTTTCCATTGCGGTTTTGGCGGGTACTTTATCGGAGTTTTTACCTGATGATTCATCATTCGATTCGTCATTGTCTTTGTCGTCGGCACTAGAAGGTTGCTGTGGTGCGCCGCCAAGTGAAACAGGCGTAGCTGAGCCTAAATTGGTGGCTTCTGCCATCGCTGCGACATGACTAGCCAGCAGAATGTAGGTGCCTGCGCTGGCTGCCCTAGAGCCTGATGGACCAACCCAAGTTGCAATGGGCACGGAAGAGGTGGTGATGGCATGAATGATGTCTCTCATTGAGCTATCAAGTCCGCCGGGGGTATCCATTTTTAGAATGATGAGGTCGACGCCGTTTTGCTGAGCCTCTTCAATCTCTCGCGACAGATAATCACTCAGAGCAGGACCAATCGCGCCTTTGACTGGCAATACCCAAACGGTGCTTGCTAACGCTTGGCTGGCAAACAAGAGTAGAGGAAGAAGCCACAATCGTATCTGTTTCATACAGCCCTCCTTGTGTTACCACTGGGACTTATCAAAACACTATTTAAAGTATAGATACGAGAGGGAGGGAGAAGGGAATTAAACAACGTTTAATAACGTCAAAGAATTCACTGTACAGAATTTTGAATGAAAGTGGGCCATACAAACTTTTCACGCTTCTATGGGTACTTTGAGATAGGTTGGTTTTCATTGATAACCGCCTATCTGAAGCTTTTGAAACTGCTATTTTTTAAGTCTATGCATGTATTGCTCATTGGTTTGGCAGATGTGTTCTGAGACTGGTTCATCTATTACTGGGTTTAGATTTACCAATAGGGAAGCGTTGTTGTCGCAAATGGTTGTGAGCGATCCTGTTTGCGCGCTCCAACCTTTCACTCTCCAGTCATTGATAATGTTGTGCAATTCACTCTCTGAGGAGGCAGAGCCGAGGGCGCCTGAGAGAATATTGTAGGCATTAATGAGCTTTGCTTCTGCCATATACTGTGTTTGTTTTGTTGTTTCTATGTACAAGTAGGCTGACGTTATCCAACCTGAGAAACTTAGTATTACTACTAATATGGTCAGCGGGGCTATTGTTAAAGATTGAGTCGGCATACTGTGGTTACCCCTTCGTCAGTCAAAATGCGTTTGAGTTTATCCCTGCCAAATTTGCAAAGCGTGGTTACTGAGCCAGTTTGTGCTGTCCACTTATTTTCGAACCAAAACTCCATGCTTGCGATAATGTCTTCTTGAGATTTATCTTCCTGAATCGCTTGAGCCACGATGTTATAGGCGTTTTCGCTCACCATACTTTCTAAATGATCTCGCTGTTCTTCCATATAGTTATAAAGCAGAAAGCCTGAGAAAAACCATCCTGAAAAAGATAGGGAAAATAGGAAGATAAGTTTCTTTCTGTTCATATTATTAATCCTCAATAACGTTTTTATTTATTTTGCGAAGAGTCTTTGTTTATTCTCAGAAATTCTCTGAGTGAGCCTCGACACAAAAGAGCACAGAATAATATTAGAGAATGGCGTGGACGTTATAGTCACATTGTTGCGTAGCGTCACCTTGCCGTTTTATTTCACGTACTTGCGTGCGGACATCATTGATTGGGTGATGTCCGTTTTTTATGCATTAATATGTGTCCTTTCTTTAATTCAAAGTGTTGGTTTACAATGTCTGCGGGTATTCCTGTATTTCGCATGACCTTATTAAGGTTGATGCTGTTGTCGAAAAAGACATTGTGCTCTAGCTCCGAGACAGTGATTTGGCGCCCTGGGTTATCAAATAAATAGGAAATAAACCGAAAATTTATACTGCCATTACGAAAACTGATGACCTTTTCATCGTTTAACCATAATGAGTAATCTTCTTTATCTAACCTAAGCTCATTTTCTTTAACTTGAATCTGAAGACAAATAAGTAAGAAGAAAAGGCTATTCAAAAGAAGTAAAAATGGAAATAACACAGCACTTCTCCATTTGACTTGATATTCAACTCGGTGAGTTTTTTATTGAATCGGTTACGGATGTGTCACAACGATAAGTGATTTGAGAATAATACGTGAGTCATTTTGTACTATTTATAATCTTATTTAATGTAATTTAAACTTATTTAATCACTGTCGCGTAGGATTAGCGGTGCCACTTTGATTTTGTGAAGTTGCATTTTCTATAAACAAAGAAATTCACTTTATGGGACGTTGTGGTTCTTCAGAAAACCAGTAAACTGCGAAGAATCAACGACACTCAGACAAGAAGATAAGTGGGAAGTTATGATGTTAATTGCGATTCGATTGGTGAAGCTTGCCGTTATCTGTGCAGTGTTCTTCACTATCTACGATTTGATTGCGTTCGGTGAGGTGACTTGGATTAATCGTTTCTTCAACCTGTAATCCGAAATGAAAGGGGCATCGAGCCCCTTTTTGCTGTCTAGTTTGCCAGTTCTGGTTGCGTAGGTGGAGTGTTCACCACAGACATCTGTTGACATCGATCTTGAGCCAGAAACAGAAACTTGTCGTAGCCGCTTTTCTCAAGCTCTTCACTAGAAACCAATTGCTTCACAATGTTGTCGCAGCGCTTGATCAGCAGTTCGACCTCTAATGACGAGCTGTTGCTCGGAAAAGCACGTGTTAGCACTTTGATGATGTTAATACACACGGTTCTTAGTAGCGGACAACGGGCTTGAAGCTCAATTAATGCGTCGATCAAAGCTTGGTAATCTTGCTCGGCTGCACGAATCTTTTTGTACTGTTCTTGCATCCAAGCTTGGCGCTCCGCGTTGTCGGTTTCTAAAGAGCGACCAAGGGCAATTTTACTCGATAGAATCGTATCGCTTGAGTCGGTTTGTAGATTTTCAAAACACCAAGTGATGGCTTGAGAGAACTCAGATTCGAAGTTCATCTCATGCAATAACCAAGCGAGATGAAACTGCGCATAAAAGTGAGCGAAAGGCTTACGGCGATACAAATCACTGAGCACTTTAAACGCTGCAACGTACTGGTTTTCCTCAATCGCAATGTGTGCGGCAATCAAATCCAACTCGTCTTTAATTGCCTTGTTTTCAGGACCATTAGTGATGGATTTAAACAGACTTTTTGCCTGAGCTAGTAAATCCTCGCGACCTTCTAATTTTCGCACGCAGTAAAGCAAAATTCGGATCAAATTCAGCTTAGAGAAGGTGTTATTGCGATAGGTATCTTTGTTGATCTCCATATACGCGTGATAGTGCTGCAATGCTGAGTGATAATCGTGCTCTGCAAGACACAAGTTTACGATCACCAGTTCTCGTTCTGAATTGCCTTCAACCAAGCTGTTTGCTAGCTCTAAGTGTTTGATCGCACTTGGCACTTCGCGGTTAAGCATGTTGAAGTTCGCGGCACATTCACGAACTTCAACATTGTTCGGAGACTCTTCCAGCAAGGTACGTACTAGGCGTTGTGCTTCGTCGTTTTCACCCAGAGAAACCAGTGTGTTCGCCAAGCCGATTTTTGCCCAGTTAACGTCTTTGCGTTCGATGACTTGTTCGTAGACGATTTTGGCTTCGTGATGCAGCTTTAGGCGCGTTAAGAAATCGGCGCGGAACTTCTCAATGATGAAGAAGTATTCCGGGTGGAAGGGTGCTAACTCGTCGCACGCTTCTAAGCCAGCGTGAGCATCGTTCTTCAGCTCTGCTTCATAGATGGCTTGTAAGGTGTTTTTACGCTTTACTGCGCCTGAAATACGCTCTTTTAACGTGATTGAGTTAAAGGGCTTAAGTAGGTACTCGTCGGGCTTGAGCTCAATGATCGCACGTACGATAGTGGCCGAGCTTTCCCCTGTTACCAGAATAAACACCGTGTCATGGCTCAAGAGTTTGAGGTGTTTTAACTCTTCAAAGAGCTGTTTACCGTTCATGCCGCGACCAAAGTTATAGTCACAAATGATCAGATCAATTCGCTCTTGATGGGCGATTGAAATCGCACCCTTAGCAAGACGAGCGGTGAAAATGCGTTTGTCAGAGAAACCAAGTTTGGTCAGCATGTTTCGTAATGTGAGCACTACGATAGGCGCATCATCGACAATGAGCACATTGTATTGTGAGAAAGATTTGGTATTCATTTCAAAGTGATTCATCAAACAAAATCTAAGCGGCGAGGGCAGACCATACGCCACTTAGATTGAATTAGAACAAAGCTTCCAGTTGCTCAAATGGAACAGGACGGCTGCGCACAAAACCTTGATACAGGTCGACGCCAATTTGACGAAGGTAGTAAAGCGTTTCATGATCTTCGACGCCTTCGGCTACCGACTTTAATCCCAGTGACTTTGCCAGCTGTAAGCTAGATATGGTCAGTTGTTGGCTCTTAAAATTGGTTAGCGCATTTTTGATGAACTGGCGATCAATCTTCAATTCCGTGTACGGCAAAATTGCCAGTTGGCTGAGAGAGGAGTAACCCGTCCCAAAATCATCAATCGCCAAACCGACACCTCTTAGGCGCAAGTTAGCTAGGTTGGCTAACGAAACCACGTCTGAATCGTAGACCTCATCTTCTGTAAGCTCTAACGTCACTCGTTCTGGTGCGATCTGGTATTGGTCGCACAAACCGAAAAACCGTTCGCTCATCGGTTGTTTAAGCGTCTTTTGGTTCATGTTGACCGACAAACTCACGCTGGTGTTGAGTTTAGCCAAATCACGTAAGGCGTTTTCCAGAACCAACCAAAACAGTTTATCCAGCTCATTACGGGCTTGGACCTCACTTAAAAACTGAGCCGGAGCTAACACGCCGTGTTCTGGATGAAAGCAGCGCACCAACGCTTCTAGCCCAACCAAACGGTTATCGACGACGGAGTATTGCGGCTGGTAGTAGTTATGAAACCAACTTTGTTGGAACGCGGTATCGATGTCTGTTGTGTTCATCAGCACAGGCAGGGCAACGACTTGCTCTTCGATGGTGTACTGCTGGAAAGCCGTCAATATCTGACTCAGCTGTTCACAAGAAATCGGTTTAGTGAGTGCGCGTACAAAGTCATAGCCTGCCGACAAACACATGTTGTAAGTGATTTCGACCACATCCTGATTCATCGCACTCAAAATCACCACGCCTTTTGGACGCGTTTCTTCTGACAGTGTGCACAGCAAGTCCACGCCATTGATATCGGGCAGGTCGATGTCGCAGAACATCAAATCTACAGCTTGGTTGGTGCAGATTTCGCTGACCTCAGAACCTCGATGTACGATGGTGATTGAGCCAATAAAAAGACGATTAAGCAGAATCTTGAGATTGGTTGCTTGTAGTCGGTCATCTTCAACAATCAAAATGTTCAATTAGTTGTTCTCACTCAAATCTAGCCATTGTTTTGTGGTGGCTATGATGGTTTCTAATTCGTTAAGTAAAGCGGTGCGCGCTTGCTGTTCTTGCTCTGTACCTATCAGCGCTTCACACTGCTGGGCACTGTGCTTCAATTGAGTCAAATTCAAGGCGGCGGCAGAGCCTTTAATTCGGTGTGCGACAGACTTAAGACTCTCTTCGCCAGAGTGAATCAATGCGATGTCGTTACTCAGCGCTTCGCAGACCACGTGTGCCATTTCTGCTTTTTCTTCATGGTGATAGGCATCCAACCAGTCACTTTGAGTTTCGCTAGAGAAGGACATCGCCAAATACTGCTCACACAAGGCTTTGAGATCGTCCAAGTTATAGGGCTTGAACAAGACCGACTCCATGCCGTTTTGCTCCGCTTTCTCAATCACATTACGAGAGTTTTCTGCCGTACAACCCACAACGGGTAGTGAGGCAAATTCACTGCTCGCTTTGAGTTTTTGTGTGAGTTGATAGCCATCCATATCCGGCATATGGCAATCACTAATAATCAAACTGATTGGCGCAAAAGCATCGTCGTCTTGAGCCTGTTTCAACAATTCAATCGCCTCACTCCCACTCGCTGCCAACTGGCAACACACACCAAGCTTTTCAAACTGGCGCTTAAACAACAGTCGGTTGATAGCATCGTCATCAACCACTAAAACTCGACCTTGCCATTGGCAGGCTGTCGGTTGTGTCCAATGATTTGGCATCGTCGAACTTGTGTTCAGCTTTTGCTGAATAAGGTCAGGATAAACATTGGAGTAGTGCGGTTCTGGCTCAATGACATGATGCTTGAGTTCAAACTCATCGAGCGTTACCTGCCAAGTATTTAGCCAACGTTGTATCTGCTTGTCTTCGGTATAAATCGGTCCCATTCCCGTTAGGTCGAGAGGTTGGCTGGTCATCGGCAAACGCACGGTAATCTCTGTACCTTTGCCTTGTTTACTATTCACCTCTATCGTGCCGGTCATGATGTCGACCAGTTTTTTCACAATAGACATACCAAGACCTGTGCCACCAAAGCGACGGCTGATGCTCTTATCACCCTGTACAAATGGTTGGAATAGGGCATCCAATTGAGCCTTGCTCATGCCACACCCGGAGTCTTGCACGGAGAAAACAAGCTCATTCGCGCGGACGTGAATGTTCACGCTGATCTTGCCTTTGTCTGTGAACTTAACGGCATTACTCAGTAGGTTGTTGATGATCTGGTTAACGCGCAGCCAGTCAAGATTCACCAAAGCATAAGGCGTCGGTTGCCAATTCACTTCAAACGCTAAAGCCTTTTGTTCTACTGCTTTTTCAAAGCTACGCAAACTTGAGCCAAGCTCTTCATAAACATTGCCACTGTGCACATCCAACTGAAGCTGGTTCGCATCCACTTTCGAGAAGTCTAGAATGTCGTTTACGTGCAGCTGTAAACGCTCAGCCGACAGCATCGCACTTTTCAGAAGCTCTTTGCTTTCTGGGCGGTCGAGGTCTTGTTCCAATAGTTCCATCAGTCCGAGCATGGCAGCGATAGGGGTTCTCAGTTCATGGCTGATCACCGCGAGAAAGTGTTCTCGTGCCTCAATCGCTTGCATGGCTTTGAGGTTGGAAGCTTTCAATGCACACTCTTTCTTTTTCAGCTCGGTGATGTCATCAAACACCGTCATATGGAATCGTGTCCCTTCCTCTGGATGAAGGAGAGACTGCCTTCTTACTCGGTAATGCTTTTTACCAAGAGAGCAGAGCGTGGTGACGATTTCATCCGGTACTGGGTAATCCGTATCCTTGGTTAGCTTCAAAACTAGCTCGCGCTGTTCATCGGTGATGTTGCTGTCGGTATTGCAACGTTGTAGCATCGATAAGTACGGTTTGTTGGCTAAGATTTGCTGGTGGTTATCATCCGAGATCAAAATCTTATTAGGGATATGATCAAGCACCGAAGACAACCATCGGTTTTGTCGTTGACGTACTTTGGTCTCGTACTCTTTACGCTTGATCTTGCGTGTCAGATGTCCGGTTCTCAGAATGTAAATCAGTACGGCAACCAACAGCACACAGACGCCGACTAGCGCCCAAATCACCACGATTTCTTTATCGACACCATAGTGGACGGTGACTTTGTCATGACGCTCCATGAGCTGCTTTAACTCGGCGTCTGTGGTGATTTTCAACACGGTGTTCAATACGCGACGTAAGAACTCGGAGTCTTTTCTTAGCTCCATGCCCAGTCTTACTTTGAGCTGAATACCCGTTGGAGGTGTAACCGCTTCAAACGTCTTACCTTGTCCATCGTAATAGTGATTATCGATTAGGCTCTGATTAACAAAAGCATGGGAAATCTCACCTTCTTCAAACGCTGCCATCAAGTTATCGAAATCACGATAAACTTCCGCAGATGAATACTCCGAGTGATCGAGAAAATGCGGATAAAAGTTACCTGATCGGTCCAAAATCGCCACGTTTTCTTCAGCGTTTGAGTTGAGCGATTTAATGTAGCCAAACTGCAAGTAGCCCAAGGTTCTGGTCGTGATAAAACGCTTTTTGTCGGTTAGGGCAATGTTGCGCGCAGGCAGTAAGTCGACCAGATTCTCTTGCAGCATCAAGTCAACATCGCGCCCATTAGCTGGCACGTATTCGAACTTGATCATGCTCTTTTGCTCCATCAGCTTAAGCAGATCATGAACATAGCCTTTTATCTCGCCCGTTTTAGGATCGAGATAAGACAGCGGATACACATTATCTTGAATTGTGTAGCGTACCGTCTGATGACCTTGCTGCTGCTCTAGAATATCGAGCATCAATTCGTTGTGCAGAATGTTGATGTTGGCTTCGATGTGCACACGACTGTGTTTCGATTCTTTCGAATGTTTGATGTACTTAGTAATGATGTCCATCAATTGGGTAGATTCTTTTCCTGTAAAAATCGTTACTTCTCCCGGAGTGAGGGATTTGTTGTAAACGACTTTACCCGTCAGTTCACCTTTCGGGTTTTTGAATCCATAAGAGCTCAGTGTCGACAAACCGACCACGGCAGCATCGGCTGCGCCACTATTAAGCGATGCCGTCATCATCATGTTATTGCGCACAGAATGGACGTGCTTAAAGCCAAGTACATCAATCTGATCACACGCGCTTGAATCTTGCACACACACCCATTTGAGCTCGTCTAGCGGGGTATTCTCTAATGCGCTGTCACGCAGCCAAACCAGTCTCAATGTGTGAAATATCGGATCAGAGTACAGGAAACGTTCTGCGCGCTTTTTGGTTGCAACAAAGCCAACGGTGAGATCTATCTCTCCGTTCTCTAAGCCATCGAATAGTGTATTTAACGTTCTATACGGGACGTATTCTGCCTCGATATTTAAGTCGTGCAGCATGGTCTCTGCGTACTCGATATTGATGCCTTCTTTTGAGGCAAGATCACCCCAGTAAGGTAGCCAATCTCCTTCAAGTACACCGACTTTTAATGTGCTTTGATTGTCCAGAAATGTTCTGTCTTCTGCGTTTAAGAAATCACGAGCAGATGCATTGAATGACAGAGCGGTAAGTAGTGCAGCAATGAATGCGAACAGTTTCACTATTTTATGTTTTCCAGCCAAGAACCGAATTCAAAATGGGGCGGAATCGTATAGGTTTTCACCGCGTTCTCCAATCAAGGTTGTTTGTCTTGTCGACAACATACGCTTGATATACAACTCGATGAGTTCAGAGAGGATCAGGACGATTAATTATCAAAAAGTTATGAGAGGAAGTTCAATATCCCCATGAGCCGTAATGGAAAAAAACGCAAAAGCAACTAAGTTCATATTAAGAGGCTAGGTAAGGATACCCAGAATTATGAACAAAAGGCTTACCACAAAAGGGTTATGTGGATGTTTGATGATAGGTTTTAGCGCTTCGGTTATCGCTGGTGCAACGCATGATGACGAAGTGAATTTTCAGTTGGTGCAACCAATTGATGGCGAACCTAAGATCGACATGGATCTAGCTCGAGTCGGTTGGCACTTGTTCCGAGACCCAAACTTATCTTCCAACGGGACAATCAGTTGTGAAACTTGCCATGATCTTTCAACTAACGGTGCAGAACCAACCGCGGTTTCTACTGGCGTGAATGGTGTCGGCAACCGCAACTCGATTACTGTTTTTAATGCGGCTTTAAATTATCGTTTTCTCTGGGACGGCACGGCGAACTCTTTGATGGCTCAAATCGATGGCCCGGTTCAAAACCCGTTAGAGATGGATTCGAACTGGCAGGATATAGAGCAATATGTACAGTCGAATACCTCTTACCAAGCTTTATTTAAGCAAGCCGACAATCGAGCGATCACTGTCAACAACATCAAAGGTGCCATTGTTGAGTTCGTTAGAGGACTGCAAACGCCAGGCGCGCCTTTTGATTCTTATTTACTCGGCTACTCTCACACTTTGGACGAACAAGCGATTCGGGGTTGGAATACGTTTCAACAAGTCGGTTGCGTTCAGTGTCATCAAGGCAAGAATGTCGGTGGTTCAATGATTCAGCGCTTTTCCTACTTCCGAACCCAAGATGAAAGCCTCGATACAGGGCGTCACTTAAGAACAACGGATGGCGAGGATAAGTACTATTTCCGAGTCGCGAGCTTACGTAACGTGGGGCAAACCAGCCCTTACTTCCACAACGGGCAAGTTGATGAGCTCTCCGAAGCCATTCAGATCATGTCGCAAACCCAGCTGGGAGTGACCATGAGTGACGACAAAGTGGCAGACATCGAAGCGTTCTTAAACACGTTAACGGCGCCGAGACCCGCGATTTTAGAGGTGTTTGAAAATGAATAAATTCCGATTACTCAACGCCTTTCTTTTCATCGTTATTGCAGCAATGATGGTGCTGGCGTACATGACGCATGTGAATTCCAAAAACACACATGGGCTACATGCTTCGTTATCTGAGATTGGTCACCATTTGATTGAGTCTCGTGACAGTGTCGTGAATCGTTATTCTCTGCAAGAGAGAAAGAACTACGAAATAACCCAAAGCTTGGTGGAATTAGAGATTGCCGCTGAGAATTTGTGTACCGATTTTAAGCAATCCATTTGGTTTAGTTTCACCCCAACCAAAACGCGCGTGCAAAACATCGTCGCCCAATTTGATGGCAAGGTACGCGATGCGACGCAGACGTTAGATATGTTGGTAGGCGTTCAAGTTGCAAATCAATATGAGATGCACACCCTGCACAACATTTATAAGCAGCAGTTTGAAGTCACCAATGAAGATGCTTGGCTCGAACAGCATTATTTTGAATTCTTGACCAATGCCGCCCTAGAGGGGGAGAACGCGCAAAGTCAAAATATCGCCTTATTCCTTGACCGACTACGAGAGAGCGAACGCAAAATTGAGTTGCTCACCAACAAGATTTTGGAGAGTCACTACTTTGAATTTGTTGAATACTCGGAACATCAACTTTTAGAGATTGCTCAGCGTGAAGCAAGACTTACGTGGGTGTTTGTTTTGTTATCCATTATCTCTTTGGTAGCGGTATTTGTGTTGCAAACTCAACACCGTGTGAACAAATTAAAGACCCTTAATGACGACTTAACCGAAGCCACAGAAAAAGCGGAGCGGGCGGCAAAAGCCAAGTCACAATTCTTAGCAACCATGAGCCATGAGCTAAGAACGCCAATGAATGGGGTGTTAGGTATTTCGCAAATCATCGCCAGTGAGACTAAGGAGAAGGGGACGAAGGAGCACGTGCAGGTGATTTTGGACTCTGGTCAACATCTGATGACGATTCTTAATGACATTTTGGATTTCTCCAAAGTTGAAGAGAATAAGTTGGAGCTTGAAGCCGCACCATTCAATTTACCCCAAGTGCTCACTCCAGTTTGTAGTGCGATTCAGCCTTTAATCGAAGAGAAAAACATTCAGCTTTACGTCGAGAACGAAGTACCAGAAAACATCGAGTTTAATGGCGACTGTGCGCGTATTCGGCAGATCCTGTTTAACCTTGCAGGTAATGCGGTCAAGTTCACCAGTGATGGGCATGTACTGATTCGAGCGGAATTGGATGAACCAAGAAAGCGCTTATTGTTGTCTATTAACGACACGGGCATTGGTATTCCAGCCGACAAGCAAGACCGTATCTTCAACTCCTTCGAGCAAGCAGATACTTCCACCACACGTAAGTTTGGTGGCACAGGGCTTGGTTTAGCGATTGTGAAAAAGCTAACAGAATTGATGGGTGGTGAGGTCAAGCTTAAGAGTGTTGAGAGCATTGGTACTCAGTTTTTAGTCGAACTCCCAATACCTTGGGAAGAGAAGGCGTTGCCTAAAGCGGCGGATACCAAAGTCAAAGTTCAGCGCGAAAACAAACGTAACCTGCATATTCTTCTCGCCGAAGACAACCGAGTCAATGCGATTGTGGCGAAAGGGTTCTGTGAGAAGTTAGGGCATACGGTCGAGATTGCTGAGAATGGTCTAATTGCGACTAAGAAAGCGCAGGAGAACCAATATGACTTGATTCTTATGGATAATCATATGCCGGAGATGAATGGGGTTGAGGCGACCCGCTTTATCCGCGAAAAACTTGGCGTGAATACCTTATTGTTTGCCTACACCGCCGATGTGTTTAGAGAAGCGCACGATAACTTCATTGAAGCAGGGGCGGACCATGTACTGACCAAGCCGCTGCAACGAGAGAGTTTTGCTGACGCACTGAAGCAGTTTGCCTCGCGTTTGCCGACCCAAGGTGATGATGCACCAGAGCAAGCTGACAATATTGTTCAGTTGCATCGTGAGCCGATTGAGAAGCTCAGACTGACTGAAGAGGAGCTGACTCATTCAGAAACCGTCGAGATACTCAAACAGGAACCAGAAGCCTTGGTGGATTTACTAGAAAGCATAGTGAATGACTTTGAGAAGTCAGTCGACGAGTTGATTGAATTCTTCATGGCGGAAGATCTTGAAGCGCTCCACAGTACCTTACATACCACCAAAGGCATGGCGCTCAACTTAGGTTTGGATACGCTGGCAAATCAAGCGCTTGAAATTGAAACCCAAGTGAAAAACAAACACATTCCGGATATTGAACAACTGCAGAAGTTGATTAACCGATTGCAGGTGAACGTGCATCAAGGGCAACGTTTGATTGACCAATCTCGCAAACAACAGGCAGACACAAATCAGGTGATTTAATGGCTTAGCGCACGTATTTCATCCCTGCTCTTGGGGCATGCTTTGTACTGTGGTTTACTTGGGGCTCTAATTTATGGAGAGTCGCCTTATTAGGCAAAGCCCCACAGCACAAGGGATGGTAATGAGTACACACACCGCAGTTATCCGATGGCAGCGCCAAGCCAACGAAATCTTTAGCGACAATCAATACAGTCGAGCGCACGTTTGGCAGTTTGACGGCGGCGTTACCGTTCCGGCATCCCCATCTCCTCAAGTTGTCCCGTTGCCACTTTCGGTAGAAGAAAACGTCGATCCAGAAGAAGCGTTTATTGCTGCGTTATCGAGTTGTCATATGTTGGTTTTCCTTTCTCTTGCCGCTAAGCGTCGCTATGTAATTGATTCGTACGTGGACGAAGCAATTGGGGAACTGACGGCAGGAGAAAACGGCAAAGAGTGGGTTTCTAAAGTTGTGCTGAGACCACGCATCGTTTTTTCTGGAGATAAACAGCCGACACGTGAACAGTTAGAAAAAATGCATCATCTGGCGCATGAGAACTGTTTTATCGCCAATTCCGTAAAGACCGAAGTCGTGACCGAAATTCTCGATTAGCGTCGTTTAGATTATTTCAATATTGACAAAAGTCTCTCCTCAATTATGGTTACAGCAACAAAAGTGAGGTAAGACGATGTTAACGCGTTCCGATGATCTAGAAATCCTATTAACGGTTGTAGACTGTGGTGGCTTTTCCGCTGCGGCAGAAGCACTAGATGTGCAAGTGGCGAGAGTTTCTCGTTCAGTCAGTCGTCTTGAACAGCAGCTTGGCGTCTCTTTACTAAACCGCACCACACGCCGCGTTGAGTTAACCGATGAAGGTCGCCGATTTGTCGAGCATGTGCGCACCGCAATGCAGTACATTCAGCAGGCGGAAGAGTGCATTCTCTCGTTAGGAGAAACACCTCAAGGGACACTGCGTGTGGATGCAGCAAGTCCATTCGTCTTCCATCAACTTGTTGACCTGATCAAACCTTTCCGTGAAGCCTATCCGCAGATTGAATTGGAGCTGACGTCCAACGAAGGTTTCGTTGATCTATTAGAAAAGCGCACTGATGTGGCGATTCGTATCGGTAAACTGTCTGATTCTACTTTGCATGCAAGAGCGCTGGGTAAGAGTGAGTTGTATTTGGTTGCCTCACCGGATTACCTCAAACACAGAGGGATTCCACAAAAGCCAACTGACCTTGCTCATCACGACATTATCGGATTCACTGAGCCGAAGATCCTCAACAAACTGCCATTAAAAGGCGCACCAGAGATAGAGCCAAATTTGCTTTCCAGTAACGGTGAGACCATTCGCCAACTGGCGCTAGCAGGCAATGGCATTGCGTGTTTGTCCGGTTTTATGGTGCGTAAAGACATGGAAGAGGGGCGCTTGGTGCCGATATTGGAATCAGACAAAATCACTAATACCGGTCGTGAACAGATCAACGCGGTTTATTACAAATCTTCATCTGTCTCATTGCGTATTTCTGCTTTCCTTGATTTCATCCAACCCAAGTTAAAGCTCTAATTAACCGTTCAATGGTTTGAATATGAGTGACTGGTTTCACATTTTATTCCATTTGAAGCCGAGAACTGAACCAATGTTGTGCAGTGGCGCAAACTGTTTGTTGTTAAATTAATGTTAATATCGAATGGTGTGTCATTGATTAATAGCGAGCATGGATGTGCAAACGCCTTTGAATCCCTTCATTCAAGCGAATGGATTACCTCAATTTGGTCATTTAGCATCGATTCCCGAATCGCTTCAGTTGGATGCGTTTCAGTATCTTAATGAGATGGACCAGCCTGCATCGAGTTGGCGAAAGCGATTCGACTATAAGCAGTTCCAGTTCGTCTCGATCGTGACAGAGAAATACATCATTGGTGTTGCGATTGCCGATATTCGCTATTTGGCGTCTGGCTTTTGCTATGTGTTTGATACAGAAACCCATGAACTGGTGGAGCAGCAATGGCTAAAGCCGCTCAACATGGGTTATCAAACACAACCTTCTAGCTGGAACAGCCACGCTTATCTCGCTAACGATGCCATTCAATTCAAGATTGAACATGGACTCTGGCACATACAGCTTTCAACAGACCTTATTCAAGCTGATTTGAGGTTAAAACCTGAGTCAGAAAGCTTGCCTTTGATGCTCTGCACGCCAACCGCGTATTCCGGTTGGACCTACACCCAAAAACACAACGCGCTCGCTGTTCAAGGTGAAATGAGTGTGAAAGGGCAACCACAAGATTTAACCAACGCAGTCGCTGGGTATGACTTCTCTGCCGGGTATATGCGACGGGAAACCAGTTGGCGATGGGCGAGCATTAATCATTACAGTGAAGACAAACGGATAGGGCTGAACTTTGCTGCTGGAGTCAACGAAACCGGACATTGTGAAAACGTGATTTGGATTGATGGCGAACGGCATTTGATGCCACCTGTCCAATTCGAATTTTCTCGCCTCCATCAAGAAGCGTCATGGCGAATTACTTCACAAGACAAGCGCATCGACTTGATCTTCAAACCTAAAAATCAGCGCTCAGAGAAAAAGAACTTCTGGTTTTTGAAGAGTAACTTTCGTCAGTTTGTCGGTTATTTTTCTGGCTATTTGATTGATGGCAATGGCATTAAACACGAACTTGAAGAGGTGATGGGACTCACCGAAGATCACTACGCGAAATGGTAGGAACGGACTATGGAATGGTCACAAATTACGGAACATCCTGATTTATTGTTGATGTTGCTCGCGCCAATATTCTTTCTCTGCATTGCAGCAGAATATTGGTTTGGACAGCGTGGCGGAAGATTACCGGAGAGCGCCCGATATTACTTACCCGAAGTGGTGTGTAACTTTGTCTTGGCTGGGCTTCATCAAGCGACAGATATCTTAACAGGGTTGCTTATCGCCAAGCTGTACTTATGGTGGTTTGGTTGGCGTTTGTTTGATATCGAGATGACGGTTTCTACCTTCCTACTGCTAATGGTCTTGCAAGACTTTTTCTATTACTGGTTCCACCGAGCAAGCCATCGTATCCGTTGGATGTGGGCGGCACATGTGGTGCATCACAGTTCTGAGCGTATGAACTTCAGTACCGCATTTCGTCAAAGCCTAATGTACCCATTGGCAGGTATGTGGTTATTCTGGTTGCCACTTGTCATTATTGGTTTTGACCCTAAATGGGTGGTGTTTGTTGTTCTGCTCAATCTTGGCCTGCAATTCTTTGTTCATACCCAATCGATTCGTTCTCTTGGCCCTTTAGAATGGGTCTTCAATACGCCATCTCATCACCGAGTTCATCATGGTGTGAATCCTCAATATATCGATAAGAATTACGCTGGTGTGCTGATCATCTGGGACCGCATGTTCGGTACATTCGAGCCAGAAGTTGAAACGGTTCGTTATGGCATCTCAAAACCTGTTAACAGCTTTAATCCTATTACCGTGACCTTTGCGGAATGGAAAGACATGTTCAAAGAAGTGACTCGTCCAAACTTATCTTGGCGTCAGCGCTGGCGGTGTTTGTTTGCACCTCCGTCCGACACCCTGGAATAGACGTTTCTTATGATTAACTAAACGCCATACCATTTATTCTTGACAGCATCCGGTAATGTTGCTTTAATGCGTACGGTGTTTTGTAAGTTTTAAGGAACGGACGATGACATTCAATCGAGTTTTCTCAATTGTAACGATGACCGCCGCTATGCTCGGCTCTGGGTACGCATACGCAGCACCTGCTTTTAGTGCAGATCAGCTGTGTAAAGCAGGGTTAGCACTGGCGATAGATAAGCAGCCCCGCGGGATTAAAACGGCGGGAACGTCAGGTCAACGTATTTTGCTGGCTTTGAAAAATGGCAAAAATGATTGGGATTATCGCTGCACGGTAAATCGTCAAAATCGTACGTTAAAGATTGACGCTAGAGACTTGAAGCGAAATGACAAATACCTTGCTCAAGCCATACGTTATCGCGTCAATGAAGGGAAGCGATCGGTCGAAGTCACCATGAAGAAACGCGCTGGTGGCGGGCTGAAAAACGACACGTTCACGACACTTCAGTTGGATTAACCCCAAAGATATGGGGAACATTATAACGAAGACACGCCCCTGTATTTTGCAGGGGCTTTTTTATGCCTGCAGTTTGAGGTAGCAAATACAAGAGATCGATTACAGCCACAGCGTGATAGCAGTGAAGTAAGAATTTAAAGGATAGATTTGGGAAATCTGAGAAAAAGATTAGCTTAAGGGAAAGCTTGGAGCGGGCAGCGGGAATCGAACCCGCATCATCAGCTTGGAAGGCTGAGGTAATAGCCATTATACGATGCCCGCGCATCGATAGGACTTATTCAATATGCCAGATTAAATTCAAAAGAAAAGTCTTTTTTGCTCAATGAGTTGCTTAATGAGCAAATAAATACCAATTCGCTCAAAAAGCGCACGATGACGTTGGCGATGGGTAACTCCAAATATCGATCCGTTTCCTTTCTCAAGCAGTTAATTACTCTGTTCTTCGTCTCTCTCGCGTCTTGAATTTGAACACTTGGCATTCATGGTCAAGACTAAATGTTGAAATGATTCAATTTTTTCCCACACACGTAAAAACGAATACCACCATTTGCCGAGAGAGACCGGCACGATAAGACAGAGGAGAAAGGGTATGTGGAAAGGTTTACTGGCAACACTGTTTGCTATCTCGGTAACGGCTTGTACAACGGTGACGACAGACGTCGACAAGCAAGCGGATTTCTCATCCTACAAAACGTTTGATTTTGGTGAGCAGTCTGAAACCCCAACCAGTTTGGACGCACGAAGAATCGAACAGGGATTGGCTGCTCAACTGGAATCAAAAGGACTGTCGCGCGTGCAAAGTGGCGGTGACCTTTATGTGCATCACGACATCATCAAAGAGTCTGAATTGGTGTCATCGGGTTCTAGCTTTAGTGTTGGTTACGGATGGAACAGCTTTGGCGTGATCACTTCTAGCCCTGAGCGCTATAAAGAGAAGAAGTATGGCAAGCTTGTTGTTGAACTTGTCGACACCAAAGCCAATCAAGTGGTGTGGAAGGGTGTTTCTAGCCGCAAGTTAACCGAATCAATGAGTACGGAAAAGCGTGAAGAGCTAATCTCGGAAGAAGTGATGAAGATGTTTGAAAACTACCCTTACGGTAAGAAATAGCTCGGCTCAAGCACGGACTAATAGCCTCGTCCGGCATGAGTCGAACGGGGCTATTTTGATCGTGGGTTTCATCATTACTCCCTCATGAGTTACTCAAACCATCGGATGTATTGAGGATTTCAAGCGCGAGAGAGAAATCATATTGTTCCGTTGCTCTTTTAAATTTATCGAAACAAGAGGCCGCCAATCCGAGTTGTTTGCCGCTATGAACGCTACTCAAGTGATTAAGCACCTCGGTGTCATCATTAAGCAGTAGGCGTTTCAACATTTCGAACGTCTCTGGATTGAATGATTCGTCAATATGAACGGGGTTTTCTTTTGTATTGCTTTCAATGGCTGACAACACCTGAGCACAGACGCTCGATAAAGACTGGGCAAGAAGTGCTTTGTCTTTTGCACTGACGTTCTCTTTTTCCAATTGCGTGCATAGTGCTTGAATTTGCTTGAGTCCGACACTGCCACTGAGCCCTTTGATGGTATGAATGGCTCTGCCTACCTCGTTAGTACTCATTTCATCGAAGCTAAACGATTTGTATTGGTGAGCAAACTTTTGTAGTACCGACAGATACAGCGTGCCATTTCCTGCAGTGACTCTGATGCCTTGTTCAATATTCAGTTCAGGTATTTGAGAAAGCGCTTCTTTGATGGCAATTGGCATCTCATTTGTAGGCGCTTGTGTCTCAAGACTATCGCCGCTATCAGTACACAGCAGCTTCGCTAATGTCGATTTCAGCAATGGAATATCTATGGGTTTATGCAGCACACAATTCATGCCTGCATCGAGGGCTTTTTTCTCATCTTCAGCTAGGGTATTGGCCGTTAATGCGATAATTGGCAACTCGGTAAGCTTTAGCTTCTGTCGGATGTTTTGGGTCGCCTGATATCCATCCATAATTGGCATCTGACAATCCATTAAGACGGCATCGAAGTTGTGTTTAACCAAAAGTTCTAAGGCTTCTTTACCGTGGTTGGCAATTTGCACAACGCAGCCCACATTGACTAGAACATCTCGCACTAACTCTTGGTTAATTCGATGGTCTTCAACAACAAGAATTCGTTTTTTCGCCAATCTTGAGCCTGAGCTTGTTGTGGTAGGAGAAGGTGCTTCACTCTCACTTTGGAAAAGGGTGTCCAAGCACTCAGAAAGCACTGTGGTTGTGAAAGGTTTTCTGAGTAGTTCATCGTATTTGAGGTCAATAGAATCCAGTTGGTGTAGTACGTGCGCAACACTGGTATTAGTGACCAAAAGCACTTTGCTATTCGGCACTTCAAGGTTCCGAAGCTGAGAGAGCATCTTGGTAATTAAGTGGGATTGGGCGGGCAGGGTGACTAAAAGGAGTGGAGGGAGCTTAAGTTCAGAATCTATCATGTCTTTTAGGTCAGCGAAGTCCTCACATTGGATATTCAGTTGTTGCAATTGACCTTGTATAAGCAGGCGAGACTCTTTACAAGCATCGATCAAAAACGCGCGGTTAGGCACGTGTTCGAAGTTTGGACACGGAACGTCTTCATTGCAATATTCGAGTTCGAATTGAACTTTAAACGTTGAGCCTTTTCCTAGCGCACTGGTCACTGAGATTGTCCCCTTCATCAAGTCTATGATGTTTTTCGTAATGGCCAAACCGAGCCCTGACCCGCCGTATTTGCGCGTTGTTGAAGTGTCTGCTTGAGAGAAACTATTAAACAGCTTGTTGATCTGCCCTGGTGTCATGCCGATACCCTCATCCTCGACAATTAACTCCAAAGTACTGTATTGCTTGGTTTTGCGGAGTAAATTCAAACGCAATGTGACTTTGCCTTGGTGAGTAAACTTGATGGCATTAAACCCTAAGTTGAGGATGATTTGTTTGACGCGGTAAGGGTCGCCTATCAAGGTTTGCGGTAAGTTCTGATCGACGGAGAGCAAGAGGTCGAGAGATTTATCCTGTGATTTGACGGACAAAATATCGATGGCTTGATCGAGTAATTCATCGAGAGAGAAGGGCGTACGTTCGAGCTCTAGTTTTCCTGCTTCTACTTTCGAAAAGTCCAATATGTCATTCAACAATCGCAACAAGGATTTCGCTGAGCGATGTACCTTCTCAATGTAGTTCTTTTGATGTTTATTGAGCTCTGATTCAAGAACAAGATGACTCATTCCTATGATGGCATTCATCGGCGTTCTGATTTCATGACTCATGTTGGCTAGGAAGCTCGATTTGGCTTGATTGGCAGATTCGGCATCATCACGTGCTTCTTGCAATGTCGCCGCCATCGCCTGAAGTTCGATTTGGGATCGGCGCATGGTATAGGCGAGTAAGATGATCGCCAAAATGAACACGAACGCCGAATAAATGAGATATTGCGACACTTGTTTGAATTGCGACACCTCGGCAAAACGCAGCTCTCTTAAATGATCAAGCTGGTCGTCTGCTTTGGTCGCGGCCATGACCATTTTGCCTGCAATGTCGTTCAGTTGTTGGGATACCTCGACGACATCTAAAAAGTGCAGCTTATAAGCCTCAATAGAGCTAGGCACAGATTCAAACAGCGCATTATTGCTCTCTTCAACCAAAAAAGATTGGATGCTACGTGTGTGTGCTTGTGCTTTCGCTAACGCCTCTAACACAATCAGTTTGTGTTTTTCCTTTTCTTCGGCTCGAGTCGAGATCATGAAGTCGCGATCTGCTTGTCTCGCCTTTCCGACTGATTGTTTAAGTAGCGTCGCTTGGATGCCTGCTTCAAGGCTCATGTTCATGTCACTTTCTAGGTTGGCAACATTGGCTTGCGCTTGAATCAGGTCCTGCCTGATGCGTTCACGCAATGCATCAACGCTCCGAGCGAGTTGTTCAGAAGAGGATCTCAGGTTTTTAGATGTGGCTTCGTTGTCTGCGCTTTGATTTACCAAGCTTAAGGCTGATGAATAATGCTTTTGCGAGTTCTTCAGCGCTTGAACGAGGGTTAATTCGTATTTGTTGTGCAGCGCTTCAGAGAGCGTTTCTGTAAGCTGTTCAAGCTCGTCCGTGTACTTGATGGCATCGTTGAGGTCCCTGTCTCTGCCGAATAGAAGAAACTCTAGACTCGCAGAGCGAATGGACTGGGCGGTTAAGTTTATCTCGTAGCTGAGTGATTCGTGCTCGGCCACACGAACCATCATGTCTCGGTTTTGAAGTTCTTCCTGTTTGTCTGATACGACTTTAGAAGCGAGGCGTTTTTGTAACTCTCGGGTTTGTGTGGCAACGGTTGTCGCATCCTTTTCCATCACAGAAAGGCTTTGTTTTTGTTGTTCTGTGAGGGTTTTATATTGGGTGAAGAGCTCTTGATAATCTTCTACGTAACTAAGTAAAGAGTCATCGATGAGGTCGTTTGATACTGAGTTCTCTTCAAAGCTCTGCGCGAGTTTTTTGGTCTCTTCGATAAAACGCTCTGCTTTAGCTGCGTCTTCCAACTGACGATCGCGCGTGTAGGTGAGCTCATATAATCTCGCGTTATCAAGTGCCAGCAAGAGTTGCCCCGCGAGACCGTACCTCTCTATTGAACCAAAGGTTTTATTGATACTGAAACCAGCGAACAAGCCCACGATACAAAACAGCGCAATAACGAACCCAAAACTCAACAGGGTTCGTTTTGCTTGTTTCGAGACTTTGTTTTCGCCTTCCCTGGTCATTACGCGTTAACTCTCAAAGCTTGGGGCTCAACATCCGAATAACGCGCCATTATTTTTTTGATTTCAGGAATGAGAGAGATGAAAACAGGCACCAGTTTTGGGTCAAAGTGGGTACCCGATTCCTTAGTCAGAAGCGCGCATGCTTCGGGAATCGACCATGCTCGTTTATAAGGTCGTTCACTGGTTAAAGCGTCGAACACGTCTGCAATGGCAACGATTCGAGCAGAAAGGGGAATCTGCTCCCCAGAAATACCTTTCGGGTAGCCGCTTCCATCCCACTTCTCGTGATGCGCGATGACGACTTCTCTCGCAAGGTTAAGGAGAGGAGAATCGTGCTTGCCGAGGATCTCATAACCATATTCCACGTGTCGTTGCATCTCTTCCCATTCATCTTCATCAAGTCGAGAGGGCTTGAGTAGTACAGCATCGGGCGTTCCTATTTTTCCGATGTCATGCATAGGGGCGGCGGTAAAAAGCAGTTCACACCATTCTTCATCAGCGCCAATGGCTTCTGCAAGCAATCGGCTATAGTGGCTCATTCGAATCACGTGCATGCCTGTTTCGTTGTCTTTGTACTCGCCAGCCCTTGCTAAGCAGTTGATGATCTCGAGTTGGTTTCGAGCAAGAAGGGCGGTTTTTTCTTTGACTTGAGCTGCTAGCATTCGGCTTTTACTGTAAGCCAGTAGTTGTGATCGTACTCTTACTCGAAGTATGGCTGGGCTAATCGGTTTGGTGATGTAATCCACCGCGCCAATATCAAAGCCGAACTGTTCATCATCGTCATCGGATTGCGCGGTTAAAAACATGACCGGAATCGCGCTAGTCAAAGGGTTCGACTTCAAACGCTTACATACCTCAAAGCCGTTCATTTCCGGCATGACAATGTCGAGCAAGATGAGGTCAGGTTTTGGCTCTTGAAGTGCAATTTGCAAGCCGCGTTCACCGTTGATCGCAGCTTTGACTTGGTATTCTTCGTTCAGCACGTTAGAGATGATCTGAATGTGCTCGGGTGTATCGTCAATGACCAACACGGTAGGTTTAGTCGTTAGCATGGTTCATCTCCTTATATGTTTAGTAGATGTAAGCTGCGCCCGAACCCGAGCTACTGTTGTCGTTGAAATCTGACCCATCAGACGCCTCGTTTTTTGCACCGACGATCAAGGTATTACCATCACCACTGATCGCGATAGCGCTGCCAAATCCATCGCCAGCATCTGTATTGCGGGATTTGATATATTCTGTTTGTTGCCAAGTTCCTTCAACATCGGTAAAGAGATAAACTGCACCAGCTGCACTTGCGTCATTCAATTGCACGTCACCATCCAAACCTTGGCTAGATGAGGCTTCATTTGGGGCGCCAACAACAAGCGCTTTACCATTGCTGCTCAGTTGAACATCGGAACCGAAGTGGTCAGAAGCATCGGAGTTAACGGCTTTGATGTAATCTTCTTGTTGCCAACCCGCTTGCGATTTGTAGAAGAGGTAAGCGGCTCCAGCGCCAGAAGCTGAGTTGTCTGATTCATTGCCGTTTATCTCACTGTCAGACGCTTCGTTGAAAGTGCCAATCGCTATCACGGTGCCATCTGAGTTTACGTCGACTGAGTGTCCAAGCTGGTCTTCAGAATCCGAGTTTAAGGCTTTTAAATAGGAATCTTGAGCCCAAGTTGTACCGTTATGAACAAAGACATAGGCCGCACCTGAGTTATCACTGCTATTATCCATCTCGTCACCATTGAGGCTGGTGGTATTCGAATCTTCACCCGGTGAGCCTACTACCGCGGTTAATCCGTCTTCGCTTAGGGCCACGTCGTAGCCGAACGAGTCAAGCTTGTCTGAGTTTGTTGACTTCAAGTACGCGGTTTGCGTCCACTGGTTGTTTTGCAATTCAAACACGTAGGCCGCACCAGACAAACTGCCTGTGTTATCTGTCTCGTCACCATTGATGGACTGAGCTGAAGAGCTTTCTCCAGGCGCACCAACAAGTAACGTCGTACCGTCTGAATCCAGTGATACTGAGAAGCCAAATGAATCAACAAGGTTGCTGTTTGAGGATTTAATGTAAGCTTGCGATTGCCAAGAAGACCCACTGTTAACGTATAGATAAACAGCACCGGACGCAGGCGCTAGGTTATCCAACTGGTTACCATCGATACCCGTTGCAGACGAGGCTTCGTTTATCGTACTGACAGCAAGCGTGTTGCCATCTCCGCTCAGAGCAATCGCGTAACCAAACTCATCTTTGTCATCAGCATTCGGCGCTTTAAGGTAAGCAACTTCATTCCAAATACCGTTTGTTTTTCGATAAACATATACGGCTCCAGATAGGGCAGCACTGTTTACAGTAGGATCATTGACTATGCCGCTCTCTTTGAAAGCACTCACTGCGATAGTCGAGCCATCATTACTCACCGCGACAGCGTTGCCGTAGTTGTCGTTACTGTCGGTGTTAGATGCTTTCAACAAGCCAATAGAATTCAACAAAGCGCTTGGTTCAATCGATACTTCGTTACTTTTCTGGCTACCATCTTTGTTACTAGCCACCACGAAATACGTCTCGTTAGTTGATAACAAACTGTTGAGCTCAACTTGTTTATTGGTCTCGGTTAATCCAGTAGACAAGACGTCGCAGTTGTCCGTTGCTATCGTGTTTTTTCGGCACAAGGTGTACTCATCAGCGTTTTGACTGGTTTGCCACTGAAACAAGAACGTTTTCCCACTCACGGCAGTTGGCGCGGTTAAGGTAAAGGCACTTGGCGGCACAGGCACAGGTGTTGGGTCTGGCGCTATGACTGGCGGTTCAGGTTGCTTGTCCTGGTTTTGATCAGGTTGCTGCGTTGTATTCTCGTCAGGCTGTTTGTCTTGGTTTTGGTCAGGTTGCTTTTCTGGCACCGGATCAGGTTTCGGTTCGGCCTTTGGTGGCAAAATTGGAGGCGTATCAACGGGTGGAAGTGGTGGTTTCTCACTTTCTGGCGGTTGAATTGGGTCTGGTGTCGGTTCTACATTCGGTTTCTTCGGCAGTTCAACTTCTTGCTGTTGCGGTGGGGTAACTAGCTCCGTGCCTGTTTCGGTGTCGTTACAAGCAGTAAGAAAAAGCGTTGAGCATGTGACTAACAATAAAAGTGCTTTCATAAATGATTCCGAGTTGTGAACTTATAAGCGACTGGATTCGTTTTTAATTGCACTAGCCTTTAGCGGTTGTGTTGTTTTTATTGTTGGCTAACTCTTATTTCTGACGGGGTTACACACTGAAGAGGCATAAGGCGTACCAAGTGTGTATTTAGCGAGTGAACCAGTCGTGAATCTCGCTGGGCACTAATGATTGATGAAAATCACCGGATAAAATAAGTAATTTATTGCTCATTTATCCATCTAGGTTTCTTCTTTGAGACAAAAATTCTCTTTTTGACATTCAATTTGAGAACCCAGAACTCTGAACCTAGCGCCAAGGTAGGTGAGAGCAATCTCCCTCATCCTCATCTATTACTGAAGCAAGTTGACTGTTAGACAACGACGTCAATAGATATGGCCTCAATGGACAAAGGTTGTCGCAGTGATACTTTTAGGGCTTGGCTTAGCTTTTGCTAATTCCTAAACAGGATGGATAAAAGTGGGGGTCGCAATGAAAATTACCAGCCCTGTATTCGAGGAATTTGAAGCGCACGAAGTTCAAGTGGGATCATGTTTACTCAAGGTGCAACAGCACGCGTGTGAACTCATTGTGGAGAGCGGTAAACGCTACAACATTACAACGAAAGAAAGTGATGTCTTAAAAACGTTAGTTACCAACTTGGGCAAGGTGGTATCTAAAGATGCCCTTATTCGCGCAGCCTGGGGAAACCCCGAGATCATCGGTTCCAACTCATTACCTGTCGCGATTTCAAACCTGCGTAAAGTACTCGAGCCGGAAAAGATCAAGATCGTTAATGTCCCCCGCCAAGGTTATCAACTGGAAGTAGAGTGTATGGGTTCTGGAGAGCCCCATTCAGAACAAGTTGAAGAAGTAACAGAGCAAGTCGTTGCATCCAAGCCTGAACGTAATATCAGCAAACGTATTGAAACAAACTCCAACAAGATTAGTGTTATTTGCGCTTGGTTATCGCTGTTGTATGTGGTGTTTGTGGCGTCGTATTTCAGCTTTTCTTGGGTTCAAGTTGATTGCGAGGTTGTCGGACAATCCAAAGTCTGTGCAATTCGAGGGGATGTAGACTCTGAGGTGAAAGCAGAGCAAGGCTCATCCGTTTTCGTCTCATCAAACGGCAAGCGTTATGAGGGGGCATATCATGACTAAGCTACTACAACGCGTCGCATTTCTTGGCTTCATCTTAACTACCGCTTTTCTTTTATCTGGGCTGGTCAATGGTGCTGGTTGTCGCTATGACCTCTCGGTGGAAAATGCTGAACATCAAAAAACGTTTGTCACCTGCTACCGCGGCAAGGTAGTGGTGCTCCATTCTCTTCTCAACGAGCAAAATGAACTGGTTTCCAAGTGGCAGGTAATGGCAAGGCAAATGAAGTTTGGCAAGCAGGTGATATACATCATCTATGACCGAAACCGCATTGATGGTGGCAGCACGAACAACCTGACAGACAGATATAACGAAATCTTCTCGGGATATAACGTCCTCTTTTACCACGTAGAGCGGCTGGGCGATCGTGTCTTTATCTTCGAAAACTTCCCGGAAAACAACGTTATTGAAGGGCAGTTAGAAGGCGAGATGGATTTGTTTGCCATGGTGATGAGGTGAGTACCAAGAGTTCTCGTTTCATCAGTGAGTGAGCTAGTTCCTGAAGCGTTACTTTTCGATGGGAACAAACAGTACCGCCATTATTTAACGCTAAATTACTCACTAACGCGCGAACGTTATTTTTAAAGTAGCGACAGAAGTATTAACGAAGCTGCTTTTTTAAATAGAAGGAACAAGACAATGCTAAGTGATGTTGATAATGCGAATTTGTTTGCGCGTTGCTTGATTGATGAAGGGCTTGAAGTTTGTAAGCTTAGAGATGAAAACGCGGAAGCGAATAAAGTGATGGTTAAGTGGCATCATGAAGAGGGGTCTGCATCAGCTTGTAATCGCTTAGCATCCGTTGGCATTTTCATTAACGTGGTTTCTCTGCCCGGAGAAAAAAGTTCGCAAGAGTCGGGTTTATTGTTTGAGTTAGGCGAGCTGACAAGGCTTGGTATCAACCCAAACGAAATACGTATGTTGGCAGAAGCTACGGCTGGTGCGTTACTAGGGCGCTGTAAACTTGAGTTTGTTGCTCAAGTGGTAGCTAAGATTGCTTCTCGGTTATCCGGTATCACTTAGAACACTTTTTGAGGCCTTTTGAACATGAAATGTACGCCCAAAGGTTTGCAAAACTCTCTTTTTACTATCAACTGAGAATTTAGATTGCAAATCAACACGCATGGAGTTACAACAGCGTATCGTTGTGGTTTAGGTGAATTCTGTGCGTACTTACCTAGTCAGTGTGTTAGGGCTTGTTGTTGCGCTGATGGCTTTTGGATTGAGTCAGGCTTCACCGTCACCAAAACTTTCCCACGCGGTCAGCTACACCTCTTCTTTAATTGATGGTGAAGCGCATCTTGAGAAAGCACCATTCTCACCATCTCGTAAAATTGCCGCCAGCTTATTCAGTCGAAACGCACTGCGCGTTAACCATTCCAATACATCACCAGAATCTGATGACTTTGATGTAGTACCTGCACGCTGGTTAACAGTCGTTGCCGATTTTAATAAGCGCTTTGTATCAAAAGTGGCCATGCCAGTTATTGATGTCTTTTATCCTCGCTCGAAATATCGACTTGGGACAGGACAAGAATCCAATCTCATATATCGCTTTATGCATGCTAGGTGATGCCTATTCATCTGTTTTTAAATTTAATTGTGATGTTTAGGAGTTTGCTATGTTTGATTCGATTACTCAGGTGCTGTTTGCGTTGTGGCACCAAGACTTTACCGCGCTGATGGCGCCGGGTAGTGCAGGGCTGATTTACTTTGTAGTTGGTGCACTTATTTTCCTTGAAAGTGGGTTTATCCCCGCAGCCCCATTCCCGTGTGACAGCGTGGTCGTACTTTCTGGTACATTGGCAGCGGTAGGAGTGCTTGACCCAGTTATGATCATGTTGGTGATTGTTGTCAGCGCAGCAATGGGCAGTTGGGCAGCATATCTGCAAGGTAAATGGCTAAACCGCTTGCCGAAGGTACAAGGCTGGGTGAATGCAGTACCAGCGAAGCGTTTAGAACAAGTGGACATGCTGCTGGGTAAGCATGGTTTGATTGCGCTATTTTGCGCGCGTTTTATTCCAGTGGTGCGTTCGTTGCTGCCATTGATGATGGGATTACGTGTGAACCGTGTTAGCAAGTTCCATTACTTTGCGTGGTTGAGTGCGATTCTTTGGACACTACTGCTGTGCGGTCTTGGCCTGTTGTTACCATTGTTACCGGAAAAGCTAAACAAGATTGTGACCATGGGGTTGATGGCAGCACCGGTTATTACCTTAACCATTGCGATCATGAGTTTTGTGTTGGTAAAAGTGCGTAAGGCTTGGAGCAAATCAAAAACAACTCCACAACTGCCATAATTGTTCTGGTAAGAAATTTGAAAAGCAAAAAAGGCGCTATCACAGCGCCTTTTTCTGTATTTACATTGCTTGCAATGAGCGCGAATCAGTAACCGATGTTGTAAAGATATTCGCCTGCTTCCTTACACTCAGTTTTGTAGAACTGTTCCATCTTCGTTTCATCCATGCCTTGCGCTTTGAACTCAGTCTCCGCAGAAGAGAGCTGGCTGAATGTATAGCCGCGCTCAGCCATTAAGTAATGACGAAACATAGCACGATGCTCAGGAACGGCTGCACGAGCGTTAGAAGCATTTGCACACTCTAGAAGCGCACTATTGCTCATATCTTCAGGTTTTGCTGCTTGCGTAGTCGCAGCGAATAAGGTTGTTAGAGCCAAAACGGCGATAGTCGCGATTTTTTTCATAATCAGGATCTCGAGTTAATTCAGGGTAAAGATGAGATCATCCTTGGCTAGTACTGAAGGTATCCGTATTAATGTCAGTACAGTCAATGTCCGAGCTAAGCCTCGCGACTGTGTTTAAACACGTAAAGTAAATTGGCTTGTTTCCATCCCGGAAGATGAAACGCACTTTTGCTTGCCGATAACTGTGCACGATTTGGCAAAGGTGTGGCTTTGAGTGCGATATCCAATAAGGAAGGGGACAAAAAAGCGACCAGAAGGTGATACTCGGGTACGACGCTCAATGTCAATTCGCCATCGTTGCCAGAAGCTCGACGGCAAGGCAGTAGACCCAACAGGTCGCGCTTTAAGTGGCGGTAGTAACCATCAGGGCTCCAAGCGTCACGAGTATTCCAAGCTCGATAAGGGACTTTTAACGCATGATAGTCATGTTGCGTAAGTTTGTAGAACGTCTCGGAAGCGGTGTAGTTGGTATCTGCACATTCATGATTTTGCGCAGCAGACATCTGCCCTGAGAACAGGGAGAGTGACAACAAAAGCAGTAGGCGAAATACGTGAACCAAAACTAACCCTAACACAAGATGGAATCGATATTCGTTTGCTGCCAATTGGTGGCGCTTGCGTATACTAGCGACTTGTTAACAGGATGAACAGTTTTTTGTCTATTAAAAAGGGAGCGAATCTGCTCCCTTTTTGAACTTCGTAAAAGCGGCGTTAAGCGCTTGCGTAGATAACGCTGCCACCTTTAATGGTATCAATGATTTGTCGTGATAACTTTTGCGGCAGTGCTGGGCAACCCCAACTGCGGCCAAGATAGCCATTCTTCTTGATAAAAGAAGGGTTTGCGTAGTCTGCGCCATGAACCACGATGTAACGCTCACGTGCCTTGTCGTTGACACCAGATGTTAATCCATCGAGTCGCAGCGAGTATCCGTTAGAACCATAGTAAGTGGTATCAGTTAAAAACGTACCTAAAGAAGTCTTACGGGAGTTCACTACGTTAGAAAACTTTGTCGCAGTCTTTTTACCACTATTTACGCCGTGAGAAACATAGGTATTAAAGATAAGTTTTTTCTTATCTAAATCGACCACATAAAAGCGTTTTTCTGTAGAGGGTTTACTGTAGTCGATGATGGTTAATACTGGCTTTTTACGGTCATGTGCTTTTTTGTAAGCTAAAAATGCATCGTTGAATAAACTGAAGTCGATGACTCCTTCCAAATTGGCTTCTTTGAATGTCTTTTCAACAAGTTGCTTGGTAGCTTTAGTTTCCGTTGCTTTTGCTGATGAGTGGTGAGCAAAGGCAAAAGGTGAAACCGTAAGCGATGTCCATATCAATAATAAAAATAGCTTTTTCATTTGTACTAAATAAAACTCTTGGTGTAGCAAATTCAGCGATTGCGTCTTGCAGTCGTTAATACAGCTTGCACATCAATTTAATTCTATTCTCAACGTTTCCTATTATGCGTAGTGACACGTATTACCGAACCATTTTTAGTATTTGGTAGAGTTCTGCCAACTAACTCGCTGAAATTAATCAACATTGAGAGGTTAATCGATGACTTTAAAAATCTTCAAGACAAATACTAGCCGATTTGGGTAATTAATAAAACTGTGTTTACCGTGATTTACTAAGCAGTGGTGCTAATAAAACATCGTTTAATTATAAATGAAATAAAAATACCGTTTGAATTCAATGTATTTATTTCATACTTAGCATTGTGCAAAATTTTTTTAGACTGTGATCCTAGTCGTAACAAATCATTACCCGGCTACAGACAATTGATAGATTAAGCGAATATCTAATTCTGCATATTCAACTAAACGTTCAGCTAGGTTGTTGTATGTGGTCAATTTATTGACTATAGCTGTTCACATCATCGAAATGATTTATGTTAGTTTGCTATAAAATTGTTATCAAAGGGCGATGAAGATGGAAGTTCATGAGTGTGTCTCATTTATCTTAGTTAAGGGCGATCACGTGTTGCTGGAAACTAGAGCAAAGGATAAGGAATCTGATCCTGGGGCAATAGCAATACCCGGCGGTCACATGGAGTTTAACGAACCCCAACAACAAACGTTGTTTAGAGAATTGGAGGAAGAGCTCAATATCAAGCCACTTCAATTTGGTTATTTATGTTCTTTATATCACCCAACTACAGAACTGCAATTGATTCACTATTATGTGGTGACCAATTGGCAAGGTGATATTCAGAGCTTAGAAGCGGAATCTGTTAAATGGTATCCAATAATAAATGCACCAGTCTCGACGGAAGTCGATCGCGTCGCATTAAGTGAATATCTTCGATTAAATACAACGCTAAGAACTGTGTTTAATAAATGAAGTTCCATAAATAATATTTGTGACGAGTAATAATATTTTTGATTGAATTGTAAATATCGAAAATATTCGAATTATCTTGTGAACAAAATATAGCGGATAAATACTTTGCGAAAACTTGATCAAAAATAAACTTTGCTTTCAGTTGGTTATGCTAGTTTCTGCAAAGGTAAGTTGAAAAAGGGAAGTGTATGTCGAAGTGGTTAGATTGGGCAAAGCAGCTGCAAGCGATTGCTCAAGCAGGGGAAGCATACAGTAAAGATGCTTACGATCTAGAGCGATTCAAAATGGTCGAAGACATCGCTCATCAGATGTTTGCTGACATCAGCGATAAGTCAGTTGCCGATATTCAAAACTTGTTTATCCCTGAAACGGGTTATCCTACGCCCAAAGTCGACCTACGTGCTGGGGTGATAAAAGATGGCAAGATACTTCTCGTAAGAGAGCGCGAAGACGGAGGGTGGACATTGCCTGGTGGTTGGGCTGACGTATGTGAAACGCCAAGTAGTGGGGTGGTGCGCGAAGTGTTGGAGGAATCTGGCCTCGTGGTTGCTAAACCGAAGCTAATAGCGATTCGCGACAGAGCGATGCATGACTATCAGCCGCCTTACCCATTCCACATCTATAAGATGTTCTTTTTGTGTGAATACGTTTCTGGTGAACCTAAAGAGAACATTGAAGTTTCGGAAATCGATTTCTTCGCGCAGCATAAGATTCCGCCACTTTCACAGAGCCGAGTTTTACCAAGAGATATTGAAATGGTCTTCGATGCTTTTTACAGTGAAGATTTTCAAGTACACGTCGATTAAGGAAGAAAATGAAAACGATAGGTCTAATTGGTGGTATGTCATGGGAATCCACTGCGAACTATTACCAAATCATTAACCGTGAAGTGAAAGCGCGTCTAGGTGGGTTACATTCAGGAAAAGTCTGTTTGTACAGTGTCGATTTCGCCGAAATTGAAACACTTCAACACCAAGGTCGATGGGATGACACGGCCACGATTCTTTCTCAAGCAGCAAAATCGGTGGAAGCAGGCGGTGCGGACTTCATTCTGATTTGTACTAATACCATGCATAAAGTCGCGGACCAAATTCAGCAAGCTGTCAATGTACCGCTTGTTCATATTGCTGATGCGACCGCTGAGAAGCTGGTGGCGGATGGCATTGAGAAGGTTGGTTTGCTTGGTACACGTTTTACCATGGAGCAAGACTTTTATAAGCAGCGACTCATCGATAAATTTGGTGTTGATGTCGTCGTACCGAGTTCAAATGACCAAACGATTGTTCATGAGGTTATCTATAACGAGCTGTGCAAAGGAGAAGTGCGTGAGGATTCTCGTCAACAGTATCTCGCTGTTATCGATAAGTTAGTTGAAGAGGGCGCTGAAGCGGTCATTCTTGGTTGTACTGAGATTGCGATGTTAGTTGAACCTCAACACACAGACGTGAAGCTTTACGATACAACAGAGATTCACGCTAAGGCCGCTGTGGAAGCCGCGCTGAATGAAGCGTAATTCTCTACAGAATTGATCGACAGGATTAAATCACTCATGGAAGAGTTATGAATTATCGATGCGGACAATGTCGCCAGTTTACGAGACAGAAGAGCAGCGCTGATATTTGCGGCGCTTGGGGTCATCCAACGGATGCAAATCGTGCAGCTTGCGATTATTTTATGCCTACGATCCGGGTTAAGGACCGAGTGGTTTCTCCTTTAAAAAGTAAAAATGGCTAAGTCGTTCTCATTAATTGAGAATTTCTTAATCAATCAGTATTAGTTGATTGATGCAAACGATTGCTCCCTTGGGAATGTATTGTATAATTTGCGTCGCGTCACACTTTGGTGGCGCGTATTACATTTCAGGATTCCCATGTTGAAGAAATCTCTTGCTCTAATGCTTGCTGCGTACTCACTTCCTTCCGTTGCAGGTTCGACCATCGGTATTGTCGGTGCGATGGATGTCGAAGTTGAAGCGCTATTACCAAAAATCCAAAACCAACAAGTAAAGAAAATTGGTAGCCATCGCTTTTACACGGGTGAGTTAGAGGGCAAAACCGTTGTCGTGACGAAATCTGGCGTAGGTAAGGTCAATGCGGCAATGACGACCACTCTTCTGATCGAATCTTTCGGTGTTGACCAACTGATCTTTACGGGTATTGCTGGTGCTAGCGACCCTAAATTGGACCCGTTAGATGTCGTGGTTTCTACGCGTTTGGTTCAGCACGATGTTGATCTAACCGCATTCAATATGCCGAAAGGTCTACTGCCTGATTACGAAGAGCGTTACTTCTACGCAGATAAAACACTGCAAAAATACGCATTTGATGCAGCCGTTGATACGCTTGGCAAAGAGAGTGTTTACCGTGGCGTTATCGCATCTGGTGACCAGTTCATTGCAAGCAAAGTGAAGGTGACGGGTATCTACCAAGAATACAACGCAATGGCTGTGGAAATGGAAGGCGCAGCGTTAGGCCAAGTAGCAGATGCGTTCAAAGTACCTTACGTCGTTATCCGTACGATTTCAGACAAAGCGGATGGTTCGGCAGATGTTGTCTACTCAGATCTTAAAAAAGCAACGGCCGACAACTCAGCAAACATTACCCTTAATATGCTAAAGCGAATGTGAGAACACGTTCACTAGGCCAAATGTTTTTTTAAAACACGAAAAAGCAGCACGCGCGGTGCTGCTTTTTTTGTTGGGTTTCCATTCATCTGCAATAAACGATATAAGCCGTTAGGCTAAGCAATATCAGAGCGGGTAAAAGGTTGGTCGTTAGCCGATTTCCACCATTGATCAAGCTGCTCTTTGTTCATGGGCTTACCAAACAAGTAACCTTGCATGAAGTCACAGCGATACGAAGATAGCCATTCGTGCATCACGTTATGCTCAATACCTTCTGCCGTTACCTTCTTGTTTTGCGCATGGCACAGTTCAATGATTGGTTTGATGACGTGGCCGTTGTCAGTATTCATCAAGGTGAGCAGAAATTCTCGGTCGAATTTGATTTTCTGAACAGGGTACTGAACCAATTGCGTCAGTGAGGTATAGCCTGAGCCAAAGTCGTCAATCGCAAGTTTATAGCCAAGTTGGGCTAGTTCATCGAGCAGAGCAGTACCTTGTTGGTCTGCGGCGAAGGTTTCTGTTATTTCCAACTCAATACAGTGAGGGGGCACACCATTTTGCTTCGCTTTGTCGTGGATAAACTCGGCCATTGATAGGGAGTTCAGCTCTGCTGATGATAGGTTAATGGATAAAATGATGTCCTTGCCAAAAATACTCTTGAGCTGGTGGTACTCTTCCATTGCGTTCGCAAACACCCAGCGGTCGATTTTCTCGAACAACCCGGTTTGTTCCGCAATAGGGATGAATTCCTTCGGTGGAATCGAACCAATTCCTTCTGCTTCCCAACGTAAGAGAACTTCCAGCCCCTCGATTTCATTGGCGTGACTGTTCATGTATGGCTGGAAAACCAAATGGAATTCGTCTTCCACATTGGCTTTACGTAAAGCGCGTTCGATCTGGCTACGGCGCTGAGCTTCAATATTGAGCGCCGCCGAATAGTAGGCGTATTGGTTTTTACCGCCGCGTTTTGCTTGGTACATCGCCGCATCTGCACTTGAAAGCAACTTGGCAATATCAACGCCATCTCTTGGATATTGAGCAATACCAACGCTTGCCGTCACCGGAAACGAATTTGTCGAAGATTGGCTCAAGTTATGGATGGGTTTGAGCAACTCTGAAGCGAACATATCTGGTATGTCAGCTTTCTTTTGGTTTGTACTCAGTAGGATGGCAAACTCATCGCCAGACAAGCGAGCGCCAAAGCAAGGGCTGTTGTGTTGTTGGGTAAACTTCTGGCAGACATTTTTTATATGGCGAGAGAAGACTTGCAATAGTTTGTCACCCAATTCGTGGCCGTATTTGTCGTTTACGTACTTGAAGTTGTCTAGGTCGATGTATACAACCCAAAGTTGCTCAGAGGGATCGGCTAACTCGCGAGTTGCCAACTCATGAAAACGATGACGGTTCGCGAGTTGAGTTAGGTGGTCTGTTTCCGCTAAGTGCTTGGTTTTATGGTAGATGTTATTGAGTTCTTCATACATGTCGAAGAAGCGCGAAGAGAGGCGACCAATTTCATCGTCACTGTTTAGCTTTTCAATATTAGTGCGCTTGTTTGCTTCTATTTCGCGCAGTTGTTTGTCCAGTTTAGATACCGGACTGAGCACGTAACGATACAAGACTAAGACAATCAAAGTGATGGTACAAAACGACGCTATACCAAACGAAAGAGCCAGCTCCAACCAGACCTTATCGACCTTATTCCACATTAAATACTCTGCCGGTGACAAAATTGCGTGGAAATGCGGTAAGAGTTCTATGGTTTGGGCTAAGGGGATGTCTAGGTGAATCGGTTTGTCAGAAAATGTGATGACACTGTGGGTATCAAATTCGATTTCGTGTTTGATGTCATTAAAAGCTTCGAGAGAGACGGAGACGACAACAAAGAATGCGTTGTGCGGATCAAAGCTGGGTGGGTGCTCGCCCGTTCGCTTATCGAACAGTTCGTACTGCAGGAGTATGCTTTGCCCACTTGAGTTGTAAATAAAGCCGGTATGGCTGGTTTTACCGTGCTGGGCATAGCTCTTTTCTACGTATTCGAGAATCTTAGGATCGACGCTGCCGTTGGACTCATAAAACTGATTCTCGGTGTAATAGAGTAGGTGTTGGTCGCCATCCAATATTGCCATGTTCGCATCGCCATTATAACCATGGCTTAGCACTTCCACTGTTTCATCCAATCGGTTGAATAGCTGTCGTTCTCGGTACGGGTCTTCGTGGTTAACGAAGTAATCCTGTAAAACTTCACTTTTCCCTAGGGTATAGGCGTAACTGTTGAGGAAGATATTGGCTTGACGAAATTGCCCTGCGAGCTTCTCCATTTGCAGCTGTATGTAGCTGTCTTCTCGCTTGATCAATGTGACTTTTTGAATGCTATAAATGATGTAACTCGACACCAACGCGCTAATAAGAATGACTGGCGCGACAAGCAAAACAACTCTATTGCTTAGTTTCATTATGGTTCTTCAATTTCCGTTTGTGTCCCTACAAACGTTCCCTACTTAAAGGTTCCGAACGGATGACGATAGTATTTCTGTGTTTTTCAAATTGTAAGTGGGTGATTTTCGAAAGTCAGACACCCTTACTTAATTTGTGATGCTGTGTGCGGTTTTTTACGAGATTGACCAGAAGAAGTCTCAAACTTTAGACATATTTGTACCGTTTCAAAAGCACAAAATACATTTGCAAGATGAATGTACGAATGAGTAATACAGCCATGACAGTCTCCCTCTAATGGATTTTTTCACCATCGAAACGTTTCGATGGTGAAATGTGACCCCAATATCTTTTTCTTCATCACAAAAGGTTCAATTACGGATCATTCTCACACCTTATCGATCTGTCACTAGCCAATTTTCATTGCCGTCCTATTATTGCATCGAAACGTTTCGATGAGTTTTCTGTCAATACTAAGAAATGAAACTCAAAGTTGTATGAACGTGTAACCGAAAGGTCGATGAGATGAAAAAAAGTACCCTAATTAACTCAGAAATTTCTTACTTGGTGGCGACGCTGGGTCATACCGACGAAATCACCATTTGTGACGCGGGCTTGCCAATTCCTGATCATGTACAGCGCATTGATTTAGCGTTGACGCACGGAGTCCCAGGCTTTCTAGATACCGTTCGCGTGATTCTGTCTGAGTCCCAAATTGAAGGGGTCATCATTGCTGAAGAATTCGCCAAAGTTAGCCCGGTTCACCATGATGCACTAATCACGGAGCTAACCAAAGAAAGTGAGCAAACAGGTAAACAAATCGCGATCAACTATGTGTCGCATGAAGATTTTAAAGCTCGCACAGAACAAAGCCGCGCTGTTGTTAGAACAGGCGAGTGCACACCTTACGCGAACGTGATTTTCCAAGCCGGCGTGGTTTTTTAAGCCACAACTAATTGAGGACAAATTATGACTCAAGCCATTCTACAACTGAGCGACATCGAGAAAGCGTTCCCGGGTGTTAAGGCGTTGGATAAAGCCAGCCTTAACGTATACCCAGGTCGTGTGATGGCGTTGATGGGCGAGAACGGGGCAGGTAAGTCGACCTTGATGAAAGTGTTAACGGGCATCTACCACATGGATGCAGGAAGCATCAAATATCAAGGCCAACCAGCGGCGTTTAAAGGTCCACGAGACTCGCAAGAAGCTGGCATCAGTATCATTCACCAAGAATTGAATTTGATCCCGGAGCTGACGATTGCCGAAAACATCTATCTAGGTCGTGAGTTTACCGGCACGATGGGGCGTATTCAGTGGGGCAAAATGTATGAAGAAGCAGACAAGTTGCTTCAACGCCTTAACGTAAAGCACTCATCGAAAACTTTGCTTGGTGATTTGAGCCTTGGTGAGCAACAAATGGTGGAGATTGCGAAAGCGCTGTCTTTCGAGTCCAAAGTCATCATCATGGATGAACCAACGGATGCGTTAACCGACAAAGAGACGGAATCGCTGTTTAAAGTAATTAACGAACTTCGCGACCAAGGCTGTGGCATCGTTTATATCTCACACCGCCTGAAAGAAATCTTCGAAATCTGTGATGACATTACTGTGTTACGTGACGGTAAGTTCATCGGCGAATGCCAAGTTAAAGACACCAACGAAGATGGACTCATCGAAATGATGGTTGGTCGTAAGTTGGAAGAGCAATACCCGCGTATCGATGTGACGCATGGTGATGTTTGTCTTGAAGTGATTGGTTTGACGGGCTCGGGCGTTCATGACATTAGCTTCACACTTCAACGTGGTGAAATCCTTGGTGTGTCAGGCTTGATGGGCGCAGGGCGCACAGAGTTGATGAAGGTGATTTACGGCGCGTTACCAAGTGAGCGTGGCGTCATCAACTTAGACAACAAGACCATTAACCCGGTTAGCCCACAAGATGGCTTGGTGAATGGCATTGCTTACATCTCTGAAGACCGTAAAGGCGATGGCTTGGTGCTGGGGTTATCCGTGAAGGAGAACATGTCTCTGTGTGCACTGGATAAACTCACCAAAGGCTTCCAAATCCAACATGGCGAAGAAGTCGTGGCGGTTGAAGACTTTATCAAACTGTTTAACATCAAAACGCCAACCCGAGACCAAATCATTGGCAACCTTTCTGGTGGTAACCAGCAGAAAGTGGCAATCGCAAAAGGGTTGATGACCAAACCTAAAGTTCTGATTCTGGATGAGCCAACTCGCGGCGTCGACGTAGGCGCTAAGAAAGAAATCTACCAGCTAATCAACAAATTTAAAGCCGATGGCATGAGCATCATCTTGGTTTCTTCTGAGATGCCTGAAGTGCTAGGCATGAGTGACCGCATCATGGTGATGCACGAAGGTCGTATTACTGGCGAATTCGATGCGAAAGACGCCGACCAAGAAACACTACTCGCTTGTGCCGTAGGCAGAAAGATCAATGAGGAAGCAGCATGAGTACTAAGACCATGAGCAAACCAACCGAAGCGAACAGCAAAAAGTTGTTCACCAAAGAGTGGCTGATTGAGCAAAAGTCACTGATTGCACTGATTTTCTTGATTGTTGTTGTGTCATTCTTGAACCCGAACTTTTTTACGGTAGACAACATTCTTAATATTCTTCGTCAAACCTCAGTCAACGCAATTATCGCGGTAGGTATGACGTTGGTTATCCTAACCGCAGGCATCGACCTAAGTGTTGGTTCTGTACTCGCGTTATGTGGTGCGTTTGCCGCGAGCATGATTGCGTTAGAAGTGCCGGTGCTTATTGCGGTTCCTACAGCGTTGTTTGCTGGTGCAGCACTGGGTGCGATCAGCGGAATCATCATTGCCAAAGGTAAAGTTCAAGCCTTTATCGCAACACTGGTTACTATGACGTTACTACGCGGTGTAACCATGGTTTACACAGACGGTCGTCCTATCTCAACGGGCTTTACCGACACAGCAGACGCATTTGCATGGTTCGGTACCGGTTACGCACTTGGTATTCCAGTTCCTGTTTGGTTGATGGTGATTGTCTTTGCTGCGGCTTGGTACCTACTGAACCACACTCGCTTCGGTCGCTACGTGTACGCACTTGGTGGCAACGAATCAGCAACACGCCTTTCTGGTATCAACGTTGACCGTGTGAAAATCGGTGTATACGCCATTTGCGGTATGTTGGCAGCGCTTGCAGGCATCATCGTGACGTCTCGCCTGTCTTCGGCGCAGCCAACAGCAGGTATGGGTTACGAGCTAGATGCTATCGCAGCAGTGGTTCTTGGCGGCACCAGCTTGATGGGTGGTAAAGGTCGCATCATGGGTACATTGATTGGTGCTCTGATCATCGGCTTCCTAAACAACGCGCTGAACCTACTCGATGTTTCTTCTTACTACCAAATGATTGCGAAAGCAGTGGTTATCTTGCTAGCAGTACTGGTAGACAACAAAAACAAGTAATTGATATTTAAAATAAATAGCTCCACTAAATCCTGAATACAAATCGAGCCAGAGGACGTGTGCTGGCTCACCCTACACAAAGGACTAGAACGATGAAAAAACTCGCAACTCTTATCTCTGCTGCACTTCTTTCTTCAACCGTATCGGTAGCGGCGCACGCTCAAGATACGATGGCGATTGTTGTTTCTACGCTGAATAACCCGTTCTTCGTAACGATGAAAGACGGCGCAGAAGCAAAAGCGAAAGAACTGGGATACGACTTGATTGTACTGGACTCGCAAAATGACCCGAGTAAAGAACTGTCAAACATCGAAGACCTAACGATTCGTGGCGTAAAAGCGATTCTGATTAACCCAACAGATTCCGACGCTGTGTCAAACGCGATTCGTATGGCGAACCGTTCTAAGATCCCTGTGTTGACACTAGACCGTGGTGCAAGCCGTGGTGACGTAGTGAGTCACATCGCATCTGACAACGTAGTTGGTGGTGAAATGGCTGGTCACTACATCATGGAAAAAGTAGGTGAGAAAGCGAAGGTTATCCAACTAGAAGGTATTGCAGGTACGTCTGCGGCGCGAGAGCGTGGTGAAGGTTTCATGACAGCAGTTAAGAGCAGCAACATGGAGCTACTAGCAAGCCAACCTGCTGATTTTGACCGTACTAAAGGTCTGAACGTAATGGAAAACTTGCTTGCAGCGAACCCAGACGTTCAAGCGGTATTTGCTCAGAATGATGAGATGGCACTTGGTGCGCTTCGCGCAGTTCAGGCATCAGGTAAAGACGTAATGATCGTAGGCTTCGACGGTACCGACGATGGTATCGCTGCAGTTAACCGTGGCAAGCTAGCAGCGACTATCGCACAGCAACCAGATCTAATTGGTGCGTTGGGTGTAGAAACTGCAGCGAAAGTATTGAAAGGCGAGAAGGTTGAGGAGTACATTCCTGTTCCGCTTAAAGTCGTGACTAAGTAAGCTTAGCGCCTGACTCAGTGATTCTTCTTTGTTGAAGATAACGGAATGACCCAATGAATGTGTTGGGTCATTCCAAACAACGAAAGCGGTACGTTAGAAAATTAAATCTAGCTGAATCGTAATACGCTTACGTTTTTTCAAAGAGCGTAAACCTATTACTCCTGTTCAAATATAAAGGGTTCAATCAGAACCGAGGATAACCGTATGAATAAGTTAGTGGTGTTAGGTAGTGTAAACGCTGACCATGTTCTTCAAGTGCCTTCTTTCCCTCGCCCAGGCGAGACGCTACATGGTCGCAACTATCAAGTTATCCCAGGTGGCAAAGGTGCCAACCAAGCTGTTGCGGCAGCTCGATTAAACGCAGACATCGGTTTTATTGCGTGTGTGGGTGATGATTCGTTCGGCATCAACATTCGTGAGAACTTCAAAATGGATGGCATCGACATCACTGGCGTGAAAATGCAGCCGAACTGCCCAACGGGCATTGCCATGATTCAAGTGGCGGACAGTGGCGAGAACAGCATTTGTATCTCAGCAGAAGCCAACGCAAAGCTGACAGCAGAGGCGATTGAGCCTGATCTAGAGCGCATTCGTCAGGCTGATTACTTGTTGATGCAACTAGAAACGCCAATGTGCGGCATCGAGAAAGCTGCGCGAATCGCGAAAGATGCCAAAACCAACGTCATTCTTAACCCTGCACCAGCTCGCGAGCTGTCAGATGAATTACTGTCTTGCATTGATGTGATTACACCAAACGAAACGGAAGCGGAAGTGCTAACAGGTGTGACGGTAACAGACGATGACAGTGCACAAGAAGCGGCGAACATCCTGCATTCGAAAGGCATTGAAATCGTCATGATCACGCTTGGTGCGAAAGGAGTGTGGTTGAGTCAAAACGGTCGTGGTGAAATCATTCCTGGCTTCCGCGTAGAAGCAACAGATACCACTGCGGCGGGCGATACGTTTAATGGGGCATTAGTCACTGGTTTATTGGAAGACTTACCTTTAGAATCAGCGATTAAGTTTGCCCACGCAGCAGCAGCGATCTCAGTAACTCGCTTTGGCGCGCAAACCTCCATTCCAACCCGTGAAGAGGTTGAGGAGTTTCTGGCTCAACACCAATAATCAAGGAGTAATAACATGGCAACGATGAAAGACATCGCAAAACTGGCAGGGGTTTCCACTTCAACTGTGAGCCATGTTATTAACAAAACTCGCTTTGTCAGCGAAGAGATCTCGGAACGAGTCAGCAACGCTGCCAAAGAACTCAATTACTACGCGCCGTCTGCTTTGGCGCGTAGCCTAAAAGTCAATCGCACCAAAACCATTGGTATGCTAGTAACCACCTCTACCAACCCATTTTTCGGTGAAGTCGTAAAAGGTGTTGAGCGCAGTTGCTACCATAAAGGCTACAGCCTGATCCTGTGTAACACTGAAGGCGATAACGAGCGAATGCGTGAATCTATCAATACGTTGTTGCAAAAGCGCGTTGATGGTTTGATTTTGATGTGTTCATCGTTAGAAGGGGAGCGTATTGATGTATTTGAGCGTTATCCTGACATTCCGGTTGTAGTGATGGACTGGGGACCTATGTTGTTCACCAGCGATAAGATTCAAGACAACTCACTTCGTGGTGGTTATCTTGCAGCTAAATATCTTATCGACTGTGGCCACCAAGAGATTGGTTGTATTACAGGTCCACTAATCAAGCATCAAGCGCAAATGCGTTATGAAGGCTACAAGCGAGCGATGATTGAAGCTGAGCTTGAGTTCAATGCAAACTGGATTGTTGAATCTGACTTTGAATGTGAAGGTGGTTATCAAGCCTTCAAGAAGATGGCGGAACGTGGTCCGCTCCCAAGCTCGATTTTTGTCTCCAACGACATGATGGCAATGGGCGCAATTAACGCGGCTAACGAGCTAGGCATTAAAATTCCAGAGCAGTTATCCATTATTGGCTACGATGACATCCATATCGCCAAATTCATGTCTCCATCTCTGACAACAATTCACCAACCAAAATACCGTCTAGGGCAAGCTGCAGTCGAAACTTTATTGCGAAAACTGGATGATAAATCTGATGAAGCTCAGGTTGTACAGCTTGAACCTACATTGGTTGAGCGTAACAGTGTGAAGGTTGTGTCTAGTCAATAGCCCTCGCTTTCCGTTGTGACATTTTGCTAGAAATTAGTAATAAATTATTTCTCTTTGTATGAGAAAGGCTTAGTATTAACTTTCATTATAAATAGAAGTGTTAATTATATATTCGGTGGATTAGCAATATGTTGTCAAAGGGATACGCGAAGTTCTCGGTGAAACACCCTTGGTTTCATCGTTTGAATGTTACAGCGGTTGCGTTCATTTTTTTATTAAGTTGCTATCAACTATTAGTCAACGAAGCTTTTGAATTCTCAATCGGCTTTGTTATTACTCTTTTAGCAACATTACTCTTTGCTTCGGCATCGGCGTTTAAAAAACGTTATTCGGGTTTAGAGTCTTAAACCATTACTGCGTAGTGGGAACACCACAATATAAAAAAATTATTGATCTGATTTATGATCGGATACATCAAAGGGAGGACAAATGTCCTCCTTTTTGTTTGCTGCGAGGCAATAAGATGAGCGCATCCCAAGCACAATAATAAAGGACATCTTCATGGACCTATTTGCCCTGTTAGACATCAACAACACCCTTGTTAACATTCCTATTGGTGGTGGCTATGCAATGAGCTGGATCGAAGCGTTTGGTACGGTTTTCGGTCTGCTTTGTATTTGGTTTGCGAGCCAAGAAAAAACCATTAACTACTTGTTCGGTCTGCTGAACGTAACACTTTTTGCCGTTATCTTTTTCCAGATTCAGCTTTACGGATTGCTTCTGCTTCAACTTTTCTTCTTCTGCGCCAACATCTACGGCTGGTATGCATGGACAAGACCAAATGCACAAGGTGAGACACTTGAGGTGCGTTGGTTAAGCAAACAGAAGCTGATCGCGACAGGTTCAGCAAGCATCGTTGCGATTGCGATGTTAACGATTTACATCGACCCATTCTTCTTTGCGTTGGCTAACATTGCCGTTGATACGCTAAATGTGTTCGGTGCAGGTTTGTCTGAGCCTGTGTTGGAGCCAGATGCTTTCCCATTCTGGGATGCAACCATGACCGTGCTTTCTATCGTGGCGCAAATCTTGATGACACGTAAGTACGTTGAGAACTGGATTCTTTGGGTCGTAATCAACATCATCAGCGTTGGTATTTACGCGACACAAGGTGTGTACGCAATGTCAGTTCAATACGCGATTCTCATGTTCATCGCAGCAAACGGCACAAGAGAGTGGGCACGTAGCGCAAAACGCAACGGTGAGAAGACCCTAACGCAAGCGACAGCTCAAGGTTAAGCCAATGATGAAACAACCACATATAGGTGTAGACAGTACTCAAATAGCGGCCCGAGTAATCGTCTGTGGTGAGCCAGATCGAGCAAACCGTATTGCTACATTGTTTGATAACGCAGAATTGGTCTCTGAAAACCGTGAGTATCGTGTGTTTACAGGAACATACCAAGGTCAGCGCGTATCAGTGTGCAGTACAGGTATCGGAGCACCTTCGATGATCATTGCGGTGGAAGAGCTAAAGCAGTGTGGTGTGACGGATGTGATTCGAGTGGGTTCTGCTGGCGCGATGCAATCCAACATCCAACTTGGTGAGTTGATTGTGGCTGAAGGCGCAGTAAGAGACGAAGGTGGCTCGAAAGCATACGTTCGCTCTTCGTATCCGGCTTACGCGAGCTTTTCATTACTTAAAGCGATGGACAGCTATTTAGCGGCAAAAGAGGCACGATATCATTTAGGTTTGGTTCGTTCCCATGATAGCTTCTATACCGACGACGAAGAAGCGATCTGCGAGTACTGGAACAAGAAAGGTATTCTCGGTGCGGATATGGAAACCTCGGCTTTGTTTACTGTCGGTCGACTGCGTGGTCTGAATGTCGCCTCCATTCTGAACAATGTGGTTTTGTATCAGCAGGATGTGAAAGAAGGTGTAGGGCAGTACGTAGACGAAGCGCAAGTGATGATGGAAGGGGAGCGTTTAGCGTCTTACGCTGCTCTTGAAGCCTTAATTGCACAGAGTTAACCAGATCACAGCTTAGTTAATTTTATAAGCGGCACCTTGGTGTCGCTTTTTTATTGGCTGTCATCAAACGATTCTAGCGAGTACAATCTACTTGAGATTGTTGTCATTAAAGAGAAACTCACGTGAAAATAAGCCCTTATCCGACTGGACGTTTCAAAAGCTTTCTAGAACAGAAAAGTGCTGAGTTTCGTGACTTAATCTATCAATGCCAAATCGGCAGTCGATACTTTGACTCTGGTGAAGAGATCCTTCGCCAAGGTGAACAACTTCAATATCTTTATGTTGTGCCAGTTGGTCGAGTTTCGATGAGCATCATTGCAGCTAATGGACGACGTTTCCAGCTGGGCGAAGCCAATTGCGATTATCACATCTATGGTGAAATGGAGTACTTCACCCAAACGCCTTGCCAATGGAATGTGGTAGCTGATGAACACATGCAAGTGGATATCATCTGTATTCAAAAACTGACTGAGGCGTTGCATCAACAACCTGACATGATGTTCTTCTTTGCTTCTGCTTTGGCGGAGGATTATCAGGATTCAATGGACATCTATACCAATCGCTTGTTACACCCAATTACTTATAACATCGCTTATGATTTGTTGGTGCAAAAACAGACTAATACCTTGTTGGGTGGATTTGGCAAAGTAAACCAAGAAGCCGAAAGATTTGGCACTTCGGGGCGTGTTTATCGCCGAGCGGTGAAAGATTTAATGGAAAAGGGGTTGATCAGAAAGGGCGAACAGGGGCTAGAGATTGTTGATGAACTTGCACTAAAAGCGTTTCTTGATGCCTACGAGTAGCCCGCACGATTCCATTTTAAAAATAAAAGCTGCAGGCTATCTGGTTTATCTGTTATTCAATCAGAACAATGTGTGTTTATTCTGATTTAAAAACACAATTTTTAGCAAAATCAGACGCTTCGTTAGCGGTCCATTCGCCTTTTGGCTTTTCTTTCATGTCGTTACACCACGCTTCACTGCCCACCTCTGTACAAGCCATCAGTTGCGCTGCGACAAAAACCATTAATGCTAACTTCTTCATTTTCTAATCCTTTTTGATAAGACTTGTTTTGAAGTATAAGCACTCGATCACGAGATAAACATGAAAATTATTATTTTGCGCTTACCGTCTCAAATCCGATATAGGTACAGTGTAATTTGTTGATTTATTAAGCCAATTTAGAAGTGTAACGAATGTAAAGTTATTAAATAATCGGTTGAATGCCTATGTGAGTAACGATATATTGCGAATGCGCATGATAATGGATCTCATTTAAGGTTTAAAATAATGGAAAAACTCGTCAGTGCGGCTCTTATTTCGCTGCTCACAATCTCACCTGCTTTTGCTGCAACCGTCAAAATCGATCACTACATGGGAACGACAAAAGTCGAACAATCACCAAAGCGTGTGGTTGTGATTGGCTTTGGCCCTCTTGATATGCTCGATAGCTTTAATATCGACCCTGTTGCAGTCTCGAATGCCTCGCATCTTCCTAAATACTTATCGAAATACAATAAAGACAATTACACCTCTGCTGGTAGCTTGTTTGAACCGGATTTCGAAACCATCTATATGCAAAAACCAGATTTGATTCTGGTTGGTCCTCGTGGTTCATCGAAATACGATGAGTTAAGTGAAATTGCACCAACAGTCGTTTTTGCGTCAGGAGAGAAAGAAGATTACTGGCAGGGCACAAAAGCACAATGGCGTAATCTTGGTAAGATCTTCAACATAGAGGACAAGGTTGAGCAAAAGATCGAAAACTTGGATGCACAGTTCAAGGCGATTCGCGAATACAACCAAACCAATAATAATGATGCACTCACGATTTTGAGTATCGGAGACAACATCAGTGCATTCGGTGCGAAGTCTCGTTTTGGCGCGATTTACACCGATTTTGGCTTTACTGAAACAGTGAAGAACCTCAAAACAGGCACGCACGGTGATGTCATCTCTTACGAGTTTATCCGCGAAGCTAACCCGAAAAATATTCTAGTTATTGATAGAAACTCACTTCACGCAAAGTCTGACAACGACCTCGCTAAAGCGTTGGATAACGATTTGGTTAAAGCAACTTCGGCATACAAGAACAAGAAAATTACCTTCCTAGATGTTGATGCTTGGTACTTAGCGATGTCTGGCGTAACCGCGACGGAAAAGATGGTGAGTGAAATCAAACACACGATCGATCTGTAAAAAGCTAGCTGAGGTTAACTTTGAAAAAGTTATTGCTTGTTCTTATTGTTCTAAGCGTCGCATCGTTGTTTGTTGGGGTGGCAAATATGACACCCCAACAGTTGTTTTCGGGCGATGCAAAAGCACTAGAACTTTTCTTTACTAGCCGAATTCCGCGTTTATTTGCCATTCTTCTTGCCGGAGCAGGGCTGAGCATCGCTGGATTAGTGATGCAGCAAATTAGCCAAAACCGATTCGCCGCGCCTTCAACAACGGGCACGATTGAGTGTGCCATGCTTGGTTACGTAATGAGTGTGGTGTTTTTTGGTAATGGCGAACAGCTTTGGCTTGTCTTTGCTGTCTCTATTCTGGGGACCTTGATGTTCGTCCAGTTCATTCAACGCATCCAATTCAAAAGCGTCGTGTTTGTGCCGCTCGTCGGCATCATCTTTGGTAACGTTGTTGACGCTGTTACTACTTTCATTGCCTACAAATACGATGCCCTACAAAGCCTGTCAGCATGGAGCGTGGCAAACTTTGCAAACATTTTGCGTGGTGATTTTGAGCTGCTTTATATTGCTGTTCCCGTTGCTCTTTTAAGTTACCTATTTGCGGCACGCATTTCTGCGGTTGGCATTGGTAAAGACTTTGCAGTAAACCTTGGGCTGAACTATCAGCAAGTGGTGACGTTAGGCGTACTTTTGGTGTCGGTAATGTCAGCCAGTGTGGTGATGATCGTAGGTCAACTGCCATTTCTTGGGCTTATCGTGCCAAACTTAGTCAGTTACTTCTACGGTGACAATCTCAAACGCAATATCCCGCTTACTGCCATGTACGGGGCAATACTCGTTTTGGCGTGTGACTTGGTTAGCCGATTGATCATCTTCCCTCATGAAATGCCGATTTCAATCGTGATCAGTATCTTAGGCGGGGTGGTATTTATCGCGATGTTGTTGCGAGGTAAGCAAAGTGCGTGATTCCAAGAAACTGTTCTTATTGGCAGCCGTCGCGCTGCTTTTTGCGTTTTTGTTTATTGGCATTGGCTTAACGGCAGATAACTACCAGTACTTTTTATCGCGACGTGTGCCTAAAGTGCTAGCCATGGTGTTGGCGGGTATTGCGATCGCTCAATCTTCGTTGGTGTTCCAAACCATTACCCACAACCGGATTCTTACTCCAAGTATCATGGGGTTTGATGCGTTGTATGTGTTGACGCAAGTGCTGATTGTTTTGTTGTTTGGTGGTTTAAGTGCGCTCGTTCTGAATGTTTACATCAACTTCTCGATTGCTGTGTTGGTGATGGTAGGCTTTTCGATGTTGCTGTTTGGGTTTTATTTTTCAAAAGGCGGGCGCAATCTCATCACTTTGCTGTTAGTTGGGCTGATCTTTGGGCAGTTGTTTAGCAATATTGCGGTGTTCTTCTCCCTTCTGATGGATCCAAATACGTTTGCGTTTGTGCAATCTAAACTGTACGCGAGTTTCAACAATGTGAAGGTGAACTTGGTGTATCTCAGTTCGCCTATATTGCTCATCGCTTGCTGGTTGTTGTATCGCATGCATCGCACCTTAGATGTCTTTTGGCTCGACCAAGATAACGCTAAGAGCCTAGGGGTTGATGTCCCTAAAGTGACGCGCAATGTCTTTATTCTCTCTGCGGTTCTCATTGCCATTTCGACAGCTTTAGTCGGGCCAATCATGTTCTTTGGTTTATTGGTGACGAACTTGAGCCGTGAAATGTTCCACTCTTACCAGCATCGTACCTTGTTAGTCGGTTGTTCATTGATGGCAATTTGTGCCTTGTTGTCGGGGCAGTGGATTATAGAAAACCTGTTTTCATTTGAAACGACGCTGAGCGTGGTGATTAACTTTATTGGTGGTATCTACTTCTTGTATCTACTGCTGAAAAACAAAGTCGTATAAACATGATAGTTATAGATAAATTAACCAAAGCATTTGGTTCCAACAAAGTGGTTGATGGTGCGGATACCCAATTTGAGAAAGGGAAGGTGACATCGATTATTGGTCCAAACGGAGCAGGAAAAAGTACCTTGCTGTCCATGGCGTCACGATTAACCGAACGAGATGGTGGTAGTGTCATGATTGACTGCAAAGAGATTGCGGAATGGGACACCAAAGAGCTCGCAAAAAAGCTGGCGGTGTTGCGCCAAGCAAACACGATTACGATGCGCTTTACCGTAAAAGAATTGGTCTCGTTTGGGCGATTCCCTTATTCAAAAGGCAACTTGTCCAAAGATGACCATGCGATCATCGACCAAGCAATTGACTACTTAGACCTAAAAGAAATTCAAGATAAGTTCTTAGATGAATTGAGTGGTGGTCAACGACAGTTGGCGTTTATTGCGATGGTGATAGCCCAAGATACGGATTACGTTTTCCTTGATGAGCCATTGAATAATCTTGATATCAAGCACTCGCTACAGATCATGAAAGTCGTTCAGCGCCTTGCTCACGATATGAATAAAGCCATGGTTGTGGTGATTCATGATATTAACTTTGCGGCTTGTTACTCCGACGAGATCCTTGCGTTGAAGAAGGGCAAAGTGGTTGCCACTGGCAAAGTGGAGGAGGTGATTCAGGCATCCACGTTGGAAGATATCTACGAGACACCTTTTAATATCATTGAGCTTAATGGCAAGCGTATGTGTACTTACCACTAAAGCTACATTCATTAAATTAAAACGAAATAGAAATGTTGGCGAGCTTACTTGGTGAGCTCGTCAATGATTGGACATCGGCTCTCGGCATCGCCTGGGCAAGATGAAACCCAACCTTCTAATTGCTTTTTAATCTCCAACAAGTGAGCGATCTTTTGCTCAACTTCATGAAGCTTATCCATCGTACGCGCTTTCACTTCACTGCTCTTACGATTTGGATTGTGCGCCAGTTGAACGAACTCTTTGCATTCTTGCAGTGAGAATCCTGCGTTTTTTGCTCGAGAAACAAGGTTGAGCTCTTGGATATGTTTGTCAGAATATTCGCGATAGCCTGAATCGCTGCGAGCTGGTGACGAGATGATGCCTTTGTCTTCGTACATACGAATCGACTTAGAAGACAACCCTGTTAATTTCGCAACTGCACCAATATTCATGATGACCTCTGTATTTCAGATAACCTTTCTCGCGAGTATAACGCCAAGTGTTTATCTTCCCAAATGGCTTTGAGAGCAAACCTATTTTGTGGTGTTGACACGGATACCATCAATGGCTGTTTACGACCTCGTGTGGCGGAACACCAAACACTTTCTTGAAGGCGTTGGTAAAGTTCGATGGGTGGTGATAACCCGCCTCGTATGCTGCTTCTGTGATGGTGACTAATCCACGCTCCAAATGCTGACGCGCAATCTCCAACCGGCGGTGACGAATGTAGCCGTTGATGGTCATATTAAAAGATTGTTTAAAGCGACGCTGCAGGTTAGAAACGCTCATCGAGAACTGTTCTGCTAAGCGTTCTAAGGTTAAATCTTCTTCGAGGTGTGTCTCTATGTAACTGACGACATCCTCGATTCGAGCATCGCCAGAACGCTTTTTCTCTTCGCACTCCGCGCAGTAGTCGTCTGGCATTTGCCCAATCGAGTGGGAGAGCACTTGGTAGATCAAACTCTCTACCTCTATACGATCTTTCATGTTTGTCGGTGATTCATGTTGAGTTAGAGCTCGTGTCAGCTCAATTAACGTCTCATTAAGCTCCAGCGTGTAAAAGGCTTGGTGAGTTTCAATAAAGCGCTTGTGACCGCAATGTCCCGCCATTCTCGATTCCAACCAAGGTGGCTTAATAAGAATATTAATTTTATTCATGCGGTTGTTTTGAATCAGCGAGCGGCGGAAGTTTGCAGGCTTAGCTAGGTTAACAACCACGCCTTGTGGGCCTTTGCTTGCGTCAAAATCAAATTGGAGGTCATCGTAACCAAAAGAGAGTTTTCCCTCCAAAAGAATGGTAATCAGTAGTGCAGAATGTGCGGTTGAAACAATATTCGAATCGACTAATTCAATGCAACGTCCGCCATGAACAAAGATTTGGTCGTTGTATTGGTAGGAGAGGAATTGACCTTCCGCGAGTTGGGTTTGGTTGCTTTGACCTTGGGTTACAATGATCTGTTTTTCCTTCTGCTCAAGCTTTTTGGTTAGAGCCACTTTGGCAATTTTAGTTCTTTTTTTGGTCTCTTCCGCCATTTGACGTTTCCTCATAACACCTATGCGATTTCGCATAAGTGATTCGTCTTTGTATTTATCAATAGCGACCCTATCATACGTGAGAATTATTATCATTTATATTTAGGAAGACGTTTATGGAAAGCCCAGTTAGCTCACCAATTAAGCTTTCAAGCCTATGCCTAGCAGTCGGGGTGGCGCTTGCTCATCCCGCTTTAGCCCAAGAACAAGATTCTCATTTCGAAGAGGTAGTGGTGTGGGGTACGAAGGTATCCAGTAACACCGAATCAATGTTTGCCGACGACATGTCGCTTAAACAAGCTAACCACATGTCTGATTTGCTTCGTGATATTCCCGGCGTCGACGTGGGTGGTACACACTCCGTCAATCAACGTATTACCATTCGTGGCCTGGGTGAAACCGATCTTGATATCCGTTTAGACGGTGCCTCTCAGCACGCCAACATGTTCCACCATATTGGTAACCTTACACTCAACCCAGACATTCTAAAGTCAGCAGATATCCAAGTGGGTAATAACTCTGTTACCCAAAGCGGTCTTGGTGGTTCTGTGTACTTTGAGACTAAAGATGCTCGTGATCTTCTGCGTTACGATGAAAACTTTGGTGCTCGCGTTTACGGCGGTTATGCGTCTAACGACAACCAACAAGGTTCTCTAACGCTATATGGATTGCTGTCTGAAAACGTGGACGCGATGGTCTATGGTCACTACGTAACACGTGATGACTTTAAAGATGGTGATGGTAACAAAACCTTTGGTGCGGAAGGAGATGTTTACAACATTTTAGGTAAGCTCGGCTATGAGTTTGGCGATATTCACCGACTAGAAATCTCATACGATATGTATCGTGACAGTGGTGATTACAACCCACGCCCTGATATGTCTGGTGATGCCAATAACGGTTTGTCGAGTGAGCTTCTAATTCCAACCGATTATGATCGTGACACGGTCACATTAAGTTATGAGCTTCGTGATGAGCAACACCAAGGGGACGTCACGTTATATAACACTGAAACCGAAATCGTCCGTGATGAATCTGTCATGGCGCCGCGTTGGCCAGCAAACCGCTTATCGAAAAATACCGCGAAAAACCAGAACTTTGGCTTAAGCGCAAAATTCCAATCATTGCTAACTCTGGGTAGCTTTGATCATCGCGCGACTTACGGCCTTGATTACATGGATAAGACTTCTGAAAGTTACTATGGCAGCAGCAAGTTCATGGATGAATCTGCGGTTTCTACAGCTTTGTTCGTCGAGGACCAATTCTTTATCTCGGATGCGCTTTCGATCACAGCCGGCCTACGATTTGACGACTACCAACGCAAAGCAGAAACAGGTAAAAACGATTACGACGAAGTGACATGGGCACTAGCGGCAGAATGGGCAGTAACACAAGACTGGACGTTGTTTGCAAGTTCTCGCTCGCTGTTTAAAGGTCCAGAGCTAATGGAAACCTTTATTGCTTATCAAGATGTGGCTTATCTACAAGATGGTTTGAAGCCAGAAACGGGACTCAACACCCAAGGTGGTGTTCGTTTCAATAAGACGGTAAATGAACACACATTTGGCGCAAACCTAACCGTGTTCCAAACCGATATTGATGACTACATTGCAGAAGCGTATCAAGGAGCGACTCAAACATACCTTATTTACAATGAGGGTGATGTCGAGATCAAAGGTTTTGAAGCGAGTGCTTTCTATGGTTACGAGAGCTTCGGCAGCAAACTGTCTTACTCTAAGTCGGATACAAAGAACAAAGATACGGGCGGCCCAGTAGCGGGTGGTAATGGCCGTAGTATTGACATGGGTGACAGCATCGCTTTAACGCTGGATTACCAATCTGATTCGCTAGAAACCATTTTCGGCTGGAGTTCAATGTTTGTGCTTGAGGAAGATAACGTGTTTGACGGTCAACCTAAGAAAGACAGTTACGATGTTCATAACTTGTACGCACAATGGGTACCTTCTAACGTTGACGGGCTATCGGTCACCTTTGGTATTGATAACGTATTTGATGAGCTCTACACATCCCACGCCTCTCGCTCAGGCACAGCAAGGGGGATTACGTTAGACGATTACGAACCAGGGCGTAACTACAAGTTGTCTGCCGCTTATCAATTCTAACTCTAAGGGCAATAACAACAACCTTAGATGTTTGGCTCTCCTACGAGAGCCTTTTTTATGAAAGGGACGAGGGACTGAAATGATCAAAGAAACCACTGTAATTGAAAGCGAGCATGCGGCGAAATATCTCGTGACTTTGTGTCGCCACTTCGCGCGTAAAGTACCGGCGACTTGGAATGATGAAAAAGGTTTGGTGACATTTCCTGTTGGAAATACGGAGTTTAAGTTAGAAGGGGAGCGTTTACTGATAACTTGTGAGGCGGACTCTGAAGAGTCATTGGAAAAAGTGAAGGGCGTTGTATCGGTTCATGTAGAAATGTTCTCCCGCCGCGAAACACTGAAGTTGAACTGGATACGCTAGAGAAAGCGAATCGGCAGTCGCGACCAAAAACAACAAAGCCCGTAAGCATGATACTTACGGGCTTTCCAAAATCGTTTTTCCTAGGCTTCTTCAGGCGCTAGGCTTTTTTTTTCCTGCTGCATTTTAGCAAGGAAGTACACGTTAACACATGCAATAAAACCGTTAGTTAGAACTACTGGCCATGAATCGATCATCAAACCGTACGCTGTGAAAAGTGCACAGCCGATAAAGTTAAGGATACGAAGCTTAACGATATCTTTCATAGTTAGTGAGATAGCAACCATGATAGAAGCCGCGTAGCCTAGAATCTCAACCATGTTCATTTCCATTATTTGACCCTCTTAAATCTGCCGAATTTTGTCGGTACCACTTCTTCTCATCTTGAGATTAACGAGGAAGCTCCATGCCTCGAATGGTCTTGTTCGTTTTGATGGGTGAACTATAGCAATGGAAAAACCGTGATGAAAGCCTCAAATCAAGGTTAAGAGAAGGTTAGCGATTACGCAAACGTTTAGGAAAAAATTCATTGATAATTTTACTTATTATGTTGATTGATAATAGCGATACAAACAATAGACAAAACTGAGTTGAAGGAATTAGGACAATAACATAATATTGAAAATGAGAATCATTATTAATTAAGTGTAATTTATGCCTGTTGCCATTAGCTTTCTGTTTTCATTTGCCTTGATGATGCGTACCAAACCTCATTCGTGGGGAGTGGCTATCCACGTATTAACACATGTTCTGATGCTGATTCTGATTCCTTCTGACTATGTCGTTCAGTATTTGATGGTGATGTTTTTCTCTTCACCTTTCCTTATCCGACTTGCGAAACGCTCTTCAAGCTACGACATTTTGTTCGCATTTCTACCGCTTCTAATCGGGACGGGCGGATTAGTCTTAACTTCATAATTTCACGTCACTTCGTCTTTTTATTTATAAATACTAAGCTTTCATTAATAGTCTATTATTTTCATATGTTTGGTTGGTATTTTAGTGGTTTGTTGGTGTCACATAATTGTGACTAGGTGCAGTTTTCGTATCTGACGATTAACGAAACTGCAAAATATGATTGTTTATTGACTCAATACTTAGTTAAATCAGAGTTGTGATAAACGGTGAATCATAAGCCGATAAACTAAAATAATGTATAAAGGTCTAACGAGAAGACGTTGACCAATTAGCGGGGGTCAGATGAGTACACAAGCTGTGCCGCAAGAAGTATTAGTAGATGCTGTCAAAGGGGATGTTTACGCTTTAAACCTTGAGGGGAAGGTTAGGGCGATTAACGTCGGAGATGTATTGGTTCCGGGTGATGTAATCATCACGGAAAATGGCGCTTCGATTGAAGTGATAGCGGAAGGTTCTCTCTATCTAGTAGACGAGAATTGTGTGGCGTGTATTCCAGCGCCGACACCTGAAGCTGCATCGACGGAAGCGGTCGTTCAAGCGCCTGTTGACGGACAAGTCAATGTTGACCCAACGGCAGCGGCAAACGCTGAGTTTGGTGCAGAAGACGTGGCTGCGATTCAACAAGCCATTTTGGAAGGTGCCGACCCTACCGCCATTTTAGAAGCAACCGCTGCAGGTCCTGGTGGCGGCGGTGGTTCCGGTTCTGCGAATGCGGGCTTTGTTACCATTGAGTACAACAATCCTGAAGTACTCGCTTCAACCTTCTTCGAGACATCGGCTCCAAGCGGTGATACCGAAACCGATGATGATATTGATGGCCTCGACATCACCATTTTTGCTGACGGCGGTCAGTCTCTCTCTTCTCAAGTAACAGAAGGCTCAATTTCTCTATCAAGCTACCCGCAAACCATTTCTTCTAGTGTGTTGGTTGAAGCAGGGGATCTCGCACTTGATACCGCTTCATTTGTACCTGAAACGTCTTCTTTAGAGTCTTTGTTAACTGAGCTTAACAGTGATATTACCTCTGGTGGTCAGCCAGTGGCGTTCGTTTATGACGAAGCGCAAAATGCCATTATCGGTACTCAAGAAGGTAACGAAGTGCTTCGTATCGAGATCGAAGCGACATCTTTAGGCCGTGATTTAGAGTTAGAGGTCGTTACCACGATTAGCCAGGGTATTGACCATGTCGCGTCTGTTGCTGATGGCCAAGTATCGATCGTCGGTGATCAAATCAATATCGCTTTTGATATTACTGGCGCAGATATTGGTGGGAACAGCATTCAAGCGCCTATCGATTTTACGACAACCGTTATTGATGGCGATGATCCTGCGCCGCAAAACGTTACTTTTGAAAACGTTGAATCTTCTTCTACACCAATCACTGGCACCTTTGTTGATATTGGTAGTGATCAATTGGCAACGGTCACGTTTAATCAAGAAGGACTTAGTCAGTTCGATGGCCTATTGAGTGATAATCAGGCGACAGAAGCGGTACTCTCTGAAGACGGCAGTACTATCACCTTGTCCATTGCTGGCTCGAATGAAACCGTCTTAACCATCAGTCTGAATACTGATGGTACCTACCAATTTGAGCAATTTAAGCCGTTAGAACAAACAAACGGTGAAGATACGATTGAGCTCTCTTTGCCAACCACAATCGTCGACTATGACCAAGATACAGCAAGCAACACCTTTACGATGACCATCCTTGATGGCGATAATCCAGTGATTGAGAACGTGACGGGATTGTCTTTAGACGAGGCGGGTGTTGACCAAGGTTCACAGGAAGGCGCGGTAGTAACAAGTGGTACTGGGGCGATCACGACAGCGGTCGGTAGTGACATCATTGATCACTATGAGTTGGAACCTACAGAGTTTAATGTTGGTGGAGAACTCCAATCTCAAGGGCAGGTTGTTCAACTAGAACTAGCGTCCGAGAGTAACGGCGTACGTACTTACGAAGGCTTCATTGAGCTGGATGGTGTGCGTATTACCGTATTTGATGTGGCGATTGATGCACCTGCATTGGGCGAATACCAATTCAACTTGTATGAACAACTTGACCATACGGGTGCTAACGATGACTCGCTTACTTTCTCACTGCCAGTTTACGCGGTAGATGCGGATGGTGACCGTTCCTCGATTACCGACGGTTCGAACACACCAGAAGCAGCGCAAATTGTCATTCAAGTTCAAGATGACGTTCCTTCGATTGATGGCGTTGAGGCACTAGCCGTCGATGAAGACGATTTATCAAGCATCGGCTCCGATCAAAGCGATTCTGTGCTCGCGCAAGGCAACTTCACGACGACTCAGGGCTCAGACCGTGTTGTAAGTTATCAATTAGAAAGCGGCACTGATCCACTCAATGGGTTGGAATCTCAGGGTCGATCTATCTCTCTGACGGAAACAACCAACTCAGATGGCAGCTTTACCTATTCTGCAACGGCAGAAGGGGACGCTATCTTCACCTTACAAGTGAACCCTGACGGTTCTTATTCATTTACCCTTGAAGGTCCAATCGATCATGCTGTGGGTAGTGATAGCTTAACTCTAGACTTCAATATTGTCGCAACGGACTTTGACGGTGACACCAGCTCACTTGTTCTACCAGTTACCATTGCTGATGATGTGCCAACCATTAATGACGTTGTTGCTCTTACCGTCGATGAAGATGACTTAAGTTCGGTAGGCTCTGACCAATCACAGCCAACATTGGTTGAAGGGCAGTTCACGACGACTCAGGGTTCTGATGGTGTCGTACAGTATCAGTTGGATGTAAACGCTGATCCCTTAAATGGCCTGCAATCTCAAGGTCAAACCGTCTCCATTGCCGAAACGCAAAATGCAGACGGCAGCTATACTTACAGCGCAACGGCAAATGGCAGCGCAGTCTTCACATTAATTTTGAATACTGATGGCTCGTACAGTTTTGAGCTGCAAGGTCCAATCGACCATGCGTCAAATAGCGACAGCTTAACCCTTGATTTTAGCGTTATTGCTACCGATTTCGATGGTGACACAAGCCAAATCGTATTGCCTGTTACCATCGTGGATGATAAGCCAACCATTACCGATGTCGATGCGATTACCGTTGATGAAGATGACTTAAGCACGATTGGTTCAGATCAGACTGACCCGATTTCAATCGATGGCAACTTCACCACCACACAAGGCTCGGACCGAGTGGTGAGTTATCAGCTCGATGCTTCTTCAACACCAGTTGATGGCCTTACATCACAAGGCGTGGCCGTCACGCTGACTGAAACCGCAAACGGCGATGGCAGCTTTACCTATCAAGCAACAGCAGGCACCGAGTCGGTCTTTACACTGACAGTGAACACTGATGGCTCTTATAACTTCACGCTTGAAGGCCCAATCGATCATGCTGTTGATAGTGATGAGTTAACGCTCAACTTCCCAATCATCGCGACCGACTTTGATGGTGACACCACAAATGCCACTATCCCGGTCACCATCGTGGACGATAAGCCAGTTATTACTGACGTGGATGCCATTACGGTTGATGAAGATGATCTAGCGTCAATCGGTTCAGACCAAAGCAATCCAATTTCTATTGATGGTAACTTCACCACCACACAAGGTTCAGACCGAGTGGTGAGCTACCAACTCGATGGCACATCAACACCAGTTGACGGTTTAACATCGCAAGGCGTGGCTATCACATTAACTGAAACTGCAAACGGTGATGGCAGCTTTACCTACGAAGCAACCGCGGGCTCTGAAGCGGTCTTTACGCTAACAGTGAATACTGATGGCTCTTACAACTTCACGCTTGAAGGGCCAATTGATCACGCGGTTGATAGTGACGAGTTGACACTTAACTTCCCAATTATCGCAACCGACTTTGATGGTGACACCGTCACAGAAACGATTCCAGTCACAATTGTTGATGATGTACCGACCATCACAGCGGTGGATGCGTTGAGTGTCGACGAAGACGACCTTAGCGGTGTGGGTTCAGACCCAGGCGGCGATCTGTTCGTTGAAGGGGCGTTTACAACCACACAAGGCTCTGACCGAGTGGTGAGCTATCAACTGGATTCAACCGCTGATCCTGTTGCGGGGCTGACCTCTCAAGGTGAGGCGATTATCTTGGTGGAAACCGCGAATGGCGACGGCAGCTTTATTTATGTGGCGACCGCAGACGGCAATCCGGTATTCACGTTAAACGTAGCAACAGATGGCACTTACGATTTTACGCTGCAAGGCCCGATTGACCATGCAGCTAACAGTGACAGCCTGACGATTGATTTCCCAATTATTGCCACCGATTTTGATGGTGATACGACTTCGGCAACCATTCCAGTCACGATTACGGATGATGCACCAATCATTGATAATGTCGTGCCTCTGGCTGTAGACGAAGATGATTTATCAGGTATTGGCTCAGACCAAACTGACGCAGTGTTTGTGGAAGGCGCATTTACGACCACTCAAGGTTCAGACCGAGTGGTGAGCTACCAACTTGATTCAACTTCTGATCCTGTTTCAGGTTTAACTTCTCAAGGTGAGCCTGTTATTTTGGTAGAGACTGCGAATGCCGATGGCAGCTTCACTTACGTGGCAACTGCGGATGGCAATCCTGTCTTCACCATGAATGTGAATGCTGACGGTACATATGACTTCCGTCTGGAAGGGCCAATCGATCACGCGTTAAACAGCGATGAGCTAGTACTGAACTTCCCAATCATTGCAACAGACTTTGATGGCGATACGACGACCGCGACCATTCCCGTCACGATTACTGATGACGTTCCAACTATCGACAACGTTGTTCCACTCACGGTGGACGAAGATGATCTCGCCTCAATTGGCTCAGACCAAAACGATGATGCGTTTATGTCGGGCTCTTTCAGCACAACTGAAGGCTCAGACAGCGTTGTTAAATACCAGCTTGATGCAACGGCAGATCCAGTAGCAGGGTTGACCTCTCATGGTGAGCCTGTCGTGCTTGCAGAGACAGCAAATGGTGATGGCAGCTTTACTTACACTGCCACAGCAAATGGCAATGACGTATTTGAATTGGTGGTGAAGCCAGACGGCAGCTACACCTTTACTCTGCAGGGCCCACTAGACCATGCGGTGAATAGCGACAGCCTGCAAATCGACTTCCCGATTATCGCAACAGACTTTGATGGCGATACGTCGACAGAAACACTACCTGTCACCATCGTTGATGATAAACCAACCATCACTGACGTAGACGCAATCCGCGTGGATGAAGATGACTTAGCGACGATTGGCTCTGATGGCTCAGATCCAATTTCAATCGATGGCAACTTCACTACAACGCAAGGCTCTGATGGGGTGGTGAGTTACCAATTGGATGCTGCTGCAACGCCAGTTGATGGCCTAACATCGCAAGGTGTGGCAGTGACGCTGACGGAAACTGCAAACGGCGACGGTAGCTACACTTATGAAGCGACAGCCGGAACTGACGCCGTATTTACGCTGACCGTTAATACGGATGGTTCATACAACTTCACGTTGCAAGGTCCAATCGACCATGCGGTAGACAGTGATGAGTTAACACTGAACTTCCCAATCATCGCGACGGATTTTGATGGTGATACCACCACAGAAACGCTCCCAGTCACCATCGTGGATGATAAGCCGACTATTACCGATGTCGATGCGATTACCGTTGATGAAGATGACTTAGGCACGATTGGCTCAGACCAAACTGACCCGATTTCAATTGATGGCAACTTTACCACCACACAAGGCTCTGACCGAGTGGTGAGTTATCAGCTTGACGCTTCTGCAACACCAGTAGCTGGCCTTACATCACAAGGTGTGGCCGTCACGCTGACTGAAACCGCAAATGGCGATGGCAGCTTTACTTACGAAGCGACAGCGGGTAGTGAAGCGGTCTTTACGCTAACAGTGAATACTGATGGTAGTTACAACTTCACGCTTGAAGGTCCAATCGATCATGCTGTTGATAGTGATGAGTTAACGCTCAACTTCCCAATCATCGCGACCGACTTTGATGGTGACACCACAAATGCCACTATCCCGGTCACCATCGTGGACGATAAGCCAGTTATTACTGCCGTAGATGCCATTACGGTTGATGAAGATGACCTAGCGTCAATCGGTTCAGACCAAAGCAATCCAATTTCTATTGATGGTAACTTCACCACCACACAAGGTTCAGACCGAGTGGTGAGCTACCAGTTAGATGGCTCATCAACACCAGTTGACGGTTTAACATCGCAAGGTGTGGCGGTCACATTAACTGAAACTGCAAACGGTGATGGCAGCTTTACCTACGAAGCAACCGCGGGCTCTGAAGCGGTCTTTACGCTGACAGTGAATACTGATGGATCTTACAACTTCACGCTAGAAGGGCCGATTGATCACGCGGTTGATAGTGACGAGTTGACACTGAACTTCCCAATTATCGCAACCGACTTTGATGGCGACACCGTTACTGAAACCATTCCAGTCACGATTGTTGATGATGTACCGACCATTACAGCGGTGGATGCGTTGAGTGTCGATGAAGACGACCTTAGCGGTGTGGGCTCAGACCCAGGCGGCGATCTGTTCGTTGAAGGCGCGTTTACGACCACACAAGGCTCTGACCGAGTGGTGAGCTACCAACTGGATTCAACAGCAGATCCTGTTGCGGGGCTGACCTCTCAAGGTGAGGCGATTACCTTGGTGGAAACCGCGAATGGTGACGGCAGTTTTACCTATGTGGCCACCGCTGACGGCAATCCTGTCTTCACGTTGAATGTCGCAATAGATGGTACGTACGACTTTACGCTGCAAGGCCCGATTGACCATGCCGCTAACAGCGACAGCCTGACGATTGATTTCCCAATTATTGCCACCGACTTTGATGGTGATACGACTTCGGCGACCATTCCAGTCACGATCACGGATGATGCGCCAATCATCGATAATGTTGTGCCTCTGGCTGTGGATGAAGATGATTTATCAGGCATTGGCTCAGACCAAACTGACGCTGTGTTTGTTGAAGGCGCGTTTACGACTACTCAAGGCTCAGACCGAGTGGTGAGCTACCAACTTGATTCAACTTCTGATCCTGTTTCGGGATTAACCTCCCAAGGTGAGCCTGTTACTTTGGTAGAGACTGCGAATGTCGATGGCAGCTTTACTTACGTGGCTACCGCGGATGGCAATCCTGTCTTCACCATGAACGTGAATGCAGACGGCACATACAACTTCCGTCTAGAAGGTCCGGTGGATCATGCGTTAAACAGCGATGAATTAGTTCTGAACTTCCCAATCATTGCAACAGATTTTGATGGCGATACGACGACCGCGACCATTCCCGTCACGATTACTGATGACGTTCCAACCATTGACAACGTTGTTCCACTCACGGTGGACGAAGATGATCTCGCTTCAATTGGCTCAGACCAAAACGATGATGCGTTCATGTCGGGCTCTTTCAGCACAACTGAAGGCTCGGACAGCGTTGTTAAATACCAGCTTGATGCAACAGCAGATCCAGTAGCAGGGTTAACCTCTCATGGTGAGCCTGTCGTACTTGCTGAGACAACAAATGGTGATGGCAGCTTTACTTACACTGCCACAGCAGATGGCAATGCCGTATTTGAATTGGTGGTGAAGCCAGATGGCAGCTACACCTTTACTCTGCAGGGCCCACTAGACCATGCGGTGAATAGCGACAGTCTGCAAATCGACTTCCCGATTATCGCAACAGACTTTGATGGCGACACCTCATCGAAGACGTTACCTGTCACCATCGTTGATGATAAACCAACCATCACTGACGTAGACGCAATCCGCGTGGATGAAGATGACTTAGCGACGATTGGCTCCGACGGCTCAGATCCAATTTCAATCGATGGCAACTTCACTACAACGCAAGGCTCTGATGGGGTAGTAAGCTACCAATTGGATGCTGCTGCAACGCCAGTTGATGGTCTAACATCACAAGGTGTGGCCGTCACGCTGACTGAAACCGCAAACGGCGACGGTAGCTACACTTATGAAGCGACAGCAGGAACTGAAGCAGTATTTACGCTGACCGTTAATACGGATGGCTCATACAACTTCACGTTGCAAGGTCCAATCGACCATGCGGTAGACAGTGATGAACTGACACTGAACTTCCCAATCATCGCGACGGATTTTGATGGTGATACCACCACAGAAACGCTCCCAGTCACCATCGTTGACGATAAGCCAACTATTACCAATGTCGATGCGATTACCGTTGATGAGGATGATTTAGGTACGATTGGCTCAGACCAAACTGACCCGATTTCAATCGATGGCAACTTCACCACCACACAAGGCTCGGACCGAGTGGTGAGCTATCAGCTCGATACTTCTGCAACACCAGTAGCTGGACTCACATCACAAGGCGTGGCAGTCACACTGACGGAAACTGCAAACGGCGATGGTAGCTTTACTTACGAAGCGGCAGCGGGGACTGAAGCGGTCTTTACGCTGACAGTGAATACCGATGGCTCTTATAACTTCACGCTTGAAGGGCCAATTGACCACGCGGTAGATAGCGATGAGTTAACGCTCAACTTCCCAATCATCGCGACAGACTTTGATGGCGACACGTCTGCTGAGACAATTCCTGTCAAGATCGTTGATGACAAACCGACACTTGGTGGCATCGAAGCCACAAGTGTGCAAACGGTTGACGAGGACGATATCCCAACAGTCGGATCTGATGGTACGCAGTCGAACAGCATTGCAGGTAACTTCATCGCGACTGATGGCTCTGATGGCATTGTGGAGTACAGCGTTTCTGACCTGACGACGCCAGTACAAGGCCTGACCTCTGGCGGTCAATCACTGGTTATGGTTGAAGTATCAAACGCAGGTGGCGTTTCAGTTTACGAAGCTCGTATTGATGGCACGACGACACCAGTATTCCGTGTGACTCTCGATGCTTCTGATGACAGCTACACGTTCGATTTGCTTGCTCCTCTCGATCATCCAAATGCTGATGGCCAAAATGAACTGGTCATCAATTTACCGATAAACGCGACTGACACTGATGGAGACGTGTCGAACAACATCACCTTACCAATTACGGTTGTGGATGATGTTCCGACCATTGATGGTTTGCTAGCAGGCAGCGAACAAACCGTTGATGAAGATGACCTACCAGCAGGTACGGATGCTGCAAGTGCAGAAGATACTGTTATTTCGGGTACTTTTGATATCACCGAAGGTGCTGATCAAGTAGCTTCTATTCAGCTGAGTGACCTGACCACGCCTGTTGCGTCACTGACTTCAGATGGTGAAGCTATCACCTTAGTTTTGTCTTCTAGCGCAAACGGCGTGAACGTATACCAAGGTGTTGCTGGCAATCCTGCTGAAGTGGTTTTCGAACTGACGCTGGATGCAACGAACAACTCCTATGAGTTCGATTTACAGAAGCCGCTTGATCATCCCGATGGTAATCAGCAAAACGAGATTGTTATTAACCTCCCTGTGACGGCGACAGATAATGATGGTGATACTTCACCAGCCTTCACATTGCCAATTACCGTTGTGGACGATGTTCCAGTTGTTACCAATATTGAAAGTCTACGTGTCGACGAAGATGACTTACCTCTTGGTTCTGATGGAACGAAAGAGCCATTAACGGTATCAGGTGAGTTCGAAGTCACTAGCGCAGATGGTATTGATGCTTTCGAATTGGATCTAAGCTCAAATCCTATCCCGAATCTGAAATCGGGTGGAGAAGAGGTAACACTTTCTCAAGACGTTGGCGCTTCAACTGCTGACGCGCTTGTTTACGTGGGACAAACGCCGGGTGGAGTGACGGTCTTCACGTTGACACTTCATCAAGATGGTAAATACGACTTTGAGTTATCTGGTCAGTTAGATCACGCGGTTAACTCTGATGAAATTTTGTTGAATCTACCTGTGAAGATCACGGATGGCGACAACGATACCTTCACTGCGACCTTGCCAGTGACCATCGTAGATGACAAACCAACCATTGATGCTATTAGCTCTGGTAGTACCTTGTCTGTGGATGAGGATGATATTCCAAGCCAAGGTTCGGACGACACGCCAGAATCCAATATCATTGGTGGTAACTTTGACGTTACTGATGGTGCCGATTCTATCGTTAGCTTCCAGTTGGATAGTTTAACATCGCCTGTTTCTGGCCTTACCTCAGGTGGTCAACCGCTTGAGTTGGTTGAGTTTTCAAATTCAAACGGTGTGATTGAGTACCGAGCTTATGTACAAGGTACGACGGACACCGTCTTTAAACTGACGCTAAATGGTTCAGCAGACAGTTATGAATTTGAACTGTTGGGTGCACTTGATCATCCTGCGGGTAACGATGAAAACTCGTTAGTCATCAACTTTCCAGTCAACGCGACTGATTTTGATGGCGATGTTTCAAATAATATCACCTTGCCGATCACAGTGGTGGACGATGTTCCTGCGATTGTGAAAGTGACAGACACTAGCCAACAAACAGTCGATGAAGATGATCTTGCTGGTGGCTCAGACACGACAAGTAGCGATTCAACGGTATTAACCGGTGGATTTGAAGTCGTTGATGGTGCGGATGAGATTGTCAGCTACCAAGTTTCTGACCTTAATTCTGTTGTGTCAGGGTTAACTTCCAACGGTCAAAACATTGAGCTTAACTTGGTGAGTACTGTTGGAGGCGTAGCCAGTTACGAAGCGGTCATCACTGGTACATCAACTAAGATCTTCACGTTGTCTCTTGATGCGAATAACGACAGTTACCAATTTGAACTATTGGGACCAATCGACCATGATGCTGTTCAAGGTGAAAACAACCTTGTCATTGATATCCCAATTACAGTGACAGATTTTGATGGTGATACGTCATCATCACTGAACCTTCCAATCACCATTGTTGATGACATTCCTGAAATTACATCAGCAGATGCTTTGGCTGTTGACGAGGATGATCTCGCTAATGGCTCTCAGGCAACCAACAAAGACAGCCTAGAAGCAACAGGTAATTTCGATACGGTGGAAGGGGCAGATACGGTTGTCTCTTACCAGTTAGATCTTACTTCTAACCCGATCCCAGGAGTCACTTCAGGTGGTCTCGCGGTAACGTTAGTTCAAACCGCGGTAAGCAACAACAACTTTACTTATCAAGGTCAAACACCGGATGGTAACTCAGTGTTCACGTTAGTTTTGAACGCTGACGGCTCTTACAAGTTTACGCTTGAGGGTGCGCTAGACCACTCAACCCAGGGCGAAGATACACTCATACTCGATCTTCCAGTCTTCGCGACCGATGTCGATGGCGATACGGCCGGTATTAACTTACCAGTTACGATTACCGATGATGTTCCAACCCTGCACGATGCGTCTATTTCACGTATTGAGGGACAAGGAAACCGTACGGTTCGCTTATTCCGAGACCCTGTAGAAGGTGATGATGATCTTGGTGCTGACGGTGCACAAGTGACGTCATTCTCGGCTGATGATTCGGGTATTTACTTCAAGCAAAACGGTGTTGACTCGGACTCTGTTGATTTAAACGGCAGCAACCAAGTTGTGGTTCGTTCACAAGGTTCTTGACGGAGTGGATACCGAAATCGGTCGTTTGATTGTTCGAACTGACGGTCGCGTGTCTTTCCGTCCGAATGACGATCTTGACCATACAGAAACTGATTCGATTGATTTCACCATAAACGTTGTTGCAACCGATGGTGACGGTGATACTAGTGATGCAGATGTTGATATCTCAATCACCGACCGTAACGCACAGATTAATACGTCAACCGTTACCGCGTTCGAGGACCAAGGTCGTGGTGGTGTTGTCGCAGGCGTGGATTCTGCAAATACCCAAGATAACCTATCAACTTTGGATGTGACACCAGCGAAAGTCGATTTGGTTATCGATTTGCATGATATCGATCGTAACGAGAGCCTAGGTGACATCACTATTCGAGATGCCAATACTCACAACGGTACGTTCTACTATCGAGACGGTAGCGGCAACTACATTGAATTAACGCCTGTCGGCAATACAGTTGTTCTTGATGCATCAAATGTTGAGCAATCATTCAATGGTGAGCTTGTCTCGCTAGATAACTTGTACTTTGTACCAGATCGCCATTCCTCAACTGATGCTTCTGGTATCGATCCTCGTATCCGTGTGGAAATTCTTAACAATGGTACGCCAGATCACACGATTAATGGTCGCTTGGATATTGAAGTTGATGCGGTTGCAGATATTGCAACGTGGAACGCTAGCAGCACCTTCGATTACACCGTTGATGAAGATGGCAACAATGTTGAGTTAGACATCGAGGCGAACACGCAAGACATCAGCAACCCAGAGTCCATCGTATACGAACTTGTCTTTACCGAGGGTGGAGATAATGCGACGTTGGTTTACTCAGATGGTACACCTATTCCTGAAGCGGGTGGCAAATACCTAGTGGATGCGAGTCGTATTGACGAGGTTGAAGTGGATCCTTCGGAGCACTTCTCTGGCCAGATTAAGCTAGATGTAACCGCGATTACGACGGAAAGTACTAACCCTCTGACGGGCAAAGAAACGGCGCGTTCTGAAACCGAAGAAATTGTGATTGACGTTAACCCTGTCGCTGACCAAGCAGACTTTGTGGTGAATCGCATCAACATTTTTGAGGATAACGCTCGAACTCAAGATACCGTCGACCCTGTGACAGACCACGATCCGCTTCAGTTGAGCGAGGTCATTACGATGAGCCCATCAGATGATATTGATGGCTCTGAAGAACTGTTTGTACGCATCGACAATTTCTCCATTGATGGTGTGACGTTGGTTTGGCTTGATACAGCAAATCCAAGCCAAATCAATGCAGTTACAGACAGTGGCGGTAATGTTCTTTACTACGAAATTCCAGAATCAAGCCTTGCTAATGTTGAAGTGCTTCCTCCATTACACAGTAACGAAGACTTCACGTTTGATGTAGAAGGTATTGTGAAAGACAACGCCTCTCTATCAGGGGGCGCCGCTCAGGACGTTCGTTCTTTAGGCACGCAATCGGTGATTGTATCGGTGAAAGGTGTTGCGGATATTCCAGACATCGAACTGAACGATAAAACTGGCATTTGGAACGTGTTCGATGATGGTACCGTTCGAGGAATCGAAGCTGAAATCGATGAGAACGGTCAAGTTGATCTCGCGTTTAGCGTGGTGTCAGGAGAGCTGAAAGACAATCCCGCTGATAGTTCAGAATCCATCACGGTACTGCTGTCTAATATCCCTGATGGTGTAGAACTGTTTGATAACGATGGTGCCTCTATCGACCTGACGTTTGTTGGATACGATGGAGCAGGCCAACCGATTTACGAAGCAAACATTACCAATGCTAACGTAAACTCGGGCATCGTTATTCGACCTGAAGCGTCATCGACAGAAAATATTACCATCACAGCAACTACTATCGTGACTGAGAACGATGGTCATACGCGTGAGGTAACTGGTGAAATCCGCGTTAAAGTTGCCCCTGTGATTGATGCTCAAGACAACTATGTCGTTAGCTCTGAAGGCAACGAAGACACGCGCATTAATATTGATTGGGAGCCGACAGCAACGCAAAGCCCAGATGCGGACGAATTCTTTGCTGCTCTAACAATCAGTGGTTTCCCAAATGGCAGTACTGTTTATGTTGACGGTGTCGCGCAAACCGTGACAGGTGGCAGCATTACGCTCACTCCGGGAACTAACGAGTCAGAGCAAGACTTCTCTGCCAGAATCACTCAAGATGGCTATATTCAAGTCCAGCTTGAACCGGACTCAAGTACTGACTTTAGCTTGAGTACACAGGTGACGGTGAAAGAAATTGATGCAGAGTATGTCGACTCAGGTAATCCGGGCGAGGGCATTGCATCTACCGTGATCAACGGTACAGTCAATGTTCAAGTGAATCCGGTTGTTGAACCAGAGGACTTAACAGGTGATGTCGCTGATCAAACTCGTCTACTGGTTGAAGAATCGGGTGGTACAACGACAGATGTGGTTCGTGCTGATGCTCAAGGCCATATCGATTTCACGATTAACAGCAGTGCTGGTGGTCAAGCCGGTGCTAACATCATCAAATATCAAGAGTTTGATGATTCTTCTGATGAAGTCGTGACTCAATTGGTGGTTCAATTCAGTATTACTGACCCAGAAATCTTGAATCAGCTAGTCATTGTTGGTGCATCGAATGAAGGTGGTGGTCGCTGGACGATCACTGATGAAGAAAACTTCTCGATTATTGCGCCAGCAGGTTTGGATCTTACACCTAATGATGACACTGACGACGGTGATAACAACGGTATTTCTTCAATTGGCTTAACCATCTACGCACAAGTTAACGACTTGGGTGAAGATACGGTCGAAGAAGATGCAACAGTTCAACGTCAAACTGACATCACACTTGAGTTCCCAACAGATATCACGCCTCAAACCAGCGTAGCAGCTGAAATTGACCTTGATAACACGGTTCAAATTGATGGCAACGAAGACAATATTGTTGATTTGGGTACGCAATTGTCATCTAAAGTCACCACCATTAATGCTGATGGCGTAGAAGATGTCCTAACGCTGGTTATTGACCCTTCATCACCGGGTGTACCTCCAGGCCTAGTTATTGGTGGCACTGATGTTGACTTCGTTGACGGCAAATATGTGTTCCAAGCTTCGATTGATGCGAGTGGCAACATTACTGGCCTCGATGGTTTGACCCTACGTGTTGCCGAAGACTGGGCTGGTGACTTCACGCTGCCAGTTCTGTTTGTTACCACCGATACTCAATCGGGTGATGAAAACGCGACGCTAGAGTCACTACCTGTTCAGATCTTGCCAGTTGCGGATGTCCCAGGTTCTTCGGGTGATCAACCTCTTGATAGCAATGTGACACCAGATGTGACAGTCGATATCACTGGTACGTTAGGCTTAGATGCTGACAAGCAACCAGTGAACGACCTTAACAATGATGTCCCAACCAACGATGGTATTGGCTACGAAGACGGCTTGATTCAACTCAACTTGAATGTCGACTTTGCTGACAACCGTAATAACTTGCAAGCGGGCAGAGAGACGCTCACCAACATTAAGCTCACGCTTGATGACACGACGTTAGGTGAGTTTGTTGACGCGAGTGGCAACCCATTAGGCACAAGTATCGAGTTCAGTGCTGCTGAAATTGCTGCGGGCGCATTGGATGAAGTGTTGTTCAAGCCGAAAGAGAATTACCCAGTCGGTGGCGGTCAAAATACCGTTCAAATTAATATCGAAGGGGAGATCACGGATACAGCAATCATCGATCAAACCACGCTTGCTAACCCTGGTGACGATACCGATGTTCGCACCTTCACTGATAACGTGTCGTTTGAAATCACACCAGTGGTTGATGACATTACGATAAGTGGTGCAGATCCTTCTCAACCTATCGTTGTCACAGGCGATGAAGATACTCTTATTTCATTGACGCAGTCAGGCTCCGGCGTATCGGTGAGTCTGAACGATAATGATGGTTCAGAACAGTTTGTTTCCTTGAAGCTTACTGGATTACCGACCGACTTTATTGTGACTTCTAGCTCTGCTGATTACACGGTGAAAAACAACGGCGGTGGTGAGTGGAGTATTCAACTGAATGATTTGACACAAACGTCCGTTGATTTGAGTTCAATTCAAATCCAACCACCGAAAAACTTCAGTGGTGAAGTTGATATTGGTATTACTGCCTTCACACAGGAAGAGTTGCTTAAAGTACCTACGGAACACACTGGCAACTTCAAAGTGATCATTGATCCAATTGGTGACGATGTTGATGTAAACCCAGATACCTTAGTTTCAGGTAATGAGGGTGAAGACATTGAAATCAATATCAATGCTCTCGTGGTCGACAAGCAAGAGTCGATTGGTGATGGTGCGAATTATGAAGAGAACGATCCAGAAACGCTTCGTGTAGAAATCGCGAATGTGCCAGACGGTGCAAGCATTGAACTTACCGACGGCACTGCATTTGCCGACCTAGGTGGCGGTGTGTTCGTTCTAGAGATTGATGCTCAAGATCTGGATAAAGTGGTCTTTAACTCTGGCGATCGCAACGATAACTCTTGGAATGGCACATTAGAGTTTAAAGTGCAGGCGGTTGATACTGGCTTAGATGGAAGTCAAAGCCTAGGCACGCCAAAAGAGTTTGACGTTAATGTCGAAGTAGAAGCTGTTAACGACCGCCCAGAGTTCGTGAATACAGTGGATGTTGAAACGCCAGAGGATACTCCGTTACTGCTTGATGGCTTCAGCATTACAGACGTTGATGCGGTGCTAGATGATCCGAATGCTGAGTACGTGCTCAACGTTACTGTAGACAGCGGTATCTTGGAGCTCAATCCAACGCTTATCAATACTTACAACCTAACCGTGAGCGGTGATGGTACGGATTCCGTTGAGCTGAAAGGCACTGTGGCCGATCTAAACAATGCCATTGCAGACGGCCTGATTGAGTTTAATCCGGACCTGAACTTCTTTGGTGACGTTCAGGTGGACGTGACAGTTGATGACCAAGGCAATGAAGGTATTGTGATTGGTGGGGTAGATGACACCCTAAATACCAACAGCGGCAGCTTCAATATTGAAGTGACAGCGGTGAACGATACCCCGGAAACTACGCCAGTGACGCTACCAGATATTGAAGAAGACAGTGGTGTGTTCTCTATCTCTGAAGCGGATCTTATTGCGAATGCGACAGACGTAGAAAACGACAACCTCACTGTTAGCAATGTTCAGTTAACCGATCCAAGTTCGGGCAGCATTACTTTCAACAGCGGTACTGGTGAGTGGGAGTTTACTCCAGCACCAGATTACAACGGTCCAGTTGAAATCACGTACACCATTACAGATGATGGCACGACAGATGGCGCATCCGATCCTAAATCGGTTAATGGCAGCGCGTCGTTCAATGTAACGGAAGTTAACGATGCACCAACAACGTCTGAAGTGACACTTTCTGATGTTGCGGAAGACAGTGCGGCGGTTGAGATTACCCAAGCTGATTTGTTGGCGAATGCCTCTGATATTGAGAACGACACGTTGACAGTGAGTAGCGTTCAATTGGTCGACCCAAGTAGCGGTACATTGGATTTCGATAACGTCTCAGGTACATGGTCATTTACACCAGCTCCAGGCTACAACGGCACGGTGAATCTGACTTACATCATCACCGATGACGGTACGACGAATGGTGCTTCTGATCCTCAGACAGTGTCAGGAACGGCAACCTTTGAAGTCACCGAGGTGAACGATTCTCCTGTAACATCAGAGGTAACGCTAAGCAGTACGGAAGAAGATGGTGGCGCGGTGACGATTACTGCGACAGAACTTCTGAGCAATGCGAGTGACCCTGAAGCGGACAACTTGACCATTAGTAATGTTGCTTTGGCAGACCCTTCGGCGGGTACGTTAACGCAAGTCAATGCAACAGAATGGACGTTTGAACCTGCTGCAGATTTCTTTGGTGACGTTAACTTCACTTATGAAATCACAGATGACGGAACCACTAACGGTGCGCCAGACCCAATCACAATTGCTGGCACAGCGGTGTTGAATGTTGAAGCGACCAATGACGCACCTGAAATCACAGCTACGTCGGTAACGGATACGATCAACGAAGCCGATGGCCAGAAAATTACGGGTATTAGTGTAAGCGACATCGACTTCACTGGTGCACAGGCGAACGAAATCATGACGGTGACTCTATCGGTGACTGAAGGTGACGTTCGTGTTGAGCCGCCGGCAGGTAGTGGTGTCACTGTAGGGGCGGGTATGTTTGGTGAAATTATCCTAATGGGTACACCAGATAACATTAACTCCGTTCTTGGTGCGACAGATTCTTCTGAAGGCGTATTTGTGGATGCAGGAGACGTGGATGCCGCTTCAATCACCTTATCGGTGAAAGTCGAAGACAACGGTGTGTACTTTGAAAATGCATCGGGTACAGCATTGGAGGCGAATCAAGACTTCACCATCAATGTGAATCCTGTGGCTGATGCCCCAACACTGGGTATCGATCCTCAGTTTAACTACGTTCGTCAAATTGCTGCTAGCCAAACCGCGAGCAGCCAAGGTCTTGCAATTGTGGGCATCATGGCGGCGTTGACTGACATTGACGAGGTACTTTCACTGGAACTAACGGGTGTACCTGCTAGTGCAGAGGTGACAAGCGGTGTTTCTCCATCAGGCATTAGCTTCGATGGCACCACTTGGACAGTACCAAGCGATGAAATTGATACGCTAGAAATTGTGGCGACGGACACCAACAGTGGTATTGATATCGGTTCTTACGATATTTCGGTTACTGCGATATCAACAGAATCTAATGGTGATGAAGCGCAGTCTTCGCCTGTCCAAATTAGTTTGGATGTGAGCGGTGATAACGACGATATTGATCAGTCAAGCGCAACAGACGACAGCTACTTAGTTGGTGGAGACACAGGCATTAACTTAATCGGTGGGGAAGGTGACGATCTTATCGTAGGTGGCGATGGTGATGATGTGCTGATCGGTGGCCTAGGTTCAGACATCCTAACTGGTGGTGACGGCAGCGATACCTTTAAGTGGACAGTGGATTCCGTTGACGAAGGAGCAGTGGATACCATTACTGACTTTACAGTGAACGAAGACAGTATCGATTTGCGCGAGGTCATCTCTGATCTTAACAATCCGATGATTGATATGGATGATCTGCTTGGCCACATTTCGGCAGACTACGATGCGGCTACCGAGGCGGTATCGTTAAACATCACGACCGACACCAATGTGCACCAAACCATTGTGGTTGAACACTTAGGTGATGCGCTGGACTTTAACGGTCTGAGTTCGAACGAGATCGTTGAGTCATTGCTAAACAATAATGTGCTTGCCAACGGTTAACGCAGCCTAAAAACAAAAGCGCGATAGCTCATAGAGTTATCGCGCTTTTTTGTGTCTGGTATAAAAAGCAGTGTGCTGATTGATATTTGAAGCGTTGTTTAAACGTGAATGTCGAGTAGGCTGCCGATCACTTCATTGTTCTTATCAACAACAGATGCACCGATTCGGTTATAGCTTGCAGCTTGAGTTAAGTTAACGAGCGGTTCGATTGGGTTTGAAGGCAATTCAGAGGAGACTTTATTGAAATTAAGCTCGTTGTCTTTGACGAGGTCAACTTTGTTAAACGCTAAATCGTTTTCTTTCACAAAGTCTTGTTGAATTTCATGCGCAGCACCTTCAGCCATCTTCTGCGACAGCTGAATCATATTATATCCGGACTGTATTCCTGATACTGGCATGTTAACTCTCTCACTTGTTATGCTTTTGTTAGCATAGGAAGTGCTGCAATTTCGTGCAAGTTCTTTATTCGAACGGTTTGATTATGCAAACAGTTTTGAAAGCATATCGCGTTCTTCGTTAGAAAGAAGCGGGCTTTCCTTTTTGTTAAGCGATTGACTAATGTCACCCTGAAGCGACTTTAATTGGCTCGCTGTCAGCTCATTAATCTTTTGTCTCAGTTCATTAAACTGTTGAGTAGTCATTTCGATCTCCTCACATTTCTTGGGCTTCTCCTTCATCCACCCACCTCAGCGACCTCCATGGTCACAATTAAAGAATGTTCTAATATTCTTAGGTTAGTTTTTGAATGGTGTTTTTTTGTCCGAGTAATGTCAGTAAGCCTCAAGTAACTTGTAAGACTTTTCCTATGAATAAAGGCGGTAATCATAAAGGGGTAGAATCATAGTCTACCCCTTTAATATGCCTCGTTGGTTCAAGAGGCTTGTTTAGTTCACACGAACGGCAAACTTAGAGGCAAGAGAGTGCAACTCAGGCAGCATGCGGTAGATGAGGTGCAATTGCTGAAGCACCATTCGCGCAGAATGATCATCTTCATCACGCCATTCATTCAGGCGTTGTTCCAAATTGGTATCGTCGATCGACGACAAATCACACTCTTCACTGTTGTGATGCAATTGTTGATGTAACACGTCCAAATGTTGGTGAATACATCGATGAGCATCAAGGACAAGCTGGTGGATGGATTCATCGTCAATCCGAGTCCGATGCGCACCTAATGCTGAGATATAACTCAACATTGCATGATTCAACGTTAAGAAACGGAAACTTTCATCCACTGCCGTTCGATATTTTCCCGGCTCCGCCAACATGGTGCTGATCGCGGAAGAGAGGTTGGCATCAGTGTTGTGTGCCTGACGACGAGCGATTCGGTAGCTGAGGTTATCTTTCTTACCAATCCGATACTGGCCGATGATCTGACCAAGGTATTGCTTATTGGCATCTATCGCGTCGGACATCACTTTATGCAGGCGCTTAGATTGCCAGTCAGGCAGAATGACTAAAACGGCACCAACCGCCAATACACAGCCAATCAAGGTATCAGCAAGTCGAGGCAGCACCACGGCGTAGCCTTCGCCTAATTGGTTGAACAAGAACAACACGAGCAGGGTGATAAAGCCAGTGGCATAACCGTAGTTGTTGATGCGAAATGCAAAGAACATCACCCCAGAGATGACAATAAAGACCAACTGGCTTTCTTGAGAAGGGAAGAAGGTCAGCAGGGGCACACCTATCAACAAACCTGCGAGTGTCCCGATAACGCGGGCAGTAAGTTTTTGTCGTGTTGCGCTGTAGTTAGGTTGGCAAACAAATAGCGTAGTAAGCAGAATCCAGTAACCACGGTCAATGTCGAACGCTTGGATAATTCCGTAACCGGCAGTTAGGGCAATCGACATGCGCAATGCGTGGCGGAACAGCATCGAATCTTTGTGTAAGTTCGCTGAGATGCGTTGCCACATGGCTTTAAGCGTGTGTGGATTCGTATCATCCAGCACATCCTCTTCTAGGCGCTCTGCGTCTGGGTTATTAATATTGCTGAGCTGTTTTTCTACCGTCGCTAGGTTATTGAACAGGTAAGTAAGCTGAGCCAACAAGCGCTTCCAATGGCTTTGTTCTTGTTCTTCTAAGTAACCTAGGGAGTTTTGTAGCTCTGCCAAGGCAAGAATCGATTGATCAGTATGAGTGTATTCATTGCCTAGTCGAATCGCATGAGCAATATCGCGACAAGCTTGCGCTTGAGATTCAAGTAAGTACTTAAAGCGGAACAAAACGTCTGAGCGCTCAAACTCGGTCGCCAAATCTTGGTATCGATAGTGGCTTGAGCTCACGCGCTCGTGAATGTCTTGCGCAATAAAGTAAATATTAAGGAAGCGGTCGCTTGGACCATCTATATGACCGCGCTTAGAACGGCTCAATAGCGTTGCTTTACAAGCATTCAGTGCATTAACGGTCGCAGCATTTAATTTTGCCGCCTCGATGCGCATAGGTTGCGGAGTTAGGTTTGTGACAGGGTGGAACAGCTTCGCTTTGGCATCAAGGTAGTTGGCGATTTGTAAGAACACCGTCGCTAAGCTTTGTTGAACGGGTTGAAGTGGCCAGAACATCTGCCAAATCATCGACATGAAGTAGTACCACGCCGCGCCAGTCAATAGCAGCAAGGGTTGGAACCAAATATTGGTGCTTTCATGAGCCCCAAGCATGGTGTAGATGGCAATCAATAAAGAGCCAAACGCGATGCTGGCGTATTTAGGCCCAATAGCGCCAAGCATAATAAAGCCGAACGTCGAGACAAACAGGCCTATGGCAAAAGCCCATGGCGTATCAAATAAGATCTCAATTGAGAAAGCGGCGACGGCGAAACATATAAAGGTAAGAATGAGCGCTTTTATCCTGCCCGTGAAACTGTCGTCACTCTCAGCCAAAGCAGCAGCAATCACGCCTAAGATAAGAGGAGTAATCAAGGTATGTTGCTTAAAATACCAAGCAGGAATCACCACGCCTAAAAGGGTGATAAGAATCAGAATGCTGTAGTTAATGGTTTTGTTTGCCCAATAGAGGCGAAGTTTTAAAGCAGCTTGCACGATGCGCCTTTGGTTGCCGGTGGAAAACAGGAGAATTTTAACAAACTCACTATAGCGTGTTTATGACCTAATTTAATAAAAAACGTCACTTGCTCAGGAAATCAACAGAATTGTCATTGACTTAACTCGTTGTGAGAGATTCATGAACGAACCGCTGTTCACAAATTCAACAGTAATGTGAATTTTAATTAAGAATACCGACAGAAGGCGATTTGTGCTTCATCCATCGCTACAATTTAACTGACTAAAATGATATAAAACGAGAACTTCTCTATCAAAAGGCGCACCTTTCATGCAGCTTACTGCCACCAATAAAGCACAGTTTTTTATTCAAAATGAGTATTACCAAGTCGAAATAAAAGAAAACAGTGTTTTATTAAGTTCAGTCGGCAGTGAAGAGCACATTCCATTTACGATTTGGAATGGCAAAGTTGGCGTTAAACGCGGCTTGCTATGGAGCTCTCTGCAGTTTTTCGCTCATGAACAAGATGGCAAGCAGCAAAGCTGGTTAGTGCAAGGTTTGCCTTGGCCACAATGTCGTAAATTTGCGGTCGAAGCGGTTCGTCAATATCAAGACTGGCACAATACTCAGTGCCGAAAACTTGCTGAATACCTCCCTAAGTGGGAAGACGAGTTGTATCAACTCAAGCATCTTCCAGCTTATCTCTCGCACTCGAGAGTGCAAAATTGGGTCGACCAACTTAACGGCGAACTTGTTGAAATCAAAACCAGCTTGGTCGAAGCGAAAATGCGTATGCCTAAGCGTATGGCGGAGATTGAGCCATGGTTGTCTGAGACCTCTCATACCTTGAGTGAACGTAACCATGAGTGGCTCGAGAATGAACGTCCAAACTGGGAAGTTCTGTTCAGCCGTATTGAGTCTTCACCGCTTAACCTTTCTCAACAGCATGCTGTGCTGCTCAATGATGACCATAACCTTGTACTTGCAGGGGCGGGCTCCGGCAAAACCAGCGTACTGACCGCTCGCGTGGCGTATTTACTTCAGAGCCATCAAGCGCAGGCAGAAGAGTTATTGATGTTGGCATTTGGTCGTGATGCCGCAAAAGAAATGAAAGAGCGATTGGTCGACAAAGTGGGGCTCGCGGCAGAAAACGTGCGAGTGAATACTTTCCACCAACTTGGCTTACGTATCCTTAATCAAGTTGAGCCTCAACCTGTTGAAATTAGCCCGCTTGCTTTGGATGACAATCAACGTTCAGCATGGTGCATTGATTGGCTCAAGAAGCATTGGATGACGCCAACCAACTTTAAGCGCTGGCAAAAGCATTTAGATAAATGGCCAATTGCCTACTTGAAAGGCGATGATGAGCTTGGTAGCCACTCAGAAAACCCGAAACTGATCGCTTGGCTCGATAACCAACTTTCGCAGTTGGCTGCCGTTGGCTTAACTAAGAAACAAGTTCAAGAAAAGCTTGTGAATCATCAAGATTACACGCGTTTGAACAGTGAGCTAGCACTTTGTTGGCCATGTTTTAGTGCGTGGCAAAAGATGCTTAAGGAAACCAATCAAGTTGATTTTCCAACCATGATCAGCCGCGCGACAGATTATGTGACGAAAGGTAAATTCATTTCACCTTGGCGTTTTATCATGGTGGACGAATACCAAGACATCTCACCAGATCGCTTAGCGTTGATTGAAGCGTTATGTGCGTCAACCGAGAAGCAAACTGGCGCTACTCTGTTTGCAGTAGGCGATGACTGGCAAGCGATTTACCAGTTCGCAGGTGCAGATGTGGATTTGACGACTGGTTTCCAAGAGCGTTTTACACATTCAACCGTGCATCACTTAGACACGACGTATCGCTTCAACAACCAAATTGGTGATGTGGCGAATACCTTTGTCCAAGAGAACCCATCTCAGTTGCCGAAGACGCTTAACAGCCACAAGCAACGTAAACAGAAGAGTGTGCATACTGCACCGAGCAACCAAGTTGAGAAGATTCTTGACCAGCTCAATCAACAAGCGAAGAAAACCAAGTCGGTGCTGCTGTTAGGGCGAAACCATTATCACAAACCCGATCTATATGACGATTGGTTGAAGCGTTTCCCGAACCTTGAGATTCGCTTTATGACGTGTCATGCGAGTAAGGGCAGAGAAGCGGACTTTGTGATTATTCTGTCGGTGGATGAAGGTCAATTCCCAGCGAAGAAGAAGCAAGCGCATATCGATGGGGCATTGAGTGAGTCGAAAGACAAATACCCTTATGCAGAAGAGCGTCGTTTATTCTATGTTGCGTTGACTCGTGCGAAAGAGAAGGTTTGGATCACCCACACAGGTGCAGGTTCTGCTTTTGTACAAGAACTGGTGAATGGCGACTATCCAATTGTCACTTCAAGATAATACCTTCCCATTACTCGGGTAAAACAAAGGCGATACTGAGTATCGCCTTTGTTGTATTTGGAAGCGTCGTTAATAGGAATTACGTGCGCTCAGCAAGGTATGCTTCGTAGTCTGGTACTTCAATATCCACTTCTTGATCGATCAGCGGAGAGTTGAACAGGAATTTAGCGGTCGCACGGTTTGTTGCCACAGGAATATTCCATACGCTTGCAATACGTAGTAGGGCTTTTACATCAGGATCATGAGGAACGGCATTCAGTGGATCCCAGAAGAACACAAGCACGTCAATGTTGCCTTCAGAAATTAAAGCACCAAGTTGTTGGTCGCCACCCATTGGGCCGCTGATCATGCTCTTGATAGCAAGGCCAGTTTCTTTGCTCAGCATGTGACCCGTTGTTCCGGTCGCGTACAAGAAGTGGCTTTGCAGCTTCTCTTTGTTCTCTTTTACCCAACGAAGCAATTCAGGTTTGCAGTTGTCGTGGGCAACCAATGCCACATGTTTGTGCGCTGGCATGGTACGAGTTGTTTTTTGCATCAAGTTATTTCCGTTTTTATGATTTTAAATTCGCTGCATCCAATAAAACACGTTTTTTGCCCATCAATCAACAGCCTTAACGCTGAATGTAGGCCTATATTCTGACGGAGATAACGAATCTTCAATTGTGTCGTCATGAAGCGTCTTTGGTGTCAGCGCTTTAATGGTTGGAGACGCGTGTTTTTCATACGGTTGATGACGCAAGTAGTGGACTGCCTGCATGACAGAAAGGCGACCTTGTTCCACCATTTTGTCTGTTGGTGCGAATAAAACTTTGTGGCGCAACAAGCCACGATAAACACCATGACTTAAGTACACGGAAACCAAACCAATCTCCTCGGTCTTTTCTGCACTGCGCAACTCGCTGATGGCCGCCTCAATCGCTACTGCGCTGCCAACAATGTAATCAATGTTGCCCATATCAATGACACGTTGCACAAGGTTACGTTGAAGCTCTTTGTCGTTATCTGCCCAGTACGAATCGACGATGCGGATGTCGCTTTCTTTAATGGCTTCGTAAAAACCAGTCGTGACAGGTTTTGTTCCACCACGGGTTCTAGGGCCCAGCAATAAAGCAATGTTGGTTTTGCCTGATCCTTTAGGGTGCTTCTCTGCAAGGTATTTACCAGCTTCATAGCCCATCCAGTACCAGTCAACACCGACAACGCCTTTAAGTAACTTTGATTGTTCTTCGTCGAGATCAAGTTGATTGACGGTAGCAAAAACAGGCGTCTTACCGACCCAATTTTTTAGATTGTGTTCATAGGCTTGAGGATCAACGGTGCCAAGAATGATTGCATCTGCGCCCCATTGGGTACACAGGGCGAGTTGTTGTTCCTGGCGCGTTTTGTTCGGGTAGCCGCCCGCTTCGAGCACACGAAGGTTAACACCGAGTTTTTCCGCTTCGGAAACCATTCCATAGTTTACTGACAACCAGTATGAATCCTTTAAATGAGGGTATATGGCACAGATTTTCTCAGCCGCAAAAGTAGGCACTGAAGCGAAAAGTGACAATGCGAGTGTAGAATGCTTGAAAATTGTGCGAAATGAACGCTGATTTATAACCATGAAATGAAGTTCGTTGGCATAGATTAAGTAAACACTGCAAAATATAACGTAATATGTCGCCGAACACGAACATTAAGGTTAGGAAAATATGTTGCTAGCTACTGCAAGCATCGGTCGAAAACTGCTGTTGTCATTTATTGCGATGGCAATGCTGGTGATGATATCAGCATTAATCGGTGTATCAGGGTTTTCTCTGGTAGCAAAAACAGAAAGGAACGTCGTGGACAGTGCCATCCCGGCAATGCTAGAAGCTCGACAAGTTTCTGAGCTCAGTACACGAATTATTTCGTCGGTACAAATGCTCTCTAATGCTCAGAATGAGCAAGAACGTAAAGAAGCTGGGCGCGTTCTTTTTGAACAGCTCGAATCGTTACTTACGCATATTAAAGAGCTTGGCAGTGAGTCGTTTGATTCGAAGCTGCTTGAAGCATTGGAAAACAATGTCCAGAACGTCATTGATAACTTGGCAGAGCTAGGCGTTACAGTAGAACGCAAGCTTTGGCTGACGAAAGAGATCGACACGCGCGTAGAAGAGATGCGTCTGCTGAGTGAAGAGCTAGAGCAGTTGACTCGTACCCAAGTGCAAAACACCAGCACGATTGCGGTCGCGAACGTAACGCACATTTATGACCTTCTTGACGCGAATAAGAAAGCGCAAGCATTCCAAGCTTTGGATGCACTTGTTGAAGTCGATCTAGACCTGACAGAACGACTTCATGAACTGCACTTGCTGGCGTTCAAAATGCTTAACCAAATTGAAGAAGCGCGCACGCTCACCAACGTTGACCGCATCCAACAAATTCAAACCGCCTTTGAAGACAACCTGAAAATAATGAAGCGCCGCGTGCTTGCGGTAGAAGACCCAACGCGTTCAGAGCAAATGAGTCAATTGCTTACCGAACTTGGCAAGCGTCAGGTGGTGTTTACTATTTTGCTTCAGCAGTATGAGAACAACGAGCAATCTCAGCAGTTAATGCAGAAAACCCTCGAACTCTTTTCAGAGCTAAACGGGACAGTAAACAAGCTGGTGGATGATTCCAACAAAACAACCAGAATTGCGGTTGAGAAGCTTACCAGTACGCTCAAGTTTGCACAGTGGTCACTGACGGTGATCTCCATCATCGGTTTGATTATCGTTGTACTCATCCTTTGGCGCGTGGTTTATGTTTCGGTCATCAAACGTCTAGGTGAATACTCCTCTGCATTGCTTTCGGTTGCTCAAGGCAACCTCGCAGTAGAGTTGGAAGTGAAAGGCAAAGATGAGCTGGCGCACATGGGGCAGGCGATCATCACAGCGAGAAACACCGCGCAAGCATTAAAAGTGGTGGCAGAAGGTGAAGCGCAAGCGAAACGTGAGTTGGAAGAGCACAAAGAACACTTAGAAGAGTTGATCGAACAACGCACTTCTCAGTTGAAACAAGCGAACCGACGCTTGAACGAAGAAGTGCTGAACCACGCAAAAGCACGTAAACAAGCGGAACAAGCAAGCCGCGCGAAATCGGCCTTCTTAGCCACCATGAGCCATGAAATTCGCACTCCAATGAATGGTGTTCTTGGTACGGCGCGTTTATTGATTGATTCCGGTTTGAACCCAATTCAGAAACGTTACGCTGAAATCATCAACCGCAGTGGTAAAACGCTACTGGCGATTTTGAACGATGTATTGGATTACTCGAAAATCGAAGCGGGACATTTGGAAATCCGTAGCTTGGGATTTGATTTACACCAGATGGTTGAAGATACGTTCCAATTGATGAACGGCAAAGCACAAGAGAAAAAACTGCTGTTCTCTTACCACATTGAAAGCGATGTAGGCCGCTATTGGAAAGGTGATGTCATTCGCATCAATCAGGTGTTGAACAATCTCGTTGGTAACGCGATTAAGTTTACCGAGCAGGGTGAAATCGACATCTATGTTAGCCTGAATCCAGAAGATGAAACTCAGGTGCTATTTGAAGTTTCTGATACGGGTATCGGTATTGCCAAGAAAGATCAAAAGACGTTGTTTGATGCCTTCACTCAGGCTGAAGGCGGCATGAATCAAACTGGCGGAACCGGATTAGGTTTAGCGATCAGTCGACGCATTATCCAAGCGATGGGTGGCTGCTTGGAAGTAGACTCAGACGAGGGGCACGGTAGTCGTTTCTGGTTCTCCATTCCTTTAGAGGAAAGCGAACCGGTAGAAACCGTATCGATTGCTAGTGCGCGTTGCAAGATTCGAGCGAAGGTCCTTGTTGTGGAAGATAACCCAGTGAACCGTGTGGTAGCGGAAGGCTTCTTGGAGAGCATGGGACACGAAGTTATTTTGGCAGAAAATGGGTTAGAGGCGGAGCAGATCATTGACAAGCATGATTTCGATATTGCATTGGTCGATATCAACTTGCCAGATTGCAATGGTGCTGATTTAATCCACCGCCTCAAACGTATCGAGCGCAATAAGCCTTCGGATAAAGCACTCAATCCAACGCCAATGGTGGCAGTTTCTGCCCATGTATTCGCTGAAGAAGTGGAAAGTTATTTGGCGGCGGGCTTTGACGGATATCTGCCTAAGCCGATGGAAAAAGAAGCGCTTTCTGCACTCATCCAAGATATGTTGGATGGCAAACAATTACTGCTTCCCCAAAGTGGGGAGTGCCTTGCTCAGGATGAGATAATTACAACAAGTGACAACGACACTGTGTCCTTTACAACAGACCTAACAGCAGAGGAGCCAGCGATGGTTATCATCAACCCTAATGTGATTCAGTCAGACATGAAGATTTTGGGCAAAGAGAAAATGCTTCACATCATCGACTTGTTCCGACAAACCAGCGCTGATGTTTTGAGCCAAATGGAAAGTTCTGCACAAAATGGTGAAAGTCGAGCAGTAAAAGATCTCGCTCATAAACTAAAAGGCAGCGCAGGCAGTTTAGGTTTGACAGCTCTAATGAATACCTGCCAAAGCATCGAGATTGCACCAGAGTCATTAGAGGCTTACACAATGCTTCGAGCGGACTTGAAAGGGCAGGTGAGTGATTCAGTGATTGCGCTGGATGAGTTAATGGCTGAATAACATCGGTCGTTTGATTTCAGCGCCACTTATATACAAAAACCTCCGGTTTGCGCCGGAGGTTTTTTTCTATTCGGTCAGATCATCTTCCCACTCGAACCGAGTGTCTAGAGCATAAGGATCATCTTCGAACGGATGCTCCATTCTGCCACGCAAGTATTCGAGTTGGTGCTCAAGCATGTTGACCGTGTCGTAATCTCCCTCTGAGCAGGCAACGTATATCTGTTGCTCGAGAGCGGCGATGTTGTCTCGGATACTCATGAGAACCCCCTTAAATCATCATCGATTCTCAAAACGATTATAGTCAAGTAAACCAAATTCGATCGGTTGTTTTGTACGATACCAATCGTGGATACGATCGCTAAATGGCCAGAACTTTTCAGAGCTTCGGCGAATAGCAAAATTATCCAGTAACTTAACGTAATCATCCTCAGATTTAAGGGTGCTAAATTGATCGACAAATTCTTTTACTTGATCTTCTTCGATTGAGAAAAACGCCGCTGGATAGCTGCCAACCACGCCTCGAACAATGGTCATGTCATCGTTAGCGAAGTCTCGATTGCTCTCCTCATCAAACAAGCTAGAAATGTTGATATGAGCGTTGTTATGAATAAGAGTGAAAAGCTCATCTTCACCAGATTTGCTGCGCACCATCAGCATTGTGATTTGCGGTACCGTTTTTAGCCCTTCCCCACGAACTTGGTTGATGCTCACCAACTGTTGCTCATTCTCTACAGTAAGCGCGGTATCAATGATGTCGTATCGCGGCAATAAGACAGGTGATACTTGTTTGCGCAGAATATCCAATAGCTCCGATTTAGGATCGTCGGTGTGATACACAACACTCGTCGGTTGGCTAAATGGTGCAACGTTGCGTTGTAAGAAGTCACTTAGTTGACGCGGTTGGTCCTGATACCAGCTTGAATGTTCTTGGTGGCGCATATCAGCAGGAAGTAGGGCAATAAAGTTACTTTCCCCTTCAAGGCGTAAGAAGTCCATGAACATACGGGTAATCAGCTGGTGGCCAAAGTTACCGTAAACATCGAAGCCGGCAACAAGTAGGTAGTGGATACGTTCAAGCAGAGCATAGTCCAAAACCCAAGCCGTTTTCGGTTGTTCGCCCACCAAACCTTGCACTACTGACGCGCTGTCAAAGTGACGGAAGACCGTAAGAGCAGCGTTTGGATTTGTACCATTGCCGTCCCAAATTACGTCGGTCGATAGGTGCTCACCGTTCTTAAACCACTTGTTGATGAAATCAGACTTCGCTTCTAGGTAGCGTGCTTGCTGACGCGAGTATTTCACCCAGTTGGTTACTGGCACTGTATTGCTTTCAAGCTCGCCGGGAAGTTTTAGGTTCGCAGCTTGTGAGCGATAGAACTCGTTCACTTCAGGAATGTCGGCTTTGTCTGGGTCTAGGAAGAATACCCAGAAGCGATCATTAATTACGTTTAATGCCAGCTGACCACGACATACCGGACCCTTGATGTAAGCCATGATGGTGTTCTGAGCGTTGTCCAACATGAACTTGAAGCGCGACTTCACCGGCAAATCGATGAATGCGGTCATTGGGTTAGCTGCGATTCCAGGCTCGTAGCTTGGTAATTTTGCCACTTCGTAATCGGCATCGATGAACCATTTTTTCCAGTTTTCGATACGTTGTTTGTTCAGCGCAAACGGCATGTGCGTCTTGTCGACAATAGTGCCTTGCTCAGGAATGATGCGGTAGTACACGCGTTCAACACCCGGATCATCATAAGGACGACGCGTTGTGATGCGTTTTACTGGCTCTCCCGGTGGCGTTGAGGAGCGAACGAGAGTGAAGAATCGTGGTTGCTCACCGTCCAGTTCAGAAAAGAACAGGTGCGATAAGAAAAGGTGTTCGTAAATATAACGAGCGGCGAGTTGGTTTTTGCGAGAACTCTTGTTCAGCAGCGTCTCGTATTTCTGAACCTCAGCTTTTTGTTGCTCGGTAAGCGGGATATGCGCATTCATGATGCCGCCATTTTCCAGCCAAAGCATGAGCGTTTGATATTCTATCGCCGTTAGGTTCGGCATTCCGAAAGGCATTCCCCATGTCGGGTTGTCTTGTTCGTATTTTGCGTACTCTTCTATCGTCGGACACGTTTGTTCACGGTCGATAGAAAAATCGAAGCCTTCTAATTGAACTTGATCAGGGAGCGGATGACGTTCCTTTTGTTGCAACATACGAGCAATCAAACCTGCATCCATATTAGCCGCCATGCTCTGCTCACGCTCGTTGAGCACAGGATGGAAGCCAGCATCACGCCATTCTTGCGTAGTTTGCGCGTCTTCAAATAAGCGAGTTGGGGTAGCTGCAGTCAAGCGTGTGCCTTCATAAACCAAAGCTTTGCTTGCACCACGGTCAATGCCTTCTACGGAAGAGAGTTTTAACTGACAAGGGGCATCGTAGCAGGCATGGCAAACCACACATCGATTGTCGACGATAGGTTTTACTTCATGTTGAAAGAAGTCCGCTTGGGGCGTCTCAAGAGCAACAGTACGCTCACGCACTTCTTCAGGACCAAACAGTTTGTCGTAGTTTAGGCCCGCATAGGTCGCACAACCTGCAAACAGAGTGGCGATACACAGTGTGAAAATTAAACGTAAATTCATTGAGTTATTTTGAGTAAATTGAATTTGCGTTAATTAAAGCAAAATAAGTCGCCAAATACCAAAAATCGGAGCAAATTGCTCCGATTTCCGGGTTGTTATTGTTAGGTCAATGCCAAAGTAAGAGACAAACCTAGAACGCGTAAGTCACGTTAAAGCGAAAGTCTCGCCCCGGGCTTGCGTAGCCTTGGGCGACAGGGCTACCGATGTATGCCATGTACGACGCATGGTCAAAGTAATATTTGTCGAATACGTTCTTCACAGACAGGGTTAGAGATAACTCTTCGTCAGCAATTGGCATCCAATATGCGTAAACATCGTGTACGCCGTAGCCTGGCTTTTCTGGATGAACGCTTGGGTCCGCCACGTCGGTTAGACGTTCAACAAATCGAGCATTCCAGCCAAACTCCAGTGTTTCCATCGGTTGATAGATAAGATCAAGCACCCAAGTGTCACCGATTGATGTGCCTAGGGTAGAGTCTTCATCCGAAAGTGGAGTGCCATTGAGTTCTGGGCGTGATTGGTTGTAACTCAAGCGAGCTGACACATCTGAAATCGCATAACCTAGGTAGGCGGTAATGCCTTGGTTATCTAAATCGCCAACATTGGTGTACACGGCCCCTTGATTAGTGACGACATCTTTGATGGTGCTGTCAAAGAAGGTTAAGCCAGCAAAGAATTCGTCATACTGGTAGCTTGCGCCCAGCTCTAGGTTGCGCGCTTCCTCTGGCTTACGGTTTGGATCATTTTCGCGGTAGTCGATGACAAATAACTCTTTGATTTGTTGCCCACGAAACGCTTCCGCATAGCTCGCGAATAGGTTCAAACCTTCAAAGGCGTTGTAATTGATACCAACGTTAGGGCTAAAGCCACTTGAGTCAAAGTCTTGGTCCATGTTGTCGGTAAGTTCATACCAATCATAACGAGCACCTGCGGTGAGAATGAGAGCGTCTGTCAGCATCCAATCGTCTTGAACAAACAAACCGTAGACAGTGCCTTTCTCTTCATCATCCTTTTTGCCATCGTAATTGGTCTCAAATTCTGATTTGTCTTTCTTGTAATCTAGGCCGTAAACCAAAGTATGGTCGGTGAGTTTGCTAGTGTTGAAGATCTTCACGCCCGAAGTTTGAATTGAGCCATCGCTCGTTCCCCAACGTGGGTGATCTTTGTGGGCAAGACGACTGTCCGTGTAGTAGAAGGTCGTATCGAGATTGAATAGGTCACTCGCGCTGTATTTGTGGTTTAAGGTGAATGTAGAACGATCCGTCTCTTGGTCTAAAGGTTCGTTTTTGAAACTTGGTTGGAAGTGCGGGCGATTCAAGCGTCGTCCATCGTCATTACGATAGTCGTAGCTTACTGAGAGGTAGTGTTCGTCATTGAGTTGACCAGATAGCTTAAGGAGGGCAACTTGCTGTTCTAGCGCTGTATAAGGCTGCTCTTCACCTTTGCCATCTTGAATGTTGTCACCATCGATGTAGCCGAATGATGCCAACAAACCAAGTTGATCGGCGACTTCACCATAAAGACTTGCCGATACTTTGTAGCCTTCATTGTTGGTGTAGTAGCCACCTTTCAACATTGCACCGTAGGTTTGGTCTGCAGCGAGTAGATCGTGTGCATCTTTTGTGGTGAATTTAATTGCGCCACCAAGTGCACCAGGGCCGTCTGTTGCTCGTCCAGCGCCTGCACTCACATCGACTTGTTTAAGCAACTCTGGCTCAATAGATAATCGACCTTGGTGGTGGAATAGGTTACCGGATTGTTCTGCCCCATCGATAGATACATTCAGCATCGTATCTTCTAGACCTCGGACGTAGATCTTTTGAGAGATACCTGATGAGCCACCGACACTGACTTCGGCATCCTTTCTGAAAATGTCATTAAGATCTTGAGCTTGGGACTTAGCTAGTTGGTCAGAGTCTATCGAGATATCGACACCTTCCGGTGTGTGACCGGTCACCTCGATAACTTCCATATCGTCCTTGGCGTAAGTCGCTTGCGACGCCACTAAAAGCGCGATGGTAAGTGGGCTTAGCTTAAATACGGTTGAAGCAGACACCGTAACCTCCATTGTTAATGAGAATTATTATCGAGTGAGATTTTGGTGATTCTTCCACGCTGAGTAAACGATTTTTACAACTGTTACAATCCTTGTTACGCGTGATGCTTAACGTCGTTTGGGCAAGGTAATATCCATCACTAAACCTCGCTCTGGCGCATTGTAGGCAACGATCTTGCCGCCAACGGCTTCAATGTGCCTTTTCGCTAACGCCAGCCCAACACCAAAGCCCTTACGTGATGCGACTTGATTATTGGCTTTAAAGAAAGGTTTGAACATTTGTTGATACAAACTTGGGTCGATACCGGGCCCGGAGTCGGTGATGACGATTTGATAATGCTCGCCACTGTTTCGCACCTCAATTCTTAGCGCTTCATTGGGTTGGGTGTAACGTAAACCGTTGCGAATGACGTTTTCTAACGATTGGCTGAGTGCCATTTGGTTGGAGTCACGGATCGGTAGTGGTTCATCTTGCTGCAGGAACAGGTGCCTATCGGGGTATTCAAATCGTGCATCTTCAACGATGATTTCAACCAGTTCCGCTAAGTCAAAGGCTTCCGTTCTGAGGTTCGGTTGTTCGTTTTCAATCCATGCAAGGGTGAGAGTGTCTTCTGCTGTACTGCGCATCTTATGAGTATCACTTTTAATGCGTTGCAACATTTGCTCGCGCTCAATGTTTTTATCGACGCAGTCTATGGCCATTTCTATACGAGCGAGTGGGGTACGTATCTCATGTGACATGTCAGCGATTAAGTTTCTGTTGTGTTGAATCACATCTGAGGTTCGCTCAGCCATTTTGTCGAAAGTTCGCGCGACTTGGCTTATTTCATCGTTGCCTAACTTCATGGTTTGCCCAATTCGCGCCGAATAATCCCCTTGGCTGAAAGCTTGGCTTGCTCGGTGGAACTGCTGCAATGGACGCATGACGTAACGGTACAAATACACCGTAAGTGCCAGCAAAGAGAGAAATGGAATTACAAACCGGAACAACCAAAACGCATGGGACATGTAAGTGCCGGGGCGCATTCGATCAGGCAGTAGAATCAGAAAATGATACCCAAAAGGAGAAAGCGGTACTTCCATGATTGGATTATCTGGAAAATCGAGGTGGATTTTCCACTCAACACTTCGACCAATGCCGTAGCCTTCCCAAAAGCGCTCGTTGAGTGGATTGCCGCCTTTTACATCTAGGTGTGATTGCAGAACCGTTGCCCAAGTAGACTCATTAGCAGCGAGTTCTTCTAACCAAGTGTCCAAACCTTGCCAATCTTGCTGGTCGATATAGGTTTGTGCTGTAGAGCCCCAGTCGAGGATCTGTTGACGGTGAGACTTCTTTAGATAGCTCATCTTTTCATTAGAAAGAATGGCAGCGCTATGAATCAAAGAAAAGAAGATGACCACTCCGAGAGATAACACGACAAACAGCCGCCAGAACAACATTTTCTTCATTTGAAAATATACCCTTTGCCGTGCACGGTCTGGATACGGTCGTTCGACATACCTTCCGCGATAAGACGTTTGCGCACGCGGCTTAAGTGCATGTCTAGGGCTCGGTCATATTGGCTAAATTGACGCTCTAGTACGGTCTGGTAAAGGAAGGGTTTACTCAGAACCTCTTCGCGGTGCTCGATTAACGTCCACAACAGTTTAAATTGAATAGGTGTTAATTGAATGGGGTCCATCTCAGGGCGATGATGGATTGTTACCGTGTGAGTTTGCTTATCGAGAAGTAACTCTCTCTCACTGAGTTGCGTTGCGGAATTGGGCAGCTTGGTGAGTTGGGTGCGACGTAAAATTGCTTCTATGCGTAAACTCACCTCGGTGAAGTTACAGGGTTTGGTGATGTAATCATCCGCTCCGCATTTAAGACCCTGAATTCGATATTCTTCTGCACCAAATGCAGTCAGCATAACTACGGGTGTTTGTGACTGAGAACGAATGACATTAAGCACTTCGAAACCATCGAGGTTAGGGAGGTTGACATCGAGTATGACCAAATCAAAGTCTTGCTGCTGAAAAACCTTAACGGCTTCATCCCCGCAAAACATCGAGATGACTTGATAGCGTTGCTCTTTAAGTAGTCGCGTGAGTTGAAGGTTGAGATCTGGGTCATCTTCGACCAATAAGATTGAAGGAGCAGGAACGGGTGAACTCGATGACCAGTTTGGCTTTGGCTGAACGGGGGCTGACGTTGGGCTAAACATGTTGACATATCACTCATTATCGATAATGCGAACTATTATCAATAATGACTTACTTAAAATCAACGTGATGAATGAGAAAGCTATCAGTTATTTATAAAGAGGCTTCAAAGTGCGACATGTTTAGAAGTTTTGCTTAAGCGGGGAAGGTCGCGACAAAAAGAAAGCCCACCTAAATCGGTGGGCTTTTTCGGTAGTTGCAAAAGAAACTAGTTCATTTTTTTAACTTCTTGCTGAAGTTGCTCTAGCTGCTTCATCTTGCCTTGTAGGCCAAGAGATTGGTAGCTAATTGACGCTGGGTTCATCATCTGACCTTGCTGCATTGGGTAATCTGGCAGTGTCTTGAAGAATTCACCAAGAACGTCTTGGATAGGTACGAACAACCACATGTTGTCAGCCATCCAGCGCAGGTACATACCTGATTCGTGTGGTGCTTTCTCGAATGGGTCAGCACGTAGGTGGATGATTTGTGGCCAGTTTGGAGAGAAGCGAATCGCGTTAGAGATATCACCTTCAAGAACCGCGAAGTTCAGTTTCCAGTCATTCCAACGTACTGCGTTTAGCTCGCCGTTCGCTGTAAAGTAAAGTAGTGACTCACGAGGGCCTTTCTCTTCTTTACCTTGGAAGTAAGGCATGAAGTTGTAACCGTCGATGTGTACGCGCCAGTCTTTACCGTTCGCTTTGTAGCCTTTCGCTAGCTTCTCTTTCACGTCAGGAACGCCAGCTGCAGCCATTAGTGTTGGTAGCCAGTCTTGGTGCGCCATCATTTCGTTGATCTTAGTACCTGGTTCAATTACGCCAGGCCAACGAACAAGTTGAGGTACACGCATACCGCCTTCCCAAGTGGTACCTTTCTCACCGTGGAATGGTGTTGCACCACCGTCAGGCCATGTTACTGTTTCTGCACCGTTATCGGTTGAGTAGATAACGATGGTGTTATCAGCCACACCTAGCTCATCAAGTTTGTCTAGTAGAACACCTACTTGGTCATCGTGCTCAAGCATACCGTCAGCGTAGATACTTACACCTGATTTACCTTGGTATTTCTCTTGTAGACGAGTCCAAACGTGCATACGAGTGGTGTTGTGCCAGATGAAGAATGGCTTGTCTGCTTTCACGGCTTTTTCCATGAACGCCAGTGACGTTTCTAGGAATTCTTCATCCGCGTGCTCCATACGCTTACGCGTCATTGGGCCTGTATCTTCAATCTTACCGTCAGCAAAAGACTTGATTACACCACGAGGGCCGTAGTTTTTACGGAACTCAGGATCTTTCGGGTAGTAGTAAGTTTCTGGTTCTTCTTCAGCATTGAGGTGATAAAGGTTACCGAAGAACTCGTCGAAACCGTGGTTAGTTGGCAAGTGTTGGTCTTGGTCACCTAAGTGGTTCTTACCAAACTGAGCCGTCATGTAGCCTTGACCTTTAAGTAGGTCTGCAATGGTCGGTGCCCAATCAGGGATACCGTGAGTAGAGCCTGGCATACCGATTGTAAGCAAGCCAGTACGGAACGGTTCTTGGCCTGTGATAAATGCTGCACGGCCTGCAGTACAAGATTGCTGACCGTAGTGATCAGTAAATAGTGCACCCTCGTTTGCAATACGGTCGATATTCGGGGTTTCGTAACCCATCATACCTTGGTTGTATGCACTGATGTTCCAGTAACCAACATCATCACCAAAGATCGCTAGGATGTTTGGTTTGTCTGCCGCCACTGCTGCGCTTGAGGTTGCCAGTACGCCGAGACCGACAGCCAGCTTGCTCATTTGGTTAGCCATAAAAACTCCAAATTGGTTGTAAGTTGGAAAAGAAGCTTAGGTACCGCCCATGCTTCGTTGGCTATTAAGTTAATGATGCAATTGAAGAATGTCGCTTTATAGTGTTTATAACCATAAGTTATGTAGAGAAATAACTTGTTGTTTTATCAGTTGATTGTTTCGACCTTAGGATTTGTGGGGAAAACTGAAGCGAGACTCAGGTCACGTTAATCCGCTTTCTAAATGGGGATATAAGACCTTAGTTTTAACCAAAGTATAATTATGCTATTTGATTCGCATTAGTCTATTTTGTGAGCTATACGTTTGTGTGCAGGATGCACTTTTCTATTACATACAGAGGTTTATATGACAGCGAATTATGGCGTGAAACGCCGATTAGCGATTCTTGCCGCTGCTTTTATCGGCGCGACAAGTAGCAGTATCGCAGCAGAGAAACCGAATATTCTGGTCATTTGGGGCGATGATATCGGTCAATCTAATATCAGTGCCTACACATTTGGCTTAATGGGATACAAAACACCGAACATCGATAGCATTGCGAAAGAAGGCATGATGTTCACCGACTATTACGGCGAGCAATCTTGTACTGCAGGCCGTTCTACCTTCATTACCGGACAAACGGTATTGAGAACAGGCTTAAGCAAGGTTGGCCTTCCGGGTGCAGATTTGGGTCTTCAGGCTGAAGATGCAACGATTGCAGAAATGCTTAAACCACTTGGCTACATGACAGGTCAGTTCGGTAAAAACCACCTTGGCGACAAAGACGAACACCTTCCAACCAATCACGGCTTCGACGAATTTTTTGGCAACCTTTACCATTTGAACGCCGAGGAAGAACCTGAGAATGTGGACTACCCGAAAGATCCAGAATTCCGTAAGAAATTCGGTCCTCGCGGTGTTATTAAATCCTATGCTGACGGCAAAATTGAAGATACCGGTCCTCTAACGCGTAAGCGTATGGAAACGGTAGATGGAGAAACGTTAGATGCGGCACTTGATTTTATGGATCGAGCAGTGAAAGCAGACAAGCCTTTCTTTGTCTGGTGGAACGCAACACGCATGCACTTCCGTACTCACGTGAAAGAAGAAAACTTGGGCAAAACAGGCATCAGTTTCTATGCTGACGGTATGGTTGAACACGATAACCAAGTAGGCGAGCTACTGAAAAAAGTGGATGACTTGGGCATCAAAGACAACACCATCGTATTCTACTCAACCGATAACGGCCCGCACATGAACTCTTGGCCAGATGCGGGTACAACGCCATTCCGTGGTGAGAAGAACACTAACTGGGAAGGTGCATTCCGTGTTCCTGCAATGGTTCGTTGGCCTGGTAAGATTGAAGCGGGCAGCGTTTCCAACGAAATTATGCACCACATGGACTGGATGCCAACGCTCTTAGCCGCTGCGGGTGATGATCAAATCAAAGAGAAGCTGCTAAAAGGCTACACGGCAGGTGATAAGACATTTAAGAACCATCTCGATGGGTACAACTTCTTGCCTTACCTAACTGGTAAAGAAGAGAAAGGCCCACGTGAAGAGATCTTCTACTTCACTGATGATGGTGATTTGAGTTCACTTCGCTTCCGCAACTGGAAGATTGTATTCCTAGAGCAGCGCGCAAAAGGAACACTACGTATCTGGGCTGAACCGTTTACACCATTACGTGTGCCTAAGATCTTCAACCTACGCATGGATCCATACGAAGTGGCGGACATCACGTCGAATACATACTACGACTGGTTGATTGACCACGCATACATGTTGGTTCCAGCACAGGCTTATGTGGGTAAATTCTTAGCAACGTTCGAAGAATTCCCACCGCGACAAAAAGCAGCAAGTTTCTCACTTGATCAGGTGATGGAGAAGTTGCAGGAAAGTCACAATAAATAAATTGATTGCAAGTAAACGTGGGGCTCTTCGGAGCCTCTTTTTTTTGCCTTGGATTCAGCTTTTGTCATCATCGTTAACCCCATGTTAAACCAAGTGCCATACGGTTTTAGGGTAGAGAATGGAGTCTGGTTACTTTGCTTATATAACTGGACGAAATGCCCAATTCGCTAGGCATTAAGTTTGGGTGAGATTTATTTTATGCCTATTGGTCTCATTGATTCGTGAAATATAAATTTGTTGTGCAGGAGGCACATTACATTACTAAACAGAGGTTTATATGAGAACGAAATACGGTTTGAAACGCCGATTAGCCATTCTTACCACAGCGTTTATTGGGGCGACGAGTAGTAGTTTTGCCGCAGAGAAACCGAACATATTGGTCATTTGGGGCGATGATATTGGCCAATCGAATATCAGTGCTTATACATTTGGATTAATGGGATACAAAACGCCTAACATCGACCGCATTGCCAACGAAGGCATGATGTTTACCGATTACTACGGTGAGCAATCTTGTACTGCGGGTCGCTCGACTTTCATTACTGGACAATCGGTTCTGAGAACAGGTTTGAGTAAAGTTGGTCTTCCGGGGGCTGATTTAGGGCTGCAAGCAGAAGACGCAACGATTGCAGAAATGCTCAAGCCGATGGGATATATGACAGGTCAGTTTGGTAAAAACCACTTAGGAGATAAGGATGAGCACCTTCCTACGAATCACGGGTTTGATGAGTTCTTTGGCAACCTTTACCACCTGAATGCCGAGGAAGAACCTGAGAATGTGGATTACCCGAAAGATCCGGAGTTTCGTAAGAAGTTTGGCCCTCGCGGTGTCATTAAGTCTTTCGCTGACGGTAAGATTGAAGATACGGGGCCATTAACGCGTAAGCGCATGGAAACCGTTGACGAAGAAACATTAGACGCGGCGCTTGATTTTATGGATCGTGCAGTAAAGGCTGAGAAACCGTTTTTCGTTTGGTGGAATGCAACCCGCATGCACTTTCGTACTCACGTCAAAGAGGACAACCTTGGCCGCACTGGCATCAGCTTTTATGCCGACGGGATGGTTGAGCACGACAACCACGTAGGCCAACTGTTGAAGAAAGTGGACGACCTAGGCATTACAGACAACACCATCGTATTCTACTCGACCGATAATGGCCCACACATGAACTCGTGGCCTGATGCAGGCACAACGCCATTCCGTGGGGAGAAGAACACCAACTGGGAAGGGGCATACCGTGTTCCTGCGATGGTTCGTTGGCCGGGTAAGATTGAACCGGGCACTGTTTCTAACGAAATCATGCACCACATGGACTGGATGCCAACACTACTTGCTGCGGCGGGTGATGACCAAATCAAACAAAAACTGTTGAAAGGTCATACTGCAGGGAACAAGACGTTTAAAGTTCACCTTGATGGCTACAACTTCTTGCCGTACTTAACCGGTAAAACAGAACAAGGCCCTCGTGAAGAGATCTTCTACTTCACTGATGACGGTGATTTGAGTTCACTTCGTTACCATAATTGGAAAATCGTGTTCTTAGAGCAACGTGCACAAGGCACACTTCGTCTTTGGGCAGAACCATTCACGCCACTGCGAGTACCTAAAATCTTTAACCTACGCATGGACCCATACGAAGTGGCTGATGTGACGTCTAATACATACTACGATTGGGTGATTGACCATGCCTATATGCTGGTTCCTGCGCAAGCCTATGTGGGTAAATTCTTGGCGACGTTTGAAGAGTTCCCTCCAAGACAGAAAGCAGCCAGCTTCTCTCTTGATCAAGTAATGGAAAAGCTTCAAGAGAATCACCATCAATAGATTTATTAGTTAACAAAACGAAGGGGCTCAATGAGCCTCTTTGTGATGTCGGCTGGAAGTTTTTCTTACATTTCAGTCATTTTGCTCAAAATCTCAACTATATTTGTTTTTAGAATAAAAAGAATCACACACAAGGACAGTTATGACTCAGTGGGCATGTTGGAAGCAGGCTCTGATCGGCCTAGCAGCGCTCGTCAGTTTTTCTCTGTTTGCACAAGAAACGCTTTCTTCACAAGAACCTCTTGTTGGGCAGCAAGTCGGGACGGACACACCTAAATCAATCGATTCCTCGCAGCTTACCTATGTTGGTAGTGAAGCGTGTATTGATTGCCACAAGAAAGAAACCGAAGCGTGGCAAGGTTCTCATCACGATATGGCGATGCGTCACGCCGATGCGGAATCTGTTCTCGGTGACTTTGATGACCACACATTCACCTTTGAAGGGAAGCCAAATCGCTTCTATCGAAAAGGGGAAGAGTATTGGGTCAATATCCAAGGGCCTGATGGTGAGTGGCATGACTACAAAATCAGCTACACCTTTGCGTGGGATCCGCTTCAACAATACATGGTGGAATTCGAAGACGGACGTGTGCAGTTAATTCCTTTCGCTTGGGATTCGAGAACCAAGCAAGAAGGCGGACAGCGCTGGTTCCATCTTTATCCCGATACCACCCCAAAAGATGAGTTCTACTGGACGAACACGGGTCAGAATTGGAACTTCATGTGCGCCGATTGCCATTCAACCAATCTAGAAAAGAACTACGATGCAACAGCCAATACGTATTCGACGACCTGGTCAGAAATCAATGTCGGTTGCGAAGCATGTCATGGCCCAGCCAGTGAACACGTAGAGCTTGCCAAACAAGCGGAAAAATCGGGGAATACCATCGCCTCAGCGAACCACTATGGTTTTGACCGAGATTTAGGTATGGCAGTAAAAGAGTGGGTCTACGAAGAAGGGCACAGCACGCTCCAGCCAAAAGAAATCGTGATGACTCATCAAGTACAAACCTGTGCGCAGTGCCACAGTCGTCGTACGCAGTTAAATGAAAGTGAAGACCACGTTCAAGGCTCCTTCCTAGATAAATATCGCCTCAGCTTAATTACACCAGAGCTCTATTATCACGATGGTCAAATCTACGATGAAGATTACGTTTATGGCTCATTTTTACAGTCAGCCATGGCAGAGAAAGGGGTAACCTGTACCAACTGTCACGACCCTCATACCGCAGAGTTAAAAATCCCTGAAGAAGCGGTTTGTGCTCAGTGCCATATTGCGTCTGACTACATGCCGGAGAATCACACGTTCCATGAGGCAAATACTGAGGCATCCCAATGCACCACTTGCCACATGCCGGAAACGACCTACATGCAAGTTGACCCACGTCGTGACCACAGCTGGCATGTGCCACGTCCAGATCTAAGCCAACACATCAATACGCCAAACGTCTGTACATCATGCCATGAAGACGAAACCAACCAGTGGGCGGATCAGAAAATAGGCGAATGGTTCCCGAATTCGAAATACCGTAACCAACAACACTTTGCGGTGGCATTCTACGCCGATTCTATTGGTCATCGTGGCGCGCCTGATGCGTTAGCGTACTCCGCTCAAGACTCATCGTTGAGTGACATTATTCGTGCCTCTGCGTTAGAGCGCATGGGCGGCAATACCGGACAAAATACCTTGGTATCTCTGGCTCGTGCGGTTAAGCATGAAAGTGACATGATTCGTCTTGGGGCTGTTGCTGGGTCTTCTGGTTATGAGTTCAGTGACCGTTGGCAAATCCTCGAACCATTATTGAGCGACCCAGTCTTATCTGTGCGTGCAGAAGCCGCAGGTGCACTGGTTCGCCATTATCCGGAAATGAATCCTCTGCAGCGTGACAAGATCAAACAGCCATTGGAAGACTACATGGCAATCCAACGCTTTAATGCTGACCGAGGCTTTGGGCGAACGAACCTAGCGAATGTCTATCGAGACCTTGGTGACACAGACAAAGCCATTGCGTCTTACCAAAAGGCGATTGAAATTGAACCTTATTTCGAGAACAGCTATGCAAACTTAGCCGATTTGTATCGTGCACAGGGCAACGACAAAAAAGCATTAGAAACCTTGATGGCAGGGATTGAAGCTCAGCCGAAATCGAGTGCTTTGCCATACAGTGCGGGTTTAGCTTGGTTGCGAGTGGGTGACAGTGTGAAAGCCAACCAATACTTAAAACAAGCGGCGAAAACCGCAGAGCGAAACCCACAGTATTGGTATGTTTATGGGCTCGCTCTGGAGAAATCAGACGTGCTTGCGGCCAGCAAAGCGTTGAACACCGCTTACAAAGTAGGTGGCAACCCACAGCACTTGTTTGCGGAATGTGAGGTGCTTGCGAGAAACTACAAAGACGGCTCTGTTGCATTTGCTTTTGAGCAGTGTTTGAAGCAACTAGGAGAGTTTGCGCCAGCTGATGTGATTCAGCGTTTAAGAGCTTCTATAAATCAATAGGAGCGGCATGGGCAAACTCAAGTTGTTGCTTGACCTGTTCCCTTAAGCGTTGATGAGCAGGATTGTGCTCATCGCGCTTGTGATACACAAATTTATAAGGAATATGGTCGATTTCTATCGGGCACTCAAGGACCTGTAACTTGAGTGCCTTACTCCATTTCATCGCGAACGAACGAGAGACGACACCTAAGCAATCTCGCTGTGCCACGTACATTGCCATACCTGCTAACGATGACGTAACGATCTCTACATTTCGCTCCTGAATCGGCTCTTTTGCCAGCTGTTCGAAGCCAGAAGTGTTATTCCATTTACCTGAAAACATACAGTGATTTTCACGATAAAAATCCTCCCGACTCAACGTCCCTTGGATTCTTGGGTGACTTTGACGACAGATGATCATTGCAGGTTCATCGTAGGCGTTTTCAATCACGAAAGAAGAGTCTTTGGTGATGATGGTATCAATCACTAAGTCCATTTTTTGCTGACGAATTTGTTCAAACAACAAGTACTTTTCCGGTGGAGACTCGTGGAAAACCACGTTTTCAATCGGATTTAAACTGTGGAGTAAGGTTTCGGAGCAGCAGACTTGAAAAGTGGCTCTTTCTGAAATGGCGTTGTCTACGATGCTCACTGCCTGACGAAACTGCGGCATGAGTTGATACGCGGTCGAAGTAGGGGCGATCCCTCGTCCTTGTTTGACGAAAAGCTGTTTTCCGACCACTTGTTCGAGCCGTTTAATCGAAGCGCTCACCGCAGGTTGCGTAAGGCCTAAATGGTCGGCCGCTTTGGTGTAGGACTGATACTCAGCCACCACCAAAAAAGTTTGAATCAAGTTTAAGTCCATCTCGTTACCCATAAACTAAATTTATATATCAACGTATCTGAACTCTATTTATCCGTCAAATAACAAGTTTTATCTTAATCAAATCTTGGTATCTGATTTTCTACCAAGATTAGCAGCAACGGATTTATGGAGCCCTTTTATGGCAAACCACGATAAAAAACGCGGCAAGAAGCTGGTATTAAACGCTTGTACGCTTGCGATTGGAGCGGCATCAGCGACCGCTTATTCGGCAGAACAGCCTAACATTCTCGTTATCTTTGGTGATGATGTCGGTTACTGGAACTTGAGTGCATACAACGGTGGAATGCTCGCTTACAGCACACCAAACATTGATAGCATTGCAAGAGACGGTGCTAAGTTTACCAACTTCTACGCTCAGCAAAGCTCAACCGCAGGTCGCTCTGCGTTCATCACGGGACAAATGCCAAAACGTACGGGCTTGTCTAAGGTAGGTTTGCCAGGAGCGAAAGAAGGGATTTCTGAGAAAGATCCAACTATTGCGACACTGCTACGTGACCTTGGTTATGCAACGGGCCAATTTGGTAAAAACCACCTTGGTGACCGCGATGAACACTTGCCGACCAACCACGGTTTCGACGAGTTCTTTGGCAACCTTTACCACTTAAATGCGGAAGAAGAGCCGGAGAACGTAGACTACCCACAAGATCCTGAATTCAAGAAGAAGTTCGGTCCTCGTGGTGTGATCCACTCTTATGCGGATGGCAAGATTGAAGACACGGGTCCATTGACGCGCAAACGCATGGAAACGGTTGATGACGAGTTCCTAGATGAAGCTGAGAAGTTTATCGAGAAACAAGTCAAAGCCGACAAGCCATTCTTTACGTGGTTTAACACCACGCGTATGCACAACTTCACGCACGTTCCAGACGACTACAAAGGTAAAACAGGCGCAGGTTTCTACGCCGATGGTGTGAAGCAGCACGATGATCAAATTGGTCACTTGCTCAATAAGATTAAAGAGCTTGGCGTCGATGACAACACCATCATTGTTTACACCACAGATAATGGCCCAATGATCAACTTGTGGCCTGACGCGGGTATGACGCCATTCCGTAGTGAGAAAAACACTGGCTGGGAAGGTGGCTTCCGTGTTCCTGCAGTAATTAAGTGGCCGGGTCATATCCAAGCGGGCACGACGTTTAACGGCATTGTGTCTCTGGAAGACTTCTTACCAACATTGGTCGCTGCCGCGGGCAACAGCAACGTCAAAGAAGAGCTGCTAAAAGGCAAGAAAGTGGGCGATATGAACTACAACGTTCACTTAGACGGTTACAACCAACTGCCATACCTAACAGGTAAAACGGACAAGTCTGCTCGCAACGAGTTTGTTTACTGGAGTGATGACGGCGATTTACTGGCTCTACGCTACGGTAAATACAAATACCACTTCATGATCCAAGAAAACGAAACCGGTTTGGATATCTGGAAGAAACCATTTACCAAACTCCGTGTACCACAAATCTATGATTTGAGTATCGACCCATTTGAGCGTGGCGATACTGGTATGGGTTACGACCGTTGGATGTACGAACGTTCATTCTTGATGATGCCTGCGGTTGAAAAAGTAAAAGAGGTCATGGAAACCTTCAAAGAGTACCCGCCGCGTATGGCTCCGGGCTCGTTTGTTCCGAAATAACATTTTGTCCACAGGTCGATAGACCCTAGTTATTGTCCTTAAATACAGCGCCCAACTTGGGCGCTGACTTTCTTCTGCTTTCGAGATCGTTCTTTATGAAAAAACAAACTCACATTCATACCACTCAAATGGCTTTAACTCCTCTCAAAACGGCGTTTGCATCTAACAGTGGAAAAGTCGAACGACGTTTTCACGTGATGGCGAAACCGGGCGGGGCGAAATGCAATATCGATTGTCAGTACTGTTTTTATCTGCATAAAGATGAATTACTCAATCAAGGCACTCAACCAAAAATGGATGATGCAACACTTGAGGCATTCATAAAGAGCTATATCGAAAGCCAAGACGGTGACGAGATTGTGTTTTCTTGGCAGGGTGGTGAGCCAACACTATTGGGGGTGGATTACTTCAAAAAGATTGTCGAACTGCAGAACAAATACGCTAAACCGGGCGTACGCATCGAAAACGATCTTCAAACCAATGGTCTTTTATTGAACGAGGCGTGGTGTCAGTTTCTGCATGACCATGGTTTTCTGGTTGGTCTATCGATAGATGGCCCTGCATTTATTCACGATAAATACCGCAAAACCCGAAGTGGCAAACCGACCTTTCAACGCGTCATGCAAGCCGTTGATCTGATGAAGCGTCATAATGTGTCATTCAATGCGTTGGTGACAGTAAACCGCTTTAACGCCAAATATCCGCTCGAAGTGTATCGCTTTCTTACTCAAGAACTCGGTGTCACTTATATCCAATTCACACCTTGTGTTGAACCTCGGTCTTTCACTCAAACTGCTCCTCATTTCTGGAAAGAAAACATGTCGCCAAAACTTGGCAGCGAATTAGCAAAGCCGGGGCATTTGATGTCGGTTGTTACTGATTGGTCGGTCGATGCAGAAGAGTGGGGCGAGTTTCTGATTGCTGTATTTGAAGAATGGGTGAACAACGATCTTGGCAGAGTCTTAGTCAACCTGTTCGAAACCGCCGTCGCGCGGGTGATGGGGATGCCTTCGCAGTTGTGTGTTAGTGCAGAGTTCTGCGGCAAGGGTCTAGCGATTGAACACAATGGAGACGTGTTTAGCTGTGATCACTACGTTTATCCGGAATACCAGCTGGCTAACATTCATGACCGATCTCTGAATGAAATTGCAATCTCGACTCGTCAATACAGCTTTGGCATGGTGAAAAAGTCTTCTTTGCCGCAATACTGCCTTGATTGCCCATATTTGAAGTATTGCTGGGGAGAATGCCCAAAAAATCGGCTACTTACCGCGCCGAATGGTGAGGCTGGTCTAAACTACTTGTGTCCGGGAATAAAAATGTTCTTTGACCATTCGCTGCCAATTCTGGTTGGCATATCAAGGTTAATAAAGTCTTACAACTCAGGTGAATATAGCGAATATAACCTTTAGTTATTACTTTCAGTCTTATACTCAACTTTTAACGCTCAGGCTCCCGTAAACTCAATAGGTAGACTATGAACCACGCACAACAAGCCATTAATGAATTAATCGAACAAACTGAAAAAAGCGTCATTGGACAAAGCCATGTGGTTCAGGCTTTGGTGATAGGGTTACTGACCAATGGTCACGTACTTTTAGAGGGCTTACCGGGAACGGCAAAAACGCGCTCGGTAAAGTCACTTGCAAACCTACTTAACACCAGCTTTGGTCGTATTCAGTTTACTCCCGACTTATTACCTTCAGACGTAACAGGTACCGAAGTGTACCAAGAGTTGGATGGTAAGCCTCAGTTGCACTTCCAACCGGGACCAATCTTCAACAGCATTGTGTTGGCGGATGAAGTGAACCGTGCGCCAGCAAAAGTACAAGCAGCACTGCTAGAAGCCATGGCGGAAGGCACGATTACGGTGGGTGATAAGACGCACGTCTTGCCTGAGTTGTTTATGGTGCTTGCAACGCAAAACCCAGTGGAACAAGAGGGTACTTACCCATTGCCAGAAGCGCAGATGGACCGCTTCATTATGAAAGTGACCGTCGACTACCCAGAAGATGAAGCAGAGCGTGACATTATTCGCTTGGTGCGCAGCGAAGAGTTGGGTTCAGAAACCAGTAGCGAATTAGTGACGCCACAACACATTGAACCAGAGCTTGTTATTGAAGCGCGACGCCAATTACCAAACATTACTGTTTCCGATTTAGTCGAGAACTACATTGTGGCGCTTGTGATGGCGACACGTAAACCAGAGCGTTACACGGATTCCCAGCTACAAAAATGGATCGAAATCGGCTCAAGTCCTCGCGCTTCAATTGCGTTAGACAAATGTGCTCGAGCTTATGCGTGGCTACAAGGGCGTGACCATGTAACGCCTGATGATGTGCGTGCAATGGTGCCATCGGTACTGGGACATCGCTTCTCACTATCTTACGATGCACTTGCCGATGGTGTTGATCATCAACGTGTGGTGCAAGAGTTGCTTGATTGTGTAGAAATCGGATAAGCGGGAGGGACTATGGCAAAGCCAACGCTTGCTCCTCAATCCCAAGGGCTCGACCCTCGCTTGTATTGCGATTACTCACGATTGGTGCGCTTACAAGCGCAAGCCGAATCTTTCAGCTTACTGCCTCACTTAAAAGCGGGCAGTGTGCTTTCTGGTCGTCATAACTCATTGTTCCGCGGACGTGGTTTGAACTTTGAAGAACTTCGTCACTACCAACTAGGGGACGACATCCGAAACCTAGATTGGAAAGTCACCATGCGCACGGGCAAGCCTCATGTGCGCAGTTACACCGAAGAAAAAGATCGTAATGTGATTGTCTGTGTAGATCAGCGCAGTGCGATGTTTTTCGCCTCGACCGAGGTCATGAAATCTGTGGTCGCTGCTGAAGTAGCGGCTATGTGTGGTTGGCGAGTCTTGAAAGATGGTGACCGAGTCGGGTTTGTTATCGCCTCTGATTCTGCTCTATATCACAGCAAGGCCCAGCGTTCCCAAAACGATTTGCTCGCTCAACTGAAGCGACTCTCTCAAGCCAACCAGCGCTTAAATGTGGACTCGTTAGATTCAGACAAAGTGACGTTCAGTAAATGGATTGAGCTCATCAAACGGATGAAGCTAAAACAATCCACGCTGATTTTCATCAGTGATTGGCGCGATTGCGAAGAGCACCATCTTGATCACCTTAAGCAGCTTCAACAGCACAACGATGTTCTCGCGGTGATGGTAAGCGATCCTTTAGAGCAGTCGCTTCCGCAAGATTTGGCGAAAGTGAAATGGGTGATTGGTGATGGTCGTTACCAGCTAAACCTAGACAGTAAAGCCAAAGTCGATGCAGCCAGCGCCAGTTTGGTTGAGAAAGCCCAGTTACAACGTCAATCACTGGCACAGCTCATGGCAATCAAAAAGCTGCCTCATATCGAAATCGATACAACAGGTGACCACATTACTCAATTCCAAAAACTCGTTGGAGGCCGATAAATGACAGACTTACACACGCCTCCAAGCACGTATATTCTGCGTGAGCTGCATGATGTCGCGGTGCCAGAAAGCGTCAGCTGGGTGCCACAAACCATTGGTTGGAAGATCCTTGCCATTGTCGGTGCGATTGTACTCATGTATGTCGGCTACCGACTGGCACACCATTGGTGGGATAACCGCTACCGTAAAGAAGCTATTGAAGCGATTTCTCGTTTAACACCAGATGACGCCAGCATGCCGAAAGCATTGTTCTCGATTCTGAAAATCGTCTTGATTCATCTTGATAGCTCTCATGCTCGCTTGTTTGATACTGCGTTCCTACGCAAGTTAGATGAGCTTAACCCCAAGCATAAAATGTTTGATGACGAAGTCTCGAAGCGATGGCTGCAAAGTATCGTTGACCCAAGTGTTGAACTGGTAAAAACAGAGCGTTTACAACTTCTTGAACGCGCAACTGAGTGGGTGAAAGAGCACGATGAGAACGCTCACAACATTGAAAAGCGCACGCTTGCCTACAAAGCGCGTGCATTAAAAGGAGGTCGCCATGGGTGATCTTCTTGCTTCATGGCTTGGCATGAGCAGTTTTGAGTTTGAGCATCCGCTTTGGTTCATCATCTTGCCACTGCCTTTGGTAGTGTATTTCCTCGTTCCAGCTTACCGCACCAAACAAATGGCCATCAAAGTGCCGTTTTTTAGTCAGCTTGTGGACGCCATTGGCGAAACGCCATCAGAAGGCGCAAGCCAACTGACTCCGAGCTGGTGGCAGCGTGCGACGCTGATTATTTCTTGGCTTTTGGTCGTGACCGCAATGGCAAAGCCGACAGTACTTGGTGAGCCACAGGTGCGTGAAAGCTTAGGGCGTGATGTCATGGTCGTTGTCGATTTGTCTGGCTCAATGGCAGAGCAAGACTTCACGTCCAAAACCGGAGAAAAGATCACTCGCCTTGATGCCGCCAAAGAAGTGTTGAGCGATTTTGCTAAAACGCGCAAAGGCGACCGTCTAGGTCTGATCTTGTTTGGCGACGCAGCATTTGTGCAAACTCCGTTCACGCCTGATCAAAAAGTATGGTTAGAGCTGCTTAACCAAACGGATGTGGCGATGGCAGGGCAGAGTACCCACTTAGGTGATGCAATTGGTTTGGCGATTAAGGTGTTTGAGCAAAGCGAACAGTCACGCACCGACGTAGAAGAGAGCAAAGAGAAAGTCGCCATCGTGCTAACGGATGGTAATGATACGGGAAGTTTCGTGGAGCCGATTGATGCTGCGAAAGTAGCAAAAACCAAAGATGTACGTATCCACGTGATTGCAATGGGTGATCCACAAACTGTGGGTGAAACTGCGCTAGATATGAATACGATCAAACGTATTGCAAAAGAATCTGGTGGTGAGGCGTTTGAAGCGCTCAATCGCGACGAACTTGCTAAAGCCTATGATGAGATTGGTAAGTTAGAGCCCCAGCTTTATGAAAGCACCACGTATCGCCCCAAGCAAAGCTTGCATCATTATTTAATGGCTTTAGTCGTTGTGATGTACTTGGCCGCGTTCACGTTAGCGACATTTAAGCGTCGTCGACTATCTGTGACTAGTGGAGCTTCCACGCAAGCAGAAAACGTAAAAGGAGAACGCCATGTTTGATTCTCCTTTCTCTAGCATGGGACTAGAACAGTTCTTCACACAGTTCCATTTCATTCGTCCAATGTGGCTATTGGCGTTCATCCCAATGTTTCTTTTGCTTTGGTTGAGGTGGCGAGAAGAAACCAAACCTAGCTGGAAAGACATTCTTCCAGAACACCTACGTAAAGCCTTAACGATTGGTGACTATGGTTGGCGAAAGCAACTGCCGCTCAAGCTACTTATGGTGATAGTGGCGATTGCCATCGTCATCTGTGCCGGCCCTTCGTGGGAGCGCCAAGCTTCTCCATTTGGAGAGGATAAAGCCTCCATGTTGGTGGTGTTGGATAACAACGATTCGATGTTGCAAAAAGACCTTCCGCCAAGCCGTTTGGAGCGCTCTAAGCAAAAGATCCGCGACCTATTGGCAGCAAGAAAAGGAGGCAGTACTGGGCTAGTTGTGTATGCGGGGTCTGCTCATGTTGCGATGCCTGTGACGCAGGACAGTAAAGTATTCGAACCGTTTCTTGCTGCGATAACACCAGAAATTATGCCGGTTGAAGGTAAACTTGCTGAAACGGCGCTGCCTTTGATTGACCGACAATTACAAGACCAACCGGGTTCGACGGTTCTGTTGGTCACGGATGGGGTTAATCCTGCAACTATTACCGCTTACAAAAACTACTTCGCTGACAAGCCTTATCAATTGCTTATCTTGGCTGCGGGTAACTCAGACATTGTTTCTAACAACCCGGTCGATTTGGACTCGTTAAATAATCTTGCCAGCGCGACTGGTGGACGCCTTGTGGAAGTGACGGTAGACAATAGTGACATAGAGAAGCTGAATCGTTTTGTTGAGCGAAACATGCAACTCAATGGTGAATCCTCAATGCCTTGGAAAGACATGGGTTATCAACTGTTGTTCCCAATTGCGCTCATCATGATGCTTTGGTTCCGCAAAGGGTGGTTAGTGCAATGGTGTGTTGTCGCGATGGTGTCAACGTCTTTGTTTATGACGCCAAAAGTCATGGCTGAAACGGTCTCGCTCAAAGCGGATAAGCCCGAAGTGGTGCAAGAGGTTACGGTCTGGGATAAAGCGTCTCAATGGTGGTGGGATTTATGGCTTACGCCAAACCAACAAGGGCAGCGCCTGTTCAACAAAAACGAATACCTTGAGGCAGCGAAGCACTTTACGGATCCGTTGCGAAAAGGGACGGCTTATTACTATGCTGGCGAGTACAAACTGGCTCATACGGCTTTCTTGGAGATGCAAAACAATCCATCAGATGCGGTAAAAGACTATGGCTTGTACAACGCTGCGAGTGCGTTGGCGCGTCAACGTGAGTATTTGGCAGCGCGTAATTTATTGCAAACACTGGCAGATAAAGACACCTTGAGCGATCAATTGCGACCAGACGTCGAGCACAACCTAAAAGTCATTGGTGGTATTGTCGAAGAGATAAACCGCACCAGTGAAAGCCAAGCGGGGACAACAGATGGACCCGAAGAGTCGTTTGAACTGGGTGACAACCCGCAAACGGCAGATGGGGCAGACGAAAAAACCGCTGCTGAGTTAATGCTGAAAGAGAAACTCAATGCGAACGAAATTCTTGGCAGCCAAGAGCTGGCGGATAAGTGGTTAAAACGCGTAGAGGCTGATCCCAAGTACTTCTTGCGTGCTAAGTTCCAAATTCAACTGCGTGAGCCCGTGAAAACGGAGCCGAAGCCACGACCGCAACGACAACAAGAAGAGGAACAAGCACAATGATGAATGTATTCAAGCTTGGCGCTGACTCTATTGTTGGGCGTCTAAGCACTATCTTGATGGTGTTTACTTTGTTTTTTACTGGTTTGGCGAACGCACAAGACATTCAAGACTTGCAGCGCAGCGATAATGTTGAATTGTTAGCATGGGTTGGTAAGCAGGGAGCAGGGACCGATAGGAAGGAAGCACCTAAGTTCAGTGTGAATGAGCAGGTGATTTTGTACATCGAAGTCGCAACGCCTCGTTGGTTCACAGGTGGTACACGCATTGGCAGCGTAGAAATCCCTAACGTGATTGCAAAGCAGCGTAACCAATTAGCAACCAACTATACCGAGCGCAAAGGGGGACAGACTTGGTCTCGTCAGCGTTGGGAAATAACTTTGTATCCGCAAGCCTCGGGTCAGTTTGTGATTCCACCTGTCGCTGTTGGTGTGCAAGTCTCTGCGCCTGATGGTTCGAAGGTCGCTGGTACGCTTTATACGCAGCCAATTAAGTTTGAAGCGTCTATGCCTTCTGGATTGCTCAGTGATGAGTCTGCATGGTTTACTGCGACTAAGGTGAGTGTGGATCAGAAATGGACAACGTCTAACGATGAGCTGAAAGTCGGCGATGCAATCACTCGCACCATTACGATCAATGCACAAGACAGCCTGTCAGTATTGCTTCCAGACTTGTTATCCAATGATTCTACTGCCAGCTATCAAGCCTATCCTCAACCAAACCGCTTAGATGATAAGCAAACGCGTGGCGATTACCAATCGAGTCGCATCGAAGAAAGCGTGTATGTGATCCAACAGGGTGGTGAGTTCACTTTGCCTGAGTATACGTTCCAATGGTGGAATAGCCAGAGTAAACAGCTGGAAACGGTGGTGATTGAGGGTAAGACCTTCAAAGCCAAGCATACATTCAAATCCTTTGTTCGAGCTTATTCTGGCTGGTTGATTGGCTGCGCAGTGACGCTATTTGTTCTCGTTATCGCCGTCTTGAGCATTCACCGTTATTATCGTTCTCGTCCTACGCCTCCTTGGTTAGTGTTCAGACGAATGGTGAAAGCAAACCGATGGGGTGATGTTCGAGCAAGCTTGTATAAGCAGTTGAGAAGCAACACAGGTGGTCTTGAAATGAGTAAAGCCAGTGACTCTGACGTTTGGCAGAAGCGTTCACAGCGCCTACAAGAGGGGCAGGAGGACGCAAGCTTGATGAATGCTCTTTGGAAAGGGATACAAGCGTTGAAGCCAAAACGCTTCAAGTGGGTGATACCTAAAGCCTTGCCACAACTCGATAAGCAGGCAAGCAATAAGAAATAAAAACGAAAAGGACGCTAGTAAAGCGTCCTTTTTTATATCCTTTAATAAACGTCATGTTGTTATTTTTGCGTGCTACAATGAGCGTGACCAAATAATATATTCTACATATATTTAATTCTTGTCACTTCGACGTTCTGCTTTTGATTTATTTTATATTTATATTAAACAGGTTTATTAATCGGCTATATATTAAAATAGTATTTTTAAGATTATATAACCAATAAATCACTTTAATTCCTTTCGTGATGGAGTGTCACTTCCATGTGACAAGCTTTTCGTCTTAACCCTGATAAAGACGGCTTATTCAATGTATATTTCATTTTTGATTTGTTCAAATAAAATAACACTTCAAAAATGGAATGATAATTTGCAAGTTTTTCGATTTAGATTATTAAAATTATCGGTGTATATTTCTGGGGAAACGGAAATACGGAGTGATTCCGTTTTGATTTTTAAATATGTGAATAATAATTATCAGATTAAATTTAATTCTGTGTATTAAATTTATCTTAATATAATTCGTCGTCACTAGGCAGCTTTATTTTGTGAAGTTTAATTATCAGAAGTTTTAATTCGATATTATTTTAAAGGGTGATTTATGGAAGCTAATATTCACGACGACCCAATATTGGTGGCAGGCAAGAGGATTCTGATTGCTCAAGCAGCTTTGGGTCTGGTATTCATCGCGTATGAGTACATGCGAAGCGGGACTCTAAGCGCTGAATCAGCAATCACTGGGGTACTGATTGCGATTCTTCCATCTCTGTTTGGCATGGTATTCGCGTCCATTAAATCTAGGGTGAAACCAGAAGAGAGTTTGCGTGACCTCATGCATCTGAGTCGAAATATCAAAGTCATTTACACCATTGTGATGTTTGTTTTGACGTTTCGATTTATGGCTCTTCGCAACATCGTGGTCCTGATAGGCTTTTGTGTGACGATGTTTGGTCACTTCTTAACGCCGCTGTTCAGAGACCGCTTCGAAAGGAAGGCATAAATGGAGACTGTCCAGTCCGCTCATGAATATATTGAGCACCACTTGACCTTTCTCACCGCCGGCGACGGTTGGTTTGGAATTAACCTTGATTCCATGATCATGGTCTGGTTGACGGGGCTCGTTTTCATCCTTTCATTCCGTTATGCGGTGACGAAAGGAACGAAAGGAGTACCAGGACGATTCCAGTGTTTGATCGAGATAATATTTGAGTTCGTCGATGACATCGTAAAAGAAATATTTCAAGCGAAGGACAAGTTAATTGGTCCTTTGGCACTGACAATATTTGTTTGGGTGTTATTAATGAATGCCGTGGATTTGTTACCGATTGATTTAATTCCTGCACTTACTCGTGCTGTAGGGGTTGAACACTTCCGTGACTTACCATCCGCTGACGTCAATATTACGATGTCGATGGCATTAGGCGTATTTATTTTGGTGTTAGGTTATACGTTTAAAAACAAAGGCGTGAAAGGTTTTATTAAAGAGTTAACTACTCAACCATTTTCACATCCGTTGTTATATCCAGTGAACTTAGTTCTTGAATTGGTGACGTTAATTTCTAAACCAATATCTTTAGGTCTTCGATTATTTGGCAATATGTATGCAGGTGAAATGATCTTCATTCTAATTGCATTAATGCCATGGTGGATGCAATGGGCACTAAGTGTTCCTTGGGCACTGTTCCACATTCTTATTGTTGTTCTTCAAGCATTTATTTTTATGGTACTGACCGTGGTTTATCTCGGCATGGCTGTTGAAGAGCATTAATTTCAAAAATCTTGTTTATTAATTAAAAAATTCAATTCTAGGAGTTGTTATGGATATCGTTAGCGCAGTTCTTTACGTGGCGGGTGCACTACTGATCGGTCTTGGTGCAGCGGGTGCCGCAGCAGGTATCGGTAACCTTGCAGGTAAATACCTTGAAGGTGTGGCTCGTCAACCTGATTTGACCCCAATGCTTCGTACTCAATTCTTCATCATGATGGGTCTTGTGGACGCGGTGCCAATGATCGGTGTTGGTATCGGCTTGTACATCATCTTCGCTGTAGCGTAATTCGAATTAATAATTTTCATAACGTTATAGAAGAGAGGGTGCTATGAACTTAAATGCCTCAATGTTTGGTCAGGCGATCTCCTTCGTGATTTTCGTTTGGCTGTGCATGAAATATGTCTGGCCACCACTTGTAAAACTGCTTGATGAGCGTCGTGCTGAAATTGCCCAAGGTCTTGAGCAAACAGAAAAAGCAGCACAAGAGTTAGAACTGGCAAAAGCGAACGGTGAAGCGCTGCTGACAGAAGCTCGCTCAAAAGCTCAAGCTATCATCAACCAAGGTAAGCAACGTCAAGAACAGATGGTTGCGGAAGCGGTTGATCTGGCAAATCAAGAGAAAGCGCGCATTGTCGCAGAAGGCAAAGCAGAAGTGGAAAGCGAACGCAGCAAAGTTCGCCAAGAGCTGAAAGATGAAATGGCGGATCTGGTGATTGAAAGTGCCAGCAAGCTGATTAATCGCAATCTGGATAGCTCGGCTAACCGCGACTTGGTGAACCGCTTCATCAACGAAATGTAGGAGGGCACATGTCCGAATTGACAGTGGTAGCTCAACCCTACGCAAAAGCGGCGTTTGATTACGCACGCGATGCAGAATGCTTGGACGATTGGCAACAAATGTTTGCGATTACCCAAGTGGTCTTGGAACAACCTAACACGCTTCTGGTCTTGAATGACCTTGATGAAGACGGTTCTGAACAACCATTGTTGGATCTGATTCTTCATGCTGGTGGTGAATGGTTGAATCAAAACTTCGAGAATTTTCTTCGCATTATGGAAGAGAACAAGCGTCTAAAAGCGCTCAGTGAAGTAAACGTTCAGTTCCAAGAGATGAAAGCGGATTACGAACGAACCATGACAGTAACAGTGCGTGTTTCAGAACCTCTGGATGAGGAACAGATGGCAAGGCTTAAACAAGCGTTAACCGAAAAGTACGGTAAAGCCATCACACTAGAAACACAACTGGATCCATCCCTTGTAGGTGGTGTGGTGATCACAGCAGGGCAGACCGTGTATGACGGCAGTGTCCTCACCAACCTAAGCCGATTGGCGACCAACCTACATGTGTAACGGGGTATAGAAATGCAATTAAATTCAAATGAAATCAGTGAATTAATCAGAGAGCGAATTGTTAACTTCAACCTCGAAAGTGAAGCGAGAAATGAAGGTACTATCGTCTCCGTTAGTGACGGCATCATCACAATTCACGGTCTTGCAGACGTTATGCAAGGCGAGATGCTAGAACTGCCAGATAACCGCTTTGCGTTGGCTCTGAACTTAGAGCGTCATTCAGTTGGTGCTGTTGTGATGGGTCCATATGCGGACTTGTCAGAAGGGATGAAAGTAAAAGGCACCGGTCGTATTCTCGAAGTGCCAGTTGGTAACGGTCTGCTAGGTCGTGTCGTGAACACGCTAGGTCAACCAATCGATGGTAAAGGCGCAGTGTCATTCGATCGTATGGACCCTGTAGAGGTCATTGCCCCTGGTGTTATCGACCGTAAATCTGTCGACCAACCAATCCAAACCGGTTACAAAGCGGTAGATTCCATGGTGCCAATTGGTCGTGGTCAACGTGAGTTGATCATCGGTGACCGTCAGACAGGTAAAACCGCAATGGCGATTGATGCCATCATCAACCAAAAAGAACTGGGCGTTAAATGTATTTACGTCGCAATTGGTCAAAAAGCATCGACGATTGCCAACGTGGTTCGCAAGCTTGAAGAACACGGCGCACTAGAAAACACCATTGTGGTGGTTGCGTCAGCATCAGAAGCGGCAGCACTGCAATACCTAGCGCCATACGCAGGTTGTACCATGGGCGAATACTTCCGTGACCGTGGTGAAGATGCGTTGATCGTATACGATGATCTATCAAAACAAGCGGTGGCTTACCGTCAAATCTCGCTACTTCTAAAACGTCCACCAGGTCGTGAAGCCTTCCCGGGTGATGTTTTCTACCTCCACTCACGCCTACTAGAACGTGCAGCACGTGTTAACGAAGAATACGTAGAGCGATTCACTAACGGTGAAGTGAAAGGCAAAACCGGTTCTCTAACCGCACTGCCAATCATCGAAACCCAAGCGGGTGATGTATCAGCATTCGTACCAACCAACGTAATCTCGATTACCGATGGTCAAATCTTCCTACAGACTCAGCTATTCAACTCAGGCTTACGTCCAGCGGTTGACCCAGGTATTTCGGTATCTCGTGTAGGTGGTGCAGCGCAAACCAAAGTGATCAAGAAGCTGTCGGGGGGTATTCGTACCGCGTTGGCGCAATACCGTGAATTGGCAGCATTTGCTCAGTTCTCTTCTGACCTAGATGAAGCGACACGTCGTCAGCTTGACCACGGTGAGAAAGTAACGGAACTCATGAAGCAAAAGCAGTACGCACCAATGACCGTTGCTGAGCAAGCACTGGCGATCTTTGCAGCAGAGAAGGGTTACCTCACTGATGTGGCGTTAAACCAAATATCTCGCTTTGAAGATGAGTTGATGGCATTTGGTCGTACAAACGCGCAGCCGCTACTGGACAAGATCAACCAATCCGGTGATTACAACGACGAGATCGAGAGTGAGCTACACAGCTTGCTGAAAGAGTTCACTGCGCTGCAATCGTAGGACCACTAACAGGAGTCCGTTATGGCAAATACCAAAGAGATTCGCACCAAAATTGCTAGCGTGAGTAGCACGCAAAAGATTACGAGTGCGATGCAAATGGTCGCCGCCAGCAAGATGCGCAAAGTGCAGGAGAACATGCAGGCGTCCCGTCCTTACGCGGAGAACATGCGTAAGGTTATCGGTCACGTCTCGTCCGGTACGCTGGAGTACAGCCATCCTTTCCTTCAAGAACGTGAAGTGAAGCGAGTGGCTTACATCATCATCTCATCCGATCGAGGTTTGTGTGGTGGCCTGAACAGTAACTTGTTCAAAAAAGTATTGGCAGAAATGCAGGACTGGCAAGAGAAGGGCGTTGAAGTAGATACGACGCTCATTGGTTCGAAAGCAATCAGCTTTTTCCAGTCCCTCGGGAAAGTAATGGCACAGACTTCTGGCCTTGGTGATGCACCAAAACTGGAGGATATGTTGGGTGCGGTTAATGCCATGATGGAGCACTACTCCGAAGGCAAAATCGACCGCTTGTTCCTTGTTTACAACCAGTTTGTAAACACCATGGTGCAAAAACCAACGGTATTGCAAATGCTGCCGTTCCCGAAAGAAGACATTTCACGTGATAAAGAGGCTCGTTGGGATTACCTCTACGAGCAGTCTCCTCAAGACATTCTCAACCACCTGATTCAACGCTATGTGGAATCACTGGTTTATCAGGGTGTGGTTGAGAGTATCGCTTGTGAACAAGCCGCGCGGATGATGGCAATGTCTGCCGCGACTGATAACGCGGCGCAACTGATTGAAGACCTACAGCTGGTTTACAACAAAGCGCGTCAAGCGGCGATTACTCAAGAGTTGAGTGAAATTGTATCCGGCGCACAAGCGGTTTAGAGAGAGAATTTGAGGTTTAAATTATGAGTATTGGCAAAATCGTCAAAGTCATCGGTGCGGTGGTCGACGTCGAGTTCGAACAAGGCAAAGGCCCGAAAGTTTACGATGCACTGAAAATCAACGATGGCAGCGATGGCTCACTGATGCTGGAAGTTCAGCAACAGTTGGGCGGCGGTGTAGTTCGCTGTATCGCAATGGGTTCTTCAGATGGCCTTAAACGTGGCCTAGAAGTGGAATCTACGGGCAACCCAATCACGGTACCTGTGGGTGAAGAAACCCTAGGTCGTATCATGAACGTGTTGGGTCATCCAATCGATGAATGTGGTCCAATCGGTGAGCAAGTGTCTTACGAGATCCACCGTGATGCACCAAGCTACGAAGAGCAATCTAACAGCACTGCGCTACTAGAAACGGGCGTTAAAGTTATCGACTTGATTTGTCCGTTCGCGAAGGGCGGTAAGATCGGTCTGTTCGGTGGTGCGGGTGTAGGTAAGACGGTAAACATGATGGAGCTTATCAATAACATTGCTAAAGCTCACTCAGGTTTGTCGGTATTTACCGGTGTAGGTGAACGTACTCGTGAGGGTAACGACTTCTACTACGAAATGAAGGAAGCAGGCGTTCTCGACAAAGTAGCCATGGTTTACGGTCAGATGAACGAGCCACCGGGTAACCGTCTACGTGTTGCGCTAACAGGCTTGACCATCGCAGAACGTTTCCGTGATGAAGGTCGTGACGTACTGTTGTTCGTGGATAACATTTACCGTTACACATTGGCAGGTACTGAGGTGTCGGCATTGCTTGGTCGTATGCCATCTGCGGTAGGTTACCAACCAACACTGGCAGAAGAGATGGGTGTGCTTCAAGAGCGTATCACGTCGACTAAGAATGGTTCTATCACGTCTATCCAAGCGGTTTACGTACCAGCGGATGACTTGACTGACCCATCGCCAGCAACCACGTTTGCGCACTTGGATGCGACCGTTGTTCTGTCTCGAAACATCGCTGCTTTGGGTCTGTACCCAGCGATTGACCCATTGGATTCGACATCACGTCAGCTTGATCCTCAAGTAGTTGGTCAAGAGCACTACGATGTAGCGCGTAAAGTTCAGCAAACGCTGCAACGTTATAAAGAGCTAAAAGACATCATCGCTATCCTGGGTATGGATGAACTGTCTGAAGAAGATAAGCGCTTGGTGTCTCGTGCTCGTAAAGTTGAACGTTTCCTAACTCAGCCTTACCACGTAGCTGAGGTGTTTACGGGTCAACCGGGTGTATTTGTTCCGCTAAAAGACACCATTGCAGGCTTTAAAGCGCTGCTTGATGGTCAGTACGATGACATCCCAGAGCAGGCATTTATGTACTGCGGCAACATCGACGAAGTGCTTGAAAAAGCGAAAAAACTGTAAAGCGCGGGAGGCAATATGGCCATAGCGGTTTCACAAAATACGTTTCAACTGAATGTGGTAAGTGCGGAGGGTACACTTTACTCAGGTCCGGCACATGCTATCGCGGTAGCCGGTGCGGATGGTGAGTTAGGTATTCGTCCTGGTCACTCACCGCTGATCAGTAAAATCAAGCCGGGCGTTGCTCGTATTACTGGTGACTTGTCGAAACCTGAAGAGATTCTGTATGTCTCTGGTGGTTTGGTCGAAGTCCAACCCGATGTGGTTACTGTGCTAGCGGATACTGCGCTTCACGGTAAAGACATCGACAAAGCAAGGGCGGAAGAAGCTCGCAGAGCGGCGGAAGAAAACATTCGCGCGCATGTGGACGACATCAGCTTTGCACAGGCACACATGGAGTTGAACAAGGCATTGGCGCAACTTCGTGCAGTAGAACTAACGATGAGAATTCGTTAGTCACTTTTTCGGAATGCGGTCTGAAGAGTGGTAATCAACGGGGCAACTTCGGTTCGCCCCGTTTTATTTTTTATGAATATCAGACAAGGATTGATTTGTTTGGGAAGGCCGAACGTAAGAGCTTTGCAAACACTTTTATATAGCGAGGAAAGCATGCTGGCGTTAGAATCCATCACCCAAATTTTGAATAACGAGTATCAGATCCAAATGAGCCAACAATTTATGCTTCGTGCGTTGGAAGTGTCACGCAACGCGCTGCCTGCTTGTCAACCAAACCCACCTGTCGGTTGCGTGCTGGTAAAAGACGGTGAAATCGTGTCAGAAGGGCATACACAGGCGATTGGCGGCAATCATGCAGAAGTTGAAGCTCTCAAAGCTTACAGCGGCGATTTAAGTGACGTGACCGCGTACGTAACACTAGAGCCGTGTTCGTTTGTTGGACGTACACCTGCTTGCGCAAAAACCTTAGTGACTTGCGGCATCAAAAGAGTGGTGGTTGCCATGTTAGATCCTGACCCACGTAACGCTGGTCGTGGTATCGACATCCTAAAAGAAGGCGGCGTAGAAGTAGAAATTGGTTTGTGTGGAGAAGAGGTGAGTGCCTTTTTAACCCCTTACCTAGGAAAATCCTGAGCGATTTTCAGAATATTCTTCGTCAATGCAGGGTTAAAACTCGCGAAAACATGCATAGACGCTCAAATCCGGTGTTCTGAGTCGTTAACTATCATACTGTTAGCTAAAATAAGACCATGTCCTGTTTTATGTTTGCAAAATGAAGAGCACCGATTTAAACCTTATCCCAATTTTTGTGGCGATTTACGAAGAGCAGAACCTGTCTAAGGCCGCTGCTCGTCTTGATATCAGCCAACCTGCGGTGAGCAAAGCACTGGCTCGTCTTCGTGATATCTACGATGAACCACTTTTCCACAGAAGTACTTCTGGCGTCGAGCCAACCAGCTTTGCGATGGATATCTATCCCGCAATGGTTGCTGCGTTAAAAAACTTCACCTCTACGCTTTCCGCTTCTAGCAGTTTCGATCCTAAAGTTTCTAACCGCATTTTTTCGATCGCCTGTGTATCTGTAGCGAGCTATGAGTTGATGCCACAACTGATGCGTCAAATCCGCGAGCAAGCCCCTAATATCGGGTTAGAAGTGCATCCGCTGTTTACCGAAGATTACGAAAGCGACTTACGTTTACAAAGATACGATTTGATCATCGATTTGCCGCCACGTGGGCGAACGGTATTAAAAATGGACCCAATCTTTTCTGAGCGTTTGATGGTGGTATGCAGCTCTGAGCATCCGCGCATTCAAGATTCCTGTTCAGTTGAGCAATTCTTGGCGGAAGAACACGTTGTTGTATCTCGTTGGCACGCTCGCAATAGTTTGTTAACGGGTGAAGACATTGAAGATTTGGCGAGTCGCAACATTGTGTATCGTGCGGCCGGTGCGATGGAAATGTTGCCAGTGATCAACGGCAGTGAATACATCGGTATGTTGCCACTGTCGACCATCGAACACTTCTCAAAAACCTATGACATTAAAGCCGTGCCGTTGCCGTTCAATGACAGTGTGCATGACCTTTGTGCGATTTGGCACTCTAGCCGCAGTAATGAAAGCGCGCATCAATGGTTAAGAGCTCAGCTAAAACAAGCGGGTAAAACGATTCGATAACGAGGAGCGAGCATGAAGACAATACGTGCCATTCTAAACGGTAAGAAAGCCGGAACCCCTGAACTTCGCAACGAGATCATGCGAATGCGAGAGCAGGGTGTAGATTTGCAAGTTCGTGTGACTTGGGAGTCTGCAGACATGGAGCGCTTAGTCAAAGAAGCGGTCAATGAAGGCATTAGACGTATTGTTGTCGCGGGTGGTGATGGGACTGTCAACGAAGCAGTCACAGCGCTCAACCAGATTGACCCGAATGCTCGGCCTGAATTGGCCATTATCCCAATGGGGACGGCGAATGATTTCGCAACTGCAACAAAGATCCCAACCACGATTCGAGAATCCATCGAGCTCGCGGTCAATGGTGACGCCGTTGCGGTAGATAGCGTTCAAGCCAACGACCGTTATTTTATGAATATTGCAGCGGCAGGTTTTGGTGCAGAGATTACCGCAGAGACGCCCGTAGAGCTGAAGAACTTTTTAGGTGGTGGCGCTTACACATTAACAGGACTAGTAAAAGCGCTAGGGTTTAAACCTTATGATGGCTCGTTGACGATAGAACAGGGCAGTTATCAGGGAGAAATTCTCGTTGGCGCATTTTGTAATAGTCGTTTAGCTGGCGGCGGACAAGCGCTCGCGCCAAACGCACTTATTGATGATGGTTTAATGGACATTACTTTGGTGCATCCATTCTTGCCCCATGAGCTACCTCAAGTGATTGATGAAATTCAAAACCCAACCGAGACTGGGCAGTTTGTTAAGCATACTCAGGCGAGTTGGTTGGAGATTGATTTTCCTAAAACGCTACCATTGAACTTAGACGGCGAGCCTTACCGTTCTAATAAGATTCGATTTGATGTCAAACCGCAAAGCATTCGCTTGGTGCTTCCGCCACATTGCCCTTGCTTGAGTGTTCACTAGAAAAACGAAAAGCCACCGATAAAGGTGGCTTTTGCTTAATTGGAACAAGGGATAATCGCTAGTGCTTAAAGCTTCTGAATGGTATCAACTTCAATTTGAGTTTTAGTCCATTCCGAATCCACTTCACCACGGATAGCAACTTGATCTTTTGGTGACACGTCTTGCCCCATCCAGTCTTCGTTGTCGATCTCCACTTGGATTTCACCTGTGTTGTCTTTAAATAGGTAAGTCTCATTGCCCAACGCTTGCACAATGTTACCCGTTAACAACACATAGCTGTCATCAGCCGCTTTTTGTGCTTCTTTGACGGTATTGATTGCAGCGGTTTCAGGACCGGTAAAGGCACCCAATGCTGAGCCTGAAAGTAGGGCGAGCATTGACGCAAGAATCAGTTTTTTCATGCTAATGGCTTCCTAAGTTAGAAATAGTAAGTAGAACCTACGTTGATTGATGCTGTGTTTGCGTAGCTATCAAGTTGGTACTTCGCGTTTGCGCCGATGGTCAATTGAGGGAAGATTTTGTATTCCGCACCAACAGAGAACACGGCACCCAACTCGTTATTCTTTTCTGTGCTGTGGAAAAGTGTTTTGCTCATTTCCACATCGTCATTTGAAACCAGCTCGTGCTCTTCGTACTTACCGGCTTTCGATTCGTATTGTGTGTAGCTCAGACCCGCTTTTACTTTGGTGGTCCATTTGTCGTTTAATGCGTAGCTAAACACAGGAGCAAGGGTGATTTGTTTTGCTTTGATGGATGAATCCCATTCCATGTCACGGTGGTAGTCTTTTCCATCAAAATTCTGGATGCCTAGGTTCTTTGAACGGCTATCTTCTAGTTCAAATTGGTTGTAACCCAGTTCTAACGCCCAAGAGTCGTTGATCGAGTAGCCAACAAAGCCACCAAAAATACCGTCTTCCAATTCAGGGTTTAGATTCACACCGTCAGCGTCAAAAGATGTTTCAAAATCGTGGTCGGTGGTGCCGAATCCATACTCCAAACCCACATAAGGTGCGGCTGCTACCGAAAATGAGCTTGCTGCTAGAATCGTCAGGACTGTTCTTTTCATTCTGTTTTTACCTCTTCGTTTTGATGGGAGGCATTGTGTGTGAAGAGTCGTGAAGTGATCGTGAAGAAAAGGCTAACGATTGAAAATGAATAAAAAAACTCCCCAAGAAGGGGAGCTTTGAAGAAGTCGTAATGGTGTTAGTAGACAGTGCACCATTCGTTTTTCATGTCGATAAGATGCCAGTTATCGCGTTGGTTGGCTTCATCCATCGCTTTATCTAAGTGGCCGACGCTGGATTTACGGTCGTATTTCCACTCTCGATCTTCATCGGTGTGGTGAACGATCATCGCCATCGAGTTTGGCTGACTGGTTGCCCACTGCATCATCGCGTGGTCACCGTCTGAGTTACCAATTGCGAGAACAGGTTTCTTACCGATGATGTGTTGAATGTTTTCCACTTTACCGGCTTTGTCATCAATCGTTAGGATTTCACCTAACTTAGTCACAGTTGGCTTACCGTCGTTGTAGTCGTACTTGTATTTTAGTGCGCTACCAATGATTTGTTCTTCAGGGATGCCGTACACTTCTGGTGCCCAAACACGCATAAAGTCCACGCCGCCACCAGAGACGATGTAAGTCTTAAAGCCGTGCTCTTGCAGATAGGTCACCATTTCACGCATTGGTTTGTAAGTCAGCTCGGTATACGCCTTACCAAAACGTGGGTCTTTTGCAGCTTTTAGCCACTGTGCGACCTTCTCTTGGTATTCTTCAACCGTCATGCCGCTGTGTGTGACTTTAACGATCTCAAGCAGTGCTTTTTCACCGCCCTTAAAGACGCCTTCGATATCATCGTTCAATACTGATTTGAACGGCTCTTGCGCCTTCCACTCTGGGTGGTCTTTTGCCATGACTTTCACTTCGTCTAGCGCATAGGCCAGCTGGAAGTAGAAAGGCTTCTCTGACCATAACGTACCGTCGTTATCGAACACGGCAATACGGTCTTGCTCAGGGATGAATGTCGATTTCGTTGTATCCAAAGATTGGTCAACGTAGTTTACGATGGCGGTCTTACTTGCTCCATCTTTCCAAGAAGGTAGCAAGCTTGGGTCGCAATCTAAAGCCATCGCTGAGAACGATAAACCAGATAAGACTGCAAGGGCACAGATGTGTTTCTTCATATTATTATTTACCTAAGTTTGAATGTATTGTTTGTATACATTTGAGGTGAAATGTAAATGAGAACAACGTGGATTTAGCCTCTTTCCCTAACCATTTCCCTAACCAAGAGACGTGTTAATTGGTAAGAATGCGCAAAGGGGCAGTAACGTCGCTTCTCATGCGTAATCGTGCTTAATCAGCATCTTTAGCAAGGCGAAGTCCCATGTCCGACATAATTATAGACTGGCTTGCGAAATCTCGACGGAAATTCTCTGATTCATCAGAATCATAGGCAAAGCTGCCGCCTCGTACGGACTTGTGTGCTAGGCCGGCTTTTTCATCTTTAGCGTTGTTTGGGTTCTCGGTTGGGCCATAGCGGTAGAAAGTATCGTCATACGCGTCGATCACGAACTCACCAACGTTACCTGTCATATCATACAGACCAAGTTCATTAGGTTGTTTTTGACCTACGGGGTGAGCTTGGTTTTTGGAGTTGTCGGCATACCACGCCACATCAGCAATGTTGTTTGAGCCTGCGTAAGTGAAACCTTGGCTCTTGTTACCACCTTTTGCAGCAAACTCCCATTCCGCTTCTGTCGGTAAGCGGTAGTTTTCACCAGTCAGCTCGTTCAACTTCTCGATGAAGTAATTCGCCTGTTGCCAGCTCAAGTTGTTAACTGGGATGTCTGCACCTTGGAAGTAACTCATTGAAGAACCCATGACAGATTCAAACAATTCTTGAGTGACCTCAAATTTGGAAATGTAAAAGCCGTCTACCTTTACTTCGCGTGCTGGGGTTTCTGCCTTCTTGGCGGAGTCGCTGTCCGATCCCATGACAAATGAACCGCCTTCAACCAACACCATGTCTTGATCAATGTTGAGCGCGATAGGGTGCGGTGATTGAGTCGCACAACCACTCATTAATACGCTGAATGATAGAATGGAAAGTGCGGTTAACGATTTGCTTTTAAATGATTTCATCAATAGTTTCTCGCCAAAAAAGTCACGATAAATATTAGCAATAAACGCTATGAAAAAAGGTTATAAACGGTATAACAAGCCTCTTGTATTAATGGGATTTATGATTAGGTCATCAAGGTGAGAATGGCACGCTTATGAGCGTTCTCAGATGCATTTCATAACGAAAAAGGTGACGTATGCACATTACTCAAGGTCCTCAGTTCAACGGTAAAGCCTCTAAGCGTTTACATGTCATGGCGAAGCCTATCGGGGCGGCTTGTAACATTGATTGCACTTACTGCTATTACCTCAGCAAGCAGGACTTACTTGAGTACAAAAAAGGCTGCACGCCTGTGATGGATGAAGAGACTCTAGAAACCTACATTCGTCAGTACATTGAAGGACAGAACACGCCGGAAATCATCTTCTCTTGGCAGGGGGGTGAACCAACGATGTTGGGCTTGGATTACTTTAAAAAGATTGTTGAGTTTCAATCTAAGTACAAGCCAGAAGGCGTAGTCATTTCAAACGATTTACAAACCAACGGCACGTTGCTCAACGACGATTGGTGTGCATTTCTAAAAGCAAATAACTTCTTGGTCGGTTTGAGTATCGACGGGCCAGAAATGATGCACAACGCTTACCGAACCAACCGCGCAGGACGTGGCACGTTTAACCAAGTGATGAAGGCTGTTGAACTGCTGCATAAACACGAAGTGAAGTTCGCAACGCTAACTTGTGTCAACAATCTAACCAGTCGCAATCCTCTTGAGGTGTACCGATTCCTGCGTGATGAAGTGCGTTCTCCGCAAATGCAGTTTATTCCCATTGTAGAACAGAAAACGTTCCGTACTACCGCACCTCAAACATGGGAGCCGCAAGAGCAGCTGAAACAAGGCGACAAGCGTCTTATTCCTGGTCACAAAGACTCTGTGGTTGAGCCATGGTGTGTGGCAGACGAGGCGTGGGGTAACTTCCTTATCGCGATTTTTGATGAGTGGATTCAACACGACATTGGCAAGGTGTTTGTTCAGTACTTTGAAGCGAGTGTAGAGACTTGGATGGGGCGCAAAAACCCACTTTGTACACTGGGCGAGATTTGCGGCAAAGGCTTGGCAATGGAACCAAACGGTGACGTTTTCGCTTGTGACCATTACGTTTACCCAGAATACAAGATTGGCAACATCCACCACGAAAAGTTAGACACCTTGGCGTATGGTCCTGAACAACAAAAGTTTGGCTTTGCCAAGACTCGCTCGCTAACCAAGCAGTGCCAACAGTGTGATTACCAATTTGCTTGTTACGGCGAGTGTCCGAAAAACCGTTTCATTCGCACTAAAGACGGTGAACCTGGGTTGAACTACCTATGTGCAGGTTGGAAAAAGTTCTTCTCTCATGCTGATAAGGCAATGGCATACATTCTTCGTGCAACGGGTAACCCTGTGGCACATGGCAAATACAGTGATGCAGTGTTACGCCAACAAGCGGCGAAGCGTCCTGTATTCGAAACCAAATTTTAAGGGGGTTGATATGACATTCTCAAAAACGTTATTAGCCATCGCTCTAGGCGTCACCGTAAGCCAATCTGTTGCAGCGCAGGATGAGACCTTGCTAGCACCGGACCAAGTTTCTTCTGCGAGCGTGACAAGTGCAGAGGAAACCCATTCAGCACAGATGTCGCCGCAACAAGTGGTTGCGAAGTGGTCTTATCAAGCACAAGACGTGAAACAACCAGTAGAAAAGCGCATTGAAGCGTTGCATGAGTTGGCAAAATACCCAAGTCAAAACGCGCTGGTGGCAGTTGCGCGCAGCCTTCAAGACCAAGATCCTGCGGTTCGTGAAGCCGCGATTGTGGGAGCAGAACCTTACACGATTGAACATCGCTGGCGCATGATTGAGCCACTGTTGAGTGATCCAGAGGCCATGGTTCGCATTACTGCTGCGACCAACTTAGTGCGTGACTTTTCCAACGTGAGCAGCGAGCAACAGCAAACGCTGGAAGCGCCGGTTGCTGAACTGATCAGCTACTTAGAGCACAAGAAAGATGACGGCTCCAAACTGCTGTTAGCGGATGTTTATCGTTGGCACCATGAATGGGATAAAGCGGATAAAATCTATCAAGCTTTGGTGACCAATCAGCCTGAAAATCCACAAATCTGGCTAAGCTTGGCCGACAACTACCGAGCGCAGCAACGCGATGCTGATGCGGTCAAGACATTAGATTCTGCAATTAAACTTCATCCTGATAATGCGTCTTTGCATTACTCGAAAGCGCTGACGCTGGTGCGTTTGGATGAGAAGAAGAATGCAGCGACAGAAATCGAAAAAGCGGCCAACATGGCGAAAGATAACAGCTACTACTGGTATCTCAATGGTGTACTGCAAGAGGACTACAACCTAGACAAATCGGTGAAGTCTTTTGAGCAAGCGTATTTGATTTCTGGTGCGCCGGAACAGCTTTATGCGGTTTGCGACATTTATGTTCGTTACGACAACCCGAAAACAGATGAGTGCTTGGGCGAACTAGAGAAAGTCGCACCAAGCTACGTGATTGATCAATTGAAAGAGAAGAAAGGTCAGAAGAACGCCAAAGTAAGCAGCTAAGACCTTTCTAAGCTTGTGCCGTTACATAACAGACAGAGAACGGCACATTGAGGCGATTGAACTCCTTGATCCAACGCCATTGGTTATCTTGGAGTTTGTCGCCCGGACCTTTCACTTCTATCCATTCAAACTTCCCATCTTTAAATGCAATCAAATCCGGCATACCGTTTCGATAGAGTTTTAGGTCACTTAACTGCACGTTAAACAGTTCGACCAACAGGGCATTAGGGATGTGTTCAAGTGCTAGGGAGATTAGCTCTTCGTTCACGTATGCCCAACTGACGAAGGGATTACTGACCCCAACTTTATCTCGGTATGTATCAAACAACGCCTGTGTATTGCCTTGTTGAACTTGCTCAAGCGCATTGTCGATAAGCTGCTTTCTTTTATCGACAAAATCGGCGTGATACAAATCCAATGGTCGATGTTGATATGCGTTAATGAATGCGCCTTCTATCGGTGCAAAAATCGCATCCCACAAGGTTAAGCCTAACAAGCTGTTGAGCAGGGTATTCTCGGAATAGAAAACGGTCCAACCTAAACTTTCGAAATGCGCTTTGGTTGCCAGCTCTACCCGTTGCTGAGATAGATCCAATTCGATGCGGTATTCGTTGCACTCGGGCTTGGTGGCTCTCGGGACTTTCAAGCCTTGTTTACGTTTAACGCGTTGTTCGAGCTTCTGTGCCACCTCAAACTCAGAGACATCGATAGGGTGGGTGAGCATTTCCGTGACAATGTCACTAAATAAATTGTTTTGTTCTAGCTTGTCGTAAATGCGAGCACGACGCTCTCGGCTTGGCGTGAGTGTGGTTGTCTCAAACAACGCAATTGCAATCTCAAGCTCGTTTATGCGCTCGTAATCACGGGCAATGTCGTTAATCATGTGCTCGCGTTTACGGTCGACGTAGTGATGTTCAACCCGTTCTGGCATCGCTTCGATAAGAATATCGAGGTTCGCTTTTTGTTTTCTGTCGCATTGCCAATAAAGGTTGGAGAGTTGGCTGAGTTCAATAAGCCGATCGATTTGCTCTCTGCTCTCAAAGAATCGACGCGCTTTACTTAACTGGTATTGTTCGAATTGGTGTAAGCCTAAATCGTCGAGCACGAATTGGCTGAGGTCTTGATGGGTATTCGCAAAAAACAGCGTCAGCAAAACATCAATCATGTGTGCGGAGTTAAGCTTAATCACCGTGAAATCCAGAGCCTCAAATAGCTCGAAACGCTCTTCACTCAGGCATGCTACTAACGCCTCTTTCTTGAGGGATTTAGGATGCTCAGGATAGAGCGTGACGATCTCTGGCTTGGTCAGTAGATTCGCTGATAACTCCTGTATCGTTAGGTCAGGGGAGAGCGAGACAAAACCATGAGTTGCCAATTCATCCAAAGCCGACTGGATGTTCTCAATTTCTTGATAGTTGAGTTTGTCGCTACGAAACCAGCACCCTTTACGGCTGTAAAGACGCACGAGAAGGCACTGTGCAGGCTTGTTTAAGCTCTTAAACGCGGATAGCCATTGGTGTTCATCTTCGCTAAGTAAATCGCTGTAACACTCGGTAGCGTGCTGTGTGAGCTTAAAGAAGTTATCGAGATAGTAATCTGGCGCGAGTTCGACTGTGTTTTCCATAACCAACTAACAATAAAAAAGGCTTAACCCATAGGTTAAGCCTTTTTCGAATCAATTTCTGCAGATCTATTAGATAAATAGAACTGGATTGTCGTTTAAGCGTTTTTCAGCTGTGCTACTTTCGCTTCAGTCAGTGGTTTAGTGATGAACGCTAGTACGATACACACTGCCATCATTACTGCTGAGATAGTGTAAGCAAGACCGTAGCCGTCACCGTTAGTCATTGAGAAACCAACAACAGCTGCACCGATTGCACCACCGATACCCCATGCTGTGTAAAGCACGCCGTAGTTAGTACCGTAGTTCTTCAGACCGTAGAATTCAGCCGTTAGAGTAGGGAATACTGCTAGAAGCGTACCGTAACCTACTGCTGCGATTGCTGTACCGATGATTAGCGTGAACTCAGTTTTGAACGTTGCGAACAGAACCATGTTGATGCCCTGTAGAACGAACGCTAGAAGAAGAGTACGTACGCCACCGATCTTGTCTGCAAGCATACCTGCCGCTACACGACCGCCTGAGTTAAATACCGCAAGGATAGACGCTAGGTAAACCGCGTTTGGTAGGTTCGCTTGAACGCTTGCGATAGTCGTGATGTTACCGATGATCATAAGACCAACAGAAGCTGCGAACGCGTACATGATCCATAGAGAGTAGAACTGTGGCGTTTTAAGCATTGCTTTCCAAGTTAGGTCGTCAGATTTCTTCACAACCTTAGGTGCTTGACCTTCTTTTACTTTAGGTTCAGCTGGCGTGTAATCCGCTGGTGGGTTGTTGATTGTTGCTGCTAGAGGAACAGCGATAGCAAGGATACCAACACCAAGAACTAGGAAGCTCGTTTGGATGCCCATGCTGTCGATCAGTGCAGAAGTCACAGGAGCTAGGTAGATAGCTGCTAGACCGAAACCTGCTGCGATGATGCCGTTAACCATACCTTTCTTAGATGCGTGGAACCACTTCATTGCTGAAGGAGAAAGACACGCGTAACCAAAACCGATACCTGCACCAGTGATCACACCGAAAGTGATGTTCAGCATTAGTGGTGAGTTAACAAAACCAGACGCGATCATGCCTAGACCTGTTAGAACAGTACCTAGGATTAGGATCAAACGTGGACCCATACGGTCTTGAAGAATACCTGCAACAAGAAGACAGATAGAGAAAGTAATAGTTGCAGTCGCGTAAGGTGCAGATGCTTCTGCTGCGCTCCAGCCTGACTCAGTCACTAGTGCTTTGTTGAATACACTCCAAGCATACAGGATGCCAAGACAAAGGTTGATACAGAATCCTGCTAACAGGATGCGCATAGCTTTATCAATCTTGCTCATTTTTGTTCTCAGTAATACCTCTTGGCAGATAGCAAAGAGGGGTCGGTTTAAAGATAGGGTTTACTCAAAATAAGTTTGCGTTTTTCAACACATAACGTAATGAGCGCGGATTATAACCAATAAATGTGTGATTGGAATCTCTTTTTACCCCTGTGGCTAAAAATAATTTGAAACATTAAAAATGATTGTAATGAGAGCGTTTTATATATGAAGAAAATGTTGATCTAACGTAAAGAAGCTTTGGTTTGGTAGTGAGATCCTAAGTGAAACAAGGTTGATAGCTCGAGCATGGGTGTTTGGCTCACAGTTTAAGCAAAAAGTTTCAAAATGTTTAAGTGTTAATGTTCTGTAACAAAAGTGGCCAAAATAGAGACTGCTTTTTGTAAGTGCAGGATCTAAAGGGTTTATAAATTCGAGAATGTTAACCGCTTGTAATAACTAGATTCGAAAGGGAGGGTTGAGCACAAAGTGAGCAAAAAATGTGCTTGTAATTGCTAAATAGATAAGCAAAATAGGGCGCAAAATGAGTTTTCATTAATGAAAGGATGCTTTTCTCTACTTGTAGTGAGGTGACTTATGAAATTGTTCCTATTACTTATGGCTTCTGTTTCTGCAGGTGTCGCATCAGCAGATCACATCCATTCATTCATGCTAGGTCTTTCTATTGCATCGCTTGCAGTAGGTAGCTGCTACTTCTTCGCATTCCGTAGTTCGCGTTTCCCACAGCTTGCTTTGTTCTTACTGATCTGTGGCATGTTGTCTAAATTGACGATTACTGTAGTTGGTGTGATGTGGGGTATGTCAGCTGAGCTGATTACGTCTCCAATCGTATTTGCTTTGTCTTACTTGTTCTTCTCACTAGCAGTAACCTACCTATGGTTCAGCTACCGTCAAAGCATCACCAAGATTCCTGAGCGCTTCAAAGCGGCTTAATCAAAGTAATCAATTGATGAACACAAAAACGCCAGCGATTATCGCTGGCGTTTTGCTTTCTGTGTTTAAAGCGTCACAGTCAGCGGAGGCTCGGGTACTTCCAAAAAGCATGCTATGACTCGATACAATTCACCTTCTGCAACGGTGATCTTCCCATCCGATTCAATGGCCAAGCGGCATGCTTTAACGAACTGGCGTCGTTGAACGGGCTTCAGTTGCAGCAACAGCTCTAATGCAGCGCGGCTCAAGCGCCAATTCTTGTTTGCAGGCTCTAACGTTACTTTCGCGAAACCTAAAGATGTTAGGGCTGAATTAAATGCAAGTTGCGCCGCTTGTGGTTCTGAGTGACTGACCCAAGCTAGCTCCCTCAGTAACCAATGTACACTTTCTTCCAGTTGCTTAAGGGTTTTGTTCTGGCGAGTAAACCCAAAAGGTGCGATGAGCTGCTTCTCAAGTAAATTAATGACGCACCACTCACCGAGAGAGTAATGATTGTCAGTTTGTGATAATTCACGCAGCACTTCACACAACCGGTTCTTTTGGCCTTCACTGAGTGCTTTTAGGGCAGGGACCGCTAATTCCAAAAGAGGAAGGCGTAAATGCGTTGGCAGCTTGTAATCTAACCAAGGTAATAACTTTGCGTGCGACACCATTGGAATATGACCTTTGATCATCTCACGCTGCACTTTGCTTCCATCAAAAATTAGCAGCAACGCAATAAAACGAGCGCTATAAGGTTCACGTGCTATGTCGACCAAGTCTTGTGGCAATTGGCTAATGAGCTGTTTCCCTGTCTCACTTAACTCTGAGGAAGTTGGCGCGACACTCTGTGGCTCAACGTTCTGGGTACTTAAGTCTTGGGTACTAAAGCCGGCATCCGACGCAAATCCACTGACTTGTCCATTACCGAAAGTTGCTCCTTGACTACGACTTTTACTCAAAAAGCTGCCATCCCAATTAGGCTCAATCCGGCGAATCCTTTCTTCAAGTGGTGGGTGAGTAGCAAATAAACCAGTAAAGCCAGATAAGTTGCTCTGACCAAACATCATATGGCTCATTTGGCTGCTTGCTTTGGCGTTAAGATAAGACCCAGCGTTGCAACCACCTATCTTTTTTAAAGCGCCAGCGATGCCTTGATCGTTACGGGTAAACTGAACCGCACTCGCATCGGCTAAGAACTCCCTTTGTCTTGAGATTGCCGCTTTGATCATTGAACCAAACAAAGTGCCAACCCAGCCTAGAATCAAGCAGACAATCGCTATCAACATAATGACGGCAAAGCCTTTATCTGAATCGGAAGAGCTTCTTGAGACGCGACTGGTGTGGTGTGTGTTGTCTAACACCAGATGACCGAAATGGGCAATGCAAGTGATGCCGAAGAGTACCCCGATTAAACGTGTGTTCAGGCGCATGTCTCCGTTTAAGATGTGGCTGAACTCATGAGCAATCACGCCTTGTAATTCATCACGTGTGAAGGTGTCTAGTGCGCCTTGTGTAACACCGATTACAGCATCATCAATACTCATGCCAGCGGCAAACGCGTTGATGCCTCGTTCTTCCTGCATCACATAAACAGGAGGAACGGGAATCCCTGACGCGATCGCCATTTCTTCTACCACGTTAAGCAGTCGCCTGTGTTTGGCGTCTATCGTGTTGGAAGAGATCAGCTTACCACCGATGCTTTCTGCAACGCCTCGGCCACCGTTCGAAGATAAGTCAGATAGGCGAATCATCGAACTTATTGCTACGATCAAAACGACACCCGCAAAGCACAGTAAGACATAGCTAATGGCCGTGTTTTGATCAAATGGCTCACCCGTCACCCCATAGTAAATACCAATCGATAGGACGCTGACCAAACCCGTAATGACAAATACCGCTAAGGAAAACAGAAACACCAAAAGCCCGGTGCGTTGTCGCGCGGTATCTTGATGGTCAAAGAAATTCATTAGAACTCAACCTTAGGCGCTTCTTGAATGGCTTCAGTGTCTGCAAATTCCAACAGCTTGCCGTCTTGGAAACCAAACATATTGGCAAACAACACTGGTGGGAAAGTTTGCTTGTAGGTGTTGTAGCTGGTGACTGCATCATTAAAGGCTTGGCGAGCAAAAGCGACTTTATTTTCTGTGCTAGTCAGCTCTTCTTGCAGTTGGCTCATGGTTTCGTTGGCTTTAAGTTCTGGATACGCTTCTACAACCACATTTAACTTACCTAGCGCATTTTGTAGCATGCCTTCTGCTTGTGCTAATTGACTGATGGCTGCGTCGCTGTCTGGTGCATCACTGGCTGCTTTTAAACCAGAGATTGCTTGGTTTCGAGCTTGAATTACTCGCTCAAACGTTTCTTTCTCATGCTCCATGTAGCCTTTTGCGGTGCTAACAAGGTTTGGGATTAAGTCGTAACGTCGTTTCAACTGCACTTCAATCTGAGCAAAGCTGTTTTTAAAGCGATTACGTAGCGTCACTAGTTTGTTGTAAATGCTGACCGCAAACACCGCGATAAGCAAAATGATGACGATAAAAACAATAAGTGAAGTCATAGTAAGTTCCATTTTGTGAATGTATGGGATTTTTATATAAGTTGTTGAGATAGTAAGCAAATCAGACTGCTGAGAATGTGGAGCACTTTGAAAATATGGAACGCATTGCTTAATAAAACGCACTACCTAATAAAACGAAGGACTGGTGAATGAAGAAGAGAAGGGCGTAAAGGAAGAGTCGTAAAATAAAAAAGGCTCGACATAGAAGCCGAGCCTTTACTGATTAGCGTTATGTAACCGCAGTTTATGCTGTCATTGGTACAAGCACCATAGTACCGATGATCACAGTAATCAGACCTGCTAGAACCGGCACTGATGTACGTTTTACTACTTCGAACGGACTGATGTTTGCCATACCAGAAGTCGCAACGATTACACCAGATACTGGCGATATAGTGCGGCCCAGGTTAGATGCTTGTAGCATTGGGATGATTAGGAACGCAGGGTTAAGACCCATCTTCGCAGCCAGTGAAGGAGCAAGCTCTACGAACGCGTAGAACGGTGCGTTACCAGAACCCGTCGCAATCGCAGCAGCAACAGTTAGACCGGTTAGAATAAGCATTAGCGCGATACCGCCAGCACCTGCGTTGTCTGCAAGGTGTAATAGGTTATCGATAGCACCAATTGACATAAGACCCTGCGCGAATACACCCGCCGCAACCAACAGCATTACTACGCCTTTGAACGCATCTGCCATGCCCGCATAACAAGAATCAAGATCCTCAAGCGACTTCTTACCGTCAAACTTGTTCACCACATAGTGAATCACAGCACCCAAGAAGATAGAACCTACCACGATAGTGTAGATGTCTAGAGTCAGACCTGGAATTGTACGACCGTTGAATAGGAATACACCGATGATTGGTAGGAAAGGAAGAACCGCATAGAACGCTGGCGCATCTGCTTTGATCTCAGATACGTCAATCTTTTCCATTGGCGTGTTGTCTTTCTTATCTAGGTATTTATTCCAGAAGAATGCCGCTGCAGCCATTACGATGATTGCACAAATAGACACAGGCAATACGGTTTGAACCGCGAACACGTCAAGCGCTAGGCCTGATTTTTCTGCCGCGATAACCACGTCACCAGAAGTTGGTGAAAGGATGATTGCCGCTGGTGAAGCACACACTGCTACCGCAGCAGGGCGGGAGATACCCATTGCTGTCATCATTGGGAATAGGGTAGCCATTAATAGCACGCCTAGACCTGTTGCTGAACTCACTGCAAGAGACATCAAACATGCCACGATGTAAGCCGCTACCAAAAGGACGTATGGAGACTTGATAACAGAAAGCGGTTTAGAGAACTGTTTTACTACTACATTGTTTGCGCCGATGTGGGTCATGTAAGACGCGAAGCCACAAAGTAGCATGATTTGCATACCAAGGCCGCCGCCACGGTATTGAAGCATGTATTTTACGTACTCTAGTGCGTCCGTCACCATATTACCCGTTGAGGTTACTTTTGATGGCAGAACGTCATGGCCAAGCAGACCAGTCATAAGAAGCAAACTAATACCTGCGGTTAATAACACGCCAGCGGCTTTGTAGCCTTTGACAATGAAATAACCCACAGCAATGGTCACTACCAAGCCAATTAAGAGCTCTAACATAGGGTTGTCTCCAGATATTATGAAAAAAAGAAAGAAACTGTTTCAGTTTATGTCAGAGAATTTACAGAATTCTTTCCTGTGGCACGAGACTAAATTAGAGCTAGCATGATCTAAAACAAATAATAGATTAATAAATAATTGCGTTGGATTATATTGTTTAAATTACGTTTTTCAGGTGTTATGTACTGGTTTTGTTGTTTTTAAAGAAACGAAAATATGAACAATTTGTCGAATAAAAATCGTACGAAATGATTAAAAAATGGGAAAAGCGATAGTTCGAGCTAGATCACGTTAAAGGGGCTTGATTGAACAAAAAAGCTCCGAATTAACGGAGCTTTTGTTTTGACGTCTTTATATTGAAGCGCGAGTTACACGTTATGCGTAGCGTCGCACTAAGAGGTTCCAACTGCGTTGTTGACGTTCAAATTCTTCCTTAATTTGCTCGTATTTCAGCTTTGATACGGAACGTTCGTACTTTTTCACTACCGTTGCTGTTTTCTCACCAAGCACTTCTTTTCGCGCTTCATAATATTCTTGCATGTGGTGTACGAGTGCATCGAATTCCTGCTGAAGTTGGTCACGAATCGATTGGCTATTCGGTTTCGTTTCTAACTTTTCTTTCGCCTTTTTCAGCAACTGAGTTGCGCGCGCTTTTTCGATACGGAAAGTCGATGTCGTACGAAGTTTGGTGGTTAACCCCAGCCAAGAGCATGATTTGATCAACCATTTAGTCGGGTCGTAATGCCACCAGTACACACCATTTCGGTAATCGTTCTCAAAGATGTGGTGGAAGTTATGATAACCCTCACCAAAAGTGAAGAAGGCTAAGATGCCATTGTCACGAGCGGTGTTTTTATCGGTGAAAGTCTGTTTACCCCAAACATGCGCCAGCGAATTGATGAAGAATGTGGTGTGATGGCTCAAGAACAGGCGAGCGGCACCAACGATCAAGAACATTCCCCAGATGTCACCATAGATAAGACCTAGTGCAAGAGGGAAGCCGATATTAGTGGCAATGGCCAAAGGAACGTAATACTTGTGCTGCCATGCAACGATCTTGTCTCGTTTCAAATCACGGCAGTTCGTGTACTCGTTCTCTTTTGACTTGTTGTAATCGCGAAGCATCCAACCAATATGCGAATACCAAAAACCGCGCTTCGCTGAATAAGGGTCTTTGTTATTGTCATCCACATGTTTGTGGTGAACACGATGGTCAGAAGACCAATGCATTGCGCTGTTTTGAAGAGAGAAAGCACCACCGATGGCAAAGATGAATCGTAAAACTGGGTGAGCTTCATAGGTTTTGTGGCTCCACAAACGGTGATAACCCGCGGTAATGGAGAGATTGGTAAAACTAAAGGCGATGATACCCCAGATTAGATGTTCCCAACCTAATCCGTAGTGGTATGCATACCAAGGCAATACAACAAAAGTCAGAATAAAACTGGCAGAAAATATCAATAGATTCAACCAGATAATGGGCGGTTTATTATGCGTCACGATGTGTCCCTAACTTTGAGCTAACAACTGTTCGCTAGAATATCAGCGTACACGTGTAAGTCAAACTAAAGTTAGGTGACTTTGTTTCGAGTTGTGACAGTTCTATCGCTAAGGTCAAACTCGCAATAATCTGGTGTAGTCAGTGGGATTTTTTGCTTTTAAACGAATAATGAGTAGTATTAATCAATGAGCTGTGGCTATAGATTTGTAAAATCTGCCAAAAATATGTAGTTAAAGAGGTGGAAAATGCCAAAGCTCGTTAGAGAAGCAATAAAAGAACATAGGAATACGTAATGGAATTACGATTAGCGGAATATAAGGATTATGAACGCATCGCGCAGTTGCACGTGGACAGTTGGAAGCGTCACTACCGTGGTATGCTAAGTGATGGTTACCTTGATAGCGAAGCCATCGACGACAAATTGTTGATTTGGCAAACTCGCTTAACCAACCCACCATTCAACCAGCATGTGGTGTTAGCAGAAGAGGGCGGGCTTCTTCTTGGTTTTGTTTGTGTGTTTGGGAATCATGATTTTGAACGCGGCAGTTTTATTGAAGCACTTCATGTGGATGACAGTTATCGCGGTCGCGGCATCGGGAAGCAACTTCTATTAGCGGTTGCAGAATGGCAACAACAGTACTTTAAAGACAGTGGCTTGTACCTTGAAGTGATTTCTCAAAATGAACCAGCAATCCAGTTCTACCAGCATATTGGTGGACAAGAATGCCAAGAACGCAACTGGAAAGCGCCGGGTGGTGGTGAAGTCCTTGAGAAAGTGTTCCGTTGGTCAAATGCACAATCACTGGTTAATGGCATAGAAGAAAACGTCGTTTACTCGTAACGGTTGTAACCAGAAACCTAATTCAGGAAAGAGCAGCGACGTGCTGCTCTTTTTAGTTCGTGCCGTTCTAAAAGCGTAATCCCATCGCTTTTAATTCATGTTCACATTGTTCTGCGTGTTTAAATTGAATTGCCGCTAACCCTACCGCTCGTGCCCCTTCAACGTTATAAGGCATATCATCAAGGAACACAGTTTCTTGTGCTAGGAGTTGATGGGTTTCCAACAAGCTTTGATAAATTTCTGGCTGAGGTTTTAACAATCCCAGCTCTGCTGATACCGTCGCGCCTTCAAATAGTGGCCAAAAGTCGTAAGTGGCTTTTAGAAATTCAACGATCTCTACCACGTTGTCGGTCAGTGCGAACACGTTATATCCTGCGGCTTTGAGACGTTTGAGAAGCTCGACACTGCCATACATCAGTAATTGGGTGTGTTTCACGTAATAAAAGAAACGTTCGACATCGCTATCTGAAAGTGCTTTTTCCGATTGATATCGCTGTTTAGCTTGTGCTTCAGTAATAAGCCCTTTGTTCAAATCTAACCAGATAGTGCTCATAAACAAGTCTTTGGCTAACGCCTCGGCGTCGACATCATTGCCAAATGTCAGCCTTGCAATTTCTAATGGCGACCATCTCACCAACACATTACCCACATCGAATACGACATTTTTTATTGCTATTGATTGCATAGGTGCCCTTGTTTGATAAGTTGAATAGGAGAGAGAGGGTTGCTTCGCTGTGTGTATGTTGCACGGCATTCATGTACAAGGCTTTGCGTTACATCCCATTTTCTGTTGAATTAACAATCAAATTTACCTAATTATTAGTTTTGTGAATATAAAGCGCTGAATTTAAAGTAGAGCGTCGCGAAATATTTGATTAATGTCTCACTGCTTATGTGCGTTAACTAATATATAATTGGAAAGCAAATATAAACAAAACAATGCAAAACACAAAATCAGTAAACGCTAGGCTCAGTAGATAAAGTAAATATGGACGCGATTCGCAAAGTATATCAGTACGCAGAACCCAATCTTACCCTTGTAGGATGGATGGGTTTTGTCGGCTTTCCAATTTACTACGTGGTCTGGGCATTTATGTTCCCACAACCATACGAAAACCTGCCTCTTCGTGTCCTTTGCTCAATTTTATTCTTCGGTATCATTTATCGTAACCGCGTGCCATTTGAATGGCGTCGGTTTTTACCCGCTTATTATCAAGTCGCCATAACGCTCTGCTTACCTTGTTTCTTCTTTTACATGTTGCTGATGAACAACTGGTCGAATGTATGGGTGATGTCGTTTATGTCGGCGATATTTCTTCATATTCTGCTCGTCCATATCACTTGGGTCATGTTTGCTCAGACCTTTGCCGGTATTGGGCTTGCGACATTCTTCGCTTGGATAGCGCAAGGGTTCCACCTCGAACTCACAATGGATTGGACACACGTTCCAATCTTCTTGTTTATCTACCTGTTCGGTAACTTGTTCTACTTCAGAAATCAGGTTGAGCACGAAGCAAAAGTATCATTGGCGAAATCTTTTGGTGCCGGCATCGCACATGAGATGCGAAACCCACTGAGCGGTTTGCTGACTTCTATTGATGTTATTCAATCGGTTCTGCCAAATCCAAAAGAGGGTAAGAAGGCGCAATACACGTTAAGCGATGAAGACGTGACACTGTTACGAGAAGTTAGCAGTGACGCGATGAAGATCATCCACTCAGGGAATGAAACCATTGATTTGCTGCTTACTTCAATTGATGAGAACCGTGTATCTCGCTCAACATTCAAAAAACATTCAGCACAAACCGTTGTCGAGAGTGCAATTGAAAGCTTCAGTTACAAACGTTCCACCGACCGCTTTGCGATCTCTTTAGACGTAAGAAGCGAGTTCGATTTCTTGGGCAGCGATACATTGCTTAAGTACGTGATGTACAACTTATTCAAGAATGCGTTCCATCATCGTAGTTCCGAAGATTTCCATATCCATGTCACCATGTATAGCGATGAGTTCACTAACCAAATCGTGGTGACAGATAATGGTTCGGGCATTTCTCCGGATGTACTTCAGAGTATTTTCCAAGACTTTTATACCACGGGTAAATCCGGAAACTACGGTCTTGGTTTGCCTTTCTGTAAGAAAGTGATGCGCTCGTTTGGTGGCGATATCCGTTGTCAGTCGGAAGTCGGCGAGTGGTCACAATTTACCATGACGTTCCCAACCATTGGCTCAAACGCAGTCAAAGAGATTAAGAGTGAATTAACGAAGCTAAAAACGATTTTGTTTGTGAGTGAACAAAATATTTTAGTCTCGAAAGTATCTGATATTGCGCGCTTTATGGGATTTGAACTCACGGTACTTGATGTGCCTGCGATGATGAAGAAAAAAGAGTATGAATTCGAGTTTGATTTAATACTGATCGACATGGAAAGCTTGGACGTGCGAGGGAGTCACCTCGATAAAGTTGAATCTTTGCTCTCCTTTACTGAAGCACGAATCGTGTATCTCTTTGAGCACCATCCAATTCAACGTGCAAGAAACGTGTCTTTCGAGCCGATTTGGGTAGAAACCCAAGCATGGCTGCTAAACACCAGAGCAACCATCGACCGTCTGCTCTATGATGCAAACTACGTAGTGCCAGTGATGCCAGTGAAACCTCTGGATTCGACAAACAAGCGCACTATTATGGTGGTGGACGACAACGAGTCTTTACGCAAGTTTACGGCGATGTTGCTCGAGAAGCAGGGCTTTGACGTGATTCAGAAAGAAGATGGTCAGCAAGCAATCAACGCATTAGACGCGAATGATGTCGATTTGATTTTAATGGACATTGAAATGCCTGTGATGGATGGTGTGGAGGCGTCTCGTCGGATTCGAGGTTCAAACAAGGCGTATTCAACGGTGCCTATTATTGCGCATACTGGCGACAGCTCACCGATTACACTAGATAAGATTGGCTCATCGGGGATGTCGGATTTCATCGTGAAACCCGCCGACAAGAACAGACTGTTCGACAAGATTGCTAATTGGATTTAACCCAGCGTTCTTAACCTAGTCATCTTAACTCCTCGTATTGTTAACCCAGTATCACCACGGGGAAGCAAAAGGTCATAATAGAGCTCAGCATAACGCTGAGCTCTTTGTTTTTCGGCAGTCACAAGCTTCCATTCAAACGTGCCGTTTATGATCTGTTAAACAAACTCTAGTTCTGGATGGTTATATGCTTCCTGACAGGCGGTCAGCACATGGTCGATGTCGCGAGACGTCATGTCGGCGTTGATTGAGAATCGAATAATGTTTTTATTCTTTCCCGTTGCCGGGCGACAAAATACAGCGCCAAAGACATTACGTTCTTCCAAGAAATCACGTACACGCTCGGTATTACGCTCGCTACCGCATTCTAACGCGATAATCTGTGATTCGCTGCGGATATTAAAACCAATCTGCTTAAGGCCCGTTCTGAGCTCTTTAGCGCGATTGAACAACATGGTTCGTTTATCATCGGCGTCTTTAATCACTTCGAGCGTTTTCTCTAGTCGAATGACTTCTTGTGGTAGAACCGTTGAACTAAAAATGGCCGGGAACGCAACGAATGGTAACGTTCGCGCCAGTTTTTCTGGGCCGAGAATCGCTCCTGCTCGATACGCAAAGGTTTTTGCCAGACTGACAGTAATGAAATCTACTTGATCAGTGAGTTCCAGCGCTTTTACCAAGCCGGAGCCGTTAGGCCCGTGTGTCCCTAGCGAGTGGGATTCATCCACCACTAAAGCACAATCAAACTCACGCGCCATTTCGTAGATGTCGTGGAGTGGGGCGATCGTGCCTATCGTGCTGTAGACCGAATCTACCACGATAACACCTGACCCATGACGCTGGATCTGCTTACGCAAGTGGCTCATGTTGTTGTGCATGAACGGATGCACTTGTGCTCCCGCGGCTCGAATACCTTCCCACAATGACATATGCGCAAAGAAGTCGATATAAACCGGCGTTTCAGGTGGACAAATGGTCTGCAACAATCCTATATTCGCAGCCCATCCCGATTGGGAAAGCAAGCAACTCCCCATGCCGACGTAATCCGCAAGTTGCGTTTCAAATGCAGGCTTCGAATCATCATCTTGCAAGAAAATCGCAGACATAACGACGTTATCATCATGCTCAGATATCGCATCTCGGTGAGCTTTTTGAATCTGTTGGTTATGAGATAGCGATAAGTAATCGTTACTCTGCATGACCACAGCTTCGGGTTGCGGTCGTTTCCCTAATACCAAGTGCTTTTGGTTCTCGTTCTGTTCAATCAGATCTTGAATATAAAAGTCCAGGCGTTCCTCAACAAAGGAAGGAAGTCGTTTCGTTTTCAGTTTATCACTCATAATAAGTTCTCTTCGTAATACAGAAAAACGCCAGCGCTGACAGTTATATAGTTTGACTAATATGAGTGAGGTGTCATTAGCCAAGTTGCATAAGTTTGCGTGCGCCTGCAAACTCGGCATTTAAGGGTTGGGTGAGCTTTGTAACTCCTTACCATTCGGGGGTCTAACTAAGATCGCGCTTAAAAAATAACCGTTAAAACACATAATTAATATTTATGAATTTGTTCGACTTTTCCTACAAAATTTAACTGGAGGGCAAATTGTTAGGGGATGAGGGTAGCGCTACGTTTAGTGGTTTTCATTCCATAAATAATGAGAAAAGCGTCGCTCTTTTGCACTGCAATGAAAAAATTTAAGCATAAAAAAAGGCACGTGTATCACGTGCCTTAGGAAGGAAGTTAAGAGGGGGATTATCGCTTGTTACGAAGGTAACGCTTACGACGTTCTTCTTTGCGTTTTGCTTTTTCTTCTTCTTTACGAGCGGTTTCAATCTCTACTTCAATCAATTCTTGAGTGATCATCTCAGGCAGTTCAAGAGTGATTTGTCCCAATGTGCCCTGGCGAAGTTCATGAAGAAGGATCTCAGATACTTTGTGAAGGTCTACTCGTCCGCCAGCACGTAATGCACCGCGGCGACGACCGATCTCTTCCATCATCTCGATATCCGATTGTGGCAGTTCGTCGATTTGGTAGCGCTCTTTTAGCTTTTCAGGGTAGTGAGCCGCTAAGTATTCCACCGTGTAGAACGCGACTTCATCGTATTCCATTGCGGTGTCCTTTACCGCGCCGGTTGCAGCAAGACGGAAGCCACTGTGTGGGTTTTCTACTTTTGGCCACAGGATCCCCGGAGTGTCAGAAAGAACGATACCATTTTGAAGGTTAATACGTTGCTGACGACGTGTAACCGCTGGTTGGTTACCTGTCACTGCGATAGTTCGGCCGGCCAACGCATTGATAATGGTGGATTTACCAACGTTTGGAATACCCATGATCATGGTACGAATGTTCTTGCCAATTTCTTCACGATGCGGGGCAAGTTTACGTACCAACTCCATAATTTTTAGGACTTCAGTCTGTTGAGAGGTAGTAATAGCAATCGCTTTTACGTTGTGCTCTTTCTCGAAGTGGTCAATCCAAACTTGAGTTAACTCCGGGTCCGCAAGGTCACGTTTGTTAAGCACTTTTACTACTGGCTTATCGCCCTTGAGCTCCGCGATCATAGGGTTTTCACTACTAAAAGGGATACGAGCATCAAGCACTTCAATAATGACATCTATTTGAGGGATCGCTTCTGCAATCTCTTTTTGTGCTTTATGCATGTGGCCCGGGAACCACTGGATAGAGTTGTTAACCATTTGAAAAATCGCCTTATTGTTTCATGGTTATGCTGGTGGGTTACTTAGCTTAGTTACATCATTTATGGGGATGTTTAGGGAGTGGGGTAATCATCACCACTCGTTACCACTACAGCGAGTCATGTGAGGATCTTAACACTTTATTGAGAGAGCGAAAATGTTAGAGCAGACTGACAGAGAGATATTTAGGTGCTTTAAGCCCTGTTTTAGCGGCAATGCGGTTACTTTCAAGTCGAAGGGTGTTCTCTTTCAAGCGTAACCAGCTCATTGTGACGCAGAAAACTACGCCGCAATGAGCTGAATAAGGAAAAACAAGAGGGCGTTAAGAGGCGGAGTCGAGTAGTTCGTTGATCAGTTCTGCGCGCTCAGTTCTTGCAGCTAACATCATTTGCATGTTCACCGGTGGAGCAGGGTTAGTGCGGATATAACGAGCGTAATCAACAGGCACGCCATCCACAATTAATTCTAAGTGCAGGTGAGGGCCTGTTGTTCTTCCCGTATTACCAGTTCGGCCGATGGTTTGTCCTTTCGTTACGTGGTCACCCACGCGAACATCGCTACGAGACAGGTGTAAGTAACGAGACATAGAACCGTTGGTGTGGCGGATATTAATGTAATTACCGGCAAAACGATTGTAGCGTGACTTCACGACGACACCATCTGCAATACTCTGTATTGGTGTTCCAATTGGGACGGCGTAATCAGTACCTAAGTGTGGTGCAATTAAACCTGTTACTGGATGTTTTCGTTTCAAATTAAAACCAGAGCTAATTTTGTACTTTTTCGCTAGTGGAAATGAATAATATGGCTTTCGAATTAACTTTTTGCCATATTCATCGTATGCGTTGTTGTCGCCATCGTTAATAACAAAGAAGTCTCTTTTACTACCGGAATAGTAAAAAGAACTGATGTATTTTTCATTATAACTATTGGTTCGGGTTTTTATTGAGAACTTGTCGCCTTTTCTTACCGAACCAATAATGTCGAATTCATTTTCGATTAATTTTATCAAAGATTTTATCTCTCGCTGAGATAATCCTGCATTAATCAAAGAAGTCACGAAAGAGTAATCGATTACGCCTGTGGTGATCTTGGTTCGCTGAAAGTACGTCTCGTAGATGTGTTCGATGTTACTGTGGATTATTTTATTAGAAACAATGACTTGAGGTTTTGGTGTGACTACGCTTGGTTGCTCTTCAGGAGTAAGTAGATGATGAGTAAAAGACACGCCGGCAATGATGACGAATGCAATGAGCACAAGGGGTAGAGCAATGTTTTGTGTATGTTGTCTTAATATTAAACTTGTCATTAAATCGAAATTATGCTTAAAGGCGAAAAATTGAGGGGAGTATAATATTTAAAATAAAATCTTACACGCCGTTATAGCCAATTCCTGTGTTTTTACTAATTAAATAACGATAGATGTGAAGTAGCGCTGCTAAAGAGGTTTAAAACTACCTATTTTCTTAGCGTTTATGTTTGATTTTATGGTTATTTTGTCACGTTGAGAAAATCCTAGACAATAATATAATCGCGGCAAAATATACTCTGCCAAATTACTATGTTCACTAAAAATACGCTAAAACCAACGTTAAGTCTCATGGCTGCTTCACTTTTATTGAGTGCATGTGGCGGTGGGGATGGTGGTGACAATACACCGCCAGCTAGGAATACAGGAAGCATCTCAGGTAACGTTTTTGACGCTCCGGTCAATGGCGCCAAGATCGAGGTGTTTGAATACAAGGATGGAAAAGTCGGCAGATTGCTTACAAGCACGACTTCTGATGCCTTTGGTGATTACAAGCTTGAATTCGAATCCTCTTCGATGCCTTTGTATGTCGTCGCGCAGCAAGGTAGCTACACCGATCCTCTCACAAAAGAAATTGTATCATCGAGTGCGGGTAAGACTTTGCGCCTAGAAGGGGTAGTGAATTTTAGTGAAGGTAGTGATCAGAAATTAATGCTCACACCACTGACTAATATCGTTTCTGGTTTAGCTAAGTATAAGATTTCTGGTGGGGAATCTGGCTCAGATGCGGTCTCTGAAGCCTTAGATAGTGTCAATGGGATGTATGGGTTCAATGTCAATGAAACCACTCCGATTGACATAACGAAAGGTGGTCAAAGTAGCTTTGCCACTCCTGGTCACCAATACGGGGCTTTGTTAACAGCATACTCTTCGTTTTCTTATGATCTTATTGAAAAATACGGTCAGTCTGAAGATAACGTCTATACCTCAATGCATTTCGCTGACATTCAATTTCGTGATGTCATCGCTGATGGTCTTCTAGACGGCTTAGAAATCAGTGACTCGACAGGTGCAGTGACGCCACTTACGTTTGGTCAGCAGAGAATTACCAGCGACGTTTACACTCAAGATCTTTCTCAACACGTATTGATTGTAGTGAACGACCCAGAGCTTAACATCTCAGGTACGGATGCTGATGATTACGTTGCTTTTAGTCAAAAAATTAATGACTTGGGAAGCCATGGTACGACCGATGGTGTTATTCCACCACGTGATGAAACCGAAATCGATACAACACCACCGACCGTAACGCGCACCGATAGTGATGTATTAGCAAGAACAGATAGCGTAGATATCAGACTTAATGATGATATCGGTGTTCAATCTGTTTCTGCTTATGTGCAATACCAATTACATGGTGCTTGGTCAGGCGAATTCAAATGTAACGACCAACAGACTTCTGGCAGTGAGTTTTGTTCGGTAGACGCAAGCGAATTTGAAGTTGGTGTTCGTGAAACAAACATCAAAGTAAGTGTCGATACAAAAGCCATTGATGCCGTTGAGGTTGACTCAGAAACCGGCCTTTCTAACGTGACTGCTGCTCGTTTGGTGTTTTACACGGCAGACGTTTTAGGCAATGAACTTGTTCCTGGTAGCAATTCAGGTCATTACGTTAATTTTGAGTGGGATAATGATGCCCCAGTCATCTCTGTTACTTCTGCAAGCGCTATCAACAACGAACTTCAAGAGTACGTATTAAAAGGCATAGTAAAAGAAGCGTCTCAAGATATTAAGTCTGTCAGCGTTTCATTTAAAAGCGGCCTCCCAGAAGATGTGGCTTGTACTCCTGTAACGGCAGAGTCGGGCAGTGCTTGTGAATTTAGTAAAGCCTATTCGACGGACGAATTCTTATCTACGACTACGTTCGATGTTAAGGCTACTGATACCAAAGACAACGTCGGTGAATACCAGCATGCAGTAAGCCGTGACGATCAAGCGCCTGCTCAGATCATTACGTACCCTGAAGGGACATCGATGAACTACGTTAATGTGACCGTCGATGGAGAAAGGTCTACGTACGAAGGGGTTTACACGCAAGATACTTATACATCAGACAATGTTCAGTCAAGTAGAGACTACTTGAAGATCGATTATGTCTATGCTGCTTCTGGCTTGAAATCAATTGATGGCGTTGATTTCGCGAACTTTAACGTTAACCTGTTAAAACAGAATAAGATCCCTTACGTACGAGTTCGAGTTTCTGATGTGAACTCCGATACGGTTTTAGGCTCAAGTGCTGACAAACTTAAACTAGTCGTGAAGTACTACGTAAGCCAAAACAACGACAACAACTACGCATTTCAAAACACAACACAAACCGTAGCATCGACGGACACTATCACCGCGAGTATCCCTCACGAAACTATTTTAGATAGCGAAGGCAGAGTCGATGAAGTTATTTACTACGTTCCTTTCGTAAAAGAGGTACTTGGTGATGGTTTTAAAAACGTTTCAGAAAACGCCAGTCAGAAACTGGTGATTCAAACCATCGACGAGTCCGACAATGAAAGTGCGACCCAAGAAGTTTACTTCCGAAGCAGTTTTGACCTACCTACGATGACGGTTGTGACCCCTTTCATTGGTGCACGTGTGCAATTAGAAGGTTTGAACCCAAATGGTGAATTCACCTCTCTAGCAAGTTGTACCACCATTCAGCAGCCAGAAAGTGATCAAACTAGCGCGCTTGATGTGGCTTCGTGTGAGACCACGACTGACGTTGTCAATTATGAATTCATGCGAGTACGTTTAATTGGTGTAGAAGGGACAGACCCTCACTACTACCAATGGAAAGATGATGCAGGCGCCAAAGCGAGCGTTAATCTAAACAATGCCAATATCGGCGCATATTTTGAACTTGACGGTTCGAATACGTATTACGTGACCGAGCTTGCCACTTACCAGACAGGTTTGTTCGATTATCGTTGGAATCAGGTAGAAGCCGGTGACAAAACGTCAGAACGCGCCTCACAAATTTTGACAGAAGTGAAATACGCTTTAGCGGGCGGTAACGAATCGTTCTTTGGATTCGATCCAACCGTAACGGCTTACGCTACAAACGAGATGCTGAAGGAGCCAATTCCTAGCGATCTATCTAACGATTATCTGCATCGTTTTCTTGTTGAAGCAATTGATGACTTAGCTCAGGACACACCTCGTAATAACTCTTCTGATTTCGCCTCCGCTATTTATGACGATCTTAGCTACGATGGTAAAGCAAACGGAATTGGCGCTGGTGGGAATCAAATCAAATTGGATGATTACGAGTTCGACTCTGATACCTACCGCAAAGACCTTGCTCAGTCTTACTACGATATCATGACTGAAAAATACGGCATCCCAGATAATATTGCTCAACTTTATGCCGATGATATTTCTACGGCTAATCCTAAACTTGGCGAAGACAATATCTTTGATAGTGGTGGCGGTAGTATTGATATTTATCCTCCGAAACAAACACTAACAATAGAGACTGGCCGCGAAACCATGGTTGGCAACAAGCGCTATGTCGCGGGTGAAGTGGTATCTAGAGTAGTGTTAGAAGATCCATCTGGGGTTGTAGAGGAAGGTGACCAAGCCCCGAAATTCCAAAGTATGTGGTATGCCATGGATGACCCAAATACTGCTATTCCATTGGAACTTAAACCACAAGAATCTGGCGATAGCGATAAATTTAGAAAAGAGTACTTCTTTACCCTGAATACAGAATCAACAGATCTCACCGATATCATTGAGTTTGCGCTGGAGACAGCAGCATTCGATACCAAAGGCAATGGATATACCGAGGCGGAACCTCATGTTGAGAGTTTATACGTTGATAATGACTATCCGAAGGCGAGTTACATACCGCCTAAAGACACAGATAATCAACCTATTGGGGAAGATGTTTATCTGAACGCGAACTCTGTGCATGAGTTAACCTTCAAAGTTGAAGATGTAGTTGGTGACCAATTAGACAAAAGAAGCTTGTCATTTGTGAACTATTCGAACAACGCGACCGTTGAATACTCGAGCGAGCAGTTCGCTAGCAATCAACAAGATGCTTTTGTTGTAAAACTTTGTACAGGAGTACTTTGTGAGAGCCAAGGCAAAGTTATCTATCCTGGCGATGGTAACTGGAAAGTCAATGTTAATGCTGAAGATAACCTAGGAAACCTAGTTAACCAGCAAACTGTGAATGTGCCTAAATTCGACATACTAATTGACTCGGAAGCACCTGCAGTAAACGGTGGGGTAATTGACCAACGGTTGGGAGGGAACTCAGCGTGGGTTCCTGATATTGACGCCGGTGACTTAAGTCCACTGAGTGAAGTGCAAGTGGATATGAAAACTCAGTTTGGTAAGCGTTTTACGTTACAGCATTATGAAACTGAACCAGTTGAGAGTGAAGAGCCCTATCTATTTGGTACCCAACCGAATGTAGAGGTACGTCTAGTTGCTGACGCATTTAAATATGAAGAGACAAATACGTTCTATGTCAAGGCGATTGACAGCGCGTATCCTAAAGCGGAAGCAACTGGTGAGTTCATTTTTCAAGTAGATAACAAAGGCCCTGAGATTGAGCTTGCTACTCCTTGGGTGGTTGACAGCAACTCTGGAAAGAGTGGAGTGTTAGGTCCGAACTTTAAAGTTAGCTTAACCTCTGTGAAAGATGATTCAAAAGTGAGCAATGTAGAAATTTGGCAGGTTGGAAGCAGTGAAGCGATACGTTCAATTGAACCTAAAGACCCTGCTCAGCCTTTCGACATTGAGATCAATAGTACTCAAAGTGGCAATATTACGATCGATGAGAACAATAGAGCTGATCTATTTGTTAAAGCGATAGATGAATATGGCTTTTATTCCGATACAGAGGCAAGAAGCATAATCTTGGATCGGGAAGGACCTGACTTACAACTGAATGGGTTTAAGCCTGAAAGTTACTATCGTGGTGATTATGTCTTTACTCTTTATGCTCAAGACTTGAATGAAACAGGTGCGCCATCTACTGAAGGGGTAAACAAAGATACCCTGAAATTCAATAGTTTTATCGACACACCTTCTAATCCCGATACTCAAGTCGAAGAGGATATGAAGGTCAACTTAGGCGGACAAAATGACGGTGATAGCTCTACTAGAACTATAAGACTGAAGGGTGCTGATGTTCGTGGAAATACCACGGAAATAGACTATGAAATTAGGGTTCAAAATAAGCTGCCTACCATAAAGAGTGTGTCGTTTTCTTATGAAGATGGGACAGAGATTACAAATGGATTAATTACACGTAATGATCCGGTGATCATTACCATCGATGCTGAGGACGCAAGTGGCATTCCTCAAGTAGAAGCTACTTATAAGTACGGTGATACAACAAACAGTATACAATTCAGCGAAGAGGAGTCTGGAAAATGGAAAGGCAGGCTAACTTCTGCTGAGCTTTCTAATGACGGTAGCTACGAGTTGAAATTTAAAGTATACAACAATGTTTTATACAACACCGGAGATCGCCCCGTAACTGAAAGATCCGAAATCATAAACGTTCAACGTGAAGGGGTGGTGCTATCAGTTGCTCAACCTGAGAACTTCCAAGCTCATATTTCCGGGAAAACGTTGGATGTAGAGTTCGGACCTGCGGGTGAGGTTAAAGCCGAGACGCTCGAGTGTTGGGTAAGAGAAAATTACACCTCGGACAAAGCGCCAGATGATGGCTCAAGCAACGCGTATTCTGGTGTGATCAATAATCCGCAAGAAAATTATAAGTGTAGTGTGACGACGGACGTAAATATGTCGGTATCGCCTGTCGTTTTAATCACCAGAACTGTTGGTAAGAACGATAAAGAGACGGTCAGTAAATTTAGCTTTAGCATGATGGATATTGATGCGCCAACCGCTCAGGAAGATACCTACCAGCTTGATAGCAACAATGTTGGTTTCGATGCTGATGGAAACAAAATCTTAAGTATCACTCTGAACTTTAGAGATAATTTATCCGGAGTGAACACTGAGCTAACTAAGCGTCCTGTACTGGTAAGAAGCAAGTTTAACCTAACGTTTGAGCCGAAAAGTTGTAGTACTAGTGCAGATCTCACTACGTGCACCTATACTGAGCTTTATTCAGACATTATCGCTTCAGGGATATCAAAGCATCTTTACACTATCAAGAACCTTTCCGATAGAGCAGGTAATGCAGCTCCTGATCATGCGTTAGAGTTGTTGTTGCCGCCACCTGGTTCAGTTCAGATCGCAATAACGAACCCTGAGAACGATAGTATTATCCGAGGTTCAGAACTTTCAATGGACTTCAAAGTGAAGGTTGGGATTAACTCTATCCTAGAAAATCTCATTGCCACAGTGGATGGTCAGTCATATAGCTTAAAAGATAACCCTGATAATTTCTCACGATTTAATGACTGCGGAGATGACTACTCATGCTCTACGTTTAAAGCGCCTCTTAGTGACACTTTAGATGGTCAGGTGATCAGTCCGTCCATTCAAGCGCTTGATGTATGGGAGGATTCAAGTTCAGCCAAAGTTGACGTGATGGTTGATAACAGCAAACCAATAATTGATAGCGATGTTACTGTCAGTGAATCACCTACAGACCCTAGTTTGGTTAGATTCCTGTTTTCTATCAGAGATGAAGGCAGCGGTATCGCTACTGTCAAATATACAACAACGAACCCGAGTCATGTTTTCAACAAAGAGGCAAGTGTGGATAACTCACATCTCTATTTTGAACTTCCAAAAACTGAATTAGAAGGGTTAAGTCAGCTTCGAGTTAGCATTCAAGCTACGGATAAAGTAGGTTGGAGTGAAAACCAGACAATCGATATTGATCTGACAGCGCCGACTATTACTCTCTCATTTAATGACATGACTAGCTTGCTGGGAGGCAAGCTAGCATTCACCAAAGAAAGTCAATCGTTCACGATTACGTCTACAGAGGGGGAGCATGTCAAGGCAATTCATTATTCCATTGATATGGTTCCAACAGCCGGAGAACAGCTTAATTTTGAGGGAAGAGTCGCGTCGTCAAGCGCGACTGGTACCATGGATTTTGCAATTGATGACCAAGCTGAATACATGTACAAAGTGACAGTCACTGACTCAATGGGACGAGCTGTTACAGACTTTAAGCTTTTTAATAAGACTTATGATGCCAAAGGTATCGAATCTGTTGTTGATCATGAGTTACCGGTTATCACTGGTATCACTGCGGATCAAGTTTCTATGACGCCGACGGATGATAAATATAAGTTGGATGTAACTGCTGATGTGACTGATAAAAACTTAAGTTCGGTAACATCAACGGCTGATAATGGTTCGGGTCTACCAGTAGGGCCGCAGTCAATCACGGAACCTACTAACGATGGCGACCCTTATGTGTTCCACTACTTATTATCGCCAGGAGATTACACGATAAAAGTAATCGCGTCTGATGCAGTCAGCAATCAAACGGAAAAAACGACAACATACAGAGTAGAAGCAGCAACAGTTCCTGAGCTAACAATATCGACTACAGCAAGCACTCCTTTGGCTGGTGGCGTCGAAGTCCCGCTTACGTTTACTTTTACTGAAGAAGTCACAGAATTCGATATTTCAGACGTAAAGTTAGATGAGAATAATGGCGGTGAGTTAAAACCTTTATCTTGGAGTACCACTGACAACATAACTTGGACAGTCATATACATAACACCAGAAAGAGAAAATAAAGACATAACCATTCGGGTCGATGATGAGAGCTATAAGAGCATCAACACTATCCCCGGAAAAGGGGATAGTTTGGTTCTGGGGGTCGAAGGTGTGTTACCTACGCTGACTAAAGTAACGTTTGATCCTCTGCATCAAGAAATCGGAAAGGCAGTAGATATTAAGCTTGAGTTTGACAAAGAGTTGCAAGAGGCCACGGCAACATTGGGAACGAACAATGTTACTTCGCTAAAGGCTGATCCTGCTGATAAGAAAGTTTGGACCGGAACCGTTAATGTCCCAGACGTACCAGAACTTGGTGTTGGCCTAGTGGTGAGTCAATATAAAGACCTAGTGGGTAATGTGGGCGAGGATAATACGTCATATACATTGCCAATCACGCCAACCTTAACCGTTGAAAATATCGGGGATGTTAACGAAGCGGGCGCTGCAAGCGTTGCCGTCAGTGGCGATAGCACACGCTTCGAAAGCACCGACACATTGACCATCAAAGCGGTCGATACGGACAATAAAGAAGTCACGCAAACCACGACAGTGGCTGCATTGGGTAAATGGAACGCGACGTTAGACGTCTCTGGTCTTAAAGACGGTACCATTACGGTGACGGTGAACGGGACTAACGACTTGGAGGCGCCAGCAAAAGAAGCGGGGACGACATTTACGTTGACGCAAACCAAGCCAACGGTGGACGACGGTCAAACGTCGATTAACCCAACGTACGCAGCGGCGGGTGAGAGCGTGACCGTTACCTCCACGTTCGACAAAGGCGTCACCACACCGATGGGTTCGACGCTGGGTACCGCGGCGATCAACTGGACAGCACAATCGGGTACTCAAACCCAATGGGTGGGTACAGCAGAAATCGCGTCGGTTGCGGATTCGGTGAAGAGTGTGGCGTTAACGTTGCAAGGCTTTAGTGATGCAACGGGCAATGCCGGTGAGGCATTCACTTCTAGCAAAGAGCTGGTGATGACCCCAACCTTAACCGTTGAAAATATCGGTGATGTTAACGAAGCTGGCGCTGCAAGCGTTGCCGTCAGTGGCGATAGTACACGCTTCGAAAGCACCGATACATTGACCATCAAAGCGGTCGATACGGACAATAAAGAGGTCACGAAAATCACGACAGTGACTGCATCGGGTAAATGGAACGCGACGTTAGACGTCTCTGGTCTTAAAGACGGCACCATTACGGTGACGGTGAACGGGACTAACGACTTGGGCGCACCGGCAAAAGAAGCGGGGACGACATTTACGTTGACGCAAACCAAGCCGACGGTGGACGACGGTCAAACGTCGATTAACCCAACGTACGCAGCGGCGGGTGAGAGTGTGACCGTTACCGCCACGTTCGACAAAGGCGTTACCACACCAACGGGTTCGACGTTGGGTACCGCGGCGATCAACTGGACAGCACAAGCAGGTACTCATACCCAATGGGTGGGTACAGCAGAAGTCGCGTCAGTTGCGGATTCGGTGAAGAGTGTGGCGTTAACGTTGCAAGGCTTTAATGATGCAACGGGCAATGCCGGTGAGGCATTCACTTCTAGCAAAGAGCTGGTGATGACCCCAACCTTAACTGTTGAAAATATCGGTGATGTTAACGAAGCTGGCGCTGCAAGCGTTGCCGTCAGTGGCGATAGTACACGCTTCGAAAGCACCGATACATTGACCATCAAAGCGGTCGATACGGACAATAAAGAGGTCACGAAAACCACGACAGTGACTGCATCGGGTAAATGGAACGCGACGTTAGACGTCTCTGGTCTTAAAGACGGCACCATTACGGTGACGGTGAACGGGACTAACGACTTGGGCGCACCGGCAAAAGAAGCGGGGACGACATTTACGTTGACGCAAACCAAGCCGACGGTGGACGACGGTCAAACGTCGATTAACCCAACGTACGCAGCGGCGGGTGAGAGTGTGACCGTTACCGCCACGTTCGACAAAGGCGTTACCACACCAACGGGTTCGACGTTGGGTACCGCGGCGATCAACTGGACAGCACAAGCAGGTACTCATACCCAATGGGTGGGTACAGCAGAAGTCGCGTCAGTTGCGGATTCGGTGAAGAGTGTGGCGTTAACGTTGCAAGGCTTTAATGATGCAACGGGCAATGCCGGTGAGGCATTCACTTCTAGCAAAGAGCTGGTGATGACCCCAACCTTAACTGTTGAAAATATCGGTGATGTTAACGAAGCGGGCGCTGCAAGCGTTGCCGTCAGTGGCGATAGTACACGCTTCGAAAGCACCGATACATTGACCATCAAAGCGGTCGATACGGACAATAAAGAGGTCACGAAAACCACGACAGTGACTGCATCGGGTAAATGGAACGCGACGTTAGACGTCTCTGGTCTTAAAGACGGCACCATTACGGTGACGGTGAACGGGACTAACGACTTGGGCGCACCGGCAAAAGAAGCGGGGACGACATTTACGTTGACGCAAACCAAGCCAACGGTGGACGACGGTCAAACGTCGATTAACCCAACATACGCAGCGGCGGGTGAGATCGTGACCGTTACCGCCACGTTCGACAAAGGCGTCACCACACCGACGGGTTCAACACTGGGTACCGCGGCGATCAACTGGACAGCACAAGCAGGTACTCAAACCCAATGGGTGGGTACAGTAGAAGTGGCGTCGGTTGCGGATTCGGTGAAGAGTGTGGCGTTAACGCTGCAAGGCTTTAATGATGCAACGGGCAATGCCGGTGAATCATTCACTTCTAGCAAAGAGCTGGTGATGACCCCAACCTTAACCGTTGAAAATATCGGTGATGTTAACGAAGCTGGCGCTGCAAGCGTTGCCGTCAGTGGCGATAGTACACGCTTCGAAAGCACCGATACATTGACCATCAAAGCGGTCGATACGGACAATAAAGAGGTCACGAAAACCACGACAGTGACTGCATTGGGTAAATGGAACGCGACGTTAGACGTCTCTGGTCTTAAAGACGGCACCATTACGGTGATGGTGAACGGGACTAACGACTTGGGCGCACCAGCAAAAGAAGCGGGGACGACATTTACGTTGACGCAAACCAAGCCGACGGTGGACGACGGTCAAACGTCGATTAACCCAACGTACGCAGCGGCGGGTGAGAGTGTGACCGTTACCGCCACGTTCGACAAAGGCGTTACCACACCAACGGGTTCGACGTTGGGTACCGCGGCGATCAACTGGACAGCACAAGCAGGTACTCATACCCAATGGGTGGGTACAGTAGAAGTGGCGTCGGTTGCGGATTCGGTGAAGAGTGTGGCGTTAACGCTGCAAGGCTTTAATGATGCAACGGGCAATGCCGGTGAATCATTCACTTCTAGCAAAGCGCTAGCGATGACCCCAACCTTAACCGTTGAAAATATCGGTGATGTTAACGAAACGGGCGCAGCAAGCGTTGCAGTTAATGGCGATAGCGCACGCTTTGAGAGCACTGATAGCTTGACTATCAAGGCTACGGACAGCGAAGGGACCGAGGCGAGCGCAAACGTAAACCCAAATGCTGGCGGTGCTTGGGGTTCAACGCTCGATGTTTCGGGTCTTAAAGACGGTACCATCACAGTAACCGTAAATGGTACTAACGACTTGGGTGCACCAGCAAAAGAAGCGGGGACGACATTTACGTTGACGCAAACCAAGCCAACGGTGGACGACGGTCAAACGTCGATTAACCCAACATACGCAGCGGCGGGTGAGATCGTGACCGTTACCGCCACGTTCGACAAAGGCGTCACCACACCGACGGGTTCAACACTGGGTACCGCGGCGATCAACTGGACAGCACAAGCAGGTACTCAAACCCAATGGGTGGGTACAGTAGAAGTGGCGTCGGTTGCGGATTCGGTGAAGAGTGTGGCGTTAACGCTGCAAGGCTTTAATGATGCAACGGGCAATGCCGGTGAATCATTCACTTCTAGCAAAGAGCTGGTGATGACCCCAACCTTAACCGTTGAAAATATCGGTGATGTTAACGAAGCTGGCGCTGCAAGCGTTGCCGTCAGTGGCGATAGTACACGCTTCGAAAGCACCGATACATTGACCATCAAAGCGGTCGATACGGACAATAAAGAGGTCACGAAAACCACGACAGTGACTGCATTGGGTAAATGGAACGCGACGTTAGACGTCTCTGGTCTTAAAGACGGCACCATTACGGTGACGGTGAACGGGACTAACGACTTGGGCGCACCAGCAAAAGAAGCGGGGACGACATTTACGTTGACGCAAACCAAGCCGACGGTGGACGACGGTCAAACGTCGATTAACCCAACGTACGCAGCGGCGGGTGAGAGTGTGACCGTTACCGCCACGTTCGACAAAGGCGTTACCACACCAACGGGTTCGACGTTGGGTACCGCGGCGATCAACTGGACAGCACAAGCAGGTACTCAAACCCAATGGGTGGGTACAGTAGAAGTGGCGTCGGTTGCGGATTCGGTGAAGAGTGTGGCGTTAACGCTGCAAGGCTTTAATGATGCAACGGGCAATGCCGGTGAGGCATTCACTTCTAGCAAAGAGCTAGCGATGACTCCTACTATCGCTTTTGAAACAGTAAACGATGTCACAGGTGCAACTTCAGTAACTATCAATGGAACAAGTACTCGCTTCAGAGAGGGTGAAGTAATAGAAATCAGAGCTGTTGATGCTGATGATAAACCAACTACTGGTAATGCATCTGTGCTCAGTGATGGAACATGGACCGTTGATCTTGATTTGTCTTCTTTGAAAGAGGGCACTATTACTGTCTATGCAAATGGCACCAATTCGCTATCTGCAAGTGCTACCGAGGTCAACACGACTTTTAATTATTCTAGCACTATCGTTAAAGTGCTTTCCGTCTCTGATTATCTGTATAGAGATAAGGAATATATAGCCTTGAAAAAGGTTGCGTAATACAAAGCGAGCATTTAGCTCGCTTTCTTTTTACTTGGTGTTAAGTGATCTAAGTCAAATGATTAGCTTTTTCTAATAATTGCGACAGATGATTTGATGGTCTTTATACAAGGTCAAATATCTAGAATGACTATATCTATTTTGTTTTTAGATGGTATTGGTGTGATTGTGGTGGTCAATTCCAGAATGTGGTGGTGAATATGCCACGTTGAGAATATGTCGCAATATTATATAGTTACATCCATCGCTATACCCCAAGTATAGAGTTCTGCATAAGGTAGGGTACTACCTGACAGTTGTGTAATCGTAATGAAGTGACACCAGCCTAGCATCACATCAAAGCGGTTACGCGTTTTTGTGGGTGTGACACGCACTCACCTTTTTTTATTCATACTTCCTCAGTAGCAATTCTATTATTTATTGTTACTGAGGAAGGTCATTGCTTTAGAGCCTTTCTTCGCTCCCTTATTGTCTGTATCGAAACTGTTAACTTCTGCCCAAAAATAAAAAAATTCCTTTTATTTTAATCCTTCTTTTTAATTTCAATGTCTAGTTATTTTGTCTTGTTCTGTAGTTAAAATGACTTATTTACTAGCGAATGTGTCTTTTGGGTGGCTTTTAGCTTATTTGTCGATTTTTCTATGTGATTGAATGTTATAAATTAAATTAGTAGCATTAGCGCACCAAATCGTACTTGTAAGCCTTATCAGCTTAAATGTCACCGCAACCATATTTACGATGTTGGTTGTGGAGAATTCAAATGCATTTAGTTTGCAAATTTATACCTAGCTCGAAGCTATCCTCCAGCGAGCTATCTTATGTTCTTACACCAGACGAGTGTATAGGGCAGCTTTCGCGTTTGCGAAATTCAGATGACATCCTTAGAAACCTCCCTAAAGAGTTTGCGCAAAAGATTTCTCTTTCTTCTAAAAAAACGACCAGCGGATTGCTAGCAGCGATCAGAGCCGAACTTGGCAAAGGCAGTTGGGTCTCATTATCTTCCTTTGTTCGTAGGTCGCCATTAACGGACTCTCAGTTACAAAGCTTCCCTAGACTTAAAACACTCGTTGACTCTTTATCTGCTTCGAATGAAAGCAAAGTTTTTAAAGCGGGCTACAAGCAGGTTACTGACGATGTTGCTTTGGTCCGTAGTTACACGCATGTACCTTCTGAGCCAAGCCCAGATCAAAAAATCGTTGTTGAGTTTGCAGGGCAGTGGTCTAGTAATGCAGCATGTTTGATGTTGGGAAAAACCGAAGCTCAAAAAGAAAAAGTTACTGTAGGCAAGGCCGATACAGAAAACAAACACCGCAGCCTCGCGACGTTTAAAGATCTCGAAGCTGAGGGCAAAACGCTCTATATCAAAATCCCTTGTTCCGACCAACCTCAGCCGATCTTGTTTAAACTCGCCGAAGACCTGCAACCCGTTGATAAAGAAACTCAGATGGATGAGTGGGACAACGTGTTGGTGCCGGTAGTTCCGCTATACAAATCGGGTTCTTCATGGGATGGCTACACATCAGGGCGTGTTTACGTTATTTGGAAAGGAGAAGTCTGGCGCGAGTTGCAAGTGACTAGCAATGGTTATTTTGCTGATGTAGACATGAGCAATAGCCGAAAAAAAGCTAAGGAGACAAGACACGTCAATATTGATGGCTCTTCATTGTTCCCCGGTGAGAACGTTGCATTTGAACCATTCTCAATTTTACAAGATGGGGTAGAAGTATTTAGCGGTGAATTAGACATCAATGAGCAGGCAAGAGTGTTTAGCTTGGTTGCTGAGGAGGTCGAGATCAAGTTTGCAGGTTTTGCGCATGAGCAAATTTTGCTTTCGACGAACTCTAGTCCCATGAAGGCCTCTTCTGTGCCGAGTGGCGAAGTGTTGGGCTATCCGCTGCCTCATATCTGGCTACCATACAAAGTTAAAGGCGAATGCCAAGATGTGTATCTGTATTACTCGTCTCAAGCCTTGAGTGATGGTGCTATCTCTGAGTTAGAGAGTAACTATCAGTCGATGGCAATTTCACTATCCGAGATGTCGGATTACAGCAGCTCTAAAGGTTTTACCCTACAAACGGTTTTTAAATTACCAACGCTATCTGAAAGTCAAAAAGTGAAGGCGGTTGTTAATGATCAGAACAATTGTAATGTCGCGGCAGTAAACATACCGCCTCCTGGAAGCGAGATCATATTACGCTATCGAGTCCTTGGCTCCACCGATCAGCCCGATGATTATTTTATGTTACAAAATGAAGAACATGGATGGTCACAAAAAGCTTACTTCAGGTGTGCCACTGCTGATGATGATGGTTACCTAAATTTACGATTTAGTGGCTGGCCTGAAAAGGTAAAAGAAGTCGATATTTTAAGGGGGGCTCATGCATCACGAGGGAATGAAACTCCCGAAACGTTTAAGTTGCGCGAAAAAGTAAAAGTTACGGATTTATTAGGCTAAAAAATGAAAAAAACACTACTAATCACGTTATTAGGCTTAGCAATCATTGGTTGTAATGACCAATCTCAACAGAGTGCTTCCCTTGTTTCGAGTTCTGCGCAAACAGAGCAAGAAAAACACCCAGATCGCGTTTATGTCGGCGAGCAAAACTACTACGTAATGGAGTCGGCAGTCACCAATGAAAATTGGGTATCCGATGACAAAATAAAACCTATGCCGGGCCAGTTTCCTAAATACTATGTCTTTAATTCAGACGAATGGCCCAAGGAGGATATTAATGATGCTAGCTCTTATGACCTGCCGCGTTTTCAGTTTGCATGGGACAATGATGATGATGACAGGGTGAAACTGAAGATTTGGAGCATGAAGACGGATGGTACAGATTTACGCTTAGTGGTGCCAGATACCAAGGTTGATGGCATTGTACTAATTCGACGCTCTCCTAACTTGCGTTATGTTGCTTGGATAGATAGAGGGACTGGCAAGTATGTTTACGACCTAAAAACGGGTGAGAAAACACGGTTAATCGGTGGAGGCTCTCCTGGCATGACTTGGTCAGAGGATAGCCGTTATTTGTATTTTCATACAATGCCAGGCCAGAATTTTGACGTTGATAACGCTCGGTGGGATTCTGAAACTGGCGAAATTGAAGCAATTGATTTCGGAGTTGGTCCTTACGCAGTCTTGAATAATACGACAATAACGAATTTAAGTTATACAGGGGTGTTTAAGCGAAATTTAACGAGCAATGTTCTGAAACATATAAGCATTAAGCCAAAGGGTAAGGTTCAGCAAAGAGAGTGGTTGAAATTTCTGGGTATGAGCCCATTGGGTCGATATGCTTGGGGTCAAAATGATCAAAATCGTTTCTTTTTTGATATAGAGAATGAAACTGTAAAAAAATACAACAAAACCGAGTATGTGGGGTCGGGGATATTAGGAAAAGATGCTCGATTCAGCGCACACGACCGTGTATCCCGTATGACAGTCGTCGATCGCAAAACACAGAGAAGCTGGCAATGGTATGCGCTAGGTACCGGTGAAATTGGCGTTAACTCAAATATGAGCTTATACAATGGCTTGGCAAATGATGGTCTTTGGTTTAAGGAGAGTCAGTGATGGATGACTTATGTACCTACGATAAACCACTGTATTTGCTTGGAGTGTACTTTCAAGGTGAAGATACAGATACAGGGCGTGAATTCAGTAATTGGAATACAGCGTCAGATTTAACCAACGTAGAACAAGTAAAGAATGTTCGACCTATCCCATTTACCCCAATACTAATAGATGCACTCACCCAAGATGCTATAACTTTGCCTAGGTTTTGGGGAAGCGATCAGTATGGCAGGTTGTGCAACCTGTCGTACTTAAGTGACGCCATAGAGGGCGAACGGCAAGTGCTGCTTCGTCATAATAGCCCAATTACAGCGATTGATAACAATCAAAGTTATGAGATGTTGTTTCCACCAACCAATCTAATTGGACAATTAGCGCAAAACTCGTCATCTGTTGTTGAACTAAAAGAAACAGTGAAGTCTCTGTACACGGAGATGAGCTGGAGAAACGTAGCTCGAAAGTTTAAGCCCACCAAGATTGTAGTGAAACAACTTGCAAAACCTTTTACTCCGGAGTTTGGCGCGTCCCTTTCGCAAGAAGAAGAAAACTACAACCAATGGTATGCTGATATTCAGTCATCTGGTGTTGAGTTTATAGAAGGGTTTGTTGTACCCAGTGTAAATACCATTAGCATCGTGTTTAGCAGTGATATTTATATAGGTGCTGAAGTGTCACTAATAAAATATCGCAGCAACCTAGACAATCAGCAACAAACCTCAGAACAGGTGTTAGCAAGAGGAATTGTAGCGCGGCCATTTTATGAAGGTGAAGATCAAGAGTCGCAAGAATTTAATGACACTTTGCCATCTGTATCATTTAATCTACCTTCGGTCATCGAACCTTCGAACTCTGATTCAACCTCAGAAGATAATCACATAGTGCTGGGTGATGGCTTCTACGGGCTTAGGATTCAGTTCTTTGTTAAAGATTACCTTAAAGAAAACAAGCTTCTTCAAAATAAGTTTCCTGAAGTTATTCAGTCTGGGAGGCTTCGATTTGAACGTAATAAATCGTCAGCGGTTACTGGCGTAGCAGATCAGGATTGTTATACCTATGAACTGAACGAAAAGGTAACGTTTAAATCAATCAGCGGTTATGGAAAACTTGCTATTGTATGTGGCGACATGATCTCTCTTGAAGAATGTTTGTTTTATCAGTACCCCCAAGCGTTACCCTCCAATTACAGCGAGCTGATGACAAAAACTGGTAAATCCGTCCCTCTATCTGGAACAGGTGTCAATACACTCGGTTTAGCGTCAGCAATCAAAAAGAACGCGGAAAGTTTAGGCGAAGGTTTCCTAATTGGAGGGAATCCATTTTCAGACGGCCTGAAAGCCACCATGTTTAGTGTATCTAAAGGGATCTGGTCGGATATTGAGCAACAAAAATTGCCTGATTTAATGACTAGCAGTGTTGCATTTGCTTTTGGCTTTTTAGCATTTAAGGAAAGCCGTAAAGAATTAGCCAAAGCGATAACATTTGCTAACCAAGGGCTTGATTTTAACCAGGCGGCAGCTTTGGCGTTTCGTAAGAGCGGAATGAACATCTCTTTTATTAAGCGCGAACTTGATGTGATAAAAGCAAGCTTGATCACGGGTACATTCAGTGAGAACTCAACACGACTCGCGAGGTCATGGTTTAATGGTTCCGTAATGGAGAAGATGAATCGCGCGTTTCCAATTCTTGAATCTGGCTCTAGCCTAGTCGATTTGTACGATTTAGTACGAAAAGAAAACGAGCTTGAGAAGAAATCTCTTGAAGCCAAAGAAGATTTCGATGCGGTATCTCAAAGCTACCTTCAATCTATTTCGGTAATTAAAGCGTATCAAGAATGGGCACAAGCGTTGGACGACGCTAAAAACCTCATCAATGGTAGTAATGGTGAGTCGATAGCTCACATAGTTGACGACCGCCAAGGGTTGGCCATTCACATCAATTTTAAGTTCAACGAATGGCAATATGGCAATGAGCACGGCAAGCTGAGAACAGATATTAAACAAGTGTGCCAGAACTTGTCGCAATTGATGCTGGATAATCCGAGCTATAAGCTTTCGATAGAGGGGCATGCGGGTAGGATTGGTTCTTCTGATGCGAACGATCTCGTGGCTGCTAAACGTGCAAAGACTGTTACTAACGCGATTATCTCCAATAATTCTAGCTTGGAAGAAAGGGTTTACACAGCGTCTTATGGCAACACTCAGCCTCTCACGGCTGATAGTATCAAAAGCGATATGTCGCAGACCGGAGACAGTGCACCTGCCGCCCTAGATCGACGAGTTGAAGTTCGATTGATTATTCCTAACTATCAAGTTGTTTTACCACCAAGCCGCAGTGGTATGGTGGAATTAGAGAAAGCACGCCAGTTGAAGCAGGCATTGGATGTTGGCTTAGATGATACGCAGAAAGCGCAAGTCGCGGCGGTGTTAACGACTCTTAACGGGTTTGCGATGTTTACACCTTTAGCTCCGCTTGCTGCGGGCATTTTGTACCTAAGGTCGGGAGCAGAGCTCGCAGACTGCGCGCTATCTGTGTTGGATGAGCTCATTACTGAAAAAGCCTATTCTGACTTTAAAGGACGTTATCAGAATATCGACCAACTAAACCAGTTAGGTAAAATCCATATTCGAGTTCTTCAACAGTACAGAGATCTAGAAGTAACGATTGAGCGTAGTGAGATAAAGACACGTGATGAAGTTGAATCGCACCTAAAGAATAAAGAAACTGTGCAAGAGCTGCAGAAACGATTTTTACTCCGTGCTCTTGCGCTTAATGGGCTCGTGGAACTGCTTGCTCGAATTTCGCTTTGGAACCCTAATGTTTCTAAGTTGCAAGGGTTGCTTGAGGAATATCGAGTTAAGGATTACATCGATGTTTATGTTATCAATGATAACTGGGAGGCCCCGTTAAGTAGCTACAACACCATGGCTCAGAATTGGATACAACGAGTTAGGGATGATAAGTCAGGTGCAAGTGCTGCCCGTGCTTTTGCACAATCTTGGAAAAATGAACATTCGCCACAATTGTCACCTTTGTTAAAGAGAGCTCGCATTCAAGGGGAGTTCAATAAAGGCTTCCCAGTACAAGCCCGCCTATATCAGGGGGATGCGGACAATGGCTTTTCCGATTTCGCGAAAATGTTTAATAACAACGTGGAGTCGATTAAATCGGACGATATCGGCTTCAGCCGTTTGCTAGTTGATAGTAAAGGGGATGGGGTTTCTTGGAAGCCGCTTGAAGAGTGGATTTCCCCGAATAAAACCAATCGAGTTACGCCTTTTACACGTGTTAAGGTACAGATTGTATTATCAAGTTATGCCTCTAAATCTAAGAAAAAGATATTTAAGACAACGCTGCAATACTGTTGTGAGCGGTCGCTTTGGGACTTTAAAGGGCCAAGTTTTGAGGTTCTGATGGCGCCGCGAAAAGCGGATGATCTAACTTTGTGCGGCAGCAACGATAGGCTAAAAAGTTACTTTGACCAACACGCAGTTGAAGAACATCTGACATGTGTTGAATTTGAGCCAACATATTGGTTCGGCGAGTATGAGATCCCAGGTCTTAAGCCTTTATACTCAAATTACGAGTTGCAAGACTTTGATAAGTGGAAACAAAGTGGAGAAGCTCGTTCAATGCAATACTATTTCACTGCTGATGGGAATACGCTATCGCTAGCAGGATCTGACGAGCGGTTAACCATGTTTAACTATGGTGTCGATGACAACAATACCTATGGTAAGCAATGCTATCTGAATAGTGGTGGAGAAGTCGAGGTTGATGGTTTACCTCTTGTTCTATATGACGGTTTAGCGAATAGGCAAGTAGTTATTAACGAATATGATTTACTAATCGAAGAGTTTGTTAAAAGTGCTTCTGCTAAAAAAACGGAAGGTATTGCTCCGTATCTAAAAGGTGATGTTTCGAGCTTTAGTGCAGTTTCGAAAGGGAGTGGTTTTGAGTGGTTCGATGACAAAGCACCAAAATCCTCCGTGCTTGATTGGTCTAATGACAAACCAGTTACCATATATGTCGCTTTACTTTCCGAAGGGGGCGAAAAAGAGACATATAGGCGCATGATGGGAGAGGGCTATCGGGTGCCAATGCGGTTGTCCTTGTCGATTGAAGAGCAAGAATCGATGTTTTCAAAAGATGCGACTGAAGGACCAAGTTTCTTTGGGTCACTGCTTGAAGTAGGCGAGTACACTTATACCAAAGAAGTCCCTTCTCCTTACGCAAAAGTAGAAATTAAAGAAGTGAGTTTCACTGCGGCTGATACTGAGGTTACAACGGACCTAGCATCTTTTGTGGAAGAGTTTCAGACGAAAGTCAAAGACGCTCCTAATCGATACCTAGATCCATTTAATGACCGTAGAACGCTACATATTGTTAAGTTTGAGCTCAGATACACCTCTCCTACTGGACGACGAGTGCCTACCTTGAGGCCATTTGGCCCTATTGTAGACAAGAAAAAAGCAGAGTTCTTACCGGTGCATATTTCGGTATCCTCGCTATCGCAAACGGGGCTTGCACCCGGTGTAGGGGAGTATCCTATGAAGCAGTCTCAGAAATTGTCTTTGCCAGGTGGTCAAAAATACAGTGTGCAAGGCGTGCCATGGATGGAAATTGAAGGAGATGCTTCTCGAATGAATGATTCGGCTTTTCTCTATTGGCAAAAAGAGTTAGCGAACAACTCTGTGAAACGAAAAGCGTGGATCGAGGATTGGATTGTGAAAGAACCGATGAATGTTAGTGCTCCGCAGCAAAAATCAATATAAAAAAACCGCCTTCGGGCGGTTTTTCTTTTCTTATCAATGGAAACTGAAGTAGGATTTCTCGCTTCTCGCTTCTCGCTTCTCGCTTCTCGCTTCTCGCTTCTCGCTTCTCGCTTCTCGCTTCTCGCTTCTCGCTTAACCCGCAGCAGAAATGTCGTATTTCTTCATCTTGTGGTTGAGGGTACTCATTGGGAGCGCCAATTGCTCGGCGGCTTTCTTGGTGTGCCAATTGCAGGCATTTAAGCAATCGATGATCACTGTGCGCTCGTATTGGCTGACAACGTCCTTAAGGCCCATTGAAGCGTCTTCTAAATCCGCTTGTGCTGGCTCGTAAGCAGGTTGCTCTGGGGCAGGTGACGCCGCTTTGACTTCAACACTTGGCGTATCTTCTGGGATTTGTTCACCAAACTCGATGTGAGTGATGGTTTCAAAATCGGACAGTAGTACTGAGCGTTCGATGATGTTTTTGAGCTCACGTACGTTACCCGGATAAGAGTATGCAAGAAGTTGTTTACGGACGTTGGCACTTAACCCCGGCGCTTGCGGTAAACCTAGCGTGTTTGTGGTGTGTTGCACGAAGTGCTCTGCGAGAGGGAGGATGTCCGACTTACGGGCTCTTAAAGGGGGCAATGTAATCGGGAATACATTCAAGCGATAGAACAAGTCAGCACGGAACCCACCATCTTTGATTTGCTGCATAAGATTACAGTGGGTTGCGGCGATAACGCGAACGTCCACTTCAATCTCTTTGCTGGTGCCGATTGGGCGAACTTTACGTTCTTGTAGCACACGCAGCAATTTTGCCTGCAGTAGCATTGGCATATCACCAATCTCATCCAAGAATAGTGTGCCGCCGTTGGCTGCTTCAAACAGGCCGACTTTGTCTTTGTCTGCGCCCGTAAATGAACCTTTCTTATGCCCAAAAAGCTCAGATTCCAATAACTGCTCTGGAATAGCCGCACAGTTTTGCACGATCAAAGGCTGTTCTGCTCGGTTAGAGTTTTCGTGAATGTATTTCGCGATGACTTCTTTACCGGCACCAGTTTCACCACGCAACAGAACGTCGACAGGAAGAGATAACACCTTATCAAGACGATTCAAAACACTGAGCATTTCTTCGCTCTCTGCAATAGGGCCTTGATAGGTTTTTTGGGTACGCTTTTTGAGCTGAGTGTTCTCACGCACTAGGGCTTGATTATCGGCACTGAGGCTTTTAATCACTTGCCCATATTGCTCTAACCAAACGGCTTGGCGAATATTACTTGCGGCCATACGACAAAACTCGGTCAATGCAGCCTCATTGTCGATAACACTTAAATCGAGCAAGACCAAGAGTCCAATGGTCTTACTTTCGCTATCAATCAAAGGCCAAGCCAGTAAGTTCTCGCTTTTTAGCCCTAGCGTCTGCTCAGTTTGATAGATGCTGTCACAGTCATAGCCGTTGTACTTATACAACTCGTTAATCAATACCACTTCACCATTGCGAATGGCAAAGTTAAATGGGTCGTTCTCACTAGCGGAATCAATCTGCAATGCCTCCCAAGGGTGGGAAACAATCGTTTTATCGTTATGGTGAGCGGTACTTGGAATCAACGCCTGGCCAGTCTGGTCCAAAACATAAATGATGCCGTGCTTTGCGAGGGTCATTTGTCTCGCAGCGGTCAACACAGCGTCCAATGTTTGAGTAAGCTGGCTGCGATCAGCCAAAGACTGGCTGATCGCAAGTAGGGCGTTGCTAAGTTCGCTATGGTTAGCTGAACGCATAGGTTAGTGTTCCTTGCTCATCGACAGACACTTCGATTTGCGTATGTGAATCATCCTTGTCATGCACTAGTAGCTGAGTCGAGAGCTGAGGCAGTAACTGACGGTTGATAACCGCGTCGATGTTACGCGCGCCCGTTTCAGCAAGGCGACAGTTACCTAGTACGAACTCAACCAAACTTTCTTCGTAGCTCAGAGACAGCTTGTGATGGCTCTGTAGACGCTGAGAAACTTTGTTCAGCTTATGGTGAATGATTTCTGTCATCGCTTCATCAGAAAGCGGAACAAATGGCAGTACCGACATACGTGCCAACAGTGCCGGTTTGAAGTGTTGGTTCAAAGTAGGGCGGATAGCTTCTGCGATGATGTTTGCATCGATGTCTTTTGATTGATGAACCAAAGATTCGATCTCGTGCGTTGCAAGGTTACTGGTCATGATGATCAGCGTGTTCTTGAAGTCGATTGTGCGGCCTTCGCCATCGTTCAGCGTACCTTTGTCGAACACTTGGTAGAACAGGTTCAACACTTCTGGGTCGGCTTTTTCTACTTCATCAAGAAGTACAACAGAGTATGGACGCTGACGTACCGCTTCTGTCAGCATGCCGCCTTCACCGTAACCTACGTAACCCGGAGGTGAACCAATTAGGCGAGATACCGTGTGTTTCTCTTGGAACTCAGACATGTTGATGGTCGTCATAAAGCGCTCACCACCAAACATTTGGTCAGCGATCGCACGAGCCGTTTCGGTTTTACCCACACCACTTGGGCCAACCAGCAGGAATACGCCCGTCGGTGCATCTGGGTTTCCTAGGCCAGCTTTTGCTGTTTGGATGCCTTCAGACAGTGCATCGATAGCGTATTCTTGGCCTTTGATGCTCTGTGTTAGGCTTTCTTTCAGTTTTAGTGTGGTTTCTGCTTCGTCTTGAAGCATCTTACCCATTGGAATACCAGTCCAGTCCGAGATCACGTGGCTAACTTCATCTGGACCCACTTCAAAGTGAACCAATGGGTTGCCACTACGGATTGCGTCTAACTGTTCTTGGCAGGCTGAAATTGCAATGCGAACTGCTTCTTCATCCATTTCTGCATATGGAGAAACGTCTTGCTCTTGTTCTGAATCTTCGTCTGCAACAAGCTCTTCTTCATTTGTTTCGCCAAACACCAGTTCATGCAAGCGAGAGCGTAGAGTAATCATCTCTTGGATCTGCTCTTTTTCTTTGTGCCATTGGGCTTCTTGCTCTGCTAGCTCTTCTTTCGTTGTTTCCATTACCAGTTTTAGGTCTGGAATGTTAGCAAGGCTGTGCTTGTCGCCAGTTTGCTGCAGAGCATCACGCTCAAGAGCTTCTAGCTCGCGCTGTTGAGCTGCAAGTTCTTGCTGCAGAGTCTCAACAGAAGCAGGAATGGCATTAAGGCTAATGTTCACTCGTGCACACGCCGTATCTAGTACATCGATCGCTTTATCTGGTAGTTGACGGCCAGAGATGTAACGAGCAGAAAGTGCTGCCGCAGCAGTGATGGCGTCATCACGCACGTAAACATTGTGTGATTTTTCATAAGCAGGGCGAAGACCACGAATGATCAATGCTGCTTGTTCAGGAGACGGTTCGTCGAGTTTTACCAATTGGAAACGACGCGCAAGGGCAGGATCTTTCTCGAAGTACTTCTTGTATTCCGACCATGTTGTTGCAGCGATAGTTTTCACTTCACCACGTGCTAGGGCTGGTTTTAACAAGTTTGCAGCGTCGCTGCCGCCCGCTTGGTTACCACCACCAACAAGGGTGTGTGCTTCATCGATGAATAGGATGATTGGCGTTGGTGAGTTTTTTACTTCATCCAATACCGCGTTTAGGCGTTTTTCGAATTCACCTTTTACGCTTGCGCCTGCTTGCAGAAGACCCATGTCTAGGCCGTAAAGCTCAACACCTTTGAGGTTGTCTGGTACGTCACCTTGTACAATCTTAAGTGCCAAGCCTTCTACTACTGCGGTTTTACCAACGCCCGGTTCACCAACAGCAATAGGGTTGTTTTTACGGCGACGAGCAAGAATGTCCACGATTTGGCGGATTTCTTGGTCGCGGCAGAAAACAGGGTCGATTTCGCCTTTGCGTGCTTTACCAGTGAAGTCGGTCGTGAACTTGCTCAGTGCGGAACCATCTTCACGAGCTTGTGTTTTCTCAGAAGTTGCGACTTGCGCCTCAATAGAGTGGCTTGTTAGCTCTGCAAAGTTACGCTTAAGGCTGTCAGGGTTTACCGCTTCAAGGATAGAGGCGTAACCATGTTGGCCGTAACGTAGAGGGTTGCTAACAAGAGTAAGGAGTAGGGCGCCAGAGCGGATTTGTGTTTCGGATAGATCTAAAGAAGAAACCAGCCAGCTTTCTTGTAACCATTCGATTAATAAAGCAGAAAAAACAGGTTTGCTGCCATTTCCTTTGGCGTTGGTGTCGAGTGTGGATCGAACCGATTGTCTTAATAAGTTCTCAGAACAATCAAAATGACTTAATAAGACGTCAAAATCACTATTTGGCCTTTCTAATAGACTCAGTAAATAATGCTCAATTTGAACTTCGTTTGCTTTTTCAGAGACTGCAAGTGCAGCGGCGTCTTCTAATGCAACTTTTGCAATCGGGTGTAGACGCTGAATTAATGAAGAAAGGTTTATATTTATCATAGCCATTTTATTCTTTAGAGGAAAAGAGGTAGCGGCTATTATACTAAAAGTGACAGTGCGGTTTTTTTATCAAGATATTTTGACTATCGTTTGTTGGTGATTTTAATGATGATATTAGTGTGAATATTTACCACTGATAAATATTCATTGTTATTGTGAATTAATTATTGGTTAATGTGCCTAAATTGCTAGTGTTATTAACTTTATTCTGCCTTAAATATATGGTTATTTTCACTTTTTATAATCGAAACAATTTATTATTATTTAAATCCAACTTTTTGGTTTTTCATCCAATAAATTGTACTTAATAAATTGATAAATAAAGCTGATTTCTCTCTAAGCTGTTGTATTTAAAGGTTTATAAAAGTTGGCACGGAGTTTGATTATACCAAGTAGTCGCGGTGATAAGCGATTTGGTGATTTAAACAAAACAGATTTTAGAAAAGGAAATAACGATGCCAACTCCAGCATATATGTCTATCCAAGGTGAAACTCAAGGTCACATCACTAAAGATACTTACTCTGCAGATTCTGTAGGTAACACTTGGCAAGAAGCTCACGTTGATGAGTTCCTAGTACAAGAGCTAGACCACGTACTAACAGTGCCACGTGACCCACAAAGCGGTCAGCCAACAGGTCAACGTGTACACCGCCCACTTGTTGTAACTAAAGTTCAAGACCGTTCTTCTCCACTACTATTCAACGCACTAGTATCTGGTGAAAAACTTCCTGAGTGTGTGATTCGTTTCTACCGTACTTCAGTTCAAGGTAAGCAAGAGCACTACTACTCAATCAAACTGATTGATGCGCTACTTGTAGATATCCAAACTCGCATGAACCACTGTCAAGATGCTGCAACTGCAGACCGCGTGACAGAAGAAGTTCTTAAGCTGACTTACCGTGCAATCGAAGTAACTCACGAAAACTGTGGTACAGCTGGTAACGACGACTGGCGTGCTCCACGCGAAGCATAATTGCTTTTTGCGTAAAGATTCAGGGCCAACAATTGTTGGCCCTAATTCGATTATTTGTATCAGGTAAAAGATATGGTGAATGACGTAGAATTTAAATTTGAAGTGCCAGGGTGTGGGCACGAGTTTCGAGTAGAAAGCTTTCAAGTGAATGAAGAGCTTTCGAAGCCTTTTCACATCAGTCTCTCATTACTTTCACTTGATCCAGATATCTCTTTTGATGCTCTCATTCGTAAAGCGGGCACGCTGACTCTTTATGGACAGGGTGTCGGTGCTGCGCGCGTATTCAACGGCGTAGTAAACGAAGTTCGTTACCTAGGTACGGGGCGTCGTTTTTCTCGCTATCAATTGGTTTTGGTTCCTCAAGCTTGGTTTTTATCTCAGCGCCAAGATTGTCGCATTTTCCAACAAAAGTCAGCGCAAGATATCATCACTGAAGTGTTAGATGATGGAGCGGTTACTGATTACCGATTTGAAGTCTCGGGTACTTACCCTCCAAAAGAGTACGTTCTGCAATATCGCGAATCTGACTTGCACTTCGTTCAACGAATGATGGCTGAGCACGGTATGTGGTATTACTTTGACCATACCGATTCAAACCACACCATGGTGATTGTGGATAGTAACGATGCTATCGCGCCTTTGGTGAGCTCACCAATCAATGCATCATACATCGGACCCATTGTGTTCCACGCTGACGGCGGCGGTGTTGCCGATCGCGAGCACATCTCTGACCTAGAGCTTGTTAACCGCGTTCGAACTGGTCAGGTTACGTACACTGATTACAACTACGAGCAGCCAAAGATCCCGCAAGAGATGACGCACGCGGGTGACCTTGACCAAGATTTGAAGCAGTTCGATTACCCAGGTCGTTATGTTGATCCTGCGATGGGGCAGGTGAGAACGACGGAATGGATGTCTGAGCACATTGTGGATAACCAACAAGTGGAAGCAAGCAGTGATGTAATGCGTTTGGCGTCTGGTTACAGCTTCAATATTGGTGAGCATCCTCGTTCAGAAATTAACCGTGATTACATCATGCTGTCCGTCATGCATACTGGGCAAGATCCACAAGTGCATGAAGACGAAACCAGTGGGATGCCGACGACCTACTACAACCAGTTTTCTTGTATTCCACGCGATGTGGTATTCAAAGCACCAAAAATGGCAGCGCCACTAGTTGATGGCCCGCAAACCGCTGTTGTCGTAGGCCCAGCAGGCGAAGAGATCTACACCGATAAGCTTGGACGAATCAAAGTTCAGTTCCATTGGGATCGTTATGGCGACAATGATGAACATGCAAGTTGCTGGATTCGCGTTAGCCAATCTATGGCGGCTCCAACTTGGGGTGCGGTTTATTTGCCACGTATTGGCCATGAAGTTGTAGTGACCTTCCTTGAAGGGGACCCAGACCGTCCGCTAGTGACTGGCGCGGTTTATAACGGCCTGCATTTCCCTCCTTACTCGTTGCCAGAAAACAAAACGCGTACCACGTTCCGTACTCAGACGCACAAAGGCACTGGTTATAACGAGCTGAGCTTTGAGGACGAAGCGAACCAAGAAGAAGTCTACATTCACGCTCAAAAAGACATGTCGACGAAAGTACTCAACAACCGTTACCGAGACATCGGTCAGGATGAGTTCTTAAAGGTAGCGCGTCATCAAACCAACGAAGTACACGGTGACCACAAAGAAACCATTGATGGTCACAAGACAACGCAAGTAAACAGCACCTTTACTGAGACAGTAGAGCAAGACGTCACTGTCACTTATAACGCCAACGAAACTCAGTATGTGAAAAACAATTCTGATTTGGAAATTGGTGATAACCGCACGACCAAGATTGGCAAAAATGACGATCTGGATGTGGGTGAAAACAGCAACTTAACCGTTGGTGCATCGAAGAGCTCAGACATTGGTGCGGATGATAACCAAACCGTAGGCGGCAACTTAACCGTGTCGGTGAAAGGTAATACGTCATACAAAGCCGATGGCGCAACGCAAATCATCAGTGGTGACAAGATTGTACTGAAAACCGGTGGTTCTTCATTAGTGATGAACAGTGACGGTTCAATCAAGCTCTCTGGTTCTTCAATCACCATTGAAGGTAGCGATAAAGTCGTCGTTAAAGGTGGTAACGTAGCGATTAACTAATGATGGAAAAACAACCTCTTATTACAGAAACCATCACGAAGCAGCAAGCCGATTCACCGGCTTGCTTTTCGCGTTTTGGAACCATAGTCGCCATCAACGAATCAACGTGCAGTGTCCGCGTTGATTTTGATGGCAACCCATTTAACCAACCACTTACCGCAAGGTTAGGGCGTGGCTTTCGTCGCTCTGAGCTACAAATGGCTATCGATAATCGATTAAGTTGTCGAATCGAGTTTTTGAACGACGACTTAAGCTTGCCTCTTGTGACGGACATTTTCTTCTCCATTTTGGATGACTCTGAGGAGTTTGTACTGCGAGCAAAGAAGATGGTCATCGAGACAGAGCAAGAACTGATCGTTAGAAGTGGTGAGACAGAAACTCGCTACAGCGGGCGTGATAGCCGAATTACCACTAAAGCGAAATACGTCACTTCTCAAGCAGAGAAAGCACAAAAAATTCAAGGCGGAACGATCGCAATTAACTAGTTAGCTCGTTTTAACTCTTTATCTCGTGGTAACGAATTGACTAGCCACTCGAGTTAACTAATTGCAATCGCGTTATCGCACGCTAAAAACGGATAAGTAGATGCGACAAAGAATCGGTGTCGAGCACCTAAAGGCACCAATAACCAATCAAGAAGTCGAAGGCGCGTTAACAAGAGCTGAGCGTGCTGTGAACGACCTTTCCCAATTACCGCCAACTTGGCTGAGCTTTTGTAATGAAAAGCTGTCTATTGCTTCTGAAAGCATCGGATTTTTAATCAAGCAGCGAATTCAAATTCACAAGCGGGGCTATCCAAGTCGTGAGTTGGAGTATCTCAAACTGATCGAGCGTCAAATTGAAGAGCTCAAGCAGGTCTACTTGTCGTTTTATCGATTAGCACCGGGCTTGATTCATCAATTAAGAGGCCAAGAGCCAGAAATCTACGGCTGGTTGATGCTTCAGGGTGAGTTGGGCTCTGAGTTGGATAACCTTTTATGTGGATTGAGCTTACTCGAAGCGTTAGATACTAAAACGGCTATGTTCATTGTCACGCAATCTCCAGTTGAACACATTGATAGCATGATGTCTGAACTGATTGAGGGGAAGGCAAAATCGAGTACGTTGTACTTCGAGTGCTTGCGTCTGCGTCAAGCTTTGAGTGTTGCGTTAATTAAACGTTGGCATAAAGCGGAAATTATACGTTCTAATATCGCGCTACCTCTATTGGCATTGCAAGATGTGGAAGAGGGGATTGAATGGATTAATGACAATGCGAACTCTGAACAATATCTGTTTGAACGTTTGATCACTAAACGCGACAGAGGCACCTGGTTCCGTCAGTGTTTTGGTATTGAGCCGAGTGGTTTGCCTTCTGATCAAGTGCTGACTTTCGCGAAGCTATTAGAACTCAAAGAGTTTGAGGCGTTTGATATCTCTTCGTCATTAGCCCCCTTTGATTTTGCTCTGAGTGGCGATTGGAAGTTAGTGCCAGAAATCATCGAGCACTTGGAAACTCTGGAAGAAGATGACGGTGAAACTTGGATTCAAGCTTTGTATGTGGTTTACGGAAAGCTTCTTCCCCTTACTCCCGAAGACGTTGGTGTCGAATATGAGTGGGAAGAGATCGTCGACCTGCTCAATGAATGGGTGGAAGATGAAAAACACGTCCAAAACCTACCAAGTCGCTTAGGTTATGCATTGAGCTTCGAATCTACTTTAGCTGCGATGCAAGATCCTAACGTTGATGTACTGTTCCGCGATTGGTTATGGCGCCAAATCTGCATTCAATCCAGAGCGTACGTACCTTGGGATATGGCGATGCCGATACATCAGCAAGACTGGAACTTCAACAATTTAAAGGCCGCACCTTCTGCGAGCGAACGATTCAACTTAAGGAATAGCAATGCAGTTATGGGATATTGAAGCGCACCCGGAGCTATCACTTAAAGGTCGTTTTCAACGTGACGAAAACGGCGATGAAGTGTGGGTTGTGGTCGCTAAACGTACATGGCAATTCGATGGTGTGGTTTGGCAAGAATTAGGTGAAAGCGAAATCTTCGACGATCCCCAATATTTGGGCGAAGAAGGTTTCTCTGCGATGAAAGTTGACCACGAGTTTGCGTATACAAAAGACAACACAGATGTGCTTGTTTACGGCAAAGCGCGCAGTTACGCGAAAAAGCCAGTGACATACCAAGAGTGTCGCGTGTTGATTGATGGCCACATTGATAAAACCCTCGCGATTCATGGTGAACGTGTTTGGGTTGAACATGGTGGCAGTATCACGCTCAGTAAGCCTATTCCTTTTATTGAAAAAGACATAGATTACACCTGTGCAATTGGTGGGGATCTACGTAACCGAGTTGGTGGTGGGGTTGCCGATTCCAACAAAGAACTGCTCGAACAGAAAGTGCCTTCGGTTTTCTACCCGAGAGAAGAGTGGAGTTCTACGTCGAAAAATCTTCGCGTAGCGGGCTTTGGTCCTGTTCCTCCTTTCTTTGAATCGCGCCAAAAACTGGCGGGGACATTTGATGAAGATTGGATTGAAAATCGCAAGCCAATGTTACCGCTCGACTTTGATAAGCGTTTCTTTCAAAGCGCGCCTGTAGACCAACAATGTAAGGGCTTTCTTCATGGTGGTGAGCGCTTGATGATGAGTGGTTTCTGTCATGATGACACGCTTTCATTCCGAATTCCTAAAGAGAGATATCGCGCAATCGCGACGTTCAAAGACAGTAGCTACCAAGTCGATATGGCGATGTACACCTTATTCGTGGATGCTGAAAAGAAAACCATATCAATCAGTTACACCGCGGCGTTTCCTTGTCAAGGTAAAGAGCATTTGTTGGTGTCGACATCGATCACTAAGTTGGAAGAGGTAAGCGAGCATGCATAATTCAACAGGCCGTTACGTACTGGGAATGGAAGTGATGACACCTACTGGCATGAATCTGGATATCGCAACCAGTGTCGCAAACGCTGATTTAGCCAGATTTGATCAAGTGGTTGGTAAAGACGGCATTGAGCGTTTCACGTTTGCCAAAATCGAGTACACAAAAGAGAGCGCATTATTTGAAAAAACGTGCGAGTTAACTGCAAATTTACTGGATTCCTTGCTAGTGCAGTTACCTCGTTCTTTGAAGCCGATTCCATTACTTATTGCTGTGCCAACGACAATTTCATTAGTGAAGATGCAAGAATGGCTTGGTGAAAGTGACTATTCTGACTTTCTTTCTGTGGTCGAAGCAGTGCATGCCAGTGGGCCTAGCTTCGTGCTACAGGCTATGAAGTCCTTGGATAAATACGATGCCATGATGTGTATTAGCGTCGATTCTATGGTGGATACGATGCAAGCGCTCATCGATGATGCCATGGTCATGAGTACCAATAATCCGTGGGGCATTATTCCGAGTGAGGGAGGGGCTGGTTTAATTCTCTGCCGAAGAAATACGGTAGAAACATTGAAACTTAAGCCTCAAGCGCAGCTTGGCTATATTGATACGGAATTAAATACTTCAGACCGACGAGGCATGTTTCGCCTTGTTCAGCGTGCGAGTAAAAAGCTCGATTCATTTGGTGAAGTGTATTCCGATATGACGAATCTCCGCATGCACACGGAAGATTACGGCTTTGCATTGGGGGCCAAAGCAGAACGTTTTACGAACCCAGAACAGCCACAGCTTATCAATGAGTTATGGGGCACGATAGGCAGTAGTTCTTCACTCGCTTTGGTCGCATTTACGGTTAAAAATCATCATTTTAACCAACCTGCATCGCTATTAATGTTTGATTTTAATGGTGATAAAGGGCTGCTTCAATTACTGGCGTGCTAGTACAAAACAACACGCAAAACCTTATTAAAATGCTCTCATAATCTCGGCATGGTATTTAATCGATGAAAACAACATAACTTATGTAGTGAAAGCGTAAGTCAAAGAGTCTAATAACTTAGTAATTATAACTAAAGTAATAGCGTTACTGTTCGTTTTAAATACCAGCCTTGAAACAAGGATGTTTCAGCAAATATTATTTCGGCCTAATAATATTTGTTCGATAAAAGAGTGCAAAGTGTCTGATAAGCAGGGAGCAGCCAAAGGATATATTGATCAATTGGTTGTCAAAGCCATTGAGAAAAAGAAACAGAACGAGCAAAGGTTGGCGCAGAAAAATAAGCCAAAGCTTGAGTACGTGCTTTTTTCACAATTTGATGTTCTAGACACGCTGCCATCGAAAAATGGTAGAACTACGGTTTACCATCTCGCCAAAAAAGGCCAACCAGAAAAACAAATCTGCTGTAAAGTCGTCAACGAGGATGCGCCAGACATTGCCAATAAGATGTTGGTCAATGAGGCAAGCAGATTAGAACTTTCTCAACATCCTAGCGTTGCAGATTTCATTAAAATCGGTAACGAATTTGAACGCCCATACTTAATGTACGAGTGGATTCAAGGTGAATCACTGGCAGAAAAGATGGAGCGTCACTCCTCTAAAGGTTTCCGTCACGACCATATTGCTTGGTTAGTTTACCAACTCGCAGGTGCGCTGGAATTTATGCACACCCGAGGTATCTGCCATCTTGATATCAAACCATCAAATGTTTTGGTGAGCGAAGGCGACTACGTCAAGCTCATCGATTTTGGTGCGGCTCGCTATATTGGTGAGACAGAATCTCATGCTGAGGCAAGTTTAAGTTACGCTTCACCTCTTTATCTTGAGACAGGTACAACCGAGCCACAAGACGATGTTTATTCACTTGCATTACTGACGGGCCATTTATTTATTGGTTCGATCTTTGGTGACGCTTGGCATAAGCAATTAAAAGATCGCAAGCGTCCGGCATTAATTCCAAACCATATTTGGAAACTGCTCAAGCAAGTGATTAATAACCCAAGAGGGCATGGCTACACTGCGATTTCTTTTGCACAGCAACTTGCACGCATTGACACTCAATCTATTGATTCACAGTCGAATGCGCCTATTTTTAGCAGCTTGCGTAATGCCGACTTATTGCTGACGCATTGTAAACCGCAAGACAAAGCCGGTTACGGTCGCTTTAAAGTGCTCGAAGCCAGCTTGGTATTGAGCGTGATGGCAATTACAGGCCATTACTTATATGAACAAAACCAGCCTGAGTGGAAAACGATTGTGAAGTCGGAACCGACAATTTCACAAAACGAAACCCCTCTGGCGAGTACGATCAAACCAGCACAAACCGCTTCCTTCTTGGCTCAGCCTCCTTGGGCGATTGAGCAGGCGCTCAATGATATGGAAAAAGACGTCATGTCGACGGCACCTTATCGTGAAGCCTACCAAGTGCAGCAAATGAAACTGTCTAAGCTGTACAAAAATAATCAGGCGCAATTGACTTCTTATCAAGCTCTAGCGGATGACTTACCGAAGACGCTAGTGGATTTGCGTAAAGAGTTGGTGACGTTACGAGAAAAATTGGTCGATGACGGTGCTTTATTCCCATACGCCGATAAAACCTTAACCAAAGTGATGGCAGGTTTAAATGTCGCGTCGGTTGATTCGATGAAAATCTCTGCTGTTGCGGGAAGCAAAGACGAGCAGATTGCTAATTTAATCCTTGATGGTGAAGCTAAGTTGGCCGACGAAGAGATGAAAGCGGCTTGGTTGTTGAATCAATCGGAAGCGTACTTCTACAGCCAAGTGTTGCCAAACAAGGTGATGGCAAACATCAACGACTCTATCGAGCAGCACGCAAAAGATCATTACTACACCAAAGCCATTGAAGAGGCGAAGGCCGCTAAGACTTATTTTGGTAACACGCCGGCGCTGAACAAAAAGGTCAAGGATCTGATTGTTGCTCGTAGCGAATACATTCTATTTAGCACTGTGACTGAGCAATCGGTGTTTGATAAGCAAAAATTGCACGATTCACTGGCTGACCTTGAGCGAAACGCGCCGAAGAAGTTTAGTGAAATTACCGATCTGCTTGAGAGCATGGCTACGGATTCTATCGATAAAAGTCATCAACTTTCTCGCCCGGCACGTGGTGCAATCGCCGTTGAGCGCGCTCTGAGAGATTATCTAGCAGAGGGGAGAGGCTAATGTCTGATATCGATATCGAACGCTTATTGGCCCCTATCTCTGATGCAACGCCAGTGGGTGAAGATGCTCGCTACGAGTTTTGCTACGAGATGATGGAATCAGAAGTAAAGAAATTCGGTTCCCTGTTTGGTGAAACGGTCGATTGGGGCGTCGTAAAAACGCATGCGACTGAAGTGCTAGAGCACCATAGCAAAGACTTAAAAGCCATTTGTTACCTTGTACGCGCGCTAACGGAAGAGTTTGGTCTTCAAGGTTTTGAACAAGGTCTAAAGCTGCTTAGTGAGGCGTTAAGTCGCTTTGGCGTTGAACTGTATCCTTCGCGAAAGCGCGGCAGAGATGGCGCGGTCGAATGGCTGAACCATCAGTTTAAATTGGTAAGCGGTAAGTTAGCAGAGAGTGCTCAGTCATGGGATCTGGTTTCAAGCTGTATTTCGACCATTGAAGAGGTTCAGCGACAGTTCGATGATGTTTACCAAGACTCAGAAGCGGATTTCTTTGAGATTCGCACGCAGCTCAATGTCTTATCTCAACAAGCTGCGGCGGATGACCAAGTCGATGATGCATCGGTTACCGTTGAACAGGCGATATCTACGCCAACTGCACAGCCAGCCGCAGTAGAAAAGCCGGCACAGAGCGAAGTGCAAACCGCTCCGGCAAAGACGGTAGCGCCAGCCTCTAAACCTACACCAGTTAAGAAAGCGGTAGCAAAAGAAGTGGATGTCGATACGGACTTCTCTTCACCGACAGCTTCTAAGCGTACCTTGAAGAAGGTCGCAGAAGTCATGCTTCATGCAAATCCAAGTGATCCGCTGGCTTACCGAATTTATCGTCATCTGACTTGGGATGATATTGATGGTCTGCCTGATCATCAAAACAATCAAACGCCATTGAGCTTGGCAGTGTCTTCCGATCAACAGGCGGAATACAGAGACAAAGCCAATCAAGAAAGCGACATCGACACCATTAAACGTTTGGAGCGCACACTAACGGATGCGCCGTTTTGGCTAACAGGTCATTACTTCGTGTATTCGATGCTCAATAACTTGGGCTTCGACGATGCAGCGCTGGCTGTGAAACAAGAAGTGCAGCGTTTTGTTGATTCGCTAGAGGGCATCGAGCACCTCTCATTTAAGAATTCTTTACCATTTGCAGATGAAGCGACCTTGAGCTGGTTATCGACTCAGGATGCAACTTCTTCGACGTCTCAATCCGTTGTTCAAACGGTTGTGATTTCGCAAGAAGATTCGCTGCCGATGGAGGATATCACTCTAGAAAACCTAGGGGAATATGCCGCAGAACTTGCCCGCAAACTCGAGCTGGATAGCTCGGGACGTGGACAGTTTATGCTGTATTTACAATTGATAGCAGCTTACCAGTCTGTTGGATTATACCCGCTGTGTCTGCCTTATCTTGAGAAGGGTTGGGAAGTACAAAAAGCGTTTAATCTCGCGAGCTGGGAACCCCACTTATCGTCACAGTTAGAAGACCTGATTCGAAAGACACTCCATCAGTTATTCAGAAGTAAGGATCTTTTGCCTGAGAAGTATGAAGAGTGGAAAGCAATTTATGACTAATTAAAGAGTTAAATAAGGAACTAATTATGTCACGTGACGGCTCGGTGGCTCCTAAAGAGCGAATTAATATCCGTTATGTTCCAGCAACTGGTGATACGCAAGACGACGTAGAGCTGCCGCTGAGCATGATGGTAGTTGGCGACTTTACTGCACGTGCAGATGAGACGCCAATCGAAGAACGTACTCCAATCAATATCGATAAAGACAACTTTAACGAAGTGCTAGAAGGCATGTCTCCAAACGTTAAAGTGAATGTTGAAAACCGTCTTTCTGAAGAAGAAGGTGGTCAAATCGGCGTTGATCTAACGTTCCAAAACATGAAGGACTTCTCTCCTGAAGCAATCGCGAAAAGCGTACCTGAGCTAAACAGCTTGCTTGAACTTCGCGAAGCCTTGGTTGCACTGAAAGGTCCTCTAGGAAACGTTCCTGCGTTCCGTAAGAAGATCGCATCGGTTCTTCAAGACGAAGAAGCGAGAAAGAAACTGTTGGATGAACTAAGCATTGGCGCCGACCAAGAAGCGAAAGAAGAGTAAGGGATATCATGTCTGCAGAAGCACAAGCGCCAGAACAAGAAGCAGCCTTAGTTGAATCAGGCTCACTTCTGGATAGCATTCTTAATGAAACTCGTTTAAAGCCAAGTGATGAAGGTTTTGACGTTGCAAAACGCGGCGTAGAAGCATTCATCAGTGAGCTACTAAGCAGCTCGAACACAGAGAAAGTAGACCAATCTTTGGTTGATCTGATGATCTCTGAAATCGACCAAAAACTGTCGAACCAGGTTGATGCGATTCTTCACAGCGAAGAAGTTCAAGCGGTTGAATCAACGTGGCGTGGTCTTAAGTACCTTGTTGACCACACTGACTTCCGTGAGAACATTCAAATTGAATTGATCTCAGCGAAGAAAGATGAAGTTCTTGATGACTTCGAAGACGCACCAGAAGTGGTGAAGTCTGGTCTTTACAAGCAGATCTACACACGTGAATACGGCCAATTCGGTGGTAAACCTGTTGGTGCAGTAATCTGTGATTTTGACATGTCAGCATCAACGCCTGATATCAAATTGATGGAATACATGGCGAACGTGGGCGCAATGTCTCACGCGCCGTTCATCACGTCTGCATCGGCTAAATTCTTTGGCCTAGATAGCTACGAAGAGCTACCAAACCTAAAAGACCTTAAGTCTGTATTCGAAGGTCCACAGTACGCGAAATGGCGTGGTCTGCGTGAGCACGAAGATGCGCGTTACTTAGGTCTATGTACGTCTCGCTTCATGCTGCGTACACCTTACTCTGTAGAAGATAACCCAATTAAGGCGTTTGACTACGATGAGAAAGTAACAGACAGCCACGACAACTACCTATGGGGCAACTCAGCGTACGCGATGGCGTCTAAGATCAGTGAGTCATTCGCTAAATACCGTTGGTGTCCGAATATCATTGGTCCTCAAAGTGGTGGTGCGGTTCAAGACCTACCGGTTTACAACTTTGAAGCAATGGGTCAAATCGAAACTAAGATCCCAACTGAGATCCTTGTTTCTGACCGTCGTGAGTACGAACTAGCAGAAGAGGGCTTCATTGCTCTAACTATGCGTAAAGGTTCTGACAACGCGGCGTTCTTCTCTGCAAACTCTGTTCAAAAACCAAAAGTGTTTGCGAACACGCCTGAAGGCAAACAAGCAGAGATGAACTACAAGCTAGGTACTCAGCTTCCTTACATGTTCATCATCAACCGTCTGGCACACTACATCAAAGTGCTACAGCGTGAGCAAATCGGTTCTTGGAAAGAGCGTTCTGACCTAGAAATCGAACTGAACAAGTGGATCCGTCAATACGTATCTGACCAGGAGAACCCGCCAGCGGAAGTTCGTGGTCGCCGTCCACTTCGCGCTGCGAAGGTAGAGGTATCAGACGTAGAAGGCGATCCAGGTTGGTACAAAGTATCGATGTCTGTACGTCCTCACTTCAAGTACATGGGCGCAAGCTTCGACTTGTCTCTAGTTGGTAAACTAGACCAATAGCCCATTACTGAAACCATCAAGCAGCCAGTGAAGACTGGCTGCTTTTTTCGTAGGACCGAACATGGAAAAAGGTTACCGTCTTCTAGAACGGATTGAATTGGGTGAGCCAAAAAACTGCTACGAGAAAGTGGTGTCTCACAAACACTTAATTGAGTCTATTCATTCGCACCTTGCCGACTTATTGAACACACATTCTGGCAACGCCATGATTGATGATGAGTACGGCCTGCCTGATTTCAACGATGTGCTATCCAATAACACAAACCTCGTTCGCCACATTCAAAAAAACATCACATCAACCATAGAACGCTTTGAACCGCGACTGCTTAATGTCGAGGTTCATTACCGTGAAGACCACCATAACCCATTACAACTCGGCTTTGGTATTCGCGGCGAAGTTTCCCATAACGGCGGTAAAGTCCCAATGTCGATCGATGTCTACATGGGAACCGACGGCCAATTTAACGTTTAGTAGGTGCCACTTGAGTAACAGTAAATACTTTCAAGATGAACTCACGTATTTGCGCGAGTCGGGTAGTGAGTTTGCCAAATATCACCCGAAGTTAACTCACTTTCTCTCTGAAGGAACCTTCGATCCAGACGTCGAGCGACTGCTTGAAGGTTTTGCTTTTCTGACCGGACGTATCCGTGAAAAGATTGACGATGAATTGCCAGAGCTGACGCAATCTCTGATGACTTTGCTGTGGCCGCATTACATGCGTTCAATTCCGTCTTTGTGCATCAGTGAGCTGAAACCACATACGGGAAGTGTTACTGAGAAAACCGTGGTGAAACGTGGCGCGGAGATGGCCAGTGAACAAGTTGAAGGCACACAGTGTTTGTTCCGCACTTGCTACGATGTGAATCTGTACCCAATCACGATCACTAATATCGAACAAACCAACAGCCGCACCAGTTCAGCGATTGATGTGACGTTATCAACGGAACATGGTCTTGAGCTATCTCGTATCGGCTTAGATACGCTGCGCTTACACTTGCATGGCGAGATTCATATTACTCGCACCGTCTTCTTATGGTTGTTCCGCTACCTAGATTACGTCGAGTTGGACGTAGGTGGTGGCTACAAACACCGCCTAGGGCCAGAATACGTTAAACCAGTAGGGCATGAAGAAGACGAAGCGTTGCTGCCTTACAGCAAAAACTCCTTCGCAGGTTACCGCTTGCTACAAGAATTCTTCTCTTTGCCAGATAAGTTCATGTTCTTCGACATCAAAGGTCTAGACTGGTTAAAAGGAATTCCGCAACGCAGCACGGTCAAAATCAAATTCCACTTTAAGCGTGCTTTACCTTCTGAAGTGGTTTTGAAAGATAAGCACTTAAGATTGCACTGCACGCCAGCCGTTAACTTGTTCGAGAAAGACGGTGATCCAATTCGCCTAGAGCATCGCCGTAATGAATACAAAGTACGCCCTCAAAGCAATACTCAAGAACACTATGAAGTGTATGGGATTGAGCAAGTGGAGAGTTGGAGCAAGGATGAACGTCGTCGTAAACCGTTAATCGAATTTGAGTCGTTTGAACACCAAATCAACCAGCGTGATAAACGAGAGTTCTACAAATCCAAAGTAGGTGAGCGAGTAAGCGGAAGAGGGTTAGAGCGCTATATCTCATTCCATACTCACAATGGCGACATTGCGGATCTTGGGACTGAAACGGTATTGATGAAACTGCAATGCAGCAACGCGGATTTGGCAGAACGTCTTTCGGTGGGTGACATCACTTACGCAACCCACAAGTCGCCAACGTATGCGATGTTTAAAAACATCACTAAGCCAACACAATCGGTAAGCCCACAAGTGAACGGTGAGCTTCAATGGCAGTTGATTGCCAACATGTCGCTCAACTATTTGTCTTTAGCGAATATCGATGTGTTGAAAGTGTTGCTCTCGACTTACGACTTCCATTCTCGTGTCGATAGACAAGCCCACCGCGCGTCGATTCATCGACTTGATGGCATTATTTCGTCAGAGATGAAGCCCATTGACCGCGTCTTTCGTGGCGTTTCTGTACGTGGTAACCAATTCAAGTTGGTGACTAACTCTAAGTTCTTCGTGAATGAAGGCGATATGTTCCTTATGGCAACGGTACTGAACGAATTCATCCGTCTGTATTCGAGTGTGAACTCTTTTACTGAACTGGAAGTGTTTGATGAAGCCACTGGCGAAGTGTACAACTGGGCAAGCCTGATCGGACAGCAGACGATTCTATGATTAATACACTTTCTGATAAGTCGAATGAGTTTAGCTTCTACCAAGCGGTGCTTCTGCTGGAGAAACACTACCAACTAGAGCCAAATTCCAATTTTGTCGCGGTCGGTGAGAATAAATACTTCCATCAGGAACGCATTGAGTTCAGTGTGTCGCCAAATCTGTGCTTTCCGAAGAGTGATATGGACTTTATCACTCATATGGAGAGAAATGGGCAGCAATATTCTCGTGTTGAGACTAACTTCCTGGGCTTACATGGCTCAAGTTCACCACTGCCAGCCTCTTATACTGAGAAGCTTGCAGGTCGCGACCCTGATGATAACCCAGTAAAAGACTTCTTCGACTTTTTCCATAACCGCTATACCAGTTTGTTGTATCGAGTATGGAAGAAGTATCGCTATCACGTGCAATACCAAAGTGGCGCGAGCGACGCGTTCTCGGGAAGAATACTGCATTTGGCTGGTCTGTCTGGCGTGATGCAAGATTGTGATGTCGCGGAGTTGGATCGAGCGAAGATTCTGTCTTATGTTAACCAGCTATCGACGCGTACACGTTCGCCTAAGCTGATATCCGGTATTGTTTCGCATTACTTTTCACTGCCGAATGTTCGAATCGAAGAGTGGGTTTATAGACGCGTAGAAATCGCTGAAAGTCAGCGTAACAAACTCAATCGCGCTAACTGTGTGTTGGGGCAAAGTCTGCACTTGGGCCAAAGCATTGCGGATTTGAACGGCAAGTTTAACTTGTGTATCGACAACATTGATTTTGAAACGTTTAAACAGTTCTCCTACGATGGTGAATTGCACAAGACGCTAGTGGGGTTGATGCGTTTTATTCTGCGTGACCCGATGTCTTGGGACCTAAAGCTGACGGTTAACCTTGATTCTATTCCAGATAACCAACTGGGTAATGGGGAAGGGAACCATTTAGGTCAAACGTTTTGGCTAGGTAGCCCTAGCGAAGCAGACGCTAAAATACGTGTGATTGGTAGTATCTAATGCTTTGCGATGATTCCGAAATGGATGAATAAGAAACGGATGTATAAGAAACGTTAGGTACAAAGAACACAAAAAAAGCCGCGATGTATTCGCGGCTTTTTAGTCTGAAAAGAACGTTCGGCGGGAACCAAATAACTTATCGACTGATTGGTTGGTGGAGTACAACCGTCGTATCGAGTTTTTGAATTCCGCTGAAAGATTCAATTTCATTACATAGGTGGTGAATAGACTGAAGGTCAGGAGCTTCGATAAGAGCAATAATGTCGAAGCTACCTCCCACAACGCTCGTCAGTCGTACCTCTGGAATCTCTTTAAGGGCACTCGTTACTTCGTTTTTCTTGCCCTTTTCACAAGAGATCAGCAGATAGCTGGCTGCTTTGCGACCCTCATTTTCAACTCGGATCTGGGCAGTGTAGCCCTTGATGATCCCAGTCTTTTCCAACCTATTGATTCTTTCTGCGACAGCAGTACGAGACAAACCGATGTTTCTAGATAGATTCGCAATTGACTCTCGTCCGTTTGATAACAGACTGGAAAGGATTTTGCGGTCTAACTTGTCTAAGCCTTGTAAAGTCATGTTTGAAATCATGTGTTCTGCCTATTCTGGTTTTTATATAGTTATTAAATCGACTCTGGGAGTGTAAAGTTATACAGCTCGGCTAGAGTGAATGGGTTTTTCTGTGTCAAAGGAGTGATACGAAGGCTCAAGTCTCTCCCAGACACTTTTATGTCACTGACGAAGCTACCGTTATGAGTGTTTGTCAGGGTCGAATCACCTAGCAATCTGTATATCGCCCACTGACCACTCTTATTAAGAACGTGCTGCTTGCCCTCGTCTGTCACATCTTGGATCGTGATACTAATGTTGAAGTCACCGTTCTGCGGCGGCCACTCCATCTCACGAATTCGGCTCGGACCGTGATAGTAGTTGATATCAGTATCTGAAATTTTCAGACTGGCTCTGATAGCACTGGAATCAAGGTCTAATACTTTCGCACTGAACGGGATGTAAACTCGATTTGTGCTCTTATTGATCAACGTATCGCGGATAACGTTGTAATTGCGCAATTGCACCAATAGAGCAGGTGAAAGTGGCATTGTTTCGCCATCCACCTGTTTTGGTGTCCACAAGTTTGTATCGTAGAACGGTGCGAAGTTCTTCTGAATAAACGTGTCTAACAAACCACCTGATGCAAACAACAATTCGAAGTCTTCAATCGAGATTTCTTCTGTCGCGTTTAGATCAAATGGGTATTTACCAAGTCCTAGCTCTTTAAACTTGGTGTAAATCTCGCTGTACCATTGGGTTTGAATGCCTTTTGCTGATTCCGCAATCATTACTGACCAGCTTTGCTGAACCACATCAAGCAACCAGCTGCGTACCGGCTCTGGTGACTTTTGAGCAATCTGCTTAAGTTTGATAAGCGGATCCGCTTCTGTGCTGTTCATGCGGTGTTGAGCAGCAGCCAACGCGGCCATTTGTGGATCGGGCGCATCCGCGATGTCTTTCATGTAAGTACGAACACGGCTCAAGGCTGTAATGGTTTCATCCCATGGAGTAGGGGAGTTCGGTGTTTCACTAACTTGAAGTTGGTTCAACAAGTGGAACGCTTGTTCAACGCGCTTCATCAGTAAGTAATCTGGCTGTACGGCTTCTTCTACTGCTTCTGATGCCGAGTCTGCCGCTTCCGCGAGTTTCGGGTTCACTTTAGCGATTAACGCGTTCTTCTCGCCAACAGGAGAGAACTGAGTGTTCGCGTAAACTTGCTTCAGCACGGTCGTCATTGGCGAAGATGGACCTGAAATAAGGTCGATAGCGTTCGTCAAGTCACCCACATTACTGTAGTTCTGAACTTTTAGCTCACTCAGTGCGTTGCGCCAGTAGTTGATGTAGTCATCGGTGTACTTCTTACGAACCTGAGTCTTAAACGCTTCCTGCTCTTGCTTGGTTGGAATCACGTGGTTTGATAAACCTAAAACCCAGTTATCGCTGATCACTTGCTGTGACATCAAATCAACACGAGGGCGATAGAAGGTACTAAAACCTGTTGAGGTGTAAACTTTATCAATCACAAGTCGATTGTCGTCTAGCGGTTCGTTAAACACGTTGTTGAACTCAAAACCAACGGCACGTTGAAGGTCGAGCGTACCAAGGTCAATGGCATCTGCCTGGTTCAAAATACCTGCGTAAACGAGATCTACGTTGGAGTTAGCTAGTAATGAGCGACGAGTCGCGCGCACAATATCCATGTTGATATCAACCGGTGCAAATTGAGTACGGAAATAGGCATCTAAGTAACGCATTGCTTGGCTAACAACATCTGGCTTATCGCTCAAATCGTTGAGAGTCTGAAGTGTTTGGCGACGTAGGAACTGAATGTCACGTTTTGATGGGTCATTCAGCATCAAGTAGCCTTTTAGCAATGGCAACGTCGCGGCAATATCATGTTGATTGTGAGTCAACTCGAGACGGTAACCTCTCTCGACGACGGGCATGAGCTGTTGTGCGACTTCTTTAAGCAAAGCTTCGTAAGCCAGTCTCGTGCTTTGGTCTAGGCGACTGATGTTCAGTGGCAAGACTTCTTCGTCTAGGGCACGAGAGCCTTCTAGCCATGCGCTGTATGACGGTTGAATTGCGCGTGTTGCGTTAACCAATAGCTGGTTAAAGCTTGCTTCTTGCTCTACCTGACCTTTGTCATCAATGCCAAGCAATTGGTTAATCACACGCAAGTTGCTGTCTAGTGTCGTAACGAAGAAATAGGTACCGCCTGCCAATAAGATAACGGACGCCAACATAGCCAAATGGCTTTGACGTTGGATCAAACGCAGGTACGTTTTGTTCTCACCGGCAAAATCGCTCTCTGGCAAAATCTGAGAATCAATCAGGAAACGAGAGAAGTAGGGCGTTTCTGTCAGTTGTGTATGCTCTGACGCAATGATCGGCAAATTAAAGTAATTGCTGCAGCTTTTTGCTAACAGGTTGTACTTACGACCACCTTGCAAGCTAGAGCAGAAGAAGATCTCTCGGATATCAAGAGAATAAACGCCGCTGTTCGCGTCACAAAGGCGTTCAAGTACATAACTGATTTCCGCTTGGCAAAGCTCAAATTGTTTAGGGAAAGCAAGGATTGCTTGTTTCTCGTCGATATCGGTTGAGTTTGCTGATGCGTCTAAAGCGTTGCTTTCAAGTACTTTGACTAGATTGCGGTAACCATCGCGGTAATACTCTGTGATGACACCTTTCGCTTCTTTCAAAGGGATAGACAAGAACTCTACACGCGTTTTAAGCGAGCTAAAATGCACGTATTCCTTAAAGCCATCCAACTTGTCGAGTTTCGACATCATCAGGTAAACAGGCAATGCTGAAGAGGTTTTTTCACTGATGGAGCTCAAACGCTGTAATAAGGCCGTGATGGTGTAATCTTTTTGCTCAGGCTCAGAAACAATCATGAACTCAAAGTCGGTAAAGAACAGGCAACCTGAAAATGGCTTTCTCGGACGGTGACGAATCACTTCATCGACAAAGGTATTCCACAATGACGCATCGCTGCTTGACACCTCTTGGAACACGAGACGTTGATCTGGCTTGACGTAAACCGCGCTATCCGATTCATACCATTCAAAGAAATCGTTTTTTGCAGTGCGAGAACGATCCATTGGTTTAATTGCGCTTGAATTAAACAAGAATTGACGTCGCCCAGACGCTTTATTACCAATCATAAGATAGATTGGCTTCTTGCCTGAATTAGACAGAAGAGGGCGAATAACCATCGAAAGGGCTTCTTCTTCTGTTTCTAGACGCTGAGCTTTTGAGTTGTTCTTTTTCTTAAGCCATAGTGAAAACTGGAATATAAGATAAAAGGTGGCAATGACTCCGAGACCAACCCATAGATAAAGCTTATCTGCATCTTCGAGTAAGAATAAATATACTGCTGCAAATATCGCGGCTAAAACCAGAGCCACTATGGTAGAAACCACGATCGGGTTTCTCAGTATTTTTTGTTTGAACATAAGCCTATAACTTCTTTTACTTGTATTGTTATTTATTGTCGTTTGACGCAGTTTTTAGCTGATTAATTTTATATAGGTAGGTGTTCAGTAAAAGGAGGGAGCGCTCAATTTCCTTTTGCTGCGTGTTCTTTTCTGCGTACTCAATTCGACCTAGAAGTGGAAATAGTGAATTACTGTATTCATACGCTTTCTTCGAGTCTTTATCTGAATTCTGTTTAGCGACATTGGCAAATACCGTCCTAGCATAGGCAAACCGTTTGTATATGACATCGAATTCATTTTCGAAACGAGAACGTTGGTCTAAAAAATTCTCTCGAAGTTGCTGAGCAGATGACGAGTCTGGGTAGATTTCTGTCAGCTCATTAGTCAGTTCATCAATGGTGTTTACTTTACTGACCTTCACTGGATCGAGTGTCCAGTCGGTCATCAATGTATCAAGGCGTTCTACAGTCGCTGAGCGTAAAGAAAGTCGGTGATCTTTGTTTTCAACGCTAAACGAGCCGACGATCTCAGTCAGTTCTCTCAGTGAAGCGTGTTCGATATCATCTTTCAGTGTTTCGTATTGATGCTGCTTGTAAATAAAATGAGAAGCCAATGCTGCTGTTAACAAACCAACCACAGAGAAGAGTACCCATCGGCTCGATTTCTGTGACTCGGGCTGCGGCGTTGCTGGTGGTTGTTTGGCGTCGACTTTCGGTGGAGGGGCGATTTCAACTTTAATCCCTGTTGATGGCGCTTGAACTTCTGGTTTTGGTTGCTTCGCCTCTAACGCCATGACTTCTTTGGCTTTTGCCTCCTTAATCTCTTCAATCCACTGATTCAAGATACGACGGATACGACCAAAAGATGGGGCTTTAATGCCGTAGTGAAGGCGCAACTCTTCCTCGATGCGTAAGCACAGTTGATGTGCTGCTTCGATAAGAGGAAGCTCCTCTGGCAATGCACGTTGCTTTTTAATCCGTTTCTCAGTGTATTCAACCATCCATTCGATAGCGCTGATACGGGCATTCGCTTTTGCATGCTCTGGGTAAGCGGTGTACCAGTACACCACGCATAAATCGAGCAACGAGTTCAAACCTTCAACTAGGCCTTTTAAACCGTCATTATAGGTCGCTGCAACCGTAAAATAGCAGCTGCAACGAAAGTCTTTGCCTTGAGTGCTTAGAATCTTTTTGGACAGCGTTTGAACTGTCTTCCAAGAAACTCTGCCTGTTACTTTGTTAAGGTTATTTATTTGACGTTTTATTTCGTCAAAATCGTCTAAGCCATTAGGGTTTGAGCCGCTTGGATTACTTTCATCGATCGGCCTTCTAGTGAAGTCGCTGAAAAACATATTTTCCAATTCCAACTGATTATATGGAAAGTAGCAGTTGGCAAATGATTATAAATGCACTGCTATCATCTTTTTTTTGAGGGATTTTATAGGCAAAAGAAAGAAATTGAATAATAAATAATATCTAAATCAATATAATTTAACTTAGTGTGACATTCGTTCACAAAAATTGTTGATTATGTTGATTTGTTTGGCATTAGTTTAGGTGATGTGTATTCCAGGAATTGAGACAAAAAGTAAGATTAATAGATTTTTAATATTAAGCGTGGTTATGACAAAAGTTCAAAACTTGAAGTAATGTCAGATTATTAAAATTAAGACAACCTTGATTAGAGGATACTTTAATAGTGAAAACTTATCAAAGTCTTTAACATTTGTTTGTTTAAGTGATGGTTGTGTTTCTAATTAAGAACTGGCTAATTTAGTTACTTAAGCTAGATTCATTATATTTACACAATAACCCTCACCGTTTTTATGAATATATCGCTAGTGATATTGCGTTTATTTATAGGTGATTTGCCTTATTTAATGGGGCTATTTTTTACCATATTGAAAAAGCAAAGAGACTTGATATCTTTCGCCCCTGAATATAATTACAAGGCTTTCAAAGAGGGACGAAATGCTAAAACCAAGTCAAGTTGGGCTAATCTCAGCCATGTGTCTATTTTCTACTTTTGCTTTAGCGAAGGGGGAGCGATATGGCGGCTCAGTCAACATGCTGACAATCGAAAGTATTGACTATGATGAAGGTTCTAGCGGTGATGTAGACACGTTGCGATACGGTCTAGTTCATACACGTCCTATCGATGAAAACAACAATCGTTGGCGTTGGTGGTTGGGTCTTAATTACCTTGCTGAAGATGTCGACGCACCTTCAAACGGTGTTTATCAAGAAGTCACAAACTACGAGCTTCGTGTTGTTCCACAATATGCCTTGAGCTCTTGGAGCATCTTTACCCCTTACGTCGGTGCTGGACTTTCGTTCGGCTATTCACAGTATTCAAACCGTTGGAAAGTAGACCAAGACGGTTACCGTTACGAAAGCATTGAAGACATTGACCAGTTTGAACTTGGTGCGGTTGTTACTCTTGGTACCGCAATAAAACTTGGTAGCAACCCAGATGCCCATATCCAGATCATTCCTCAAGCTTCCTACATTCTTCCAGTAGTCAATGATGGAATTGGTGGAGTAGAGCTGTCCGTTTCCCTACTATTTTAAGGTTTAGCAATGCAAACACATCAGCTAGTCCTATTCATTTCAAAGTGCCCGGAGGAATACACGGGCGCTAAGCATATTGAAATGCCCGAAGGTGGTGGCTCAGTAGGGCGTGCGCCAAGTTGTACACTGCCTTTAACTGACCATAATCGTTTTATCTCTGGAACCCACTGCCTTATTAGTGTTTATGGTGACACATATTACATCAGTGATGTGTCAACCAATGGCACTATGGTAAACGGCAATAAGATCCTTAAAAACCAACCAGTTTCGATTGTTGATGGTGACGTAGTGTCCCTTGGCCAGTACGAAATTGGTGTTTCTTTAGAGCACGTTTCTGCGGCTCAAGATATTGCTGCCGATATTGCTCCAGAACGTGTCTCAAATGATCCGCTAGTTAATTTGGGTGAGGCTGTCGTTGAGGAAGACGAAAAAGTCGGCGCGTTAGAAGACCTGTTCATGGAAACGAAACAGGACGATGTGGACAGCGATGATCCTATTGCACATCTTAAGTTTTCGATGCAGCGTGAAGATGACCATCTTATCCGTGATGTCGAAAAGCCTGAGGCCGTGCAAACTAAGCCAATCGAAAACACAAGACAAGTTGTGGATGATAGCTTCAGCATCCACTCTGAATTCGATATTCCGAACCTAATTCCAGAAGATTGGTTGGCTGGAACCGCCACGAGTAATGCATCTGTTGAACCAGAAACACAGCCTCGTCGAGAAAACAGTTTTATCCCTGAAGATTTTGTTAATTCAGATGGTGTAGATAACTCTGAAGCGTTTGTCTCTCAACCTGAGAAAGTACAACCTGAAGTACACCAATCTCGCCCGCAACAATTTGAACAACCAACTCCACCACCAGTCCAACAATCGGTGCAAAGAACAGAACCTGTTGGTCAGAAATGGGAGGAGGTAACACAAGCCTTTATTCCTTCGACGCAATCTGCTCAGCAAGAATCAAAAGTTACGGAAACCAAAGTGGGTTTCGTCAGCAATGAATCTATCGCTACTGAGGAAGGCACACTTTCTTCCGACATTAGCAAAGCGTTCTACGAAGGTTTAGGGATCAATAATCCAGAATTGATCAGCAATGAAGCACTTCTGTTTAAACAAATGGGAACCTGTCTTCGTTTGTGTATCGACAACTTGCAAAAAGACCTTCATGAAGTGGAGTCACTTAAAGGTGAGCAGGGCTTAAGCGAAGCGGATTCCAACCTAGCTGAATTGATGCTGACTCTAAACAGCCAGAATCTACTGTCTCCTAATGAGTTGGTCGAACAGATGTTAGATGAAATCAACGACCACCAAATTATTTTTAATAAAGCACTCAATGAGTTGCTGATCGAGCAATCTGAAACGAATGACCCTGTCACGTTTGCAAACGACGTCGCAAGTAAATCTATGTTCACTACCAAATCAAAATTGTGGGGTGAATATCTGGAGTTCTATGCTAATAACCGTCGCCAAATGAATGAGACATCGTTGAAAGGTTTGATCAAGAAAAACTACACCAAAGCGATTAAGGGAAGCCATGCGTAGTATTGCGATGTTGCTCGGATGTGCTTTGCTATCCGGCTGTTCCATGTGGGACCAATTTAAAGAATCAACAGGTATTACACCTGAAACGTCCTCAATCGAGTTGGTGATTGAGGCTTCTTCGGTTCTTAACGTTCGTGAAGGCGGGCAATCCTCTCCGGTGATTTTGCGCGTGCATGAACTGACATCACCAGTATTGTTTCGAAGCTTAGATTTCTTTGCCTTGTTTGAGAATGATAAAGCGTCACTGGGCGATGAATACATCAAACGTTACGAATACCAAATGCAGCCGGGTGAAAAAATCCATGAATTCTTGGAGCTTGACCCTGCTACTCGTGCCGTCGGGTTCTCGGTAGCGTTTCGCGATATTGACGGCTCTTCTTGGCGTAAAGTCGAAGTGATTGAAGAGAAGAGTGAGTACTACATCAAACTCAAGTTAGAAGGCAGTGAGTTAATTTCTGACAACACTCGCGGCATTGAACAAGTTTACTTTTAAGGAATAAAAGCATGTCTTTATACAATCCAGTTGTTTGGCAAGATGGAATGTTCATGAAGCCGCAGCACTTTCAGCAACTCGATCGTTCACAAAGTAAACTGTCGAGCATGTTGAGCTCTAATGCATCGCCTCTACATTGGGGAATTAAACGTTTAGAGATTAACTCGCAACTGCTGGCGTTGGGTAAAATTGGTATTACTCGCGCTGAAGGTATTCTTCAAGACCGAACCCCTTTTGATCTGCCACTGCTCGCTGAACTGCCAGAAGTAAAAGACGTAGATCCTTCGATTGCAGATAAAGTGGTTTACCTTTGCTGTCCGTTACCTTCTGAACGTTCAGAGCTATTCGGCACCAAGAAAGACGGCGCACGTTACACGATGGAATCGCAAGAAGCGGTCGACGCTTGCTATGATTCGGAAGACATGGCAAACATCGTAGTCGGTAAGCTTAACTTTTGTTTGATGTACGACCACGAAGACAAGAGTGCTTACACATCGATTCCAATTCTAAAGATCTCAGAAGTGAAGCCAGACGGCAGTGTCATCTTAGATGAGAGCTTTATTCCGACTTGTATTGATATCCATGCTTCAACCGTATTGAACAAGTTCGCAACCGAGTTTGCCTCTATGCTGAAACACCGCGCAGAGTCTATCGTTCAGCGCTTAGGTGTCGTTGACCAACAAGGTGTATCTTCAGTTTCTGATTTCATGCTGCTCCAAGCTTTAAACCGATACGAGCCATTATTCTGGCATTTTGCGAGTGCAGAAGGGGTTCATCCTGAATCGTTTTACCGCATTCTTCTTCAAGCAGAAGGAGAGCTTTCAACTTTGTGTTCGGCATCTCGTCGACCAGTTGAGTTTACCAAGTACAACCACGGCGATTTGACCAGCTGTCTATCGCGAACACTTGATAGTGCGAAGATGACATTAAGTGTGATGTCTGAGCAGCGTGCAATGCCACTCACGCTGAGAGACCAAAACTATGGCATTAGAACGGCAGCGATTCCAGACAGCAAGATCATTGACACCACGACGTTTATCCTCGCGGTTAAAGCCGATGTCACTTTGGATGTTCTTCACACACAGTTTGTTAGCCAAACGAAGATCGGTTCTATCGATAACATTCGTGACTTGATTAACCTTCAACTGCCGGGTATCGAGATCAAACCAATGCCAGTTGTACCTCGAGCATTGCCTTACCATGCGGGTTACACCTATTTCGAACTGGATAAGACAGGCGAAGAGTGGGCGGCACTGAAAAACACTGCTGCGATAGCGGTTCACGTAGCCGGCGACTTTGCTAACTTGTCGTTGCAACTATGGGCTGTTCGTCTATGAGTTATGCAGAAACCGACGTCACCGTAGTCTTATTCCAACCAGAGCCTGGCAAACCGATGGAGGTGATGCCAGCGCCTGACTTATCTCGTAACATCGCGGTACAAGACTTAAACATTGAAAACATGGGCATCAACCCTTTGGTCGATCAGTTCTCTTGGTTGATCGCCAGTTTGTCTTGTATGTCCTCAATTCCTTGGCTCGATGACCCAATGCCGTTTCGTGAACAAGTGGCTCGCGAGATAAGAAAAGGTGAACGTAAGCTCAATGAAATGGAATTGGATCGCGCATCCATTTTGGTCATCCGATACTGTTTGTGTGCTGCGATTGATGAATCGGTTTGCCGACAAGAGTGGGGCGCGAACAGCCATTGGAGCCAGAACAGTTTGTTGTCAGAGTTCCACAACGAAACATCTGGCGGTGATAAGTTCTTCGTTATTCTCGAGCGCTTAAAAGCCGACCCACGCAAGTATCGTCACGTTATCGAGTTTCTGTATTTACTGCTTCAACTTGGCTTTCAGGGCAAATACGGCCGTGAAGAACGCGGTAACGAAAAGCTCGCAGAAATCGGCAATACCATTTATCGCTTAGTACGTGATGAGCGTTTGGCAGAGCAAGAGAAAGTCTCTCTCGTTAACCTTAAGGCTAAATACCTCAAGAAACCGTTAAAAAGGGTGATTTCACCCAAACTGATTTTAGGCATCAGTGCGATAACCTTCGCGATCATGTATGCCGCGACCTACATCGTTATAGATTTAAAGTTCCAGCAATTGCTTGAAGTGTATCGATAAACAGAAGATCTCGAAATGAGATCTTCTGCCAGTTTTAAGCTTTATCGTGAATGTCACTAGCGGTTTAGTGAAATTCACTAGTCATTTAGAGAGATTGCAATATGCGATCTCTTTTATTATTCAATCAACAAAATTCAAATGGATTGGTTATGGGCGTAACAGTTGGTGCAAATGGACTTTCGATAGTTCATAAAGGCTCAGGTGGTGAAGCGAATGCAACGCTCCCGGATGTTTGTTTAACGAAGGTCGGCAAGCCGATCGTTCCTATCCCTTATGGCAACAATGCTAAATCAGCAGACCTTGCTGGTGGCACTACGACTATCTCTATGGATGGTGGCAACAGTGTCGCAATTAAAGGCAGTACATTCTCAAAAAGTACCGGTGACGCGGGCGGCGATAAAAAAGGCGTCGCATCCGGCACGATAGAAGCCGAAGCAAAATTCATTTCAGCCTCACCAACGGTTAAGTTTGAAGGCAAGGGCGTATGTCGCCTGTCTGATCAAATGACTATGAACAAAGCCAACACTATGTGTTTGGGCGGCGCACAAAACCCATCGGTTTCTGTTACGGAAGATCAGGAAGGGACGTATACGGTTGACTTGTACCTCTCTTACTCAGACGGTGAACCCGTTCAAGGCGCAACTTACACTCTAACCGATCAATCTGGCGCCATATTTGAAGGAACATTAGACAACAACGGTAAGGCTTCGGTCGGTGGCGTTGCTCCGGGTGAGTTTGCCATAGAGTACGGTGAGGACAGTCGCGACTTTATGCCGAATGTTCCAACTAAGACCAATCCGAACTTTAATCCTAGTGCTAACGCTCAACTGATCATTGAAGAAACAAAGAAAGGCGAAGTTGGTTTCTGGGAAAATGCTTGGACGCGAATGTCTGGTGCCGCCAGTTGGATTTGGGGCGTGATTCTTGGTGATTTCAACGATGACGCTTCGGTTGAGCAGATCATCGCCAATACGGCGCTGACGATGATTCCTGTTGTAGACCAAGCCGCTGACGTGCGCGATTTATCTGCGAACATTATGACTTTGTTGACTGAAGAAGAGCGCGATAAGCCTGAAAACTGGTTAGCACTTTCACTTACTCTTGTCGGTTGCGTTCCTACATTTGGTAGCGCGGTTAAGGGCACGTGTAAAGTTGCCCTAAAAGGCGGGAAAGGAACTTCAAAGGATACTTTGCTGGCCGTTTTAAGAGGCATGGGTAAAGGCGATCCAGAAAAATTCTTGCGTACATTAGATTGGGTGGATTACGCCAAGCAGACCAGCCAGATTGTGAGTGATGTTTTAAAACCTTGTATTGAAGTGGCAACTGAGTTGGCGTCATACGCAAACAGAATGGGTGCAGATGAGCTTGGTGCGTATTTCTTGAAGTTAGCGGATGAGGTAAAAATCATCGATAAGATGGTACCCGACAAACTAAAAGAAGCGATGGGCGAGTTTGATAAGCTTTTTGCTCGCATCTTAGGTAAGGGCGAGAAAACCTATCCAGCAAAAGTAAAACACAATACAGGTGAGTCTGCTCAGTCAGGAAAGAACTCTGCGAAGGCGAATGAGGACAAAGATAAAAAGCCTGTTAGATGCAAAATCTGTCGCCGAATTGCAGGGAAGAAGAACGGTCAGTGTAAAGACGCATTAAAAGCTAGATATAGTTAAAAGGTAAGCTCTATGCCAATAAGAGAAGGTAAAGGCAAGTGGGAGCGAAGCAGGAGTTTGAGAGACTCAAAAGCTAAAAAGCACCACCCATTAAACTTCAAGTTAAGATCTGTTGCATCCCATCACGTTGTATCTTGTGACACGCTATCTCGGCTGTCCGAAGCTAGACAGCAACAAATCGTGAGGAAAGGATATGATGTGAATCATCAGAAAAACTTGGTAATTTTACCAACAGTAGATGAAATATCTTGTCAGTATAGTGTACCGCTACACAAATCTGGGCATATTGACAGTGACTTAATTGCACACTATGAGGATAGAACTGGCGAAGAAGTTGAGGCCGATCTGGAAAGCTTAGCAACAAATCCAGTTACTGAAGAATCCGTTAAAGAAGATGTTCAATTACTTAATGGTGCACTCGGATACCATAAAGTTGTTGCTAAAAAATTGGCTTTAAGGCTCAAATCAATCAATTGTGACACGTTACCTAAAAGCTATATTGATACAATAGATGATGTTTCTATTGAAATCCTCGGTGATATAGCAAGTTTTGACCTTTTGTTAATAAGTAAAGGGAAACTAATGGAAGAGGGTGATAAAGGATGCGTGCGTTGTATTAAAAAAGGCGTCCGGCATACACATTACACAAAGCGCTTTAGATCACTCTTTAAGCTCAAAAAGCGAGTTCCTGAACAAGAAACGGTAGATGCATTTAGCTATATCCCTGGAAAATATCGCCTGATGAGTGTAAGAGAGCAAAGCCAGATAATTACCAAACAATAAAGAGGTATAAGATGGAGTTTTCGGTAATCTCTGAGGACTTTATGAGAAGTTCATCGGCATTCCAAAGTGTGGATGACCGAGAGTTTCTATATAGTACAAATAATTTTCACCCAACGAGCTCGGAGAATCCAATAAGATGGGAGGACAAAAACATAACTTCCTCCATGGTTCACCCGATATCGGATAATGGCGACATATGTGTTTCGAAAGAACTTGCAGAACTTGTAATGAGTTTTGACCCTTATGGCGTTGAGTTTTATCCGGCATCCTTATTGACTAAAGACGGAGAAATCACTGAGCGATACATATTAGCTTTAAACAACATTCAAGATGTTGTCGACTTTGAACGAAGCGTTATAGAAGTATCACCAAACAGTGGGAACCTAATCGTCCACCGATTGTTTCTAAGTCCAGAAAAAATATTAAATGTCCCTTTCCATAAACGGGTGGTGTATAGGGCTGAAGGAGCTGATACTGCAGTATTTTTTGCTCCAGAAATCTATGATTTGATTAGTAATGATTCAAGGTTTTCTCTAGTTAGGAAAATGAAGAAGAATACATCTACGCGTGCGCCTAAGTTTTAGGAAAAAATAATGAAAGAAGACTATATTATTTTAACAAAGCAAAGCTTAACTAACTTCCCATTCCAACAAAGCCCTAAGCCAATAGTGCCAGTAGAGCCAGATTTGCTTTTGGAAATGACCTTTTCTCCAAAGCTATTTATCATCAGTGATATTGCGTCAAAAGTAGAGAAACTGGTCGTACACGGAGTAGAGTGGTTAGACGCTCGCGTGGATTGTTCTCCAAGCCAGCCATCTGATGATGAAATTAAAGTTTACGAAGATTATCGTATGCCTTACATACATCAAACTTATAAATTGACGGATAAAGAAAAACAATACGGCAAGTTAAACTGGCTAGACATTGAATCAACAGAGTTCGATTTCTCTAAATTAGAAAATATCCCCTTAGAAGAACGATTAATATTTAAACTAGAAGAAGATTTTGGCTTAGTTTTCATTCACCAAAGTGTGATTGACCTTCTTGAAAAAGACGTCAAAGACGTTTGGATAAGAGATGTATAATAAGCGCCGAAAGGCGCTTTTTCTTTTATTCAATCGGATACAACTCTAACAAATAGAAGATGAGAACGTGGCTAATGAATCCAAAGTGGTTAGGACATAATGAATAGAACAACGAAATTAACTTTGCTGTTGGTGGCGGCAACATCGGTCGTCGGCTGTCAAACAATGCCGAATCAAACACCGACTTCTACGGCAACTCAAGAAACTATTGAATATGCGAAAGCCGAACTTGATGGGCAGCGTTTCTACAAACTTAATGAATATGACCAAGCGATTGAGGTTTCGGATGACGGGGTCATTGTATTCAAGTCTTACTTACCTCGTAGCGGCGGTTACGAATGGGTACCTATAGTCATTCAGGACAGCAGTTTTTATGTGTCATGCGACTATTTCCGAGAGTTTGTGGATGCAGGAATGGTAGTGCAGGCGCAGTTTGTCGGTAAAGGTGGGCGTATTGAATACTATGATAAAAAACGCTGTGAAGAGTACGGCGAGCCCGTTTGGAATTAAAACGTTTCTATTTAAGCGCCTGTCGGCGCTTTTTACTTTCTACCCCCAACACCGACCATCTGGGACATCAATTAATCGTCTCGACAAAAATAACTCAGCGTAATTGGCGTTGGTTTAAAATGAACCACACTAGGGCAAATGGTACACTGTACTCATATAGATACACTGTAATTTAACGTTTGAACCTCTTCCCCCAAATACCATTTTTTGCGTTCAAACGTTGAGAAATACCCCTATGCGTTTGTCGTTAAACCTCGTGATTGCATCCACGTTTGGAGCTATTGCTCCTGCCTCTGCTAACTATGATCTAGATTCTTTACTAGAAATGCCATTGTGCTCCTTGGCTGAAACCAAGGTTGTTTCGGCCACTCGAACCTCGCAATCCCTTGCAGATACGCCCGCGTCTGTATATGTCATTACCGCAAAAGAGATTAAACGCTCTGGTGCGCGTTCTGTGGCTGATGCGTTATCTTTGGCACCCGGACTGCATGTCGCGAAATACTCCAATTACGATTGGGGTGTCACCGTGCGTGGCAACAACGAAACCCTGAACAATAAAATGTTGGTCATGGTTGATGGTCGTAGTGTGTTTAACCCGATGTCTTCTGGTGTGGATTGGGATTTAATCCCCGTCAGTATGGATAACATTGCTCAGATCGAAATTGTCCTTGGTCCAGTTGGCACAGTATGGGGCGGCAATGCCGTAACCGGTGTTATTAACGTCATCACAAAAGAGGCAGAGGGTGCGGCAAAAGGGAAGGTGTCAGCCAGTTTCGGAAACTACGATTACAGTGAATATCAGCTCCATCATGCGGGCTCTGCGGGTGAATACGCAAACTACAGTCTTTACGGCGAGTTCGTAGATCACATGCCATGGACCAGCGATGAAGCGCGTGTACAGCCGTTTCAGCATTTCAATGTGTATACCGAGCGATTCGGTGGTCGTTTGGATTATCAGAAGCATGAACATACTTTGAGTGTTCAGACTGGTGGGATTCGCTCCCGTGAAGATTACAACTGGGGTAACTTCCAACCGCATTTCATCATGCCAGGTGCAGAGCCTATGCGTTCTTTTGAAACCGAAATGACGATGCAAGAGTACTTCGTTGGGGGCCATCATATTTTTGATCGCGCCAATGGCGACAGTTGGGAAAACGAAGTTTGGTTTACCTACAGCTCTAACGACAGTACTCATGCTAATGCCCAGTTTTTCAGAACCGACCTTGATTCACATTACACCTTCTCTGATTTATGGGGTACCGAGTTAACCCTTGGTGGCAACGTACGCCTGATTGATGAGCAATTTGGCACCTTTTCAAAGCGTGATGAGGTCACTATGCCTTATTTACGTGTAGCGGAAGATCCTGATTTTCTTAACCAGTCTTATGGCGTGTACATGAACTGGAATATTTCCGTCATGGACAAGACCAAGTTAACGCTGGGCAACCGTTGGCAATACAATAACCTGACTCATGATATCGATCCGCAACCGCAAGTTCGCTTGAGTTATGAACTTGCAAGCAACCAAAGAATTTGGGCAGGTTGGGGGAAAGCGATAGTGACGCCGTCACGCCTTGAGTTGAGTACTTACCTGCGTGAAAACCAATACATGCAGAACGTAATGTTCAGCGATAACAACTATTACGATTACTACTACAGTACGTTGCTTAAAGGCAATGAAGGTCTGGATGTCGAGTCTGTATCTACGTATGAACTTGGTTATCGTTTTTGGGATGAATACCGTTTGCAATTCAGCATCGGTGCCTTTTACACCCGACATGAAAACATTCGCGTTTATAAAACTGAATCTGCGACTCAAAACATTATCGCGGAGGGCTCATCTCCGGGAACTATTGGCACTGTGGTGGAACAATATACATCCAAGCTGATTGACCCGATATGGAGCGAAAGTTTTGGTGGTGAAATCGCTGTGAAATGGCAACCCCACGATGATCTCCAAATTAACGCAAACTACAGCTATAAGCGAATTGTTGGTCATTGTGAAGGTGCCATCTGCTCAAATAATGATGCGGTAAAACGAATGATTGAAAATGAGCCAAACCACTTTGTGAATGCACAAGTAATGTGGGACATCACACCGCAATGGTGGGTAAGTGTCAGTGGTCAATATGTTTCTGAATCGGGACTGCATGAAGATTATGAGTCAGCATTGAATCCAGTGTCAGTTGCCAATAAAGACTACAACTGGCCTGAAGTCGTTTCCTTTGATGCATCTCTAAGCTGGCAGTACAACGATTGTATGCCAGAGATTACCGCGTCGGTCGAGAACTTAGGGGCTGACCAAAGCAAAGAGTTTCCTAACAATTACAACTCTTTTGCTAATGGCACACAGTATTGGTTGACGCTAGATTGGGATTACGCCAGATGGTGAGACGATTCGAGAAGAGTTCGGCCTTTAAATGGGGCATAACCTTATGGGCCCTATTGAGTGCGACGTTCGCGTTCGGTCAATATGACGATGCCGATTTGAAAGCGGTCTACTTGTACCGATTTGCTTTACTCGCCGATTGGGGGGCAACAGGCAAGTCTATTGCACCTGTAGAATATTGCGTCTCTGAGGGTGACTCCGTCGCTGAGCATTTAAAACGCATTGTTGCTCGCAAGCCTCAGCTTTCTCGTTACTACGACCTGTCGAGCGATGTAAAGCCGAGTACCTGTCATATTCTTTATATTCCACAGGCGAAGCCGTCCCAGATTGAGACGCTGAGAGAAACTTATCCTCATTCGTTGTTAATCAGCAATGGTGAACAGTTTGTTTTGATGGGAGGAATGGTTGCATTTGTGAAAGTGAACAACCGTATCCGCCCTATGGTATCGCGCGGTCATGTAGCACCCACTCAAGTACAGCTTCGAGCACAGTTGCTGAGTATATCGATTCTAGTTGAAGATGAGGTGGTGCCATGATTCGCTCTCGTCTCGCTCGATTGCCACTGCGTCACAAAATGATGCTTCCAACTTGGCTTATGATTACCCTCATTGTGATAGGTCTTGGCACGCTTGCCATTCAATACTTAGTCCTAGCTCAAGAAAGCGCATTAGAGCGTCGTACCAATATTCTTGGTCAGGGGGTTGCGAATACACTTCAAGCGGCATTGATGTTTGACGATTCATACACCGCGAAAGAGCAACTGATTAACCTGAGTTTTGATCCTGATGTGATTTCAGCGCTGGTGGTGAATCAACATGATAAAACCATCGCATCGATTGAAGATCTACCAAAAGGCTGTGAATGGCAAAGCCGTACCTTGAAGTGCTCGCACCTTAATGTCGTGATGCGTCATTATGATGTGGTCTTAGGTGATGAAAAGCTTGGCGCGTTAGAGATCTGGGTATCGTTAGAAAACTTACTCATCAATGAGCGCAAGATGTGGTTATCGCTTGGCGTTATCGTGCTGCTGCTGTCTATGTGTGCATGGGCTTTGGCGAAGCTGCTGCATTCGCTTATCTCTTTGCCGCTTTTGTCTCTGCATCGCTCTGTAGAGCATATGAGTAAAGTCGGGGTGATTCGTAAAGCACTGCCTGTTTACCACCAGGATGAAGTCGGGAAGTTGACAGAGTGCTTTAATGAAATGACCATGAGCTTGGCTGAGCGTGAGTCTCAGGTCGCGCAGGTTCTAAAACGTGTTGAGGACAAAAACCGTTATATACACAGTGCGCTCGATGCAATGCAACGTTGCGTTCTGGTGGTTTCTTCAAGTCATAGGGTGACGTACTTTAACCCGATTGCGTCTAAAGAATTACGAGGCATGGAGGTTAACTCTGAAATCAGACGTTTGCTCGTGAGCCGCTTTGAACCTCTGTCAAAAATTGAGCGAGTGATGTTTGCGATCGATAAACATACGACGGTAAAAGGCGTTGAAGTTCGCAGTTTGGATAAGACCAAACGTTATCTCATCTCTTGTAATCCAATGGACACGGAAAAGAGCAGTCTGATTCAGTTGCAAGACATCACGGAGCAAACGCTTTCCGAGCAACGCCGTAAATTACTGGATCTGATGTTCGATCAAAACCAAGACGCAATCTTAGTGCTTAATCGAGCATTAGGCATTCAAACTCAAAACCACGCCGCGACACAATGGTTTGGTGAAGTGGATGCATTAAAAACGTTAGAGCTTTTATCGCCTTTTGAAGTAACAAAGGCCGTCAAACTGCGATTACTCAAAACTGGGCACTACAAGACGCACGTAGAGCTCAAAAACCAACAAGAGCGCGTGATGCCCTGTGAGTTGAAAGTACGTGTATTGAAGAGCGAAACGGGTCGAGCAGAAGCCTTTGTGGTTTCCTTTACTGATCTCACCATTGATATTGAATTGAAGCGTTTGAACTACCAAGCGAATCATGACCCGCTCACTGGGCTTGCGAACCGCTCCAAAGCAATGCGCCGTCTACAAGAAAAGCACGATGTCGGTGCTTCTCAGCATATCTTGTTTGTCGACTTAGATGGATTTAAAGCCGTCAATGACAAATATGGTCATGCGATAGGCGACCAACTGCTCAAGGTCGTTGCTCAACGCTTGATGAACTGCGTCGCTCGCAGAGATTTAGTTTCGCGTTTAGCTGGTGACGAGTTTTTGATTGCTGTAAGGGATGCGACAAGTTGTGAGCCTATTGCACAACGCATCATAGAAAGTTTATCCAAGCCATTTCAGTTTGGTGACGTAACGTGTGACATCTCTGCCAGCATCGGTGTGAGTTATTGGTCGAGAGAAGACGGTTCAACATTGGACGAGAAAATCAATGAAGCCGATATGGCGATGTATCTAGCCAAGAATAACGGGAAAAATCAGTTTCATTGTCTTAATGAAATAGCATGTTTGGTTGAATAATCATCAAAGCCACACTTAACCAGTGTGGCCTTTTTTTCATCACAAACTGGTTTCGGATTATACTTTTTTGTTTATTGTGACGCACGTTATGCTGTTTATTTATTGTGCAAACAGTTTCGTTTTGATGATGAGATGGTCTACGCAAATGTGTTGTAGTCCAAGGTGGATAATTTTGTAAGAATGTCCTGACGAAATTGAATAAAGTCTTTTAATAACAGTAATATAAAAACATTTCTCAAACTGTCGAAGTTTGACATTTAAGCTGTGCAAATTAGTCTGACCTCCCAAGTTGTGGAAGTCGTTATGTTCAGCATTCTAAGAAAAACCGTTGTATTTTTTGCCGCATTCATCGGAATTGCGTCTTCAAACTATTCTCTCGCTGCGGAAGAACCAACTGATGCCGTTGTGGTTGGCGTGATCGCACAAATGTCCGATGACCCTAATGCCGGCATCAAGGTGAACGCCTTCTATGGTATTAACCTAGAGTACCTCACGAACATTGCGAAGGTTCTCAATCTCAAGCTTGTTCTGCGCTCTTATGACAACATTCCCGATATCCTCAATGATATTGAAAGTGGCAAGATTGACGGGGCCGTTGGTTTTAGTAAAACCCCTGAGCGTGAAGCCCGATTCATTTTCTCTGAACCTTTCTTCTCTAGCACCGTCGCTGTTTGGTATCGCGAAAACAGTTACTACAAACGCGACCCTCGAGAACTCCAATGGGTATGCGTGGTAGGAACCGTATATTGCGAGTTCCTGAAAGACATGGGCGCAACCAAAGTTCGCGAAGTTCAAACACGCGCTAAAGCATTTGAAGAGGTGAGAACTGGCCGTGCAAATGCGCTGATCTCAACTTATGTCGCGATCAACCAATATCTAGATCAGAACGACATTGTGAATGGCTCGGTTGATATCCCAAGTTGGTTAAACGAGGAGGATGTGAGCTTTATTACCTCTAAGGAAAACCAAGCGCTTGTCGATAGAATCGACCGCATTCTAAGCTGGGAGCGCAATGGTAAAAACATTCGCTCTGTTGCATCGAAAAATCCTTATCACGTCAACGACAAGTTGCTGGTGGAATATCGCCGTGATCTCAAGAACAAAGAGACCATCACTTACAGCAGTAGTGAAGAGGCGTTCCCGTTTCTGTTCAGAAATGCGCACACTGGTCGTTTAGATGGCTTCCTACCGGATTTTATTGACCTCATTCAATCTAGGACGGGACTCAAGTTTGAGTATTTAAAACCTAGCAGCAGCTTAAACAGTGGTTTGACTGCATTTAGCGCCGACATTGTTCCTGTCGCCTATGTAGATCATGCGCGTTCTTCAGACTGGCTCATCACCAAACCTTTTATGCACAACAACTTTGTCGCGATTGAAGCGCTCGATGTAGACAGTCATCCGCCTCACGATGCGAAATCGGGCATATTAATGAGCCTAAAGAAGCAGGGGTTGGTGAATCTAGATTCATGGAAAGAAGAGCGTTTCACTCGTTACGACGATTTAAAGCAGTTGCTTAGCGATTTGAAATCGGGGGAGATCGATGTCGCCTATGTCCCGGACGACATCGTTCACAGCATGATTGCGCAAGATAATATCGATGGGCTGCTTATCAGTGAGAAAGACGTCCTTACGCTTTCTATTGCTTTTGCTGTAGCAAACCACAACACCAAGTTAAAGAAGATCCTCGACAGCATCATCGACACGATCGATGCCAAAGAGATAGACAAGCTGAACCGTACATATCGTAACTTCAACTTGGTCTATGGATACGACGAAGAGCATATCTTTACCATCGTGCTTTTTGTCGCGGTAGTGTTCGTCATCTTGCTTGCCATTGTTTACTTCGTTCTGGCTCATCTTAAGTTAAAAGTGAATCTGGCGGAGCTTAACGCGACCAATGAAGAGAAAGAAAAACAGTGGCTGATGGAGATAATCCAAGAGATCAATAGCATTGTCTTTATCCACGGTGAAGATAATCAGATCCAGATGAGCAACTGTTCTTTGTACCGCAATAATCGCTGTAAAGGCTGTACGATTCAAAGCCGAAAAGGGGCGAAACCGCTGGTGGATAACGTACGCGAACTGCGCCAAGTGATTGCAGGAAAACGTATCTCGGACACGACGGCATCTAATGCTTGTAAGCTCGGTATTCAACATGTTTATCGAGAGCGCAAATCCATTCTTTCACCGAGTAGCAAGAAGAAGTTCGTTCTAACCGTTTTACAAGACATCACCGAGCAGAAAGAGCGAGAGTTTGCGCTCATTGATGCCCAAGAAAAGGCACAAACTGCGGTTCGTGCACGAGAGAACTTTTTGGCAACGATGAGCCACGAGTTGAGAACTCCATTATCTGCGGCACACGGCTTGCTGGACTTGTTGACCCGTCAGACTAATCGTGAGTCTAGTAAAGAACTCATCACCCAAGCGATGCGTTCTCTCAATCACTTGAACCTACTGGTGGATGAGGTTCTTGATTACTCCAAGCTTGAAGCGGGTCAATTAAAGGTCACACCGACCAAAACCAATGTGGTGACCACACTCAGTGATGTTGTACGTAGCTTCGAGCCAAAAGCCGTAAGTAAAGGTTTGGATTACCGTGTGACTTTCAAACCGTTTGTGAATCCTTGGTTGAAAGTTGATGCTGTGCGTTTGGTTCAGATCACCACAAATTTACTGTCTAACGCGGTGAAATTTACCACCGATGGTGAGATCAGCGTTAGCGTAGCAATGAATGAAGGGCAGTTGATCCTGAAGATTGCAGACACAGGCATCGGCATGACGGAGACACAGCTTGATGGCATTCTTCAACCGTTCGTGCAAGCCGATGACACGATCACACGTAAGTACGGTGGTACTGGGCTCGGCCTGAGCATTGTTGACCGTCTTGTGGAATGTATGGGTGGGGATCTCTGCATCGATTCCCAATTCGGCTTAGGCACGACAATGGTGGTGAAGCTACCCGTGATTTTCTGCGAAGCCGAACCGCAAGCGGCCATTCGTTATACTTTCTCACCAACCTTACCTGCGAATGTTCGTGATTGGTGTCTAGTTTGGGGAATGGAGTCTACGGATGTAGCACCATGCTTGGCGGGTAAGTTTTCACCTCAAGGCAAATTCCAAGGTCTCAATTTGGTATGTGGGGAGAACCGCGAATGTGAGCTTTCTCCTTCTGATGCCAAGTACCCCGACACACTTTTGGCGCTGTTAACACAAGATTGTTCATTGAAGCCCAAGCAAACTAAAACACTCAGTGATGTTTATTGGAAGCACGGTTCGGTTTTGGTTGCAGAAGATAACCCGATTAACCAAAGCGTAATTACGATGCAACTGCGAGAGCTTGGCATCGAGCCTGTGATCGTGAGTAACGGACTAGAAGCTTGGCAATATGTAAACCGAGACGATCAAGTGATCTTAGTGCTGACCGATTTCCATATGCCAGAGATGGATGGCTTTGAGCTAGTGAAGAAGCTTAAAGCAACACCAGAGCACGCTTCGATCCCTGTAATTGGCGTGACAGCAGAGGATTCTCGCTTAGCCAATGAGCGAGCCAAAAACATCGGGATTGATGACATCTTATACAAGCCGTATGACTTAGAAAAACTCAAGTCGAAGCTGCTGCCTTATCTTGGTCAAGAAAAAGAGGCGAAATGGCCTGAGTGGATCGAGAAGTTCAGAAAGCAAGATGCGCATGAGATTGCGAATGTGTTTAAGAGTTCGATGACACAAGACGTTTCCAACTTAAAACAAGCAGAAAGTAAATTAGAGAAAAAACGCATTATCCACGGCATTAAAGGAGCACTCGGTGCCATTGGCGTTAGCATTTTAGCCGAACTGTGTGTTGAAGCAGAGCAGGCGAGTGACGCCGACTTTGAATCACATGTCACTGGCCTTATTGACCGAATCGAACAAGAAATCAACCTCGCAGAACATTGGATAAAAGCTCATGAATAAACCACTAAACGCGATGGTGATTGATGACCATCCACTGCAAATTACGCTGTTAAAGCAAATGTTGCTGCGTCACGACGTAGACGTTGCGTCATTTGATGACGTCGACAAAGCCATTGCACACGCAAAATCGGCGAATATCGACATTATCTTCTGTGATCTGCAAATGCCAAACAAAGATGGCATCGACATGATGGAAATGCTTAACCAGATTGGTTATCGCGGCAAAGTCGTGCTGGTCAGTGCGATGGAGCTGACAATCGTTACAGCTGTGCGTGCTATGTGCGAGACGTTCAGTTTTGAAGTACTGGGTAAGTTACTTAAACCCTACGATGAAAGCCAAGTAACCGAAATGCTGAGAAGATCGGGACTTGAGCCGGTTAAAAATACACATTTCCAACAGGATATCTGCGTTCAGGACCAAGAATTCTTGTTCGCATTGGCTGAGGGTAAAGTCAAAAACTATTACCAACCGTTAGCTGATGCCAACTCCGGCGAGATTATCGGTTATGAGGCGCTTGCTCGTTGGTTTCATCCGATTTACGGCGTGCTTGCCCCACATAATTTCCTTTCGATCGTGGAACGTTGTCACTTATCAGCAGAGTTATTTGATGCAGTGTTTAGCAACGCGTTATACGACATGAAAAATCGCGGACTCAAGCAACATGTGTCGCTAAATGTCGATCATGACAACTTAGAAGATGCGGAATTTGCGAACCAATTTATCGCCCGTTGTCAGGAGCATGGCATCAGTCCAGACCGATTTACGATAGAAATAACAGAGCGAGACACATTTCAAACCAGTCCAGCGCTCTATAAGAACCTACTTAAATTTCGAATGAATGGAGTGACGATCAGTATTGATGATTTCGGTACCGGATCATCCTCGTTAGAAAAGCTTGCTCAACTGCCTTTCAACGAGCTGAAAATCGACCGTTCATTCGTTCAAGGGTTAGTTCATGACCCGAAAAAGAAAAACATAGTGTTAGCGATATGCGCACTAGCAAAAAGCTTAAACATTAGCGTCGTCGCAGAGGGGGTGGAAGACGAGGTGACGCTAGAGGCCATGCGCCAATATACCGTTGATGTGTGCCAAGGCTATTACATCGATAAACCTATGCCATTAGAAGCAATAACGATATTGAACTAAAAGAATGATGAATAAAATGAACTGCTTGATCTTTGATGATCACCCACTGGTTTGCATTGCTATTAAATCCTTGGTTGAAAGCCTAGGCATTGCAAATGAAGTTATGACGGCAACAAGCTCAAAAGACGCACTAAAAACGCTGAAAGAATCGGATATCGGTCTGCTCATTTTGGATGTGAATCTCGCGGACTGTGATGGGTACGATTTTTATAAGCGTATTAAATCTCACGGTTTCAGTGGCAAGGTCATCTTCTTCTCTGCTGAGACCAGCCACATGTATAGTCAAATGGCGTTTCGCTCGGGCGCTGATGGTTATGTATGTAAGTCCGAAAACCATGAAATTTTGAAAGATGCGATAGAAGCCGTAGCGAAAGGGTATTCGTTCTTCAAATTCAAACAAACGGTCGAAGAACATCGAAATGTACCGACGCTATCCAGCCGTGAAAGCGCGGTAATGAAGTTACTATTGCAAGGGAAGAGTAACCGAGATATCGCAGATGTGCTGTCTATCAGTGACAAGACTGTTAGCACCTACAAGCGACGCGTTCTGGATAAGTTCAACGTAAAAAACATCGTTGAACTGACAAAAGTTGTGAGCACTTAACAGGAGAAAGGATGAATTTAAAAAACATCTATTTGTCTTTTTTCTTTGCCACGCTTTTGTTTACAACCTCAATGACCATGATTGGCGCTATGCTGATTTCTCATGAGGTGAAACAATTTAAGATCTACACTCAGGGAATTTCTAAGACCAAGCAGAAGGTAACCTTGCTTGGTCTGCTCATGGAGTCTGAATTGGCTCGTTACGAGGGAAAAACGGCAAAGGAAATTGGTGAGCTTACGGAGTTTAGCTTCCAAGATGCAGTTTATGCGCTTGAAGCGGGAAGTGAGCTAGATTATGTGGAATCTGTCGCGCGTAAAGTTTTACATGAAGCCGAAGGCTACCTATCAAACGTTTATGAACGAATCGACGTGGTGCTTTACTTTCGCTCCTATACCGCTAACAAGCTTATTCTTGAAAATCCAATCGAAGAGCTCGAGAACTTAGCAGCACCATTTGATGTTGATTGGTGTAAAGAAACTAACTCGTGCGTCTTGGCGGCATGGAAAGATCAATTAGCCGATCGGATTTTGATTTCACAGCCGTTTAAAACCACTTATTCGGACAGTAGGGCATTCAGTGTCATTAGCCCTGTGTATTACCAAGGACAGATTGTTGGAGAGTTTGGGGAACAGATATTTCTTGATTCTCTGAGAACGGAGGGTAAAGCACTCACGGTAGACATTAATAATGGCAACAAGCACGTTGTGGTCTATTTCCCGCATTACCCGTGGCCAGATTTTGCTTACACGCAGACCTATGTTGCAGATAACAATAACCTCATCGTTTATAAGTATCCGTTTAGTAAAATTCTGATCGACTTTGGGTTCTTGTACCTGATTATGTTCGCGGTAATCTTTGGTTATTACTCCAAGGCGCAGGAATCTAAAGAGAGTAAGATTCAGCTAGCAAATGCCATTAGCGATGCAACCAAAGACGAGCTCACCGGGTTGTTTAATCGTAAGGTCTTTAAAGAGCAGGCATTCAAGAACAAGATCAAGATGACCACTTTCACTGTCATTGCGATTGATGGCGATAGAGTAAAACGTATCAACGATAAATACGGCCACCATGTTGGTGACGAGGTTATCTCGATAATTGCGGATGCGATGAAAAAAGTCTTTAGAGCGACGGATTATCTGATTCGGACAGGTGGTGATGAATTTATCGCGATTCTTCCTGATTGTAGTGAGAGCAAGTCGCTAATGCTGGCCAAGAAACTACGTTCAGTGGTGAAGGAGAACCGTTTAAAGAGCTTAGATATCGACGTTAGCGTAAGTACTGGTATCGCCATGAGCACCGAGCATGAGACGCTGAACGATGTTATCATGCGTGCTGACGAGGATTTGTACGAGTGTAAGCGCAAGCGATGCTAAATTGAGACAGTGTCTTATGTCTGAAAATCGTGGTAAATGACTCAAATGTCAGTAAGTGGCGATATAAGAGTTTGATAAACTTGACCAAAACGTGACTTTGGTCTTCTATAGTAAAGCAGCCTATGCAAAGGCTGCTTTCTTTGTATTTGGCTGAAGGTAATTATAAAAATCACAATTTTAATCTTTGATTCTATTTGGTAACCGCGCTGTGAATAAAGATCTAGACCTAAACCTCCTCAAAATACTGGTGCTGCTAGAACGACATCGCCAACTTAAGCCTGTTGCGAAAGCGCTAGGTAAAAGCGAAGCATCTATCAGTAAATACCTCACTCGTTTGCGAACACAACTGGAAGATGAGCTTTTCATTCGTCACGCTCATCACTTTGAACCGACAGACTATTTGAAGCGAAAGCTACCAGAAATCACAGATGCTCTCGACCAGCTTGAGTCTTGCCTCGTGAGACGAGAGTTTGATCCTCTGTCTTATGACAAGAGCATCACTATCTGCTTACCGCAATCCGCGCAACAATCTTTTGGTGACTTGCTTTTAGGTGACTTAATGGATTTGTTTCCTAATGCCTACGTTAATGTGGCAAGCAGCACCGATAATACGATTGACGATATTCTTGAAGATAAAGTAGACATGCAACTGCACTATTTTAATGAAGAATACCCAAAATCCATTCATCAACAGTTTATCGGTTACGCGCCAGCCGTTATTGTCGTGCCCGAAGAACTGGGTATTACCGATTTAGAAAAAGCGTGTGAGCTTAAGTTCATTTTGCTTGAGCTCGCAGGTTGGAAAGATAGGGAGCAAGTCACCAAGCGAGCGCTTGAGCAGGGCGGATTGAATATTGACCGGGTTGCGACTATCGGAAATATCACCAGCTTACTCAAGGTGATCAGAACAAGGGCCGCAGCGACAATTTTGCTGGAGTATCAAAAACCGATTGATGGTTTTCATTTTATTCCTGTACCTGAAACCTTCTATCCTGAAGGGCGCCCAAAAGTGGTGGTACAAATGAAGCAAACTCATCGCTACAACTCGATGCACCAGCTATTAACTGATGCTATCGCGAGATACGTAATTACCTAACCTGACTGCCTTAAAGCGAAACTAACAACAAAGACTGCCACACTCTTCTTGAGGAAGGGTGTTGAGAAGTTCTACAACAGACTCAGCATGATACTTCTTCAAGATTCGAGTTTTGTACGTACTGATGGTCTTAGCACTCAGTGACAGTTGCTCAGAGATCTTCTTATTCGAGTAACCTTGGGCAAGGTAGTGGAACACCATTGCTTCACGATTAGATAAAGTGACGTTACCCGATGATTGGTTATGCGTCGCTTTAAACATCGAATATCCACGAGTCACACTGACGATGGCATCCATAATGGTGGCTTTCGCTTCATTCTTATTTAAAAAGCCGTGTGCACCCATTTCAAATGCGGCTTTAGACAAACTTGAATAATCACGAGAAGAAATAAACAAGATTTTGCCTTGGTAGCCTGTCGCTAATATGTTCTTAGCCAAGCGCATGCCGTCTCGATCACCTAGCACGACGTCTAAAATAACCAAATCTACAGGTTGGTTACGAATGATTTCCATAACTTCAGCGCTGTCTGTTGACTCCACGACGTTAACAGATTGGAAAGCGGTTTGAACAAGAGAAGCGAGTGCTTCGCTATATAACGGTTGGTCGTCGATAATAAGAACGTTATTCATATTTGTGCCTCACCTTATATTTCAATTTACTTGCCGCTTCCTTTCAGCACTTATTTAACGAGGTAGGATTGTAGGAAAAATCCGTGAGGAGTGGGTGAAAATGACAATTTCATTATTTGAAAAGGTGTGTCTCGCATATGAGAAAGTGTCGCGCTAAAAATAATAGAATCAATTAGATAGCACGTGAAAGAATGACGGTCTTACATTGACGTATCAATCTTTGTTTCTCGTCGGAAAAAGCTGACATTCTGAAATAAACTCAATGATAACAATTAGATAGGTTGTTACGCTTTGATTGGCCAGTTTGCACCTGAATCCATGGGTTTTTAGTATTTCATTCTTGCTGTTCTCACGGAGTTAGGCGGAATGCTAAACAAGATTAAAAAAATAAAACATAAGTTTTACCTGATTTTAAGTGCCGTTATTTTGGTGCTATTTGCAATCACCGCGGTTGGTATTGTTACCACCAAACACATCAACAATAATTTTATTCATTTTCAAACCATCAATACCACTGCGTTTGAAGCAACCGAAATCGAAACAAACCTTTTGACCGCTCGAACCAATGCACTTACGTATCGGACGAATCGCGATCCACAATTTTTCTCTCAATCTATGGAAGCGTTAAAATTCGCCCATCAAGAAGCCCAAAAGCAGGCTGAAAATGCCTTCGATCCAGAGCGTAAAACTCGATTTGAAAAGGTGACTGCTGAATTGGTTCGCTACATGGACAATCTAAATGACGTTTCTCGTTTAATGAAAGAGCGAGATCTAAAGGTTGCCGAACTTGTCTCTTTTCAAAAGCAAGTGGAATCAAAATTAGAAAAACGTCTTTCTGAAGCGACCGATGTAACGCAATATCGTGCGGAACTTGCTGACGCCACCTTGGTGTTTAAAGCGCTAACACAAGAAGCTACAGAATACCTATTGACCAATAATGAGCGAGACTATCAGCAGTTTGAATCAAAGCTCGACGAGTGGAAATTGTATTTGACGCAACTTGGTTATGTTAATCAAGAGCAGTTAAATGCATTGACCGACAGCTTTGCGAGTTCCTTGTCTCAGGTGGCTGTGTTAATTCGAGAAAGAAATGCTCGATGGGACGTGTTAAAGGAGATTGGTTTTGATATTTCAGAACAGATCAACGGTATTAAAACAGACGCCGTCAATGATCAGAACGTACTAAAAGAAGAGATACAACAAACCACTGAAGACGCAACGATTAACGTAGCATTAGCGTTGTTCATCGGACTTCCGGCTTTGTCTTTGCTGTGCGTGTTTATATCTCGCGATATTACCAACAATGTCTTGTTCGCAAAGCAAGTGGCTGAGAAGCTGAGCCGCGGTGAGATCTCTGCAGAGCAGCAACAAGTGAAGGGGAGCGATGAGGTAGCAGAAATGCTTGATGCTCTACATCACATGGAAGAGCAGTTGTACAAAACCGTTTCTGAAGTTATTTCATGCAGTGATCTTCTTGCTTCCGCTTCTGAAGAATTATCAGCCGTAAACTCTGAGATATTAAGCAATGCGCAATCGCAACAAATGGAAACTGACCAAGTCGCGACAGCAGTTAACGAGATGACGGTAGCCATCGCTGAAGTTGCACAAAATGCGAATGGTGCGTCTCGTGAAGCCGAAGTGGCATCGGAGGTGTCTGAACAGGGGCAAGTTGTCATGCAAAGTGCGACTGAGCAAGTTGGCGGGCTAGCAAGTCAAATGGGCACAATGAGCCAGAAAGTTGCGACGTTGTCCAATGGTACAGCCGAAGTCGCAGACATCACCCAAGTCATCCAAACCATTGCAGAGCAGACCAACTTACTTGCATTAAACGCAGCGATTGAGGCAGCAAGGGCTGGTGACCAAGGACGTGGATTTGCAGTCGTTGCGGATGAAGTGCGTCAGTTGGCTCAAGAAACCCAAAAGGCAGTAGAGAAAATAGGAGATCGAATTCATACGTTGCAGCAGAACACGACCCAAGTGGTAGATTCCATCGATGCAGGGCAGCGAATGCTTGAGGAGACGGTTCATCAATCTGCATCTGCGAACGATGCCTTTATTAGTATCTCTACCAATATTGAACAAACTAACGCTCTGAACACACAAATTGCAGCGGCAACAGAAGAGCAGAGTGCAACAGCGGAGATGATTAACCAAAGTGTCGTGTCGGTAAGAGACCAAGTCGATCAGACGGTTAATATGATTCAAGACAGCAATCAGGCCGCCGACGAATTGGCAAGAATGTCGATTAACCTTTCAGACCAAATACGTTTTTTCAAACTTCAATAATAAGACGGCCAGACACGATTTTGTGTCTGGCTTTGTATTTACGCTTGCAGGTGAGGTGTGAATCGGTAAGATCGCGTTTTTCCTATCTTTTGAGTCCGTTATGAACCAACCTTCTTTTGAATCAATTGTTCAATCTCGTCGTTCAGTCAGAAAATACGACGCGAGCGCTGAGTTTAACCATGATGATGTTGCCAAGGCCCTTGAGCTAACCACATTAAGTCCTAACAGCAGCAACATGCAGATGTGGGAATTCCATCGTGTGATCTCAGAAGATAAAAAAGCAGCGCTTGCTGAGCTTTGTATGGGGCAAAATGCCGCTAAGACAGCTAACGAATTGGTGGTGTTTGTTGCCACGACTCATAACTGGAAAGAGCGCGCAAAGCGCAACGCAGAGACTGTGCGCCAAGCTTTTGAAGGCCGTGACGACGCTGCGGCCAAGCGCGCTCTAAAGTACTACGAAAAACTCATCCCGATGGTTTATAACAACGATGCATTTGGTGTTCGTGGAGTCGTTCGTAAGCTCTACAGCTGGTGGTTGGGGCGTAATAAACCTATGGTGCGTGAGGTGAGTAAAGCGGATGTTCGCGTATGCTTGCACAAAAGTGTTTCTCTTGCAGCCATGACCTTTATGTATGCCATGAGAGAGAAGGGCTACGACACTTGCCCGATGGAAGGATTTGATTCGAAGCGTGTGAAAGATTTACTTGGCTTACGTGACAGTGACCAAATCACCATGGTCATCAGCTGCGGTGTTCGAACGGAAGAAGGCGTATACGGTGAGCGTCACCGAGTTTCGAATGAGTCGGTTATTAAAACACACTAATAAATCGCTAAACTTTTTCTATTTGCTGCCGCTATTTAAACAGACGTCTTTTCTATATCGAACTCATGGCTGAGTTTTGTTCAAAAATGAGACGAAATTTCATCATTTGATATAGAAGTGTGCGGTCAGCATCCTTTTGATTATTTACAAATTCTGTCTCAAAGACTACAAAAGGACTCTTGGATTTTTACGCCTGTGAAGTGATTCTCTGTGGCATTGCATCAAGCCTTTTTCTTGATGCGTATTTTGGATAATTGGGTTTATGAGTAACGTAACCAGTACTATTCTGACTGAAAGTGGCACCAATGAGCTTGAAATCATTGAGTTCCATCTAGAAAAACAATTGCCAGATGGCAGCACAAAAACATGTTATTACGGTATTAACGTCGCTAAAGTGCGTGAAGTGATTCGCGTGCCGGAGACTACTGATTATCCGAATGCACAACCTCATATGATCGGCGTATTCTCGTCGCGTGAAGTGTTAACGCCATTGGTTGACCTTGCTGGTTGGCTTGGTGTTCCTACGCGTCGTGATCTTGAGCGTAAGTTTGTTATTGTTACCGACTTCAACAAGATGACGAATGGCTTCTTGATCGACAGTATTTCGCGTATCCACCGTATTTCGTGGAACGATGTAGAGTCCCCAAGCCAATTCTTAGAAGCGGGGGAACAAGACTGCGTTGTTGCGGTAGTACGTAAAGACGGCAATCTGATCATGATCTTAGACTTCGAGAAGATCATTGCAGACATCAACCCAGAACTGAGTATGGAAAAGTACGACGTGACGGGCGATAAGTCGGTTGATCTAAACCAACGTATGGTCGGTAAGCGTAACGCAAAAACCATCATGGTTGTGGATGACTCTGCGTTTATTCGTTCATTGATTCAAGATACATTGGCTTCTGCGGGGTATAACGTGATCACCTGTAAAGATGGTGGCGAAGCGTATGAAAAACTGATGAGCTTGATCGACGTAGCGAAAGAAGAAAACTTGCCAGTTCGTGAGTTGCTTGATGCCGTTGTTACCGACGTAGAAATGCCTCGTATGGATGGTATGCACTTAGTGAAACGACTACGTGATACAGAAGCCTACAGCCAAACACCAATCGTGATGTTCTCTTCTTTGATGAGTGAAGACAACCGTGCGAAAGCGTTATCTCTTGGTGCGAATGACACCATCACTAAGCCAGAGATCGGGCGTATGGTGAACATGATGGATAAGCACGTATTTAGTTTCGCGTAACTTTCTACAGATTTAAAAAAGGCTGCCGATTGGCAGCCTTTTTATTATGAACAGTGATTGATTTTTAACGTGTATGTTTCATTTTCGTTTTGTGGAGCGGCATATAATATGTTGCAGTGGTTTTCATTTGAGTTGGAGTCACCTCGAACAGTGACAGACATAAATTTTTTATCCTCTGTCCTCTTAATCTGCCAGTCAGTATCACCATACTGATGATCTAACTCTGGAACAATCAGAGTTAACCCCGTTTCATCAGTATCAGGATAGCCGTAGCGAAATGCACAGCGCTTTGTGCCGCCAATGTCACATCCATCAAACGGAAGGTTGAAATTAGGTGTATTTGGTTCAAAGTTGGACACATAACCATCTTCCAATCCCGCTATCGCCATTTTCCCATATCCAATTCCTAGACCTGAAGCGATTGCACCTTTCATACCTTCTAAACGAGCTTCGCGAGCATCGTCTTGAATGTTTAAAAAGCGTGGCGCGGCAGTGACAGCAAGGATGCCGAGAATTACGATAACAACAACAAGCTCAATTAAAGTAAAACCTGATTTTCTTTTCATAAACCATCTTTAAGTTAGGTTGATACGATAGTCTAATATTTTTGTATTTTATGGTGCTATAGACTACTAAAGTTCATATTTGGTGAATTTTAATGGTGTATTCACTCTAAATATAGTGTGATTATAGTTCCATATTTGTATCCAAGATACTATTCACGTCATAAATTTTGTGGCGAAGAGATAACCAATTTTGTAAGTCGCAAAATGTGAGACTTAAGAACTCAGATATTGAAACATTTTGATTGTGTTTTTAATGGCTTTGGTGAATCCTACGCGGGGTGAGAGTGAGGTATTGATAGGTGGTGTGTATTCAATCAACTCTCTAATAATTAATTAAAATATAAGATCATATAGATGGATTTCGATTCAACTAATTTGCTTGCAATGGGGCTGATTTTCCTTGGCTCTTATGTTCAAACCGCCATTGGTTTTGGCCTCGCTATTGTGGCTGCGCCATTACTGATTCTTTGGGCTCCTGAATATGTACCTGCACCAATCTGCTTGGTTGCTCTGTTTATTTCATTAATGAACGCAATGAAGCACCGCAGCAGTGTTGAAATTGGTGGCCTAAAAATGGCTTTGATCGGTCGTGTGCCAGGCTCGCTAGCGGGTGGGGCGCTGTTGTTCTTTGTTTCCACTGAAGCACTCACACTTTGGATCGGTTTTCTCGTACTGTTTGCCGTAGCAGTAAGCGTACTCCCATTCCGTATTGAACCAACTCCCGGACGCATGACGTTCGCAGGTTTCTTTTCAGGTCTGTTTGGTACCAGTTCTGCGATTGGTGGTCCACCTATGGCTTTATTGTTACAACATCAAGAGGCGAATCAGTTACGTGGTAACTTGTCTGCATTCTTCGTATTTAGCTCTATTATCTCATTGATAGTCCAGATACCCGTTGGCTTCTTTAATCTTCATCATTTGGTGATCACGTTGCCATTGCTGCCGGCTGCTGCATTTGGTTATTGGTTAGCAATCAAAACGACACAGTTATTGCCGAAAGAAAAGATTCGCTTTGGCGCACTTACGCTGTGTTTTGTTAGTGGTATTACCGCCGTGGTTCAAGGCCTAGCACTGTAAAGTTAAGTCATCGTTTCAAATTCGCTTTACAAAAGCACTTTGCTCTATAGAATCGCGTCACTTTTTATTTGTCGAGTTAGTTATGAACAGCAATCGTTACGGCAACTTTATGGCTGCATTGTCCTTCGTTATTTGGGGACTGTTGCCAATTTACTATCGCTTTTTACCAAACGCATCGATGGATGAACTGCTTGCGCTACGTATTATTGGTTCAGTGCCTGTAGGGTTTGTTCTCGTTCTGGCGATCACGCGTCATATGCCAAAATGGTCTGCGATCTGGCAGGATAAAAAATCGCTTTGGTATACGTTTGTTGCCAGTAGCTTAATGTGTATTTCTTGGGTGGCATTCACATGGGCATTAACGAACAACCGCGTCATTGATGCGAGCTTGGGCTTCTTTATTGGCCCATTAATCTCTGTTGCACTCGGCGTGTTTGTGTTGGGCGATAAGCTTTCAAAAGGGCAGTTCATCGCGATTCTTCTGGCGACGATCGGCGTGTTATATCAAGTTATCCAGTACGGTCAATTACCACTGGTCGCTCTGACAATGGGGATATTCTTCTCTCTTTATGGTCTGTTTAAGAAGAAGATTAACTTTGATTGGAGCACGACGCTGTTTATCGAAGCGGTAGTGCTGACGCCAATCGCACTCGCTTACTTAATCGTAAAACAAGTGACAGTAGGCGAGTTGGCCTCTACCGTGGATATGACCACCTTTATGCTCTACTTGGGTAGTGCGCCGGTGACACTTTTACCGCTGATCTTCTATTCGATTGCGATTCGCATCACCAATTTATCGACGGTGGGGTTGATGCAGTACATTGAGCCAAGCTTGCAGTTTGTACTGGCTGTTGTGTTCTTTGGTGAGATGTTCGACAGCGTTAAAGCGGTGACTTTTGCCTTTATTTGGGTGGGTCTTCTGTTCACGATCTTCGAGGGCATCGCTAAGCTATCAAAAAGAAAAAAGCTTGCTGACCACTCAATTTAGCCAATTCCTTCTTTGGGTTCATAGGGCTAGCTTATATTTAATATATAGTTAGCCCTTAGTTTTCGTTATTAGAATGCTATCGCAATATCTAAAGAAGGAAGATTTATGATCACCGCTCTCTACGCATCCATTCTCGCTTTACTGCTCATCTGGCTCGCTTTTCAAGTCATCAAACAACGTCGAAGCAACAAAATCGCCTACGCTGACGGTGGCGTTGAAGCGCTTCAAATCGCCCGAAGTGCCCAAAGCAACGCAAGTGAATACATTCCTATTACTCTGATTCTAATGGCACTCGTTGAATACAACGGTGCATCGGTTTGGCTGATTCATCTTGCTGGAGTTGCGTTCGTCATTGGGCGCATCATTCATGCTCGCGGAATATTAGGTGAAGACTTAAAAGGGCGTGTGACCGGGATGAAGTTCACCTTTTTTACTATGATTGGTTTAGTGGTGCTGAACTTAATCTACTTACCTTACGGTAATTTATGGTAAAAAACGCGACTTACTTACCGCCAGCTTGGCTACTGGTTCTTATCGGATTGGTGCTAAATATCGCGGCGATCGTACTGACGAGCGTGGTGCTCGATAAATTAGGAAAAGAAACCAGTTTGTTGGCCGATCAAAAGGCCGACAACTTGTACTCCATTCAATTGGCGTGGAACAGTGTAGAAACGCTTGAGAGAAAGCGAGAAGTATTGCTACTGCATCTTCATTTGTCCCAAAGAGAAGCGGTGTCTGAAGAGATGAATCAAGTCCTACAAGGACACCTTTCTGCATGGACAGGGGAGAAGGTTAGCGCCATTGAGATCACCCAACTGCCCAACCTTATGTCTGAAATCAATCAAGCTCAAACTAACTATCGAAACCGCATCGACAGTTACTATCTAGAAAACCTTGAGGTAACTGAAGTCATGTCGAGTTTGGAAGAAAAGATCGCATGGTACAAAAGCATTGGATTGTTTTTGCAGGTTTTTGGCTTAGCTTTGATTTTAGCACGAGACCTTGCTCGTAAACCTTAATGGCCAATGTAACTTGTTTGCTATTTGCAAAAGACTGTTTGCAATATGCATATGATTTTATCTCGCAAGAGTGATTATTCGTTCAAATTAAGTGCAAATGGTTAAATAACAATCGGTTTGACTGCATCAGAAAGTTGGCATGCCTAATGCTTTAGATATAGCGACCCTTTTAAGTCGAGGGTCACCTAGCCAACTGACGTTGTTAGTGAACCCAATTGTTCACACGTATATACAGCCAATCACATCTTTTGTGGTTGGCTTTTTTTTCACAATCAATTCACGTTTTAATTGTTACAGTTTCCAGTCGAACAATGGCGATGGCTGTGGTAGTTTTCGCGCGCATATAAATTCTAATTGGTTGTATTAATGAAGAAAGTTGTACGTTTAGTTGGTGTTGTCTCTATTTTTGGCGCTCAATCGGCAAACGCGATGAGTGAAAAAGATTGGGACGTGCTTACCGATATCGGTGCTTATGGTTTGGTTGCAACGGCTGCCGCAGTACCCGCATATAAAGGGGACTGGGAAGGTTTTTGGCAAGCCGGTTTCAGTATTGGTGCTACGTCAGGAATTGGTTTGATTGGTAAAACGACCATCGATGCGGAGCGCCCAGACAAAAGTGGTAATGACAGTTTTCCTTCTAACCATACGGCTAACGCTTTTGCTTCGGCGACAAACCTTTATTTACGTTATGGTTGGGAAGCGGGCTTACCTGCTTATGGGGTCGCAACTTTAGTTGGTGTTGGTCGAGTTGAGGCGAAGAAACACTATTGGCGCGATGTACTTGCTGGCGCCGCTTTAGGAACTTTGACCGCATACGTGTTCACTGACGCTTATGATGAAAATGTTCAACTCGTTCCTTGGGTGACGAGCGAAGATATGGGCGTATCACTTACATACCGCTGGTAGCTTGTCCGTTGAAAAACAAAAAGCCTCGGCATAAACCGAGGCTTTGTTGTATCTGAATGTTAGCGTGTTCGCGTTTTAGAACTGAGCTTTAATCCAGATCATGCGGTGGTCAGAAGAAACATCTTTACCATTACCGTATTTACCAATGCGGTCATCGTTAAACAGTTTACGACCTTCTTCGTATGATGCAGCCCAGTAAACGCCAGAATCAACCACGTTTAGGTTTGCTGAAGGCATTGCATAGTCAACACCTAGACCGAACGTCGAAGTGATGCGGTTAGGGATTGGGTGAGTAGAACTGCTATCTACTGCGTGTTCTGCAGCACCGAAGCTAGTTGGGTAAAGCTCACCGTTCATCACTTCTTGGTTTACTAGTGGATCATTATGGAATGCTTGCATGATGTCACTAAAGCCGTCGCCATCTAATGGATCAAGGTTTTGGTCACCCATCATGACGAATTTCGCACCTTCTGTCAGACCACCTTTGTTGCCAGCGTCATCGTAGAAGTACTCTTTGCCTTGTACATAGTGATGCCAGAACTCAACTTCAGCTTCGTTTTGAACTTTGTTCTTGCCTGGATCGAATACTGGTGGAGTAGGGTGAGACATCAATAGGTGAACAACTTCGTCACCTTTCTCTGTCGGAATGATAATTGGTGCATCTACGTGGTTTTTAGACGACAGGCGAACGACGTCCCACTCTTCAGCAGTGTACCAATCGTCACCACACTTCATGCCATCTGGAATGGTTTGTGAGCCGTCACAGATTGTGATTTTAGGGATTTCTGCGCCTTCCATGTCTTTCCATTTGAACTCTTGGAAAGTACGAGTGTTTTCTGTGTCGATCTCGTATTTAGACATCAACGCGAAAGCGTATTGGCCGTGGTAGAAGCCAAAGCCCCAAGCATCGCCAGGAAGCTGGCCAGCAGTGCCGTTGTTATCTAGGTCAAGACCACTGTTTAGGCCTGTGTTTGTTGAGTAAGACTCGGCGTAAGGGTACTCGATTGGTTCTAAGTTTGCTTCACCACCCGCACCGTCAAGACTTTGCGCAACAGATAGGTAGTTGTTTTGGAAACCTTCCAAAGCAACCATATCCTCACCAGTACCGTCGTTGTTGTATTCCGCCATCATAAGAACGTCAGGACGGTTCTTCTGAATGATTGCAGCAACGTTACGGATCTGAATGACTTTCTCGGCCATTGTTTTGTCTTCATCCGCGATGGTGCCATCAAGGTAAGCGGTGACAAGCTCAGTTTGTTTTGCTGGCTCTACCTGCATTTCAGCGACAAGGTCTTCAAAAGTACTGCGATCAAAAGAGAGGTTATAAGTGGCGATCTTTACTTCTTTAGGTTGAACATCTACGTATTCAGTGTCGTCATTACAGCCAGTTAAAAGCGCTGCACCAACAAGGAGAGCAAGAGGAGTTTTGATGTATTTCATGGGTATGTCATACCTTATAATTGGATTCGCGCAAATACTAAAGTTATCAGTAGCTTTTGTAAGCGATCTAGGTCACACAAACGATTGCTTAGTTACACGTTTGCTTAATTTTTGTGTGATTAATGCAATAAACGCATCATTTTCAACAGCAGAAGGTTATATTCAAACTGTTAAATAATGATGTCTATTTTATTTAATGTGATTGGATTTATATTTTATATTAATCAGTTTGGATGGATTTTGTTCGCTACTCATCTGAGTTTTAGTAGTGGGAAATTTTTCTTTATACTAGGCGTCTAACAGAAGTGAGGACGACCTCACCGCTCTTTTCTCTCTCGGGGACGACCCCAATCGTTAGGAATCTCTCAATGGCTTGGGCTATTCTTTTTCTTGCTGGTCTATGCGAAGTCGCATGGGCGGTCGGGCTCAAATACACCGAAGGTTTTAGTAAGCTTGCACCATCTGCATTCACTATTGGATTTATGGGGTTGAGCTTTTGGTTACTGGGTATCGCACTAAGGACGTTACCGCTAGGCGTTGCTTATGGCGTTTGGGTAGGTATTGGTGCGATAGGTACCGCAATTGCCAGTATCTATTTATTTAATGAACCGGCCACACTAATCAAGCTAATCAGTTTACTGCTCATTGTTGCAGGTATCGCGGGTTTGAAGTTCGCAGCTTAGCGTTACAAATACAGCCAAAAGAAAAGCCAGAGTGATGCTCTGGCTCTATTGTTTTTCGATCAAACGAAACGTAAGTAGAAGGGCGATTGCTATCGTTTTATAAACGGCAACTTGAGATGCTGACCAAATACGTTGATCAGCGCGCCTGTCACGATTAATGCGCCACCTAAGTATGTCCACGCCGAAGGTAATTCACCAAAGAAGACGATGCCTAAAACGACAGAGAAAATGATCTGTACATAAGAATAAGCCGATGCTTTTCCTGCTTCTTGTGTTTGCATTGCTTTCGTGAGGCCCAGTTGTCCTATTTGCGTAAAGACGCCGACTAAAACGAGCATCATGGTCAGATACAAATCTGGCATGACGAATTGATCCCCAATCAAAAGAATCGATGCAGGCAGCGCCACCAACGGGAAGTAAAAAATGATCACCGAGCTGTCTTCGGTCTGACTTAACTTACGTACGATTACGTACGCGATGGAGCTACCAAAAGCACCTAAGATGGCGATCATCACACTGAACATGGGTAAAGCATGTTCGGCGTCTGGACCGGTTTCTGGCCTCACCATAACGTATACCCCAAGCAAACACAGGGCGATACAGATAAACGTCGAAGACTGGATACGTTCTTTAAGGAAGAAAACCGCAAGTAAGGCAGTAAATACAGGGTGGATGTACTGGAAAATGGTCGCTTCAGCTAGTGGTAGCGTTGTAACGGAATAGTACACACACATCAAAGCCATGGTACCTACAGCGCCTCGCGCGAAAAGGAGAGGTTTATTATTACCCCAAACCGAAATGCCTTTGCGTTTTACATCAAGATAGCTGATCACCAAGGAGACCAGTGCCCTTGCTGCTACGATCTCAAATACTGGAATGCCGTGCAAGCTAACATGTTTTACGGTGGCAGACATCAGTGCAAAGCCAAAAGCGGACAGCACCATAAAGCGCACGCCAATGGGAATCATCGAATTGATTGAGTTAGGCATCTTACTGCTCGTTTATTGAGGGAGATCGCACTTTAGCATACTAGACTGACAAAAAGATCAGCACCTTGTGATTAAGAGTCCGGATCTTCTTGAACCAAGGTAGACTGTCTCGTTCAGATATAAAAACAATAAATACATAAGGAGAAAGGGATGATTCCTATTCAAGCAACGCATGTGTCTGGTGTGGTGATTTCCGAATTCGACGGCATAAAGAAAATGCTGTTGTTAGAGCGAGTTAAAGGTGGTTATTGGTGTCATGTCGCTGGTGGTGTGGAAGAGGGCGAAACTGGCTGGCAAACCATTGTGCGAGAGCTTAAGGAAGAGACACAAATCGAAGATGTTGAGCTCCATAGCGCAGATTTTTTAGAACAGTTTTATGAGGCACACAAGAATCGAATCATGGTCATTCCTTGTTTTGTCTTGTTCTGCAAACCGAATCAAACGGTGACACTAAATCACGAACATACTGATTATCGTTGGTGTACATTAGAAGAAGCCAAACAGCTCGCACCATTTGCCAATCAACATCAACTATACGAGCATGTATGGAAGCACTATGTTGAAAGCAAACCTTCGCCATTCACAGTGATTAAACCAAAGTAGGTCAACGAGTTCTCTAGATGTACCAAGGATATGAAAAACACCAATTGCGACAAATCACAGAGCGCATTTCCATTGAGCCTTTATTGACGAAGCATGCGACCCCTTTGCTTGCTGCGGTGAATAAGAGCCGTGAACACTTGTCACAATATTTGCCTTGGACGGATTGGGTGACGAATCGCAGAGAAGCCGTCGCTTATATATCTCAACGTATTAACTCTAACGCGTTTGAGGCGTATTGGTTTGCCATTCGCCTCGATCAGAACTTTGTTGGTGTGCTCGGTATGAAAGGCGTGAACCAAGAAACGGGTGTGGCGGAAGTGGGATATTGGCTTGCCGAACAGGGGCGTGGTCATCGCATTATTGATCACGTTTTATCTGTTCTATTGCCATTGGTTCGTGAGCGAGGGCAGACAAGTGCGATTCAATTCCATTGTATGGAAGGCAATGTTCCGAGCATCAAGATTGCAGAGCGAGCAGGGGCGGTATTAAAGGAATACATAGACCATGATTTTGAAATGCTCGACTCTCGTCAGAGGTTAGGAGTTTATGAGTTGGTATTTGAAGCACACCCAAGGACGAGCCATTCGCTAGAAGAGCGTGCATAACCGCAACAAATTTGAGCCTACTGGAAAAGGGGCGTGATGGTTGTAAATTGTTCGATTTAAGCCTTTGTCACAAATTACAAACTGCATTCAGGTTTTAGTGATAAGAAACTTATCATGTTCGAAAAGATAATCCATTATTGCAGCGATGAATGAGTACTCATTGGTATTTAGAGATGGAAATTGCAATTAACCGGATCACGTGGCAGCAAGCCATGCCTATCCGACACCAAGTATTATGGCCTAACAAGCCTGTGGAACATTGCCACGTAGAGGGTGATGAAGAAGCAGAGCATTATGGTGCGTTTGTTGATGACGTTTTAGTCGGCGTTGCGTCGATATACCTTGACGACAATCAAGCTCGGCTGCGTAAGTTCGCCATATTACCTGACTATCAAGGGCAAGGTATTGGCTCTTCAATGGTTCGCTATATTTTGGTGAACTTGAAGCTATCTCCTGTCGAGTATTTTTGGTGTGATGCAAGAGAATCGGCGCTCATCTTTTACGAACGTTTTGGAATGCATACAGAAGGTGAACGTTTTTACAAATCGGAAGTGCCGTATTTTAAAATGAAGCTTGCGCTCTAATGAACAGAAATCTGAGTTTCAACTCTAACTTCCTAACCTCTTAAATAGTCACAATGTTGCACCTATGTTAGGTTTAAATCGTACATAAGTGCGACATTGCCAGTTGTCAGGGGTACAAGGAGAAAATCATGAATGCGATCGTAGACGTCGAAGTTGGTCAACTGCTGCAACAAAAGTTAGATAAGCTCAAAGCCGGATACAACACGGATCCTTATCCGAGCTTGGATTCGAGAAAGCAAAAGCTGACTCTCCTTAAACAAACCATCTTAAATAACCAGCAAGACTTGGTGGAAGCGTTAAGCGCCGATTTCGGTTATCGCTCTGAATTTGATACGGCAATGACGGATGTATTGCCGACGGTTGCGCAAATCAATTACACCCTGAAACGCCTCAATAAATGGTGTAAGCCAAGTCGTCGTCATGCAGGTTTGTTGCTTGCTCCTTCAAAAGTCACCGTTGAATATCAACCGGTTGGCGTGGTTGGCATCATTTCGCCTTGGAACTTCCCAGTCATTCTCAGTTTATCGCCATTAGTGACCGCGCTTGCAGCTGGTAACCGAGTGATGATGAAACTCTCTGAATTCACCCCTATGAGCAACAAAGTGATTTCTGAGATTTGCCGAGCGTTACCTGAAGATGTTGAAGTCGTAGAGGGCGAAGCGGAAGTTGCTCAAGCGTTCAGTAAATTGCCGTTTGATCATCTCTTGTTTACTGGTTCAACCAATGTGGGTCGTGCGGTTGCTCGTGCTGCTGCTGAAAACTTAACTCCAATTACTTTGGAGCTCGGTGGTAAATCTCCAGTCATCGTGGCGGATGACGCTAACTTGAGCAAAGCGGTTGATGCAATTTTGTTTGGTAAATGCATCAATGCTGGACAAATCTGTGTTGCGCCAGATTATGCCTTTGTACCAGAGGGAAGAATCAACGAGTTTGTCGAGCTGTTCCTACAACGTTTTGAAGCGCTGTACCTCAAAGGTCAGAACGACCAAGGTTTTACTCATATCATCAATCAACGTCAGTACGACCGTTTAAAGGCAGTATTGGAAGATGCCAAAGCCAAGGGCGCAGAAATACATACCGTGTCCGAGACGAGCGCAGAGGGGCGACTATTGTATCCGCACCTAGTGACCAATGTTTCGGAAGATATGACCATTATGCAGGAAGAGATTTTTGGTCCTCTTATGCCAATTAAATCTTACCGTGAGATCCAAGAGGCCATCGACTACATCAACCAGAATCAACACCCACTTGCGCTGTACATCATGTCAGAAGATAAGAGTGTTATTGAGCGAATTACCCGTAATACTCACAGTGGCGGGGTTGGGGTGAATGACACCATCTTACACGTTGGTGCGGAAGACGCGCCATTTGGTGGTATTGGTGAATCTGGTATCGGCCACTACCATGGCGAAGAAGGATTTAGAACCTTTAGCCACGCCAAAACCGTTCTAAATACACCAACGTGGTTACCTCGTGTAGGTATGTTGATGGAACGACGTGGCATGGCAATCAAAGCATTACAGAAATTCTTTATGCGTTAAGGCGACTGACATTGGAACACCCAAGAATAAGAAAACCGCCCAGTGAGGCGGTTTTTGTTTGTTGTTAATTCGGGTTGTTGAAGTAAGTTAATGGCTACCTAAACATTCGGTAGCCATTGAATGTATTACTCTACACAGTTCCAGCCTGTGGTATCAATCGAGTTAATCCAATCGGCAATTAACTGAACACCTTCATCGTGAACAACGTGTCTGCCTAGTTCTGGCATCATATTTCCGTTGTCGACATTGATGCGGTAGTGCAACACAGAGTTTTCTGGATCACCCGGTACAATCACATACGGAGATGGACCTTTGTGGAAGGTGATACCACGCGCGCAAATACCCATTTCACTGATCCCTTCACGCCAGTATTCAAACTTGAACGGGTTGCTCGCTGCTTTACCTTCAGTGCGGTGACAGTGTGCGCAGTTCACATCAAGGTACGCTTTGGCATAATCCAGTAGCTCAGCGTCCGTTAGATTGATTGCTCCCGCTTCGGTATCAAACACAGGGGTCTTAGGTAAGTTCTCCGGCGTATCTGGTAAAGCTTCTGTAAATAGCCCTAGCGTTTCCCAATGCACAAGCTGGTTAACTGGTGAACCATCAGAGACATCCTGGACACTGTTTAGGTTACGTGCTTTAGGACCAATAGGAGAGAAACCTTTTGGCTGTGTGTTACCAGTAGGATCGGAGACATCAGATTCTACTTTGTGACACAAGGTACACTCATTTCGGCTTGGTACTTCATAAGTGAAGCTCAGTGTCTCGCCGTTATGTTCTACGCTACGCTCAAAGGGTACCGATACGGCAGTCAGGTAAGCGTCGGTTTTGTCTTCGTTCCATACGTAAGGTAGGGCAATCCAACCGTTGTCACGACGAATCAATAGGCGAGTTTCAATGAGCTCTTCATTTTCGCCACGGGCATTTGCTGTGCTCGAAGGTAGCGCAAAGGTTTTGATTAACACGGTACCTACTGGGAAGTCGAATACCTCTTGCTCACGATAGCTTGCAGAGACTTCGTTCGGCATCACAACAAAGCGGTATTTGCGTGCGTAGTCAGTAAAGAGTTCAACGTTCATCTCATACAAAGTGCCTTTCGCAGATGTCGCTAAATTGAGGTTTTGTGTTGGATCTTTCGCATCTTCAAACAGATTGTATTGCGACAAGCTCACACAGTTTTCACCGTATGTCGCGCTTTCACGAGTAATCGCATCCCAGTTAATACCCGTCACGTTATCTAGGGTACAGCTTGCGTTGCCGACGATACCGTTTGGTGTATCTGGGTTATCAGGATCCGTCGCTCCGTCTTCGGTTTGATTATAACCATACACCACGCCATTAATTGTGACGGTATTGATGTCTAATGGCGTCTTAGAATCACAACCTGCGGTAAGTAGCGTTGTTTGCTCTTTCTCGTATAAGAAATCTGCATTGGCTGGGTTTTCCGCATAACGACCAATTGCGGTTGGGTCCATGTTATCAACCAATACACCGACACTTGCGCCATTGTTCACTAAACAGTTGCTGTCTGCATCGGTAAACTCAGTAAGGTAATTCCAGTTGGTTGTTCCTGTCATACCGTTGAGTGCATCACGCAATGGTGCAAACATTTGTGAACGAATCAGTGACTCACCAGCGCCATCATAAAACAGAGCAGGGAAGGCTTGATGATTTAACGTGTACGCTAAAATCATATCTTCAATCAGAGAACCATTTGGATTGGCTCCCGTGTTGGTTATGGTGTTGTCGTGGAAATACATGTTGGTCGGAACAGGGTTCCAGCCCTGCATAACGGCATTGCCCTCAGATGTCCCATTGAGTGGGCTGTAAGCGTTGGGATCGCCATTCACCAGTAAGTAACTCGTCATCGCAAGTGCCATCGAGTCGTGGTTAGTAATCGTGTTGTTGAAGAACTCGCTATTACGTCCGGACAGAATAACGACACCAGTACCAGGAGGGACGATGCCCACCACGCCACAGCCGCCAAGCCCATTTTGACACGTGGTATCAACATAGTTCTCTAAGTTGTTGTCACGAATGACGTTATCAAAGATACGTACATCATCAATTAAGCGACCAATAGTGGTAGCGCCCGGTAGGTCAAACAGCAGCACACCGCCCGTGTTTCCAAGTGCTAAGTTGTCGTAGACGTCCACGTTCGAACTGTTTTCTATCTCGATACCGGCGATGTTCTTTTCCGCTACGTTGTCACGGATAACCGCACCGATGGTTTGACCCACATAGATACCTGCATCGGCACTGCCGTAACTCCATGTATCTTCAATCAAGACGTTTTGAGATTTTACTGGATAGATGCCGTAAGTACCGCGTAGGTTGCCATCTTCGTCACGTGCACGAGGCACTTCGAGCCAAACCGCTGCGACATCACGAATAATGATGCCTTCAACCCCGTCGGCTTTAAGACCGTTCTTGGAGGCTTCCGCAATTTGGAGATCGGATACGGTGATGTTCGAACCACCACTGATGGCAATACCATCTTTGCCATCCACACCACTGAAGTCGAGGTAGGTTTGGTCGATACCAGCACCACGTAAGACGAGGTTATTCTTCGAATCGACCGTCAATTGATTGTTCATTTTGAAACAACCAGCGGGCAGTGTTACCACGCTGTTGTCTTCGGCAAGTTCGACCAGGTTTTCAATTGCGGTGACTTGTTCTGCGCTCGCCCATTCCTGACTGTTGCCACATAATTCTGGTGTACCGTATTCAGATAATTCATAACCGCTAGAGGTTTGCGGTTCATCATAATCGTCACTGTTACAACCCATCAAAAGACCGGAACTGATGAGTGCAGCGACAACCGTTTTGTTTATTCCGTGCATGATTTGCTTCCCTGTAATTAGTGTTATTGACTCAGTCAGGAATAATTAGAAAGAGTGGTTGTATTGGATTCCGTATATGTAGGCGTCCCCTTCGGAGCGATAAGCGATATCAACACCCGGTAGAGCGTGCGGCTCAAGCGGCTCGGTGAACGTGACTTCTTCGGCATCAATAAAGGTGAATCCAAAGTCGATTCGGCTGTTTTGATTGAAGGCGTACGTGGCACCAAAGCTGTAATTGATTCGGTCGGAATCTGGCAAGCTGATGCTCTTGTCGTTCACATTAGGCGTTTCGTCGTAAGCAATACCGGCGCGCAGAATGAAGGAAGGGTTGAGTTGGTAAGTTGCCCCAAACGCATATTTGAAGGCATTTTCGAAGTTCTCATCCTTTTGCAGAACTTCTTGCCCATCTACGGTGGCGCGGATTTCTTCAAACACATCCCAACCCGTCATCATCACACTGTAGTGAATAGCCAGTGGACCGGTAATCTGATGGAAACCAGAGAACTCAGTAATGCTCGGTAGATTTAGGGTTAGGTCACCCGTCACGGTTTCACCCGGCATCGAAATCGCACTTGGAATATCTGAGTAATAATCGCCTTCGAAATCCACATCCACTTTAGTGCGATAGCTTAATCCGAAACGGTGCCTCTCGTTGATCTCCCAAAGTGCACCAAGATTAAAACCGTAACCCCAGCCATCACCATCGAGTGATTTCGCCACGTCGGTACGAGCAAAATTTGCGCCCGTATCAGCATTAATTGCATCGGCAAGAATACCCAACGTACGTGTGAGCTTGGCTTTACCATAAACAACGCTAGCACCAGCGCCGACACTGAACTCGTCGTTGATTCGGTAGGCGATGGTAGGGTTAAAATTAATCGTTTCTAAACTGGTTTCCCCACCAATCGGTCCGGCTAAATAGTCATCAGGGTATTCGGTTGCCAAACCAAAGTCAGTGAAGATACCAAGCCCCCATGACCACGAGTCATTGATTGGGGCTGCGATATAAAAAGATGGCACAACCACATTGTCGACGACGTCATTGTTGGTTAGCTGATTATTGAAGGATTCTGAAGGGCCGTTACCGGTTACGCGAACCTCTGGCATGATGTAAGCAGCACCTACGGACAATTGATAAGAATCGAACATCGTAATGGCTGCAGGGTTATGTGCGACTACTGATGCACCGTCTGCTATGGCGGCTTCGCCTGCATTAGCGCGCCCTAGGCCAGCGGCTGAATGTTCGGATAATTGAAATCCAGCGGCGTATAACTTAGGGGAGCTGAGCGCTATACCTATTGCAAGCGCGAGTTTTGCATTCCTTGTCTTCATATCACTCTGAAACTCCATGTGTTTTTAGGATGCGTTTTAATTAAAAGTGCCTAATAACCTATACAGGGGATGAGTAGGTTATTTGCTAAACACTCATCTCAAGCATAAAAACAATTAACATAGTTGTAACATTGAATTTCAGGATTTGTTATTACCATCTCATATAACTAATGGTTTGTAGTTTTGGGTTTAAATATCTGTAAATGTTATAGTTAAGCTCGATTTATACATCGTGGATGTTTCACGAAACAGCCCTATGGTGTTTGATGTCCACTCAAAAAGTGCGGCTTAAGTGTTATAGAATAGTGAATGGTAATCAGTGTATTTTTGTACGCTTGTTTTAAACGAGTGTTTAATTGATATTTAAGGCTTAGTGTTAAAATCGGTCAGAATCATGCAATTTATCACTGAATCGAATGCTAAACTTTATGAATGATTAGAGCTTTTACTTAAGGAATGAGAAGTCATATGGAGCTGTATTTCTTAGGAACGTCCTCTGGGGTTCCAACTAAATCCCGTAATGTTTCTGCGACTGCTTTGCTGGAGAGCAAGGGGAAAGGGTGGTTTCTAGTTGACTGCGGAGAGGCGACTCAGCACCAATTGCTACACACTCAGTTATCATTGAGTTATTTACAAGCCATCTGTATTACTCATATTCACGGCGACCACTGTTATGGTTTACCGGGCTTGCTCGCTAGTGCAGGTATGAATAACCGCAAAGATCCTCTGACGATCATCGCGCCAGAGGGGATTAAACAGTGGTTTGAAGCGACTCAAGCGTTCACCAAACTCTATCTGCCATTTGAACTTCACTTCATTGAAGTCGAGCAGCTTGATTCGATTGAAATTGGTCAGTTTACGATTACCGCTACCGCACTTTCCCATCGCGTTCCTAGCTTTGCTTACTGTTTTGAAGAATCAACCATTCGCATGTATCCAGACATCGATAAGCTTGAGCAATTGAACATACCGAGGGGACCAATCTGGGGAGAACTTGTGCGGGGGAATGATGTGGAGTACCAAGGTCAAACCTTAATGAGTAAGGCGTTTACTAAGCTTGCACATCCACCGAGAAAAGTGATTATTTGTGGTGATAACGACAAACCAGAGAAGCTCGATCGTCTAATTGAAGGCGCGCATCTGTTGGTACACGAATCAACGTACTCAGAAGCGATGAAAGAGCGAGCAGGAGAAGTCGGTCACGCTTATTCTTCACAAGTCGCCAGTTATGCTCAGACAAAACAAATTCCGAGCTTAATTCTCACTCATTTTAGTCCTCGCTATCAATTTAGCCCTGAAGCGGAAGTGTCTATCGAGCAGATTCGGAAAGAAGCTCAAACCGCTTACTCTGGTCATCTCTTTCTTGCTCACGATCTCGCGCATTATCGAATTGACAGAGCGGGTTTGGTTGAGGAGGTTAAAGACGCTGAAGATAAGAACGAATAAAGGCTCTTGTCGCGAAAGCAATTCTAAATGAAATCATCACAACAAGAGCCAACCTGCTCTAGATACCGCATTCATTGCAGCTTAAGTCTAATGAAATACCTGACTACTGAAGCGTAGAAAACGACTTTCTCCCATCAGTTCACGAAACGCTTCTTTGTCTAACTTAATCAAGGTTTCGTGATCGCCTGCTTCCAAATATACATGCTCTAAATTGGCGAGCATTTCATCGCAAATGGTTGCCATGTGATAAGCGCTACCCACCGGAGGTATCGCGCCGTTATCGCAATCGGTAAACAAACGATAGACTTCTCTTTCTTTGATTAGATGGAAAGAGGCGTTGAGCTCGTCATTCAATCGAGACAAACTGATTTTATTATTCGCAGGCAAGACAGCCATCATATGACGACCTTGGTGATCTTCCAAAATCACGCCTTTTGCCAAGTTATTGAGAGGGATACCCGCTGCAACACCGCTTTGCAGCGAACTATTACTATGACTGTGGTTCACGGTTTGAAAGTGAATATGGTGCTCAGTCAAATAGTGGTCGAGCCGGGTTGACATGGTCATGTTAGCCTCCAGAGTGTTGAGACCCACATTAAGTATAGGTAAATCTCTATTCCCCTGACGCTTTACTTGAGCTGTTCTACGCTTAACGAAAGCCAACCACAGAGTATGGCATTGAAAAAGGGAAGCAAAATGAGCAAACCAGTAATAGCGGATAACAAACCCATCAAAGTTGAGCTTGTGCAAGGGCAAGAATATTACTTTTGTCGATGCGGGCGATCTAAGAACCAACCTTATTGTGATGGCTCCCACGCCGGAACCAATTTTAAACCCATGAGCTTTGTCGCTGAAAAGGATGAAGATGCGTATCTGTGTCAGTGTAAGCACACCGCAAATGCGCCTTTCTGCGATGGGACGCATAAGCAGTTCACCTCTGAGCAAGTAGGGCAAGAAGGTCCGGGTATCCAAGCAGGACATAACGAGATCCCAATTGCGGTCGCGACACAAGAAGAACCTACGGTTGAGTTTATTCACCAACTGGCAAGAGAAGGGCTATCAAAGTTAGGGCACCATGGACCGATGACGGCGATGGGTGTGCCGAGAGACCAATTGCCACATTGGGATGACATTCAAATGATGGTCGCACAAATGGCAACCAAACCTCTGATGGAAGATGCGCCAGTCAAAACCGAATTGGTGATTGGTCCAAAAGCGAAGAAGCCGTTAGTGCTAAAAATTCCATTGTTTGTCTCTGACATGAGCTTTGGCGCGTTATCAGAAGAAGCCAAAGTTTCACTTGCGAAAGGTGCGGAGTTAGCCGGAACCGGAATCTGCTCCGGAGAAGGTGGCATGTTGCCAGAAGAACAAGCGGCGAACTCGCGTTATTTCTATGAACTGGCGAGTGCGCAATTTGGTTACGACGAATCTAAGTTGCTCAATGTTCAAGCCTTCCACTTTAAAGGTGGGCAGGGAGCAAAAACAGGGACTGGTGGTCATCTACCAGCCAATAAAAATGTGGGCAAAATATCGCAAGTGCGTGGCATTCCCGAAGGGCAATCTGCGATTTCACCACCGACGTTTAAAGATCTGCATACCGCAGAAGATTTCAAAAAGTTTGCAGATCGGGTACGGGAAGTGACAGGTGGTATCCCGATAGGCTTCAAGCTCAGTGCAAACCATATCGAAGAAGATATTCAATTCGCACTCGATGCCAGTGCGGATTACATCATTTTGGATGGTCGTGGAGGAGGTACGGGCGCAGCGCCTGCTATGTTCCGTGATCACATCAGCGTGCCAACTATTCCTGCTCTCGCTAGAGCAAGACGCTATCTGGATGCTCAAGGCGTGAGTGACCGTGTCACGTTAATTGTCACGGGTGGACTGCGTGTTCCAATGGATTTTGTAAAAGCGATGGCGCTTGGGGCAGATGGCGTTGCGATTTCTAACAGTGCGATGCAGTCGATAGGTTGTGTAGCCGCGAGAATGTGCAATACCAACAATTGTCCAGCAGGCATTGCAACGCAAAAGGCCGATTTAAGACAGCGGTTGAATGTGGATAAAGCCTCGGTTCAATTGAAGAACTTCTTTGAAGCCTCGGTTGAGTTGATGCAAGTGATGGCAAGGGCGTGTGGACACGATGATCTCAGCAAGTTTAATCAACGCGACCTCGCCACTTGGAATCGCGATATGGCGTTGCTTTCTGGGGTGAAATACGCAGGCGTAGACAAGCCTTAGCGTTTCTCTTGCTCTGATTAGCGCCTGTTTTACCCTGGCTGCAATTTGTGCGATTGATAATTGGGCTCATATGGACCATAATATCAAGACCATTTGGTCTATAGGAGCTCAGTATGGCAACGGCAACATTAAAAAGCTTTAAACCGAAGCTGCCTCATAAGGCAAACTTTTGGTTTATGCTGGGCATTGAAGATGCCGAAACCGGTCGCACCGATGCGGTTCATAAAGGGTTTGAGCCAAAGGTATACCGTAATATCGTCGAGCGTGTGAAGCTTTCTCAAAGCGAATTCCAACACGTCACATTGATCCCGGTGAGCACCATCAAACGTCGACTCAAAAACGAAGAACGCTTCAACACGCAAGAGAGTGATGCCATCTATCGTTTAGCGATGCTACTTAAGCTAGCAACAGAACTGTTTGATGATGAAGAACGCGCGCTAGGTTGGATGCGGGAAAATGTTTACGGTTTGGGTGGCAAGCGCCCACTAGACATGGTTTCAACTACGGTTGATTTTGAAGTCGTCAAAGATTTGATTGGACGACTAGAGCACGGGGTATTCTCGTAATATGAAGCTCTATCGACTGACTCAAAAGAAGTTCTCTGAGTCTCCATTTAGCCCAATCGGTGCTAAGCTGTACGGCGGGCGATGGAACTCCAAAGGAACCGAAGCACTGTATTTTTCTCAGTCCGAATCTCTTTGCTCTTTAGAAGTTTTCGTTCATGTAAACAACGATCCGGCGATCACCAAGCTTTACGATTTGTATCGTATCGAGATGCCAGAGTACTTAATTGCTGCACTGGATGACGAAGACTTGCCGGTCACTTGGCGCTCCATTCCTGCTAGTGAATCCACACAATACATTGGCGACCAGTTTCTCAACGATCCACATCCTGAGTTCGCTGCACTGCAAGTACCTTCGACAATTTCTCCTCGTGACAACAACTACGTCGTCAATCCAAATCATCCCAAGATGAAAGATATCCTGAAGAAAGCAGAGAAGCTTGATTTTGCTTTTGACCCACGAATCTTCAAATAAAAAAGCTCAGCGTTTGGGTTAGCGCTGAGCTTTCTTTTGTCATTGGGTCAATGCTGAGCAGTCAGTTGTTGATTGTCACTCAACTCCTTCTGATAGCTACTCAATACAATTTCTGCGCCTTTGTAAGAGAGGTGGCTTGCATCGGTGTACATGGCATTGTTGCTGCCCACTTTCATTGCGCATTTGTCCTGTTGGCAGATGTAGTTAGTAAGGTCGACAAACTCCACATGTTCAAATTGGTCAAAGTACTCTGCAAGCGTTGCTACATGATGAGGGTGTGACTGCTTCGGCGAAAAGTCACATTCGTTGCCTGTGTTATCACCAAACAATTGTGCTTTCCATAAGCATTCGCCAATAGCATGCGGTGCAGAAGGTGTCGGACCAAAGACAACGATTTCTCTGTCTTCTAACTCGTTCAATAGATGGGTGAGCGAAGCTTGGTAGTCTTGCTTAGAGAGCTCTTTATTGAAGTTAGAAGAAATCACCACGCGTCGAATTGAAGGCGTATTCTGAATGGTTTCTACTGCATCGGTGAAGAAGCTTCGACACGATAGATTATCGACTCCTGCAATCACGTCGACATAACCCACCGCACAAGAATCTTGCGTAAGCTGGACAACTCCCGTTGGTGTGTCATTTGAGAGTTGCTGAACAAAGACCATGCTGTGGCTGTTACCCAATACTGCGACAGTAGGCTCTGAAGATGATGAACAAGTGTCGTTGATGGTTGTATTACCATTACATGCAATGCCGTAGCCATTGTTTACACGCATGGCTTCAAAAAATGCGCTACGGTCGGGAAAGCCTCCGTTTTTATGACCGACGACACCAAAAGCAAGCAGCGGTAGGGTGACTAACACAAGTGAAGCAGCAAGTGTGCTCATGCCGATTTTCTTGCGGCTACGGAAAGGCTTTTCAACAAAGCGCCAAGTTAAGTAAGAAAAGGCAAATAGAGCCCCTAGATAAAACGCGAGGCTGAACTCTTGTCCGGCAGTAAGTACGTAGCGATAAAAAACCAGCAATGGTATGTGCCACAAATAAAGGCTGTAGCTGATCAACCCAACAAAAACCACCGATTTGAGGCTTAGAGCTTTACCCAGCGTGTTGTCTTTGGATGAGAACAAGATGATAAGCGTGGTGCCAATCACGGGGATTAAAAGCATGAGCCCGGCACCATCTTTTGATTTATCAAACAACAAAGCAGAGGCGAGAACTAGTGTTAAACCAATCATAGCTAAGGTGTTGTTGGGTTTGATGACGGTTTTACGCATCACTAGGGCAATCAGAGAGCCCGCCGCCAGTTCCCACGCACGAGAGAAAATCATGTAAAAGGCGAAATCAGGATCACCACTGGCGTACCAAATAGTCATCAGGCTTAGTGCAAACACCGCAATGAAGAAGGTGAGGTAAGACATGAGCTTGCCACGTGCCAGCAGCATAAGCAGAAGAGGGATGACAATGTAGTATTGTTCTTCTACGCCCAAGCTCCAAGTATGAAAGAGCGGATTGGCTTGTTCTTCCAGCCCAAAATAATTGTGCCCTTTGAGGTAAAGCAAAACATTAGAAGCGGACAGAATGGAAGACACAGAAAACTCGCCCACCTCTTTGTGTGCATGTGGAAGGAACAACCACCAAGAGAGTAGGTAACATACTGCAATAACCAGCAACAGTAAGGGCAGAATCCTACGAATTCGGCGCTCGTAGAAATCAGCAAGGCTGAATTGGTTCTTATCCAAATCGTTTATCACAATTGTGGTAATTAAATAGCCACTGATCACGAAGAACACGTCTACGCCAATATAGCCACCAGCGAACGCTTCGATGTCTGCGTGGAAGAAGATCACCAATATGACGGCAATCGCTCTTAATCCATCTATTTCTGCTCGGTAAGTCATCATCATCTCTCCCTAGTCAACAAATTCACTAACGCAAAATGCGCACCAAGAATTAGGGCCATAAAATCAGTGAGTTAAAAACCATTCTGAAGATGAGAAGAGTTTTGCAGGTTGACTTCTTATATTGATTTTCATTTTGAAAATTTAAAACTCGGCGGTTTCTAGCAAAATGACGTGCTACGGATGTAAATCAAAGAACGGTTGCACGGAAGTTTTTATACTGCAAGCTAAGTGAACAAACTCAGAAACGAGGCTATGAGCCAAAACGATATTCAAGCCAAGATTGCCAGCTTTACTTGTATCGAAGAAGCTTTGGATTACTTCGATATTGGTTTTGACAGCCGCTTTATTGATAAACACAGAGTGGAGTTAGTGAAGCGCTTCAATGGCTATTTGATTCTGACTAAGCCTGAAGATTGGTTTGCGGCTCGCCGTGCATTAAAGAACGCATACTGCAAAGTGCAGCGAAGTTTGTTGGATAAAACCACACGCTCGGCTTGTCGTGGTTGCACTTCTTGTCAGCGTCGTTAGAACGTATTTCAATACCCAAACCATAATGTCAGACAAAACATTGGGCGTTAAAAAAAAGAAACCCCGGAGATGCACTCAAACTCATCTGCGGGGTTTTTGTCTATTCAACTTACCTATTCAAATAAGTCGGCTGAACTAGGCAAGCTCAACGATTTAGTTTGCTTGGTAAGTTGGGTAATCCAACAGACCTTTCTCGTTACCACCAAACAGCGTCGCAGGATCGTGAGCAGCTAGCGGGTAATCGTTCTTGATACGGTTCGGTAGGTCAGGGTTCGCGATAAACGGACGACCAAAGCCAACCATATCTGCCAAGCCACTTTCTAGAGCTTCAGCTGCTTTCTCTGTGTTGTAGCGACCAGCATAGATGATGGTGCCTTTATAAGCTTCACGAACAGCTGTTTTGAACTCAGCAGGCGTATCTGGTGCGTCATCCCAGTCTACTTCTGCAATGTGCATGTAAACAACGTTTAGCTTATCAAGCAGTGCCGCAGCAGCTGTGTAAGTTTCTACTGGAGTTTTATCTACAGTACCATTTAGTGACGTAAACGGAGCAAGACGAACACCAACGCGCTCAGCACCAATCGCTTGAGTCATTGCTTCAACCACTTCACCCAAGAAACGTAGACGGTTTTCAACTGAACCACCGTATTCATCTGTGCGGTTGTTTGCTTCAGAATCGATAAACTGGTTTACAAGATAGCCGTTCGCTGCGTGCAGCTCGATGCCATCAAAGCCCGCTTCGATCGCATTCAATGCCGCTTGACGGTACTCTTCGATAACCACTTTGATGTCTTCTTTCGTCATCTCACGTGGTTCTACCACGTCGACGAAACCAGGCTCATCTGTGCCGTTATCGATAAACACTTTCACGTTTTCTGCTTTTAATGCAGAAGAAGAAATTGGTTGTTTACCACCGATGTTGTCAGGGTGAGTTACACGGCCTACGTGCCAAAGCTGAGCGAAGATCGCACCGCCTTTTGCGTGTACAGCGTCAGTGACTTTTTTCCAACCTGCGATTTGTTCTTGGCTGTAAATACCCGGAGTCCAAGCGTAACCTTGACCCATAGGTGAAATCTGTGTGCCTTCTGCAACAATCAAACCCGCAGATGCGCGCTGTGCGTAATACTCAGCCATCATGTCGTTTGCGACGTTGCCGGGTTGGCTTGCACGAGAGCGAGTCATTGGTGGCATAACGATACGGTTCTGAAGCGTTAGAGAACCAAGTTGTACAGGTTGAAACAATGTATCTTTCATGACTAACCTCGTTATTTGCTTGTTTGAATCAATTCGATTTGGTAACCGTCAGGGTCTTTGATGAATGCGATATGAGTTTCGCCGCCTTTCATTGGACCTGGTTCACGAGTGACATTGCCACCAAGTGCTTTGATTTTGTCGCATGCAGCGTAAATATCTTCACAACCCAATGCCATGTGACCGAACGCATTACCTAGGTCATAGCTGTCCGTGTCCCAGTTATAAGTCAGTTCAATCGTCGCGCTGCCTGGTTGGTCTGCGTTACCGACAAACACGAGAGTGTAGCGGTATTCTGTGTTTTCGAAGCGATCAAGCTCGCTCATACCAAGAACTTTGGTGTAAAACTCGATGGACTTATCTAGGTCAGCCACGCGGATCATAGTGTGAAGAAATTTCATATTTAACCTTCTTATCTCGGCTTGTGAGGCGATGTCGGAGTGACAAAGGCATTTCAACAAGCAACGTTGTTGAAGCTAAAGATAAAGGTATTACACGCAAACATGAAATTATCATTGATTATTGTTTGTATAATATTCTGTTATCAAAATCGTAGGGTATTTGATTATTTTGGTGGCTCATTAATCGAAGTGAAAGCGCGAGACACTTTAACCTTTTATTTTTAATATAAATTACTTACAGTGATTGATTATTGGATTGAATGCATACTCATAGAAACAAAAGGACAGCGGATGAATGAATCAGTGTATCGTGCAATGTCTTGGCTGAAAGGAATACTGGATAAGCAAGATATTCGTTACCAGATTGTCGGAGGTTTCGCCGCCCACCTTCACGGTGGTTCTCGGCCTATTGCTGACATTGACCTCTATATTGAAAAAGAGGATGTACATGCGCTTCTACCGTTCTTTCAACCTTTTGTAAGTAAACCGCTTAAACACTACTGTGAAGAAGGGTGGGACTTAGAATACCTTCAGCTGATTTATGAAAACCAGAAAATCGAAATTGGATTGACTCCGGGGACGAAGATTTTTAGCACCTCAAACCAACAATGGGTATTGCTTGATATTAATTTGGCCGAATCCGTACAGCGCGATTTTCATGGGCTAACTTTGCCGGTCATCAATGCAAGCTCTCTTGTTGAGTACAAACGAATCCTCAATCGAGAAGTCGATCAAATCGATATCAAAGAGCTAGAAGAAATCCAACAAGCGGATAGTGCTCAATCAATGACTCAAACCAGAATTTAGAGAAATACAAGGCAACAAACTATGAAGAAAAGTAAGTTTCTATTGGCATTAATACTCGGCAGTTTGGCTGTAATACCGAGTGTATCAATGGCGAATGACCAAGTATTGAAGCAAGCTTATCAGTCGCAGCAAAGCGATGTACAAGTTCGAGGTTCTGGTGTGGTCATTCGTGTGTTACGAGATGATAACGTTGGCTCGAGACATCAAAAATTCATCCTTAAGCTAGAATCTCGCCAAACGCTTTTGGTTGCTCACAATATTGACTTGGCTCCAAGAGTTGCGAATCTGAACGTTGGCGACCGCATTGAATTTAATGGTGAATATGAATGGAATTCAAAAGGTGGTGTCTTGCACTGGACGCACCACGATCCACAAGGACGCCATGAAGGTGGTTGGTTGAAACATAACGGTCGAACGTACCAATGAATATTGTTCCAGAGCTAGATTTAAGCCCCGCCGAGCATCTAGCCATCAAGCATTTGCGAAATGCCGCATTTCCTGAGCATCAGTCAGACCAATCTTATTACAAGCAGTTACCTCATTATCGTGCTCTTGAGTTTCAGGGTACAAAGCTGATTGGTTATATGGGGCTGGACTATCGCGTGATGAACTTGAATGAACAGCCAACCAAAGTGTTGGGGATCATCGATTTATGCGTTGATACTGATTTCCAAGGGAAAGATGTCGCTTCAACAATGCTTACTCGTGTTACAGAGTATGCCCAAGACAAAGACGTTGATTTCATCATTCTTGTGGCTGACGATCCATCGCTTTATCTAAAAAACGGATTTCAGTGTTTTGAGGCAGAGGCGACCTGGTTGAGAGTGCACGAACACAAAAATTATGGCGTCGCGGAAGAACGGCTCAATGACCTTTATGTGAAACCATTGCGTGGTCAAATAGTGACAAAGGGTGCACTCGATTGGTTGGGGTATATGTACTAACCATCATAGAAAATATCGAATTAGACATGATTAAGGAAAGGATGCCATGAATGTCTCTCTGAGAGAGGTTACGAAACAAAACTATGAACTCGTCTGCGACTTGGATGTAACGAAACCACAAGAAGAATTTGTAGCATGCAACATGTGGTCGCTGGTGGAGTCTTTCTACAACGAAGGCCATGTAGTTCGTGCAATCTATCTAGACGAGGAAGCCGTTGGTTTTTTCATGTGGGTTCATGAAGCAAGTGATAAAGTTTCTATTTGGCGTTTTATGGTCGATGCCAAACACCAAAACAAAGGAATAGGGCGAGTTGCATTAAAACTGGCAATCGAAGAGATCAAACAAGCGCCCAATCTCAAACATATAGAGATCTGTTACAATCCGACTAATCCAGTCGCTAAGCCTTTCTACAGTCAGTTTGGTTTTGAAGAAGTTGGTATGGATGAAGATGGTGAAGATATGTTGGCAATCATCGAACTCTAACGCACATACCATGAAAAAGGGGTCAGCACAGCTAACCCCTCTGATTCAGAATTTGAAAACCCGTAATGGTCGCGTTTAGTTCCCTCTATCGGTCTTTCATTTTGCGTTAGTTACAGCAAGCAGTAATTCGAGCTCTTCAGGTGTCAGTAAGTCTTTGTTTTTCAGGACTTCACTTTCTTCTAAAGAAAGCCGCGTCTGGCTTATTAAGTATTTTTTTTGAGTTGGCGTCAGATCCTTAAGCGAATCTATCAACTCTTTAAAATTTGTGTTGTTCATAGCCTAGCATTTCCAATTAACGTAATATTTTTTATTGTTTTGTCACTAATCCATGTTGGATAAGTAATCAGTTATCTGTTGGTTTATCGTAACCAACTCTTTATTAACTATAGCCAGATCCCCGCTATCTGGTGCGATATTATCTCTTGTATGCTCCTCTATATTGTTAAGTGCTGATACTGCTGACTCCTCTCCAAAGCTTGAAAGGATGCCTTTTAAACTGTGTGACAATAGGAACAACTCAGGCCAATTTTGGTCTTGGTTAAGCTGATTAATACGCTCCAATCCATCTTCGTAGTCTTCCATATAGGTTGAGAAAACAGCAAAGATAATATCGACATCGTTGTCCATATAAGTATTGAGTACTTCGAAATTGATCATTGCTCATCTCCACTGTGTGGCTTGTAGGTTAAAAGGGGTTGGCAACTGGGACGAGTAAGAGCCGGATAGGTAATCTTTGAGCCAGTTAGACCAATTGGGTGGTAAAGGACGCTGAGAAAGAAACTCAATGCTCTCGTCCAATATAATATCTGTTACATCAATGCTGTTATCAGAGAGTTTTTTGAGGCGCATTTCAGTTGAGAACGGGTATCTATCCCTCAAGCGCTTGTCGTTGTTGTCTCCTTGAGCGCTTTGCTTCATCGGCACTCCAGACTTTGCCGCGAGTAGTGCCAGTAAGCTCTGTTTAATTGCGAATTCACCGAAGAAATCCATCAATGGAATCGCTTGTTTCAACAAGGGCAACGGGGTTCTATTTGGTGTTGCATAGTAATAGCTGAGAGACTTCATCAGCTTTCTGTGCGCGTATTCTGGTCGCGCTTCAAGCAACAACAACTTGCATTGCATCATTTGCTTGAAGGCCGCTAAATCGACTTGCTGATTTCGGTTCAGTTGTTTCTCCGCCAGCAAGCAAAAGTCATTCAGTTTTATAAGTACTTTTTTCTTCTCGTTGGCGCTCGAAAGCGTCTTGAAGTGCTCACTAATCAAATCAACATACGAATTCATTGCAGATAACCAGAGCGTATCAGTTGAAGAAACGTTCGAAGCATATAGATACCCAACCTCGTATAACCTGTCTATCTGCCCAAGCTTGGATACTATTCGAGAAACAGTGACCATACGTGCACTACTGCTTGGTGTAAGCTCAAACGCTCGGTTTGCCAGAATGGACGCATTATTGTGCTGGCCAAGTGTTTCGTATAAGCCAACGAGATTATCAATTGCTCTCAAGCAAAGAGGGTTATGCGTGACATAATTTGCTAGTACGTCCACCGCTTCCCTGATCTTTCCTTGTTTATGGAGTAAAAAGGCTTCGGCGCAGATACGACTTGCGTGTTCTTTGTCATTGCAGAAGGGAAGAAAGTTCTCAAGCACATCAAACTGCTGAGTTTCGACCAAGGTATCGATAAGCAGTGATTCTACACAAACGCTCGTCGCATACTTTTTATGTAGGCGTGCTACTTCAGCGAGAGTGAGAGCACTACATTTCCCCAGTGATTGACGTACTTCCGCAAGGTTATGCTGCTCTTGTAATGCAGCAAGCATCTTGTTCTTCAACGCTTTGGTTTGGAGTGGTTTAGTAAGAAGGTGTCTTACTCGGCCAGAGAGGGCAGTCAGTACCGTTTCCTGCGTAGCGTCACCAGATATCATAAGAACCGCAGTGGTGTCAGAGATTAACTTGGCTCGGCTCATCAAATTGATCAAATCAAGCCCGGTCAACTTAGTCGACAAGTGATAGTCCATCACAATAAATGAGTAAAAGCGTGTTTTCACCGCGTTCAATGCTTCTTGCGCGCTATTCACACAAGTGATATTCGCCAATTTTGCCCCGAGCGAAACCAGTTGATGCTTGATCAACGTCGCTGATGTGGAGCAGTCATCAATGACTAAAATGCTGATGTTATCGACTTCGATCTTCCCTGCGGTCAAACTTCTACCTATTTATACGGATTAGCACACTCTAAAATAAAGTTAGTCATCAGTTTGCATAAAGGCAAGTGGTTTTTGCGACAAAGAAGGGGCGATATGCCCCTCATCAACTTTTGTAGTCATTAACTCTGTTCTGCGTCACTTTCTAACCGTTTTAATAGCTCGTTCGCCTTTTTCATTGCACGCCTTGCACTCTTGGATTTTCGTTTATTCAGCAAGATATCGGAAAACTGAAGGTATTTATCAGCAGTTTGGAACCTAAGGTCGTTAATGTCTTGAAAGCCCGGCGGAAAGTTCTCGGCAAACGCGTCAATGTCTTTTACTAACTTATCGAGATTTACAGTCGTGCGAGCCTGTTTTAGGCGGTAGTGCAGCCCTTCAAACTCCTCTTGATAGAGAAGGCGGGCGGCATCCGAGGGGAAAACAAGTGGGGTAGTGCTGTCTTTGGCTGTCTCATACAACTTCATTTCCAACACGGCATCTTTCATCGCATTGCTGAAAGCCAAGTTTTCTTGATGTTCTTCAGATTCAGAAAAGAACGTATTTCCAACCTTAATCAAGGTAACTAAAGCGGCAGCATCTCTCAGTTGAAGCGCGTCATTCAAATGCTGTCCAAATACTTCACTTGCTAGAGAGCTTGGTGTGAAAGGGTATTCTTTGTGGATCTCTTGCAGCTCTTTCTTGAGATCATAGATCGATTTCTCACCTTCAACCTGAGCATAAACGGATTTTTCTAAGTGGCTGTTTATCTGGCGTGCAATCGCAAGAAGCGTTGAATGTTTACTTGATTGAATATCCAATGCCAACACTTCAATTTTGTGTGAGTCAGGGTAGTAAACTTTTGCCTGTTGCAAGATGGATTCAATTTGGTCGTAATTTGGGTAAGTGGTGACATCGGAATTCAGTACATCATCAATTTTAGACTCAAATTCGCCCAAGAGGTGAGGCTTATACAGGCGTAGGAAACCAGCCTCAATCACAGGATGTAGCCCTTGTTTGTCATCTATTAACGCTTTTGTGTCTTCTGGTAATGTATTGAGTAACTGTTCGGCCAACTCGATCGTTTGCTCTTTCTCTGCCAGTGCTAGGTTTAGTTTGGAGATCGTACCTTGTTGCTGTTGATAGAACATGCCAAGTGCTGCCAATAAAGCGACACTAGCAGCAATACCAGAGTACAAAGGCCAACGGTTTTTATTGAGTCGTGTTTTTATATCAACACAGTTCAAGCCTTGATGTACGGTTCCTGTTGCAAAAGCATTAGCGAATAGACTCCACTTTGAGAAGGGTAAATTAGTTGGCTTCCTCACTTTAATACCTTTCTTCAACGCTTCGTCGACAGGGGTACGGCCATAAGGATGCTTGCAGCTTAAAAGTTCAAAAGTGATACAGAAGAAGGCAAAAAGGTCGTCACTGAATTTAGGCTCTTTACCCGACAAAATGTCTAGTGACGCATAATTTGGTGTATAGCCAAGTGTGTCTGTATCTTGGGACTTCCGCTTAGCGGCGTATTGGTCATGTTTTAATTGCTGAGTTTTTGATACACCAAAATCTAACAGTTTCACTTTTCCCTCAGACGTGAGGATGACGTTGGCAGGTTTTAAATCGGCATGAACGACGCCGAGTGAATGCGCATACGACAACGCGTCCAGCGTTTGATTAAGAATCGATAGGGCAGCGTTGTATCTTAACCCGTCCGGTCGAGAGCGTTGAATTATCCCTTCCAAAGTTTCACCATCAACGTACTCCATAACAAGGAAATAAATGTCACCATCAACACCAAAGTCGTAAACGCGGATAATATTCGGGTGGCTTAACTTCTGAGTTTGTTGTGCTTCACGAATCAGCATGCGTGCGGTCTCAGGCTGCGAGGCATACTCATTCTGGAGAACTTTAAGTGCGACATATGGAGTATCGGAACCGGACGATTCGAGGATCTTGTCTTTCGCTAAAAAGACATCACACAAACCACCATGACCAATTAAAGACTCGATTTCATACCGGTTTTTGATTGTCTCACCGAGTAAAGAATCAGGACGCTTTTTATGAGCGCTGTTCTCGAAGTTAGAGTGAGGGTTACCCATTGGTGGAATAGTGTTTTGATTATGAGACACTTTTGTATTTGTCTCATTATTATTTTGGGCTGAGCCTTCATTATTTATATTACCCATCTTGTCGTTTGTATTTTCTCTTTTTTGAGTCTTTACAATTTTTGTTTTATCACCATTCGAGTCTTTATTTATAGAATTGTTTTTACTTTGGTCGTCCATCACGAGGCTCCATATAAAATGATGGTGTGAATATATAATTCATCAACTAATGAAAAATAGTTAAATGTTGATTTCTCGGTAAAGCTAACATCGGTTTTTTGACGAATGAAAGATTTAGCGTCAAAAATTTGAACCTCGTTGTATATTTTGTTCTGGGTAATAATCCTCGATTGCTTTGCTGTAAATTTAATTCATTATTCCGTTCGTGAAATCTAATTATTATTTGATTAGGCATTATTAACTTTAGTGTTAATAAGATGTCGCCTAACTATTAAGAACTAAATTTATATATTAAGCAGTTCCTTTGGCGAGGTTTACATGACGTTGGTTTTAACTATTACGAGCTTTCATAAGTTCACTCCAGAGATAGACAACGAATTCGTTTTTGACGCGACAGGCGAGCATGAGAAAGTCAGTTTTGGTCGCTCAGAACAGTGCGATTGGACGTTGCCAGACCCTGAAAGAGTCATTTCAGGTAAGCATGGAGAGCTGATCAAGTTTGGTGACAAATACTTGATTAAAGACCTCTCCACTAATGGCACTTTTGTAAACAACGCAGTCAGCCCTGTTGGTCAAGGAAATGAATTAGCACTGAATCATGGTGATGTAGTGACCCTCGGCGATTATCAAATTCAAGTCAACCTTGAAGAGCGTTGCATTGACGATTCTTTAAATGAGTCCAATAAAATCAATGAATTAGATGAGGAGGTTGCTATTGAAAACTTGGCTCACGACAACTTTGGTTTGAATGCCTCAGATCTATTAAAAGAGAGCGTTTCTTCCGAGTTTCAACTAGATATTGGTCTCATGGATGACTTTTTAGATGCACCTACATCTCACTCTCAAGATGACCGAGAAGAAGAAAAGCTACCTTCTCATACTCCAATCTCACATGAGTTCGATGAGAAAAATGCACAGGCTTTTATTAGAGGTTTGGGTATCAATCCTAATATGGTCCCAGATGAAGGCAGTGAGCAATGGTTTGAGCAGTTAGGCCAATCGTTTTCCCTGATGCTATTAGGCTTAATGGAAACATTACACAATCGTGCCGAGTTTAAACAAAATAATCGTTTGAATCATACGGCGTTTAGAAAATCTGAAAATAACCCGTTAAAGTTCTCTGCTAATTTAGAAGATGCAATTCATAATTTATATAATCGCCAATCGGAAAGTTTTATGCGAGCTGATACCGCGATAAAAGAAGCGTTCTTTGATATTGAAAATCATGAGCGTGCCTTAATGAAAGGTGTCGAAGGTACTGTATCAAGTGTTATGTCATTAGTAGAACCAGCAACGATTTATTCTGATGCTATGTCCAATGATAGTGTCTTAAATAAATTAATTCCGGCGAGAAAATATGCATGCAGTTGGAAAAAGTTTGAAGGTATTCATCACCAATTGACAGATGAAGTTATAAATAAAGAATCGCCATTTTATTTAGAAGATTTTGCAAAGCATTATGAAAGCGCGCTAAAAACTAAAATTTAAGGGATGATGATGAAAGTGATAATGAAAACTCTAGTTCTACTTTTTACTGCACTGCTTACGGGCTGCTCCGCTGCAAACCTTGTGGTTGCCCCTTACGCTGATTTAGAGCTAGCTGCAAAACATAACATCAACCCTGATTCAAATGGTAGACCTTCCCCAGTCGTAATTTATGTGTTTGAGCTCACTTCTTCGACGGTGTTTGAAAGCCAAGATTTCTTTTCAATATATGAAAACTACGACACGGTTTTGGGGCCAGATTTAGTTAACAAGTATGAGATATCGCTAACGCCTGGCCAAGAAGAGGTTTATCACGCAAGTATGTCTGCTAAGACGAAATATCTCGGCTTAGTTGCGGCTTTTCGAGATATAGGGGAGTTGCGCCCATTTCAGCGAAAAGTCCAAAGTTAGCTCTCAGCCCTTTATTTACAATGGCTGAGAGCATATAGAGTTTTTACGCGACCATTTCTAGCATCTCTTCTTCTCCTAGTGGCGCTAAGTTTTCAAGTAATCTTTCTAAAACTATATTGTCCTTTTTTTGACCAAATGTGTAATTCCCTGCAAGCTGGATATGACGCCAAGCAACGGGAGAAAGACCGGCTATCAACTCCACGACTTTTTGGTTTCCTTCCTTCTCAAATTTTTCAATTAAGCTAGATAACAACGCCGAATTATAATAAATGATGCAGTTCGCAATGATCCTCGCACAGTCATTCCATTGTTCTATCTGATAATCATCCCCACCACGAAACTGATTTCCATTGATTGAAGCAATCGCTCGGCGCAATTGGTGATAGGCCTCACCGCGATTCAGAGCTTGTTGAACAAAGTGTCTAAGCTCTGAATCATCAACATAATCCAAAACGTAGAGGCACTTTATGAGCCGATCATATTCTCTAAGCGCCGCTAATGTTCGTTGATTCTGTTTACCATTAGATAGTTTCGTTATGATGGTACTCTGCGTCGTTGTTTTACGGCTTAGCGAACAGATAATTCTTTGAATATTATGCCACTCTCGCTTAATTAAGGAGGTGTTAAATGGCTTACGCAGCCTCAAAACGAACGCTTCTCCGTAATCAATCTCAAACAAATCATGGAAGACATTTTTAAACTTGGCATAGCGTGGAGCAAACTGGTATCCGAATAGGTCAAGGATCGCAAAGTTAACGTTATTGACGCCATGAGTGTCGGTGGCCAGAGTTTTTGGGTCTATATCACTGGTATTGTTATAGAGTAAGTCAAAAGCATGATGCGCTTCATACTCGTTCGCTGAAATGACTTTAGTGTTCACTGGTACGTGGTTTGATACTAGTGTGAGAGCCGAAACACCTTTTCCTTTACGGAAGTACTTTGCCGAGAATCGCGCTTTAAATGTGTTTATACGACAAGCATGTTTTTGACCATCAATACTACCAAACGGAGCTGATTCATTAATTGTGTAATAGCTGAATATTGGGAGCTTTGCCAAGGCATTGGAAATCACATCATTTGCGTTACTGGTGGTTTCTGGTCTGATATACCCATCATTCACTGATCTTAATACCCCAATAGCTCGGTCTGATATCGACGACATATGGTGTAAGCCATAATTGGAACCATTACCAAAAATACACGCCAATAAGTCTTCTTCTCTTGCCTTACTGCCTTGCTTTTTGGTCGCTATATTCTTAAATGCATCGAGATACCCCGTTTTCTGATGGACATAGTCCATGATTTCGATGATCCCCTTATGTTGGAGTTGGCTGTAGACAGGATTATCTACTTCCTCCTTCCAGCGCTTATTGGCAAGCTTCCAAGTGAGTTGATTTGATCTAGGTTGATGGACAACAAAATCATTTGCACCGTCATTAATGTTGCGGCTGACCACCTCCATTTTCTTACGTAAGGTCTGTGTTAAATTGGTAAGCGTTTTCTCAATAGGAGTCGTTAACTTTTCTAGCCCGGTATTAACAATAATATGTTCTCTATGCTCCCACTCAGAAATAGGGATTAAGTCATCTTCTAGGCGCTTATTCTTTGCACTCTCATTGATGAAAATATGATTGCTATCAAGCATTCGTGAAACTTTTTGGTACAAGTAATATTCAAATCGCCGCGGATTAGCACTGCCTGCTTCTACGATGTGCCCCTTATCTTGCTTAAGAATAAGCCTCTGATCTGCTGTGCAAATGTGTTTTTCTTTTTGGAGTTCTGACTTTGCCGCCTGCAACTGAGAGGCAAGCAATGATTGCCCAGGCTCACATTCAATATCAATAGCAAGAAAAAGAGGTCTTATCGTCTTCACTACTTTTCTGTACTGGGTGTCGATGTACTCCCATTCATACTGACGCTTGTCGAAGTTTTTTTGATGTAGGTGCTGACTGATAAGCTGTAGCTCATCTTTAGACATGATGTCGAAGGCATTTTGCCGTACATCACCAAAATTGACTTGATCACTCACTGAGTCATCCACGAAAAGCTTCAATATGCTGCCTGCATGGGTTAGCTTGTCCCTAACCACTTCTAATTCATCGGCTATTTGCTGCTTCGCTGCCGCTGAGGCGGCTTCTCTTTGTTTTCGAGTCGCATACTGAAAGGCTGTCACTAACTTGTCATTCGTTTCTTGGTAGCGAAAGAATAAATAGCACACCATATACAACAGCCCCTGCCATTCAGGAAATCGACGAATTTTGTAAATAGATTGATGCCGGATAATAGAAGCGTAATAGTTCAAGTTCCCTTGTGACAACCTTAGCTCGCTGATGAGGCGTTTCACATCCTGATAAACACTCTTTATGGTATTGTGTGCCTCTATTTCACGATTAAGCTCTGCTGGAGTAAAGTCTTTAGCCGAGCCTTTTTGTATTGATAGTTGGTTTAGCCGCCCCTTGGTGTGTAGTATTTTCTTAAGTTGGGCTCGAGTTGTATCTGACATTTGATTTGAAAGAATTGACTCTGTTCGCTGTCGCTCATTTGCTAAGACAGTGGTGATCATGTTCTGTAATGTCGAATATCCAACCAAGCCAATGCGCTGTTGACCGAAGAAAGCCAAGCTCTCATCAAAAATGTATTTAGGATAGGTACATATCGTAGCCACATCTTGCAACCTTTCTAATAACGCCTTCTCGGCTGATTTGGTTAATCGTTTGAAGCCGAGTAGTTCGTGCATCTTCAAGATCAGTGTCGCTCGTGTGCTTTTAGCAATGAGGGGATATTTCGGTTTTCTGTTGGGGAAGTGAGTGGCGTAAATGTAATCAACATCTTGTTTCACGTCTCGCAATCTAAATTGCGGCACAACTGGCTTGGCTCGAAAATAGCCAATTAGGAGGATCAAATAAATTTTAGTTTCAATCTTTCCCATGTTTGATAGCGCTTTCTCGATACTCGGGTCTATCGAGAAAAACTCTTCACGCTCATTCTGATTAAATGCGAGACGGGAGTAAAGTTCATGGACTTCTTGTTCCGTTAATATTTGGATTCGACTTGGTTTAACTTTTCTCATTGTTTTTTATTTTGTGTTAATAAATATTGAACGACTCGACATAGGGATAACTGTGCCTGCATGAAATTTGAGTCTACCTAAAAGACATGGGTTAAATTTGACATCAAACCCTGCAATGTCATAACCTAAATGACACAACCATTAAGATCATCATGTAAATGTCATATCGAGTGAATTATGTACATATTTGGCTACCTAAGAGCATCAACATCTGATCAAAATGCAAAACGTGCTCAGAGCACCTTACAAAGCTTTGTTCAAGATAAAGGCTACCGTGTAGCGGGTTGGTATATTGAGAATGAATCAGGCGCGTCTTTGCAAAGACCTGAACTTCTACGATTACTTGATGATGCTGCTGTTGGTGATGCGATCCTCATTGAGCAGATTGACCGCCTTTCACGTCTTGATGAAAAAAGTTGGTTTACATTGAAAGAAATGCTGAGCAAGAAAGCATTAAAAGTGATCAGCCTAGATTTACCGACCAGTCATATCGCTCTATCTCCTCAAGTCACCGATGAATTTACCAGCTCTATGATCAAAGCGATAAACAGCATGATGATGGACATGTTGGCAGCCATCGCTCGCAAAGATTACCAAGATCGGCGTCGCCGTCAGGCTGAGGGGATAAAAAAGGCCAAAGAGGAAGGGAAATATCGTGGCAGACAACCAAACCTCGAGCTCCACGAAAAAATCTATCAGTTGCGAGTCATCAATAAATTGAGTATTCGCGACACCGCAAAACTGACCAATGTCTCGGACAGAACGGTCATTCGAGTGGCAAAGAGGTTAGAGCATGAACGTTTAATTGATGATAAGACATATTGATTTTTGTCACTGCCAAAATGAGCGTTTTGATAGTGAAGTTGCCTATTCAACATATGACCAATATGACGCACCAAGAAAAATCGCTATGATTTCATACTCTTTATTCGACAATGTGAGCAAGTCATGAGCAAAAATCCTCCACCGAGAGGTCGAAACTATCCATTCGCACAGCGCGGTAGTGCTTTTTGGGAAAAGTGTCACGTCACATTCGATCAAGCCGTTGATATGTTTTATGACCAAACCGCTATGCAGCAACATTTAGGGCATGATCCTATTGTGAATTCATTGGTTTACAAAAGAGTTACATATCCCACTATTTTTGATGCTCAAAGAGCATACACACAGGATCAAAATGCCTTTTATCAAAAGAAAGAGCAGGAACAGCTCGCGCTTGAAGCAAGAGGCATCAAGGCATTTAAGAACATGAATGATGCGATCCGTAGTCGTTTAAATCCTACGGAAGATGGTTTAGCTAATCCGCTTGAGCGTCCTTTAAAACCAATGGGTGAAGCATCTAAGAGTATATTTGAACAGTTCACTAGTGAACTCGTTCATGAGCCGTCAGGTCGAAGTACAGACATCGCTTCCGTTCAATCCTATTCTCCAGTTAACGACCCTTATGGTTCAGAGCCTTTGTTATATAGCCAAACTCAAACGGTTGAAAAAGTATTGAGTGATTCTCTTGCTTTAGAGTGTTCTCTGGAAGATGAAATGGCTAAGAACATGCAGCATGTGCTTATCACGGATTTAGAAGATGCGCACAAGATATTGCATAACGTTTGGGTCGATTCTGGTAAAGATGTTGCCGCTCTTGCTGCGAGTATTAATACAGCCAAATCATGGTTCAACCACACAGAGCCGATGTTTGACGCTGCGTCTATTGCTAAGCAATTCGGGGATATGAACATTAAGGCGGATCTTGTTGAGAGCAGAGGAAAAATCTTTGTCGCATTCAATGGGACAGATCTGAACGGGAAAGCACTCAAACATGCGCTTGTAAATGGCACTCGTGTCAACATGAATGGAAAAAAATACCCGCTGAACTCATTTAAAGCAATGCAAACTGGTTTTAGCCCGAAATCTAGGGCTGCAAACTTTAAAGGTGCAGGAGTTTTAACGTTTGTAGTATCGGCGAGTATTGCTACCAGTGACCTAGTATTCAAAGATGATTACCACCTAGTGGATTGGTTTGGGAATGTTGGCTCTGACATGTTCAAATTTATGCTCCAGACAGCCGTTGGTGAGGCATCTTTGTTCGCGGTTGCTGCTCTTGGTGGTACGGTTTTAGTCGGTGCTCTTGCGTGTGTTGCTGCCTACGTAATTATTGAATGGGCTTGGGGGGAGTTTAAAATCTCAAACACAATTGTTAGAGAGTTAGAGAATGTTATCCAAAACTAGCGTTAGATTTGCAATACTTTTTATGTGGAGTTTCTTTTTTCCTAGTTGGTTTTATGTATCTAAAGGAGTATTAGAAGATTATCTTGATCTGTTGAATCATGCTGATCTTGTACAAGTTTCAATAATTACTTTATGGCTACCCGTAGGTTTTTTTGGGGTGCTGCTTTATTTGTTGTTTTTAACACCTAAGGCTTTCGTTCGTGGTGAAAAAATAAAAGAAATTTACCGCTCTCAAACAATAAAAATCTGGGATAAGATTGTAACTATATTTGCTTTATGCGGAATTGCATTTGCTGTTGCCTGGACATACCACTCTATCGATTTGTTAGAAAAATATGGGTATGTGTACAGCCGAGATTTAACAAGAATCACTCCAACAGGAATACATCTGATGTACGTGAAAGCTCGATGATTTAGTCACAATGTTTGAATTTAAAAAGGCTCCTTCGGGAGTCTTTTTATTCGCTACTACTCTTCGGAATCCCTTGTAACTAAAGGCCTGAGAGCCAACTTTGGACTTTTCGCTGAAATGGGCGCAAAACCCCATATAGAAAACTCAAATTGGCGACAGGTAATTAAGGTTGATCAAACCGGGTACAACACCTACCAAATTCAACTAGACGATTTGTCTTTGTTCGTTAACTAATCTTGATTGGCGATAAAACCATGACACATTACTCCCGCACAGCATGGTGTGAGGGGATGTTTTTACGTCCTCAACATTTTCAACAAAGCGAACGCGCGATAGAACAAGAATTCAAGGGGCTAAATCGCTTGCAACAACCCTATAATTGGGGCGTTTACAAAGTCCTTGTTAACTCAAACAGCCTTAAAGAAGGGCTGGTGGAAGTTGAGAGTATAGACGCAATTCTGCCTGATATGACGGTCGTCCAACTGCAGAATGCAAGTGCTGAGCTCAGCCCTTTGAGCATTGAAAAAGGTACGCAAGACACGCTCGTTAAACTTACCGTGCCAGCGAAGAGCTTGAAAGAGAAAATGGTCGCTGATGTTAGCGAAGGCTTGGTGTCGCGATATTTGTTGAAAGATATTGATGTTATTGATGTTCAGACAGGTCAAGACGAAGAGTGTATTCAAGTCGCATCATTGAACATGGCGTTGAAAGCGAACAATGAAAAGCTTTCTGGTTTTGTTGAATTGCCCATTCTAAAAATTAAAGAGGTAACAAGTGAAGGTGTTGTTATCTTGGATGATGAATTCACGCCACCAAACCTAAACGCGCTTAATGATCAAGCCATGATGAGCTGTCTTAAAAACGCCTCCGCTATGACTAAGATTCGTGCTGATGTCGTCTCTCAACGTCTGCTTCAAGGAAAGATGGCTTCTGCATCAGCGGTGGATTTCATCATGCTACAAATGCTAAACCGATACGAGACGATTCTTAAGCACCTCGGTAAATTAGAGCAAATTCATCCGCTTGAGCTTATTACTTTATTGAAGGGCTACGTCGGCGAACTCTCAACATTTTCTAGCAAGACGAAACGTATCCCTACGTTGTCTGATTATGATCATATAAACCTGACTCTTGTTGTTCAGGAGCTTAACCAAGTGTTAAGCCAATATTTAAGCGTTGTACTCGACCAGACTGCCAACAAGTTACCGCTAGAAGCTCGCCAACTCGGTATACATGTCACACCATTGCCAGACAAGCGACTACTTGCTTCCAGTCAGTTTGTATTGGCTGTAAAAGCTGATACGAGCACCGAAGAGATTAGACGATTGGTACCAGCGCAACTTAAGTTTGGGCCAGCAGAACAAATTCGTGACCTCATCAACAACCAGATTAATGGCATCAATGTTGCGCCACTCAATGTCGTTCCGAGGCAGATTCCTTATCAAACTGGGTACGTCTACTTTGACGTCATCAAAAAAGGGCCTTTCTGGAACCGGCTAAAAGAGAGTGGAGGTATCGCTCTACAGTTATCTGGCCAATTTCCGAATGCAGATATTGAGCTTTGGAGCATTAACCAATAACGGGTGACGTCACTATGGAACAGACAATTATTAAGCCAACGCCAGGTGGAAGGCCAGTAGCCAAAGTATCTCAGCCACAATCGGCAGACAGTACTGTGGTGATTTCAAAAAGCGCCGAGGTTGTGAACAATGACACGGTAGTCGCATTTGGCACTAACCCAATACTGGCGGAGGCTAATGGTATCCTTTCTATCATTGGTCAGGTAAGAGCAACGGCGACTCACTCTGATGTGTTCTTTTTAAAAGAAACGTTAGCGCAGAAACTTAGAGATTACGAGAATCGACTACGTCAGAAAAATATTAACTTAGAAACGATAGATACGGCACGTTACTGTTTGTGTTGTGCAATTGATGAAGCGGTATTGAATACAAATTGGGGTAGCCAATCTGCTTGGAGCCACGATTCATTATTAACGTCGTTTTATTCGAGCAGCCAAGGTGGTGAGGCATTTTATCAACACCTTGAAAAATGTATCTCTTCTCCAGAGTCTCATTTAGACCTTCTTGAATTAATGTATGTCTGCTTGTCTTTGGGCTTTGTCGGTCAATATCGATTAGAGAAGAACGGACTCGAAGCGCATCGTCGTTTGAGGAAACAGGTGATGGCGACGCTCAAGAATCATGGCCGAGGTATGCAACAAGGCTTGAATGATAATGTCGAAGCCCGTCTTCTTAATGGTGCGCAAATCTCTGAACGAGCGCCTTTGTGGGTTGTTTGCTCGGTCACACTTGCTTTGTTGGTGTGTATTTTTATGTACTTTAGTTATGACCTTAACAAAGCCTCCAACCAAACCTTTACCAACTTGATCAACTTGATCGCTCCGGTACAAGTTGAATCAACGGTTCAAACTGATTCTCAAGTTACCGATATCGCTGAACGCATTTCCATGTATCTCGCAACAGAAATCAGTAAAGGTTTAGTCACGGTCGACGCGCTTCCAGACCGAGTTCGAATCTCCATCAAAGCTCAAGATCTCTTTGAGTCTGGAAGTGCCGAGGTTGTTGAATACATTCAGCCCGTGATATCCAAATTGGCTCGAACCTTAGAAGCGACAGAAGGGAAAATCTTGGTCGCAGGACATACCGACGACAAGCCAATTTTTACCAGCAAATATCCTTCCAACTGGCACCTCTCTCTGGCTAGAGCTACCGCGATGTCTGAGCAGTTAATCGCGAATAGTGCTTTAAAGGGACGTGTGTTGCCTGAGGGGTTAGGAGATGCGAGGCCGTTGGTAGATAACACTAGCGACGAGAACCGAGCGCTTAATCGCCGAATCGAAATTGATCTAATGGTTGCGAACTAAGGAAAGTGAGATAAATGAGTATCCGAGAAGTAGGCAAGATCTTTACTCAACGCTGGTTTATTGGCTTAGTTGGTGTCGCAGCTTGTTCAATCTTTATATGGGCTGTTGGGCCACTAATTACCGTTGCAGGTTATGAACCTTTAAAGACGGATTTTCAACGTCTCGTCAGTATTTTGGTGTTGGTTTTCGTTTGGGGGATTTTCAATCTTACGAAACAACACAAGCAAAAAGTAAAAGAAGACGAGAGTATTCAGACTTTGTTAGAAGTTGACTCTCAATCGGATAAAGAAGCCGCTTCTGAAATCAATGTCTTGCAAGATAGGATTGAACAGGCAATTAAAGTCGTGACTAAAACACATAAAGGAAAACGCAGCCTTTATGAATTGCCGTGGTACGTTTTGATTGGTCCTCCTGGTACGGGTAAAACAACGGTTCTCAAGCAGTCTGGTTTGGAATTTCCTTTGGCTGAGTCAATGGGTACAGATTCGGTCGCTGGGGTTGGTGGCACTCGACATTGCGATTGGTGGTTCGCGAACAAAGCGGTGTTAATTGATACTGCAGGGCGCTACACCACGCAAGACAGTCAGGAAAAGGTCGACTCAAAGGCTTGGCATGGGTTCCTTGGACTACTTAAAAAATATCGAACTCAGAGACCAATCAATGGCGCTATCGTGACGGTGAGTTTGGCCAGCATGATGTCGCAGACTCGCACTGAGCGCAGCTTGCACGCAAGAGCAATTAAGGCTCGTTTACAAGAGTTGAAAAATCAATTAGGCATGCAATTTCCAATCTACGTACTGCTTACTAAGATGGATCTCGTCGCGGGGTTTAATGAGTTTTTTTCTGACTTGAGTAAAGAAGAGCGAGACGATCTCTTTGGTTTTATGTTCCCTCAAGATTGCGAGGATGAGAAAGGCGTTATTTCTCTTTTTAATAAAGAGTTTCATCACCTATTAGAACGTCTTGATGCTCGAATGTTGAGGATCCTTGAAACTGAAGATGACCTTGATAAGCGTGCGCTTATCTTCGAGTTTCCGAAACAGCTGCGTGTACTACAGGCAAACTTAGACGAGTTTTTAACCGATATTTTTGCTCAAAACAGCTTTGAAGAACCGACGCTCATCCGTGGTGTGTTTATGGTGAGTTCGGTTCAAGAAGGGATCCCTGTTAGCCGTTTAATGAATGAAGCCACAAGTGGGTTGGGACTTGGCAAGCTCGGGCTATCAATGAACAGTCGAAGTTCTGATAGTTACTTTGTCAAAAACCTATTTGATCGAGTGATTTTCAAAGAGCAATTGCTTGGTACGGTGAATCGTCATTATCAAAAACAGTCTAGTTGGCTCCATCGAGGCGTTTACATCGGATGTGCAGTGGCACTGGCAGGTGCCTCGGGCGTTTGGTTCACCAGTTACCAGTGGAACGTGAACCTTATTAATCAAACCAATAAGCAGACTGACCATATCAACGCAATGATAGGCGCGGATAGCTTGGACTTTGATTCAGATATTATAAGTGCAATAGAAACGCTTGATCGCATCATGATGTTACCGCTCGGTAAACAAAGCGATTATGAAGAAGAAACTGCGATAAAAAAGTTTGGCCTGTATCAAGGGAATAAGGTCTCTCAAGCGGCGAACAACGCTTATACCTCTGCGTTAAATAAGCACTTTGCCCCAATGATGCTCCAGAGTCTTGTCTCAGAAATGGAAGGAAACCAAGAGCATCGTCAATATCTATACGAAACACTTAAAACTTATTTGATGCTGTTTAACCCAAATAAATATCAGCAAGAGGAAGTCCTGAGTTGGTTTGGTTTCTACTATGAACGTCATTACCCTGGTGTACTTAATGAGATGCTAAGAGAGCGCTTAATGACGCACACTCGAAATTTGCTGGACAGCAATGAGCGAGGGCTTTCTTACGACGAATCATCGGTAGCGAAGGCTCGAAAAGTCTTAACACAAATGTCTTTGCCGGAACGCGCTTACCAACGTATGAAGTTGCAGTTTGCGAAAAGTCATGTGCCTTCATTTAGGTTGACTGACGTTCTGGGACCGAAGGGTTTAGATCAGTTCGAACGAAACAGTGGTAAGCCACTATCGCAAGGTATTTCTGGTTTTTACACTTACAACGGATTCCATAGCATTTTTCAAATTCAAATTAACCGCACGGTAAAGAGCTTGATGGAGGAAAACTGGGTCTATGGGGACGATTTAAAAGCGCATGAGATTGACCATGCAAGCGCTATTCGAGGTGTACAAGAGCGCTATTACCAAGATTATATCAATGAGTGGAAAAACTTGATTGAAGACATCCAGCTTAAACAGGCGCCAAGTTTAGAGTTGGCTTCCGCTCAGGCGAGGGTGTTCTCTGGTGTCGAAAGGCCAATTGAATCACTACTGCGTGCGATTCAAAAAGAAGTGGGTTTAACGAAAGTAGTTTTGTCAGAAAACCAAAAAGCCGCTTCTGAAGTTGCGGGAAATGTAGCCAAGGTGAAGTTTTCAAACACGGCTGACAAGCTCGATCTGTATTTACCTGAGGAAAATGCATTTAACGTAGCCTTGCCCGGGAAGGAAGTGGAGCAACACTTTACTGAAATTCTACGTTTGGATGAGCAAGATTTTGACGACATTCAGCAAGCAATGGTTAATCTGCGTTCTTACTTGTCTGATCTATCAAGCTCAGGGAACAATCAAAAAATTGCTTACAAGAGCATTCTAGATGGAACGGTTACCCAAGATGTAGCTGCCTCTTTTGAGCGGGCGCGAGAGTTGCTACCAAAGCCATTTAATCAATGGTTAGGTGAGTTGTCTCAAGAGTCAGTGAAATTTGCTGAGAGTGGTTCTAAAGATCACCTAAACCAGCTTTGGCAAACGCAGGTCGTAAAACCGTATCGTCGCTCTATCGCAGGGCGTTATCCCTTTGTTTCAAATGCGGCCAAGGAAGTGCGGCTCAAAGATTTTAAACGCTTCTTCGGCTACGGCGGAACGATGGACTCTTTTTTTAAAGAGTATCTCGAACCATTTGTGGACACCTCCTCTAGACGCTGGAAACTTGAGAAAGAAATCGGTGTGAGGCCTGAAACATTAGCGGTGTTTCAACAAGCAAAGCGCATTAGACAAACCTTCTTTGAATCTGATAACTCGCTGAGAGTCGAGTTTGGAATGAAGCCAGTCTATTTAGACCAACACATAACTCGCTTTGTATTGGAGTTAGGTGAACAAGACCTCGTTTATAAACATGGTCCAGCACGAGCTAAATCGTTAAGTTGGCCAGCAGGTCAAGATCAAACTCGAATCGTATTTACGCCGCCGGAATCAAAGCGAGAAATTGCTCATACATATGAGGGTGAATGGGGCATCTTTAGATTACTAGACCAATCACTTAAAGCACGTCCGGAGTCACGAAAAGACAACATCGTGATGATTGATCTCAATGGTAATAAAGTTCAGTTGGAGCTGATCCCTTCGAGCACGGTAAACCCATTCTGGTCAAATGAAATGGAGAGGTTCCGATGTCCACAAACGCTTTAACTTCTTCTTGGGGATACATAGGAAAAATGCCGGCTAAAGGGGATTTCGTTAAAGACGGTTTGTCCCAAGAATTTACTGGTCGTTGGCACGACTGGCAGCAAGCGGTGATTGCCGTTAGCCGTGAGCAACTGGGTGAAAATTGGAGCGAGTACTTTTTGACAGCTCCTATCTGGCATTTTGCGCTTGATGTTTCTTACATGGAAGACGCCACTTATATCGGCAGTGTCATTCCGAGCGTGGATTCGTCAGGCCGTTATTTCTTTTTTACGGTGGCGCGCGCAGTACAGGGACCTGCGTTGAACTACTGGCAACAGAGTGACTGGACACAGCATAGCCAAAACCTTGCAGTTGCCGTATTGAGTGATGAGTTTGTTTTCGATGCATGGGCACAAGGGCTGACAGACTCTGACAATCTACCAGCCGAAGAAGCAGGTGTAAGCCAAGTTCCAACGATGGTTTATGAAAGTGATCTGTCCGTCATTTATCAGCGTTCGTCGCAGCTATCAGTGAACAGCCTCTTGAATCGAATGATTGGTAAGGACTACAAAACGCCTTGCTTTTGGTGGACAGACGGTTCGGACAACATCGAACCGTGCATGTTGGTGACATCTGGCTTGCCCTCGATAGGACAATATTCCGCAATGCTAGACGGCAATTGGCAAAAGTGGAACTGGTAGGAAGCGAAGAATGAATTGGAATTACTTTACTTTTGCTAAGACGCACCCAGGAAAAGTGCGACCTTATAACGAAGACGCCTTACTTGAGATGTCTGAAGCTGGACTTTGGGTTGTAGCGGATGGAATGGGTGGACACAGTGCGGGGGATATTGCGAGTCAGATGTTAGTGGATCGTATCGCTCGCCATATCAAAGACAGCAAAACGACTAATATCGATGAACTAAGAGCTGTTGTCCAGCAAGCAAACAAAGAGATTTTTGATTACGCACAAGCCCGCTTAGAGGGCAAAACCATGGGAACGACTCTTGTCTTATTGTTTATGCAAGATGGCTACTTCCACTGTTTATGGGTAGGAGACAGCCGCATCTATCAACTCAGAGAAGGTCGCTTCTCCCAAAAAACCAGAGATCACAGTCAAGTCATGGATTTGGTTGAGCAAGGTCTATTGGCTTTTGAGGATGCAGAGTCACATCCACTGGCTAATGTCATTACACGAGCGATTGGTGTGGACGAAATAGTCACAATAGACCAAATATCAGGCCAGCTTGCAGACGGAGATCAATTTCTTTTGTGCAGTGATGGATTATCAAAAGAACTCACCAACGATGAGATGCACAAGACACTTTATGCAGACTCGGTTAATCAGGCGGGCTTAGCTTTGATGCATTCTGCATTAGTGAGAGGTGCGAGTGACAATGTCACGTGTGCTTTGATCAAAGCCTGTTGTGAGAGAAGCGAGCTAGACGGACGAACACAAGAGGATGCCACTATCCCAGTATTCTTGAGGAGCAAGGCGAATGGTTGATCCAAAAAGTGTATCTGACTCTAGCAGGGTATTCGATTGGTTGGCTCCGGTTCTATTGCCAGTATCAGAAGAGCGTCCAACAGGTGTAGATCCGCGTGAAGACGTGTCACCTCAATCGGCATACTACCGTTTAAAAGACAGTCGAATGGCGGCACGCAATGCTGAGCGCAATGCGATTATCGAAGAAGAGAGCATATTAACGCACACAAACTTGTGGCGTGTCTTTATTGACGAGGTTCCGGATATTCTTTCTCGCCAATCAAAAGACTTAGAATTTGTTGCATGGTTAATTGAAGCCCTCACGCGTCTTTATGGATTTCGTGGCATGGGGGTTGGCTATGAAATTGCCTCAAACTTCATCGACAATTTTTGGGAACAACTATATCCAATGCCTGATGAAGACGGTATGGAGACGCGTATCTCTTCTATTATTGGCCTAAATGGCATCGATAGTGAAGGAACGTTAATTTTTCCTTTAGCATCTATTCCCCTGACTGACATGGGTGTAGAGCAACCGTACGCCTTTTGGGAATATCAGCAAGCGATTGAGTTGGAGAGACTTGATGAAGACAAGCGCCGCTACAAGGTTGAGCAGGGTGCTGTTGAAATGTCCAAGATTAACGACACGGTGAAATCTACATCTGATGAGTTCTATCGTGAACTTATCTCTGACCTTGAGTTTGCGATGGCTGCGTTTAGCCAATTTAGTCAAAAGCTTGATGATGCGGTTGGGGACGTTACACCGAGCTCATACATCTCCAAAAAACTAGATTCAATACATTCGGCATTAAAGCATCTATTGGGCGTTCGTTTTCAAGCTCCATCAGAGGTGACTGAAGTTATTCAGCTCGATCCGACTGAGGATGAGGAAGCACCAACGCTACAGGGGCAAAACGGCGCTTTATTGATGACAAACATGCAATCGCGGGAACAGGCTATTGAGCAGTTACAAAAGGTGGCAGACTTCTTTAGAGAAAGTGAGCCTCATTCACCAGTTTCTTACTCCATCGAACAAATCATTCGTTGGTGTGGAATGCCTCTGCCGGAACTACTGGCGGAATTGATCTCCGACGGAGATGCAAAGAGAAGCTATTTCCGTTTAGTTGGCATAGCAGAACAAAATGAAAATTAAGAAAGGGAGAACGGTATGACGAGTATCCACTCGAAACTGTCACGAGTAAGGAAGCCTCGTGTTCACATTACCTATGATGTTGAAACTGAGGGAACAACGCTGAAAAAAGAGCTTCCTTTTGTTGTTGGTGTAATGGGCGATTTCGCAGGACAAAATACGGAAGTGCTGAAGCCACTCAAAGACCGTCGCTTTATTCAGATCGACAGAGATAACTTCGATGACGTTCTAAAGAAAATGAACCCATCAGTGAAGTTTAAGGTTGCCAACAAACTCGCGAAAGATGACTCTCAATTTGAAGTTGATCTGAGCTTCAAGTCGATGCAAGACTTTGAGCCAGCAGCGATCGTTAATCAAGTTGACCCACTGCGCCAGTTGATGGAAACACGCAATAAGCTACGTGACCTAATGACCAAGGTGGATCGTTCAGAAGAGTTGGAAAATATCCTTGAAGATGTCTTAAACAACACGGATAACTTAACCAAGCTGGCAGGCGAGCTAAAATTAGGTGACGCTCACCCAACGGATAATCCAGAGGGGGTGAAGTGATGACAACGCAAATTGAAAAGCAGCTTGATCCTACCGTTGGTGAGCAGACTTCCTCTTTTCTAGAGCAAGCGATTGGCGCAACTAAGCAAACAGAAGCTTCGCGTGCTGAAGAGCTGATTAAGACGTTAACTGAAGAGGCAATGAAAGGCACAGTCTCATGGAATAAGAACCTAACCGTGACTTTCCGTGAAGCGATTAACTTACTCGATCGTCAGATTTCTGAACAGCTGTCTGAAGTCATGCACCATCCAGAACTGCAAAAACTTGAAGGATCTTGGCGTGGTTTGAACTACCTAGTAATGAACTCAGATACCAGTTCGACACTCAAAATACGCATGATCAGCATGACGAAGAAAGAGCTTCATAAAGATTTGAGTAAAGCGGTTGAGTTTGATCAAAGCCAGATCTTCAAAAAAGTTTATGAGTCGGAATTCGGCAGTGCCGGTGGTGAGCCATATGGTGCATTGATTGGTGATTACGAATTTACTAACCACCCAGAAGACATTGAATCACTTCGCTTAATGTCTAATGTGGCCGCGTCTGGTTTCTCTCCATTCTTATCTGCGGCTTCACCTGCATTGTTTGGTTTTGATGAGTGGACAGAGCTTTCTAAACCTCGTGATTTGGACAAAGTTTTCGAATCACTGGAATATGCGCAATGGCGTTCTTTCCGTGAAAGCGCAGATTCTCGTTTTGTAAGCTTAACCATGCCAAAAGTATTGGCGCGTTTGCCTTATGGACAAGCAACTTCGCCGGTGGAAGAGTTTGGCTTTGAAGAGTTTGACGTTGACTCAGTGTCGGGCATTGCAACGAATGCTGAACATAATGATTACTGTTGGATGAACTCTTCTTATGTGCTGGGCGCTAAGCTTACCGATGCATTCTCGAAATATGGCTTCTGCACCGCTATTCGTGGCGCAGAAGGTGGTGGCCGAGTAGATAACCTACCGACGCACTTCTTCATGAGCGATGACGGCGACCCAGATATGAAATGCCCGACAGAAATTGGCATTACGGACCGACGTGAAGCGGAACTAGGTAAACTTGGTTTCCTTCCTTTGTGCCACTATAAGAATACCAACTACGCGGTTTTCTTTGGTGCACAAACCTGCCAAAAACCAGCCAATCACGATTCTCCTGATGCAACTGCGAATGCGGCCATTTCAGCACGCTTACCTTACATGATGGCAACGTCGCGTTTTGCTCATTACTTGAAGGTCATGGCGCGCGATAAGATTGGTAGCTTTATGGAAGCTGAAGACGTGGAGTCGTGGCTAAACCGTTGGATCTTAAGCTACGTGAATGCCTCAGAAGGTGGTGGTCAAGAAATCCGTGCGAAATACCCACTTGCCGATGCTCGTGTTCAGGTGAAAGAAATTCCGGGTGCGCCAGGTTCCTACAATGCTGTGGCATGGTTGAAGCCTTGGCTGCAAATGGAAGAGTTGACCACGTCATTACGCTTGGTCGCAAAGATCCCTCAATCGGGTGGCTAAATAATGGGTGGTTGGCCTTTGGGTCAACCACTCCTTCCACGCTTGGGAATAGAGATTGAGTATTAAAAGTGACGATTTGGAATGGCTAACGATATGACATTGAATTTCTTAGACCCAAGTGAACTGAAACACGAGTTCAGTCCACTTGGGTGTGCGGAACTTGATAGTCACTGGGTTACCCAGTTTGTCGAGTCAGTAGATTCAATACATTCGGCAAAAATTTGGCTAGAGGGAACAAAGAGTTCAACTGTTGATGACTTTCGATATAGCGTGTTGATGACCATCGATCAGATTGACCAAATATTGGAAGAGCAATTGAATGAGATTATTCATCATCAAGCATTTCAAGCATTGGAAAAATCATGGTTAGGTGTTCGCTATCTGTGTGAGCAAACTGCTAGCCAATCCAGTGAGCCTGTGAAGATAAAAGTACTTTCGGCAACATGGAATGAGGTCAGCAAAGACGCACTGAAAGCCATCGAGTTTGATCAATCTGCGCTGTTTAAATTGTTGTATCAGAATGAATATGGCATGCCGGGTGGTGAGCCTTTTGGGGTGGTGATCGGTGATTACGAACTAAGACATGACCCAGCGAAAAATCACTTTGATCGAGATTTAACGGTGTTAAGTAAGGTTTCGCAAACTGCGGCAGCGGCATTCAGTCCATTCATTCTATCTGCACAGCCAAGTGTGTTTGGTGTTAATCGATTTTCAGAGTTGTCATCGACCACAGATATCGGCGCTCAGTTTGAACAAGTTGAGTACATAAAATGGCAAAAGTTACGAGAATCGGAAGATGCGAAATTCATCGGTATTGCTGCACCAAACGTGTTGTTTCGCTTGCCTTATACCAGAGACGGTTCTCGTATAGAAGGGTTTGATTTCGAAGAGACTATTAATGATTCTGAGCGCGAATTGCAGTGGGGAAGTGCCGCTTTTTGTTTCGCTGCGATTGCAATTCGAACGTATCAAGAACATGGCTGGTTTACTCACATGAGGGGCGTTAAGCAAGGCGATTACACACAAGGAACAATTTTAGCGCCCACGCGAAGTTCAGTGCACTTCACTAGCAAAAATACCCGTGATAGAAGTCCTTTGAACTTAAAGGTTTCAGAGCGGAAGGAAAAAGAAATATCGGATTGTGGATTTATCACCATGTCACCGGTTGCAGAAACCTACATGGTGGGGATGACGTCCAGCGTGTCCATTTATAAGCCAAGACAGTTCGAAGAGCGGCATATCACTATGAACGCCAAGTTGACCTCGATGCTGCAATACACGCTTTGTGTTTCACGAATCGCCCATTACATAAAGGTCATGGGACGAGACAAAATCGGTGGTTATCAAGATGCAGATTCAATCCAACGAGACTTCCAAAAGTGGCTTCATCAATACACAACAGCCTCTGACGAAGCTTCGGATGAACTGAGGGCAAAATACCCTTTAAATGAGGCAAACATCAGCGTTAAAGAAAAACGTGACTCCCCCGGACACTATTATTCGGTGGTTCATTTACGGCCTCATTTTCAACTCGACCAGATGGTGTCGGCAGTCAAACTTATTACGGAATTATCACCAGAACAAGTGGTGTAAGGGAAGACAATGAAAACATGGAAAAATGCGCTTTCTGAGGGCAACTTACAACAGGCTATAACACTGATTATCGAAGACATTAAAGCTTCACCAAAAGATGCAGGGTTACGCAGTTCTTTTATTGAACTGTTGTGTATTGACGGTGATTTTGAACGTGCTGACGATCAGCTCATACAGTCTATTAAATTGTTCCCTGAATATTTATCTGGTGCGAGTCAGCTACGCCATATGGTGAAAGCGGCACAAGCGCGAAAAGACTTTACTGGTGGGGCTGCCACTGCACAGTTTATTGAATTTGATCAGCAGGCCAACGAGCTTGTTGTCGACCTTAATTTAGCCATCAAAAATGAAGAGTTTGACCAGGGCTATGAACTCGCTCAGTCACTGGAAAACATGCGAGAGCAAAAGCGTTTCCTACAAGGAACTCGAGAGTTTGAGGATGTAAGAGATATTGACGATCGTTTATCCGGATACATCGAACTCTTCTCGACGGCAGGTAATTACTTTCTGGTGCCGATCAAAAACATTAAGCAGCTAGACATAAAACAAGCGGGCTCGATGCTTGAACACATCTGGCGACCTGTTGAGTTTGACATTGAAGGCTTGGGTGAAGGTGAGGGGCATATGCCTCTGACTTACATTGATTCTGTTACCGACGCGCAAAAACTTGGCCGAGAAACAGATTGGAGGCAATTAGGTGAAAGTGAACTGTTTGTCGGCCTAGGTCAAAAATGTTGGCTTGTCGGTGATAAAGCTCTGCCAATCTTTGAGCTGGACACGTTGTCAGAAAGCAAGGCATTGGCATAGAGGTTTTTATGCCATTGGTCGCTTCTTTACTCGACAAGCTTATCGATAACGATCCACATCTCAGAGAAGACAAGGATTTTCCGTTGGGTCAGCAAGCATTGGTCGACAATCTTCTAAGAGATTTGGAGTCCATGCTGAACAGCCGTATCGGTTGGACGGAAATTTCGGATGATCTCAGAGAAGTAAAGTCCTCAATTTTAAATTATGGATTACCTGACTTTTCGTCTATGCCATACAGCAGCAAGCAGGGGCAAGATCAACTGTGTGAGATCGTTCGTGATGCGATTTTAGAGTTTGAACCTCGCCTAGAAAGCCCGAACGTTAGCATTCTAGATGAAAAGAGCGCAGTAGACAGAACCTTGAGACTAAAGATCAGCGCGACTTGTCTGATTGGCAATAACACACACGAAGTAACATTTAACTCAGAAGTAGAACCCGTAAGTTTAGGCGTGAAGTTGAGCAGAATGAAATGAGTGACGAGTTTCTTAAGTATTACAACCGAGAGTTAGCTTACTTACGCCATAAAGGGCAAGAGTTTGGCGAGCAGTACCCCAAAATTGCCTCTCGATTGGGGATCAGTGAAGAGCAAGTTGATGACCCTCATGTGGAGAGGCTTCTTGAAGGCTGCGCTTTCATGACAGCTCGTATACGTCAAAGTCTCGATAACAGTTATCCGCAGTTTACGGAATCTTTGATGGGGCAATTACATCCGGATTTTCATGCGCCAATCCCTTCAATGTCGATCATTAAAATGAAATGTAATGAGTCGACCTCTGCTCCCTTTGATGTTTCTAAGGGGGAAAAGGTGATGGTTGGCGCGCCGGGTTACAAAGAATGTGAATTCAGAACGTGTTATGAAACAAGAATGCATCCCTTCGATATATCGGCAGGAACCTTTGAAAATGCCCCGATACAGCCGATTGGTTCTCCTTGGGAGCGTTCGTCTAAATCTGTACTTAAGGTAAAGATCAAGGCTAATGATGGTGAGTCTGCATTAAGTGAGATGGGCGTCGAGACACTCAGATTCTACCTCAATGGCCAAGCACAGCTTACTCAGCGGCTATATCAGCTATTGTTCCAAAGCCTAATCGGGATCTCTGTCTCGGTGAATGGTTGTGAGCAGGCTTCGTACACTCCACGTCACCGCCAAGCTGTCGGTTTTATCGATAGTGAACAAGTCGTGCCCTACAGCAAGCGAAGCTTTTCTTCTTCGAGGATGTTGGTGGAATATTTACATTTCCCCGAGAAGTTTATGTTCTTTGATGTCGTTGACTTAAATCTCGAAAAGTTAGGTATTAACGAGGAGTTGGAACTCAACTTCTACTTTGACTGCAATGATGACTGGCTCCCAAAGCAAGTTGACAAAGACAGTGTGTTATTAGGTTGTGTTCCCATCATCAATCTTTTCAAAACAACAATGGAGCCAAAGCGACTAGAGCCAGTCGAGTACGAATACCAACTGTCTCCACAATACCAAGAAGCAGAGAGCAACGAAGTGGTGTCTATTTCGAATGTCACGCTTAGGAATTGGAATAAAACATACGAGAACTTGCCCAGTTATTTTGCCGGTGAACACACCCATTACATGAACAAAAGCGAGATTTTTTGGGTTATGAGGCGAGAGGATAAGAATTGGGCAGGTGGGTTCGATGAACCGGGCCGAGAAAGCTACATTTCATTCGTGGATAAAAAGCACCGCCTATTTGCTCCTGAAAGTCGTGAAAACTGGCTGATGTACGTGCAGGCGGAATGTTGCAATCGAAACTTACCGCAGAAACTGCCTTTTGGTGGCGGCCTGCCAGAGGTCTCGCTACCGAGTGTTAATGACAATTTTGCTGAGCTTCGATGCCTTGTTTCTTTGTCTGAGACGGTGAGGCCGGAAATGGATGAGAGCACGCGATGGCAACTAACCAAACTGCTTACCCTGACTCATTTTACCGATGAGGACGGACTCTCTACGCTCAAGCAATTACTCAACTTGTACGCGTTTACAGGTAATGCGGAAACGAAATCGCTGATCGATGCTCTGGTAAATTTCGAGTATCAGCAAACAACGGGAAGGGTGAACGAAAAAGGTAAAGTTGGATTTGCTCATGGTGTAAAGCTCATATTGACCGTCTCTGAACAAATGATATCTAAAGAGCAAGTCTTCCTTTTAGGCTGCGTCTTGTCGGTGTACTTCTCTCAGTTTGCGGAAGTAAACATTTTTACGCAGTTAGAAGTAAAACTTAAATCGACAGGCCAGTTATTTCATCGGTGGCCAGCACTGATCGGAAACAAAGCTCTGTTATGAAACCAGAAGAGTTCTTAATTCAGCTGAAAAAGCGACCGTTGTTCGAAGCGATTCACTTAATCGAGCAAGCGTTGCTTCGTTCACAAGCTCAACTAGGCTCGGATGAGTTACCCAAGAAAGAGAAACTTGAGTTAAAAGTAAACGCCTCATTGGGTTATGAGAATGCACAACTGGTTAATGCGACACTTTCTGAACATAAAGTTTTCCTAGAAACGAACTTGCTTGGATTAACGGGTGAGCAAGGCGTTTTACCAAGCTACTACAGTGAATTGGCCATCGGTCGTGAAAAGGCTGGTGATGGTGCAATGGTTGATTTCTATAACATTTTCAATCATCGCTTGCTGTCACTGTACTACCGAAGTTGGCAGTTGAGTCAATTTGCGGTGCAGGCACGTGAGCACAATAAGGGCAATCGAGCGCCTCTGTTGAGCAGTCTTGAAGCGGTAACTGGGCATGAAAAGCGGCTGAACAATTACTATGCAGGATTGTTTGCGCAGAAAGGTCGCGGTAAAGGTGCGCTAAAAGACTTAATTGAGCACCTCACAGGCTGTGATGCTAAGTTACACGAGCTTCAGGGGCAGTGGATGAATGTATCGCAAGATGAACAAACGAAGCTAGCTGGGGGCTCATTGCCTGAAGGGCAGTTTGCCCAATTGGGGCGAGGAGCTTCTATCGGTGCCAAGGCTTGGAATATCAATGCAGGAATTACCATTGAGCTGTTTCCGACAAACACATTACAAGTTGAGCAATTACTGCCAAATAAATCGAGCTTAGCAACCATAAAGTCAGTTGTGCAGGACTTTGTTGGTAAGCATAAGCGCATTAATTGGAAGCTCACGACACGTCATAAACATTTACCTCAAGTTAGTCTTGTTAAAGGTTCTGGTCAATTAGGGATAGGAACCGTTTTGGCAAAACATAAACGAACCAAAGATCGAAAAATAACAATTACCATTTAAGGGAATCAAAATGGCTTTACTCTCACTTTCAGCGTTGGTCGAAAGGTTATCACCTGTTGCACGAGAAACACTTGAGCAAGCTGCCGCTATGGCCAGTTCGCGTACCCACCATAGTATTGAAATGACGCATTGGTTACTCACCATCGTCCAAAATCCCAATCAAATCTATGCTGAAGTGTTCGATAGATTTAATGTAAACGCGCAGGTAGTTGAATCACAGCTACTATCTCAATTAGAAAAGTATAAAACAGGTTGTGAGTCAGTTCCGGGACTTTCAGCACATACAGTTTCGGTGATGCAAAACGCCATGATGGTCTCGACGATTGAGTTTCAAGCAACGGACCTCGACTGTATCCATCTGCTAAGTGCTTATTTGTCCGATGACAGCTTGGCGAACGTGATGAACCAAGTCAGCACAGAGCTAGACAAAGTAGAGGCAAGTGCACTCCTTGGATTATCAGAGGCGAATTCGCCACATCAAGCTGGCGTTACTAGAACTAAAGGGTCGAACGCGGCATTGGATCAGTTCACCGTGGATCTTACTGAACAAGCAAAGGCAGGGAAGATTGATCCAGTAGTTGGACGAGAGAATGAAATCCGTCTAATGATTGATATTTTGCTTAGAAGGCGTCAAAACAACCCAATACTGACGGGCGAAGCGGGGGTCGGTAAAACAGCGGTTGTCGAAGGACTGGCTCAAAAGATCGTCGACGGAGATGTCCCTCCAGCGCTAGAAGGCGTTTCAATTAAGTCTCTTGATATGGCTCTGCTTCAAGTAGGAGCGGGCATGAAAGGCGAATTCGAAAATCGGTTAAAAAACGTAATTAAGGAGGTTAACGAGTCTTCCACGCCAATCATCCTTTTCATTGATGAAGCGCATGGTTTGATTGGTGGTGGCGGGCAAGCCGGTCAAGGTGACGCTGCGAACATTCTCAAACCCGCTCTGGCAAGAGGTGAGCTGCGAACGATAGCAGCAACGACCTGGGCGGAATACAAAAAATACTTTGAGAAAGACGCAGCCCTGACAAGACGATTTCAAGTCGTCAAAGTGGAAGAGCCAACGCCAGCGGTTGCCGTAAACATGTTACGTGGACTACTGAGTGTTATGGCTGAACACCATGGTGTTTACATCACCAGCGATGCTTTAGAAGCCGCTGTACAGCTCTCCTCGCGTTACATAAATGGAAGGCAGTTGCCAGACAAAGCCGTTTCCGTTTTAGATACCGCATGTTCCCGCGTAGCCTTGAGCCAAAATGCCATTCCGGGGTTGCTCGATAGCAAAAGGAAATCTGTTCAACTTAAACAAGACGAGTTAAAGCAGCTTGAGAAAGAGTTTCAATTTGGCTCGGAGAATACTGAATCAGTCCAGCGCATAAGACGAGATATTGATGAGTTATCTACTCAGGTCTCTGACTTGGAGTTGCAATGGAACAAAGAACAAACGTGGGTTGAACAAGCGATAGCGTTACGCGAAAAAATTGCTCTAGAACCATTAAGTGAAGATAAGAAAAAATTAATGGAAATCGAAAGCGACTTAAACGCGAGTGCGCAGCCTTTAGTGTTTTCCCATGTTAGCGAGGCTTTGATTGCTGAAGTGATATCGGACTGGACAGGGATTCCACTAGGCAAACTGCAAGATGATGAAATAAAAGCCGTTCTAAATCTAAAAGAGAGCTTGATTGAGAGAGTTGTTGGTCAAGACCATGCGTTAGAAATCATGTCTGAGGTGATCAAAACGGCGAGTGCGCAATTGACTGATGAATCCAAGCCAAACGGAGTGTTTTTATTAACTGGTCCAAGTGGTGTGGGTAAAACGGAATCTGCGTTAGCGATTGCAGAAAAAGTGTATGGTAGTGAGGACAACGTTACGACAATCAATATGTCGGAGTTCAAAGAAGAACACAAGGTCTCATTGTTGTTAGGTTCTCCTCCAGGATACGTGGGTTATGGTGAAGGTGGTGTATTAACCGAAGCCGTCAGACGTAAGCCATATAGTGTAATACTGTTAGATGAAATGGAAAAAGCACACCCAGGAGTCCAAGATATTTTTTACCAAGTCTTTGATAAAGGGATAATTAAGGACGGCGAAGGCAGAGATATCGATTTCAAAAACACGATTATCATCATGACAGCGAATACAGGGACGGATACCACCATGTCACTGTTCGATGACCCAGAACTAGCCCCTGATCCAAGTGCACTAAAAGACGCACTACACGATGACTTACTGAACGACTTTAAGCCCGCCTTTTTAGGAAGAGTGAATGTCCTTCCGTTTGTACCTCTGGATAAGGAAGTACTGACCCAAATTACACGCCTCAAGCTGAAAAAGGTGTCAGACAGAATTGAAAAACACTATTCGGCTGAACTTCATTTTGGTGATGCTCTTGTAACCGACATAGTGGATAGCAGTAACGAGTCTGGGAGTGGGGCAAGAGTCGTGCAAACAACCATTGAAAATACGCTATTACCGAAAGTTTCTCATGAAATATTGAACGCCATTCTTAATGGTAAGACATTTGAAATAATTAATGTCGAAGGTTCTGTTAATTCATTGAACGTCTCACTTATTTAACAGTTTTTCTAAAGTAAAAATTATTTGAGAGTCGCTTCATAATAAACATTTTTGATCAGAAATAGCGCTTAATTAAATTCTTAATTAAAGATATAAAAGAGCGTATTTAAAATAAAGTTTTTGATACATCAATCATTAATTATCAAAATAGAATAGATAATTAAAACATTAAGCAATATGTCATTAATAATGCTATAGGAGATTAGCATGCAGTCTAACACGTATCTTAAATATGCAGATATTAAAGGTGAAGCAACTGCTGAGCAGTACAAGGATCTAATTACACTACTATCTGTAGATTGGAGTGTTGGTCGTGAAATTTCATCATTCACTGGTACTGCTATGGACCGTGAAGCAAGTGCAACACGTCTATACGACCTGACAATCACTAAGCTTCAAGACCGCGCGTCACCGGATCTATTTAAAGAAGCGACAATTGGTAAAGGTAAACCAGCTGTATTCCACATCACCAAGCAAGGTGAGAAAGTGGAAGAAATCATGAAAATCGAGCTTACAGATGCAATGATTTCAAACTACTCAGTGTCAATTCAAGATGACCGCCCAATTGAAACTATCACTATTTCATACACTGAAATGATGATGACAGTGACACCAACTGACGATAAGAACAACACATCTGCACCATTAGTATATGGCTACAGCGGTGTGAAAGGTCAACAAATGTAATTGAATTGCGGGAAGTCAACGCTTCCCGCTATTTTATAAAGAAGTATCTAATGAAAAAAGCGACACAGAAAAATAACTTTATTCGTATTTCTACACCATTTGGTACAGATGCCATTATTCTAAATTCATTTGAATATAAGGAAAAAGTATCAGATCTTTTTTCATTACATGCACAAGCTTATTTCAACGGGCAACACGAAGAGCTCAATAATATTATTGGGCAAGAGGTTGTTATCGCTATGGACAATGATCCAAGTGTTAGCTTTCAACCCCGTTACTTTCATGGTGTCGTCTCACGAGCTAAGTTAACAGGTTCTCGGGTGACCACCGCTCATCAAGGTGAAAACTATCGAAATATCGATTTACTTATTGAGCCTAAAGTTCGCTTTGCCGATTATCGAGTCCACTCCCGTATTTTTCAAAACAAAGACATCAAAGAAATTGTGTCGGAAGTATTATCTGAGCATGACGTAAGCTTTAGCCTAAAGCTTACCAAGTCGTACTCTAAATATATTTATAAAGTTCAATATGAAGAATCTGATCTGGCATTTGTTGAACGACTTCTGTCTGAAGAAGGGATTGCTTACTGTTTCTCACATACAAATTCAGCACACATACTGGAATTGTTTGACGATCTTAACTTTTACATACCTGGCTCAGAGTTTCTTGTCGAACATACGACGGGAACAGGTCAAGCAAGCCACATTTACTCTTGGAATGAAACGCAAATACTGACGACAAAAGCCGCACACAAGTCCGGCTTTAATATGCTCAAGCCTTTATCACCTCCACAGAATCTTACTAGTGGATCTGCACAACTGTTTTCGGTGCCAAATAGTGAGCACTACGAATACTTAGCTGAAGCAGAAACTGACGATGAGTTTGTGTTGCGAAATACACACGCGATCGAATCACTTCAGCAAGACGTTTATCAATGCAGTGGTGAATCGAGCTGCAGAACATTTGCTGTCGGCAAACTTTTTAAATTTAAAAAGCATGAGGATAAGACTCGAGTAGGAAAAGAGTATGTGCTTTCTTCTGTCGCACTTTCTGCTGCGGTATTTAACCAAACGGGGCAGGGCGGTACATCGTCACAAGGTGTGAGGGTTTCGTTTCATTGCGTTGACTCAAACACCATTCTGCGCCCAAAAATGCAGAGGCTTAAACCGCAGATTAGAGGTTTGCAAACCGCAATTGTGACAGGAAACAAAGATGGCGAAATCTACGTCGATAAATTTGGCCGTATCAAAGTGCAGTTCCACTGGGATCGTGAAGGTAAATATGATGCGAACAGTTCATGTTGGATTCGAGTCGCTCAAGCCACTGCTGGCAATGGCTGGGGGAGTGTATTCCATCCAAGAGTCGGACAAGAAGTTATCGTCGATTTTGTAAATGGAGACCCAGACCAGCCAATCGTAACTGGGGCTCTTTATAACGGTACCCAGCTAACACCCTATCAATTACCTGCTCAAGCTTCTCAAAGCGGCTATAAGTCCCGTTCAGTACAGAAAGGCGGCGACAAGTTCAACGAGCTACGTTTTGAAGACAAACCCGGCGAAGAACATGTGTATTTGCATGCTGAGAAACTCTTTCAAATGGTGGTGGAAGACAATGCCGAGATTGCTGTAGAGAACAATAAAAGTGAAAGGATTACCAATGATTTCATGCAAGAGGTTGGTAATAACGCGAGTCAGAAAGTAGGCAAGAACCAAGGGATTGATATCGGTGAAGCACTTGTCGTTAAAGCGGGTAAGAGCATTGAAATAAAGGTAGGAGGGGCGTCCATACAAATGTCGAGCTCTGGGGAGATCAACATTAAAGGCAACAAGATCTCTATTAATGGTTCAGCCATAGCACTTAAAGCTGGTCAAATTTCTCTTAACTAAAGGTGAGCAGATATGGGTAAACCAGCCGCGGTATTGGGGAGTCACCATGTGTGCCCCAAAAAAACAAACAAAGTCCCTCATGTAGGTGGTCCTGTCGTTGTCGGTTCTCCAAACGTGAAGATTTCAGGTATTCCGGCTGCGCGTCAGGGAGACAAGCTTTCTTGTGTGGGGCCTCCAGACACTATTTCATCCGGGTCTTCGAGCGTCAAAATCAACGGAAAACCTGCGGCTAGGCTGGGAGACTCCACTGCGCATGGCGGTAAAATTGTTGCCGGTAACTCAGCAATATTAATTGGTGGGTAAATGGCGCTATTGTTTCAATCCCACCTTTGTATGCTGGGCGATCAAGCGTTTTCTATAGAGCAATTGGCAAACAATACGCTAAGGCCATCAGAAAAAAACGAACTGATTCCACAAGCCAGGGAAAGCTCAGTCCTGCCTGCCTATGACAGATTAACTCACTATTCAAAAGCACTGTCTGAATGTGGTGTCGAAGGGCAAGTTTATCTTCTGTTACCAAAGCTATCGGACAAGGTTGAGCTTCAACGTATTACAACGCTGCTTCTTTCGGTGTTTCAACGAGTAGAACCACAACATTTGGCGTTATATCCGTATGGGAACGCGTCTTTTCTGATGGCACTGAGTCACATCCAACGAGCAGTGAAACAGACTAAACCATTATGGATTATCGCTTTACATGTTGCCAATGCTAAAGGGGAGCATGATTCATTAGTTGTCGCGCGTTGCTCCGCGCAAAAACAGGGACTTATATTCAATAAGATCGCAATTGATCTTCAACTCGATAGTAACAACACCGCGGTTTCAAATGTCGTCAAGCAACTTGGAAAGTCGTGTGTAGAGGAGTTGGATGAATTGATGTTGTCAGCCGAAGGCGATGAGCCTGTGTGGCTGGAATCAATTCAATTCCTTTCTCCTTGGGTTAATAGAGACACCTCCTATCGGCTAATAGGTACCACGACTGGCCCTTTGGGGGCGAGTGGAGGGGTATTGAAGGCGATTTGTGCTTGCCTGCAGTCGAAAGAAACACAAGATAAAAATTATTCAGGTATTCAGCTTGATATTGAGCGCGGTGGGTATGCTGTCGGCGCTACTTACCGCTGGGGTAGTGAGTAACTTACAAAATGAATATACAAAGGATTGTCAAACTCACATCTTTAAACGGAATCACGTTTTACTTTTCCACGCAGCAACTCAGTACCGGATCGGAACAAAGCTTTGCAACCGCTCGAAGTGCAGAAGCGTTTATTGAGCAATTTCATTTTTCCGATTTAGAGGAGCTCAGTGAAATTGCGTCATGGACAAGCATGAGTGCGACTTTTTCACATGAATACCAGACAAAGACTAAGTCTGAACTTCTTCAAATTATTGCTCAAGGATTACAAGAAAAAATCCTTTTTGCTATTGAGTTGCCTAAGACTGCACCAAGCACATTTTATCCATCGGCTAACATACCTTCCCAAGTCATAAACCAACTGGCGAAGGTTGAGCGTAATAACTCGAAAGCCACTCATTCAGGTACCAACACTGTCGCAAGTAATAGTGCTCCTCAGGAAGAAAGTAGCAAAAGGCATGTAAAAGCAGGCGATCCTGTTTCCATGGTCACAGGGGAAGAAAATCTCTCATTGTCTGATGTCGGACTGCCGAATGGATTGGTTTGGTCACGAACGTATCGCTCATCGTTGTGCGATTCTTCTACCACGCTTGGTTTTGGTTGGAGACATATTTTTCAATATGAGCTAACAGACGTATTGGATGAAAAATCTAATGTGACGGGGTGGCTGTTCATCGACGAAATGGGGGACACAATCCTATTTCCTAATGTCGCCAAAGGTGGAATTAGTTACCAAACTTATGTAGGTGCGAGTTGCCAGTATCATAACAGCGGTTATCGATTAGTTACGTTAAGCAATGAAGCTCAAATCAAGTTTTTCTTAAAGAATGAGCAGTGGGTTGCCACTGAAATCCGTCTAGGTCATATGAAAGCGGTAAATCTCGAATACTCTCGAAATCACCGTATCACCCATATATGCGTCAACCGACAAAACCAGCTTGAGCTCCAATACAACCATCAAGGCCAATTAATAGAGATTAGAAACCCAAAGACTCAACATTTGCTAGCCAAGTACGATTTCGATGTTGATGGGCGATTGATAGCTGCTCAGAATGAAAATGGTTTAACCGAGCAATACCAATACGATGATACAAACCTAATTGTTAAACGAACAAGAGCTAGCGGACTTTCTCACTACTTTACATGGTCTGGGCGAGGGCCTGATGCGCAATGCATAAAAAATTGGGCGGATGAAAGCGTTTATGATTACTCGTTTGAGTTTGATGGGACCGAATCCAAATACCGAAATTCACTCGGACACTGTTGGCACTATAAACACAATGAACAAGGCAAGTTGCTTGAGAGTGTAAGCCCTGAATCGAGATGTAGGGCATTTGAGTACGACTCACTCGGTAGATTAGTTTGTACTGTCAACGCAGATCAGACATACACCCACCATAGCTACAACCCATTTGGCTTGCTCGAGAAAAAAACACACTCGTCGGGGGCTACAGAGGATTTTGAATACAACGAATTTGGCCAATGTATTAAGCATCACTTTCCTGACGGTGAAATCGAGTTTAAAGAGTTCAATGCACTTGGTCAGCTCGTGTGGCACCAACACAGTAATGGGCTTCAAGAACGCGCCGTATTTGATAAATATGGCAGACAAGTAGAAAGGAGTGCTGATACTGGCTCTCGTACACAATGGTGGTGGAATGACTCGCATCAGCTGTTAGCAAAAAAAGTCGATCAAAGTTTGATTCGCTATAGCTATGATGAGCGCGATCGAGTGAACGGTGTCGCTTACCCACATGGCCTTATAAGCGGATTTGAGCGCAACGAAAGCAACTTACTCACACGCCTATACTTCCAAAGCTCAGAAGATGGTACGTCTCGAGAGCATCGCTACCAGTATGACGAAGTTGGGCGAGTTAAACAGGTTCATACGCCAAGAGGGACAACCCAAATTGTTTGGGGGAACTTTGCTCAACCAACGGAAATTGTTCAACCAGATCAAAGCTCTTTTTCCTTCACGTACGATGCGGAAAGGAAACTGATATCTATCAAGCGTTCTGACGGTTGCCAATACGAGTTTGAATACACTCCAGATGGCCAGATCAGCCAGACAATTAGCTTCGATCAATTTCAAACAAACTACACCTATGACCGCGCTGAAAGATTAAGTGAAATCTTACATTGTAGTGGTCGCATCTCTTTTGAGTATGACGAAGTTGGTCGCATCGCGAGGGTGAAAGCCCATGGTAAAAATCGTAGTGTTGAGGACCATTACCAACACACCTTAGGCGGCAAGTTAATCCGCGCGCATAACCGCTTTTCTAACGTTTCCTATACGTATCTAGGTACAAAATTGGTAAGTGAAGAGCAGGGACGCTTTTCTTTCGTCAATCAGTACCAAGATAACGGTTTACTCCGCTCTCAACGTTATGACGACGGCACAGAGGTGCTATATGAGCATGACCAATTTGGCATGATATGTGGATTAATTATTCATTCAAACGGCTCTGAAAGAGAAGAGTCAATTAAGTTTGAATACGATGAATTACAACGTTTATCGATAATCACTTATAGCGCGGGAAAAGAACGAAGAGAGTTCGATGGAATAGGTCGCTTGAAGCGCCAAACATGGACTGGTTTCGAGCGTAAATACCATTTCAACGCACAGCATTTTCTTTCGCTTATCATCGACAGTGAGAAGGGAGCTCAACATTATCAATATGATGAGCTCGGCCACTTAGAAAGAGTAAAGACAGAAACCTCTGAAGAGTCATACGTCTATGACAGTTTTGGCAACTTTAATGACGACAGTGCGCAGCGAAAACATGACCGTCTTATTGAATACCATGGTATCAGGTACGAGTACGATGAACTAGGAAACAGAACCAGTAGTCAAGGCAATGGACGAGAGCAGTACTGCACTTACGATGCTAAAGGGCAACTGATTGTCGTCGAAAGCGAAGGGCATTTATGCCAATTTGAATACGATGCGCTAGGTCGAAGAACGAAGAAAATCAGCGAAAATGGGACCTCCGAATTTATTTGGCAAGGAAGTCATTTAGTCGGCGAGTATTCTCGTTCAGGTTTTCGGTGGTATCTATATCAACCAAACAGTTTTGTTCCGCTTGCACTTATTGAAAACGGCGAGTGTTATTTCTTCCAATGCAATCAAATCGGAACTCCAGAGCGTTTGGTGGACTCGAATGGGCAGGTAGTTTGGCAAGCAACATACGATACCTTTGGATTTGCTCACGTTGAAATCGAGACGGTTAAAAATAACTTTCGCTTACTGGGGCAGTACTTCGATATTGAGACTGGTCTGCACTACAACTTAGCACGTTACTACGACCCTCAAATAGGTCGATTTATCCAACCCGATCCCCTAGGGCTGCTTGGTGGAACCAACCACTATCAATTTGCGCCAAATCCAGTTTCTTGGGTCGACCCCTTGGGTTTATGTGCAAAAGAAGATACGCCGACACTTCTTGCCGGACACAATGATAACTCGCCTGAGAAGTCGGTGTATTACGCAATGGGGTCAGGGAATTATCAAGCTACAGGCTCTCAGGCTTCGTCCAATTACAAACTACATGCGTCTTCGTCCCCGCATCATTCAGCTTTAGGTATTAACGATGTGCATATGGCACTCGATGCCGCCGGTATGGTACCTGGAGTTGGTATTATTCCTGACGCAATTAATACGGTCTTATATGGTGTAACTGGTGACTTTGTTAACGCGGGCATTTCCCTTTCTGCAATGGTTCCCATTGTCGGGCAGGGAGCTATGGCGACTAAATATACTTCTCATGCTAGTGAAGTATTTAATGTGCGAGGAGCTTCAAATCCTATACTACATGAAAAGCTAAAAGTTGAGCTCCGGAAAGGAATGGAAAAACCGTTTGTAAAAGAAAAGCGTTTGAGCCAATTGATGGATAGTCTATACCGCGAGAATGCTAAGGTTGGTAGTGGTAGTACGGCTGATGCAATTAGATATGAGAGAATAACAGGGAAAAGTGTCGGAGGCAGGTTTCACTCTCAAAAGGGAGTAGATGCAATTGAAGCATTAACGAAATGGTTGGCAAAAAATCCAACTGCTTCCTCTAATGATCGAGCCGCGGCAGAAAACGTTATGCTTGATCTAATGAATGCACTTAAGAGCTGATTCGAATATTATGTTCGGACAATAAAAACATACGTATGATTTTTTGAGAAGGGATGTATGACTGGTAAAGAAGTGATTAAATCATTACTTATTATCGTGCCTGAATTTATGGCTGAATGGGAAGAGTATTTAGATTACTGGGACGGCGAAGACGCTGGACTATCAAATGACTTCACAGAATTTGCTAGCTACTTTATCGAGAATATCGACGAAATTTCAATCCAAAAAAGACAGCAGGTTTTCATTCTAGTTGAAAATTGTTTTCTTAATGGGGATTACGCAGTAAAAGATGCTATAGCGACGTGTTTTTTAGAGGTATTGCTTAACGCAACTTCCTCTCAACAAATTGAAAGTTCAAAATTTGTTGATTTATTAGGTTTTGAATCCAAAAAATACTGTAGACAATGGGATAAGTTTACAGGATGTAAAACTAAGGGCTTATAAAGAGTATAGAAGTTTTGGCGTGGAGATATATACTAGTTAATGCATCTGGAACAAGTAAACCTATTTTTTCGAGCTTAGTGCAACAGCTCAAAACAGGTTCTATAGCTGCCTATCTAAAGCGATACGCGAAATAGTCGTTTAGTTGACAGCTGTTGTCGTCGCATGAATTTCCACACAAACCACATGAAAAGCTTACTAACTCACGATATCCTAGGGGGATAATAAGATAACGCCATGTAGATGGCAGAAAGTGAATTCGAATGAAGTTTATCCATACCTCAGATTGGCACCTTGGCCGACAGTTTCATAACGTCTCTTTGCTTGACGATCAGCAAGCCGTTCTTGACCAGTTAATCCAATACATTGAAAACAACCCTGTTGATGCAGTGGTTGTTGCTGGTGATATTTATGACCGTTCTGTCCCACCAACCATTGCGATTGAGCTACTTAACAAAGTAGTGAAACGAATCTGTGGTGAGCTAAACACGCCGATGATTTTGATTTCTGGCAACCATGATGGTGCTGAGCGCTTGGGTTTTGGTTCAGAACAAATGAAAAACGCGGGTCTTCACATTATCAGTAACTTCGAAGACATGCTTATCCCTGTTGTTATTGAAACCGAAAGCGCAGGGCAAGTTGCTTTTTATGGCATGCCTTATAACGACCCTGAGCAAGTCCGTTTTGCCTATCAAGAACCCGTTTCGACCCACGATCAAGCGCACAAGTTACTTGCCGAAAAAATCACTGAGCAGTTCCAATCAGAGCAACGCAACGTGTTAGTCAGCCACTGCTTTGTCGATGGTGCCATTGAGTCTGAATCTGAGCGTCCACTTTCGATTGGCGGTTCCGACCGCGTAAGTCACGAGCATTTCCTCAACTTTGACTATGTGGCGTTGGGGCATTTGCATCAGCCACAGAAAAAAGGCGAAGAGTACATTCGTTATTCTGGTTCACTGATGAAATACAGCTTTGGTGAACAAAACCAGAAGAAAGGTTTCACGCTGGTGGAAATCGACCAAAACGGTTTTGTCTCGGCAGAGCATGTTGACCTTGCTGCACCTCATGAGATGCGAATCGTTGAAGGTGAACTTGAACAAGTAATAGAGCAGGGCAAAACCGATCCGAAAAACGAAGACTACTTGTTGGTACGTTTGATGGATAAGCACGCAATCTTAAACCCAATGGAAAAGCTACGTACTGTTTACCCGAATGTTTTGCACCTAGAAAAACCGGGCATGTTAATTGGTGTCGAGCAGGAGATGGCGCAAGCGAAGTTGGCGAGAAGTGAGATAGACATGTTCCGAGACTTCTTTTCGGAAGCGCAAGACAGCCAATTATCGCAAGAACAAGATCAAGCGATCAGTGACATCATTAAACAACTTTCCCAGCAAGCTCAGTAAGGACCAAACATGAAACCCATTAAACTGACAATGCAGGCTTTTGGTCCGTTTGCTCAAACAGAAACGATTGAATTCGACAAGCTGGGAACTAACCCTCTGTTTCTTATCAATGGCCCTACTGGTTCGGGTAAAACATCAATTCTCGATGCGATTTGTTTTGCGCTTTATGGTGAAACAACGGGTAACGAGCGCCAAGGTACTCAAATGCGTTGCGATATGGCAGCGCCAACGTTGCTGACTGAAGTGACGCTAGAGTTCTCTTTGCACGGTAAGTCTTATCGAGTGATTCGCTCACCAGAACAAGAAGCGCCAAAAGCGCGTGGTGAGGGCATGACGGTGCGTAAGCATACCGCAGCTTTGTATGAGATTACGGGCGAAGAAAAGCTCATCACTAGCAAAACAACGCAAGTAAAGACAGAAGTGACCAATATTATTGGCTTGAACGAAACTCAGTTCCGCCAAGTGATGGTGTTGCCACAAGGTAAGTTTCGAGAGTTGTTACTTGCGACGTCCAAAGAGCGTGAAGAGATATTTGGTCAGCTATTCCAAACGGATATCTACAAGAAGATTGAATACGCACTGAAAGACAAAGCGAGTGCCATTAGCAAAGCCAAAGACGAGTTTGATAACCAAATTCGAGGCGCGCTGCAGGTAGCTGGTGTTTCTTCCGAAGTGGAGTTAACAGAGCAGCGTGAAGCGTTAGCTTCTCAATTTGAATCTGTGCAAAAGCAAGAGCAAGAATCTCTGGCGCAATTAAATGCGGTAAAAACGGAACTGCAAAAAGCAGAAGCGCTGAGCAATGAGTTCAAAAAGCGCGAGCAAGCCGAAATTGCGTTGAAGCAACACTTGGAACAGAGCGATGCTGTCTCATCACGTCAATTGCAGTTAGACAATGCGAAGAAGGCAAGCAAGGTTGAGTTGCCTTATGTCACGTTACAAAATGCCTCAAAGCAAACGCAAGAACTTGAGCAAAAGGTGGCTAAGCTATCTCAAGATCTTACTGTGGCAAATGACGCGGTAAAATCCAAAGAAGGCGCATTGCAAACCGCGAAAGAACAAGCTGCACAATTGCCAAAACTGACAGAGCAGCAATACCAACTTGAAGGCATGAAAGGAAAGTTGGTTGAAAAGTCAGAACTAGAGAAAGCCATTAACGCAGGTTTGACGCAAAAGTCAGAGTTTGAGGTAACGCTTAATAAATATATCGCTCTGAAAGAGAAGTTAACGCTAGAGGCGCAACAAGGTCAGAAGTCACTGGATCAAGCTCGAGTCGATGTTGCAAGTATTGGCAGTGTAGAGGCTGAGATAAAACAGCAACAACGTTTGATGCAAGACCTACAGAAGCTCACTGGCTTAAACCAAGAGCTAGCGAAATTGGATGCATTGACTCCTAGTAAACAAGCTTCGGTTGACCAAGCAAAAGCGAGATACGTAGAACTTCAACGCTCAGCAGATACACTTGAATTGAGCTGGCACAATGCTCAAGCCGCAGTATTGGCTCAGCGCTTACAAGCCGGTGAAATGTGTCCGGTGTGCGGTAGTGTAGAACACCCTCAACCCGCTCAATTTGTTGGTGAAGAGGTAACAAAAGAGCAAGTTCAGCGCGCTCGAAACGCGGAGCGAGAAGGGCAAGTTGTACTTAACCAATTGAACAATCAGTTGGAGCAGCACAATATCGCAGTCGGACAATACAAGCAGCAGATTGAGCAATTATCCGTTGAACTTGGCCAAAACGCATTAATGGATTTAAGCGCGTTACAAGCGTCTATGCAGCAGCTCAATGAACGTTTACAGCAATTGTCATCGATTAACTTGGTTCAGCTGGAACAAAGCGTCAATGAGTTAAACCAGCGTTGTGTTACTGGTGAGGGTAAGATCAGTGATCTACAAAACCAGATGGCAGCGAATGAATCGACGGTGAAAGTGAACCAAGAGCAATTGGCTAAACTGTCTGCTTCGTTAGATGCTAAGTACTCATCTCTTGAAGTTCTTGAGCAAGACATTGTTGCGATTCAAAAACAGATTGCGGAGTTAAATGCCACATTCGAGTCTGCACAAAACCATTTGCAACAAGCCGTGCTGGCGAAGACCAATATTGAAAGCCAACTGACAACTAATCAACAGTGGTTGAATGAGGCACTAGAGCGTTTGAACACAGCTAAAGCTGATTGGGCGCAAGCGTTGCAGGCGAGCGCATTCGAGGATGAAGCGCAATTCCTAACAAGTAAAGTTGATGAGGCCGAGATGCAGGTTTGGCAGCAAGAGATTGATGCGTTCAAACAAACTCAAATCAAGGCAGAACAAACATTGGCAGACTTGAATTCAACGTTGAAAGACTTGGTGTTACCAGATTTAGAAGGGCTTAACGTTAAGCTAAACAGTGTTCAGCAAGGTTATGTTGAAGCACGCAATCAGCTTGATAGCACACGCTCTTTGTTTGAACGTCTAGAGAAAGTCCGTAATGATATCGCTACGTTACACGACAAGAACACTAAGTTAGAAGACGAATATAAAGTGTTTGGCACCTTGTATGACGTTGCAAGCGGTAAAACGGGTAGCCGCATCAGTCTGCACCGATTTGTCCTTGGTGTATTATTAGACGATGTATTGATTCAAGCGTCACAGCGCTTAAGTCTGATGAGTAAAGGTCGTTATATCTTGGCTCGTAAAACTGAAGGCTTCAAAGGGGCGGCAGGACGAGGCTTGGATTTGGTAGTTGAGGATAGTTACACAGGTAAAACGCGCGATGTTGCGACGTTATCAGGTGGTGAATCTTTCATGGCAGCGTTGGCATTAGCGCTCGGTCTATCTGATGTTGTGCAGTCTTACAGTGGCGGTATTCGCTTGGATACGCTGTTTATTGATGAAGGTTTTGGCAGCTTAGATCCGGAATCTTTGGATCTTGCGATTCAAACCTTGGTCGACTTACAGCAAACGGGTCGCATGATTGGCGTGATTTCTCACGTATCCGAGCTGAAAGAGCAAATGGCGCAACGCATTGATGTTGAACCGTCGCGACTTGGTTCTACGGTTTCTGTGAAGTCTCAGATGGCATTTGATTCTTAATCGGTAACGGTCAACGGTATTGGTAAACATTGATAAACAAAAAGCCCCGCTAGATTACGGTGTAAAATAGCGGGGCTTTTTGGTTCTCAGTCTCGAAGCATTTATTGTTCGCAGAAGCGACCTTCTTTCGGTGACTGCGTAATCGCATACTCACCATCAAGGTTGCGGTAAACAACCGTGTTCCAAACTGAGCCGTCATTCAATTCAAACTCTATCGCGTAGTTCACACCACTCACAATTTGTGCATGAACGGACAAGATCTGTTTAAACGAAGAGAGAGTTTCCATTTTGTTTAGGACAAAGGCCATTGCCTTTTGTGCGTCTGGGGTAGCATCGAATTCGTTCCACCCACCTGGCATATTTCCTTGTGTACTACATACATCTGCCGAGGTTGTTGGCTGTGTCGCTTCATCTTGAGTTTTTTGCTGACATCCGACAAGCAAAACCAAGATTGCGCAAGCTGACACTGTTTTTAATTTCATAAAAATAACCTCTATTTATGTAAGCCCGCATTATATAAGTTGGCATTCCAGCCCAATGTCTACGTTGTGCAAACTTTTTATATGAACAGGGTTAAATCCTGATTAAATCGTTGCGAGTGACCTCCAAAAAATAGATTTTGGTTAACTTTTTGCCTGATTTTGATAGTAAGTCACGCTTGAGAGCGAACGCTAATTTCCTATTCATTTCGCGTCGTGAATTAAGATCACAATTATAAAATAGACATGGAAAACATAACTTTGCACGTGTATCTGTTTTCTCAATACGGCCATATAATCCAATCAAAATTCATTAGGCACCAATAGAAAGTGCTGAATGATTGTTGTGATGAAGCAAAATGGATGAGAGGTAACACGATGAAGCAAAAAGCGCTATATCTAGCAGTAGCATTGGGTTTGAGTGGTCTTTCAAACGTAGCATCCGCTAATGAGATGGTGAATCCAGATGGTGGTGTCGTAGTCGGTTATTGGCATAACTGGTGCGATGGGGCTGGTTACAAGGGCGGTAATGCACCGTGTGTGACGCTGGATGAAGTTGATCCTATGTACAATGTGGTTAACGTCTCCTTTATGAAGGTGTTCAATACCAGTGAAGGCCGTATCCCAACCTTTAAGCTCGATCCAAATATTGGTCTTTCAGAACAACAATTTATTGATCAAATTGGCGCACTAAACCAACAAGGACGCGCCGTTCTTATTGCGCTTGGTGGTGCAGATGCACACGTTGAGCTGAAAACTGGCGATGAGCAAGCATTCGCACAAGAGATCATCCGCCTGACTGATAAATTCGGCTTTGATGGTCTGGATATCGATTTAGAGCAATCTGCAGTAACCGCGTCAGACAACCAAACCGTAATTCCAGCTGCACTTCGCCTTGTAAAAGAACACTACCAACAGCAGGGTAAAAACTTCCTAATTACGATGGCGCCTGAGTTTCCATACTTAACAGAAGGTGGCAAATACGTTCCTTATATTACTGGATTAGAAGGGTACTACGATTGGATCAACCCTCAGTTTTACAACCAAGGTGGTGATGGCATTTGGGTTGAAGGTGTGGGTTGGATTGCACAAAACAATGATGCGCTAAAACAAGAATTCATTTACTACATTTCAGACTCTCTATCGAACGGTACACGTGGTTTCCACAAAATTCCGCATGACAAATTGGTGTTTGGTATTCCATCTAACATTGATGCAGCCGCAACAGGCTTTGTACAAGACCCTCAAGATCTTTACGATGCGTTTGACCAACTTAAAGCGCAAGGGCAGGCACTTCGTGGCGTAATGACATGGTCGGTGAACTGGGATATGGGCACAGACAAGAATGGTCAGGCGTACGGTGAAAAGTTTGTGAAGGATTACGGTCCGTTTATTCATGGCCAGACTCCACCACCGCCAAGTGAAGGCGAACCGGTGTTCAGCGGCATCAGTGATGTTCGCGTGCATCACGGTAGTTCATTTGATCCGTATGCAGGTGTTACCGCGTCTGACAAAGAAGATGGAGACCTAACTAACAGCATTACTGTTGAAGGTTCAGTTGATGTGAACACCGTTGGCACATATGTTTTGGTTTACAGTGTAAAAGACAGCGACAACAATGAAACCAAGCAAAGCAGAACAGTTGTTGTTTACAGCCTAGTGCCTGAGTTTGAAGGTGTAACGGATACGACCATACAGCTTGGTGACGCATTTGACCCAATGGCAGGCGTAAAAGCGACGGATGCAGAAGACGGTGATTTGACTGATCAAGTTCGTGTAGAGGGCAGCGTAGATGTTAACGTGCTAGGTGTCTACGACTTGGTTTACCGAGTAACGGATAGTGCAAATCAGACTACGACAGCTCAACGCTCTGTGATTGTTTCTGATGGCAGCAGTTACCCTCCGTATGAATCTGGAAAAACCTATGAGGCAGGTGACATTGTCACAGGTTCAGATGGCAACTTGTATCAGTGTAAACCGTGGCCATACACGGGCTGGTGTTCAAACCCTTCTTATGCGCCTGGTGAAACCGTTTACTGGTCAGACGCATGGGATAAGTTGTAATTAGCTCATGAATTATTGCAAGCCTCCTTCACTGGAGGCTTTTTTATGCGCGTAACTTCACATCTTATTGAACCTACACTAGAACTTTAAAACGTAATCATTAGTATCCCGCCTCCGCATTTTCCACACTTACCTATAGTTGGAATGCGTCGCTCTTTGTCAATTTGGTACGGTCACCTAGGAGGTTTTTAATGAAAAGGATCAATGTAGTAGGCAGCAGCGGAAGCGGTAAATCGACGTTTTCAAAGCAGCTCGCAATGAAATTAGGTGTCACGTACATAGAAATGGACAGGTTGTTCTGGCTTCCCGACTGGAAAGAACTCGATGATGAGACGTTCTTCGATAAAGTCGTGGACGTAACTCAACAAGAGGCTTGGGTACTCGACGGGAACTACAGCAGAACACAACCGTACAAATGGCAAAGGGTCGATACCATCATCTGGCTCGATTATTCACGTTCTATCACCACTTATCGCTCCGTAACTCGTGCTATCAAAAGGGCATGGACTCAAGAAGAGTTCTGGGAAGGAACTGGAAATAGAGAAAGTTTTAGAAAAGCGTTTTTGAGTAAGGATTCAATTATTTGGTGGTCGGTTAAGAATTACCGAAAGAATCGGAAGCGTTATTTAAAACTGAAAGATGACTTAAAAGGTTCGCCTATCGAGTTCATCCACATCAGTTCGCCAAAAATGGCACAAGATTTTCTTGGTTCTCAAGATTTTATAAATAGATAAGTAACTTATTTAAGGGACTTTTTGGCAACGGCTCGCAGCTGTGTAAATTCTGACATTTCGCCTCCGTTAGATGATGAATACTAACCACGTTCCCGTCGTTTTCATTGTGGAGGTATTATGATCGGCTACGAAGAAATGGCGATATCCGGCTACCTAGGTTGGTTACTCGCTGTTTTGTTGGTTTACCCCTTTGCCTATGTTGGTATTCATATCGGAGTATTCGATATAAAAGTTCGTACCAAAGTCAGCCGTTATTTCAATCGCTTTATATTAGCTTTGATTGTATTTTTACTGATTATGCATATGCAAACTGAAGTGGTTTACGGCAAGTACTTTCTTGGTCTTTGGGAAGCACAACAGTAACTCTGATCGCATTAATTCCCATCGCCTTGTGCTAAGTTGTCGAAATTGAACTAAAAATCGACAACTTAGCATGAAGCCATACGACCTATATTTTCTTCATACTTCACCCGTACACATTCCACCTTTCTCCGAACTGATGACAGAGCTCGCACCTGATTTAAAAGTCGCACACTTTGCCGATGCTGAGTTGTTGGAGCGTTTGGTTGCTGGAGAGGACGAATCTAAGGTGGAGCAATCCGTACAAGGCAAAGTACGAGAGCTTTCTGAACAAGCAAACTTGGTGGTTTGTACCTGCTCCTCAATTGGTCGCTTTGCTGAATCGCTTACAAAGCAGGGCGTTAACGTTCAGCGTATCGACCGCGCGATGGGTGACCAAGCTGTCACTCATGAGCGAGTGTTGTTACTCGCGGCATTATCGACAACCATTGAGCCCAGCTTGGCGTTACTTGAGACAAGTGAGGGCAATTGTATCCGTCAGTTAGATACGTTTGTGGTTGAAGGTGCTTGGGAACGCTTTCTCGACCAAGATAACCAAGGTTATTACGACAAGATCAAAGCGGTAATAGAGCAAAAGGCTCGTGATTATGACGTAATCGTATTGGCACAAGCTTCTATGTCAGGTGCCGCATCATTAGTTGATGTCGACATTCCAGTATTAAGCAGCCCACGTTTAGGCGTAAAAAGGGCAATTGAAACCTTAAGGACATTCCATGCAAATAACTAGTTGGATTCAGCTTTGCTTACGCGAGCTTGAAGGAGCGCCCATAAAAGAACATTCCGATATCGAAGCATCTTTTGCTGAGTCGGAACGTTTCTCAAAATGGAAGGCAAGCAAAAGAGAAGTACGCTTCGAAGAAGTCAGTGATCGTTGCTGGATCAAGAGTTGCACGGGAGGCTACATCACAGAGGTACATTTGCATGCAGATGGTTCACTTGATGAATACACCTTGTTTGGACGCCTTCATACCAAAGGGCATTGGGAGCTAGAGGCTGGCGTACTTCATATCACTATCTACAAAGGTGAAAACACTTATGAACTTTCTGTTGTGGGAAATCGTGAACCTTCCATCCACTCTGCGATTGAATACAAAAATGGAGAAGTGCACTCCTATCTAAAACTGACTCCAATTTCTCAATAGCAATTTAACAAGGACGAGCACCACAATATGGACATTGTATTTGTAAGGCATGGTGTGCCGGATTTTACGTTAGCAGATGAGCGGCAGATGACCCAACTTGAGAAGGATTATGCGCCGCTTTGCCGAGAGCATTTGCCTGTGTTGCAAGAAAAACTCAATCATCCAGTCTTCAATGGTGCCGAAATCATCATCAGCTCACCTTATACGCGTACTCTTCAAACTGCAGAAATTCTCAATCGTCATCGCGGTTTGCCTCTGTTTGTTGAGCATGACTTGAGAGAGTGGCGCGCTGATAAAGAAGGCGGCTACATTACATTGAATGAAAGAGACCGACGCTGGCTCGAATACCGAGAGCTGTTAAAAGCGGGTCTTCCAATGGCCGATAATCGCTACGAACATGTTGATGAGCTAAAAGCACGGGCTGAGTTGGTGCTGGAACGCTACCGCCAATATCGAAAGGTTGTTGTCGTGAGCCACTTTAATGTGTTTGAAGCACTACAAGGTTTCCAAGACGTAGGACTGTCCTGTGGAGAATTTCGATACATTAATTTCTGATCGAATTTTTATCTTCTATAGTAAAATCAGACACTAATTTAATTTCAGGTTGCTGTATGAAATCTCTTAAAACACTTTTACTTTTGTCTCTTGCAACGTTGTTTGGCTGTACGTCTAAACCGGACGGCGTGGAGCCCGTCAACAACTTTGAACTTCAACCATATCTAGGTAAGTGGTATGAAATTGCGCGTCTTGATCACTCTTTTGAGCGTGGTTTATCGAATGTGACGGCTGAATACGAGCTTCGTGAGGATGGTGGTGTAACAGTTATCAACCGAGGTTATTCAGAAGAAGATAAAGAATGGACGCAAGCTGACGGCAAAGCGTATTTCGTTGATGGTGAAAACACAGGGCATTTAAAAGTGTCTTTCTTCGGTCCGTTTTATTCGTCTTACATCGTATTTGAACTAGGTGAGAACTACGACTACGCATTTATCTCTGGTTTCAATCACGACTACCTATGGCTACTGTCACGCACGCCAACTGTCGATAAAGCAACGGTCGAGCGTTTCAAACAAGTAGCAAAAGAGAAAGGCTTTGCGTTGGACGAGCTAATTCTCGTAGACCAAACTAAATAACACGCGAAATGATCGCCTTATAACAACGATCTGTGCTTCATAAAACTCAGTGGTGTCTGTCCGGTTTGTTTCTTAAAGAACGCAATAAATGCGCTGTCTGATGAGAACTCCAAACAATGGGCAACATCACTGACTTGTCTTTCTTCACATAAGAGCTCAATAGCCTTAAGTAGCCGCCATTGTTGACGCCAATCTTGATAAGCCATGCCAGTCTCGGCCTTAAATAGGCGCGTGATGGTTTTGCTGCTCGCGCCAACGGTTTGTGACAGTTGGTTTAACTCTGGTGCTATAAAATCACTCTTGGTCATTGCCTTACGAAACCCTGTTAAACGTCGATCAGAAGGCAAGGGTAAAGAGAATTCAAACTGCTTCGCTTGGTAAAACTCTTCCCAAAACAAAGTGCTCGTCGCTTGGGTTTTCGTTTCTTCAATATCCCATTCCCACAATGCCATTTTGTCGATCAGTGCTTTTAAAAGATCATTCACCTCAATCATCACGATATTTTTCGGGCAGCTGTATTGGCTGCAATCGAAATAGAGTGAACGGTAAGCTACAACGTTGGTCATGACAGCTCTGTGAGAAGTATGCGGCGGAATCCACACCGCTTTGGTTGGTGGTAAGGTGCAAATAGAGTTATCGAGTGCGAACGTCATGCAGCCTTGTGGCGCATAAAGCAATTGTCCTTTCTTGTGTTCGTGCATACCGGAATCATGTTTGCCGACATCCGCTGCGATACCAACTACACTCGCGGCAATTGCGTCCGCATCAAATCGAGTATTGTCTTCAATAATTGCCATTTGTCCGAATCTTGATGTTTTTGGTTTTAATGTTGTTAATGGGTAAAGCATAACGCCTTCTATACTGCACGCCAAGTTAAGTTCGTTACCCACTTAAACATCTGTAGGAGTGGGACAGAGAGGTAAAAATGAAAACGAAACCTTCTATTGGATTGATGGTGGTGATGCTGATGTTTCCGCAAATTGTGGAGACCATATACAGCCCAGCGCTAGGTAATATTGCTCAGTCGTTTGCTGTGACGTATTCACAAGCAGCGCAAACCCTATCTATCTACTTTTCTGCATTTGCGATTGGCGTGGTGGTTTGGGGAATCTTGGCAGATAAGTGGGGCAGACGCCCGACCATGCTGGCAGGGTTGCTGGTTTATGGCGTATCTGCTTTGGTCGCTATGCAAACAGAAAGCTTTGATGTGATGATGATAGCTCGCGCGTTCAGTGCCTTTGGTATTGCGGTTGGGTCGGTCGTGACACAAACCATGCTAAGAGACAGCTTTTCAGGCGATGAGCTAAGCAAAGTATTCAGTGTTATGGGCATGGGTATTTCCATTAGCCCTGTGATTGGCATGTTGCTCGGTGGTCAGTTAACAGCACTCGGTGGCTATCAGGTTGTGTTCTTTACGTTGTTTATTTTGGCGCTTGTTTTGCTGTGCTACAACGCGGTTAATCTACCTGAAACACAAACTCAAAAGCAGCCGCTAAACATCGGTTCATTGCTTGGACGAATGTTGAAAGATGCTCAAATCTGGCAATCTGCGTTGTTGGTTGCGCTCTACAACATTGCTTTATTCGCATACTACCAATTGGGCGCATTCACTTTTGAGCAGCTCGGACTGAGTTCTGAGCAGTTCGGATACAGCGGTGTGATATTGGGCGTTGGTACCTTAATTGGCAGTTTGATGAACAAGTCATTGCTAGCAAAAGGTCGCTCACAAACGCATTTGCTTTGGATTGCATCAGCATTTTTGATCATCGGAGGCTTCGGTGTGTTTATGCTGCAAACATCGATTTGGTTCTTGGCCCCAATGTTGTTCATTGTGATGGCATTTGGTATCGCGATTCCAAATGTTCTGAGCACCGCTTTAGTTGATTACAAGCAACAAGCGGGCAGTGCAGGGGCATTGCTAGGATTAATGTACTACTTGATGATTGGTTCAGGTCTAGGCTTAGCTGGAATGATTCAAAACCTTGGATTTGTTCTTATGTCGTGTGCAGCTTTGGTTTTATTGGTGACATTGTCACGCAAAGCTTAGCTGAAGCTGTTGAAGAGACCAAAAAAGAAAAGCCCTGCAAGTTATGCAGGGCTTTTTGTTATTGTTTTGAGTTTAACAGTCTGAAATTACGAACTATTAAATTCAAAGGTATTACTTAATCAGTCGAACAACCAAAGAGCCTGGTGCTCGGATCGATTCAATGTTGTGACTAAGTACCGTGCCTTCTGTCGGGGCTGTATAACGCTGAATCTCATCACCAAAGCTGTCGTATTGAATTGCAACCAATTGACCTTGTTCTACCTTATCCATCATCTTCACTTGTGGTAGTACAAAACCACCTAATTCAGCGCGAATGCTGATTATGTCTTTACCTTCTAGGCAAGGCGTGATTTCTGCAACTTCACCAGTTACTACGTCATGGCGAACAAGGATATTGAAGATGCCAGTCACGGTACGGTCGATCAGCTCTTGTTCTGTGTAACGACCAATGCCCACCTCGATGGTGATGCTTGGAATGCCGCTGTTGTTCCAGACGGTTTCAAGTACACCTGCGTCACCCGGATCGTTAAGAATCGCATCTGGGTTAATGAGGCGAGCCATTTCCAGAGATTGCTCAATACGGAAATCGGCAAAAACGTACAGCGGGTAAGCAGCACCAGTGGTTTGAGTGTGTAAATCAATCGCCAGTTCTGCGTTTGGCTTAAGAAGGTTATTCCACAAAGCAAATAGGAATCGGTTTGCTTCGTTGCCGTTTGCATCGCCAGGGAAGAAACGGTTTAAGTTTGAAGGAGATGCATCTGGATCCGCAGAGAAGAAGTCACGGCTGTGGTTCAGCATACCCGTCAGGTTGATGGTCGGAACGACAGTTACAGTACCTGCGATGTCTTTACCAATCAGTTCACGAGCGGTCTTTTGAGCTGCTAAAACACCGTTGTATTCGTCACCATGAACACCTGCTGTGATCATGATTTTCTTACCCGGTTTTTCGCCTTTGAAAACCAACACAGGTAAATGTTGCCACTGAGATAGGGCGTTGGTTGCGATACGGAACCAAAACTTATGCTCGCCTGCAGGCAAGTCTGTTACGTCAAGAGATTGAATGACTTGATGACCTTGAATTACGTCATCCAGAAATTGTGTTGCCATTAAAGTTGTCACTCCAAAACATCTTACTTTGATGCTTGTTTGCCATACGGCTTGAATTAAAAAAGGCGAGAACCTTGTCTCGCCTTATTCTTTATACCCAAACTCCGCTTTCGCGTTTAAGTTGCTTGGGGATATTGGTAATCAGTTTACGCAAAACCCATCACGTGAGCTGCGACGACGACAATGCTCGATAGGGTAAAGAGTAATAGCATAAAGCGCCAGCAGAATTTCGCCCAGTCACCCCAGTCGATACGACATACACCCAGTGTTGCCATTAGAGACGCTGAAGTTGGTACGATAACGTTAGTGAAACCGTCACCAAGTTGGAATGCTAGAACGGCTACCTGACGTGTAACGCCAGCGATGTCTGCAAGAGGAGACAATAGAGGCATTGTCAGCGCTGCTTGACCGGAACCTGAAGTCACGAAGAAGTTGAAGATCGATTGGAAAACATACATCAACCAAGCCGCAGCAACGTCAGGAAGACCGCTGATTACGCCACCAGCGCTGTTCAGGATCGAGTTCAGTACGCTCGCTTCATCAGTAGTACCGCCACCTAGGATAAGCAATACACCTTTCGCACAACCAACCAATAGAGCAGGGGCAAGCATGATTGCTGCACCTTCTTTAAATGCGTCAGCCGCACAGTTTAGCGTCATGCCGTTCAGACGGAAGATCGTACCGATAATCGCAACGACAAAGCCCATAGTGAAGAATTGTGACGCGATTTCTGGAATGTACCATGCGTTAGCTACTACGCCCCAAACAACCCATACGGTAGTTGCGATAACCGTAAGGATAACTAGGGTGTCACCTAGGTTCCAACGAGATTCGTGGTCACCTAGCTCTTGCTGACGGAAGTATTTGTCAGTACGACGGCTGTAAGAAAGCTCAGGATTTGCTTTGATACGCGCTGCATAGATCATAGTGAAAGCAATACCGATAAGTGTAAAGCCAGCCCACAGGCCCATACGTACAGTCATACCAGACAGAACCGGAATACCAGCAATACCTTGCGCGATCGCTACCGAGAATGGGTTCATCCAAGACGTTGCAAAACCAATCTGAGTCGCAACGTAGGTCACCATAACTGTAGTGATACCATCGTAGCCAAGGCGAACCATTAGTGGCGCAATGATAATCGCAAATGCAACGGCTTCTTCACCCATACCAAATACTGCACCGCCCAAAGAGAACAGCAAGAACAGAACTGGAATGAATAGCGCTTCGTTACCTTTGGTCTTGTCGATAAGACGTAAGATACCGTTGTCGATTGTGCCTGTGCGCATTACCACACCAAATGCACCACCGATAACCAGCATGAACATGATAACGCCAATCGCGCTGCCCCATTTAGAGCCTGAAACCAGACCTTCGAATGGGAAGTTCATTAGACCAATGCCACCGCCTGACGCGAACAGTCCAACCTTGTTGTAAACCAATTCACCGTTTTCGTCGGTTGCATAAGAGAAAGAAGATGGATCGATAACTGTGCGAGTTTTTTCTGCACCGTCGACCATGTAGGTCACCTGTTGGCTATCAAAATGACCAGCAGGGATTAAGTAGGTAAGAATCGCAGCAAGAATACCAACAATGAAGATCAAAATGAGGGTATCAGGCATCTGCCATGATTTAGGGGTTGCCGCCGATTCCGATGGCTGAGCGTGTGTGTGAGACATAACCTATTTCACGTCGAATTATAGAAAGCATGAAATATCGATAAAATAGAATAAAAAGTCAATATTAACTGAGTTGATGAACTATAAATTCATCAATAATTTGATCTGAAGAGGGTTGAGTTGCTTATCAATGATTTAATGGTTAATTGTTTTGGTTAGATGTTGTGCGAATGAAAACGGAGTTAGGACTTGTGGTGATTCACAAGTCCCATAATTATTCACTTTTCTGCATGAGGTGTTTGTTCTGAATAAAACGCGGCAACATCGCGCAAATCTTCATCATTCAGCATGCGTAACTGGGCTGCCATCATTTCTGCCAAAGGACCTAAGCGAAGCCGATCTTGATAGGCTTTCATAGAATCATACAGGTACTGAGCATTCTGACCGGCTAGGTTAGGGTAAGCGTCGTTTGTCGTCATGCCGTTCGAACCATGACAGTAAACACAGCTTGGCGATTTAAGTTTGCCTTTATCAACGTCACCGAAAGGTTTCGCCACAACAGAGGAAGAGAGAAGAAGAGACGTTAGAAGCACGTATCTAAGCATGAAATGCACTCATTGTAGTTCTTGAAAGCGCATAGAATAAAGCTTCCCCTTAGGGGAAGCTCAATGATCAAAATCAAGTTAAAGCAGAGATTTAAGGCTAGATAGGAAGGTATCGATGTCTTGTGCCGAAATATCTTTGTGCGTCACGAAGCGGATTGGGTTTCCTGGCGTAATTGTGATGCCTTGCTCCTTCATCTTTTCAGCAATACCAGCAATATCGACTTGTGGATCAAGCTTGGCAAAAACGATGTTGGTTTGAACAAATTCTGGATTAACAGAGAAACCAGGCAATTCCGCTAAACCTTCCGCTAATGTCTTTGCATTGATGTGGTCTTGTTTTAGCTCTGCTACTTGCTCGGTAAGGGCTAGTTTACCGGCTGCAGCAAGAATACCCGCTTGGCGCATACCACCGCCGACCATTTTTCTTAGGCGGCGTGCTTTTGCAATGTACTCTTTGCTACCAAGCAGTAGCGAACCAACAGGGGCAGCCAAACCTTTAGATAAACAGATAGTCATTGAATCAAAGTACTGACCAATCTCTTTCACTGGAACATCAAGCGCAACAGCTGCGTTAAATACGCGAGCGCCATCTAGGTGCATCTGCAAGTTATGTTTGTTCACAAACTCACGAGCCTCAGCAAGGTAGGAAAGAGGAATCACTTTACCATTGATGGTGTTCTCTAAGCTAAGTAGGCGAGTACGTGCAAAGTGCGCGTCATCTGGCTTGATAGCGGCTTCTAGCTTATCAAATGGCAAAGTACCGTCTGGGTTGTTTTCAATCGGTTGAGGTTGAATAGACCCCAGTACCGCCGCGCCGCCAGCTTCGTACTTGTAGTTATGCGCTTGCTGACCACATAGGTATTCGTCACCGCGCTCACAGTGTGCCATTAAGCCAAGTAAGTTTGCTTGTGTGCCTGAGGTTGTGAACATTGCCGCTTCAAAGCCCGCAAGCTCAGCCGCAAATTGCTCTAACTCGTTAACGGTTGGGTCATCACCGTACACATCATCGCCGACAGGAGCGGTAAACATTGCTTCACGCATTGCTTGTGTAGGTTGCGTAACGGTATCTGATCGAAAGTCCATAATTCTCTCCTCGGTCGAAAAGACCTAAATATAACCGCAAAGACGAGCTTTGCTTAGGCAAGCGATAGTTTTGGCATCCGTAATAATGCCTTGAATAATTTGTTGTTCGAGTTCTTCTCGTGACAATGTCACTACTTCAATAACTTCGTCGTCGTCACACTCGTATCGATTGGTTTTGTTCAGTTGTTCGGCAACAAACAAGTACTGGATTTCATCACAGAAACCAGCAAGAGGAGTAACTTGACCAAGCGATGTAAACTTTTCGGCGCTGTATCCTGTTTCTTCTTCCAGCTCTCTTTGAGCACAGTGCAAAGGATCTTCATCGCCTTCACGTGTACCAGCAGGCAATTCAAGCAGCCATTTGTTAAGAGAGGGACGGAATTGATTAACAAGAACGATGTTGCCATCTGAAGTAATAGGTAAGATAACGGCAGCACCGGGGTGTTGGATAGTGGTATGTGTGATCATCCGACCAGTTGGTAGTTTAACTTCCTCTTCGACTAGAGAAATCTGCTTCCATTTATGAATTGTATTGCTCATGCAGTTGTGGATCCTAGCTGTAACCGCGCATTGACGTGCTTTGCACATTAACCACAAACCACCGGAAACAAAAGAAGAAAATGGTTTCATACTCTTGCGAAACCAGCACATTCAGTGAGTTATGTCTCATAAATGAAAACTATGGTTGCTCGCGCACGCGCGCGAAGAGCATCTGGTATAAACGAGGTTCACTAAAAAATACACTTGTAACAAAGTGATAACAAATGTATAAAATTATATATACAGCCTCAGTTCAACAGCCGGAGCTTCTATGATTCAACCATCTTTCGCATCTAATGCAGAAAAGGCGCTTCTTTCAGAGCGTATCAACAAGCTAGCGAAAGCGTTAACTGATGGCGTTTACGAACGCGAACACACCATCAAACTTTGTCTTCTTGCCGCTCTTGCCGGCGAAAGCGTCTTCCTGCTTGGTCCTCCAGGGATCGCAAAAAGCCTAATCGCAAAACGACTTATCCAAGCTTTTGATAATAGCAGTTATTTTGAATACCTCATGACGCGCTTCTCAACACCTGAAGAAGTGTTTGGTCCATTGAGCATTCAAGAGCTAAAAGACAACGGTCGTTATGTACGTCTTACTCAAGGGTACTTACCAACGGCGCAAGTGGTTTTCCTTGATGAGATTTGGAAAGCAGGTCCTGCCATTCTGAACACGCTTTTGACCGTTGTGAACGAAAAGACATTTAAAAACGGCAGCGATATCGAACGTGTACCGATGCGTCTTTTGGTTTCTGCATCAAACGAGCTGCCAGATGAAGACAGCGGCTTAGACGCACTTTACGACCGTATGTTGGTGCGCGTGTTTGTAAACCGCATTCAGGATAAACAAAACTTCAAGTCCATGCTGACGGTGGGTACATCTCAAGAAGCGCAAGTTCCAGAGGGCTTGGCGATCACAGACGAAGAATACCACCGCTGGCAGCAGCAACTCGACAAACTTACTCTGACCGACAACGCATTCGAAAAGCTGTTCCAACTAAAAACCATGTTGGAAACCAAAGTTGAGTCTGAGTTTGGCGACGCATCATTAACAGACATGTACGTGTCAGACCGCCGTTGGAAGAAAGCGGTCAAGCTGCTTAAAGCAAGTGCGTTCTTTAATGGGCGTGACGAGATCAATCCACTTGATCTTCTGCTACTTCAAGATTGTTTATGGAACAGCCCTGAGTCACGCGATGTCGTTCGCGGTGTGATTCAAGAGTTCGCTCTTAAGCATGCCTTTGACCAGCAAGAAGCAGAACAAGAGATCGAATACTGTCGTGAATCTTTGGTTGATGTTCAGCATGAGCTTGAAGACAAATATCGCATGACGCTAAACGCAGAAGCGGCAACGGGTCTGCTTCGCAAAGAAACCATGAGCTTCGATACATCCAAAGCGAAAACTTACAAAGTAGGCGCGGCGGTGAATCTGGTTAAGCTGGTTATTCTGCAAAGTAACATGTCGGTTTCTGAATCAGAGAAGGGTGACAGCCGCTGGGTATACGTTCCAAAAGACGAACTTGACCGAGTGATCAAAGAAGGTCATGGCGATGTGTATGGCTACGTGAACCAAAACACCAATATGTGTCGTCTGCGTTTTGATGTCGATGCCGCCAACAACCTAGTGATCCGTGACATTGCTAACCGAGGCGTGTTGGTGAGCTTGGTCACCCAAAAAGGTTTAGATGTTGAGCTTTACCAAAAATGGTTGGCAGAAAGCGAAAAAGCAGTCAGCCAATTGAGTGAAGCTGAACATCATATGCGCAAGGTTAAAGCCAACTTCCATGGCGCATTACCACACAGTTTCGTGGATCCAGAGTTACCACGTCTAATGGAGTCGAGTCTGCAACAGGTGAGCCAGAGACTTGAGTCTATCCAAGGTGAAAGCGAGAAGATCATTCAACGCTTCAAAAACTTACATCAGTTTTTCTCTTAAGGAGACGACATGTTAGGTGCAGACGGACTCAACTTAGCGCTCATGGTGGCAGATTCAGGCATCATTGATAGTGCGGTTAACGATTTAATGGCGCGTTCACAAGTCATGATGATGGCAGAAAACCGAGGCATGAAATCCTCAGTGAAAAACCATCTGCTTAAATGGCGTGGCAACGTGAAAAAGCGCATGACGAAAGTCTGTGAGACAGAACGTTTTCAACAGGAACTCGCGCTCTACCAAGAAGTCATTTATTGGGATGAGAACGAGTTCTTTGAGCGCATTGATGATGTGATCAAGAAGCTTGAATGGCACTCAGCGTTTTATATGCAAGCGCGTCGCATGATGGAGAAGAACAAGGGGGTGAATAACCCAATGTTCCCTCATTACTTCTGTGACCAGTGGTATCAAAGCCTTGCCGAAGCAATCAAACAAGCGCAAGTTTCTGAGCTTGAAGAGAACAAAGAAAAAGTCCTTAACGATCTTTATCAACGTATGGAAACCATGCGTAACATGGATAAAGTGACGGAGTCCGGTGACGAAGAAAGCGTAGGGCGCTTATGGGATATGGCGTCCGCTAAGTTGAGTAAAACCGACTTAACCGTGATGAAGCGCCACGCAGAGTTCCTTAAAAAGCACAAAGGCTTACAAGAAATTGCAGAACAGCTTGGTCGCATGGCGGGACAAGTGAATGATCCTGACCTCAACCGCGCACCAGCAGAAGAGCTGCAAATGGTTGAGGAAAAGAGCGACGAAGCAACAGACGATATCGTCGGTATTCATGAAAGTGACGATCTCAACAAACTGCTACCGAACGAAACCATGTTTTTGGCTTACCCAGAGCTGGAAGTCGTGTTCTACAAGCATTTGGTTGATAAACGCTTGATGAACTACCGCACGCAAGGTAAGTCTCGCACATTGCGTAAAGTCAAAGCGCACAAACCCGATCATAAAGCGGTGGACGTTGAAAAAGGACCGTTTATCGTTTGTGTTGATGCATCAGGCTCGATGAGTGGCTTCCCAGAACAATGTGCTAAGGCTATGGCTTATGCACTGATGCAAATCGCTTTGGCGGAGCAACGTGATTGTTATGTGATTATCTTCTCCACGGAGCACATTACTTACGAGTTAACTCGTCAGGATGGCTTACGTGAAGCTGCCGACTTTTTAACTTACAGCTTCCATGGTGGTACAGATTTGGAGCCAACGTTGATTAAATCCATCGATTTGATGAACAGCGACAAATACAAAAACGCCGATATGGTTGTTATTTCAGACTTCATTGCGCCAAAACAGCAAGATGAGTTGCTTGCAAAAGTCGATGCGTTAAAAGCGAAGAAGAACCGATTCCATGCCATTAGCTTGTCGAAGTACGGCAACCCAGCGTTAATGTCGATGTTTGACCACACTTGGTCTTACCATCCAAACGTAGTGGGACGCTTGTTTAAACGCGTTGCCAACGGTTAACCACGAGAGTTAAGAGAGAAAAGCGGCACTGATTGCCGCTTTTCTTTTGCCTATCTATTTTGATTTGCTTTAACCAAAACGAATAAATCTGGACGGTTTAGGTCGAATTAACATCGGATTGGTTTAAAACAAAGCAAACAAACAGAAATTTTGGATTTTTGTTTGACTATATTTCCTGAATCCGTAAAGTAGCAACCAACGCAACGGGGCAGAGCCTTTAAGCGTAAACAATTTGGCGCCTTGGCAGAGTGGCTATGCAGCGGATTGCAAATCCGTGGACCTCGGTTCGACTCCGGGAGGCGCCTCCAAATTCTTAAAAAAGAGACGTCTTTATGGCGTCTTTTTTTATACCTCAAATTCCTCTCGGTAAGCTCAATCATCCAATCTCATTTCTCTTGATGTTAACTTGGCAACCAACTTAAAACGCAGTAAAAAATAATCGACGTCATTTGTGTGAATATGCTTCAAAGTTATGCAACTTAATGCCGATTTAATTTGTTGAATATGGAAGAACTATCACTAGTGCGTTTTTTCAAGATTTGAAAATAAATCACATTTCTATGAATCTGTGAAATAACGTTCACCTCATTAAAAAGTACCACGTGCCTTTTGCCATAGAGCTTCGCGCACCTCATCAAGACCAGCAATTTGTTTATTTGTTTCATGAACTAACGTGGTTATCCGATCGGCTAATTTCTGTGATTAACACAGAATTATTTATCATTTATTTCAGTAGTCTAAATAAAACCCCTGTAGTGAAAAATTAGTCGTGACTAGCACGTTTCTGACGTGTGGTCCCGTTGGATAACAAGATATTTCAGGAGCAATAACGTGCTACGAACAAAGAAAACAATCGTCAGTATTCTCGTCTCAATGGCGATGATCTCAGGCTGCAATGACTCAGACAGTGACGCGACTTCAACCAGTCCAATTCCTTATTTTGCAGAATGGACGGATGTCGACAGTGCCATCAAGAAAGACGATGCAATGGAAGCGGAAATCCAACGTATCCTTGCGTTAATGACGCTGGAAGAAAAGGTGGGGCAAATGATTCAGCCCGACCTGCGCGAAGTCACTCCTGAAGAAGCGAAAGCCTATAAGTTAGGTTCTATCTTAAACGGCGGAGGCGGCTTCCCGAATGACGATAAATACTCAACCGCGCAAGATTGGGCGGACGAAGCGGATAAATTCTGGTTGGCACTAGAAGAAGCTTACGCAGAGAGAGGATTCCGAATTCCTTTTATGTGGGCAACCGATGCGGTTCATGGCCACAACAACGTTTTTATGGCGACGGTTTTCCCTCATAACATTGGTTTGGGTGCAGCTCGTAACCCTGATCTGATTGAAGAAATAGGAAAAGCGACCGCAAGAGAGGTTGTTGCGACCGGTCTTGATTGGACATTCGCACCGACCGTTGCCACGCCACGTGATTATCGCTGGGGCCGTGTATACGAAGGTTACTCGGAAGATCCTGAAATCGTGTATGAATACGCGAAGCGCATGGTGGAAGGCATTCAAGGTGGTGAAGAAGGCTTAAAAGGAGACACCAACGTAATCTCCAACGTGAAGCACTGGGTCGGTGACGGTGGTACGTTGGGTGGCGTTGACCATGGTGAGAACCGTTACACAGAAGAGTATCTGCGTAACATCCATGCAATGGGCTACATAGGTGGCTTGAATGCAGGCGCACAAGTGGTGATGTCTTCGTTTAACTCATGGTGGAACGATGCGAACTACGACCCTATGGTCGGTATCGACGGTGCTGAGGATGGTGGCGATTACATGCAAAACCAGAAAATCCACGGCTCACAATACCTGATTACTGACGTCTTGAAGGGCAAATTAGGCTTTGACGGCTTAGTCGTCACAGACTGGAACGGACAAGGTGAGATCAACGGCTGCACAGCAGCAAACTGTCCGCAAGCTGTAATCGCAGGTAATGATGTGTTTATGGTGACCTCGCGTAACGATTGGCAAGCGTTCTACCAAAATGTGATTGACCAAGTAAACGCAGGCATTATCCCAATGTCTCGTATTGATGATGCCGTAACCCGTATTCTTCGCGTCAAAATGCGTGCAAACCTTTGGGAGAAACCTAAGCCATCTGAGCGTTCGTTAGCGGGTGACCAATCCGTGCTTAGCGCGCCAGAACACGTCGCCATCGCGCGCCAAGCCGTTTCAGAATCGTTAGTTCTATTGAAGAACCAAGACCAAATTCTACCTTTGAAATCAGATGCGAAATTCTTGGTAACGGGTTCGGCTGCCAACGACATCACCAAGCAAACTGGTGGTTGGTCGCTTACTTGGCAAGGTGATGGCAACACGATAGAGAAAGACTTCCCGAACGCACAAACCGTGCTTATGGCAATGCAGCAAGAAGTTGGTGAAGAAAACGTGTTTACTGATGCTTCTGCAACAACACCTGAAGAAGCTATTGCGCTTGTGGTTATCGGTGAAGATCCTTATGCGGAAATGTTCGGTGACATCAGCAAAGCACAAACACTTGAGTTCTCGAAGCTAAAAGCCTCTTATCAAGCGGATCTTGATACGATCAAAGCGCTAAAAGAGCAGGGATACAAAGTGGTTACGGTATTCTTCTCTGGGCGTCCGCTTTACGTAAATGAAGAGATCAACAACTCTGATGCATTCGTTGCAGCTTGGCTGCCGGGAACGGAAGGTTTAGGTATTACGGATGTACTGTTCGCAAAAGATGGCGCGGATTTCAAAGGTAAGCTCTCTTACTCGTGGGGCGCTAAGAAGTGTTCGACCACAATCAACCGCAAAGCGCTTAATATCCCTAACTACACGACTCCTCTTGATGGCATAAACGGTGAGTTGATTGAGCAGGATATTGAAGGCGAACATAAGCCGTTATTCCCATATGGTTATGGTTTGAACTACGCGAACCAGACCGATGTCCCAGCGCTGTATGAAGACTTAAACGACATTCCACTCGACCCACGTGATTATGGCTGTGGTATGGACGAGCCAGACAATGGTATTGCTGAGTTCCCATTAGAGATCTTCGGTAAAGACGCAAAAGGTGAGTTTGTTGCGAGAATGTCAGGCAGTGCGAATGGTTGGGCTGGCGTGGAAATCAGCAAAGACACCACCACAATTGGCTCAGTAACGACGAAAGGCATTAACTACGATGGCATGCAGCAGTCAGCAATCAACGTAAAATTCTCTGGAGAAACTGGCGACTTCGTTGGTAATTCAGCCGCGCAAATTTACATGCAAACGCCAGATGAAAAGGGTTCCGACTACAACAGTTACATGAATGCCGATTCTACTTTGGAGTTTGATATTCGCATGGTAACAACAGCGCCAGAGAGCTTAGTGTTGTCGACACACTGTGAGTATCCTTGTCGCGGTGAGGTAAACATCAACAAAGTGTTACCCGAACCGTCAGATAGCACTTGGACGACGATCAAAGTACCGCTCCAGTGTTTGAAGGACACTGGGATGAGTTTTCAAATGTTGAACACGTCTTTCTTGATGTATTCAACTGAGGCTGTGGAGTTTGATTTGGGTAAGATTCGTTATGTTCCGAACCCAGATGGATTACCTGAGGACGCAGTTAGCTGTGAAGACATGCTTGATGAAGCGCTACCACCATTGACGGGGGACATGTACAACATCATTACCGACTTTAACACACAGATAAATACCTCAGACCAATACACGACAGAAGGCTGGGGACCTATCCCTGACGGTGAAATCCACATGACGGCAACACAAACTGCTGATGGTGCATCGGTTACTTATAACAGCGCGAGTCCAGAGGCTTACAAAGGCCTGTTGCATTTCAACTTTGATGCACAGAACTTAGAAAACTTTGTTGAAGCGGGTTCGTTGGTGTTTACGGTTAATGTATCGACGTTAGGGGCACAAAAGCCTGACAACGATCAAACCGGATTGGTGTTGAAGCTGGCGAATGCTGATGGGGATACTGGTGACATTTTTGTCACGGAATTGGCCGGGGAGAATATTACGCTGAATACGGATATTAAAGTGACCGTGCCAATGGCCAACTTCGCAGAGAAGTTTGATAACAAGTACTGGGCTCAAACTGTTAAGACGTTCACTATCTTCCCGGCATGGGCAAATACCCAAGCTGGCGTAGAGTTTGAAATCAGTGATATTCACTTCACGAAGTAAACAGACCATCTAGGAACGTTACTCAATTGAGTAGAAACAAGGCGAGCCTTATTAGCTCGCCTTTCTCGTTGGCAGGCTTTAAAAGCCAAGTGTGAACTTTCTTGCGGCAATCTGTGCGAAATCTCTTTAGAATGTCTTCTTCGACAAGGAAGCAGTGAAGACACATGAGAAATACCGACGACTACATTATTTTCTATCATTTGGTTGAACAGGGTTCATTCAGCGCCGCTGCAAGACAAATGGAACTTACTAAGTCGGTCGTCAGTAAGCGCATTGCCAAATTAGAGCAGGAGATAGGTGTTCAACTGCTTTATCGAACCACACGCACGCTTAAACTGACAGAAGCAGGGCAATCCTTCTTCGAACATGCTCGTAGTGTCTACCAAGCCGTCGCAACCGCAGAAGAATCCATTGTTGGTTTGGGTAAGAGTCTATCTGGCAACATCAAGATTACCGTTCCGACTATCTCTGGTGAACTTATCCTTCCTACCGTCATTTCTGAATTCAACCAAGCTTATCCAGATATCAACATTGATATGGAACTGGACAACCGGTTTGCTGACATCGTGAACGAAGGTTTTGACCTTGCCATTCGTACTGGGGTTTTGCCTGACTCAAGCCTGATAGCACGCAAGCTCGTCGATGCAAACTGGATTGTGTGTGCATCGCCTAAGTACGTCGTCAAACATGGCAAACCCAAAACACCGGACGATCTCACTAAGCACAACTGCTTGGTTTACGCCTATCAAGAGACAGGGGCTCGTGAGTGGGCTTTCAAGCGTGATGATGAGGTGTATCAGGTTAAGGTGGACGGGAATCTATGTACCAATAACTCATCTGCGTTACGTAACGTCGCTTTGCTAGGGCAAGGTATCATTTATGTGCCTCGGGTACTGGTTTATGAAGACTTGCAGCAGGGTAAGCTGATTCAGTTGTTTAAAGACGAAACGGCTAAGTGTTTGGGCATTTATGCTGTGTACCCATACACTCGTCAGCAACCAGAAAAGATTAAGATCTTTATCGAGCACCTGTATCAGTGCTTTCAACGTCGTAGCCATCAATTCTAATGGCTCAACTTTTCTCAAAGGAGTGATTCTCCTTTGATGGAAGGAATTCACTCTAAATTTTAAACTCTACAATCTGTCTATTTTCTTCATTAACCGACAATATCACAGCCATATAACGCTGCTATAACGTCATGATATTCATATGTTGTGGTTTTGTTTTGACTGAATATTCTTTCAAGGTCAGATATATAAGGCCTTGTTGACCCTTTCGACTTTCCTTTTCTTCGATATCGTGCACATTTGTTAACAATGTACTTTGCTATTGTTTCTTTTTGGAAACGATAAGTTTCTTTGTTGATTTTAAAGTTCTGAAAATTTTAAGTAATTGAATATATGGGTAATTAATGTAGTTAACTTTCTCTGGGCGTTGTTATCGGACTTTGGTGGCATGGACGTTCAGATTCGGACTACTTATATTGGCTGGGCATAATAACTAGAGATACGGATATGAAACAGAAGCAGCTCATCGACGCGTTTGTCACCATTGTCGGGGAAGAAAATGTCCTTACCGATCAAATCAAAACCAAGTATTACCGCAGCGGTTTTCGCTCAGGAAGCGGCACGGCATTGGCGGTGGTTTTTCCTAAGACTCTGCTAGAGCAGTGGAAGGTCATCCAACAATGTGTCGACAATAATTGCATCATCATCATGCAAGCGGCTAAGACGGGTCTGACCGAAGGCTCTGCGCCAAGTGGTAGTGATTACGACCGTGATGTGGTGGTGATCAATATTACCAAGATGAAGCAAATCTATCTGTTAGACGGCGGTAAGCAAGCAGTTTGTCTTCCGGGAGCAAGTTTACATTCGTTAGAAAAAGAGCTGCGAGCGGTTAATCGTGCGCCGCACTCAGTGATTGGATCTTCCTCTCTTGGCGCAACCGTCGTGGGCGGTATTGCAAACAACTCTGGTGGCGCTTTGGTTAAACGTGGCCCTGCTTATACAGAGTTAGCCATATTCGCTCAGGTGGACAAAGACGGTAAGCTCAATCTTGTTAACCACCTTGGTATTGAAGGATTAGGCTCGACGCCTGAAGAGATCTTACAGAATATCCAAGATGGTAACTTCGACCCAGACAAAGTGATTCATGATGAACGTATGGCGTCGGATAAAGAATACGACGAACGCGTTCGTGATGTGACTTCTGATATCCCATCGCGCTTTAATGCCGACGAACGCCGTCTGTACGAGGCGAGCGGTTGTGCGGGTAAGCTTGGCGTTTTCGCTGTTCGAGTCGATAGCTATCCAATCCCTGAAAAAGAGCAAGTGTTCTACCTAGGTACTAACGATCCAGATAAACTGACCAAGCTGAGAAAAGACTTCCTTACCCAATTCGAAAACTTACCAGAAATGGGCGAGTACCTTCACCGTGATATTTTCAATATGGCAGAGAAGTACGGTAAAGATGTCTTCCTTTCTATCGATTTATTAGGCACAGATAACCTACCTAAGATGTTCTCGCTTAAAGCTAAGGTTGAAAACTTCTTAGAGCGTGTTCCGTTGGTCAGCAAGTACCTGCCAGATACTATTCTTTACTACGCAAGCAAGTTGTTCCCGCAGCATCTTCCTAAGCGCATGTTGGAATACCGTGATAAGTACGAGCACCATCTTGTACTTAAAATGAGTGACGGCGGTATTGCCGAAGCACAGAAATACCTCAAAGAGGTTTGGGCAGCTGAGCACGATAGTGACTTCTTCGAATGCACACCAGAAGAGGGTAAGAAAGCGTATCTACACCGTTTTGCAGCGGCAGGTGCAGCAATTCGTTACGAAACCATTCACCGCAAGGAAGTAGAAGACATTGTGGCTCTCGATATTGCGTTACGACGTAACGATGAAGAGTGGTTAGAAACATTACCTGAGGAAGTAAGTAAGAACCTCGTTAAATCCCTCTATTACGGTCACTTTATGTGTTATGTATTCCACCAAGACTATGTTTTCAAAAAGGGCACCGACACCAAGCTGATGAAGAAGCTAATGTTGGAACACCTGAACAGTCGCGGCGCTAAATACCCAGCAGAACACAACGTAGGGCATCTGTACGAAGCGGAAAACTCGCTGCAAAAGTTCTACCATCAACTTGATCCAACCAATACTTTTAACCCAGGCATAGGTAAAATGGATCGCTACAAGCGCAACTGTAACTGCTGTGCGTAAGCACTAAACCGATATGATGTGGAGAGTCGCTTAAACAGCGGCTCTTTTTTTAACAAGAAATAGTGGAATAAGCCGTTTGAGTTTTAAGCGAATTGCTCAACTCCCATACGTTCAGTCGTGTTTTTAACCATCTGAATCAAAAAGAATAAATTTATTGTTGACCTGAAATCTTAATCCGTTAAAGTACGCCTCGTTCTCACGGCGAAGGTCGTTAGAACAGATGGTGTTACCATCGCATTGATTGCGTTGCCCTGGTGGTGGAATTGGTAGACACAAGGGATTTAAAATCCCTCGACGTTCGCGTTGTGCCGGTTCAAGTCCGGCCCGGGGCACCATCCAAAAATTGAGTGGGTGAATTTAATATCCCGCCGTCAAGTTGACCGGCCGAGTGTCGGAGCATCAATTCCGGCTCGGGACTCCTTCTCAAATTATGCGACACTAGCTCAGTTGGTAGAGCGCAACCTTGCCAAGGTTGAGGTCACGAGTTCGAACCTCGTGTGTCGCTCCAGTTGAGGCGCCTTGGCAGAGTGGCTATGCAGCGGATTGCAAATCCGTGGACCTCGGTTCGATTCCGGGAGGCGCCTCCATTCTTTTCGAAAGCTCGTCATTATGACGGGCTTTCTTCGTTTTAGCGCAATGAAATCGACGCGCTTTAATCCCTCTTTCTGCTGTTTACTTATTATCTCCTCCCTGATTATTTGATCGGGATTCAATAATTGCACTCAATTAGTTATTGGTTTTATAAATGTTACACATCTCAATAATTGTAGAGGGTGATTGGTGATAATTTCTCCACGATTGTAGTCCGAACTTTTTGTTGTACAACAGACGGTTAGTTGGATTTCTTCTACCCGTCTTGCGCTCTCTAAGTTCGGGCTTCGTCCTAAAACGTGAGAGAAAAATAATGAAAACATTCAACCTTAAACCCACACTTTTACCTTTAACTTTGCTGCTCAGTTCGCCGGTAATGGCGGCTCAAAATGGAACCATGATGCAGTATTTCCATTGGTATGTGCCAAATGACGGTGCACTCTGGACACAAGTTGAAAACAACGCGCCAGCACTATCGGACAATGGCTTTACCGCGTTATGGTTACCGCCTGCCTATAAAGGTGCTGGTGGCAGCAACGACGTCGGTTATGGCGTTTACGATATGTATGACTTGGGGGAGTTTGATCAAAAAGGATCGGTGCGAACCAAATACGGTACTAAAGACCAATACCTCGATGCCATCAAAGCGGCACACGCAAATAACATTCAAATTTATGGTGATGTGGTATTTAACCACCGTGGCGGTGCGGATGGTAAATCGTGGGTCGACACCAAGCGAGTCGATTGGAACAACCGAAATATTGAGCTAGGCGACAAATGGATTGAAGCATGGGTCGAATTTAGCTTCCCAGGGCGTAACGACAAATACTCAGATTTCCATTGGACGTGGTATCACTTTGACGGCGTTGACTGGGATGATGCAGGTAAAGAAAAAGCGATCTTCAAATTCAAAGGTGACGGCAAAGCATGGGATTGGGAAGTCAGTTCTGAAAAAGGCAACTACGACTACCTCATGTATGCAGACTTAGACATGGATCACCCAGAAGTGAAGCAAGAGCTGAAAGACTGGGGCGAGTGGTACCTAAACATGACGGGTGTGGATGGTTTCCGAATGGACGCGGTTAAACACATCAAGTACCAGTACCTACAAGAGTGGATCGATTACTTGCGTTGGAAGACTGGCAAAGAGCTGTTCACTGTGGGTGAATACTGGAACTACGACGTGAACAATCTGCATAACTTTATCACTAAGACTTCTGGCAGCATGTCATTGTTTGATGCACCGCTACACATGAACTTCTATAACGCTTCACGCTCGGGTGGTAACTTCGATATGCGCCGTATCATGGATGGCACCTTGATGAAGGACAACCCAGTGAAAGCGGTAACATTGGTCGAGAACCATGATACGCAACCACTGCAAGCGCTGGAGTCTCCAGTGGATTGGTGGTTCAAGCCTCTTGCGTACGCGTTCATTTTGCTTCGTGAAGAAGGTTATCCGTCAGTGTTCTACGCGGATTACTACGGCGCACAATACAGCGATAAAGGACACGACATCAACATGGTGAAAGTGCCGTATATTGAGAAATTGGTGAAAGCCCGTAAAGATTATGCTTATGGCAAGCAGCACTCTTACCTTGATCATTGGGATGTGATTGGTTGGACGCGAGAAGGGGATGCAGAACACCCGAACTCAATGGCGGTTATCATGAGTGATGGCCCTGGCGGTACAAAATGGATGTACACAGGTTCACCAAGTACGCGTTACGTCGATAAGTTAGGTATTCGCACGGAAGAAGTCTGGACTGACGCTAACGGTTGGGCAGAGTTCCCAGTGAACGGTGGTTCGGTTTCTGTTTGGGTCGGCGTTAAATAATCAGGCTCGTAAAATTGCAGGTGTGACCAATTTCGAAAATAGTGCGCATTTAATCAATGTCTTGTTTGATATTCATGAAACATATGCGTAACTTTATACCTGAGCATTATCAGTAGGCAGATTAAGGAAAGGAATCTATGGCTGACGTTTTGATTGTTGCGATTGTATTCGGTGCAATATTTGGTGGTGGTATCGTTAAGCTGATTCTCAATCATCGAAAAGAAGTGAGAGCGCTCGAAATTTCTGAGCGTAAGCAGATGAATAAAGAAGAGCGAGATGGTCTTAATAAACAAATAGAAGACCTAAAACAGCGCGTCGAAGTATTAGAGCGTATCGTTACTGACAACAAATACCAACTTGATAAAGAAATTGCGTCTTTGTAATTCTGAATCAAGAAGAAAGAGCCAGTTTAATACTGGCTCTTTTTGTTTCTGTTCCTTTTCCCAGATTGCTGGAAGCAATGGAAGCAATGGATTACCGCTCATCAAAGAAGTCTTTATTTCGAATGTACTTACTCATCAAGTGATAGGAAAAAGGGCGGATCAACCAACTCACCAAAGAGCGTCCAAGCCGCATCAACGTTGGTGTGTTCTCGTAAATCCTACCGTTATAAAGCCACAGCATTTTGCCCACATGCCAGTAGAGAAAAGGTACCGGAGGCATAAAGGTAACAATGTCGATATCGCAACAGATTCGATAGGTTTTGTGTCCTAACTTGTATCGTTTTTTGAATGTCCAATCACCAATTGCTGGCTGACCAAACGTTACTACTCGCTTGATGCTTTTGGGGTACTTTCGTTCGATATAATCGGCAAACACGCTACCAATCGCGCCGCCCGATGAATGCCCAGTAATGGTGATGCGCTTGCCTTGTAGAATCAGCGGTACGACGGTGGCTTCTAGCCGTTCAATCACGCTCAAACCAAGACGATCTTCATTTCGAGAAGGTTGGCTTTCTTGAAATAGCAAATGGTAGAAACCTGCATGGATGCGATAGTTAAGCCCAAGGCGCTTGCAGCTACGAGTCCACATGGCAAAGTTCAAAAGCCAATCGCTAATGCTGTGTGAGCCCTTGATGACAACAACGACTTCTGTGCGCTTTTTACTCCATAAAACACGAATCATGGTTTTGCCAAACTCGTTTTTAATGATGCGCTGTCCATTAGGATCGAACCCATAGCGGGTCTGTTTAAAGACTCTGGGGTAGGCAAGGTTGCAGAGTACGGCGTAGCGTTCGTATTGGTATCGTTTTAGAGGCTTCACGTTGTTGTTCTTTGTCTTAGTTAATTTCAAACTCTAGACGTCAAATATGAAAAGAACATGAACCTGTATGGAAAGGCAAAATAAACAGCTCAGCCTATAGCGTTTATTTTTATGGCTTGGGCATAAACTAAGCATAAATGGTGAGAGCATCGCTTCTCTTTATCTCACGTTTGAAGTTTTTTAAGTCAGCGAAAATCGCCAGCTTGGCGGATTGATGGTCTTTTTCTACCAATGTTAATAGCTGACCAATCGCCTTACGCTGTGGCTTGGTGAATTGCTTATCGTTTTGTTGCTTACGAAAGAAGTCGAGCTGATTGGAAGTATCGTTAAACGCGCCGAGGCGGTCTTGAAGTTGCTTCAACTGTTTTACATTCGCTCTGTGCTGTATTCCAAGGTGGCCTTGGTGAGGAACATACAAAGGAGCAAAGTATTCAAGCAAGTAACGGAGCTTCTTGCATTCAATCCTGAATTGATGAACTTCACCATCGTTGCTTTTTCTGTTCAAGCCTTTACATGCATTGCTTACCAGCTTGTAGTGGTGGCGGATCCTTTTGTTCGAACAAACAACAATGGATTCGACATTGTCCACCTCATATTGAGATGCTCGGCGAAGGCTGTTTTCAATCATGACGCAGGTTTTGAGATAGCAATCAGAGGCGAGCCATTGCCTAACAGATTTGAGTGCTTCGATTTGTTGCGTTTCAATCACGTCAAAAACCGACGCTAATTTATCTTGGTATTCCGGTGATCGATTTAAGTAATGCTCTCTATCGATGAGAAACACATCTAAGTCGCGTAATGTGTTGGTCTGCTTCATGAGTAACTTTAAGTGGGGCTTGAGCAGTTTGAATTCAAAGGGGCAGAAATTAGCCTTAAGAAGCAGTAGTAGAGAGCGAATGCGCCGTAAAGTGACTCGATATTGATGGTTAAACTCAGGTTCCGTTTCGGTAATTACGCCTTGTTCAAGCGTTCTTGCGTAGTCGAATTCATGCATTAGATGACGGGGTAAAAGAAAGCTCAGATCCGAATCTGGACTCAATTTAAAGTCCGCAACCTTCTTGTTGAGAAGCTTCATCGCCATCCTCCTACATCAAACATGGTTTAATTTTAGGAGGTGACGACCAGTTCTACCTGCCTCAGCCAGCAATTATTCCGGCTAGTTGGCGGCTTGGTGAAGAAATTCAAGCTGTTGCTTTTCTTTATCGCTCATTTCATAAGGTTCATCGGATAGGGTATTCGAATCAAATGATCCAATAGGATAAGACTCTGCTTTACTTTGGCCATACTGTGCTTTTTCACCTGGGAAACCAGACATGCGTTCTATCATGATGTCACGAAGTTCATACTCGGCTCTTCCATTGGGTAAGACATTGTGGAACGCTTTTAGCTCCACGGTTTGTTCTCCTTCAGCCAGTTGTTTCTTTTGTACTAAAGAGGCAACTGCCGAGCCGCTTGATTGATATAAACTGCCACGAACTCGATAGATACCCGCTCTGTCCACTTGAACTGTAATAGGAATCACCATATCGGAATTATTCGAAGACGCTTGGTCTACATTGATAATACTGGCTACAGAGTGGTAAAGGCGTAAATCCGCACTGATGACATCTTCACCTTGCTCAAAGCTGATGCGTGCCACCAATCTTAATTCTTGTGGCCAGTTTGCTTCTGGTGTTATTTGCCAACCATTCTCTTGAACAGGGAGAGTGGTAAGGGTTTGCTGGCTTTCTACGTCAATAATTTCGAGTGACGCTGTCACGTAGTTTGCCGATGATTTTAAGCGAACATCAATCTTGTCTGGATAAAAATGACGATATTTGTCCAAGCTTAATGCTGCTTTGGCTTCTCCATTCAACACTGGAACAGGGACCTCTTCAAAATGATTCCAGTCGAGATACGGGCTGTTCTTATCTGTAATGGGAGTAGAGTAGGCTGGATACTGTAAGACCTCTTCGTGACGTTCTGCAATCAAAGATAAGTCATGAGAAGAAGTCATATCTTCAATCACATCGACACTCTCTTGTTTGGGAGGTAATGGCGCGCCCTCCATAGTGATGGTTTCGCTCGGTGTTGGCTTGCGCAAAGCGGCTGTTTGATTCTGCTGGGCTGGTTGTTGCTTCGCGGAGTCATCGTCTTGATCTTGTTGCGATAGAAACAACGCCGTAGCCCCAATCAAAACGAAAGCCGCAATGGCGATTGGCTTTTTGTTACTCATAATCCATCTCTTGCATCGTACTTTGTGTGAGAAGAGCCAAGCATGAAACTTGGCTCGTTGGTTTGCTTATTACGACGCTTTACAGGCCGACAGCGATTTCCGACATGGTGTCATTTTGAGAACCTTGTACGTATATGTATTTATTTCCAAACCATCCGTTCTCTTGGTAGCTGTCAACGCTTACCGATTTTCCATCCGCTAAGGCAATCGACGTATTACTGGAGGTGACTTTACCTTTGTGTTTCGACCCAATGACCTCGCTGTGGCTATAACCGTTACCCATGATGAACGGGTAGTGGTTTGGCATAAAGCTAGCCACTCCCTTGCTTTGAGAAGCCATTTTTCCGTCCATAGCAAGACTAGTAGAACAGCTATCGAAACTGCCTGAGCTTGAAGCGCCACATGATGAATGCGCCGCTACAACACCATCGTCTTTTCCGGGCAAGAAGCTTGCGGTCGCTTTTAGGTAGTCGCTGCCGTTACCAACAAAACGAATTCGAGGGATACGGTGGTCTGGTAACATCGCTATTTGGCGAGCGTTTGACACTTTTAGATCATTCAATACACCGGTGTTGTTTTTTGATGGCATATCGCCAAGCCAGAGTGAAATCGCATAACGCATTGCACTGTTTGTCCAGCCACCACCTTCAGTGATGTTAATAACGATATCGCCCAGCTCTGATCCACCACCAGCACCTGCAAAGTCGAAAGTCGCGACAATGTTGAGTGGAGATAGGCCTGCGTTAGTTAACCAGTTTTCTTGGTTATCGAGCAGATGTCTTGCAACTAAGTCGCCAGTTGAGTGGGTTACCAACACGCAACCCGGCTGGCAAGTCCCGTTTCTTGAGAGCTCTTGCAGCTTCGGCCATACATAATCACTGGCTATTTTTCCTTCAACTCTTTCATGAGAGGGCCAATCAATGCGAGCATCGGCATACTGCATCCAATAGTCTTTCCAATAATCCGCACCTTCTGTTTCAACTTGCGATGGCGCTGGTTTAGTTTGCAGTTGATCGGCTTGGAATCCGTGGATGAGGACCACTTTGTAATCACCAATAGCTGCATTGGAAGCGGTAGGTAAAGCCATTGCTACTGCGAGTGCGGCTAGTTTTGTCATTTTATTCATGATGTTATCAACCTTTGAATGTTTAGTTTCGCCAAAAATAGCGAAGTGGTAATAAGCAAAATACAAACATCAAAATCACTTTTGCTCGAAAGGTATGATTAACGGGATGAATAATAACGATCAACACATCCGATCAGTGAAGTGTTACCGGAGTACAATAATGATAATTTTAATTCCTATAAATGAGATTGCTTGCGGGAGTAATTTATAAAGTTGTTGATAGATTTCTCTTTTTAATCTTTCTGACATTAACTAGAAAGAAAAGCGATGATTGAGTAACAGCAGGTGAAGAGCAGGGTTGGAATGGTTTGATGTGTTTAGGGATTGATCGAATTGATTGAAGAGTGCTCGTCTGAGTCTGCTTTTTAACCGCATGAATAAAAAAGATAAAATTTGTTGTTGACCTAGAATCTTAATCCGTTAAAGTACGCCTCGTTCTCACGGCGAAGGTCGTTAGAGCAGGTGGTGTTACCATCGCATTGATTGCGTTGCCCTGGTGGTGGAATTGGTAGACACAAGGGATTTAAAATCCCTCGACGTTCGCGTTGTGCCGGTTCAAGTCCGGCCCGGGGCACCATCCGAAAATTGAGTGGGTGAATTTAATATCCCGCCGTCGAGTTGACCGGCCGAGTGTCGGACCATCAATTCCGGCCCGGGGCACCATCTCAAATTATGCGACACTAGCTCAGTTGGTAGAGCGCAACCTTGCCAAGGTTGAGGTCACGAGTTCGAACCTCGTGTGTCGCTCCAGTTGAGGCGCCTTGGCAGAGTGGCTATGCAGCGGATTGCAAATCCGTGGACCTCGGTTCGACTCCGGGAGGCGCCTCCATTCGATAGAGTGAGTACCATCGCATCTCATTATCGAATGTGCGATTAGGTTGGTGTGATTATTTAAATGATTTGAAGCTGATTTAGCTTCTGGCAAGTTTAAATAGAATCTTTCACAACGACCATCGAAAGGGCAATCCCTTACGAAAACCTCAATGTTTCATCTTAGAAGCAACAAAATGGCGCCTTGGCAGAGTGGCTATGCAGCGGATTGCAAATCCGTGGACCTCGGTTCGATTCCGGGAGGCGCCTCCATTATCTTTCCTCGTAACTCAAACATCTTTGTTCCTAAATCAAACCAGAAGCTTCAATTCAGACCTCTGACCATTCAAGAACTTCAGCAAAACTAACTTCTTCAAATTTCATAAATAATTGCATTTCATCGCTATTTACCGACGTAAATTCGACATAAGCCTCATTTTACACTTCTCATCACTCTCGTTAGTTCCCAAAATGCACATTCAACTCTATTAACAGAATGTTGTTAATTATAAACTGAGTGCATTACTAGAATCTAATTGATAACATCATATATAACGTTTTGTTAATATATAACATTTTGATTTTAGCTCAGGATGAGCCCATTTTGTTTTAGGGAGAAGTACACGTGTTATGTCATTTAAGCAGGCGATTCGTAGCCTTACTGTTGGGTGCTACGTCATTTACTGCTTTTGCCGCGTCTATGGCTAGCTATCCGGAAGGGTGGCAGGAATGGCCAGTTGTTAAAGAGTCACAAAACCTACCTGCAGACACGATTCTGCCTCCAGACACCTCATTGTTTATTCAAGAATCTGTTCGTGCTTACAGTTGGATTAATAACGGACAAGGATCACCACTTACGATCCGTGTGAATCCGAAAAAGATTGAACAGTACAAGACCCATGGTCCATACACAGATGGTCCTACCGCTGTCGCTATTTCTGAGGTCGATGGCATTGTTTGGGTAACAGAACACGTCGGTGGTATGGCGATTTATGGAAGTTACGATCGTCAAGGCAAAGATATTAGCCACACACATCCCTCATTAGAGCCTTCATTTTGCCAAAGTTGCCACACTACGTATCAAGACATTTGTATTAATGGTACGTGTGCAGAGCCAGTTTTAGGCGTTTATAAAGATAAGCAGTAGTTTATTGTGAGTAATCGAGTTTTCGGCTGGTTGACGATTAACCAGATGCTATTTGTTTCGCATTTGGTGTTGGTTCTGTCCATCATTCTAGGTCTGTCTTTCACGCGTTTTCAAAGCGAATGGAACATGCGTATTGAGCATGCCGCCACCATGGCGAAAACTCATCTCTCTTCTCAAATGACTTTCCTTTCTGGATCGATTGCGGGTCGCAATTACGCTAACTTAATGATGCCATCGACTAAGGCCAATTTGAGTGCGATAGACGATCTGCTCTTTATCGAAATTTCCGGCGTTTCCGATTACAAAACCCAGACAGTTGCTGTCCGTTACTTGGCGGAGTCCAATCAGGTGTGGCGTATCGATGTGAGCGACCTTGAAGTCAATATCTTGAAAGACCAAAAGGGCAACTTAGTTCGAATGTTGTCCATGACGCCGGAAAAAGATGAGATCAAGCGTAATAAGCTGCAATATTTGATAAACAAGACCAGCGTTGATTTAGAGGCGTTGCAAGCGAGTCAGTTACTCAATCGCAATACTGAACTACCTTGGAATAAGGACTATCTGCGCCAAACGGATTTTTACTACGATTCGACACTGTCGGTACTTCACGTCTGTTTACCGCTACGCAATATTAATGGCGGCTACATTTGGGCAGTGCTAGATGCAAGTGACCTCGATACTATTAAGGTTACTTTGATTAAAGAGCTGATCAACGAAGCCTTGATTGCCGCGCTTATTTCAATGGTGTTGATCTACATGGTGACAATGTGGATTGTGAGCCCGCTTAAACGCTTGTCTCAATCAATGAAAAAAGACATTGAGAAGATCGATCAATCACACATTCCGGAGATCAAACGCTCGGATGAAATCGGCGAACTCGCTCGTTCATACTCAAGTTTAATCACCAAAATCAAGAACCAACTAAGAGTGCTTCGTCAACAGACAGATACCGATACGTTGACCGGAATCGGCTCGCGCTATTTGTACAAGCGCAGTGCGCCTGTCTTTGTTCATGAGACCCTGAGCAACATGAAGTACGCCTGTTTCGTCTTGTGTGATATCGATAATTTCAAAAAGTTTAATGATACTTACGGGCACACTGAAGGGGACAACGCCTTATGTGATGTTGCGGAAGTCTTCCGTTCTCATTTAGGTAAAGACCAGCCCTCGTTTCGTTTAGGCGGCGAAGAGTTTGCTTTGCTTGTCTATGGCAATACGTTAGAGGTGTTGAACTCCAAAGTTGAACACTTAAGACAAGCGGTCGAAACCCTCGCCATACCACACATCAAAAACCTACCTTCTGAAGTCGTAACGATTTCGGTTGGAGCGGTTCCATTAACCCGCGCCGCGTCTCATCCTAACTTGAACGACTGCGAGAAGGCACTTGAGCAGGCCTTTGAAGTTGCCGATAGGAACCTATACGCAGCAAAAGATAAAGGACGAAACGTTGTCATTATGGCGGAACCCATCACGCTGTAGTTTTTAGTTTCATTGCATTTAATTCGGCCACTCGGCCATTTAAGACCAAAGAAGAGAAAGGAGTCTCGATGCACAACATCGGAGAGGATAAGCATACCTGTCGCCCACAAACACGCGTCTGGGTTGATACCGACATCACCATAGGCCATCACGACCGGTTTAAGCTGTGTGATGTTGACGATGGCTACGCGCTGGGGTTATTGCTCAGAAGCCAAGAAGTCGACATCGTTGGCGTGAGTTCAACACTTGGCAATTGTGATGACATTAAAGTTACTACGGACATCGCTCGCTCTTTTATTAGCCAGTTTGGTCCAACTTACCTCAGCGTTTCTCAAGGAAGCGCCACTTACTTTGATTCTGCCAAAGATATTCCGCCAGCGGTGAAAGACCTTGCTGCTCAACTTGAGCAAGAGCCTTTGACTATTCTTGCTATCGGTGCTCTGACTAACATCGCCTTATTGATTCGACATTTTCCTGAACAGGCCAAAAACATTGAAAAGGTGGTATGCGTTGCAGGCAGGCGAAACACTGAGCAGCATTTTGTTGCTGGAAAGCGTCAGCCAAGGCCGTTTCGTGATCTGAACTTTGAGGTGGACCAAGCTGCATTTCAAGTACTCCTTGATAGCGATGTTCCGGTGACTTTAGTCCCTTTTGAAGCCTGTGCTCAAGTTTGGGTCGATTTTAAAGAACTTCACAAGATGAGCCATGGCAGTAGTCTTAGTCACTTCTTAGAGTCACATTCCATTGCATGGTGTACCGAGTGGGAAGTGGTGTTTGGTTCTAAAGATGGGTTTATTCCTTTTGATATGGTGGCCGCGGCCTACGTGGTGAATCCTGAGTGGTTTGTTTCTCACGCTTGGAAGTCCAAGGTGGAGATCGCAGCAAGTGATACGGACAAACACAAAGGGAAAGCTTATCTGGTTTGCAACGAATCGATAGAGCAGGGACGAGAGGTCGACTATGTGGTTGAAGTATCACCAGATGCCGAACCGGAAATGCTTAAGCGTTTAGCAGAGCGTGATATTGGCGCATTTGTACTTGGTTTATCTCATATAAACGTCATTGTCGACGATGTTGATACGGCGGCTGATTACTATCAGCGAGTACTCGGTTTTGAACGCGCACTTGATGCTCAGGGGCAAAAGATGGATTACCGCGGTGTGAGTATGGCGGAGTTTAACCAAGATGCGGGTTTAGCTGGACAAGACGTCGTCGTTGACGTGCTGTTTGTGAAGCATCCGTATGCATCGGTTTATCTTGAGCTGATGAAATACCATTCGCCTGTTGGTGCGACGGCTATACCGCCACAACCAAGAACCTATGATCTTGGTGGTCCTCGTCATATTGCACTCGAAGTTTCCAACTGTGGTGAGGTATTTCGATACTTAAAACAACAAGAGGGGGTCACTATGATTGATGAATCCAAAAGTTACCACCCGGAAAAATTGAATGGCTTCCCGATCACCTTTTTCTATTGGATAGACAAATACGGCATTCAATGGGAGATGGAAGAAGGGCGTAGAGTAGGGACATCACGCGGTATTATTTAACGTGACCCTATAAAATCCACTCAAATGTGATTAAAAAGCAAGCGGTTAGTCGCTTGCTTTTTCTTTGTTATGAAGAAATGTGACAAATATGTTGAGTTCATTTCGGCTGGATTACATGAATTTTGTTTAAATTACGAAAGCAAAGGTTTAAACGCTGTTTAAAAACTGCTCCTACCCCTTTAGGGTAGTTTAATTCCGTAATTGATTTACATCATGTATTAATTTTCTTTCACAATTAACAATGCGCTCAGTGATAAGAACCTAACCCTTAGGAAGTACAATGAGCAAGTTGAAGCTAGTAGTCATCGGTAACGGTATGGTAGGCCACCGTTACATTGAAGACTTAGTCGAGAAAGCTGATATGTCTAATATGGACATTACGGTTTTCTGTGAAGAACCTCGTGTCGCATACGACCGTGTGCACCTTTCCTCTTACTTTTCTCACCATACTGCAGATGAACTTTCTTTAGTGAAAGAAGGCTTCTACGAGAAACACGGTATTAACATGCTGATCGGCGAACGCGCGATTAACATTAACCGTGAAAACCGCATTGTTTACTCAAGCACTGGTCGCGAAATTCAATACGACAAGCTGATTCTTGCTACTGGCTCATTCCCATTTGTTCCACCTATCAAAGGTCACGAAAGCAAAGACTGTTTTGTTTACCGTACTATCGAAGATCTTAAAGCGATCGAAGCGTGTGCGAAGAAGAGCAAATCAGGCGTTGTTGTCGGTGGTGGTTTGCTAGGTCTTGAAGCTGCGGGCGCATTGAAAGCACTAGGTGTAGAAACACACGTTGTTGAGTTCGCACCAAAGCTAATGGCTGAGCAACTTGACCTTGCTGGTGGTAACCAACTTCGTCAAAAGATCGAGCGTATGGGTGTGAACGTTCACACCAGCAAAAACACGCTTGAGATTGCGGCAGAAGGCACAAACGCACGCAACGTTATGCGTTTTGCTGACGGTTCAGAGTTAGAAACAGACTTCATCGTATTCTCTGCTGGTATTCGTCCACAAGACAAACTAGCACGCCAAATGGAGCTAGAAGTGGCACCTCGTGGCGGTGTTGCTATCAACGACCATTGTCAGACTTCTGATGAGAACATCTACGCGATTGGTGAGTGTGCGTCTTGGAACGAAATGTTCTACGGCCTTGTTGCTCCTGGCTACAAGATGGCGACAGTTGCTGTTGATCACCTACTAGGTAACACAGAAAGCAAATTCGAAGGCGCTGACATGTCTGCGAAGCTGAAACTTCTTGGCGTGAAAGTAGGCTCTATCGGTGACGCGAACGGTCGTACTGAAGGCTGTAAGAGTTACGTTTACCAAAACGAAGAGCAAGAAGTTTACAAACGTCTTATCGTTTCTGAAGACAACAAGAAACTGCTTGGCGCGGTTATGGTTGGTGACACCTCTGACTACGGCGACCTGCTTCAACTTATGTTGAACGAAATCGACCTGCCAGAACACCCAGATGCGTTGATCCTTCCTGCACACGCAGGCGCTGAGAAACCAGCACTAGGTGCAGACGCTCTACCAGAAAGCGCAGTGATCTGTTCATGTTTCGACGTGACAAAAGGCAAGATCGCACAAGCGGTTGCTGATGGTCACCACACATTGGGCGACATCAAAGCAGTGACTGGCGCAGGTACAGGCTGTGGTGGTTGTATTCCTCTAGTGACGTCTGTTCTAAATGCTGAGCTTGCTAAATCTGGTATCGAAGTGAAGAACGACGTGTGTGAGCACTTTGCATACTCACGCCAAGAGTTGTTCCACCTAATCCGCATTGAAGAGATCAAAACGTTTGATGAGCTTCTAGAGAAATACGGTAAAGGTTACGGCTGTGAAGTTTGTAAACCACTGGCTGGTTCTATCTTGGCTTCTTGCTGGGGTGAGCACATTCTTAAGCCACAACTGGTTAAGCTGCACGACACGAACGACAACTTCCTAGGTAACATCCAAAAAGACGGTACTTACTCTGTTATCCCACGTATGGCGGGTGGTGAAGTAACACCTCAAGCATTGGGTGCGCTAGCGAACGTTGCTGCAGAATACAACTTATACACCAAAGTAACCGGTGCTCAACGTATTGGTCTGTTTGGTGCTCAAAAAGACGATCTTCCAGAGATCTGGCGCAAGCTTATCGACGCTGGTTTCGAAACAGGTCAAGCGTACGCAAAAGCACTTCGTATGGCGAAGACATGTGTGGGCTCTACTTGGTGTCGTTACGGTGTTCAAGATTCTGTTGGTCTAGGTTCTTACATCGAGAACCGTTACAAAGGCATTCGTACACCTCATAAGATGAAGTTCGGTGTTTCTGGCTGTACTCGTGAGTGTGCGGAAGCACAAGGTAAAGACCTTGGCATTATCGCGACTGACGCAGGTTGGAACATGTACGTATGTGGTAACGGCGGTATGAAACCTCGTCACGCAGACCTACTAGCAAGCGATCTAGATAAAGAAACGCTAATCAAGTACATCGACCGCTTCATGATGTTCTACATCCGTACTGCTGCGCCACTACAACGCACATCAGTTTGGATGGAAAACATGGAAGGTGGCGTTGACTACCTACGCGAAGTGATTGTTAACGACAAACTTGGCATCAACGCTCAACTAGAAGCAGACGTAGCGAAGCTTGTAGACGAGTACGAGTGTGAGTGGACTGCGACCATCAACGACGAATCACAACTGACTCGTTTCGCGCACTTCATCAACTCTGATAAGCGCGATGACAACGTTGTGTTTGTACAAGAGCGTGAGCAGCACCGCCCAGCAACCTTCACGGAAAAACACCCTGAAGCGAAAGGCGACATCCTACACGTAGCGATCACTGAAGCATAAGGGAAGGTTGATTATGTCATTTGAAAAGATTTGCCAAATCAGCGACATCGTACCGGGCACGGGTGTTTGTGCACTGGTTGATGGTCAGCAAGTTGCGGTATTCCGCCCAACACAAGCAGAAGAAGTGCTGGCGATCAGCAACACTGACCCGTTCTTCCAATCAAACGTACTTTCTCGCGGTTTGATTTGTGAGCACCAAGGCGAGCTTTGGGTGGCAAGCCCACTTAAGAAGCAGCGCTTTAACCTGACAACAGGTGCGTGCATGGAAGACGAGCGTTTTAGCGTGAAAGCGTACAAAACGCGCGTAACCAACGGCGAAGTAGAAATTTCTGCATAAGCTTGGTTTCCATTCCCTCCTCTAAGGGGGAGGGAATGAACTGAAATCTAGATTTAATAGGTAAAGGCTTTCCGTGGTTCATCTGCGGGGACAGGGAAGCTAGGTGTTACTCAGCGGCAAGCCTTTCTCTATTCAATCTTTAATTTTTAACTTTCACTTTTGAATAAGGACACATTCATGTCTACTGATTATAAGCCTGCAGAATTCGTTCAAACCATGATCAACGTGGGTGAAGCGAAAACCAACACTAGCACTCGCGACTTGTTACTTCGCGGTACTATGGCGGGTATCATCCTATCGCTAGCGGTTGTTGTTGCTATTACCACTATGGTTCAAACCGGTATTGGCATCGTGGGTGCACTTGTCTTCCCAGTTGGTTTCGTGATTCTAAGTGTGATGGGTTACGACCTAGTAACCGGTGTTTTTGGTCTAGCGCCGCTGGCTAAGTTTGCAAACCGTCCTGGTATCACTTGGGGTCGTATCTTCCGTTGTTGGGGGCTTGTAGGCTTGGGTAACCTTATCGGTTCTCTAATCGTTGCTTACCTTGTGGCTATCTCACTAACAGGTAACTTCTCTCTAGAACTTAACGCAGTAGCGAAGAAATTTGTCGCTGTTTCTACCGCGCGTAGCCTTGGTTTTGAAAACATGGGTATGGACGGATGGATCACGTGTTTCGTACGTGGCATCTTCTGTAACCTAATGGTATGTCTAGGCGTTATCGGCAACATGACTGCACGTTCAGTGTCTGGTCGCGTAGCAATGATGTGGTTCCCAATCTTCATCTTCTTCGCATTAGTATTCGAGCACACAGTAGTAAACATGTTCCTATTCCCACTAGGTATGATTCTAGGTGCGGATTTTGGTATCGCGACTTGGTTGAACTTCAACCTTATCCCAACCATCCTAGGTAACATTGTTGGTGGTCTAGTAATGACTTGTATTCCACTGTACCTAACTCACGCTAAAACTGCGCCTTCTATCAATGCTGAAGAAGAAGTAAAAGCACAACCTGCAATGGCTAAATAACCATTAACGGGTAATTCGCTTAATATGGTCCCGCTTCTGGATGGGCGGGACTATTCTCTAACTAGATTTCAATTTTTAACTTTCACTTTCGCGACATATTTTATTGGTTTAGCTATAAAAAGTAATAACTCCTTAGAGTGGTTTTAGCCCTAAGTGCATAACGCGAGTGTTACTCTTTATATCTAAATTTTTCGATAGGCGTTGATATGACTACTGCTCACTCATCTTTAAACAGCGGCTTTGTTTCTCTTGTTGGTGCAGGTCCAGGTGATCCTGATTTGCTCACAGTAAAAGGCTTAAAAGCCATTCAAGCGGCTGAAGTTGTTGTATACGACCGTTTGGTGTCGAAAGACATTCTTGAATTGGCTCATGCATCAGCAGAGATGATTTACGTAGGAAAAAAATTGGACTTTCACTGCGTGCCTCAAGATCAAATCAACCAAATTTTGGTGCAGAAAGCACAAGAAGGTAAGCGTGTTGTACGTCTGAAGGGCGGTGACTCATTTATCTTTGGCCGTGGTGGTGAAGAGCTAGAAGAACTCGCGGAATTTGGTATCAAATACGAAGTGGTTCCGGGCATCACCGCAGCAGCGGGTGCAACGGCTTACGCTGGTATTCCATTGACACACCGCGACCATGCGCAAAGCGTTCAATTCATCACTGGTCACGTACAAAAAGATGGTCGTGAGATTGAGTGGCATTCACTGGCGCAATCCAACAACACACTTGTGTTCTACATGGGTTTGAAGCAAAGCGGTCACATTATGGATAAGCTGATCACTCACGGCTTAGACCCTGAGATGTCATGCGCCATTATTGAAAACGGTACGCGCCCGGAGCAGCGCGTGTTCCAAGGAAAGTTGAACGAGCTATCGAGCATGGCAGAGCAAGCCGTGAGCCCAGCATTGATTGTAGTTGGTAGCGTTACACAGCTGCACAACAAATTGGATTGGTTCGGCAAGTAACCGAAGACTTATTCTAAAGCATTAGATTGCGCAAGGACTGCGTTTCTGCTGCATCTCTCTTTTACGCATTGGCATTTCATCAATCAGATTGTTGATGAACTGCCAATCGGTCTTCGCTCCCCAGCGGTGTTTCTCTTCACCATCTTTACCTAATAGTATCGCCGTGTGTTGGCCTTGTTTCACTTCGTAAAGTTTGGCTAACATTTTCAAATCAAACTCTTCTTTTAGCCATGATGGTTGTGTGTAACCGTCTTCGGCAATAACGAGCGTAATAACGTCACGGTCTTCTAGTTCACATTCATTCATCAGTGCTTCAAGCAAAAACTGCTTAACGTGGTCGTCATTTGCAGGGGCGAAATACAGCACGCTGCGGTGCGGCCAATACTGAGAGTGCGCTGGATATCCAAATGCAGCACTTGATATGAGGCATGAAAGCAACAGGGCAATGGTCGTCTTGTTCATGGCTTCACTCCTTGAAACTCGAATATCAAGTTATACGATAAGTTTAGTGGAATTAGCTCATTGTGCTTTGAGCCAAAGTGGCATAGGGTATGCGACAAACAAATAAAGCGTATTAAGAAGATGAATTCGGATAGCAACAAACAAAAGATCGCAATCTTGGTCGATGTACAAAACGTGTACTACACCTGTCGTGAAGCGTACCGCAGCAATTTTGATTACAACCAGTTTTGGTATGTTGCGACACAAGGGAAAGGAGTGGTGAGCGCACGAGCTTATGCTATTGCGAGTAACGACCCTAAGCAGCGTCAGTTCCACCATATTCTTCGTGGTGTCGGATTTGAGGTGATGTTGAAACCTTACATTCAACGTCGTGACGGCAGTGCGAAAGGCGACTGGGATGTGGGTATCACGCTAGATGCGATTGAGATTGCGCCGGAAGTGGATGAAGTGATTCTGGTATCTGGCGATGGCGATTTCAGTTTGTTGGTGGAACGCATTCAGCAACGCTTCAACAAGAAAGTTACTGTCTATGGCGTACCAAGGCTAACTTCCCAAACCTTGATTGATTGCGCGGACCATTTTGTTGCTGTCGATGACGACTTTCTTCTTTAAGTTTTGCTTGCGCTAGAAACAGATAAAAGAAAGGGCGAGTCACTTCAGGCTGTACGCAAACGTACAATGACTCGCCCCTTATTTCTGATTTAGATGATTTACGAAGGAATGATCATTTGTCCTAGTAGGTAACCCAAACAACACGCACCAATCACGCCGATTAAACCCACAGACATGAATGAGTGGTTGAAGTACCACTTACCAATCTTAGTTGTACCTGAGGTATCGAAGTTCACAGTCGCGATATCTGAAGGGTAGTTTGGAATAAAAAAGTAACCGTAAACCGCTGGCATCAAGCCGATAAGCAGTGCTGGCTCCAAACCTAGACCTAAACCGACTGGCAACATCATACGCGCTGTCGCCGCTTGAGAGTTCACCACTACAGATACGATGAATAGCGCAAGCGCGAACGTCCAAGGGTAGTTGGTTACCATCTCTACGATGCCGGATTTAAATTGAGGCATAGCGTATTGGAAGTAGGTATCTGACATCCATGCAATACCGAAGATAGCAATCGCGGCCACCATACCTGATTTGAACACTACGCCATTTGGTACGTCGCGAGGATCGGTCTTCGTCGCTAGCAAAATGATACCGCCGAAGCAGAGCATCATCATTTGAATCACAACGGCCATACTGATTGGTTTTGTACCTTCAACTATGGTACGAACCTCTGGCCACATCGCGATAACGACAATCACAAGAATCGATAGGATGAACAGTAGAACGGAGTTACGCGCACTAGACGGTAGCACTTCATCCAATGATGTAGCAGTTGTGTTTAAGATCTTGTCACGCCAGACCGGATCTTTTAGACGCTCTTGGTACTCTTCATCGTCTTCTAACTCTTTACCGCGTTTTAGGCTGTATAGAGACATCAACAAGGTACCAAACAAGGTTGCTGGCACGGTAACTAGCAAAATAGAAAGTAGGGTGATCTCGTGTTGGATATCAGACAATTGCGCAAGGTAGTAAACCACTGCCGCTGAAATTGGTGACGCCGTGATTGCGATTTGAGAAGCAACCGATGCTGCAGCCATCGGACGCTCAGGACGAATGCCGTTTTTAAGTGCAACGTCGCCAATGATTGGCATGATAGAGTAAACCGCGTGACCAGTACCAAGTAGGAAGGTCATAAAGTAAGTCACGAACGGCGCAATAAGAGTGACGCGTTTAGGATTCTTACGTAATACGCGTTCTGCCACCTGCAACATGTATTTTAAGCCACCTGCGGCTTCAAGAATGGAGGCACAAGTCACCACCGCGAGGATGATCAGCATTACGGTCACTGGTGGAGACGTTGGAGGCATCTTGAAGATGAAAACCTCAATGACCAAACCAATACCAGAAACGACACCAAGACCAATGCCGCCATACCGTGAGCCGATATACAGCATCACGAGCAAAAATAGAAACTCAAGATACAACATGTTTAATTTCCTTATTAGAAACAGGGACTTCTATTGTTTCGGTATTGAAGGAAAAAATACTTAGCCTTGTTCACATTCCGTTTTATAAGAAACAGCAATGTCCAATAATTGGGAATAACTCACGCTGAGCCGTGTCAGTGTTAATAGTGGTTTGAAAGGGTGTTGAAGGAATGTTTGAATCGTCGTCAGCTAAGGTTACAGCGGTCCATTTTGGTGCAAAGATTTTCAGTGGTTTTGAGCGCTTTTTGGTCTAGATGATAATTTAAACGATAGGCGTTAGATTTTCAGGCGACTCAATGCCGAGTTAACCTTGGTTAAAATAAAAAAGCCGCGTTATGCGGCTTTTCTTTTATGCTTCGTCAGTTGTTTGAGCTTCTTCACTCACTTGCGAAGTTTGCTCGGCTGCTTTTTCTTCAGCTTCCATTTTCGCGCGCTCTGCTTTTGAGATATAGCGAGGCTTGTTGCTCTTATGAAGCTTTGCATTTTGTTTTTTCAACTTCGCTTTTAAGATCGAATTGATTTTCTTCTTGCGGTTCATGGTGTTGGTCCTTTAATTTAGCGGGGCAGGATAGTGATTTTTCCACCAAGTTACAAGCCTAATGGATCCCTTATGAAAACACTTATTACAGAACGCCTGACACTTCGTCTTGTTAGTGTAGAAGATGCGCCGTTTATTTTAGAACTCTACAATCAGCCTGACTTTTATCGCTTCGTCGGTGACAAGCAGATTCGCACCTTGGAAGAAGCAAAACGCTACATTCAAGACAACATGTTAAGGATGCAAGAACTCAAGGGCGTCAGCTTGCTGGTGGTAGAAACCAATCATGACAAACAACCTGTAGGCATTTGTGGTTTGGTTAAACGCGACACATTAACGGCGTTTGATATTGGTTACGGTTATCTACCTAGCGCTTATGGCAAAGGTTACGCAAAAGAAGCGGCGAGTGTCGTGGTCGATTTTGCTCGGGATGAGATGAAAATAGAAAACTTGGTCGCCATCACCAATAATGACAATATTCGTAGTATAAGTTTGCTAGAAAAATTGGGTTTTCAGTTTGAACGTGTCGAGCAGACTTACGATAATGGCCGTACATTGCAACTCTATACCATGACGTTGTGACCCGATAAGTGGTAACTAAAGCTTATCGGTTAGTGCCTTATTGTTAAGGTCTCTGAGCCAAAGCTGCTTTAGATTGAGGAAAGAATGAGCGACATTTTATTAGGCAAACTCGCCACAGAATTTAAAACCGTTAAAGCGATGGTGGAGGTTTACTGTAAAGACCACCACGGCACCAAAGGTGAGTTGTGCGCGGAATGTCGCGAATTATTAGAATACGCGGAAGTACGGCTTGATCGTTGCCCTTACGGAGAAGACAAGCCGACTTGCAACAAATGTCCGATTCACTGTTACAAGCCAGAGCCTAAAGAGCAAATGCGTTTAGTGATGCGTTATTCAGGGCCGAGAATGTTGCTTAAACACCCAATCTTGGCAATTCGACACTTGATGCATGAGAAACGCGAGGTGCCTGAAAAACCTGCTGCCAATGCGTCGAATCGCCACAAACGGATGAGTGCAGAGCGCGAGGCTAAGAAATCCTAGTCAACATAAGAATTAAGAAGTTGTCACGACCGTTAAGTTCTTAATCCAATACTTTTGTGTGTATCTGCGGTAACACAACGCCAATTTCACGACTTCTTCGGCGATCATAAGCGCATAAACGTATTTGAATTCCCAACCTAATACAAACGCAGCAATTGCACACAAAGGTAGGCCCGTCATCCACATCGCGATAAAGTCCATGCGTAAGCAAAAGACGTTATCGCCACCCGCACGAATAATACCGTTGATGATGATCATATTAAGCATGCGAAGCCAAATTGCGCTGCATAAGATCACGACCGCAGGCGCTGCAAGTGGGTAAAGCTCAGGGTTGTCTAAGTTCAAAGCAGCGATGATTAATTCTCGGTTTAGTAGCAGTAACGTACCAATAGAAATACCAAACACAAATACCGCTTTAATGAAGAAGCTTGCCATGTGCTGAGCTTGTTCAAAAGCATCACGCCCTAACGACTGCCCAATCATCACTGAACACGCGACCGATATACCAAAGAAGATCGAATAACATAGCGACTCAAACGGGCCTAACATGCTGAATACCGCAAGCTCCGTCGTGCCCATGTGACCAAAAATCATTTGATACACCATGGTGCCGATCGCCCAAAGTAGCGCACCTAATGTCATTGGTAGCGCCAAGCGGCGGTAAGAGAGCCATAAGGAAGGGCGCTCAGAACCTTCTTTCACTTCCAATAACCAATGCTTACGCCAACGCATGTAGCCAACCATAGCTAGCACTTGGAACAGGCGAGAAATAGTTGTCGCCAAAGCCGCACCCGCAACACCCATTGCAGGTACACCGAACCCACCTTTGATGAGCCAGAAGTTCAGTGCGATATTGAGAACAATCGTCAGCGCGCCCATAAGTAAAGGAGTGACGGTGTCACCAGAAGAGCGCATGCTCGCTTCTAAAACAATGATGATATGAGTGAGTAACAGAACAGGGAACGCATACCAAAGATAGGTTGAGCCGAGTTCGATGACTTGCGTATCGTTGGTTTGTAGACGCATGATCAGTTCGCTACCGACTGTGATTATCAGGGTAACAGGAATCAAGACTTTTAAACCAAATCGAATCGCTATACCAGTAACGGTTTTTGCGCTTACTGCGTCATCACGTCCCCAATATTGAGCCACAAGCGTACCATTTGCGGACGCTAAACCTGCCATGATCATAATCGCGACAAAATGCCATTTTGATGCAATTCCCACAGCTGCGGTTGCTTCTTTACCAAAGTCACTAACCATGAGAACATCAGCCAAGGCGAGAATAGCCACCAACGCACTCTGGATCGCGACAGGGAAACCCAAGCGGATGATCTGCTTCAGTAGCCCGTTAGATAAAGAGTTGTCGCTGTTTTTGATGCCAATGTTGTTCGTCATAGTTACTCCTCGAAATTTGTGAGGAATATAAAGCCAATAGGGACAGAAATACATGTGCGAAAAACCACAAAACCTGTGCGAATCCGTCATCGAACAATTTGCCATCAAAACAGAGTGGCACGACGATGTGCATTTAGCCCCTGCATGTAAAGAACGATTCCTGACTCTAACGGAAATCCCCGAATGGAAACGAGCTGATATCTTTATGGCGGGGCTGGCTGAACTGCGCGATGGTTACCATGTCGAGCGAGATAAAGTGGGCGTTCATACCTTGCTGTTTACTATTGAAGGCGGCGGTGTTTTGATTACACCGGATTTCGTTAAAGAAATTGAGCCTTATACGCTGACTATTTTGCCTGTAGATACGTGTTTTCGATTTGAAATGAATCCAAGAAGGGGGCTCTGGAAGATGGTTTGGCTTCTGCCACAAAATACAGAGGCCTGGCAGCATCTCTCTGACTTGGGGCAAACCGTGGTGCCGTTTAGGGGCTCTGAGCAGGTATGGTCACTGATGACCTTACTCTACAACGAAATAGGGGGACGAACGGGGTTTCGTCAGTTATTGATCAGTGAAGTGCAGCGATTGGTAAAAAGTGTTGAAACTCCAATCAGTACGTCGCTGTCGCGCGTTCAAACACTCTTTAACGAAGTTGAAGGTCAGTTACACTTGCCGTGGACCATTGCCGAAATGGCCAAGCAGTGTTTTATCAGTGAAGAGCAGTTCAATCGTTTATCTAAACAGCTTTTCAATATGAGTCCGCGAAGCAAGTTAATTGAGCTTCGTATGCACAAGGCCGCAGACTTATTGCAATATCCAGCTTGGTCAGTGGCTATGATTGCGAACCGATTGGGTTATCGTGATCCTTACAATTTCACTCATCGATTTAAAAAGTTCTACGGCACATCACCAACGCGTTATCGCAAGAGGTTATTGGAGAATCAAAACCAATGAGTCGTTTTGATTTCTAATGATCACCTAATGATCGATAAAGTAGAGAATTCAGAAACAAAAAAAACGAGAGCATTGACCCTCGTTTTTGTTTGTCTTTTTGCAGAGGTTTGAATTACAAACCTGCTGCCATTTGATGTTTTGACTTGGTCGCTGCGATTAGCATGTAGATGCAAGTTGCAAGCAATGCTGCGAACAAGTAGCCCAGCAAGCCGTGCATCTGACCCATGAACTTATCTGCGACCACTGGACCTGCTACCGAGCCAACGCTGTAGCTGAACAGCATGACTTGCGTTGCAGACACGATGAAACGCTCGTCCAAACCTTCGCAACCCAAGTTAATCGCGATTGGGTATAGTGCGAATGTCGCCATGCCCAATAGGAACAGTGCTGCTGCCAATACTACCGCTGACGAAGAAACGAAGGTCAGACCGATAGAGAAAATACCTAGGATACAGAAGAACGCCATTAGCACTGTACGTGCCATGTACTTGTTTAAGGTTGTCACCATTGGTTGAACCAGCATGCCGCCTAGGATCACAAGTGCCATTAGAGTGCCAATGTCTTGGTGGCTGATTTTGCGGTTTGCAAGCTCAACAGGCATCAAACCGTAAATCGCACCTAAAGTAAGACCAGACACTACACAACCAATGATCGCAGCGTGGCTTAGTTTAGAGATCTGTTTAAACGAAAGTGCAGTCGATTCATGGCTGTTTGGTTGTTCACAATCGATGAACAGCAGCACTAACATCGCCATTAAGATCAGTGTTGTGATGGCAATAAAAGGAACACCGCCGCTCACACCAAGGATACCGATACCAAACTGACCCAATGCAGAACCTCCGTATAGTGACAGCATGTATAGGCTCAAGCGTTTGGCGCGTGATGCTTCATCACCAGACATTAGCCATGATTCAACAATGACAAAGACGCCAGCGACCGCAATACCTGCGATAAAACGTGCGACAAGCCATACCATGCCGTTAGGAATAATAGGCAGTACGATGATCGTTAGTGAGAATGCAGCTAAGCTACCTACAAACGCTTTACGGTGACCAACGTTGCGAACAATACGTTCAAAGAACATTGCGCCGATCAATAGACCGCCATAGAACACACTCGCCAACCAACTCGCGTAATCAGCAGAGATGTTGTATTCACCAAGCATAAGAGGGATCAAGCTCATCAAATAGCCTGACGCCACTGCATAAAGAGACAGTGCTACGACAGGAACTGTGACTCGTGGTGATGCTGCAGGAATGGCTGTGTTTTCCAATGTTTTGCGCCTATAAGTTAAGTAAAAATCAGGGGTTATTCGGCGCGAATATGAGGCTAATTAATAGGCAAGTAAAACGATATATTTGAGTCGTTTCGACAAAAGAAATTTATCGAAATTCTATGGGGAAATGCTGCATAAAAACGCCAGCCTGTAAGCGAGGCTGGCGCAAGGATTTATTTGCTAAGTGCTTGATTTAACCACTGATCGAATTGAGTCTTAGGTAGGGCGCCGTTGATCATATCCACGCGCTGGCCATTCTTGAAAACCATAATGGTTGGGATGCTGCGAATCCCAAATTGAGCGGCAAGCTGCTGTTGCGCTTCGGTATCAATCTTGACAAAACGAGCGTTTCCGGTCTGTTCTTGTGCAACATCCGAGAAAACAGGCGCAAAACCAACACATGGATTGCACCACGGTGCCCAAAAATCCACCACAACTGGCGTGTTACTTTCTAGCAGCGCCGAGAAGTTATCGACAGTGCCTTCTATCGGTGCACCATCAAACAGGGCGTTTTTGCATTTACCGCAACTTGCAGCTTCTGCAACTCGCTCATTAGGGACACGATTTAAACCGCCACAAGACGGGCAACGAGTTTTAAACGATGACATGACTTCTTCCTTTATGACAACTTGATGAAAACATGACTTACCAGTCAGCCTCATAATTTGTATACTTATTTTTTAGCCTGCCGAATTATAAGACGGCAAGTCTGTATTTGGACCCGAACAGGTTCTAAGAAATTTCATTAAAATACAACAATAAATAGGTCTGCGATGACAAATTACTACGCTGAAATTACCGGTTGGGGAAAATGTCTTCCACCAGCCACGCTCTCTAACGATGACCTTAGCACTTTCCTTGAAACTTCAGATGAATGGATTCGCACCCGTACTGGTATTGAAAACCGTCGCATCAGCCACGTAAACACGTCTGACATGGCAACGGTAGCCGCGCAACACGCGATGGCTCGTGCAGGTGTAGAAGCGAGTGACATCGACCTAATCATTGTTGCGACATGCTCCCCTGATTCCCTTATCCCAAACATTGCCTCTAAGGTTCAGCAAAACCTTGGTGTTCGCTCTGCTGCGGCATTCGATTTAAACGCAGCATGTACTGGCTTCGTATACGGCCTAGAAACAGGCACACGTTTGATTCAATCGGGCAACTACAGAAACGCAATCATTATTGGTGCAGAGCGTCTTTCTTTCTACATCGACTGGGCAATGCGCGATACTGCTGTACTGTTCGGCGATGGTGCAGGGGCCGTTGTTCTGACTCGTACAGAGCAAGAAACAGGTCTACTGCAATCGCAAATTGGTTGTGATGCAAAAGGGCGCGACATCCTTTCCGTACCTAAGTTTGGTACATGCATGGACCGCTTTGCGGAAGACAATGGTTACTGGGACTTCAACTTTGTAGGTCAAGAGATCTTCAAACGCGCCGTAAAAGGCATGGGTCTAGCGGCGAAAACAGTTCTGAAAGCTTCAGAACTAACCACAGATCAAATCGACGTGGTAATCCCGCACCAAGCAAACATCCGTATTATCCAAACGCTGTGTGATCTTTCTGGTATCCCACAAGAAAAAGCGTTTGTGAACATCCAAAACTACGGTAACACTTCGGCAGCGACGGTGCCAATCGCATTGTGTGAAGCGCTAGAACAAGGTCGTGTTAAGCCAGGTGACAACATGTTGTTAGCAGCGTTCGGTGCTGGTCTAACATGGGGTGCCGCTGTGTTGAAGTGGGGTGACCGCGTAACGCCTGTTGCTGAAAGTGACGCTGCGCTGCCTGAGAGTGATAAGTCAGCGCTTGAGCTACTAGAGCGTGCTATTAAGCTTTGTAATGAACGCCCACGTGGTGAAGACGCATAACTAGCGCGAGCGGCTAACTGGTCAAAATAAGTAATAAGCGAAAGGGAGCATAACGCTCCCTTTTTTATGCCTATCCGGTAGGTGTTAAGACATAAAGGCGTTACGACATAAAGCCGAGATTTGATGAAGAGAAGTTTCGGATGTTGGGGAACACGTAATCCAACGCTGCGCCATCGGTAATGCCCATCCATTGTGCGAGTGTTGCGCCCACTTGATCAGTACCGATTTTCGGAATCAAACGTCCTTTCGAGTAATCATCTTCGCCATCCAATACCAATTCAGGCCATGTTCCAATTGGCTTCGACCCGTTAACCGCGCCACCCATAATAAACTGATGTCCGCCCCAACCGTGGTCGGTACCGTTACCGTTGTTTGTCATGCGGCGGCCAAAGTCAGACATGGTAAATGTAGTGACATTGTCACGCATTCCAAGTGCATCGATTGCTCGATACATGGCAAACAGGTTTGTCGCCAAGTCTCCTAATAATGCAGGGTGTTTCGACAGTTGTGAATCATGAACGTCATAACCAGTATGTTTAACGAAGAACACTTGTTGCTGTTGATTCAAGTGGCTTTGGCTCGCAATCAATTTGTAGACCGTCTGCATTTGCTTCCCGAGCGTGGTAGAGGAAAACAGCGGTGCATCTTCTACATTGTGCAGTTGCTCTGCCAACACACCACTCATGGTCATAGAGTCATCAACCATCAGATTAAAGTGACCACTGAATGGATTATTAGAAGCCGTCGCCAACAGTTGATCATAGACCTCTTTGTAAAGTGGATTGCCAATCGCGCTCAGCTGCACGGCTCGGTCTTTCTTAAGCACGGTTTGTCGGTGTTCAAGTGAACGTAACCACAAGGAATCACCATGAACACTGTACAGCGGCGTAATCTCTGAGTGTGAGCTCATGACATCGAGCATTCTTCCTGCCCAACCTAGGTTTGTGAACGTGTTCATGCCGCCGCGCATTAAAGTGTTGCTTTGCGAGTTGTGAGAAAAGAGCTGATCAGGCAAAGCAACCTCACCAGATTCAATCATCTGTTTCGTCATGGGTTGCTCAAGGACACCGCTGTTAAGAACGACAGTGGCATCACCGTTATCGAACATTTCAGCCAGTCGAGCTAACTTTGGATGCATACCCAAGGGTACCGTATTGCCTTTGTTGTCAGTGGCATTTAACCCAATAGGTATGATGCTGTTTTTGGCAACAGAAAGTTTGCCTCTCACATTGACGTATTGGTCGTAATGGAAGTCGGACAAGGGCAGGAATGTATTAATAGCATCATTACCGCCAGACAAATACACACAGATAAGCGCACGAAAATCATTGGTTTGTGAAGCCATTGCATAACCTGGTAAACCCACGGAAGCCATAGCACCCAAAGAAGCCGTACTTTTCATAAAATTGCGTCGTGAAAGTTTCATAAGTCGCTCCTAATTTTGAATGTAGAATTCGCTGCCAGAAATCGCGGTGAAAATCACTAAGGCAAGTTTGGTGGTGGGAACATAATTGGTTTTGTATTTGTTGAGTGCGTTGTGCATGATTTGTTTTAGCTGCGGAGAAGCCGTGCCCGCAAAGAAACGCACATCGATGGCCTTAACCAATGCCTCATGATCATCAAGCAACTCGTACAACTCAGTCATATCCAATGAGTAAGTCGAGCCAGAACCTTTACGAACGCTGTAAAGCATGAAGTTAACCAACTCTGTATATACCGACCAATCCAATAGTTCGTACTCAGGCGAAACCATTCCGGTAAACACAAAGTCGGCTGAAGGCTGATAATCGGGCGAATAGAAGTTAAACACAGAAGGTGACCGCAGTGGTCCTTGATTGGCGATGTTCATCAAGGATACCGCGCCATCGTATCGTGCAGCGTCGAGTGTAAAGCCCGCCGCGCGATGGAAATTGGTGAGCACCAAGATTGGCTCTTTTACTTTTATTGGGCGAATGGAGGTTTTCCCGCGAGCCTCGTCATCAAGTAAGATCGCTCGGATGACAGAATTCAAATCACCCTTTACATCATTGCCATTGTTATTGAACACGGTTGCGACTCTTGCAATGTATTCAGGTGTTGGATTAGAGGTCACAAAGCGTTGGATGAGCAACTTAGAGACAAACGGCCCGATATTGTCGTGACTCATCAAAATATCAATGACACGTTCCAGTTCCTCTTCGGCGGTCAGTCCCGCAGGGATCTTGCTACCGAGTACGTGTTTTTCACCAGTGTCGTGGCGGTTTTTAATCACGCGCATAGGCTTCACAAACGTGTTGTCTGACTTGTTCCAACCCGTCAGCGCGCGAGCGAGTTCTTGTATGTCTGTTTGTGTGTAGGTCGCGAGCGCATGCCCAGTTTCTAAATCGTATTTGACGCTACCGTCTAAGTTCAATTGATACAAACCGATGGTGAACAGTTGCATCAATTCACGAGCAAAGTTTTCATCTGGCAGTGCACCTGTCGCCGCGTTTGCTTTTGCGCTTCCCATCATTGACAAATAGTTTCCCATGGCAGGGTGCATAGCGGTTTTTAGCAACAAGTCACGATAGTTGCCAAAGGCATTTTCGACCAGTAAGTCATAATAATTGACCAGACTTTCCGGCTTGCTACCGAGTAGACCGCCATATCGGGATACAACGAGAACTTGGCTAAGAGCAAAGGCCATTCTTTGTCTGAGTTGATCTTCAGAAGTGAGGACGATTTGATACCAAGCGTTTTCTCGGTTTGCTTGTGCCCCTTTACTAAAAGGCGTGAAGTAAAGATCACTGTGATAAGTAGGAGGGAGAAGTATTTGTTCTGTAATCCAATCCTCGTAATTGGTTTGGTTTATTTGGTCGATCAAAGCAGGAGTGGGACCAAATGTGGTTTGATATAGAAAGCGTGCAGTTGGTAGATCTGGGTCGTCTTCGTCGGCCGATACTGGTCCTACAAAAAACAATAGCATGGCTACAAAGCCTAGCACCCAACAAGAAATCTCATTCTGTTTCTGACGTCTCATAGTTAACTCGCTTACCCAAAGGAACGACTTAAATCCATTTAACGGGAGTAAAATGAAGCTCATAGTGAGCTGTAAAATAAAGTAACGAAATCAAGCAGCTGCAGAGCGGAGTATAGACGGGAAAATTCACTAACAAAGTATGATTTCTCAGAAAATAATCTGGATTGAAAAACGTAGGCTCACGTTTGGTTTGATAAATAACTGATAGATAAGCGCCAAAATTGCCTTGTTAAACTTCAAATTAATTATGAAATTTTTAAGCAGGCTTTCATGTTTTGCCTGTTTTTATCATTCGAACACTCAATGGTGGGCTTGTTGATATATCACTTAGTTTGGTTGAAGTGAGCCTTTAAAGAAATTAGATCTAAAAAAACATGCCAGAGTGATTACTTTACTGATCGATTTATTAATTAAGTTGCATAAAGCGTGAATAAGCTCACGATTGTACATAAATTGCACAAATAAATGCGATCAATAGCTAACATTTACCGGGTCGATAAGTTCGACACAATTCAATCCGCAGCTAGTAAAGAGGAGAGGTAATAGCTGCACCATAAATGTTGGATAGGAGAGCACACATGGAAGCTCGCAAAACTATGCTCGCTATTGTTATTGCATCTACGGTCGCTGCGTGTGGCAGTGATGATAATGATGAGAGCGCCAGTCAAACGTACACACTTAATGGTACCGTCGTAGATGGTTACATCTATAACGCCTTAGTCTGGATGGACATCGATAGAGATGGTGAGCCAGACGCCGATGAACCTCAGGCAAACACTGGTCTTGATGGTACATATTCATTTCAAATTTCAGGAGCACAAAAGGACGCCTTAGTAGGTGTGCCAATTTTGGCTCAGTTAACAAACGACTCTGTCGATGTGGGGACTGAACCCCCAACCACGATGGAAGAGTTAGAGCAGAAAATCGCTGCAAATGAAGCAGAGAAAGTCTTTGAAGATGCTGAAGATGGACACGCCATTGTTCTTGGGATGCCACCTTTAACACAAGCCGACTTTGATGATCTTGAAGACGGTGAACTCGATGGTCAGGTCATCAACCCTTTTACTACCCAAGTTCATGAAGAGCTGACATCTCGAGTAAGCGCCGTTCTGGAAGATCAAAACCTCGATGAATTGAGTGATGAGGAATTAGCAGCGCTGCTTGTTGCGCTTGGAAGCCTGGTGAACCAAGCAATTGACGATGCAGTTGACGAGTTAAAAGAAGAGCTCGAAGACAGCACCTTGACCGATGAAGAACTTAAAGACCGTTTGATGGGTGATTTTATCGCTGAAGGCGACACAGGCGAAATTCTAGAACTAGCTGAAAGTAAAGTCGACGAGCGCGTATCGGATGAGCGAGTTGCCGAAGAGTTAGAAGATGAATATCCCAACGGTAAGGTTACCCATTACTCGTACACAGACAGTTACTATGGTACGCCGGACAATATGGACATCTCATTAGACTTCACGGTAGAGGGCAGTGAAACGGAGATCGTCGATGAAACCGCGAACACATTGACCTATCAAGCCACGGCTACGGAATATTATGAGCGAGCCGGCGTAAAAACGGTGTTCAGTACGTTCACAGAAGAAGCGGTGCAGAACCTCGATGACGGTACTTTCACGGCCAAGATAACGTTTAAAGCAGACTTGAACTTCGATGGCGAGTTTGATTTTACCAGCCACGTATATGATGTTGGTGTCGCAGATGAGGGGGAGACTCGCGGTCAGTGGGAATTTACCCGTTACGTTGATGAATCCAACCCTGCCGATTCTGGTGGTGACAGCGTCACTACGGATGATCCAGAACGTGAGTTAAGCTACAGCACGGTGGATTTGTTTGCAGAAGCGATCATGGCCCGCGATATGTCTGGTGTGGACTTACTTCAAACCATGGTTGAGGTAGAAGAAACAACGGCAGAACATGATTATGAATCTCGTGATTTTAAAGAGTACGACCTAGATGCTGCAGTTCCTCTAGAAGCGGCCACCTATGCGCAAGTTCGTGAACGATGGGACTATGTCGATGGTGGTAACAAAGAAGTCATCAAGCATGATTGGGATGCAGACGGTTCAGTAAATGAAACGACAACAAGTATGAATAATGCCGATGGCTCCGAGTCATACACGAAAGCCGGCCCAGTTTGGAACTGGGATGGCTCAGTTAGCTTCGAATACCAAGTCAATTATTGGGAAGAATATACCTATACCAAGGGTGTCAACGACGACGGTCAGAAAATCGAAACGAGTGTGGGTGGCAAATATATTCTCGATGAAGCGAACGCGGTCAAGAAAGTCGATGAAAATGGCGATGGTATGAGGTTTAACCGTTGGGACGAAGTGAAAACCTATTGGTCAGAGACAGATATTCGTACTCATGTTGAATGGCAACACTTTGAAATTGAAGGGTATGACTACACCTTTAATGATGGTGGACAAAAATACAGCACCCTAATCGACGACAATTACACAGGTTATCCTGAGTACGTCGGTCCTTATATTGAAGACTTAGACGAACTGGTCGACGGTTGGCTCGAAGAAGGACTGTCTGAACAAGCGATATGGTTGCGAGTGATTGGTGAGTCTATCCGTGGCGTGAGTCGCAGTGAAGGTTACGATTACTGCGAGGTCAATGAGACTGGTGCATCAGTCAATGCCGCGTCGTTGGCGTCGGAGCTAACAAACTGTGGTGGCCTACAGCCATTAACGGCGGATGACGTTGTCGATTCAAGACTGACTAGACGCAAAGGAAACGGAGTCGAAGTTCGTTTCTGGGACATCTATGAAGGCGGTATGGCGGATCGCGAGACTTGGAAAGCCGATGGCAATACTGAAAACCTCGGTTGGGATTGGAGTATCACCTCAGAAGGTTACTTAAGGTTAAGCAAAGGAGACGATTTTGTCCGTTTGATTGCGCCTTACTTCAAAGGTGAATATGGCGCTGCCGTTATTATCTTTGACGAGTACTCAGATACAAGTATGAACGAGATGTGGAGTACGTATTTTGTTGATACTGTGGATTTATACATACCACCGCAACCTGAGTAAATAAGCCAAGTTGCTCGCAGCATCAATAACGTAGTAAGCACAAGAGCTTAAACTAAAAAGCCGCTCACTCATTGTATTAACACGAGTGCGCGGCTTTTTGTTTTAACGGTTTAGGCTGAACGGTTTATTTTCTCGCTAGCTTGTGATGCGCTCGGGAGAAATGATCGGCACAGAATGCACCAACAATGGAAAGCTCACCAGCCAAGCATAGACCGGCAGCGACTTCTGCTAACGCTTTTGCTTTGCCATTGCCGTGCAAACCAAGGATATCCAAACACGCTTTCTGAGTTGGTAGGCCAGTACCGCCACCAACGGTGCCAACCATGATGTTTGGCAAAGTGACAGAGGTATACAGGTCGCCGTGAGAATCCACATCCATTCTAGTAATACCAACCGCAGATTCTGCAACGCACGCTGCATCTTGTCCGCAGGCGATGTACAAAGCGGTGAGAGCATTGGCGTAGTGTGCGTTAATACCTATGGTACCACTTAACAATCCACCGACAGTGTTCATTTTGCCAAACTTCACCATCGCCTCTGGTGTGGTGTGCAGGTATTTCTCGACCAAAGCCGCAGGAATCGTCACTTCAGCTGACACTTTTTTACCGCGAACAGAGCGTAAAGTGTGGGCGTTGGCTTTCTTATCACCGGATAAGTTGCCGTCAAGATAAGCATCAACCGGTGCGACTGGACTGTGTTCAAGAATGTAATGGAAGACTTTGTGCGTCGCGATGGTCACCATGTTTTGACCCGACGCGTCCCCCGTCACGTATTCAAACACGAGGTAAACATGATTACCTTCGATGTTGACGTTGATATCTTTCAGCTTGCCGTGCGTGGTGGTGGATTCTGCTTCTTTACGGAAGATATCGTATTGAGTGACTACCCAACTGACGAACTGCGCTGCTTCTGCAAGTGATTGGAAACCAAACACGGGAGTACGACTCACGCCTTCGCTGATCAAAAGCGTACTTGCGCCACCAGCTGCGGTAATCAAGTTCGCGCCGCGGTTATAAGAGGCAACGAGAGCGGCTTCTGTTGTTGCGAGTGGTACTAGGTAGTCGTCATTCGCGAACAAGCCGTTAATACGTAGAGGCCCAGCAACACCGACAGGGACGTTAACGGTACCAATAAAGTGTTCAATGTTGTTGGCGTATTGGTCGTAATGCGATTGTGTGAAAGGATCCAGAAGAAGATCTTTGTCCGTCATCGATTCGAGTACTTTCCAACGGCGTTCAATGTGCTTTTCCGTCAGACCCGCACTGAGGCAAAGTTTCTTTTCTGGCTTGTGGTATTTCGGTTCTAATGCCGATTGTACTTTTTCGCAGGTTTCATTATCAGAGAGTGCAGAGCTATTCCTTGCGCTGTCTAAATTTAATTTCGGCATACAAACGTTTCTTTATTCATTTGGTTTGGAATTGTAGTGATACAAAACGTGATTACAATCCCGCGTATACGTTTTGCAACAAAAGGCTGCTCCGCTTCAAACTGATGAACATTCGGCTTGACCAATAGATAGAGCGTTATCCATTGGCTGATAAAACCGATATTTGGGCTAACCAATACAGTAGGTTATTGAAAATTAGACAAAAGCAAGATGGAAGCCGGATTGAGAAGTAAAACTCAATGGACAAACTATCGAATTTCTTCTTATTGTAAAAATTGTGCAAAGTGGGCGAACTACTCTAATTTGAGACTTCAAATATTGAGATTGGAATGTGGTCGGGTGGCGTAAAATGGTAAATAACTTGGTTTGCGCCACGGCATAATAGCCCCACGTTTTCAATTGAGGGTAACGTATGATTGTTTACTTTCGAGTTCAGGACGTAGAAGTGCTGTGCGATGAAATAGACCTCGCAACACTGATGCAAGCCAAGCTCAAACAATTACCAAGTGCCAAGCCTCAAATGGACTGAGCAGTATAACGTCACGAAGTGCTGGATGCGTTCAGCGCAATCGACTGTTTATACACTTTAGGAGATAACCCGGACACTCTTTTAAAGGCGCGCGAAAAGTGCGAAATACTGGTGTAGCCAAGTTGATTGGATATATAAGTGAGAGAGTGTCCTTCTTCCATCAATTCGCAAGAAACAGAGAACATCAATGACTCTTTAATATGTCGAAAAGAAGTGCCTTCATTCTTTAACTTTCTTTGAAAGGTTCGAACAGAATAGCTCAGCAACTGAGCCGCTTCTTCTATGGACAAATTACGCTCTCGCACATAAGGGCGCAGGAGTTCAAACACGCTATCGGTAAAACTTGTATGCCACTGAATCTGACTCGGTTCAGCGCCTAACTGTGAGTCCGATATTTGGATTGGTACGTTAAGAATGTCCGCGGGAATGTAAACACCGGTCTTCTCTTGACCCACAAATATCTGGCACTGGCTAGGAACAACACTTTTTACGATATCGCTGTTACTGCCTTGCAGGCGTACCTTACTTGGATACCAAGCGGTCTTGGTCAAAATGCTAATGAGCTCAATGATGTAAATCACAGCAAATGCTTCAGACCAGTTAGCGATTTGTGTGTCTTTCTGTTCCGAATATCGACAGAACCAGGCGTGGCCATGATGGGTTTCGAAAGAAACGTTACTGCCAGGCGAGTCTAAACTGAAGATTTCATCAATGTGCTGCATTGAATCGCCGATGGTTTGAAATGGCACAAACTGATGCAAGACATTGGGTATAACGCGGCGACGAAAGACTAACACCAATAAGTCGGTGAATTTCGTTACGCCAAGTTGGGAAGAAGTGAGATGAATTAAACGTTTTATCGATTCAGACGGAATGTAGTCGCTCTCGGTTTGGAATAAGTCCGCAGGTAAGCCAGCGTCACTAAGTAGCTTATGCTTGTCCAAGCCATAGTCAGCAAAGACTTCAACCAGAATACGAGCATAGTTAGTCTGAATGACAGGTAGATGAAACGTTTGATTTGGCATTTTCGCGGATACTCCTTTATCACTGTTTTATCTTAGCGCATAACGCACGGTTTTAGATATAGCTCGCTATTTATTATTCAATTAATTGAAGGTTGAGCAGGACGGTATATTCTTAAAATGTTCAATCTATTCAATGGCAAGGGGATAACATGTCCGAGAACGAAAAACAAAAACAGCCAACGGAAGTGGCAGAAAATAAAGAGACGAATAAAAAAGACAAAGTAAAGACGGTCACCAACTATTTGCTTTTGTTCATTGTCGTCATGCTCGGGTTCAGCATTGTGTCAGACCGCATCATTCCAGTGACTGACAATGCACGTGTCAAAGGCTATATCGTGCCGATAAAGCCTCAGGTTTCTGGCAACGTTTTAGATATTAAGGTTCGCCCGAACCAACTTGTTGCAGAGGGTGATGAGCTAGCCGTTCTCGACAAATCAGATTATGAAATTGCAGTAAAGCAAGCTGAAGAGAATCTGGAAATTGCTGGGCAGAACGTTGGTGCACAAACCGCATCAATCGCATCGGCTCAAGCAAGGTTAACTTCTGCGATTGTTGAACGCCAAAACACTGAAGCGCAAGCCAACCGTGTTCTTGCCATGGCAGAGAAAGGCGTAGTGTCGAAATCGGATGCAGATAAAGCACGAGCATCATTGGCAACCGCGAGAGCGAACGTAGTAAATGCAGAAGCGGATCTTGAAAAAGCGAAACAACAACTTGGCGCAGAAGGTGAAGAAAACAGCCAAGTTAAAGCAGCATTGCTGGCTCTTGAGCAAGCTCAACTGAACTTAGAACGTACAGTGATTCGTGCGCCAACTCAAGGTGGTGTTTCGAACTTCAGCTTAACCGAAGGCTTCTACGCTTCAGCAGGTCAGCCAATCATGACGTTTGTGTCGACAGAAGACATTTGGATTGAGGCGTACTTCCGTGAAAACAGTTTAGGCAACGTCAGCATTGGTGACGAAGTGGAAATTGCACTCGACTTTGTTCCTGGCAAAGTCATCAAAGGCAAAGTCAGCAGCATCGACTGGGGTGTCGATTGGGGACAAAACCAACAAGCGGGTAAGCTCGCGCAAGCCAACCAACAAACAGGCTGGTTACGCCAAACGCAAATGTTACCAATCGCTATCGAGTTTGAGCGTGAAGAGGTAACAGGAATGCTACGTGTTGGCGGGCAAGCAGACGTGATTGTCTACAGCGGTGACAACTTCGTGTTCAACACCCTTGGCAAACTTTGGATTCGTCTACTGAGCGTACTGTCTTATGTCCGATAATCTGAGCATTGATAACGCAACTCAACGCCGGATTCTGCGCTTCACCATTGGTGTAGGTCTGGCGGTGTTTCTCGCTGCTTGGATTAATTGGCAACTGGCGTTTGTCGCGCCGGTATTTACCGCGAAGTTCTTGGTCGATAAGCCAAACCTTCATAGAGAAACGATTTACGAGTTGCTGCTGGCATTGATTGCCACCATGGGATTGGGGCTACTTCTTTCAGGAGGCATTACTCAGTACCCAATTGTTCTACTGATTGCCGTCGGTTTGATGATGGCATGGGGTTACTACTTGTTTACTGACCCCAAATGGAATCTGTTCGCGACCATTTTGTTGATTGCGGTGTTGATGTTGCCGTTTATGGCAATCAATAACCCTGCGATTTCTTTAGTGCTCGCGAGTGGCTTGGCAATTTCTGGTGCGGTATCGGTGGCGATTTTTGCTTTGGTTCATATTTACCTACCAGAGCCAGACAGTGAGTTCGCCGGTTATGCGGCTCCACCAATTGGTAAAGAACAACGTTGGCATGCGTCATTTCGAGCCATGTTGATTTCGTTTCCTGTGGTGTGCTTCTTCTTTATCTTTCAGATTTCAGAAGCGCTGCTCACCATGATGTTTGTCGCGTTGCTGTCTTTGATGATTACGTCAGAGAAGTCAGTCAAATTAAGCGCGTTCTTAATCATCAGTAACGGTATCGGCGGGATACTTGCCATCTTGGCTTTCTCGATTCTCGCGATTGTGCCAAGCATATTCTTTTACACCGCCTTTATTGCGTTATTGGCGGTATTGATAGGGAAGAAGATTTACACCGTGCCAGAGAAGGCGCCGATATTTGCCACGGCGTTCAGTACCTTGCTTGTCTTAATTGGCAGCACGTTAATGAGCTCTGGCGATATCGACAGCAATACATTTATCCGAATCTTCCAATTAGTGTTGGTCGGGACGTACATGATCCTCGCATCACTCTTTTTGGAAACCCGACAATGGAAGTTTTTGCAAACATAACACTTAACAGACAGTGAAAAGGTAACGCTATGAAAGCTTCAAATGATTTCTCTAAACAGGCGATAGACGCCGCTATCAAGATCGGAGCCGTAGCGTTACTGATCTGGTGGTGTTTCTCTATCCTCAGTCCATTCATCATGTTAGTTGTGTGGGGCGGCATTATTGCCATCGCGCTCTATCCAGTCATGTTGTCCCTTCATAATCGCTTGGGTATCTCAAAAGGTAAGGCGAGTGCGCTCCTCAGCACTATTGGTGTGCTGCTACTTTTAATCCCACTTATCGCGCTCTCATCCGGCCTTTATACCAGTGGTACCGAGGTCGTCACTGGGTTGCAAGATGGCACCTTAGTTGTACCTAAGCCACAAGAAAGCTTAAAAGAAATCCCTGTAGTGGGCGATAAATTGTTCGTTGCGATTAACTACGCATCGACCAACATGGAAGGCTTCTTGGTTAAGTATGGCGAACAAGTGAAAGGCTTCCTTTCTCAAGCAGCATCTATCGTTGGCTCGGTAAGTGGTGGTTTCATCCAGTTCATTATTTCGACCATGATTGCTGGTGCGTTCATGAGCAATGCTGAAGTGTGCCAGAAAGGTTTTACCAAGCTGGCTGACCGCCTTACCAACAAGAAAGGCGAAGCGTTGATTGATCTTTCAAAATCGACCGTTCGCAGTGTCGTTCAAGGTGTGATTGGCGTTGCACTGATTCAATCTGTCATGGCGGGTGTTGGTATGGTCGCGGTTGGCGTTCCTGCTGCTGCGCTTTGGATGGTTGCCGTGATTCTGATTGCGATTGTTCAGTTGCCACCGATTCTGGCATTGATTCCTGCGATCATTTACGTGTTTAGCGTCGAATCGACACTGGTTGCTGGCATCTTCCTAGTCTGGTGTATTTTGGTGAGCGCGAGTGATGCGGTACTGAAACCTGTTCTTCTAAGCCGTGGTTCTGACACACCGATGCTTGTGACGTTACTAGGTGCTCTGGGTGGTATGGCAATGTCTGGTATCGTTGGTCTGTTTGTTGGTGCTGTGGTACTGAGTTTGACTTACCAGTTGATGGTGAACTGGTTAGATGAAGATGACGAGGAAACAAACAAAGCACTGAGCATTGACCAAAAAGCGAAGGAGGAAGACAAAGTAGAGGTGGCATCATGAAACCGATGACTAGGGAAGATAACTTCTACTTTTTGTTTTTCGCACTCATTGCGTTGTTTTTTGGCTGTGCTGTGATGCATCAGTTTTATCCAGATGGGCAGGAATTTGTTCTCGCCCTTTTGGTGGTGACACTAGGCGCTTCGATCGCAGGTATCAACAAGAAGAACAAAACCAACCGAACATGGTATGGTGTGTTACTGATTGTGGCCGTCATCTCCTACGGGATGTCGTTCTTAGAGCATTTAGATCTGTCCATTATGACGCTAGGTGCGTTATTGGTGTTCTTGTTTTCGCACATATACTCGGCATTAAAGCAGGTGGTGTTAACTAAGTCGGTGACGACAAACCACATCATAGGTTCGATTTGTATCTATCTGTTATTAGGGCTTGCGTGGGCGGTGATTTACTTATTGGTGCTGGAATTCTTCCCGAGCTCTTTCACTGGATTAGAAGCAAAACCTTGGCTGTCGAACTTGTTTAATGCCTTGTACTTCAGCTTTATCACTTTGACGACAGTGGGCTATGGCGACATTTCACCAACGGTTCCAGTGGCACAGTTCTTCGTCTTCTTTGAAGCGATAGTCGGGAGCTTTTACTTGGCCATCATGGTGGCAAGTTTGGTGAGTATTCGTTTGGCTCAAGCACAGAGTTAGCAAACAAATGAATGGTTTGAATGGCGGAGCTGAAAAGTCTCCGCCATTTTTGTTTTAAGAGGAAATGAACTTAGCCATTAAATGCACGAGCGACGCGACCTTCACAACGGATTGTGTAGCTACCCACATAAGCAGGAATGAAAGCCGATTGCCCTTTGGCAAGCACCAATGTTTCGCCGCTTTCTGCAAGCAGCGTAACGTCCGCATCGATCGGCATCAAGATTTCCGCACTGTTCATCTCAACTTGTTGATCTTTCGGCTCTTGGAACACAGAGAACTTGAAGTCTTGTACAGGGACAGGGAAGTTGTGCTCACAGTCTTTGATTTCTGCTTTGGTTAGCAGCGTGTTCATTGGCTTCGGAATAAAGTCGGTACACTTAACCAGTTCCTCCACATCCATGTGTTTTGGTGTTAAACCAGCACGAAGTACGTTGTCTGAGTTCGCCATGATTTCCAGACCAGTGCCTTTGATGTAAGCATGAGGCGTTCTTGCGCTTAAGAACATGGCTTCACCAGGTTTTAACGTAATAACATTCAGCAGTAATGGGGCAAACAAACCTACGTCATTCGGGTACTGAGCAGCAAGATCTAAAATCAATTCGCACACAGGGCGTACTTGGTTGGCTGCTGCGTAACTTAATAGGTGATCAACTGCGTTAGCCTTGCGTGCTTCTTCCATGGAAAGGATCTCTACGAAGAAGTGACACAAGCCATCTTGATTGGGGTTGCGCTCAAACTGTTCTAGGTAGCCGTTGATTTCAGGAATGTCACACTGGCGGAACTCAGCGATGATTTCATCAAATGGACGAAAGCCATTCATTGCTTGATATTCCGTTAGGGCGTAAACCAGCTCTGGCTTGTGGTTCGCATCTTTGTAATTACGATTGAATGCACTCAGCGGGACACCTAGCTGTTGTTCATTTGCATAACCGAGCTCTGCATCTTGCTTGTTTGGGTGTACTTGAATAGACAAGGCTTTATCCGCCGCAAGAATCTTGAAAAGGAAAGGTAGGTCACCAAAGGCGTCTGCCGTGCTTGGGGATAGAAACGCTGACGGATCTTGTTTGATCAATTCTGATAGCGAAACAGTTGTATTTGAAGCGTCAGTGTTTCCTCGTGTAACGATAGAGCAACCATTCGGATGCGTGCCCATCCAAACTTCGGCTTGAGGTTGTTGAGCTTCGTTAGCAAAGCCAAACAAATCGTGGATTGCTGTGCGGCTTCCCCAGTCGTAGTTTTGGATCTTATTGTCCATTTTGAAGAAGCATTTTGATGAAATAGTATTCGAATTCATGAATTTTACCCGTAGAAAACCCTCCGAACTGAATCGGAAGCAAAAAATAGTGGAGATTGGACGGGTGAGTGGTTAACTCACCCTAAGAGGTGTAGAAGTCGCTTCTACAATCAGATGTCTACAACCTAAGCTTGGGAGCGAGCGGCTTTCTTGAAGGTTGAGCCTGTAAGAATGGCAATAACAACAAGCCAATAACGGCTGCGCATACCGAGATGGTGATAAAGAATCCAGTCCAGCTGTATTCTTCAAGAATCAATGCCAATGGATAGCCAGAAAGAGCAGCACCCATGTAAGCAAACAAACCAACAAAGCCCGTTGCAGCACCAGCGGAGTCTTTGTGTGAACATTCCGCTGCTGCCATACCGATCAACATTTGTGGGCCAAACACAAAGAAGCCAATAGAAAACAATCCCGCAGCTTGGAACGCGAAGTTGGTTAATGGCATCAACCACAGTGCTGCGACAGATAAGAATATACCTGCGGCAAACAACAGGTTCATCGGACCTCGGTTACCACCGAACAGTTTATCCGAGCCCCAACCAGCCACCAGAGAGCCAACAAAGCCACCGATTTCAAACATCGACAATGCCGCGTTAGCATTGATTAGGCTGTAGTGGTGTTGTTCTGTCAGGTACAAGTTCCCCCAGTCATTGATGGCGGTGCGCACGATGTAAACCAGTACATAGCTAAATGCGAGCAACCAAATGTACTTGTTGTTGAACACGTATTGTTTGAGGATTTCTTTATAACTCAGACCTTGTCCGTGATTTTCTTGCGCCAGCTCTAACTTGTCATCACGCCATTGACCAACTGTTGGTAACCCTTGAGTGGTCGGTTTATCACGCAAACGCCAACAAACAATGACACCAAGAATGACGCCGATTACGCCCGGTACAATAAAGCCTTCTCGCCAGCTGTAATGGAATGTGAGAAACCCAACGAGTAGGGGAATCAAAGCGCCGCCCACGTTATGAGCCGTGTTCCAAATTGCCCACAAAAAGCCACGTTCTGAGCGCGAATACCAAGTCGTAAGTAACTTAGAGCACGAAGGCCAGCCCCATCCTTGGAACCAGGCGTTCATCACCCACAGGGCAGCGAGTGCAACCAAAGAGCTAGAGAAGCCAAACGCGATATTGATAAGGCCCGTCGCGATTAAACCGACACCCATGAAAAAGCGAGGGTTAGAACGGTCAGAAATGGTGCCCGAGATAAACTTCGATAAACCATAGGTGATGTAGAAAAGCGTACCTATCATACCGATATCGGCTTTATCTAAACTTAAATCAGCAATCATCGCGGGTGCAGCGTAGTTGAATGTTTTACGAGTGAAGTAAAAGCCCGCATAACCAAGATACATACCCAGCATGATGTGCAGACGCCAATAGCGATAGCGTTCATTCACTTGGTCTTTGCTAAGGGGAGCTTGGTTGTAGCTCGGAGACTGAAATAATCCAAACATGCTCGTTACACCTTAGGTAATGTGATGGCGATTTGCGTACCATCCACATGATCGTTCAAAGAGTAGATATACATTTTGCCGCCGAGCGCTTGCACACGTTCTTGCATGCCGCGAACGCCCATGCCTTTCATGCAGTCTTCGGTTTTGAAACCAATGCCGTTGTCTGCGATGTTCAACGAAATGTTCTCATCAATAGAGAGCTCGATAACTATAGACGTCGCATTCGCGTATTTAGCTGCGTTGTTTAACGCTTCTTGGCATAAACGGAATAGGGTGACTTTTAGCGTGTCGCCTAAAGACTCATAGTCACCTTGCCAATCAAGCACAACGCGAGTGCCATGATTGTCGAACTCCATTTCACGGGTTAACTGGTGAACGGAGTCTTTTAAATCCAGATCGTCGAGCATTTTCGGGCGCAGTTTGCTCAGCAGATGCTTGGTTGTGTCATAAACATTGAGTGATAGGTTCTCTATCATGTCGGCACAGCGTGTGTTCATTTCTGCGTTATCAACGCGCTTAATGATGCTCGCTTGTGTACGGATCGCTGTGATGTTCTGACCAATTTCATCGTGCAGTTCTCTTGCCACGTCACGACGCACCGACTCTTCCGCTTGAATGAGTTGTCGGGACAAGGTTTGGTTTCTCGACAATTCGCCACGAAGCTTTTGGTTGAGATCTTTTTGTTTCTGCACCGCTAAACCGAGCATGATGCCAGTTAAGGTTTGTGCCGAAAGGGACAACAGCAGGTCAGTGATTTCCAGATTCGAAACACCACTTCGCGCAGCGATCAAGGCAATACTGTTTAACATGGTCGCAAGCAGAGCGCCTTGCCAGCCGTAGCGTAGCGCAAGCACAATGATTGGTATCGCCATGCAAAAAGGCGCGAAGCGTTTTAACTCATCCGGCAAGCTGGTTTGAACCAAAATGCTGGCAATCAACAGCACGCTATAAAGCAGAATATGACGAACTTTGAATTGAACTTCGTTCGCCAGTAGATTCGAAGTCAACGGTGACCAAGGGCTTTGGAAGAGATAGTTCCAAAGTAAGTAACACATTGGCAGAACCAACAAACCGCCAGCAATGCTCGCCAACCATGCCATGTAGACAGATTGAACGTGATAACCAACCGCAAGTACGTTAATACAAGACGTCACGAGCAACACGACCGCCATCACCGCTAGATGCTGATTCTGATCGCCTTTGTAATAGCGCTTAGCAAGGTAAACAACCGGAATGCTCAATACGCTGGCTATCAACACCATCAGCCATTGTGGTTGTTCAAGAAGTAGAGCAAGAGCCACGGTCAATCCCCATTCAGCGAGATAAATCGTTGCCCAATACTTTGTACGCGTGTGCAGTGTTAACCCTAAACGTAATGCGAAGGGGAACAGCAAGATCGCGAGCTCCGCATCGTTCACAAAGTAATAGGCGATCACCCACAGACAGAACCACGAGCATCCTGTCATGAATAAACCGCAAATGGAGGTGATGGTGTAGCTACGCATTAAAACGACTCTTGCGAGAACAGTTTGGCGAGCTCAACGTTGTTCTTCACGCCAAGCTTATCCATGGCGTTTGCACGGTGAACGTGAACGGTTTTATGGCTTAAGCCAAGCTCAGTGGCGATTGATTTCACATCTAAACCACGAGCCAGCAATTGGCACACTTCGTTCTCTCGGCGAGTCAGTTGTGTCAGCGTCGCCGCTTTGTCACTTGGTGTCGCGAGCTTCAACGCAATATCGGGTGTTAGGTAACAACCGCCTGAAGCACTGGTTCTGACTGCTTGAATTAACTCGTCAGGGCTACAACGTTTACTTAGGTAACCTTTTGCGCCGAGTTTAAGTGACTTTTCAACCATTGCTGGCGAGTCATGTACGCTCAACATGACACAAGCAATGCCTGAAGGGATTTCGGAGAGTAGGGTAAGCCCACTTTCGTCTGCCATCGAGATATCTAGGATAACTACATTTGGCTTGCACGCAGGTAATCCCACTCGAGCTTCTGCTACCGAGCTAAATTCACCTACAACATTCATGTCTGTTTCAAGGCTCAGCAATTGAGCAAATCCAGAACGAACAATGACATGGTCATCAACAAGCGCTACGTTAATCATCTTAAATACCAAACTTCAGCAATACACAAACGAAAATGAGCTCTCAAAGAGCCCAATAAAAACCTACTATGATACTAAATTGACCAAGTTTATTTAATGATCTAGCGCGCTTTGACTAGCAAAGCGCGCTGTTTGATTAAGCTTGGTTTTCTGCGAGTTCAAGCTTCTTCTTGTTTTGACGAATCTTTTTCTCTTCTGCGATAGCAACGAAAGCAAGCAAAATAATACAAATCATTGCTGAGGTATCTAGGGCAGCGAACGTACCTTTCCAACCCGTAAGACCAAAGATTGGTGTGCCATCTGCAATCATACCTAGACCCAATTTCGCGAAGCTGTCACCAATTAGGTAAGCGAATGTGCCTTTTACGCCGTCAGCCACACTGATTGCTTTCTTAGGAACAAAGCCAACCGCCGCAACACCGATAAGCAGTTGAGGACCAAATACTAGGAAGCCGAGAACAAATAGCGACGCTAGGTACATGAACTCACTGGTTGCGTGTTGGTAGAATTCAAGTGATACGATGATCAAACCCAAAGAAACACAAGCCACTAGTGCACGGCGACCATTCGCAAGGTCAGATAAGTAACCCCACATCAATGTGCCGACTAACGCACCCACTTCGAATAGGGTGAAGCCAGAGATTGCTGCTTCTTTTGATAGACCAAGTTCTTGGTATGCGTAAACGGTTGACCATTGGTCGATACCGATACGCACGATGTAAAGGAAGATGTTTGCGAAGCAAAGTAGCCAGATCACTTTGTTTTTCAGAACGTACTCAACAAAGATCTCTTTCTTAGTCATTTGATTGCCTTCAGCCGCTTCGTCTTCTTCGCTGACTGCTTCATCAAATAGCTCTTCTACTTTACCTAGACCGTAGGCTTCAGGAGAGTCGTTACCATAGCGCATACCGATGAAACCAACGATGATCGCAATGATAGAAGGGAACACGAACATGCCGATTACGTGACCATCAAACAAGTAGTTAGCACCAAACAGAGCCACACCTGCAGCACCCGCACCACCTACGTTGTGAGACATGTTCCAAAGGCCTAGGTAAGAACCACGCTTGTTACGCGGTGTCCACTTAGTAATGGTTGAGTAACTAGAAGGACCACCAGTACTTTGGAAGAAACCACTTAGTGCGTAGAACGCCACCATCAAGAACAAGCTCGCGCTGCCACCACCCATGCTGAAACTGAAACCAAGCATTGCCAGGCCAGAAAGGATAAGCATGAAAGGAAGGAACTGCTTGGTGTTTTTACCATCGGCGTAGTAGGAAACTACGGTCTTACCGATGCCGTAAGTAATCGAGAACCCCAGACCAATCAAGCCTAGATCTGTCATCGACAAACCGTAAGTAGAAATCATGTCGTTTTGCGCGACGTTGAAGTTTTTACGGATCAGGTACATGGTCAAATAGCCAATAAATACCACTAGGTAAGATTGGATAAATGGTTTGAACCACATTTTTCTACGTACTTCGACAGGAAGATCGAGGGTAGGCTTCCGGACTTGTTCAAGGAATTTTAACATCGTGAACTCTCTTGTATTAGTGTGATGCACTTGCGTGCTCGCTTTCTTTTAGCTGTCGGCGATTGTAGAGAGTCCTCTTTTGAACCACATGAGAGGAGGGCTTAGATCGACTAGGAAAAATTCCTAGAAAACGATTGCTGATTAAGAAAGCGTGAAAATCATCACATTCTGTGCGGAATAACCTTAATTCAAGCGATAAGCATCCAGTTACCTAGTTAGTTTCTTCCTTGGCGTAAAATGGTAAGGATTAAAAACTGCACAAAATAAAATCACCGTCTGATTTCTTCTCAAGGTAATAAGCCATGATACGAAAGGTGATTATATTAACGATGCTAATCTCTGGCAGTGCATCGGCAAATTTACATATTTGGAAAGAGAGAGAGTTCACCGCATATACCGATATGACGGAAGTTCAATTTCTTTTAAAGAATAAGTACAACAAAAAAGCGGATTATTATCTCAGAATCGATGATAAGACGTTCAACAGTAAAATAACACTCGATCCTCAACAAGAAGTGTCATTAAACGTTCGAGTCAAAACACCTGCGGGAAAAATAAGCAAAAAGAAAATTTGTACTCGAATGGTGAATAACACACCAAATAGCTACGAAGTGTGTTCTAACATCCGGTTAAAAAGGTATTAAAGCATGAGCACGATTGCTAACAAGCGTGTTCTGTATTGTGGCTTGCCTTTGTTAATGCTGAGTTTTGGTGTTATCGCAAATCCTATTCCCAGTGTTTCAAATCCATCGGGTACAGACAGAATCAGAACGTCTGAAGGCGCAACCTGTGAGCAAGCCGTCTCAACCGGTAAAACCTTTCAGGTCGGTACGTATGGCGCAACGGGTCAAGAAGACAGTGATAACTATTACAACAATTATTACCAGCAAAACCAAGATGAGGCTGGCGTATACGCGTCACTGACTTTTCAATTCGGTGGTGAGGAACGAGTCGATTGTACTCGTCTTTATGAATTCGAATTGCGAGAGAGAAAACGGCAGGAAGAACTCGCTCAGGCAGAGCACGAGCTGAAGCTTCTGCAAATTCAAGCAGAAACACAAAGGCTCAAGAGAATGAAGCAAACTCAAACCACTTTTTCGGAGTAAACATGAAACTCAAGAAACGACCGGTCCGCATTGCATTGTTAGCAACACTCATTGCAGCGACTGGTGTACAGGCTCAAGCGCTTAAAGATAAGGACGAAGCCACAAGTGATGACGTCACGTTTAGTGCAACTATTCAAGAACAATGCGGCATTGATGTCACCATCGCAAACGCTGATCTTGCTTTTGGTGATCAATACAACGATTCCAAAGCACAAGTTAAGTTGATTAATAACGAAGACGACGGAAAGATTGAACTCAGCCTTGAGCCATTAAAAGAGCATGAACTCGGTAACCATATTGATAAAGAAGATGTGTGGTTCAAATCAGGCGGTGTCCATGAAGCAAATATGAATGCTAAAGATTGGGAGGAAGGTATTGAATATTCCCGTTCTGACATCCGAAATAATAATCTGGTTGACTTGTCCGCTCGAATTAATGTCGATGAAAGCAACTTGGATGCTGACCAATATACATTAGTCACTAATTGGGTCATCGAATGTGATGATTAATAAATTAATGAAAGCCTTTTAATAGGGCTTGTTTTCTTATGAAGCAATTTCTAATTCCATTATTAGCAGTCGCGCTGTTAAGCCTGAGTTCGCTTTCTCGTGCGGCACAAGTTCATTTTCATAAACATATCGATGAATCTTGTGGTATCGAAGTGATCAAAGAGCGTGGCGAAATTCATTTCGGTCGAAGATTTGGCAGTGATTCATTAACGCTCAAACTACTTGCGAATAACCGAGATAAGCGTCTCTATTTTCGTTTGTCCTATTTCAATATCGATATGGGCGCAGAAACCATCAGCCCGGAACGTATTCACTTTAAAGTGGAAACGCCGGAACGTTTTGTCGGTAATCTTGACTACTGGCGGCAAGGCATTGAGCTAAACCTTGAGCAATTAGATTCGAGTAAAGAAGTCCGAATCAGCGCCAGAGTTGATATGAACGAGTATCAGATGCCTGCAGGTGAGTTCTCTCTCAATATGGAGTGGCACTTAGATTGCTATTAATGACAGCTCTGAAGTTTCTGCATAAACTAGAATAATCCTTGGTATTTTAAGATGATAGCTTGCATGCCCAATACAGATATTCCTTTGGTTCACTCGGAAGAAGTAAAGCTTTTTGCCACTATGCTCAATGAGCTTGATGGAGATATTCACTCATTACTTGAATCTGCCCGAATGCCACAGGATATCTTGTCTAACCAATCCCTTGACGCGTTTGTTCCCGAGAGCGCGCTAAAAGCCGTCTTCCAAACGTTAGGTGAACGCGCATCACCAGAGAAGTTTGCTTTGCTCACTTGGACGCTTTGTCACGACATTTACGTACCTAGATTTGCAAACCAAATTACTCAAACTCACTCGCTAAAAGCAGCCCTAGAAGATGTATCCCAACTGCTTAAACAAATCTCCGATAACGTGAGTATTTCTGTTCAATCACGCGGTGGGAAGTGGTGGCTAGTGAGAGAAAAACAGAACGCAGAAAGAGAATGGTTCCGCTACGCAGAAATGTTCTCCGCGATGTTTATGAATGAGTTGCTCAAAAAGCTTGTTGGCTCCCAATGGCGATTGGCAGAAGTCGGGATTCAAGATGTAGAAGCCGAGCCTTTCAATCTGTTGCCGGGTATGAAGAGCGCGCAGTTCTTTACTGGTAGACCGGTGACTGCAATCTCAATCCCTAATGAATGGATTAACCAGCCGATTGCTTTCACGCCATCTCAGACGGCGCCAAGTACAAGTTTTCGGGGTGAGGATGATAAGTTCAGTGACGCATTAGCAAGGGCGCTGACGCCTTATCTCTCTATGGGCAAGATCTCTATCCAGTTTGCTGGTGAGTTGATTGACATGAATGCTCGCACCATACAAAGGCGGCTAGCAAATGAGGATACGACGTATAGAGAAGTGATCGAAGGCTTGGTGCTTAAACAAACGCTAGAGCTTTTAGCGGACCGAGACCTAAGTATCACGCATATTGCGCTCAAAACAGGTTACTCCGATTCTGCTCATTTCACCCGTGCGTTTAAGCGAATGATGAATCTCACGCCTAAAGCGTACCGTCAATCCTTGTCATAATGAGTTACACATAAAACCTCTGAATAATCGGAGGTTTTCGTCTCAACTCACATTTCTATAACAATATCCGCATGTTGTCGTGTAAAGGCAATTAAACCACCTTGAAAGTCGTCATTATGACTTCTATGTTTTTAACGTAAGTCGTCTGTTTCATATGTATTTTTATCTGATCAGTTGTTTTTGGTGATCACTGAAATAGACGCCCTCATAACGCCGCTGTTTAAACAGGGAGGTTATAGGAAATGGACCCCAACTATCCAAAAACATAGGTGTAATAATGACAATTTCTAAGAAGAACCTTTCTTTAGTTGCGCTATCTTGTGCGTTCGCCCTCAATGCCAATGCAGCCTCAACGCTGTTTACCAACGTCGATGTTTTCAATGGCACGGATGAAAAGCTACTGCAAAACCAGAACGTATTGGTTGTCGATAACTTAATCAAAGAGATTTCGGCTAAACCGATAAAAACCGACAAGCAAACCACAACGATTAACGGCGAAGGCTTAACCATGATCCCTGGCTTGATCGACATGCATTCCCACATGTGTATTCAGGAAGGTATGTTGGTAGGTCGAGATGATTACGATCAAATGGCAATGGGGGCTCGTGCCCACGTTTCCATGATGCAGTACCTCGACCAAGGTTTTACCACAGCTCGTGACGCAGGCTGTAACATTCTTGGTATGGCAAAAGCCATCAACAATGGTTTACTAGAAGGCCCACGGCTATTCCCAGCGGGCGGTTTCTTGAGTCAAACCGGCGGTCACGCAGATACCGGCAGCTTCAATGATGTACCAGGACGCGTTGACGATCTTGAACGCCACGGCTTTGGTTATATCGTCGATGGTGAAACAGAGGCTCGTCGTGCTGCGCGTCAGAACCTACGTTCGGGGGCAACTCAAATTAAGATCATGGCTGGCGGCGGTGTCGCAAGTGAGTTTGACCCAATCCATATGACACAATTCTCCAAAGAAGAAATGGAAGCGATTGTGGGTGTAGCGGAAGATTATGGCACTTATGTCATGGCACACGCTTATCATGACCGTTCGGTTAATCGCGCCATTGATGCTGGCGTGAAAGTTATCGAGCATAACTTCCTAATCTCTGAGGAAACCATCAAGCGAATGAAAGAGAAGGGTGTGGCACTTTCTGCGCAAGCGGTAATGTCTCTCGAAGCCTTTGCGGAACCAGAGAAGATCACCTTCTTTAGTCCAGATCAAAAAGCCAAAGCGACCAAAGTAAACGAAGGCGCAAAACAGATGTTTGAGTGGGCGCGTAAATACGATCTTTTGATTGTGACTGGCGGCGATATGTTTGGTCCGGCTTACAATACACGCCAAGCAGACAATATGGTTTGGATGGAGAAAGTCGGATTTACTCCTTATCAAATCATGAAGATGGGTACATCAAACGCAGCAGAAGTGCTTAGTTGGTCGGGTGGTATGAATCCATATAAATACGGTAAATTGGGCGTCGTAGAGTCTGGCGCGTATGCTGATGTGGTGCTGGTGGACGGAAATCCTCTGGAGGACATCACAGTTCTTAACGATTACCAAGATAAATTCAAAGTAATTATGAAAGACGGCAAGATCCACAAGAACACCTTGTAGTAAACTCTGCAATCAGTTTGGGGGCATACGTTGTCCCCAAATTTTTCTCTAAAAGACAAAGAACTATTCAAGGGAACGTATGAAGAAGTACCTATTGGCTGGCTTAGTTTTGCTGGCTTCATCAAATGTATCCGCCGATCAATTAAGCTGGGAGCAATTGCTGCCGGTGAATGTTCCTCAGATTGAAGACCCATTTGTAAAACTCACAGACCAACAACTTTTTGAACTGGGCTCTCTTGCAAGATATCGCGATTCTCAAAATCTTAATGAGCAACAAAAGCAAACCATGAAAGAACTGGAAGACAGTTTAAAAGCTGACGACTTAGACATTGAGTGGTTGTTCAAAAAGCGCAACGAAATTACTGAACATCGTCGTATGTTGGCATCAATGCCAAACACAACGCTAACAGAAGAAACTTATGAAATTCCTGGCTTTGTTACGCCAGTAGAATTTAACAATGACGTTGTCACAAAATTCTTCCTTGTTCCAACCATGGGCGCATGTATCCATACACCTCCGCCACCTGCAAACCAGATTGTATTGGTTGATTATCCAAAAGGTTTGAAACTGACGTCTCTTTACGAACCAATTTGGGTGAAAGGCGATCTGCATGTGAAAAAGACCAAAGCAGACGTTTCATACTCTGATGGTGCTGCCAACGTAGAAACTATCTATCAAATGGATGAGGTTTCTATCCGACCTTATCGATAAGAGTACATATCGAAAATACATAAAAGCAGTGAGCTGTCGCTTAATGGCAATTTTTAAAACTCTGAGTCATTAAAATCTCTTTCTAGAAATCAATTTAGTGAGAACCCAGACATGAAAGTAACTGTTCCAAAGCTTAGTTTTATCGCTCTTTCACTTGTAATGGCATCATCGGTTAACGCGGCAAACTTTGGTAGCCCTGATACGGTCGACAATACTATTGCAGAAAATGCTCGAGAAAAACGCTCATGGCGTGAGTCATTAGCTGAGGAACACAATGTTACTTTCGGTCTGGACTATCAATTCCTTGGTCTAACGGCCTCAGAACCTCAAAGTGGTGGTGAAGATACAGCAAGCGCTGGTGTTGCTCGTTTTTACGGTAGTTGGAATCTTGTTGGGCTTGAATCAGGCAATACGGGCGGATTGGTTTGGAAAGTCGAACACCGCCATGCTTATAGCTATTTGTCACCGAAAGAATTTAGCTTTATCGGTAGTGGATTAGGCTACGCAGGGATGATTGGTCCAGCATACAGTGATCAAGGGGCTCGTCTAACCAACCTATATTGGAAACAAAAGCTCAACGGTGGCAAAACTTCCTTCATGGTGGGTTTCCTAGATACTACTGACTACGTCGATACCTATGCATTAGCAAGCCCTTGGACCGGATTTACCAACCTTGCATTCAGTACTGGTGGAGGCTCGATTGGTCTACCGGATGATGGGATTCTAGGCTTAGCCGTCGGTCACATGCTGACTGATAACTTCTATATGGTTGCAGGCGTCGCAGATGGTAAAGGGCGTTCAGATGAGCCATTTGATGGCTTCGATACCTTATTCAATGATCATAAATTGTTTACCACGTTCGAGCTGGGTTGGACGGCCTCACAAGACCAAATCTATACCGACAATGTTCACCTAACTGCTTGGCATTTAGATGGCGACACGCAACATAACCTAACGAATAAAGACAGCGGGCAGGGTATTAACTTTTCAGCAAGCTACTTTGCTACAGAGCAATTGATGCCATTTGTTCGCGGCGGCTTTTCGGAAGGTGATGTGGCACTTTATGATCGCTCGCTAACGGTGGGGATTGGTTACTTTGGTTTAGGTAAACCAACCAACAACCTAGGTTTTGCGGTCAATTGGAGCCATGTTAACGATAACCTAGAGCAAGCCTATGGTGTGGATGACTCTGAACAGTTCACTGCCGAGCTATACTACAACATCCAGTTGAACGACTACATTCAAATCACACCGGATATTCAGTACATCAAAGACCCAGCATTTTCGAACAAAAGCAGCACTTGGGTATTAGGTCTTCGTGCGAGAATATTCATCTAGATGATTATGTTTATTTGCCTTACCAAGAATAACTGTATATAAATACAGTTATTCTTGTTTTGGGTTAATTTTGCTATCGCAAAGAGAAAGGGAAAGGCAATGAACATCGCGTTAAGAGACAAAATCATTCAAGTGTGTAAGAAGAAAATAGAGCAGAAAGGCGACAATGTTGGCGTGTCCTTTTATGCCTTTTTCGCTAATAAGAATGACACCCCTGAGTTACTGATGGAAGCGGCGACTTGGTGGATTCAGACTCATCAACTCGATCACTTCGAAAAAGCGACCAAGATTATTCAATTAGTCGAATCCTAAATGTAGAAAGGGGCACATAACGTGCCCCTTTGTCTAACTAAGCAGAATTAGAGGTTAAGCTTTTGCGAACTTGTAAGTACGGTAACCGCCAAGCAGGTTACGCGCTTTGAACCCTGAGTTGACCAGTTGACGATAGGCGACGTTACCGCGCAAACCAACCTGACAATAAATCACGATCTCTTTGTCTTTCGGCAGTTCATTCATACGTTGGCGAAGTTGGTCGACAGGAATATTGATCGCGCCTTCGATGAAGCCTACAGATTCCAATTCTCCCGGATTACGAACATCAAGCAGCACTTGGTTTTCTGACAAGTTGTCAATCTCATCAAAATGAATCGCTGTTGCGTCACCTTTCATGATGTTGTTCGCAACGAACGCCGCTTGGTTAATCACATCTTTCGCTGATCCATAAGGTGGCGCGTAAGTGAGTTCAAGGTGTTGTAGCTGTTCTACCGTCATACCAGCACGCTGAGCAACTGCCATTACGTCGATACGTTTATCTACGCCATCTTTACCTACAGCTTGTGCTCCTAAAATCTTTCCGGTTGCTGGATCAAACAACATTTTGAACGACACAGTTTCGGCGCCAGGGTAGTAGCTAGCATGGCTTGCTGTGTGGACATACACTTTTTCATAAGCGATGTTTTCACGTTTAAGCTGCTTCTCGTTTTTACCAGTAGAAGCGACGGCTAAATCAAAGATCTTACAGATCGCCGTACCTTGTGTACCTTGATAAGTTTCTTGGCGACCAAGCATGTTGTCTGCTGCCATACGACCTTGACGGTTTGCCGGACCTGCCAACGGAACAAGTGTTTGTTCGCCAGTGACAAAGTCTTTCTCTTCAACCGCATCACCAACAGCATAGATTGAAGGATCGCTGGTTTGCATGTACTCGTTGGTGTAGATACCGCCTAACGCACCAATTTGAAGACCGGCTTCTTGTGCGAGTTTTGTCTCAGGGCGAACACCGATCGCCATGATTAGGATATCGGTATCCAGCTGATCACCATTGTTTAGAGACAGTGTCAGCTTTCCTTGAAGGTGTTGGTGCGTGTCATCTTCACCCGCTTCAGTGTTAGCGACAGATTGGTTTGCAACATATTCAATAGAAGATAGAGCAACGCCTAAACGCAGGTCGATGCCTTTCTCACGAATTTCAGCATGAGCAAAGCCTGCCATTTCTCGGTCAACGGGCGTCATCACTTGATCCGCCATTTCAACCAATGTGGTTTTTACGCCAAGCTGGTGGAAGGCTTCCATCATTTCCAAACCGATAAAACCACCGCCAACGACCGTAGCGTGTTCAACTTTGTTGGTTTCGATCGTCTTAATGATGCGATCCATATCTGGAATATTACGCAGCGAATGCGTTAACGGGTTATCAATACCCGGAATAGGCGGCACTACTGGACCTGCACCAGGGCTAAGTAGAAGAAAGTCGTAACTCTCTTGGTATTCAGAGCCATCAAGTAGGTTCTTAACCGTAACCGTTTTATCTTGGCGGTTAATTGAAACCACTTCGTTCATCACACGAACATCAACATTGAAACGCGATAAAAAGCTTTCAGGCGTTTGAAGAAGCAGTTTGCTGCGTTCTTGGATATCGCCACCAATGTGGTACGGCAAGCCACAGTTTGCAAATGACACAAATGGACCGCGTTCAAACATAATGATTTCTACGTCTTCACTAAGACGACGAGCGCGAGCTGCTGCAGATGCACCGCCAGCAACACCACCAATAATCACGATTTTGCTCATGGATTTCTCCTACTGAATGATCGAAAACGCCTACACCTTACTTAAATAAATTAGCTATGTCTAATGTTAATTTAACTACATTAGCATTGACTTAATAATATTAATTAGTAATATCTAATAAAACTTAACGTATTGATGAAGGGGCATAAGAATGGGCGACAGTATGCTACAAAGCGCGACCGAAGCGAGTGAGCTACTTAAAATTATGGCTCATCCGGAGCGCTTAATCGTGATGTGCAAGCTAATTGAAGGCGAAAAAGGGGTCGGTGAACTGTTTGAAGGCTCAACATTAAGCCAATCAGCCTTTTCACAACACCTCACCGTATTGAGAAAACACGACATCATCAAAGCTCGAAAGGTGTCTCAGCAGGTGTTTTATTCGATTTCTGATGGAAGAGTCGCTCCGCTGATCGAAGCGTTTAACCAAGTTTTCTGTAAGCAATAATTCAAACTTTATATCGAGGTTGTTATGTTTGAAGTTCCTTGGATGTCGCTTTTGGGCGGCGTCATGGTTGGCGCATCAGCGGTAATATTGATGCTCTTCACTGGTAAGACGGCGGGAATCAGCGGGATATTAAATGGCGTTGTTGAGAATACAGATCGCGTTTGGCGAATTGTGTTCTTAATTGCGATGGCATTAGGCGGTGTGGTTGCTGTTTATGCCCTTGGCGGACACGTACCAACTGAGTACAGCGGCTCTCTTGGTTTGGTTGTTGTTGCTGGTTTGCTTGTCGGAGCCGGTACACGTATTGGTAATGGTTGTACAAGTGGTCATGGTATTTGCGGAATGGGGCGTTTCTCTGTCCGTTCTGTTGTCGCGATGTGTACTTTTATGGCAACAGCCATGTTAACCGTCTTGCTAGTCTCGTGAGGAATAGTGTCGTTATGAAAACTATTAAGCAAATTTCTATCGTTGCATTTTCTGGTGTGCTTTTTGGTATTGGTATGGTGATTTCCGGTATGGCTGATCCGGTTAAAGTGATCGGTTTCCTCGATATTACTGGCGCGTGGGACCCAAGTTTAGCCTTCGTCATGGGCGGAGCACTTGCGGTGTTCATTCCTGCTTATCTGTTATTAATAAAGCCAAGAAGCAAATCTGTGTTTGGTGATGAGATTGTCTGTCCGACTTCTAAAACGATAGACAAAAAGCTAGTTGGTGGTGCAGCACTGTTTGGTATTGGTTGGGGCTTATTGGGTGTGTGTCCTGGTCCTGCAGTTGCCAGCCTTTTTACTGGCAACGTACAAGTTCTGCTCTTTATAGCGGCTATGTTGGTTGGGTCATTCACCGCTAAAAGAGTGGTTCGTGGCTAAAAAGAGAGCGTCGTAGATACCGGGCAATGATCACTCAGTTTGTAGTCGAGCACATCTTGTGTTTTGAAAACAGTTTGAACACCAGACGACGCCTTTAAATCACCACTCACAATAATGTGGTCTATCACCGAGCGGAATTGGTGGGTTTTATTCGGATTACGATTAGAGCGCACTTTACATTCCGCTTTGGTATTTTTGGTCACTAACTTAGCATCGGTATTGTCCGATAGTACTTCCCATAACCAATCTCCTCGATAACCCAAATTGTGGTTAAAGTCGCCAAGCACCACGTATTGTTGTTTGTTGTCTTCGCGCGCTTTTATCCACTTAGCTAGTGCCTGTCCTTGTTGTTTCACTATCTGACAGTCGCGGTTATTGCGATATGCGCCACTGCAACCCGCTTTTAGATGCACAGAGAGTAGGTGAGTCTCGTTGTCTTGGTTTGGATTCAAAACAAGGTAGCTGGCGAAGCGGAGCTTGCTGTTGCCTCGTGTGATAGAAAAGTCTGGTTTGTCTAATACGTTTACGCCATTACGCACCGCGAAACCTGTGTATTGATTGGTATCGTTGAACTGAAGATGTCGATTAGAAGCGTTCGCACGATCAGACAGATAAATAGTGAAGTCATTGCCAACGGCTTTTTGGATGGCAGCAGCACTTTCGACTTCTTGAAAAGCAAGAATGTCGGCTTGTGTTTTATCCACATAGTGGGTCAGTTTTTCAAAATCTTGTGGTGTTCTCGAAACTTTTCCACCATCTATAGATAACCATTCAATATTCCAACTGGTTAAGTTGATGGAATTTTGAGCGAATGAAAGAGAACTAAAAAGTAATATCGTCGTAACAAAAAGTGATCGCATTTTGGTCTGTTGCACTCCTATTATTTAGCGCATTCCTTTCCATCCTTTATCCTATAAGACCTCGAAAAAAAGCAAGTGGATTTCGCTCCAATTTTGCAATTTTCACAGTTTTCTTCGCAACTGAGATCAACGCCAATAAGATCGATTTGTTCTTGTTCGCTACCCATTTTTTATTGATCAAAATCAATGTTTTCAATTGGTGCTTCTCGTTAAATACGCCACAATATATTGTGTCATAAGAATAAGAAATAACCCCATATAGTGTATTTGTGGATAAGTCTGTGAGTATTTTGGGGTAAGGAGAAAAAGTGAAACCAATCGTAATCAAGCGTGACGGCTCAAGAGCTCCGTTTAACAGGGATCGTATTCAAGCAGCAGTAGAAGCAGCAGCGGAAAACAAAGACAAAGATGTCGCCATTTATGCACTAAATGTTGCTCTGGCAGTTGAGTTACAGCTTCAGGATCACGATGAAGTTCACATCCATGAGATTCAAGACTTAGTCGAGAATGAACTCATGCAAGGTCCTTACAAAGCCCTAGCACGTTCTTACATCGAATACCGCCACGATCGCGACATCGCTCGTGAAAAGCAAAGCGCACTAACTCGCGAAATCGAAGGTCTGATTGAAGAAAGCAACCTAGACCTAATCAACGAGAACGCGAACAAAGACGGTAAAGTAATCCCGACTCAACGTGACTTGTTGGCAGGTATCGTAGCGAAACACTACGCGAAGACACACATCCTTCCACGCGATGTGGTTCAAGCACACGAAGTGGGTGACATTCACTACCACGATTTGGATTACGCTCCGTTCTTCCCAATGTTTAACTGTATGCTTATCGATCTTAAAGGCATGCTAACGCACGGCTTTAAAATGGGTAACGCTGAGATTGATACGCCAAAATCAATCTCGACTGCAACAGCAGTAACGGCACAGATCATTGCTCAAGTAGCGAGCCACATTTACGGCGGTACAACCATCAACCGTATTGATGAAGTTCTAGAACCGTACGTAATCACAAGCTACGAGAAACACCTAGAGATCGCAAAAGAGTGGAACATTGCTGAGCCAGAAGAGTTCGCAAAAGCACGCACTGAGAAAGAGTGTTACGACGCGTTCCAATCTCTAGAGTACGAAGTAAACACGCTACACACGGCGAACGGTCAAACCCCATTCGTTACGTTTGGTTTTGGTCTTGGTACAAGCTGGGCATCACGCCTTATCCAGAAGTCTATTCTGAAGAACCGTATTGCAGGTCTAGGTAAGAACCGTAAAACGGCGGTATTCCCTAAACTGGTATTCGGTATCAAAGATGGTCTGAACCACAAATCAGAAGATCCAAACTACGACATCAAGCAACTTGCGCTTGAGTGTGCGTCTAAGCGTATGTACCCAGACATTCTTAACTACGACAAAGTAGTGGAAGTAACGGGTTCATTCAAAACACCTATGGGCTGTCGTAGCTTCCTTGGTACGTACGAAGAAAACGGCGAGCTGATTCACGAAGGTCGTAACAACCTAGGCGTAGTAAGCTTGAACCTTCCTCGTATCGCTATTCGTGCAAACGGCAGTGAAGAGAAATTCTACGAGCTTCTAAACGATCGTCTACGTCTTGCTCGTAAAGCGCTAGAAACACGTATCACTCGTCTAGAAAACGTGAAAGCACGCGTTGCACCAATCCTTTACATGGAAGGTGCATGTGGTGTTCGCTTGAAAGCAGATGACTCAATCGCAGATATCTTCAAGAACGGTCGTGCGTCTATTTCTCTTGGTTACATCGGTGTACACGAGACAATCAACGCGCTATTCGGTACAGAAGCGCACGTTTACGATGACGCCGTGCTGCGTGAAAAAGCAGTAACGATCATCAAGCACCTGAAAGACACAGTAAACGGTTGGGCGGAAGATACCGGTTACGGTTTCAGCCTATACGCAACGCCGAGTGAAAACCTATGTAGCCGTTTCTGCCGTATCGACGCGAAAGAGTTCGGCGTCATTGAAGGCGTAACAGACAAAGGTTACTACACCAACAGCTTCCACCTAGATGTTGAGAAGAAGGTGAACCCATACGACAAGATCGACTTTGAGATGCCTTACCCAGAAATCTCAAGCGGTGGCTTTATCTGTTACGGCGAGTTCCCGAACATGCAACGTAACGTCGAAGCACTAGAAAACGTATGGGACTACAGTTACACCCGCGTACCTTACTACGGTACAAACACTCCAATTGATGAGTGTTACGAGTGCGGCTACAACGGTGAGTTTGACTGTACAAGTAAAGGCTTCACTTGCCCAAGCTGTGGCAACCATGATTCAACCAAAGTGTCAGTAACACGTCGTGTTTGTGGCTACCTAGGCAGCCCAGATGCACGTCCGTTTAACTTCGGTAAGCAAGAAGAAGTGAAGCGTCGAGTTAAACACCTGTAAGGTTTACTTAAGCTCAAACCCAATAATGAAAATCAACCTGTCGTGGGTTGATTTTCTTTTCTAGCCAGCAAAACAAGGCACGATTATGAACTATCACCAATACTATCCAATTGACGTTGTTAACGGACCAGGTACACGCTGCACGCTGTTTGTGTCGGGCTGTGTACACCAGTGCCGCGGCTGTTATAACCAGTCGACGCAACGCTTGGATTCTGGTGTGTTTTTCACGCAAGAAGCAGAAGACAAAATCATTGCAGATCTAAACGACACACGCATCAAACGCCGTGGTTTATCTCTGTCTGGTGGTGATCCTTTGCATCCAGCGAACGTGCCGCACATTCTTAAGCTTGTTAAACGCGTTAGAGAAGAGTGTCCAGGCAAAGATATTTGGGTTTGGACAGGTTACACGCTTGAAGAGTTAGACGATGCGCAGCGTGAAGTGACGCAATACATCGACACATTAATCGATGGCAAATACGAGCAAGATAAACGAGACCTCAATCTAGAATGGCGAGGCAGCTCGAATCAAATTATCCATCGATTCACTGAGCTTTAAGCGTTCCAACTCAAGAAAAGCCAATATAAAAAGGGCACATTCGGATATTTCGAATGTGCCCTTTTGGTGTGAGTTCTTTTAAAGCTTTGGTTGATGAAATCGTTCGGTGTGAGGCTTGACTCAACAACTATAGCACAACGTTATAGTTACGCTGTCACACTAGAGTCATCATCAACCATGTTATTAATCCATCGCTTAGACTGAATTCGGTGAGTCGTTAGAATACCTTTTACTAATTCTTCGACCAGTAGGGACATCAACACCCAATGCAGTGGTAAACCTAACACCATCCCAGTGTAGTAGGTAAGCGGAATACCAATCGCCCATTGACCAAACGTGTCGATGAAAATGCTATAGCGAATATCAGCGCCACTCTTTAATACGCCTCCAATACCAACCATATTAAACACGCGCAGTATCATGCCTAATGCGAGCACCAAACATACATTCAACGCCATTTGTTTGTCTGTGAGCGGGCTCATCTCTAACAAATTCAAAATCAAAGGCGAGCAAATCCATACGGCAAAGAACAAAATGGTTGCCAATACCGCGCTCGTTAGTACATACCACCAAGCGGTTTTCTCTACACGGTCATATTGTTGTGCACCAATGTCATTCCCAAGCAGTACAGAAGCGGCAACAGCGAATCCCATAAAGGTTGAAATCAATACGCCTTCAATTGGAGATAAGAACGAGATAATCGCCAGTTCGGTTACGCCCAATTGGCCGTAAATGATGCTGTAGACTATCAATCCGCCAGTCCACAACGCATCGTGGATTAACATTGGCATCGAGACTTTGAAATATTTGTTTCGATACTTCTTTATTGTGCCCTCACGCCAATCTGAAAGAGTAGGGAGCAGATGTGAATACCGACGGCAAAAGAAGTAAACCAGAACCGCAGTTTGGAAAAAGCGTGAGATAAAAGTCCCAACAGCTGCGCCAAATACGCCCCATTGTGGAAAACCGAATAAGCCAAAGATCAAAACCGCATTAAGGAAAACGTTCACGATGATAGCGGCAATACTGACGTAAGTCGGCATCTTTGCCTCACCGACGGATCTCAACACCGACTCAATGGGAACGACAACTGCTGTGCCTATCAAACTCAACCCTGTGACGACTAAGTATTCTCTCGCATAACCAACATACTCAGGATCGTCCGCCATAAATGAGACGATCTCTTTGTCATAAACCACATACAGCCAAATGAATGGCAAAGTCACTACCAGCGAAATAAACCAAGATTGCGCTAACGTTCTGCGTATGCCAGAGAGGTTTCCAGAGCCATAATATTGGGAGGCTAAAACCGTTACTGCACCACACAACCCAAACACCACGGCGAGATTAAAGAAAAAGATTCGGTTACCAACGCCAACCGCGGCTGTTGCAGATTCACCTAACTGACTCACCATAAAAATATCGATGGCACCGAGTAACGAAAACAGCATGGATTGCAGTGACACAGGTACACCGATCGCAATCAGTTTTTTCCAAAATGCTTTGTCTATGTATTGACGTGTTAAGAGCATCGCATTTCTCCTCTAAGAACAATGCGAGTAGTTTATCCGTATGATTTGACGGTGTATTTTTCAAAGACATCCAAAAGTTTTGTCAAACTATCCAGTCTTTATCGATGCTTTGATAAAACACGTTTGCTTTGAGTGCATTTGTGAGTTGTCGTCCCATGGAAGAAAAACAAGAACGCTACGCTATTTCAGATAAGACCTATCAAGAATTTGTCGACCACACTCGAGTACTTGCCCTCGAAGAGAGAGGGATCGTCCAATGCGGCATCGCGACTTGCCGAGATTTCTTTTCGGTTTATCGAAAAAACCAGAAGAAACACATGTTGCTGTACACGGTTCGTGGCAAAGGCTGGTTGGAGAGCGGAGCTTGTCGTTATGAACTTGAGCCAGGATCGTTAGTGATCGTGCCAGCAGGCATTGAAAATGGCTTTGGGATGGAAGACGAAACATGGCAAATCGCATGGGTGTTTCTTTCCCAATACAAAGAGTGGGAAATGGTGAATGACGATATCGACTATCAACTAACCCCTGCGCCAGAGGTGATGTATTCCTGTATTCAAACCCTATTGCGTAGCATCAATTTGCCCATAGATTACGGTGGTGAGGTAGGGGCGCATAGCGTTGCTCAGCTAGAGCTTATGTTAAACATGCCACACTCTGACGCCCTTTCGAGAAACCAATTAAAACTGCGTCGTGTATTCGATTTGGTTCAACGACAGCTCCATAAAGATTGGACAGTAGAGCAACTTGCCGCACTTTATCCTTGTTCTGAGCCTCACTTACATCGCCTGACGCAACAGCAGTTTGGTCGAAGCCCAATGGCACACTTAACTCGTATGCGAATGGAATACGCAGCCCGTTTACTTAGGTCGACTGAGTGGTCCATTCAACATATTGGTGAAATAGTTGGTTATCCAACTGGGGCAAACTTTAGTACTCGGTTCAAGGCATGGTCGTCAATGACCCCTCGTGAGTTCAGAAAAAATGGCAAACTCGATATCAATTACGATGAGTGAATCGTTCTTTTTGTGACCGATTGAGTTCATAAAATTCCGCAGTCACCAGAATTTTGTACTCTAATTGGCGAAATGAGTAAAAAATCATTTCGCCATTGTTAGCGAAAGTGTTACCGTGAGGTTCGATACTTGAATTTCAAAGGGTTATGACTTTCATGTTTTCTAATCTACCAACTCCCGTATTAGATCCCATTTTGTCTCTTTCCGTCGCATACCGCGGCGACGAACGTCCAAACAAGGTTGACCTTGGTATTGGCGTATACAAAAACAGCGCTGGTGAAACGCCAATCATGAAAGCCATTCAAATGGCTCAAGAAGTGGTTGTCGAAAACCAGAAGACCAAGTCTTACGTTGGCCTTGCCGGCTGTGAAGAATTCAACCAAAGCATGATCGATTTGCTTCTGACTGGCACGTCAGCAACAGATCGCGTGGCTGCGATTCAAACGCCTGGTGCGAGTGGTGCGTTGCGTATGCTGGGTGACCTAATGAAGGTTGCACAACCAGATACAACGGTTTGGATTTCAAACCCAAGCTACGTAAACCACAAGCCAGTGATGGAAGCTGCTGGGCTTAAAGTGAAGTTCTACCATTACTTCTCTCCAGAAACCAAGCAAGTTGATACTGCGAAAATGCTAGAAGACCTTTCTAAAGCAGGTCCTTCTGACGTGGTTCTTCTGCATGGTTGCTGCCACAACCCAACGGGTGCAGACATCGACTTCTCTGCGTGGCAAGCCATTACCGAGCTTTCGCAAAAAAACGGTTTTACTCCGTTTGTAGATATTGCTTACCAGGGTTTTGGTGACGGTCTAGAAGAAGATGCAAAAGGTCTTCGTTTTATGGCCGACAATGTTGAAGAAATGCTGATCACGACTTCATGTTCGAAGAACTTTGGTCTGTACCGCGAGCGTACTGGTGCAGCGATTGTAATCGGTAAAAATGCAAAAGATGTGGCGAATGCGAAAGGCAAACTGCTTACATTAGCGCGTTCAACATACACTATGCCGCCAGATCACGGTGCAGCATTAGTGAAAACTATCCTTCAAGATGTAAATCTTACTTCCGTTTGGAAACAAGAATTGAACGAAATGCAGCAACGCTTGCTAAACCTTCGTCAAACTTTGTGTAACGAATTGAGAAACAACCATAATACAGATCAATTTGATTTCATTGAGAGCCACAAAGGCATGTTTACTGTGCTAGGCTTTAGTGAAAACCAAATGGCGCAACTGCGTGAAGATTATGGCATTTATGGTGTCGGTGATGGTCGTATCAACATCGCTGGTTTAACCGAAACTCATATTCCTTACGTTGCTGACGCTATCCAAAAAGTATCTCAACGTTAATTGGGAGAGTTAATGAAGAACTGGAAACTGATTCTGCCGCTAATGATGAGCGGCAGTCTTATCGCTTGTACGTCGACACCGACGACCACTGAGCCCGTTGAGCCAGAAACACCTGTCGTTGAGCAACCGGTTGAAACACCGGATGTGAAACCTGAAGTAGAACCGAAACCTGAGGTGAAGCCCGAGCAAAAACCGGAAACGAAGCCTGAGAAGAAACCAGAACCAAAGCCAGAAAAACCAGCTAAGGTACAAAAAACACCTGATGGTATGTTGATTCTGGGCGCTGAAGAGTGGGTTCACATTCCAGCTATCAACCAGACGTTCAAAGGTCGCGTTGATACCGGCGCAACGACTTCATCGATCAGTGCGACTGAAGTGGTTCCATTTGAGCGTGATGGTAAAGACTGGGTTCAGTTCAAAATTGACATCAATGGCAAGGCGAGCAAAGAGTTCAAACTGCCTGTTGAGCGTTGGGCCAAGATTCGTCAATCTTCATCTGAAGACGTAGATAAGCGTCCCGTCGTTCTGGCTTATATCCAAGTCGGTGACTTGAAAGAGCAAACCGAGTTTACGTTAACAGAACGTGGTCACATGAAGTACCCAATTTTGTTAGGTCGTAGCTTCTTCCGTGATGTAGCCGTTGTGGATGTATCTAAGAAATACGTTCAGAACAAACCAAGCGGCAAATAACTTACTGTTAAGCGCTTAACGTAATAATAAAAAAGCCTCTCAAACGAGAGGCTTTTTTTAATTTTAATCAATTACTTATTGGTATTAATAAGCAAAACGCGCAGAAAGAACAAGCTGTTGACCATACGTGCCATTGTCTTTTAAATCTGCACCCAACGACAGCTGTTGTGTTGAATGGAAGCGAGCACCAAGGTTGTAGATGGTTTTAGAATCATCATTGTCGATCAACTGGCCAATACGACCGTGTAATTCAACGTTCTGCATAAACCAAATACGTGTGCCAATGTTAACTTCGGTTTTCCATTCGTCGCCATCACCATTGTCTTTTTTAATGTTGTGGACCAACATTTGGCCGAAGATATCCGCGAACTGACCAGCAGGACCATTAAAACCAATACCACCTGCAATGTCCCAATCGCCGCTGAACTCACTATCGGCACGGCCTACAAAGTGCGTGTTTTCGGTGAAGTAGGTTGTAACTTCTCCACCAAACGTACCTGGGCTAGTACCCATGCGGAATTCCATCGTGTTGTAGTTGAAGTTGTTTGCATGTGCAGATAGCGGCAAAACAGCGCACAAACCAAAGGCAGCAACCTTTAGAGCTTTACCTAACATGGGTGTCTCCGGGCAAGAAAATAATACGAACGAAAAAAAGGTCTGCAAAATGCAGACCAAGATTTACAAAGTATCATTTTAGGCGTTTCCCGTCACCTAATGCACTAGGACAAAGTGCGTATGATTTTTCAGTTCAATGTTGTGCAGCTCAATTGAGCAGCGAAAAGGCAAGATTACATAACAACAAGGTGTTCTACTTCAATCTCTGGCTTGCTGCCGCCTTCAAACTCGCCAAACAGACGTACTTTTGTCGTTTGGTCAATTGGCGTCGTTAGGCGGATGTCGTCGTCCAGCTCAACCATGATTTCACCAGAGCCGTCGCTAAAGATAAATTGGTCGGCACGAGTTTGACGAAGTAGGTTGCCTTCTACAACCACGTCTTTCTCAGTGAACATGCTTGAGTCTTTAATCAATGCATCGACTTTCTCAACGGTAACAGGGCCATTAAATTGAATGCTTGATTGGCCATGGTTGTGGTCTTTAGCCATTGCAACAGTTGGAGCGATAGCAAGTGCAGCGATAGTAGCGATAACAGTGTTTTTCATAATTTGGTTTCTCTATATAGGTGTTCGTTTTTGATGGTGCTATTAAAACAAACCTTATTTGAACCATTACTGATTCGAACATTCATATTCGATTCATTTTCTTGAGTCCTATGCTGAGATAACGTTATGATTGTTCACCTTCTTTTTTTCTCTTATTAAACGTTCATGAAATCACCAATCCCTTCATTAATGGTTCAAGGCACAACTTCAGATGCCGGAAAAAGCGTCCTTGTGGCAGGTTTATGCCGGGTATTAGCCCGCAAAGGGATAAAGGTTGCCCCATTCAAGCCACAGAATATGGCGTTAAACAGTGCAGTAACCAAAGATGGCGGAGAGATTGGGCGTGCTCAAGCGGTTCAGGCACAAGCTTGCAACGTTGAGCCTACGGTTCACATGAATCCTGTGCTGATTAAACCTAACAGTGATACCGGTGCTCAGATCATCTTACAAGGCAAAGCGTTGTCGAATATGGACGCTGTCGGCTTTCATGATTACAAGAAAGTGGCAATGGGAACGGTGCTGGACTCATTCGCAAAGCTAACAGATGAATTCGAATCCGTGATGATTGAAGGTGCTGGTAGCCCTGCAGAAATCAACTTAAGAGAAAATGACATCGCAAACATGGGCTTTGCGGAAGAAGCCGACGTTCCGGTCATTATTATTGCGGATATCGACCGTGGTGGTGTGTTTGCCCACCTGTATGGAACGCTGGCGTTACTATCCGAATCTGAACAAGCTCGCGTTAAAGGCTTCGTTATTAACCGCTTCCGTGGCGACATCAGCTTGCTTGAATCTGGTCTTGATTGGCTAGAAGAGAAAACGGGCAAACCTGTGCTCGGTGTATTGCCGTATCTTCACGGATTAAACCTCGAAGCGGAAGATGCCATTACGGCACAACAAGAGCTGTCTTCACAAGTGAAACTCAATGTTGTGGTACCAGTATTAACGCGCATTAGTAATCATACCGATTTTGATGTGTTGCGCCTAAACCCAGACATTAATCTTCGCTACGTCGGTAAAGGCGAAAAGATCGATAAAGCCGACCTCGTGATCCTACCGGGCACTAAGTCAGTCCGAGACGATTTGGATTATCTACGTAGCCAAGGTTGGGATAAAGACATTCAACGCCACATCCGTCTGGGTGGTAAAGTCATTGGCATCTGTGGTGGCTACCAGATGCTTGGCAACGTAATTGATGATCCAAATGGTGTAGAAGGCCAGCCTGGTCGTAGTGAAGGTCTTGGTTTGTTAGACATCACGACAACTCTAACCGACAGTAAACAGCTTACTCATTCACAAGCAGATTTATTCCTAAACGGCAAAACAGCCAAAGTGAAGGGTTATGAAATCCATGTCGGGAGAAGTGAAGTACAGGGCGCACAACCTCTTAAGTTAAATTCTGGGGAGGCAGAAGGAGCGCTGAGTGAATGTGGTCAAATTATTGGAACCTACCTACACGGGTTCTTCGATGAAGCAGATGTGCTTAGCTTGGTGTCTGAGTGGGTAAACGGTACTCAAATCAAACAACAAGACTTTGAAGAGTTAAAAGAACAAGGCATTAATCGCATTGCGGATGCGATAGAACAACATATGAATCTTGACTTTCTGTTCAAATAAATCCAGTTTTTAACTGTTTGAAGCATAAATAAAAGTGGGCACGTTGTTCCACAATATCTTTTTCTGCCTGTCTAGCACCGGAGTGTTTTTATGAAAGCATGGAAGATTCATGCTTGCCTAGCGGCAATACTGAGCGTTTCATCAGCAGCAAACGCAACGAGCGATTTAAAAGTCTACGCGGCTTCGTCAATGACCAATGCGATTGACGATATCGCACAAAAATTTGAACAACAATACGACGTGAAAGTCACACCAGTATACGGCGGGTCTTCATCCATCGCTCGCCAAATTCTAAACGGCGCACCAGCTGATGTGTTTATCTCTGCAAACACTAAGTGGATGAACTACTTGGTAAAATCAAAAGCGGTAAAGAGTGACAATGTCACCGAGCTGGTTCGTAATAGTCTTGTTCTTATCGCACCTAAAGCTTCAACCGTCACTTCATTTAATTTTTCAGACGCCAATGCATGGGGGCAAGCTTTAGAGGGCAATCGCCTTGCGCTAGGTAACCCAGTCTCGGTTCCTGCGGGCATGTATGCGCGAGAATCTCTTACTAACCTTGGGGTTTGGAAACAGCTTGAGCGACAAGTAGCGCCAGCGAAAAATGTTCGACTCGCCTTAGCATTAGTTGAACGCGGTGAAGCGCCACTTGGTGTGGTTTACAAAACGGATGCGCTTTTAACAGATAAAGTAAAAGTGGTCGGTGAATTTGCCAATAACACCCACGCTGATATCGTCTATCCAGCGGCTATCGTTAAAGACTCGACGCAATCAGAACAATTCTTCGAATATTTGAAATCTGACGATGCCAAACAAGTGTTTGCGCAGTACGGTTTTCAATAAAAAGGGCACAGAGTGACAGAACTTGAATACCAAGCCTTAATGTTAAGCCTAAAAGTTGGCGCGTATGCCGTCGTTTGGCTTATTCCATTGGGCGTCGCTCTGGCTTGGTTGCTTTCACGAAAAGAGTTTATCGGCAAATCCATTCTCGACAGCCTTATTCATTTGCCCTTGGTTTTACCGCCAGTAGTGATCGGCTACCTACTGCTGATCTCACTAGGTCGCCAAGGCGTTTTGGGTAACTGGCTTTTTGAACACTTTGGTTTGGTGTTCAGCTTCAACTGGAAGGGTGCAGTTATCGCTTGTATCGTTGTTGCATTGCCTCTAATGGTGCGTTCCGTTCGTCTTAGCTTAGATAATGTCGATCCTAAACTCGAACACGCTGCGTCGACTTTAGGCGCGTCACCTTTAAAAGTCTTCCTAACTATTACGCTACCTTTAACGATACCCGGCATCATTACTGGCACCATGCTGTCTTTTGCTCGCAGCTTAGGAGAGTTTGGGGCAACGATCAGTTTTGTCTCAAACATTCCCGGAGAGACACAAACCATTCCTTTAGCGATGTACAACTTCATAGAAACACCTGGAGCAGAGATGGAAGCCGCGCGCTTATGCATCATTTCTATTGTTTTGGCTCTGTCGACGTTAATGATTTCAGAATGGTTAAATCGCAAAGCAGCTTCACGTCTGGGAGCTAAGCGATGAGCATTAAAATTCAATTTAAACAATCACTTGGTGAAACTAATTTTGACATCGACTTATCGTTACCGGGTAACGGAATAAGCGCGTTATTTGGCCGTTCAGGTGCAGGGAAGACCACACTAATCAACGTTGTCAGCGGGTTGGTGACGCCAAAGCAAGGTCAAGTCTCGATTGGTGAACATGTCCTTTTCGATAGTGATACCGGAATTAATTTACCCACGCACAAACGCAAAATCGGTTATGTATTTCAAGACTCGCGTTTGTTCCCACATTACTCTGTGAAAGGTAACTTGCTCTACGGCGTAGCCGAAAAAGACGATGATTACTTCGATAAAGTGACAGAGCTTCTCGCGATTAAGCCTCTGTTAAAGCGCTTTCCAATCTCGTTATCCGGCGGTGAGAAGCAGCGTGTCGCTATAGCTCGAGCCTTGCTATCAAAGCCAAATCTATTATTGATGGATGAGCCGTTAGCGTCGTTGGATATGCCACGTAAGCGTGAAGTCATGCCATTTTTGGAAGAGTTGTCTGAACAGGTCAATATTCCTATCGTTTATGTTACCCATAGCCTGCAAGAGATCCTGCGTTTAGCGCAGCACCTGTCGATTCTCGATAAAGGCAGAATCATGACGTCGGGTAAATTAGAAGAGGTATGGGCTTCTCATGCTATGCGCCCTTGGCAGTCATTCTCAGACCACAGTAGTTTGTTTGAAGGCAAGATCGCGACACATCACGATAGATATGCGTTAACGTGCGTGAAACTCGCCCCAAGCGCTTGCCTGTGGGTTCAAAAAGTGGATGGGGAGCCAGATACGCCAATCCGACTGCAAGTGCGTGCAAACGACGTTTCCATCGCGTTAGAAAAGCCAATATCAACATCGATTCGAAACGTACTACCAGCAACGGTGGCATCAATAGAAGAGCACTCAACTGGTGAAGATAAGCAAAGTATCACTGTATCGTTAAAGCTTGATGAAGATTGTCACTTATGGGCGACGATAACACCGTGGGCATTGGATGACTTGAATTTGAAAGTCGGTGATGAGGTTTATGCTCAAATTAAAGGCGTAAGTGTCACGCAACGCGATATTGCTTTGGCGCACCACTAAGTTTTCTAAACCGTAGATACACAAAAGGCCGCAGGGTGCGGCCTTTATTATTAAAGAAAGTGTCGGAATTACTTCGCGAAAACTTCTTTGAATTCACGCTTAAGAAGAGGGTCACGACGTGCTTTCTTAAGTTGCTTAACCATGTCTTTTACACAGTTGTGTAGAACATTGTCTAGCAGTTGAGCACGGTAGTCTTCTTTATCTTCATCTGTCATGTTTTCTGGCAGGTTAAGAGTCGGGAATTCTTCCATTACATTCAGACCAGCAAAAGCTTGGCCAACAGAAACTAGAGCGTGGAACTGCTCGAAGTTGTCTAGAATGTTTTGTGCACTTCCTGGCATTTCATCCCAAGATGCACGAACAGCTTCTTCAGACACTTCATGGATAGAGGTAACCATCTCGAACATTTGCTCTGGAACTTCATCGAATTCGATAACTTTACGTAGTTCTGGAGAAATAGCTTCTAGATCGATTTTTTTGCTTTCGTTGTTAGTTGCTTCTGACATCATGAGTCCTGTTAGTACATAAGAGCGCACGTAATTTGTAGTGCGTAATGTAACCAGATTAAAGTGTCTCTAGTTACAAAAGGCGGGAATATTAATACCAAATGCGTCAAATAGCTACCATAAGAACTATTTGATTACGTGACCGTTCAACAAAAAAATATAGCACTAAATTTGTCGCGTAATGCAACAACCTCGCGTGTATGATATATGTTTAATAAAGACTGATAAAAAGAATGGAACGCGCTATGCAACCGACAGGGACATCGATGCGCATTCTCTTAGTTGATGACGTTCAGCTAGATCGAATGCAGTTGGCAATCCGATTAAAACAACAAGGTCACATTGTTAAAGCCGTTGGCAGCGGGATGGAAGCCCTCAATACCTATGAGAGTTTCGACCCTGAACTCGTGCTGCTGGATATTGCGATGCCGGACATGAACGGCTTCGAAGTCTCACTTCATATCAGAGAAACCTTTCCAGACTGGATCCCAATCATCTTCTTAAGCAGTCACGAAGAGCCAGAAATGATCGCGAAAGCAATCGAAGCGGGCGGTGATGACTATTTGATTAAGCCTGTTGATAAGCTTGTTCTAAACTCTAAGTTAATGGCAATGCAGCGAATTGCGCACATGCGTCGTGAGTTAAAGCAAGCCACCGCACAGCTCGAAGAGATGAATTCACGTTTGCAACAACAAGCCAATGAAGATGGCCTAACCAAACTCTACAACCGTCGTTATATTGATCAGAAGCTCGAAACCATGATTGCATGGCACGGTCGTCACCACATGCCGATGGCGTTAATTCTTCTTGATGTCGACTTCTTTAAGCCGTTTAACGATAACTACGGCCACATAGAGGGGGATCGCTGTCTACAAGCCATCGCGAATCAGTTAAAAGCAACCTTCTGTCGTTCTGGTGAATATGTGGGGCGTTATGGAGGGGAAGAGTTTGTCATCTTGCTTAATAGCACAGATGCGCAGACCGCAGAAAAAGAAGCTGAGCGTGTACAAGAAGCGATGTACTTTCTTGATTACCCTCATGCGTATTCAAGCGTTGCAAATAGAGTGACAGTGTCACAAGGGGTGTTTGCATTTCAACCAACAGGTAAGGATAATGTCGCCGAATTGTACGCGACAGCAGATAGGGCGCTATATACGTCCAAATCGCTTGGAAGAAACACGTACACGGTGGTAAATGCAAGCTAAATCAAAAGGATAAGATGAAATACGCTTTAGTGACATTGTCACTTATTTCAATGGCAACTCACGCTAGTCCGGTTCAACAAACCTTGCAAAAAGAGTTTGAGCGTAACTTTGCCATCGGCATCGTGCTATCAGACAGTGATGTGTTCACCCTTGGCTTTCACGACTTTGACCCTAATAAGTACCTCGACATCGACAACGAAGACATAGGAACGCAAGACTCCGTTGACTTAAGGAAACAAGTTGCTATTTCCACACTTCCTTATCATCTCTCTCTCACTGACGACGAGCAATCCCCAACAAAGTACAATTTAAAAGGGCGCTTGTATGCATTGGGAATCGATCAAGACGTTCATATAAATGAAGACAAAACCCCTGATCGAAACAAAGAGCTTATCCTAGGTTCTTACACCGAACTCGAACGCCAAAACAAACTGACAGAACATCTCACGTTGAGCACCGCCGCAGGCGCTCATCTTATGTATTATCGCAACGAGTATGACTACCGAAGTGATGCTATCAGTGACTTGAGGCCCTTTTTAGATGGCGTATTCCTGAATACGGATGCGTGGGCTATTGTTGGCGAAGTGAACGCCGAGCTGAAGTATTTAGAAAACGAGCATTGGGGTAAATGGTATGTTTGGTCGTCTCCACATTATTTCTACGGCAAAGGATGGGGAGAAGGCAATAACGGGGATGTCGGCAACCCAGAAGGCTGGTATTGGGTCAACGGTGTAAAGTTATTCTATGACTTTACCAAGGTAGGCCGAACCGTACAGTCCGTTTATACCAGCTTTAACCGAGTTGATGTAGGTGGAGACACAAGCAAACCGATGAACACGTCGCATTATTATGAAGCGAGTGTAGGCTGGCTGATGACGCCACCATTTAAGTCAGATTGGATTGACAATGTCGGTCTGGGGCTGACTATTAACTATGGCAGCGCACTAAAAGGTGGCAGTCTAGTGTTGTTCTTTAATCAAGAGTAGTTTTGATAAGCGTTAAGCGTGGCAGTACTTCACACAGTTTCTGCCCGCTTTTTTGGCTTTATACAAAGCTTCATCCGCAAGCTTAATAACATCAGCAGGGTTACGTGCGCTGCGACTGTCTGCAACACCAAAGCTCGCCGTAACTGACACCGTTTTCTTCTTCGAATCTGCACTACCGCGTTTTTTACGACCTTGCTTGTTGTCGTCAGGGCGCGTGTCTTGGTCACGAAGAATCATTTCATATTGCGCTATCAATTCACGAACTTCTTCTAAATGCGCTTCACAGTCTTCCGTATATTTGCCTTTGAATACAATGGTGAACTCCTCGCCACCAAAGCGGTAAACTTTCGCTCCACCTTGTGTCTTCATTAGGCGTGATGCAACCATCTTTAACACGTCATCGCCTGTGTCATGACCATAGGTATCGTTGAACTTTTTAAAGTGGTCAACGTCTAGCATCGCAATAGTAAATTTACGTCCCATGTGTTTAAGCTCAAGATCCAGTGCACGGCGGCTTGGAATCAGAGTCAAGCTGTCGGTAAAAGCCAATTGATGACTAGCCGAAGTAGAGTAGATGATGATCAAAAGGCCTGTCAGCGTAAACATCGTGCTCGAAATATACTGAACGTCAAAAAAGATAAACGTTGCTGATGCTAGCACCATAGCAGAGTAGGTCATGGCGTGAATGATCTTGTTTTTCTTTAAGACCAAGATACCCAGAAAACATACGATGCCAATGCAATACAACACCAAGACGAGTGGTAACTTAGAGAGAGTCGGCACGATAAACAAAATACCGTTAGTCCATTCGTCAAACCCACCTTCGACGTAATACGTCAAAGTCACGTAGGACCAAAATACGAACATGATCAGCATGAACACGTAAGTCAACGTCGCTCTTGAATCAAAACCTTCTTTATTGAAGATGAACACCGCGAGAAATGAAACGGGTAACAAGCTCGCTAATATAGTGAGCTCTAAAAGCGCAGTTCCGGTTTGAAGAGGGACTTGAAGGCGATGTTGAATCACAAAGTAGGCAAAGAGCATGGCGATACAAACCATAGACTCTCGACCTTGCTTGAACGAATAACACATCAACAACGCACAGCCGAGCAAAATGTACGGCAAATTCGCAGCAATTCCCCAGTTAGATTGCGTCATCTGAATGATGCTATCCATACCCAAACTGACTACACCCAACAACAAGATTGGGAATAGGAATCGAAAGCCTGGGGAGGTCATTAAAGATGAAACCATCTACTGCAAATTACCTGAAAATAGTTGAATATATCTAGTGAGTTACGTTAAGCATTCAATTAATACCGTGTGCAAACAGTATAAATTCTGTAACTTTCAAAACTAACAAGAATACGTGTATTTGGGAATTTTCCAAGTGTTTTACAGCGAACGCTTACAAAAAGAGAGAGGTTGATTAAATTAAGAGCAATCAACGAGTTGCACGTTAGTCCCGACTGCTATACTTTCAAAGTGTTGAACAAAGGAGAAAAATCGATGCAGATCAGTTCAGACGTACACAATTACATGGAAACACTGGTTGGGCAGGTACTTGCCTCAGAGCAGTACGTAGAGCAGTTCGACAATGAACAATTGGCGGATATTGCATGTTTAGCGCTCATTCAACTAAAGCCGGTATACATTCGTCATGACATCGATTTTTTGTCTGCACTTCCAGAGCGTAAACTGGCTCAATTCAAACAAAGTGTCGATGTGGCGGTTGAGAACGCAGCAGTGATGATTCAGGAAGACAGACGCAAAAATCGTAACAATGATGTGCCTGTAATTTTGTCGCATACCAGTTATGATGAAGACAAAGAACTGGATTGGTTTGAGAAACCGATCCTCAACGTCAACATAAAGTAATTGATGCTCACCACTGTATAGGAAATGACCTATAAGAGAGTGGGCATACCCAAGGAGGAACCGTGGGATTCTTTTCGCGCTTGTTTGGTGGCAGTGACAAAGCTGCCGAAGTAAAAACCGTTGAACCAGTAGAATACAAAGGCTACTTAATTTACCAAGAAAGCCTTTCAGAAGGTGGCCAGTACCGCATCGCAGGGCGTATCGAAAAAGATTTCGACGGAGAAGTGAAATCACACCGTTTTATCCGTTCAGATTTGCTAGGTTCGGAGCAAGACGCCAACGAACTGATGCTAAAAAAATCGCAGATGTTTATCGACCAAATGGGTGAAAAGATCTTCGATTAGTTCTTCGACCTTATTTTCAATCGTCATAAAGCCATTAACTTTTGTTAGTGGCTTTTTTTATTCGCAATTAAATACTCAACATATTGCAAATAAACATCTATCGTTAAGTGCTACGCTAGACAGGAGAAGCGTAAATATAATTAATTTATGAGCTGATTTTTCATTTTACTCATTACTTTTAAAAAGTAGAGTTGCTTATTAATTTCAATGAAAAAGCACATCGAAATAGAAATATTATTTATGTATTTTTCGTGTCGATAATGCTTAACACTAGCCCTATTATTGAGTCAAATTGTTTCAAAGTTTATTACTTTGTAATGACATTAAAGTTACTTGTTACTGACTTTGTGAAATCTCTGTTTGTGTGTAATCCCACTGCCCGATATGACCAGTCAAATCGGTAGTTCAAAAGAAAATGTGCACTAAAAGGAAGGTGGCATTTACGTGTTGCCGGAGATGATCAAATGAGAAAAAACATTACTTCTGTTGCGTTGCTAACAGTAATTTCAACCCCAGTTTTAGCAGAAAAGTTAGAGGGCTCAGTAGAGGCTTATATCGACGATAATAATAATGCTGGTATCTATTCCTCACTCAATTTAACTGACCAAATTTACGTTGATGTAGAGGTCGCTGAAAGTAATTTTGGAGCTATTGGCGCAGGTTATACATTTAATACGGGTACTGGTATTTATGCAGCTTACGTTAGTGCCGACGGATTTGAAGAAGCACGCCTAGAAGTTTCACAAGATTATAAATTAACCGATCGATTAACTCTAAGTGGTAGCGTTCAATACAGGAATGGTCTGAATAACGATCAAGCCGATTACGCTCTTGTACACGGCGATGATATTGGCAGTCACGGAGCAGTACCACCACCAATCACACCAAATCGCCACAAAGACTTTTACAATGGCGGTCAACTCCCAGCGGGTGAGCATACAGTACCTGATATCGGTATCCAACGAACCGCTGTAGACACTGTTTACAAACAATCACAAATGTTGGCCTACAACATTGGTGTTGAATATGCGCTCAACAGCTTATCTCTATCGTATGATTATGATTACTATCAGCAACTTGAAGATTTTTATGGGGCAGAAGATGCGCAGTCTCATACTGCACAAATAACATATACAGGTTCTGAGAGCCTCCAACCATATGTTAAGTATGCCGTCGATGGTGACTTTAGTAACGGTTTGACCACTGTAGGCTTAGTTGTTCCGTTTTAATGAACTTATTTATGCATAGAGCTATTTTGGTTTAACTTTATCTCTCTCGACTTTGCCTCACTAACCAGTGGGGCTTTTTTAAACATGATATTCCTCCAATTTTTTGAGGGACTATCTACCCCTAAAGTCTAGTCTAAACCTAATTCAATGAACCTATCGATGGTTGGACTGACAAAGCCAAAACATAAACAAAAAAACATCATCAAACGATAGTAACAGGATTAAGCCATGACTAAGCTTAAAACTCTTCAAGGAGCAATTAATACGCTTCGCCCGTTAAAAATAGAAGTTCAGCAACGCAAACTCTTGCTACGAGAAGTAAAAGGTCAAGTGTTGAACATACACTCGACGCTGCACAATATTGGCCTTGGTTCAGGGAGCGAAATACAAAAGCTCGACAATATGTTTGCACGCGCAATTTCAGTATCTGGCTGGGCGTCAATGGAGCAAGCGCTTGATGCTCTCTATGATGAGCTCATCGTTTTAGCGAAACAGGCTAAAGCAGAAAAAGCAGCAGCGTTCAAACTAGAGTGGGACAACCTTCAGGCTAAAATCAATGATTTATCTTGCATGGACAACAACGATCTAAAACTAAGGATAAGAGAACATTTAATTAAAAACGGAGATTGTGCAGATACAGCTGATGAGACCGCTATGAGCATGGTAATTGCGTATAGGTTATTAGAAACAATAGATATCACCAACTTTGCGCTACCGGATGTTCTACAAGAAGTTGCCGAGATTGAATCCGTTCCTCCTAAAATGATTAACGCGTTAGTAGATGTTGAACATGAGATCTCTAAACAGATAGTAATCAATAAAGGGCATCTATATGAAGTTGTCGATGAGAACAAAGGCAATTTAATCGTTGAGAGTGACCTGGGCTGGAAAGTACTGTTTCCTAAGGGGAGTGAAGGTACGCAGTTTGAATACCTGTCATATCGTTGACGAGTAGAAGCAACATGACTGAATATCGTTTGATTTAACTTCGATTAAGAAATCACTGCAACTTGATTCGAATCATCTTAAAGAGAGCCATTAGTGTATATGCTGATGGCTCTCTTTCTTTTTTAGGCTTAAATATCTGTAAAACAAGCAGTTAGCAGGCTTCTGGTTAGACCTCTGCTTAGTGATGCAAATCGTTGTTATTTTTCAGCGCGAAGTGGAGAATCATTCATTACGTGGCGTTATATGTAATGAAATTTAGTATTTTTATTACAAAACACTTGAAGTCACGATTGACGTTAGATAAAAACAGAATAATAACAGGACTGTTAGTCAAGAAGTGACTGTGCAAATGGGTGACCCCAAACACCATCATTCGTTTGTATTTATCTTGCGTAGTAAACAGATAGAAATAAAAAAGAATTAGAGTAGAGCGACGCTCTGTTTTGGGACTAATTTATTGATATGTATACAAGGAGTATGCGTTTTGCAAATCGGTGTACCTAGAGAAATACTCGCGGGTGAATCGCGAGTAGCTGCATCACCAAAGTCGGTTGAGCAGTTAATTAAGTTGGGGTTCGATGTCGCAATCGAATCACAAGCGGGGGTGCTAGCCAGTTTCGATGATGCCGCTTATGAAGCAGCAGGGGCGAAAATTGTATCTAGTGAAGAAGTATGGACATCAGGCTTAATCCTTAAAGTCAATGCGCCACTCGTAGATGAAGAAAAAGGCATCGACGAAATCGCATTACTGCAAGATGGCGCAACATTGGTTAGCTTCATCTGGCCTGCTCAAAATGCAGAGTTAATGGAACAACTCTCTAGCAAGAACATCAACGTTCTCGCAATGGATGCGGTTCCTCGTATTTCTCGTGCTCAAGCATTAGACGCACTCTCTTCTATGGCGAACATTGCCGGTTACCGTGCAGTGGTTGAAGCCGCTCATGAATTCGGTCGATTCTTCACTGGTCAAATCACCGCTGCTGGTAAAGTACCGCCTGCGAAAGTATTAGTTGCAGGTGCAGGTGTAGCAGGTCTTGCTGCTATCGGTGCAGCAGGTAGCCTTGGTGCTATCGTTCGTTCTTTTGACGTTCGTCCTGAAGTAAAAGAACAAGTTGAATCGATGGGCGCAGAGTTCCTAACGGTAGACTTCAAAGAAGACTCTGGTTCAGGTGACGGCTACGCAAAAGAAATGTCGGATGAATTCAACAAGAAAGCGGCTGAGCTATACGCTGAGCAAGCGAAAGATGTTGATATCATCATTACAACCGCACTGATTCCTGGCAGACCAGCGCCAACGCTTATCACCAAAGAAATGGTTGATACCATGAAAGCAGGCAGCGTGATCGTTGACCTTGCTGCTGCAAACGGTGGTAACTGCGAATACACAGTAAAAGATCAAGTTATTACCACGGCTAACGGCGTGAAAATCGTTGGTTACACTGACATGGTAGGTCGTCTGCCAACGCAATCTTCTCAGCTTTACGCAACCAACCTTGTAAACCTTCTGAAACTGCTTTGCAAAGAGAAAGATGGCAACATCAATATCGACTTCGAAGACGTTGTGCTTCGTGGCGTAACAGTAGTAAAAGAAGGCGAAGTGACATGGCCTGCGCCACCAATTCAGGTTTCAGCACAGCCGCAAGCCAAACCGCAAGAACCAGTTAAACCTCAACCTAAAGTTGAAGAACCTACGTCACCACTGAAGAAATTCGGTGCTTTAGCAGTCGGTTTAGGTGCCTTTGCTTGGGTTGCCTCTGTTGCTCCGGCTGCATTCCTATCTCATTTCACCGTATTCGTACTGGCGTGTGTAGTAGGTTACTACGTAGTTTGGAACGTAACGCATGCACTGCACACACCGCTTATGTCTGTAACCAACGCGATTTCAGGCATCATCGTAGTAGGTGCACTGCTGCAAATTGGTCAGGGTAATGGTGTCGTTACCTTCCTATCATTCATTGCTGTACTCATTGCGAGCATTAACATCTTTGGTGGCTTTACCGTAACCAAACGTATGCTCGAAATGTTCCGCAAAGATAAATAATAGGAGTGACCAATGTCTGCAGGATTAGTACAAGCGGCATACATCATTGCTGCGCTATTTTTCATCTTAAGTCTCGCGGGACTTTCTAAACAAGAATCGGCAAGAAACGGTAACTACTACGGTATTGCGGGTATGGCGATTGCGCTTATTGCGACAATCTTTAGCCCGAATGCGGAAGGTTTTGTTTGGGTCATCATCGCGATGGTCATCGGTGGTAGCATCGGTATCCACTACGCGAAGAAAGTAGAAATGACTCAAATGCCTGAACTGGTTGCGATCCTACACAGCTTTGTAGGTATGGCAGCGGTATTGGTAGGTTACAACAGTTACCTAGAGCCACCAGCACCAGTTTCAACTGACCTAGCTGGTATGCACGCTGAACACGTAATTCACCTAGTGGAAGTCTTCCTTGGTGTGTTCATCGGTGCGGTAACCTTCACTGGTTCAGTTGTTGCTTTCGGTAAGCTACGTGGCACGATCTCTTCTTCGCCACTTAACTTGCCTCACAAACACAAAATGAACCTTGCGGCGATCGTCGTTTCTACGCTTCTTATGATTTACTTCGTAAAAGCGGACGGCAGCATGTTCGCACTGATCGTAATGACGCTGATTGCTTTTGCATTCGGTTACCACTTGGTAGCGTCTATCGGTGGTGCAGATATGCCAGTTGTAGTTTCAATGCTGAACTCATACTCAGGTTGGGCAGCAGCGGCAGCAGGTTTCATGCTTGCAAACGACCTATTGATCGTGACAGGTGCATTGGTAGGTTCTTCTGGTGCGATCCTTTCTTACATCATGTGTAAAGCAATGAACCGCTCGTTCATCAGCGTTATCGCTGGCGGCTTCGGTCAAGAAGTTGTGATTTCAAGTGATGAAGAGCAGGGCGAGCATCGCGAAACTTCAGCAGAAGAAGTAGCAGAAATGCTGAAGAACTCAAAATCAGTGATCATCACTCCGGGATACGGCATGGCAGTAGCTCAAGCGCAATACCCAGTGCATGAGATTACTGAGAAGCTACGCGCACAAGGTATTGAAGTTCGCTTCGGTATTCACCCAGTAGCGGGCCGTCTACCTGGCCACATGAATGTACTGCTAGCGGAAGCAAAAGTGCCTTACGATATCGTGCTAGAAATGGACGAAATCAACGATGACTTCCCAGAAACAGATACGGTTCTTGTCATCGGTGCAAACGACACGGTTAACCCAGCAGCTCTTGAAGATCCAAACAGCCCAATTGCAGGCATGCCTGTACTAGAAGTTTGGAACGCGCAAAACGTAGTCGTATTCAAGCGTTCAATGAATACGGGTTACGCAGGTGTACAGAACCCACTGTTCTTTAAAGAAAACACCTCAATGCTGTTCGGTGATGCGAAAGAAAGCGTCGAGGCAATTTTCAAAGCACTTTAATATAATTTGCTTTAAAACTAATCAAGGCCAGCATTCGCTGGCCTTTTTTTGTGCGCTTTCAATGTTATAGTACTGCAAATCCTTAAGCCGTCTAATGTCATTTGCTTGTTTATTGATGTATAGTTCTGGCTAATATAATTAGTAACGGTAACAGTTTGATTAAACAGTTTTTGCTACGTTCTGCCTTAATGCTGCCAATTTTTTCGGCACCCGCATTTGCAGATTCATTACCAGAACGAATAGATACGTTTACAGAGCTATTTAATTACGAAGTGGCTCTTAAATCGTATGATATACGCATACTGCAGTCTAACTATCCGACCAAGTTACTGTCGCCGGATTCGATGTTGCCTCAAACGGCAGATTATCCGCTGAAAGACATTCAGCAACTGTACCGTTTAGCGAACACGTGTCGCGGAAAATTACCATTAAGTCCTTTAATTACTGAACCTTTAGTCTTTACACGTGCCATATGTAAGGGGACGCAACTTACACCACGTTGGTTTTCGCGTAGCGGTTTAATCCACCCAGGTGGTGGTACCTACGCAGCACGTTATGCAGAAAAGTACCCTGAGTTACGTCCTAAGCTTGCTCAGTACATGCATATCAAAGAGCGAAAAAACGACGAAGGGGACGAGCTACTCGAAAGCCTACAGAATATGGATGATGACGCGATCAACGCTCTCATCGCTGGCGCGAGTATGTTTATTGAAGGAAAAGAGTTGTGGTTACGCCGTGGCGACCATTACTTTGTATTCGCTAAAAACGTATGGCAGGAGAACGTAGCAAACGCTGGCCTGTCTTACGGTTTAGCATCAGAAAGCCGAAGCTGCTTCGTAAAACGCGGCAACATTTGTTGGGATGTCGAAGATCACTCGCAAGTGTTGCGGATCAGTATGATCATCCTCGTGATTGCCAATATTTTGTTGGTGATCGGTTGGGCAGTGTATCGTTGGAACAGTAAACGTGAAGAAATGCGCAGCCGAATGTTGGTACTGCAAATTCTAACGCACGAACTAAGAACGCCGATCGCATCACTGTCTTTAACAGTTGAGGGTTTCCGTCGCGAATTTGAACATCTGCCAGAAAGTGTTTATGACGAATTTCGTCGATTGTGTGAAGATACGCGCCGATTACGCCAATTAGCAGAGGCAAGTAAGGATTATTTGCAATCTGATAACCAAATGCTTGCAACAGACTGGGTTCCATCCGTTGCAGAATGGCTAGAATATAAGATTGAAGAAGAATTTGATAACGCTGTACTTTTCAAAATAAATGGAGATGTAGCTGCTAAAGTTAACGTGTATTGGCTCGGGACCTGTATCGATAACTTGCTACGTAACGCATTGAAGTATGGTGAAGCACCGGTTGAGCTATGTGTAGAAACCAGTGCAGATAAAATCATTATCCAAGTCATCGATGCCGGCAGTTTAACTGCGAAAGATTGGGCAAACCTAAGAAAACCGTTCGTGAGTAAGAGCGGCTTAGGACTTGGACTAACAATAGTTGAATCAATGGTAGGCCGCATGGGCGGAAAAATGTCCCTAATGGGACCACCTACAACCTTTATATTGGAGATACCTTGTGAAACAGACACTGCTTCTCGTTGAGGACGATAAAAACTTGGCTGACGGCCTGTTAGTAAGCCTGGAACAAGCAGGATATGAGTGTTTACATGTGGAGCGTATTTCAGACGTTGAGCCACAATGGAAAAAGGCTGACTTAGTCATTCTGGATCGCCAACTACCAGACGGCGATTCCGTACAATCTCTTCCTGAATGGAAAAAAATTAAAGATATCCCAGTAATCCTGCTAACAGCATTGGTTACTGTTAAAGATAAAGTAGCGGGCCTAGACTCTGGCGCAAACGACTACTTAACTAAACCTTTTGCTGAAGCGGAGCTATTTGCTCGCATTCGTGCACAACTACGTGCACCAGATTCAGCAGAGCAAGGTAACGCTGATAAAGTGATGACAAAAGACCTAGAGATCGACCGTGCGACACGCGAAGTCGTATTTAAAGGTGAGATGATCACACTGACTCGTACAGAGTTTGACTTGTTGCTGTTCCTAGCATCAAACCTAGGCCGTGTGTTTACACGTGACGAACTGCTTGACCACGTATGGGGTTACAACCATTTCCCAACAACGCGTACCGTTGATACTCACGTACTTCAGCTTCGCCAAAAACTACCTGGTCTTGAAATCGAAACGCTTCGTGGCGTTGGCTACAAGATGAAAGCGTAAGAGCAAGAATGAAAACACTACTTCCTGTAGTTCTATCATTACTGTTAGTGAAACCAGTCCATGCAACGGACTGGTTTCAAACAAACACACCTCTCACACAAGCGCACCAACATCTCTTAGAAGATGACCTTGGTGGCATGTTCAATTCCCTGGTCGAACTCTGGCAAAGTGAACCCAATAAAGAGCTAAGACCGCATCTTAATGACTTGCTCGCTCAATCATTATCTAAAGACTGTGGTAAATCTCTAACTGGTGTCACACTGCCTGATTGGATCAGCGGTATTAACGTTATTCGTCAGACTATTCAAAGTCCCGGCCGTGACACTTACCGCTTAGTGGTGAAGTTACGTGCAACCACCGATATTGAAGACATTTCTTTTCGTCGTTGGGTTGATAGCTCAATCTCTGCGGATGCCTCATTTAACTATGAAGAGCCGCAAGAGGGCGCAGAACTCGCGAATGAACGAAACTTCCTCAAGCGCTATAACTTAACCGGTAAGTTAGACGCAGGGTTGTATCATCTTTCAATCACGACGAAAGATAACCGCACTTATCGAACTTGGGTAATCTTAGGGGATTCGAACTCGACGCAATACGTTCGTTGGACATCTAAAGAGAATTGGAAGGTCGAAAAGAGCGCATTACGAAATCCGCACTGTCCATTGCCACAACTCGAAGTCGGCTTATACGATTATGTTGAAGGGCAATACGATCAAGTGTGGAAAAAGACCTACGAGTCTAACTATCCAAATGCACTAGAGCTTGAAGGCATCCCCAACGATCGCTATGTGTTAGCTGTGAGCATTAACAGTCGCCGTTGGCAAGGGGACATTATTGTGGAGCAGGCTCAAACTATTAGTCGAACTTATGATGTTTCTCTCGAAGAATAGTTAAAGAAATTACATTTGTGCCGATATAAGTTCAGGAAGAACAAAAACACAAGTGTAGTATGAAGACACAATACAAAATTTTAGCCACTACAATGACTGCTGCGCTATTCTCTGGCGCGGCTTCTGCTGCTACTTACGCAATTGAAGCACGCAGTGATGCGATGGGTGGCGTTGGCACCGTATCTGCCTCTTACCTAACAGCACCATTCTTTAACCCAGCCCTTACCGCGATTTACCGACGTAATGATGATGCTGGTATGATCGTACCGAGCTTTGGTATCAACTATAACGACCAAGATGGCTTAATCGATGAGATTGAGCGCATTGGTAAACTTAAAGACCCTACAGATATCGTCAATTCATTGAACGCCATTGATGGGCAGAAGATGGACTTCGATTTGGGCGGCGTTGTGGCAGTTGGTATCCCTAATCGATTTTTATCGGCAACGGCTTACGGCAAGCTTTACACTGAATCCTTTGTAGCTCCGGAAGTTGATACTTCAGTTCCAGCTGATTCTCTCAAAAACAGTTATGTTCGCGGCGTTTCAATCGGTGTAGCAGAAGCGGGGGTCTCTCTCGCGAAGTACACCAACTTCATGAACCAGCACCTGTCATTTGGTATCACACCTAAACTACAGCGCATCTACACCTATTCATACGCGACAAGCTTTGCAGCATTCGATACTAAAGATCTACGTGAAAATGAAACCGCAGAAACCATGTTCAACTTGGATGCTGGCGCGCTTTGGTTCTTCGGTCCTTATCGATTAGGTATTTCTGCGAAGAACTTGATTGGCCGAGATGTAAAAACCAAGTCATTCACATACAACAGCGACACAATCCAATCCTATGAATACAGCATGCGACCTGTTTACACCGTTGGTGCAGGTTACGTAGCGGATTACTTCAGCTTTAGTGTTGATTACGACCTAAATGAAGAGAAGAAGTTCTCTACCTTTGATGACAACACACAAATGCTACGTGCGGGTTTTGAAATCGATGTACTACGCCAGCTAGCACTTCGTGGCGGTTACATGAAAAACCTAGCTCGTTCAGACGACGAGGGTACGATTACTGCGGGTATTGGATTATCACCACTCAACTTAATAGAGATGGATATTGCCGCTCAATACACCAATGAAAACGCAATGGGCGCTTCAATTAATTTCCTTGCGACCTACTAAGCGAATCGTTATAGTCAGCTCCTCACATTGAGGAGCTTTTTTATGTTTGACGATTTACCACCTCTGTCCCATCAAGAACAGCAACAAGCTGTAGAACGTATTCAAGAGCTAATGCAAAAGGGAACCAGTACCGCAGAAGCGATTAAGATCGTTGCAGAGCAAATTCGAGCAGAATACGCAGCAAAGAAACAAGACTAAGAAATTACGAAGAGCAGGGCACAGACCCTGCTTTTTTACGCCCGTCGAATACATAACCAAAACAGACAGCTCACCCCCTTTCTTCAAACAAAACATTACGTTACCACGTCACACCAATAAACCAGAAGTACAGTAGGAACCTCTACCATAATCAGTTAGTAAAATTTTACTAACTTCAATTAACTGTCACTTTTAAAATGCAGAGGAAAACACCGCCCATAGAGGATAATGCCAATAAAAGCCATAAAATACAGCGAGTTAACAAAGGACAAAAGACTAACGCAGAATTATGCGAAGCATGATTCTGTAATTAAATTACAAAGGCCAATTTGAGCGAGTGAGTGGGTAGTGGAATATTCTGCAAAAATCTAAAAGAGACACCGTCACTTTGTTGCTAACTTAGATAAGTTCGATATAAAGGGAACTTTGAGGACAGTAAGTGCTTGCGGACTAACATCCATTAATCCAACAGTACTCACCTAAAACAGCAAATCTAAATGTGTGAATAGAAAGAAATCGGATTGGATGGATGTGCAGTTAGTGCTGTTATTTTTAAGAAAATGATCATTAGGCAACACAACTAGGCAGAGCGCTTCTAGAACCTCTTTTACTTACGTGTTACGACGTAACGTGGCGTGTAACATAAAGAAATAGAGCGCAACACGCTTGTACCACTAATAGTGTTCTGCGTAGGGAAGTTCGTTTTCCCTACCTGATTTAGCTTCAATGCAGAAACTCAGTGGCAAGTTATCGAAAGAAAATAGAAGAATGTAAGTAAGGTTGAGTTATGTATGGTGGGTCTAATCATTGTGCAATGAGGATCTGAAAAACGCTTAAACCTTTCGAGTGAATTCAGACCCACACTAATGACGATTTACACAGCGGGCAGGGAGCCAATACATTTGGCAGGTCGATTGACCTCGACAGGCTTCCAATTCGTTTTCATCGACGTCCACCAAAAATCAAGAAGCCTACAATAAAGCCGAACCTTAGCGATGGGGTTCGGCTTTTTTGATTTAGAGCATTCTTTTGTATATAAACCAGTTACATATGCTTAGTTTTTAGTATCCAATGTTGTAAAATGCACATTTCATATAATTGCTATCATCAAAAAGAAAAATAACATATGAGTACAAAAAGCAACGCCGAATTAGATGTAACATCTATCCGAGTCCAGAAGTTAATCGAAAAAATCGAAGACGGGGCTATAAAGGTACCAGAATTTCAACGCGGTTACGTTTGGAAACCACAACAAGTTATTGAACTATTAGAAAGTATTGTCAAAAATTACCCTGTAGGAAGCATTTTATTATGGGAAGCCGAAAAGGGCGACAAATTACAATCTTCGCGACATATTGCAGGTATTAACTTGCCAGAAGTACCAGACAAATACCCTGTACAATACTGCCTAGATGGTCAACAGCGTATATCTACTCTATTTGGTGTTTTCTGGCAAAATGCCGTTGCTATTGGAAGCTCACAATACAATCCAGAGCAAGGGGTATTTGAAGTCTATTATGACTTAGAAGAAGACTGCTTTGTTCATGCTAATGAGCTAGATACGATTGATGAGAAGCGATACTTTTACCTTCGTAACTTGCTATCAAATGAAAAGCAAATCGATGTATTTATGACCCACGGTTATGAGAAAGAAGTAATGCAGAAAGTAAGTAAACTTTCTAGCAAATTCTTGAACTACGATATGCCGATAATTCAAATAAGCAATAGAGCCATTGATGAAGTTGGTGTCATCTTCGAGCGCATCAATAACACAGGCGTGAAGCTGAACACCATGGATTTAATGACGGCATGGACGTGGGATGAAGAGTTTCATTTAAGAGATGAAATCGATGAGCTCTTAGAGGAACTAGAAGCTCATTGCTCATTTAAGCTAGATAGCACGCTTATTCTACAAATAACATCTTCAATCCTAAACAACTCGACGTCCTCAAAAAGCATTCTGTCGATAAACCCAACCACTTTTAAAGACAACTGGCCAGACATCTGCAAAGCGATAAAACAAGCGATAGAGCATTTGTCGGCAGATTTATTGTGCAAATCAGGAAAGTTCTTGCCTAACAAGCAGCTGCTATGTGGAATGAGTTACTTTTTCCATCGCTGTCCAAAACCAAATGCTAAACAGGTTGACGCCCTGAATGCTTGGTTCTGGATTACATCATTTAATCGCAGATACGATGGTGGTAATACTACTCAAAAGATGGATCATGACTTATCTACGATGGAACGCCTAATTGAAGGCGAGAAAGCCAGTAAAATAGAGGCACTAAAGGTAACAGAAGAAGTTCTAATGAAATCAACATTTTCCATTAGAAGTTCATTGACAAGAACTGTACTACTGTTACAAGCACAGCACTCACCAATGGACATGATCTCTGGAACCAAGATAAATATTGGCAAAGTTTTAGCTCAATACAATCGCAGTGAGTTCCACCATGTATTCCCAGACGCATTCTTGAAAAACGCTCAAGGAGTGTCTAATAAAGACGAGAGATACACATTATTGAACTTCTGTTTCTTATCTTCTGCGTCTAACAAGAAAATAGGAGCAAAAGCCCCGTCAGAATACTTCAAAACCCTTCTGGCAAAGGGCAAAGAGCAGAGCATATTAGACTCAAACTTGTTACCAAATGAGTTGTCTATCTATGGCAGCAATCACTACAAAGTATTCATAAGACGACGTGCTAAACTTATAATTGCCACAGTAACCAACATGGTTAAAGGTAAGTAATCACCGTAGTTTTGACGGTATCCATTCGGCGGCTTTCACTCGACGGCCGCCTTTAAACGGTAAGACGTTTTCTTTAGCAGGATAGACTTTTGGTTGGTCTATATGCCCAAATTTCTCAACAAGCTAACGATGCTCGTCACGCCAGAACACAAAGCTCTCTAATTCTTTAGAGCTGAACTCACGGCCAGACGGCGTAATGATGATGGCACGTTTCTCACAGACACGAAAGGCAGACCAACGTAAATCGTTAGGCAAGTAACCAAGCGACTTAATCAGCATTAGTTTTCTTGCCATTGGAATGATTGGAACAGAGCCAACGAGTCATCGTCGGTTTGGACAACTGAAAGTATTCAGCGCCTTGCTTGATGGATTTAAACTCACGCCAAAAGAGTGTACGGAATGATTCGTGAAAGATGACAATGCTGGAGTAAATACAATGAAGCGATAATTATCTTTTTCACTGAAGGTAATCAGCAACAGCTAAAGTCTTAAAAGCAAAGAATGTTGATAATCTTAGGAGGACATTTTAAAGTGGCTAAAACCTGACATTACTAAATTGCTCTAACACCCTCAGTGCGCATTATGGGCACTTATGTTTAATGCAGTTGCATATCACTTATTTATAAAATGCCCCCCTTTTGAGGGACAGTTCAATGAAGTATCACGAAATGACAAAAAACTATATTTTTCGTGAGTTTGAATGTGGTTTAACCGTTGAAGAAGCTGCTGAACTTTGTTTGAAAAGTGTGAGAACGATCAAACAATGGGATAAGGGAAATGCTATTCCGCCAGAGTGTAGAAGGCTGATGCGCATGAACAAGGGCAGGGAACTGAGCATCTGCGAAGATTGGGAAAACTTCGTGATGAGACATGACCGCTTAGAGCTTCCGACCGGACAACTAGTAACAGCTCAACAAGTTTTAATTGGTGTAGCGCTGTTAGAGCTAGGTGCTTCTAATGATATCGAAGTGGCTCATCAGATCCTAAAGTATGCTAGGGCTTTAAAGAGATTGATTTAACACAAAGGCTCATTTTGAGCCTTTTATAAGCAACTCCACGCATTACAGTGTCTATAATATATAAGAGAGCTTTACCAGCGAGGGATACGATATGGATACTATCGAGAGATTAGGCGTACTCGAATACTCTAAACGTTTAATGGAATATTCTTTAGAAGCGAAAATCACTCCCTTAAATGTCCTGTTTGGCAATCCATTAAACAAACTTGAAAAGATGTCCAAGTTGTTGGGTGATTACTTGGAAAATAAGTCAGCAAGTGATGGCTACAGCTGGACTGATGAAGATAAAGCTAGGTCAAATTTACTGGTTAGCCAAACTCGCATTATTGAACTTCATATCCATACTAACAACCTTATACTCTCAGCAGCCTGTATAGTAATTTTTTGCATGACGCTCTTGATATTCACCATGTGATTTCACAGTTTAGTCAATAACTGTGGGCGTTAACACTACATCTATCTCCGAAGTTGTAAAATGGCCTTTCGTAGCGTCATCAACCTTCCTTATTATCTTATTTACCTTATATAAGAAAGTACCTGCGGGGATCATCATAAACTCGCCTACAGATGGGATATCTTTACTTTCTGCTTTCTCCATTACTAGCAGAGGTTCGCTTAAAGTAATATCCCATTCATCCTGTAAATCGTCGTCTAACTTGTAAAAGTTTATGTTCATGCTACACCTTTAGTTTCATATTAAGTCAAAGAAATTATAGACAATTAATCTATCTTTAAAACCCTAATATCATGAGTTTAGGTGGAATTTACCCCCGTAATACAGATACGGGGGTTTTGACCTCCCGCCGCACGTCGCGCAATCGTCCTAGCCCGTCCTCACTTGCTCCGCGCTCTAGTCGGCAGTCAAACCAAATCATTAGAAATGAGAAAAGCCTTGCTCGGCACTCGCAAAGCTTTGGTGCTGATAGTCCTGATGTGTTCCAGTAGGTTTATGCGCCTTTGGGGTGGTTAGTCTCTGCGAGGCTGATTCTTGCAGGGCGAGGGGCGGCTCTACATATTTTGGCTTGGGCAGTTAGGGACACTCGCCAGTCTAAGCAAGTGCCCAAGATCGCCAGTAGTGAGTGGCTCGGTGCTTCGTCGTCGCTCCGCAACTCCTTATATCTCGGTGACTCCCTTCGGTCGGGGCGATGCCCAATCCGTTCTAACCATATATGGCTTTACTCATTGCTATCTCAAACCGCAAAACAAATAGCTTACGTTCTTGAAGCTGCTCGAATGTCGGCGGCCCAACTAGAACGAACGCTCCAAACGCTGAGTTATAGACCGCACGATTAAACAGTTCTGGTGTCATCTTCATTGTTCGGTTTCCTTATTCAGATAGTCACACAACCGTCGAATTCCTGAGCGAAACAAGTCGTAAACGATGATCACTAAGATCGCGTTTAACATCGAGAGATGGTCGAACAGCTCGATGATTTCAACAAGCTGCCCATGCGTCACGTATTCATTCATTAGGTTTCGTCTCCTCCAAATAGACCGCCAACTGGCTTGAGTTCTATGTCTTGTTCTTGGCGCTGCGCATATTGTTCGTAAGGTGAGCACGTCACATAGAAATTGGACTCTCCGCGAGACAGCTGGACGAGGCAATCGTCCAGATACTCCATTTGTATGCCGAGCTTGTGAAGAAAACCGTCATCGAGGTAGGTCACACCGCGCGGCGTGACCACCTCAAAATGAACACTGACATGTATCGAACTTGGCTTGTGCCAACGTTCAACGGCTGACACATAGATACTTTCTGAGTTAGCCAGTGGGAACCATGCCGGAACCGTTCCTATGTCATGATAAGTCCTATTCCCGCAACCAGTACCCGTACAGCCAGAACGACCAGAACCCACGACAGAATTATCCGCAGAAGTTTGCCCAGGGCTCGATTTACTTTGCGAAGACGAAACAGAACTTTGCTGCGTAGTTTGATGAGGCTGCGTTCCTTGCGAAGCTGCCGCCTCAGGATCAGAAAAAAGACCAATAAGCGCATAAATGACATACCCAAATGAAAGCACCATCAGTGCCATAGCTGCTAAGAATTTAGGATTCAGAAAGATGTTCTTTCCAAGTCCCGCTTTAGTGATTTGCCCCGTAACGGTGGAGGCATAGAGTAGGTGAACATCAAGCGGGACTTTGAGGTTGTACACCACATCGTCTTTGCTTGGTTTGGTGACCGTTCTTGTTGGGTCATGTTCTAGGATTCGAGGTTTACGGTTGGAAAAGAAGATCCCATCTTTCCCTTTGTGCTGTTTGGCCAACTCAGCCACGCCTTTTAACTCTTTAGGGATTTGAGCAAAGTCGGGCGTGAGCAAGACAATATCCCAGTTGTAGTGCCGGTGCTCCATAAAGGCATTGTTGAAGTTTTCCGGATAGATGATGCGGCCTTGCTCGTCAAAACGAGTGCGTTGGCAGTCGTCTATCTCGCCATTGTCCAAACTGGATGTATCTACAGTCAGCCAACGAGACTGAAACAACTCAGAGAATCCTTCGGGTAGATGCGGCTCAAAGTCAGTAAAAGGGCGCTTGTGTATGTTCGCCATTTTAAAGCCTGCATTGGTGGAGTAGATTTGCTGACACTCATCAATGAGGATGAACGCCCCAATTGGCGCCCAACAGAAAAAGTATTTCCAAAGCTCAAAGCCTTCAGGGTTGCGCGAACTGATGCGGATAAGACGAGCACTATCTGGAAACTTCTCACCCAGTCTTTGCTCGATGACTTCTAAGGGCTGCATGCCATGAATGTTAGTAATACAGATGCGACCCTCACGCAGTGCAGGCAATAAGTCGAACCATACTGCACATGCTGATTTGTAAGAGCCGCCGTGACCATATCGAAAGGAAGTTGCCATTGGATCACCAGTTAAAGAAACGCATAACTAAAGAAGTGGCGAACGCATCGAAGATGATACGTAGGCCAGAAGTAACGCCGTACTCGGTCAGGATGTAACGAACGTCAGAAGGCAGGGCGTTGAAGCGGTCTTCAACCAAGGTATAAACGCCATATTCTTCGAGTAGCAGCTGCGCTATCTTGAGCGCCATTTGTATCGATGCAATCTTGATATCGAGCCAAACCGAGATAAGCCACATTCCGCCGTATTCAAACGCATTCTTTATCCAAGCAATTGCCACGTCGAAGAAGTCGAGAAAGGTCTGCCCAATGTTGGCGATGAACTCTAATGCAGAGTAGATGTACTCCATGTTATTTACTCCTATTACCAAACAGCACCCAAAGAGCAATCAAGGCACAAATGAACAAGACGACCGGACGAACGTAACCGGACACGGAGTCGAAACGTTGCAGGCCAGACTCAACCGTCGCACCTTTAATCGAAAACGATTTGTCACTTAATGTGCCGTTATTGAAGTTGGTGCCGATGCTCACCAGTCCTTTGATGTCATCCACGTAGTCTTGAATAGAATCGGCTTTGCCATCGATAACGGTTTGCAGATTGGCGAAGTCCTCAGCCGTGAAGATTTCTCCAGTGATTGCGGTGCCTGTTGGTGTGCCAAAGTCGGAGCCAGTCAGTAAACCCTCGATAGAATCCAAGCTGTTGCCCAGTTCACCAAGGGAATCACCCAAGCCTTGTAAGTCCGTTCGAACGCCAATGGTGGCGTTGGTGTTGTTATTGACTGCCGTAGTAATGTCGCCGTTGGCCTGTTGGATAAGGGCTTTGGTGTTCTCATATATTTTGTTGTCATTGATTTGCTGCTCTTGAATAGCTTGCGTGTTATCAACGAGCGAACCTTTCACCTCAATAACGGCATTGGCTATCTGAGTTTGCGATTCGTTAAGGTCAACGTTGAGGTCATGAATGCCTTTGTTGATGTCTTCATTCAAACCTCGAATGGCAGAAACAACTGCCGTGTCCGTCGATTCATCTGTGTCAGGTTCTTCAACGTCTGGCTCTGGGTCAACGTCGTTGGGGTCGAACGTGTTGGTCGAGTCATCGGGTAGGACACTTGGATCTTCAATCTCGCCCGTTGGATCATCTGGCTCATGGGTCGGGTCTTCGGGTTCTTCCGGTGGGATAATCGGTTCATCAGGGCCTTTGTCACCCCAAAACAAAGTGCCGCCGTCACACTGTCGGCCAGTGTAAGCAAAGTTCAGCGAGCATTGAGAATCCGGCGTGTATTGTCCATCAGGGACGCCAGTGCAAATGATGGTGGATTCGTTCTTGGTCATTTCGCATCGAGTCGCACCGTAATCACCATAACAAGCGCCTGTTACCAATTCGCCATAAACAGCAGGGTGCCAATGGAGCTTAACGGTATCGCCAATGGACTGTTTGAACTGGCAAGCGTCCATACAAGTCCCATCGGGATTGGTGCCAAATTCACAGTTCGATTCGCACATGTTTTCTCGGTTAAGCTCGGTACCAGCAGGACACTGAAACCCATACCAACCGTTAAACCTAACCGTTTGACCGGGATAATCTCCGCCTGAAACATTACAAATGGAACCGCCACCATACTTGTTCACTTGTAAAAAGCACGTCGTGGTTTTGTAGTTCTTATAAGGCACGCTGCGATTCTCAAGACAAGAAAGCACCGACGCAATGGTGTAGCTCTTGCCGTTCTCAGCGCAATCGAAGATAGAGTTAACGTCACGAGCAACAGCGGTCACCGGAAACTGGGTAGCACTGGCATGAGAATAGAAAGAGAACAAAAGCAGCGGTAAGAAAAGGAATAGCTTTTTCATAGAACAACCAATAAAAAAGGGAGCCGAAGCCCCCTTGATTAACTGATTAGTGAGTATTGATGCCACTCACAAAGCCGTGGAGAAATGCCCCCGCAAAGGCAACACCTAGAATGATAGCGAGAACATCTCCAAGTAAATTACCAGATAAAGGAGGCATGGAGGCGAACCGTTAGCGACGCAAGAAGCCAACAACCATAGTCACACCAAAGCCCAGTGCAGCCATACCAATCAGACCCGCAACAACCAGTGATACATTGCTTTGACCGCCAGAGACAGCGGCGTTGATAGCGCCTGTAATATCTGGTGTTTCAGCAAAAGCCGGAGAAACGGAAGCAAGCATAAGTGCAGAGCCTACGGCTGTTTTTTTGTTTACGACTGCGTGTTTTACGTTATTTACAACAAGTTCTAGTTTTTTCATAAGATTTACCTTTTACTCATAAGGCGAACAACACGACCCACCCAGTGACCAACGACCATGTTGATCAAGAGCACGCCACTGACATATAGGAACAAGTCACCGTTGAACAGGACTGGATCCTTATATTCTTGATACTCCACCGCCGAAATCAGCACGTAGTCTTGGCAATTGTCGACGTGAGTTTTCGTCGCTTTTAAATTGCCGTACTGGTTAACAACGGTGACGCATACAGACATTTTTCTAACCTTGAACTGATTTCATTGAAGCTTCGAAGTGCTTTTTAAGTTCTGGGTCGACAGGGATAAGCGCTGTCACGATGGCACCCGCCAATGGATCTTCTGGATTGATTTCAAGTTGCAACTGGTACTCACGACGAGGAACCAGAGCACCAGTGCGCTCAAGAAGCAGGGCGTAACTGTGTTCAATCATCAATGGTTGATCCCATTGCGGGTTTACGTCACCAGATTCACCGATGGTGCGACGCTTGAATTTCTCCGAGTTAATTTCGCGTAGTGGACGCGAGATATTCAGTTGAGCACTGTCACCACGTGCCGAGTTCCAAGTGATGTCCATGCCAAGAACAAAAACAGATTTAGCCATTTGTTAAGTCTCCAATATGTGAGTCACCAACTTTCCGTAGGTATCGGGGAAGGTGAATTTTGTTCCATCACGGACGAGTGAGCCGACAACGGTTTCAATGTCGCCCTCATGGAATTCGATTAAAGAGTTGAGGATTTTCCCGTACTGGCGACGCATCCAGTGAGCCGAGGCCAACAGGTCTAACGCCGCGCGTTTAGTCGGGACAGGTTTTGTATTGAATTTCTTTGCAGTAGAAATCGACGCTGCGAAATCGTTGATGGCCGCGAACGCGCCAGCTGGGTTAAGCAGAACATCGATATTCCATTTTTTCAGTTCGACTTCTGAGCGATACCAAACCAAACCCGTGTTTGCGAGTTTCTGCTCAAGCGCCTTGTTGTAGATACGCCAGTAAATACGAGAAGTACGAGAGCCAATGGAGTATTGCTCTTTGGTGTAATCAGGGCGGCCATCACGAAAGCCCGCAATCGTATGGTCTACATGCAGAACCGGATTACGGCCACGTTCAGCCGTTCGAAACGCATTGTCGTTCCAAGCGGTACGCGCATATTCACAATCAAAAATGCCGTCGTAATCATCATAAGCGAGGTCAACACGCGCCAGAGTTTGAACGCCAAGCACGTTAGTCAGCCAATCATGCAGCGACCAAGGTTGACGGCGAGCAAAGACATGTTTGCAACCCGTACCATTTATCTGAAAATGCACTGTGTCATTGTTGCCGCCAATACCAACAAAGCCGCAGAAGTCTTCACCGTCTGGCGAAGTCAGTTTCATTGACTCGGTATAGAACTGGAAACCCAAACCGCGAGGTGCAGACAGTGACAACCCAAGCACTTGATTGGTGAAGATACGCAAGCAATCTTCCAAATAGTTGCGGTAGCAGATATCAAAGGCGCTGTTGTACGCTTCAATCTCTTCAGCCGTCTTCGCAAGGGTCGGATTAAACTCAGGTGGAGCAGGGAACTTAGGTGCTTTACAGTTACGCTGTAACAGGGATTTAGGCGCTAAACCTTTGTATTCTTCATGTTTATGCAGACGTTGAACTGCGTTATGACAATGGCGTAAGTCCTTGACTGCAAATGTAAAACATAGGTAGTCGATATGAACCGATTGCTCATCAAACTTCTTAAGGATGTTAGTTGCAGTAGTCATCGAACACCCCCAAATCAACGCGTTCTTGGTAAGTCGTATTGGTGATGGACACCAATTCATAAGACACAAATTGAGACGAAGCCCAAGACTCAAGATGAGACATCGACTTAAGCAAATCCCATTCATCACAGCCTTTGACCAACACGGAAACCGTGTAATCAGGCAGCAAGTCGAAATAGATGATTTGAGCTTCGTTCATGGATTAAGCCTCTAAACTAGGCTTGGTGACACTGTCACAATTTTGATTATTTTGGTTTTCAATCTGTGAGTTAACGGCGTGAATCAATCGACGAGTCATTTCGCAATCAGCCAGTGCTCGGTGCGCCGTTAAGTCAGACACATCAACATTCTGTTGAGCACAGGCGTTTGAAAGTGATTGCCACTTGTAATCTTCATGGTGCTCATTCCAAACACCGAAGAACTCGGCGTACCAAAGCATTGCACACTGAGGAACACAGAATTTGAAAAACAAATCGTGAACGGATTGAACGTAAGCAGCGTTACAGTGCTTATCCAAAGATTGGATGATTAAGCGCGTATCAAAATCTGAGTTGTAGATGATGATTGGACGACCGTTAAGAAGCGGAAGAAAATGATTCGAAAAGACTAAGTGAAAGTCGGGCGCATCTTTAACGTCTTCATTGGTGATGCCATGAATATCTGTCGCGTCAGCAGGAATAGAACAAGTTGGTTTAACAAGTTCATTCACGATAACTTTGCCAGAATCAGCACAGATAGCAGTGAACTCAACAATTTCTGCGTCAGAGCCTAAGCCAGTAGTTTCTGTATCGATGATGATCGCATTTTCAGTAGACAGTTTTTTCATAGCAACACCTTGACCGTTGAGAGTGACCACCAAGACCAGACGCGAGCGTCAAGGGCAAACGCCTAAATCAAGGCGGCCAATACGAAATATTTCGTACAGTTAATACGAGATTCTTCATAGTGTAAATACGATAAATTCCGTACAAATGAGCTAGAATCGTTAATAACGATCTAAAGGCAGGATTCAAAAATGTATACAAACAAACTCATTGACGCTTACAAAGAGCAAATGAAGTATGTGCAATACAAGCAAATCGCCCCAGATTTAGGCATCAGTCCTCAAATGCTTACTGACGTGCGAAAAGGAAGAACATACTTAAAGGAAAATCAGATACTTATGCTTGCAGAAGCTATAGGTGAAGATAAAGAAAAGGCACTTGTTGGATTAGCATTAGATAAAGCGAAAACTTACGAAGCACAGACGTTGTGGACGAGCATAGCAAAAAAGTTTAATGGGCTTGGATTAACAAGTATTTCAATGGCTTGTGCAGGATTTGCAGTAGCTTTTTCAAGCCCAGTGGAATCCTCAATTCAGTGCGCATTATGTATATTATGTTAAATGAAATATCCACGTACGCCAATTCTTCTCTAGTTTGGTCTCCTATCCCTCTCAGATTTTAAAATACAGCGCTTTTCGTTGGTGTCATTAAACATAACCGTGATTTACCATAAAATAGCTAATATGGATCTATCAATCTACGATTGCTTGCTCTGCTATTAGCTGAGTTTCTTCAATAGACTTTCTGTGTTTGTCACTTCGTACTGATTGTTATCTTCGGTTTAGTTCTTCAAGTCACCAAACAAACTGCAGATACAAAAAGAGCGTCAATTGAGACGCTCTTTAAAATCTACTGAACTGTTTGGATTAACCACCGGCTAATTTTACTGTCATGCCTTTCTTCTCAAGATGTGCTTTGATCTTGTCACGAGCATCACCTTGAATTTCGATGTTGCCATCTTTTACAGAGCCACCACAACCGCAGACTTTCTTAAGTTCAGCGGCTAGCAATTTAAGTGGCGCGTCATCCATATCCAAACCAGTTACAATACAAACACCTTTGCCTTTACGGCCTTTAGTTTGCTTTTGGATACGAACAATACCGTCGCCTTTAGGACGTTCGACTTTTTCTTCTTCTGGTTTGATTCGACCAGTTTCTGTTGAATATACGAGAGTCATACTCTTATTTCTTTTGTTGTTGTGCTTGTAGCGCTTTTTGTTTCGCAACCAAATACGCTTCGATATGGCGTTGAATCGCAGGCTTCGCACCCTTGATTAATTTGCCATTGAACATACAGTACCAAGCGTTGGGCTCGCCTGTATCATTCTTTATCGTGTAGCCGTTAAATACTTCAGATTGAGGATTGTTAGTGCTTTGCGCTCTTTGCCCCAGAGTTGCGAACTCTTTTGGGTCAATGATAGATGCTGTGTCACACCACCAATCTATGCTCTTTTTTACCGCCGTCAAACTGCCTTGTAAAACGTGGTTTTTGATCTTTACCTTCCAAACGCTACCGTCAGGTCCGCCTGATTGCAGGTTAAAACCTCTATAATTTGAAATTGCCATACCACTGAGCCATCTATTTAATGCTTTGATACAATCATAAATGCAACTGAGTAATATTCAAACTTTAACGCTGTCACATTACTCAGTTATGCTTAGGTTTACCACAAAATGAATGACGGTAACGTTAGTTAGATTGCAGTATGAATACAATCTGCTAGGAATTCATGGAATTTGTGACCGTTGTTTTGCAGCATTTTAGGGAACATCGAAATCGGCGTCATACCTGGGAACGTGTTTACTTCGTTTAGGTAGATTTCATCATCTTCTGTTAAAAAGAAGTCGATGCGCGATAAATGACGTAAATTCATTTGCTTAAAGACGGTTTCTGAAGCGACACGAATCGTTTCTACCTGTTCTTCCGTTAGGTTTTTCGCTTCAACTTCAGTCAATGAATGGCTTGAGCTGCTGTACTTCTCATCGTAAGAGTAAAAAGCACCATCAGGCGCAATCACTTCGCCAGGCTTTGTAATGAATAATTGACCATTCATCTCATAAGCGGCAACTTCTAGCTCACGAGGCTTGACTGATTTTTCTACCAATACTTGCTCTGAGAAACCAAATGCATCGTTAACGGCTTGCGATAAAGCTTCCTTTTCAGTGACACTGTAACAGCCAACTGAAGAACCTTGACGAGCCGCTTTGACAAACACTTTACCCCACTTATCAAACGCTTGTGACGCTTGTTCATGGGCTTGTTCATCATTACGCGTTAAGAAAAGGTATGGTGTGTTTGGGATACCAATCGCATCGTACCAAAGCTTTGATGTGATCTTATTGAAGCTGTTGCTGCTCGCTTCAGGCCCACAACCTAGGTAAGGAATACCCGCGATTTCAAACATAGATTGGATATCACCAGTTTCACCCGGGAAACCGTGGATACAAGGGACAATGAAATCGATATCTAGGTTAAGGTTGTCTGAGCAAAGCTTTTTGGTATTAAGGTCCAAATAAACCAGTTCACCTTGGTTTGTCACCCAACCTTCATTTTTGATTTCTACGCGCGTTACGCTTACGTTTTCGATCAGATTTAACTGTTGTTCTACAAAGTTTGCAGAAAGCAGTGAAATCTCATGCTCAGATGAGCCGCCACCGCATAGTAAAAGGATATTTTTGATCATGAATCAATCTTTCCGTGATTTCCAAAAGATACTATTCAGTATGATAAACCTTTGAGTAGTAACGTACAGTAATTTTACTGTGAGGAATACTGTTCGAATAGGAATTAACCAAAGAAAGAAGGGAGCAATTTGCTCCCTTCTCTTGTTCAATTAGTTTAGCTTGTTAAGCGTTGGATATGCCGAGTTTTTAATGGCATCAATGCTCTTAACGAAAGGCTTAAGTTGCTGGAAATGACCCGGCAATGTTGAGATCGCATTCTTCGCTTCTGCGCTTGTTGCGTAATCACCGTAAAGCACTGAGAACCATTTCGTGCCGTTTACCACTTTGTAGTTTTCCCAGATTGGCTGGCCGTTTTGAGGAAGTTGACGTGCAAACTGGTCAACTTTCGCTTGGCTACCTACAGCAACAACTTGAATGGTGTAACCAAAGCGCTGGATACCCGCTTGTTTCTTGCTAGGCGGAATGATCTTAACTGGTTTCGCCTGATCTTTAGGGGTTAGTTTCACCACCTTTTTCTCTTCAGGCTTCGCAGTCATTTTTACAACTGTTGGTTCTACGTCTTTCTCAACCACTGCGTTCTCAGACGACATAATTGGTTTAGAAATTGACTGAGATTGGTAGTCTTCTCGGTAGCTTTCTGACGTTACGTCAGTGATGTAAGTTTCCGATGCACAAGCAGAAAGCAGTACAGACAAGCCGATGATTGCGATTTTTTTCATGAAGTAACAAACGCTCTGGATAAATATTACGATAAATCATGCCGATAGCAGGCTATTTTATCAAGCACCAAACACAATAAACTGTGATTTTGGTGTGATGAGTGACACAAACTCTGTACGCTTGGCTCAGTTTTAAGCCAATGTCTGGCCTGTTCATATTTCAACAGTGACTTATTCGTTTATGATTGTATGAGGAATGACCAACCGTTCTCGGTGTCAATGGCCAAGGAGTCACAATGAACAAACTACAAAAACTCTTTAAACCGAATTCTGTTGCAGTGATTGGCGCTTCTCAAAAAGAGCTGCGCGCCGGCCAAATCGTGATGCGAAATTTGCTACAGAGTGGCTTTGGTGGCGCTATCATGCCCGTCACTCCAAAATACAAGTCAGTTTCCGGCGTAATTGCTTATCCAAACGTGGCTTCCCTGCCCTATACGCCAGATATCGCCATACTCTGCACCAATGTTTCTCGCAATAAACAATTGTTGAAAGAGCTTGATGAACGCGGGACCGAGTTTGCGATTGTTATCTCTGACGATGCAGAAAGCTTAGATCTCTCAGACTTAAACATTCGTGTGCTTGGGCCTAACAGTCTCGGCATTATCCTACCTTGGCATCACTTCAACTGTTCCTTTTCTCCTGTTGCGGCGAAACCAGGAAAGATCGCCTTTATTTCGCAGTCCGCGGCAGTGTGTACGACCGTGTTGGATTGGGCGAATGATAAAAACATCGGTTTCTCTTCGTTCATCTCAATTGGACAAGGTCAAGATATCGACTTTGCTGAGCTGCTTGACTATTTGAGTATGGATGGCAAAACAGAAGCGATTTTGCTTTATGTCGATTCGATTAAAGATGCACGACGATTTATGTCTGCAGCACGAGCAGCTTCTCGTAATCGACGCATCTTAGTGCTTAAAGCAGGACGTTCTTCTCAAGCTCGCACGCTTGGGGAAAAAGATATAGATTCTCTCGACGTTATCTATGATTCAGCAATCAGAAGAACCGGTATGCTGCGTGTTGGTAACACACACGAATTATTCGCCGCAGTAGAAACGCTCACGCATTCAGTCCCTCTACGAGGTGAACGTCTCGCGATAGTAACCAATGGCGGTGGCCCAGCAGTGATGGCCGTTGACACCTTATTAGATAGAGGTGGCAAGCTCGCAACATTAGATGAAGATTCGATTGCTAACCTTCGCGGTCTATTACCGGATAGTTGGCGAGGTGTGAATCCAATCGACTTAGCTGGCGACGCGACGAAAAAGCGATACGTCGATACCATCAACGCATTAATGAACAATGACTGTGCAGACGCGATTTTGATTATGCACAGCCCTTCAGCTGTCTCAGACTCTTTAGAGACCGCAAACGCAGTAATCGAAGCCATTCAAGCGCATCCGAGACATAAACATTTTAATATTCTCACCAATTGGTCTGGTGAACAGACCTCTAGAGAAGCACGCTTAGCATTCACGCAAGCAGGCATTCCAACCTACCGAACACCAGAGAGTGCGGTCGTTGCGTACATGCACTTGGTCGAGTACAGACGCAACCAGAAACAACTGATGGAAACACCGACCACGGCAGAACCGCTCCATTCCGGCAGTGTGAGTTCTGCTCGCGAATGGGTGAATGAACAACTACTGGATAAAAACACAGTCACCTTGGATACACACCAAACAAGCCCCCTATTTGAGCAGTTTGGTTTTGATATTCTCCCAACTTGGATTGCCTCAGAAGTCACAGAAGCCGTTCATATGGCAGAGAATATTGGCTATCCGGTTGCGGTAAAGCTTCGGTCTCCAGATATTGCTCATAAATCAGATGTACATGGTGTCGCACTTAACCTGCGTAATAGTCAGGAAGTATCTAGCGCCGCACAAGCTATTTTAGATACCGCTAAGCTCAGTTACCCTTCAGCCAACCTTCAAGGCCTTTTAGTACAAGGGATGGCAAAGCTTGGTAGTGCAGAAGAGTTGCGTGTCAGTATTGCAGTAGATAAGGTTTTTGGCCCTGTAATCTTACTGGGACAAGGTGGTTCAGACTGGAACATTACTCAAGATGCTGTTGCAGCCCTGCCACCACTCAACATGAATCTGGCACGCTATCTGATCGTCATAGCGCTCAAATCAGGTAAGGTGCGACTGCAAAAACACAAAGACGCTCTAGACATCACAGAGCTGTCAAAATTCTTGGTGCGAATCTCTCAGATGGCCGTTGAACTACCAGAAATAGAAAGACTGGATATTCATCCAGTACTGGTGTCTGGTAGCGATTTAACCATCATCGATGCGGACGTTACGCTGAAGAAATACGAAGGCGACGCGCAAGAACGATTAGCTATCCGCCCTTTCCCTGCAGAGTTCGTCGAGACGGTGACCTTGCGAGACGGCCAACCTATTTTGCTTCGCCCAATCTTGCCAGAAGACGAACCAATCCATGCGCAGTTCATTAATAGCGTATCTAAGGAGGATCTATATAACCGATTCTTCTCTGACGTCGGTGAGTTCAACCATGAAGCCCTCGCGAATCTGACACAAATCGATTATGACCGAGAGATGGCTTTTGTCGCCGTCGCATTCGATGAAAATGGCCCATCAATTATCGGTGTGGCGAGAGCGTTGATAACACCGGACAATAGCGACGCAGAATTTGCGATTTTAGTTCGTTCAGATTTGAAAGGAAAAGGATTGGGTAAACTTTTGATGCAAAAGATCATCAGTTACTGCCAAATCAAAGGGACCAAACAGATGTCTGGCATGACGATGCCAACTAACCGCGGGATGCTGTCACTTGCGCAAAGTTTAGGTTTCGAATTAGATGTTCAGTTTGCAGATGGCACTGCCGATATGGTTTTACCTTTGAATTAATTGTGTTCATCTACTAATGAAGTAACAAAAGAAAGGACGCATCGCCGCGTCCTTTTCTTTATTCCTGTACAAATTAGTGACAAGGTCACTTCATTTTCCAGTTTTTCTTTAGGTATTGTACGCACCAAGACTTCGCTTCACCCATCGTATTTCTACGCCAAGCTAGGATGATATCTATCGGCTTGCTTTCTGCGCCGTCAATATACTTAAGCTGTCCGCTTTCTACCAAAGGTTGTGCAACTTGCGTTGGCAAGGTACCGATCCCTAGTCCCGACAATAAAGCTTCAACCTTTGCTGAAAAATTAGTAACCGTCAGACGTGGTTGTTTTTGCATAACATTGATCGACAGCGCTGGTTGTTCTCGCGCAGTATCTGCAATCGCGATGACTCGATACTTTTCCCTTGCCGCGTCATCAAATTCCCCACTGCGCTTATGAACGTAATGATCAGCCGCTGCTACCCAAACCATACTTAGTTTGCCAATTTTTTCTGCTTTTACATCTTGCGGGAGCGTATCTAACGCCGGACAAACCAATAAATCTGAACGTCCAGTGTTCAATGATTCCCAGCTGCCAGCTAGAATCTCTTCTTGAAGTCGGATCCGTGTACTACTCACATTAGACAACGCATCAACCATAGGGAAGAAATTTGCGATAGGAATTATGCCATCGAACGCAACAGTAATATCCAACTCCCAACCGTTCGCTAACAAGGTGGCATCATTAACGAGTTTCTCGCTTGCTTGAAGGATTGCCCTGCCACGCTCAAGTATTAACTTACCGGCTTCGGTGAAATGTGCTTTATGACCAGAACGGTCGAAAATGATGATATCAAGGTCTTGCTCTAGCTTTTGAATCTGATAACTCAACGAAGACGGTGCGCGGTCTAACTCGTTGGCTGCAGCAGCAAAACTTCCTCTTCTATCAATGGCATCCAAGATATGAAGTGCTTCTAACGTGATTGGACTCTGCACAATAACTCCCTATTTATGTGATAGCTATCACAGTAGTGGTATTTGAAAAATCACTCAAAAAAACGACTTTAGACAATATAACACATTGATTATCAAAGACTAGGCGGTGCGTAGTACAAATTTCCGTTGATAAAAACAACATTAAACAACAATGGTAATGATAGTAATTACCATTTAGATCCACTAAGATACCGCACGTTGTTATTGCCTATTATGGATTTAAGGTATTGAAGCCAATGTATAAAAAATCAATTTTATCAGCCTCTATTGTCATCGCCCTCTCCCAAGGCGCTTACGCTGAAGAAACATCAACGTTCAATGAAGTCGTTGTTTCTGCCACTCGTACTAACCAAACTATGGATACTGTAGCAGCTTCTGTTGCCGTTGTTTCTGAGAAAGATCTCGAAGAAAACATGGCAAAAGATCTCAATGATGTATTCGAATACACACCAGGCGTTACTGTAAACGGTACTCAACGCCAAGGTGTTCAAAGTATTAACATTCGCGGCATGGAAGGCAAGCGAGTGAAAATCTTGGTAGACGGAGCGTCTCAGCCAGGTGTATTCGACGGCGGTCCATACTCTTTCATTAACTCTAGCGCCGTGACTGTCGACCCTGACATGCTAAAAAGCGTTGAGATTGTAAAAGGTGCGGCTTCTAGTTTGCACGGTAGTGATGCTATCGGTGGCGTTGTTGCATTTGAAACAAAAGATCCAAGTGACTTCTTGAAAGAAGGCAAAGACTTTGGTGGCCAAGCTAAGCTTTCTTACTCTTCTGAAGATAACTCTTTTGCAGAGCACATTGCGGTTGCGAAACGATTTGATAATCTTGAAGCATTGGTGGCATACACACGCCGTGACGGTTCTGAGCTACAAAACTTTTCTAAAGCGCCTTACGACGACTACTCAGTGACGGACCAAGATTACTACAAGAACGATTTGTTGGTTAAATTGCAGTCACAATTGAATGAAGACCACCGTTTGGAGTTTTTGGGTGAAGTAATTTACAACCAAACTGACTCAGACATCGCGAGTTCTTCATACAAAAACTTCAATGCTGAAGACCAAACTAAGCAAAACCGTCTTGGTTTGAAACACATCTGGTTTGCTGATTTAGCTATCTCAGACACCATCACTTCTCAGCTAACTTGGACAAGTAAAGAAGAAAACGGTGTAACAAACCGCTTTAAAGAAGCAAGTCCTGGCTTCCCACCGTGGGTTCCGCCTAATGGTGATAACCAGCAGAAAAAAGACTACGAATACACTGAAGACAAGATCGAATTTGAAACTCAGTTAGACAAAGAGATTCAAAACCACTACTTGGTTTACGGCCTGTCTTACAAACACAGCGACATCAGCAACACAAACCGCGAGTTTAACTCTGATCCAGGCACGCCTGACACGGTTTACATTTACACGCCAGATGCTAAAGAACAAAGCTTTGGTTTGTTCTTGCAAGATGAAATCGCACTACTTAACGACAAGTTAATCTTAACTCCTGGTGTACGTTACGATTACTTCTCTACTGATCCATCAGATACCTCTGAAGAGTCATTTAAGAAGTTCAGCGACTCTGCGTTTACTGGTCGTCTAGGTGCAACATATAAGCTGTCTCAACCAGGTACAGTATTCGCTCAGGTAAGCCAAGGTTTCCGTGCACCATCATTTGATGAACTTTACTACACGTACGACAACCCAGGACACGGTTACACTAACCGCCCTAACCCAGACCTAGAATCTGAAAAGAGCTTGTCTTACGAATTAGGTTACCGTCATAACACAGCAGCGTCGGCAACAGAGTTCGCACTTTACTACAGTGATTTCACCGACTTCATTGATCAAACATCATCGAGTAATGGTGGTCTAACTGAATACACGTTCATCAACATCAATGAAGCAACAGTAAAAGGTGTCGAGCTGTCTAATAGCCTTGACTGGCACGCTATTGCTAGCCTTCCTAAAGGTGTAACGACTCGTCTAGCTGCAGCGTACACTGAAGGTGAAGATGGTGAAGGCAACCCGCTTAATAGTGTGAACCCTTGGAATGCGGTTGCTGCGGTAAACTACGATTCACCAAACGCGCTTTGGGGTACAAGTTTAAAAGTTAACTACACTGCGAAGAAGTCTGACAGTGATATCAACTCAGATGGTGACAATGGCGGAACTAAAGACCAAGTTGCACTACCATCAGCGACAGTTGTTGACCTAACGGCTTACTACAAGCCAATGAAAGACCTAACCGTTCGTGCAGGTGTGATGAACTTGACGAATGAAGAGTACTACTTGTGGAACGATGTACGTGGTGAAACTGAGCTAAGCCGTGATATCACGCAAGCAGAGCGTAACTACAACATTAGTGTCAAATACGAGTTCTAAGTGTTACAAACACAAAAAAGCCAGCATTATGCTGGCTTTTTTTATGTGCTTTCATTTCAAAAATGTTAAGAAAAGAATGAAAAATGAAAGACTATTGTTTTGCCATCTCTTTTTTCACCATTACTGCTGCTGCAACGATGAATGCGATGATTAAACCAAGTTCCATGAACTACCCCGAATAGTTTAATGAAAATTTACGACCTAAATTAAGATTCGCACATAGTTTAGCATTTCTATTTATCGAAGCTACCTTTTAACCAGTAATTTACGAATTTTTCCGATTTAGATCAAAAAAGGCGCAGAAGTGCGCCTTTTTGTTATAAAAGTGTAAAACTTGAAGTTTTAAGCGTCTGGATAACCTTGAGGGTTATTTGACTGCCAGCGCCAAGTATCACTCGTCATTTCTTCAAGTGTACGTGTCGCCTTCCAACCGAGTTCGTTTGCTGCTTTTGAAGGATCTGCCCAACACTCTGCGATATCACCAGGACGACGATCCACCAGCTTAAACGGAACTTCTTTACCAGAAGCGACTTCAAACGCTTTCACCATTTCCAATACGCTGTAGCCATTACCTGTACCCAGGTTATAGATATGTAGGCCTGCTTTGTTGCCCACTTTATCAAGAGCAGCAACGTGGCCATCAGAAAGGTCCATTACGTGGATGTAATCACGGACACCTGTGCCATCTTTAGTTGGGTAATCACTACCAAATACCGACAGGAATTCACGGCGACCGACTGCAACTTGAGAAACGAACGGCATCAAGTTATTAGGAATGCCTTGTGGATCTTCGCCAAGCTCACCGGTTGGGTGTGAACCAACAGGGTTGAAGTAACGCAAAAGTGTGATACTCCAATCTGGATTCGCTTTTTGGAAGTCCGTTAGACACTCTTCTACCATCAACTTACTGCGACCGTATGGGTTGGTCGCACTTGTTGGGAAGTCTTCCATAATTGGCACAGAAGCAGGATCACCGTAAACCGTTGCTGAAGAGCTAAATACGATCGATTTAACGCCGGCTTTGCGCATAGCATCAACAAGAACAAGCGTACCGTTCACGTTGTTATCGTAATATTCAAGTGGCTTTTCTACCGACTCACCAACCGCTTTAAGACCAGCAAAATGGATAACTGCTTCAATGTTGTGTGTCGTCATTGCATCAACAAGCGCAGCTTTGTCGCGAATGTCTGCTTCAATGAATATTGGTTTTACGCCACAAACCTTTTCAATGCGCTCAAGCACAGTTGGTTTACTGTTGTAAAGGTTATCGAGGATAACTGGTGTCATACCAGCTTCGATCATTTGAATACAAGTGTGGCTGCCAATGTAGCCCATACCACCCGTAACAAGTACTTTCATTTTATCATTCCTTCTGACGCGAATCGGGCTAGTCTAAAGGTTTCTAGCCCGTTTTTAAACTGTATCTGGGGATTCGCAACCCATTAAAATTGCTTGGCCTTTGCCGGCTTTCTTCGCTTGATACATGGCAGTATCTGCGCTTTTAAGAATTCGGGTGGCGTCACGTTCATTAACACCCACCAATTTCACACCGATACTAACCCCGACTATTAACAAAGAACCACGATACTCTATTGGAGCACAAATCGTTTCTAATAACTGCTCTGCAATCCTAGTCACCACTTTTTGATTGGCAGGATTCACTAACATGACAAATTCATCCCCAGACAAACGAGCAATCAAATCACTGTGTCTTGTAGCTCCAGTCATACGTTTAGCGACGATCTTAAGCACTTCATCCCCAGCATCATGGCCATAAGTATCGTTGATACCTTTAAAACCGTCCAAGTCGAGATAAAGTACCGCAAACTCATCACGCAGATAGCCTGATCTTTGTACTAATTCTTCCAATTCGAAATGGAACTTTGAACGGTTAGCAAGTCCCGTCAACGGATCGTGATGCGCTAAGTATTCTAAACGCTCCATCTCTTTTGCACTTGAAAGATCCGTTAAAATTATCACCATATCAAACGAGTTCTGATCTTCACTCTTAATGATACGATTCACTCTCGCAAACATTGGTATAAGCTGACCGAGGTGGTTTTTCTCTATTACTTCACCTTGCCACATTCCATAGTTTTCAATCGATTCGATGATACTTGGCATCATTGCTTGCAGTTTCCGCCAGCGAATTGATTTTATAAACGGCTGTCCAACCAGTTGTTCAGCGGTTAAACCAATCAACTTTGTCACCGCTGGGTTTACCATCGTAATAACACCTAGATGGTTGAGAACCACTAAGCCGTCTTGACTGCTTTCAAATACACGTCCAGCAACTCGTTGTCGGTTCATGGCTTCTTCGATCTCGGTGATATCCTGAATCACAAAAAGAAGATAGCCGTGTTTTGCTAATCGGCGACTGGTTAAACTTAATTGCTGTTCATCTTCTGCATTTTGTAGATGGATGCCGTCACACTCTAAGCCTCGACTTAAAATTTGTCCTAATTCATTCGGTGCTTTAGTTTGGATCAAGTCGCAGATATTTGCCGTTTCTAATCCATGGTAAGTCTTTTCAAAAATCCTCTGCGTCGCCTTATTACAGTGAATTACGCGACCTAAGTTATCCGTTACGATAAGCGCATCTTGAATCGAATCTACCACTTCTTCTGCAAACGCTTTACGACGTTCCAACACTTCCAAACTGTGTTTGCGCTGTTTTTCTAGTCTTTTTTGCTTGTCTACCATCAGATTCAGAGAAGCGACGAGTTGCCCGACTTCATCTTTTGAACGGTGACTAATGCGGCCACTCAAATGATGACCATTAGCGAAGTCTTGGAGTGCTTGATTAACTTCCACTAGAGGGCGAAGAACACGACGCTCGACACCGATATAAAAGGTCACGCCACCAGCGAGAAGAATGATTAGGAACAGAAGCCCATCTTGCAATAGCGCATCTCTTACTTGTATCAAAGGACGTTGAGACAATGTGACTCTAATCGTTCCAATCACTTGTCCGTCATGGATTATCGGTTCAAGTACATAAAGAAAATGAGCAGATAACGCATACCCCATAGCATGAAGATGACTTCGTTCATGCTTTGTTGGCGAAGGCGCTGAAAAACCGTCGAGAGCAAAAATCGCAAATGGTTGATTTTCTTTGTCGTAAAGCTTAACGCGTGATACGTTTGGCTCCTTCAGAAAGTCAGCCAAAATAGATTGAGCTTTTTGCTTGTTCTTTGTGGCCAGCGCATCTTTAATTGAGTGAGATACATCATTGATGAGCACTTTTGTTTGTTCAACAAGCTCATGTTTTGCTGACTGGTAGGTGATGTACGATGTGTAACTTTGAGATGTAACAAAGATGACCGTGATGAAAGCGAGAATCGGCCATATTAGCTTTGCTCTTAATGACATATATATTCCTGTCGCAGAAAGCAACCAAAAGAACAAAAGGGTTGCTATGCAAACTATCACACAAAAAGAAGAGCCAAGACTAACACGACAGGCACTGAAATGAACCTGAAATTCTCAGATATTAGACTGATTAATCATGATTTTCTTGAAAATTCGGATCATTTCAAATAACCAGTCGATCATTTATAGCGTATTTTTCGAACACCTGCATGAAAAATGACGTTAGTCACTGAACCAAAACGCAATTTCCTGCATTTTTAAGCATACTTTGGACACAATAAACGTATGACATTGAACAACCAGCAACTAACACTAAACTGCGATATGGGCGAAAGCTATGGCGCATGGACCATGGGTGCAGATGAAAGCGTAATGCCTTTCATAGACATGGCGAACATTGCTTGTGGCTTCCACGCGTCTGATCCTAATGTCATGCACGATACTATTACCCTCGCTAATCAACATGACGTGGAAATTGGTGCGCATCCTGGTTATCCAGACTTACAAGGGTTTGGACGCCGCAGCTTAAAGATGACCTACGAAGAAATCACTAATATGGTGATTTACCAAGTTGGCGCACTACAGGCTCTGTGTAAGGCACAATATACTGATATTGGTTACATCAAGCCTCACGGGGCGCTCTACAACGACATGATGCTGAGTGATGGTATTTTCTTAGCGGTCGTTAAAGCGGCAGCGCTGTTTAAAGTGCCTCTTATGATATTAGCGTCCCAAGAAAACGAAAAATACCTAGAAATTGCCGATGATTTTGATGTACCTCTACTCTTCGAAGCGTTCGCGGACCGCCTTTATCAAGATGACGGGTTACTAACGCCAAGAACACAAGCTAATGCGGTACTAAACAGCGAACATGCAATACTAGAACAAGTCAGAATGCTGGCAGAATCAGGTCGAGTAAAAACGACATCGGGGCAATATATTTTGTTAGAGGCCGACACGATTTGTGTACATGGTGATAATGATGAATCTATCGCGTTGATTCAAAAAATTCGCCAAAGTCTCTACACCGGAGGAAATTAATGAATCAAGGGCAGTTTTCGATCTCTCCTATATCTGAATGCAGCATTCTAATTCGCTTTGATGAAACCATTACTGTTGAGCACATAGGCGAGTTAGCACATCAAATTGTAGATAAACTCACTCTCATCGTAATGAATGTGGTTCCTTCTTACCGCACCATTTTGATTGACTACCTGCCCTTTAGAGTTCAAGAGTCTGTAATACTCCAAACGCTCAATGAGATCGTGAGCCGCTTCGACGTTCAGTCTATGGACAACAAACAGCCGAACTACATTTCTATTCCCGTTTATTATTCGAATGAAACGGCTCTCGATTTGGAACGATTTCAACAAAATGGGCTATCAATGGATAAGCTTATTGAACTGCATACCAAGCCTGTTTATACCGTTTCAGCCATTGGGTTCGCTCCGGGCTTTGCTTTTCTGTCGGATGTAAGTCCAGAACTTCACATGCCAAGACACCATACACCTCGTACCAATGTACCTGCCGGAAGTGTGGCGATTGCCGACAGTAAAACCGCAGTCTATCCATCCGACAGCCCTGGTGGATGGAACATCATAGGCCGTACGCCAATCTCGTTATTCACTGATACTCCACCCTTAATCCCTTTTGAAGTTGGTGACAAGGTCACGTTTGGTTCAATATCCAAACAAGAGTTTGTCAGTTTAGGAGGCGTTTTATGAGCTTCGTGGGATTGTTAATAGAAAAGCCGGGTCCACTCTCTTTGATTCAAGATTTTGGTCGTTTTGGCCTTGCTCACATTGGGATAACTCAAAGCGGCCCTGTCGATGATTATGCTTACAGTTGGTCGAATCATCTTCTAGGCAACCCCGTTAACTGCTCTGTTATCGAAATCACATTGGGTAATGCGAGCTTTAAAGCCCTAGCCGATTGTCATTTGGCGCTTTGTGGCGGTGATCTTAATGCATCAGTAAACGGTGAGCCTATCTCTAATTGGTCTGACTTTTGCCTCAGAAAAGGCCAGACACTTAAGTTCGGAATGCCAAAGAATGGTTTACGTGCGTATCTTGCTGTTAAAGGTGGATTTAGTGTTGAGAAACACCTAGGGAGCACGTCTACGGTTGTGAGAGAATCTCTCGGCGGTATGACAAAAGATGGCAATCCTTTGAAAGCCGGAGATATTATTGGCTTTGAGCCACATTCGCTCCCAACGTCAAAACCCAAACAGATGACGTTCCGATTTAAACCAGATTACAACTTGCCATTAAAACTGAGAGTGATCGAAGGCTACCAGTTCGAAGATTTTTCCCAGCAGTCCATTGATGATTTCTATTGTGCTAGCTTTAAGATATCACCCAATTCAAATCGTATGGGTTATCGTCTTGAGGGCAAAGCGATACAGCCGCCCTATGATGGCGTGCTTTCAGAAGGTATTGCACTGGGTTCTATTCAGATTCCAAACGATGGCAACCCAATCGTCTTATTGAACGATCACCAGACCATTGGTGGCTATCCGAAGTTTGGTTGTGTCGCAAGAATTGATCTGCCACGTCTGGCGCAAGCTAAACCCGGGCAAGAAGTCAGTTTCGTCAAAGGAGACAGACAAGGTCTGCAAGATGTGTGGTGTCAATGGGCTCAGTTTTTTGGTTACTAAGCCCATATTTAGTCATTAAAACGTGAGCGCTACATCCCGTAGCGCTCTGCCAATGCTTTTGGATAACCGCGCTCTTGAGTGAGTTTTACCGCAAACTGCTCTACGTCTTCTTCACTCCAATGTACCGTTACAGGATGTTCAAGTTCCACATTGGCATTCGGAGCTATATCAAACCAATATTGCGCCATTTTCTGAGCTGCTAGTAGCGTTGAAGAAGCTTTAACTACTTCAATTCGAGCATAGTTGTTCTCTTCAAATGTCACGTCTGCTGCACGCAATACAGGGTCAGTACCTGGGATTTGCTGCGCACCGAACAGTGCTTTCCCGCCTTTCACTGCACTTTGATAATCCGGAATGAATTGAGACATATGCTTAATCGCATTATCAGTGCGCTCATCGAGGATCTCTTGTCGCCAACCGTTGCGTATTTTTGACAATAAACTGGTTGGTAACTCTGGTTGTGCAGAGATTTTTGAGCTTTCCACCAAGCCATCATCAAACAACGTGATGCCTTTGGTCATTCCATGCAACTGGAAATAGCCGTCACCGTATGGCGTTAACTGAGCCATGCCTTTGTCTGTACCGCGAGGGCCATGGAAGATCACTTCTGGCCATTGCTGAGTACATTTATTCCAACGGGTCACGTAAGCCGCTTTGAATTCGACAAGTCGATCGCGCTTTACGCCAATCGCATCATCAACTGCGCCGGTCTCAAAGCCACAAGCATTAACTAAGTAATCACAACGTAGTGTCTTTTGTTCATCAGCTTTAAGGTAAGCCAGTTCCCAATCAGAACCACTCCAATGGGTGTGTTTTAGCTCTGCTTGCGTCAGCACATCAACATTAGGAAGTTGTTCTAGCGTCATGTTCGCGACAGCAGCAAGCCTAAATACGCTCCATCCGTATTCCTGAACAGCGACCACTGGATACTTAAGCGCCTCGAGGTCTGCGTGCTGAGCAAAAGGGATAGTCCACTCATCAATGCTTTGCGGGTGTTCTGGCTGTACAAGCTTAGAAAGCGCAATGAGGGCCTCTTTGGAGTACAACTTGTAATACTCGTCTGGTTCTCCCAACACCTGATTACTTGTGTCTTGTTCAACCAGAGATTGATAAGCACGTTTAATTACTTCTAATCGAGGTAATAATGCTTCAGGGTCTCCTCCATCTGAATGAGGCACGGCAATGATGGTAGGACGAATGTTCAGTGAATGTGGATACAATCGGATTGTGTCGATCGATTGAGTCAGAAGATCCAAACATTGCTGTTCGGAAATCTCACGATAAAGGTTTCCGCCCGCGTGTAGGTGGCAGATCGGAGGTCCATTTACTAATGAGACCCCTTTCTCGAGAATGGAGACTTTAAAACCTAACTCGGCAAAGTGGATTGCCGCAGTAGAGCCAGCGACACCGCCACCAACAATAGCGATGTGTTTATCTTTACGATTTGGAAACTCAGACTTCATTGCTTCACTGAAATTTTATAAGGAGAAATCTTTACTTAATGTGGATTCTACTCGGGTTTGACTATGATTAAAATCACAAAAAGTTCATGGGTTTGCATTTGTTAAAGGTATACGCGAAAAGTTACTTTCGAGAGCAAAAAATTTCCGAAAAAAGTGCTTGACGAGGTTGTTGGGAAAGCCCGATTTTGACCCTTTGTGAATAATAATTTAACGCTAACACCCATGGTGTAAAGCCTGCGGAAACACCCCACTTTATTAACACTTCAGTTATCCCAAAAGTTATCCACTGTTTTTGTGGATAACTAAAATAAAACTGTCATGGAGTGCTTCCGTTTTGGCTTATTACAAGCTAATTAAGTGTTTACTGGCGTTAACAATCTTTTCAAAAGACTCATAACGACCAAGGCGAGAACGGCAAACGTAGCAAATGGTAAAGCTATCCACAGTTCTGGGTGGATTTGCGCATTCAACTCGAAGCCATACTTCATCACCGCAGCGACACAAAGCTCGGCTGCAAATACCGCCACACCACTCGCGACGAGAGCCATAATTCCGTATTCCGCCCACAATGTTGTGTTAATCCGTTTTTTGCTAGACCCGAGAGTTCGATAAAGTCGAATCTCTTGCTGACGTTGAGACAAGCTCAATCGAAGCAATGTGAATATCAACAATAAGCCAGCGACAACACCTAACAACGCCAAGATGGTAATGGCTGACACAATCTGCTGAATAAGCTCTTGGATTTTATCGCCCATCGTTCGTATATCTAACACTGAAACGGTTGGGTGCTCACGTGACATAGATGCTAAGAGCGCTTCATTCTCTTCGCCAATGCGGTAACTAATCAGGTAAGAACCTGGCAAGCTCGCCATAACATCCGAAGAGAAGATAAAGTAGAAGTTTGGCTTCATATCTCGCCATTCAACATGACGAATGCTGTCTACTGTCGCATCGAAGTTCTGACTGTTGATCACAAATCGTAATTTGTCGCCCAACTCAATGCCAAGCGCACTGGCCACTTCTGCTTCTACCGATACGCTACCTTTGTTGGTCCACTCTCCGGAAAGAATGTCATTGTACTCTGGTAGAGAATCTCCCCAAGTAAGGTTGAGTTCACGACTCACCGCATCAGAGCCCTGACCTTCAGATTTGATCTCTTTGACGCTCACGTCATTAATCTCAGCCAAGCGTCCTCGAATAATCGGGAAAGCTTGTGACCGCGTCACGCCATTTTTATCTAACGTTTCCACGTAGCTATCAAGTTCGTAATCAGCAATGTTCAATGCAAAGACGTTAGGTGCATCCGCAGGGAGTGTTCTTGCCCAATCGGCAAGTATGTCACTACGTACAAGCCAGATGATTGAAAGCAACATCAAGGACAGTGATAACGCACCAAACTGCAATCCACTTGTCACGGGCGTACGGTTGATGCGACTTAACGCTAGTTTCATTGCTGGACGAGTTGAAACGCGAGCGAACAACTTGGTCAACATCACACTCATCATTGCGAGTACAACAAACAATGCGGCGATTCCCGCAAGTACAATCCAAACGAGTGTGTTATTCGCGTAAAGGATAAGCAATGGCACCACAGGAACCAACACTAACCACATACGCTTCCATGAACGTTTACCTGAACCTTGCTGCAGAACTTCTAAAGCCGGCGTTTTGATCAAACCAAGTAACGGAATCCCCAGCGCAGGAACCGTAATCAGAACCGCTGAAACAACAGAAACTAAAAATGGAGTGACACCGTAACTAGGTAGTGGATTTGGAAGCAAGTCCTTGAGTGGGATTCGTAACAAATACTCCAAGCCACTGCCCAGTAACAAGCCCACAATACTTGCACTTACCAGCAAAATGGTAACTTGAATCAATAACCACTTTTCAATCCAACGACGACTCGCACCTAAGCTTTTCAACATCGCGATAGTTTGTGTCCGGCTGTTTACGTAGCTTTGACACGTCAAAACCAACGTGGTTGCCGCCATGATGATGACAATCGCTACGGTCAAAGAAAGGTATTGTGTTGTGCGTTCAAACACCTCATTGCTTCGACTTGCCGTATCCTGAGTACGCCAACGATCACTTGGCGAAAGCTCAGTGCTGTCTTGCAGTTGCGCCAGTGTTGCATCATCCCCTTTAAGGAATAAACGATACTGTACTCGGCTGCCTACTTGAATCGCGCCTGTTTTATCAACGTCACTGTTGTGGATGTAAGCCGAAGGCATTTGTTGGAAAGGGTTGAAACTCAATCCCGGTTCCATCAATACGGCACCGGAAACCGTGAAATCGGCGTCGCCTATAGTGACAACGTCACCCTTCTCAACATCCAATTGTGCCATGATTCGCTCATCCAACCATAACTGATTCGGCTTGATGTGTCCTGATGAGTCATTGTCCAAAACTAAGTCACCCATCAATGGGTATCGCTCATCGACTCCGCGTACCGAGATAAGCTGCATACCATTATCGCTGAACGCCATGGTTGCAAAGCGCGTCATGGTCGAGCGTTCAAGCTCTTTAGTTGAAGTGAGAAGCGTATCCGGAATGGGGTTTGCTGAAACAAACACGGCATCGGCTGTTAATGCGTCTTTGCCTTGCTTAACGATGACCTGCTCCATTCGTTCTGCTAACGCAGACAAAGCAAAAATACTGGCTATAACAAGAATGAGTGCGACACTAATCGGCCACAAGTTACCTTGACGTATTTCCCCAAAGCTCCAACGAACCAAGCTTTTATTCGGCGACTGATGAGCTTTTTTGTTTGATGCAGAGCTTTGTTCACTTGAGGAGATCACGGACATAGCACCTCCTCTTTTAGCTCACCCGCTTCCATACGATAGACACGGTCACAGCGACTCGCTAAATGGCTGTCATGCGTAACTAAGATCAACGTCGTGCCATGCTGCTCATTAAGGTCGAATAGAAGCTCAATGACTTTCTCTGCCGTTTGATGATCAAGGTTGCCCGTTGGTTCATCGGCGAATAACAGTTCTGGCTGAGTCATGAATGCACGAGCTAGAGCAACTCGTTGTTGTTCACCACCGGATAATTGACTTGGCAAATGGTCAAGGCGCTTCTCAAGCCCTACCGCTGTCAGTAGTTCTGTCGCTCGTGCATCATCTTCAGATTCACCACGTAAAAGACAAGGAAGAGTAACGTTACGCAGTGCGCTCAAACTCGGGATTAACAAGAAGCTTTGAAACACAAATCCCAGTGAATCTGCACGGATTTTAGCGCGAGCTTCATCGTCCAGTTTAGATAGCTCTTGTCCAAGTAACGTGATTTCACCAGACGTCGGCGTGTCTAGCCCAGCAAGCAACGTCATGAGCGTCGATTTACCGGCACCAGAGGTGCCAACGATAGCAATCTTCTCACCCTTTCTAATGTCAACATTTACATTTTTAAGGATTGTTAATTGTTCTTGATTAGTAGAGACTTGTTTAGAAACTAAATTAGCTTGAACAATAGGTGCTTTAAGTACAGGTGTTTGCATGATTCGTATACTTTCCTTAGTTCTCTTTTTCTGCCTTTCCGCCACCGCACATGCGAGCGAAAAGTTACTTGTTTTGGGCGACAGCTTGAGCGCTGGTTATCAGATGCCGATTGAGAAGAGCTGGCCTAGCTTACTCCCTGATGCCTTATTAGAACACGGCCAAGATGTAAAAGTTGTAAACGGCAGCATCTCCGGAGACACCACTGGCAATGGCTTGGCTCGTTTACCCTCTCTTCTTGAGCAGCACACACCGGATCTTGTTCTTATTGAACTCGGCGCTAATGATGGCCTTCGTGGTTTTCCACCTAATGTTATTACGTCGAACTTATCGAAAATGATTACCATGATCAAAGATTCTGGTGCGGATGTTGTCATGATGCAAATCCGTGTCCCACCGAACTATGGTAAGCGATACAGTGATATGTTCTACGATATCTATCCGAAACTCGCCGAGCATCAACAAGTCGCGTTAATGCCATTCTTTTTAGAGCACGTCATCGTCAAACCAGAATGGATGATGGACGATGGCCTGCACCCTAAACCGGAAGCTCAACCTTTCATTGCCGACCTCGTCGCCGAAGAATTGGTTAAACATCTCTAATTTTACTGGTCTAGCTCAATAAGTTTTACCTAACTTTACGTTACCCTGTCGAAAGTATTATTCACCAAGGTTAGATAATAAAAATGCAAATAGAACCGTTAATTCAAGGTGTTGTAGCTCGTTCGGCACATCCGTATGGGTGCCGCGCTTCCATCAAAGAGCAAATTGAATACGTTAAACAAGCACCGCAGATCAAAAATGGCCCCAATCGTGTTTTGATCATCGGTGCTTCTTCAGGTTTTGGCTTGGCCGCCCGTATCGCCCTCACATTTGGTGGTGCTGAAGCAGACACCATTGGCGTGTCATTTGAACGCGGTCCGTCAGACAAAGGTGTCGGTAGTGCTGGTTGGTACAACAACATCTTTTTTAAAGAAGAAGCCATTCATCATGGTCGCACTGCAGTAAACATCGTTGGTGATGCTTTCTCAGACTCAGTTCGTAGCCAAGTTATTGAAGCCATTGAAACCTACTTTGAGGGTGAAGTAGATTTAGTGATTTACAGCTTAGCAACAGGCGTTCGCCCTAAGCCTGAATCTGAAGAATTTTGGCGTAGTGTCATTAAGCCAATTGGAGAATCGGTAACGGGTGCTTCAATCATGCTGGAAAACGATCAATGGGTAGAATCTACATTGGCGCCAGCAACAGAAGAAGAAGCAGAAGCCACGATTAAAGTCATGGGTGGTGAAGACTGGGAAAGTTGGATAGACACACTGATCAATTCTGAATCTGTTGCCAAGGGTTGTAAGACGATTGCCTTTTCTTACATGGGCCCAGAAGTTACACACCCAATTTACCTAGACGGTACGTTAGGCCGAGCAAAAGTTGACCTTCACCAAACCAGCCATGCATTGAACATGAAGATGGCGAACTTTGGCGGCGCTGCCTACGCAACAGTGTGTAAAGCGCTCGTCACCAAGGCAAGTGTGTTCATCCCTGCTCTGAGTCCTTATCTACTTGCGCTATACCGTGTAATGAAAGAGAAAGGTACTCACGAGCGTTGTATCGAGCAAATGCAACGTCTGTTCACGACAAAGCTTTACGACCAAAACAAAGTACCCGTTGATGGCGAACGCTTGATTCGTATCGATGATCTTGAGTTAGATCCTCAAGTACAAGAAGAAGTTTCTGCACTTTTAGAGCAAATGAACGCAGACAACTTCGCTGATATCGGTGATTACGACGGCTTTAAAGACGAGTTTATGAAACTGAACGGCTTTAACTTTGAGGGTGTCGATTATGCTCAAGACATCTCAATGAAGACTTTGAAAGCATTAAAGCCTTAATTTAAAGCGTCTCACTATTGAGATAGTGCCAAGTAATTCAAAGTCCTGAAAGGTTTTCGGGACTTTTTTTTGTTTCCGAATCCGCCCCCCCTATACTTTAAATAGACGAGTGGTTAAATAACAAGCTCGCGCAAAAACAAAAACGATATTCATTCACAGGACGTGAAATTACGGGAAAGGATGACCTATATGGGTACATTGCAAACATTAGATTATGAAATACCCGAATCCATGCGGAAAAGCTGGCAAAATATCGTCAACCTGCTCGCGCGCATCGCGGATGTCCCAACTACGCTGATCATGCGTATCCACCCAAACCACATTGAAGTAAATACCTCCAGCGAGACGGATAACAACCCTTATAAAGTCGGCGACAAAGAAGAACTTGGTCATGGCCTTTACTGTGAGCATGTCATTAAAAACAAACGCGAACTCATTGTTCCTAATGCACTCATTGATGACGAGTGGAAAGACAACCCTGATATTAAGCTCGGCATGATTTCGTATTGTGGCTTACCACTCTATTGGCCAAACGGGGAAACGTTCGGCACCATCTGTATGCTGGATACCAAAGAAAATCAGTACAATGACACCTACCGAGAACTATTGAGCACATTTAAAGAATCCATAGAGGCGCAACTAGCCGTCGTTTTCCAACAACATAAGTTACTGCGCTTAAATAACGAACTTAAAAATAGAGTCGAGAATAGAACGACTGACCTCGCCCAACTTAGCTACTCGCTAACAAAAGAAATCGACCGACGTAAGGCCGCAGAAAAGCAAGTAAGCTACCAACAAACCCACGATCATGGGACGGGCTTTTTAAACCGCGTTGCACTTGAAGAAGTGTTAGACCACATCTTAGAAACCATGAACCATGACCAACAATCTTTGGTGGTGATTAACGTCGGTTTTAGTAACGCACGTAGTATCGAAACAAAATACGGATTTGAAGCCTTTGACGAGGTATTGAAAGAGTTTCGCTTCCGCCTAGGCCACAACGAATCCAGTTATTTTGTGACTGGCCGTCCAAGTTCAAACGACTTGGTGATTGTTGTCTCTGGTGAAGATATCGAATCGAAAGTCCAACACTTACTTGAAGACATCACCCATGTTAGCGTCGGCAACTTCCACATTGATGAAAACGAAGTCCACCTTCACTCTTATATTGGCGTCGTTCAAGCGCACAGAAGCAGTCACGCCAAACAACTGCTGCAAAACGCCTGTTATGCCATGTTGCTATGTAAAGAGTCTGGTGAATCGTACAACTACTTCTGTGAGAGCCACACTCAAGAACTGAACAATCACAATCAGCTTGAAAGCTACCTATTACAAGCCGTTCGCAACGACGACTTAATGCTTTACTTCCAACCTAAGGTACTTCCACATACGCACAAATGGATAGGTGCCGAAGCACTACTGCGATGGCGTCATCCTGTCTTGGGTGATGTATCCAACGAAGCATTAATTCACATGGCAGAACAAAACGGATTGATTTTTGAAGTCGGCTCTTTTGTCTTGAGAACCGCGATTGATAAAGCCAAACAGTGGTCTGAGCTGGTGGACAATTTCAAGATTGCAGTGAACGTGTCTCCTATCCAATTACAAAACGTTAATTTCGCTGAGCAAATAGAACACCTCCTTGAAACCTTCCACCTGCCGGCACACTTCCTAGAGTTAGAGGTGACTGAAAGTGCGTTGATTGCAGATGAAGTCGTGGCTCGTAACACATTGAATAAATTGCACAACCTTGGTGTGACGCTGTCACTTGACGACTTTGGCACGGGGTACGCATCATTCAGTTATCTGAAGAAATACCCTTTTGACGCGATTAAGATCGACAAAAGCTTTGTTCAACAAATGGAGAAATCTGATGACGACAGAGCCATCATTTGTTCAATCATACACATTGCGAAAAAGCTCGATCTACAAGTGGTCATAGAAGGCATTGAATCAGCCCAACAAGAGCAGTTTTTGATCAATGAAGGTTGCGATATTGGACAAGGCTTTTTGTATGGTAAACCTATGCCGTGCAATGAATTTGAACAAAGTTTGTTTAATCAAAACCTTTTAGGTGGTCAATACATCTATTCTTCCTAAGCATTTCCTTTACTCTGCAGGCGGTGGTTTCTATAATCGCCGCCCGCTTCCAATAAAAAGGCCATTATCTTCATGGATCAGTTGACTGCCACGCTTAAGAAAATCGAAAAGCAGAACTACCGCGCATACCAACAAATCAAGGGTCAATACGACTTCGGTGATTTCGACTTGTACATTGATTACGTTCAAGGCGACCCATACGCATCTGCTTCTCGCCTACGTGCAACTCGCGCGTGGTCTTTAACCGGTCTTGAATGGCTAAAAGACGAATCACCTGCTTTTCAGCGTGCGGCTCGTGACTTTATTGCTCGAAGCTTCGACGAGTTTGCAAAACAAGAGAACGCAGTATCAATCTCTTTAAGCGGCCAAACCGTTCTAGACAACACAGCAGTGCTATTCACTGAAGAAGGCATTGAACTTCGCTTCCGCGTTAACTTGCCAGCAGAAGGTCGTTCTGTTCTTGGTAAGAAAGCCAACAACATCCTTACTTTCTACTTGCCGAAGTTTATCCGTCGCGCGACGCTAGAGCGTGAACTGAACAAAGATGCGTTGATTGAGCACTGTAAAGTGATTGAAGACCAAGCATCTCTGCGTGAACAGCTAGAAGCAAACAACTTGGTTGCTTTTGTGGCGAATGGCAGCATCCTTCCACGTATCGCAGGTAACTGTGACTTGCCGATGAAAGACGCGGTTGAGTTCAAAGCGCCAGAATCCCTTCAAGTTACGCTACACGCGCCTAACAAAGGCTACGTAACGGGTTTGGGTATCCCTAAAGGCATTACTTTGATTGTTGGTGGTGGTTTCCATGGTAAATCGACGTTGTTGAATGCCGTTGAACGCTCTATCTACGATCACATTCCTGGCGATGGCCGCGAATACATCGTGACAGATGGAAATGCGATGAAGATTCGTGCGGAAGATGGCCGTTGTGTTCATCACTTGAACCTATCGAACTACATCAATCACTTGCCAATGGACAAAGACACGGCTGATTTCTCGACACAAGACGCATCGGGTTCTACCTCTCAAGCGGCTTGGCTACAAGAGTCTATTGAAGCAGGTGCCAGTTCTTTGCTTATCGATGAAGATACTTCAGCAACCAACTTTATGATCCGTGATGAGCGCATGCAGGCGTTGGTAGCAAAAGGTGATGAGCCAATTACGCCACTAGTTGATCGTATCGGCCAGTTACGTGATGAACTAGAGATCTCAACCATCATCGTTATGGGCGGTTCTGGTGACTATCTAGACGTTGCAGATACCGTAATCCAAATGCACGACTACCAAGCGGTTGATGTAACTGAAAAAGCAAAACAAGTGATTGCTCAGCACCCTACTCAGCGTCATAACGAATCTGAAGAAAGTCTGCAAACGTTCCGCCCTCGTGCGTTGAACCGAGTAGCACTGATGAACATTCTGACAGACGGTAAGTTCCGCGTTAACGCGAAAGGCAAAGATTCTCTTCGCTTTGGTAAAGAGTTCGCAGACCTAAGTGCACTTGAACAACTAGAATCCGCAGATGAAGTAAACACGATTGGTTGGTTGTGGTTCCAAATTGCCCAACTTCCAGGTTGGTGTAACCACCCAGCAAAAGAAATCGAAGACATGCTTTCTGGCGAATGGCACGCGACACTACCTAAACAAGGTGACTTAGCAAAACCACGCACATTGGATGTAATGGCAGCCCTAAACCGCATGCGTAAGTCTCAGTTCAAACCTTCTCGTTAGTACTGGACAAGACATACAGCAAAAGGCAGCAATGAACGCTGCCTTTTTTGTATCTAGCTGATAGGTAAAAGGATAAATAACGTTACACTGTGACTAATGTTTGTTTTATCCGCTACGTAGTACATTCCAAGCCTCGCAGAGAATACGAAACCTATCTGCATCACCGTTCTCTCGATCTGGGTGCCACCGTAATGCAAGCTTTCTCCACTGCTTACGAATATCCGCCCGAGTCGCCTCCGCCCCCAACTCAAATAAACTCAACGCCTTCGCTCGGTCCAAATCGCTAGAAGTGTTTCCACCAATGTAGCGTTGATATCGACTCCAAAAGTCATTGAGCAGTCTACGTACCTCGCCTTCATCGGCTTCGTAATTTTTCCAATCAAGGTAGTACTCTCTGAGTGGGTCATTGATGTCGATGCTGTGACGGGAAGCTTCAATTGCAGACATTAGCACAATGTTCATCGCTTCAACTTGTAGCCAGCCGTCAGGGTAAAGCGTTTCTTGTAGTTGATAGAGCGCGTTCATCAACAAGAAATTGCGCTTAAAGAGGTCTTTATCCGGAGATGGATCTAACTGAGGAATATAATCGTGCTCACTGAGCTCTTGCGCAAGTGTGTGCACCTTCCAACTCGTTGGTTGTTTACGGAGAATGTCTAAAATCGGCCACAACAATGGGTTTTCCATGTATTGCTGTCCGTTTTGGCAAACGTCGAATTGTTCGTCCATGTATCCCCTAACCGTTTTAAGTACCTGTTATTAAAGCTAGTCAATTTGTACCATAAAGACAAAAAGGCTGACAGTCATAAACCGTCAGCCTTTTGAAGGAGGATCTCGTTAGTTTAAATAACGCCAAGCTCTCTTAGGCGTTCCATTAGGTAGCTATGCGCTGTGTAGCGCTCAGACAGAACCGTATCTGGCTTCGGGTGTAGGAATAAAGGAAGCGAGATGCGAGACTTCTCTTGACGGCCACCCGTAGGGTTAATCACACGGTGAGTCGTAGATGGGAAGTAACCACCAGATGCTTCTTGCAGCATGTCACCGATGTTAATGATCAAGTTACCAAAGTCACATGGCACATCTAACCAATCACCTTCTTTGCTCTTTACCTGAAGGCCAGGTTCATTTGCTGCTGGCAGAACAGTTAGCAGGTTAATGTCTTCATGTGCTGCCGCACGAATCGCACCTGGTTCTTCTTCGCCCGTCATTGGTGGGTAATGCAGGACGCGCAGTAGTGTTTTGTCGCTGTTGTTGATCATTTCAGACAGTGCGATAGAGAACTTCTCTTGAACCTCTTTTGGTGCGTACTCTTCCACCCATCCAAGAAGCTCTTGAGCAAAGGCATTTGCGCGCTCGTAGTACTCAAGAATTTCTTCTTTAAGCTGCTCTGGCATTTGACCCCAAGGGTAAACATGGAAGTACTCTTTAATGTCTTTAACTGAGTGCCCCTTCGCGACTTCAGAAACTGATGGTGGAAAATAACCGTCTTGTGTTTCAACATTAAATTGGAAATCATTCTTTTGTTCAGAGCAGAAGAACTCGTACCAATTTTTGTAAATAGACTCGACGAGCTCTTGTGGAATTGGATGGTTCTTAAGAACACCAAAGCCCGTTTCGCGCAGTGAGGTGACGAACTGTTGAGCAGCATCGTCAGCAAGATAATCGACAGTTTCCAGTTTCATGACTTTACTTCTTTTTTATTAGACTGAGCGGTGAATTCTATGGATGGCCATGTTGTAAATCAAACTTTAATGAAATGTTTACGCGCAAACGTTTTATTGTTGAGCAGTTTGGCAATATATCAACATAAAAAGTAAGCATCTCCCCGACAAAATAAACAATTGCACACTGTACAATTAAGTGTAATCATAACCACAGATTTCAATTGAAGGATCAATTTCTCTATGAAAAGTACTTCTACCTTATTGGGTTTAACGATTTTCTACGCCGTTGTTTTTTTGTTTTCTGCCTTAGAGCCAAGCTCTCGTGCGGTGTGGTTTGCAGAGATCGTTCCTGCCATCGGTATTCTCATTGCCATTTGGGCGCTGTCCATTCGTTACCAATTCAGCAATACCGCTTATGTACTGATGTTTATCTGGCTTTGTCTTCACACCATTGGTGCCAAATACACGTTTGCAGAAGTTCCGTTTGATTGGTTCAACAACTTAATTGGCTCGGAGCGCAATAACTTTGACCGTGTTGCTCACTTCTCGATTGGCTTATACGCTTACCCGATTGCTGAATATCTAATTAATAAGAAAAAGATCAGTGTTGGATTTGCTTGTTGGTTTGCTTTGTTTGCCATTATGTCTTTGGCAGCTGGCTACGAGATCATCGAATGGTGGTATGCGGAAATTGCAGGCGGTGATGAGGGAATTGCCTTCCTGGGATCGCAAGGCGATATTTGGGATGCCCAGAAAGACATGTTATGTGACACCATGGGTGCGATACTATCGTTGCTTCTACTGACAACTCAACGTCGACTGGCGAAGCCACTCTAGATAAGGGTTAAAACCTTCTACAATTGGGACCTGTACGATCTGAGCCACCTCATATTCGTGCAGGTCTTTTATTTTGTCTTCGACCAATGCGTATAAGTCTTTGCGTGTCTTAATGATCAACAACCACTCATTATCGCTACACACTTCCCCTTTCCATACATAGTGGCTCTCTATTGCCATGGTCTGTATACAAGCAGCAAGTTGCCCTTCCAACAAACCTTTGATGATCTCGTCTCGGTTCTTCTGCGTGCCTGCGGTACTCAATACCATGCAGTATTCATGTTGTTCGCTCATAACTGACTCTTATTTCATCGTCACCTTGCCGCCAATCATCTTGTAGGCAGGTGTTCCTCTTACTAACGTGTCTCTTGCAAACTCTTGTTCACAACCCGGGCAAATGCAAGGTGTGTTGGTGAAGTCTTCAACAATGCGTTCTTTAAAGCATTTCACTAATGCCCCTTTACCGCCTTTGCGATATTTAAACAGCTGCGTTTTACATTTTGCACAAAATATCTCGACTGTTTTGGTCGGTTGCTTCTTATTCGGTTTCGCCATCTTTCTCTATCTTCGGTTTTACCCACACGGTACTGAAATCAAACCAACCTAAGGCGTTACATTTGGCGTTTTGCAGCGCACCGCTGTGGTCTTTGTTCACGCCTAACCAACAGTGGAACATCGGGATCACTTGGCAGCTCTTTACCAGTTGTCTGCCTAACTCTCGGGCAGGAAAATCCGTGTGTTGCCCTGCTCTCCATTGATCCACCAGCGTTGACCAACCAGAGAAATCATAACCCGCACTAAATTTATCAATATCGCTGTAATCCAACAGCCAGCCAGCAAGTGCATCGTTACGGTTGGTCGCAATACCCATTGCTTTGATCCAAATATCCACTTCTTCTGGTGAAGGCGGCTGAGTATCGTAACGAATGAACTCCACATCAATTCCATGAGGCTTGAGCAAGGTTTTGATCGCTTTAGCGATAACAGGAAACATAGGGTGTTTCTTTTGGTAAGCGACACAAATGGTTTTCTCTTTCTGGGGCGCGTCACCAGACATCGTCGGTTTAAGGTCAATCCAACCAGGCTTTAATCCAAATGCTTGTAGCACTCCTAGTTCAATGACCTTGTCTTGAGGCACATGGGAGTACACTTGGTAGCTGTTCAAGGTTTGACTCAAAAACTCCGCCCATCTTGGGTCTTTTGCAATACCTGTATTTTTATTCAGTAGTAGGAAAGTACAACCGGGATCAAGCTCGACTTCATCCGTCGACGCTTGTTTATCCATTTGTGGCTTAGTCAAACTTGGGTAAACCATGGAAGAATACGCCTCGTCGATTACCCACACTTCAACTTGATCCAAGAGTGGACGCAGACCAAAGTAGCCATCAAACGCCGTCAGAATTAAGCGTTTGTCATCATTGACTTTAACTTGGAATGGGCCTGTGCCGATTGGCTTTCTATCGAATTCTTCTGAACGTAAGTTGCTTGGTAATAAGACTTTGGCTTGTGACTCACTCAATGCAAGTGGCAGGTACTTATCAGGGCGTACCAAGTGGATATCTACCGTCCAAGGCTCTGGAGAGATGACCTTTTCTATGTGAGAGAACAAGTTGAGTTCGCTTAACGCCCCAATACTCTCGATAACACAATCAGTCGTCAACAGTTCGCCATTATGAAAACGAACCCCACGACGTAGATAGAAGCGCCAATGTGTATCTGAAAGTGCTTCCCAGTAATGCGCTAAATCGGGTTGAAGCTGCTCGTTGTCGTCGAGTTTCGTAAGGCCACTGAACACCTGACGCGCGATATGCTGCTCTGAACGGCGCATTGGCTTTTGCGGGTTCAACATAGAAAGCGGTCTGTAATAAGGCAAGCGAACGACCTGCTCACCTTGTCGATGTTGCAGACCTAAATAGCCCTGAATAACCTGAGTGAGCTTAGCTGCATCGTTGTCTAGCGCTTCAAGGGCTTGACCTATTTTCCCTTCGTCCAAGTAACGACGTGCAAGATTCTCACTTACATCGCTACGATTGCGCTTGAAGATCAGTTTAGAAAGCTTGCCGCGACCTGCGGCAGGATGCCATTCGATCCACCCTTCTTCCTCTAGTTTATTAAGGACGATTCGAGCGTTTCGACGAGTACAAAAGAGTGCTTCGGTAATGTCTTCGAGTTGAACATCCGTGTCATTACCAGAAAATTTTTCAAACAGCGTTTCGAACTGAACGCGTAAACGAGGGCTACTCATAAAGAGGAAATTTTAGTTTTCATAACGATAAACTAAGTTTCCTCATTTTTCGTGAAAAGTGCAAACTCAGACGTGCAAATTATTGAATGTCGATACCAATTTCTTGCGCTAGTTGGCGTAATTGATCTTCATCGTCGAGTTTGATCGACCATTTCGTTTCCGCACCATGAGCCAAAACAACATTCGCTCCGCGCCCAAGTAGCTGAATTGCATCGGTTTGTGCTTGCAAAGTAACCATCGCACTACCCGTAAGTTTGATAACAATTTCACGCTGCGTAGCGATGATTTTTCCTAAAGAGAATTCAATGACCATATGACTATTCTCTTACTGAACTTGTTTTTCTTTCGGATGTTTTACTGCGATCGTCAAACGGCTCGTACAAACCAGACGTCCGCGTTCATCGGTGATTTCGATTTGCCACACTTGAGTAGACACGCCCAAATGAACAGGCTTTGCGGTACCAATAACATGGCCACTGCGCATCGCACGAACATGGTTTGCATTAATGTCCAAACCAACACAGTAACTGCCTTCCTCCACACAAAAATTCGCAGCAAGTGAACCAAGTGTTTCCGCAAGTACAACAGACGCACCGCCATGCAGCATACCCAGTGGTTGATGCGTAAAGCTGCAAACAGGCATGGTCGCGCTTAGTGAATCATCAGTGAAATCGGTATAGACGATTTGCAGATGCTCCATCATGGTATTTTTTGAGGTGGCGTTAAGAATGTCTAAGTTAATTGGCTTTTTCCAAATACTCATTTTTCGCTCTTATCTCGTCCCGTATCGCACTGGACGGTTTATCTATGAAAAGTGCGCCTAGCATAGTCCTGATCGCATCGCGACTTCAAGGTCAAACGCAAGTCTCAACGTGATCAACATAATGACTTAACGTTTCTTTACTAAGCGTTATACTATTGGTACAAAACAAAAAATATTTATATGGACCCCGCTATGAGAACATGGATTAAAGCCTCAGTACTTTTGACCGTTGCAGGTCTAACAGCGTGTAGCTCTTCGCCCACTGGCCGTAACCAAATTTTGATGTTTTCCGACCAAGAGATGTCATCGCTCGGAGCAAAATCATTCGATCAAATGAAGAAAGAGATACCAATCAGTAAAGACAAAAAGACCAATGCCTACGTTCAATGTGTTGCGAAACAAATCACCGACACGATTCCGCCTCAAGCAGGCTTCAAAGAATGGGAAGTGGTTGTGTTTGACAGCCCTCAGGTAAACGCCTTTGCTTTACCGGGTGGTAAAATTGGTGTTTATACCGGCTTACTGAAAGTGGCGAAAAACCAAGACCAACTTGCAACGGTCATCGGCCATGAAGTCGCACACGTTTTAGCTGATCACAGTAATGAGCGTTTGTCTCAAAGCCAGTTAGCCAATGCAGGGCTATCACTTGCTAATGTTGCAATCGGTGCGTCTGAATACAAACAATACCAGCAGATGACGATGGCGGCGCTTGGTGTGGGAGTTCAATACGGTGTGATTCTTCCTTATGGACGAACGCAAGAATCTGAAGCCGATATTGTTGGCCTTGGATTTATGGCAAAAGCTGGCTTCGATCCTAACCAAAGTGTCGATCTTTGGAAAAACATGAGCGTTGCAGGTGGTGCTCAACCACCAGAGTTTTTCTCAACCCACCCATCGCACAGCACTCGTATTAGAGATCTACAGGCAACCATTAAAACACTGCCAGCGTCTAACGTTAAAGCTCCTAAGTGTGGTTGATTCAAAACTCAAGGCACTCTAGTTAAAAACTGTCCCTAAATTGCAAACAAGAAGAGCTCCATTTCGGAGCTCTTTTTATTCGTCTGTGTTTTTACTTATTGTGTCTACGTACCTAAGATCTGCAAAGGCAAGCTTAACAAGCTGTCTCCTAACCCAGCAAAGTACCAAATGATGGCAATAAAGCCACCGACAGAAACTAAGTACCAAGCAAACGAGAACAGTTGCCCATATCGGGTTAATGGCAGTAAATGGCTGTGGTGTCGAGTTCGCCATTCCATTACCACCTCTAACATCCCCATCAATAGCAAGAAACCAAGCAACGTTAAGCCGAACGTATAACTGATGTAGATGCCAAGCAAAGCCGTGACAATACTCCCCGCCAAACCAATCCATGTATTCATTGAAAAGGTAATACTTTTAAGAACATGTCCACCGTCTAATGGCAGAATTGGCAGCAAATTGAAGAGGTTTAGCAAGGCGTTAAACACAGCAAGGCCCGCAAAGATCATCTCCCCTGTCATCCAATATAAGACGGTGAATAGAATGCTGAGGACTAACCCAAAGAACGGTCCCATGATGGAGATAACCACATCTTGCCAACGTGTGTTTATCTTTTCATCGCTTAGCGCTAAGCCACCTAAAAATGGGATGAGATAGATGCCTTTGGTCTTCATACCAAAGTACTTCATTGCTCGGATATGGCCATATTCATGAAAAACTAAACAGGCCACCAATGCGAGGGCGAACTCAATCGAAAACAGCCATGAGTATGCGGCAAGACTTGCAGAGGCTAACGCCACCTTAATGACCTTCGCGCTTTTCAACGCTTTCATGCCGAGCGACACGATACCAATTAGACTAAAACGCTTTTCTGCCGGTGGCGGCTCTACTGGCACTTGGCGTTCGATGTCTTTTTCGTCACGAGCACCTTCAACAACCAGTAAGTTATTCACTGTCGCTTGATACTTAAAATCAAATGGTTGCCAGTTTAGTTCACAGCTCAATTGGCAATGTAAAACATCCTCTCCAGCAGTGAGCTTGAACTCATGCTGTGTCTTGCCTGAGTCATCATCGCTCGCAGCAATCTGCGACACCAAGGTGTTATCCCAAAACAGTTGTTGCCAACCTGCCATAGAGCCTTCAAGCCTGAGCGACTTTCCTAAAAATTCAATGTGTAGTAATTCCAACGCGATTTCCAATGCGATAAACACAAAGTTCGAATTATGCCTGCAATGGCATCGAACGAAAAGCATGTTAACAACACGTATTTGATTAGCTTTTAATCATAAGATTTACAAAACAACTCTGGTCATACCATTCCTTACAAAAATATCACCATAATACATGGCCTTATTAATTGCGGTTTGACCTATGCATCAAATTTAAAACGCAATATACGTCTGATCTTTGACAAGTTAATAAACATACAATTAACATTATATTTACATTGCAGTTGTAAATCGAACCGACAGCAACTGGTGTAAAAGGCACACAACAAATACAAAGACTTCGGTCTAATATAATGACACCCTAGGAGGGTCAAGGATGAACAAGAAGCACTGCTCTCTGCTTACAATTTCAATATTGTTTGCGTGTAATGCCCAGTCTGCGGGCTTTCAGGTGGCCGAACACTCGGCTTCTGGTCTTGGTAGAGCATTTTCAGGTGAAGGCGCAGTAGCCGACAATGCGAGCGTATTAGCCCGCAACCCAGCTGCGATGACACTTTTTAAAGAAGCTCAATTTTCAGGCGCGCTGTCTGTCGTCGATCCTGAAGTTAACGTCTATGACACTTTCCATAAAGAACACGCGAATGACGTTGCCCCACTACAAATCGTTCCGGCTGGCTACTACATCAGCCCAATCAACGACAAATGGGCTTGGGGTATTGGCATGTTCACCACCTACGGTGTCGCTACCGATTACCCAGATGACATTTCTGCGGGTGACATGGCGGGTGATACTTCCCTACTTTCGGTTAACATTAACCCGAATATTGCTTACCGCATCAACGAACAATTTAGCGTTGGTGGTGGTATTAACATTGTTTACGCACACGCAGAGCTTACTCGCCACAAAGGCTCATTGGCGCCGTTATTTGGCCCAGGAAGCAAAAAATCTGACAACCTAATCGGCATGGAAGGCGATACTTTCGCTTTCGGTTGGAACATTGGTGCCCTTTACGAATTGAATGAAAACAACCGTTTTGGATTCGGTTACCGTTCCAAAGTGGATTTAGACTTCGATGAAGGTGAATTCAGTAGCTATGACTCTGGCATCGCTAATGCGTCAAAAGTCGATGGCCGTTTACAAATCTCTCTCCCATCCATTATCGAATTGTCTGCATTCCATCAATTAAATGACAAATGGGCGATCCACTACGGATGGCAACAAACAGACTGGAGCACATTTAAAGAGCTAAAAGCAACCAGCAAAGACTGTGTTGATGGCGTGTGCTTCTTTAAACCTGAGAAATATGAAGACAACAACCGTTACTCCTTCGGTGGTACATACACACTAAACAATCAATGGACACTTCGCGCTGGTATCGCATACGACGAGCAAGCAGGTGAAGCAACATTGAGTATCCCTGATAGCGACCGTTTCTGGTACAGCGCAGGCGTGACTTATGCAATGAAAGAGAACCTAACCTTCGATGCAGGTTTTGCTTTTGTTAAGAGTAAGTCCGGCTCGTTCACTGAAACCAACGCAGCAGATCAAGAGATCACATTCGACTCAGAAGGTACTGCTTACATCAGTGCTGTTCAAGTGAACTACACCTTCAAATAATCGGGATTAACGGAGTAAACCAATGAAACACACGTTTAAACTATCACTGCTTTGTTCTGCAATCCTACTTGCAGGTTGTGGTGACGATACCTCTAGCTCAGGCACATCTGATACCGTCACGTTTGAGCCAGCAGTTCAAGCACTTCTTGACCGTAACACGTCTATCAGCTTTACACTTCAAGGTGCCAATGCAGATGTTCCTGCGCCATCTTACCTATTGATGGATACAACAGACGGAACACTTGGTCTTCCTACCGGTGGTGATGATGCTCTAACTAACCCGTTAGCGGCAATGAACACGATGGATGGTTGGTCAACATCAATGCCAATCGTGCTTAACTTTAATGGCGACGGCTTCTCAGATGGTCTTGTGACGTCTGGCGTTAGCGTTATTAAGATCAACCAGCGCTTGACTGATTGGGATGGTGCTTCAAACCCAATTGAAAAAGTACTAACACTTGGCACAGATTTCATTGTGCAAGCAAGCGGCAACTCGCTTTACATCCAATTCATGAATTCTCTTGATGAATCTGGCGAATATATCTTCGCAGTGACTCAAGCTATTCAGGATGTTAACGGTAACCCTATCGGCACTTCAGGCAGCTACGCGACAGGTAAATCAAAAGAGATTGTCTACGAGACTGGTGACCTAGCTTCCGTACAAGCGGCAACAACCGCTGTAGAAGGCATTTTTGGCCTAGCGAGCGTGAACCCAGCTGACATCGTTTACTCTTCATGGTTTAGCACCCAGTCTGTCGGCGATACGCTTGCTGCAGTAAAAGGCGTGACAGCAACAGGCTTTGCTACAGGTGCAAATACACTAAACACGGTTTACAAGAACGATGCGAATGAAGGTTCTGTAGATTTAGCAACAGCATACACAATGACGTTAGGTACAACGCAAGACTTTGTTACTGCACTAGATGCCGATGAAGACTTCAACAAATACATCAGCGATCTGGATGCTGCTAAAACAGCGATCAAAGGTTTGTACGCTGGCGCAGCTGTAGATGTGAATGTTACTCAGGGTGTGGTGCGACTACCGCATTACCTAGAGAAAGGCGCAGATTGGAACATGCAGCCTATGGTTTCTGCAATGCCTAGCCTAGCGAAGCTAAGTGCTGCGTTGGCAGATCCTGCAGAGCAAGCGAACATGGTTCAACAACTGTCTACTGGTGTGTTTGCTGATGATCCTGTTGATGTGACCAAGCTAGCAACCGACCCAACCGAACAGTTGAAACTGGTTGGTTCTACGCTGTTCCTATCAGACGGCACTCAACTAGATAACGACCGCATTATTACTCGCTACTCTCCAGTACCTGTGGTTAAGTCATTAGAAGACGTGGAGTTCCTACTGTTTACGCCAGAAACTGGTACTCCTACAGATGTTGTGATTTACCAACACGGTATTACGTCAGCCAAAGAAAATGCTTACTCTTTTGCGTTCAACATGGTGAAAGCTGGTGTTGCTGTTATCGCAATTGACCTGCCTATCCACGGTACTCGTAGCTTAGATGACCAACGCTCAGCAAATGCGGATGTACTGGCTTACCTAAACCTGTCTAACCTAGCGGTAGCGCGTGATAACCTTCGCCAAAGCGTGCTTGATGTTCTTGGTCTGCGTGCAAGCTTAGTTGTTTCAGCGCAAGCTGGCCTTCTGGTAAGCAGTCCGCTTCAAGGTTTTAATCCAATGACGGGTTCAAAAGTGAAGATGCTTGGTCACTCATTGGGTGGCATCGTCGGTACTTCTGCTGTAGCGGCGGCGAACAACACATTGGGTAGCCCAACGGCAGACGCACTGTACACATTCAGCGGCGCATCAATTCAAAACGCAGGTGGCCAAATTGGTAACCTACTGCTTGGTTCGTCTAACTTTGGTCCACAGATCAAACACAACTTGGCTTATGCAGCATCAACGGAGTACGCGAGCTACGCCGATGCATCTTGTGCTGAGCTATCAGATAAAGCGTGTTACGAAGCATTTGAGCAAGTAGCAACAGAAGCACAGTTAGCGGCACTTGAGTCTGGCTTCTCTAGCTTTATCTACGCTGCGCAGACGACGCTAGATACGGTTGATCCATTTACTAACGCGAGTGACCTAATGGCTTCAGGTTCGCTTTCAACACCATTCTTTATGACAGAAGTCGATGGTGACGATACTGTGCCAAACAACGTAGCCAATGCACCGTTTGCGGGTACTGAACCTCTAGCAGCGAAACTAGGACTAACAACAGTGAACAGTTCGAGCACAACCGTGTCTCCTTCTGCGAGCTTTGTACAGTTCAATGCAACTGCGACACACAGTACATTCGCTTCTCCTGGCGGTACGTTAGCGGACCTAGACCATCATGTAGAGATGCAGATGGAAAATGCTGACTTCCTAATGGACGATATGCTAACGGGTGTAACTAACACCGCTGTACTTAAGTAAGCATCGTTACTAAACCAAAGCCCAGTTTCGACTGGGCTTTTTCGTTTCTGTTCTATTCAAACCCACTCATATTTCCTCTGCTATAGTTATAACGTTGTCTTTGTCTAACTTACTTGTTTAAAAAGGAAAACTCTATGCGCGTATTGACCGTTATTGCTACTGCACTGCTTCTTGCCGCTTGCGGCAGCAGCCAATACCTAATGTCAACGAATGAAGGGAAAATCATTACCTCTTACGGCAAGCCGGACTTAAATGAAGATACTGGTATGTACGAATACGAGGACGTGGATGGCAAAGAAATGAGCATTTCGAAAGACCAAGTCGTGCAGATTATTGAACGATAAAACGACATGCCCTCTGAGAGTCAGGGGGCACTTTCCATTCATTTTGAATAACTTTACCCTTCAGCAATAATATTCATCAATGCAACTGATTCATCATTCAAAACAATCAACACCCTTATTTATATTCTAGATATTATTTGTTTAGCCAATATTTTACATATTCACCTCTTTCAGGTTGGAATATTGTAAAATCTCGCCTTTAATTCTCTAACACCCTTTTATTTCTCAGGATAAAGTGGATAATACCGCCACCAAAAAACATTACTAAGGTGAGTCCTTATGTCTATCGAAGCTACTCTGCTTGCTCGCTGCGAGTCAAAATGTGAACTGTGTTCTTCTGAATCTCAACTAACAGCATTTGCTGTTCCACCACACGGTAACGTGACGGTTGATACTGCTATCATGGTTTGTGATAAGTGTCTTGGTGAGATCGAAGATCCTAAAGACATTAACCACTGGCGCTGCTTGAACGACAGCATGTGGAGTCAGGTTCCTGCGGTACAAGTAACTGCATGGCGCCAACTTACTCGCCTAAACACAGAAAGCTGGGCTCAAGACGCTCTTGACATGATGTACATGGAAGAAGAGCAAATGAACTGGGCTATGAAAGGTATGTCTGCTGACGATAAAACTGTTGACTGCAACGGCACTGAACTTAAGAAAGGTGACGATGTAACAGTAATCAAAGACCTACCAGTTAAAGGTACAAACCAAGTAATCAAACAAGGTACTGTTATTCGCGGTATCAGCCTTGGTGATGACCCTAAACTTGTTTCAGGTAAGGCAAACGGTGGTCAGTCAATGTACGTGATCGCTGAGTACTGCCGTAAGAAGTAATCTCAACATTACTTTCGAATTAAACGGGGTTCCAATCGGGACCCCGTTTTCGTTTCTGGTGTTCTGCACCTTTCGGTTTTCTAACTCACCACAAATCTGCCCACTTACTCGGCCTATCCTTATCCTTTCGTCACTTTCGCTCATTGCTATTTTCATTTAAGGTTCAACTAGGAAGAATTTTGATGGATTGTAGTATGAAGAAGTTAACCATCCTTGATGGCGGTATGGGAAGAGAGCTGAAACGCATGGGTGCCCCATTCTCTCAACCACTTTGGAGCGCACAAGCTCTGATTGAATCGCCAGAATTCGTTTACCAAGCGCATAACCACTTTATCCATGCTGGCGCAGAGATCATCATCGCCAACAGTTATGCCTGTGTGCCATTCCACCTTGGACAAGCACTTTACGACCAGAAAGGCAGTGACCTAGCACGCTTTGCAGCCCAAATTGCTCGTGAATGTGCAGATAAGTCACCGAAAAACGTTCAAGTAGCTGGTTGTATTCCACCAGCGTTTGGTAGTTATCGACCAGATCTGTTCGAACCCAAATTAGGTGGAATCATTTTCAGGACTTTGTTTGACGCTCAAGAGGATTACGTTGATCTCTGGTTAGCGGAGACCATTTGCAGTCTAGAAGAACTTAAGTGTTTACAAAGCGTGTTCGCAAGCAGCACCAAACCTACTGCGTATGCCTTTTCTTTAAATGATGACTCATTGGAAACCGCGCTGTTACGTTCTGGTGAAACCGTTATCCAAGCCATCGAACACATTGTACAAAGCGCAGATAACACCAATACCATCAGTGTTTACTTCAACTGTTCAGTACCTGAAGTAATGGCAAAAGCTGTCAGTGATACCAAAGCAGTTTTAAACCAACGTAAGCTAGACATTGAGATTGGGGTTTACGCGAACAACTTCACCGCAATCAAATCTAACCACGAAGCCAATAGCGCATTACAATCGATGCGGGAGCTATCACCAGAAGAGTACCTAGCTTTTGCGCAAGAATGGCATCTGCGCGGGGCTACCATTATAGGTGGATGCTGCGGTATTGGACCAGAACACATCAAAGCGCTTTCGGATTGGAAGGCATCCCTCTAGTTCATTTAACGAATCTCACCCGCGACAGTCTGCACACGATTAAAGGTCCCTGGCTCAGTCACCCACGCCGCAACAGCATCAATGTTGTTGATGGGTTGATTGAGCTTAAACGTCCACTCTCCGTTCTTTGAGCGACCTTGTTGCTTCTCTAACGCGACAAAATCATGTTCTAACACTTTCCCTCGGTTTTCACCGCGCTTAACCGGTGTCGTTTCATTACTTGAGAGAAACACAATCGTTGCGTCATACGTACCATTATCTTCAAATCGTAGAGTGAATTGATTGCCAGAGCGTTCTAGTGCTAGTGTTTGAGCTTTCTCGTTGTCGTTGTTGGGTAATACACGCTTACGCCAATTGAAGAATCCGCGCCATTCTTCACCATCAACGACAAATGCCGGAGTATAGACACTCCCTACCGCGCCATAAGCACGATACAAACGTTGCAGCTGAGAGAATTCAGGCTTTGCAAATTTGTCTTTCCAACCAAGATAGTCCCAATAATCAACGTGGTAGGCAACAGGAATGTACTTTCCCCACAAATCAGGGTTGGACTCGAACGTAGAAAGGTATTTGTCTGCTGGTGGACAACTTGAGCAACCTTCGGAGGTAAATAGTTCTATCACTTGTGCGGGCTGTCCTTCATGAACCCAACTTTGTGATGCTGAAAGACTGGTAATAGCAACAAGTGCAATCGCGTTAATCATAGACAGCTCCTTTTCTTTGATACTGACTATGACCGTGCTAGCAACAGATAGCTTTCAATGCGGTTTTAGATGTGGCGATTTCAGATACAAAAATACCGGCGATTAAGCCGGCATTTCGAATTCGCTTTCCATTCAGATTAACGGTACATACCGATGTCTTTCTGAATGTGTGCAGATAGGTCTTCTGCGTAGTAGCTGCGAGGTGCAGAGTTGTCTACGAAAAGAATATCTAGTAAGTGAGCAATCAATCCTTTGAAGTTAACCGCGTAGGTCTTCTTATCCATAGAGGTTGGTAAAGCTACATTTGTCATTTGCATTGCTTGTGCCATGATTGCCTCTCTTTAAAAGCAGTAAATTGTTTTGTTGGTTGTATATTAGTCATTTTTTCTCTGAGCAAAAAATGACAAAATTTGGTAATTCAGATTAGTTTTTCTTATAAAACAATTCCATTACAAACCATAAGAATACAAAATCCAACTAACCGCATACTTATTCAGCAAAGCGAATCTTTAGTTGAATAACTTGGATTTACACAGGTAAACCCAAGTTTATTTGCAACATTTAATTAACCAAATATTCTTTTAAAGGATTTTGAATTTACAAAATACTTAAGAGTTTTGATTAGTAATTTTAACGCTAGAGCTATTGGTTTCTTTGTTCTTATAGATAGAAGCAATAACCGCTGTCGTCATCACTGTCACTAGGAAAGTTAATGACCAAACCGTTGGGATTTCGTATTGCGTGCCAACCAGTAGCATCTTCACACCAATGAACATCATGATCACTGACAGCGCTGGTTTTAGGTACACAAACTTGTCCAACATTGCTTGCAGTACAAAGTACAGAGAACGTAAACCAAGCAGAGCGAACACGTTAGCTGCTAATACCAAGAACGGTTCACGCGTTACCGCAAAGATTGCAGGGATCGAATCCAGTGCGAACATCACGTCCATCACTGCAATCACACCAACAACGATCAGCATTGGCGTTGCAACCCACTTACCTGCTTGTTTCAAGATCAAGTGGTTACCTTGATACTCTTCTGTCACTGGTAAGAATTTACGGATGAACTGCTCAGGGTATGGGTTCACCTCTTCTTCTTCGCCTTTATCTCGCGCCAGTTTAATACCAGTCCAAATTAGGAATGCTGCGAATAGGTAAAGCACCCAATGGTATTGAGCAAGTAATTGAGCACCTACTGCGATCATGATTGCACGCAGAACCAATGCACCAATCACACCCCACAATAGAGCGCGTGGACGCAAATGCTCAGGCACCTTGTATTGCGCAAAGATGATTGCGAACACAAACAAGTTATCGACACTTAACGATTTCTCAAGCAAGTAACCAGTTAAGAATGATATGGTCGCTTTTTCGTGAGTATAAACGCTATGAGGCGCGTAATAATCCCAAAAGAAATAGATAGAGCCTGCAAAGACAAACGCTAATAAGAACCAGAATACGCTCCAACCAATTGCTTTTTTCATGGTAATCACGCCGCCACGAGTCTGATAGATATCGAGAGCGACTAAAACCAAAGTAAATAGGCCGAATACACCGTACATTGTCAGTGATTCTTGCAGTGGAACAGACTGGGATAATTGGGTGGTATTTTCGATAAGAGACATGCTTCCTCCCATGCGGAAGGACATTATTCGGGCTGACCTTCCGCAGACAATACAAACCAACAGTCACATTACCCATGTGTCTGCTAGTCAATGAATGCGTTGGTCTCGTTGAAGTGATCACATGACGAATCAAGTGACACCTTTATTTACCGGATAAGCTGATGCTTAACGAGATGACGATAAATAAACTTGCGCTAACTACTCCCCAAACGCCGCCATCATACCCCTGCTTGCGTCGATATCCAACAAAAAATCGTTATCGATAACAACAAAGTATTTTGTGAAGAATGTTTATCAACGTCATGAATTTGAAGCGGTTCAGATACAAAAAAGGAGCACTTATGCGCCCCTCATTTGTTGAATAGTTGGTCTTTAAAATCCAGTTAGCGGTACAAAGTAAACCAGTGTTGACCAAACTGCGACCCAAGCAACGACAACCGCTGCGTCAGCCCAATCTTTTTTCCACATACTCTCTTCCCTCTTAATCGCATGTGCATCAGGAAGAGAGCAAAAAGGATACCAATAACGGTTATTGATTCTTCTGCGAGTAAAGTTTGTGACCTTGGTTCAAACAGTTTGGTTCGTCCGTAAGTAATTCAATAAAGCAATCCGCCATGGAGAGGTTGCTAACGAAGCCTTCGCCTTTCATATCCAGCAACGCCTCATAGCCCTCTTTGCCTTTCATGGTATAAGCAGACGAAGCACCACGATACCATGCCTCATCGTCAATCTGACACCAACGCTTACCATCAAAAATTTCTAAGCTTTTAATACGTTGGCCTTTTGGAGCGTCTGGTTGGTATTCAAAATTCAAGTTATGCGTATATGGGTAGCTGCCAGAACCGGTCCCTTCAACGCCGTTGTTCAGCGCATTATTGATTGCGCCTTCTAATGCTAGGCGAACCACTTTACCCTGCACGTCATAACAACCGATTGGAACGGCAAATGGCAACAATCGTCCGGCAACATCTGCCACAGTAATATTTCCCGGATTGAGAGAAGTACGCACGCCTCCCGCATTATGAATTGCAAATTGAACGTTATGGCCACGCTTGTTAAGCGCATACAAGAACGAGTGTGCGACTGCCGGAGCAAGTTCGCTTCCACCAAATTCATCAGGAACACGCACATGACGTTTCTTTTCTGCCACATTGGCAATCACTTGTGACTGAAGCTTACGTACTCTCGGGATGTACTTGTCGCTTAAGATCGCTTGTGTTTCTGGGTGCTTTTTACAAACGACCACGTTTGGCTGACCATGAATAAAGTCACACGCTTCTTCGAACACACCTTGGTCAAGTTGCTCATTTAGTGTCGAATCCCAGAAAATGCGTCTTCCGAGTAGCAACTCATTTTGACCACTTAACATGTTCGCTTTGCCGTTTTCATCAAATTCAAGGACACAATGCCCCATGGTTAATGCGTGATAACCGGCTTGGACAACATAAGTATCGTTGACTTTAACACCATAAGGGTCGTCTTCGCCCAAACCGATTGCCGTAAAGTTACCTTGTAATCTATGGCTATGGCCTCCCACAATAATACCAATGCCATCCACTTGCGCTGCGAGTTCTAAATCCCCTTCATAACCTAAGTGACTCAAAAGGATGATGTTTTTAATGCCCGCCTGATGAATTTGTTCAACAGTATGTCTTGCCGTTTCAATAGCAGAGATGAATGGCGTATCGGCATCTGGGTTGGCAATGTCACTCATCTTGTCGATAGACAGGCCAAAGATGGCAACTTTCTCTCCGTGAAACTCTTTCACCAGATATTGCGCGCTTTGAGTTGTCGTATCGAAGCTCAATACGTTATTGCAATCGCCCATGCGGTGATCTTTTGTTGGCAATTCATTTGATAGGTCCCAGTTACCGGCAAGCAACGGGAAGTTGGTACGCTGACAAAACAAAGCAACGGGCTCATTACCCATATCCAGCTCATGATTGCCTAAAGCCATCGCATCGATGTTTAGCGCGTTTAATAAGTCGGCGTTTGCTTTGCCTTTAAATAACGAAAAATACAACGTGCCTTGGAAACAGTCGCCAGCATGAAGAAACAACATGCCCTGACCTTGGCGCTGAGCATCATCGCGAAGCTGCTCTACGCGCGTTGCAATACGTGAAAATCCACCAGCGCTCACGTAAGGCTCTAGTGTACGTTCGTTATCAATATTGAGTTTTAGCTGTAATGACGTTGGCTCAAAGTAGGAATGAGTGTCATTGATGTGCGCCAGTTTGATTCTGACTGGCTTATTATTTTTATTCATTGTCATCTTCTCTCTTTTCATTCCTTTTAATTATTAGAACTGAATCATGACAGAATCATGAATTTTATGAAACAGAGAAATTGTCATTTCATTTTAACGTGATCAAGATTCATCTTACGTACGAATTTGAAAGTGACTGTACGCCTAAACGGTCTGTATTCATAGGTTGATTGCTCTTAAATTTGTGAACTGAGCTTAACTTGCCTAGATCAATTTCATATATGCTTAGGAGAAGCAAAAGAACCCTCGATAATTCAAATAATTGCAAGGAGGAGTGAGATGAGACTAGAACGCATCGAAATCTCTGGGTTTAGAGGCATCAAACGCCTTTCACTCTCTTTTGACGAGCTGACAACTCTGATCGGCGAAAACACTTGGGGTAAGTCTTCCCTTCTTGATGCCCTATCCCTCGCACTGCCAGCTGATGGCTCGCTTTATCAATTTGAAATGACGGATTTTCACGTCGATTACGCCATTTCCCATCCACAGACGCAACACCTTCAAATCGTCTTGTGTTTCAAAGCTCAAGATAAGCAAGAGGTTAACGCGGGGCGCTATCGCCGGATAAAACCAACTTGGTGTGTAAATGCTGATAACGAGAACGTCATTTACTATCGCTTAAGTGCGACGCGCGATGGGCACCATATTACCACCAAATATGCATTTTTAGACTGTGACGGTGAGCCTAAGCAACTTCACCATTCAGAAAAGCTCGCAATTGAGTTGATGACGTTACACCCAGTGATCCGATTACGCGATTCGCGTCGATTCCCTCAGCCCAACCACATTAACGGTGAAAATAAAAACGCCCGCATTGAGAAGCGCATTAACAATACATGCCGCCGCTTGTTTGCCATGCCAGGTCATGTAAATAAAGGCGAAGTACGAAGTAGTTTAGATTCGATGCAAACCCTAGTAGAGCATTACTTTGCCTTCAGAAGCGTGAAGAAAGGTAATCCTCGAAAACCACGCGATGGACTTTTTTACGCCAGCCCTTCTTCAGACAAAGGCTTACCGCAGTTTTTGAAAGAGACAAACAACAAACAGTCACGTCTATTGTTAATGGGCTTGCTTAATGCTTACCTTCAAGCAAAAGGACCGACCGATTTAAGACGTTGTGCTCGACCTATTTTGATCATCGAAGATCCAGAAGGACGTTTGCACCCTACCCATCTCTCTCGTGCTTGGAGCTTGTTGCAACTTCTTCCGATGCAGAAGATTCTAACGACAAATAGTGCACGATTGCTTGGCTCGGTTCCTCTCGCCTCTATACGTCGTTTAATGCGCTTGTCTGACCGTACCATTGCAAAATCACTCAATACAAATCGATTCAGTGTCGATCAATTGCGTCGAATTGGATTCCATATTCGCTTTCATCGTGCTGGCGCTTTATTTGCTCGCTGTTGGCTTTTAGTCGAGGGCGAAACCGAAGTCTGGTTATTCAACGAATTAGCACGTCAATGCGGATATGATTTGGCCGCAGAGGGCGTGCAGATTGTTGAGTTTGCTCAATCGGGATTGAAATCTCTGGTCAAAGTTGCGAAGGAATTCGGCATTGATTGGCACGTGGTGACAGATGGGGATCCTGCTGGTAAAAAATACGCCCATACTGTTCGCGCACATCTGGAAAATGACCAAGAACGTCATCGATTAACAGAACTTCCAGACAGAGACATTGAGCACTTCCTTTACAACAATGGTTTTGAATTATTCTTTAAGGACATTATCAAAGTTCCTCATGATCATCCCATGCCCGCCAAGAAAGTCGTGAGTCGTGTTTTGAAAAAACAGGCCAAGCCAGATTTAGCCTTAGCGATAGTCGCAAACTGTGAAGAGAGAGGTATGGAATGCATTCCTGTTCTCCTACGCTGGACGCTTAAACGCGTGGTAACCATGGCAAATGGCAATACCTGACAACTCGAAGACAAAAAAAAGCACACCAACTGGGTGTGCTTGTATCAAGAATCAGTAATTTTGATTAACGGTATTGAGCGGGATAAGTCTCAACACACAGCGGATACAAATAAGATCGGGGGTTCACTACTGTACTTGCTCAGCAAGCGAAGAAGTAGCGGCTGATTTCGCATGTAACCAAAGTCCTGTTGCTTTCATTAGGTAACCAAACACACCACCTAAAATCAGCGATGGCACTACAAGTTGCCAATTGCCGTCTGCAGCAAAAGTCGCGCATGAGCCAATGAAAGTACCAGGGATGTACGCCAACCAAGCTTGCTTAGCTTGAATACACATGAAAAACGCAACCACAGCAGTAATTACATAGCCAAGAATCTCTAGCCCTGCATAAGTCGAACCGTAGATGATCACCATCGCCCAGAATACACCACTCATGTTGGTGATTAAGCTAATTCCTAAGCCTTTCAAGCCACTTGTCGGGGATGCAAAGTAACTTGTACAACCAAGAAAGCCAGCCCAAGATAATAGGCCTAGGGAGATCGCGATCCAGCCCCACACGCCAGAGAGAATGCCAGTGGTAATAGAGATTGCTAAAAGTGTTGTCATGGTATTCTTACCCGCTTGCTAGTTTCGTACCGTTATGGTTCGAAAACTGCCTTCATACATTGAAATCAGGCAGTCAATACTAGGCATATAGATCGAATACTTCGGTGATTATGATCACATTAAAGTTCATATTGTTTCATTTTTTACACGTTAAATTTGACGCAACCGATAAATCAACAGATTTCGAAAATAACAAAGTCTCAATAAATTGAGCGAAACGAGCAATAAATGACAAAAAAGGCCCTGCGAGATGCAGAGCCTTTTCTAAGATACGATCATTTTGTTTCGAATATCGCTTTAAAGCACTGAAGGTTTACCCTTCATCATGCGTAAGCCTTCACGCTTAATGCAATCAACCAGCGGGTTTTCCGCCATATCGGCACGCCAGATAAATGACAACGTTCGATCCATCTTTAAATCAGGTACGTTCAATGCAACCAAATCACCGGCTTCGATGTAACGCTCTACATCAAGGTATGGCAGACAAGTCAAGTACTGCCCATTCGACACTAAACTTCTCAGTACTGGCACGTGTTCATATTCGCGCCATACATCCAAATCTTCAATAAGATGGTGAATTGAGCTATCAAAAATCTTGCGAGTTCCAGAGCCGTGTTCACGCAATACCCATTTTGCTTGCTCTAGTTGCGCTAGACTCACAGACGAGTTCCGTGCAAATGGATGGTGAGACGCTGCAACTACGGTAAGATGGTCACGACACCAAATCTCTTGGTGTAAACGGTTGTCATCGCAGCGACCTTCAATCACGCCTAGGTCGTATTTGTAATCTAGAACACCATCAATGACTGCTTGCGTACTTTGCACGCCTAACGAAATTCGCATCTCTGGAAAGTCGTTATCAATGATACTGATAAGGTCAGGAACCAAGTGTTCTGCCGGCGTTTGACTCGCACCTAATCGAATGTGTCCACTCAGCAAATGTTGCTCATAAAATCCCATTTCGATTTGCAGTGCGTCTTGTAACAAACGCTTTGCTTTCGGCCTTAACCACATCCCCCAATGCGTTAACGCCATTTGCTTGCCTTGCCTTTCAAATAAAGGTCTGCCAAGCATTTTTTCTAACTGAGCGAGCGACATACTTGTCGCTGATTGTGTCAGAGCCAGTTTATCTGCGGCCTGGCTTACACTGCCGGTATCTGCAACTGCGTCAAAAACCGCTAATTGCTTAAGTGAGTAGCGCAAAGTTTCCTCCCTAATTGGCGAGTATTCACCATACTCTCGCAACCCCAAAAATACTGCGTTAATACGCAATGAAGTTCATTTTACCTGCCTTGAAAAACTTATCAAATAATTTGATGAGAATTCTAAATATTATCAATTTTACCTGTACCACTCGTCCGCTTAATCTGGATATGCGGTTCGGGAACACCGCAACAAAAAACAATAACACCTTCTCTTTCGAGCGCATTAAATGCCTCGATTTCATTAACCAAGGAGTTTCTATGGAACCACAAACTAAGGAGTCAATATGGCGGTGACCAGCTCTCAAAATCATCAGTATTTCTCACCAAAAGAAATGATGGCTGAAGCTGAGAAGTTTGCCCTTAGCAAAGCAAACAAAACCAGCGGCATGACACTGGGTTTGGCAATTATGGCAGGCGCATTCATCGGTTTAGCATTCTTGTTTTACATCACAGTGACAACAGGTAGTGCGGACGCAGGTTGGGGGCTTAGCCGTCTTGCAGGTGGTTTAGCATTCAGTATGGGTTTGATACTCATCGTCATTTGTGGTGGTGAGTTGTTTACCAGCTCAGTGCTTTCGAGCATCTCATGGGCAAACAAACAAATCTCATTCGGCAAAATGTTGTCGATTTGGGGCAAGGTTTATGTAGGTAACTTCATCGGTGCGATGTTCCTACTTGCATTGGTAAGCGCTGCTGGTTTGTACCAGATGGATGCGGGTCAATGGGGTTTAAACGCACTAAACATTGCACAGCACAAGCTACACCACACATTGGTACAAGCATTTGCACTGGGCATTCTATGTAACTTATTGGTTTGTCTTGCTATTTGGCTAACGTTCAGTTCTGCAAATGCAATGACAAAAGCAGCGATGACCATCATGCCGGTGGCAATGTTCGTCAGCAGTGGCTTTGAGCACTGTGTAGCAAACATGTTCATGGTACCGCTAGGCATCGTAATCGCGAATTTCGCACCAGAATCTTTCTGGACTTCGGTTGGCGTATCGGCTTCTCAATACGCAGACCTAAATGTTGGCCACTTTATCACTGCAAACTTAATTCCAGTGACTCTGGGCAACATTGTTGGCGGCGCTGTGTTAGTTGGCTTAGCTAACTGGTGTATCTACCGTCGACCAGAACTAAAAGCAGCAAAAGTTTCATCCATTACAAACACTACAACACTAACGTCAGTTAAGGAAAGCACTATGAAAAACGCATCAATTGTAAAAGAAATCATGAACCCGAGCCCAGTTACTCTGAGCGTAGAAATGCCAGTTTCAACTGCACTAGATACCCTATTGGACAACAATCTAATCAGTGCTCCTGTTGTTGACATCGACAATCGTTTGGTTGGTTTCTTCTCAGCGCACGACGTAATGGTTGAGTTGTGGTGCCAAGATTACATCCCTGCTCAAGAACAAAAAGTAGTAGATTTGATGAGCCGTGACGTTGTAGCGATTGATGCTGGTGACCGTTTAGTGGATGTAGTTGAGTTCCTATGTATCGATAAAGAACAACTTTACCCAACAACAAGTATGGGTATGGCGACGCGCTTTACTTCTCTTTCTCTTGAAGAGCGTGCTAAGAGCATCAAAGTAAGCAAGCCACAAGTACTTCCTGTATTAGAAAACGGTTTGATGGTTGGTGTAGTAACACGTAACGAGGTACTAAAAGCACTACGTCCAGTTTACGGCGAACGTCTAAACCTAGTTGAAGACAAAGTACTAGAAACTGCATAAGACTATTACAACGAATAACTAGCAACTAGCAACTAGCAACTAGCAAGACAAGTTGGCACCAATAAAAAAGCGCTCTATTTAGAGCGCTTTCTTCATTTATGTCGTAAAGAACGAAGTAAATCGTGAAGAACTAGAAGTTACTTCTTAACACCTTCGATGTGCAGTTCCATATCAACGTAGCTTGAAGAACCCATTACAGGAATTTCAAAATCAGCAAGCTCAAGACGAGTTTGACCGATGAAGCCTGCACGCTCACCACCCCATGGGTCGTTACCTGCACCAACAAATTCCGCTTCGATTGTGATTGGTTTCGTTACACCATGAAGAGTAAGGTCACCCGTTACGTCTAGTTTACCGTCACCTTTGTCTACAACTTTTGTACTCTTGAACGTCGCTTCGCTGTATTTGCCTGCGTCGATGAAGTCACCGCTACGGATGTGCTTGTCACGCTCAGCATGGTTTGAATCAAGGCTTGTGGTATCTACCACTACGTTTACTTTAGAGTCAGCGATGTTGTTTTCATCAAAAGAAAAGTCACCAGAAAATGTATTAAAACGACCTTTGATGAAACTGTAACCTAGGTGGCTAACTTTGAAGTTGATTGATGCGTGGGCACCTTTAGTATCGATAACATAATCTGCGGCGTTAGCACCAAACGGTAGTGCCATAGCGATTGCTAATCCTGTAGCGAAAAGTGACTTTTTCATTTTGAAGCTCCTAACATTTTTCTTAATGTGTTGTCTTTATCGATAAAGTGATGTTTGAGTGCAGCAGCAGCATGCAATCCTGCCATTAGGATCACAGCCCAAGCTGCATAAAAGTGGATTTCACCTGCAATGTCTGATTGACCAGGGAATAACTCTCCTGCGCTTGGTACGGTAAACCAGTTAAATACTTCGATACCGCGACCATCAGATGTTGAGATGAGGTAACCTGAAACAAAGATAGTAATAAGCAACAGGTACATAACCCCATGTGCGGCTTTTGCTGCAACTACCTCGTAAGGTTTACCTTCTACTTTTGGTGACGCCGTCACATGTTTCCACACGATGCGACCTAAAGTGAGTATTGCCAGTAAAATGCCCACAGAGCGGTGATAATGTGGTGCGGTTTGGTACCATTCACTGTAGTAGCTTAAATCGACCATCCACAGACCCACAGCAAACAAGCCGATAATGCAAAGCGCTGAAATCCAATGCATCGCTCTCGCCGGCACGTTGTAGTTCTTTACCAGTGTTTCCATCTCACGTTCCTAGATATCTTCCTAAGTTGATGTTGAGCAAGAAACACAACATTAACTTATTTGCCTTGTATGCAACAGATTATTTACCATCCTTTACATCAAACCAATAATACCTTTTTAAACAACTTGTTCGAAAAATTAGAAGGAACTTCAAACCATTTAAAAATCGGACACTTAGAGTTGAACTTCTTGCTCTATCTCATACAGTTCGTCCGTCATTTCTAACATGCGTCGTTCGATCACGGTTTTGGCGTCTTCGATGCCCTTGTTGTAGTAGATAGGCGCTAATTTTTCAGTGATGAAATCAATCAAAAACTCACTGTCGAACTGGCCTATTTCCACTTCCAACTCGTCTTGCATGTAATCTTGTATCGCTGTCGCCAATGCTTCTTTTTGTGCTCTTTCTAGTTTGATCATATTTTACCTGCGGAACTCTATTCTCAATTTTGATGTTTAGATCAAGAAGTTGCCTATCTAAATTAGTCTATCCTAAAAGGACTATGCTAACCTTTCGCCGTTCAATTTGTTAACCGTTAAGGGATATTCTTTGCTACTCGACTTAGTCATCCAAAGTGTCAATGATTTTCAGGACGATTGTCTCAAACTGTGTGAGAAGCATTATCCTGCGGTACATAACCAAGGTATGAGTGAACACCACCTCGGCCTCGCATTTGCTCGACGCATGGAGCACACTTTTCGTCACTTTGGTCATAGCAGTACCATCAAACCTATTGAAGTACTTGATGCCCCCGACCTGCCACACCACTACCGCATCTCATCTGAAATTGGAACGGTTTGGGTATTGAGCCACCATTTAGTCAGTGCTGGCAACTCATGCCGAGAGAACCTGCTCTCTTCGATAACGGAATGGCAAAGTGAATATGGTTATGCCCTGCAGCCTAACGACCTATTGTTTTTAGTCAGCGATCATTGGATCAGTCGCAGCAAAACCAGCCGTGAGCTGTTGCACTGGTGGATGGGAGAATTACCAGAACCGATTAACGAGTATACAGAGCAAGGTATTACCCTGTTTACCAGCAAATCACAGCTGACTTATTCATTAGATACACGTTTTGGGATCAGCCCTTGTTACATCAAATTCGGCCACCCTTTACGACGTTCCAATAAACAACAACAGGTAAGAAAGTACATTCAGCTGTATGCGGTTTTACAGTGGTAGCATCAAATAGCAACGGGTAGATTATCAGTTCATTCAGCGATTTGTTTGAGGCGGGTCGATATTTCTGAGTGTGTTGAGCTATCTCGCTTGCCTTGCCTACGCTCCCCGCTTAGATTCAAGAAACTAAAATAAAACTAGATGCACAACAATCAGTTAAGCATCAATACAGTGTCTTGGTCTAGGTTACAACAATAATGATGAGTATCTCGCAGCTGCTTAGCTGCATTTTAAAACAAGTAGATGGTCAGTACATCGCGCAATATAAACAGCTGACATTGCGAAGCGTGTTTCAACCTATTTATCAAAAAGATCTTTCCATTATCGGTCTAGAAGCCTTGGTTCGTATTAGTAACCAAGATGGCTTAATGATTCGACCTGACCAGTTCTTTCAATCCACTACGATTCCTACAGAAGATCAAATCAACGTTGAGCGACTAAGCCGTCTCATTCACATCAGTAACTTTGGTCAATCCAAGTTTCGCAATAAAAAGCTCTTTCTCAACGTTCTACCAAAAGCAGCAGAAATGCTCGCAAAAGACATTTCCTATAGCAACTTATTAAAGCAGTCCATTATTGAAGCGGATTTGTGCCGTGAACAGATTGTGATGGAATTGGTAGAGCTCGATGCGAGCGACGAAAACTTCTTATACAAAGCAACAAAAGAGCTAAGCGATAACGGCTATTTATTGGCAATAGACGATTACGGCATTGATGCTTCAACAATAGAACGCGTTAGGTGTGTAAAACCCAACATCATTAAAATCGATCGTTCGCTGTTATTGAGATATGAGAATGGTGATTTTTCTTGTTTGATGGAAGCGTTGTCTTTGGCAAAAGATATTCGCTCAAAAACCGTTATAGAAGGAATTGAAACCGAGCATCAACTTAACTTAATGAAAAAGCTCGGTTTCGATATGTATCAAGGCTACTTATTGGCAATGCCACAAACGCTTGAAGCCTACCGGGAAGCAAAGACGGCATAATCAGAGTTACTGATGAATACCATCATCTTTTTATTTTCGGTTCTTACCACGGTTTTTATGAATCGCCAGTTTCGCCTTCATCTTGCGTTTTTCTGATGAACGACTCTTACGACGACCACCGCCATTACGCTCCGGTTCAACCTCTTCGATTAAACTCGGTTCAAAACCTTCCAACCATTCTTGCGGCAAACGTTGATCAAGCAGGTTTTCTATAGCATGCAATAGATACTCTTCATCACGGCTCATCAAAGAAACGGCCAAACCAGATTTACCTGCACGGCCAGTACGACCAATGCGGTGAACATAATCTTCGGCTTTGAACGGCATGTCGAAGTTCACTACTTGTTCTAGTTCTTGAATGTCCAAACCACGAGCCGCTACATCTGTCGCGATAAGCGCACGTACTTTACCTTCTTTGAATTCATCAAGCGCACGTTGACGAGCACCTTGTGATTTATCGCCGTTGATAGAAACCGCTTTAATGCCATCCAGCTTAAGCTCTTTGGCCAACTCATCGCTGCCTTGTTTGGTTTTAGTAAACACCAACACTTGCTGCCAGTTACGAGAACCAATTAAGTAAGCAAGTAGCTCACGCTTGCGCTTTTTATCAACTGGATAAACCATCTGTTTAACGGTTTCTGCGGTCGTGTTTGCTGGCGACACTTCCACTTCAACCGGAGAGTCCATCAGTTTGTACGCGATGGTTTTGATGCGCTTTTCAAATGTTGCTGAGAACAACATGATCTGTTTATCTTGAGGTAGACGACGAAGAATGCGTTGCAGATCTGGCCAGAAGCCCATGTCTAACATGCGGTCTGCTTCATCAAGCACAAGAACGCCTGTTTTAGAGATGTTTACATTGCCGTTAAACAAGTGGTCAAGTAAGCGGCCAGGCGTCGCGATCAGAATGTCTGCGCCCTCTTCTAGCTTTCTCTTTTGTACACCAATGCTGGTACCACCATAAACACAAACAATTTTAAGGTCAGTGTTTTCTGAGTACTGCGTCAGGTTATCCATGACTTGCTGGGCAAGTTCACGCGTTGGTACGAGAATCAGTGCTTGCGGTGTTCCGTTTCGTTTCTTTTGCTGAACCGTCTGAATGATCGGCAAACCAAATGCAGCCGTTTTACCTGTACCGGTTTGAGCGGCAGCCAGTAGATCTTTACCTTCCAACACATGCGGAATCGACTTTTCCTGAACAGGAGTCGGGGTAACGATATTCATACCGCTTAGGGTATCAACCAACTGTTGTTCAATGCCAAGATCAGCGAAATTAACGGACATGATAAACCTCATAATTTTTGGAGCGCAGAGTTTACCAGAGCCCCTTTGGTCATACTACCTTTAGCAGTCAAGACGTTATGAATTAATTAACTGTTGATGATACTCAGCGGATTGACGCAACACATCTTGATATAGCGCAGCAAATTTCACTTCTAATTGCTCATATTCATTGTCCAGAACTTCGAACGTTGTCGTTAAGTCAGCCATTCTTGGGCTTCTTTGGGACATCCGATGAAGGGCAAACTCGATGTTTTCTAAGTATTGATATGACTGTAGCCAACCACCACTCCACATTCGGCTGTGAAGCATTAAAAATCGCGGAGGAAGGTCGTCAGAGATTTGTTTGTTCACTTCGCAATACGCATAACGAACGAAGGAATCTAAAGATTGCGGGCTGAATGTGCGCCAGTGTTTCGCTAAACAATGGTCCCAAAACATATCAAGTGCAATGGGTGCGAAACGTCGAGCAACACCTGTGAAGTGCGGTTTACATTCTTCAACAAGAGCATGATGGTCGGTAATGCGATCAACGAAACGGTGGAGTTTGATGCCATTGGAAATATCAGTCTGATATTGCTTGCTTGGATCTCCCTTTACGAAATCTCCAAGCAAGTTTCCCATTAAATGGCTATTACAGTGATCTGCAATATGCAGGTGGGCTAGAAAGTTCATTAGACGCTGTGAGTGGCCTTTTGGCTCGTCTTACATGAACTTAGTATAACGTCTGTTGTGACGCGATGAGAGTACTAATTGTACTTATTCGGCTTCGTCTTCTGAGCCAATGTAGTCCGACAGGATAATACCGATTTCAAGAGCATCTAGCATCTCTAGGCATTCGTCGTTTTGATATTGGTCGCTCATTGTGACCTCCTTTGTTTTACATCTCCTGAAGCTGCTTGCTTCAATCTCTACTGCCATTTCTTTTCTTCATCGATGACAGCAACTCCTTTTTATAGCCTTTATATGACACATTCATGACAGCGAGAAGTAAAGTTTTAGAAAGCTATGACAGAAATCATAAGTAAACGTTTGCTCTAATAACACCCTCTCGTTCATCAATTGCATTAAATTGCACCCATCCTTTCTTTAACAAACTGTCAGTTTTTATTTAGTTTTTTGTCATTTATGGAGACGACGTACCGTTATAAGCGATCATAGATCTCATATTTTGAAATCTATCAACCTCTCGTTACATATTTTGCTGATAACCATCGCATATTTTGTTTCGATATATCTCTAAGTTTGTTCATCCCCTTTTCATCTCAAATGGAGCTATAAATGAGAGAAGTTGAGTTTAGAACGATAGACAGGTTATTTATAAAGATGTCTATCAACGACAAAATGTGGGTCATTTTCCTTCTATTCCTAGTGACTTTAACTTCAGTGGCGGGAAGCCGTTATTTCAATGATATTCAACAGTTTGAGCAGCAATCTATCCTTGCGGCAGAAGCGAAGCTCTCAGGCATAGTTCAAGCTCAAGTACAAAACGTAGCGAGTGTGAATGGCGTGGTAAACGTAAGCAACGTTAATGATGCCAAATTCAACAACGGCACCGTGACGGTTTATGCGAAGCTGAATTCCGGTCAGGCAATCCAACTGACAGAAAACCTTTCACGCCAATTTGAGCAAGCAAAATCTGACGCTTTAACCTCTTTCCTTCTTAGCTTGCTTTGGATGGTACCATTCGCCCTTTTCACTTACTGGGTTGCGACTTTCCTTGGTGGTGCGCTTTGGGTGCTATACACCACTACACAGAAAATTGGTGAAGGTGACTTAACTTCTCGCCTAGGTTTTCATCCGGGTCGTGATGAGTTTGGTACGATTGGTTGCGCACTAGATAAATCAATGGATACGCTGACAGAACTTGTCAACAATGTAAAAGACAATGCCAACACGTTAAGTGAGACATCCGCTGCGTTTGAGCAAGACATGAAGCTCAGTGAAACGCAAATTGCACATCAATACCAGACGCTAGATTCTGTTGCGACAGCGATGGAAGAGATGACGGCTTCAGCAAAAGAAGTCTCAAGTATCTCTCAGCAAGCTACTTTGCAATCAGATCAAGATGCTCAGCAAATCGAAAATAGCCGCAATCGAGTTCAAAGCGTCATTTCGGAAATCGAAACGCTATCGAGTTACATCGAACAAGCATCCGCATCTGTTAGCAGTTTGAACGAAAACACGACACAGATTAACGATGTGATTACTACGATTAACGCAATATCAGAACAAACCAACCTTCTCGCGCTAAATGCCGCTATTGAAGCTGCGCGCGCTGGTGAACAAGGTCGTGGTTTTGCAGTTGTCGCAGATGAAGTTCGTACCCTTGCTAGCCGCACGCAACAAGCAACCGTCGAAATCCAAGCGATGATTGAGAAATTGCAAACGGAAAGCCAGAACATTGCGTCTATTACTGACCGCACGGTTCAACAAGCACAAACAAGCAGCCAGTTGATTGATGAGATTGGTGGTGACGTCACCGCAATTGCCGACTCTGCACGTTCATTAATGGACATGAGTATTCAGATTTCAACGTCTGCCGAAGAACAAAGTGCCGTCGCGAATGACATCGCTTCTGAGCTGTCTGACATTCGTTCGCAATCCAATACTATTCGTGAAGTTGCCGAACAATCGACAACTGGTGTGGCAAACTTAACCAAAGCGTCTCAATCCCTTGGCGAAGTATTGAAGCGATACCGAACAGCCTAAAACACGAACACCCCAAAAAGCTCCCAATGTGGAGCTTTTTTTATGCTCCATTAACGGCAATGGACAAGAAGCGACCATTAGATTGAGGAGGGAAAGCGAGCGAAAAAATAATTAAATCAAGTGTTCGATGAGTGCTTGTTTAATTTACTTTGAAGTGAATCGAAATAATTCTCTGAATTCGACTAAAGAATGTTCAAAGGTTAGGTGTTCGGCTATTCTAGATCTTGCCAATTTAATTTTGCTGCTGGTGAACAATATGAATAATTACAACAAAACAAAAGACACTGAAGATCTCCAGTGTCCACTCTGCCAATGCGATGAATATCTGATTTCATCCGATGGTGAAAAATTCACATGTGCCTCTTGCGGGTTTCATACAAAAAACTTTTCTTCCATCCAGTGCTTACATCAAACTCCTTACCTACAAACTAAATTTAAACACATCCATAGTTTGAGTAATATTTGTCACTAAACTGAGCAGCCTAAGAGCTGCTCTTTTAGTTCATCTAGATGGGAAATTTGAATAACACGTTCGTCATCGACCAAGTTGATCGATGCGCCGTTGTATAGTTGTACGGTTTTTATGCCAGCGTTAAGCCCTGCTTCAACGCCTTTAGGTGTGTCATCAATGTATAAGCAATCACTTGGTAAAAAGCCCATATTCATCGCGCTGTACATGATCAAGTCTGGTTCAGGCTTCCAGCTGTTTGCATCAAACGCAGAGAACACTTTGCCTTTAAACGCATCAAGTAATCCCGTCAACTCAAGCGAGTATTCGATTTTATCTTTTGGTCCATTCGACGCCACACAATACTCAATATTGTGCGAATCTAAAAACTGGATAAGTCGTTTCGCACCGTCCATTGGTTTTAAATGACGGACAAACAGTTTCTGTAACTCGTCACGGTATTGCGGCTCTAGTACATCAATCGGAACATTTAAGTTCATCAACTCTTTAGCGTCACGAAGGATATCGGCAAGCTTACCGCCTCTGAAGTGCTCTACGCATTCACTAAAATTCATCTCTGCACCGTATTGGCCAAAGACGTTCACTAAGGCCTGACAACACAGGCGTTCACTGTCTACTAGCGTGCCATCACAATCAAAGATGACACATTTAATATTGTTAATAGCCATACGCCCTTCCCCCCGACGCTGAATATCTTAAAAACTTTAGCTGACCAATTTATTTGGCCTTATTGACTTATTTATTTGTACTAAATATGTATCAACATGATAGGTAAGTTTAGAAATGTTTAAACGACAGACTTGGCATTTCGTAGAAATGAGAAAGAGGAATTAATGATTTTCTAAGCAAGATCACCGAATGAAGCCCCTAAATTAAGAAATATGAAACTTCACTCGGTACAAAAGGAAAGATTAAACGTCGTAATCTGGATATAAATAACGCACTTCTATAAAGTCGTCCAAATTATCCAATAACAATTGGCTCAACGTTGGATCAAAGTGTTTGCCTTTTTCACGCGTAAACAGATCCACAACTTCTTCCACCGTCCAAGCTCGCTTATAACAGCGTTCACTCAGTAAGGCGTCAAAAACATCGGCAATCGCCACAATACGTGCAAAGAGATGAATCTCCTCACCCTTTAGGCCATTCGGATAGCCAGTACCGTCCCAACGCTCATGGTGTTCATGAGCAACAATGGCGGCCAACTTAGTGATTTCGCCTTCACGATTGTTCAGCAATTCATAACCTTTCACCGTATGGCGCTTCATGATTTCCCATTCAGCCTCATCTAACTTGCCACTTTTGTCCAAGATAGATTCAGGAACCGAAATCTTACCAACGTCATGCATTGGGCTGATGACTTCAATCATCTCAACTTCCCGATGGCTTAACCCGCAAAACTCAGCCAAGGTCGCAGACAATCTAGCAACACGTTTAACGTGCTGTCCTGTCTCACCAGAGCGCAATTCAATCGCCTCGCCAAGAACGTGAATCATCTCCTTTTGAACGCTCAAGGTACGCTTTTGTAAGGTCACTATCTTGCGGTTCTTCTGATCGATCACCTTACGCTGGCGAATGGTCATAAACTGACTAACAATCACCAAAGAAAGCAGAACTATCAGCGCACAAGCAAAGAGCAACAGTTTGATATTAACTTTAACTGCAGGAGGAGGTGCATTGATAATGTGGGCTGATTTAGGAATGTCGTAGCGACTGATACCATATTTCTGAATGGCCACGAAATCTAAAACGGCTTCAGAAATCAATTCGTTCTCGGTTTTGGTCATCGATAGACCCAACTTGGCAGCCATTAGCTCTGCGGCTTCGTGACCATATTGCTTCGAACGATTTAAGAATCCACCTAAGATACCCGGTTCTTCTAAGTACATTTCCCACAAGACAAACACAGGCGCAACACTTTTAGCACCAATAACGTGTGCCACTTCTTGGTATGAATGGTAGTGGCCTTGTTCCGCTTCTGTGTTGAAATGAGTCAGCAGTACGGCATCATTCGGATTGATCTTTGAGAGCCTATCCGCAGCTTCTGCCAAAGGTTCATCCCGAAGCTCAATCAAATTGATTTGAGGAAACTTCTTCATCTCTTCTACAACACGAGCATGAACCAGTTCCGATGTCATGCTTCTGTCGGCGAGATAATACAAGTTCTTTATCTGAGGACGTAGCTTAATGATGAGCTTGATGTTTTCGATAACTTTATCTTGTTCATACAAGATACTACCGGAAGTGCTTAAAGAGTCTAGCGTCGCTTGTGTGTTATTGATGCCAACGGCCACCAAAGGCACAGCGCGCTCGTCGTTTGGTAAGTAACGTTTAGAAAATTCTAATGCAGCGTCGTCCGAGATGATGATGCCGTCAAACTTGTAGTTTTGATATTTGAGCTGCAGATAGTTGGCCATGTTTTGAAAATAGCCATCTGAGTGCACGCGCTTGGCATCTAGGTATTCGATCGACAGTTTGACTTCGCTGTTGGTTTGCTCAAAGCCCTCTTCGACACCACGTTGAATGTCATTGGTCCATTGATATGAAGGCTCATACGAATGTAAAACCAGTACTTTTTTGATTTCCCAATCCGTTTGGTCAGCATTGACTGCGGCCGTCCCTAGGCATAAAAATAGAGCCAATAAACGCGTCAAACGCATAACCATGTGTCGCCCAGCCGAGAAAGAATGTTGTTGCACATATTAAATGCCAAATCCCCAACTGGGACCGACATTGATCAATTTTCTACGACTATTGTTTCACACAACTTTTGATCGTCGTTCAATTTTTTCGCCAAATCACACACAAACTGCGATTTATCCAAGTTTTGAGAAACACTGATGTCAGAAACAAGTGTGTTGCCTTCATATTGGCTGACAATTGCCGCTGCTACAGCCTCGCCTTGTTTAAAACCGACATAAAGCTCAAACTCAGGTGTCAAAATGATCTGAGTTAAGTATTCCACGATCATTTCCTGCTCGTGCTTATCCGACCAACGTTGTGACTGTAGAATCGAAAACATCACGGTAAGCCTATGAAAATCAACAAGGAAGATGTCGTCCCCTGTTAACTCTTGCCCGTTTTCTAAAAGCGTAGTTTTATCGACAGCATCGTAGGTTAAAGCGTCGAGCATTCGAGTATATATGGCTCGCCCTTCAATGCTTTCTTTAGTAGGAAATTCGACTTCTACTAAATCATGCAACCACGCATTTTTTCTGTTGATGCTTTCTAATTGTTGTTGGTTCATTTTCTTACCTTAAGCGCTGCAAGCCTAGTGTTTTACAGCGAATGAAAAACAGGACTTTGATTAGAAATGTAGGCGTCATCTGTTCTGGAGCGGTACATTAGCATGAAGCCTCTTACAAACCTAGCTAAACTCCTGAGGTAACGCCAAATTTTGTTTTAAGTGTGTGCGTCTGATAAATTGAATTAATAAATTAGCCTAATTAAGGGATGAAAAATGAAGAAAAGCTTGCTTGCTTTGGGTTTGGTAACTGTTCTGGCTGGGTGTAGTGATAATGAAGTGGGTGACGTATCACTGGGTATGTTCACAATGAAAGACATCAAAATCGGCCACCTACAAGACGAAGTCGTGACGGGTGTAACCTGTCATATTGCTTCTATCGAGGCGAATTTAAGCTTGTCTGATCCAAGTGACAGTTCTATTTCATGTCGTCAAACAGGTGACATCACGCCAGAGATGATTGCTAAGATTGATAAAAGCAAATCTGGTGAAGTCGTCTTCAAGAAATCAAAAAGCATCTTCTTCAAGACCATGAAAGTACGTCGCATCTACGATCCAGAAAACCAAACGCTACTTTACTTGTCTTACACAACCAAAGAGACAGAAGGCAGTTTCAAACATAGCTTATCAACTGTTCCTCTATATGGCACAAAAGCTTATGTGGAACCGACTGTAACACCTACAAATTAACCCCAATTTGTGTGTAAAAACAGCAGCCCGTTGAATTTTTCAGCGGGCAAATTTCTTTGCAAGAAAACGGAACGATTTTCAAAATTTTGTGATACAATCCCGCCTCTTTTTTTCTCACTCAAGAACAAGCATGAAGTTTCCTGGTCAGCGAAAATCTAAACACTACTTTCCAACTCACGCTCGAGATCCATTAGTAAACCAAATTCGACAAGCACCGAAATTGTACCGCCCTACGGTCGTTGGTGTGGGTCAAACCATCGTAGATATCGAAGCGCGCGTAGATGATGCGTTTTTAGAAAAATACAACCTAAGTAAAGGACATTCTCTCGTTCTTGAAGAGAGCAAAGCGGACGCACTGTACGAAGAGCTAGTAGAACAAGGTCTGATTACTCACCAATACCCAGGTGATACTATCGGTAACACACTTCACAACTACTCCGTGCTTGCGGACAGCAAATCAGTGCTACTTGGTGTTATGTCAAAGAACATTCAAGTTGGTTCTTTCGCTTACCGTTACCTATGCCGTACCTCTTCTCGTATGAACCTAAACCACCTACAAACCGTAGATGGTCCAATTGGTCGTTGTTACACGCTGATCACTCACGATGGCGAACGCACTTTCGCGATCAATGAAGGTCACATGAACAAACTCTCTCCTGAGAGCATTCCAGAAGAAGTATTTACCAAAGCATCTGCTCTGGTTGTATCTTCTTACCTAATGCGTGGTAAAGAAGAAGATCAAATGCCTCAAGCCGTTCAACGTGCGATTGAGTTTGCTAAGAAGCACGAAGTCCCTGTAGTACTGACGCTTGGTACTAAATATGTGATCGAAGGCAACGCTGAATGGTGGCAAGAGTACATTCGCGAGAACGTATCTGTTGTTGCCATGAACGAAGAAGAAGGCGCAGCACTGACTGGCGAAGGCGATCCACTTGCAGCAGCGAATAAAGCGCTGGAATGGGTAGACCTAGTTCTTTGTACTGCAGGTCCTGACGGTCTTTACATGGCGGGTTACACTGATGAGAAAGTGAAACGCGAAACGACGCACGATATTCTTGAAGGCTCGATTGAAGAGTTCAACAAGTTTGAGTTTAGCCGTGCAATGCGTAAAGACGATTGCCAAAACCCAATGAAAGTGTACTCACACATTGGCCCTTACCTTGGTGGTCCACTTGAGATCAAGAACACCAACGGTGCCGGTGATGCAGCATTGTCAGCGCTTCTACACGACATGGCGGCGAACTCGTTCCACCATAAGGAAGTGCCAAATTCTGAAAAACACGAAGTACGCTGCCTAACTTACTCTTCTCTATCTCAGATCTGTAAGTACGCAAACCGTGTAAGCTACGAGGTGTTAACTCAGCACTCTCCTCGCCTATCAAGAGCACTACCAGAGCGTGAAGATAGCCTAGAAGAAACCTACTGGGATCGCTAAGAACCAAGTACTTAGAGCAATAAATATGCGAAGGTCACCATTTGGTGGCCTTTTTGTTTTGATCTAGCGCAGTAATTAGTGGTTTTTGTTATGATGTAGCACGCTAAGGCGCACGAACTGCTTTACACCTCGTTTTTTACCAGTATTATTCTCGCGCAAACGTTTGCGCAACACCTGCTAAGTCTTTTGCTTGCTTGATGTTGAACGCCACGTGTTAGCCATTTTTTTGGAGTATCCATGCAGTCTGATATTGAAATTTGCCGAAACACACCGTTGTCTTCTATCGCTACCGTTGCTGCGAATGCCGGTCTTTTACCACAAGAGTTCGATACACACGGAAAACACAAAGCTAAAGTTCATCCCCAATGTCTTGATCGCTTAAACGCAAATCAAGACGGCAAGTTGGTGTTGGTCACTGCAATCACACCTACCCCTCTGGGTGAAGGTAAAACCGTAACCACAATCGGCCTTTCTCAAGGTTTATCTAAGATCAACCAATCTGTAATGGCGTGTATCCGTCAACCATCAATGGGGCCAGTCTTTGGTGTCAAAGGTGGCGCTGCAGGTGGTGGTTACTCCCAAGTTGCACCAATGGATGAGTTAAACCTACATCTCACTGGTGATATTCATGCGGTAACAGCGGCACATAACTTGGCCTCTGCCGCATTAGATGCTCGCCTTTATCATGAACAACGTGAAGGCTACGAGGCATTCGAAACTCGTACTGGCTTAAAAGCGCTAAAGATCGACGTCGAAAAAATCACTTGGAAACGCGTGATGGACCATAACGACCGTGCACTGCGCATGGTTAAGATTGGTCTCAATGAAGAAGGCAAAACCATCAATGGGTTTGAACGTGAAGAAGGTTTTGATATCTCTGCCGCTTCTGAGCTAATGGCGATCCTCGCTTTAGCTAAAGACTTAAAAGATTTGCGCCAACGCATTGGCCGTATCGTCGTGGCTTACAACTTAGACGGCCTACCAGTGACAACTGAAGACTTACAAGTTGCCGGAGCAATGGCTGTCACGCTAAAAGAAACCATTGCCCCTACTTTGATGCAAACGCTAGAAGGTGTGCCAACCCTGATCCACGCAGGCCCATTTGCAAACATCGCCCACGGTAACTCTTCCATCATCGCAGACCAAATAGCACTAAAGCTCTCTAGTTACGTTGTCACTGAGGCAGGTTTTGGCTCAGACATGGGATTCGAGAAAGCGTGTAATATCAAAGCGTCTGCAGCAGGTCGTGCACCAGATTGTGTCGTGATTGTCGCTACGTTACGTGGTTTAAAAGCAAACTCAGGTCACTATGATCTACGCCCGGGTATGGCTATTCCGGATTCAATTTTTAATCCGGACCAAGGGGCGCTTGAAGCAGGGTTTGAAAACTTAAAGTGGCACATTAACAATGTCCACAAATACGGTATCCCAGCGGTGGTTGCCATAAACCAATTCCCACAAGATTCTCAGGAAGAATTGGCTGCGCTTAAGGCGTTGATTCACGAATTTAACCCTGAAGTTAAGGTGGCCGTCAGCACAGCATTTGGTCAAGGTGGTGAAGGAGCCGTAGAACTAGCGCAACACGTTGTTGAAACGTGTGAACAAGCTTCGGATTTCCGCCCTCTTTACCGCAAAGAGCAAACTCTAAAAGAGAAACTCATGGCCGTTTGCGAAGCAGGTTACGGCGCTGCAAACATTGAAATGAGTCAACTCGCGACGCAACAGCTAAAGCACTTTGAACAATTGGGCTTTGATGAACTAGCGGTATGCATTGCGAAAACGCCGCTCTCCATTACCACTGATTCAGCTGTAAAAGGAGCGCCAAGTGGCTTTAGCGTTCCTATTCGTGAGCTTCGTTTATGTGCAGGTGCGGGTTTTGTTTACGCGCTTTCAGGTAATGTTATGACCATGCCTGGTTTACCGGATAAACCCGCGTTCATGAATCTCGATCTTGACGATCAAGGCAATATTATCGGCCTTTCATAGTGTGAAACGTTTATCTAAAACAAACAGGAGCCATGGTGCTCCTGTTTTCATTTTAAATGACCGCTAATTTATTGTTTTTAAGACCCTTTACACTGTAAACTGAAGCCACAAAATTAGAGTATTCACTTCATTTCACCAATTCGGTGCAGCAACAATTTCCTCACTCCCTAATATAGTGCAATAAATAATACCCCACCTCTAAAGGGCATTGATTTTATTAACAAAATCCAATGGCTCGAATCTTGTACTACGTTATATAGCACAACCATTTATAAGTTCAAAGGACACTCAACAACGTCACTCGAAAGCCACCAGCAGTTGGCTAACTCCTCAGGCTTTAAGTTGCTTTCGATGTACGTAACATAAGGGAAAGGGAACATTATGCAAGACGCACTCGCAGTAATCTTAGCTGGCGGTATGGGATCAAGGTTGAGCCCTCTTACCGATGATAGAGCCAAACCAGCCGTTCCATTTGGCGGTAAATATCGCATCATTGATTTCACGCTAACTAATTGTCTTCATTCAGGTTTAAGAAAGATATTAGTGTTAACTCAATACAAATCGCACTCGCTGCAAAAGCACTTACGAGATGGTTGGTCGATCTTCAATCCCGAACTTGGTGAATACATCACTGCAGTTCCACCTCAAATGCGCAAAGGTGGTGCATGGTATGAAGGCACGGCAGATGCCATTTACCACAACATGTGGCTGTTATCTCGAAATGACGCTAAGTATGTCGTCGTTCTGTCCGGTGACCACATTTATCGCATGGACTACGCAGCAATGCTGGAAGAGCACAAAGAAAACGGCGCGAAGTTAACGGTCGCATGTATGGATGTGCCTGTCGAAGAAGCGACTGCGTTTGGCGTAATGGGCATTAAAGAGAACGGTTTAGTCGAGTCCTTTGTCGAGAAGCCTAAGAACCCACCTACTATTCCTAACGACCCAACTCAGAGTCTAGCGTCTATGGGGATTTACATCTTCGATATGGACGTTTTGCAAGATGCGCTCGAAGAGGACGCAAAACTCGAAGATTCAAGTCACGACTTTGGCAAAGACATCATTCCAAAACTCATCGATTCTCAATCAGTTTATGCTTACAAATTCTGTGGTAGTAAAGGACGTGTAGACAAAGACTGTTACTGGCGCGATGTCGGTACCATTGATTCTTTCTATGAAGCCAATATGGACTTGTTAGAACCCGTCCCACCAATGAACTTATACCAACCAAACTGGGCGATTCGCACCTACGAAGCTCAGTTTCCACCAGCAAGAACGGTATCTTCTGCGACTGGTAATGAAGGTATTTTCATTAACTCCATCATTGCAAACGGCGTAATCAACTCAGGTGGTTCAGTCCAACACTCGGTTATTGCATCGAATGTGCGTATCCATGACAGCGCGACAGTAGTCGACAGTATTATCTTTGACGATGTCGAAGTTGGTGAAGGTTGTCAGTTGGTAAGTTGTATCATCGATAAACATGTTCGCATCCCGCCGCACACTCAAATCGGCATGAACAAAATTGAAGACGCAAAACGATTCCATGTGTCAGAAAAAGGCATTGTTGTGATTCCAGAAGGCTATGAGTTCTAACCTTTGCACTTAGCTATTCGTCATGGCAATTCCCACAAATGCACCAAATAAAAAGCGCGCGATGTGAATCGCGCGCTTTTACTATCCAACTAATCTGAATTAGACATTACATACTGTAGACCAGCTACCATCGCTACCCGGCTCTGACGCAGTCCACCAGTTCGCTTGGTATACCACACCATTGTGAATCACTTTTTCACCTTGGTTAGCGTGGCTTGGGTTACCTTGCCAATCTGTTTGCGGAAGATCTGGGTAAGTAACTAGACCCGTAGTATCACATGTACCCGGCTCAGTACCACCGCCGCCGCCAGTACCAGAGTTTAGGTCGCCAATTGGTAGGTCTGGTTGTTCAAACTTGAACGCAAACTCTTTACCGCCAGAAATTACCGTGTAGTTAGCTGGGCCAGAGATTGGTAGGTAGTAAACCATATCAAGTTCGTAAGTGCCGCCCGCTGGTAGGTCTTTCCATGCTGGTAGCGAGAAAGATACGCGGTGCATTACACCATCCAAACCACCAATGTTGTTCGCACGAGTATGACCAGAAGCAATCACACTTAGACCGCCGCCAGACTGGTCTTTCGCGTTATCCGGAGCAGATACAGGAATGTCGAACTGGAATTCTGTACCACCAGGAATCGCTTGACCCGTGTTGTTTGTGAACGTGATCTTAGGGTTGATTGGGTAGTTTTGGTCACCAACTTTGAAACCACCAACACTAACAGCAATATCTACTGCTTCTGTTGGAATTGCACCAGTTGCGATCTTGTTACCGTAAGGCGTTGCAGACTTAAACTTGTCGTAAATCGCTTTAGTCATAGTGTTACCCATATGGTATTCACCATTACCCGCAGCACAAGCTTGTTCTGTTGCATCAATCGTCGTACGGTTACCGTTCGCGTCTAGTACGTAACAGTTATAGTCACCTGCTAGCTCCCAGAACATGATACCGCCGATTTCTTTGTCGATAACGTAGTCCGCTTTCACTTCAACAGACGCTTTGTCCTCTGTTGATAGGAATACGCTCTTCTCAGCATTCCATAGCCAAGGGGCTACAGCAACATCATCGTAATGACGCGTGTAAGAACCGACAAACTTATCGGAAGGATCATTTACAGGGTCAAGACCATAAGCTTGAGCGTAAGAACCCCAAATGCCCTTCTCTAGGTTCTTCGCGTGCCACATTGGGTTTGAACCTGCGCCCATTTCGTTGCCTTTAGGGTCAGTATCATGCCACATGTTATCGATACCGATAGCGCCGTGACCACAGTTGTTCTTCTCACCTTCGCCAGTACCTGGAGCACACTCTGATTGATTAGGAAGTGCCGCGCGGCCCCACAGACCGTTATCACCACCAGTTACACCTTGCCAACCACGGGTGTAGTAAGGCACACCAATGTTAATACGACCTGCTGGCATAGAGCCACGGAAGTAATGGTAAGCCCAGTCAGTGTTCAAGTAACCAATACCGCCGTAAGCAGCCGTGCCGTACACGTTCCATTGAGCAAGCTCAGAGTCTTTACCCGTATCGAACAATGCCGCGTTGTGACCAACGTGGTCGTTCCAAGCACCATGCAAATCGTAAGTCATGATGTTCACGTAATCGAGGTACTTAGTGACGTCGAACGTTTCCATACCACGCAGTAGGTAACCAGAAGAAGGCGCGGCGATAGTCAGCATGTAGTGGATGCCATCTTGGGCAGATGCCGCATCCAATTTCTCACGCAGAACTTTCATTAACTCTTGGTAAGAAGCCCATAGGTATGGACGACGCGGTTCCATAAAGTCTTTATCGTAAGGGTTACCAGCGCCCGCCATTGATGTTGGGTACTCGTAGTCGATGTCTAGGCCGTCGAATTTGTAGGTACGCATCATTTCAACAGCAGACGTAGCAAACTTCTCGATACCCGCATGGTTAATCGAACCATCTGCGTTGGTCGTCATGGTGTAGAAACCACCGTCAGCTACGCGGTTGCCATCAGCACCGAAGTGACCGCCAGTTTCAGCCCAACCACCAATTGAAATCAGTGTTTTAACATCATGTTTTTGCTTGTAAGTTGCTAGCGCACCGAAGTGACCTTTAAAGCCAAGTGCTGGATCTACTTCTACGCCCGGCCAAGTTTTACCTGTTGCAGGGTTCGTTGGGTCTGTCACATCACCTACGTTTACTTTGCCGTCTGAACCAATACTGACGAACGCGTAGTTAATGTGTGTAAGTTGATCCCATGGAATGTCTTTTACTAAGTAAGCGGCTTGTGGGTCATCACCACTTCGCCAGCTAGTGAAGTAACCAATCACACGACGTGGGTGATCTGCACCCATTAACTCACGACCTTCTTCATCGTAAATTGTACAGTAAGGAACATCGACACCAGCCGTTTGGTAAAGACCGTCAGGACGACAGTTCGATGTAATTGCACCGCCATTCACTGTTAGAGATACAAGAGAAGAATCTGTTGTTGCGCCTGCATCGTCCGTCGCTTTCGCGTAAATAGAAACACTGCCCGCTTGTGCTGGCGTGAAATCTACCGCGTATGGTGCTGTTGTTGCTGTACCAACAAGAGAACCGGCAGCGAAGAATTCAACTTTCGCCACTGTACCATCCGCATCAGCGGCATTTGCTGTAACGGTAACCGTCGCGCCTAGTTCAACAGAAGTCGCTGAAAGAGCGACATCTACAGTCGGCGCTTCATTACCTGGTTGACCTGCGTTTACTGTAAGCGTTACGGCACTCGCAACACTCACAGCGTTTTTATCATCATACGCTTTAGTCGAGAATTCGTGCGCACCTTCAGTCGCCGTCCATGAAGCAGTGAAAGGTGCTGCGGTAGAGGTACCGACCAATGCGCCATCAACAAAGAATTCAACCTTACTAATTGAACCATCCGTGTCAGCAGCGTCTGCGGCAAGATTTACAACATCTCCAGCAGTGATAGAAGCCGAAGCACTAGGCGATGTTAACGTCACAGTAGGCACTTCATTAACTGGTGGATCTACAGGGCCAGTGCCACTACAAGCACCTAGATTTTCCCACTCTCCCCATTCACCTGCTTGCGCTGGATTATTGTTTTGAGTCCAGTAGCGCGCTTTATAAGCGTTACCTTCGTGCTGAACTTGATCACCGCCGTTATAAACCTTCGACGAATCCCAAACTTCTAGAGGTGCACAATCAACCGCTGCATAGCTGTTGAAGGCCATTAGACAAGACGCAGTTAATGTACTGAGTGTAAAGGCACTCTTCACTGCTTTCCCACTTCTAAGGTGCATATTGCTCTTCCTTAAGTTATTGTTAATACAATACAAAATACGCTTAACTAACACGTATAGTTACTTTTGTTTCGACGTAAAATAACTTAAGTACAAGTGCAGCATTTCACACTATGTATTTATAAATTTTCAGCAGCACCTCTCAAGAATCCACTAAATGATTGCAACAATTAACACCTTATTTTGCACCAACAACTAATTTCATTACCCAAATAAATATGTCGATCGCAAATTATTAAAAAAGATAAAAAAAGTCCTACTTTTGAAATAAAGATCACTAAGCCTTTGTTGATCTGGGTGTTTCGTTGAAGTGGCGCTTGTACTCTCGACTGAACTGTGATGGGCTGCTGTAACCCACAAGGCGCGCAGCATCGTTCACTCGGCGACCTTCTAACTGAATCAATTCTCGTGCCTTGTTTAAACGCACCTTTTTGATGTATTGCAAAGGCGACTCTAGAGTCACACTTCTAAACGCTTGGTGGAATGCAGAGACACTCATGTTCGCTTCTTCCGCCAAGGTTTGTACATTGAGTTGTTCGTGGTATTCCTGATGAACGCGGTTTAGCGCTTTTGCTACCCTTGCGTAAGAACCTTCTTGGTGTGCGAGCTCAAACAGTACATGACCGGATTCACTCACCAGCGTGCGATACACAATTTCTTCTAACAGCATGTCACCAAGCATCGCGACTTCAAGATCGCTACACAATGCCGTCATAAGGCGCTTGCACGCATCCAACATTTGGTCGTTCATGCGTACCGATTTCAACCCACAGCGAGTGTCATCCTCACAAACATTACTGAAACGTTGTGATTCCAACTTCTTGACCAGCTTTTGCAGCATGGCGGGAGAAATGTCGATGGAGATTCCCAATAAAGGCTCATCATCAACAGCAATCGCTTCACACTCAAGTGGCATGGGTACACCGACAACCAAATAGTCATCTGGGCCATAACGTACTGGTGTTTGGCCAATGTGAATGTTCTTGTAGCCTTGTCCCAAAACGATGATGCCAGACTGGTACACAAACGGTTGGCGATTGTTCCCTTTGCTACTGCGGTAGAACCATACCCCATCAATGGCGGTTTCTTTGATGCCCTCTAAATCGTCTAAACCAAATTTAGTGGCGTATTGCTGCATGATCTCAGCAAGTGTCTTCATCTTGTCACTCCAATAGTTATGCACGCACTATACTTGGAGTTCTGATTACAGTTCCAGCATAAGAAACGCATATTTGTAGAAATAGGCAATAAATTTGCAGAAATCGGCCTACTCGTTCTCACAATCGCGTACTAATATGCATGTATTCACTCTCCTCACATTGGAAGCAAGAGGTCTAATAATGAACTTTTCATACGTCAACCCAACTCAAATCTTCTTCGGCCAAGGCCAAATCGCAGCAATCAAAGAAGCGATCCCTGCCGATCAAAAAGTGCTCGTTATCTACGGTGGTGGTTCTATTAAAAAGAACGGTGTTTACGACCAAGTAGCACAAGCATTAGAAGGCCGTGAATGGCTTGAGTTTTCAGGTGTAGAGCCAAACCCAACAAAAGAGACGCTAGATAAAGCAGTTGCTATCGTAAAAGAGCAAAACGTTGACTTTATCCTGGCTGTTGGTGGTGGTTCAGTTATCGATGGTTCTAAGTACGTTGCTGCATCTGCAAAATACGACGGTGACGGTTGGGACATCATGGTAGGCAAACATCAAGTAACAGAAGCAACACCGCTTGCTGCGATTCTTACTTTGCCAGCAACAGGTTCTGAGTCAAACATGGGCGCAGTAATCACTAAGAAAGAAACCCAAGACAAATTGGCATTTCTAGCGCCTGCTGTTCAACCAAAATTTGCTGTGCTTGATCCAGACGTAATGAAAACTCTACCAGAGCGTCAGCTTATTAACGGTCTAGTTGATGCATGGGTACACGTATGTGAGCAATACCTAACGCTGCCAACTGGCGCAATGGTTCAAGACGGTTACGCAGAAGCGCTACTTAAAAACCTAAAAGTATTGGGTGATCAGTTCGCGCAGCGCGATAACGACCAATGGCGTGCGAACCTAATGTGGACAGCAAACCAAGCATTGAACGGTCTAATCGGTAGCGGCGTTCCTCAAGATTGGGCAACGCACATGATTGGCCACGAGCTGACTGCACTATGGCACGTAGACCACGCTCGTTCACTAGCGATCATTCAACCATCTCTACTTCGCAACCAAATGGAATTCAAACGTCCTAAGCTTGAGCAAATGGGTCGTAACGTATTTGGCTTGGCAGAAGGTGAAGATTTGGCAGAACGCACAATCCAATCGATTGAAGCTTTCTACCATCAACTAGAAGTCGCGACTCAACTGGAAGGTTACGGTGATGACCGTCAAGCAGCTATCGATGCTGTGATTGATCAACTGAACAAACACGGCATGACGGTTCTTGGCGAAAACCAAGCAATCGACCTAGAAAACAGCCGTAAAATTCTAGAACTTGCCGTTGCATAACGACTCGATCTATTAAATTACTGCCTTTTTTGACGGCATTGTGTCTACGCGGACACAATGCCGTTTTTTTATGTTAATTTAGCGCAACATTGACAACTCGATAAATATTGAACTTTTCTGCTAGAAAACTAACAAATAAGCGATGGTTCGATGTTGTTATGTAAGCCGATGACCAAAAACAAACCAAGTGCTTACTATTCGAAGTGTCATTTTTTAGCTTGCTCATAAAAAGATGAGCGTTTAGTCGTCTATTCAAGAGTTATTCGTATGTGGCTGATTGTCATAGCTTGTGCGTTGATACATATCATCAGTATTAAGACTGGCCCAAAGTGGCTATTCTTTTTGACCAAACCGCTTCCGATCGTCGCCATGATTGGAATGCTACTCCTATCACCTTCAAATCACCTTCCCTACACTCAGTGGATCATCGCCGGTCTGTCCATTTCGCTTATCGGTGACTTAGTCATGATGCACCCGAAAGACAAGTTCATTCTCGGTATTAAGCTATTTTGCCTAGCATTAATTTGTTACGCCTTAGGCTTCATTAATATGGCAGCTTGGCACTTTACACCTTGGTTGCCTTTTGCGGTATTCGGCGTCGGTCTCTGCGCTTATTTCTTTTTTAAACCCGATTTGGGGAAAGAGAAATGGTCTGTCGCCAGTTACATCTTCGTCCTCATGGCCATGTTGTGGATGTCGATGGAATACTATGCCAGTGGTAAAACCCAATCTTCCGCATTTGCAGTTTTAGGCAGCTTTGTCTTTACTTTATCCGGTGCGGTTTTGGCGTTTGAACGCTTCGGTGGCACGTCGATTTTCTCTCGACAAGTTGTCATGACCACCTACTATTCCGCCCAATATTTAATCACGATGTCCGTGTTCGCCATAGTGATCCGTTTCCTCTAAAACTGACTATATTATCGGTTAGTTTTATCACGAGTTATTTGCTCACCAGTTGGACAGTTTATGCTTGATTAACAGGTGCAATACGGTTAATAACTTGTTATTGTAGAAAGAAATTTATTCTAAAAGTTGGCAGCCTTGAAAGAGAAAAATATCGTTGTTGAGTTCAGCGGCGTAAACAAGTGGTATGGTGAATATCACGCCCTCAAAGACATTAATTTTTCAGTACATACCGGTGAAATCGTTGTTGTTTGTGGCCCTTCCGGTTCAGGTAAATCAACACTCATTCGTTGTATCAACCACTTAGAATCCATCCAAGAAGGTGAACTCAGCGTCTTCGAACAACCAGCCGATTCTAAAGCTCAAAAACCTGGCAAAGTCGGCATGGTGTTCCAGCACTTTCATCTGTTTCCACATCTTACCGTGTTAGAAAACCTCACTCTTGCTCCTATCCGCACGTTAAAGCTATCCAAACAAGAAGCCGAAGAACGTGCAATGCATTATCTCAAGCGTGTGAACATCGAAGAGCAAGCCAATAAGTATCCGATTCAACTTTCTGGTGGTCAGCAGCAACGTGTTGCTATCGCGCGTTCCCTTTGCATGGAGCCCGATCTATTGTTGTTTGATGAACCGACTTCGGCACTCGATCCTGAGATGATCAACGAAGTGCTAGACGTAATGGTGGAACTCGCACAAAGCGGCATGACCATGATTTGTGTGACGCACGAAATGGGCTTTGCTAAAAAAGTGGCGAATCGAGTGGTGTTTATGGACGAAGGTGAAATCATCGAGATGAACTCCCCAGTAGCCCTTTTCGAAACACCGCAGCATCCACGAACCCAAGCGTTTTTGAATCAGATTCTGAGCTACTAGCCTATGGTAATTCGAATCCTAAAATCTGTTTTACAAGCCATATTACAAATCGCCATTCTTTTGATAGCGATCGTGTGGGTACTCGATTCCGGCGCACAAGCGATGGGGTACCAATGGCAATGGGAACGTGTACCCGATTACATCGCCGTTTACGAAGATGGTGAGTGGTGGCCTGCAGAATTGGTCGATGGTCTTATCGTCACCTTAAAGATTTCGGCCATCAGTCTTTTCTTCACATTAGTGATAGGCTTCGTCACCGCCCTCTTGCGACTCAGCAACTCCAAAGTTGGTAACGCGATCGGCACCGCTTATGTTGAGTTGATTCGCAACACCCCATTACTGGTGCAAATATACCTACTCTATTTCGTGTTTGGCCCCGTCATTGGGTTAGATAGATTCAGTACCGCTGTTTTAGCACTGTCACTGTTCCAAGGCGCTTATACCGCAGAGATCTTCCGTGCGGGCTTAAACAGCATTCCAAAAGGTCAGTTTGAAGCAGCCAAAACCTTAGGCTTATCACCTTTGTTTGCCTACAAAGACGTGATTCTTCCTCAGGTACTTCAACGCACTTTACCACCGTTGACTAATGAAGTGGTGTCACTGATTAAGAACTCTTCAATCGTCAGTGTGATGGCAATATTCGACCTGACAACCGAGGCAAGAAACATCGTATCTGAGACGGCGATGCCGTTCGAGATCTGGTTTACTGTGGCAGCAATCTACCTTGCTCTCACACTATCACTTTCTGGCTTATCCGCTTGGCTAGAACACAAACTAGGAGCCAGTTGGCGCAAATTATAAGGAGATAACATGAAGTTATTCAAAGCGACCATTACTGCATTATTAGGGCTTGCAATTGCTTTACCTTCATTAGCCAATGAAGAAGCAACAACACCAAACGTTGATCAAATCAAAGAGCGTGGCACGCTGCGCGTTGGTATGTCGACATTTGTACCTTGGGCAATGCGTAATAAACAAGGTGAGTTGATTGGTTTTGAAATCGATGTGGCGAAGCGACTCGCAGCGGATACAGGCTTAAAAGTTGAGTTTGTACCGACAGCGTGGGACGGCATCATCCCTGCTCTTCTTGCTAAGAAATTCGACGTAATCATTGGCGGCATGTCGATTACGCCAGAACGTTCAAAGAGCGTATTGTTTACTGAACCTTACTCGCACTCAGGCGTTCAAGTAGCAGCAAACAAAGAGCTAGCGGCGGGCTTTAGTGAGTTTTCAGACTTTGATTCTCGCCGTGTGAAAATCGCCGCTCGTCGTGGCGCGTTCACAGTGCAAGTAGCGCGTGAGACTTTCCCTAAAGCGAAGATCCTTCAGTTTGATGACGATGCACAAGCATTCCAAGAAGTATTGAACGGCAACGCACACGCAGTAATTGCATCAAGCCCGAAACCGGAACATGAAGCAATCAAGCATGCAGACAAACTGTTCATTCCATTTACTGAGCGTCTATCCAAAGGTAACGAGGCATTCGCGGTTCGCCTAGGCGAAGAAGATAAAAAAGCCTTCTTTAACGAGTGGATTGAAGCTCGCACCCAAGACGGTTGGCTAGATGAGCGTTACGAATACTGGTTCTCAACGCTAGATTGGCAAGACCAAGTTGCACAAGGTCAGTAACCTTAATCGTCGCAATAATTAATAACACCGACTCGTACTGTGGGTCGGTTTTCTTCTCTACTATCGGAGTTAAACCTTGAGCGGACAAACCACCACTCGCGTTGCACCAACCAAAGCAAAATCAGGCTTCTTCTTGAGTCGTTTTAACCTACTCGATTGGGTACTGCTTGCCATCTGCGCGTTGGCTGGGGTTTGGCTCTATCATCGTTCTACCGTTGGCGTAAACTACATCTGGCATTGGAAAGAAGCAATCGACCTCTTGTTCACCCCAAGAGCAGATGGTGGCTTGCCGTATTTCTTCCAAGGTCTAATCTCAACGCTGCGCTTAAGCCTTTGGGGCATCATTTTTGCTCTCGTATTAGGTACATTGCTTGGGGTAGCGCGTTTTTCAGATACAGTTTGGTTGCGAACGCCTGCTAACGCATTTATTCAATTGGTACGAAACATTCCACCTTTGGTGTTCGTCTTCATCTTCTACTTTTTCATCTCTAACCAGTTAATCCCATTACTTGGCTTGGAAGATCTTCTTCGTAACTATCGCGGCGAACCTAATGCGGTTCAGCACTTCTTCTTTGGCCCTGCTAACCTATGGGAAAACCTTGCATCCGGCGTGCTTTGTGTGGGTTTGCTCTCTTCTGCCTACATTGCTGAGGTAGTTCGTGCGGGCTTGCAAAGCGTCGATAAAGGCCAGTGGGAAGCGGCAGACTCACTTGGTTTATCTCGTTGGGTGAAATACCGTTTCATCATCGCACCACAAGTGCTTAAAGCGATTACACCTGCACTTGCAGGACAAACCATTTCACTGGTTAAAGACACCTCTATCGTTTCGCTGATCTCGATTCAAGAAATGACCTTTGTCGGCACAGAGATGGCGAACTCATCAGGTTACATTTTCGAAATCTGGCTAATTGTCGGCTTCGTTTACTTCCTGATTTGTTTCGGTCTATCAATGTTTTTTAGATACATCGAGAAAAAATCGGAATCTATTTCAAATTAACTCAATAGGCTTCAAAAATAAGACAGCGTAGCGCTTCAAATAGGAATTCCATCCTGTTACAGTCGTTTTCATGCTAATTTTTTGGCGTTTTTCATGGAGTTAAAGAAGCAGTCCGATTACGAGCAGTACATAAGGCAGGACAGCCTTGGCGAATACTACGTTGTGCTCAATCAATATACTTTCCACAGTGTTTATCAGCCAATTTTTGATAAACACCAACAAATGATCGGGATGGAAGCCCTGCTGCGTATTCGTGGTGCAGATGGCACGAATATTCGACCGGATCTCTTCTTTGCTGATGCCAGCATCGATGCTTACTTCCGACTTTGTATTGAATTTCTCTCCCGTGCGATTCATATCCGTAACTTTGCTTGTCACTTTGCAGGATCACCAATCAAGCTGTTTCTTAACGTCATGCCACAAACCTTGCTGACGCTGACCAAAGACATGGGCTTTAAAGACAATGGCCTGCTCTACAAACGGCTGTTTGAGTTAGGTATGGAACCTTCTGATGTGGTCTTTGAAGTCGTTGAGGAATCTTGTGGTGATACAGAACTTTTGATTCAAGCAGTGCAACTCATGAGAGCAAACGGCTTCTTGTTTGCGATTGATGATTTTGGCTCTCACCATTCAGATATGTCACGTGTTAAGCAGCTTTGCCCAGACATCATCAAAATAGATCGCTCTTACCTACTCGATTATTGCTCTGGTGACACATTAGCGATCGCCAATGCAGTAGAGCTTGCTGAAGAGATGAACGCAAAAGTGGTCATCGAAGGTGTCGAAGAAAATACACAGCTTTCAGCCATGCAAGCACTGAACTTGGATTACTACCAAGGCTTTTATCTGGCGAAGCCACACTCGATTCACCATTGGACTGAGCAAAAAGAAACAGCCAAAGTGCTACATTAAACGCGATACCACAGATACAGATTAAAATGTTTTAGATACAAAAGCGCCGCCAAGGTTACTCACCAAGGCGGCGCTTTTCTGTTTACGTCGATTTTAATATCGAAACGAATCGCTTAGAAGAAGTCGATAGAGTTACGACCACTCTTAGGATCGCGTGCAACCTGTGGCTTTTCCTCTTTCTTGCCTTTCTTAGCTGATTGAGACAATGCTTCTTTTTGTGCTTTACGCTCTTTGTGTGCGGCTTTACGACCGGTAGATTTAGGCCCTTTAGCGCTTGGCTTGTCGTTCTTTTTCGAGCGAGACTTTTCTTTACGTGCCGCTTGCGCTTCTTTCTTCGCCTTCTTCTCTGCTTTTTCTTCGGCAGTTTCAGGTTCAGTTACTGGCGCGTCACATACAACAACATAGTATTCTTGGTTGAATTCGAAGAAATCGCCGTCGTACATTTTGCGACGTTTACGAGTTTCAAGCTCACCGTTTACGGCAACGTAACCTTCTTCGATGATGTGTTTTGCTTCACCACCACCACTCACCAAGTTCGCGATTTTGAAAAGCTTGTACAGCTCAATTGGGTGCGCGTCAACGTCGATACCGATCGCTTCGATCTCAATCTCTTCGCCTTCTAAATACTCTTCGTGTTCGTAATCTTGGGTCATGTTCGTTACTCATTTTTCTTGATGAACGGAGTTTAAACGGAATGCGTACAAATAGAAACGTGATCTTCACTCATCTTGTCCAATTGGGTATATACTCACCCAATAACTCCTTGAACGAGCGATATTTTGTCTAATAAGAACCACATTACCTTTGCCACCGCCAACCTGTTTAACTTTGTTGCACCACCTGGCGCGTATTACGACTTCGAGAACATTTACTCTCGCGACGATTGGCAAGACAAACTCGCTTGGACCAAATCGCAGTTCGAACAACTTAATCCCGACATCATCGGCTTACAAGAAGTATTCAGCATCGAAGAAACCAAAACCTTCTTTGCTGAAATCGGTTATGAACACTTTGCTTGTGTCGATACGCCGCACATTGAAGGCGATTACATTTATTCTCGCCCACTCGTTGCAGTGGCCTCGCGCTTTCCGATTGAGAGCTTTGAAGCGGTAACGTTCGATAAAGACACGCTCATTGCCTTTGGTGATATCGACGCGCCACCTTTTAGCAGAAAACCTGTTCGTGCCTGCGTTGTTCACCCAATTATTGGTCATCTCTCTGTGTACGTCACACATCTGAAGTCACAGCGCCCTGCCGATTCAACCACTCCAGAACAAGCGAGCAGACCGATTGCCCGTTGGCTATCTACGCAACAACGTGGTTGGGAAGCGGCAATGCTTCGTGACGCAATGCAAAGGCAATACGCTTTGAACCCAATGCCAACAGTATTAATGGGTGATATGAACCAAGGCATTACTTCAACCAGCGTTAACAATGTTTTGACTGAGCATTACGGTGACAGCGTCACTGATTTACAGCTCAATGACGGATGGGAATTGCAAGTAACACCCTCATTGGAGTCAAGACCAGCAACGCACTACCACTTTGCGAAAGGAAACGTGTTGGATTACATCTTGTTGTCGCAAGAGTTTGATGCGCACGCCGATGTATCAATAGCAGAAGTCACGAACTACCAAGTGCTGGATGCACACTTAATCAATCCGTCTTTTGAGAGAGATAAAAACGCCAGCGACCACGCATTTGTGGCGCTGACGGTAGAAATTAAGCTTTAGTGTCGGTGTGGCGCTTTACAATCTTACGCGGAATCAACTCTACACCCGCTTTATAGCGTTTAGCTGAGGCATTAAGCGCCAACTCCATTGCGCTGTCGGCAATCAGCTCAAACTGCTGCGGAAGTGAGTTGATTTTGATTGGAAGAAAATCAAGCAAGCGGTTATCACCGAAGGTAGCCAAACGTACTTTGCCCATCAACTCTGGCTTTTCTAACATCACATCCAATACGCCTTCTAATAAGGTGTAAGACATGGTCACCACAGCATCCGGCAACTTGCCCTTTTCGATCCAACCTTCGAGCACCTTCTTGCCTTCTTCACGCGAGAAGTGCTGACCATAGCCAACCAAAACACCAGTGCTACCTCGCTGACAAGCCGAACGGAAACCAAGTTCACGCTCTTTAGAGACTTGCAGTTCTTCTAACGCACCAATCAAACCAATCGAATCAATCTCTGAAGACAATACCGATTCGGTTAGCTCAAACGCCGCATCGAAATCTTCGCTGATCACACAACAGAAGTGCTCATCATCCATAGGACGGTCAAGTGCGATAACGGGCGTACCTGAGTTTTGAAGCTTTAGGTAATACTCGCTCGCTGCTGGCATACTGCTCGCAACGAATAGTGCATCAATACGACGACTCACAAGCGCCTCTGCAACCTTTTGCTCCGTTTGCGGATCATCATCAGAACAGCCAATCAAAATTTGGTAGCCCGCTTTGCGCGAGTTCTGTTCAATCAGTTTTGCTAAACGTGCGTAACTGGTGTTCTCTAAATCTGGAATGATCAAACCGAACGAACGTGAGTTGCCCGCTCTTAAAGAAGATGCGGCGTGATCCGGTTTGTAATTGTACTGCTCAACCACCGCCATGACTTTCTTTTGAGTCTTTTCGCTGATGCGGTATTTCTGCGCTTTTCCGTTAATCACATAGCTTGCCGTGGTCTTTGAAACCCCAGCTAATTTCGCTATTTCATCCAGTGTCATATTCTAAGCCCTATTCTGTGCGCGGGATCATATTAATACATCAACGATCCTTCGATAAGTTGAATTATATGCTGAACCGATTCAGTATAAAAGCTGAAAGGATTCAGCAAAACTCAAAAATTGACGAGAATCACCAAAATCAAGCAATAGCGTCTCCCTTTGCTAGGCTTTAAAAGCATTGAGACACTGAGTGGTTAAGTTTCGATTTTAAAAACAGTTTCGCTGAGTGTTTTAAAAAATTTGACCAAGTGCTGAATCGATTCAGTTTCTTTTGTTCAGCAAATTGTTGTTAAGCAAAACCGTCTCTAATAGAGAAATGACGAACAAAGACACGTTCAGCAACCATAGATAAACGGCGTTACGCAAACAAAGTACTGCGTAGCCAAGATGAATTAGAAATAGATACCTTAAGGCTGGAGAAGCACCATGCTTAAGCTAAGTAAGAACGACATTACCCTATCTCAATCCGCTACAGATAAGTTTGAAGCGATCAAAAGCATCGCTCAGAGCCTGACAGACAAAGGTCTGGTTGAACAAGGCTATGTAGAAGGCATGCTAAATCGTGAAAACCAGAACTCTACGTTTCTAGGTAACGGTATCGCGATTCCACACGGCACAACTGACACGCGCTCAATGGTGAAAACCACGGGTGTTGCTGTTCACCACTTCCCAGAAGGCGTTGAATGGGGCGACGGCAACACAGTTTACGTTGCTATCGGTATTGCGGCGAAATCAGACGAGCACTTGGGCATTCTTAAGCAGCTAACAAAAGTACTGGGTGCGGACGGCGTTGAAGAGCGTCTACGCAATGCGAAAAACGAAGACGACATCATTGCCCTACTTCATGGCGACGTTCAGTTAGAAGCGGATTTCGATGCTTCTCTCATTCAATTGCTATTCCCAGCAAGTGACATGATTCAAATGAGCGCAGTTGCTGGCGGCCTACTTAAAAACACAGGTTGTGCAGGTACAGAGTTCGTTGCAGACCTAGTAACAAAAACGCCAACGCATCTAGGCCAAGGTCTATGGCTAGTGGGTAGTGATAAGCAAGTAACTCGTACTGGTGTTTCTTTTGTATCAACAGCCAATGATTGTGAATTTGAAGGCGAGAAAGTACGTGCTCTAGTTGCGTTCGCAGCTTGCAACAATGCTCACCAATCTATCTTAAGCACGATTTCAAAGCTTGTGTTTAACAACGAACACAGCAAATTACTTGATGCTTCTGCTGAACAGATCCTTGCACTGTTCAAAGGCGAAGAAATGGCAACAGAAGCGGCTGAGGATGGCAACACAGCAATCTTCAAAATCAAAAACGCTCACGGCCTACACGCTCGTCCTGGCGCAATGCTAGTTGCTGAAGCGAAGAAATTCGAATCTACCATTCGTGTGGCAAACCTAGATGGCGACGGCAAAGCGGTAAACGCGAAGAGCCTAATGAAAGTTATCGCGCTAGGCGTGAAACACGGCCACCAGCTTCAATTCTCTGCTGAAGGTCCAGATGCTGCACAAGCGCTTGAGTCGATCGGCAAAGCAATCGCATCTGGTCTTGGCGAAGGTTAAGGGGCGAGAGAATGACAGTATTGAAAACAAACAAAGCCGTTACCATCACGCTTAACCCTGCCCTTGATCTAACAGGTTCGCTGGACTCAATTAAAGTGGGTTCTGTCAGCCTAGTTGAAAAGAGCAACCTACACGCGGCAGGTAAAGGCGTAAACGTAGCGAAAGTACTTAGTGACCTAGGTGCAGAAGTAACAGTGACGGGCTTTCTTGGCAAAGACAACCCAGAGCTCTTCCACCAGCTATTCAGCGATATCAAGGTTAAAAATGAGTTCGTTGAAGTCGAAGGCGCAACTCGTATCAACGTGAAACTGGTTGAAGCAGATGGCCAAGTAAGCGACATCAACTTCCCTGGCGTTCAAGTTACGGCAGAAGAAATCGCGCGCTTTGAAGAAACCCTATTCCGCCTTGCAGAAACACACGATTACTTTGTATTGGCAGGCAGCCTACCGGGTGGTGTTACTGCAGAGCAATGCGCGGCATGGATTGAGAAGCTGCATCAGCAAGGCAAGAAAGTCTTGTTCGATAGCAGCAAAGCAGCACTACGCGCAGGCATCGATGCTCATCCTTGGTTGATCAAACCAAACGACGAAGAGCTAAGTGACTTTGTTGGCGAGCACCTTTCAACGCCAGAACAATGCCAAGAAGCAGCGCAAACGCTGAGCGATAAAGGCATTGAGAACATCGTAGTTTCTATGGGTGCAGACGGCGTGATGTGGCTTAACCAAGGTGAATGGCTACGCGCACAACCACCACGAATGAATGTAGTAAGCACTGTTGGCGCTGGCGACACGCTTGTTGCTGGCTTGTGCTGGGGTCACATGCAAGTGATGCCGAAAAACGATTTACTGCGCTTCGCTACTGCGCTTTCTGCCCTAGCAGTGAGCCAAGTTGGCGTTGGCCTAACCAGTCAGGAAGAACTGGAGAACATCAAGCTCCAAACGCAAGTAACCGAGCTTTACCCTAATACGAACTTAGACAAAAACTAAGGAACAGAAGGTTATCAGTATGAATATTGCCATTATTACAGCTTGTCCAAGTGGTGTTGCGAACAGCATCATTGCGGCAGGTCTACTAGAACAAGCAGCGGCGAAGCTGGGTTGGAACGCAAAGATTGAATGCCAATCAAGCGTGGTTGAACCAACACTGCTGACAGACGCTGACATTGAACAAGCAGAAGCGATCGTAATTGCGGCTAACACTCCAGTTGATACTTCTCGTTTCGTAGGTAAAAAAGTCTACCAAGCAGATATCAGCACCGTAGCGAAAGACGCATCCGCTTTCTTACAAACTGCGGTTGAAAGTGCAGCAACGCTAGAGCAAGCAACCACAGTTGCGGCGCAAGTAGCAGCACCAGCAGAAAGCGCATCTGCAACTAAGAAGATTGTTGCTATCACAGCATGTCCAACCGGCGTCGCACACACCTTTATGGCAGCAGAAGCGCTAGAAGAAGAAGGCAAACGTCGTGGTCACCAAATCAAAGTGGAAACGCGTGGCTCAGTAGGTGCGAAAAACCAACTGACTGACCAAGAAATCGCAGACGCAGATTTGGTCATCATCGCAGCAGACATCGAAGTACCTCTTGACCGCTTTAACGGCAAGAAGATGTACCGCACTAAAACAGGTCCAGCACTGAAGAAAACAGCGGAAGAAATGGACAAAGCGTTTGAACAAGCAAGCGTATACCAACACTCTGGTTCTTCTAGCGCATCATCAGCGACAGAAGAGAAGAAAGGCGCGTACAAACACCTAATGACAGGTGTATCTCACATGCTTCCAGTTGTGGTTGCCGGTGGTTTGATCATCGCCCTATCCTTCGTATTTGGTATCGAAGCGTTTAAAGAAGAAGGCACGCTAGCAGCAGCGCTAATGAACATCGGTGGTGGCTCTGCATTCGCATTGATGATTCCAGTTCTTGCTGGTTACATCGCTTTCTCTATTGCTGACCGTCCGGGTCTGGCTCCGGGTCTCGTTGGCGGTATGCTAGCAAGCTCGACTGGCGCAGGTTTCCTTGGTGGTATCGCAGCAGGTTTCATTGCAGGTTACGCTGCTAAGTTCCTTGCGGATAAAGTAAAACTTCCACAATCAATGGAAGCACTTAAACCTATCCTTATCATCCCGTTCGTGGCGACATTGTTCACGGGTCTCGTGATGATTTACATCGTGGGTGGTCCAGTATCTGGCATCATGAGTGGCCTAACTGATTTCCTAAACAACATGGGTTCAGACAGTGCGGTTCTACTGGGTATTATCCTTGGCGCGATGATGTGTTTCGACCTAGGTGGTCCAGTAAACAAAGCCGCTTACGCATTCGGTGTAGGTCTATTGGCTTCACAAACTTACGCGCCAATGGCTGCAATCATGGCAGCAGGTATGACACCGGCACTAGGTATGGGTCTTGCGACGTTCATTGCTAAGAACAAGTTCGAGCAAAGCGAGCGTGAAGCAGGTAAAGCATCATTCGTTCTTGGTCTGTGCTTCATCTCTGAAGGTGCAATCCCATTCGCAGCGAAAGATCCAATGCGCGTAATCCCATCATGTATGGCAGGTGGCGCACTAACAGGTGCTCTATCAATGCTGTTCGGTGCAAAACTGATGGCACCACACGGTGGTTTGTTCGTACTGCTTATCCCTAACGCAATCTCACCAGTGCTAATGTACTTGGTAGCAATCGCAGCAGGTACAGCGGTAACAGGTTTCACTTACGCGTTCCTAAAGAACAAAGCAGAAGCGAAACAAGAAGCAGCTGCTTAATCGTGACTAACTCGCTTAGACGGCTCTAAGCAACGATTAACAATGCCTCCCTCGATTTGGCATTCGACACCTCCCTCTGGCCTCGGCATTGGGAGGTGTTTTTTATTGGGCAAGAAGCGGAGTCTAACGGGCGCTAAATCCGATAGCAGATAAAGTTACTCTCTTCTGTTTCGCTCTGATTGAAAAAGAACAGTTGCTCGTCCTCCACTTTGTAGATGAAGTCCGTTTTTGTGCCCACGTATGAGTTCATGTCTCTTACAAACACTTCACTCTCCGTTGGCTGTTCATTCCAACTTACTTTCTTATAATCCACGGTAAGCGCATGACCATCCACTTGATACTTGCCGTTGTAAACCAGTTCATATTCTTTGCTTTCGCCCTTTTTTGTCAGCAGCGACCCTTTCTGGAAAATGTACATGTCTCTATCCGAGCTAAACACCACGACAGAACGGTCACTGATGTTTTCATAACGGCGGTAACCTCTGGTAATAAAGTCTTCTTCAAACGTTGCACACGCCCAGCGAGAACCAGTAATTTCATCCGATTGAAAATACTTTTGGTGAACAACCACACCCACTAGGCCAATTGCCAATGCAACATTGAGGACGAGGAGTTTGCTTATTTGCATATTGCATCCGCCCTGCTCATGCTCTCTAAGACCGTTTCTTTCAAGGTGTCGATATCGAGAGAAAACTTAATGTAGTTGACGTTCTTATTGCTGTTTTTGGCGAACGCAAACGCACGCAGAATATGCGCCCCTTCTTGGTAAGCCGATTCAGATACGCGCAAATACACGATGGCCGGACACACTGGAAACACTTCATCATTGAGGCTCTTTGCCAAAGCCGAAAGATCTAACTCATCATGATTTTGATCGTAAAAGTAGAAGTCCGTTTCAGACACAGAAAAGTGTTGGTAATCCGAATCATCAAGAAAATCAGGATGTGGCACAAACGGACGGAAATAAAGCACAGAGGCAATCGCGATAAGCAGGAAAGCCGTCATCAGTATCGGAGTTAAGCTAAATGCCTTGTCTCGCGATTCAACTTCTTGTTTGGGCGCCCCTTTGACTTGAGGCTCAACATCATCAATTTCGAGTGTTTGAAGTTCCGGTATCTCAACTTTCTGTTTGATGGGTTTCACATCCGCATCAACTTCCAGTAAATAACCAATCTTACTTACCGTTTTAATCTGTACGCCTTGTGCGTTCAACTGAGCCAGTTTCTTTCTTAAACCGGAAATCACATTGGTCAAAGCTTGATCGGTAACGACGGAGCCATCCCAACAGGTTTCGAACAACGCCTCACGAGTCACATGCACGCCCTGCTTTTCTATCAGCAAGTTCAATACTTGGTATGGCAGCGGTCTTAGGGGAACATCATCGCCGTCTGAATTGGACAGTTTCCTTGTCGTCGGATCGAGGATTAAATTGGCGAAATAGATTCTATGCATACAGGCTCACTACTTTCTCAACTCCTTGAATTATAGGTTAGGTTTCTCAAACCATTCGAAAAACCAAATCAATCTCATCACACCAGCATAAAGCGTCCAGTTTGGACGTAATCAAGGATTCAAACATCGATTTCTTGTTATGCATACCTTCCAATCACACAAAAAACACACAATTACCTAAGTGACTAAATCAAAGGGAATTATTTGGTTTTTGTTTGCTTTTTGTTTAGTTTTTCAGCGCCTCATTTAGATAATGAACACCGTTTTAAATATAACAAGGCAGACAGTCATACAGAGGTAACTATGAAAAACACAATCATCCTTTTATCCGCTCTTTTTAGCGTTTGTGCTCAAGCAAATGGTTCACAAGATGTCTCAGGTTTTTATCTTGGAGGCGGTGTGGGTAACAACACGTTTAGTGACGATAACCCATTTACAAAAGTGGATGACAACGGCACCGCGTTCAAAATCATTGGTGGTTATCAGTTCAACCGTATCGTTGCCGTTGAAGCGCAGTACACCAATTATGGTGATTTTAAGATCGTAGATACGGCTTATGATTTAGGTGCGAGCAACGTCTCGGTAGCGGCGAATATTGGTTACTCGTTCAATAATGGTCTGCGCCCTTTCGCAACCTTTGGTTTGGGTTATATGTCTGTTGATATTCCGACGACAGACAATGAAGATGATTTGTCCCTACGTATCGGTGCAGGTCTGGAATACACGCCAATTCAATTAGAAAACATCACCTTTCGCGCGGCGTATGAGATGGACCATTTCACAGTAAAACCGAAAGGGTCAAGTTTGGATACAGACGTACAGATTGGCTCTTTCTATGCGGGCGCTACCTATAAATTCTAAACTGGCTAGGTTCTAAAGCAGCCTAAGCTCCAAAAACAATAGAAATAAAAGCAAACACATAGAAACCACAAAGGGCGAACGCTTATGATAAGTGTTCGCCCTTTTCTTGTTCAAGTTGGCAGTGTTTAAACCGACAATTTATTGCATTGGTTCAGACTCGATATCCACATCACCGCTGCTCAAGTTCACCGTTGCATTGTACACACTGTGCGGATCGCCATGATGCTTAAAGGTAAAGTGATAAACGTTCGCTGGCGTCCAGATCTCTTTATCATCGACAGGCAGAATGTCGTAACCGTCTTGTTGGTAAAGCTCGGTTGCCATCACATACGCGATTGCTGTTTGCACTTGGGTGTTATGGTCGTATTTTGGCTCGACAGATGGGTTACTTGGGTAAGAGTCACCATTAAAGCTCATCTGGCGGTATGCGCCATTGCTCCACACAACAAAATCTTGCCAACCGTTGCTGTAGTTGTCGATAAGAGCAATCGGCGTTCTGGTTACTGACATGCGGCTAAGCACTTTACCACTGTTATCGAATATGTACCCAGTACAGCCACCACTGCCGCAGAAGTAACGATCTTGGAACAACACAAAGTGTTCTGCCATACCGTCACTGTTTAAGTCAGCAGAACCCAATTGGTATTTGATCTTGTCGTTTGCTAAAGAAAGCCCTTCTGGGTTAAGAATGCTTTGGTCAATCCAAGTTGCGATTGTTGCCGCATCGGCACTTTTCACTTCCACAGGCGCTTCTGTTGCCGTGGTATTTGAAGAAACGCCGTCTGTCGTAGAACAGCCAATAAGCGTTAGAGAACCTAACAGGAAGAGTCCGTGTAATCCGCGATTGTTCATTTGCGTTCGCTCTTTTAATGATGATGTGTTCTTAGTATACGCATGATTTATCAATCGCTTGTAAGAAAATCATAAAAATCAGTTAGGTGTACACGAAACCACCAGCCCTTCTTGTCCAACTTCATCTTCTTCCCGCTTCTAGATTCTCGGCTCCATTATCTTCTCGTATCTCGCATCTTAATTCTCTCGGATCAAAAAAGCCCTGAGGAATACCCTCAGGGCTTGGCAGGAATCTGACAATAAATAAAGCCAGGAAGTCCCTTATGCAGTGGTTGGTTTGATCTTAAACAGAATTGCAAACATGACTGGTACAACAATCAGAGTCAATACTGTAGCAAAACCAAGGCCTGCCATAATCGTAATAGCCATTGAGCCAAAGAACGCATCAAACACCAATGGAATCATACCTAGGATGGTGGTCAGCGCCGCCATACTTACTGGTCGAACACGGCTAATCGCACTGTCGACAATCGCTAAGTAAGGATCCTTACCTGATGCTAGCTCTAGGTTAATCTGGTCAAGAAGTACGATACCGTTTTTCAGAATCATACCGCTCAAGCTCAATAGACCAAGGAACGCGGTAAAGCTAAATGGCATGTTTGTCGTCAGAAGACCAAATGCCACACCGATGATAGACAGCGGTACAGTGAACCAAATAACCAATGGCTTCTTCAGTGAGTTAAACAGCAGCATCGTAATGATGAACATCAATAAGTAACCCATTGGCAATGAGCCAAACAGACCTTCTTGTGCATCTTTCGATGATTCGTACTCACCACCCCACGTGATTTCGTAACCTTCTGGAATATGCAGTGCCATCACTTTTGGTTGAACACGAGCAAATAAACTTGCTGCAGTGTCATCACTCAATACATCGTGGTCGGCGAGCACCGTTAGAGTACGTTTACGGTCACGACGCTGAATCAGTGGCTCATCCCAATCCAGTTTCACGCCATCAATCACTTGATCAACTGGGATGTAGCTTTGCAGCGATGGACTCCAGATGTTTACGTTCTGCAGTGATTCAAAATCCACACGCTCCGCTTCTGGCAAACGCGTCATGATAGGCAGAATGTGCGTACCATCGCGAAGGAAGCCAAGTGTGCTACCACCAAACGCCATTTGCAGTGTGCTTGAAAGATCTTCTTTCGAGATACCAAGGCGACGTGCTTTAGATTCGTTGAAAACAGGCACTAGCTCTTTAGTACGCTCACGCCAGTCGTGACGGATGTTACGAGCACCCGGGTCAGTATGAAGAATATCTTCTACTTGTACCGCAAGCTCACGTAGCACTTGTGGATCTGGGCCAGTAATACGCGCTTCAATCTTAGACGCTGGTGACGGGCCGAATTCCATCAACTTGAACTGGAACGTTGGCTTGTCGAACGTCTTCGCTAGGTTGTCGTCGAGCTTATGAAGAAGCTCAAACATGTTCTCACGGTCCGTAGTACGAACTTGGAACTGTGCGTAGGCTTCGTAGCTCTTCTCTGGTTGGTAAGTCAGAGCGAAACGCTGCAAACCTTGACCAATCGACGCTGAAACAAAATCAATGTTGTCTTGAGTACGGATGTAGCTTTCAACTTCTTCCGCTTTCTTGATGGTCTCGCGAATGTCAGTGCCCTCTGGCATCCACATATCAACGTAGAACATCGGCGTGTTTGACGGCGGGAAGAACTGTTGTTTCACACTTCCAAACGCAACCACAGCACCAACTAGCAGCGCGACCATGCCTGCTACCGTTAACCAACGGAAACGAAGCGCAAGTTTAAGAGACGCACCAAACGCGACGAACAACCAACCTTTGTATGGGTCTTCGTCTTCTGCATCTGCGTTCTTGTCTTCTTCTTTCAATAGAAGATCAGCTAGGAATGGCGTTAGCGTAATCGCCGTAATCCAACTCAAGAATAGCGAGAAACACAGAACCCAGAACAGAGAGCCCATGAACTCACCAGTCGCATCTTGAGACAGACCGATAGGCGCAAACGCAGTAATAGCAATGACTGTCGCACCAAGCAGCGGCCACTGAGTTTGTTTTACGATATCTGTTGCAGCTTGAACCTTGGTTCGCCCTTTCTTAAGACCAACCAATATCCCCTCAACCACCACAATAGCGTTATCCACCAGCATACCGAGTGCAATGATCAGCGCGCCAAGTGAGATACGGTGTAGTTCAATGTTGTTGTAGTTCATCAAGATGAAGGTACCGAATACCGTCAACAACAACACCAAACCGATGATCACGCCACTGCGTAAACCCATAGTGAACAGCAGTACGATGATTACGATAGCAACCGCTTCTGCCAAGCTAATAACAAACGCTTTAACTGAATCGTCTACTTCTTGTGATTGGTTGTAGAAGTAGTTCATATCGATACCAGCGGGCTTGATGGTCTCAAGGCTTGCTAGTTCAGCTTCAATACGTTGACCGACTTCTACTACGTTTACACCAGAGGCAAACGAAATACCGATGTTGATCGCTTTCTTACCGTTGTACAGCAGCACATTGCCCGGTTTTTCTTGAATGCCACGGCTGATGGTTGCAACGTCTTTCAAGCGAATCAGATTACCCGTATCACGACCATGAATAATCAGGTTTTCTAGTGCTTCTACGGTGTTTAACGTACCGCTTGGGCGAATAATAAGGCTCTCGCCGTTTACCATTACTTCACCTGCAGAGACCACATTGTTCTGTTGGTTCAGTAAGCCAGAGATTACATTCATGTCGAGGTTCAGAGCCGCTAAGCGATCCAATGAAATCTCAACAAACAACATCTCTTGTTGGTCGCCAGCGATGTCAACTTTACCCACACCATCAATCAGTTCGAGTTCACGCGTAAGTTGGTCTGCATAACGTTTCAGTTCTACGTAATCGTAGTCATCACCCGTTAGCATCAGCATTACGCCGTACACGTCACCAAAGTCATCAATAATTTGCAGAGATTGAACGCCTTGCGGCAAAGTTGGTTGCAGATCGTTGATTTTACGGCGCATTTCATCCCAGATTTGTGGCAGTTCATCCGGACCGTAGTCCATCTTCATGCTCACCATAATCTGTGACATACCACTTGAGGACGTCGACGTAATCTTATCGATATAAGGCAGCTTACGAATCTCTTTCTCAAGCGGATACGTCAGCTCTTCTTCTACTTCTTTAGAAGTCGCACCAGGATAAGTCGCAATCACCATCGCATCTTTGATGGTAAATGCCGGGTCTTCCAATCGACCAAGTTCTAGGAACGACGTCACGCCGCCGATCGCTAGAATAACGATGAACAGCCAGCTGATGACTTTGTTCTTAATTGAGTATTCAGCAATGCTCATTATTGTTGTTTCTCCACCACATCCACATGCTTACCTTCTCGCAGTTTGCGTAAGCTGGAATTCACTAATACATCGCCTTGAGCAACACCTGATGACACAATCGCACCTTCGCCATTAACTTGGTCGATGGTTACTTCCACTTTAGTGACAGCGTCACCATTCAATTTCCAAACAAAAAACTCACCATCTTGATTGCCCGCTTGTAATGCAGTCATTGGGATGTTGTAGCCATCAATGGAAGTAATGCCCGCTGCCACCATGTCTACTGCAACACTTACGCTAGTACCCGGCAGAATCTCTTCCTCAGGTTGTGGCATGGTTAAATACATTTGGTAGGTTTGCGTTTGAGCATTTGGCTCACTGGTGTGCTCCAAGTAATCCAACGCATAAGATTTCGCGTCACCTGAGAACGTTGCTTGAGGTTGGTAGCTCATGCTTTGTGTATTTGGGTTTACCATCGCAAGCACGTTGTCTGACAGTTCGATACGAACGTACACTTTGTCGCTTTGGTACAGGTTTAAAACCGGCTCACCAATCGCAACACGCTCAAATCGCTCTTTGAATACATCAGAAACCTTGCCCGCAAACGGTGCGAACAAACGTGTGTAGTTCAATTGGTTTGTCGCGTTGTAGAAGTTTGCTTCCGCCAGCTCTTTGTTTGCCGTTAGCTCATCCAACTCCGCTTTAGAAATCATTTGGCGGTTATGCAGCTCTTCACCACGCTTAAGCTGACGAATCGCGAGCGTGTATTGTGCTTCTGCATCGTTTACTGCTTGCTTCTCTTTACTGTCGTCTAGCTTAGCTATCATCTGGCCTTCTTTAACCGTGTCACCCGCTTTGACTAGCACATGCTGAACTTCGCCTGCGCGACGGAATGCAATTGGCGTTTGTTCCGCTGGCACGACTTGGCCTTTGAATGTGCGGTATTGGCTTTTTACTGGAACATCAACAGCAACCGTAGAGACATACAAAGGTTGCTCTGCGGTCACTTCGTCTGTGCTGTTACAACCGGTGAGTACCGCCAGTGCGATAGCCGATACTGTGAATAATGAACGTTTCATTAGATACCTTCCTCACGAACCCAAGCTTTCACTACTTGGCCTTCCACTAGGCGTTCAACACCTGCAATAACAACGTAATCATTCTTGTCTAGACCCGACTCCACAGCACCGTTCGCATTCAGTGACAAGGTCACTTTATTCACTTGCTGTGTATCGCTGTCCATTACCCAAACTTCACCATGAGCGCCGTTTTTCGACACCCAAGCCGCATTTGGCAGCATCATCGCGTTCGATACGTTTTGCTTCGCAATGTGTACTTGGCCTGTCATGCCCGTTAGCAAGTTACGATCAGAAGGACGAGTAATTGTCACGATCGCTTCGTAGCTGTTGGTGTCGGCATTGGGTTGAGTAGAGATTTCTTTGAATTTGCCTTGGATGCGGTTGTTTGGTTCGCTGTCCATCGTCACCCACATCTCTGCGTCTTTAAGTGAGTTCAATGACACCGCTTCGGCGTAAGTCACAGGCAAAGTAAACGACACATCTAAAGTGGTGTTGTCGATTAGGTTTAGGATTTCTTGCTTAGCAGCAACCACTTGGTATGGCTTCACGTAGGTATAAGACACCACACCATCAAACGGCGCGTGAATCTCTGTGTAGCTCAAATCGGTTTTAGCTTGCTCTAAGTTTGCCAGTGCCGCTTTGTATTGCGTTTCTTGTTGGTCGTAACTGTCTGTACTGATCAGCTTCTTGTTGTACAAACTTTTCGAGCGTTCCCATTGGGTTTTCGCTAATGCGTACTGCGCTTGTGATGCATCAAGAGCTAACTGCAAGTCTTTTGGGTCTAGCGTTGCAAGTACACCGCCCTGCTTCACCTCTTCACCCATTCTCACGATCAACTTCTCAATTTCGCCACCTACCTGAAATGAAAGTTGGGCTCTGTACGTTGCATCTATTCGTGCAAGGAATGCATCGGAATCGGCAACAGTCAGATCATTAACAGCAAGTAATTTTACAGGTTTGATTAATGGCTCAGACGGTTCTGATACGGCTTTGTTACACCCTGTCAGCATCGTGGCGAGGCTCAATGCCACCGCAGCTCCGACAAATGTGCGCTTTAAGTATTGTTTTCGCACTGGCTTTCTCCATCGACTTTATATTTACTACACAGGTGTGCAGTATATGTATAACGAAAAAATGATCAACATATTTTCCACGTGGATAATAAAATAATTAGGCAAACTGTCCGGTTTCTGGTAAAAATAGGCGCGTTGATTAATATTCGGGAAAATTCGAACTATGACAGAAAGAAAGCAAGGCCGTAGAAGTGCTGAAGCCGCTGAGCAAACTAAGTGCCTGATTCTAAGAGTCGCGGCAGATATGTTCTGTGAGTTAGGGTACGAACGTGTCTCGCTTCGAAACATCAGTGAGAAAGCTGGTGTGTCCCATAGTTTGATTCGCCACCACTTCGGCAGCAAAGAGAAGATCTGGCAAGCCGTCAGCGATGGCATGGACGAATTCATGCAAAGCTACATGGCGCAGTTGGTAAGCGAAATGCCAGCGAATACGCCATCGAATCAAAAAATCTACTTGTTCATGGTAAGAATGCTGGCGTTTGCACTCGTTAACCCGCACCCAGTTCAAATGATTGCCGATGCGATTCGCCAAGGCGACGATGCATTACTGCAATACTTCTTAAGATCAAAAGATGAGTTCGCGGCGATCTTTACTGACCTATTTGCTGACTACAACGTGGAATACCCAGAGCATCGTATTGACCAATGGGAATCAAAGTGGCAAATGCTGGTGTTTGCACATGGTGCGATTAGCCTAGCGCCTATGATGCAAGAGACGTGGCCAGAAGATGCAGACAATCGCGAGAAAATGCTGATCAACCACTGGGAATTGTTCAACACCATCATGGCAAGCCAGTTTAGCGTGAACAAAGAAGACATGATTCACCCAAGCAAGCTGAGTGAAGTTGTGATTGAAATGTGTTGCCCTATCGAAGAACTCACTGCATAAGTTGAGCTTTCAAAAGAACATAAAAAATGCCGAGCACATTGCTCGGCATTTTTGTTTGTGTTTATCGATTCAGAGAGGAAACGAATGGAACCTACTTCATAGTTACTTATTCCTAAACGCGTCACTGCAGTTAAACAGCGCGTGGGTGGTAGATTCCTAGTCTCGCTTTGGCTCGCTAAATCAATAAAATAAGGTAATTAACCACGGTAATAGCGTTGTGGTACGAACGGCATTTTTTCTACCGTCATTGGTAGCATCTTACCGCGTACTTCTGCAAACAGCTCTGTACCGATAGCCGCTAGATCGGCACGTACGTAACCCATTGATACTGGCTTACCTGCGTTAGGGCCTGCTGTACCACTGGTTACCACGCCAATCTTGTTGCCGTCTGCATCAAACAGCTCAGCACCTTCACGAACTGGCGCTTTAGTTTGACCAACCAAGCCAATACGCTTACGTGCAACATCTTTCGTTTCGATTTGCTTAAGAATGATATCTGCACCAGGGAAACCACCTGCACGCTCGCCATCAGCGCGACGTACTTTTTGGATGCCCCATAGTAGGCTTGCTTCAACAGGCGTTGTTGTTGTGTCTAGGTCATGACCGTACAGACACAGGCCACATTCAAGACGAAGTGAGTCACGAGCACCAAGGCCAATCCACTCTACTTCTTCTTCACCTGTGAGTTTACGAGCTAGCTCTTCTGCTTTGTCCGCAGGAACAGAGATTTCGTAACCGTCTTCGCCAGTGTAACCGCTACGAGAAACAATGCACTCAACGCCTAGCAGTTCAACTTTGCGGACATCCATAAACAGCATCTCTGCTACTTCTGGTGCGAAACGCGCCAGTACTTCTGCCGCTTTAGGGCCTTGAATCGCAAGCAGTGCACGGTCATCAATGATCTCTAGCTCGATGCCAGAAGGAAGATGCGCCTGAAGGTGTGCAATGTCTTGCTCTTTACATGCTGCGTTCACGACAACAAACAGGTGATCGCCAAGGTTAGCCACCATCAAGTCGTCCATGATGCCGCCCTGCTCATTAGTAAAGAAAGCATAACGTTGCTTGCCCGCACCTAGGTCAACAATATCAACCGGAACCAGTGTCTCTAAGAACGCTGCTGCGCCATCACCAATCAAACGAAGTTGACCCATGTGAGAAACATCGAACAGACCTGCTGCATCACGAGTGTGTAAGTGTTCTTTCTTTACGCCTAGTGGGTATTGAACTGGCATGTCGTAACCCGCGAACGGGACCATCTTTGCGCCTACTTCAACATGAAGTGCATGCAGTGGTGTTTTCAGAAGTTCTTGAGTCATTTTCGTCTCCATTTAGATAGACCCGAGAATGCTGTCGGCATTCGCATCGAATAATGTTTCCAATAATAAACACGCTTGATTCAATTTTGCACGAACAAGACATCGCTCGACTTTCAAAAGTGTGACTTTTAACATTTCAATCACAACAAAACGCACAAAAAAGGCGCTCTGTTGAGTGAGATATCATCAACAGAGCGCCATCATAACGCATTCAAAACCGATAGCAAACGTTTGCTTTCACTATAGGAAATTTACAACTATTTATCACTATTTGGCAGTCACCCACAAAATGTGCGCGTCTTCCTCACTCACACTGGTCAACATATGCCCCATGTTCGCATCGTAATACACACTGTCGCCTTCGCTTAATACAACAGGCTCATAGAACTCAGAATAAAACATCACCTCACCTGATAAGATGAGTAAAAACTCTTCCCCATCATGACGAACCCAGTCTTTGTATTCGTCAAAACTACGGGCACGGATTTGGCTCTTAAAAGGCATCATTTTCTTATTGGAAAGTTGAGTCGCCAACAGCTCGTGTTCGTAGGTTTGGGTTGGGTGTGGTTTACCCTCTTTTTTCTTGGTCACATCTCTACGCCCTGTCGCTACCTTTTTTCTAGGCGGTTCAAACAGTTGTGGCATATCAATTTGTAAGCCATGCGCTAATTTTTGCATCGCTTGGAACGTTGGAGAAATCTGTTCGTTCTCGATCTTACTTAGCGTAGAACGCGCAAGGCCAGTTCGTTGGCTCGCCTCTTCTAACGTAATACCAAGTTTAGAGCGGATATCTTTAATGCGCTGACCGAGCTTAAGCGGTTCAATATTCTGGTCTTGCTGCTCTTTCGCCAACGTCATTGACGGGTATTCATCGTAAATACTTTCTGCCATAAATCCCTCTGTAAATATCCTTTATTCCTTCCTATTAGCATTGTGCATGAACCCTATAGTGGATAAAAGTCCACCGAGTTAATTAAAGCGTGCTCTTGTTAACAAAACCAGAAATCTCGTTTCCTATAGGAAATTTTTGGTTGATTGTTCGTGCCGCAAGCGCTATGTTACCAACTTGTTAGATGTAGAGATGCACATTTCCGTAAGAGATTGGACAAGAGAAACCACAATCCGACGGAGTTTTGCCCACTTATTCGGGCCGAAAGTTCACTCTGTTCTGCTATGCAGTTCAGCTGTTTTGAGGACAAATGAGCCACCATCGCAATCAAACAACTATTTCTACTGCGGGTTCATTTTCAGATTTGGAAGGTCAACTACCATGAACAAGAGTTACCCTAACCACAGCTTGGAAAACTTTTTCTCTACCAACCTCTCTGCGACAGATGACGCTGTCTTTGCTGGAATTCAGGCAGAATTCGCTCGCCAAAACGAACAAATCGAACTTATCGCTTCTGAGAACATCGTTTCTAAAGCGGTAATGCAAGCTCAAGGCACATGCCTAACAAACAAATACGCTGAAGGTTACCCAGGTCGCCGTTACTATGGTGGTTGTGAGCACGTAGATACAGTGGAAGCCATTGCTATCGAACGCGCAAAAAAACTTTTCAATTGTGAATACGCAAACGTTCAACCACACTCAGGCGCACAAGCAAACGGCGCAGTAAAACTGGCGCTACTTCAGCCTGGCGACACCATTCTTGGTATGTCTCTAGACGCAGGTGGCCACCTAACACACGGTGCTCGCCCTGCACTTTCTGGTAAATGGTTTAATGCAGTTCAATACGGCGTTGACCGCGAAACACTAGAAATCAACTACGAAGACGTTCGCCAACTGGCAATTGAGCACCAACCTAAAATGATCATCGCAGGTGGTAGTGCTATTCCACGTACTATCGACTTCGCAAAATTCCGTGAAATCGCAGATGAAGTAAATGCGATTCTTATGGTCGACATGGCACACATCGCCGGTCTTATCGCGACAGGCGCGCACCCTAGCCCGCTTCCTCACGCACACGTTGTTACAACCACAACGCACAAAACATTGCGTGGTCCACGTGGCGGTATGATTCTGACCAACCACGAAGACATCATTAAGAAAATCAACTCAGCGGTATTCCCAGGTCTACAAGGCGGCCCACTGATGCACGTGATTGCTTCTAAAGCAGTGGCGTTCGGTGAGGCGCTTGGTCCTGAATTCAAAACTTATATTGATTCAGTGATCAACAACGCAAAAGTTCTGGCGGAAGTATTGCAAACTCGCGGTTGCGACATCGTAACCGGTGGTACAGACACGCACCTAATGCTGGTTGACCTTCGCCCTAAAGGCTTGAAAGGTAACAAAGCAGAAGAAGCACTAGAGCGTGCAGGTATCACGTGTAACAAAAATGGCATCCCATTCGACACAGAGAAGCCTATGATTACATCGGGCATCCGTTTAGGAACGCCTGCGGGTACAAGCCGCGGCTTTGGCGCTGAAGAATTCAAACTCATCGGTAATTGGATTGGTGACGTACTGGACGGTTTGGTGAACAACCCTGAAGGTGACGCAGAAGTAGAAAAACGCGTACGCAAGCAAGTGAAAGAGCTTTGCAGTCGTTACCCTCTTTACCAATAAAAGATTTATTAAATCAGAAACTATCCTGACAAGTTATTTGGAGATTAAGCAATGGACAAAACACTGAAGTTTACAGATAGCCACGAGTGGGTACGTGACAACGGTGACGGCACAGTAACTATCGGTATTTCAGAGCACGCTCAAGAGATGCTAGGTGACGTAGTTTTCGTTGACCTACCAGACGTGGAAGATGAAGTCGAAGCGGGCGAAAGCTTTTCTTTGGTTGAGTCAGTAAAAGCAGCTTCAGACATCTACTCACCAATCACTGGCGAAGTAGTTGAAATCAACGAAGAGCTAGAAGACAGCCCAGAGCTAATCAACGAAGAACCATACGAAGGTGGTTGGATTGTGAAAGTGAAGCTTTCAAACCCATCTGAGTTGGATGACTTAAAAGATGCGGAAGAATACCTAAGCTCTATCGAAGAAGAGTAATTAGGATGAGACGAAAGCTGTCCCCTAGCATAACGATTAGTGGACAGCTTTTTTTCTAGGTTCGGACGTATAATTTAATTTATCAGTAACGCAAATCCGTTACCCGAGCCAAGGAGTAGGTAAAGGACAATGACTGAATTACTTCAAAGCCTCAGCACACAAAACGAGTTCGTTGCTCGCCACAACGGACCAAACAAATCTGACCAACAGAAAATGTTGGAAGCGATCAACGCAGTTAGCCTAGATTCGCTTATCGACGAAACCGTACCAGCACAAATCCGCCTAGAGCAGCCAATGAGCTTGGCAGAAGCGAAAAGCGAAGCAGACATGCTGGCAGCAATGCGTAAGTTCGCCGATCAAAACCAAGTTAAACGTACATTCATTGGTCAGGGTTACTACAACACCTTCACGCCAAACGTAATTCTACGTAACGTGATGGAAAACCCGGGCTGGTACACCGCTTACACCCCTTACCAACCAGAGATCTCACAAGGTCGTCTAGAAGCACTTCTAAACTACCAACAAATGGTGATGGATCTTACTGGTATGGAAATCGCGAACGCGTCCTTGCTCGATGAAGCAACGGCAGCCGCAGAAGCGATGACACTTTGTAAGCGTGCGGGTAAGAGCAAGAGTAACGTATTCTTCGTTGCTGACGACGTTCACCCACAAACCATCGAAGTAGTAAAAACTCGTGCGAAATTCATCGGCTTTGAAGTCCTAGTTGGTTCTCTAGAATCACTACCAGAGCAAGACGTATTCGGCGCGCTAGTTCAATACCCAGGCACAACGGGTGAAGTTCGTGACCTAACGGACATCATCGCAAAAGCGCAAGCGAACAAAACGCTAGTAACCGTAGCGACTGACCTATTGGCTTCTGCCCTACTGAAACCTGCAGGTGAAATGGGCGCAGACGTTGCAATCGGCTCAGCACAACGTTTCGGCGTTCCTATGGGTTACGGCGGTCCACACGCAGCCTTCATGGCAACGCGTGACAAGCACAAGCGTACCATGCCAGGTCGTGTTATCGGTGTTTCTATCGATACCAACGGCAACCAAGCTCTTCGCATGGCAATGCAAACCCGTGAGCAGCACATCCGTCGTGAAAAAGCGACATCAAACATCTGTACCGCTCAAGCTCTACTAGCGAACATGGCGTCTTTCTACGCGGTTTACCACGGCGCGGAAGGTCTACGCACGATTGCTCGTCGTACGCACCACATGACAACCATCCTAGCTGCCGGCCTAACGAAAGGCGGCTTCGAGCTTGCTCACAACAGCTTCTTCGACACCATTACCATCAATACTGGTGCTCAAACTGAAGACCTATACGCGAAAGCACTAGCCGCAGACATCAACCTACGTAAGTTGGGTACTCAGCTAGGTGTAAGCTTCGACGAAACCACAACAGTGGCAGACGTAGAAGCCCTATTTGCAGTATTCGGTGTGAAAGAAGAAGTGGCAGCACTATCAACGGAAATTGCAGGCAACGAGTTTGCTGCGATTCCAGAAGCACTGCGCCGCACAACAGAATACCTAACGCACCCTGTGTTTAACACGCACCACAGCGAAACACAGATGATGCGTTACCTAAAACAGCTAGAGAATAAAGACTTCTCGCTAACGCACGGCATGATCCCACTGGGCAGCTGTACGATGAAGCTGAACGCAGCAGCAGAGATGATTCCAGTAACATGGCCTGAGTTTGGTTCGATCCACCCGTTCGCACCAGCAGAACAAGCAGCCGGTTACGCAGCGCTAGCAAAAGATCTTAAAGAGAAGCTATGTGAAATCACAGGCTACGACGCATTCTCACTACAACCAAACTCTGGTGCATCGGGTGAGTACGCAGGTCTTATCGCGATTCAACGCTACCACGAAAGCCGTGGCGAAGGTCACCGCAACGTATGTTTGATCCCAAGCTCTGCGCACGGTACTAACCCTGCCACAGCGTCTATGGTGTCAATGAAAGTGGTTGTGGTTAAGTGTGATGAAGAAGGTAACATCGACATCGACGACCTAGCAGCGAAAATCGAGAAGCACAAAGACAACCTATCAAGCATCATGATCACTTACCCTTCTACGCACGGCGTATACGAAGAGCAAGTGAAAGAAGTATGTGAAATGGTTCATGCAGCAGGCGGTCAGGTTTACCTAGACGGCGCAAACATGAACGCACAGGTTGGTCTAACAACGCCGGGCTTTATTGGCTCTGACGTTTCTCACCTAAACCTACACAAAACCTTCTGTATCCCACACGGTGGTGGCGGTCCGGGTATGGGTCCTATCGGTGTGAAATCGCACCTAGCGCCTTTCCTACCGGGTCACATTGAAAACGGCGCAGACGGCGAAAACTTCGCAGTATCCGCAGCGGATATGGGTAGCGCGTCTATCCTGCCTATCTCTTGGGCTTACATCGCAATGATGGGCGAAGCCGGCCTAACAGACGCAACGAAAGTAGCGATTCTGAACGCGAACTACGTGATGGAGCAACTGCGCCCTCACTACCCTGTTCTTTACCGTGGCTCAAACGGCCGTGTAGCGCACGAATGTATTATCGACATTCGTCCACTAAAAGAAGAAACAGGCATCAGCGAAGAAGACATCGCGAAGCGTCTAATGGACTACGGTTTCCACGCACCAACTATGTCGTTCCCTGTAGCTGGCACGCTAATGGTTGAGCCAACAGAATCGGAAGACCTAGAAGAGCTAGACCGCTTCTGTGATGCGATGATCGCAATCCGTGAAGAGATGACGAAGGTTAAGAACGGTGAATGGCCGCTAGATAACAACCCACTTGTTAACGCGCCACACACTCAAGTTGACCTAGCGAAAGATGAATGGGATCGCCCTTACTCTCGTGAACTTGGCTGCTTCCCTTCTAAAGCAACCAAATCTTGGAAGTACTGGCCAACAGTAAACCGTGTAGATAACGTATACGGCGACCGTAACCTAATCTGCTCGTGCCCAAGCATCGATAACTACGAAGATTAATTTTTGTAGAATCTAAATAGAAAAAGGCGAACCGATTGGTTCGCCTTTGTTTTTGGGTTAGACCTGTCAAACTTAGTTTTGGACAATCGCTGATCAGGTGCTTTATTAGTTATAACGAGGTACTTATCTCTTGGTATTTGAGAGTCGCAATTGGAGACACTCTCGGCAAAGCCCATTTTCACTAAAATTCCCTGTTAAAGGGTGAGTAACATAATACCAATACCGCCGCGGGATACCCTTAACGCTTGAGTCAACACGTTGTAAAAATGCCATGCGTTGTGGATAACTGTTAAACGCTTTGCTATAGCGAAACTCAAGTTTAGCGGTTAAGTTCTGTCCAACTTGAGAATGAGTTTAGATATGTGTGCTGATGTTCAAAAGCGCGTTTATAGCGGATACCAACATACTTTGCCTTACCCACTAAATTTAGACCTACTAAAAACTGTTTAGCCGATGATTTTTTTTCAAATATTGGAACACCCAAAGCTTCAAATTCGTTAAGGGTTTTCGAGTCAACCAATATGTGACCAGCGTGATCATACTCCACGTGCTCAAGTCGGACAGTCTTAAAAACTACATTGTCCACTGAAATATTGGGTTCAAATGCGTAAAGCACCTGATTTTTAGTTGCTGTATTTGCTATTACAAATGCCATTTTTCCAACGCTATTACATTAAGATGTGAGCAACGCAATACCGTAGCCGCCGCATACAACCTTAAACACTAAACGCAACACATCTCAAAAATGAAACGAGTAGCGATTCAAACTTAAACATTTAGTTAAGCAATTTTATGCAGGTTCGATCACATTACCGCTATTTGTTCCATAATACTTCCCGGTAATGACACCCACTTTATAATAGTCATTTAGAAGTTTAACAAAGTAGCCAACGTCTATACTGTTCTCTAATACTAACTTCCCTTCTGATGAGAATTTGAGCTCTTTACCTTCAAAGAGCTTCAGAGCATTTTTCATCTTTTCAATTTCTTCTTTATTGAAACCAGAGTGATTTCCTTTTTTGCCAATATTTGCCAAAGTTTTGAGCAACGCTCTACTTTTGCTTAGGTTGACCTTAATATGTTCTAAACCTTCTACTAGGTTGGTTGACTCAATAACAGAAATAACATCGTTAGCAACATTTTTGAACTCTTCTTCCAAACCTACTATTTGTTCAAATCCAGACTTTCTTAAAACTAGGAATTCCGACTTAAAGTATATGCAATCTATTTTGTCATCAAAACTGACGGTCTCACTGTTGACAGTTTTCAATTCGGAGTCAGTTGAATCGAACCAGGATGATAATTTTTCCATTTTCGTTTGAGCTTCGTCAGTGGTTACTTTTCCTGAACTCATTTTACGAAACAGATAGGCTGCATCGTTTACAGTATTGATTTGTAAACAATATGCCCAAAGGTCACTTTTCACATCCTTTAATGAGGCAATTGCACCAACCTTATTTTTAAGCAATTGATTAAACACAACATCAGAAAATGATAGAGTGTTATTTAGTGCGTAGGTATAAAGCTTATCCCCCAGATCATCTGTAATGACATTGTATGATTCAAGTTCATATCCTTCCTTCTCGGTCAACTTTTTAAGTTGAGTTCGCGCATTTTTTGAGAAAAAAGAGCTAACATCGGGAGACATGTCTATGCTATTTGCTTTGAATTGGAACTTATCTATGACTTTTGTTGACTTTTTGACGCCATCTTTAATATGTCGAGTGATAAAGAACAACCTGAACGTTACGTTCTGATCACCAATAATATCTAAGATATCATTTATTTTCTTTTTAGCTGGCATCATTGCCTCCTATATCAACTGCAAAAAATAACTTATGACCGATCTTTTTTATTTTCACTTGGTCATCTTCTTCAAGGTACTTATTCCTTGAAATAATCATTCCTTTTTTCTTCTTACCTTCATCAGAGTCAGTGTATTCAATCATATAAAGTGAATACCTCATGCTTATTGTTGGGTTTATCAGTAACATTGAAGAGTTTGAATAAATTAAAAAGGTAACGACTAATAAAATAGTTACAGAAACAACATTTATCAAACTTGATAAATCTTGGAATACAAAAGGTATAATATATGTAAACAAATATGATATTGAATCACTATTTTTGTTTTCTATATCATCGATATTAACTAAATTACCATTGACTTTAGCTCGACGTTCAATGTTTGTCAGCAATACCTTCAGACCTATAGAGCCATATAAAGATAGCATTATTAGTATAGTCGCAGCTCCAAAGTATTTTATAAAAACATACAATGAATCCCAATTGAACCCTCCCCAATTAAGGTAGTTGCTATATTTATAAAACTGACCAAAAACCATAATTACAAACAAAGGCATGTAGGACACTAGAAATAGAGTTAACCTCGCCCCTATCTTTAGACTAGCTTTTCTTTCTTTCATTAAAGCCACCTCCGAATGTAAAATTAAAATCGCTCAACACCCTATTGAGGAGTGAGCAACTCAATACTGACGCTACCCACTCCCATTTAGCCGCTAAAGTCAATGCATGAAAAATATACTACGCGTTTCGAATTAGTCTTGAAGCGTTTGTTATATTTTACCTTTTCCCATTACCGCCTTTGGTTTTGTTTCCAGATGGTTTATTTCTTTTGATATGGTCTTTTTCTGTTTCACATAAATCGTCTTTAGTAGCTGAATTCCTTGCGACAGAATAATGAACGTCGTGTGTAGATGTGTTTAGTTTTCCATCTCGGGCATGCTGTTGTTGACGAACTCTCAAATTGTCAGTTTGACCAACATAATCAATCTCACCCGTCTGTTTATTAACGTGGCGATACATTCCTGGTTCTTGCGGAATGTTAGAGGAAGACCCCTTAATTTGGTCTGTTTTCCTCATTCTTCCTCGGTTAATAGCGCTTTGTTTCTTGCGCTCTCTTTCTGCGACTTTTCCCGCAGTATCCGCAACAATACCTAACACTTTTCCTACATTATCTAAAAACCCCATCTGGACTCTCCTTTTGCTTCGTAAATATAACGTCCGTAAAGGAGTGAGCAGCAGAATACCAAAGTCGCCGCATACCCCTTTAATCGCTAAAACCAACGCACAGTAAAAACGCCGCACGTTGCGAATTCCTATTAAACAGATTGTTACTTTTACTTATATATCGGCCTGTAACACTCTTCCAGAGCTTGTTTTCTCGCCTTTGAATTTGACCTTAATCTCTTTAAGTAACAAAGGCGGTACACCTAGCATTCGATTGATAGGTTCATCAGTTCTCGACCCAAAATAGCTCAGTTTAATACCAGTCAGATTGGAACTAAGCTCTAAAGCAAAAAGTATTGCTTTATCGACTGTTCTAACTTTATGCAACTAAATCTTGGTGATTATGCATCCAACAGACAAAATATTGTCTTTTACGAAATTGGTGTGTAGACCCTCGATAGCCGTACTATAAGTTGATTGTCATTACTCAATTGTTTCTCTCAAATTTAATTGTGAAACTAACGTTTGCTGTTCTGCTACTTGCATTTTTTATCAGAACATTGTGCCGTTTCTTCTCACTCACCTCAATAGATAAACTTTATAGTTTCAATAAGATAAATAAATTGCATATATTCTAATTGCTTATTTCAATCTAAACATAATTTCATCAGACCTTTGAGATATGGTGGAATTTGTCTCGTAATACATCACGGGGATTAACAGCGAACAACGCGAAAAGAATGAGTAACTTTAAGTACGCCAAAAATGGACTAAAGACCGAACGTTGTTATTCCATTTCTTTAGGAGCATAAACAGAACTTACTCATCATTTTTCGTTCGGTTCAGTTTAAATATTAACTCCCCTAGCGTGCTTTCTGAGATTCCTAGTCTCGCCTAGGCTCGCTGGAATCACCCAGAAAAAACACCGAGTGTAGTGGTTCAGCTTTTGAATCTGAATTTGAGTAACCCACTAAACACCAAGCTTCAAGATCGAAAAAGGCGAACCGCGTGGTTCGCCTTCTTAGTAGTGCATGAGGTAACTGAGTTAGGACTGAGACGTTTAAGGTGTTAAACCTAAGCTAATAACGAGAGTTGCTTCCTACCTCCCTTAATCGCCAGTCAGGTTATTGCTCTTAAGCACCGCGACGTAGTTCTCAATCACTGGGTGAACAAACTGTTCTGATTCGTACATCACCCAACGTTGGGCTACGGTTAGGTCAGTAAACAAACCATCCTTAAAATCGCCGCGCCAACGGACATCAAATTCAGCGACATATTTACCTTCGCCTAGGTAAGAAACATCAATACTCTCGATATCGTGGTCGTCAGACAGCAACAAGCCATGTATCCAATGGTGCCATTCCATAAACTCTTGGCGAGAATGGATTTTGTAATCGGGAAAGTCGACTTGGATATTTTCATCAACGAGATCGGCAAATGCTTCTGCTGGCACTCGCACCTTTCCTACAGTTGCACGCTCATACATTGAGAAAACGCGGTACACAAAGCTCTTAATGTCATTCTTGGTAAACTTGTGTTCCGCATACTGCTGAATCAGTTTATTGTAATCCGCCTTTTGATATTGCATTGTGGACACCTATTCCCTATTTAAGGCTTTGCAAGTAAGCGACGATTTCTGGTTTGTCTTCGGCGATTGCCTTTTCAAGTGGCGTATTACCGTCTTTCCCTTTAATCGTGATATCACCACCATTGGCAACCAAGATTTTTAGTGCCGGAAGGTTGTTAGCCCATACCGCATCATGCAGTGGTGTGTATCCGTTTCTAGGGCCTACGGCGTTAACGTCATAGCCTGCTTCAATCAGCAGTTCGACAATTCGCGTATTGTCTTGGAACATCGCGGCATGCAGTGCGGTGCCGCCGTAAGAATCTCTCTCATCCGGATCGGGATTGGTTTTCAATAATTCAATCACTTGAGCTTCATTGCCATTGTAAGCAGCAAGGTGAATGGTATCTGCGCAAAACGCTTGAAATGCCGTTGTGATGGCAACGGCTGCCAACGAGAAAATGACAATTAACTTTTTCATATTACCCACTATTATTGTTTCTTGTTTTATCAGCTTCCATGCGTCAGAGAAGCCGTAACCTTGATTAAAGCTTATACCCATTAACGACTAGAATTCGATTTCTTCACCATCTCGGAAGAAACCACCAGTTGGTCCATTTGCTGGCAAATTTGCAGCCCAAGTTATGCCACTAGCCCCCTGCTCTACAGGTCGACCACCGCTTCCACCCATGTCTGTCGCGACCCAACCCGGACAGACAGCGTTAACAAGAATTCCACTGCTTTTGAGTTGATTAGCCAGCATTAAGGTTAATGAGTTAAGGGCGATCTTCGACATACTGTATGCAGGAGTGCTGCCAGTCTGGTTCTTCATCGCACCCGCACCACTGCTGACGTTAACGATTCGAGCTTGTTGGCTGTTTTGAAGCAAAGGTAAGAAGGCTTGTGTCATCCGCCATGCGCCATAAACATTGGTATCCATCGCTTCTTGAACGGTATTGAGGTCTGCGTTTACAACGTTTTGCCAAGTGTCATAGTGAATGGCGGCATTGTTGATTAACACATCGACAGTAAAAAAACGTTGCTCAACAAACTCAACCAATTGGTCAACGCTCTCTTGGTTAGTAATATCAAGTTGCGCCGCTAATAAGTTGTCCAAACCCAACTCTTCCACCGTTTGCTGTGCGCTGCTCAACTGACGAGCCGTAACAATGACGATGTCGCCTTGCTCTGCCAATTGACGACTCACTTCTTTACCGAGGCCACGGTTTGCGCCAGTAACAATCGCGACTCGCTGGGTTGTGTTTTTCATGTCGAGTTCCTCGTCAGTTCTCTATCTTCTTAAGCTTGGGTTTCAGTTGCTTCGAAGGTTTTCATCTCTACCGAATCAAACCATGGTCGAGCGAGCTCAAAATGCTCTGTCATGTGCGCTGTGGCCAGATGCGCCTGTAGTTGTTGCTCTGACTGCCATTCTTCATAAAGGAATAGCGTATTTTCGTCGTCTGCACTGATGTTTTGTTGATAGGTAATGCAGCCATCTTCAGTACGAACCACTTTTGCCAGCTCCGCCATGTGCTCGATGAAAAGCGATTTGAATTGAGGTTTTACTTTGCCTGTTACTGTAACGATGAGCATAATTTTCTCTCTTACTTTGTGTAATCTGTACTTCGATCAGGTCTAGATTACTTAGTGTGAGTCGCAATAGATTGAAGAATCCTGCTTTGTTTTTTGTACTTTATTGCTAGTGACTCTGAACTCTGCTGGATTTGGCTCAGAGACTCATGCTTTCACGGTTTTATTTATTGAGAATACCGCCAATGCAAACAGTGCGAACAACGCGTAAACCAGAGATACTTGGCTAAGGTCAGTGCTATCAATCACATGAGTAAACAAGGCTGAGATTAGCGCACCAGCACCGAATGTTGTCGCTGTGTATAAACCGCTTGCCACACCTGCGTTTTCTTTGAAATCTGCCAGTGCATTTGCCGGACAGCTGCACAGAAGCATGGTGCAACCTATAGCAATAATCACCATAGGACCAATGAGCGAATACCAAGCTTGAATGCCGCTCATAACAAACATGAGTACGCCGCCCGTCACAATCAATCCGAGTGAAAGTGCGATTAAAGATTTAATGCTTAAGCGTGCGTTAATGGCTGGCGATAAGAAGCTACCAAGCATGAAGACAATTGCGATTGCCATAAACATTTGACCAAACGCGACTTGTGATACTTCAAGTTTGCCCATGAGGTACATTGGCGCAACGGTCAGTAGGTAGATAAACAAGCTCTGAGCCACCAGCGCAAAGAATAGGAATGTCTTAAAGCGCGTATTCACAACTACGTCGGCATAACGACGAATAAAGCTAGTGTTCGTTACGTTCGATGCTTCTGCTACCAATGATTGCTGCTCTTTTTTGTCATTTGGCAGAGTCAGGAAAATCCAAACAATGCTTACGACACCAAGTACAGACATGATTGTGAACAGCGTGAACCAAGAGTTTGTCTCGACAATGTACGCACCAGCAAGCGGAGCACTAACCGGAACAAACGCAAGAATACCATTCAGGTAGCTGTAGGCTTTATTCAAGTGCTCGCCTTCAAATCGCATGCGGATCAGAGCGTAGATCGCGGTAAAGCACGCGCTGCCAGCAAAGCTTTGTAGCGCACGAAACGCCAAGAACTGCATTGCTTGGTCGCTATCAATGGTCGAAATCATAAAAGAACTGAAAGCAAACAAAGCGAGACCAATCAGCGCAATGTTCTTTTTGCCTATGGTGTCAGCCATACCGCCCCAGAACAATTGGCCAAGCCCCCAGAACAACATGTAGATGCTGATTGCCATTGAAGGCACACCTTGGTCAGAGAAGAATTCTCCGATTTGATATACCGCAGGTAAGAAGATGTCTAAGCCAAGTGGCAGAAGAGTGAAAAGAGGTAAACCCGCAAGAAGAGTCAGCCCGACACTGTTTGTCATTGGGCCTGTTTTTGTTGCTGTCGTCATAATAACTGTCCTATCTACACCCTGGACTTTTCAAGGTGCTTTTCCAATAAGTTACGCACTCTGCGTCTATGGAATAAATGATATAGATAAGATGAGTTAGAACTAGATGATGAATAGCTAAATTATTATTAGGCAAAAGCTAACAATCTCACTATTCAAAACCAAGATCAAAAAAGGCGAACCACTGGGCTCGCCTCTTTTAATCATAGGATTTGTTAGCTCGCTTTTGATGCCGCGTGCTGCTCTACCATAAACGCGATGACTTCTTCGTTTAAACAAGATTTGCTGATGTATTGGCGTTGTTTACCAAGATGAAGGATAAAGCCCAAATCGGTTTGTTCGAGTTGGTCGATTTCATTCCAAGCGAGACTGCGGTCAACTTTGCCGCTTTTGTAGCGCACACCCTCTGCATTCACATCAAAAACCACTTTGCTGCCACGGCTTGAGCTAATGGTTTGACGCCACAGCCACCAAGTTCTTTTGAAGTAAACACTGCACGCTTCAATCACACTCAATACGATAAAAAACCAACCGACATAACCGTTAGGTAGCAGTTCAAACTCCAATAAGACCACACCAAAGATAAGAAACAGCATCCCTTTTAGGTATGCTTGTGGGAACTTCGTTGGCTGGCTAGTTTGATCATAACACTCAGCAAAGAAAGGTTTGTCGAGTATGTATTCTGTAGTGAATTCGAAATCTTTAGACATGTATGGTTACTTCAAGGCTTCTGTAAATGAGTAATCTTGGTTGCACTCTCGCAACGCGTGCATTGTAGCGCTTCTCAGGATTTATCTTTAGTCCTTTTGATTCTGTTTTGTAAATCAATGATACCGCCACACTAAAAGACCTTGGTGCACTTGCCAAGGTCAAACAAGGCGAACCATTTGGCTCGCCTTGTTAATTAGTGACCTATGTGACTTATTGAGGTTTTCTACTTTAGAGGGTCGTTATCTGGCAATGCACTGTGTATCCAGACTGCCAGTCGGTGTTTGATGCTTGCGCCGTCTAGCTTGCTTTCAGGTAGTGGCGTTATCTGTTTTGCATCGACCAAGAATAGGTAAATCGCTTTTACTCTTAGAGGTTGTGGTGACTGAGGAAGGTCAAAACCTTGTAGCTTCGCCATCTTCCCACCAATCTCTAGTGCCTTCTTAACCAGTTTGTCTTCATTGTGAAGCTTGGAGCTTTTTGACATTGATAAATCCTCTTCTTCGCTTCAATTAAGAATACATGAAGTGTCACGTATGGCGTGTTAGTAAGCTCGCATATTGATAAGTTTATGCGTTATTACCGAGTAACTGATTGAAAAATGACCTTAATTCATCATCACCAAGATTGAGAAGGTAGTCGCCAACATACCATTCAACAATGGATTGATTTGGATGTGCCGTGACTTGCGGGTTACCAAACCAAATGCCCTTTTCCGTGGCAAACGTGTGTTGGAGTTCTTTCAGCTCTTCGCAGCTAAATGGCAGGATAAGGTGCAACATGTTTGCTTGTGGCTGGGTTGGTCTCACCGCCAAAGATGGGAACTCTTCAATGATCTTGTAGATCTGTTTTGTTCGCTCAAACAGAGCCGGCATTTGTGACAACCTTTCATCAAACTGCATGGCCGCAGACACCACATAAGGTGTTTTATGATACAGGTTGCCACCTTGTCGCTTCATCCACATTGAAGCCAGTTCAATGAACGCCTTTGAGCCAAGTAGCATGGATCCACCCATGCCGTTGATGCCTTTGTAAAGTGAAACATAGGTCGTATCAAAACCAGCGGCGATTTCGCAGTATTCTTTCTGATAGCAAGCTGCAGTTTCCCACAGTCTTGCGCCATCCATGTGAAGATGAATGTCATTTTCGGCGCAGTACGCTTTGATTTCTTCCAGTTCTTGCCATGAAGGTAGCTGACCGCCAATTTCACGCATCGGGAGTTCATAAAGAACGGCTGCGATTTCATCCGGCCACGCTGTAAGGTCTTCAAGCTTCCATGTTTGATACGGGTTCCCTACTGGCAAAATACCAAAGCGATGTTGAAGCTGATAGCCTTGTTTTTCATGCACCGGAATATGGCTAGATGCGTGCATAGCGACAATAGGATTGCGCTTTTGTCTTGTGACAATTTCAAGCACTGTTGGCTGCGTCATCGTCCCTGTTACAACAAAAAGCCCGGCCTCGTAACCCAGCAGATCGGCAACCTTTTGCTCGAACGCTTGAATCGTTTCTCCATCGCCGTAGACATCGTGATTGACGTTGTTTTCTTCGCACCACTTTGCCATTTTCGCAAAGTGTTCGGCTGGAGAATCTTCTTTATTACCAGGGAGATGGGTATGACAAAGCTGTTTTAGGTGGGCACTCATTGTTCTGTCCTTTGAATCAAAGTTTCAACAATGTAACTTGTTAAAACGGAGGCGTAAACTGCATTTTCGCGATGCATTTTCTGCTTATGCCTCAAAGGTTTATTTCTATAACCGACGCAAATAAATATCGCTAAATCGCCGATACCATTACTAATTAATCCAAGCAAACTAGATACAAAAAGTCCGGCATGGTTGCTCCTATGCCGGACTTTTCTTTGGGTATCGTTAGGTTGAATTGCGAGGTTAAATTATTGACCTGCAGCCAACTGCATTAGTAGACCACTGATGTATGCGCCGTATGTACCTAATGCATAGCCAAGAACGGCCATTAGAATACCAACTGGCGCTAGTGCTGGGTGGAATGCTGCCGCAACAACAGGCGCAGATGCAGCACCACCAACGTTCGCTTGGCTACCTACCGCCATAAAGAACAGTGGCGCACGAATCAGTTTCGCAACGGCAATCATTAATACAGCATGGATGGTTAACCAAACGATGCCGATAAAGAAGTAACCTGGGTTGTCGAAGATTGCCGTTACGTCCATCTGCATACCAATTGTTGCAACAAGGATGTAGATGAAGGTTGAACCTACTTTGGATGCCCCACCGTGCTCAAGACTGCGTGTTGATTTAAAGCAAGAAGCAACCAGCGCAAATGTTGTTACCAATACGATTAGCCAGAAGAACCCCGAAGTCAGGCTGTATTTCGCCAGTTCTGGAGCGTTAGTCGAAATCCACGGCGCAATCATATCGGCAAAGTAATGCGCAAGACCGGTTAGACCAAACGCAATTGAAGCAATTTTAACGAGATCGGTTGTTGTGGTTGGACGATCGTTTTCTTCTTGGTACTTAGAAACGGTTTCTTTTAGCTCTTCGATAGACGATGTATCCGCTTTAAGCCATGCGTCTACCTTCTTCTGACGGCCAACCATAATCAATAAGATTGCCATCCAAACGTTGGCACAAATAACGTCAACCGTAATCATTGCCGAGAACAGTTCGTCGTTCACCTCGAAGACTTCTTTCATTGCGGCTTGGTTTGCACCGCCACCGATCCAAGAACCAGCAACCGTGGTTAGGCCGCGCCATACATCACCAGAAACGAGATCCGGAGAAACTTGGTCGATAATCAGGATCGCCAGAGGACCACCGATGATAATCCCTGCCGTACCGGTCAAGAACATGATGACCGCTTTCGGGCCAAGACCAATGATTTTGCGCAGATCAGCAGAAATGATCAAAAGCACCAACGCTGCTGGCAGTAGGTAGCGGCTTGCTACGAAGTACAGTTTAGAGTTCGACGCATCAATGATACCGAAACTGTTTAGCAATGAAGGAACGAAGTAACAGAGTAAAAGACCCGGAATGATCGAATAGAATCTTTTTAGTGCGCTGTTTTGGCTGCTTTCCGTGATAAAGATAGCGCCGAGTATGACAGCGAGCATGCCCATGATTACCGCATCATTAGAAATCATTATAGTTCTTCCTTTAAGTTGAGCGTAAAAGTCTATTTTTTGAGGGGACGAACCATACCGACAACGCACCAATGTTACAAGGTGTAACAAAGGAAACATTTTGAAATACTCTTACAACATCACATCCTTCATCTTTGAAGCCTTTATTTTCATGACCTGACCGTTATTTACTATTGACTCAAAAAAGATCGCTCCTCATTTCGCCAATAATGCCCTGTAGTTCATATGTGAAATGGCGATATAAATAACAAACAATTAGCCACATGAATTCAGATAAGTTTTTGTATGGCAAAGTGAGTCAAAATTGTCCCAAGAGCCCTCTCATCAATGAGTCGAAAACCGTCATCTTTGGCGGCAGATTGAACAACAGAAAGACGTGACAAAACAATAATGCGGTGCTGATGGTTTGAACCAAAAGCAGACTAAACGCGTAATAAAGGGAGGTTCTAAGTAAAGGATTTATTTATGTTTTCTTTCTTCAAAAACAATTCCGTCAAGAAACTCAAAAAACGCCACTCAATGCTGCTTGAACAAGCGATGCAAGCGCAAAGACGCGGCGACATACGTACCTACTCTTTATTAACTGCGGAGGCAGAAGAGCTTTTCGAACAGATAAAAACGGCCCACAAACCCCAAAGTTGAGGTACTAACTGAGTTTGATGCTCGATTTAGGTCAAAGCGCTAAGCAATGAAACGATGAAGGTGAACGGTTTGGTTCACCTTTATGTTTATTAAATGGCGAAACGACATTGTCTTTGTGTTAGCGGACGACTTCATCAACATAACCAGTGCTTACTTCCGAGCAATATCATGTTCTCGTGATGAAAGAAGAAGAAATTTCATTGGATTCTATATGTTCATATATGCTTATGCCTGTGAACTATAATCAATAAGATTCCATACATTCTATAAATAACAACAAAGGACTGTGTTATGCCACAAACGTTAGATCAGGCTGTTCAGGTTTTAGACCGAGATTTAGAGGAGTTTTTACTTCGCTTCCCACTATCCATTACCAGCGCGGGCCAATCGAAAGGTGCTATGAGGTTTTACTTGTATAGCCATGGCGATACCGCTTTTGGGATAAATCAGGGGGTAAAGATGAAGGAGATGCGTTTCCGCCTTGGTCCAAAATCGTTAGTTAAAAACGCGAAAGCACTTCAATGTATTCATATCCCCGTTTCTCCTTTTGAACAACTTAAACCCGACTCCATTTCTAAAGTCACCCATTATGATGCTGCTGACTACTTGGTAACCACTCAATTGACCGGTTGTACCTTTGCAATCCGTAAAGGAAAAGGAGGCGGGCTTGAGTTTTTGCATGTTCAGCCAAAGGGGGACTTTAACGGCATGGAAGTACAACGTGCTGTCCAGAAGGAGTTCCAAGTCTCTTTTGGTAGAGGATCTGGCACGGACAATACAACTTATGGTGAAAATACTCGGGTTACGGTAATGGGCGCGCGAACCAATGGCCTATGGGTCGTCTATGCTCAATATCAAGACTCGAGTGGCAGTGTGACAAAAGTAGACTGTATTTATAAAGAACCAAGCACCGTGGCGTATGTGGATTAACTGCATCGCTGTTTAGGTTCTTTACTCACTACGCCAATAGCAAAGAATGTGAGTTGACCAAATAGGTTGACTCACTTCCCTTTCCCTTCCGTAACAACCTTTCCTTTTAAACTCTTCTCGTGGCTCACTGCTGTACTCAAAAAGTAAGCAATATTAGACCTCAACAGCCTGCTGCATAAACTTGGCTTCAGCCTTTGAGTAGCACTGCTCACCAACATAGATTTCGCTTTCTAGCAAATACATGCCTCGCTTACTCTTGATGCAATGCGCTTCCACTCGGATTGAACTATTGAGAGGGATAGGTTTGATAAAGCGCACCTCCAGCTTAGCCGTCATTGCGCAGATATCTTGGGCGAAAAGACAGTGTGTCATAGCAGTATCGTGAAGCGCACTGATGGCACCGCCTTGTATTACGCCTTGATAGCCTTGAACCTTTTCTGTCGGCACGATTTGTCCTTGCACGCCACCACTCGGCATTGCCGTAAATTGAATCGTATCGTGCGCGTTGAAAAACGGCTGGCAACAGACTGCGCAATGTTGGTGGTTTCTAGGAGCGTGAATAGACATAAAGACCTCTGAGTTTGAGATTGTCTGTGGAACAAAACAGAATGAGTAAAGAGAACAAAGAAAAGAAGCGTTAGACTTGGTGAGCGACTGACATGGTGAATTCCTTTATCTATTTTGAGGCATTCACTTTATGCCCTGTAATTAGCATATGCCAATAACAAAAGTGAGAAATTAGGTTCCATCGAGCTGAATGCCTTGGCAGAGGGATCACTCTGTTATCGAAACAGACTCACCACTGGTTTCACGTACCAAAGTCGCTTACTATGCCAAGTACCTATAACGCTTTGTGAGCCACTCATGAGCAGTAAAAATAATAAAAATCTCGGCATTCTTCTTAAACTCAACACCTTCGTTTCACCTTATAAATGGCGCGTTGCTGCTGCCTTAGTTGCCCTTATCGCAACGGCTAGCCTAACGCTATCTGTCGGCTACGGCGTGCGCATTCTTATAGACCAAGGCTTTGCTCAGCAATCGCTGCAAGAACTCACCAATGCGATTCAATTTATCGTCGGTGTGACGCTGTGTATCGCGGTGGGGACGTTCTTCCGTTTCTATCTGGTTTCTTCTGTTGGCGAACGCGTCAGCGCAGACATTCGTCTTGCGGTGTTTAACCATGTGATTACGCTGCATCCTAGTTATTTTGAGACCAATAGTAGCGGCGATATTATGTCTCGCCTCACGACAGATACGACGCTGCTGCAAAGCATTATTGGGTCGTCGTTTTCTATGGCGATGCGCAGCGCGCTTATGTGTATTGGTGCGATCATCATGTTGTTCGCAACCAACTTTAAGCTCACTTTGATTGTGCTGGCTTCTGTGCCGTTCGTACTGGTTCCTATTTTGGTTTATGGAAGACGAGTACGTGCCCTATCACGCCAAAGCCAAGACACCATGGCCGATGTCGGCAGCTATGCAGGCGAAGCGATTGAGCACATCAAAACGGTTCAAAGCTTTAGCTCAGAGCAACATGAACGCGCGGCGTTTGCTGTCGAGGTAGAAAAAGCCTACGAAGTTGGGAGACAGCGAGTAAAACAGCGCGCAATTCTGATTTCTGGCGTTATCGTTATCGTGTTCAGCGCCATTGCTGGCATGCTTTGGGTTGGTGGCAGTGATGTGATTCACGGCAAAATGTCCGCTGGCGATCTAGCGGCATTTGTGTTCTACGCCATCATGGTTGCGTCTTCTATGGCAACGATTTCCGAAGTCATGGGGGAACTACAAAGAGCCGCCGGTGCAACAGAAAGGCTGATTGAGATCCTTCAAGTAGAAAGTGACATCAGCGCACCAAACAATCACCTTCCTATTACCGATGATATGCCAGCGGAAGTGATGTTTGATTCAGTGAACTTCAACTACCCTTCTCGCCCCGACCAACCCGCTATCAAAGGTTTAAACCTGACCGCCGAGAAAGGTAAGGTGTTGGCTTTAGTTGGCCCTTCTGGTGCTGGTAAAACGACCTTATTCGAATTGCTACAACGCTTCTACGACCCACAACAAGGCAAAGTATTATTTGGTGGAGAAGACATTCGACAGTTCGATCCAAATGATCTTCGCCGTCAAATGGCATTGGTTCCACAGCAACCCGCTTTGTTTAGTCACGACGTGTTCCACAACATTCGCTACGGCAATCCAGACGCTACTGACGAACAAGTCATTGAGGCGGCGAAGAAAGCCCACGCGCATGAGTTTATTGAGAAGCTACCAGACGGTTACCATAGCTTTTTGGGTGAGCGTGGCGTGAGATTATCTGGCGGTCAAAAACAACGTATCGCGATTGCTCGTGCGATTCTGAAAGATCCAAAAATCCTTTTGCTTGATGAGGCCACCAGCGCGCTGGACAGTGAAAGTGAACATCATGTTCAACAAGCACTTGAAGCATTGATGAAAGACCGTACCACACTGATCATTGCTCACCGTCTTTCAACCATCCAGCACGCCGATAAAATTGCGGTGTTAGACGGCGGCGAGTTGATTGACCTTGGCAACCATCAGTCGTTAATGCAAAGTTGTGAACTCTATCAGCGCCTTGTTGCGTTGCAATTTAAGCACCTAGAGTAACCTTCCATATAGCCCGCTGAAACTAGCGGGCTTTGTTTTAAAACAATTCATCGCAAATATACCCCCGTTAGTATAAACACTACCCCCCAGTATAAATTCGGTGCTACATTACCGACTAACTCCTCTCTCCTGCCAATTACATTGAGTACAGATGCTATGTCACATACAGCCAAAGATAAGAAAAAGCTAACGGCCCGAGTCAGCAAGATACAAGGTCAGGTCAACGGTCTTAAAAAGATGTTAGATGAAGAGCAAGAATGCCAGGACGTGTTGCAGCAGATCGCCGCGATTCGAGGTGCGGTAAACGGTTTGATGAAAGAGGTAATCAAAGGCCATCTACATGAGCACCTTGTTCTAGAGGAAGATAAAGAACAACGAGAAGCGGATATGGACGTGGTGATTAAAGTTATCGACTCATACATTAAATAAAGCCCAGTTTTACTGAGCTTTCATTTGAGACATTCTCTTTTGCAGATCTTTTTTGAGAGCATTGATGGCGTAAGGCTTCATCGACTTCCAAGCCTTACATTCTTCTCGCGTTCTTCCGCACCCAGCGCACCACCCTCTGCTATGGGAAAAATCACATACATCAATACAAGGGCTTTTCTGCTTTTTCATTTATAACCTATCCAGCACTTTGTCGATGCTTGCTTCTAGCGCACGCAGTCAGTTGAATTCTTCAAACAAACGTTGTTCTAGGTTTTTAAAGTTGAGCGGCAGGGTTCGCTGGCAAATGCCATAGCTGTTATCCAATGTCTTATACCCTTTCCAACCAGCAATACGGCTCCCTTCTAGCTCTTTGAATTGACGTACAAATTCAGCTTGAGATGGACAGTCTTCTTCCGCATGCATACAAATCGGAAAGGCTTTTTGCTTCACTTGTGGCCCTTCGATATACGTTTCGAAATGCACACCACCTTGGTTTTCGTTGAACCAGTTTTGCTTATACAGCTGCAGGTACTCTCCTCGGTTGTAAATTTCCCAACCATCTTCAAACCAATTCGCGTTTTGCAGCATTTTTTCTAGGTTACGAAAAACACCCTTTACGTCTTTCATACAGTGACACTTCCCAGTGAGTTATGTTTTTTAAAAACTATACTCCCCTCCAGTATATAATACTACCCCGTAGTATATGTGGTTATTTGGGCGGGATACGAGATACGAGATACGAGATACGAGATACGAGATACGAGATACGAGAAAGGCTGACCGAGTAAACGGATATGTCGATGGAAAACATGGAGTGACGATTTGGGATGAGTTTGTTTATTTAACCCAAAGTACATTTTCATTTGATGTTGGAACCTCAAACCAAGACCAAAACAAATCCAACATTTCTGGCGACATGTGATATGAATTCCCACCCAGTTCCGCGTTACGTGCCAATGCTCTTTGCTTACAGATTTCGAAAGGTACATCGAGATAATGCACTTCACTGTCCACTTCAAGGCTCGACGCCCAATCGACAAAGGCTTCTCTATCTGTTTTGCGCCAAAAACCGAAATCAAATATTACTGGGACATCAAGGGAGAACAGCTGTTGTGCTGAGTCTTTAAATAGCGCCTGGAGTGTCGCTAAACGACTATCGAAAACGTCACGTTCCATGTGCTCTCCATACAAAGGGATCATCCATTCATCGATGGAGAAACGAAACGCTGAATGCTTTTCTGCCAGCGCTTTTGAATACGTCGTCTTACCCGAACCGATAAAACCACAAACAAAATAGATTTTGGCCATACTCCTCTCGTTCTAGCTCCTATGGTTTGTTTTTTATGGTGACGGCTTTCCTTATCGAGCACAACGTTAATGCATTGCATTAGTTCACAACTTGGGGGTTCTATTGCCGTCACTTTGAGCTAAAAACACGTAACAATCATCTCGGATCAAAACGAAAAAGGCGAACCAATTGGCTCGCCTTTCATGCTGTATCTTATATCCCCCGTAGGACTTAGCCTTCTGGGTTTTCCTTCGCGTTGATTTCCGCGTACGTGTGTAGAAGCTCTGTTAGCGTCTTCACCCATGCGAATACGTCTGTCGGTGTGTTTTGAAGTAGTTTTTCTACTTGCTCACAGTGTGTTTCAAGCGTGATGGCTTCTTCTAGACGGAATGAAATTGCGTAGAAGTGCCAAAGCACAAGACGCGTCATACGTTCGCTGTTTTGCTTCGCGTTGTCCGAATCATCAAACGCTTGCTGAATTTCACTTAGTGCGATTGCGGTCATACGTAACATCGCATCTAGGCGCGCTGACAACATGCGGTCTTCACTGTCTACTTCTTCTTGGTCGAAGGTAAACAGTTCGTTCATCACATCTTCTGGCACCATTTTACTGATCATGCGAGCACTAAACTCTTCCAGTTCATGGCGTGGCATAGTCACAAGACAATCGAATGTGTAATCACGAAGCATAAAATCACTCTACATCAGTTATTAACTTTTAGTTTGCGCATTCTAAGGGCTGTGATTTCAATTACCACTTTTTATTTGTTTGGACGTGCAGATAAAGTCTAGTAGCAGCGCGTTACTCTGAGGATTTGCTTTTCTGAAAGTACTGAACCACTTTCCAGATCAGGAAGCCTGCAACACCGACAAGCAACACAGAACGAAGAAGAATGGGCGCATCGTGTTCAAGTTGGCTTGCGTGAGGGACAATACTTGCAAACAACCGACTGGTAAAAAGCAGCCCCATCACCAACATAACAATCTTGTTCATACGCGCTACCTTTTAAGTTCAAGCACTGCGCACTAAACGCAGCTTTCGAGTTGTTTGCGAAATAAGAGCCTTGGCCCTGAGTGAACTTAAAAGGATGCGCGTCGTAGATGTGATCGTCAATGGATGAGGCAGTAAGCTAATATTGCAAATGTGAAGATGCGCTCGATGATACCGCCCAAATAACCTTAGAAACAGCGCTTAATTACCAAAGTATTGCTCCTCCCGAGTGTCCAACCACAAGTCATAGTTTTTCATCACTTTGGAGAACTGAGGACTTTGAATATAACCATTCAGCCACGCTTTTAAGTTTGGGTAAGGGCTTTGTCTAAACCACTGTTTATCGATGCGGGCGTACTTACGTATGAAAGGCAGAATTGCGATATCGACCAAGCTTTCTCGTTCCGAAAACAAAAAGGAATGCTGTGTTAAAAGAGACTCAAGCTTGAAGAGCTCCCTTTCACACTCTTTACGCAGTTCATCTGCATTATCTTCATGGTAACGCTTCGCACAACCAAAGGCGTTCATCGCGAGTACAAAGTGCGATTCAAACTCTCCAATCACTTCGAGCATTTTAGGCAATGCTTCTGGATGATCGCTATCCAAAAGATCATTCGGGTCACATTCAGAAAGCGCCCAAATCATAATGTCTAAGCTTTCTTCAAGCACCTGTTTTTGTTCTTTATTACCCATGTGAGGACGTTTGGGAATCACTAATACTGGCACACTGCCCTTCGGCGATACCTCTAGCATTTCTGATGGCTTGTTATCGAGCTTGATAGAACGAATAAGCACGCATTGCTGGGCTTTGAGCAACGCAAATCTTGCACGAATCGCGTAGGGGCAATTGTGCAAAGAATAAAGAATGGGTGCCGTACCGTTCGTCATATTTGGTTCCATCAATCCGTGGCCTTTGCTTCTATCTATTACTGTCTCTTCTTACTATTTTACTTTCTAACTCTTTCAATTTCAGAGTAGCAAGTTCTGCTTTTTCTATTCCATATAGAAATCATAAATCTTCATTTGAAATTACATAACTTTCAAAAAGAGGAAATCAATCTGGAAAAAGTTCACCGCATTTTGTGGTGCAAGCTGTGGTTAAAATTACCGTGAAATCCAGTAATACAAAGCAACACCATTATGAACAACGACGCGAAACAACTCTTTCATTACCTCTGTAAGCAATACGATGAGTTATCTAAGGACTTTGAATCTCGCCCTTTCCCTGAGTTTTCAGAAACCATTACTCACCCGTTGGGTTACTGCTTTGTCCGTTGTCCTGTGGGGAGTCAGCGCTTTTCCATTGTGTCGATCAACTTTGATCCTTCGGTACGTGGCCAAGGGGTTTTAACCGCGTTTATCAACTACGTAAGAAACAACCCGTATCACTATCAAGGTGTTGAAGTTGCCATCATTGAAAACAAGAACCTAGCAAAAAGACTGCTGTCTCTTGGCTGGGAATACAAATCCTTGTTTAGCAAACTTTTCTTCTCTAAAAAGCCAACATTGATTAAAGACTTTCAGTGCGCTTAATTACGTTGAGTCTCCCTCAGTCATTGCCTTTCAGCATATCGATAAATGCTTGTCTTGATTCTTGCGAAGTGTCTCGATGTGTTGTGTAGGCCACATGGTCGTTTTCATCAGCAGATGGAGAAAGCTCAATTCCCCACAAGGCTTTTATCTGGTTTGGAACCATTGAGTAACGCACGTCTATAATGCGCCTTTCATCGTCCGGATCACGCGCGACAAAGCCATCAGAAAACCAACGAAATCGCTCAATATCTAAGGCCTGCTGCGATGTTGAGCTTAACCAAGGGAAGTCTTTCCCGATGTCCAGTTTGGCAACCGATTCTCCAGTATAGATTTTGGCCGCAGCCCCTACTCTTATGGCGTCTACATAGTATCGACTTTCAGTCTCGTAGATGACTTTCCAAACCAAGCTATTCGCGAACGTAGGTTTGGCCTCTAAGCGCACTGGAGCATGTTGCCTTGCTTGTGCAAGCTCCCATCCTGCTTCTTCTGCCCTGTCTCTTTGAATCATGCCGAACGTAAGATAAGCAAACGCCCAAACTATCGCGATTCGCGCATACCAAGGGTTACGTTTCAGCAAAACAAATACGACGCCCATTAAAACAGGAAGCGTGAAGGCAGGATCAATAACAGAAACGGTATTCAACGCATACCGCTCGTTGGTAAACGGCCACAAAAGCTGAGTTCCGTAACTGGTGCACGCATCCAATAAACCGTGTGTGACGTAGCCGAGCGCACAATACCACCAGCTTTGTGTAAACGATAAACCAAGCCTTTTAGCAAAAAGTGGATAGAGAACCAAAGCACAGAGCAAGCTGCCAATAGGAATAAATAGCAACGAGTGGGTGAACTGTCGGTGATATTCCAAAAACAGCAGCGGATCATTGGAAGAGCGAATCAATATGTCCAAATCTGGTGCCATACCAGCAAGCATTCCAAGGACACCTGCCGCCACCAAGTGTTGTTTTTTGCTTACTGATAGAGACAATGACGCCCCAACCAACCCTTGCGTTAACGGGTCCACGGCGAAATCTCCCAATCATGCTTAAAAACCAGAAATGTTTGCCACATAAAATATCCGTATTTCGATGACTCGAATCCATTTGGCGGAATCACATCAAAGCTATTGAAAATCAAAGCGAACAAATCGCGTGTTAGTTTTAGTGTAGATGGATTGGACAAGTTCGCGAGCCTGCGTAAAACGAGATAGGACGAAATCTCCGACTCAGCCTTCTATTGCGGTATAATCTGACGTCTTATGTTTTGAGTATAAGTTTCCACTCCTTCAGCACCACTTCGAGGCATGTCTTGCAGTTAACCAGTTTTAAATACAAAACGCGTAAAGGCCCTGATTATCGCCATGGCGACCAGGTGTCGTTTGTCGACATCAAAGAGACATTTGGCATCGGCGGAATTCGGATTGGTAAGTGGGTGAACAAAGAAGAAAAAGACCTCGCGGCAAACTTAATATTCGATTCTCTCGCAGACTTAGCGTACATCCTTGCGCTACCGCCTTCGGCGATTGGGCTTCGTGGTAATTTGAGCCTTGCTTTTGGTACTGGTGGCCGCAAAGGGGTTCAAGCACATTACGCACCGAATCAACGTGAATTAGCCTTAGCAAAGAATGCCGGTGCAGGTGCGCTTGCTCATGAGTTTTGGCATGCGTTCGATCATTACATTGCCGAGAAAGCTTTCGACATTGGCGATCGTTCGGGGCCTCAACGCCAAATCTTATTTGCGAGTGATTGCTGGCTAAAAAATGCCGATCATTTTCCGCATCCACTCAACGAGCGATTACTGAAGATTTTTGACGCCACATTGCTCACGCCAGATGGCCAAGATCGACATGACTATGTATCCCGAAGTGTAAAAGCAGACCAAGCGATGGGGTCGAGCTACTTTTCACAACCCACCGAGATGATGGCGCGAGCATTTGAAGCCGTTGTGGAGTCTTGTTCTGGCATTGAAAACGCATACCTAGTTTCTGGCACAACAAAGGCGGACACCCTTCCTCTCTACCCAGATATCGCACACAGAAACGCAATATATGAAGCGCTTCAAGCGTACTTTCGTCCACTTGGTGACGCGTTGAGTCGTTAAGTAAGGAATAGCGACTATTCAAAAAAATCTCGCGATTTCAAAGCACAAACCTTTCCCATCAATCTAAAAAAGGTTTATACATAACGTTATGTTATTCATATTGCTGAATGTTTCATGACGCTGAAAGAAATCCTTAAAATCCGTAACGTTCGCTGCTTCCTCATGTTCCGAAGCAGTTACTTTGCGCGCTTCTATTACCCCGTATTCACCCTGCTCTATTTGGATTACGGATTAACGCTGTCTCAATTCGCCATGCTCAATGTTGTTTGGGCTGCGACGATTGTACTTGCAGAAGTCCCTTCCGGCGCTTTTGCCGATACCTTAGGGCGAAAACGACTGGTGGTGCTGTCGTCCATCGTCATGTTCATCGAAATCGCAATGATCGCCTTTGTTCCTACGGGGAATCCCACTTTTGTTTTCGTTGTGTTTTTGATTAACAGAGTTCTGAGTGGCTTAGCGATGGCGTTAGCAAGTGGCGCGGATGAAGCGCTGGCTTACGACACATTGAAAGAGCAAGGCAAGGAAGAGCTGTGGCCGAGAGTGTTGCAGATTCAGCTTCGTATTGCTTCGAGCGTGGGTATTGTGGTCACACTTGTGGGTGCTGCCATGTACGACGTGAACTTTATGGCCAACGTTTATCAGCTCCTTGGATTCGACAAGCCAGAAACCACACAAGACATCATGCGCATCCCTGTTTACGCGACTTTGTTTGTTGCGTTGATCGCTATCTACGCCGCATTCAGCATGAGAGAAGAGAAAAAGGTCATACCAAGTAGTGAAAGCAAGTTGGCTTCAACCATGGCCAGCATGAAGCTCACACTCAACACCGCCAAGTGGGTATTGTCTACGCCTTACGTACTGTTCATTCTGCTCTACTACAGTTTGTTCGAGCACACTTCACGAATGTTTTTGACTATGAACAGTCAGTACTACCGTGCGATTGATATTCCAATTATCTACTTTGGTTTAATCGGCGCTGGCATTAGCCTCTTGCAGATTATCTTAGCTGGACAAAGCCGCCGATTGGCAGAGAGTATGGCGCCCAAGACGTTCATTTTAGTCATGGGCATCGCAACGATGGCAACCTACTATTGGATAAGCTTAGGCTGGTCGATATACGGGGTAATTCCTGCGCTGATTCTGATCTTTATTATCATGACGATGAACATTTTCATCAGCTACCACTTAAACAAGAAAACAGAATCTCACAACCGAGCGACAGTATTAAGCTTCAAAGGTTTGATGTTCAACTTGGGCTACGGCTTAATCGGTATGCTCTATGCCTACTACTACAAGTTGCTCTCCCAAAACTACACCGAAGCGCAGATAGAACAACACATCGACTTTATCGCATCGCTGTCTTCGTTCTTCTACTATTTCACGTTCTTGTTCATCGCTATCAGCGTCTATTTCTATATCAAAGATAAAAAACAGGCGATCTTTTAAGCCCTTGCAGCAAAAACAAAATAAGGCGAGCCATTTGGTTCGTCTTATTGATTATTAGCGCGGATTACAGTTAGTTCTATCTAAACTCAAACAACTCTCGATGGAATGACTTGGCTGGTAGACCGATATTGGTGAATGCTTTCTCAAGCATCTTACCCAGTTCGGAAGGGCCACAGAACCATACACTGCTGTGCTGTATATTTGTTATCCGCTCAATGACTTCCGTGTTGATGAAACGCCCTTCTTCACTTGTATTTCTCATGTATAACTTAACGCCCGCTTCCTTTGATCTGTGTTGTAATTCATCCAGAAGCGCTTTGTCCTCTTCTCGGTAGCTGTAGAAAAGCGTTACGGACTTTGCTCTACCTATCGTTTCAATAGCGGTTAAAAATGGCGCGATGCCGATGCCTGCTGCAAACCAAATTTGTTGTTCTGTATTATCTTGGAAATTGAAACAACCGTATGGGCCTTCTATCTGAGCCGATTGTCCAACTTCAAGCGTTTCGATTAATGAACGCGTGTAGTCACCATTGGCTTTGATTAGTAATCGCACCTTACCGTTGTCACTATGAGCTGACGCCAAACTAAAAGGATGCGGTCGTTCTTTATCGTCAAATCCGATAAATGCAAACTGACCCGGCTTATACCTAAACTGAGGCTCAAGTACTTTAAGCACCACTTCAATTCCGCCGTTGATTGATTTGATACTACTAACCTTGGCGGGATAACGTTTCTTCTTACCATTCAAATCTAAAATGGTAATCAAGCATCCTACCGTTGCTAAACCGCTGACCAACAGAAGGATAGCTCCGGTAACGGTTAACCATAGGCTTGCATCAAAGAACATCACCATGTGCAGCATTATAAGCAGGTAAAGATATGGAAAGACTTTATGAGTGAGCTGAAAGACGTTGTGTTTGAACTTCTTAATCCACGCAATCAAAACAAAAGCCGCCGACAGATAGAAACCATATTCGCCAATCAACTGCGCCTGATCACCCAATGAATCAATCAACTTCCAAAACGGAAAGGTTTCACTCTTTGCCTCGATGTAACCAAAATCCATCGCGAAATCATCACTTAAAAATGCGCCCCAGTGGAACAAAGCGGAAAACACCGCAGAGATCCCAAGGTATTTGTGCAGACGATATTGCTTATCTAGTCCCCCTAACCAGCGTTCCAACGGCCAATGCTTCACAGATAGAATCACGCACAACGACATCAAGATCATTGAGACGATGCCACTGTAGTTGACCAAGTAAGTGCGCACCTGCCAAAACATTGGCCACTCTAGTGTTGGCGTGCCTATTTGCAGCACCGAGTAAGGGATAAGTAAAGCAACGAATACAATGCCAAAGTTGAGCATCAAATTTCTGTTCATACGGCTACTTCAATCCATCATGATTTTAACTGTCGCCAAACTACCAATAGAAATGTGAAAAACTTGTAGAGCCGAAACGTCCCGTACTTCCTGAATCGATCCCCCTTTTTACGCCAGTCCCCGACGCGACAAAAATGTGTGCTTTTAGAACGAATGCCTTTCAAAGGGCATATTCACATTTCTTTTACGTCACCACCTACACTATGGAGACGCCAACGAAAGAATTCTCTCTGGTGAGATGAGAGCTTAAGGAGAAACCAATGAAAAAGTTAATCTTATGTTCGGCCTTGACCGCATTTGGTGTATTGAGCCTTCCAAGTTACGCCGCGTCCGACGCGAAAATCATTAGCCAAGAAGAAGCCATTAAATCCGCGCTTGGCGCTTTAGATGTTGAAGTGCTTGGCATTCGCCATGATGAACCAGATACGCAATGGGACGTCTTCATTAAGAAAGGTGACAAGGCTTATGAAGTTGAGGTTGATGCCCTAACCGGAAAAATCGTCGCCGCTGAAGAAGAAAGCCTTGCAGAGATCCAAGCAGAGTTATCTGGCGATCTATCTCATGAAGGCGTTGTCGGTGACGTTGATAAGTAGTTGTCGAGCAGACATGTGAATTGGTAACAACCAATCAGCAACATAAGCCCTTTTTAAGGTGAGCACGCTCTACTCGCTCACCTCTGCTACTTAGCTTAGAGAGCTTAATTGTTAGCAACTCGCCAAGGCGGATTCTTTCGGTACTCTCCAGCCCAATACAGCTTTAGCTCATTACCTGATGGGTCGTTAAGCATTGCTTCCCTCCACAGATAGTCTTTGTCTGTAGGTTCTTGAACAAACTCGATGCCTTTCCTCTTTAAAGTATCAACTAACGCATCAAGATCTTCGTGTTCAAAATAGATCACGCTGTTGCTTTTTGATTCTGAATCACCGAGATAAAGTGAAAAAGTGGCATCTCCGTCAAGGCACTCAAAGCGCGCATAATTTTCTGTTTCAACAATCAAATTGAACCCTAGCTTTTGATAAAACTCGATAGATGACTTAATGTCTTTAACGGTTAACAGTACTTGATTTAGATTCATAGAAGTTCCTTTTCCGATTGGTTTCTTACCGATTTTGGTGGGTTGTTGTTTGAGGTTACGAGGATAAAACCTCAAGCTAGCTTAAGGTCAAGGAGTGATTTCAGCCGTGATTAGAAGTCTATATAGCAAGAGCTCAGAATGAAAAAGGCGGCACTGTGGCCGCCTGTAGCTGTGTCGATTTATCGTTATTGGGTTAGCGCAATGTACTCTTGTTGCGCAGCTTGTAAGTCCTCAGCAAATTGTTTATCTGCCTTTAGCTTATCAAACACGATGTGCGCCACTTTTTGCCCTGCTTCTACATCACTCATCCAGTGTGCGTTACAAACGACGCGGCTGTAACCATAATCCGCCCCCCGATCTGTCAGTGCTTTTGCATTGTTCGGCGCAATTGCTGCGGCAACTAATGAAACCCCGTAGCCTGATGCAGTATGACCTGAAGGGTAAGATCCATCTTTAGATAGGTAGTCTTCGGCATAAGGTGTACAAGAAGGTAAGCCGTTTACCGCAAATGGACGCGCTTTGTTGTAGTGCTTTTTAGAGTCAGATGTCGCAAGACCAAAAGAAGCAATGCTGCGTCCTAAGACGGTATACATTGCCGGGGTGTCTTCCTTAGTAATCTTCACGCCCAATACATCACCATAAATCTTGGCAAAGTATTCTGGAGTAATACGCGCGTCTTGTGTTGCTTGAGCCATTCTCGCTGGATCATCAACTGAAAAGTCGATAGCACCCACACGCCTGTCTTCGATATCTTGTTTGCTGCCTTCTGCCGGTGGCGGTGCAATCAAATCTACCGTGTGTACCGTTTCAATGTATGGTTGATAAAACTGATAGTTTCCGTAGTCGATACGTTCAAGCGAATTGATGTCTGTTGGCGCAGAGAACACGTGAAATGCAGGTAAAGTTAGCGCTACGCAAATTAGAGCTTTCTTCATTTGCTTTCCCTCCAGAATTAAAGGTTTGTAGGAATATTCTTAACAACTGAATCCAATATTATCCGCAGCCCTTTAGTGCTGGAAGTTATAACGATTATTCCTAAAAGTTAATAATGGAATGAAGCAAAGCAACTAAATCATACTGCCACTTGGGCAACCTTGTGACAAAACACTGCCGTAGCTCGTCGTTGGAGTAAATAACATGATTAAATCAGCAGGCAGGAATACAACATCAGTAACCAATGACAAAGGCATATCGACGAAAGAAATAGGATATAAAGCGTAAGACACGGCTGAGCCATCCAAGAAGCATGGCTGGCGCGCGACGGACAACGCCGTACCCGAAAATGGTTTACCGTAACCCCCTCTCGCATGTGCATCCATAGATGAACATCCCACTGTCAAAGAAGCCATTGCGATAACGCTGAGCACTTGAAGTTTTTTAAGAAGATTGTTTTTCATGTCTGATAGGTTCCAACTGATTGTTATTGATATAAATTATTATTCGATAACAGTAATCCTATCTGCATTTATAAAACAACCTATCTAACAAATTTGATTGAGAATAAATCAATTTTCGTGACAAACGTATCGCTTCTACCTTGGGTAAATAACAACTTATAAACGTCCGTTCCCTCGAGCCAATACACAAAGGCGAACCAATTGGCTCGCCTTGAATATGTGAGGAAAGGATAAAAACGACGTCCGTTACAGCTTATCTGCATCAACAACTTTAATCGTTGTCCAGTTGGTGTTGGCATCTTGAATAAAGCCTTGCGTATCTTCTAGCCAGCGCTTCTGTACCGATTTATCCAAGTTTAAGTACAGTTTGCCACCTTCAATCTTCCAAGCCTCTGGGTCAGTTTCAAACTTCTTGCCCATAGCAACACCAAATGCACAGTAACCACCGTATTGCGGCGCATACGCTTGAGGATCCGCTTTAAACTGGTCTCGGTTTGCAGCATTCACAAAGTGATAAATCGCATTGTTGTACGTCGCTGAATATTCGGCCTTTCCTTGAGTCGGGCCATTATCCGTGAAGTAAGCCACCGGGTCGTAACCCTTGATAGCGAGATCATTTGCATCAACGCTCATGCCTACATCCGCAGCCATCAGTGAAAAACTGGTTCCGAGTAAAGCGGTCATTAAAGTGAGTTTTCGACCAGTTGATTTAATGCGTGACATAGTAAGCTCCTTGTCTGTGTTTGTTTGCCTTGTGTGAATAAATTAGCTAACTCTTCCGGTCTATAAAGGGACAAAAGACCAAAAAAGTACGCGAATCGTTCGGAGGTAACATGGATCTGTTGTCACAGCTGATGAAGCATTTCTCAATACGGACAGGCGTTTTCTATTCTGGACACTTGTGTGGTATCTCCTCGTTCCAAGCAGAGCACCATAACCGGGGCCATTTGCATGTTTTGAATGCTGGTGAATTGATACTGACAAGCGCAAACGAGAAGGCTCAAAAGCTAACAGAGCCTTGCATCATTTATCTGCCAAACAATACGCCGCATAGAATTGAAGGAAGCGAAGAAACAGAATTGGTTTGCGCCAATGTGGATTATCGAGGTGGACAGATCAACCCTCTCTTGTCTGTCTTGCCGGATGTCGTCGTTATCCCTTTTAACGCGGTGCCGAACCTAACACCGGTCTTGGATATGCTGTCTTCGGAAGCAAGCGGAAATGGCATCGGACAAGAGTTTTTATTGGATAAGCTGAGCGATACCTTAATGGCGTTGATCTTTCGTTATCTTATCGAGGGAAAGCAAATTGAACACGGCTTGTTTGCTGCGCTCGCCCACCCACGTCTAGCTCCCGTTATGGATGCCATTCATCAGCTCCCTGCCCGTCATTTTCATCTTAATGAATTGGCGTCATTGGCGGCCATGTCTCGTACTCAGTTTATTGAGACGTTCAAACAAATCGTTGGGGAGACACCAGGAGATTATGTACAAAAATGGCGTGTATCCGTCGCCCAGTCTTTATTACTGCAAAATAAACCGCTCAACTGGGTGTCTGACGAGGTGGGATACAACAGCTACTCGGGCTTTTCTCGTGCTTTCCAAAATGTATCTGGTATGTCACCTCGCCAATGGATGCAAAGCCAAAAGGAAGACGAGCTTAAAGCAAGTTGATACCAAATTGTTTTGCGATCAAATTCGTTATCGCAAAACAAATTACGGATACAACACAGCTAATAAGCAAGGTAATCCAAAAAGAATACTTACTCAGTAGATAAGGAAAAAGAAGAAACATTGGCAGTGTTGGTACAACAAACCAAAAGGTATAAAACGCGTGGTTAGACAACTTCTCAGTGCCTTGCCCTTCGATATACATCCATACCAACGCCAATATGGTAACGGTTGGCAATGCAGCCACGAGCGCACCTAATCTATCACTTCGCTTCGCAACTTCAGAAATGAGAACCACAATCGCGGCGGTGGTTAAGTACTTTGTCACAATCCATAGCATTTTTGCTTCCTTGCTTACTTCGGACACTAACTAATCGATATTCTAGAAACCTACTCCTGTTGATTCTAGATGTTTTCTAAAGACTTACGGTACACCTTTGTCACATAACCAGACGTGTCGTAAGCGTCTTCTATTCTATCCCAACCAAATTTTTCATAAAGGCCATCGTGGTCAGTCGTCAGATAAAGGCTTTGGAAGCCCATACTTTTAGCAGCGTTCAATGCATGATTAAACAGCAATTCGCTCAATCGCTTGCCACGATGTTGTGGTTCGATAAACAAAGAGCTTAACCAAGGATATAAATCATGTCGGCTCACAAAATCATTAATGATCAGGCCAAAGCAGCCAACAATCTCACCTTCAGTGACCAACACATAAAACTGAGGGATGGCGTCTTCTTTCTTACTTGAATGCAGAATCGCATTTTCAAAGTACGCGTAATTGTCTTCCGAACCCCACTTTGTATGGATGTACTTAATGCACACTTCCACACCCTGTGGATATTCATTCACGTTTATAACTTGGTACATGTTTATTCCTGTCAGATTAGGTGTGCGAGTGTTTCTTCTGTGCCGCTCATTTTGAATTGCTAAACATCATGCCGACTTTTTACTTGCACTTCAAAGCAATAAGCGTGGCTTAGTTTGGAAATGAGATGGCGTGTTTGTGTTTTTCTTACTAATGAAGAACAGCGCATCAAGTTAGCGCTCAGGGAAGAGATAAAAGCCAAAGTTGGTGGATGAATCGATAGAAACCCTCTTCAAGTTTGAACATGAAGAGGGTTTGTTGTTTGAGGCTAAGCAATCAGTTCTTGTGCTTCCACAGATGCTTCCGATTCTGGTTGCGAAGCTGTCTTGCCTTTCAGTTCCATCATGAGTTGTTTAACCAATATTCCGTAGATAAACATCATCGGTAGTCCCGCCACCACGCACAAGGATTTAATGGTATTGATGCCACCACCCGTGAGGAATACGCTAAAGCTGATAAGTGCAATCGCACCTGCCCACATCAGTTTGACCTTGTTGTCTGGATCTCCGTTTAGGGATAGCTGATTCGTGGTCAGCATTGAGGTGGCCACGCTCGCGCTCGACATCGTAGTCAACATTAAGAAGAACTGAATCACCAAAAAGACTGCAAGAACCACATTGTTTGCTGGCAAAGTTTTGATCAATGAGACGACGGCAAACGTCAATCCACCATTGCTCATCCACTCTTGAACCGGATAACCACCTAACAACTGTGCCCAAACCGCATAACCACCAAAGATTGAGATAAAGAACGCGCATCCCAGAGCGCCCATTGAGATGGTATACAAGATGACTTCACGAATGGTGCGGCCTCTCGATATACGTGTAATGAACAAACCCATCATGATTAAGTACGCGTAGTACCAAAACCAATAATATTGAGTCCATGCTTGAGGGAAACCACTCTTCTGCACCGGATCTGTCCAAAGAGACATACGGAAGAAGCTATCTAACATAACACCGAGTGAATCCGTCACGTTGTTCAGCACAAATTGGGCATTTGATGAAAACAGCACAAACAAGGCAAAGAGAATCGCAGCGATGACGGTGTAATCGGATACCTTACTGATGCCTTTGTTGAAGCCCACCAGCGTCACTACGAATAAAATCAATACGAACAAAAAGATGATGCCGCCTTGAAGCAACAAGTTGTTCTCTATCCCAAATAACTCTGCTGCTCCTGTACTCAGCAACGTGACGGTTAACGCCAATGAACTCGCAAAAGCCGCGAGTGTTCCAAAGATGGCCAAAAGGTCGACGCATTTGCCCACGATTGGATTCTTACCCAGCACGGGTTCACACAGTGTAGAGAGTTTCAATGTACGGCGTTTTTGCACATAAAAAGCGTAAGCAAAAGGAATCGCAGGGAAACAGTAGATCGCCCACCCTGTTATCCCCCAGTGGAACATTGAATAAGTGACTGACCACGCAGCTGCAGTGTAACTGTTCGCTTCAGCAAATAGTGGTGGAGATTGCAGGTAGTACATTGGCTCTCCAATCCCCCAATAAATAAGCGATGCACCAACACCAGCCGTAAAGATCATGCCGCCAAAAGAGAAGTTCGAATACTCTGGCTTTCCTTCACCTAATCGAATGTCGCCGTACTTGGAAAACGCCAACCAAAGTAGAAAGCCAACAAGAGCAAGACTGCAGATTTGCACTAGCCAGCCAAACCAATCGGTCACAAACGTCATTGCGTTGTTCGCCATAGCTTGAGACTGCTCTGGGAACATCGAAGAGACAAGTAAAATGAGCAGGACAGTGCCAATCGCAGGAATGGTGAGTCCGAGATTAAGATTCTTCAAGACTGTCTCTCCACGCTGTCAGTTCTTCAATATGACTAGGCTCAATGCCACAACAGCCGCCAATGATACTCGCCCCTAAGCGGTGCCACGTTTTCGCGTATTCTAGATATTCTGTTGGAGAGAAATTTCTAAGCCCTTGGTATGACTCGTTCGCTTGGTGATTCGCTTTAATGGGCGCAAAGCTGTTTGCATAGACACCAATAGTTAACGTCTTACCTTTTCGTTCCAATACCTGATTCACATCTTTGATCGCTTGTTCAATCACTTCAGGAATTGAGCAATTGAAGAAAATACCGGTCGCATTAGTATCAAGAAGCGCCTCAACGGCGTCAGTAACAAGCTCACCAGAGCGCAGACGCGACACTTCGCTAACTTCATCTTCTAACGTGAACGAGATATAGACTGGCTTGTCGGTTTTAGACAAAACTTTGCTGATCACTCGCGCTTCACCAAGGCTTGCGACAGTTTCCGCCAACCAAATGTCAACATGTGGCTCTTGCGCTTTAAATAGACTCACACTGATGTCGTAAGCACGCTTTTCTTCAAATAAGTCAGGTCGATAAGAACCAAAGGCAGGAGGTATCGCGCCAGCAACAAGCACTTCCTTTTGTGACGCGGTCACGACATTACGAGCAATTTTCGCAGCTTTCTCTGCCAACTCGCGTCCCTGCTCTGCATACAAATCTTCACCTAAATGAAACGGGACACAGGCATAACTGTTGACGGTAATGATTTGTGCACCTGCATCAATAAAACCTTGGTGCGCTTGCGTAACATGCTGTGGGGATTCGATAAGTGCTTGGGCACTCCAGAAAGGTTGAGAAAAAGGAGCACCGATGCGTTTTAGCTCGCGCCCCATACCACCATCCAATATTGTAAGATTTACCATTTAGACATCCATACCGCTAAAATCTATTTGGCTATTCAATCACAATATGACGTAAGTAAAAGTTACATTTCCTCACACTCAACATGAAGAAGATTCATGTTGAGTGAAAACAAGCAATACCTTGCAAGTTATTATGCGACGCAGGGAGATTTAAAACCCACTTTCCCCCTATTTACTTGGGTAACATTTTACTCTCTGTACCAGTGCTCTTTTGACTCCATTTGCGCTTTTACTTCTGCACTATATTCAGCGGTAGGTCGCGCCAATAACCTTGGAATGCCGATAGGTTCTCCGGACTCTAAACAGTAGCCATACTCCCCTGCGCGCAAGCGAGCCAACGATTGTTGAATCTTAGGTAACAGCTTTTGCTCTCTGTCTATGATTCTTAATGCGATTGCAGATTGCTCCTCACTGGACGCCCTATCGCTTTCGTCACTGAATTCCATTGGCGCAATCATCTCTTCTTTGGCGCGTTCAATATGCGCTAACGTCGATTCATAAAGCTCAAATAATCGGTTTTCAAAAAACGCGAGCTGAGCTTCATTCATATAATCCGCCTCGGGCGCTGCAAGAATTTCTTCTTCTGTCATGACATGCTTTTTCTCTTCGTTCATAGAACCTCCACACCGAGATAAGAGTTCGATATCTAAATTCCGTACATCTGAATCTGTACAACTTAACGACGAATAAAGCCGCCAATAAGGTGCAGTGCTCGACACAGTCACAAACTGCTTGATGCCAGAGTTAAGATCACCGACTATATTAATTGTTATATTATAACATTACACTATAAAGAGCATGAGCATGAACACCCAGAAACTCCCTGTTACGGTTTTATCCGGCTTTCTAGGCGCAGGAAAAACAACCGTTTTAAGTCATATTCTTAACAATAGACAAGGCAGAAAAGTCGCGGTCATCGTCAACGACATGAGCGAAGTCAACATCGACGCAGCGACCGTTCAGAATGAAGTTTCTCTCAACCACAGTGAAGAAAAGTTGGTTGAAATGAGTAACGGCTGCATCTGTTGTACCCTGCGTGAGGATCTACTTGAAGAAGTTACTAAACTCGCGCAAGAAGGCAGATTCGATTACTTAGTTATCGAGTCCACTGGCATCGCCGAGCCACTTCCCGTTGCAGAGACTTTTACGTTTGCTGATGAAAACGGGCTATCACTTTCAGACGTTGCACGTTTAGACACCATGGTTACGGTGGTTGATGCGATTAACTTTCTGCGTGATTACGATGAGGCTAAGTTCTTAACAGAGACAGCCGAATCCTTAGGTGAAGACGATGAACGCAGCGTCGCCGACTTGCTCGTTGATCAAGTAGAGTTCGCTGACGTTATCTTGATAAGTAAAACCGACCTTGCTGAGAAATCAGAAATCGAAAGGCTTCTTGCGATTCTTAGAACTCTCAATACATCCGCCACCATCCTTCCTATCTCGAATGGTGAAGTAGAACTTGATGCGGTACTCGACACACAAAGCTTCAGTTTTGAAAAGGCACAACAAGCCCCAGGTTGGTTGAAGGAAATGCGAGGCGAGCACATACCTGAAACCGAAGAATACGGCATTTCCAGCTTTGCCTATCATGCGAGACGCCCTTTCCATCCAGAGAAGTTTTACGACTTCCTCCACAATGCGAAAGATTACGGCAAACTGATTCGTTCCAAGGGTTACTTTTGGCTAGCAACAAGACCGGAGTTTGTCGGTCAATGGAGCCAAGCGGGAGGCATCGCACGTTATGGTGTTGCGGGTATGTTTTGGAAAGCGATTCCGAAAGAGGAATGGCCGACGGATCAAGATTACCTCGACGCTATAAACGACATTTGGCAAGAACCTTATGGCGATATGCGACAAGAATTGGTGTTCATTGGTCAGGGATTAGAGCAAGAGAAATTGATTGCTCGTCTCAATGAATGCTTGTTAACAGAAGATGAGATGGAGCAAGGGCTCGACTATTGGTTATCTCTGGAAGACCCTTTCCCTGAATGGGAACAGTAAACGACTGAGATACAAAAAGCCTCCCACCATTCGGGAGGCTTTCTCGTTACACAGAGCCAATTTTGGTATACCGAGCCAATTCAGTAAGTCCGTTCTCGAAACAACCCGAGCAAACATGCTGCGAGGGAATCCTCACCAGTGCATTCAAAGCGTCTTCTTCTGGCTCAACTTAGCTATTTTCTTTGGCCAAGGATCTTCAAATGTTGCCCCTTGTTGCCATTGCTCCAGTTCCGCATCCGTTAAAAAGCAGTTTTCCAGCGCATCAATAAACACATCGACTTCGTTTTCCTGCCCAATCACCGTTAAGCGACAACGACGATCACCAAAGCGGCTTTCAACGCTGTCTATTTTATCTTGCAGGATTTGGCGATGTTCAGCAGTGAAGTTTTGCGATTCGTCATTGATTACCGAAGCGCGCCAAAAGCCTGTGATTTCAAGCCCCACATTGCCGTTCGCTTGGCTCCAAAGTAATGAAACATCGTCTCGAGTTGGGAACCAAAAGAACCCCTTACTGCGGAACACACCTTTAGTTAAATACTGATGGCAGGTATTCCACAAACGCGCAGGATGAAAAGGTCTATCATCTTTGATCACTTTCGCAACAAGGCTTTGTTCGTCTTTATCAGAGAGGTTCAACGGCTCATTCACCGTCTCACGAAGTTCTGCGATTAACTGCTCAACGAGGAAGAAATTGTAGTCTTGCTCACCTTTCAACATGCGGATATCCAAGTTTCCCCATGACGTTTTGATTATCTCGGTGTAAACATTAAGCGGGTGAATCGCCTGTGCGATGTTGCGAACGGTATTGTCATCCACTTTGTCCGTCTTGGTGAGCATGACACGGTTTGAGAACATGATTTGCTCTACCAACAAGTTTTCAACGCCGCGAACACCCTGCTGCACGTTCTGCTGCCACGTAGGAATTAAGGTAGAACCTTGTCGATAGTCATCTCGCAACCAAGTTGCATCCACCAACGTAATAACGTCTTTGAGTGCGAATTGTGCGTTGTTTTTGAAATACTCAACCAAAGGCAAAGGATGACTACTGCCCGACGTTTCAATCACAATCCATTCTGGTGATTTTTCTACGCAGAGCTTTTTAAGGGCTTTATCGAGCTGCTTTACACCACTCGGGCTGCTGATGCTGTCTCCACTGATCGTGACAAAGTTGCCCTGCTCTTCACTCACCGCATCGGTATTTAAGATAAGCACGCCATCAACGTCTAACTCACTCATGTCATTCACAATAACTGACAGATCAACACCAGAAGAATCGGCTTGTTGAAGAATGTTGCGTAAAAAAGTGGTTTTCCCTGACCCGAGAAATCCATGCAAAATGGTGACTGGAATTGATGGCATACCTTTGACCTACAAACTCTGAATAAATACATGTTATAACATAACAATTTGATGAGTTGTAGAAGGAATCCAATTGCTGTCTTAGACCCAAAGCTTAAGAATCGGTAAAGACCACAGAGACTGATTTTTCAGAACTCGCCTTCGTTTCTCATCATGTTTCATCACCAGCAAAGGTCTGACTATTGATAAAAATAATAAGTGGTTACAAAACGACCATTGCTTTGTTTATAAAATTGGAGAAAGATGACAATACAGCGATTTATAGGAGGTGGTGTTATGACTTTGGTTCTTACCGTTCTTATTTTCCTAAGTTGTATTGCGATGCTCGCGATTGGTGTGATGTTTTCACGTAGGCCGATCAAAGGCGGAGGTTGTTGCAAAGCGTCCGATGTTGCGGATGTGGGCGCACGTAAAAGGCAGTCCCGCAAGGATACATAGAATCCCAGCACACGAAAGCCCAGACAGCGGTTTTGCCTTGGCGTAAACACTTTAAAAATGCTGAACACGCCAACCAGATTACGTGATCGCCTCAAGGGCACAGCGCATACTCGCCCTACTTCTCAACCTTTTCAATACAGGCTTTTCCTTAGACGAAAAGCCTGTTTACTCTGTAATCTCTTAACATCTATGATTTTTGAAAAGACGCTAACACCATAGGTTGCAGTGCTTTAGCCAATTTTTCATGCTGGTCTTGCTGCCAATGAATTCCTTCGTTCGGACAAGATTCCACTACGGTTCCGGCATCAAGAAATGCACATCCCAGCTCTTCCGCTCGGTTTCGATAATGAAAGCCAAACTCTTTGGACTTTTCCGCCCCGCCGATAAACATACTGCCGAAGAAACCAATCTCATGCACGGGTGGCGGCGCGACTAAAAGAACTTGCGGCGCTTCCCGCTTTGCCCAGTTATCAAAGTTAAGAACCTCTTGCGCTAAGCGAGCTGCCCCACGAGAGATATCGAAAGCGGATAAACCCAAACAGTTTTTCATGTCATTCGTGCCGAGCATAATGATGACCAAGTCGGGCAGATGAGATTCCAAGCAAGGGCGTAAATAGCGCAGGCCATTTTTCTCACCTTCAAAAGGGTCATCGTGAACAGTGGTTCGCCCCGGTTGCCCTTCCTCTATGACCTCATAACCGTCCGGTAGAGACATTCGTAACAAGGATGGCCATCGCTCGTTTAGTCCGTAACGGCGGTCTTCATTCGGTACTGCGCCCCAGGTATTTGAATCGCCAAAACAAAGTATGGTCGGCATTAAACGTGTTCCTCACTAAAACTATTGCTTTGCAGTCTATCAAAAACGTTTATCGAGTCTGTGATTTAATTCGAAAGATCATGCCCATAAACAAGCTCGATTGGCCTGCGAATTTAAGAACGATAAACACGTCGGCAGCTGAACACAAAAAGGCGAACCACTTGGCTCGCCTTTCTAGTGCTTAATAAGAAACTAACGCAGCAGCTTAGTTGATGTCTTGCACCTTCATCACCAAGTCTTCCCAATTGCGTTGGTTCTCGATGTCATGCTCTAAGCCTTGATCATCGGCAATTTGGAAACGCTTAACTGCAGGCGTTTTGCTCGTTGCTTGGTAAAGCCAGTATGCTTCGGCTTTCAATGCTTCATCAATTGGCTTGTCGATTGACTCGTACACCATCTGTTTACACGCATTGATAGATTCAGCCGGGAACTTAGAAATTCGCTGCGCTAATGCATCAACATAAGGGCCAATTTCATCCGGTTCTAACGCTTTGTTGATGGTGCCGTACGCTTCTGCTTCATCCGCGTCGAAGTCTCGAGCGCTCAAGATGATCTCTAGGGCACGACCTAACCCCACCTGACGCGCCATACGAGATGCACCACCGCCACAAGGCAAGATGCCCATACCCACTTCCATTTGCATGAATTTGTATTTACCGCGAGCGGCAAAACGCATATCACAGGCCAATGCAAATTCATGACCGCCACCACGGGCAAAGCCTTCTAGCTTCGCAATTGTGGCTTGTGGTAGCTTGCTGATTCTTTCGAGAACCGCTTGAAGATCGAGTAACTTCGCTTCTTCGCGAGAAACGGCCTCTGTCGACATCTCTTTAAGCAATTCGGTATCGTAATGACAAACCCAAATCTCCGGGTTGGCTGATTGGAATACAACCACTTTGACACTACGATCACGTTCTAATCGCAGTGCTAACCCATTCAAATCCGCCAACATTTCCTGCCCTTGCACGTTTACCGTACCAAAATCAAACGTGACATAAAGAATTGCGTCTTCTTGCTTTGCAGTAAACGTTTTGTAGCCTTCGTAAGCCATATCCTTTTCCTTTTTCCAATAAAATCATTAGGTTGCTATTTTTCAAAGCAACTCAATTAACGTTACGCCTCTAAAAAACATCAAACAATGACGCATAAAAAGAAACAGTATCTACGAAAACTAAAAGGTGATTTCCTCAATAACGGCTAGCAACAAATCACGCAAATCTGATCTTTACTCTCAATTAGTGAGTAAGTAACTCTGCGGTTTACTACTCGTATTATTATCAACAAAAACTTAAAACTGATTTCTTTTTCAGCCCAATTATCAATTTTGAAATCGCGCCTATACTGAATCCATACAAACGCACAACCGAGGAAATCATAATGAAAGCAGCCGTAATTCGTCAGTTTGGTAGTTCAGAAGTATTCGAAACAGCAGACGTGCAAAAACCGGAAATTAAAGCGGGCCACGTTCTAGTTAAAGTCGCTGCATCAAGCGTTAATACTGTTGACATGATGCTGCGTGAAATGGGCGAAGGTTTACCCTTCCACCCACAACTTCCGGGCATTCTAGGGATGGACTTCGCAGGTACGGTTGAAGCCGTTGGTGAAGGTGTTACCGAATACACGGTTGGTGATGAGGTTTATGGTTGTGCGGGTGGCCTTGGTGATCTTCAAGGCTCGCTAGCGGAATACATGGTGGCAGACGCTGACCTTATCGCTCACAAGCCAAACAACCTTTCTATGCGTGAAGCGGCGGCAATTCCATTGGTTGGCATTACGGCTTACGAAGGTTTAATTCGTGCTGGCGTTCGCCAAGGTCAAAAAGTACTGGTTCATGGCGGCGCAGGTGGTGTTGGCCACATTGCACTGCAGCTTGCTCGTCACATGGGGGCTGAAGTATTCGCGACTGGCTCCACAGGAGTGAAGAATGACCTGATTACTGAACTTGGTGCTACAGCTATTGATTACCGTACTGAGTCAGTAGCCGATTACGTTGCGAAACACACCTCTGGTGATGGTTTTGATGTAGTCTTCGATTCAGTTGGCGGTGCAAACCTAACTAACTCGTTTGATGCAGCAAAACTCAACGGCCAAGTTGCAACAACCGTGTCTTTGCATGAGCAAGATTTAAGTACCGTTCACATGAAAGGCTTGTCATTGCACGTGGTATTTATGCTTATTCCGATGATCCATAATGTTGGTCGACGTGAACATGCCATCATCCTAAAAGAGTTAGCTAAGATTGCAGAATCAGGCGCACTAAAACCGGTTCTCGATGAACACGAGTTTACCCTTGAGCAAGCCGGCGCTGCGCATGATCGTCTAGCCAGTGGTCAAGCGATTGGTAAAGTCGTCGTGAATATCTAAGTTTTGTCTTAGTGACATTAACAGCACAATTCAAAAAGACCTCCGTGATGGAGGTCTTTTGTTTTTAGCTAACTTTATTTTCAGCTTACCTTGGTTTTAGCCAGAGCTATCTGTTTAGGCAGACTCAGGTACTTTCCAACTCACCAGACCTAGCAACTTCTCACCTAGTGGTGTGAGCTTAGCTTGGGGATACTTCACCTGTTCCCAATTGCGTGGATCACCCGGGAAAGCAAACCCTTCTGGTGGAAGACGATCTTGCCAAGAGCGAACACGCCAATCTCGAATTGGTTGGTTATCTTCTTCTGCCGGAACCATAGAGATATATTGCGCCATACGTACTTTATCGGACTGGTTCGGGCGAATGCCATGAGGAAGCAGGCTATTAAAGATCAACAAGTCCCCTGCTTTCATCGAAATAAACTGCACCTCAAAACCGGTGAGATCTGGCACATAAGGGTCACGGTCAGCAGGCTGGGTTTTGCGCCACTCTTCCAGTTGACGATAAAGCTCCGGCACACATTGGAAACCACCAGTTTCTTCGTCCGTATCAGACAGTGCCAGCACACCTTGCACGTTTACTGGCAATGGATCGAGTGAGGAATCCGCATCCCAATGAACAAAGCCACTGAATTCACGACCCGATTTATTCGGCGGATTAAGGTTAGCGCGGTCAATAGTGACCCATAAGTTTTCCTGATCCCAAATATCAACAAATGCGTTATATACCTCTGGGTTCTGGCGGTTATCCCACAGCACTTGGTTGTTATAACACTCCACCATACCAGAGTTGTTGAGCTCAACCATGGCGTGGTCACGGCGCTGCGCTTGATACCAAGTGCTCGCATCGTTTGGGTCCATTTCTTGGAATTCCCATAGGAAATCCTGTGAACGCTTTACTGCTTCCGGAGAGATGATTTGACGCAGCACCAAATAGCCATTGTGTTGCCAAAAGTCGAACTGTTCTTGGGTTAATTTTTTCAACGGCAGTGTTTTTTTGATGTCTTTTAGTTGCGCTGAATTGATGTTGGAAACACTGTTATTTCCGGGTGCGTTGTCGCCGAATCCGTATTTGTTTTTCATAGTGACTGATTCCTGTAGGGCTGATTATTATTGGTTTAACAAGCGTTGAGCGCGCTTGGTTAGTCACATTCTGACAACAATTAATCCAACAAAGTGATACAAAAAACGCAGATACTGATACTTTACCGTCATAGAAACATTCGCGTTAGATAGGTTTGTATTACTCATGAAAGCTCAATACGAAAAGGTTCAATACAGCCAAGACAATTCATGGCAACTGCTGATTCGGCGCTTAGAGGCTATTCCTTTCGAATGGCATTTTCACCCTGAGTATGAGCTGACACTGACTCTGAACAGCAAGGGGGAACGCTATATTGGCGATACGATCTCTGAGTATGAAGATTTTGACTTAGTGCTATTAGGCCCCAACATCCCTCACACATGGCAATCAAGAACAAGCCTAGAAACAGATAAGGAGCAGAAGGTTTATGTCTTGTGGTTTGACACACAATGGATAGAGGAACTCTCCCGTTTATTTCCTGAATGCCAAGCCTTTTCTCCCCTGCTACTCGAAGCTCATAGAGGGCTGCACTTCTCTCAAGCCCTCGCCAAGCAATTGTTACCTCTGTTTGAAGAGTTAGACACTGCAACACCGATGCAAAAGCTCACCATCATGCTGAGTATTCTTGATGAACTAAGCAGCACTGCTGATTACCAACCTATATCAGTGAATCAAACCTTGAACCGACAAGACTCCGACAAACGCCAGCAAAGATTACTCAGTCAATTGCTTGAAGCAATACACGCAAACTACACCGAACCGCTATCAGTCACAGAGTTGGCCTCTTTGGTTGGAATGAGTGAAAGTACCCTAGGGCGATTTTTTAAAAAGATGATGGGACAGAGTGTCCGTCACTACATCACTCAAGTAAGACTGGGTAAAGGCTGTTCGCTATTGGTACAAACCGACAAGCCCGTTTCCCTCGTTGCGGAGTTATCTGGATTCAATAACTTGTCGAACTTCAATCGATTGTTCTTAAAATACAAGCAGCTTACGCCCAAAGCATTCCGTGCGAAGTTCACACAATCCCATTGCGAAACAGAAAAAAACGCATAGCCAAATGACTATGCGTTTAAGTATCTAAGTGCATTTAAAACCCTAAAGATCAGCTTATATCTATGACAAGATAGAGTTAGCTTCGAGTGATTAAGGGTTTACCGTGTACGCGATTAATTCGACGATCTGTTCTGGAGTCGTTGCCCATGCCTGAGCAGAAGCATCAACTTCTTTAAGTGCATGGACAATGTTTTCATCATGCAAAGTGATGTAAGGCTTACCTAAAGCGGCACAGAAACCGGCATCAAACGCCGCATTCCACTGCTTGTATTTGTCACCAAATCGAATCACGGCAAGGTCACAAGACTTAATGGCGGTCTGAATTCGAATCGCATTTACTTTCGCTGATTTATGATCGCGCCAAAAAGGATTGTCTTCCGGGCCCAAGCCATCGCCCGCTGCATCACTGGATTCATGATGCGTGTTGGCAGAAATAAACGACACATTCAGGTCTTTTGCCTCACAGCCTTTGATGATTTGCTCACGCCAGTCGGTATGGATCTCACCCGACAGGTACACAGTTAACTTCATAATCCCTCACTTTGCTTTGTTGTGTAGTTGGATTTAAACCGCATGCGCTAGCCATTTACAAGGCTCTAAACGCATATCTGTGAATGTGGCGGTAAATGAAGATTTAAGCGGACTACAAGCATAGACACCAAAACTCACAACATTGTTTGCCGGCAATGGTGGGTTGCACTTGCCCATTTCTGGGGTAGTTTCACCCAGCTTATGTAGGTGGAAGATTCGCATTTGTTTAAATGCCACGCCATCAAAAGAAGACTCAATCAGAAAATCTGGGCCACGGCGACTCAAGCGATACCAGATTGCCTCAGGCAGCGGGATGTCAGAGGTTGCCCAATCAGAGTAACCCAAGTTTGTCACGACACTGCCTAGACGTGAGAAAGCTTCGTTCTCATATTCGATAGAGGCTTTAAACCAGTTTTCGCTGTCGAGGTAAATAATCAAACCACACTGATCAAATTGCGCCTGATAATCAAAACTCACTTTTGTGGTAAAAGTAAAATTCTCTTCCGATTCGATTTGCAGTGCCGGCGCATTATCATTTCTAAAGCCGTAGTATGAACGCTGCCAAAAATCGGTTTCTGGCTCCGTCGTGATGGAAACAAAGTCCTGTGTCACTTCGCTCACTTTAGGTTCAAAAATCCACTTACCGACAGTAAAATCTACCATTGTTTCATTCCTTGTTTATTCTTGTTCTTCACAACTCACGCCGATGTGCTTTATCAATCAGCCGCTCTGTATTATTCCATATTCCGTACTGCTGACAACGTATCCAGCTCAACAAACAAACACAATTTTTCGATAAATAAAAAGAGCGAACTGATTGATTCGCTCTCGTTCAGATTAGAATGCTATCTAGCTTGGCTGTTTATGCTAAACCTAAATCTTCATAAACATCTTCAAGCTCTTGCGTCATGCTGTCGTAGAGATACTGTCTCGGGTTTGAACGCTTAGGATCATCAATTTTCTCTACCAGTTGAACCCCAAAAGCCTCAATCTCCTCCGGTTTGGCCGCATCAGCATTAAACATATATTCAGGCTGAAGATAGTTCATTTGAATTAAGTTTGCCGTGAGCTGAAATGGTCGCAGCAAATCAGGTACCGTGGTGAAAATATCAAAGCCTGAGTAGAACTTTTCACGACCACCAACCGATAGGACAAGCTGCATGTCTTTCCCTTTCAACTTGTCACCTTGTGCGCCATATGCGAAATCGTGGGTTAGAACATCATCTAACCATTTTTTCAACAGTGGTGGCATTGAATACCAGTAGAAAGGAAATTGCAGAACAACGCGGTCATGCTCTAACAATAACGCTTGTTCCTTCTCTACGTTAATTTGGAAATCCGGATACTCCGCATAGAGATCGCGACTTGTGGTGATCTTGCCAGATTCCTCAAGCTGAGTTTTCCATGTTTGGTTGTTGCGGGAGCTTTCCAAATTTGGATGGAAAACGAGATTTAGAATTTTCATGGGTGATTTCTCTTAAAAACGATGCTTAAAGCTTGAAATGTTCAACAGCCGCTTGAGCGACTTCTTTGCCGAATTCTTGAACAAAATGCCCCGCTTCAGGCACGTCCATAGGAGCAGGACAACCTTTTATAACCGTTTGCATGTACCCCATTACGGCAGGACCTAGCATTTTGTCTTTCATACCAACAGCCATAAAGGTTTCCCCTTCCCATTCCTTACCCCAGAAAGGAACCGCTGCTGTAGAAATATCAATGCACGCTTGGTCTGGATTAGCGACCATCTTCGGCATCTTACGAACAGCTGCTTTGAAAGATTCATCAGGGAATGGGGCAGCGTAAGCACGAGCCTCTTCATCATCTAACGTTGGTGCGTACTTCTTCATGAAGAGGTCCAGCGCCAACTCTTCTGGTTCGACGATGTCTTTCTTCCATTCCAAGAAGGCTTCTTGAGTGGTTGGCCCCATCAACAAACCCGTGTTCATGATCAGTAATCGCTTAAAACGTGCTTTCATCGCTTGTGGCAAAGTTAGGCCAAGCAAACCGCCCCAATCTTGAACCACCAACGTAATGTTATTTAGATCTAGGTGCTCAATCAGTCCAAGCAAATAGTTGCGGTGGAACTCGAAGTTATGGGTGTCTTCCGATACTGGTTTGTCAGACTTACCAAAACCCAGCAAATCCGGTGCAATAACGCGTGCTCCCGTATCAACAAATACTGGAATCATTTTGCGATATAGATAGCTCCACGTTGGCTCACCATGAAGTAGAAGGAAAACTTCATCGGAGTTCGGGTTTCCCTCATCCAAGTAGTGACCTCGAATACCCTCATAGCCTTTTAAACCTTCTACATAGTGGGGTTTGAATGGGTAATCTTTTAAATTTTCGAATTGAGCATCTGGTGTACGTTGGACTTGAATCATGGGTATCTCCTTTTGAAATTAGGTCGCATGACCTACTGGTTGAAAAATTAGGTCAATAGACCTAATATGTCAATACTCTTTTTCAAATTAAGATCAAACGTGATCCTTAATCTAACGCTCCGAGATGTTGTAAATGCCTAAAAAGTCAGCAAAAGTAGAAAGAATTCTTGATATAGCAATCGAGCTATTAAAAACAGAAGGTGACTTCGGTGTAACGATGCGCAAGGTCGCAAGCGTCGCAGACATGTCTTTAAGCAACGTTCAGTATTACTTCAAAACGAAAGATGACTTACTCAAAGCCGTGGCCGATCGTTATTTCCAACAATGTTTAGACGATTTAAGAGCGTTACCGGTGATGGAAGAAGAAAAGGCATTGAGACCAATTGTCTCTATGCTGCTTTCACACGGTCATGAGCTTTCTGACATGTGTCGAATCTTCAGAGAGTATTGGGCAATCTCTACGCGTAATGAAAGTATTGAGTCTTACCTGAGCGATTACTATCAAACGATGGTCGTGGTAATGAAAGAGAAAATCGCGCCGCTAGCAAAAGATCAAACCTCGCAATCACGAGCAGTATCGATTCTTATCCCATTCGTTGAGGGATACTCTGTGACGGCGAAAGCAATGCCAGTTTCACTCGATGAAATGGTCGACACGATTGAAGCGATGCTACTCGTTAATTTACGCGGGGATTACTAGAAACATACAGCGCTACGCCATTTCAACAGGTATGAATATCAAAGGCGGCTTCCCCGCTGCCTTTTGCAAACCATTCAACTCTCGCTAACAGCTCGGATTTTCAACTTCAAACGCTTTAACACGCATTCACAACACGCCACTTTTGTTTGGTTGTCCCTCGGGGTTTTGTATACACATTGCGGTGTTTTGTGCACTGACTAAAAATCACCACGGAGTACGATAGTCACATCAACAAACACAAGAGAGATAACGTGATGACAGTACAAAAGGTTGAATTTAAAAGCTTGAGTCTAACTTTGGTTGGCGATATGTACCTACCCCAAGGTTTTGATGAATCAAAACAATACAAAACCATCGTAGTTACCCCACCAGCGCACCAAATCAAAGAACAAACCGCTGCGGTGTACGGCCCTATCTTTGCAAAACTGGGCTTCGTGTATCTTGCTTTTGATTACAACAGCAAGGGTGAATCGGACAGCTACAGCGAAGGTTTCAGTAACGATGAAAACAGCTTCCGTAAGCATGAAGATCTACGCAACGCGATTTCTTTCCTTTGCTCTTTACCTTATGTAGACAAAGACAAGTTGTACGGCATTGGCATCTGTGGCGGCGGCAACATTATGAGTAGCGTGCTTATCACAGACTTACGAGTAAAAGCTTTTGCTTCTATCAGTGCAATGTTAGCAACCGATGCTATGTTCTTCGGTGATAAAGCCGCTTACCGAGGCATGATCGGCGCGGCAAATGACGCTCGCCAACGCATGTACGATGAGCAAAGTTCGGAAACATTCGACTTGTTTGGATACGACGATCCCGATTACAAATGGAACAACCCTCAAGCTTCAGAAGCAGCACTTGAAGGTTATGAGTTCTACGGTACCGCTCGCGCAGGCAGTGAGACCTATCCTAGATTCTCTAACGAAGTGTTATCGAACATTTATGAGTCGGCAGTACTGAATATCGGTGAACGCTACGCTGAACACATGGCTCAGCCATTCTTGGGTGTTGTAGGCGAACGAGCAGATACCGCAATCGCAACTGAGCTATTCTTTGAGAAGGTCACATCGCCAAAAGAACTGTTTACCGTGCCTGGCGCGAGTCATGTAGACTTATACGATGTTGAAGAGTATGTAACGGTTGCTGCGAACAAGATTGCTGAGTTCTTCAATAGCCAAAGCGCATAAGGCTGTATCGCGAAATAAACCAACAAGTTAATTCATGGCAACACGGCAACAGTGGCAGCTTGGTTATCTGCCACTGTCATTTTAGGTAATCGTATGAAGAAGTATCATTTTCAGTCCATCGCAGAGCAAAACGAGTGGTTTGGAATTCGCCCTCCTGAGCATCCGTTAATTGATGTCATCAAAATGGATTCTAAAGACCACGATGATGATCTGCGATGCGACAACGGTTTTGCTATCTCAAGCGACTTTTACTCTATCTCGCTGAAACACATCACTTCTGGCGAGTTGCTTTACGGTCGAACCAAATACGATTGCTCCAATGGCACCATGATCTTTATTGCACCCGAGCAAGAGATTGCTGGCATTGGCATTAAAGTCGACTCTGTGGCTCGAAGCATCTGTTTCCATGAGGATTATATTCGCGGCCACGAACTGCAAGAACAGCTTAAGAAGTACCATTTCTTTAAGTATTCTGTGAACGAAGCGCTGCACCTTTCGCCAAAAGAAGAAAAGCAAATGGCGGCGATTTTTGACGCTATTGAAGCGGAGTATCGCAATAACTTGGATGCTTTCACCAAGGAACTGATTTTGTCGCAACTCGGCACATTACTGATGTACGCCAATCGCTACTATCATCGTCAGTTCTTAATGCGTAAAGAGTCTGAAAGCTCAGTATACGAACGCTTCTCACAGCTGTTGGACTACAGAATGCAAGCGATTCTTAATGAGTCTTCTAGTATCCCAGAAGTGGAAGAATTGGCTTCAAGCATGAATATGACCAGCCGATACTTGAGCGATGCACTTAAAGCAGAAACGGGCAAAACGACCAAAGATTGGATTCACAAAACCTTGATCGATAAGTCGAAAGATCTGCTTCTCTCTACCGAGGATTCTGTTGCGACCATTGCCTACACACTTGGCTTTGAGTATCCACAGTACTTCTCTCGCCTATTCAAAAACAAAGTCGGTTTGACTCCCTCCGAATACCGCACAGAGAATAGATTGCATTAAAAGCGTGTTTATAGCTGATTAACGAGCACAAAAAAGACGGCCATGTGAGCCGTCTTTTTTGTTTATCTGCAGTAAAAACTGAATAAAACGTTAGTCGTTCGAGTCCTTTCCTTTTTGTTCGGTTTCTTGAGTAGGTTCTTGTGCCTGTTCACTTTCGATCACATCAGCAACGTCTTGGGTTTCTGTGTCTACCCACTTCATAAACACTTGGTAACCCGCCGCTAAGAAGGCAGCACCAATGAACATGCCAAGAATACCACCCGACATCATGCCGCCGACCGCACCAATCAAGACAATGGGCATAGGGACTTCTAACCCACGTCCGAGAATCAGTGGTTTCAAGAAGTTGTCGATCAGACTCGCTGCAATCAATAACACAGTAAAGATGAAGTTATGAACCGTGCCGCTATCTCCTGCCCATAGAATGCCGACGGCAACCAACGCAATAATGGTCACTGGCAATTGCACAATCGCAAAGATCAACGCAATGAGTGTAAACAATGCTGCGGCAGGTACACCGGATAACGCCACGACACCACCGAATGCCATTGCCGTTAAGAACGCAATACCGATGATTCCCACGGCGACTTGCCTGATGGTGGCCGTGGTGAGTTGATGTAAATCTGGCCCCCTCACCTCATCAGTGAAGCTAATGAAGATCTTACGTATCGACTTTGCAGCAGGTTGAGCCCAAGCGAGCATGATACCGGCGATAATGATCGCGCCTATCAGCATAAACACGCTCTTCGCCGCTCCCGTTGCACTGTCAACGAACCAACTAAAGAAGCCTTTGATTTGAGGCTGACGCTTTTCGACAAACGTTGGCAGATCGTCTGCGGCCTCAAACCAAACGGCATGAACTTTTTCACCAACTAAAGGCCAAGTTTTGACGCTATCTGCAGGCTTGGCGATGACCAAAGTGCCATCTCGATACGATTCAAATGCACCGAGTGTTTTCGAAGCAAAGGAATTGCCCACCATGGCCGTTGGCGTGCCGAGAATCAAAACCCCAATGATGGCAATTAATGTGGCAGCGCGTGCCGAGCTTAACCCAAGCTTTCTTTCAATGACGAGTTTGACTGGATAGAGCGCAATGGCAAGCACCAGCGCCCAAAGTAAGATAGGAAGAAATGGTAAAAACGCCCACCAACAGACAATAACGATAAGCGTCGTGACTGAGAATCGAATCAAAGACGTGGTAAACGCCTTAGCTAACACTTTCTCTAAGTTTTCATTTGGATTGCTCAACTGTTTTTCCCTTTGATTTCGCGCCATATTCTTATTCATCGGTAATCCGATAATCGATGACGCGTGAATAGACCCAACACAGTATTTATCCGCACTTAATCAAAGACCGACGGCTTAAATAGCCACGGTTTCATAAAACAAGCACTCATATAAAACCTAGTACACTTCCCCGTACATTCAACGGTTTAGTATTGAAGTGTTTCTCAAGGCGATGTTATGAAGTGTTATTGAGTGACCATATTCTGATTTTACGGTTCTCAATTTCCACTTGTATAGCGCGCGCTTTATATTGCTCACTTTGTTGCACTATTTAAGCGGTAAGGGCAAAAAGATGTCAGCACTCGAACTTATGCGTTCAGGAAAGGTTTATAACTGCCTAGACGAAGAACTTCAGCTCATGCGGGAACGCACATGTGAGCTCATTTTCAACTTCAACCATGAACCCAATGCAACAAAGCGACATGCACTTCTCGTTGAAATGGGTGTCAATCTTGGTGTTGGTGCTTGTATCCAAGCCCCGTTGCAATTGACGTATGGATGCAACCTTTCAGTCGGCTCGCACACTTACATTAATTGGGACGCCATCGTCATAGACAACGGGCAGGTAACCATCGGCGCAAACGTGATGATTGGCCCACGAGTTCAAATCTACACCGCAGCGCATGCTTTAGAGACAGAGCAACGCCTTGCTGGTGATGAAACTGCAAAACCTGTAACGATAAGAGATAAAGTCTGGATTGGTGGCGGTGCGATCATTATGCCGGGCGTGACGATTGGAGAAGAAGCCGTGATTGGGGCTGGATCGGTCGTAACGAAAGATGTTGCTCCGGGAGACTGCGTTGCTGGTAACCCCGCTCGTTCTATCAAAAAAGAATGACAAGCTTGTCAGCAGAAGGAATAGTAAACCGGAGGGATTCAACAGTTTGTAGAGGTCTCCAACCGATATACTCTTTCTTTTCTTTCAAGGACTTGCTTTATGCCTTTTTCGACAAAGTCGTTAATAATAGCGTTCTCTCTCACCACCAGTTCGCTGTCACTGGCGGCGACAATTGAAAGCTCCGTTTCACACGAAACAGTTTCCCAAGACGCGATTGCAAATAATGCGGCGTCCACGACCTTTCCATCTACTCAGACATGGCTAAACCACGTCACAACTGGCTTAGCCCCTTACTGGATGGATGAAAAAGCTTACGGAGAACCTGTTGGAAACTTCCCCACTTTCCGCTGCAACGATGGTCGCAAACTGGATACAGCTAATGTCTGCAATGAGTTAGATCGAGGTTGGATTACTCCCTATTTTGGTCGTGAATATACGCGAATGAAGTCACGCCAAACCTACGCCTATGGGGTTCTTTTCCACCTGACTGGAGACACTCAAGCCCTTGAGTTAGCTAAACAAGGGGCATATTACTTAATCAATGAATTGCAAGACAAAGAGCATGGCGGCTTTATTTCGTTCACGCAAAACAAACAAGCTGGTTTAAAGTGGACACAGAGAACTTCACAAGACCAAGCTTACGCACTCGTTGGACTTGCAATGTATTACTACTTAACGGGCGATCCTCAAGTAGAAAAAGTGCTTATTGATCAGCAAAAATTTATCTTTGATAACTACAGACTCAACGATGAAGTAGGACTTGCTTGGGTTTTACAAGATGGTGATGAGCAAAGTGCAAAACAGCATGAGTTGGTTGCACAATTAGACCAAATTAACGGCTATATGCTTTTGGTTGCTCCCCTATTACCAGAACCACACCGAACGACATGGCTCAGTGATCTAACTTGGTTAACAGATACATTAGTTGAACATTATCACTCAGATAAAGAGCAGCGCTTCTACGGCGCCATTCATCACAAAGCCGTCATGCAGCCAAACGCTAAACATAACGATTTTGGTCACACCATTAAAGCGTATTGGATGACTTACCTTGTCGCAGAACAAATAAACAATGCCGATTGGAAACAGTTTGCGAAACAAGGCATGAGAACGACATTAGAGCGAGCGCAATATCAACAACAGTTTGAACCAGTTAGCGCTTTATTCTCTGCCGAACTACAAAGCGAATGGACGAATCAGTCCATCCCTGCTTGGCAAAGCCGTCCTTATTCTAACGGCAGCTCTTCTTGGGAATGGGCAGAGCTTGACCAATCAGCCATGACACTTGCCATTTTAGATAACAAGGTGGGAAATGTACTGCCATACACTACCCGTACTTTTATGGATGCATGGGTTGATCATCAATATGGGGGCGTCGGTCTCGATCCAAAATCAACCAAAGCGTTTCATTGGGGCAATGGTTACCATCAATTCGAGCACGCATTGATTGGCACCTTAACGTCTGGTGCACTAAACCAGCAGCCAGTGACTTTGTATTACGCAAATGCGAGCAAAGCGCAATCCGATTTCACGCCTTATTATTTCCAAGGCAAAGTGGATAACTTCAAGCGAACGGCGCAAAGCGAAATTCAAGCCGTGACCTTTAGTAACATCACCCCATAACCACTCTTTGTGTACGTATCAGCAAACAAAAAGGCGACTCGATGGTCGCCTTTTGCATGCTTGTTGTAGGTTAGATTTTGAACGAGCCGACGTAATGATCAAGCGTTTGTGAGAGCTCGGCCAGTTGTTGACTCGATTGCTCTAATTGCTCACTTGCATTTAGACCGAGCTTCACTGAGTTGCTCACCGTATCCATGTTCATGTTGATCTCGTTAGCTACCGTCGATTGCTGTTCTGTTGCCGTTGCAACCTGAGTATTAATATCCAAAATGGTCATTACCTGTTTAGAAATTGCTTCTAGTGCTTGTCGCGCAAGTTCCGTCTCCGCAGTTCCTTCTTCGATCAGAGCTTTACTGTTCCCCATCGAACTCACGGCATTTTGCGCTTCGTCTTGCAAGCGTTTGATCATCAGGTCAATCTCATCGGTTGACTGCGCGGTTTTCGTCGCAAGGTTACGCACTTCGTCAGCTACCACAGCAAAACCACGACCTGCGTCACCAGCACGAGCAGCCTCAATTGCAGCATTAAGTGCCAACAAGTTGGTCTGTTCTGAGATACCTCGAATCACCTCAAGGATTGAACCGATCGACTGAGTATTATCTGCCAAACTGACGATGATGCTGGACGTGCTGTTCATCTCGGTTTCAAGGTTTGTGATTGCCGTAGTGGTCTTTTGCAGCGTCTTGTAGCCTTCTTGTGTTTCATCCGTTGCAGTACTTGCCGCGCTCGCTGCACCTGCTGCGTTCGATGCAATTTCGTTAACCGTCGCAATCATTTCATTCATTGACGTCACCACCAGCATGGTTTGCTCGTTTTGCTCCTGCCCACGAGTCAACGCCTGTTGAGATTGCTCACGTAAGGCAGTTGCAGAGCCATTCAATGCAACACCAGTATTCACCACTTGCGAAATAATGCCATGAACCTTTTCGACAAAGACATTAAATGCTGATGAAATCTGAGCCACTTCATCATTGCCTTTTGTTGGCAAACGAACAGTCAGATCTCCTTCCCCTTGCGAAATGTCATGCAGTGCATTTTTCAATACAGATAACGGCTTCATTAAGTGGCTTAGCAGAAGTGAAAGTAGTAGCACGCAGAGTACAAATATCACGATCATTGAACCAAGTTGGTAGCTAATAATACCGTTCGTTGCTTGGCTCACTTCCGTAATTGGAATACCGATATCGAACGTGCCGTAGAGCTGGCCATTCACGTAGATTGGGGCCATGATATCGAACACCCACACTTGCTGCACATCCGCATACCACTTCGAGTATTGCTGCACACCTTTGGTTGCACCCGCCACCGTATAATCATCTTCGTATTTTTTGTTTAGCTTTTGTTTATCACTGTGTGCAACAGCAGAAACATTGCTATCGATTACAATGGCATAGCTTACATCTGAGCGTTGCTTTAACTGGTTAACTAACGCTTGGAGATCTTGGGTCGGATGGTTTGAGTTCTCTAAGATGTAACTTGCATTCTCAGCTAAGAACTCAGCCTGAACTTGAGATTTTTGCAAGATGATGTCATCGATTTTCTGACTTGAGATAAAGTAGGTAGACGCCATACTCGCCATGACAGCAATGCCAAACATGGCACAAACGGCTAATAGGATGATTCTTTTCATTATGGTTGTCTCAACGCAAGCGATTAATTTCTATCAACGGGGTTAATTAAGCCGATGGTTTGGCATTACTCTCTTTGCCAAATCACTCTCCCGCGACACTGGTTTTAACTATTCAGTTACGTTATCCGCATCAGGTGCAACAACTTTAATAAAATGAACCTTTTCTTATATCAGCATCACACTTTTATAGAATAACCATATTGGTCGTATAGATTTACCAACACCTTAATAAGTCATTGCTAATTAGCACATTTTTGACATAAAAAGCGTAAATGGCATCAGTTACATTGATATCAAATCATCATTAGTGAGCGCACAATCACATCGAAAAAATCATCGAAATCAATCGATTTAATTCCTTATTAACTTTTATAAATCCGAACTACTATCAAGGAGAACCGTTGTTCAACGTATATAAGGTTAATAATAATGAGAAAGACTTTATCCACCCTAAGCATCGCGCTTGCGCTATTTTCAGGTGCATCGTTCGCTGCTGATAACTACACGCTAGATTCAAAATTCTCCTCAGTCAGCTTTGCTACCATCAAAAATCAGTTTGTTGTTGAACCCGCGACCATCGATGCCCTCAAAGGCACGCTTAACAGCGAAGGACAATTTGATGTGTCTATCGACCTAAACAGCATTGAAACAGGCATTCCAATCCGTAATACGCGACTCAACGAAATCTTCTTCGAATCGGCAAAACATGCCCCTGTAAAAGTTGTCGGTAAAGTCGATTGGTCGACACTAGGCGAAGGCTCTCACAAGCTTAAAGTACCTGCTGAAGTGACGCTTTTTGGTAAGACCAAGTCGGTAGAATTCCCTGTTGTGGTACTCAATGCTGGCGATACTGTGATGGTTAGCTCAAGTACGCCTGTCATTATTGGCGCGTCAGATTTTGGTATCCCAACTGAAAACTTAACGAACCTAGCAGCAACGGTTGGTGGTATTAAGATTTCAGACCGAGTTCCACTCACTCTGAATCTCACCTTTAAAAAGTAGTTATTTAGTCCAAAACGGCTTGATAACGCGAAACAAAGGCTTGGAGGCTCACCAAGCCTTTTTTCTTTTGGTTTACGCGCTTTTTTTAATGTGCTTTAAAGCGCCCGTTTCCCTGCTATCAATTTTGCTTGGATGTACTCAACGCCATGCTTCTTAACACATCATTCTTACTCACGAAGTGGTGTTTCAATGCCGCCGCAACGTGCAACGCCACCAGCGTCGCTAATGTGGCACAACCAACTCGATGAACCATAAAGAAAAACTCATTCACTTCGGCATTAGAAATTGGGTTTGGAATGGCAAACAGCCAAAAGAATGGGTACTCATGCTTAAGCATCAAAAAGCCACTGACAAAGACAACAAACATCACAAGATAGATGGTGCCATGGGCCAATTTAGCAATGCTTTTCTGCGTACTAGGTATCGTGCTTGGTAGCTCTGGTGTCTTTCGAAAGAATGACCACCCCCAACGTACGATTAACAACACGGATGCAATGGTCGCGAATGACATGTTGAGCGTCGACAACACATGAAACAGTTGCGGCATATCCATCACAAACAACATGCCATAACCAGCAATGGTGGCGTAGATGATGATCACCGCCATTATCCAATGTAACCATTTACTAAACGCGTCATAGTGTTGTGACGTATTACTTTGGCGTTGGGGTGAGTCATTTTTAGGTTTGAATGCCTTATTTTGGGCGTGCGGAATCGCTTTCTGGTGCTGACCAGAATCTAGTTTTGACATATTGTCACCACTGAATTTCAATTGGAATTTGCATGGGAATACGGCGAGCGAGAGGCGTTCCCATGATGAAGATTGAAGAAATAACGGAAGGCATGAGAGCCTTCCGTCGTTCAAGTAGATTACAAGATGAGGTGAGAACTACTTGCTTACACTGATCATGTCGTTAAAGTAGTCAACTTGTTCTGCCATGCTCAAACCTTGGTTGTTTGAACCTAACGTCCACATAAAGAAACCACCGTAACCGTTATCTTTCTGCCACTTAGCACGGTCTAGGTTGTTTTGACGCGTTTCAACAAAGTTGCCACCTGGCGCCCATTGGCTGTTGATCGTGTTACCTAAAACAATCTTCGACTTGTCTCCAATATATTCAGCATAGTTCGCCATCGCGACGTCGTAGAGGAAGTTTCGACCTGCGTCATACGTCATTACGTTGAAGAAATCGAAGTCGTTCTTGGTTGCTTTCAGCAAATCGATCACTTCACCGTGGTGAGACGAACGGCCTGATGGTTCAATGTAAGAACAATTTTCGAACACACTCGCATCCATACACTCAACTGGGTCTGCACCTACATGGTAAGTCGTCAAAGACAGAACCTTCGTATTGCCTACTTTCTCACGGATCAGTTTGATCAGAGCAGTCAGATCTTGGTTCTCTTTGTCTGTGATTCGAGCGGCTTTCTCGAAGTCAAAATCTAGACCGTCAATGTGCACGTAGCCTGCTAACTGGTATTTACTGTAATCACAGCTACCATCAGGTTTTGATGCAAGACATTCACCTTCCATCTCTTCTGGTGTCAGATTCTTTTTGTACACAGGGAATGGCGTATGTACCAAATCAACCAATCCAGTCGCGACCGCTTCACGGCTTTGTGGCGTGCTGATCGCTGACCAAATGCTTTCGTACGTTTGACCACCAAACGCCACCATCATGGTTACATTTTCATTGTCATGCTTAAGTGTTGACCAAGCTAGGTACTGCGTTGGCATCCAATCCGGATTGTAATCTGGTGGCGTTAGCATGCCATCAGAGATCGTAATGTTGCCGCTCGCGTCCCACTTACCAAATGACAATAGGTAACCGTCACCCTCTGAATTGAACAACTGCTCGTAGTCATTCAAACCCCAAGATGTTAGGTAACTGATAGAGCGATCTGGGTTATCAACTAAACCACCACCGCCAGTGCTTTCTTTCACCGTAATGTTAGACGTTGCCGAAGTTTGTTCTTGGCTTGCTGTGTTTACCGCTTTAGCCGTGATCGCGTAAGCGCCCTTCTGTGCACCTAGCCATTCGTATTCGTATGGTGCTTCGGTGTCTTTGAATAGCTCATTACCATTTGCAATAAAGCTTACTGAAGTAATATCACCTTCGTAGCTCTTCGCGTCGGCTTTGATTGAAATTGCTCGACCTTCAAAGTAGCTCGAACCATCAACAGGAGAAGACAGCGAAACCACCAAGTCTTTATCGGTGATCGCCAGAGAAATTGGTGCGGCTTCTGCACTTGCGCCTTGGTCATCGTAAGCGACGACGGTTAGCGTGTATTGGCCTTCGTCTTGTGCAGGAACTGTAATGGTGTAGGTATCGCCTTGTGATGGAGTGCTTGATGTTGCCACCACTTGACCATTCAACTGAACATCAACGCGAGCAACTTCAGTATCGTCAGTCGCATCGACAATCACATCAAATGCTTGGTTTGGTGCAATTTTTTGTCCATCTCGAGGAGATTGAACATCCACCACTGGAACTGGGTTCGGATCACATTGCCCTACTTCGTCCCACGCGTCTTTCCACGCATCTGGATAATCTGGGTGACCTGTCCCAGGCGTCCAAACTGGGTTTCCACACCAACCTGCTACGGTACATGAATAGATGTTGCCGATATTGGTAACTTCATCACCCACCTTGTATGGCACGCCATCTTCATATTGAGGAACATCGCCACAGCTGGTGCTCGTGTCTGTCACAGTAATGGTTAGGCTCTTGCGAGTAACATGTTGTTCGTCATCTTGAGCTTCTGCGCGAAGCGTTGCTGAACCCGCTGTTTGTGCAGTCCAATCACAAGAGAAATCTTGTGTAGTTTTCGCGTCTAACTGACATACTTCAGCATCGTTAGCGAAGAACTTAACCGTCGCTAAGTCATCATCCACATCGGTAACATTAGCTGAGATCGAAATCGTGTCACCTTTTTGGTGAGAAGAGCCTGAATCTGGCGAGATAAACTCAATCACAGGAGGGTTCGGCGCGGTAGATTCTGATTCAACCGTGACTTGTACCGATTGTTCAGTCAGCTTTTCGCCACTCTCGTTGAACGCCATGACAGCAATTGAAGCGGCGCCAATTTCCGCTGGTAGCCAAGCTTGTTGATACTCGGTCGTTCCGTCTACTACAGGTTGTTCTGCCAGCTTAGTATTGTTGACCCAGAACTCTAGCTTGCTTGCACCTTCACCCTCTACGCTCGTGATGATGTCTACATTCGAGCCAGTGTAAACCACAGAGTTTTGTGCCGGCGCTAAGATATCCAATGAGAACTCTGGTGGAGGAACAACTTCACCATCGACTTTCACCACCACGGAATTCTCAAACGCATTGAGATCTTTCAGTTCGCCGCCAAAAGAGATGGTTAACGCCGCCGACTCACCAGATGCCAACTCACTGTCTACCCAAGATCCTGCTGGGAATTTAAGTGTTACAGCGTTCAACACGCCGTCAGCTTGTGTTGTATGAGCGATCTCCCATGATGGGTATGAAAGGTGATTTGATGCCCAACCAATGTCGTTAATTGCGACAGGCAGTACGAACTCAATCACCGCCTCACGCATGTCTGCGCTGTCTGAGCCAGTGTTTTTGATGTCTAACTTGTAAGTGCTCCAGTATTCGCTTTCTGATTGTGCAACCGCATCGGTGCTGAACTCCGCCGCCATGGCTTGGCTTTGTTGCGTAATTCAGACGAGAAACCAAACCTCCTAAAGTTGAGCGACTGTTATACAATATACTGAGTTTCAGGCATACCAAGCCCTGTAAGTTTGTTCAGTGCTTTGATCATGGCGTAAGTCTCGCCAACCTGAGCGTTGTAATTTCTTAGACTTAATTTCCCACCTAGCAACTGTTTTACTCGGTACATTGCGGTCTCTGACAGAGAGCGCTTATGATAGCCATACCGCTTTTTCCACTTCTTGTTGGAGCCGTAGAGCTTCTGGCAACCTACCGCTAAGTTACGAGGATGCCCTTGTTCCCAGAAGGCTGCTCCTTCTCTTGGCGGGATGAGCGGAACAGCTCGCTTGATCCGTATGGCATCATGGCAATTCCTTGTGTCATAAGCGCCATCGCCTGATATCTCAATGATTTTACGACGTGTTTGCTTGAGTAAGTTGGGGAGCACTTCGGCATCAGTTACGTTAGATAAGCTCAGCTCTGCTGCGACTATTTCGTGGGTGCTTGTATCTACCGCGATATGCAGCTTACGCCAGACTCTTCGCTTCCCATCAGTTCCATGCTTCTTGACCTTCCATTCACCTTCGCCATAAACCTTGAGGCCAGTGGCATCAATGGCCAGATGTTGTATTGCTCCTCTGGTTTTGGTTTTAAATGAAACTTCAACTTCCTTAGCTCGGCGGCTTATACAGGTGTAGTGCGGGCAAACAAGCGGGATGTTAGCCAGCTTAAATACGGAGTCTAGAAAACCTTGCAGCGCTCTCAAGGGCATAGAGAAAACGCGTTTCACCATCAGTGCGGTAGTAATGGCTAAGTCGCTGAATCGGCGAGGTCTACCACGCTTGCCTTGTTTGTTTTGCTTCCACTCAGCTATCGCTTCCTCATCAATCCAAAAGGTCAGAGAACCACGGTTGATTAAGGATTTATTGTACTGCTTCCAGTTAGTTGTTTTGTAACGAGGTTTAGGCATGAGGCTACGACGATTGATGGGCGTAGCCGCTCAGATCGTAGTTTCTTGATTTAGTTCCATCGAATTACGCAACAAAGCCCCATGGCTTGTGAAATCGGATTCAACAATAAACCAGAACAAAGCATTGTTAACCCTAACGTGCGATAACCAATGGAGTTTGTCTGCGTAGCACTGCTCTTTCTTAGATACATAATTAAGTCCTTAGTCTTATATTAATTATTTAGGTACTGCACAAAAGACCTGCAATTAACGATTCAATTATTTTTTGCAAGCACACTTAATTTATAAATAAAAATAACCAAGGCAAAAATTCCTTCTTACTTCTGGGATAAATATCAAACTTTATCTTTCATAGCGAATAACCACTCCATTTTATAAAGCTAATTATTATATCAACCAAGTTTAAATTCATGTTAAAGAATAAACTTAATTAGCTTATTTTAATTTAATTCATAGTAGCTTTGTCACAATCAAAAGAAAGGCGTTATTTTGAGAAAAAAGACAGCAATTTCTAGAGTTCTAACAGCAAGTTAGCAACAAAAGCCTCGTTTCACATTCAACACAAAGAACTAAAACTTGGTTAAATAAAACATGAAAAACATTAACTTAACTGTTTTTGCTGTAGTATTTTTCGCACAATAAATAAGTGGAGGATATAATTAAACCAATTTAATAACCAACACAAATGACAGGGATGTAAAAGTTAAGAAAATCAAATAAGTCGATTTTCAAAATATTATTTGGAATTAAAGTCACACATTTTTCATGCGCCACAACAAAAATACGAAAGAGAAAAATTAGAGCCTTAATTCTATTCATATTTCATAAAGGCCTTAATAATCCAGTTATCACTTAATGTCGTTAATTTCTGTACAAATAAAAGCCAAAGTTAAGTTGTTTTTATTTTACACCTGTATCACATTGATTTATTTTCGAACTATTATTGGGTATATAACTCGCTAAAACGAAAAAAGAGAGCCCACAATGTGACTCTCTTTTTCGTGAATGTTGTCGTTAGATGTTATTTAAAGCCGAACTTGCCATTGCCGTTCTTCCACTCTGACTTCGGTGGAATCGCTTCAATCGTGTCCCAATGCTCTACAATTTTGCCATTGTCGACACGGAATAAGTCATAGAACGCGACATGTTGGTTCATGAACTGTCCTTCACTCACTGATAGCACGAAGTTCCCTTCACCGATAATCAAATGGTTCTTGCTGTATACCATCGGCATGCCCGCTTCCGCTAATTGTTTAAGTGCAACACCCAAACCACTCAAACCGTCGGCCACCGCAACGTTGTGTTGGATATAGTCACTGTCTTTATCACCGATGAACTTACTGATCTGAGACATGTCCCCTTTCATCAGAATGGTTTGTACAAAATCAAAGACTATCGCTTTGTTCTCATCTGTTTTGTTTATATCTGTGATTTCTGTTGCACCGTCAAATTGAGTGCGACCACTTGGATTAGGTTTCGCCACGTCTTGTAAGTTATCCCAGTGCTCGACGATCAAACCATCTTCAAAACGGAAAATATCAAAGCCCGCTTTTGGTCCGAAAAAGTCGTATTCCGTGTGCAATGCCACGTATTCGCCATCTTGAATGGTACGAATCACTTTCGCTTTAGCACTGCCCTCTGGCAGCATCTTCATTACTTCGCCAAAGCCCGCTAAACCATCTGCAACCGCAAGATTATGCTGAATGTACTTGTTTGGGTTGATGTATGAAATCGCGTTTTGGTCACCAGTTTCAATGCTTGAGATAACCGCGACGGCTTTATCACGATTCGACAATTCATCGGCATTAACAGCGAAAGAAGCACTAGCAAAAACGGTGGATGCGATAACAGAGCTAGCGAAAAAGCGAGTCAATTTGTTCATATTATTTTCCTCTTGTTGGCTTGAGAACAATAATAGGAATGAATCAAAGACTCGTCTGTGTGGATGTGCGTCGGAAAATGGTCAATATCGAACATGAACACAAAAAGGCGTTCATACTCAACATCATAACTGTGGTTCGGCGTACAGCTTCTGGAATTGGCTTGGTGTCATATCAGTTTGATTTTTAAAGTATCGAACGAAATTACTCGCATCTTCAAAACCAAAGTCAAAAGCTAACTGTTGCGTCGTAACGTTACTCACCACCAAGCGGCGCTTAATCTCTATTGTGACAAACGCGTCGATCATTTGTTTCGCGGTTAAGTTCGTTGCCAGCTTGCAAATAACATTTAACGTTTTGTACGTTGATCCCATCTGCCCCGCATACCAGTTCGCATCACGAATATGTTCATAATTCGCCTGGAGCAAATCAAAGAAACGTGCAAGCTTGTAGCTCTGCTCTTTGGTTAACTTATCGTGCCTCTCTTCAGGTCTTAGGCGATGCAGCATTAGAGCGAAAGAAGAGAAAAGATACATGACGATCAATGGGTCGGAATGCTGACTTTCAATTTCCTTGATAACCTCGCCAATAAGCAGTTTGGCACTCTGGCAGGTGGCTTCGTCTAAGCTCAATACTGGCGAACGAGCTTGGTTTAAATGCGTTGGAGTGTAGTTAGGTAAACGCATGTTGGCATGCACTTGGTCTAAAAACGCTTGGGTGAAAATGATCACTTTGCCGGAGGGTTTGTTGGACAAATCGAAAGCTTGCACCTGCTCGCGACGAACAAAGAGGATGCTGCCAGATTCAAACGGATACTGCTTAAAATCCACCATGTGCATGCCACTGCCTTTTTCGATGTAAACCATCATAAAGAAGGTAATGCGATGCGGTTTTTGAGGTGAATGGCTTTCGTACTCTTGGCCATACAAGCTTTCTAGATCGAAGATTTCAATCTCTGCTTGATTCGATTTCTTATGGTCAAAGCCTAGAATTGGTATTTGCATTCACCCTCCACTCGTTACTACTTGTATTTTGGTCAATTTCAGCAGGAATGCGAATCGAACTGTATCACATAGCGCAACCAAGATAGCGTTTGAGGTGGTGAATGTCTGTCTAATCTCCCTAAACCAACATGCTGCTTAAAATAGCCCAGTCCATAAAACAACATGGTCCATAAAACACATGGCTCTTAAAACACAAAGGCAAGCCGAAGCCTGCCTTTGTTCATTGAACTATGCAAAGAGCCTAAGAGGCCTTTTTACCCTCGTTTGCTGATGAGTTACTCGCATTCTGCTCGGTAGCAACCATGTCATCAAACTCAGAAACTCGTGCTAGGAACGCAGGTTTGTCTTTGTTTGGAATCGAACTCGCCAACGGCAAATCGGCTGTCATCGAATCCACTGCACGGTTGCGCACCAGTACTTCGAAGTGCAAGTGTGGGCCTGTTAGACGACCTGTCGCTCCCGAAAGCGCAATCTTTTGTCCACGCTTAACGTGGTCGCCTTTCTTGACTAAGAAACGGCTCAAGTGCAAGTAACGAGTTTTGTACACACTGTTGTGCTCAATCACCAAGTATTTACCTGCGTAAGGGTGGTTACGAACAGCAATCACTTTGCCATCACCCGTTGAGTAAACTGGCGAACCCACAGGCGTCGCGAAATCGGTACCGTTATGCGGTTGAATGCGGCCCGTTACAGGGTGTCTTCGGTTCGGGTTAAACGGAGACGTAATACGTCGGAATTGTTTGTCGATTGGATAACGGTTAAAGGCTTGCTCTAAGCTGTTTCCATCACGGTCATAAAAGCGACCATCTTCAGCTAAAAACGCTTCTACGTCTTTACCACGCATCTTGATAGCAATGCCCTGCACTTCGGTATTGCCGGTTAAGTGGTCATCCACGTACTGACGACGCACCAATACATGAAAGCTATCACCAGCTCGCAGCTCGCGCGCAAAATTCACTTTGTCACGAAGCACGCGCGTAATGTTGGCAATCTGGGTAGTAGTTAATCCTTGTCGGTGCGCAGAAGATGAGAAACTGCCGTTGATTTCACCGGAGTACATTTCCTCACGCCATTCTCCAGGCTCTTCAACAAAGTCATAAGCGAATGTGCCATCGTCGTTCTGCGTGTAAATCGAACGTTCGACAAGGCTTTCGTGGAAGATTACTTGTTGCAGCGTCTTGGTGTCTCTATCTACCACAAACTCAAGGTGGTCACCTGGTTTGATGGTATCTAGTTTCAAGGAAGTTAAATCGGCTTCAAGAAGCTTTTGCGTGGTTTCGTATGGGACGCCCCATGAGGAGAAGATCGTGCTGAGTGTGTCACCTACTTTAACGAAGTAGTGAATACGTGCAATGTTGTCGTGATCTTGTGTTGCCAGTTCGGCGTTTGGTGCCGTGTCGTCTGTCTGAGCCTCGTGTACGTGAGCGCTCTCTAGCTCGGAATAAGGCGTGACCTCAATGGTGATTTCTTCTGGTTTCGTTTCTGCTTGATAGGTGAGATAGGCTGCAAGAGAGAATGCGGTAGCAGCGACAGCAATGAGTGAATAACGAACAAACTTCATAGTACTTGGGATAATCGGAAACAGTAATTGTTATGTTATAACATCTGAATCTCAAAATTTAAACATTGCGTATTTGAGAACTTTGTTTCTAAGCTTTTCTAGTCTCGCTAAGCGCCTATTTTGCTTAAATAAACCTTACTGTAAAAAAGGGTAAATTCCTCTTACCCTCTCTATGATTGCGTGATCACGGTTTAGTTCACTCTACTACTCGCAACTTCTATGAATTCTATATCAACTGCCGATCTTTTAAGCGTTCGAAAATAAAATCCACACGTTGTTCGATACTCATCGTCGGCACTTCTATCAACTCATAACCATATTGATGATATGCCGCTACCATGGCTTGATACGTTCTTACGGCTTCCGCAAAGTCTTGTTTTCTCTCTTCATCATTAGCAAAAATGGCTTCCCAAGGCGGAAAGATAAAGACAGGGTTGGCGTAACGGATACGCTGACACGCATCCATTAATGCTTGTGGAATGGGTAAGTTTTCTAATTGGCTATAACCGTATGAATCCACAATACAGCGGTCAAAGAAGACAAGCTTATTGAGTTGTTCGAAGGCTTGATGGTGGTTTTTCTCTTCACGCACCATCTCATCACGAAAAGCTATTTTGTCTTTCCACGGTAAAGCATCACCATCCAGAGCAACTTGCTGTTTAATCACTTTGCGCCCCACTTCTGGCGCGCAAGCGTAACCAAGCTCAATCAATTTTTCTATTACAGAGGTTTTGCCCGCACCTGGGCCACCTGTAAATACGATTAGGTTGTTCATGTAGACCTCGATTGTTGAAGCGTAATGATCGCCTTCCGCCCTTTTATGTCGGTCTTTGGTTATTCTCGAATCGGTGTTGTAGAAGAATTTTGATCTCTGAAAGAAGCCAGTTAATCAATGGGGTATCTTGAGTTTGATAGAGGTAATAAGCGTACACATCCATATTTTGCTTGGGTAAGCCTGTGCTGGAAGTAACGTTAGGATGAATAGCGACGATATCGTCTGGAAGTGTCGTCATGACACTGGCGACTGGGAAGAAGGCATCAGAATGTCGGATGGCATTAAAGTTAACCTCCGGCGAATCCGATTTCAACAAAATATCCGGAACATGACCGGCTTTTAACATGGTCTGTTCTGCCGTTTCGTGTCTTGTTTGCCAATCCGGGGTACGAATCAACACCATTGGATACTTAGCTAAATCATGAATGGTAACAACATCAAGTTGAGTGAGCGGATGCCCTTGCCTGACACAAAACATGAAGTGGTTCTTGGGCATCAACTCTTGTTTGATCTGTTTGGAATACCCTTCTGGGCCGTAATCCAAAGCGACGTGGATTTTTCGAGATAACAAAGCCGATTCTACTTGTGAACGCCAATCCATAATCTCAAATCTTGCGTTTGGAGCCTTCTCTCGCAATGTGGAGAACAGATCCACGCCAATTGCATTCGTCAGCGCATTGGTCAAACTGATAGAGACCTTTCCTTGGTATTTAGAAGGATCAAATGCCGCTTCTAAGGCTAATAGTCCATCAATCTGCTCGACCAATTCAGGAAGACGGCGCTCTAATTCGTAACAACGCTCTGTCGGTACTAATCCGTAACGCTCACGGACGAACAATGCGTCATCAAAGGTTTCCCTTAATCGGCTGAGCGCGTGGCTTACCGCCGATTGACTAAGGTTCAAACGTTCTGCTGCCTGCTTAGTATTTCTGGTTTCGAGCAGCACTCGTAATACTTTGAGTAGGTTGTAGTCAAACATACGCCGTCTCTTTCATCACTCTTTGTGTTAGATATTAATACAGTTAATTTCTAACATTCAACAGCTTCACTTCTGAACATATCTTGTTCTGCCTAATATGGGGTCAACGCTTCCTTAACCCTGAAAGGTCCTATTATGAAAAAGACGTCATTAGCACTGACCATGGCTCTGATTTCTTCGGCTGCTTTTGCTGCTGATTTGCCAACGACACAACAAGTGATCGACAGCATTGATTCCTCTAACTGGGCAGTAAATCCGCTTGATTACGGCATGACAGCAATGGAGTACCAGCGCAAAGAAGCTGATTTGTTCGCACAAAAGATGCTAAGCCGTGGTGAGTTGAACCAGTTCATCCACTTCCCTGGCCTATCTCAAGCGGGTGATACTTGGGTAGTCACGCCGAATGTCGACAACGTCTATTCCCTTGCCGTTATTGATGCGCGTAAAGGCTTCAAGATTGAAATCCCAGACATGGGTGATCGTTTTGTCTCCCTTCACATCCAAGACCAAAACCATACTTTTGTTCAGTACACTTGGACACCGGGTGTGTATGAATACAAAGCGGGTGATATTGAGACCGACTACGTGTTTATTGGCGTTCGTGTAGGAACAGACGCAACAGCCGATGACTTGGCGTACATCAAGAACGAAATTCAACCCAAGATGAAGATTGAGTCAAACTCAGCCGTTCCATATGCCACTGACACCAAAGAGGAAGACATCGCTGAGCTGCGTTCTGCCCTACTTAAAGAATGGGGTAAGTTACCTGACATGTACGACACGGTGCAATTCGATATTCATGATGTGTCTAATTGGGAGAAATGGACGTACACCATTGCTGGCTCTTGGGGTTTGAGCCCAGAATCGACGGCAATGTATGCTTCTTGGGCGCCTGAAAACACCAAGGCGAATGAATGTTACACCGCAACGTTTGACCATGTTCCGGCGAAAGCCTTCAGCTCGCTGACCATGTACAACTCAGATAACTACTTGATGACAAACGACCACAATATTGTGAGCACAAACCGTAAAGACTTTAAGAGTAACGAAGACGGCAGCTTTACGATCATTTTTGGTGGGGAACAATGTCATGCCATCGCAGACGAAAAAGGCGTGAACTACGCGAAAACACCAGTAGATGGATGGCGCGCACAGCTTCGAGCTTACGTGCCAGATGTGGAGAAGATGAAACACTACCAGTTACCAAAACTCGAAAAGCTGTAGTGAAAGCGCTCTAGACAATTTCAATTAATAATTTTCAAGGACAAGTTAACGCTTGTCCTTTTTTGTTGCTTGTCCCTTCTTTTTTAGAGCAAGACAAATAATAGAACACTTTTACGTTGGAACTAAAATATGCACTTAAGTGCATTATTTAGCCATTAATTAATGGAGAATTAAACGTAGTCACAAAAGAATGGAATGGTTGGCGAAAACGCTAACGTTCTACTCGATTGTTGTGTCTTTCAAGATCTCCGAGTGATTAGCCAAGCACTCTTATGTATCTAGCAGTCATTGACTCGCGCGGATGACTCCAATTCCGCGCCGTTTTTTTGTCTGATAAACCAAAATCGAACATCCAAAGCAACGAACGCGAATATCCTTACTAAAAACACTGTTTCTGTAATTTTATTTCAGAATTATCGAAACCATCATAAGGATAATTCGAACTAATCTTAATTCATGCAACTTCAGTTACATTTGCTTTCTTTTACTCACTTCTCGCGACTATTAGCGGCATTTTGAGACAATTTCCCACACTCCTTTCTTTGTCTTAGTTGATATAAATCATGGTTAGAAGAAAACAGAATCACCTGTATTTCTCGATACATGAATCCAAACTGCCCAATTTTTCGTAACTAAATTACAGATAGACACGATTTTTAGCACGGCACGTTTTTGAGGAACCGAGATGTTAGATACCCTCATGCTGTCGCGGATCCAGTTCGCGGCCAATATCAGCTTTCATATTCTCTTCCCGACCATCACCATCGCGTTGGCGTGGATGTTGGTGTTTTTCAAGTGGCGATATAACCGCACACAAGCTCCCGTATGGCTCGATGTTTATTACTTCTGGGTCAAGATATTCGCTCTTACTTTCGCCTTAGGTGTGGTATCCGGCATTACGATGAGTTTCCAGTTTGGTACCAACTGGCCAGGCTTTATGGAGCGAGTCGGAAACGTTGCAGGACCATTGCTCGGATACGAAGTGATGACTGCCTTCTTTATGGAAGCCACCTTCCTTGGTGTGATGCTTTTTGGACGAGGACGAGTACCGGAATGGGTTCATACTCTCGCAACCGTTCTGGTTGCAGTTGGGACAAGTATGTCCGCATTTTGGATTCTGGTGCTTAACAGTTGGATGCACACACCAAGTGGCTATGAAGCGATTGACGGTATTGTGCATGTAACCAGTTGGAAGGAAGTCATTTTCAATCCTTCTTTACCTTACCGGCTTTTACACACGCTATTAGCATCGGCGCTGACTGCCAGCTTCTTGATTGCGGGTATCTCGGCTTATCAAATAATGAAAAAGCCAGATCACCGCTCAGCCAAACTTGGCTTAAAAGTCGCGTTGTTCGCGGCGGCTGGATTCATCCCAGTACAAATCTTTGTCGGTGACCTGCACGGGTTAAACACGCTTGAACATCAACCTGCAAAAATCGCAGCGATGGAAGGCGTGTGGGAGACCGAGCAAGGCGCGCCTCTTCTTCTGTTTGCGATGCCAAATGAAGAAACTCGCAGCAATGATTTTGAAGTGGGCATTCCGAAGTTGGCGAGTTTGATTCTTACGCATGACTTAGACGGGGAAATCCAAGGACTTAACGAATTTGTACCTGATCACCCGCCAGTGAAGCCCTTGTTCTTTGGTTTCCGCGTGATGGTTGGTGTGGGAGTTCTTATGCTGCTGGTTAGCTGGTACGGCGCGGTGAAGCTAGCACGCAAAAAAGCGCTACCCAAACCTTACCTGTACACAGTATTAGCCATGACGTTCTCTGGTTGGATAGCCACACTTGCGGGTTGGTATGTTACTGAGATTGGCCGACAGCCTTGGTTAGTCAGCGGTGTATTGCGTACATCAGAAGCCGTCACCACGGTTGCGAGCAGTAGTGTGATGACTTCGCTCATTATGTACTTAGCCATTTACGCGGCATTGCTGGTTGCGTACATCCATACCCTGTTCTATTTGGCGCGCAAAGACGTTGCAGCCCATGAAGTCCCACTGACACAACAAGAGGCCTAATCATGCTCGACTATCTACCAGAAATTTATCTTCTGCTGCTTGGCTTCTCGGTCTTTATGTATGCCGTGCTCGACGGCTACGACCTTGGTGTCGGTATCCTGTTGCCAAGTGATAATGAAGCGCAACGTGACCGAATGATAGCGTCTATCGGCCCTTTCTGGGACGCGAATGAAACGTGGTTGGTGTTAGCCGTTGGTATTCTGCTGATTGCCTTTCCTACTGCACATAGCTTGATTTTGACGGAGCTTTACATGCCTACTGCCATCATGCTTATCGCACTGATCATGCGTGGCGTGGCGTTCGACTTCCGCGCCAAAGCGAACTCGGATCATAAACCTCATTGGGATTGGTGCTTCAGAATTGGCTCGCTAATCACCGCACTAACCCAGGGTTACATGGTGGGTCGTTACATCATGGGGTTTGAGCAATCAACCGAAGCATTTGGCTTTGCATGGTTAAGCGCACTTTGTGTAACGGCGGCGTATGTTTACATCGGCGGCGCATGGTTGGTACTGAAAACGGAAGGTGATTTGCAAATACGTTCAGCACGTTGGTCTCGCCGTGCTGGTTGGTTAGCAGCCTTAGGAATCTTAGTCGTGAGCGTTGTAAACCCAATTGTAAATCAACAAGTTGCCCTGCGTTGGTTCAGCTTCCCAGAAGTCTTGTTGCTTGCTCCAGTTCCGTTAATTGTGTTGGCGACCATCTTCCTCGTTGATCGCTATTTGCGTCAGGTTCCAATGGTGAATGATCTGGGTGTGCGCTGGCCTTTCTTTGGTGTCACCGTCATTTTCGCGTTGAGCTTTCTCGGTCTTGCGTATAGCTTCTTCCCAGAAGTTGTGCCGGGATTAATGACCGCACAAGAAGCCGCCTCCTCACCTGCGACGTTAATGATTGTAGGCTACGGCGTAATGATCGTTATGCCGATGATTTTGCTTTACACCTTTATGGTGTATCGAATCTTCAAAGGCAAAGCGACCGAGCTCAGCTACAAGTAGATAAGACAATTACCTATATAGAAACGCCGCTGATTTAGCGGCGTTTTTGTTTCTACCACAAGCCACATAAGCCCTATTTCTTTTTATTTCTCCAGATTTGATAACCACTTTCTTGCGTCGCCTTACCCAGCAAGTGTGCCGCTACCGGGGCGGTGATAAAGATAAACAACATTGTGCCAATCACTCGAGAAATTACCGTGATATCCGGTATCGCTATCGCCACTGCCAATAACAGCGAAGCTAAGCCCACCGTGCCGGCTTTGGTTGCGGCGTGCATTCGCGTGTAAAGGTCAGGCATTCGTAAGATCCCAAGACTCGCGATGAGCGTAAACAAGGTTCCGAGACAGAGTAAAATCCCTACAATAATGTCCATTACACCTCTCCTTTTCTTTTGAAGATCAGCCTTGCAAACGCAATCGTCCCGAGGAAGGCCACTAGACCGAGCGTGATAGCAATATCCAACAAGGATTGTTGTCCACTATCTAAGGTATAAACGGCAATAAAGCCCACTGTCACAAATGAAATCAGATCAAGCGCTATCACTCTATCGGCCAAAGTTGGACCAAGAACCAAGCGAATGAATGCCATCACGACACTGAGCAACAAACCAATATAAGCGAACGTGATGCTCATCTGTAACCAACTACCTACCTGTAATCCATCAGCCACGCGTCACCTCCAAAATCCGTTTCTCTAAGCCGTCTTTGATTTCTCGAATTACCTTTTCATGCTCGGGTGCAAACATCGCGTGCACAACCATGTGCTTCTTATCTGGCGTGACATCTAGGCTCAAGCTTCCTGGAGTAAGTGAAACCATGTTAGCGAGCAAAGAGATCTCTAAATCTGACTCAACATCTAACGGCACATAAACAATATCTGGGTCACTCAAATGGGTTGGCGTGACCACATCCCAGACGACTCTGGCTACCGATATCACCATCTCATAACAGAAGAAAAGAAACAGGCCGACCAAAGCACGAAAGCGTCGGAAGTAACTGGTTTTCAACCCAAACGGTTGACTGAGTCGCAATGCCAAAAAGCCGACCACAAAACCAAGAATGAAATTCGTGCCTGTATAGTTGCCGTTTAGCAGCATCCAAGCCAAAGCGAGAAACAAGTTTAAAAACAGATAAATCATTGGTTCCCTCCCGGCGCATTCAATGCCATCTCAGCTATTACAATGTCATCCAACGCGCTCTCTCCAAGAACCGCTTTTACGTAAGTTTGGGGCTCAATCAGCTGCTCTGCGGCGAGTTCTGCAAATTGATAAAACGGCTCGGCTGCCAAACCAATAATCAGACTTAAGGTGGTCAACGTGGCTATTGGCACGCAATATAATCCTTTTGTGTACTTGTTCATTGGCTGTGCTTTCAGTGTTTGTAGGGGCTTTTTCCAAAACACTTCGTTCCAGATCTTGGTCATCGAGAACACCGTTAACAGACCAACTAAGAGCGCCGCCCCTGCAAGCCAATACAACTCGGTTTGCAAACTAGATTTGATGACAAGGAACTTGCCCCAGAAGCCCGACAAAGGTGGAAACCCCGCTAAAGAGAATGCAGGAATGAGAAACAAGAAAGCGAGCCAAGGCATGGCTTTGTATACGCCGCCTAATTGCCCCAGGTTGCCCGAGCCATACTTACGCTCGATAAAGCCGCCAATCAGGAATAGATTTGCTTTCACTATGATGTGGTGCACGATGTAGAAAATCGCACCCGCAATGGCAAGCGGCGTGTAGATCGCCAATCCCATGATCATGTAACCAATCTGGCTGATGATATGGAAAGAGAGAATCTTTTTAATGTCGTACTGGCTCGCGGCCCCCAATACGCCAGTTAACATCGTAAGCCCTGCCACCCACATCAAAGTCGGCTGCCAACCGCTTTCTGAGAGTGGGAAAATCAAGGTGAACACTCGGATTAATGCGTACACCCCGACCTTGGTGAGCAACGCAGCGAATAGTGCGACAACCGCGCTCGGCAACGTATGGTAAGAAGCAGGCAGCCAAGCAAAAACGGGGAACAACGCCGCTTTAATCGCAAACGCGAATAGAAACAGTACCGCGAGCAAGGTTTTGGTGTCTGACGGAATCAGTGCGGCTTTGGCGTGTAAATCCGCGAGGTTCAAAGTCCCTGTTGCGCCATAGAGTAAGCCAATCGCGAGCAAGAAGACCAAGGTCGAGATTAGATTGAGCATCACGTACTTCACTGCTCCATCCACTTGTTGCTTTGATCCATCTAAAATCATCAAACCAAACGATGCTATCAACATCACCTCGAACCACACATAGAGGTTGAAAATGTCGCCAGTAAGAAACGCACCATACACGCCGGCCAACAAGACATGCATCAGCGCATGAAACGTGCCGTACGATGCTTTTTCTTGCAGATCGCCCATGGCGTAGAACACGCTCACTACGCCAATAATGGCCGTCACTGTCACCATGGCGACGGCAAGATAATCCGCCACAAAAACAATGCCAAATGGTGCCGCCCATTGACCAAAGGCTACTGCTTGTGGTCCACCGTTGATGACATCATGGGTCAACAATGCTGCAAGCACCAAGGTTGCCAATGCGCTTGTGCCGCTTATTGCATCCACCAGCGCTTTATTACGCTTCGCGCAGAAGATAGCGACAGCGGTAAGAAGTGAAACAACTACGGGTAACGTCAACCAAATCGTCGTCATTCATCCTCCTCAGAATGTCGCATCGCATCCACATCTGCCGAGCCCGCTTCAGAATATGCACGGTAAAACAGCATTAATGCGAACACCAACAAGCCAAAGCCAATCACAATGGCAGTCAGAATTAAGGCTTGAGGAAGCGGGTTTGCCGCACCTACTGGTGGCAACACTGAATTCGCCTCGATCAATGGCGGTAGTCCGGGAGTTAAACGTCCGGCAGTGAAAATCGCGATGTTCACCGCACTGCTCAACAAGATCAAACCGAATAGTAAGCGTAAGATGTGTCGTTCAAGCATGAGATAGACACCAGCCGCGACAAACACACCGACCACGAGACTCCATAGTATTTCCATCAGTCCAACTCCTCATTCACGCGCAGCAACATCCCCATCACACCACCAATAATGGCGAGGTAGATGCCGACATCGAATATTAGCGGTGTGCCAAGTGGCAGAATGTCTTTCCACCACAAACCCGTTAAGAACGGCAAATTGAAGGCAAAGCTCATTAGGCCAGCCACAAAGCTTAAGAAAATGCCAAACAGAGCAATGCTAAATGGCGCGTAATACAAGCGGTCACGAACATACTTTGGCGATTCTGCAAACATCAGTAGCGCAAAACCAATCACAGCGATCAGCGCACCAATAAAGCCACCACCCGGCTCGTTGTGACCTCGTAACAAAAGGTAAAGTGAGAACACCAACATCAGTGCTGCAACAATGTGTGCGGTGGTCGCAAAGATAAGGGAACGGATACGGTTTCGCTTGTGGTAGTGCGTTTTCAACAAACTCACCGCAGCGATACCAGCCATCACGACCACAATCACCTCGCCTAACGTATCGAAGGCTCGGAAATCGACCAAAATCACGTTGACGATGTTGCGTCCATGCCCGCCGGGAACGCTATTCTCTGCGAAGAAATCAGCCAGAGTAGAATCTAAAGGTTGTGCGGTGATGTTTATCAACAACGCAGTCACCGACATACCAATCACACCTGCTATCGCCCCGTGAAGTAATCTTCGACGTACATAATGTTGCGGCACCGTCAACAAACCTGGGATGTGGCGTATCAAGAGCACCACAAATACAACCATCAAGGTTTCAACCAACAATAAGGTTTTCGCGACATCTGGTGCGCTGTAAAGCATAAAGACTAAGGTGGTCATAAAGCCCACCACGCCAAGGGAAGAGACCGCCAGCAAACGAGACGTGGTAAAGGTGCAGACTAAGGCAGCCCCAATGAGAAGCAGTGCAATGCTGATCTCGTAGAAACTAATGTTTGCTAATGCAGCAAAGCGAGCTTGTGGGATCACTAACGGGCTACTCAACAGCAATCCAGCCAGCACGATAAAGAACAACAACACATAATGGCTTAAGCGCTTTTGCTGCAATAACTGCGTTTGCCATTTCGCCAAACGCATCATGCTAGCCATGATTTTGTCGAAAACGGATTCTGCTGTTGGCAACACGGGTACTTTACGTTGCCAAATCACTAGCAGCCCCGGGTAGACTCGATACAAAACAAAACCGAGTAACAAAGTTAATGCGCTGAGCGCCAACGGCAGATTCACGCCCTGCCACAGTTTGGCAGCCTCTGGTGCGGAGTCAGGCAAGCTCGACAAAACACCCGGAATAACTACGTTGTTGTTGATCCACCCTAAGCCAAATAACGGAGCAAGCACACTGGCTATGGCGAGCAGCATTGCTGGCATCCATAACCCTTTATTGGCTTCCACTTTCTCGGCTGGTGTTGGGTTACCTTCATACGTCGCGAAGAAAGGTTTAACGATCAGTGCCAGCGCCAAAGCAACCATAGTGACGTTAACCAAAAGGAATATCGTAGTTAGGGTGATACTCACTTCCAGACCGGATTTGTACATGTACTCTTTACTTAAGAAGCCGAGTAGCGGTGGTACACCTGATTTAGACGAGGCAGCAAGGATTGCGGCTGTGACACTGAGTATTAGTACTGCTTTCAAACCATGCAACATTCGAATATCACGCGTCCCTGTCGCTTTATCGATATTACCCACCACCATAAACAGCGCTGCTTTGTAGAACGAGTGCGCCAAGATAAACAACAGCGCGGCCATCATCGCTAACTCAGTCCCCATGCCTATCAATAGCACCAATTTACCTAAGGCGACGTTGGTGCTGTATGCCAGCATCAGCTTCAAATCGGTTTGCTTTAGGGCCAGCAGCGCGCACCATATCGCGGTAAAACCGCCAAAAATACCGAGCATGTAAAACCAAATCTCGCTGTGTGAATAGATAGGTGACACACGGGCAAGTAAGTACACCCCAGCCTTCACCATAGTGGCAGAATGAAGATAGGCACTCACTGGCGTTGGCGCTGCCATGGCATTGGGTAACCAGAAGTGGAATGGAAACTGCGCCGATTTAGTAAACGCACCGAGTAAGATCAGAATCAACGAAGGCAAAATCCATTCATGTTGTGCAATCAGCGCACTTTGCGCGACGATGGTACTTATCTCATAGCTGCCAGCCATTTCACCCAGCAGTATCAGACCTGCTAATAACGCTAAGCCACCAGCGCCAGTGACAATGAGAGATTGCAATGCATTCTTGCGGGATTTGTCTTTCTCATGATTAAAGCCAATCAAAAGATACGATGTGATAGTAGTGAGTTCCCAAAACACAAAAAGGAGCAGGATATTGTCGCTCGTGACAACTCCGAGCATGGCTAACATGAACAGTGTTAAATACAGGTGGAAAGAGAATCGAGACGAATGCCCCTTCAGGTAAGCCAGTGCGTAAATCTGGATAAGCGCACCGATGCCGCTGATCAAACATGCAAATAGGAAAGACAAGCCATCCAACTTGAAGCTCAGGTTTACATCTAAACCCGGAACCCAAGCCGCTTGCCAACTTACGCCTCCCGGCTCATACCAACTAATGAGCGAGACGAAAATGACCATCGGCAGCAAAGGAAAGATCATAAGAACCAGCGAACGATCTTTTGAGCCTTGTGTGTTTTTATTCCCTATTACGCTATTCAATATCGCCATCCATTTCGTTAGGTTCACACTTGGATGGTGACTCATAGAATCAACGGAAAGACCGCCCTCTCCTGATACTTCAGGCTTCAACCAAAATTGTCGATTTGGGTGTTAGAAAGGCAATCCGAGCAAGACAGGTGAACGGATTATCTAGAATGCGAAGGCTTTGAAGCAGACCGCTGAAAACTTAAGTCACGATCATCCATTTCAATATAGACTTATATTCTCAATGGTTCGAGCTACTTGCTGTCGGGGACGACGTAGGAACGCAAGTCGCTAAAGGTGTTAGCTTGGTTAAGTACGTAAGCCGACTCTTCATGCACAAAGTTAAGTGCATCGTAGGAACAGTCGCCGATTTCGTTTCTCGGACACACATGAATGTTCGAGCGTTCAACCATTTCAGTTTGGCAAATAGGACACAGTTTTTTCATACCATCCTCCATTGAGAAGTCATCAGTCTGTCGTGATCGTGCTTACCTCAGTGTTTCTCCTTTCAATATTCGCGAATGACTGGTTATTTAATTGGGGATACGAAACCCTCTGGCTTCATCGCCACCAAAGAGCAGTTGATCGATTGCAGAATGTTCTCGGCAGTATTACCGATCACAAACCCTGAAATACCGGTTCGAGCTAAGGTGCCCATGACCAAAACATCGATTTCTGTTTCATCGACACATTCTGGAATTTGGTCATCTGGTTTACCATGCAGATGATGAATCACCATCTCACCAGAGATACCTGAGTCCTCGATCAAACGTTGAAGTGCTTGTTCGTGATTTGCTTTAGCCCGAGACACTTCATTGGCCAACTGCGACTCTTCTACTTGGATCCAGACATGGTTATCTAGATAGTTCTCCAAGTAGTGTTCCCAGCAAGAGATAATGTGCAATCGGCTGTCGCACGTGTCTGCAATCGAGCGAGACAGTTCCAACAATCGGCGCGAAAGCGCTTGTTGCTCGTCGCTGACCGTCATCGGATCCACGGCAACGGCAATACGTCGTTTGTCTCTTGGTTTAGAAATTGGTCGGTGAAGCCATAGCGGGCAAGGACACTTGCGCAATAGCGTCATGTCTATCGCTTTAAAACCCTCCGCTCCTTCACTGAGCGGCTCAGCCTCTTTAATGATCAGGTCGTTATGATTTGTGATGGCTTGTTGGATAATGCAAACCGCTGGTTGTTCACTGCTTTGTACTCGCAGCGGAAACGGCACTTGCTCTTCAGCAATGTCGTGTTGTTCACGTAACTTTTTCACACTCTGCTGAAGCGAATCGTGCAAAGATTGCTCGTAGCTTTGTTGATACTGAGCGAGATCGGTAGGAAAGTCTGGACAGGCAATTAAACCTGATACCGGAACGCGATTGTTGGCCGCAATTCTGATCGCTTGACCCAGTGCGTCACTGTGCCCTGGCAGTCCTTGCGTAGCAAAAAGTATGTTCTCGAATCGTCTCATACACACCTCCTTGATTGACTAAATATTAACCAAGTTAAACCGCCTTTTTCTAGCACGTAATTGTAACCACTCATTAGGTGAATGATATTTGTTCTCACTCAGTTATTTACGTGACAAATCACCGCAAATACGTGCAAAAATCCCCCCTTTCCGGCAGTGACATGTAACAAATTACGTCAATATTGGTTAGAAGTTTCCGTCCATAGCTCCAACATCCCTACTCATTTTTGCGTCTTACACTATGCTTATTCTGGCCAATTTAAAGCCCGTCTTAGAGAAAAGGGAAATTCAGATTTAAAAAATTTAATTATGTTAATTAATAACTTAACAACCAAACCCAAGCTTCAAAGCAAGTTCAATACTAGGTTACTAAAAGTTAACTAATTGATATTAAGGTCTAGGTAACCATAATAAACCACATAACGCAGTTCGATTTAGCGAACGCGCTTACATTCAATGTCAGGCACACAGTGCAAAAATCTCACGGAGAGAAAACTCATGACTGAATTCACTTACTACACAGCTGAAACGGCACCCGAAGAATCAAAAGCATTAGTTGAACAATCGCTGAAAGGCTTTGGTATGTTGCCTAACCTTCATGCGGTTCTCGCAGAAGCACCTGCTACGTACGAGGCTTACAACAAAACGTTTGAACTCTTCATGAAAAACACCACACTCAGTCCGCTTGAACAACAAGTGGTGTTTATGACCTCTAACTTCGAAAACAAGTGTCATTACTGCATTCCTGGTCACACATGGATGATGAAAGCCGGCAAAATGCCAGACGAAGTGATTGAAGCGTTACGTGAAGGCACACCAATTCCAGACGCAAAATTACAAGCCTTGCATGATTTCACTAAAGAGTTACTTGATAACCGCGGTCATATCGGTGACGACAGACTACAAGCGTTCTTGGATGCTGGTTTCACGCAGCGCCAAGCGTTAGAGGTATTAACCGGATTAGCGGCGAAGCTGATTTCTAACTTCACCAATGCGCTAGCGCATACTCAACCAGACAAGCCATTCGAGAAATTCGCTTGGACACACCCTAGCGAACGTTAATCACCAAAGTTTCTAATACTTACAAGCCCAACGATGGACAGATCGTTGGGCTTTTCTAATTTAACAAGAGAAGCTATTCTCAGGCTTTGTTCCTTCACATTTCTTACACCGTTACCCGAGTAAAAACGTGTCCAAAGAACCCAAAAGAATTCAATCCGTTGAGCGAAGCTTTACCATTCTAGAAGCGCTTTCTTTACATAATGCGCCTATGTCATTACAGCAAGTCAGTGAAGCTGTCGCGCTTAATAAAACCACGGTGCACGGTTTACTCGCGACCATGAGTGAGTTGGGATACGTTTCTCGAGTAAAACAGGGCTACACATTGGGACTGCGATTTCGTGATCTCTCCAAGCCACTTGAACAAAAGGACGAATCGATTCGTCGGCACTTTGCTTCTCTTTTGAAAAAGATGGCTCAATTGACAGATAACACCGCCTATCTTGCTGTTCAAAGTGGCGCGCAGGAATACCTTTATCTGGATGCCATCGAACGAGATAACCCACTAACGATCCGCAGCCCACGCGGCAAACGTGAGGGGCTAACTACCTCTGCAATCGGCAAAGTCTTTTTGGCTTTTGATGAGGAACTCAGACGACGTTTGCGCTTGCAAGACCAACTTTCCCCGTCGTTAGAGAAAGAACTGAGCGTGGTTGCCGACAATGGTTATGCGTTGGACTTGGAAGAAGCGGAACCGAACTTAAACTGCCTTGCCATCCCGCTCTATCTCGAGGGAGAGCTCGTTGCCGTCGCGGGTGTCAGCGGTCATGCAAAAGAGCTAAACCAGCAGCGTCTAATTCATTTTGCGTCCGTCTTTTTGAAACGCTAACACGCCTCCTATTCTTGGAAAAATAACCACTTAGCTTATTGAATTCGACATTGTCGAATCTTGCTAAGTTTGTTCCCTTTCTAGCGCCTTTTGTTCCGGTTCACTCTTAAACTCGCCACATACTCAATGAATGTTTAGGAGTTCCCTATGTCTACTGTTTTAATCACTGGTGCAAATCGTGGTCTTGGTTTGGAGTTTGTTCGTCAATACGCAAACAAAGGTTGGCATGTGCTAGCCGCCTGTCGCGCGCCAGAATCAGCAAATGCACTGAATGAACTAGCAAAAAATAACGACAACATTGAGCCATTAACGCTCGATGTAACCAAAGAATCCGACATCAATGCCCTAGCAGATAGTCTGAATGGCCGCCCTATCGACCACTTGATCCTAAATGCAGGCGTGCTTGGTGACGATTGCGCGAAACTCGGTGAAATGACACAAGCTAAATGGCTAGAAGTGCTAACCATCAATACCGTTGCTCCTGCTCTACTTATCCAAGCGTTACAAGACAACGTTGCAGCTAGTGAACTCAAAACCATCGTCGGTATCTCGACTCGCGTCGCGAGCCTTGGCGATAACAGCTCAGGCAATATGTACAGCTACCGTACGTCTAAAGCGGCACTGAATCAAATTCTGGTATCAGCAGCGCAGAACCTTCGCGAGAAAGAAGTGAAAACATTGGCGATTCATCCGGGCTGGGTACAAACCGATATGGGTGGCAAAGACGCGACCTTTACCGCCGAGCAAAGTGTGTCTGGCATTATTAATGTTGCGTCAAACTTAACGCTAGAAGAATCTGGCAGCTTCCGAGTATTCGATGGCTCAAGCATTGAGTGGTAATCGGTACACAGAAGCCAACCAGTTTCTTTTCTCATGGCACATTAATTAGCCATTATTTAGTTGAGACTTTAAGACCAAACGAGAGAATGAAGGCGCTAACAACACGCTAGTTCTCCAATCCAATTAGCTACACACTCCTTTGTATCTTGTGGTCTTTGACACGCGCGGCCGTCGCCGCGCATTTTTTTACTCAAATGTTCAACGACGCGAGATTAAAACGTTAGTCTTGCTCTAAGGCCAAAGATCAACGCATTTTCCTCGCTTGGATTCCACGCTAAATCACTGACGTACTGAAGATTAGGAGTCAAGGACAGTGCGCCAAATTGCATTCGGTAGTAGACTTCCGCATTGACTATCTCGTCGATCTCCATCGGTAAGTTCGGCTTAGCCCATCCCACGGCCATGCCCAAAGTATTACCATCAAAGCCTAAGTATCCGGTTCCGAACGTGAACGATGATTCGTACAGTGATTCGTCGCCGTGTGAGACACCCGCTCTGACAAATGGCATCCAATCCCCCATAAGGTAGGTTGCAGAAACATTCACACCATAGTTTTCCGTTTCTTGTTCCTGTTTTCCATCACTGTGCCATAAGGTCATGTGGATGTTCTGAACATAGAAAGCATCTTTCGCCCCTATCCAACCAATTTCCAAAGACTTAAAGTACTGGTTATCACGCACAATTTGGCTCAACCCATCAAACGGCTCCGTTGAATCGGCGAGCGCATCAGAAAAGCTCACTAAGCCATAAAAATTATCCGAAGTAATATGCCTTAGAGTAAAACCTAAAGTGGACTCATCCGGAATTGGGATCGTACCAACGCCGGTGCTGAATTGGAGATTTGAAAAGCCAGCATAAGGATTACCAAGCGCGTAAGTATCGACATAATCTGTACTGTCGAGGAACCCGACCATCAGTTCAGTATTTTGTTGGTTGAACTCTTGTCGCCAGTACAAATTAGTTAATCGAAGACCAATGTCGCTGAATGCAGGTTGAATGATGCCGTAGCCGCCTAAATTATCGAATATGTACATCAGCGTTACATCATTAGTTAAACGATGCTTGTGGTCGACTCGAAGCTGGACTTGCCCAACATTGCCACTCTGATCCTCAAACGCCGTCCAGTTTGCGGTAACACGACCGATACCAGAAACCGCATAGTCGTCTTTGTCTTCCATCGCAGCACCCGAGCCAAGGCCGAAAAGAAAGTAGTCTCCGTTAATTTTCAAATTGCCGTCGACATATGCTGCACTCACAGGCACCGAACTTAACAAAACACCTAATAATCCAGTGTATTGTAAAGCGCTTATTTGTTTTTTTGATTTTCTGTTCGAATGATTATTCTTCGTGTAATTAATTGTCATTTTTAACGTCCTTTAATTGTTTCTATCGTTATTGCTTGACGAAATACTTAAATAAAAAATCCTTCTTCAATGAGAAACTCTCCGACTATTCATTTAAATGGGACATCGAAATTTAAATAGAGATATCCGCACCTTAATGAAAACATCAGGTGTCATTTCAATCCGTAAAACGAATTCAGGTCATATTAGTTGGCTTTTATATTCGAGTATTCGTCATGAATATTGGATTTATCCCGTGAACATGGGGATAACATCAAGTAATGTCAGCAGGTGGATGACCATGACCGCGATACCAAAAAGTAAAGAAGCCCACAGCACGGCACTTCCGCCCTTTACCGTAAAAGTAGGCTCTGCACTCTTATCGTTAGAGTCTTCGCTGTTGTCGCCTGCTTTTCGCTGAGCTCTCAGTTTGGCAACCAGAGCCGCTGGAATAATACAGGCCCAGATTGCCGCAGCGAACGCTGCATAGCCGATGGCAATAAGAAACCCAAACGGGAATAGCAAAGAGAGAACCAGTGGAGGGATAAAGGTTACGCACCAAGTTTTGGTTCTACCTTCTTTGGTGTCATCAAATTTGAATAGGTCGGCAAGGAAATCAAACACGCCAAGTCCTACTCCAATAAAGCTTGATAAAATAGCAGCGACAGAGAAGGCACTGATGACTTGTGAGATAAACGTCACTTCAATCACTTTGCTCAGCTGATTCAAGAGCGCATCTGCATTGCCACCCGCTTCAATGACATGGCTGAATTCACCACGAGGTAAGTTACCGTATATTGAGAGCAGCCAAGCGCTATAAACCACAAACGCAATCACCGTTCCGCCAATCAACGCCTTACCCGCTTTACGTTCGCTTTGGTAGTAGTCTCGCAAGGAAGACACCGAGTGATGATAACCAAACGAAGCAAGCGCAATTGGCAACATAGGCGCCACGTAAAGCACGTAGTTCGCGCCCTCGTCACCGGAATTCAGCAACACGGACAGGTCGATTTGGCTTGCTAATCCTGAGATCCCAAACACAAACGAGATAACCATGAAAAGGATCAACAATACTGAAATTCGGTCCACCCAACGCGTTGAATGCCAAACGAAAAAAGAAAACACCATCACATACAATAATGAGGTCACTTTGGCATTGACTGAAAACATATCCGCCAATACCAACCCAGCAGAGGTAATGTAGGCGTACAACAGGATACCGCCAACAAAATACACCGCTAAGTTATTGATGATACTGATAGGTTTACCTAACACGGTTTCAGTTACCGTGCTGAACGATGCTTTGTAAGGAAAGGAAGAGTACGCTTCAAGCAGAAGCCAACCGGAGAACGTCATGATGATCATAGTGCCGAATAGAATCAGCAACGCCCACCATGTCCATGCGCCTGATGCTGCGGTAGGCAAGCCAAGCATACCAGCACCAACACAAACGCACGCAATAATACAAGCACCACCATAAACAGAGGGAGACTTATTCATACTGATGCTCCTTAATATGGTCTACACACATCTGACCCAGCGGATCAATTCGTGCTTCTGCACAATAACTCCATTTCTTCCAATATAGTGTTTTATCTTTTGGTGTTAATAATTCAACATTGTTTATATTTATCATTACTTTTCCCTTTTTATTTTGCACTATTATATTTAAACGAAAAAATCAAATAGCCCTCCTATTATTTATGAAATTATCTTTAAATTTTTATACCAAGATTAAAGCCAAGTTTTAAAACCCAAAAACCCTTATCGTGAAGATAATTTTCACGAGCTCACTTAGAAAACTTATATCTAGTTAATTACCGCCAAGAGCCCTAATAAAATGAATATCGAGCCTGACCACTTCGACAAATAAATCCATGCATTGTGTTTTAAAAGCAGTGCAGCACGTAATCGTGATGCAAGTAGGACACTCAATAAGTCAGCACAGCTAAATACAATGTTGGTGATGATGCCGAGTAGTAACAGCTGAGGCCAAATATCTGACCCAATATCGCGACTTACAAACTGAGGCAAAAAAGCTAAGTAAAATAACGCGGCTTTGGGGTTTAGAACATCTACGATGATGCCATCAACAAAGACCCTCTGGTCAGAATCATGCTGACAACCAGATTGTTGTTTCTCACACCAGACTTGTGTCTGAGCTTTGTAGATTCTGGTAATGCCAAGCCATATAAAGTAGACAGCACCAAGATGTTTCATTGCCTCAAATACCATTGGTGATAGTACGAAAGCGGATGACAAACACACCGCAGATAAGACAACGTGGAAGTACCCTCCCAAATGCAACCCAATAACAGAAAGGATACCCGCTCGCTTACCACAACTTAAGGTTTGCCCCACGCTATAGAGCATTGCTGGCCCAGGCATAAAGGCATAAAGAAATATCAACAAAAGAAAAGCCGTCATTTCTGGCGTTTGGATCATCCGAGACTCCCTTTGGATGCAGAACAAAGATGTACAAATAACTCGTTCAATTCGCTCCGTGATATGCATTCCACAATCATGTTTATTAAGCGCAAAAACCTATGTTAGAAATGCAAGCATCCTCTACCTCGCTCAATAAAGGTAATTAATCATCGTTAAATAAGAATTAATAATTGAAACGTTAGAATGCATGGAACGATAAGTAATCCCCTCAACGACCATGCCCTGATTGCGATTACCTAAAATATCTTCACTTTTCAGATTCATTCCTAAACATTAAATAACCATATCTAATTTCTTCATCTTGTTGACTGCAACCAATTGACTGAAATTGTGCGAAGAAATTCTTCATATATATGCCTGAGATCGGTTGGATAATAAAGGGTGACGACATTTAACAAATATGAATAAATAGTCCATTTTTTTGTGGGCAAGATCCCTATAAACAACAATCGAACATGTAAATTAATGATTAATTACTTATATATTTAACATTAAACCAACACCATAAGGGTGAACTTTCATACCATTTATCAGCGTTCAAAACTAAATAATAAAGGTGGAGCTTTATGAGACCTCAACAAATAGACAGCATTGAAGTGCCAATAGGAAACTGCACGCTGAAGCGAACCGAATCCGGCGCTGAGCTCATTCTGGGAAATGGCAAGTCGTTCTCGATTACCATACCTGAGAGTTGCATCTTAGATCGTTTATGCAAAAGCCCTGGTGACGTTGTCGTGAAGGATGAATTGATTCTTGAGGCTTGGGGAAGTGCGGAGATCATCGGTCCAAATTCGCTGCCAGTCGCGATAACCAACTTAAGGAAGGTGCTAGAAATCGACAATATAAAAATCCTTAATGTGCCTAAGAAAGGCTATCGGATCCAAATACCCAAACAAAATACAGACGTAAAGAATAAAGACAAAGATTCTTTGATTGATGAACCCTCTAATGTTCAAGTCGATGCGTTAGTGACCCATACCGTAGAAAGTTGTCGTTGCGAAAAGCGAAAGTTCTTTCTTTCGATATTCATCATTTTTGTTTGTGTTTATATATTGTTCTTTTGGTGGCTTTCATGGGTGAATTTAGAATGCAAAGAACTTAAAACAGGTCAAATTTGCCATATTGAAGGAGATAATCCACCTTCACTCTTAACTAAAAATAAAACAGGGAATTACTTTTACTCTACTCGTTCTGGCTTAATTGAATTAAACAATGAGGAAAAAGCAAATGATTAATAGAACCGTTATGGCACTCGCTCTACTTTTAACTGTAAGCATTATTCTAACGATTCTTTACTCGTTTATTAATGGAGCAACATGTCGCTATTCCATCAATTTTAAAACCGATGAGAGAGATACTTTTATGACGTGCTATCGAGGCAAGGTTGTTGCCATGCATTCAAAGCAGAGTGAGCATGGAGATTTGTTATCTAAATGGAAGGTGGAGGCAAGGCAATTTAAGCTAGGCGATCAAGTCATTCATTTCATCTACAGTCGAAATCCGATAGTCGATGATCGGTTGCAAGACTCTAATGACCACTTTAACCATGTGACATCAGGGTATCGTGTGCTTTTTTATAACTCTAAACGTCATGGTGACAAAGTGTATTTGTTTAAGAACTTTCCGCGATACAACGTACACGTCGGCACAATCAACGGAAAACTCGATTATTGGGACCAGCAGTAATCTACCCTGCTCTGTTGTGCTAGCGAGATTACTCCAAGTAAGCAGAGAGGCTAGTTTGTCGTGAATACTCCCCTAGGTCGCCAATCTGAAGCACCTTTGATATTTCGCCGTCGAGCATTCCTATTTCTTGGTTGATACGCTCGTTACTCCAACCTAGTTGAACGAGGTTGATGACAAGATCCGCAAAGGCCTCAGAGTCCGTGGTACCTCGGGCGCTGTTATGCCGGATAGACGAGGACATGCAATTCGGTAGGCAGGTATCAAATACCACGCAAGGCGCATAACCAGGGATAGGTTGTAAAACAGGATGTGACTGTATTAGCTCAAATCGATGAACACCATCAATAATGGTAAACGCTTTTCCTTTGTCGATTTTGTTGACAATGATCGGGGATGTGATGCCATCTATGAGCAAAGAACGTTTCAGCAAATCGCGCTCCGCCGGCTCCATCGTATTGGCCTTATAGCCATTTGCTTTGATTTTGGCGATGGGAAGCAATTTCACGTTACAGACTGGCGGTAGATTCGATGACATTTCTTAGACGAGTTGTGTAAACGTATTGTAGAGCGATACCTTCTCCTCGTTGGATAGGCCGCTCTGTTCTTGCTCTGATGAGCTTAACTGTGTTGTTTTCACCATATGGTGCTCCTTTGACAGTGGTGATTGAGAGAGTTTGTGATTGAACGATGGAAGAGATGAATTCGGGACGTGGTACTGCCGCGATATAACGGCTTAAGCTATCTTGCGTTTTCCCAAATTCTTTATGTTATTGCTTTTGAACATTTAAGATTTGCGCACGCCATTGTTCGAAGTGTTCAAACAGCTTTTTTCCGAGTTCTGGATGGTTATCTCGGCGCGAGAGGTAAAAACGCTCTACACAAAAGTAGAGGTTAGAAACCATCACTCCTGAAGCATAAACTTGCTTGCCATCAGGTTTGCACATCCGAACGCAGAGATAACCCGCTGTCCGATTACGCGCATTTTCGATAAGGCAGAACAACACACCTTGGTCGAGAATTTGTGCACAAAACGACTCTGGCGTGTAATAGAGGTTGGTTATCCGAGATTGGCTAAAATCGAGCACCCGACGTGAATTTTCGTCGTCCTTTCCGCTTTCAAGTATTGAGCTAGATATTGAACTCGATTGAACCATACAATGCCCAGTTAACTGCTCGAAGTTAAGCCGGTTAATGGCTTCAAAATCTGTCGGACTGACCTCACGAACCTTCCACATACACACCTCTTCTTTTATCGGGTTCCGGTGTTCTTTCTTATGTCATCGTGCATATTGTTGACGCACAAAAACGTGATGCTTCAGTTCAGCGAAGATCGGTAATGAGTAAAATTAAATTAGCGTAATTTATGAAAATGTAAGATAGAAATTCGAAGTATTCGGATTGAAACAGAAGATTCGCACTCATATTCTTGGCAAAGTGACATAGAATATTTGCTCTTATTTCGATAACACGAGGGATCGTATGACTCGCTTTACTCCATTGAACGTCGCGAAACACCAACTCAACAACCGTTTGGTTGTGCCACCTATGGCCTCTCAAACCGCGACAACCGATGGCATTGCCACCCAAACCACCATTCAACACTATGACAAACTGGCGCAATCGGGTGCAGGTCTTGTGATGGTGGAATACAGCTTTGTGGATTTTACCGGCCGAAGTGAACCGAACCAACTAGGTGTACACAGCGATGACTGCATTGAGGGAATACAAGCGATCGCAAAAGTCATTCATGCTCGCGGTGCAAAAGCTGGCTTTCAGATCACGCATTGCGGCGGTAAAGCACAGTTAGAGGTATGCCCTGATTTAATGGGACCTTCCGGCATAACCGTCCCCGCTTACGATCGCGTGTTACCACAACCAAAAGCAATGACGTTGGAAGACATGCTTGTTTGGCGTCAGAACTTTATCGATGCTGCGCTTCGTGCCGACAAGGCTGGGTTTGATTTTGTCGAACTGCACTGTGCCCACGGTTATGGCTTAAACCAAGTTCTTTCTCCGGTAACAAACCAACGTGATGATCAATATGGTGGATCATTAGAAAACCGTACTCGTTTGGTGGTCGAGATCATCGAAGCAATCAAAGCCAATAGTAACATTGGGGTGATGGTGCGAATCCCCGGTCAAGACCTTTACCCAGAAGGATTAACCCAAGAAGACATGGTAGAAGTGTGCCAGTTGCTAATCAAAGCAGGCATAGACATCATTGATGTGTCATCTGGCATTGGTGGATGGAATCGTCCTAAAGATCGCCGCGGCGAAGGCTATCTGGTATCAGAGTCCACCTTCCTCAAGCAAGCGGACTTGGGTGTTCCTATCATTGGTGTTGGTGGAATTGAAAGCGCAGAGTACATCGACCAAGCCGTAAACAACGGTTGGCTCGATTTGGCAGCTGTTGGGCGTGCCATCTTGAAAGACCCTCTCGCCTTCAATCAACAAATCATGCAGCAAGAAGTCAGCGCATAACCTCCCTATTCAAAAAAACAAATGCCGAAGTGAACTGCATCACCTCGGCATTTTTGTTTTCGTGGTTGTTTCTGTTTTTTGGTTATCTTTACTTTCGTGGTTATATTTACTCACGGTTAAGGCAGAAGACGAATTACCACTTAACGATACCCAACGTCACTTTAACGCCGCCAACGAGCGTTGACCCGCCATAATCTTTTGCAAGACGCAGCAAAGTGTCATGAAAGCCCAAGTTTGGAAATGCCGCTTCCACTTCTGCAATGACTTCTTTACTCAACCCCTTACGAACACTGCCTTTGGTTGCATCAATCCAGTCTGCTTTTCGGCATGCTTCGATGACTTTCTGGTGCGGCCCTTTATACGGCGAAATCTTATGGTGCCAATGAATCGCACCGCGCAAAGCATCAGGATCTAACCCCCACTCAAAGTGTTCATTATCTGCCAAAGCAACCGCTTCAGAAGGCTCGAGATAAGCCAATTCATGGTCAGTCCACAAACCAATGTCGTGATAAACAAATGCCGTTTCAACTAACTGCTCGTACTGCTCATCATTGCCGAGGAAATGCATCGCATAAGTGATGGTTCGATAAACATGATTACGATAGCCCGGAAAGTCATCTCCGATTTGATCTTTATATTTGGCAAACAGCAATTCGACGCGTGGACGCTCCAATTTGATTTCGATTTGCGACATGTTTAATGGCCCCTTACCTTTCTTATGTCATCGTTAAAGCATAGCACCAGAATTTGTTTGATTATGGTCACTTAGCGCTCTTGTTTCTCACCCTGTGCCAATCTCATCGCTTTGTTCACCGCCACAAGCAATGCTTCATATTCTTCCCCATAAATATTGGCGATAGGTACAACGCTCCCAGTTTGATTCATACGCTCGATATCATTGGTAATGCACGTAATGGGTTTCACACAGTTACGAACCAACCAATAGATTGTTGTCCACGTAAAGACACCAGCAATAAAAAGCAGTGAGATAAGAACTTCTATCGAAATGTTCGGCCTTGATAGCGCAACCGTAGACACAGCAATCGACGCCCAAAAAAGCATATTGCACGTTGCCAACAATGCCACCTTAAAGTTAGTAGAGCGCCTCATTGCAAACTCCATTCATTCAATTGGTTGCTAAATTAGCATTTCGTGGGTTATCAACTGGTTAAAGCGACCGTTATCGTGACCTAAAATTTCTATTTAAGTATTTGTTTTTCTGCGGTTCTGGCTTAATAATCTATACTTCGCTTACCGCATTCTGCTGGAGAAAAATGTGACGCGCTCAAATACACTTCAATTGCTTTTGGTCGAAGACAACTTGGAACTGGCAGAAACCACTGTCGAACACTTTGAGCTTGAAGACATTAGCTGTGATCATGTCTCGAACGGCGTAGCCGCGTTAGAGTTAATAGCCAAGACGCACCACGATGTCGTGATATTGGATTTGAATTTACCACGCATGTCTGGCATAGAGGTGTGTAAGAAATTACGGGAACAAGGCAGTGATGTCCCTATTATTATGCTGACTGCGCGGGACACACTAGATGACAAAATCGTTGGCTTTGAAGCTGGTGCTGATGACTATCTCACCAAACCGTTTGCCTTTGAAGAGCTGTTAATGCGCGTCAAAGTGCTCTCTCGACGACGCAGTGGCGAAGTGAACCTTCTGCAGTTGAAAGACTTAAAAATGAACGTGAAAGAGCGCCATGTCATGCGTGATAGCGATGAACTCAAACTCTCTCCTACTGGCTATCGCATTCTAGAAGTCTTGCTGCGCGCCACTCCAAACCCCATCAGCCGTGAAGACTTAATCCAGAAGGTATGGGGAGATGAACAGCCAGACACCAACAGCTTAAAAGTGCACATGTTCAAATTAAGGCATGCACTCGATGATAATTACGAAGAGAAGCTGCTCCAAACCATCAAAAACTTTGGGTTTGTCTTGAAGTAACCCCTCAACGATATCTAGCAAGCGTCAGTCAGTAATCTTACTTCTGGAGTGGTGATGTTTTGGTACATCACTTGGCATTGGAAGTTGACGCTTTTCTTATCCAAATCAGAAGTGAAGAAAATATAGATTTGGTTGTTTGGCGTGCTTTTGTCAGTAAACAGATCAGCAGCATTGGGATCTTTTTGAGCCGTAGTTAAAGACACCGCATCAATATTGAGCCAAGCTAAGACTTGTTTGTTCATGTCATCGAATGAATCATTACCGTCTACGCGTGGGTAACCATCTCTAAGCGGAACCACAACGCCATTGATGACGATCTCTTGCTCACCTTGATCCAAACCTTCGACAATGGCACGCGTATGCACCATTTCTAGACCTGCTCGCATTGCTGCTTCAACCGTCTCCATAACCGCAACCTTTGAATCCTTTTGCAGGTTCAGGAATCTCGGCGCAGCAACCACGGCGAGAATACCCAAAATCACGATAGCGATAACGAGTTTAATCAATGTAAAGCCTTTGTTTTTCATGCCTACACTTGTTTTCATGCTAAGAATAGCCCTTTAAACAAACGTCACTTTCACTGCGCGACCATCTTCCAGCACTTGTTCTTCATACTGCCAGTAATACTTGTCGCAGATTTTCTTGATGATCAACAAACCCAAACCAAACCCCGTCGTTTCATGAGTCAGGTCTTTTTGTTTATCTCGATTGATCACTTGTACTTCCAGCCCTTGCTGTTTGATGATGACCTCACCTTCATTGGTGTGCTGAAAGGCATTGCGCACAAGATTGGTAATCACGATTTTGCACATTCCTTCTAAGTGCAAACATTCAAAGCTATCGACCGAGGTTTCAACCTCTACCTTCTTTCCAGATAACAAGTATCTTTGCTCGTTCACGACCTGTTCGGTTAATACGCCCAGACTGGTCATCGTTTCTCTGAGTTCTGTTGACTTTTCGTGGTTGAGCCATAACAAACTGTCACACAAATCGGACATGGCTAAGCTGTTGTTTTCGATTCGCTGCAGATTCTTCAGTAAACGCTCTTTAGGCATATCACTGGCGATCATCTTTTTCATCAGTTCCGAATTAGAGCGAATAACCGCAATTGGCGTTCTTAACTCATGGCTGGCATAACGAATGAAATCTTGCTCTTTACGGACACTTTTCCGGACTGCCGACACCGAGGAGTTGATAACTCGCGCCATCATGTTGAGCTCAGAAAACTTAAAGTCCGGAACCTTGGATAAATCGTCTTTCTCTCGAATATTGATTGCCCAGTTTTTCAGCTCTTCAACCGGTTTGGTGATTCTCTTGATGATGGTAAATACCCCAACCAAAAAGAAGATCAGCAGTACGGTAACAAAAACAACGATGTAATCTAATTGAGGCAGCAAGTTGATATTTAGTGTGTCGGCGAAATCATCGAAGGCGTTTTTGTTGATTTTGACTGCAACAAATTTGGTTTGAGCGTCCACTTCACTTTTGATCAACAGATAGATAAAGCGGTTGGCATTTCTCCCTGCGCGATACTCAGTCTCCGTCGCTTTAAATAACTTCCCTACCGCGAGCTCTTTTTCAACAAACTTGAGTTGAAATGCCAAGGGTAAATCATCCCAGTTGGCCGTGATGATAAAAGGCGGGTTGATGATGGGTTTGCCTGCTTGCGGCTCTTCCGTTTCCGCTTTCACCAGCATGACACCTTTGGTCACAAGATCGATACCAGTATAGAGGTTATAGGTGCTATAAGAGCCCGCAACAACGGCAAGGATTAACCCTAACACCGCAGAGACGGTGATGACGTACACTCTAAGACTGTCTTTGATCTTCACTGATGATTTTCCTATTGATGCCGCGACTCAGACTTGAGCACATAGCCAAAGTTAGGAAGCGTATGAATAAGCTTGGTGTTTTGCCCCTTATCCACCGCCTGACGCAGCTTAAACATGTGAACTTTCAAGCTGTTACTCTCTGGTGACGCATCGCCCCAGACCAATCGCATTATCTTACTTCGACTTACCGGTGAAGGACTAGCGCTCATCATCACTTTTAAAATATTGTAGCAAGTCGGCGATAACGTTAGAGCAATTCCAGCCCGATAAGCTTGCCTCTGCGTGATATCCAACACTAAATCGTCCACTACCAAGCGATCTGGCGTACCGCTACTTCGCTTCAACAGCGCAAGAACACGGGCCATTAACTCTTCTAGCGCGAAGGGCTTTACCATGTAGTCATCCGCACCAGCGCTGAACCCTTTAAGCTTGTCGCTGAGTTCACTTCTTGCGGTGAGCATCAGTACGGGTAAATCGATGCCATCAGCTCGAAGGATTTCACAGACTTTGATGCCGGATAAATGAGGTAAATTCACATCCAATATCACCAGATCGTATTCATCCGATCGTGCCAACTGTAATGCCATTACCCCATTGGCTGCATGGTCGCTGTGAATACCATGCAGCTCCAGATATTCCATAATGGTTTTTGCTAGTTCAACATTGTCGTCCACCAGCAGAACATGTTTGTGCGTGACTTCCATTTACGTTTCGCTCGTTATTAACAATCTTCAGTTTCCAGTGTTGTAATACTGTGCCCTGTTCTACTTGCCGTTGCTGGCGTGTAGTGGATTCGGCAACGCAGTGTATCAAGTTCACTCCAATCGCCATAAAACTGTGGGAAGATCCAAAATCCGCCGTCGTAATCCGTTTCAAAGTTGAGTTTGTCTTCACCGTGCAAATCATCGTTAAGAGGAGAAACGTCAACATTCACCAAAGCTTTGAACTGCGACAGCGCTTGATTCGGAAAGACATCAAACCATGGATAATTGTCAGCATTGGTTAGACGAATTTGCTGACCATCAATGACCATACAGCGCATTTGCTTGTGGTAATCACAAGGTTGAATCTCAGTAGACGGTATTTCTGACTTGGCAGAAAACATAGCAAACGAGGACTCAATAGCGCCTTTGGTCGCTTGCAGTGTTGCGATTCTCGCGTCGGATTGTAATCCCATGAACTTAGGAGCCGCTGTCACCGCTAACACGCCTAAAATCACAATCACCACGATCATTTCAATGAGAGTAAAACCTTTGTTTTTCATTTAAAACTCCTAACATTTACAACATCCCTGTTAGAAAGTTTTAGATAACGTAATCCACACTTAATTGGCGCTTAAAGCGTCGTTTTGCCGAGTACATGTTCTTGTCAGCTAACTCAATCGCAGCATCAATATCGTGATTTACGACTTTTGATAAGCCGTACGCGAAAGACAAATCAAAACCTTTTTCTGCAAAGTAACGCGCCATTTTCGCGTTTAGTGCGTTCAATCGATTTTCAATGTCTTCGTATGCTGAAGAGTCAAAAACAATCACAAATTCATCGCCACCGTAGCGAATCACCACATCTTTTTCGCGTAGCGATGAACGTAATAAACACGCGAAATCCACCAAACAATTATCACCAATACGATGGCCGTAGTTGTCGTTTATCGCTTTAAAGCCATTCATATCAAGAAAAGCCACGATGCGATTATCGTAAGACGCTAAGTGGTACTTTAAGAACGAACGGGTATAACACTTGGTCAACTCATCCTTGGTTACATCCATTAGTCCAGTATTCGACGGACAAACAGTCGCAATGATGAATTTCTTGCCGTTGTAGACCATCTTTTCGCGAATCGTGTCGTACTCAATGCCCTCGAAAAACTCTTTGTCTTTGTGGAACATAAGATGTTCGTCTTGCAGCAAGTTCTTATCTTTCTCTAAGCACAAACGGTAGCTTTCGTTTTCATGGATGATCTCTTGCGGTTTCACACCAACAATACTGGTTCCGACCAACTCTCGGTGTGCCGCATTATCAAAAATCACCACACCTTGCTCGTTTCTCATGATGACCAGCTTCTCAGCTGAATCGAGCATCGACACAACGCCGTTCGCAATAATCGATGTATTATTGAAATAGATGTCTCTTAGGTTGCTCAGAGTCGTTTTCACGTCTTCATTGTGCACGACGCCCAAAATGTCATGGTCTTCAATAAAGCGATTCACTTCCTCGCTCTGTACATCTTCAATATTGTTTTCAATCAGAAAGTTATAAAGCTTGTAATCTAAATCCAAGCTCATTCGTAGCAGTGCTTCTACGGGTGCATCTTGCTCAAGGTTGGAAAAGCAATCTAGCTCAACAATCTCCTCTAGCGGCATTGCTGGATAGAAGTAGAAACCTTGAATCGTTGGCTTTTCAGCAAACAATTCGATCAGTTCTTTTTGACGCTTGTTCTCAACACCTTCAAAAACAACTTTGTGTGTACATAGCGTTTTGATCTTTGAGTACAAAAACGACAGGTGCTTAAATTTGCTGTAGTTTTTCTCAATGTCATGAACCAACGAACGGTCAAATTTGACTTCATCCGCACCGATAGTGAGCGCCAAATCCGCTCTTGCGAAATCTTTACCGAAATCATCAATAGACAGCTTGATGCCGTTGTCTTTTAGTAACGTAACGTGACTAAGAAATTCGTCGTTCAGCTCAACACCTTGATGCTCTACCAACTCTAAAGAAACGTTCTTTCCTTTTAGCTGCTTGATCGCACTGAAGACAAAGTAATCATTCAAAACACTGGTTGGGTAGATGTTGATGGATACCGGAATTTGAATGTCAAACTTCGCAATGTCTTCCAAACAACGCTTCATCACAGCGAGATCAAGCGCCATGTTGTCTTCCACTTCGGCGAAAAATTCAGGTAGTGTTTTTTCAACATCGATTGGTCGTAGCAAAGCTTCAAGACCAACGATCACGCCATCTTTTAGTTTTGGTTGGTACAACAAGTTGAAATCTGACATTAAGAGACCTTTATAAGTGTTTTTATTGAGTTGGGATTCACGTAGTTCGCTGACCAACACGTTCAATGACACTCGCCTCTACTTCCTGTTAATCATTAACAAGGTTAAATTCCATCTCAAAGCCAACGCTTTAAGAGGCACAGTGTGTGATATGAGTCATATCTTAAATTTCTCATGGTTAACGCTAAGTTAACGCCAGCCCCCGTTTTAATGATTAATTTTTATCGTCACCATAACGGTATGTTTTAAGTGACTTTTAGGGGAACTTTTTGAGGGAATACGCACAACTTTTGAGCACAAAAAAGCCACTTCAAAAGTGGCTCTAAGAATCATTTTGTTAACCCACTGCACTCTGCCGGATCTTTGATAACCACGGCTGTTGCTGGACTAGTCGCACCGGCTTGTGTGTACTTGATGCAAGTTTTGTCATAACCCGCAATGCCGAAGTGAATTGAAGCGCTGCCAGGGATTTCTTTGTGTGCCCAGTCTTCTCTCAAGCCTTGCACCACAATAGATAGGTCATTCAAGGTCGCTTTTGGATATCCGTAAGCGATAGCCAAATCAAGCGTTCCTGTGCCATCAGTATCCAATTTAGCCTCTTCTGCGCGTTCGACACCCATCAACGCCGCTTTGCCGTAAACAATGCCCATCGCACCGTTCATCGCCCCTCTTAACCCAGCAATTGCCGCGTTTCTCGCATCATCTTGCAAATTCAAGAATCGAGGCGCTGCCGTCACAGATAAAATACCTAAGATGACAATGACCACGACCAATTCAATTAAGGTAAAACCTTTCGCCTTCATTTTTTATTTCCCAACTACAAACGAGAGAAAAATCACGATGACAAGAGGCAGAAGCCCTGACTCTCCATCGGTTGACGGCGAATATACGACGGGGAAAGTTAACGCAGGGTTAACTCAAAACGGGCAGAAAAAATAAAGTTTAGGCAATCGATTAGCGCGCACAAAAATAATGTGAGTAAGAGGAAGATTTAAGCAGTATCACAAGCAAAAAGTTACGATTTCGATGCCATTACGACCGTAAAGCAATTGCGCTCCCCTTGATGTGATACAGAAAACCCATTTGTCATTTGAGCTATGAGCATCAAACCTCGTCCTGAAGGCATCCAACTCTCTTCATCGAATAGATTTGGCGTCTCAATTTGCTTTGAGGTGTAACTTTGGAAGGTTTCATCAGAAATGCGATTACCATAATCAAATACACGCACTTCTATGTTTTGCTGCTCACCTTGTGTTAGTTCGCATTCTAACTCAACCGTTTTTCCGCTTTGTTCTTGATAGGCATGGATGAAAGCATTGTTCATCAACTCAACCACACACAGCTCAAGGGTTTGCGCGACATGAGAAGAAACCGAATGTCGTTGAAGGAACCCAACCAATTCGAGACTCGCTTGGCGTGAAACTTCTAAAGACGCTTGATAGGATTTCTGGAATACCGAACTTGTCGACTTAACGGCTTGCGATTGTGCACAGCCCAACCATTGCACTTTCAACAAGCTCACATCATCGTCAATTTCTGGTTTTCCTTGCCAGTTTTGCACTTGCTCCAAAACGGCATTGATTTGTGCCTTTTCTGACATCGCTTTACTCTCTTCGATGTTGGATAGCAGCCGGTCAATGCCGTAAAGCTCCTCGCCTTGCTTGGCTTCCAATAAGCCATCGGAGAAGAACCAAAGCGCATCATTAGGCTTGAGTTGGATACTGCCACCTTGGTACATCATCGGCTCCAATGCCCCGACAATGAAGTTGTTGTCACCAACAAGTTCCAAGCGGTTTTGTTCCGTCTGTTGCCAAATGAATTTAGGATGTCCTGCAGTGCAATAATTCAGTTCACCGGTTTCGGTGTTCAACACGGCGTATTCGATAGTGAAATAGAGCTTGCTGTTCTGCGTTTGCTGGTAGCGTCGATTAAGCCTCTCAATCACGGCAGCAGGCTCACTGATGCGGTATTCGTTGTCGCTCCAGTCTAACGTTATCGACTCCGATTTGTTACGTTGTGACAACGTTTGTTGAATCGAGAATGCCATTAACGCCGAAGAAATACCGTGCCCGGAAACATCGAAGACATAAAACGCAACGTGGGACTCATCGAGCTCGACATAGCCCAACATATCCCCACCGATCTTGGTACAAGGAACATAAGTGAAGCTAAATTGTGCCGTATGAATCTGTTCTTCCACGGGCAACAGTTGTTCCATTAACTCTCCGGCAGAGTCCAAATCCTGCTGAATGGTTTGATACGCTAAATCGAGCTCTTGGTTTTTTGTCGTGAGCGTGTTGTGCAGTTCTAAGGTACGAAAGCCCGCACGGATGCGCGCTTGTAGTTCCTCTACAGACGTCTTCTTGTCGACAAAGTCATCAGCGCCTGCATCCATGCCTTTGATGATGGATTCTTGATCGTTACGGGAAGAGAGAAGCACAAAGAAGATATAACGGGAAAACGCCGACGATTTAAGCTCACGGCAAAGCTCGATGCCACTGATGCCCGGCATCATCAAATCACTGAGGACAAACTGAATGTCAGTTCGGTGAGTCAGCACTTCTAACGCTGACTCACCATCTTCAACGGCAATGACTTCGTACCCTTGCTTTTGCAATGCACTGGTCATGTAGAGCAGGACCGTTTTGCTGTCGTCGACCAACAATATGGACTTCATACCTCTCCTTGCCTGTTTGTTCTATTGCAGTACGCTACTCATGGATTGGGCATCTCTGAAACGGCTGTAATCTTCCGCTAAAAGTTGATGTTGATAACGAGTGTAAGACAACGCCTCATTCGAGATGACGATTTGGTTTTCTTTTTCCATCAATTGCCCACGCAGCAACTCGATTTGTTGATGCTGCTGACTATGGTTTTGATACATGGCAACGAGTCCGCACACAGACGCTACGAGCAGCGTACACAACACGCCATTGATGGTTTTACTTCGAACACGCATAACCTCTCCTTGTCGCTTGGTGTCCTTCATTACTTGGTGAAGTCCAATAATGATTGGGACGTCTACAAACTAAGAACTCAAGGTTCCAAAACGCCGTGAGAGCCAATTGATGTTGTTTCATTAACAGAGTTAATTATAGGAGAAAGGTAGAAAAAGAAGAGAAAACCTGAACAAATTGAAGATCTTTGCGCTTAAAACGACAAAAAGCAGCAAGTCTACAAAAGCCTTGCTGCTTAGAAAAATCACGTTAGAAGTTAACCTTGAAACGCTTCACGCACCGATACTTGTTCAAACCAACGTGCAATATTTGGGTAGGTTTCGAACACTTCAATACTCAAACCATTTACGGCAAAACCAACAAAAATGTAGCCGGTAATGTCTACGATGGTGAAGTTGTCCGTCGCGATGTGCTCGCTCTCTGATAGGCGCTTGTCGAGAATTGGTAAGAATTCTAATACGCGAGATTTCGACTCGTCACCCCACGCAGCCACACAGTTTTCACGGTCTTGGTAAATTGCTGTGATATTGCGAAACGCCTGAAAAGCCGTGTACAAGCCTTGGAATTCGACAACGCGATGCCACATTTCCACCTGAGCACGTTCAAGCTGGTTAGCACCAAACAGCGCCAGATCATTTTCAAACGCTTCATCTAGGTAGCGACAAATCGCCACGCTTTCGCAGATCGTCGTGCCATCATCCAGTTCCAGAAGAGGCACTTTGCCATTCACGCTTTTCGATTTAAACGGTTCAGATAGGTTATCGCCCTCACGAACGTTCAGCGCAATTCGCTCAACCTCGCCACCGATTTCCTTTAGAAAAATGCTAACTCGCTTACAACTTGGAGTCATTGCGGTTTCATAGAGCTTCATTTCACATCCTTTTATCTTTTTCTAACCGATTGGTTAGGATATACTGTAGCCAGTTTATAAACGATCAGTCAAGAACTTCACTATCAAAAATTTTCAAACAGTTGTGGGTCTGTTTGCTGAGAGAGATTTTTGATGCCGTTTGTGAGTTCACATGAATTTGGAGGCTGATACCCAAGAATAGATGGGTATTCATCATATTGGTTCAGTTCGAACGCTAGAGGTTCTCTGTTCCATCCCTCCAAAGCAATTTAATTACCCGATAAGCAGACCCAGGCAGGTAATTTATGGCAAGAAAAGCCAACTTCGACCGAGATGAAAAGCTTCTCGTGGCTATGGATGTGTTTTGGCGCAAAGGCTTTGCGAACACGTCTATCTCGGATCTCACCGACGAGTTGAACATCAACCGCTTCAGTCTTTACAACACCTATGGTGACAAACAACAGCTCTACTACGAAGCGCTCGATACCTACTTGAAGAAGGTCTCGCTACCTTCACTGAATGATTTAGAAAAAGACGACGCGTCTTTACCTGAGTTAGAATCGTTCCTTAAATCTTTTGCTGAGCTGCAGCGCAAACGGAACTGTGGGTGTTTTATTCAAAATGCGTTAATTGAGCATGCAGGTGAAGACGATGACGTACTGCGCAAAGGGCATTTTTTGTTTGACCATCTTATCGACATCATTGCGGATGCGCTGACTAATGCGCAAAAAGAAACCTTAGTGCCAAAAACGTTGAAACCAGAAGAACTCGCTCGTTTTGTTCTCAACAACATGCAAGGCATGCGCGTACTTGGCAAAGCCAAACGTTATGCCGACTTGGATACGGCGCTTTCCTGCTTGCTGGTTTTGATTAGGAAATAATATGTCGATTGAAGTGATAGCAGTACGTCTTACCAAAGGCATGGACTTAAAGCTGAGCTTAGCGAAATTGGTCGAGCAGCATGGTATCAAAGCAGGCTCGATTGCTTCATGCGTTGGTTGTGTCTCTGACCTCAACCTTCGTTTGGCAGGTGCAGAGAGTACGTTAACCAAACAAGAGCCATTTGAAATTGTCTCTGTGATGGGAACCCTAACGGCTGAACATCAACACGTTCATATCTCGGTGTCTGATCGTGAAGGACGAGTTTGGGGTGGGCATTTGTTGGAAGGCACAGTGATTGATACTACCGCAGAATTGATCATCCATTCTTACTCAAAACTTGAGTTTACCAGAGCGATGGACGACTCGACTGGCTATACCGAACTCCGAGTGAATCCTTCCAAATAGTAAAAAGCTCCAGAGCCATACTGTGCTGTCTCTGGAGCTTTATTCGCTTATCTCTTACGCTAAGAATTTACTCATATCGAGCAGGCAAATTTCTAGGATCATTCTTCGACTAAATAACAAACCTGATTATCGTCGATCGTTACTTGCCACGTTTTTAGACAGTGCGCATCGTCTTCCAGACATTGCCCACTCTTTAAACTGAAGTGCTGTTTATACAGTGGTGATGCAACACACATCTCACCATCAATATCACCGACAATCCCTCGACTCATCACATAAGCCTTACCAATTGGGTCCCAATCTTGAACGGCGTAAACACCGCTATCAGGAATGTAGAATAGCGCGACATGCTCGCCTTCAATCAATACAGTGGCACCGATGAACGGCATTAGGTCATCAAGCTGACACAATTTCACTTTGGTTAAAGCTGCCATTTACACCTCCTGTTTCACTGGAATACGCTGACCGCGCACACGCTGGTAAGGCAAGACTTTGCTGCCCGACGTGCTGTTCAAGAAAGGACGGAAGCGTTGCAGTTTTTGAGGATTATCCAGCGTACTCTTCCACTCACATTGATAGGTATCTATGACTCGCTCCATTTGCTCATCCAATGCATCGCATAGGTTGAGAGAGTCATCCAAAATCACTTGTTTAAGGTAATCTAAGCCCCCTTCCATGTTCTCCATCCACACCGACGTGCGCTGCAAGCGATCAGCGGTGCTGACGTAGAACATCAAGACTCGGTCGATCATGGTGATCAACTCTGATTTAGATAAGTCGGATGCAAACAAATCAGCGTGTCTTGGTCTCATGCCGCCATTACCACACACATATAGATTCCAGCCGTTTTCAGTGGCGATCACCCCAATGTCTTTACTTTGTGCTTCTGCACACTCGCGAGTACAGCCCGATACGGCAAACTTAAGCTTATGGGGCGCTCGCAATCCTTTGTAGCGGTTCTCTAACTCAATGGCTAATCCAACTGAATCATCAACACCATAGCGACACCAAGTAGAACCGACGCAAGATTTCACAGTGCGCACCGACTTGCCGTAGGCGTGCCCTGTTTCAAAACCAGCATCAATTAAGGTTTGCCAGATTTCTGGGAGTTGCTCTAACTGCGCACCAAATAAATCCACGCGCTGACCGCCAGTGATTTTGGTGTACAGATCGTATTGCTGAGCAACTTCGCCTAGCACGATAAGTTTGTCTGGTGTAATTTCGCCGCCCGGAACACGAGGTACAATCGAGTAAGAACCATCTTTTTGCAGGTTCGCCATAAAGGCATCGTTGGAATCTTGCAGAGATTGATGCTGTGGTTCCATGATGTGTTCATTCCACAAAGAAGCAAACACAGATGCTGCTGTCGGCTTACAAATATCACACCCATGCCCTTTGCCATGCAGTGCGATTAAGGTGTCGAAGTCTTTGATTTGTTCCACTTGGCAAATATGGAACATCTCTTGGCGACTTAACTCAAAGTGCTCACAAAGGTGGTTGTTAACCTCTACTCCCATGGCTGCCAATTGAGTATCCAATACCGACTTGACCATATTGCTACAGCCACCACAGCCAGTACCGGCTTTAGTGTTTGCTTTAAGATCCGTCAGGTTGGTAGTGCCAGCTTGAATCTCGGCAACTAAGTCGCCTTTTGTGACGTTGTGACAAGAACAGATGATGGCGCTGTCTGGCATCTCTCCATCAAGCATTCCGGTATCAAACAGCAGGTTCGCTGCGTGGTCTGGCAGGACCGTTTTGTTCAAATAACACTGTAAGAGCGCATCGTAATCGCTGTTGTCACCAACAAGAATTGCACCAAGCAATTGGGTACCACTCGCATCAACCACCAGCTTTTTGTAGATGCCTGCAACCGCATCTTGCAATACCATTTCTTGTGCGCCTTCGGTTTGCATTTGTGCATCGCCGATAGACGCCACATCTACCCCAAGCAGCTTAAGTTTAGTGCTCATGTCTGCACCTTTGAAACCTTCGCTTGGCATCCCAGTCAAGACATCGGCAGTGGTTCTCGCCATGGTGTAACCGGGTGCGACTAAACCAAAGATCTTCTGCTCCCAAAGGGCACATTCGCCAATCGCGTATATGTTCTCATCGCTGGTTTGGCATTGGTTGTTAATCACAATACCGCCTCGCTCGCCTACTTCTAGCTCAGCCATTTTTGCCAGCTCATCTTGAGGGCGAATCCCTGCGGAAAAGACAATCACATCCACTTCGAGAGGATCTTTGTCTTTAAATACCATACGATGCTTAGCCGTTTCACCATCGCAGATTCGTTCCGTACCCGTTGAGGTGTGAACGGTTAGCCCCAGCGCTTCAATCTTCTCTTTTAGCACTAAGCCAGCACCATCGTCTAACTGCACGGGCATCAGGCGGGGAGCAAATTCAATAACGTGAGTTTCTAACCCCAATAGTTTGAGTGCGTTTGCCGCTTCTAAACCCAACAAGCCGCCGCCAATCACTGCGCCTGTTCTTGCGCCTTCACATGCCTTTTTGATTTGTGAAAGGTCATCAAGCGTGCGGTAGACAAACACGTTGTCTCGGTCTTTACCTTCAATTGGAGGCACAAACGGGTAAGAACCGGTCGCGAGCACGAGTTGGTCGTAACCCAGCACATCTTCACCATCAAGCAGAATACGCTTTTGCTCTCTGTCGATGCCTGTTACTTGGCTGCCAAGTACGAGTTGGATGCCATGCATGTCGTACCATTCTTGGTTACTCAGCATCAAATCATCATGAGACTTACCCGCAAACAAAGAGGACAACTGTACACGGTCATACGCGATAAAGCGCTCTGCACCAATCACGGTAATTCGGTGCTCCAAATGCGCGTTTTTCTGCACTAATTGCTCGACGAGGTGTTGCCCGACCATACCGTTGCCTACCACAACGATGTGGCTCAATGCGTTCTTTACTGGAATCGTTAAAGGACTGTTCATCGCTGCCTCCTTATGCCGTTTGCGCTGCGGTTTTGGGTTTGTCTTCTTTCGAAGCAGGAATCTCGACTTTAGATTGCTTCTCGTAAAGGAACTTCAACACGGCTTGGCGACACTTCTGATACTGCGCATCATCCGCCAGTGCGACACGCTCACGGGGACGCGGTAAATTCACTTCTAACACTTCACCAATGGTTGCCGCCGGTCCGTTAGTCATCATCACGATTTTGTCGGATAGCAACACCGCCTCATCCACATCGTGGGTAATCATGATGACGGTGTTGTTTAGCTCGGCTTGAATCTTCATCAGTGCATCCTGCAAATGCGCACGAGTTAACGCATCCAACGCACCAAATGGTTCATCCATCAGCAAAACCTTTGGTTGAAGTGCCAGTGCTCTGGCGATGCCGACTCGCTGCTTCATACCACCAGAGATTTCATCCGGCTTTTTGTGCGCGGCATGCTGCATTTGAATCAACTCCAAATAGTGATTCACTTGTTCCTGAATCCACGCTTTGCCCTTTTTGCCAGCAATTTGTTTTACTGCGAGCTCAACGTTTTGATACACAGTGAGCCAAGGCAACAATGAATGGTTTTGGAACACCACTGCGCGGTCGGGTCCCGGCCCTGCCACCTCTCGTCCATCGACGATCACGCCGCCGTCTGTTGGCATGTGTAGCCCAGCGACTAAGTTCAATACCGTTGATTTACCGCAGCCAGAGTGACCAATTAGGGATACAAACTCGCCTTTATTGATTTGTAAATCGACGTTCTTAAGCGCGATGAACTCGCCATCTGGCGTTGGGAATCGCATCCCTAAACGCGTTAGATCTAATAATGCTTTTTCCATGATCTTTTCCCTTATCTCAACGCTTGTTGTTTATTCCAAGACAACCACTTTTGAAGTTGCAACATGCCTCTATCGAGCATCAAACCGATAAAGCCGATGGTGATGACTGCGACCATAATACGACCCAATGATGCCGAACTGCCGTTCTGGAATTCATCCCAAACGAACTTTCCCAACCCAGGGTTCTGCGCGAGCATCTCTGCCGCAATCAACACCATCCAAGCGATACCTAAAGAGAGACGTAAACCTGTGAAGATCATTGGTATGGCAGAAGGTAATACGATGGTGCGGATGTGCTGCCACCAGGAAAGTTGAAGCACTTTACTCACATTGATTAAGTCTTTATCAACGCTTGTTACACCCACAGCGGTGTTAATCAGCGTCGGCCATAAGCTACACAGCGCCACAGTGATCAGAGAGTTAATGAACGACTTAGCAAACATCGGATCATCACTCACATAAGTGGCACTCACCACCATAGTGACGATAGGCAGCCAAGCCAAAGGTGATACGGGCTTGAGCAATTGAATGATTGGGTTGAACGCTTGATACAGTCCTTGATTCAGACCAAGCACGATGCCAAGTGGAATCGCAATGACAGTCGCCAATAGAAAGCCGGCAGTTACAGTCACTAAGCTTGTTATGATTTGGTCGAAGAACGTCGGTTTACCTGTGTAAGGACGAATCTTCACTTCCGCATCCGGATTCTTGACTAACTTCGCAGCATTGCGTTTTTCCTGACGTTCGATAAACGCTTGTTCCTTTTCTCGCTCTTGCCAATGGTCATCGACAAGGTTGCTGAACTGCTGAAAAGTTTGCACAGGCCCCGGTAGCGTACCTAATGAGGTTTGCACTTCTCTCGCTGCTAAGTGCCACATTGCCAAAAAGATCAGCAAGCCAATGACGGGCAAAAGCACCAACCGGCTTCGGTTCACTACCTGCTTAGCAGGAAAAAGGGAAATGACATTACTAGACATACTCACTCCTAAGAAATTTACATCCTTGTTATTGCGGGCAAACTCACCTGCCCGCTGTATTTTTTGTAGGACTGCTCATCCTAAACCTTGTCTTTTCCTTTAAGCCCGATAGAGAACTTCTCTAGATATTTATTTGGCTCGCGACCGTCATAAACGATGTTGTCGATAAAGTGTGTTTGTGGCGCACGGAAACCATCTTCAGCACTGAAATCTGGGAAGTCTTTTTTGCTCAACACACCATCTTCAATTAGCGCTTGAGCTGCTTGTTGGTAGATATCTGGACGGTAAACCTCTTTTGCCACATTCATGTACCAATCATCGGATTTCTCGCTTGAGATCTGTCCCCAGCGACGCATTTGAGTCAGATACCAAATCGCATCGCTGTAATACGGATACGTGGCGTTATGACGGAAGAACACGTTGAAGTCTGGCACGTCTCGTTTGTCGCCTTTCTCGTATTCAAATGTGCCCGTCATTGAGTTGGCGATAACTTCGGCATCCGCTCCAACATACTCACTTTTTGATAGCATCTTCACTGCTTCTTGGCGGTTGGCATTGTCGTTTTCATCCAACCAATGTGCCGCTCGAATCAAGGCTTTCACTACACGAATGTGCGTGTTTGGATACTTTTCAGCCCAAGCTCTGGAAACACCAAACACTTTCTCTGGGTTGTTCTTCCAGATTTCGTAGTCAGTCACGACTGGCGTACCAATGCCTTTGAATACGGCTTGTTGATTCCATGGTTCGCCTACGCAGTACCCTTTGATCGTGCCCGCTTCCATTGTTGCTGGCATTTGTGGTGGCGGTGTAACACTCAAAAGAACGTCAGCATCCAACTGGCCACTGTTATCGCCTGAGTCTGGTGCATAAAAGCCTGGATGAATCCCACCTGCCGCTAACCAGTATCGCAACTCATAGTTGTGTGTCGATACAGGGAACACCATGCCCATGTTGAACGGTTTGCCTTTATCCAGATAGCTGTCGACCACAGGCTTCAGCGCATCCGCCTTGATTGGGTGAACAGGTTTGCCATCTGGTTGTTTTGGAATGTATTGCTTCATCTGTTCCCAAGTATCATTGGAAACCGTAATTGCGTTGCCGTTCAAATCCATACTGAACGCGGTAATCACTTCTGCTTTTGTGCCGACACCAATCGTCGCGCCCAATGGCTGACCAGCAAGCATGTGCGCGCCAGCAAGCTCACCGTCGATGACTCGGTCTAAAAGCACCTTCCAGTTTGCTTGCGCTTCTAAAGTGACGTACAAGCCTTCGTCTTCAAAAAAGCCTTTCTCATAAGCAACCGCCAGCGGTGCCATATCGGTTAACTTAATAAAACCAAACTTCAGGTCTTCAATTTCTGGCTCACCTAACTCTGCCTTTACGCTGACCGTGGTGAATACCGATAACGAAATTGCTGACACTTTCAGCATCGAACTCCATTTCATTGGTTTGCTCCCATAAAAAAAGCGCCACTACTCCGAAGAGCAGTAGCGCCGTTGCTAAGTCTACAATTACCGCCGTTGATAATTGAGATAAGCGATTCAACAATAAACCCAATTCTTCTAATCCAATTACTGTGCCAACTTATTTTTCACAGTAAATACAATAGATTAGTATATCTTGCCGTTTGTTATTCCCTGTTATTGCTTGCTGATAGTGCAACACGCACCACGTTAGAAAATGCACTCTAACCCCAAAGTGGTAGAGCAACTAATCAAGCACCTCCAAAGTAGTTATCAAATTCTTGGCAACTTGTGCGAGCGTTTGGCTCGATTGCATGGCTGAATTTCTAAGTGCTTTATAAGCCTGTTCTTCATCAACGCTGTGCATCTTCATCAGCAGACCTTTGGCTTTTTCCACCAGCTTGCGCTCTTCAATCTTATGGGTCAGCGATTCAATTTCCGATTGCATACTTTCGAATTTCGCTCTCACTAGTGTCGCATGTTCAATCCAAGGCTGAAGCGCAAACTCACTATCGTGCGGCATGAGCACATAGTCCATTTTTTCTGATAACCGATTGATATCATTGGATGATAACTGCTTTAAGACGATAAGAAGTGGTGCCGATTTTCTGCGGCAGAAATCGACTATCAAACGCAGTTCTGCCGTCGGCTGCTGCCATCCGACTACAACGCTTGCCGACGGTTCTCGCTGCATAAGCGTTTCTAATTGTGCCAATTGGCAGCCGATAATGTTGTCGTAATCTTTGCTCAATAAGCCGGACAATCGAGCCTGCTCTTGGAGGCTATCACAGCATACTATGATGGGTGTTTTTGACGTTGATTGAGTCATGCACATTCCTTGTTTATATCTCACTCACTAAGAGAGACATAACAAGGAATGTGCCAACTAAAATAGACGCGTTTTAACTAGAGGCAAGATGTTCTTTGAAGAAGCCGAGTGTGCGCTCCCAAGCGAGTGCTGCTTCTTCCGGTGCGTAGCGTGCTGTTGAGTCGTTATGGAAACCATGGTTGACGTTTTCATACATTAACGCTTGATACTGTGCGTCGGTTGCGATCAATTGCTGCTCATAAGCAGGCCATGTGTCGTTAACGCGCTCATCGAGCCCTGCAAAGTGAATCATCAAAGGCCCTTTGACTTGCTTTTGGATCTCTTGCGCCGCTGGTGTTCCATAGAAAGGCACACCTGCATCGAGCTCTTCTGGCATTACCGCCGCAAGCATGTTGACAATGTATCCACCGAAGCAGAATCCAACCGCGCCCAATTTACCGTTACCACCCTCGTATTGCTTAAGGAAGTTAGCCGCTGCAATAAAGTCTTGTTCGATCTTGGCTCTGTCCATCTCTTTCTGCATGGCGCGCCCCTCATCGTCGTTCCCCGGATAGCCGCCGAGTGGATAAAGTGCGTCTGGAGCGAAAGCAATAAAGCCATCTTTTGCAAGTCGTCTTGCGACATCTTTGATATAAGGGTTCAGACCTCGGTTTTCATGGATCACCAACACGGTCGGCGATTTTAAGGTCTTCTTCTGTGGCATCACCAAATAACCACGCCCTTCTCCATGCCCATTTGGAGATGGAAAGGTTTCGTAAGTTGCTTTGATGTCAGGATCGTTAAATGAAACTTGTTCTGCAAGTGCGTAATTCGGGGTTAACGCATCGACCAGTGCTGTCATGCTAAAGCCAAGCACCGCAAGGCCACCCAGCCTGTTAAGAAACTCACGGCGCGAGATTTTTCCGTGGGCGTATTCGTCGTACCAATCGAAGGCTTCTTGCGGGATCGGATGAGAAGCCTTTTCACTAGGAGTGGTATGCTTTAGAACCATTATCCATGTCCTCTGTGTCTTACCATATGGGATTTTCTCATTCTCAAACGCGAAGCTAAAAACGAACGCGATTGAGGCTAAAACTGCGGTTTCACCACTCTGATACGGAGCAAGGTGGTGAAACACATCATTGGCGAGCTAGGATCTTTTACCTTCTTCAAACAATAGATAATGGATTCAGATTCAACAACTTTGCGTCGTTGGTTTTACATTAATTGACAATAGTATCTTATTGCTGGCCGCAATAGGCTTGCCAGTAAGAGAAAGCTCGTTCGAATGCTTTTTCCCTGTCGTGCATCTGTGCAAATAGCACCACTGTCATCGTAGCGAGAACCGTATTTGCCATTTGATTCATGTCGTCTTCTGACGTCCCAAACGGGCAGTTCACAGGCATTGGTACCTCAGACAGCATTTGCTCCGTCCAGTAGTGCGATGTCACGCCGCTTGTTTGGCTTAGCCATACCGTTTGGCTTACTTTCGGGTTGTATTCTGACTCACCCGATTGTCCTTTGAATGACACAACGGCATGAGCGGTTTGACCAATCTCGTATTCGACTTCAGCATGAAGTTGTTGGAACCCAGGATGGAAGCTACCACGAATACCAACCGTCGCCTGCCCCGGATTCAATGCTCGAACCACGGTATTAATCGGCGTTCTAAGCCCATAACGATTCTTCCAACCGATCATGGTTTCTGCTTGAGGAGCAAACGCACTGAGCGGCAGATACACAATGTTTTGTGTTTCTAATACACGCTTTGCGTCTTCTGCTGATTCCGCTTTCGTAATAGCAAATTTGTCGAGGTAGTCTTCAGCGTGTAAACGACCAGATTGGCGGTCGTGATAGCCGTGCATCAACACTTTATGACCATTATCGGCGAGGATCTTTGCTGCCAACAGGTGCCAAGGTTGACCTGCCGCTTCACGTTTGCCTGCATAACATGGCCAGTCGATGTCTGCACCAATAGCAGGCATGCGGGATTGGAATGCTTTCACAAAGCCAGCGATTTCTTGTTGAGTCTCGTTCTGTACGCGGATCAGCATCAACAGCATTGCCATCTGATCATCATCGCACTCACCGTTTAGGTATTCATCCATAACTCGAAACGCTTGATCAAAGTTCAGTGGTTTTCTACCACGTTCGCCACGACCGACTGTTCTAATACATTCCAAAATGCTGCTCATATTCCCTCGTATTCCGTCACTGACTGTACGGTTTCTATTAGTTGTTCGCGCAGTTTGACAACTTCTCCCATCACAATCAATGCTGGGCTCACGCCTTTAAGTGTAATCGATAAATCATTGAGCTGATTGAGTTGTGTAACGTGCACTTGTTGTTGAGGGCTGCAACCATGAGTGATGATCGCGACAGGGAAATCTGCTCTCAAACCGGAGCCTAATAAACCCGTTTGTATTTGCGATGACTTTTCTAACCCCATATAGAAGACTAACGTTTGTCCGCTTTGCATCAGTTGGCTCCACGCTTCAAATGCGCCTGTTACCACTTGCCCCGTCACAAAGGTAACGCTACGAGCAACGCCACGATGAGTCAGCGGAATCAAGCTGTTTGCTGAACATCCAATCGCAGCAGTAATACCGGGGATGACTTCGTACGCGATTGAGTGTTTGACGAGTGCTAACGCCTCTTCACCTCCACGGCCAAATACGAAAGGATCTCCCCCTTTTAAGCGTACAACTCGCTTTCCTTGCTGAGCGAGCGACACCATCAAATCACAGATTTCTTCCTGACCTATACTAGGTTGTCCGCATCGTTTGCCCACGTAAATCCAATCGGCTTGTGGCGAAGCCAACTCCAAAATATCTTTGTTAACCAAACGGTCGTACAGCAGAACCTCTGCCGACATAATCGCTTTCACAGCCTTCACGGTTAACAAGTCAGGATCGTGCGGCCCTGCTCCAACAATCGAGACAAAACCTTTGTGGTTCGCGTCTCGGTCTATTGAATGGCCTTCTAAAAGTTGGTTCAGTTTGCTTGCTTGGTCATGCTTAGAAAAGCGAGACGAGCGTTCTTGATTCTGACTCGCTTGTCCTTTCTTAAACCAAGACTTTTGATAAGGCGCTTCCATGTGCTTATCCTCTTTATGACTTACTTTATTTGAATAGCCAGACTTTGCTGGTTCGCTTGCTGTTTGCCCTTTTGATGCTGATGGCTGTCGACCATTTGTTTAATTTGAGAAACGCACGAGCCACAGTTAGTGCCGCATTTGAGTTTGTTTTGAAGTTGAGTCAGTGACGTGCAGTCTTGCTTCTCCATCGCGTCATATATTTGTTTATCAGTAACACGGAAACAACTACAAACCAGTTTGGCACTGCTTTGCGATTGAGTGATGGTAAGCAGTTGCGATAGCTCCATTGGTTTGCCAATCAAGCCAGTAAAGTTGGTGTAGTCGGTTGGAATCGGTTCACTAGACACCACCAAAACAGAGCGAATGATACGAACGTCTCCAACAAGGTCGTAATCCACCGCTAGCCAACCTTGGGCAATATCTATCGTAATTCTGCGGCTCTTTTCCGTTCGACAAAAACTCTGCTTCTTTGGTCGCTTATCGTGTGCAAAGCGCCAGATGCCCAGACTACTTTCTGCTTGAAATGCGCTGTAAAGAAATTTGCCGGAATCAAACTGTGTACCGATGAACATACCGTAGGTTTTTACCGCCGCATCTTGCACTTCAACATAAGACGACTTAAACGCAGGCTGTCCGGAAATAGGGTCTTTTGCGCTGTTTACTATCGCGTTAACACTGCTTTCACCGCCATATCGACCCGCCCAGTGCATTGACATAAACAGCTCCTGAAAACCCAAACCTTCATCAATGGCAACTTTGGCATATATAACGGTGTTTGAAGTAGGCTGAAACAGCTTGGTGAGTTGTCCTGCTTTTAAGCGATTTTGAGTGGCAGAGAGTGTGTTCATGTACACGGTTGGTTCTAACTCAGAGGCGGCAAGGTGTACGATATGCCCTGTGCGCGTCATGGTATGCCATTGGTCGCGTTGCCTACCCGTATTGAGCCACCAGCCTTTTGTTCTCTCTAAACGTGTTGGAGATTCACTGGTCACGACAAAACGCGCTTTTCCATCTGGGTGCGAATAGATTCCATCAGAAAAAGGACGCTCTCCTCCCCATTGTGTCGGTACCCACTCTTCGTATTCTTGCTCGGTTAAGTTCGCGTATTGAGAAAGATCTAGCTTCAAAGGTGAATCTGCATTCATGCTTGTCATCGCCGCATATTCCCTGAATACCGCCCGCTCAGAAGTAAATGCAAAACCATTTTGTGTCTTTTCCAATGCACACAGAGCTTGTCCGACTTGGCTTATCGCCCACCAATCTGATTTTGCTTCACCCGGAGGCGTTTGAAACTGGCGCTGCCTTGAAAGTCGACGCTCAGAGTTGGTCACCATGCCTTGCTTCTCCCCCCAACCAGCGGCGGGCAGCAATAGGTCCGCGTAATGCGCAACATCCGAATCCGCTGTGATATCGGAAACAATCACAAACGGACAAATCTCTAGTGCTCGTTTTACCAATTGGTTATCTGGCAAAGAGACAACAGGATTGGTTGCCATGATCCACAGAACTTTAATCTCATCACGTTCTACCGCCTCAAACAGTTCAACGGCTTTTAAACCGGGCTGAGTGGCAATTTCTGGTGAATCCCAGAACGCCTGCACTTGCTTGATAGACTCTGCGTCAAAAGCACGATGAACCGCTAATTGATTTGCCAATCCACCGACTTCTCGCCCACCCATCGCATTCGGCTGACCTGTAATAGAAAACGGACCACAACCTGACTTAGCAATTTTACCTGTCGCCAAATGTGCATTAATAATGGCATTGCCTTTATCGACACCATTTTCGGCTTGGTTAACCCCTTGGCAAAACAACGTGATTGCGGTTGGGCTTTGTGCAAACCATTGGAAGAATGTCGTGAGTTTTTCTTCTGAAATCCCAATGGAAGACGTTAGATTAGTGACATCGTAACGCAAATCAGAAGCTTCTTCTGCAAGCGCATCAAACCCGTCGGTATAGGAATTTATGTATTGAGAATCAACGCATTGCTGCTCAATAAGAAACTTGAGCAGCCCATTAAAAAGTGATACATCCCCATCGTTTTTAATCGGTAGATGCAAATCGGCTTGCTGTGCTGTGACCGTTTCACGCGGGTCAATGACCACCAGCTTGAGGTTAGGATTGCTCTCTCTCGCTTGTTGAATACGTCGGAATAAAACAGGATGCGTCCAAGCGGTATTAGCACCGCAAATTATCAATAGCTCAGTCTTATCAATATCGTCGTAATTGACGGGAACGACATCTTCACCAAATGCTCGTACATGAGCCGCAACCGCCGAAGACATACACAAACGGGAGTTCGTATCGATGTTTGCGCTGCCAACATAGCCTTTCATGAGTTTGTTGGCGATATAGTAGTCTTCCGTCAACAACTGGCCTGACACGTACATCGCGACGGAATCCGGTCCAAACTCTGCTTTCGCTTGATGAATCTTCTCTGCAATTAGATTCGTGGCTTGTTGCCATTGCACTTCTTGCCCTTGAGGTCGCTGCTTGGTGACAAGCTTTGGATACAGCAAGCGCGAAGGCATATTCAAACTCTCTGCCAGCGCGACGCCCTTTACGCACAGTGATCCCGCATTTGCAGGATGACACGCATCCCCAACGATTCCTTTCGCATTGACCTCGACACCACATCCAACACCACAATAGGGACAAGTGGTTTTTTTGCATCCTTGCGACATTCCGCCCCCTGATTCTTTCCTTAGAATGACGAGCTACAAGCGAAAAAAAACCTCTCCCGAAACGAGAGAGGCTGCATTGCCTATAAAAGCTCAAAAAAGTAATACCCTATCCGCTTAACCGCCTGCTAAGGGAAAGCGGCGCATCGAGTTAACGATGAACGTAATCTAAATTGCAAACCCGATGCCAATTTTATATTGCACTATATTTCAATAACTTAACAAAACCAGCTCTCACTCTATAATTGGCAATGCACTGATTAGGTGCGAGTTTGAATCACAGAAGTGCAAGATTAACGGGCTAGTGCCATGACCAGTCTCGGCTCTCCATCACCGAAATAATCTTCTTCTTTTTCTAGAACCTTGAAGCCTAACGAAGTGTACAACTTGTAAGCTGGCGCATTGTTTGGATCGACCGTTAACTTAACGATAGAACCTAAGCTTGCTTTTGCGATTACATTCTCCACAAGCGAACGTGCAATCCCCTTTCCTCGATGCTGACTATCTACCGCAAGTGACAAAATCCAATGGGTGTTTTGTTCATCACTTTGTGCCATCAAAACATAGCCTGTGACTTGCTCGCCGTGTTTGGAAACCACCAATCCCTGTTGCCAGCAATCAAATGCTTGTCTGAAGAAGAATCTTGGATATGCATGATGCCCAAACAGCTTGTGTTCGAGCTCGTATAGTGCAACTAAATCTTGTTTTTCTGCTGAGGTGATCTTCATTGTGGTCTCTTCTTTTTACGGCATGACGAACGAAATATAGTGGCGAAATGAGACGGAACCTAACGATTTCATGAACTTCTTTCGATTTTATTGATAGTCGTACCTCTAAATTGAAGTATTCTGCGCGACTTTCCATGAGAGCTCTTTCATATAAACGGAACGTCGTACCAGTTTTTATTTGATTGTTAGCGCTTTTTTGTTGAATAATCGCCGCTCTTATATACAAAAATAATAAAAACAATACGGACGAACACCGTCCAACATGAGCAACAACGCTCATTTTGCTAGGCGAATCATCATGGAAATGAAGAACTCGCGTTTACGTCAGCGCTTCGATTTAGTTGTCAGAATTAGAGTGGATAATGTCGGTGTCTGGATTCGAGCAAATCAGCCCTTTGCTCGATTATAAAAATAAAAAGTGGTGGCAGTTTTTAGGCATTCAAATCCTAATCTTTTGCGCAATACAAGTTAGCTATAGCCTCTCCAATTTCTATGTGATTGCGCAAGATCGCGTTCACGTACTCTCTTTTACGGCTGCTTTCGTTGTTACCGTAACGCTGCGATACAGTTGGCGAGTCCTTCCGACTATCGTGGCAGGACTGCTGTTTTACTATGGATTCTTTTCCAAGCGTCCATGGGAAATGACGGTGCTGTTTTCTGTGTTGCTCCCCGCACTGCCTTTGTTGTTTTGCCAGTTGTATCGTGCAGCCTTAAAACGCGTTGCTGCGTATAACTTCACGGTTAAACTTGGCTACTACGCCGCGTTTATCGGAATACTCTATCCAATTGCAAACACCGCATTGCTCATGTTGATCAGTGTAATGCTAGGTGGATCATCTGACTTTTCTTTCGAGTTTGTCGCTTACTCGGTGTTAAGCGCAATCCTGACTCAGATGGTACTTACCCCACTGCTAAGCCTTGGTCTTAGCTATGTACTTGATGGAGAAAACGCGCCTTACATAAAACTCGATCGTGCCATGATGGCGGCCTACTCCAACCCTTTGCATTATCGACTGTGGCTGATGGTGTGCGCGCTGTTTTTAGTGGCCGGAATCTCGGCACAAAACCCGTTAACTCTGAATACACTTAGCTTGATGCTGCTGTGTTTGGTCGGCATGGGGCTCGGAAAGTTTGGCTTACTTCGTCCAATGCTGATTGGCGCTGCAACATTGCTCGTTTGTGTCGAGAACATAATCAGCCGCTACAACCTAGGTTTCATATCACGTGAACAAGTTTATGCGATGTTGCTGGTTTTGTTTGTACTGACCATGCTCACTTTTATGCTTGGTGCTCATACGATAAAGAATTATGTCACGACGCGTAATGCGATTCGTAAAGAACGCATTGATAGCTTTACAGGGTTATACAATCTCGCCCAACTAAAAGAAGATGTGGCAACGCAAACTCACGCGACATTGATCTACATCGACCTTGAACCCACCCTTTCCAAGCTTAACGGGCTTGGGCACCAGGGCCGCGCGCAACTGATGAAACAGTTAAGCCAGTATTTGGCTGCCAATACCGAGCATTTAAAACGCGCCTATCTGCCACCTTTTGCCAGTGGGTTACTCTGCTTCGCCCCGAAACTGCCTAAGATGGAAAGCGAGTTATCCAAACTGATTGGGCTTTTAGATCGATTCTATTTTTACTTCGACGACAGCGCGGTAAGCCTTGTAAAACGTACCATCCAGTGTGCTTCCATCTACGGAAACCACAATCTTGATCCTTTGATCTCCAAACTGTGCGAGCAACAAGGTCGCGACACCGCATGCGTAAACTGGGTAACACACAATCAAGAAGAAAATAAGACACTTAACCAATTGAGCTTCATCCAACAGTGCTTTCGCGAAAACGAATTTGAGCTCTATTGTCAGCCTTATCGAGCGCTATCGGATAACGCTCAAAATGCCCACTTTGAGATTTTGCTGCGCCTTAAACCCAAACAAGGTGAACTTATGTCTCCGGCTGAGTTTTTCCCTTTAATCAACGAGTTCGGGTTAGAAAGAGAGCTAGATAAATGGGTAATCGAACACACTTTCAAAGCGCTAAAAAACCATATTGGAGATTGGGACTCGATCGGGCGATGCGCCATCAATCTGACCGCCAAAGCGCTGAATTCACAGGGTTTAGCGGAGGACATTCAAACCGAAGCGAATCTACACCAGATCCCGATGAACAAACTGTGTTTTGAAATCACGGAATCGGATGCACTTCGTAATGAACCAATTGCAATTCAAAACTTAAACAGACTTCGGGAAGCAGGTTCCACCATCGCACTGGATGATTTTGGCACCGGTTATGCGAGCTTCGATTATTTGCGTCGCCTTCCCCTCGACGTGCTGAAGGTGGACGGCTCATTCGTGAAAAACATTGTCGACAGTGAAAATGACCGAATCATCGTCCAAGCCATCAGCCAAGTCGCCTGCAGCATGCAGTTGGTTACGGTTGCCGAGTTTGTCGAATCAGAAGATCATATCGATACACTAAAAGCGCTAAATATCCAGTTTGCTCAAGGGTTTGGGGTCGCAAGACCACTGCCGCTTTCGGACCACCTTACAATGTTATCGAACAAAGCTTAACCACAACATCTAAAACCATAAAAACAGAAAATTTCGCGATATAGTTTCAACTTACTCATGCAAAACTGGAACTATATATCGCTTTTTTCAAATTTTCATGGTTCGATAGTTTACTGCCCTGCCTTTTCACTAGCACGATTCACCACTTGGCCAATGTGATAACAATCACTAAAACATATAACATCCGCGCGATTATTATTTTTATAAAGGCGAGTTTTAAGTGAAAGAATCTCGAGATACGTTAAATTTTAGTGAATTAAACACAACAAATACTTGGACAAAACACGATACTCATTGGGTATTAAGCTTGTTTGGTACTGCCGTAGGTGCTGGCATTCTGTTCTTACCAATAAACCTTGGTATTGGTGGTTTCTGGCCGCTGGTTGTCATGGCGATTCTTGCATACCCAATGACTTACCTAGCGCACCGTGGCCTCGCTCGTTTCGTACTGTCATCAAAGATCAAAAACGCAGACTTTACCGATGTTGTAGAAGAACACTTTGGCGCGAAAGCGGGCCGTTCCATTTCGCTGCTGTATTTTCTTTCTATCTTCCCGATTCTTCTTATCTATGGCGTCGGTATTACCAACACCGTTGACAGCTTCATGGTCAACCAAGCAGGTATGGAGCCATTACCGCGTGCCCTACTGTCTGGCGTATTGGTGTTTAGCTTAATTGCCATCATGATGGCGGGTGAAAAGGTGATGCTACGTGCGTTTGCCATCATGGTTTACCCATTGGTAGCGATTCTGGCGTTTCTTTCATTCTATCTAATGCCAAACTGGAGCATGCCAGTGATGGATGCACCAGAAATGTCGTCTTTTGCAAGCACAATGTGGTTAGCGATTCCCGTGGTGATCTTCTCGTTCAGCCACGCAGCAGCAATCTCTAGCTTTGCAAATGTACAGCGTCGCCATTATGGAGAAGGTGCGGACGTAAAATCAGAGCTTATCTTGCGCCGTACTAGCGTCATGCTGATCGCGTTTGTTCTTCTGTTTGTGTTTTCTTGTGTATTAGCGCTTTCTCCAGAACAACTGGCAGAGGCAAAGTCACAGAACGTATCTGTACTTTCTTACTTAGCTAACGCTACGGACAACCCATTTATCGCAACACTTGGTCCGCTTGTGGCATTTGTCGCGATCACCTCTTCTTTCCTTGGCCACTTTTTGGGTGCACGTGAAAGCCTAAATGGTTTGATCACTAAGCATTCAGATATGCCGAAACGCCGTGTAGATCACATCAGTGTTGTGGTGCTATTCGTGTCTATTTGGATTGCGGCAATCATGAACCCAAGCATTTTGGGTATGATGGAGGCACTATCTGGCCCGGTTATCGCGATGATCTTGTTCATTATGCCGATGTTGTCGGTATACAAAGTGAAAGCACTGCACAAATATCGTGGAAAAGTATCGACATACTTTGTACTGATGACGGGTATTGTTGCAGTAAGTGCGTTGGTTTTTAGCTTGTTGAGTTAAGAAAAGAGAGTTAGGTGGGATTTTCAGGGGAATACCTTATTTTTTATTAAGGTAATTCCCTGAATTTTGCTATGGTTTTCTAATCAGTAATGAAAAATTACTGTCTCATTACATGAGAGTGAAAACGCCTGCGATCATTAGTACTGACGCGATGCAAGTACGGCCGATAATACCGAAGCGGGAAGGTTGAATCATTTCGTTGTGCATAGGCAATCTCCTTTTTTGTTAGAACAGCCAATTTTTCATGGCTTAATAACACTATGTCTAAAAACACCTTTTTTCACAAGACATACCAATATTAAATATTTATGACAGTCTGATGAAATTTTAGAGATCGAACGATTTTTTAAGACTCATTTCCCTTCTTCAACCATTGCGCACTAACGTGTTACAAGCTTTTTGTCATTGCAGCAAACCAACATTAACCACCCTATCAAGGCGTTCGATTTTAAGTAGGTCTTTTAAAAACGCCCATATTTCATATGCCTAATTACATTCATCTAATAACTAACTTTTTCAAACAGATAAAATAGATAAATCTGTGGGTGTTCGTTGATAAGAAGTGATAAACTTTTAGGGTGTTTCAATTTATAGAGTTAGCTTTTATCAACAGCCTAAAGCTTTTCCCGTTTAAAACGTTACGATACCTATTTCCGATTGTGTTTGGCGCTTTGTGCTCGACAAATAGCATTGCGGCAGATAACGCGAATAAAGAAAGCTATCTCAGACACCATCTCACCATAAAAGATTATCCGATGCTTGAGTTCTACTTTGACTCCATCGGCAAGCCTCGTTCTATCAAATCAAGCGATTTAACGCTTCCCGCTGATGCTTCACCAAATTCAGAAGCCTTGTACTATTTTGCGCGTATTTATCTAGAACGTTATGAAGGGGTTCCCCTACCCGAGATTCCGGACCTTGTGGCGTTTGGCAAAAAGCACGAGTTACCTTGGGTCATCGCTGAAGCCAAGTTAAACCAAGCCGTCGAATTGGTGGAAGCAGACGACGTTTGGCAAGGCGAATTGCTGCTGCATGACGTCATCAACATTTCACGCCAAATCGGTTACAACTCGCTACAAGGCCGAGCTTACCGTTGGCTTGGTAATGCGGAAGTACAACGAGCGCAAGTCCAAACTGGTTTAAAACACTACCGTACCGCTTACGATTTACTTGAAGACTCTGAATTTGAAATCCAGACTGCGATGACTCTTAATAACATTGCATCGCTCTATATGGAGCTGTCTGATTGGGATCGCGCTAAAGCCTATCTTGACCAAGCGATCAGTGGTTATCTCAATAGCAGCGAGAAATACGACAACAGCCTGTTCCTTGCAATTATGTATGCGAACTTGAGTGTCATTAACTACGGGATGGGCAAATACGAAGAGTCGGAACATTACTTTGAGCGTGCGGCCAAGCTCTCTATGGATACGGGCTCAGTAAGAATAAAACACAACTCCGTTTCTAATTTATCTCAGCTGCTTAGCACGCTCGGTAAAATGGAAGAGTCTTATAAGTTAGCTCAAGCTTGCTTAGACCTCCCTAACCCGCAAAAACTAAAAGGCATGAAAGCCGCTTGTCATGAGGCATTTGCCGAAGCTTATCTTAAAGACGGTAAATACGAACAAGCCATTGAAAGTGCGAAGCTCGCGCTAGAAGGCCTAAGTGAAACAGCAAGTGCAGAAACCAAACAACAAATGGATCTGTACTTGGTCTTGGTTCGTGCTCATCAGGAGTTGAAGAACTTTGAAAAAGCGTTCGACAACTTGGGTCGTTTACGTAACTTAGAGAAAAGCTTCGACAATCATGTTCATGGCGACGAGATGATTAATATCAAGCTCGATTTAGAAGCCAAACTTGCTCAAAAAGAACTGACATTGCTTGAAGCGAAAAATGCCCTGCAAGCATCGGAACTTGAGTCGCAGCGCTATCGCGAAATCTTTTACTTCCTCATTGTGGCCGCGATTGGCTTCTGGCTATTCCGCTACATTCGTCAGATGAACAAGATCAATGAAGAGCTCACTCAGCAAAACACCACCGACCCGTTGACTAAGATACATAACCGACGTTATCTGCCGAATTGGTTAGATAACATGGCGAAACGCAGCCCGGGGCGTAAGTTTGCTTTGGCCGTGATTGATATTGACCACTTTAAAACGTTCAACGACCAATACGGGCATGACTTGGGTGACAAGATGCTGACCCATGTCGCGCGGATCCTTGATGAAGCCACTCGCTCTGGAGACTTATTGGTACGCTGGGGTGGTGAAGAGTTCGTCTTATTATTTGAAATCCGCCACGCCGACGACTGCGCAAAAACCTTAGACCGTTTGAGACTTGCAGTTGAAAACAACAACCTAGAGGTTGACTCAGACTCTCTAGGCGCGACAATCTCCCTCGGCGCGGTTAACGAGTTAAGCGCGCAATCCATCAAACAAGAGTGGGATCAATGGTTTTTCGCTGCTGACCAAGCTCTGTATGATGCCAAACAAGCTGGACGAAATCAGTTCAAAATTCACTCGACGTCATAGAAAGCACAATGAAGAAAACATGGATTATTGCTGCCCTATCGCCATTCATTTTGGCCGCATGCAGCAATCAACAAGCCGCACAATTGGGAATGAGAAGCAGCAGTGTGAATGTATACGCTCAACAAATGAGCAACATACAGCTATGTGAAACCCTGTATTACAATCGAGCATCCAACCAAACTCGTGTTGCCATCGGCGCTGAGTTTAATCGCAGAGGCTTAAACAAACGTTGGTGCGATCAAGAATACAAGAAGTTCTATGTAGAAAAAGTGGTTGACGGGTTGCTGTCTCGTAAAGAACAAGCCCCTACAGAACCTGAGCCAACCATACAACCTGCCATATAAATCACCCCATTCCATAAAAAGCAGGAAATTACTCTAATTTTCCTGCTTTTTAAACACGCAATCTTTTCTCCAGATATCTAGAATCTTTCGTGACTTCAAGCATTTAACGTCAAGATAATGTCGTGCGTCGAAAAACAAAAGTAAATCAGATGTAAACAGTTTTCGTCTCCATTCTTACCCGCTAGCTTTGTTTAGACCTGTTTAAAGGAGTATCGAACAGGGACAAAAATTCCAAACAAAGACATGAGGTCACAAATGGAAACACGCATTAATCGCCTATTCGCTGCGATGTTAGCAGTAGGCATTTCACCTGCCGTCTCGGCTTACGATCCGCTCTACTCAGAGCAATGGCACCTAGATAACACAGGCCAAACTGCATTTGCAGCCAACCCTGCTGTTGCGGGTAACGACTTAAACACCAAACTGACACAAGCAATGGGTATTGCGGGTGTAGGCGTAAAAGTTGCAGTCATTGACTCTGGAGTACAGATCGACCACCCAGACCTTGCGGGTAACGTAGTCACAGGTAGCAGAAACTTCGTTGAAGATTCACCATTCCCAGCCGATTACCCAGTAGACGCAAATGGCCACGGTACTGCTGTTGCTGGCCTAATCAGTGCGGTTGGTAACAACGGTGAAGGCGTTCGCGGCGTTGCTTCTCGCTCGTCTCTAATGGGCTTTAACTGGCTCGCTAACCAAACTCTTGAAGGTTGGTTGATTTCACACGGTGCAGACGCGTCCACTAGCGATGTCCGCGTATTCAACCAAAGCTATGGCTTTAGCCCTATCACACCAATTCCTTTCGATGAGAACGATCCACAGTTCAAACTCGAAATGGATGTGATGAAGGACGTCAGCGAAAGCAATGCTTGGGGCCGAGGTGCGGTCTTCGTGAAGTCTGCAGGTAATGGATATCGCTACTTCAATACTGGTCGTTTCTTTGTGCTTCCGAGCGATTTCTTCGCTGGTGGCGGTAACCAAGGGCTACCAATGCACAACTCGGCACAATCTTACGATAACTCAAGTTATTACAACCTAGTCACTAGTGCACTTCGTGCCGACGGTACTCGTGCGAGTTACTCTTCCGTTGGTGCTAACGTTTGGGTTGCTGCACCAGCCGGCGAATATGGTCAAGATTTCCCAGCTATGGTCACAACCGACTTGATGGGCTGTGAAGAAGGTCAAAACACCAGTGCTGATCTTGGTATTAACGGCCTACACGGCGGTACAGAGCAAGATCCGAGCTGTAACTACACCAGCACGATGAATGGTACCTCTTCTGCTGCGCCAAACACTTCAGGTGCGATTGCGGCAATTATGTCGACAAACCATGCGCTAACCGCTCGTGACGTGCGTGCGCTGCTCGCGGAAACCGCAAGCGTGACTGACAAAGATCACCCTGGCGTTCAGCTTGAGTTCGTAAACAACCAAGGTGAACTGGTGAGCTACGAAGCAATCTCACCATGGCAGAAAAACGCAGCGGGCGTCGACTTCCACACCTTCTATGGCTTTGGTGCGGTTAACCTTGATGAAGCAATGAAACGTGCTCGCATGACAAACAATGTTCTGCCTGCACAAATCATTACTCCATGGGCAAGCAACGCGACAGAAGTCAGCGTGCCAGATGCAAGCTTGGTTGGCGGCTCTTCAGCTATCGCAGTGACCGATGACATTACCGTTGAATCGGTACAGGTGAAACTAACGCTTGAGCATTCACGTCTACCTGATTTGGCAATCGAACTGATTTCCCCTTCAGGCACGCGCTCTGTTCTACAAACGCCGCGTAATGGCCTTGTTGGTCAATCGCTCGATCCAAACGTGACAGGCTATGAGAATCAACTTCTGCTTTCTAACCAGTTCTACGGCGAGGACGCAAAAGGCGAATGGACGCTACGCGCTATCGATACAAACGGTGATGAAGTGTTCTCATTCATTGCATATTTCAACTCTTCAGCTATCTATGATGTACCGATGGCAAACAACGCAAAACCTGGTGTTATTAAAAACTGGTCTATGCGTATCTTCGGTCACTAAGGAGTCATTCACATGAAATTTATGACATTTTCTATTCTGGCTCTTTCGACTATGGCAACCGCTGCCCATGCAGAGCAACAACTAGCAGAACAACCTGCGCCTGAGCTGTTTGTAGCATCAGATGCCGTCGAGATTAACGGCCAAGATTACCGCAAACTTTCTGTCGATAACCTTTCAGAAGCGGCAGAACTGCATGCAGGCGATGAAGTGTTTAAGAACGCGTTTAGCAACGTATCGAAAGCCACTGGCCTGATTTTCGTTACCGTGAAAAATCCAGCGGATGCGAAAGCCGTGGCTAAAGACCTCAAGCTAGACGTTGTATTTGCACAAGGTGAGTCTGCAGTATTCAAAGCGTCTGAAGGCCAAGACCTACTTGGTATCAGCGATTACTTGAATGCTGACAGTCGCGTAAAAGCGTCTAAAATTGAACTTAACAGCGGTAAATTCCGTGCACAATAATTCTCTAGCAAAGAGAAGTTGGCTCTGAGCACTATGACGTAACACTTGAGTTAACGTTATAGAGTGATAAAAATAATGCCTCAGCAATTGCTGAGGCATTATTTATTTGGTTCATTGTCACTTTGAAGTGTCACATCAGACGTAAGTATCAACGTGGTTCATTTTATTAATGATCTTTTGACCATCAATACGACGCACAACCGCCCCATCTTCATTCTTGATTACCATAGTTGGTTTTCCAGTTTGGGTGCTCAACTCGGCACTCACATCAATTCGATTCGCTTTAAACGCCAGATTCATATAACGACTGGCGTTTTTCAAATCGAGCTGACTGCTGGTTACATAAGGGTTTGCTTTATTCTCTATACGCATCACATCAAAGATTCCGCACTGCATGTTGCACAAAAACTAAGCTATGCTAATTCGCTCTATTTGTCATGCAAAATTACCCATAAAACGGTGATCTGGGCGGCAAGTTCACGTAACAATCTACCCTGTTAATCTTGGATGAATGAAATCAACTTCTTGGCAATGTCGGTGTTATTTTGTGAACCAACAAACTGCTCAGAACCTTTGCCATAAGCGAACACTTGAACGTCAACCGCAGTGTGCCCCTTTGTTGTCCAGCCGGTGTAGCTCTTCTCGTTGATGATAGCTTTCACTTCTTTGTAGAGCGTTTTCGCCGGCTCCTCACTCAATTTCGCATAAGCCAGTTTTCTACCTTGCTCTTTAGACAAAGGCCAATCAACAGACTCATTCCATGTCGCGATCATGTCATTCGACTGCGCAAGAGACATCGCTAAAGGCCATGCGGTTTTATGAACGCCTTTGATCACTTCAGTATCCCACTGATACTGTCCATTCGCGCCAAGGGTTAAACCGCCAGTAGAATGATCGGCCGTGACCACCAATAAAGTATCGGGATGGCCATCCACATAGGCTTTCGCTAACTCTACGGACTTGGCAAAGTCGCTCATCTCTGCCATTGCGCATGCTATATCATTCGCATGGCCACACCAGTCGATCTGGCTCCCCTCAATCATGACAAAGAAACCATTGTCCTGACGCTGCAGTAGTGACAAGGCTTTATTGGTCATCTGTTCTAATCGTGTTGGATTTTCATCAAGTGCAAACGGAAAGGCCTTGTCTGCAAACAAACCTAATGCAGGTAAGGTTTGCAACGCAGGCAGTTGTTTGAAATCCGTGATGTACTGATAGCCTTGCTGTTTGAACTCATCGACAAGGTTACGATCATCACGTTCGAAATAGCGCACACCACCACCCAGCAGTAAGTCTACTGGCAGTTGGTCATCCACTTTGTTGTCGATGTAGTCATTGGCGATGGCATCGTAGTTTCGGCGGGATTCATTGTGCGCGGCAAAACTTGCTGGGGTCGCATGGTTAATTTGTGACGTTGCCACTAAGCCTGTCGTCATCCCTTCTTCTTTTGCCATCTCTAACATGGTTTTGATTGGCTGCTTATCGGTATCCACCGCAATTGCACCATTGTAACTTTTCACACCTGTACTAAGAGCCGTTGCGCTCGCCGCACTGTCGGTAACATAGGTGACATCATCTGGGTATGTTTTCGCCATACCAACCAAAATGGAATCAAAGATGGTCGGTTCAATCTCTTCGGTTTTTGGATCATCGTGGTAATAACGATAAGCGGTGGTAAACGCGGGGCCCATGCCATCACCGACCATAAATATAATGTTCTTTGGCGCATCATCTGCAAAGGTAGGCGTGGCAAAAAGGCAGGCAGTAATTAGGGGGTATTTAAGCTTCATATCTCATCCATGACATAATACGATGGTGCCACGAGGGCACGCATCAACTTGTGTATCGTTCTAATTTATAAACGAATACTATCATGCAGTTGGGATGAAACATGGCGTTGCTTCATAGTTTTACAACGCACATCATTTCTTGAAGACAATCACTTCCGTCAACAAATCTGCTTGATCGGTTTCATTTGGATTGTTCAGGTAACGCTCGATACCCAATGGCTTGGTTTTGACTTTGATGCCGTTTTGTCGAGTGAGATTCATGACGAACGACCAAGCATTCCCTAAGAACCAGTACTCACCCTTGTGTTCAACCACATAAGTTTCACACTCAGGGATCGTCCCAGCCACAAAATCGCCAGTAGCCGCGACGCCCGCTTTCACTGGCAAGCAAGTGATGAATTCAAAATAACCTTGCTTCATGTCCATAGAAAGGTAGTAACAGAATAACTCCCCTGTCACTGGTAAGCTTTCTCGCTCTGCCATCTCGTACAGTCGTGCCACATGATCTTGCATGACGGGACCCAATTCTGGAATGGTTCCGGACCCCATTAAGCCAATGTAGTTAATTTCATTTTGTTTACGGGAACCGACGTCGGTGAGTTGAGACAGCACTTGGCCGGTTTCCATTTGACTTTTCAGCATTCGAAGTCCACGGTCATAATCCATACCAATCATTGACTTAAACATGTTTTTCAAGAAGAACAAAAACCAAGGAACTCGCGATTGCATCAACCATTCAACCGTGCAGCCATTCTGTGACGGCGTCACTAAAAACGTCACTTTTGCGTGACTTTTGAATGGTCTAAAGAAGTGAAGTTCCATATCTAGGCGGTGTTCTTGCGTGCTCTCAAGTACCATCGCCCCTGTCCCGATACGATGACCATTCCACTGATACCCAGAACCAACCACACCTTGTTCATCACTGTAGGTGAGTTCGCATTCTGGCTCCATAATGATCCACGGCGACCACTCTGGCCAATGAGTAAAGTCTTTCAAGTACTCGATGATGTCACTTTGTGTCTTTTCAATTTCGATACTTCGATTGACCTGATACGAGAGCATAACCACTCCTTGCAATTCACTTTGACTCTTTTGAGTCTAATCGATATCGAATTTTTTTCTTGTTTCACTGGCAGTTAGATACAAAAAAGCCAGAGTACGTTCTCTGGCTTTAAATAATTTGCGGGCGTTTAAGAGCGAAAATCGATTTTTGCAGTAAACCTGACGCCATCATCATCCAGTTCAAATGGCCAACTCATTCGCTCACAGATGCGCTCAACAATCACCAAGCCACATCCATAGCCAGCGTTGTAGGTTTCGTTGCCATCGTGGCGATTCACAATAATAAGCTGTGTCTCATTGAGAGCAATTTCTATATCACCCACACTGTAGCTGAAAGCGTTTTTTATCAGGTTATTAATGACAATCGTTACGAAGCTTTCCGGTGCGTGCACCATACCACTGTTTGTCTCTTCCAACTTGTACTCCGCCCCTTGCTTGGCAAATAACGGCGCGAGTTCGTCGAGCTGCTGGTTCAAGCAACGCAATAGCGCATGATCCGCGTAATGTTGTAGTTCTACCTTCTCTTTACCCAATAGCAAAAAGGCCTCCGTTAACACTCGCATCTCTTCACAAGCCGACTGCATACGCGTAATTGCCTTTTGTGCGATAGGCAGTTGCTCTGGAACACGGCTCAGAATGTCGGTAGACCCTTTGATCACCATGATTGGCGTGCGTAGCTCGTGTGACGCAAAGCGGCTGAACTCTTGTTCTCGTTTGAAGTAGCCTGCGATCTCGTTCTTGCTGTCTAATAGCGTCTGTTCGATATGGCGTGTTTCGCTGAACTTGGTATCAACCTCAAACGTTGGTTGGTCCGGCGGCATTCTGCCAATCTTGTCTTCGATCTTCGCTAACGGTCGAGACAGGATACGCACCATGTAAACGCCATAGCCAACCATGATGATGGAGAACAAACCACCTAAGAAGAAAGTAAATTGATGCAGCGAGCTTTCGTATTCGTCCAAGTAGTCATCGGAATCATCTTGGAAGACGATGTACATTAGCCCTTTTCCAGACGGATGCTCAAACACCACGAAGTGCTTATCTTCTTCACCTAATAAGTATTCGTAGAAACCCGGAAACTTGAACGACAATAACCAATCTGGCGTTGGCGCTTCGCTCCAATACGAGTCAAACTCCATCACATTTGGCAATGGCGCATCCCACCCCATCTGTTGGTAGTTTTCTTTGTAAAGTGCCACTTCGGTATCAAGCCAGTGGTGCAAGCTCAATACTTCGAGTTTATTCTCAGCAACGTAGATCAACGACCAAAACAAGGTGAACATCGCAAAGGTCATCAAGCCAAAACCCCAGCGAATCTTGCGATAGATACTCGGGTATTCTTTATGCTTTGAGTCGGTAGCCTTGTCCATGAATCGTCTCTAATCTGGAATCATCAAAACCCTTGTCGAGTGCCGTTCTTAAACCATAAATGTGGCTTCTTAACGCATCACTGCCCGGCGGTTCATCGCCCCACACGTTCTCAATAACTTCAGTACGAGAAACCGCAGACGGTGCACGCTTCAATAGCAACTTGAGAATTTTGGTTTGAATACGACTCAGCTTGATGTGTTTGCCCATGCGCGTCACTTCATCAGTGCGAGCATCCAAACTAATGTCGGCAAACTTCAATGTACCAATGTCTTGTCTTGGGCCTCGATTGGCCAGAGCATGAACTCTCAAGCTCAGCTCCTGCATGGCAAAAGGCTTCATCAGATAATCATCGCCACCCGCGTTAAAGGCAGCCACTTTGTCATCTAAGGTATCTTTGGCGGTTAAGAACAAAATTGGGGTACCACAAAGAAGTTCTTGGCGTAGTTTCTCAACCGTACTGATGCCATCGAGTTTTGGCATCATGATGTCCATGATGATGACATCGTAATGATTTTCTTGAATTAAATTTAGCGCAGCCTCTCCGTGGTAAGCGCAATCAATGGTCATTCCTTCGAGTTCTAGATAATCGGCAATGGTTTCTGAAACATTGTGATTATCGTCGACAATTAATATTTTCATAGGCTCACGTTTCTTCACGAACACTTCACGATACGCGTCATAAGATACAACCAAATTCATAAATAAGCTTTCAAAAATAGGTCGATATCATGAAAAAATTAGCGCTTGTAGCGGCAGTGAGTTTGGCATTATCTGGTTGTGGCGGGTCTGGTGACGGCGGTAGTTCAACACCACAACCTGTTGTGAAGCCAAGCGCTGCAATCGGTACGGTTGAATCAGTAAACGATGAAGCAAGTACCATCACGGTGAATGGTTACACTTACCGAGTGTCTGAAGTCATGTATGGCACTCAAAAAATGAACCTTGGTGCGGTACATCCAAACATGATGGTGCAAGTTGGCTCAACAATAAAAGCTGCATCGAACACGACAGATGAACCCGTCGTCGTTACGCTAGAGCCGACCATGACTGGTACAGTAACCGCGATTGATCATGCAAGCAAAACGTTCACAGTTAACGGTGTAGAACTTCAGTTTGACGGTTTGAGCAACGAGATCGAGTTAAACGATTGGGTCATGGTGTCATCACTACCAACTGCTGATGCTGGTTACAAAGTGCTATCCGTTGTGAAATTCGATTTTGATATCAATGGCCCTGACGAAATCGAAGGCCGTATCTCAAGCATTGATGCAAACAACAGCACGTTCAAACTTGGCGCAAATACAACGGTATCTTACAACCGCGTTGACGGTCTAGAGGTTGGTCAGTGGGTTGAAGTTGAAGGCTCTATGCAAGGCGACGTATTTGTTGCGACAGAAGTGGAAGTAGAAAACTACGACAGCCTTGTTGGTGACAATGATGTAGAAGGTATCGTGACATGGGTTGCGAACGATTACAGCCAGTTCTCACTAAACTACCGTGGCAACTTTGCGGTCGACAACGCAACACGTTTTGAAGATGGCACTAAAGCGGATCTTAAACAAGGTCAAGAAGTGGAAGTAACATCGGTAATGAAGAACGGCGTTCGCACAGCGACAAACATTGAAATCGATGGCCCTGATTTTGATGGTGACCACGACAGCAACTGGCAAGGCAAAGAGTTCGAATGTGAAGGCATCGTTTCTAACTACGACGTGAATGCTGAGACCTTCCAAGTAGCTCGCTGTGAAAACGACGCAGACCAAGTTATGGCAAACAATACCGTTGTGATTGACGCACAAACTCGTTTTGAAGGCTTAAATAAACACAACCTAAACGGTACGCGAGTAGAAGTTGAAGGTGTCATCATCAACAACCAAAACATCGCACGTGAAGTGGAAGCAGAAGGCCACGACGACTAAGTCGAAATAAGTACAACGAACACAACTAAGAAGCACCGCCTTTGTGGTGCTTCTCCCCTCTCTCGTATCGTCTTTTCTTTTCAATTTTTACAACAGATACGTATGACCAAATGAGGGATTAACAATGCGTAAAATGACACTACCTCTAATTATGCTTTTCGGTGCTTGTGCTTCAGCAAGCAGTTTCGCGGCGACAAACAGCGACAACACACCAGAGCGATTGGAATCTTTTGAGTGCACAGGCTTAGTAAACAGTTACGACGCAAACTCCCGAACTTTTGTGCTGGCTTGTCAAAACGATCATGGGCCAGAATTCCAAACCAAAACGGTGGTGATTGATACCAATACCCAGCTCGATGGCGTGCAAGAAGCGCAATTAGATGGGGCGACGATCGAAGTCGATGGCGTAGTAATTAACGATCAAAATATCGCAAGAGAAATTGAACTCGCGAACGACTAAAGTTCCGAAATTACAACAGAAACTCACAAGTGTCGCTTCGGCGGCACTTTTCTTTTCCTGCAAACTCACATCACTCAGTTACACTTAATTCATGTTTACACGAAGACGGTAACTGTAATGAACAAACGTAACCTTGCCCTACTTCTTCTCATATTCGGTGCAACCTCTGCGCACGCAGGTGTGTTGGATCCAGACTGTGATGCAGAAAAAGCAGCTAAAGCAACAGCCACTAAAGCGGTTGTGGGTGTCGGTGGTCGATGCACACCAAAAGAAGCCTTAAAAGACACGACGGTAGAAGCTGGTAAAGAAGCACTGCCAGACGAAGGGCTTGCTGGGAAAGCCGTTGACGCGGCCATGCCAGAGAAAGAAAAAAAACCAATTAAAAACACGACCAAGAAGATCATCACAGATTAATCTCAGCCTGATGTGAATCGATTTGTGTCTATTGGTTTGAAATGAACATAGGTATAAAATAATCGAATAAAAAGAGCGTCCATCTGGACGCTCTTTTGTTTTTCGTTCGCGATGCTTAAGCCGCTTCGACCTGACCAATCCAGTGATAATGATGGTTGGCTTTCTTACCGACTAAGCCAAGTTCGGCTAACTCTTCAAACACTTTGTCGACTTCTTCTGCCGAGAGCCTGAACTGCTTCGCCACCGCTTTTTTGGTGCAAGTAATTTGGTGACCTTTTAACGCATCACTCACCTGCTCTAATAACGTTTTGGGCTCTTCTGGCTCAAGCTCTTGTTGCGCTTCAGGCTCAGCTTCCTCTTTGATATGAGGCAAGTATCCCGCTGGCTCTGGGTCAATATCTCGAACGTTTGCTAGCGTTATACCATCGTTACGACGGAAGAAATGGCGGAAGCGATTCTCTTCACCAATCAAACCCACAAAGAAAGCAGCAAAGAAATCCAACAAGATAGATAAGAACACCACCAAGCCCAACTGCGCTTGAGAAGAAGTCGTTCCAAATGCTTTCGCTAAACTGTCGATCAGGCCAATCACCGAGCCTTGCGCCACTGGCGGTAAGCTATCTCGCTCTATTGCCAAGCGTTGCTGCTCTTCACGTAGTTTCTTGTTCTGCTCTTGAATGCGCGTTACGCCTGTCGCGATGCGCTCCATCTCGATGTACTTTTGCGCCGCCATGTTGTTCAGTTCAATCTGCTTATCGATAGATGCAATCTGACGGTTGTACGCTTCCACTTTCGCTTGTTCTACAGAGATATGACTTTGGGCGCTGTTGGTCGCACTGTTAATACCGCCGATACTGCCGCCAATAGAAATGGCAGCCAACACCAAATAGAACACTAACGCCGTTAGGGCCCCAGTGTAGTTTCTGTGTGCACGACGCTCACCATATTCGTACCAAGCGTAAAACTTACCCGCTTCAAAGATGATGGCCAAACCGCCAAATAGCGCCTGCATCATTGGGTTTTCGTCAATCGACAAAAACAGTAAAAGAGAAAAAATAGTCGATGCTAAAATCGCAGCGCCAGTGAACGCGTACACGCTCACCATAGCAAATCGACCTTTAGGATATCGATATCCGATCTGTTGTTCGTATTTCATTGGAGAAATTTCTTAAGATTCCGCAGCCCTTATATGACGGGCGCTTCAAGCAACTACAAAGGTGCGGAGAATACCGTATCCTTTATTAAATTACTGTCATAATTCCGTTAATGGAAAACAAGTGAGGAATAGATAATCAGTTTGAATTGAATCAGTGCGATTCTAGCACGCAAAATCACCAGCCCAATTTACGACATTCAGCGCACCAATAGGTTTGAAAGCTTTCCGAACGATAAATCTTTGCGATATGTGTTCTCAGAATAAAAAACCGCAAAACAAATAAAACACACTCACATCACCTTTTTATAAACTCACGATTACAATTTGATGTTCGTTTGTTACTATCCTGCGCCGAAACATAGTCTTACAGCCAATTAGCGTATCTCCGCTTCATAATAAAAAGTCGTATGGACACACTCAGAACACAGCATGGAAAGAAAGCGATAAGCGCAGTCATGATCATCATCGCTGTGCTGTTTCAGCTGTACCTAACGTCTACTGCGGCACTGAACCCTACGCAAATCCACAGCGAAAATTGGCTAAACCAAGTTCAAGATGAAAAGGTGTTGCTGTGTACCGCTGATGGCTTTAAATGGGTGGATATTAACGAACTGATTGAAGCCAACGCACTGCCCAATTCTGAATTTGTTCAAGATCTTAATCTGCACGATGGGTTTCAGTTTGAATGTCCATTATTGCAAGCGGCGCAATTCTTTATCGCTATCGCGTTCGGTCTGTATCTGACCACGCTCTCTTGGTTACGACGCACCAAGCACGTTTTCACACCCTACCATTTCGCAACTTGCGGAAGAAAAGTTTACAAGTACGTAGCGCCGAAGCAGTCTCCGCCGTGTGTTTTCCACGCCTAAATACTCAACGAAGTAGTCGGTAAATAAACATAACGTATTAATCCTATCGAAGAACCGATAGAGAACAGCCAGATTTAAAAAGGAAAACACAAATGATCAAACTGATGAAAACCACAGCCATCGCTCTTATCGCTTTATTGGCAAGCCCACTTGGCCTTGCTCACGAATACGAAGCAGGCAAGATTCACATCGATCATCCTTGGAGCCGCGAAGCGCCACCAAATGCTCCAGTGATTGGCGGTTTCTTTCAGTTAAGCAACCTAGGTGACGCTGATGACGCGCTGATTGCGGCTTCAACACCGATTGCTGACCGTGTGGAGATTCATACTCACACAAAAGAAGACGGCATGATGAAGATGATTAAGATTGATGAAGTCGTAGTAGAGCCTCAGCAGAAAGTGGAGTTCAAGCCAGGCAGCTTCCATCTCATGATCTTCAACCCAACCCAAACGCTGAAAGAAGGCGACCGTTTCCCTGTGACTTTGACGTTCAAAAAAGCAGGTAAAGTGGAAGTAGAAATGGCGGTTGAGAAGAAAGACCATATGGAAAAGCACACGCACCACCATTAATCGCTTAAACGAAAAGAGCCCGCTACTTCAGCGGGCTCTTTTGCTTTTTGTACCTATGATTCTAGCCGTGTGCACCTTTGGTTGCACTGATGTGCACTTTAGAGATTCCCTACTCGTTCCTCGCTCTAGGGAATGACCCTATTTAGTCTTCTGTCAAAGTTTGAGTGGCTTAGTGCTCAACACATCAGCCAAACTCCAACCCCGTCATTCCGACGAACCTAGGCGAGATCAGGAATCTAATAACAGCTAACTCGGTCTTACTTAAAGCAAACCTCTGCCCAGCGCGCTAGACCTGCGGTGACCGAACCAAAGTAGTTGCCACTCACCACTGGAATGTTTGGCAATACTGTCTGCACTGCATCACGCAAAATAGGTGAACGTGCCGAACCGCCTGTCATAAAGATCGCATCCGGTTTTACGCCCGCTTGCTCTACTGCTTCGGTAACCAAAGCCGTCATCTTATTCTTCGGTGATTCAATCGCTTCAATCATCTCGTCGCGTTGAACATCGACTTCAATCAACTCAGACAACAAGTTAATGCCCGCACGATAAGACGCTTGGTCAGACAACGCGACTTTAGCTTCTTCTGCGCGACGCACGATGTTGTAGCCCAGCGACTCATGGTAAACCTCTAGCAAACGAGCCAGCTTCTCAGGCTCTTGCGCTTGCTTGTGCAGCAGTTTCAACGCCGCTAAGTTCTCACGTGAGTAGAAATCGTTTTGCGCTTCCACATTGTTGATCGCGATTGGGTTCCAGAACTGTGTGGTTGGCATCATGATGCCCGATTCCATCTTGCTCTCCATACCGAATGAGAACATCAATTGTTTAAACGCCAACGCGATATCTAAGTCGTTACCACCAATTCGTTGACCACTGTGCGCCAACAGACTTGCGGTACGATCGGCTTTACCTCGCCAAGATGGTCCCATCTGAATCAAAGAACAGTCTGTCGTACCACCACCGATATCGACCACCAGAATGGTTTTATCTTCGGTTAGCGTTGCTTCGTATTCCAGGCCTGCGGCTACCGGTTCAAATTGGAATTCGATATTCTGAAAACCGGCGCGTTTTGCTGCTCTTAAAAGAATGCCTTCCGCTTGAATGTTCGCCGTCTCACCGCCACGACCGTGGAAGTTGATCGGACGACCAATCACCGCATCAGTAATGATTTGCTGCGCACTGTTCTCTGCTTGCGCTTTGATGTTGTCCATCATGGCGCAAACCAGATCTTCAAAGAAACTCAGCTGAACATCACGCAGACCAGAAGCACCGAGGAAAGACTTTGGTGACTTCACGTAATAGATATCGCGAGGATCTTCCAAGTAGCGATTCAATGCCGCTTGACCAAACGCCATGTCTTCTGGCTCAAGTTCAATGCTTTCTTCACGATTAAGGTTGATCGCGCGACGCAAAACCTGCTCACCAACCTGATCGAAAGGTTTGATGCTGCGATGACGGAACAAGTGTTCAGACACCGACTCACGCGTTGGCGCAGCAAGGGTGGAAGGAATGTAAGGGCTATTCCCTTCAAGGTTTAAAAGTTGCGGTTCACCTTGTTCCATTTTCGCCACCGAACAGTTCGCGGTGCCGTAGTCAAAGCCAATATACATAAGTCCTCCCACTGACGAAAAAAAGGTCGGCGATCCTACCTCAACCTCAGTGGAATTACTACCGCAACTCAATGAAATAAGTGGTACTTACTCTTTTTCAGCTGGTTCTTTCTTCATTGATGGCAACACAACCGCAAGCAACAAAGCCAACAGCAGAAATACCGGAGTGAGCGTAAGCCCATGCCAAATGGAGTATCCGTCGTGGAACAACCAGAAAATGCCGACAGTCAGCAAGTAAGCAAAGTAACTGCAGAACACCAAACTAATCGCAACGAAGCGCGTACGATTGATGATTAAGATTCGCACCAAGTACTGACTCATGATCCCCGCGCAGTGTACCGCCATTTGCCAATTAATGATGAAACACGCCAGTGCGACGAACCCAGATATTACCAATGCATCGTGCGTATTGAGAATGAAGTAGCTGCCAAAGCGACTGATGATGACGGAGTAATCTCCCTCGTACACTATCGACCATGATATGGCGTTTGCCGCAGCGACAAAATTGGCAAAATACGCGATGGCATAAAAGGTAGTTTGAGAGCTGAATGGCTGAAAGACTTCGGAGCAATAGCCCTGCCATTCTTTTTGATTTGACGTGGGTCCGACCCAGTTACGTTTTTTGTTCGGTACTCGCTCTGCAAACGCAGGACCATTACGAAACAACAACCAGAAAATATACAGCGCAAGTGCGACTAAGAGTATTGTAAGCATACCCTTTCCCCTCCAGAAATGTCCTTTTCCACTGCCAATGGCGTTGGGGTCGTAAACTGCACTTCCCTGTTTTTGTGCTTAATCTTGTTTTAATGCGTTGTTAAACATCATAAATGTACTCAAAACGGCAGTGACGACTTTATCACTACCGTTATTAAGGTTTAGCACACGATGGACGGAATTGCTGAATCTGGATAGACCAAATAGGAGGGAAAGAAACGGTCTACCCAAACGAATTATGCTTCGAGCTTTTCTTCAAACACGCCAAGCTCACGACCTAACCAAATCGCACGCTCGGTATGATCACGCAGCTCGTTATCACTGACAGGATGAATCAGAACCGAAAAACCGCCACGAATGGTATCAAGCCATGCGATAAACTCATCACTTATCGATTCAACATGCAGCTCAAACATCGGCATCTTATGTGGACCAACCAACTTGCACACTAAAGGGAAAACGCGCAAAACATCTTGGCGTTCTTGACGAATGATCTCATTCAAGGCTTGAGCTTTATCCTGCTGCTGAAGCGGGAAGTAAACATGAATGTGGTACATAACTTCTCCATGCGTATCACTGACTTTCATTAGTCGCTACACTACCTGCATTCAACTATCGAGGGAAGCGACAAATTCAAATCTATCGTCAAAGCGTGACGGAGAGATTAACGTGTTACTGGATCTGCGCGGATATGGTTGATAAATCACTCAACCTGTCGAATTTTACAGCATAATTTTATTACAAATTTCCTGTCAAACTCAGTGATTCCCTTCAACTTCGAAAACGTACAATTCAAAAAAGCAGTGTTTTATCCTAGAAAAGTACGGTGTAAGCGAAACTTTACTGTGGGTTACAACTCAAATTAAAGCATAATTTAACAATTTGTTTACACTTACTGTATCTGGTTATACCAAGATTCATCACTGGATTAGGCGGTGTAAACAGCAGTAATAAATGACGCCTTGTGTTTTACCAGAACACACTTTTGTTAGAGAGACGAGCACCAAAAGCGTCGATAACTATCAAAACAACTGCAATCCTAGGTATGACCTTTTGCGCTGATATCAAAGCCTGAGTACCCATACAGGCTGAGATCGAAACAATGAGCAGCTGCAGTCCAAAAGACCCGCAGCGTCAAAAGGAGCTTGAGATGAACGTTCAGGCATTACCCATGCATCGGTTTATCGACCATGATGGGAACCTCGTCAGCCAACTACCCAACTGGGCTGATCTCGAAACACTAGTCGGGTTTTACCAAGACATGGTATTAACTCGCACCTACGATAACAAAGCCGTTGCCCTGCAACGCACTGGTAAATTAGGCACCTACCCATCGCACCTTGGCTCGGAAGCCGTTGGGATAGCGGTAGGCAGAGCGCTAAAAGCCAGTGATGTGTTTGTTCCTTATTATCGCGACATGCCCGCCATGTGGTGTCGTGGCATAGGAATGGAAAAGAACCTGCAATACTGGGGAGGCGATGAACGCGGCAGCGACTTCGCTCCTGAAGGCAGCCCTTTTCCGAGCAAAGACCTCCCCTTCTGTGTCCCAATCGCAACCCAGTGTACCCATGCCGTTGGTGTTGGAGCAGCACTGAAAATCCAAGGCAATCACGATGCGGCTTTGGTGATGTGCGGCGATGGCGGCACTTCCAAAGGCGACTTCCTTGAATCCATTAACTGTGCGGGCGCATGGAACATCCCATTAGTCTTTGTGGTGAACAATAACCAATGGGCGATCTCCGTGCCGCGCAGTTTGCAATGTGCTGCGGAATTTCTCTCAGAAAAAGCCAAAGGTGCTGGCATCCCCGGTATTACGGTGGATGGCAACGATGTCGTCGCGGTGTTTGATGCAACAATGACCGCCCTTGAACGAGCGAGAAAAGGCAAAGGCGCAACGTTAATTGAAGCAGTAAGTTACCGCTTGAGCGACCACACCACCGCCGACGACGCGACCCGTTATCGTAACGAGGATGAGGTTCAAACTGCTTGGCAATATGAACCCGTTCGTCGACTTAAAGCCTTTCTCACCAATCAAGGTGTTTGGAGTAACGAGAAAGAACAAGAGTGGCAAGCCCACTGTAAAGAACAAGTAGAACTCGCCGTTGAACGTTATCTCAACATGCCAAATCAAGCACCTGAAACGGGCTTCGATTTCCTTTATGAATCCCTACCCCAAGAGCTTCATGCGCAAAGGGATGAGCTAATCAACAAAGCAATGCGAATGCAAGGAGGGAAACATGGCTGAACTCACGTTAGTTGAAGCAGTGAACCTCGCACTGTACCATGAAATGGAACACGATCCGAATGTCATCGTCCTTGGCGAAGATGTGGGTGATAACGGCGGTGTATTCCGCGCTACTGTTGGACTCAAACAAAAATACGGTCTTAAGCGTGTTATCGACACACCTTTAGCTGAAGCGCTTATTGGCGGTGTCACTGTCGGCATGGCTACGCAAGGTCTACGACCTGTGGCAGAGTTTCAATTCCAAGGCTTTGTCTTTCCTGCATTAGAGCATTTAATGTGTCACGCGGCACGAATGCGTAACCGTACTCGTGGTCGACTCACCTGTCCTGCAGTGTTCCGCGCGCCCTTTGGTGGCGGTATTCACGCACCAGAGCACCACTCCGAAAGTGTCGAAGCATTGTTTGCTCACACCGCAGGTTTTAAGGTTGTCATTCCTTCCTCACCGCAACGCGCTTATGGTTTGCTCCTAGCAGCCATTCGAAGCAACGATCCGGTGATGTTCTTTGAGCCAAAACGTATCTATCGCACAGTGAAATCTGAAGTGGTGGATAATGGCGAAGCGCTTCCTCTCGACACATGCTTTACCCTTCGCAAAGGTCGCGATATTACGTTAGTGACTTGGGGGGCGTGTGTTGTCGAATCACTGCAAGCGGCTCAAACGCTATCCAATCAAGGTATCGAAGTTGAGGTGATTGATTTAGCCAGCATCAAACCCATTGATACCGCGACCATCTTCCGTTCGCTAGAGAAAACCGGACGCCTCTTGGTGGTACATGAAGCCAGCAAAACCTGTGGTGTCGGCTCAGAGCTGCTAGCCAGAACCGCAGAACATGCGATGTGCCTACTCAAAGCGCCACCAAAACGTGTCACAGGTATGGATACCATCATGCCGTACTACCGCAACGAAGATTATTACATGATTCAGGAAGAAGACATTGTGCTCGCCGCGCGCGAACTCGTGGAGGATTGGAAATGAAGACGTTTAACTTACCCGATCTCGGCGAAGGTCTCGCTGAGTCAGAAATTGTGAAATGGCATATTAGTGTCGGTGATATGGTCAAGCTCGATCAAGTGGTGCTTACCGTCGAAACCGCAAAAGCGACCGTGGACGTACCTGCGCCTTATGGCGGTCGTATCGTGAGTCGTCATGGTGAAGAAGGTGACGTAATCAACATTGGTGCTCTACTTCTGGAAATCGATGAAACCGGAGCGGAGCAAACCGTTTCAGAGCAGAAACAAACTGCCGATGCAGCAACTGTGGTCGGTAATGTATCCCAACATGCGCACAGCGTGAATGTCGACGATTTCTGGATTGGTGGCGAACACAACCCATCGCCTGATAACCTCATCACAGCGCTTCCTTCTGCTCGCCTATTAGCGAAGAAACTGGGTGTGGATTTAGATTTGGTCAAAGGCAGTGGTCCGGATGGTTTGATCGTCGATGCCGATATCTACGATGAAGCAGGCAAACAACGCCCCGGTACAGAAGTACTCAAAGGCGCGCGCCGAACCATGGTGTCGACCATGGCAGAATCCCATCACAATGTCGCGGCGGTCACCATTACCGAAGAAGCCGTGTTGGAAGGCTGGAAGCAAGGTGAAGACATCAGTATTCGTCTGGTCCAAGCGATTGTGCATGCGTGTCAGGAAGAGCCAGCCATGAATGCATGGTTCGATGCCGAAACCATGACGCGCTGTGTCCACAGCACGGTGAATATTGGTATTGCCGTAGACAGTCGACACGGTTTGTACGTACCTGTTCTACGACACGCTGATGAATACGAGCCTCAAGAGGTACGCCGTTGGTTGGACCAAACCGTACAAGGCATACGTGAACGTAAGATCGGTCGTGAGCAGTTACAGCACGCCACCATTACGCTTTCAAACTTTGGTGCAATTGCCGGTATTTACGCAACGCCTGTGGTCACACCGCCACAAGTCGCGATTGTCGGTGCAGGTCGAATCATTGAGAAGGTTGTAATTCGAAACGGACAAGCTGTAGCAGTGAAAGCCATGCCACTTTCGATAACGTTTGACCATCGCGCATGTACCGGCGGTGAAGCAGCAAGGTTCACAAAAGTACTGGCAGAGCACTTGAGAAAACCGAGCGTTTAAGCAGCTTTTGCCATAATTAGCGAAGGGCTTCCAATCGGAGGCCCTTTTGTTTTGAGGATGAGGATGAACTTGAATTAGAGATTCCCTACTCGTTCATTCTTCACTCTAGGGAATGACGCTGTTTGGTCTGTAATCAACAAAAAGCGCCGTAAAAACCTGATACTTAAGAAGAAACTTTAGCGCGTCATTCCAGCAAGCCTAAGCGCGACTAGGAATCTAATGGCAAAATGCACTGAAGGGCTTTCATAGCGATATTCCAACCGTGCACTTTGACAATAGATTCTGAATCACGCTCGTTCCTCGCTGTTCAGAATGACGACTTAAAGTAGCGAGCATGAAGGGATTCCCTACTCGCTCATTCTTCGATGTAGGGAACGGCGCCCGACAAATACCTAACTTAAACCTTCTCCAATAATTCCGGCATAATCTCAAACAGATCACCAACCAAACCATAGTCTGCGACTTGGAAGATTGGTGCTTCAGGGTCACTGTTGATCGCCACAATTACCTTGGAATCTTTCATCCCTGCTAAATGTTGAATTGCACCGGAAATACCTACAGCAATGTACAGTTGAGGCGCGACAATCTTACCCGTTTGCCCTACTTGCAAATCGTTAGAGACAAAGCCTGCGTCTACCGCAGCGCGTGATGCGCCAATTGCACCACCAAGCTTATCGGCAAGCTGTTCCACCAGCGCAAAATTCTCTTTGCTGCCTAACCCTCGACCACCAGAAACCACAACGTTTGCCGCCGGTAGCTCTGGTCTTTCGCTTTCCGCTTTTTGCTGTGAAAGAAACTCACTGTGATCTGCCTTAATGACCGTTTCTAACGTCACGACATTCTCGGCTACTGGTGAGTCAGACACAGCAATTGCGTCAAACGCTGAACTTCGAATCGTCATTACTTTGGTTGTATCGTCCGAACGAACTCTGGCTAACGCATTACCGGCATAGATGGGGCGAACAACCGTATCGAACGATTCAATTGCAATCACATCTGACAACTGCCCAACATCCAACAAGGCAGCGACTCGGGGCATCAAGTTCTTACCGAAGGTACTCGCGGGAGCTAGGATATGCGAATAATCCCGACCAACTTCGGCAATCAAGGTAGACAGGTTTTCTGCCAATGCATGTTGATATTCGGCAGCATCAATCGCAACGATCTGCGAGATACCTTGCACACACTTCAACTCATTCAATACTGAGTTGAACTGGTGTCCGACTAACAAGGCGGTGACCGGCAAAGAGGCACCGTTTTGTTTAATTTGAGAAGCCGCGCTCAACGCACGTAATGTATCGACTGAAAGTGATTGGTTGTCGTGCTCCACCACGACCAAGGTTGCTAACGGTTTGTTTTCCATGGTTATGCCTCCTAAATCACTTTCGCTTCATTTTTGAGCTTGTCGACTAACTCGCTCACACTGCCAACCATCTCACCGGCTTTACGAGCAGGCGGCGTCATGACTTCCAACACTTGCTGAGAGCGCTCAACACTCACACCAAAGAAGTCTGGCGTCATCACCGATAGCGGCTTCTTCTTCGCTTTCATGATATTCGGTAGAGAGGCGTAACGCGGTTCATTCAATCGCAAATCCGTACTGATGATTGCAGGCAGATCCAGTTTGAGCGTCTCTAAGCCACCGTCGATTTCTCGAGTAACCAGAACCGTTTCCCCTTCTACTTTCACTTCCGATGCAAATGTCCCCTGTGGGCGATTCGTTAGTGCTGCCAACATTTGCGCGGCTTGGTTGTTATCCGTATCGATTGACTGTTTACCCAGCAGCACCAATTGAGCCTGTTCTTGCTCCATCACCGCTTTGAGTAACTTCGCGACCGCGAGCGGTTCTGGTGACTGTTCAACATCAATATGAATCGCACGATCCGCACCTAATGCGAGCGCTGAGCGCAATTGTTCCTGACAACTGGTGTCACCAATTGACACCACCAACACCTCCTCTGCTACCCCAGTTTCTTTAAGGCGTACTGCCTCTTCCACCGCGATTTCACAGAATGGGTTCATCGTCATTTTTACGTTGTTGGTTTCCACACCGGAACCATCAGATTTCACTCTTACTTTAACGTAAGGGTCAATTACACGTTTAATCGCAACCAGTACTTTCACATTCCCTCCTAGCAGATCGCAAAGCGATACGCGTCCTAGCAATTGGGTCATGCGTGACAAAGATTGGTGTTAAAGCTCAGCTTTTTCATTACCTTGCTAACAAAAAATGCATTGTGACATTGTCACTCAATATCTTTATCACGCCCTATGACGTTACCATTTGAGCTTAGTTTAGTTTACGTTTACGTCAACTGGACTATAGTTCTTTATACGAGCACTGCGTAATAGAAGAAGCACCTGAAACACAAAGAAAGGTTTCGCATAAAGGAAGCAAGAAGATGGAAAGAGAATGCATGGAATTTGATGTGGTGATTGTCGGCGCCGGACCTGCAGGTTTGAGTGCTGCATGCCGCTTAGCGCAACTCAACCAAGAACGTGAAGGTGAGCCGCTGTCTATTTGTGTGGTAGAAAAAGGCTCAGAGGTTGGTGCACATATCTTATCTGGCGCGGTATTCGAAACGCGTGCATTAGACGAACTCTTTCCTGATTGGCAAAGCATTGGCGCACCGCTTTCCGCCACTGTAAAAAACGATGCCTTCTTGTACCTAACCACGGAACTTAATCACGTTCGTGTTCCCCACTTTCTTACCCCCAACCCAATGCACAATGACGAAAACAACTACGTCATCAGTTTGGCGAACTTGTGTCGTTGGTTAGCAGAACAAGCAGAATCACTTGGTGTTGAGGTCTATCCCGGTTTCGCCGCATCCACAGTTAACTACGATGCATTTGGCGCAGTTTCAGGGGTAAACACCAGCGACATGGGTTTGGACAAGAAAGGGGAAGCCAAACCCAACTTTGAGGCAGGTATTGAGCTAAAAGCCAAATACACCGTATTCGCCGAGGGGTGCCGAGGTCATCTAGGAAAAGAGCTCATCCAACGATTTGGTTTAGACGATGATAAACAACCGCAACATTATGCGCTCGGGCTTAAAGAGATTTGGGAGTTACCTGCCGATGCCAAAGATCAATCAGGCAGCGTGATTCATTCTGCAGGGTATCCTCTGAGTGAATCCAACACCACGGGCGGCGGTTTTCTCTATCACATGGAAAACAACCAAATCGCCGTTGGGCTTATTGTCGACTTGAATTACAGCAATCCTTACTTGAGTCCGTTTGACGAATTTCAACGCTTTAAGCACCACCCTGCAATCGAACAACATTTGAAAGGCGCTCAACGCATCGCTTACGGCGCAAGAGCCATTGCAAAAGGTGGGTTGTCTTCTCTGCCGAGACAGCAATTCCCCGGCGGTTTATTGATTGGTTGTGATGCGGGCACCTTAAACGTCGCTAAGATCAAAGGCAGCCATACTGCGATGAAATCCGGTTTATTAGCCGCAGAAGCCATTGCTGACGCGTTCACACAATCCAATTCGGAACCGGATTACCAAACCAAGTTTGAAGATTCATGGCTGTATGAAGAACTTAGTGACACACGTAACTTTGGTGCGAACATTCACAAATTCGGCAGCGTGCTGGGCGGCGCACTTTCCACCTTCGAACACAATCTGTGGCAGCCTCTGGTGAAAAAACCAATACCATGGACGGTCACTGATCCTTCGCACGATCACGAACAGCTGAAACCAATTGATGAGTGCCAACCTATTCAATACTCGAAGCCAGATAGTGTAATTAGCTTCGATAAACCTTCATCGGTATTTTTGTCTGGTACACAACACGAAGAAAATCAGCCTTGCCACTTGCAGCTCGCCTATCCTCATATTCCGATTCAAGTCCATTTGAAGAAGTTTGATGAGCCGAGCCAACGTTACTGCCCTGCTGGCGTGTATGAAGTGGTAGAAGTAGAAGGCGAGCGAATGTTCCAAATCAATGCCGCAAACTGTGTGCATTGCAAAACCTGTGACATTAAAGATCCGTCGCAAAACATCACATGGAAAGCACCAGAAGGTGGCGGCGGACCGAGCTATCAAAACATGTAGATACGTTAGTATGTTGACGGTCTAATGAATGGATAAACAAACCGATTGGTAGAGCCTTATTACTCCTGCCAATCGGCAAAATGATCAAGTAGAAAATCGATAGCCAATCGCGCTCTTAGTGGCAGAAAGTGACGATTCTGATAAACAATCCAGCTGCTGTTACCACTTCCCCAATAGGGCTCTAGTATTGGCACCAAACGACCAGACGAAATAGCATCGTTGAAACTGCTCTTCGGTAAGTACGCCACACCTAATCCTTCTGCACAGGCTTGCAAGACCGTGTGTGCGTTATTGCTCTTCCATCTGCCCTGCACTTTTACGCCATCTAAAGGCTTGCCGTCTTTTTCAAACAACCAAACGTCCTTATTGGCAATAATGCAGCTATGACGCTTGAGTTGCTCGGGGTGCGTTGGCAAACCATGTTCATCGAGATAACGCTGACTGGCTGCCGCTGCCATCGGACGGTCCACCAGCTTTCTCGCAACCAAGCCTGAATCACTTAACTTACCGTAACGAATAGCAAAATCGAAACCATCTTCAATAAAGTTGACCATGCTTGTGTTGAAGTTGATTTCTACCGTGAGATTAGGATGTTGCTTGGCAAACGCCATTAAGGCAGGCGCTACATGGTTTTCAGAAAACGCACCAGCGGCACTCACACGTAACGTACCACTCAATTGAGTTTGCTGCGTGGTGAGCTGTTCATTGGCTTGCTGAAGCCCAATCACCAGCTCTTTACACTGTTGATAATACGCTTGCCCCGCTTCCGTTAGACTCACCATTCTTGTCGAACGTGCTAACAAGGCGACACCTAATCGCTCTTCTAGTCTTGTGACTTGGCGACTGACATGACTGGTACTGCAACCTAATTGTTTTGCCGCTGCAGAAAACCCCAAGCTCTCAGCAACCGTAACAAACTCATTGATGCCTTCAAAACTGTCCATACTTACCTTTGCAATATAGCAATAATGTTTTGCCAATTAATCGTATTATCACTTATTTGTTTAACAATTAGTATGAAGGTGTTCAACAAATATACGTAAGCCAAAAAGGAAACCATCATGAAGAAAGTACTCATCATTGTGACGAACCATGCGACCCTTGGTGAAACTGACCAAGCAAACGGAACTTACGCGCCAGAGCTCACTCATGCCCTTAGCGAGCTACTAGGTGCAGGCTTCGATTACGACATTGCCTCGATCAAAGGTGGACAAGCACCACTGTACGGAACCGACATCGAAGGCGACGCAGTGAACGAGAAAATCTTGGCGGATGATGATTTCCAGAACCGCATCAACAACACGATTCCAGTGTCACAAATCAACGGTGACAACTACGATGCGATCTTCTATCCGGGTGGCTTTGGTCTTCTTTCAGACCTAGCGAGCAACGAAGATTTTGCCAAGATTTCTGCAAAACACTATGAAGATGGCGGTATTGTGGCTGCAGTTTGTCATGGTCCTGGCGCTCTTCTCCCTATCACGCTTAGCAATGGCGAAAAGCTACTTGCGTCTAAATCAGTAACAGGCTTCACTCGCGAAGAAGAGATTGACTTCGGCACTATCAACGATATCCCATTCCTATTGGAAGAGTCTCTTGCTCGTGGCGCAGCGCGTTATTCCAAAGTGCAACCATGGCAAGAGCTTGTGATTGTGGACGACCGAGTCATCACAGGTCAAAACCCAACGAGCGCACACGGCGTAGGTAAAGCAATCGTGGATCTATTGAGCTAGTCCCTAGACACTCTACCCACGAAGAACAAAGGAAAGCCGCATTCATGTCGCTTTCCTTTTTGTTTGTCATCTATTTCACTATTCAGCCAAGACCGTTCCGTTCCCTCGCCCCTTCCCAATACAATAACGAGTGATGCCTCGCAAAACTTGAGTTACTTCAAACTCATCCGCTTGTATTTCTTTGATTCATTGAAACTCACCAAAGATTGAATCAAGGTAAGTTAACAATTCAATAACAACAAGTCAGGACGACAATGAATAATGAATTAGTACTGAAAACGCCTGATGTGCTCTCCATCCATGCCAGAGTTTTCCATCCAGAAAGCGAGGTAAAAGCCGGCATCATCATCAACGCAGCTACCGCAGTTAAGCAAAGTTATTATCAACGTTTTGCTCAATTCCTCGCGCAAAATGGTTATTTGGTGGTGACCTATGACTATCGCGGTATTGGTCAATCCTCCATTCAAGATACGCGCGATCCCCGCTTAACAATGCAAGCATGGGGAGAAAAGGACTTGGCTACCGTCATTGATTGGGCGACAACCCATCACCCTGCACTCGATTGGCACTGTATTGGGCACAGTGTTGGCGGTCAGATCTTAGGTTTAGCGGCAAACAACACGATATTTAAAAGCGTTTACTGTGTTTCCTCTCAAGGCGGATATTGGGCAAATTGGGAAGGCATTGCTAAACCGCGCATGTTTGCCATGTGGTATTTCGCCGTTCCAGTGTTATCAACGCTGTTTGGCAAAGTTCCTGGAGTCTTTCTTGGTGGGGAAGCTCTACCTGAATGCATTGCCAAACAATGGGCATACTGGGGACGCGATCCGCACTACATCGTTGATGAGAACGGCACGCCAATCCGCGAAAATTTCGAGAAAATGACTTGTACTATTAAGTTCAAACTTATCGATGATGACATGGACTTTGCACCACCGAAATCCGTCCATCAACTTGCCAGCTTTTACAGCAACGCGAACGTCGAAATAGAGACAGTGAAAACAAAACAACTGGGCACCAAAGTTGGACACTTTGGCTTCTTCCGTAAGAAACATGAAGACGATCTCTGGCTAGATGCCTTAGCTTGGCTGAACAACCAATATCCGAGTGAGATAGAGTCGGTGGCGTAATGCGATATTGTCGCCACTCCTCATCAATTCCGGATATAATGCCGCCCTTGTTCCAGCTGATGAATCATGACAATGCGAAAATACTACGTAACTGAAGGCGGCACGACGTCTAAGAAAGAGAAAATTGCCTACCCAAAACTGGCGCTATGTGACCAATGTGTGGGTAGCTATGTTGTGATCAGTGAAGGCGAACGCACGTACGAAGAGTGCGCTAAATGCGGTGCGGACGATTAACGCTAACGCGATAAGTTAATGATACGAGGCAGGTTTGAATCTCTGCCTCATCTTACTCTCCCAGAGCTGACTCTTCGCGCAATAAAATACAGCCTTTATAATCCATCAGCCCCTGTGTGACGTGCACTTCACCTTGTTTTGAAACAACCACTGCCTCGATACCCTGTTGCTGATTTAGGTACGACATCGATTCTTCTACGCTTGCTAAAAAGCCTGCGGTACTCCAAATTTCACCATCGACAGACAGGCGAGAGATAATCGTCAAACTGGCGATATCGGTTGAGATTGGCATCCCCGTTTTGGCATCCAACAAGTGATGATAACGCTGCCCGTTGGATTCAAAAAATCGCTCATTGATACCCGATGTCACCATCGACATGCCTTGTAAAGGTACGACGCGAACGACGTCACCACGCTCTGATAATGGGTTCTGAATGCCCACATTCCATGCTTTGTTGCTGTTATTTGGCGAATGACCGATGGTCAGTACGTTCCCACCCAAACTGATAAAACCGCTTTGTACGCCTGCTTCAACCAGTTTGTTCTTTACCTGATCAGCGAAGTAACCTTTAGCAATCGCGCCCAAGTCTAACTCCATCCCCTTCTGACTTAAGAACACCGAGTGGTCATCTTCATTCAAAATGATCTTGGTAGGATCAACCAAGGATAACTTGTCAGTAATCACATCATGAGACGGCACTTTGGCATCCTTAAAACCAATTCGCCACGCTTTTACTAAAGGCCCAATAGCAACATTAAACGGGTTTCTTGTGTCTTCACTGTGCTGTTTGGCAAGCTTAATCAGGTCAAATAGATCCCTTACCACCACTACAGGTGTAATGCCTGCATTTTGGTTGACGCGCATCAACTCAGAGTCGGATTGATTGACCGTAAATCGCTCTGCGTAATCGGCGAGTTGCGCGTAGGCTTCTCTTATCAGTAGGTCACCATTCGAGTGATACACCACCACATCGATAAAGGTGCCCATCATCTGAAATCTGGCGCTGTATTTATTGGTGCTCATCGATTTCTCCAAACACTAAATACGGAAAAGAGGGAAGCGTCACTCCCCTCTCATTTATTACTTATCTTGCATTGTTTCGCTCTTGAATGAGTGCTTAAACAAGATCAGATGCACTCTCACCAGCGATGCGACCATAAGTGAAGATATCGATCAGCGCGTTACCTCCGAGGCGGTTGCCCGCGTGGATGCCACCCGTTACTTCGCCTGCTGCGTAAAGACCTTGAATAACTTCGCCGTCTTTACCAATCACTCGCGCCTTAGTATCAATCTTCAAGCCACCCATTGTATGGTGAACCGAAGGCTGACGTGGCGTTGCGTAGAACGGTGCTTTTTCCACTTTCAAACCGAAGGCACTCTTATGGAATTCAGGATCCTGCCCCGCATCCACACAAGCGTTGTATTGTGCGATGGTGTTCGTTAGCTCTTGCGTCGGAACGCCAATTTTCTCGGCCAACTCTTCTAGCGTGTCAGCTTGAATAATGATGCCTTCTTTGATTTCGCGTTCGATGGTTTCATCTGATGTATTCGCTGCGGTTTGACGAATGTTCTCATCCGCAATCATGTAAATCAGACCACCGTTATCGAAGAACGCCTCAGAAAGCACGTCACGGCTACCACACTCATCAACAAAGCGCTTACCTTGCTTGTTCACGAATACAAAGTTCTCTGGTGGCACAATCAGACCAGTTAACAGCGCACCTGATTTAGGGTCACCAACTGGCATTAATTGCACAAAGCCCATACCAACTAATTCTGCGCCTGCTTTCTCACCAATTTCGATGCCGTCACCAACCAATGCTGGTGAGTTTGTGGTCTTGATGTCGTCCGCGATTTCTTTCCAGTATGTGTTGTACTTTTTGATCATCTGAGTGTTTGCGCCGAAGCCACCAGAAGCCAACACCACACCATGATTCACGTGAAGGATAAGCTCTGTACCGTCCGCTTGAACCGCTTTGATGCCGACCACTTTACCGTTATCAATCATCAAATCCGTCGCTCGTGTATCTGTAATGATGCGACCGTTTTGCTCTTGGATGCGTTTTGATAGTTTGTCGACAAACTCTACGCCTTTTGGACGTTTAGGTTTGTGTGCACGACGCCACAAGGCACCAACTGGAATCTCAACAACGCTACGGTCAAAATCAATGCCCTTTTCACTCAGCCAATCAATAGATTCCATAGAGCGAGACGTTAGGGTTTCAACCAAATCGTATTGACCGTAAATCGATTCACCGTTCAAGTCAGTGCGTTTACCGCCAAGGTAGGTTTGAATGCGGTGTAATTCGACAGAATCAAACAAGTACTGCTTGCCGTTCTCAAGGTCTGTAAAGTAGCCATCCAGTTGCGCTTTAAGTACCTTGAAGTCTTGAAGGTACTCACCCGCAAACTCGGATTCCGCTGTTTTCGCTAGCAGCATCAAGGTTTCTTTTTCGCCAGGAAGTGCTGGGAAATCACCTTGCCATTTTGGTTCTGCCGCGTTCACCCAACCGCCAGTGCGCACTGTGTTACCACCGATTGCAGGGAACTTCTCAAGCAAAATAACCGACTTGCCTTTATCTAGCGCCGTTAACGTTGCACTCAAGCCGGCACCGCCGCCACCAACAACCACGATATCCACGGTTTCTTCGATGGTTTTCGATGACCATGCCACCGCTTCTTTGGCTTTGCAGCGCAGTGCTTCTGAGTTACCGCCCGCCAGATCAACCGCGTTCGATACGCCGTCCAGTACTGCTTGGCTGCTGACTGTTGCGCCTGAAATCACGTCGATGTTCAGTGTTTGTCCATCAAGAATTTGTTGAGGAATACGTTCAAACGCTGGGTTTGCGATGCCGTCCGATTCTTTTGAAGAGTCCACCACAATGTCGAGGATTTTATCTTCAGAGAAAGTAACCGTAACCGGCAAGTCACCATTGTGACCGCGACCATACGCCGTGTATTCACCTGAGTTAAATTTGATTGGAACGTTCTGCAGCTCTTTGATGCGTTGGTGCTTCAAAGCTTCTGCTGCGCTATCCACAATCATGTAATCCATGATTTCCCAAAGTGGCGTTGGAATTTGCAGCGCTTCTTGTTGCGCGATGTCCGCGAACTCGGCACAGGTCTCATCGTTAAGCGCTTTGTTTGCCCAAATAGGTTCAACCAAATAACCTTTACCGACACTGACCATGTCGTAACCTTGCTCTAGTGCGTTTTCTGCATCTTTCCGTTGAGCAATGCCACCAACACCAATCACTGGCACTTTTGCGACACTTTCAGATTGAAGCTTACGGTATTTGTCAATTAGCGGTTCTTGATCCTCAGGTGTCACGATCGAGTTACGTAACCAGCTCCCCATTGAGAAATGGAAGTAATCCAAGCCGTGAGTCGCCAGCTTGTCTAGTAGGAACATGGTGTCATCAAAGCGGATGCCCGGCTGTTCAATCTCTTCAGGAGAGAAGCGGTAACCGATGATGAAGTCAGATTTGTTATGTTGCTCAGCCACTTGCTTAGTTTTTGCAAGTACAGCTAATGGGAAGGAAGTACGTCTTTCAATGTTACCACCCCATTTATCGTTACGACGGTTTGAGTGTGGCGAGAAGAATTGCTGAATCAGGTATGTGTTTGCACCGTGGATTTCAACGCCATCGAAGCCAGCAAGGATTGCACGATTTACTGCATCACCAAAGCGATCGATCATCTCTTCGATTTGCTCTTTGGTCATCTCAAGTGGTGTTTCAGCGTTGTCACGTAGCGCAGCGACAGGACTTGCAGAAATAGGTTGGTGTCCGCCATTAAACTCAGGGTTTGCCATACGACCGGCATGGTAAATCTGCAGAATGGCTTTAGAGCCTTTTGCTTTAATCGCATCGGCAAGTTTAGTTAAACCAGCAATTTTGCTGTCGGTATCAATACCAAGCGCACCCGGGAAAGCTCGACCGTAATTCTCTACAAACGCACTCTCGACAATGATTGCCCCAGCATCACCAGAGCGTGCCGCATAGTAGTTGATCATCTCTTGCGTTACGCCGCCATCAAAGAATGCAGACTGAATCGTCATCGGTGCCATCACGATACGATTGTGCAGTTTGACCCCTGATTGAAATACAATTTCATCGACTAACTGAGCCATAAATAGTTTCCTTTAACAGATTAATTCTCATATCAAAGGCACCTCCAGCTCGACCAACGCACCACAAGTGTTTTTGATATGAAAACCAACGCCCTCATTCGATAACCACAAAAATATTATTGATTTGACCATATGAGTAAAATGAATACTTTGCATTTTAGCTATGATTGACGCGCATTAATTAAAGGCTAAGTGGTTTGATTTGAATGGTAAAAACGGCAGGAGATGAAGTGCGACGCCTTAACGTTTAGTTAGGCGTTAAGCCTTTTCTAATCGAGAATTTAATAGGTAATGTAAGGTTCGGGCTTGCGAAGAAATAGTTTGAAAATAGAAGTGCCTGTCATCAAATTCGATAGACAAAGAAAAGTACAGAGACTCATAAAAACACCGACTTCCAACAAAATAAAAATTGATTTTTAACGCTGTTTAACGCTCCAAATCCTTTGTCCACCGCAGTTTCATTGTGATTACTCTACTTTTCTTCCTCTTGCTATTCATAAGAAAAGCGTATCTAAATCCGAAAAATCAATCAGGTGTACTATGCTTACTTGGCAATTCACTGAACAGCTTTACGGTTAATTCGCATTCTCTTACTCCAAAAGAAATGAACTCTATTTATTGTCCAGGAGGACTCGATGAACAGGATATTGAGACAGTTTCTTGTATTGATGAGCGCGGTCGCGCCTGTCAGTTTGCTAGCAGCAGATAAACCCAACATTTTGGTATTTTGGGGCGACGATGTGGGTTTTTACAACATTAGCGCTTACCACAACGGCATGATGGGTGGTCGTACTCCAAACATTGATACCATCGCAAAGGAAGGTGCCATTTTCACAGATGCCTACGCGCAACAAAGTTGTACTGCGGGTCGTGCATCCTTCATTCTTGGTCAGCACCCATTCCGAACCGGTCTTCTTACTATTGGCATGCCAGGCGCAAAGGAAGGGATTCAAGCTAAAGATCCAACCATCGCCGAACTGCTGAAGAACCACGGCTATGTCGCGGGTCAGTTTGGTAAAAACCACTTGGGTGACCAAGACGAACACTTACCGACTAACCACGGTTTTGATGAGTTCTTCGGTAACCTTTACCACTTGAATGCAGAAGAAGAGCCTGAATCAGAGTTCTACCCTAAAGATCCTGAATTCCGTAAAAAGTTCGGCCCTCGTGGCGTTCTTAAATCGACGGCAGATGGCAAGATCGAAGATACAGGTCCACTGACTCGTAAACGCATGGAAAACGTAGACCGTGAGTTTATGGAAGCCAGCCTTGCCTTCATGGAAAAAGCCGTAAAAGAAGACAAACCTTTCTTTATTTGGCACAACTCAACTCGTATGCACGTTTGGACTCACCTAAGCGACGAGTACAAAGGCAAATCCGGTTATGGCCTATATGCAGATGGCATGATGGATTTGGATGACCAAGTTGGCGTGATGCTGAAAAAGCTCGACGAACTTGGCGTCGCTGACAACACTATCGTAATTTTCAGTACCGACAACGGTGCGGAGAAATTCACTTGGCCAGATGGTGGTACAACACCATTTAAAGGCGAGAAAGGTACGACTTGGGAAGGTGGTTTCCGTGTTCCTATGATGGTTCGCTGGCCGGGTCAAATCAAACCGGGTACGGTGATCAACGATATCTTCTCTCAAGAAGACTGGATGCCAACACTGCTTGCTGCTGTTGGTGAAGCAGATATCAAAGAGAAACTGCTAAAAGGCCATAAGGCAAACAACAAGACCTTTAAAGCGCACCTAGATGGTTACAACCAGTTGGATCTACTTACTGGTAAAGCCGAAACGGGCGCACGTAACGAGATCTTCTACTTCGATGCTGGTGGTCACTTAAACGCACTGCGTTACAAAGATTGGAAAATCCACTTTACGATTATGGAAGGTGCGATTAACGAAGCTTACCGTAAAACACCAAGCTGGCCATTGATTGTGAACCTGCGTATGGACCCATTTGAAGTAGGCCCAGACTCAGCACTTTATGTTCGCCACTTCTACGCAGATCAAATGTGGATGTTTGTGCCAGCCCAAGCGATCGTTCGCAAATTCCTCGAAACCTTTAAAGAGTTCCCAGCGACAAAAGGCAGCTCTTTGAGTATCGAACAAGTGGTTGATGCAATGACGCAACCGCAACGGAATTAATCAAAACGAACTAAAGTACATTTACTCCACTTAAAAAGCATTAAGCCTACGGAGTACGGATATTATCGCTGGTATCTGTACTCCGTATTTTTATGTTTAAACTTCTACCCCTGCTTCATCTTCTTCGACGATATCCGTTTCTTGGCTCGCCTCTTCCAACCATTGCTGTAAAGATTCACTTGCTAGCACCTTCTGTTGGTAAGCTTTGGCACCTTCCGATAACTCGATACCGTAAGTTTGGAAACGCAATGCCACAGGTGCGTACATTGCATCTGCAATCGACCATTCTCCAAATAGCCAACCGTTGGGATACAGTTTGGCTTGCTCAGCCCAAATGGCATCAATACGCGCAATATCCTTACGCGCACCATCCGTTAGATCGACTTTTCTGCGCGCGCGGATATTCATTGGGAGTTCGTTTCTTAAATCAAAGAAACCCGAGTGCATTTCTGAAGCGATGGCGCGTGCTTTAGCCCGTTCTGCGGAGTTGCTTGGCCATGCTTTGCCTTGTAAGTATTGCTCGTTTACGTATTCCAAAATCGCTAATGAATCCCACACGGTTGCGTCACCATCCACCAAGGTCGGTACTTTCGCGGTTGGTGTAATATCTTCCAAGGTCTTATAAAAATCTTCCGTGAATAATTTGAGCTTGGTGACTTTCACATCCAGTTTGAATTGAGAAAAGATCAGCCATGCGCGAAGTGACCAACTTGAGTAGTTTTGGTTAGCAATAAACAGTTTCATGACGCCTCCATGCGGTTCGTGTTTTGATTACTCATTCACAATATCTGATTGTATTTAAGGGGACTAACGGATAGTTTTGATGGAACACTTCAACAAAAACGATGGATGAGTTTTAGATATGGATATCGATGCGTTACGCAGCTTTCTTGCTTTTGTAGAAACGGGCAGTTTCACTCGTGCAGCCAAGCAGATCAATCGCACCCAATCAGCGTTCAGTGCACAAATGCGTAAGCTGGAAGACGAACTCAGCGTCAATTTGTTTGAAAAAGAAGGTCGCAACTTAGTATTGAGTGAAGCAGGATTAGCACTACGCTCTCACGCCGAACAATTGGTCAGCTTGCACAATCAAGCACTGAAACAAGTGAAACGTTATGAGAATAAGCGCCCTCTTCGCTTGGGTTGCCCCGAGGATTACAACGATAATATCCTGCCTAAAGTCATCCGCGTATTACAGCAATCTGAACCGACATGCTCTATCCAAGTTTTCAGTGAGCCAAGCATCACCTTGAGAGAAAAGCTCGATGAAGGAAAGCTAGACGCCGCTATTGTGACAAGAGCACCGGACAGTGAAGAAGGTTACTGGCTAGCGAGCGACAAAGGCGTGTGGATTACTCACCCTGATTTTGACATCGAGAACGCCCAACCTCTCCCTCTCGCCCTATTCCAAACCGACTGCAAATACCACGCGGCAGCGGTAGACGGATTAACCAAACGTGGCACTCCTTATCAACTACTGGCGTGTTGCAATACAGCCTCTGCACAACGAGCGATTGTACGTTCAGGCATGGCTATCGGTGCGATGGGCAGTATTAGCGTTAGCGAGGATCTTAAGATCTTAGACGATATGCCATCGCTACCTTCCGTGGATATCGTTTTGGTCACGGGCGTCGAGCCTCATCCGATACTGGATAAAGAATGCTTGGCGCAATTGGTTGAGTTAATGGCTTAACTAAATTCGCTAACCAATCACAAAGTTGAATTCGCCCGTTAATCGCCCGTCGATTCGTATGGTTTCAAACTGTAGATAATCACGGGCTTTGCCACCCCACCATTCATCACCAGTATTGCCTTTTAAGTATAATTGAGTGGTCAGAAGCTCTTGGTTACCCCTCCACAACTTAACGTGAATGTGCGGCGGACGAGAAGCATAAGGCACGGGGTACAAAGTCTGAAACAAGTAACGACCATCCGATTGGGTTTCTGCCGCGCCAAAGCCTGCAAAGTGGGCATCAAACTTATCATTATTTGGCTGCTTAGGATGATCGTAAATCCCCTGCCCATCGCATTGCCAGATTTCTACTTTGATGCCTGAAACTGGGTTTCCAGATGTATCTACGACTTTGCCTTGCAACACGATAGGTTCACCGACCAAGCCTTCTGATTGCAGAATCAAGTTTTGACGAAGAGGAATATCCACTACTGGATAAAATGGCCCTTCTGTTTGTGCTGGCGTCGGCCGCATTGGTGTTTTAGCTTTTAGAGAGCGTGCGAACAACAATGTCCACAGCGCTAAAAAGTGTCTTCTTTCCATGGTTTCAGCCTTTTCCGTTTATTGTAGTAAGTGTGGCGAAACCTCTTCATTTTTCCAGCTTAAGATAACGTCTGATAGTAGACACAAAAATGCCCCTGCATTGCAGAGGCACGGATTAAATCGCTAGAACTCAGAATGTAAAACGAAACGATTAGGCGCTAAATCGGCTGAGCGTATTCTTCTGGTTTTCTGCCATTTCTGCTAACTCTTCGGCTGCAACATTGGACTGGACAGATCCCGCTAAATTGAGGCTGACAATGTCATTCAATTGCCCCAAACTTTGTGCAATTTCTTGGGTTACATCCGCTTGTTCAGATGAGGCGGTATTGACCAGCGCATTAAGTGTGGAAATGTTCTCCACCGCCTCTGAAATTTGACCAAAGGCAGAACGTACTTCTTCCGTTATTGTGCGATTGTGATCTATCAGTTCAACGTTTTGTTCCATCAGTTGGCTGACTTCAACTGACTGGCTTTGAAGGTATTCAACCGCCTCATAGATTTCTGACGTCGACTCTTGAGTACGTACCGCTAAGCTACGAACTTCATCAGCAACTACGGCGAACCCTCGGCCTTGATCTCCTGCTCTTGCGGCTTCAATCGCAGCATTGAGTGCCAGTAAATTTGTCTGGCCGGAGATATTATCAATCACTTCAATCACGTTGCTGATGCTCTGCGAGTATTCATTAAGCTTCTCAACTTTTACTGAAGCTTCTTGAATTGCGAGAGACATATCTTCACCCACTGATTGCGAACGATTTACGTGCTCTTGCCCTAGAGCAATGTTCGAAATCGCAAGGCGAGAGGCTTCTTCTGCCATTTGAGCATTACTATTCACTTCTTGCGAGGTGTTTGATAGCTCGGTAACCGCAACGCTGATCTGATCAAACTGTGCCTTTTCTTGTTCCATGTTCTTTTTAGAGTGCTGCATCACTGAAGAAAGCTCAGAGGCAGACGCGGCAACACGCTCGCCGTTGTCATTCAGTTCACGAACAACGCTACCCACAGACTCGCTCACTTGATTAATTGAACTAGCCAAACTGCCAATCTCATTCTTCCCTTTCACATTAGTTCGAACACGAAAATCGCCATCAGCCATAAGGTTCAACTTGGTATCCACTTCTTTGATTGGCAGAGAGAGGTAACCAGAGGCAATAAACACCAGACCAAGTGATAGCACAGCTGCGATTGCCATAAGAATCGCACCAATAATTTCATCGCGGTACACGTCCGATTCCACATCCGCAAACTCTTCATCAATGCTGAAGTTGACCTGCTCGATGAAGTCATTCAGCGAATCGATCAGCTCAAACGCTAAATCATCAGCTTGATTGAAATATTCGTCATAAGCTTCTTCAGACAAAGCGCCATTTTGAAAACGGTACGTGATCTGGCCCAGTTTTGAAACGTGATTGTAGTAGCGCTCAAAGTTGTCGAGGCGGTCTTGCGTTTCTCGGCTTTTGTCCTCGCTGTATTTATCTTTGATGCTTCTTGCCCAGTCGTTCAAACCTCGATTGAATTGATCGTAAAACTCCTCTCGTTGCGCTGCTTTCGAGAACAACAAACGAATGTTGTACGCCGTGATCAGTTCATTCTTATAGACGGAGTTTATGGTAGAAAAAGATGAGTCTCTGGCTTCGACTAACCGCTCAGCGGCAACATCTAAACGATAGATACTTATCGAATAAATCAAGACGAAGAAAATAGACACCACGGCAGAGAGCGACACAAGTTGCGCTCGTATAGACAGATTATTAATTATTGTTTTCACAGGGTTTTCCCCAATTTAGTTCATTATGTTGTGTGTTGTCCTTTACAGAACACCGCAATCATATAAACGGGGAATGGAAGGAACTTAGCATCAAGAAATATGACACTTTTAATATGCTTCAACCATAAAAAATGCCCCTACTCGAGAGTCATTAAGTAGGGGCATTTATAAAATCAAATTGTTTCTAAATGTGTTTATGCGGCTTCGAACGCCAATGCTTTCTTCTCTACCTGACGGAAAATAAGAGTTAGCACACCATTTACCGTTAAATAAAATGCGCCTGCAATACCAAACACCGTCAACGTGTCGTAGGTTTGTGCGTTAATGCGCTGCGCGTAACCCATCAAATCCATGATCGTAATCGTGCTTGCTAGTGACGTACCTTTGAAGACCAAAATCACTTCGTTCGAGTAAGCCGGAACCGCACGACGAATAGCGTATGGCAGCAGCACTTTCAGCGTTGCGGTTTTGTTCATGCCTAATGCACGACACGCTTGCCATTGACCGGAAGGAATCGCGTTAAACGCTCCTTTGAACAACTGAGTACTGTACGCCGCGGTATTCAACGCTAACGCCAACATCGCACAGAACCAAGGTTGGCTTAACCATGTCCAGAATACACTTTCTCTTACTGCGTCAAACTGACCCGGACCGTAGTACACCAAGAAGATCTGCACCAACAAAGGCGTACCTGTGAACAAGGTGATGATGCCACGACTTACCCAATGCAAACCCGGAGTACGTAGGATCAGAGTCAGCGTCATCATCAGAGCTAAGAGACAGCCCACAACCAAGGAAGCGGCGGTCAATTGAAGGCTAGTGCCTAAGCCATCCAGCATTTGCCAAACGTGTTGTTCGTTCATGCGGTAGCCTCCTGTCCCATACTCATGCCTTGAATTGAGAACTTCTTATCAATCAGTTTTACGGCACGTTGCGTAATCAAAGTAATGCCTAAGTAAATCGCCGCAGCAGTTGCGTACCATGTAAACGCTTCATGCGTCGCTGCAGATGTTAGCTGCGCTTGTTTCAACAAATCCGTTACGCCAATCAGTGATACAAGCGCGGTATCTTTCAGCAAAACCAGCCATTGGTTAGTTAAACCTGGTAGCGCGTGTCTTACTGCTTGTGGCAAAACAATGCGAACAAAAGCGTGTGCTTGACTGATGCCGAGTGCACTTGCTGCCTCTCTCTGCCCTCTTCCAACCGCTTTTAATGCGCCACGTAGAGTTTGAGAAGCATAAGAGGCGAAGATCAATGACAACGCTACCACGCCAGACAAGAACGGGCTAACTTCAATAAAGTCGCCGGTGATTAAAAACAGAACCTGCGTCGAACCAAAATAGATGAACAACACGACAAGGATTTCTGGCAAGCCACGTACAATCGTCACAAACGCCGTCATTGGCCATTTAACGATAACGCGGCGAGACATTTCACCACTGGCGAATACCACTGCCAGAATCAAACCGACTAAAAGGCTTGTGAAGGCTAGCTGGACAGTCATCCAACTAGCTTGAACAAGCGATAAAGAGTAACCCGTTAGTGCCATATTACTTACCGAAGTACTTGTTGTAGATTACGTCGTATTCGCCGTTCGCTTTCACTGTTTTCAGTGCTGTGTTCAGCTTGTTCACTAGCTCGTCGTTACCTTTGTTTACTGCGATACCGAAACCGTTACCGAAGTATTTAGGGTTAGTGACGTGCTCACCCACGTAAGCTAGGTTGTCTTCTTTCTTGAACCATTCTGCTACGACTGCTGTGTCACCAAATACAGAATCAATACGACCATTTTTCATATCGATGAACGCGTCTTGGTAGCTTGAGTAAGGAACCGCGGTTACGCCCGGCATTTGCTCAATCAGGTAGCTTTGGTGTGTTGAACCGTTTTGAACACCAACACGCTTACCTTCTAGTGCTTTTTGATCGGCCACTTTTTCTTTGATAGAAACAAACGCTGCTGAGTTGTCGTAGTAAGGGTCAGAAAAGTTTACTTGTTCCAAACGTGCATCAGTAATATCCATTGCAGAGATAGCCGCGTCGTAACGCTTGAATTTTAATGCAGGGATCAGGCTGTCAAAAGATTGGTTGTGGAAGGTACATTTTGCTTCCATTTCTTTACATAGTGCGTTCGCCAGATCCACATCAAAACCTTGGATTTGGTTGTTTTCATCCATGTATTCGAACGGTGCGTAAGTCGCTTCCATCGCGAATTTGATCTCTTCTTGTGCTGCTGCGTTCGCTGAGACAAGACCGATTAGTGAAGCTAGTAAAATCTTTTTCATTGCAATACTCCGTGTGTACTTAGTGGGCTGACACTCGCAATGACAGCCGAGCTTATCTGTTAAATAGACTGAACTTTAAAAACGTAATTTAGTGATTTAGGTAATCGGCAAACTGAGTGGTTTGCGGATTAACAAATGCGTCGTGCGTGCCGTGTTCTACGATGTGTCCTTGTTCTAGGTATAGAACATGGCTAGCGATTTTCTTGGCGAAATCCACCTCGTGGGTCACAACTACTTGTGTAATTCCGGTTTCGCTTAAATCATTAATGATTTTGACCACTTGGTTCGTGATTTCAGGGTCAAGCGCCGCGGTAGGCTCATCAAAAAGCAAGACTTCTGGTTTCATCATCAGCGCGCGGGCAATCGCCACACGTTGTTGCTGACCACCAGAAAGTTGCATCGGCCATGCATCTGCTTTGTCTGCCAAATGCAGCGTCGCGAGAATTTGCATTGCCTGCTTCTTCGCTTCTTCTTTATCCATGCCAGAAACTTTTACCGGAGCCTCAATCAGGTTCTCCATCACTGTCATGTGTGGCCATAGGTTGTACTGTTGGAACACCATGCCCACTTTACGACGAAGCGCTAAACCTTGCTTCTCTTTGATTTCAGTTGAAAAGTCGAATGCGTCATTAGCGATGTTTAACTGGCCGTTATCCGCCCCTTCTAGAAGGTTAAGAACACGTAGTAGAGAGCTCTTCCCTGCACCACTTGGACCGAGTAACACCAGCGTTTCACCGCTTTCACAATTAAAACTGACATCGTGTAGAACTTGGGTATCGCCGTAAGACTTATTGATACTTTTAACTTGAATACTCATGCTGTCATACTGCATTAATTGTCATCTGGAGCTTATACTAGCAAGAAAGGGATTTTATGCAATAAAAATGTATAAAAATTTAGATTGTTAATTTTTTGTATGAGAAACAACCAACTCAGCAGAGTATATGACTGGTGCAATGAGTGAGGTTTTAACCGTATTTGTTGATCAAAAAAGCCCGTAATTTCGACAGCTTAGAATTCCATTGGAGACTTAAACTGATGCTTTGCCGCGCCATTAATTGAGAGCATCATTCCGAAAGACAGTAACTGGTTGTATAAGCATTTCCCCCTCTCATTTTGAGAAAAATCTCGCGTAGCTTTTCTTCACTTCTTCAAGGCTCAAAATTGAGACAAACAGGACTCATTTTGTAAAAAGCTGATTTGCTTAGCGTATTCATCTTATAAAGAATTTATCAAAAGAGAGATGTTCTAGTACTTTCTTGAATTGGTCTGACCGATCGCTAATACTTCCTCGTAATTTGACTCGCAATTTGAGTAATCGAAGTTTTTTGATTGGGACAACTCAATAATGAAGCCATATCGTTTTGCGCTGCTTGCGCTTGGTTCTTTGAACCTATTTTCGCCTACTACTTGGGCTGGTACTGCTGTCGTTTTACCGGGATTGCATGAGCAAGGTGTCGATTTACAAGACGCCCCGCTCTCTGCCGATGATGTGATCGATTGGGAAATTAACAATGCCGATATTGTGTTTGGTGCTTACCCACACAAGGCTGACAACGAGCGTGTCCAAGCCATCGGTTATATGTACAACCAAAAGCTTGAGCTCAATGCGGGTTGGGTAGAAAACGATATTCGCAACGAGGCAGAGCTGAATGGGATTGATTACGAGGATTACTTTCTTCATTTTGCTGAAGACACAATCATCGCAGAGGTAGACTCTAGCCATGGTGAAAATACCTTACTCAATCGAAAGCCGATGATCGTTGGCTATACCGCCAGCGATGACCATGCCGGTTTTTGGCTATATCAACAACCACCATGGGATGCTGACGTATTCGGTCAGGCGAATAATGGTGGTGCGCTCTATGTTTATCACTCAGAAAAGTTCGACCGCTTAACCTTTAAGTTCTCTCAGTTTGCTCAAGGTGGCAGCTTCACGATTGAATACCCTTCTGCCATCGATTCCTTTGGTCAGGTAACAGAATGGAAAAGCTTCACGATTAAAAAAGACAAAACCGAGAACATGACCAAAAACCAGACGGTAAACTGGTCTGTTCCTTCGAATTGGGTTCGCGCTACAACACACGATGGCAGCGGACAAACCTATGGTGGTGGCCAGTACTTTGGCTCCACTTTTTTGCGCGATGGCGGCCGTCTTTACGTTGCGAAAATTACTTGGCATGACGAAAACATCGAGAATCGCCCTCGTTTAAAAGAAGTTAAGCTCAAAAACAGCTTCCAAACCGTAAAGTTGACCGATGCTCCAACGGCAACACCTGAAGGTCAAACCATTCAACGCTGGCGCAAAATTCGTGGCTTCGACAAATCTGCGGATCTCAACCAAGACAATTATCTTTCTTGGAATGAATACAAAAACCGCTCAAATAAGAATGCAACAGCACGATTTCGTTGGGAGTCACGTGTTATTCCATTTGGTCGTATGTGGAACCAAACCTCTTCTTGGGCGTTAACCAATCTCGGCAACCCCGACTTTGCCAACGCAATGCACCACTATTACCAAGCTGAATGGGCAAAGCAAGGTTTAAACGGTGCGTACAACGACGATACGAATAAGTTACTCGGAGCAAATCAGTTCTACGTTTATTCAGGTGGTACGGTGGATGAACTTGGTTTGGTGGCGGGTAGCCAAGCTGCTGACGATGCTTACAAAGCGCAATTCTCGGCTTTCTTAAACAAACTGGCGACACTGGATGCGGATGCGTTAATTGGCCTCAACATAGGCACGGCAAACTTATTCAGTCGCAATGGACAGAACCACTTAGTTGAAGCTGGTTCTCTGTACTTACGCGAGCATTACCTTTTCCCTTCTACTGGCTTTAGTGGCTATGCTGGCTTAGCTAAGTTTTGGGATAACTCTGCACTCGCCAAAGCGGGTCAGAAAGTGATTTATCAAGCGACCACGCGTTATGGTCGAGTGCAATATTTTGGCAACACTGAAGATAACTGGAAGCAAGACCAATACTCTGCACTGGCGGCGTTTTACTTAAATCATCACCCTGATGGCAGTTACTTTAATCAGTGGAACAATGGTTACCTATATGGAAGTAATAACACTACAGGTGATAACTTCTGGAAGGCAGGCATACCAAAGAATATTGCCTATCAACCAAGTACCTTACTTGCTGTTGACTTGGGAGAGCCCGCCAATCAGCTACCTGAGGGCGCAGAGGCCATCCCACTGATGATGTCCACCAGCACACCTTACCCAGCGGATTACACGGTTATTGGAGATTCGTCAATGAACGAAGTGGTACATGCAGATCTACCCGATGGCATTACTTACGTTTCTCCTACGTTCACCTACTTTGCGTATCGCTCTGAGAACAATGTGGTGGCTCAAGGCCCTGCAGAGATGGTATTAGCACGCGAGTTTAGCAAAGGCAGAGTGCTGTACCGCACCGACTTTTTCGGCAAGAGCACAGATTATTTCACTGCGCCTAAAATCACCATCACGTTAGACGAGCCGATGAGACCCGTAGACAAGGACGGCAACATTGGTGACTACGTTTCGCAAATCGAAATCGGTGGTTACGAAGGTCTGTTTTTGCTGTACTGATTAGGCTTACCAGACATAGCGCTTGCTTCCACTCTCTCCCAATCCAAATTGCTGATTTCGGCGTAAACGGCAGAGCGTGGGTTTAACGTTTTTATCTTCCGATTCTCTTCGTTTTCAACTTCACAGATAACGCCCTATTCTCTGAATCTTCATAAACCTTGTGTATATACTGAATCAAATGACAATGATAAGGGAATTCAGTCACATGAAGACAACACCGTCCGTTCTTTCCGTTTTGCTGCTGTCCGCTTTTTCTGCTCAATCTTATGCTAGTGAATGTGGTGAAATCACCATAGCGGATATGAACTGGAACTCGGCGAGTTTGATGGCGCACATCGACCAGTTCATTCTTAATGAAGGCTACCAATGCGATGCAGAACTCATCCCGGGTGATAGCGTACCGACTGGCACCTCGATGATTGAGAAAGGCCAACCGGATGTTGCTCCTGAGCTATGGACCAACGGAATCAAGGAAGCGTTAGACAAAGGTATTGCAGATAAGCGCTTACGTATCGCTGGTGAATCTTTGGTCAATGGTGGCGAGGAAGGCTTTTGGGTTCCTTCCTATCTAGTGAAGCAGTATCCGGAATTAGCAACCATTGAAGGTGTGATTAAACACGCCAAGTTGTTTGAGCACCCAGAAGATGATGAGAAATTCGCCTTCTATAGCTGCCCTGCTGGTTGGACGTGCCAAATCACCTCTGGGCACTTATTTGATGCCATGGAACTCGAGAAACACGGCTTCGATATGATTGACCCAGGTTCGGGCGCAGCGCTGGCTGGCACTATCGCGAAAGCTTATGAACGTGAGAAACCTTGGTTCGGGTATTACTGGTCACCGACGCCAGTATTGGGCAAGTATGACATGGTGAAAGTCGACTTCGGCAGCGGCACAGATGTGGAAGAATACCGCAACTGTACAACGCAACCTGAGTGTGAATCTCCAAAAGTGACTATGTACCCACCTTCACCGGTTCATACCGTTACAACCGAAGCCTTTGCCAATAAAGAGCCACAAGCTTACTCCTACTTGCAAAAACGTGGGTTCACCAATCAGCAGATGAGCCAGCTACTTGCATGGATGGAAGATAACCAAGCGGACGCAGAAGAAGCGATGTACTACTTCTTCGAAACCTATCCTGAACTATGGAAAACATGGGTATCGGCAGACGTGGCTGCGAAAGTAGAAAAAGCCATTTAACGCTTTACTCACTCCCCCTGTTAACGGCGCAAGAATAATGCTGTGATGACAGGGGGAGACTTAGCCTTTCTTTTAGCACTCGCCGCATTGCCCGATGTTCTGCACAGTTCGCGTGTCGTTTGTGATAAGCAATCTGAAACGTAAATTGGCCACTTGGAAACGGACTTTGAAAGTAACGAATGTTGAGAGCATCTCCCCACCTTTTCGCCATCGACAAAGGCACAACACCCAAACAATCTCGCTGAGCTACGTTAGTCAGCACGCCAAGATAAGATGACGTCACCACTTCGATTTGATTCGCTTTAATCGTCACATTTAATGCCGTTTCATGCTCCGTTTCCACACTCCAAGTGGAGGAGAGAACACAATGCTTTTCGTTGTGAAACGCATCGATATCAAGCCTTTTACCAAGCCTCGGGTGATCCGCTCGACCAATAATTACAAATGGTTCTTGATGAAGATCTTCCACAATGATTGAAGTGGGTTTATTGCCAATGCAGCCAATAATGATGTCGGCTTTTCGGTGGTATAGGAAATCACACAGCTCACCAGCATCTTGTGTGGATTCATGAAAGATCACATTGTCGATAGGGCTTAGCCCCAATAAAGGCAAGTCACAGCAATAGGCTTTGAATGATTGCGGTTTCGTCATCGCATTATCAATGATACTCAGCGCTTGTCTCAGTTGTGGCAGTAGCTCTCGTGCCGTATGCGTCAGCTCAATACTTCTCCCGCATTTTACAAATAGCTTTTTATTGGAGGCCTGTTCCAATCGCCGAATCGATGCACTGACGGCAGGTTGCGTGACACCAAGTTGCTCAGCCGCTTTAGTGTAAGATTGGCTCTCTGTTACGACGAGAAAGGTGTTGATTAGGTTCAAATCAATGGACTTTGACATGAGCATTTGCTTCGCGTGTATTGAATTAAACGAAAGCGAGCCACTGCCAAAAACAGTGACTCATTATTCCTTGGTTATTGCTAATTGGTTATCGGCTATTGGCAGCAAGAGACAGAACTACTGCTCACCCGCCCCTTTCACCAAGCGAGAATGCTTCAAGTAGTCGTCCACCACATAGTTTTGAATCGCTTGCTTAGATGTTGGCAAGTACATCCTTAATAACCCGCTCCAACCTTCTCTGACGGTTAAGTTGTTAGCTTGTCCTTCACAGTTAAAGCGGAATGTGTAAGTACCGTTTTCATTTGGCGTCATACGCTTGTTCGAAATCGCAAAATCATCATCTGCAATCCAGCCATCTTTGTCGTATACCGTCATGCTGAAAAACGCGTGACGATCGTACTGAAGCGGTGGCGGGTTAATGGTCAAAGAACTGCATTGCGTTTCCCCTTTGTTTCCCGGAATTTGTGGCAAGTACACAGCCGCATCTGAGGGTAAGCCCGCCCATCCTGCCGAAGAGGCAATCACAAACGAGGTCGGGTCAACTTTACCTTTGTTGCCAAAAATATCGAATGGTTTAGGGATGAACGGACGTAACTTTTGCACCGTCGCTCGCGCAGCTAATACTTCTTTTTCATCAAACCCTTTTGAGACGTAAGGGTGGCGAGTTTCAGCAGACAACTTAATCGCGTTTTGGTAATCATGTGCTTTCTTCAAAGCCTTAGGGTCGTGGTTATCTGCCGCCGCTACTCGCGTATTTAGGAATACATGAGTACCAGAGCTCAGCATATCTGGCGTCAAACGCAGTGTCTGACCCGGGTAGACTTCTGCAATCGTAAAGTGGTTCTCGTCGATCACCTGAACAATCGCATATTCATCGTACTCAGGCATGGTAATGGTTGCCGATTTGGTGACATCCAGTATTGCATGACTGTACATCGTGTCTTCGTTTTCACGAATCACGAACTGGTGATCTTTGCTCGATGGGATACGATTGTGCTTATAGGTATTAACTGGCACTTCTTTTTGCAAACGCGTCATATACCAGTCTGTTTCTTTCGTTGGCTGATCGGCAAAATCAGTGACAACATTGTCCAAAGTTGCTTCTTTTGCTTGTAACCCTGTCGTAAACATCAAAGTAAGGGTCGATAACGCAAGTATCGTTTTGTTCATAATGGTGACTCCTAAATCTGAGGGTGTGATGAGTTATTGAGAAACCACTTTCGGCTCTGGTAACTGGTAGGATTCTGTTTGAGTAAGATTCGGTTTGTAGATTCGCATCATGACATCCCACCCTTTCGCCACTGGCATGGCATTCTTAGCGCCTTTAGGACAGTGACCGTAGTTCACCGTGAATGAGCCATCTTGGTTGTACTCGATGTTGTTTTTATTCAGTACCGCTTTATCAAAGGCGATATAACCTTGGTGGTTGTATAAGGTCAGAGAGTAGAAGCCATTCCCTTTTACTTTTGGTGCTTGGTAAGTGGCTTGAGAGCAGTTGTCTGGATTAGCAACCTCGCCAGAGCTGTAGTAAGAAAAGTATTGCGCTTCGGCATCAGGCAACATTCCCCAACCAATGGCGGTGCCGTACATATGCATGCGAGGATCCACCTCACCATGAGCGCCTTGCATGTTCTTTTGATTGCCCAGTTTGGCGCCTTCTTTTGTCAACGCATCACGGACAGAGACAAGTTGGGTCATATCGTAGTTCGGCATGATGTGCTCTTGATGCGAACCTGTCGTCACTTTGAGTTTATTCTGTATGGCTTTTACTCGAAGCAAATCAGCAGGGTCATTTGGGTCTATCTGCACACGAGCAACAATCATCGCAAAGTCAGTTTGGCTCTCAATATTATGCGTTCCCGGCGTCGAGAAAACTTGGTCGATGTAGTGATCGTTTTGCACCACCATCACCGAGATGTAACGCTCGCCCGTGTCTGGAATGGTAATACTCCCGCCTTTCGACAAATCAGCAACATAACCCGAGTAAATGGTGTCGCGATTCATACGAACAACCGTTTGGTTATCCAAAGGCGTCAGACCTGGGAAGTGAAACCACTTGTTAGACCCAACCAGTTTAGTGATGTTTTTGAACGCGAGATCAGATTCCGCAAACTCGTAGTTTTTCTCAGTAACAGGGACAAGCGTTTCAGCCAATACATGGCTTGCACCCGTTAAGGCAAGCGTGGAGAGTGAAAGCGTTAATAGTTTCTTTTTCATGGGGAGCGTACTCATGTTATGTGCTTTAGGTAGGAGTATTAAGGTTCCAATGTTTATCTGTTGACCAACCTTAACCTAAGCAATAACATTCCATAAGGGACTTATTTTCACCCTACCAATTCCAAAAGAGAATCGAGATGCTCAACGAAAAATTGTTTATTCATAAAGACTTAAACTTATTGCTGTTGTTGGTTACGCTCCACGAAGAGCAAAGTACAGCAAGAACCGCAGAGCGTTTGTTCGTCACCCAGTCGGCCGTGAGTAAAGGATTGAAGAAGCTTCGTGAGCAGCTCAATGACCCACTGTTTGTTCGCACGAGAGAAGGCTTTATACCAACAGAGAAATGCGATGAATTGGTCTCACGAGTCACCCCGTTGCTACTTGAGCTAGAGAGCATTTATGCGGATTCCAACCAAGTATCAACACAAGCGTATTCGGGTGAAATCAGCATCGCGATAAGCTCGGCGATGTACTATGCCCTTGCCGATGACGTGTATTTGCAACTAAAACAGGATTTTCCCAATGCCACGGTTCGATTGGTCAATTGGTCGGAATCTACGGAACAACAATTACTCAATACCAAAATTCAGGTTGGCATCAATTATTATCCGATAGATGTTTCTAAGGACTTAGTTCACCAGTCTGTTTTACCTGCCGACTTTCGTTTGATCGCCCGAAAGTCTCACCCTCTATGCGATAAGTCTGTCACTCTGGAAGAAATCTCCCAGTATCCACTCGTGGTATCCATCATTCCTAACTTTACGGCCAAGAACAGTAAAATTGAGCACACGCTTCGTAAGTTCAAACTTAGCTCGAACATTATTCTGCGCAGCGACAACGCCAACCTCTGCCTGACAACGCTCAAGCATTCCGATGCGTTAATGCCCGTTAATCATTTGTTTGCCCAAAAAGCATCGACAGAACACACGACGATCAACACCAAATTCGATATGAACAGCTATCTTCCATCCATGAAGATTGGCCTTTTTTACTCAAATCAATTTGCTGCTAGTCAGTTAGGGAAACTGATTCAAGCTTCGTTAGTGAATGCTCTAAACGCGGCACAATCGAATAAACACCAAGTCAATTCCTGAGCAGTCAGCGCTTTCCCTATGTGTCATTATCAAATCATTTTTGACAGTGACTCAAAGACAGCGCTGTTTATCCTTCTTCACCGCAAGCCTACTATTTCCGTCATAAAGCAGTGCATGACTCCCCTTCGCACTGCTCCATAATAAGGATTTCAGTATGACTGGTACTCACGCGTCAAAAACGATAAAACTTGGTGTCACTAACCTCTCTTTCCACCGCGTTACCGCTTCGCTTGTTAGCCACGTGCTCAATGATATGGGCTTTGAGGTTGAGCGCGTTTACTCTCCGCATGAAGAGAACTTTTCAAAACTCAAATCCGGTGAAATCGATATGCTTTCTTCGGCTTGGTTACCATCAAGTCACGGCATTTACAAAGCATCGGTAGAGGAAGTACAACCCTTGCTAGAACTGGGCTTACACTACGAACCATACGCGCTTTGGGGTGTGCCCGACTACGTGCCGGAAGAACTGGTATCAGAAGTAAGCGACCTGACCAAACCAGAAGTCGTGGCGAAGATGAAATCGGATATTCAAGGCATCAACCCTGGAGCGGGCATTACACGTTTTTCGATTAAGATGATGGACGAATACTCGCTGACCCAAGCGGGTTACCGTTTCCATACGGGGACGGAAGAAGACTGCTTTACTGCATTTGAGAAGGCGGTAGAGAACAAACAATGGGTTGTCGTGCCACTTTGGAAGCCTCAATTTCTCCACTATAAGTACGCGATTCGAGAAGTCGCAGAACCAAAAGGTTTGCTGGGTATTGTCGATAAAGCCGTTTTGCTATTGCGCCAAGACAAATCAGATAAATTTACTCAAGATGAGTTGAGCAGACTGGACGCGCTACGTTTCTCAAACGACATCATTGCGGAATTGGATTACAAAATCAGTCGTGAAGGACGAGAGTTAGACGCGGTGACACGTGAGTGGTTAGACAACCAACGCTAACAAGCTTTACGCGGTTTATAGTGCTTTGCCTTGCTTACATTGTCACATTACTACCTTGCTAAATTGCTAAATTGCATGGCAAAGCACGTTAGGTTAGTACATGGTGTTCCCGTTTGCTGACTCTTTCGGGATTTCTTGCAAGGCATCCCAATGCTCGACAATCTTGCCATTTAAATCAAAGCGGAAGAAATCCATCGTCACGTATTCCACGTCATCAGGCCACGTTTGGTGCGTATGCAGCGCCACTAAATTGCCCTCTGCGACTGCACGAACAAACGTAATGTCTTTTTCTGGGTACTCTTCCTGCATTCGTTCGAAATAAGCGATAAAAGGATCAGGACCATTACCCACCAACGGGTTGTGCTGAATATACTCATCCCCGACGTAAAGCTCGACCGCTTTTCTTGGGTTTCCTCGATATGCCATCTCATAGAAAGCAATGGCATTGCGTTTGTTCTCTTCAATGTCGATTTGCAAGGTGCTCATGGGTTTCTCCTATTCAACTCGCGATCGTCTACAAAGCGTAGTTGAGAATTAAAGCGCGGAGCATTTCCCTCGTAACGAATAAACAAAAATGCCGCACTGTGTCATGCGGCATTTAGAGTTTGATGAGAAGTGCTCTTTACGATCAGTTGGTCGCTTTCTCAAATCTTGCAACAAGGCTGGTTTGGTCGAAATTACGATAACCTCGCACCATAATGCTGAACGTTCCTGCCGGTTTATTTAGAACACATTCTTCATTGCTCCCATTTTGGAATGGACGACAATCAAAGTTACTGACTGACACTTGATCGTTGTATTTCACAAAGAGATCCGCATCGCCACTTCTTGGCCCAGACAAGGAAATGGTCACCTTACCCTCCTCTCGAGTTTCAAAACTAAAGAACTGTTCCTCTCCATAGCCTGCTCGTAAATTTTCAACGGGCTCACCATCTTGTAAGGGGGTCACGCCATTCGTGCTGTCCATGCTTGATTCAATCAAATAGGCGATAGCAAGCTTTGCAAAGTTACTGGCATGCGAGGCGGTCGGGTCTGAATTTTCCAACGTATCAAATTGGGTATGAATATTCGGGTTGTAGTCTTCAAACAAACTTTCGAATGGCATGGCCGCCGGATAGCCAGCATTGTGCCAAGAGGCATGGTCAGAACAAGCATAGCCGCAGCGATCAAACTGGTAGGTAATTTCAGGCGTGTACACATCAATCAACTCAGACAAAAATGCCGTCAAGTTGCTATCGGTATAGTCGGTAATAAACGTAATATCATGCGCAGAACCGCTGTAATTGGTCATGTCTAATTGCAACACGGATAACACGTTGGCTTTTTCGTCTTTCAGCATTTCAACAATGTCTTGCGAGCCTCTCAGCCCAACTTCTTCTGCTGCATAACCATAGAATTTGATGGTTCTGTCTGGTTGGATACCGCTGGCAATCATTAAGCGAAGTGACTCAGTCACCGTTGCAATACCAGAAGCATCGTCATCGGCACCCGGAGATATGGTTCCCTCTTCTGTCCATGCGCCAGCTGTTGAGTCGAGATGCCCACCCACGACAACAATTTCTTCGGGATATTTCGCACCCAGCAACGTCACTTCTACCGACTTTTGTGGGTAGCCGCGATGGGAAATTTGTTCCGCAGAAGCATAAGAGATACCTTCAACCTCTTGGTTCCAACGCGCCAGCAACCAATCAGAGGCTTCAACACCCGTAGCGGTGGTATAAAAACGATTGGTAAATGACGTCATGTCTTCTATGGTCTTCACCAAGTTCGTCGGCTCTACTTGATTGATGAGAGCCTCAACCGTGTCATGATGGCTGATCATCGGTTTGTTAAACGTCTTCAAAGTGGTTGGCATGGTTGCGGCTTTCAATGCACTGGCTTTGTCTGGGTGCACCATATAACCACCGCAGCGATGCTTTTCATGATGCATGTGACTGGATAGCGTCGCCAACTGATCTGGCGATATTTTCGCGACCACGGCGGGACGAGCACCAAAGAAATCAGAATAAACCGTGGCTCCGTGTTTGGTAATCAGATCCAACGCATCCGCATCGGTGGTGATCCAAACTTGTTCTTGCTCGGTCAATTCACTGGCTACAACACTGCTGCTCAACGTACCGCTCAACAATGCCAATGCTAAAAGACTCTTTTTCATGTTGGTATTTTCCTTTACTAACCTTACTGACGAAAAAAGGGCTCCATCTGGAGCCCTTTGCTATTGCGTTGTTATTTGTTTGGTTTGATGAATCGGTAACGCTTGGTTTCAGAACATACGTTGCCCGAAGTACACACTTGGTATTCCACGTCGATAGTGCCGTTGTGTTCAAACTGGTCGACATAAGACTTAAAGTCTGTTGCACCAACGTTCTTACCGTTACGTTTAACAATGAAGTAATCGTTGGTGTCGTACTTCCAAGACAACTTCACGCGAGCCTTACCATTCGGGAACTTGTTACCGAAGTTGAGTTTCAGCGGGAACGCCTCTGCTTGGCCTTCTTCAATCGTCACCGTTTGTGTGGTTGATGTCGCACTGCCTGCATCGTCCGTTACGGTTAACGTCACCGCATAATCACCTGCTGCGGCATAAGTGTGCGTCACCATTTCGCCAGTTTGCGAACTGCCATCACCTAGGTTCCACTGGTAAGAAACAATGCTGCCGTCGCTATCGCTACTGGTGCTGTGAAGTGTCACAGTCTTACCAGATACAGACTGATCAAACGCGGCGACTGGAGGAAGGTTTGCACTGCTATCGTCGTACGTTGCCGTTAGTTCTGCGTTGTCATATTCAGCGTAACCAAATACGTTCACCGTGTAGCGACCTTGCTCTGGGTTCTCAATCACACACACTTCATCGCTAACGGACAAGCTAGAACAAATATTTTCAGTTGAAGAAGGCGCGTAATCGAAGCCTACGTAAATATCTGGGTCACCATTTGGCACGGTAAGATTGATTGTAAGCTGCGGTTGGCCTTCTGGGACTTCGATATCAAAATAGGTTTTCGACCCAGTAGCGCCATTTACTGTGACTGATTGGCCGTTTTCAAGACGCTGATATTCTGGCTCTGGCGGCAGCGGTGGCTCTGCACATGGCTCGACACCGACAACAGCAAAAGCATCCACAACCGCAGATGCGTCATACCCTAGGTCGTTTGCTGCGTTCTTCACACCACATGCGCCTTGCCAAAAATCACTGTCTTGTGACCAGTAAATTTGGTTCGCGAGCACAAATAATTCAAACGCCTTTTTGGTATCCCAACCGGATGTCGTTGCTAAGTGATAGAAAGCTTTGTTGAAAACACCCGAGCTGTAATGCACATTCAAGCCATCATAGTAGTCTTGTGCATGGTTGATAGAAGAACCATCTCGTGAAGGATCATCCATGTAACGCAATGCCCCTTCCTCTTTGAAGATGTCTTTACCAACCATCCAGTCATTCTCACCTTTCATGTAGAACTCTGCGGCTTCACCTGCAATATCAGAGAAAGCTTCGTTCATACCACCAGATTGGTTTGCATACACTAGCCCCGAGTTTTGCTCGGTAAAGCCGTGGCTCACTTCGTGGGCTGAAACATCCAGACTAACCAATGGGTAGAAATAACTCTCACCGTCACCAAACGTCATCGCTTGGCCGTCCCAGAAGGCATTTTCATAACCCGTGCCGTAGTGAACACGCATCATTAACTTGAAAGTAAGTGGCGCAGTATCGAACCAGTTTTTGTACATGTCGAATACGATATTGCCAAAGTAATGAGCATCGTTCAGTGGAGAGTAAGCACCGTTAATTTCTTGAAATTCATTGCGAGGACACTCGTAGCTGTAAGGTGTAGAACCTTCAGTGGCACCATTTAGGTTAACTGTGATGACGTTCTCCGACTCCATCACACAATTGTTGCCATCTTCTTGTACATCGAGATAGTGGTAGTCGGTACCGTACTCATACATGCCTGTTTTTTCGTTACCACCAGGGCCTGTACCGATTTGCGCATGAGCAATCCCTTCCCAACGGTCGATAACTTCACCACTGTGCGCATCTAACATGGTAAATGGGCGAGAAGGTTGAAGGCTGTTTGCTAGCAGATAAGAAACCACGTAAACCAATCGTGTTTGTTTGCCATCTTGATAAATGAATAACTCATCTTCGACATTTCTTAGAAACTTGCCTGCGATGCCTTTATTCTCAAGGTTCTTTGACGCAACCTTTAGCGCTTCCGCTCGGTTCAACTTAGGTTTTACAAAGCTTCGATCTAAGTCATTTACACGCAAATAATTGCCTTGCACGGCCTTCAAAGCGCCGCCTTTAAAGCTTTGGGTCGCGTTAAGTGAATGTCCCCAAACAGGAATACCCCAGACATTTTGCTGAATCTTTACCTTATAAACACCGCGCTTCTTTAGGTGAATGCTCTTAACCTGTTTAAAGCTCGATGCATTATTAACACCCAATTGTGAATTAAGCCCAGAGAAGTTGGTAAAGTTGACTGGCTTATTCAATGTCACTGATTCACCGGCATGAACTGACATCGTCATGACACCTGCAACAGCGATAGCTATCAGACGTTTCTTGATTTTCATTTATCTATCTCCTTGATGTGTTCGCGTCGAATCTATCAGAAAAAAACACACCGGAGTCGATAATTAAGATCAATAAAATAGTTGTGATACATCAATTAAATAAATTCATGAAACTGGTAAAAATGAAAATTACAAATTTATTTCAATGACCTTTTTTAGGAAAGAAGATCTCATTTATAAAATCAAAAAATACTATTTTTATCACTAGATATTTTTATTTAAAAATATTGTTTATTTTATCTAATTATAAATACATCATACTACTACGACTAAATGATTAGATGAATGTAATGAGAAGCAACCCTAAGCCGGAGTGGGAACTTAGCATAATTAACTTTATAGTTTCATATATAACAATCAAAATCCAAATATTGCACTTTAATTTAGAATGAATGCCATCCCAATTGAATGGCCGCCTATAAAACAAGAGCTTTAACAGCACTGGAGCCTATTTAATTTAAAGGACTAAGTAATACTATAGTTTATACCAACCACCTAATTCCACATTTAAATAAAGGGTATTTTCCAAAAACAATAACACATAGAATATAAAGGCATTAATTATGAATAGATAAATTACAAATGAGATGATAATAAACAACGTTTTAAACAATAGGTAACAGAATAAACTTGGTGAGACCAATAATAACAAAACTCATATTTATTGATTAAAACAAAAACAAATAAATCCAATGTAATAATAGTGAGTCAAAAACGTTATATTTAATATTATAAACGAGGTGAGAGACACATAAACCAGAGAGCAAGGTTAGGAAAATAAAAAAGGCTACCCTTGGGCAGCCTCACACTTTTATTCGTTAATGTATCAATATCAGGCTAATTCGCCAGCACCTTGTACCGAACGTTCACTGTTCTCGACAAGGAAAACCGTGGCAGTTTGTTTAAGCGCGTTCCATTCTGCGTCCTCGACAAAGATGCCCTCTTCCCATGATGTTTTTTGCGCACGGCTCAGCTCTTCACCATCAATATGAATTGCGTAACCTTGAGAGCTCGCTTCGATATCAAAATCCGTTACGGCAAGCTCTATCGTCATACTGTGATAATCGGTACTGTTGTCTTCAATCTGGTCAGAAAAGAATACCTCTGGTGCAATCCGCCCACGGTTTAACACATACAAAGTTCGCTTTGGACTAGTGCCATTAACCCACTGAGCACGGCACGCAATGCCTTTGGCAGAGAGCCTAACTAGCTCACTAAATGCTAGCCAGCGATTGTGGCATTGCTTTAGTGTGATGGTAACGCTCTTGCTGCTGACCATTTTCTCAAGCGCAAAATCCAACACCGCCGGTAAATGACAGGCGATACTGCCATTGTGTAACTCGACTTCGATATGAGAGTCGGTGTTACTCGTAATAGTGACCGCGCAATCTGAATCTAAGTTGAGAAACAGGCTGGCGTTGTTGAAGTGACGCACCCCGTGCAAACCCACCATTTGCAGATCCGCAACCATATTGGCAATCACATCGGCTTCACCACAATGGCGGCGCATACCAAGAAAAGCTTTGTTTACTGCTGCTACCAGCTCGTTATGCGAGACGATCATAATGCAAAACCTCCACTGATTTTTTGATTGTCGCTTTGCGCGATTTCTTCACGCTCGGGCATGGTTGGGAAAATCCACGTATCGCTGAAACACGGGTCCTGAATCTCATCAAGCAATGGTGCGCCTTGAAAGAAGGTCACGCGCACCCATCGGTCTGAACGTGGATCAAACTTGGTCGCCCCAAAGATAGCCAACTTACAACGCAGTAGATGCATAGGCAGTGCATCTTCACGTAGCACGTTCATCTGGATATCACCCATTTCTCGGTTGCCTAGCGTCCATACACGGCGAGTGATTGCGCGATACTGTGGATGCTGCAGTAAGAACTCCGCCAACGATGTTTCTGGTTGGCACGTTTGCAGCGCATGGTAGAGGCGGTTTACTTGTCGCCCTATGTCGAGTGGCAACTCACGTTCTTCACCGATTTCTTCTCCACGAACGCCTAGCCTTGGTTCTTCTTTGTCTTGCGAGCGATACCAGAACCAATAGTTGTTCTCCGGTAACGTGTAGTCGGTTTCGATTGACCAACGGTACTTACTCTCTAGTATTTGCAAAACATCTTGAACGCTTTTTCCGCCTGGAATAGAGAGTGATTCATCGGTGTTCATTTGGTTTTCAAATTCATCAACCAAAGACGGGTAAAGCTCGATCAAACATGAAGTTAGGATTTCTTGGGCTTCCAAACTCATTGTTGTGGTTTGTTTGATCAAGCTTGCCCAATTCGAGTGCTCTGCCATCAAAGCATTTAAGTTAATTTGTAGCGCTTGGAGATCAGCAATCGCTTGATGATTAAACTGATCTTGATGTTCATTGATTGTTATCACTTGCTCTAAGTGTCGCTGTGCTTTTTTTAGCAGGGCTTTTAACGGCAGCTCTAACTCGGTAGGTTCACATGGCATGGCAAGCACATTGGCAATAGCTCGCTCACGTGATGTCATCCATTGGTCGACAATACATGGATGGTTGATTAAATATGGCGCCATACCCAAGCCAGTTGCATTCCCCACACCAAGATAGCGCTGCAAACCTTTGTGGAGTGCAATGGCGTTATATCCTCCCTTTTGCGCAGCAAGGTAATGAACCCAATCTAAACTGAATTCACGCAGCATATAAACGGCACACATCTGGGCACTAAATGACTGGTTAAAATCAGGGTTGTTCTCTAGCAGTTTAAAATCGGCAATGCCAAATTTACCGTTACCATAAACGGCGGTGGTTCTTAGGATGTAACCCACTTCAGCAAGCTCAGAAGGCTCTGGCTGCTCACCTTTAGAAAGTGCATTCACAATGTGCTCAAACACACGAACGCTTTTATTCGCACGAGCAAGAACAAGCACGTTGTTTGGATTGCGCCCCGCTTCTTGCAAAGGTACGTTGGCTCGAAGTTGCTCTAACAGTTCAACATTAACCTCACCTTTGACCAACGCAAAAGTCACGTCCCATCTCTCAGCAATGACTCGGTCGTTACGCTCTTCATCAGCAATTTCATCGCAAAACACAACCAAGTGATAAACGTGTCCCGGCGTCGCTAATTTGTAAATCACATGACCAAAACCGCGTGGACACAATTGCCACTCATGTTTGCTCACTTGCCATTCCTGACTCGCCATTTTTCGGATCAAACTTCGCACAAAGCTGATTCGATTTTGGTGCATAGCCCCTAGCCTGTCTGGTGCCATCACAATTGCAGCGTTGCGAAGTGTTGTTTCAGTGTAAGTAGAACGATGTGCATCCATTTTGCTCACCACTTATTTTTTATTGTAAGAATAAGGGCTTGTGCGGGTGTGGGGAGGAATCACCCACACAAGCGCCACGTTATTGGGTTTGATCTTTTTGTTATAACCGTTGTTATAGCCCTTGCTCTTTTGCCATCTTCATAGCGATCTGCGGCGCATTCCAAAGTGACGGTAACAGTATTAATGACACTGGAACGGCCGTAATAACGATGAAAGATTGCAGGGCTGATATACCGCCAGAGCCAAGTGAGATGAGAATCAACGCCGTGATACCCATAGCCACGCCCCAGAAGGTACGAATAATCGCGTTTGGTTCTGTCTCACCACTGATCACAACACTGATGGTGTACGTCATTGAGTCACCGGTGGTAACGATGAAGATGGTGGTCAAAATCAAGAACAAGATGGAAACCAACATTGGCATCGGCAGTTGTTGAGTCACTGCGAGTAACGCGCCCGGTAAGTTGAAGCCTTCAAATGCTGCGCTCACACTGCCCGGATTGGCAATTTCAAACGCTAGGCCAGAGCCACCAACAATGGTGAACCAAAAACACGTGGTAAGCGGAGCAACAATGCTGATCGTCGAGATGATTTGACGAATGCTGCGACCGCGAGAGATACGTGCAATGAAGATTGCCATCATCGGTCCGTAGCCCAAGAACCAGCCCCAGAAGAATACTGTCCACCAGCTCAGCCAACCTTCATCACCACGATAGGTTGCCATTGGGATGAAGTTATCCAACATGCTGCCCACGCCTTGAATGTAACCATTGAAGATAAAATCTGTCGGGCCAAAGAGAAGGATGTAAGCCATCAATACCAGCGCAAGAATCACGTTGTAGCGACTCAGCATTTGCATGCCGCGGTTTAAGCCACTTAAAGCAGATACGGTGTACAACACAATCGCAAATAAGATGATCATCAACTGTGTGGTAAAGCCATCTGGGATATCAAACAGCGCATTTAACGCGTAGCTAACCTGTAAACCTAAGAAGCCAATCGGTCCAATGGTTCCTGCCGCTACGGCGATGATGCAACATGCGTCAATCAATGCGCCTGTTTGACCTTTTAGCGCGCGCTCACCCAATACTGGATATAGCAAGATGCGAGGTTTTAACGGTAGCCCTTTATCATAGTGTAAATGCATGACTACGATAGACGTTAAGCTGCCAACGATTGCCCACGCTAGAAAACCCCAGTGCATGAAAGATTGCGATAGCGCGTTCACTGCGCCTTGCTGAGGATTGTCTTGCGGACCATACAAAGGTGGAGGACTCACGTAGTGCGCGATAGGCTCTGCCGCCGCCCAAAATACGCCACCGCCAGCTAAAAGCGTACAGAAGATGATTGCCATCCAACGAAAACCATCCATTTCAGGCTTCGTTGTTCCGCCTAAAATCACCTTGCCTGTTCGCCCTGCAGCCAAGCCAAGACCAATAAGAAAAGTGAGAAGAAGCAGTATCTGCCAGTACGGACCGAAGACTTTGACTGACCACGCAAATCCCGTATTAACTAACGTTGATAGCAACTCTCCATCGTAAAGCGCGATAGCGACGAATAAGGCAATAAAGCCGCCGCTATACCAAAGTGCCGGGTTACTTAACCCTAACTTATCCGGTGAATTTTCCGTTGCTGAAGTGTCGTTGTGTTTTGCTTGGTGCTTCTTTGATGACACGCTCATCGTTGAAGCTTTCATGCTATTGGTTAGATCAGACATACTCTGACTCCAGAGGTTTATTGCAGCTGCCATAACGGCTACAAAAAGTGACTTTAACACTCGCCTTGTTATTATTTTTTGAGCGAGCTATTCCATGTTTATTTGGGTTACGACCTAGCTCGCCTCCAGCCCTTCTTTAAGGAAGTTAAACCAGTTCTCACCCAGGATTTTTCCTGCCTCGGATTCACTGAATCCATGACGCATTAAGCCGTTGTAAATGTTCTCCATCCCTTTACTGCCACTAAACCAAGGCAACGCATCAGGCCAACCAGAGTTGTTCGCTGAGCCTTCGCCATAATCCATTGCTTTGGACCAACGACCGTTGCGCATCCACTCAAGCACTTGCTGTGGTTGGTTTAAACAAAGATCACTGCCGATGCCTAAATGATCCACACCGAACAGGTCAGCCGTCTTCGCGACCATTTGGCAGAAATCCTCTAGCGTGCATTGGCTCCCGTTTGGAAGATGGAATGGGTAAAGACTAAAGCCAATCAAGCCACCACGTTCGGTAAGCGCTTTAATGACGTTGTTCGATTTGTTGCGCAGAGCATCATGAGCAAACGTTGGGTTCGCGTGACTAATACAAATGGGACGTGAAGAAAGGTCTATTGCTTCCAACGTTGAGCGCTCAGCGCTGTGGGACATATCGATGATCATCCCGACACGGTTCATCTCTTCGATGGCTTGTTTACCAAAACGCGTGACACCAGAGTCGTTCTGCTCATAGCACCCTGTCGCCAGCAAGCTTTGGTTGTTATAGGTCAGCTGCATAATCAGCAAACCTTGACGGCGCATGACTTCTATTAAGCCGATTTCATCGTCAATTGGAGAGCAATTCTGCGCACCAAAAAAGACGCCGACCTTACCCTCAGCCTTTGCTTTCTCGACGTCAGCCATCGAGTAAATAGGCATAATCAGATCTGCATTTTGTTCGAATCTCAGGTTCCATTCGGCAAAGCGAGTTAAGGTTTCTCGTGCATTTTCGTGATAAACGATCGTTGCATGTACAGCCGTAATACCGCTCGCCTTCAGCGTTTGGAAGTATTCTCGATCCCAATTGCAGTACTGCAATCCATCAATCACAATCCGTTGTTGGTACATAACCACTCCTTAAACGTTAATGAGCCTTTAAGGGTGGGCAGCGGAATCCTCGGCTGCCCTATTTCACTTAGTAAGGACGTTGATAAGCGGTTTTCACCACGGTGTAGAATTCTTTTGCGTATTGACCTTGCTCGCGTGGACCAAAGCTCGACTCTTTACGACCACCAAACGGCACGTGGTAATCCGTTCCTGCGGTTGGTAGGTTGACCATGACACAGCCAGTTTGAGCTTGTTGTTTGAAGATGGCGCTATTACGTAGGCTTTGCGTGATGATGCCGCCCGTCAAACCAAAGCGAGTATCGTTTACTACTGCAATGGCTTCGTCCAAGTCAGAAACTCGAATCACGCTTGCCATCGGCGCAAACACTTCTTCTTGGTTCACTTCCCAACTGTTTTGCGTATTAAGGAAAAGGGTTGGCGACATGTAGAAGCCTTCATGTTCTAAGTTCAAACGCTCGCCACCGAACGCTAACTCCGCACCACTTTGACGTGCTTTCTCGATCCATTCGAAGTTGGCATTCAATTGGTTTCCATCCACAACGGGTCCCATGAAAACGCCTTCTTCTAATGCGTGGCCGACTTTAAGCTCGCTCATTCGTTTGATCAGTGCTTCCACGTAAGCATCATGAATTCCATCCATGACGACTAAGCGAGAAGACGCGGTACACTTCTGACCTGCGCCAGAGAAAGAGCCTGCAATGGTCGCTTCAACTGCAATTTGAATGTCTGCATCATCAGCAACCACAAGTGCGTTCTTACTGCCCATTTCTAGCTGGCAGCGCACAAAATTCGGTGCCGTTGCTGCCGCTACTTTACGTCCGGTATCAACAGAGCCAGTAAAGCTCACACCATTTACATCTTTCGAGTTGATAAGCGTGTTACCCACTTGCGAGCCACTGCCCAACACAAGGTTGAACGTGCCTGCTGGTAATCCTTGACGATGAATAATCTCAGTCAGTGCAACCGCACTAGCAGGTGTTAGGTTAGCGGGCTTCCATACTACGCTGTTGCCGAACGCAAGTGCTGGCGCGATTTTCCATGCAGCCGTAGCGGTTGGGAAGTTCCAAGGAGAGATGATGGCGATAACGCCGACGGCTTCACGAGTGACCTCAACGGAAACGCCTGGACGGACAGAAGCTGCGTTATCGCCAATTTGACGCAGCACTTCCGCCGCGAAGTATTGGAAGAATTGACCAGCACGGTAGATTTCACCGCGACCTTCGGCAAAAGGCTTACCTTCTTCACGTGAAAGCAGCGTGCCAAGCTCATCACAACGAGCAATCAGCTCATCGCCAATCGCCTGCAATACCGCTTGTTTACGCTCAATTGGCGTTTTTTCCCACTCTGGCTGTGCGACTTTGGCAGCTTGAATGGCTTGCTCTACTTGACCTTCACTCGCCTGAGCAAAATCGCCTAAGTTCTCACTGATGTCTGAAGGGTTAATGTTCGCAACCGTATTAATACCAGATAGCCATTCGCCTGCAATGTAGAGAGATTTCTCTGCTTGAACATTATTGATAAAAGTCATTGCTCTGTCCTTATTCTTCCTGACGTCTGGTGATCGCCACCAGCTCACTGATCTCACTGACAAAGCCCGATAATGAGGCTTTGATTATTATTCTTTACTCTGGCTGACTCGCTGATGCATAAACCACAAACTCTACCAGCATCTCTTCACGAGCTAGCCCTGCCACAACCATAGCGGCGCGATTAGGGTAAGGCGCTTCAAAATACTCAGCGTAGACTTGGTTAACCGTTTTTAAGTACTCACGATCCGTAACATAAATCAGCACCTGCAGAACAGAATCTAAAGACTCCCCTGCACACTCCAACGTGTGAACGAGATTATTAAAGGTTTGACGAGTCTGGGCTTCGATACCGCCTTCCACGACAGCACCTGTATCATCAATCGGGATTTGCGCGGTGTATAACGTGCCATTGTTAACAATTGCCCATTCCAGCGGCGCTTTAGAGGCAAACAATGCGGTTTTGACTGGGTATTTTTTCGTAGAAGTATTCACGTGCCTTTCAACCTTTGTAACAACCTTGTTTCAAGATGGTTAAATACTGCACATTGACAGGCGATAAATCGAACGGTAAATTTTTTACATTTGATAAGAAAAATCTATCACCTTATTAAAACTAAGGTAAATAAAGGGATTGCAGAGGTTTCGCCATGAGTATCAAGCTTCAACAATTAAAGCATTTTGTGATGGTGGTCGAGGAAGGTGGTTTTAGAGCAGCGTCACATCGAGCGAACCGTTCTCAGGCTGCGCTGTCAACGTCAATCAAAGAACTGGAAAAAATACTCGGTCAAACTCTATTTGAGCCGGGCAACAAATCCAAACTCACTCCATTCGGTGAGATCTGCTTGCCTAAGATCATTCAGTTTCTCAACATCTATAACGCCCTTGATAACGATCTAAAAGCCGCCGCCGCAGGACAACAAGGTCGAGTACGCATCGCAAGCGTCCCTTCTGTAGCTGCCAAGTTGATTCCTAGCGTGCTCGGCGCATTCTGCGAACAGCACCCAAACGTAGAAGTCAGCTTGATTGATGATAACGCCGCTGGGGTTGAAGCGCGCTTGTTATCAGGTGAAGTAGATTTGGCGTTAGGTAACCCATCACATTTAGATGAAGGCGGTATCGAGTTTACCCCGTTAATCTCTGACCCCATTGGCGTGGTGTGTTTGAAGGACAACCCTATCGCTCAGCATCCAGAAGGGATTGAGTGGCAAACGCTGTTAGAACAACCTTTTATTCGAAACGGAACTTGCACCCTACTTGATCCCACGCCTGCACGCGCGCTAAGTGAACAAGCTTTGTATTCCGTGGAGAACATTACGTCTTTGTTCTCCGTTCTTGAGCTCGGTATTGGTGTCACCACCTTGCCAAAATTAGCGTTCCCGACCAACGAAACTCGACTGGTTTGGATTCCGCTGATCGATCCACCTTTGGAGAGACAAGTAGGTATCTTTACTCTGACGGATAGAACCATTTCTCCTCAGGCAAAAGCGTTTCATGATTTATGCATTCACTACTTGAACTACCAAGAAGAAGTCGAAACTGCGTAGGCATAACTCACAACTAAAAAGCCCCTGACACGTTAAGCATCAGGGGCTTTCTGAAATTTCATGCATCAGAACACGTTACTTTCTGCGCTTGTAAACCACACAGAAGTTGCCACGCTTGGTACGACACTTAGAGCAGCGTTCGCAGTCCACTTCAGCACGGTTACCGTCTTTCCAGCGCTTGATCAATTGTGGCTCTGCCAATAACGGACGAGAAAGCGCGAAGAATTGAATCTTGGTGTTTTCAGCCAAGTCTTCGATCGCACAGAAGTCATTTAAGCCACCTACGGTAATCACAGGTACGTTCACATCTTGGCTGATCACTTGACCGTATTCATGGAAGTAGCCTTCTTCTTGTAGCGTGTAACCATCGAACGATTCACCTACCATGGTGCTTGCGTTGCCATGAATGTTACCCGATACGATGATCGCATCCACGCCCACTTCTTCTAGCTTCTTACAAACAATGCGCGTTTCATCGAACGTCAAACCACCATCGAAGAACTCCGTTGCTGTCAGTTTCACCAGAATTGGGAAGTCATCACCAACTAGCTTGCGTGTTTCGGCATAGATCTCCATAAGGAAACGCATGCGGTTCTCAAGGCTACCACCGTATTGATCTTCGCGACGGTTGTAGTATGGGCTTAGGAACTGGTTGATCAAGTACGTGTGCGCCGCGTGAATTTCTACACCATCAAAGCCAGAATCTTGCGCACGCTTGCTCGCTAGCGCAAATGCTTTAACGATGTAGTCGATCTCATCTTGAGTCATCGCTTTGCCTTCCGTTTTGGTGCCGCGTTCTGGCACTTCACTTGGAGCAAAAATCACACGCTCACCAACGTTGAATGTCGTTTTTGTACCGCCATAAGCGATCTGCATAACGATCTTAGAGTCATGCTCATGAACAAGGTCAGTCAGCTTTTTGTATTCATCGATGAAAGAGTCGTTGTAGATCCCCATCATGCCTGCGTTCGGTTTCTCTTCTTCTACGATGTTCGCATAACCAGTAACGATCAGGCCCACTTCACCTTTGGCAAGTTCTTCATAAATGTCGTACAGCTTCTCGGTCATGTGACCGTCTTCTGTCGCCATATTTTCCCACGTTGCACTACGTACAAAGCGGTTCTTTAGTGTCATGTTGCCAATGCGGGCTTCTGAAAACAAAATGCTCAAGTCCAGTCCTCTTATAATCTGTCTTTTTAGTTCTATACATCACTACCGAACAGGAACGAAAAAGGAACAGCGATACACAAAGCATGGCTGTTCCTTCTCTGAATTTCTGTTCAGTGCGATGAGCGACGCGAACCTTACCGCCGAAACTGCGGCAAAACTTTAATCTGGATTAAGATTTGGTGAGATAGATCACCGATTCCGCATTCATTGGTTTTGTTCTCATCACTACTACTGATGTCATCAATCGTTAACTCAGATTTACTTTCCTTTAATGAATAAACGGCAGTGGAATCAACTCTAAACCAAGCACGCCGCTGATGCTCATTACGACCAATAACGACACCTTAAACACCGCTTTGGACCATTGGATGTAGTTGTTGTAATTCACTTTTTGGAATGTCACCCGTGTCCACATAAAGCACACTGCCGCCGAGACCGCTAAATACTCGTACCCAGCTTTACCCAACATAAACAACCCAATAGCAACCACCCCAAAAGCCACCACGTACGCCTTCATATGTTGATGTGCTTTGGTAATGCCCTCTTTAACGGGAAGAACAGGAATGCCTGCATCGCGGTAATCTTGCATGCGGAACATGGCAATCGCGTAAGAGTGCGGCATCTGCCAGAGGCAAAACATGATGAAGAGTAAAATCGCTTCTAAGCTGATGTAGTTCGTCACCGCAAGGTAACCCACCAGCGGAGGAACCGCGCCAGAAATGCTGCCGACTAAGGTTCCATAGACCGAATTTCGCTTGTACCACATGGTGTAGAAGAAGACGTAAAACACGTAACCCAAGAGTACAACCACAGCGGAGAGCGGATTCACCAATTGGAACAATAACGCTGTGCCGTTAAGCAGCAATACCAAACCGTAAACAAACGCCGCGTCGATGTTGATGTTTCCCATCACCAATTCACGGTTTTGCGTGCGCTTCATTTTTTGGTCGATATCGCGGTCGAAAATGTTGTTCACCACGCATCCTGATGCAATCACAAGCCCCACGCCAACTAACGTTGTCAGCAACAACAGAAAGTTAGCGGGTTCTGATTTTGCGGCGAGGAAGAACCCCGCCGCAACAGAAATCAGGTTGCCGAAAATGATGCCCGGTTTAGTAATAGACAAATAACTTTTCAGCATACCCTAGCCTACAACTTCATGTTGACGTTCATGTTGTAGATGATCCAGATCGAGCCAGCGATCAGAATCAACACAACAATGGCGGTAAACATCAGTGACACCACGTTCCACTGACCTTCTGACGTTTTCACTTCCATGTGCAAGAAGTACTTAAAGTGCACGAAGATCTGCACAATCGCACAACCAAATAACACGGCATAAGTCGCGGTATCTGGCAGCACTTGCGCCCACACACAGTAGAAAGGAATCACGGTCAGGATCAGAGACGCAATAAAGCCTTTTATGTAATCAGAGGCACCTGTATCTAGATGTTGTTCCATTACATAACCCCCAATAAGTAAACGATGGTGAATACACAAATCCAAACGATGTCTAGGAAGTGCCAGAACAAGCTCAAGCACTGGAATCGCATCGACATGTTATCGTTCAAGCCTTTGGTGGACAGTTGGTGGTAGCATACGGCTAGCCAGATCAAACCAAAGGTTACGTGCAGACCGTGTGTTCCAACCAAAGTGAAAAACGCCGACAAGAATGCACTTTCTTGTGGACCGTAGCCTTCAACAATCAGGTGATGGAACTCGTACACTTCCATCCCGATAAAGCCGGCACCAAGTAAGAAGGTCACTTTTAACCAACGCTTTAACCCTGCAACGTCTTTGCGCTTCATCGCAATCATGCCGAAGCCAAACGTGATACTACTGAACAGCAGCAACATGGTTTCTACAAACACGAACGGCAGTTCGAAAATGTCTTTACCAGTTGGACCCGCAATAGATCCGCTTTCTAGTACTGCGTAAGTCGCGAACAAGGTCGCAAACAATACACAGTCACTCATTAGGTAAATCCAGAAACCAAACAGCTTAATGCCAGCAGAATCATGGTGATGATCGTGGTCGTGAACCGCAACATTAGCTTGCATAGGTCACCTCCAGATCGTCTTTCTTATCGTTGTCTTTCACTTCGTTTTTCTTCGCTTCTTCAAGTTGAGCTCGACGCTCCGCTTCAATCGCTTTGATTTCTTCTACTTCAACGTAGTAATCCACGTCATCGTTATAGTTGTGCTGGATACACGTCACGATAATGCCAACAAAGCTTGCTGCTGCTAGCCACCAGATGTACCAAATCATCGCGAAGCCAAATACCAACGCCCATGCAGAAACATAAATACCTGTTGGTGTGTTCTTCGGCATGTGAATACGTTCGTATTCCACTTCTTTGGTTGGGTCGAATTCGCCACTCTGCTTTTGGTACCAGAACGCGTCTAGCACATCACCTTTTGGTAGGTGCGCAAAGTTGTAGAACGGCGGTGGTGAAGACGTCGCCCACTCAAAGGTACGACCGCCCCATGGGTCACCCGTTAGGTCACGGTTTTGTTCGCGGTCACGAACACTCACGTAGATTTGGATGAACTGACAAGCCACGCCAAGCGCAATCACTGCCGTACCTGCTGCGGCAACTGCCAACAGTGGGAAGTACTCTGGGTTAAGGTCTTGGCTTAGACGACGCGTCATGCCCATAAAGCCCAGTGCATAAAGCGGTAGGAACGCCATTAAGAAGCCAACAATCCAGCAAATGAATGCACGTTTGCCCCATGTTTCGTTCATGGTGAAACCCGTCGCTTTCGGGAACCAGTAAGTGATTGCCGCGAAACAACCAAATACCACACCACCAATGATTACGTTATGGAAGTGCGCAATCAGGAACACGGAGTTGTGCAGAACAAAGTCCGCGCCCGGTACTGCCATTAGTACGCCCGTCATACCACCTACAGAGAAGGTAATCAGGAAGCCAACCGTCCACATCATCGGCGTGGTAAAGCGGATTCGGCCTTTGTACATGGTGAATAGCCAGTTGAAGATCTTCACTCCGGTCGGGATGGAGATAATCATGGTGGCGATGCCGAAGAACGCATTCACATTCGCACCTGAGCCCATGGTGAAGAAGTGATGCAGCCAAACGACGAACGCCAAAATCGTAATAACGATGGTCGCCCATACTAGCGAGGTGTAACCGAACAGCTTCTTGCGTGAGAAGGTTGCTGTTACTTCAGAGAAGACACCAAAGATCGGCAAGATCAGGATGTACACTTCTGGGTGACCCCATGCCCAAATCAGGTTGACGTACATCATTACGTTGCCGCCAAGGTCATTGGTGAAGAAGTGCGTACCGATGTAGCGATCCAACGTTAGTAGCGCGATGGTTACGGTTAGGATTGGGAATGAAATGATGATTAGGATATTGGCACACAGGGAAGCCCACGTGAACACTGGCATCTTCATCATTGGCATAGACGGCGTACGCATGCGCAAAATAGTTGCAAAGAAGTTCACGCCCGTCAGCGTGGTACCGACACCAGATATTTGCAGCGCCCATATCCAATAATCCACCCCAACTCCGGGGCTTGCCTCAATACCAGACAGCGGCGGATACGCCAACCAACCAGTACGACCAAACTCACCTAAGCCAAGTGACATGTTAGTGAGGATCACACCCACAACAAAAAGCCAGAAACTCAGGTTGTTTAGGTAAGGGAATGCCACATCGCGCGCACCAATTTGCAGCGGTACGATGATGTTCATCAAACCAATCACCAACGGCATCGCCACGAAGAAAATCATGATTACGCCATGGGCAGTAAAGATTTGATCGTAGTGATGTGGTGGTAAATAACCGCTCTCGCCTGCTGCAGAAAGCAGTTGTTGGCTACGCATCATGACCGCATCAGCAAAGCCACGAATCAACATCACCATTGCCACGGCGATGTACATAAAGCCTAGTTTTTTGTGGTCTACCGAAGTAAACCATTCATTCCATAAGTATTGCCACTTACCCGCTTTGGTTATCGCCGCAACGACAGCCAAACCAACGATCGCGATCACCGCTAGAGTGACGACAATAATCGGCTCGTGATAAGGGATTGATTCAAGTGTTAATCTTCCAAACATTGCGATTATCCTAGATTTTCCGGCAAACAGTTCATTGAACCCGGATGCTGGGTCACGACGTCGGTGAACAAAAATGGTGGAATACTAGAGAACATCTTCACAGGCTCCGCCACCGTTGGTGATGCAAGCGCACGGAATTGCTCCCAGTCTTCGATTCGATCAGGGCTGGCTTTCACTTGCTGTACCCAATTCAGGAATGCAGTGCGATCTTCCATTGCTGCTGCGGTAAATTTCATCTGCGAGAAGCCCTTACCGCTGTAGTTAGAAGCAAAGCCTTTGTAATCCCCTGTGTGGTTCGCAATCAGATTTAACTTGGTCACCATGCCTGGCATCGCGTAAATCTGAGTACCGAGACGCGGGATAAAGAACGCGTTCATGATGTTGTCTGAGGTCAGTTTGAACTGAACCGGAACATCTTTCGGAAACGCCACATAGTTCACTGTCGCAATGTTCTCTTCTGGGTAGATGAACAGCCATTTCCAGTCGAGTGACACCACCTCAATGGTGATGGGTTTGACGTCACTTGCGATGGGCTTGGATGGCTCTAACTCGTGAGTAGAACGCCAAGTGATGGTTGCCAAAATCGCGATGATGATGATTGGAATCGTCCACACCACCACTTCGATCTTGGTCGAGTGCGCCCACTCTGGAGCGTATTCCTCGCCAGTGTTCGACTCTCGGTAGCGGTAAGCAAAATAGATTGTCATTAAAATCACGGGGATCACGACAATCAGCATCAGTAAAAGCGCTGTAATGATCAGTTCTTTTTCCTGAACGCCAATACTACCTTTCGGGTCAAGTAGAGCAGAGTTACACCCCGAAAGCATAAGAATGGTTCCTGCCAAACTTATCCTCGCTAAGATGCGTTTGTATCTTGAAGCTTCCATTAACTTTCTCGATGGTTAGCCAACAACAGAGCAAGCCCTGCGATTGGTTGTCTTGGTCATTAGAATATTTTTGTGTTGAGCTTGTGCAGCAATGGACTTCTTGGTGGGAGGTATCAAGTTGCTTGATGGTTAAAACCACACTCACAACGTGAGTTTATTGTTACACTTTGAAATACATTGTTACATTCGAGCGCATTATGCGGAGGAAAAAAGGAAAGCTCATTAGCCACAGATGGAAACTAACGTTCCATTTATGAAAGCTAATATTGATAAAGGAATAGCAAAGTAGGTGCACAAAATTGACGTACTACAGCATATATTCTTTTCTATACAGTAACTTAAGCAATACAAACGAGAAGAGTAATCAGTTGCGTATTCGGCACGAGAGTGTGAGCTACATTAGAAAGTGCGAATTAAGGAAAGCGTGACCAGTATCATAGTTATGAATTCACATACTATTTACATGGCATTTCTGCAGTAAATGATTATTTAGGCAATCCAATTTACCAGATTAATACCAAGTGCTTTTTAGGAGTGATATTTGGTTCAATTGTTAATCGAATGAAGTAACTAAAACGGAACGAGCGCTTCTTAACTAGCGCTCGCAGCCAGAAACCAATGGCTCAATGCTACATTCTCATTCCGCCATCCACTTCGAGCACTCGCCCTGTGAAGTAGTCGTTTTCAAGAATGTATTTCACGGCATGAGCAATCTCACTCGTCTCCCCCATCCTACCGACGGGTATCATCTTTTGCAGTCGGTCTATGGCTTCTGGTTTCATTTGATCTGCCATCGCAGTTTTGACGACACCGGGCGCAATAGCCGCAGAGCGAATGCCATATCTGGCGAGCTCTCTTGCCCATGTTGTTGCCATGGTTGCGACGGCAGCTTTCGATGCAGAGTAATTGGTTTGCCCAATATTGCCCGCTCTCGCCACGCTAGAGATGTTAATGATGGCACCCTTCGAGCCACTCTCGATCATTTTGACTGCCGCTTCTCGACCACATAAGAAGGTGCCTGTGACGTTGACGTTCATCACTAGGTTGAACTGCTCAAGCGACATCTTGGTGATCTCGCCATCTTTGGCTTTGACTAACAACCCATCTCGCAAAACGCCAGCGTTATTAACTAAGCCGTTTAGCTGCCCAAAGTCTTGAAGAATCTCATTAAAGGTATCCTCCACTTCAGATTCATTGGTGACATCAAGTCGATAGATCAATGCTTTGGCACTGAGCATCCGGCATTGTTCTTGGGTATTCAGCAGTCCCGTTTCGTTAACATCTAGCAATGCTAAATCCGCGCCCGCTTGAGCAAGGCTGACCGCCATCATCTGTCCTAGTCCTTGCCCCGCACCTGTGATTGCAATGACACTGTTTTTTAAATCCATATCTGTACTCCATTACTGGATAACTTCCATGCTCAAACGCCTGATAGGAAATATCTCCGTTAGCCCTTCTGGTTCTTATAGAATTCAAACAAGCTAGAGAAATCGAGTTCTGCATGACCTGCTGCGTTATGGAATGCATAAAGATTACGAGCCAAAGAGCCCATCGGAACAGAAGAGTTGGTTTGCAGCGCCGCATCCAAGCCTAAGCCGAGATCTTTGAGCATCAACTTGCTCATAAAGCCGGGATTGTATTGATTACTCGCTGGCGCAGAGTCCATCACGCCTGGGCATGGGTTATAGAGCTCCAACGCCCAGTTTCGACCAGAGCTTTGCAGCATGATATTGGATAAGACTTTCGGGTCGAGACCATGGTCAATGCCGAGATTGAGTGCCTCACAGGTTCCCGACATCAAGATACCCAACATCAGGTTATTACAGATTTTTGCCATCTGACCATCGCCCGCTTTACCAGCGTGGAACACGTTCTTGCCCATGTATTGCAAGATCGCATTGGCTTTGGAAAATGCTTCATCCGAGCCTCCAACAATAAAGGTCAGCGTTGCTGCTTTTGCGCCTGCTACACCACCAGAGACGGGAGAATCGACAAACAACAATCGTTTGTTCTGAGCTTCGTTCGCCACCAAGCGAGCAGAATCTGGATCGATGGTCGAACAGTCAATCAGCAATGCGTTGTCCTGCACAATGTTAAGCAGACCGACACCACCGTGTAAATCCCCCAAGTACACCGCGCGCACGTGTGCACCTGCTGGTAGCATGGTGATGACCGTTCCAGCGCCATCTACGGCTTCTTCTAACGTACTGGCAACCACCGCGCCAAACGGTTCAAGTTGCTTCGCCGCGTTCACATCCACATCGAACACTTGCACATGAAACCCTGACGCCAATAGGTTTTGTGCCATTGGACTGCCCATGTTGCCCAAGCCAATAAATGCAATGGTACTCATGTTGTTTCTCCTTATTTTCCTAGCTGTGCAAGTGGATGTTCCTTTTCCGACCAAAGAGAAGTGAACAAGGTGTCGATGACGCTTTCATCGACTTCACTGACGCTGTTAAACATCCATTTTGGATTGCCATCTTTATCAACTAATCGAGAGCGCACACCCTCTTCAAACTCACCGAGTAATGCGCTACGAACTGACAAGGTTAGCTCTAGACGGAAACAATCCGCCAACGACAAACGGTGGTACTCTTTGACTTGTCTAAAACAGATATGTGCAGTGATCGGACTGCCCGCAACAAATGATTTTTGTGCGTTCTCAAGCCATTGAGTCTCGCCCTCCATTGCTTGAATACGTTGGGCAATCTGATTTAAGTCATAGCCTTTGCAGGCTTCTTTAATTTGGTCGAGATAAGGGCAAATCTGAGTTGTCGGCTTACTGTCGATGACTTGATCTTCCATTAATTGAAGTAACGCACTGACAAGCGATTTGGCATCGGCAGAGCCCCAATCCACTTGCTTCAGCTCTTCTAACAGTGCCGGATATTGCTCTTCCAACAGCAACCATTCTGCCAGCCCTATAGTGACAGCGTCACTTGAATTCACCATTGCGCCAGTCAAACCAAGGAACAAACCTACCTCTGGGTCGATTTGGCTTAAGAACCAAGTGCCACCCACGTCCGGGTAAAGCCCGATATTGATCTCCGGCATCGCAAGGCGAGATTTAGGGGTGACGACTCTGTGGCTAGTGCCCATAAACAAGCCCATGCCGCCGCCCATCACAATGCCCTCTCCCCAGCCAATGATTGGCTTTTGGTAGGTATGAATCAGGTAGTCGCATTCGTACTCAAGCGAGAAGTAATTAGAACAGAACTCTGCGGTCTCTTCTTTGCTTTTTTCGTGCATGACGTGGTACATGGTTCGTACATCGCCCCCTGCGCAAAACGCTTTTTCACCCGCTCCATTGAGGATGACACACACCAAATCAGGGTCATCTTGCCATTCGATAAGTTGGTCGTTGAGCTCTGCCAGCATGTCGTAAGTCAACGCATTCAAAGAAGCCGTGTTGTCTAACGTCGCGATACCAATTCGGTGCACGCCGTCTAAGCAATCTATTTCGCTAATGGTTACTTTCCCTGTCATGCGACCTCCTATTGATTCTTCCAGTTGGGTTTACGTTTTTCTAAGAAGGCACGAACCCCCTCGGTTTGATCTTCGGTATCGAATAAGTTTAGAAACAGTTCTCGCTCTTTAATCAGACCATGTTTGAGTGGCGCTGAGCGCATGTTTTGGATAAGCGCTTTACATGCGGTTACCGAAGACGGCGATTGATTGGCAACCGACTCTGCAAGCTCAATGGCTTTATTAAGCGCTCCACCTTTTGCCACCACTTCTTCTGCTAACCCGAGTTCTCGCGCTTGTGCTGCACCGACTTGTTCACCGCACAATATGATGCGTTTCGCCCAACCTTCACCGACCAATGCGGTTAGGTTTTGCGTACCACCAGCACAAGGCAGTAAGCCCACTTTCGCCTCTGGCAGTGCCAGCACGGCTTGCTCTTCCACCACACGAATATCACACGCCAATGCGACTTCTAATCCGCCTCCCATGGCATAGCCGTTTATGGCTGCGATGGAAACCCCTCGAAATGCAGACAGCGTTTCAAAGGCTTCACCAAAGATACGCGCCATTTCTAACGCAACCGCTTTATCGCCATCGGCAAACAACTTGAGGTCTGCTCCCGCCGAGAAAAACTTCTCTCCATTCCCAGTGAGCACTAGAGCGTAAACGTCTTTATTGTCGTTTAGCGCCAGCACTAGCTCTTTCAACGCGGTTAGGCTGTGTGACGTCCAAGTATTCGCGGGCGGGTTGTTCATGGTCACCACCGCAACGTGATTGCTGATGGTATGTTGAATCGCTTGTTGTTCTGTTAGTGACATATCTCTGAATCCTTTCTTGATGAAAATGACCTGAGCTTTATGAATAAAAGCAGAGCTTGTCGGCGCATTTATAGCAATGCCGACTCCTCTGCGAGCAATCGACGCGCGATGATCAACCGCATGATCTCGTTAGTACCTTCCAAAATTTGGTGTACTCGAACATCACGGAAATAGCGCTCCATTGGGTATTCTTTGATGTAGCCATAGCCACCGTAAAGTTGCAGTGCTTGGTCACAGACTTGAAAGCCGACATCGGTTGCAAAGCGTTTTGCCATGGCACAATAAGTCGTGGCGTCTGGGTCACCTCGGTCTAACTTGCTGGCGGCGTACCGCAGCAGTTGGCGGGCAGCGACAAGCTCGGTTGCCATATCTGCCAGTTTGAATTGCAATGCTTGGAATTGAGCTAATGATTTGCCGAACTGTTTGCGTTCTTGCATGTACTGCGCCGCTTGATTCAACGCTTGCTGAGCCGTACCGACAGAACAGGTCGCAATGTTGATGCGACCGCCATCCAAACCTTTCATAGCGAACACAAACCCTTGCCCTTCTTCACCCAACAAATGTGACACAGGAATAGAAACATTATCGAAAGTTACCGCGCGTGTCGGTTGACTGTTCCATCCCATTTTCGGCTCTTTACGTCCGTAGCTAATGCCGTCTGCATCGGCGGGGACAACAAACGCGGATACACCTTTCGCGCCCGCATCGCCGGTTCTCGCCATCACGACTAAAACGTCAGTATCACCTGCGCCAGAGATAAAGGTTTTGCCGCCATTGAGTATGTAGTTATCACCTTGTTTAGTCGCAGACGTCGTTAGAGATGCCGCATCCGAGCCCGCGTTTGGCTCGGTTAAACAATAAGATCCGAGAAATTCACCCGTAATAAGTTTCGGGCAGAACGTGTCTTTTACTTCTTCGGTCGCAAAGCTCGCGACCATCCAAGTCACCATGTTGTGAATGGTCATAAATGCGGTGGTCGATGTGCACCCCATAGAGAGCTGCTCGAAAATGATAGACGCATCCAAGCGGCTTAAGCCCAAACCGCCTTGTTCTTCTGGAGTGTAGAGGCTCAAGAAACCGAGTTCTCCTGCCTCTCGTAGGATGTCTTTGGGGAAGATTTGTTTTTCATCCCACTCTGCTGCCATTGGCGCTAAACGCTCTGCCGCAAACTGCTGAGCCGTGTCGGCAAACATACGTTGATCTTCGTTGAGTTCAAAATCCATATGAGCTCCTTACTTCGTTAGCGCAAGTTAATGGTGAGGTTTGGACCGGTTGGGATATCGTCATCAAACCAACGAGCCGTCACAGTTTTGGTCTCGGTGTAGAAGCGCACCGCTTGTTTGCCGTAGGCGTGCAAATCTCCGTAGAAGCTGCCGCGCCACCCAGTAAACGAGAAGAATGGCAAAGGTACTGGAATCGGTACGTTCACACCTACCTGACCGACTTGAATCTCATGCTGATACTTTCTCGCCGCCGCACCATTCGCAGTGAAGATGGAAGTGCCGTTGCCGTATGGGTTGCGATTCACGAGCTCTATCGCTTCTTGTAACGTGTCGACCTCAATACATACCAAAACAGGTCCGAAGATTTCTTGGGTGTAAATCGACATCTCGGTGGTGACACCGCTGAATAAGGTTGGACCGACCCAGTTACCTTCTGGGAAGCCTTCCACGTCACATTGGCTACCATCAAGTTCACACACCGCCCCTTGTTGTTTGCCTTCTTCAATCAAACCGAGCACACGCTGTTTTGCTTGTGCGCTGATCAAAGGGCCATACGCGGCATTCTCGTCATCCCAGGCACCAGGATGCACTTTCGCCATTTCTTGTTTTAAATCGGCAATCCACTCTTTCGAACTGCCTACAAACACAGCGACAGATATCGCCATACAACGTTGCCCTGCCGCACCAACCGAAGAGCCAACTAAGTTGTTCACCACTTGGTTTTTGTTCGCATCCGGCATCACTACCATGTGATTTTTCGCGCCAGCAAAGGCTTGAACACGCTTGAAGTTCTGTGTGCCTGTGGTGTAAATGTATTGCGCTACAGGAACAGAACCAACGAAAGAAACGGCTTGGATGTCGGGATGCTTCAGCAATAAGTCGACCTGCTCCTTACGACCATGCACGATTTGCAGCACACCTTTTGGCGCACCCGCTTCTTCGAACAGCTCAGCCAAACGAATTGACGTGAGAGGCACTTGTTCAGAAGGTTTAAGGACAAAGGTATTCCCGCTCGCAATCGCAATTGGGAACATCCAGAGAGGGATCATGGCTGGGAAGTTAAACGGCGTAATACCGCAACACACCCCAAGCGGTTGAATCAGCGAGTAGCTGTCGATATCTGTGGCAACGTTCTCGACGGTTTCTCCCATCATGTTACTGGCGATATTGGCAGCTTGTTCGACGACTTCGATACCACGCCACACATCCCCTTTTGCATCCGCAAAGATCTTGCCCGTCTCGTGAGAAAGTAACGTCGCCAATTCATCATGATGTTCTTTTAGTAGATGTTGGTAGCGCAGCATTAAACGCGCACGCTCAGACACGGCGACATCTTTCCAACAGGTAAAGGTGGCTTTTGCACTTTCAATTGCCGCGTGCATCTCTTCATCCGTTGCGCATGGCAAGCGCGCAATCACGTCATTGGTGGCAGGGTTTGTCACTTCTACCCAATCCGTTGCTTGAGATTCACGAAACTCACCATCGATGAATAAGGGAACCGTGCGAGTCATAATCTAGTCCTTTGTTAACGTTTGTCGTAATTGGAATTAAAGCGGTATCTCGATACCAATAGCAGTGGCTTCACCGCCACCGATACAAAGTGATGCAACACCTCGCATCACTTTTTTATTGTTGTTGTCACCATCTAAACCAAGCGATTGCAGTTGGCGCAGGCTATGAATGAGGGTCACCAAAATACGAGCTCCGCTTGCGCCAATTGGATGCCCAAGCGCACACGCACCGCCTTTGATGTTTACTTTGTCTTTATCGATACCCAATTGGCGTACCGCGATTTGCGTAACAACGGCGAAAGCTTCGTTGATCTCCCAAAGATCGACCTCGTCTACTGACCAATCGAGTTGAGATAACAACTGCTCAATCGCAAAGACGGGCGCGAGGGTAAATTCCGCGGGCTTTCTGGCGTGGGTCGAGTGCCCTTTGATGATTGCTAATGGCGTTAAACCTTGATGCTGTGCCACCTGCGAGTCCATTAACACCAAGGCTGCAGCACCATCGGATATCGCACTTGAGTTGGCAGCCGTCACCGAGCCGTTCTTATCGAACGCAGGTTTGAGTTGAGGGATCTTGTCGAGCTTAATCGAGCGAGGATGCTCGTCGTAATCCAAAATTGAAGTGCTATGACGTGTCGTGATTTCTATCGGCGAGATTTCATCGTCAAACAGGCGCTGCTCTTGCGCTTCCAATGCTCTTGTCACGGATAGCATCGCCCATTCATCCATTTGTTCACGAGTAAACTCAGAACGGTCAGCCGTTTGCTGCGCATAAACGCCCATCAAGTGCCCTTCATACGCATCTTGAAGACCGTCGAGAAACATATGGTCGTGAGTAGATTGGTGACCCATTCGCATACCATTACGTGCTTCTTTAAGCAGATACGGCGCATTGGTCATGCTTTCCATACCACCAGCGATGGCGCTGCGAATGCTGCCCGCTTTAATAAGATCGTGAGCTAACATGACGCTTTTCATGCCAGAGCCACACACTTTATTGATAGTGGTACAGCCTGTCGTCAGTGGAAGATCTGCACCTAGTGCTGCTTGTCTGGCTGGTGCTTGTCCGCACCCCGCAGGTAATACGCAGCCCATGTAGACTTCGTCGACTTCGCTAACACCACTCGCATCCATTGCCGCTTTGATAGCAAATGCCCCTAATTGAGGCGCTGAATAACCTTGTAACTGACCTTGAAAGCGCCCAATTGGCGTTCGCTTTGCACTGACAATCCAGATGTCGTTTCCCATGATCTCGTCCCTTCTGACGATAATTCACAGTTCACAAACTCATCCCTCACACCTGCTACCACGGAGCTTTCACACAGAATGTGGTGTCACTCCAGCCTCTCATAAAACGATGAATTTTCGCACTGTGATTTCTTGACGTTTACGTAAGCATAGCACTAACATTTACGTTAACGTAAAGAAACACATTAATAACAACACAAATTTACTCTCATGCTTTTAGCTAGCCCGTTTAGTTCAAGGCTTGAAGGGATTTTAAGAAGCCAAAACTATTCATTAGAGGGAAAAACCGAGTGGATAAATTCAAGATAAGTGACCTCGCCAAAGAGTTCGACATCACGACCCGAAGCATTCGTTTTTATGAGGATGTCGGGCTGATAGAGCCGGAACGAAAAGGCAACATTCGCGTGTATCAACGCAGAGATAAGATCCGTCTCAAGCTGATTTTACGCGGTAAGCGATTGGGCTTTTCGCTTGCAGAAATTCGGGAATTGTTCGAGCTGTACGATACCCAACAAAGCGATGGTCAGCTGCTTAAAATGCTAACCATCATTGATGAAAAACAAGCGCACTTACAGCAGCAACTGGATGATATTAGCGTTGTAATGAACGAGCTAGAAACCGCCAAAGAGCGCTGTAAACAAGCGCTAAGCGACAATAAAGCTAACAGCCAATAACTACAAACTTATAACGACTAAAACAAGAATAACCATAATTTCCAAGCCCAAGCAGTGTAACTCGAACCTTATCCGTACTAATAAACGCAGTACTTTCAACAGGGAAATGTTATGAAAAGCAGCTACACCCCACTCAACTTTGGGCTTGGTGAAACCATCGATATGCTCCGAGACCACGTCAACGCGTTCGCCACCGAGCATATCGCCCCTATCGCCGCAGACATCGACCGCGACAACCAATTCCCCAATCATTTGTGGTCCAAATTCGGTGAAATGGGCTTGCTCGGCGTAACCGTCGACGAAGAGTTTGGCGGTGCAGGCATGGGCTATCTTGCTCATGTTGTTGCGATGGAAGAGATCAGCCGAGCTTCGGCGTCTGTCGCGCTCAGTTACGGCGCGCATTCCAACCTTTGTGTTAACCAAATCTTTCGCAATGGCTCTCCTGCTCAACGAGAAAAGTACCTACCTAAACTCATCGATGGCTCTCACGTTGGTGCACTGGCCATGAGCGAGCCGAACTCAGGTTCTGATGTGGTTAGCATGCAGCTCCGTGCTGAAGACAGAGGCGACCATTTTCTGATGAACGGCAACAAAATGTGGATTACCAATGGTCCTGATGCCGATACCTTAGTGGTTTACGCGAAAACCGATCCCAATGGCGGCTCTCGTGGTATCACCGCTTTCATTATTGAGCGAGAGTTTGAAGGCTTTAGCCATGCGCAGAAGCTCGACAAACTTGGTATGCGCGGCTCCAACACCTGTGAATTAGTGTTCCAAGATTGTGTCGTGCCAAAAGAGAATGTGTTAGGCGAGTTAAACCGTGGTGTCGAAGTGTTGATGAGCGGTTTGGATTACGAACGCGTGGTATTAGCAGCCGGTCCACTTGGCATCATGCAAGCCTGTATGGACGAAGTGGTTCCGTATGTTCATGACCGCAAACAGTTCGGCAAATCCATCGGTGAATTCCAACTAGTGCAAGGAAAGCTCGCTGACATGTATTCACGAATGAACGCTGCCAAAGCTTATGTTTATGCTGTTGCAGCCGCCTGTGACCGAGGTGAATGTACACGTAAAGATGCCGCTGGCGTGATCCTTTACAGCGCCGAACTTGCCACACAAATGTCGCTCGATGCTATTCAACTTTTAGGCGGCAATGGCTACATCAACGAATACGCGACCGGGCGTTTACTCCGCGACGCCAAGCTGTATGAGATTGGTGCTGGCACTTCTGAAATTCGCCGCATGTTAATTGGACGAGAGCTGTTCGAAGAGTCTCGCTAACCCACCGACAAGGAAGTCACTATGGCAATCATTAAAAGTAAAACCAAGCCAACCGACGAACTGTTTTTGTCGAATAAAGCGGTCATGATCGAGTTGGTAAACAACCTCAATGCTAATATCAAAGCTATCAAGCAAGGTGGCGGGCAAAAAGCCATTGACCGCCAGCGCCTGAAAGGGAAACTGCCCGTTCGTGAGCGTGTCATGCTCCTTTTAGATGAAGGTAGCGAGTTTCTTGAAGTCGGACAATTCGCCGCGTGGAACGTTTACGAAGAATCAATTCCATGCGCAGGTGTCGTCGCGGGCATCGGCACCATTGAAGGCATTCAATGCATGGTGATCGCAAACGATCCTTCCGTCAAAGGCGGCACCTACTATCCACTCACCGTGAAAAAACATCTACGCGCGCAAGAGATCGCCCAACGTTGCCAATTACCCTGCGTCTATTTGGTGGACTCTGGTGGCGCGAACCTTCCTCATCAAGCGGAAGTCTTTCCTGATAAAGAGCACTTTGGGCGGATCTTCTTCAACCAAGCCAGAATGTCGGCGCAAGGCATTCCTCAAGTCGCGGTTGTAATGGGGCTTTGTACCGCAGGCGGCGCTTATGTACCTGCGATGGCGGACGTTTCCATCATGGTCAAAGAGCAAGGCACCATCTTCTTAGCAGGTCCCCCGCTGGTAAAAGCCGCTACGGGAGAAATCGTCACCGATGAAGAATTAGGCGGTGCCGATGTGCATTGTCGTAAGTCCGGCGTTGCCGATTACTACGCAGAAAACGACCAACACGCGTTGCAACTTGCACGCGAAGCCATCTCCAATACCAATCAATCACTCCCCATTCAAAGCGACAAACCCGTGTTGCCACCACGTTATGACGCAGAAGAGATGTACGGCATCGTCAATGCGAATCTGCGCTTGTCTTTTGATGTTAGAGAGATCATCGCTCGTGTGGTCGATGACTCAGACTTCGATGAATTCAAAGCTCTTTATGGCAAGACCTTAGTATGTGGCTTCGCTCGAATTCACGGCCATCTGATTGGCATTGTGGCGAACAACGGCATCTTGTTTTCTGAGTCCTCACAGAAAGGCGCGCACTTTATTGAGTTGTGTGCCAAACGCAAAATTCCCCTACTGTTTTTGCAAAATATCACTGGGTTTATGGTGGGCAAAAAGCTTGAAGCAGAAGGCATTGCCAAACACGGCGCGAAACTGGTGATGGCGGTCGCATGTGCGGATGTGCCTAAGTTCACCGTGATTATTGGCGGCTCTTACGGTGCAGGCAACTACGGCATGTGCGGTCGAGCTTATGACCCGACCATGATGTGGATGTGGCCAAACGCACGAATCTCGGTCATGGGCGGAGAACAAGCCGCTGGCGTGCTCACTCAAGTTCGTCGAGAAGTGAAAAAACGCCAAGGTGAAGAATGGCCAGAGCCCGAAGAAAGTGCATTCCGAGAATCTATCGTAGACTTGTATGAGTCTCAGGGGCATCCCTACTACGCCAGTGCGCGTTTATGGGATGACGGAATCATCGACCCGAAACAGACGCGTCAAGTATTGGCTCAAGCCTTAAAAGCCGCGCTCAATGCGCCAATTCCTGACAGCAACTTTGGCATATTCAGAATGTAGAAATGTAGAGAAGAAAGGACGTCACATGCAGGATCATCAACCGAGTATCATCCCCAACACCCAACGACAAGATGAAGTACTTTGGAACGTCGATGAATTCGGCGTCGCAACGCTTACGCTCAATCGCACAGAGAAGCACAATGCGTTTGATGCCTGCATGATTGACTTGCTGATCCACAGGCTGGATTATCTTGCTCTGCGCACCGATGTTCGATGCTTAGTGCTTCGAGGAAACGGCAAACATTTCTCCTCTGGGGCTGATTTGAATTGGATGAAATCCATGGCAAGTAGCACCAGAAAACAAAACCTAGAAGACGCGCAAAACCTTGCACGTCTGATGCATACACTGGACGCTTTCCCTCAGCCTACTATTGCGGTTGTGCAAGGTTCCGCTTTTGGTGGTGCATTGGGCTTGATCTGTTGCTGTGATATCGCCATCGCAGCGGAGAATGCGAACTTCTGCTTGAGTGAAGTCAAACTGGGGCTGGTTCCAGCAACCATCTCTCCTTATGTCATGCGAGCAATGGGCAACCGACAAGCTCGTCGTTACATACTCAGCGCCGAAGTGATTAACGCCGCTAAGGCTGAAAAGTTTGGCATTGTGCATGAGGTTCATAAGCTGGATAAAATCGAAGCCGTGGTAGAAAGCTTGATTGATTCTTTGCTGCTCAATAGCCCAGATGCGATGCGAAAAGCCAAAGCGTTATGTCATCAATGCCACCAAAATCCGATTGATGGTCAGCTTATCCAATACACGAGCCAGCTCATCGCCGACATTCGCGTATCGCCGCAAGGACAAGATGGCTTGCAAGCCTTTCTGGAGAAACGAGAACCGGGTTGGATAAACAAGCCAGCTAAGGGCAAGAAATGAATTTGCCAAACAAGGTAAATATTGTCGAAGTGGGTGCGAGAGACGGTCTGCAAAACGAATCACCGGTGTCCACGCAAGCCAAGATCCGCTTAGTCGACTTGCTCTCGGATACAGGACTCACCCATATTGAAGCAGGATCTTTTGTCTCGCCTAAATGGGTGCCTCAAATGGCGGATTCACTCGATGTGATGAAGAAAATCACCCGCCGCCACAACGTCATCTATTCAGCACTAACGCCCAACGTGCAAGGTTTTGAAAAAGCGCTAGAAGCTGGTGCTAACCAAGTCGCCATCTTCACCTCCTCATCGGAGGGCTTTTGCCAACACAACATCAATTGCTCGATTGCAGATAGTCTTACCCGCTTTGAACCGGTAATGGAATTAGCAGCAAAGCATAACATTCCCGTTCGGGGTTACTTATCTTGCGTGGCAGATTGCCCTTATGACGGACCAACCAAGCCCGAGCAAGTCGCAAGAGTTGCCAACCTACTAATGGAATTAGGCTGCTACGAGGTTTCACTTGGAGACACCATTGGTACAGGCACGCCTATACGCATCGCTAAAATGTTAGAAGCTGTGCAAGTAAAAGTCCCAACCGACAAGCTTGCGGTGCATTTTCACGACACATGGGGACAAGCATTGGCGAATATCTACCAAGCCTTAACGATGGGCATCAATACCATCGATAGTAGTGTGGCTGGGCTTGGTGGCTGCCCTTATGCTCATGGCGCGTCAGGTAATGTTGCCACCGAAGATGTGCTTTACCTTTGCCAAGGCTTAGGAATCGAGACCGGAGTAGATTTGGAGTTGCTTGCCAAAGCCGGATGGATGATCAGTGAAGAGTTAAACCGCCAGCCGACCTCAAAAGTCTCGCTGGCGTTAAAGCAGCGTTAGATCTCGTAATTCGCTTTGATACCGATATCGAAATGCAGCGGCATACGCCATTTAGCAAAAGACAGGAAGCCCATTACTAATCCAGCCAACAACATAGTGATGGCTGCAAGGATTGGAAGGTTAAACCATAATGCAAACGTTGCGACAACGAGAAACGCGGGCACCATCTTCAAGCCTGGCACTTTAAAGCAAAAAGACTCTTTAAGCGCAATGCCCGAAAAGGTAACAAAGATAAAGCCAAGCCCTAACCAAGTGCGCTGAAACTCCAAGTCACTCACCATCAATACCAAGCCAATCCAAGATGCCCAACTGATCACAGCCCGAACGTGTTTGCTGTAAACGTGAACGTTCGCGGCAGATAATGCACCAGCCACACAAAGCGCAATGACTGAGGTTTGGTAAACCAACGGTGAACTAGAAATTGCACCAGAGATAAGAACCGAAAAAACAAGCAGCGCCATTGCAAACAAAGTAATACCAAAGCGATACAAGCACACGCTGATTTTATCGAGTGAATCCAGCGTCTCTTGATGTTCTATGTTTGCCATGGAAAGCATCCGGCCTAAAAATGAAAAGGAATAAAAAGCCAACGAGGGTGAAATCGCTGGCTCTATAAACTGAATTACGCCCGTTTGGGAAAACGGAGTTTACCGCCAGTTCGGTAGATCACCAAAGAGAATAAGATAAGAGCGCAGCCGACGAGTTTATTAGAGGTCAGCACTTCGCCATACCAAATCACACTTAGAATCACAGTCCAGACAGGTTCAAGGATCATAATCAGTGCAGCGTTACCCGCTTGGACAAACTTTTGCCCCATGGTTTGCATCACGTAACGTAGACTGGTTGCCAAAAGCGTGCTCAACGCAAACCAAATCCAGATAGATGTGCTTACCTCTGTTGGCACCGTTTCCACCAACGATGAAATCAGCAAACCAATCAAGCCTGTGACAAAAAGCTGAATACACGTTAGCAACAACACAGGTAATTTTTGCGAATACTTGCTGTTTACGTTGAAGTGCAGAGCGAGCATCAAAGCCGCGCCCAAGAACCACAGCTGACTGCTAGATTGTTGCCAACCACCAGCCAGAGACAAACACCCTAGGCCAAGAATCGCGATCGGTAGTGACACCCAAAAAATTCGTTGAGGTCTTTGACGAAACATAATCCAAGCGACAATGGGTACGAACAACATCGACAGGCTCATGATGAATGCACCCTCACCTAGCGTGTCACTGATTGAAATCGCGTAGATCCAGCACATCAATGCGCCACCTAAAAGCACACCTACGCCCGCCGCGGCAAAAATATCTTTCTTATTAGCAGCACGAAGCGGTTTGATACACAGAGGCAGCAAACACAGTGAAGCGATGGTGAATCGCAGACCGATAAATCCGAATGGTGGGAGGCCTTGAATGGTTTCTTTGGAGAAGATCCACCCTAATGCCGCGATCATCGTAGTAGCGACGAGCACGAATGCAGCTTTGCGTTCTGAGTTAAGCATAATTACTCACAAAAAAAGACCCTACGAGGGATTCGTCAGGGGTTTATTTATCATTGATTTTAATGCGTGATAGCTAGTTATATTTGCATCGCAAATGCTGACAGGATGTGTAATTAGATTGGAGGAAGTTAACGTTTGCGAAACGCTCACAGTATACATTGTGACATGCTTCTCATCGAGTAAATTGCTGTGAAATCCCTTCATTATTTTTGTGGTTTATGTGGTTAACGAAAACACTCACAATCAGGTTTTAGCTCAAATAATATACGGAATAATCTCATCACCTGTTGGTGTTCAAAATGCTAAAATCGAAACACAGTAGAACAGACGACAGGAGGTGCTTTATGAGACACTCAACCGTACTCTTTTTCATTCTGATCGCCCTACTTATTATCGCGCCAATGGTGCTTGGTTCGTTGTTTAATCTTGTCTCTTCACTACGCATCAGCAGCATAGAGGCTGACCCAATTTCCATCACTCATATCTACGACATGATGATGTACCGTGGACGTTAGTTTGTTTTTATAACTCTCTCTTTCACAACCGCTCTTGCCTCGAATCATGAGCGGTTTTCAATTTCACGCCTTCTTTCCAAAACCGCCGCTTAACGCTTCTAATTCAATAAAACTCACCACTTTCCACATGTGTATCGCTAAGCGATTCTTTTCACATTAGTTTTATTGAGATTGATTTTGTCCAATCCACAAGCCTCACACGTATTAGTAATTAAATTCACAACTAAATCGGCTCGTACGTAGCGATATTGCCAGTACCTGCTTACTCTTTAACCTACAACTATAAAAAATACGCCAGTGCATTCACGCCACCAATAACAGTGAAAATCTGGAATATCAGCGCCCAAGTTAGTGAAACACGCATTCAAATTACTAGGGAATCAGTGATGAGATTAAAGAACACCCAAAACATGAGCGCAGCTTTGAGGACGGCTCTCGTCGTCGCTGTGTGCTTCTCTCCCCTCACCTTTGCTGCAGAAGGTGATGAGCAATTCGAAGTCGGCAAAGAAAAAGCGAAAGTTTGTATGACTTGTCATGGTGTCGATGGCATATCGACCATTGATGCATACCCAAACTTACGCGGCCAGAACAAAACCTATCTGATTTCTTCCCTTAAGGACTACAAAGCAAGGGAGCGAACCAGTGGTCTCGCGGTGCTAATGCAGCAGCAGGCCGACGCCCTTTCTGATCAAGACATTGAAGACATTGCCCACTATTACTCTCAGCTAGGCAAAGAAGCTCAACCTTAAACGAGGAGCGTTCTTATGGAACAAGCAGCAACTCAATACAACACCAAAGTTGTGAAGTATTTTGTGTTGGCATCGTTAGTTTGGGCTATCGTCGGGATGATCATTGGTGTAATCCTCGCGGCACAGTTGTATTGGCCAGTACTTAACTTCGATTCTCAATACTTCCAATTCGGTCGACTCAGACCACTACACACTTCCGGCGTGATATACGGCTTTGTAGTCAACATTTTGATGGGTACCTCTCTCTACATCGCTCAACGCACCGGACGCTGTAATCTCTTTAACCAAAGCTTATCTTGGATAGTTTTCTGGGGTTGGCAACTGGTACTCTTTTTGGCGTTAATCAGTCTGCCCGCAGGCTACACCACATCAAAAGAGTACGCTGAGTTAGAGTGGCCGATCGACCTTCTGATCGTCTTAGTCTGGGTGCTCTACGCCGTGTTGTTCTTTGGCACGATTGCTAAGAGGAAAGTTGACCATATCTTCGTTGCCAACTGGTTCTTCGCTGCCTTTATCATTGTGATAGCGATGATCTTCATCGTGAACAACCTTGCCATGCCCGTCTCGTTGATGAAGTCCTATTCTGTGTTTGCCGGAGCGCAAGACGCCATCGTTCAATGGTGGTGGGGCCACAACGCGGTGGGCTTCTTACTCACTGCTGGTGTGATTGGTATGAACTATTACTTCATACCAAAAGCTGCAGACCGCCCTATTTACTCTTACCGTTTATCTGTCATCCACTTCTGGGGCTTGGTTGGTTTTTACACTTGGGCAGGTACCCACCATTTAGTTTATTCATCGGTACCTATTTGGGTGCAAAACATCGGCATCATCATGTCACTCATCCTTTGGCTCCCATCTTGGGCTGGTGCTTTCAACAGTGCGATGACGCTGCTTCAAAACAAAGAGAAGCTCAAGTCTGATTACATTTGCTTGTTCTTCTTCTCTGCCATTCTTTACTACTGCTTGGCTACATTTGAAGGGCCTCTACTGGCGATTCGTTGGTTCAATATGCTCGCGCACAACACTGAATGGGTCATCGGCCACGTTCATTCCGGGGCATTAGGTTGGGTAGGCATGTCAGGCATTGCGGTGTTCTACTATTTCATCCCTCGTTTATGGAACAAAACCGAGTTGTGGTCGAAGCGTTTGATCAAGTGGCACTTCTGGCTCGCGCATGCTGGTGTTGCGATTTACGCCATCGCGCTATGGGTTGCTGGCATTGGCGAAGGTTACATGTGGCTAACTCAGAACGAGAATGGCGAGCTGGTTTACAGCTTTATTGAAGCCATGAACTTCAAAGCACCATGGTTGTTCCTACGTTTCTTTGGGGGCGCACTCTTTGTACTTGGCTTATTCCTGATGGCATTCAACTTGTACAAAACCGTGCGTTCTCCATCGGTGTTAGTGGCAAAGGAGGCATAAGATGAGCAAAGACTTTACTCACTCAGTGGTCATCTTGATCATCACTACGGTGGTTGTGGCCTCCTTCTCACTCGCGGTTTGGGTTGTGCCGAATATTCTTCGCACCGACGATATCGCCAAAGGCAGCTTAGCCAAGCCTCTTACCGCCATTGAGCTTGCGGGTCGCGATATCTACATCAGTGAGGGGTGTCATGTCTGTCACACGCAGATGGTTCGTCCTCTAGAGCCTGAAACCAAACGCAACGGTCGTGCAAACAAAGAGTCAGATGACATTTATGAATTCCCTAACCTATGGGGTTCAAAGCGTACAGGTCCGGACTTAACTAACCTTGGCCGTAAATACTCTGACCAATGGCATGTATTGCATCTCATCGATCCTCGTCAGGTCATTCCAACGTCCATAATGCCGGCCTACCCTTGGCTGTTCGAACAAACACTCTCGGGCGATGCAATCGGCGACAAGATGGAGACACTACGCATATTAGGGGTTCCATACACAGACCAAGAAATTTCCGATGCGCGCTTACAAGTTCGCGGTAAAACCAAAGGCGAAGCGCTGATCCGCTATCTTCAAAGCCTTGGTCAAGATACAGCACAGGAGGTGGCACCATGAGCACATTCTGGAACTGGTGGGCCGTTGCCTGCACCATAATCTTCTTCGTCTTAATGGTGGGCGTTATCGTCAAGTATTGGCGAAATAACCACAAAGCGGACCAAGACCACACTATCGCCTCTTTTGATGGGATAGATGAAAAGGACGCACCACCACCTAAGCTCCTCTTCATTAGTTACGCTGTCGCGTTTTTACTCTCGGCAGGCTATTTGGTTCTGTATCCAGGGCTTGGTGAGTGGAAAGGCTTGGCGAATTATGACCAAGCGGACGACAAACTTAGCTCGCCATCAACCACACTCGATCAGCAATTCAGCCAAGTAACCGACACCTCTTTGGCGGCACTTGCACAAGATGCCGATATTGTCCGTAGCGGTCGTATGTTATTTCAAACCCATTGCGCAGCCTGCCATAGAGATAACGCACAAGGGCAAAAACACTTCCCTAACCTTATCGACAAAGAATGGATGTACGGCGGTGATGATGAGGCCATCATTCATTCCATCGCAAAAGGCCGTAACGGTGCTATGCCCGGCTGGGTTGAGGTGATGAGAAAAGACGAAGTGGACAAGATTTCTTACTATCTTGCGTCGCTCAATCAACGCCACAGCAACGTACCTGAAGTGAAGATCGAATTAGGTAAAAACCTATTCGTTCAATATTGTTCTTCTTGTCACGGCGATGGCTCACTTGCCAATCAACAAACTGGTGTTCCAGATTTGTCAGACAGCGTATGGCTTCATGGTGGCAGTATTGAAGAAATTCAACACACCATCAATTACGGTTTGAACAACTTGATGCCTGCGTTTGAAAACCAACTCTCAGAACACGAAATCCTCGCGATTGGTGCCTACATCCGCAAAGCTGGCGAGGAGGAAGAGCAGAAACTCGCAGCACTTAACGCTCAATCTGTCGAACGTGGTGAATATCTGGCACACGCGGGGGACTGCGTGGCTTGTCACAGTGCTGAAGGTGGCGAACCTTTTGCCGGCGGTCTACCGTTTGTTACACCATTTGGCACCATCTATTCGACCAATATTACTCCTCACGCCAGTGAAGGGATTGGTGAATACGACTACGACAACTTCCGTGATGCTCTGGTACACGGTAAAGGCAAACACGGTTACTTGTACCCGGCGATGCCTTACACCTCTTATCAATACCTCACGGAACAGGATATGACGGATTTGTGGGAGTACATGCAGTCTATCCCTGCCGTGGCCCGTCGTAACGATGAAAACCACATGATGTTCCCATCAAACATTCGCCTTGGTCTCCTTGGCTGGAACATTGTCTTTATGGACACCGACCCTATCGACTACAGCCTACCTTCAGAGCTTGAGGGTACGGTGGATGATGTAGAGAAGTGGCAGAAAGGCAAATACTGGGTTGCAGGCTTAGGACACTGCTCAGAGTGCCATACGCCGCGTAATATTGCGCAAGCATTGATTCCTGAGCGCATCTTCCAAGGTAACTTGATAGACGGCTGGAACGCACCTGACATCACGTCTACGGAGCTGTACGTGGGTGGTTGGGATGAAAAGACGCTGACCGACTTCTTGCACACAGGTCATTCAGACAAAGGTACTGCTTTTGCTGGGATGGCTGACGTGGTCAAGAACAGTTTGAGCTTAATGACTCGCGAAGACGTTGAGTCCATGTCCTACTATCTGCTCAATGGGGACGTAAACAACTTCATTGCCGCCGATGCCGTTCCTTTGGAGCCTAAAGGGTTTGATGAAGCGGCTTACCAAGAGCCAATCTATGCCACCTACAAGCAAACATGTGGAGCATGCCATGGTAACGATGGTAAAGGGCGAGATCCAATAGCACCAACGCTCCTGAACAACGGAATTATTATGCACAGCGACCCGTTCAACACCATTGCGGTAACCGTACGTGGCCTACAACCAACTTACATTGACCCGGAACGTAACTTCATGCCAATGGCAAGCTTTGAGGACATCCTCTCTGACGCTCGATTGGCAGAGTTGATTACCTTTGTGCGTAAACACCTTGGTGACCAGCAAACACCAGTCACAGCTGCTGATGTTCGTGATGTGAGGGAAACCTTGGAGGAAGCGGGTTACGCAGGCGGTCTGCACACCACACCGGAGATGTACGACAGACGCGACAACAACATACATATCAAGTAACACACCACCGAAAGAAAGTGTTGTTTCGTTAAACATAAAAAAAGCCCTTTCCAACCGGAAAGGGCTTTGACTTAGTTCCCAAAATTTTTGCCGTTTTACAGCAGTTCCACCGACTGTTGAGCGATAACCCACTCTTCATTGGTAGGAATAACTAGCGCTTTCGCACCAAGCAACTCAGATGTAGCAACAACACCTGCGTTACCAAATCGAGCGTCTTCGTTACCTTTCACATCTTCAACGAAACCTAGAAGTTTAAGGTTCTTCAGGATTTCACTACGGATTGGCATTGAGTTTTCGCCGATGCCGCCCGTGAAGATGATGCCGTCGAATGAATCAAGAGCAGCAAGGTAAGACGCAATGTATTTAGACACACGGTATGTAAATACTTGGAATGCTAGAGTTGCACCTTCGTGACCCTCTTCCATCGCTTCCAAAATACCGCGTGCATCGCTTGTTAGGCCAGAAACACCTAAGAAGCCAGAAGCTTTGTTCAAAGAGTTGAACACTTTCTCTTGAGACCAACCTTTCTTAAGAAGGTACTCAATGATGCCTGGGTCAAGGTCACCACAACGTGTGCCCATCATTAGGCCAGACAGAGGCGTGAAGCCCATTGACGTATCAACAGACTCACCGTTGTTAATTGCACAAACAGAAGCACCATTACCTAAGTGAACAGAAATGAAGCTAGATTCTTCCACTGGCTTGTTGATCATCTTCGCAGCTTCACGGCTTACGAAGTAGTGGCTAGTGCCGTGGAAACCGTAACGACGTACGCCGAAATCAGTGTAAAGTTCTTTCGCGATTGCACCAGTAAATGCGCGTTGAGGCATTGTTTGGTGGAATGCAGTGTCAAATACAGCAAACTGAGGAAGGCTTGGAAACGCTTCGATAGCAGCGCGAATACCGATAGCACCTGCTGGGTTATGTAGTGGAGCAAGGTCTGCAAGTTTTTCGATTTCAGCGGTTACTTCTTCAGTAATGCGAACAGTTTGTGTGAACTTCTCACCACCGTGAACGATACGGTGACCTACAGCCACGATGTCTTGAGCCAGACCTAACTCTTCGGTTAAACCTACCAGCTTACCAATAGCGATCTTGTGATGGCTATCGTCGCCTTCGATTGCGACTTCCTTTTTCTCACCGTTGAGTTTCCAGCTCATACGAGCGTCTGATAGACCAAAGCATTCGCCCAGACCACTTAGCACAGCATCGCCAGATTGAGAGTCGATTACTGCAAATTTTAGTGATGAGCTACCAGAGTTGATCACCAGTACAAACGAATTAGACATGAAATAGTTTCCTGTTGTGGAGCAGAGGTTGTAATTGCGCTTCCGCGCTGCGTACTTCTTGTTTGTGCATTCTATTATTCAATAATTTTTTAATCTTTCAACTATCTTTTAGCGTTAGTTGTTCGTTTGCGTAATTTTTGTTGATCTATCGCAAGTTTAAAATTTATTTGAACCGTGAAATATATCGCCTCACTCAACTAAAGTGGAATCAGACACTTAAAAACATCAATAAATGAAGAATAAAGCAAAAATATTACGAATTTTTTTGAATGAGTAGAGTATAGAAGAGCGGAGACAAAAAAGCCGAGCTAAATGCTCGGCTTTCAAATTCAACTATTTTTTAATGCAATAGAGTGCAGATATTATGCGTCTTGCGTGCGACGACCACGGCCGTGACCACGTTCACCACGGTGTGCACCACGGTGATCACCACCACGGTTGCGGTCGAAACGACGTTCGCCACCTTCACGGTTACCATCGCGGTTGCCGTCACGGTTACCACGGAAGCCACCTTCGCGACGACCGCCTTCACGACGACCACCTTCGCGGTTGCCATCACGGTTACCACGGTAACCGCCGCCATCACGACGACCGCCATCGCGACGACCACCGTCACGGCGACCACCACGAGACTCGCGGAAGTCATCGAAGTCACATACTACAGCACCAACATCTTGTTGACGGATACGTAGCTTGCTTAGCTTGTTCGCAGCATCTGAAGTCATTGCTTTAGGTAGCTGAACGAATGTGTGACCTTGCGCTAGCTTGATCGCACCGATAGAACCTTTACCAAGACCTAGTTCGTTTGCTAGAGCGCCAACGATGTCTTTAACTTGAACACCTTGCTCACGACCAACTTGAAGCTGGTAAGTATCCCAATCTTGAGTGTTGAAGCTACGGCCGCCTTCACGACCACCTTCACGGCGCTCTTTACGACGTTGCTTATCACGCTCAATCGCTTCAACCATTGGGTCTTCGCCAATGTAGAATAGAGGACGTTTACCTTGCTGACGCTTAAGAAGCATTGCAGCAAGCATCGCTGGGTCGATCTCTAGAGAAGTTTGTAGTTTCTCTACTAGCTCAGCGAATTTGTCTAGTGACTTGTGCTCTTTCTCAGCTTCCAGTTCAGCTGCTAGCTTGCTTAGACGAGCTTCAGCAACTTGGTCACGTAGAGGAAGTTGGATTTCTTCCATAGATGACTTAGTTACGCGCTCGATAGTGCGAAGCATGCGGATTTGGTTAGTGCGAACAAGAAGGATCGCTTTACCTTTACGTCCAGCACGGCCAGTACGACCGATACGGTGGATGTAAGACTCAACATCGAATGGGATGTCGTAGTTAAATACGTGAGTAATACGTGGAACGTCTAGACCACGTGCAACAACGTCAGTTGCAACTAGGATGTCGATAACACCTTGTTTGATGTGATCAACAGTACGCTCACGTAGAGACTGAGGGATATCACCGTGCAGTGCAGCCGCTTTGAAGCCACGTGCAGATAGCCAATCAGCTAGACGCTCAGTGTCTTGACGAGTACGTACGAACACGATTGACGCGTCAGTTTCTTCAGTTTCAAGAAGACGAGACATCGCTTCATCTTTCTCTACACCCTTCACTACCCAGAACTGCTGTTGAACTTTGTCTACAGTGTGGTTCTTACCAGCAACGTCAACTGTTACAGGTTCACGTAGGAAGCGCTCAACAATGTTTTTCAGCATTGGAGGCATAGTTGCAGAGAATAGAACGCGCTGTGCAGATTCTGGAGCGTGCTCCATGATCGCAGTTACGTCGTCTACGAAACCCATGTTTAGCATTTCGTCCGCTTCATCAAGTACGAAAGTATTTACTTCGTCAAGATGTAGACGTTCACGGTTGATAAGGTCTTGAACACGGCCAGGAGTACCAACAACAACGTGTGCACCGTTTTTAAGAGCACGCATTTGATCGACGATAGATGCACCACCGTAGATTTCTAGAACTTTAAGACCCTTGATGTTTTTACCAAGGTTTTTCATTTCAGCCGCAACCTGGATCGCTAGCTCACGAGTTGGAGCAAGAACGATTGCTTGTGGTTTACGTTGATCAAGATCTAGCTTGTTTAGAAGAGGCAGAGAGAATGCTGCCGTTTTACCTGTACCCGTTTGTGCCTTGCCCAGCGCGTCAGCACCTTCCAATAGGTGTGGGATTGCCGCAGCCTGAATTGGAGTTGGTGACACGAAACCCATTCCGTCTAGAGCAGAAAGGATAGAATCATTCAGAGATAAATCGCTGAATTGAATAACAGAATCTTGCATTGGGATCCTACTTAATTAAACAAAAAAACAGTCCCATATGCTCTTCCAATTCGATACTGATCCATCCAGTTACTAAATCCATTCAGACAGGAATTAGCACAGTACACAACCGCGATAAGCCATTAGGGACGACTAAGGGAGGCGGATTATTCCTTAAATGCATAAAAAAAGCTAGAAAAAATTGAATTACATCACAATTTATTCTCACTAATGGTATTATTCGCATAAATTTCCACCTCTCCCCCGATTCTCCGGAGAGAAAAGCACCAACAAGCTGTTCAATTCATCAATAATTCACAGCGAATTTGTGTGCTTTAGGTAGTAATAATAGTGCGCAATGATTATAGTGTGCCCAATTCCATTGGTAAGTTAAAAAAAAGATGTTTCAAGATAATCCGCTATTAGCTCAGCTTAAGCAGCAAATCCAAGAAAACCTGCCTAAAAAAGAAGGCTCAATCAAAGCAACTGATAAAGGCTTTGGCTTCCTGGAAGTGGACAGTAAAACCAGCTTCTTCATCCCACCAGCGTATATGAAAAAGTGCATGCACGGCGACAAAGTGGTTGCCATCATCCGCACAGAAAACGAACGCGAAGTCGCAGAACCACAAGAGCTGCTAGAACAAGCCGTAACTCGCTTTATTGGCCGAGTAAAAATGTTCAAAGGCAAGCTAAACGTAGCGCCAGATCACCCACAGCTGAAAAAGCTTTCTCTTAAAGCGAAATTAAAGAAAGGTCTAAAACCTGATGAATTCGCAGAAGGTGACTGGGTTGTCGCGCATCTTATTCGCCACCCACTTAAAGGCGATAACTCTTTCTTTGTAGAAATTTCAGAGAAGATTACCGATTCAAACGACAAGATTGCGCCTTGGTGGGTAACGCTTGCTCAAAACGACCTACCTAACTCTGAGCCAGCAGGTATCGAGAACTGGGAACTGAAAGACGACGCGGATCTAGAACGTGTAGACATGACTCACGTTCCTTTCGTGACTATCGATGGTGAATCAACCAAAGATATGGACGATGCGCTGTACGCGAAGAAGACAGAATCTGGCGATTTCGAGCTGACTATCGCAATCGCAGACCCAACAGCGTACATCACTCCTGAAGACGATATGGATAAAGTGGCTCGCGAACGTGGCTACACTATCTACCTACCAGGTCGTAACATCCCAATGCTGCCTCGCGATCTAGCAGATAACCTATGTTCTCTGATTGAAGGCGAAGTTCGCCCTGCTATCTGCTGTACAGTAACAGTAAGTAAAGATGGCGTGATTGGTAATGACATCAACTTCTTTGCAGCAAACATCAAATCACACGCTCGTCTAGCATACGACAACGTATCTGACTGGCTAGAAAACGGCAGCTCAGAGAAATGGCAACCATCAGAAGAGATTGCGACGATTGTACGCGATCTATTCGACTTCTCTCGCGCTCGTGCTGAGTGGCGTGAGAAGAACGCAGTTGTGTTCCCAGATCGTCCTGACTACCGTTTCGAACTAAGCGCAGACAACGATGTGGTAGCAATCCACGCTGACATGCGTCGTAGCGCAAACCGCCTTGTTGAAGAATCTATGATTACGGCGAACATCTGTGCTGGCCGCACGCTACGTGAAAAGTTCGACACTGGCGTATTTAACACTCATGCAGGCCTCAAAGCAGAGAAGATTGAAGAAGTGGTTGAACTGGTTAACCCAGAAGGCACGCTAGAATTCACTGCCGAATCTATCGCAACACTAGAAGGCTTTGCCGCACTCCGCCGCTGGTTAGGTGAGCAAGAGACGTCATACTTAGACAACCGTATTCGCAAGTTCCAAACGTACAGTGAAGTAGGTAATCAACCTCTTCCTCATTACGCAATGGGTCTTGATATCTACGCGACTTGGACTTCACCAATTCGTAAATACGGCGACATGATCAACCATCGCATGCTGAAAGCTGTAATTTTGAACAAAGAACCTGTTCAAAAACCAGATGATGAAGTGGGCGAAGAGCTGGCTCTGCACCGCAAGCATCACAAAATTGCCGAGCGAAACGTGTCTGATTGGCTATATGCACGCACTCTAGCGGACGAGCCAAACAAGAAAACGTGTTTCACAGGTGAGATTTTCGATATTAATCGTGCTGGTGCACGTGTCCGACTTCTCGAAAATGGCGCAGCAGCCTTTATTCCTGGTAGCTTGATTCTTGATAATAAAGAAAGAATTGAGTGTAACGGCGACAACGGTACCATTTCTATCGACAAAGAAGTGGTATACAAGTTAGGTGACACATTGGAAATCGTTCTAGCAGACGTGAACCAAGAGAACCGCAGCATCGTTGCAAAGCCGACCCAGGTATTCGCTGATAAACCAGCACCACAAACAGAAGAAACTGTGAGTGAGTAATACCGATTGAAGTTTAAAGGCGCTCAAATGAGCGCCTTTTTTGTATGTCATACTAGAAAGATAAGAACGAATATGCCGAACATTGAGATCATTCGCTTTAATCACTTCACTGCTCGCAAAAGTGAACGCTACACCGCTACACACAACGGCCTATACGTTGTTGAAGAAGGCTCACTCGTTATTAATCAGCCTAGTGGTGAACAAATTGAACTAAACGCAGGAGACTTTACGCTTTATAACTCCGCAGATTTGCGCAGTGCTGAAGCCAAACCAGGCAATTTCAAAGCACTTGCACTCGTCTTTGATATTGGTTTGTTTAGTGAGTTTAAATCTGTGCATCCTAATGTGCAGTCAGAGACCGAAGAACGCCGCTTCTACCCTTTTTCTTCTGAAAGCCAATCATCAATTGCACAGCTTAAAGACACGTTAATTGAGTTAGCGGACAATAAAGCGCCCCAGTACGCTCAAGGTCATATTGCCCTTGCCCTGCTCTCATTAATGGTCGAAGTGCAGCCGGACATTCTGTCAATCATTGATGATGCAAGCAGCCTAACCGCCTCTCAGAAGGCAATTAAGTACATCGAAAAGAACATAGAGAAAGACATCACCTTAGAAGCCTTAGCCACGCACATGAGCATGTCTATCGCGACGTTAAAACGTAGATTAGCAGCGGAAAACCTCTCGTTCTCGCACATTTTAAAGGTGAAACGAATTAACCACGCTGCGACACAACTGCGCGTATCGCAGAAATCGATCACTCAGATTGCATTTGAATCAGGCTTTAAGAGTGCGGCCCACTTCAGTACCGCATTTAAATCGATTTACAGCATTACGCCAAAAGAGTTTCGTAGCCAAATCGCGAAGTAATGCTTGGCACGTTACGCATCAGCAGGTAGCGAAATCAGTTAATCCCAGAAACACGCTTGAGGGTCGCTTTCTAATTCGGCGAGAAGCACCTCAAGCGTTTCACTACTCGGTAGCTTTTCATAAGGTACCCAGACCAATTCTTCTTCACGATAGATCGGCACATAAAAGCACCAAAGCTGAGTTTTAGCATCAAATAGGATTTTAGCGATGGGAGATGTGTATTCACTGTGTTGTGAATCAAGTAAGAAGTGCGCATGATAAAGCTCGACACCGTTCTCTATAGGCTCGTACAAGCACTTCCCTAGCGCTTCGACTGGCAAATTGACATTGCGCCTAGCGCAGAGCGTTTGAACCAACTTGTGCAAGCGACTGGTCGCCATTTGAGACACGGACATGAGCGTACTCCTGATATGTTGTTCTTAGTATATACCCAAGTGCCTAAGAGAGGCAGAAATCACCATCGGGGCATGCGCCCGCTCAAACCTAGAATAGCATCCCATTTGATGCCGAAAAGCTAACTGCGTCACCTCTTTCGCTTCAAATCAGTAAAACCCACCCACCCGATATTATTGATAGTTATCAACATAAAGCGAGCGCAATCGATCATTCGCTATGGATATCAATCTGCATTCACAAAAGTGTAACCTGAACGAAATATGATGAGCGCTGCTATATACCGTATATGGAGTTAAATATGTTACGTCTTTCTGTGGCGACCTTACTGGCCATGGCTCTGTCCCTTCCTTCTGCTATGGCAAAAGAAGTCAATATTTCGGGTTCTACCTCCGTTGCACGCGTAATGGATGTATTGGCTGAAGAGTATAATAAAACGCACCCTGATGATTACATTGCCGTTCAGGGTATTGGCTCAAGCGCAGGCATCACGATGGTGAACAAAGGCGTGGTTGAGATTGGCATGAGCTCGCGCTACCTAACGGAAAGCGAGAAAGGCGAAGACCTCAACGTATTCCCTATCGCTTATGACGGCCTTGCTGTTGTTGTTAACCGCACTAACTCTGTAGCCAACCTTTCGGAACAACAACTGTTTGATATCTACAAAGGTAAAGTCGACAACTGGAAACAAGTTGGCGGCAACGATCAACCTATCGCCGTGGTAACACGTGAAGCTTCTTCTGGCTCTCGCTACAGCTTTGAAAGCTTGCTAGGTCTTACCAAGATCATCAACAACCGCTTGGTTTCAGACATTAACCCAAACAACCTTGTGGTAAACAGCAACAGCATGGTGAAAACCATTGTTAACCATAACCCACATGCGATTGGCTTTATCTCGGTTGGCTCTGTTGATCGATCAATAAAAGCCATTCAGTTTGAAGGCACTGAACCAACGGCAAGCAACATCGCTAACCACAAGTACAAATTGGCTCGTCCATTCTTGGTTCTGTACAAGGTCGATGGTTTAGATAAAGCAGGTAAAGACTTCGTGAAGTTCCTGAAATCGGAACAAGGTCAAAAAGCGATTGCAGATTACGGCTACACTCCAGTGAAAAGCTTCAATCAATAAACCGCAGACACAAAAAAGAGAGCCAAATTCGGCTCTCTTTTTTGTTTGAATCTTAGAATGCAATTAGAAGTGCAATTGAATCACTGAAACAACCACAGCGCCTGGTCGACGAATACCTTCAATTTCTACTTTGATTTCACGCTCAATTTCAAGACCTTTCTTGATTGGCGTGATTTTAGTTAGTGTACTTGACGCACGTACGTTGTTGCCTGCTTTCACTGGGTACGGGAAACGTACTTGGTTCAGACCTAGGTTCACCACCAATTTCGCTGTTGGGAACATTGGGTTTTCTGGATCAACAGAATCGGTCAACTTAGGCAAAAGCGCCAACGTAAGGAAACCATGAGCAATCGTAGTCTTAAATGGAGACTCTGTTGAAGCACGCTCTGGATCGGTATGAATCCATTGCATATCTTCAGTTACCGAACCAAACTGGTTAATACGCTCTTGAGATACATGAACCCAATCACCCACATGGATCACTTCGCCCACTTTCTCGCTTAGCTCATCAAATAGAACTTGCGCTTCAGGTTTTAGGACAATTGGATCTGGTTTAGAAATGACTTCCTCATTCACAGCAGGTTGCTGGTGATCACGTACTTTAGAAAAAAGAAAGCTGCTTTGTGCTCGACCTAAAAAGTCACCCCAATAATCGCGTAGCGTTGGAGACATCCAATTCATAAACTCTGATTGGTGAGCGGAAATCGCACCAACTTTGTCTTTAAATAGATTCGTGACTTTCATAAAAACCCTTCGATAAATTCAAGCACAACTGGCTATACCAGTTAATTTTGAATTAACTCACACTATGTTGCAAATACTTTCGGGCGAACACATGTATACTCAAAGTCATTTACTTCTTATTTTTCATAAAGATAGCAATAAAACACTATTTTATTAAGTAACCACAACATAAAGTAAATACTCTATAAAATACTGTAACAACTGTCCTTTTTGGTGCCCTTTCGCACTAATCCTCTCTATGGATGTGACCACAAAACAAGCAAACAGTTCTTTTTCATTAAAACAATGCTTTACAACGTTTCTACCTCACCCTATTATACGTCCCGCAACGGAGAGATGGCTGAGTGGTTGAAAGCACCGGTCTTGAAAACCGGCATACGTTAATAGCGTATCTAGGGTTCAAATCCCTATCTCTCCGCCACATTTAGAAAGCCTGTTGAGAAATCAACGGGCTTTCGTCGTTTTGAATCTTGTGAAATACAGAACAGCTTGTTCCCTAGTGGTTTGCTCCCCCCACTACGTACTCTTCCCTTTCACCTTCTTCTAGATTTACTGACCAACTCCGCACTTATCGCAATCGACGAAAAAATCCGCACATCAATTCGTTCTATGCAGACTCAAGACTTGTTATAACTAGGAGCAAGATAACAATAAATCATGGAAGACAGACACAATGCCGATTCAATTTCATCAGCTTACTGCAAAGGAAAACACATCTACTCTCTCTATCGACGATTGGCAGATTGATGCCGGACAATCTTGGGGTATTTTTAGCTCTGAGGGCGATATTGGCTCGATGCTTGGTGATTTACTGTGTGGAGAAATTAAGCCTGAATCCGGTCAACTGAACATTGAGGGTTGCCATATTGCTCAGGTATCCCTTTCCGAGCAACAACGATTGTTGGAACTGGAGATAGAAAAGGACGATACCGACTTTCTTGACCGTATTGATCAGGGCAGTTCCGTTTACCAGTTAATTTTTGAAGTCTGCCAAGATGAAGTCTTCACACAGACTCTGATTAAAGATCTCGACCTTTCACACTTAACTGAAAGCGGGTTTCGAGTGCTTTCAACCGGCGAAACACGACGCGTTATGCTTGCCCGAGCGCTTGCAGCCAAGCCCGACCTCGTTCTTCTAGATAACCCATTTACTGGTTTAGATATCGCTCACCGTGCATCATTGGCGACTTACCTTCAAGCACTCTCTCAATCAGTACAAATGCTTATTACCTTCTCTCGTGAATCTGACATGCCTGACTGGATAGAGCGCATTGCGCTGTTTAATGGTGGCAAACTCGATAGCACCATGGACAAACAGAGTTGGGATAAGCACCCTATCATCGCACAGATCAAATCCCAGTCTGAAAAACAAAGCGAAGATATGATGACGTTGATTCGTCAGCATCAGCATTCAACGCACTTCGATAATCCTATCTTTGAGCTAAAGAATGGTAAGGTCGAATACACCGAGAAGACCATTTTCACCGACTTAAACTGGCGTATTGATAAAGGTCAACACTGGCAAGTGAAAGGGCCAAATGGTTGCGGGAAGAGCACGTTATTGGGACTGATCTTTGGCGACCATCCACAGTGTTACAGTAACGACATTCACATCTTTGGTAAAAAACGCGGCACTGGCGAGACCATTTGGGAAATCAAACAACATATTGGTATGGTGTCTTCGGCGTTACACCTCCAATATCGCGTCAATTGCAGCGCTTTAGAGGTGATCTTATCTGGATTCTATGACTCAATTGGTCTTTATTCCCAACCAAGTAAAAAGGAAATCAACGTCGCGAAAGAATGGCTGACGATTCTCCACATGGCTCAATACGAGAAAACCTCTTTTAAGCAACTAGAATACGGGCAACAACGTTTACTACTGATTGCACGAGCGATTGTAAAACAACCGACGCTGTTGATTTTGGATGAGCCATACCAAGGCTTAGACTACTTGGGACGAGTGCTGGTGAAAAACACGCTAGAGCTGATTGCCAAAGAGAACCTAAGCCAGCTTCTTTATGTTTCCCACTATCAAGAAGATGGCTTGGATAGCATTCAGAACTATCTCGAGTTTAAGTTCGATGATCAGACTCAGTGTTATAAGGGTTACATCGATTAAAGCCCTATTTACTGCCCACCACTTCCGCGTATGGGAGTGGTTTGGCGTATAAATACCCTTGATGCAGTTTCACGCCGAGCATTTTTAAATGTGCTGCCTGCTCTTGGGTTTCTACACCTTCGGCAATCAAATCGACTCGCAAATCCCCTGCTAGACGCACAATCGCATTTAATACCGTAGAATTCACGCTCTCAATGCCAATTGTGTCTATGAAGCATTTATCTATTTTCAGGTAATCGACCTTCATGTGTTGAAGCACCGCCAGTGCAGTCTGCCCTGTACCAAAGTCATCAATGAGCACCTGAATACCATGTAACCTTAACGCTGTAATATGGTTGCGTGCGTTGCCATCAATCAATTGCCTTTCGGTAATCTCAATGCTGAGGTCAACGTTATACGCTTTCAACTTGCGATGAATCGTTTCAATTTTTCTTATTATATGAGAACCCGTGAAATAGCCCGGAGGGACATTCACACCAAGATGAATCGGGTGATCAAACTTTTCTTTTGAGAAGTCCTCACAAGCTCTATCCAAGACAAAGTCGGTAAGCAATTCAACTAAGCCGCTCTCTTCTGCCGCAGGTACAAATTCATCAGGAGAGATGAAGCCTCGCAGTTTATGCGGCCAGCGAATCAAGGCTTCATAACCAAACGTTTCTCCCGTACTGGTATCCACTTGAGGTTGGTAATACAACACGAGCTCACGCTTCTTGAGTGCTTTTTTTAGTTCGGAGACAAGACTTCGCTGAGGATCGATAAAGCGATTAATTATGAAGATCAAAAGGTAAAACGCGAGCAAAATAGGAATGGCAGAAACGATATAAGAAAAGCGTTTTTGCTCAACGTAAAAGTCACTGGCTTCCACTAATGCCTTATAATCAAACAGCTTTGAGGAGCCGAGCGACACGGCATTTTCGCCCTTCATAGAAGCATCTTTAGGTGCAGAATCCTTACCAACAAACATGGCCGAACGCTTTAAACGTACATCACTACGATAGCCAATAGTCGCGCCAAAGTAATCTCTATCAACGATAGTAACGGCTTGGTATTCCGGAGCATCCTCTTTTGGTGTGATCAGAAATAAGACTTGGTCAGGGTAGCCTGTGATATGGCCTAAAGTGAGCTCTCCTTTGCGATATAACTGAACATAGTTGTCCATCGGACGCTCCATTGCTCCCAACTTCGAGGAACAAATAATCTGACCATCTTTTACAATCAGAGTCTCGTCGATGTGCCTTTCAAACATCAAATTTTGTTGTATCGCTTCACAACGTTCCGGATTAATCAGAGCGGTCCGATTCTCTGTCTCTATTTGAAACAGAATTTCATCCGCAACTTGGAGGTTTTTATCAAGAATATGGTCTAGATTTCGCTGGACGCTTTGATGCGCTAAATAGAACACCTCCGCGACGATAAGAGGCAACGGGAGCAAGTATATGATGGCTTTTTTAAAAAGCTCTTTATTTATCATCTAGAAGTTATCTCTTATCTTTAAGAACAAGGAAGAAGAAAGCCATTAACACTTACTCATCAACCACTTAAAACACTCCAGAGTAAGCAGAGGCACTAATCAGCGCTACAGATTGAGTATGGTTAACAAGCTACAAAGGTGCAAACATAACAATGAGTTATTGATACATAGCTCATTTCAGAGGCAGAGTGTATCAACATTCTTGCTTTCATAGAGATGAGTGAAGAGAAATTCACACAAAATTTGCCTATCTCCCTTCTTCCCAAGTCGTTCATAGAGACATGGATACCTTGTCAGTCAGATTCCCGTTGGCACCCAACTCAGGCAAAGAAAACATTAATAGGCTATTTTCTCACTGTGTGAGAATATCCATTTCTAATTATTTTCCTTTTCTCAGCTAACAAGAATTATAGTTGTTGCCTACCCATTATCACGTTACAACACGCTCATGACGACAAACAAAGCCAACGCTAATCAGGTAAACGAAAAGGCGCTGCAATTGCTAATGCAAGTCGCAGTTAGTCAGTTCCCAGTCTCTGCGAAAACGCTCAGTGAACAACTGAATGTGCCTTTAAGCAGTCTTTATAGACACTTGAAGCTACTTAAAGAGTGGAACCTGATTGAAGAAAGCGTACACGACAAAACATTTGTAGTTGGTCCTGCCGCCCTGCTGTTAATGCACAGCTATGAAACCGCTCAGCACGGTTTAGATATGGTGGAAACCATCCTTGCTCGTTTGGTTCAACAAACGGGTGAGATGGCGGCTTATATGGTGCCATCTGGTTATCGTGCGCTTTGTGTCAGACAAAAAGAGAGTATGCAGGCGCTTCGATGCAGCTACGTCCAGGGTCAAAGTCAACCATTGCTTCGTGGCGCCTCATCTAAGGTGATGCTGGCTTTCATGCCTCAAAGCCGTTGCGAGAAAATCTTGCGTCATTTTGGGCAAGATCATCGTCTCAGCGAGTGGGAACAAGAGCTCAGCACCATCCGTAAGAACGGATACGCTGTTAGTACATCAGAAATTGATCCTGGTGTATCTGGTATCAGCGCACCAGTCATGAAAGGAAGTAAGTTGATTGGTGCAGTCTCTGTGATGGCTCCGGCCCACCGAGTCGAAAAGGATAAGCAGCGTATCATTTTGCATGTGTTGCAGGCAGCGAGGGCGTTGCCGCCAGAAAGGTAATTCACCATGTTGAGCTTTTTCAAACGTTACAAACTTCATCGAGCTAGTAAACCTATCCATCACTACCCTTTTTCTTTTATGACGGTATGTGAACACTTAGCCCCGATGAGCCATGGAACGTTTGAATTAGCTGACCAAAGTTTAGAAAATGCCAGTGATTGGCTTTACCAACAACATGATCAGGTCTCTGCCGCTAACCTTGGCCATTTTTCTCATCACCAAATCGATAGTGGTGACTTTCAAGAAGCCCTGAGCTTATCTTTGTCACGCCATTCTATTCCGGTCGTTCTATCAAATTGCACAGAAGCTATTCTGTCGATGTTACCGGTCATTGTTTGTGATAACGATGAGATAGGTATCATCAATATTGGCCATAAAATAAACCTCAATGCGACACTGGAGCCGCGAATTGGCTCAGCCTTTCACTTTGCCTTGTCTCGTTACCAAAACGTCCGTCTATTTTTCGCTGGTGTGAGCGAACAAGAAACCAAGCAAGAAGCATGGGAATACGCCGAAGACCAAGGTTGTGATTGGGTAACAGACCGCGAGTTTACTTTCCGTTACCGCAATCATCTTAAGCAGCATGTGGGCAACTATCTTGATCATTGCGATCAAATCGTAATGTCGATTGATTTGGCGTCACTATTAACGAAAAACAATTTGGACGGCACGCCTGCGTTGGATATTCAGATGGTACTTCGTACCATTCGGCTGTGTTTGGTTTCAGGAAAGATAAAAGCGATTCAGTTAGTCGGTGATCGAGATCGTCTTATTTACTCGAAGCAAACCAAAGCGATTCTTGAAGAGTTGTACCAAATGGCACCATTGATTGACCACGCCGCTTAGTCAGTTTTATAGAGATAGAGCCATCGTCCGATTTGGCTTTATCTCTAACCTTTAGCTATCACCTCTAAATCACCTTTTCTTATTATTTTCTAACAATTTATTCCCTCAAAAGTGCGACACACTTCAGCCTCAAGACTTGAACTAAGATCACATTCAAGCTTTAATACCTGACATATGAACTTGGTATGACATACGAATAAAAAAAACACTGCAGTTCAATAAGTAAGCGACACATAAAATCAAAATAAGAACGCTTATGCCTTTTCTGTGAGTACTTTACTCACTCTCGCTTGGTGCCATTAAGTTCCACTAGATTTAGGATACTTGATGATGCGCTTTATTAGCCTTTTAGGTACAACATTACTCTTCCCAGTTTATGGTCAGGCAAAAGTTTACGACCTGGCTGACATCACAAGCTTAAATGAGATTTGCTATCAAAGCTCATTTACTAAAACAGGCCGAACACTTTACTGCCCCACCAGTATATTGTTACCTCATGGTTCAAGCATCGTGTCGTCATTACCCGGCGCTTCTCATTCGATATTGAAGTCCTTCAGCAGCATTACTCTATTAGGTAACAACACAATTGGCAGCCCAGAAAAAAAAATCAATCTACGATCTTTATCTGTAGGTGTTAATTCTCAAAATAACCTTGGGGATAACGCCGAGTATTCACTGATCTACGGAAGTGTCGACTCGCAATATTCGGTTGTTCTGGAAAACACTCTCATTGACGGAATGGTCGATTCTGTTGGGGGCATGGTAACTACTGTTGGTGACTATAACGTGATAAACGGTAAAGTATCAGGTAGCAGTACTGTCACACTAAACAACACAAACGTCTGTGGTGATGTCGAATCCATAGGGCATGAAATCTCAATCAATGCGAGTTCAAACTTTATCGTTGGCAACATTAACTCACACAGTACTATTGAACTATCTGGAGCTGATGTTTACGGAACAATTCATTCTCAAGGTGAAAGTGGACTATTTGATTTAGGTTCAAGCTCAATATTTGCGAAAAAAGAAGCCATCAGTTCATTCCATGCGACCAGTATTCAAAATGGTACTATCTGCGGCACGATAAACGCCCACGAAGAGAGCATTCGAAACGTTGATCGTTATTGCGGCATATCAGAACCCAATTGTTCTTACGTTACGCCTTCGAGAGCATGCCCCGTGCCCGATGTTATTCCTATTTGTACAATTGAAAGGCCATCAGAAGACGATTTCGATCTTGTCGTCACACCAACAGAAGACATGGCGTTGATGTGTGGTGATGAGTTGCCATTGTTTACTGTAACCACAACCAACAATGGCGAAGTCACCAGTGCTCAGGTGCTAGCTTCCATTTCCGATCCTGACCTATTCACGCTTGAGATGGTTGAAGGAAAACAGAAAATTGATGATTCCAACTTCATCTCAAAAGATGACGGTACGTTAGTCGTCAAAGTCATACCTAACGATATCGACGCTATCTCGCTCGATTCAAATTACACCCTCAGTTTTACAATGGTCGATGACATGAGCAAGGCGCAGACGGTGCAGTTTATGTTTACGCCATACATGTTCGAAGCTTATGCAGAAGATCTGAGTTCACTTGATGAAATCCATGTTATTGCTGGTAAATCAAAAACCGTGAACACACGTTTATTGGCTTGTGCTGCAACGGGTGAACAGGTTATTGCGACAAATTACGATGGTACGCCAAAAGTCACCCATCCTCTCATCAAACCTGTAGGCGGCAGTGAAGGAAACTTCAGTTACTCTGCCGAGTTCAAAGACGGCCTCTCTAGCCATGGTTTAATTACCAATGAATCAGGTTTGTTCTCCGTCAGGCTCTCCGATACGTTCGAATGTACGGGGTTTCAGGAGTGTCCAGATGAAGGTTCGGTAAAGGTTGAAGGAACATTTGATGTGAAGTCACGACCTTGGACGCTAGCCATCTGTGATGGTTCAACAGCACTGGCCTCCGGCACTTCCGAAAGTGGACCGGGCTTTATTGCTGCTGGCGAACATTTCTCTCTCACAGTGAAACCGATCGTCTGGCAAAGTGGAGGCTCATTAACTAAAGAAGTAAATACAGAAAACTACTGCAGTGCTGACGTCACCCATAACTTCATGTTGGAAGATGCCCCAGCAGCCAGTATCGTTTTAAGCAGTAAGCAAAAAACACCCACCGAAACCGCAAGTCAGACGAAGAAGTTATTGGAAAGTACTTTATCACTCACTCGTAGTCATACCGAAAGCGAGAACTCTCAATACATCTTCTCCGACTTGTACTGGGAAGAAGTTGGTAGCTTGAAGATTAAAGCGAAATTAGACAGTCAATATTTAGATATGACAGTCAACACAGGCTATCGAAATGTTGGCCGCTTTTACGCTAAGTACTTCAAGGCGCGTGAAGCCAAATGGACATACCCAACAAAGCAAGACTTCATTTATATGAATCAGCCATTTGAGCGCGTAAGTTATGATGTCGTCGCTCTTAATGCCAAAAAAGAAGATATTCAGAACTACGTGCATTTCAATGCCAGCCTTCGTGAACATTTTCATTTAGGTGAACTGAGTAACTACGTTGATCGCTTTATTCCACCAGCTGCTAACTCAGTCGAATGGAACTTGGTCGGAGACGCTAGCGTTGGCAGTTTCACTATCGAAAAAGCAGCAGGTAATCCGAATTGCGACAATAGCCCTTGCTGGGAAAAAGATGAAACTGACGGAAAATACCCTGATGGCCCATTCAACAAAGACTCGAACTCAACCAAAAGCAAAATTGGTTTAGCGTTTGTTGAAGAGGTTGATGAGATAGATTTCTTTGACGATTTACATATCTTAAAACAGCAGCCAGATATCCGTTTTGGCAGACTCAACTTTAAAGACGTTGGTGGCAACCAAGGTATGACAATCAAGGTTCCGCTGGACGTAGAAGTATGGCAAGACGGTCGCTTCGTGACCCACTTTGAGGACAGCGCAACTACGGCCAATGGGCAGCATCATACGCGCACGCCAATTTGGTCTAACTCTGCTCCAGACAACACTAAGCTATCTGGTGAAGGCACCATGCTGGCTGGCAGAACCTACGATATCGTAGCCAGCCAAGTAGATTCAGCACGAGAGCAAGTTCGCTTCCATTTAGACTTGAGCAGTGCAGGCAATAACTTACCTTGGCTCAAGTACAACTGGGACAAAAGCGACGCGGACGAAGATAACCCACCGACGGTAGTCACGTTCGGAATTCATCGTGGGAATGACCGCATTATTTATCGTGGAGAGCCCAACTTCATTGGGATGAACTAAAGCTTACCAACACAAACAAAAACGCCCCTCTCGTGAGGGGCGTTTTTATATTTTGTTCGTTACTTAGTTGAACGACGCGCTTTCAAGCGTTTAACCATGGCTAGGCGGCGCTCTGCAGAACCTTGGTCTGTTGCCGATTGGTTCGGGTTGTTACGGCGGCCTTGGCGGTTCTTGAATGCTGGTTTAGAGTTTAGCTTCTCGATGTAAGATTCACGCTGCTTTGGCTCATAGCCCGCTAGCTCAATACGACGGATGTGTTGTTGAATTAGGTTTTCAACCTGCACTACCGTTAGTTCTTCTTCACGGTTAACAAAAGAAACGGCATGACCTTGTTTACCAGCACGGCCCGTACGACCAATACGGTGAACATAGTCTTCTGCAAGGAATGGCATGTCGTAGTTCACTACGTGTGGTAGGTCTTCTATATCCAAGCCACGCGCTGCGACGTCTGTTGCAACCATCACGCGTACTTTGCCTGTTTTGAACTCTTCAAGAGCACGACGGCGAGCACTTTGCGCACGGTCACCGTGACACACGACCGCTTTAATGCCATCGAGTTTCAATTCTTTTACTACGTCGTTTGCGGTTTCTTTGTAGTTCACAAACACCAATACCTGTTTCCAGTTTTTACGACCAATAAGCTCAGAAAGCAGCTCTGTTTTACGTTCTTGATCAACTGGGTACAGTACGTGAGCAACGGTTTGTGCTGTTGTGTTTGCACGCTCGACTTCGATACGCTTTGGCTTACGTAGAATATCTCTTGCTAGTACATTCAATTGGGTAGAGGTTGTCGCAGAGAACATCATGATCTGAGGATCGGTATCCACGTCTAGCATGATTTTACGAACGGCATTAATAAAGCCCATATCCAAGATTCGGTCAGCTTCATCAAATACAAGAAACTCGATGTTTGCTACTGAAACGTTCCCTTGCTCAATGTGCTCTTCTAGACGCCCTGGTGTTGCAACCAGAATATCTACACCGTTCTCAAGAGCCGAAATCTGAGAAGACATTTTACGACCACCAAAGATCGCCGCAACTGAAAGGTTCGTGTACTTGGTGTATGCTTTGATGTTATCTGCGATTTGCTCTGCTAATTCACGAGTCGGAGCCATGATAAGTGCACGCGCTGTCTTGCGAGAAGCATTACGACCACTGTCCAACAAACGTTGAATCATTGGCAAAGAGAAGGCCGCGGTTTTACCCGTACCTGTTTGTGCAGTAGCGAAAATATCATGACCTCGACGAGCCATTGGAATCGCCTTCTGTTGGATTGGCGTTAACTTCTCATAACCGCATTCTGCCAGTGCTTTAACCACTTCTGGCGCAAAACCTTGAGATGAAAATGACATTGAGCGTATTCCTTAAACAAACCACTAGATAGCTTTGAAAATTTAGCCGTGCACTATACCCGAATTCAAGTGATTTATCTCACTTTTCTCGTGTGTTCGCGTAAAAACTCGGGGAATTATGTCTCTCCCGATTCAACACCTTATATTTTTAGCTCTGTTTTCTCTTATTGAATGAAGAAATAACGGTTTTTACCTGCCTTCTTCGCCTCGTACATTGCCATGTCTGCTTGATGCATTAACTCTTCTAAGGTGCAGTCTTGCCCTTTTGTGTAACAGCCGCCAATCGAGGTTGTCACTTGATGGAAGATGTCAGGTAACACTTCAATTGGATCTTGAATCAATTGAATCAAAGACGCCGCATAGTGCTCTGGGTTTTGCATATGCTCTTGAGAGCTCAACAAGATAGCGAACTCATCACCACCCAAGCGTGCTAGTAACGCTTTGCTTCCAAATATACGATTCATGACAGATGCGACATGTTCTAAGGTTTTATCCCCTGCGGCATGCCCATATTCATCATTGATGAACTTGAACCCATCAAGATCAAGATAGACCAAACAAACCTTCTTCCCGGTTTTGACACTCTGCGATATGGTTTCTGTCGCACCAGTTTGAAACGCTGCTCGGTTTAAAAGCCCCGTTAGACTGTCATGATGAGCCAAATGATGAATGCGTTGGTTGTCTACGAATGCACGAAGCTGAAAACGCGCAATAAAGTAAGCCAGAATAATGCTCATAACCACGCCAACTTGCATTAGCCATTTTCGCTCGTATTGCGAACTGGCGATTTCTTTCCTTTCACTGAAATCGACGTAAGAAACCAACTTCCATGCCGTCGAGCTGTTCTCGCTGACGTGATAATCCTGAAAGCAGTATGGATTTATGCGGTCTACGGCGCCAACAGACTCAATTGTCATGATACCTTTATCAGTCTCTATCTGCCCTGATAGCGTATTACGAATTTGTTCCGCCAAATCTGGAAATCGATTGTAGATCGTCTCATCACTTCGATGATCGTACATAAACGCAAATTCAGTATCGCGATGTTCTTTGTTAAACAAGAAATAACCGTCTTTATTGAGCAGCATGTAGTTGGTGCCCATATCCAGATTAAACAGTGCCATACCTTCCATAAGGTACTTCGCAAGATAGTTAACCATAACGATCCCGCGCTTTTTCCCCTCCTCGTCAAAAACAGGTGTGGCCAGACGAATCATAGGCTTCAGCGGTACTTCAATCTGACCATGCTCGACGTTCAGATCTAAAGGCGATACGTAGATTTTTCGACAACCTAGCTGCAATGCTTTATTGAAGTAATAGCGATGACGTTTATTTTGTAGCTGCTCTTCGGGTACAACCTGAGAATGTCCGTCATTAAAGTTGATACGAACCACTTCATTGCCTTCCAAGTCCAAGTAACGAAGTTGGTCATACACTTCTTTTCTTTGACTAACGGCCTCCAAGATTGTGCTTAACCGCGCCAGTTCGGCATCCCTTTTAGCTTCAGGAAGCAACTCAACCATGTTGTACACTTGCCTTGCTTCCATAATGTCGGAGAGCAAAGCGGTTTCTCTAACAACAGAGCCCATCACCCACTCAATGTATTGTTTCTTGCCCTCTAGAAGCGCTTTTTGTTGAACACGGATATTGCTCTTCTCTGCTTCTTCTGACGCGGACTTGTCGTAATGGATAATGGCACCAAATACGGTGACAAGCAGAAAGAAAATCGCGACAAAACGCAAACAAAAGAACTTCAATTCAGAGAAAGTAAAGGCAGGATTCAAGTGGTCTCCGGTTTCTTGTTGTATGAGAAAAGCCGGCGATTATAGTGATACAAATCACATATATATAGATTTGACACGATGATAGTTTTCTATCGTCTCAACAATGAAAATTTATAGAAAAAGACCCAAGCATCTGCTCGGGCCTTGTTTGAAATTCATTCGTGTTTATTCAGCAATGCCACAAAGTTTAAGTAGGATCGCTTCCAACTGATCCCAAGGCATCAATTGTGAGTCAATCACTTCGATGCGAGATTCAAACCCTTCTAGACTCATCTGATTTACAGATACGATGCCATTCGCAACATTGAATGCGTAGCAGCCTTGGTCAGTATTCATTACGGCTTTGATACGCTCTGCCGTAAGGTCAGACAGCATTGAGAACAGTTGATCGAAGTTGAAAGTGTATTCTGCCCCGAACAACCAACCACAGCTAAAGTAACCCTGCCCTTTGTTCTCTTTACGGATAAAGGCTTCACCAGGAGGTAATTGGAATTGTGGCTCTTGATGCGCATGGTCGTGATGATGAGCTTCAATGTGGGAAGATGCACTGCCATGCACGCGTTCAATATCCAACACTTCAATTGGTAGGTCACCGTCATGAATCAGTTTGCTGAACACTTTAGAAGGCGTTTGATCGGTTACCCAATCGTTGAACACATCAATGTCATGGCTGGTACACAGGTCAACCTTGCTACCGATAACCACATCGGCGCTGTCTAATTGATCAACAAAGTTCTTGTTTGAAAGGTATTTTTCGTCACTTAGGTTACGTGGATCCACCAGCGCGATCGTTGCTTTAAGATCAACATAAGGCAGATATTGCTCAGACGTTAATGTCGCAACCACTTGCTTTGGATGCCCCAACCCCGTTGGCTCGATAAGAAGACGATCTGGATTTTGACGTAGCAAAGCAGTGATACCGACAGACATAGGAACGCCCGCAGTACAACACATGCAACCACCCGGAACTTCTTTAATCATCGCTCCTTGGTCGGTCATCATCGCGCCATCGATACCTATCTCACCAAACTCATTCACTAATACAGCCCAGTTTTCGTTTTCTGGTTTGTTTTTCAGTAAGTTCAGAATAGTTGTGGTTTTACCGACGCCCAGAAACCCCGTCAGTATGTTGGTAGGTACTCGATGTGACATGCTTTTCTCCGACAAGCTTGTGCTTTAAATGCTTTGCCAAAGTATACGGAGAATGTGACATGCTTCAACGCTTTTTATCGCGAGGGTCTAAGCCTTTATGCAGTGCTTTCGCTTTGGTTTGTTGTGATTGTTGGTAATAACCAAACGCATCCGCATTTTTAACACCAGAGAGGTGCATGCTGGTATGAGTCACGCAAGTAAAGAATGCGACAATCGCAACGAGGATCGGTAGTAGTCCGAGGGTGTTTTCGAATTTTAGAGCGGCAATAGCCAAAGCGAAAACAACCGCAGAGGAAAGGGCAATGATCTTACTTCTATTGCTTTTCATGATAGTTCGCCTTTTTTATTGAACGAGAGTTCGAAGTGAATACATGTAACTTTTCACTTTACAGCTCGATGCTACTCCTTTCATAACACACAAAATTTGAGCGACTTAACAGATACAAAAACACCGAGCTTGATGGTGCTCGGTGTTCATCTAAGGATTTAAATTTGGCTTGTGTATCAACAAATTTGGCCTGCGGTGACTGCGATGTCAGATTCGTTATCAATCGCAACTTGAGCCAAGAGCGCTAACCCTTCGACAATGACATCTAACGACATGGTTGGCTGGTTGCCTGAAGCATCTTGTTCTGGCAAAAGAGGAATATGCACAAAACCATGACGTACTGATTTATCACGCAAGTAATGCTGGATACCATAAAACAGGTGATTGCACACAAACGTCCCTGCCGTATTTGATACGTGGCATGGAATACTCGCTTTCTGTAAAGCGTTTGTCATCGCCTTAATGGGCAGCGTTGTAAAGTAAGCGTCTGGACCATCTTGAACCACTGGCTCATCGATTGGTTGATGACCGCCATTATCAGGAATACGGAAGTCGTCTAAATTGATTGCCACACGTTCTGGTGTAATCGCAGCTCGTCCCGCGGCCTGCCCTACTGTGATGACAATGTCTGGTTGGTATTGCTCGATAGCCTTAACCACGGTGTCAATGGATTCATAACGGGTTACTGGCACTTGGCAAATCACCACTTCACCACCGTTGAGCTTCTTGCCTTCTAATCGTTTTACCGCTTCTAATGCAGGGTTAACTGACTCGCCACCAAATGGTTCAAAACCGGTGATTAACACTTTCTTCATCAATGTGACTCTTTGTAATTATCGTTCGACTTATGATTGGAATTCGAATTTACAACAATTTAGCGTGATAACGCCAAGCATTATTGTATGCAAATCCTTCCTTGGTTTCTGCAAACAACTTAGGTAGAGTACGCGACCATTGAATATCGACAATTCGAAGAGATTGAAGACGATGAACATTGATAATCACGTAATCGAAACATTGGAAGAGCTAGAAGCTTTCCTACACCTAATTGAAAGTGGCGCACTGGGTCTTGAAGGCGTAACAGGTGTCGCATTGGCTACAACCAACACCGATGGCCGCCCTTTTGTCGCTGTATTAGGTGACCAACACCAACTCATCATGGGTCGCTGGGTTTCTCAGCACGTTTACGACAACGGTAAAGACATCGTTCGTAACGGCCCACAACGCAAACATTAATTCGCGTTTCTGACCCGTCCTGATTGGGTTGACATTTTTAGTTATAAAGCTCGCTTAAATAGCGAGTTTTTTTATGCCATTTGTAAGTGTATTAAGCGCATTCCTACAAAGCTCGCCTGCTTTATAAGCTATTGTTCAAAAATAAAAAATAAGCTTGTCAGCATGGTATCGAGTCGTGACATTTTGCTGACAAAACCACACTAGAAACTCCTAGAATTTATCTCGGAAGCGATACTAATTTTCGTTTCCGGACACCATCGCAGAGCAGTTATCCTAGTTGCTCTGTTTGCCCCGTTTAGCCCGCTTGACAGCCTTGGACTAAACGGGGCTTTTTTAGAGCATCCACCTACTTGTTGTTGCAACTTACTGTCGGACGCAAGCGTATTTCCAGTTGGCTGGCTAAATGTCAGTAAATGGCGCAGAATTATCGCCTTTAACAACCAAATTTCTCCGACGCTCTGCAACTGATAATGATAGAATCCCCGCATCAAAATTATCGAGCAACTCTATGTTTATCCATCATGTTAACGGCATCGACTGGCTGGTGATTACAGCTTTTGAAGAACTGAAACCTATATTCATCGAAGACGCTGGTGCGATCCCCTCTTGCTTCTCTATCGACAGTCAATTGAGCCTGATTGATCAAGCCAAACGTACTTATGGATATTTGCCTGCACTCGACGGTGTAATCACGGATACCGGCACATTTGAAAGCCAAAATAACGAAGAAGATTTAAACCCACAGCTAGCATGTTTAGTCGAGGGGCGCGGGCGAGTGTTTATCTATCACGGCGGATTTGTCGCTTTTGTGGATGATGAGCAGACGTTTATTACCCGAATGAACTGAAAATTATTCCACGAGTAAGGCAATGCTGCGGTTAACTGGCGAGCAGCATTACTTGCAATGGATAGGATAAAAAAGAGTCAGCCTAATAGCCTGACTCTTTTGTATGAAACTGAGGGTATTGCGAGAAAAGTTGAAGGCAGTTGAATCGGTTGAATCCGCTTATTACTGAGGCTGGTGGCCAGTCTTCTTTGCAAACTCCTGCATCGCTTCGGCAAACGTTGTGGTCCCGCCTTTAGCTTGAACCTGTATCACCTTGTACCCCATCTTTTCCAACGCTTGGCGTTCTGCCAAAACCGCTTTGTCATCTTGCTGACTGCCCTTTGCAGGTTGATGAAGGTAGCATCCTTCTAGTTGACCATCTTCGACCAGTTGGTGGTGTTTCAGTGCATTAATATCAAAATTCATGGTAATTCTTTAAATCAAAAAAAGGGAGTTTCTGTGGCAGATTACATGCGCTTTAAAGGCTTAACAACACTATCTAAGCCTTCAATTTTAAGTGCGAGGCAGAGCTTTAGCAATTCACCTAGCTCCCCTTCAGGAAAGCCTTTTTTATCAAACCAGAGTAGGTACTCTTCTGGAAGATCAATCAGTACTCGCCCTGCGTATTTGCCAAACGGCATTTGCATTCGAGCGAGTTTGATTAAATTTTCTTTTTCTAACATGGCGTTTTGTCTAACGACTTAGATTTGGGTAACTTGGTTGTCGAAAGTAACAAATAATCGATTAACCCACCAGTCGATTGCGTCTTTCGCTCCACTTAACCCGTCAACAATGTTATCCAAATCTTTATCGCCAACATGTCGGTCTATCACCGCAAAGATTGGTTCCGCCGTTTTGGAGTCGCTTACCAGCAGTTCAATGGTCGCCTCTCCCACATTGGTGTGCTCGCCCGTTGTTAGCTTGGATATTGTAGAAACACCAATACCAAAAGGCAGTACAGAGCTTGTTACCGCTAAGATCGGATTGGGCGTTTCCACATTACTGATCGCGATACTCAAACGAAGTGTTGAGTCACTTGGCTCATCCACAATGCGTTTATTGGTCGAGATCTTCTCTTTGAACCTCATCACCATGTAGTCAGACAATTCCTTAATGCTCTCATCATCCAACTCAGCATCTTTCACCACCACAAAAACACGATCCACTAGTACGCTATCGTATTTATCAAGAACGCCTTTTAATGTTTGCGCATCTTTAATGTCATCTCTTGCCCACACTAAATCGACTCTGCCTTCAGGACCTGGTCGAAAATCCTCATACGACGTAAATTTCGTCTCATCGACTTGAGGACCTCTGGCACAACCAGCCAAAAGAACGATAAAAACAGACAAGGTGATGCACTTAAAATACGGTTTAAACATGACGCCTCCTAAAATTGGATATACAGTTTATCATTCCATATAAATTTGACCAGTATTTATTCACCTAATGGATATTTTGTTGAATCAAGTATTGAGCTTCCCGCTGCACAATTTCATGTTAAAGTACGCCGCTTACTGGAAAGCATAACGAGAAAAGTAATGAAGTCACCTTGCCGCGCAGCCTGTAAAAATAACGGCGGAATCTGTTCTGGCTGCCACCGAACCATGGAAGAAATCGTGCTGTGGAAAGATAAGTCTGATGCTCAACGAGACGCGATCATCGAGCAATTGGGTGGAAATGACTCAACCCACTCTTGCCCTGAGTGTGGCACGAATGCGCACTGCGATATTGCTGCGGGGAAAGAGACGTGCTGGTGCTTTGATATTGAGACCAGAGATTTACCAAAGCCAGAAGCGGGACAGCTTTGTTTGTGTCGTAAATGTTTGGAGAAAAAGCCAGTCGCCTAACCTATCGAACATGGACATAACGGACTGGCTATCATTGAAATGAAGGTAAGTTCTGCGAACTATTTCTGCGCTAACGCTTGGGATTCAAACTTCACACCATCCCAACCTGTCACCATAAAGTTACGAATGTTTTGATGGTCATTGTTCTCTGGATGTGCCAATACGTCTTCACGGTAGAAGCGACCAAAACACGCCAACGTTGCTTCTTTGCTTAGGTTGTTCAATTGACCAAAAGCGAAGATCTTGCACGAGCCGTTATTCTCACCTGCAATGTTCTGCGTTTCACCATTCACAAAAGCCGCTGGCGTAAACGCGTAGTTTGCCTCAATGGCTGCCATTGTCGTTTCAAATTCTACTGTCTCAGGTGATGCCGCTAGCGCATCCAAAAATTCTTTAAGTTCCATTATTTCTAGTTCCTAGTGTCTTTTCATCTTAAGTGTTCGACATACGTTCAGATTAAAACTGACACATTTGTTTCATCAAAAGCCAATATAAGAGTCATAAATCATAAATATATTCAGAGCCTTATTTAATAACACATCAATCAATGCACTATTCCTCACTGTTGTAGTGAATGAATAGATATCTAATTTAGGTGCATTGAGCAACATTGTATCTGCTTAATAAGGAAATATCATGACCACCCCATTTAAGGCAATAGGCGTATTGGCATTATCTTCACTTGCCATCGCATGTTCATCTCAACCTGACGATTCTCTCTCTTCGTTTGCAGCCCAATGTAAAGCACCAGTAGCACCTGTTGCTGGAGAGACATCCATCCAAGGTTTGACCTTTATGGGAACGTCTATCGCTGACGCACCATTCGATACGTCGGCAGCAGAAATCGTTCAATATGATGCATGTACTGACAAGCTTTACGTGGTCAACGCTCAAGCAAAGCGTGTCGATGTGCTTTCTATGGATGACAACGGCGCACCAACGCAAACCGCATTCATCGACCTCAACAGCGCGGGCGAAGCGGCAGGCGTTGAAATTGGTGCGGCAAACAGCGTTGCAGTCTTTAATGGTTTAGTCGCTGTAGCGATTGAAAACAGCAATAAGCAGGCGAATGGCATTGTTGGCTTGTACCGCTCGGATGATTTGTCGCTTATCACCACCTTCCCTACTGGCGCATTGCCAGACATGGTTGGCTTCTCAAAAGATGGCAGATACATTGCGACAGCAAACGAAGGTGAGCCAAATGGTGACTACAGTGTCGATCCAGAAGGCAGCATCACATTAATCAACTTGAGCCAAGGCGTAAAACAAGCAGAAGTCACGCAGATTGGTTTCAATGAGTTTGATGGTGCACGTAAGTCTGAGTTACCTGCTGATGTTCGAATCTCAGGTCCAAATGCAACGGTGGCGCAAGATCTAGAACCGGAATACCTCACCTTTGCTGACAATGGAAAAATCTACGTTGCACTGCAAGAAAACAACGCGATGGCAATCGTAAACCCAGAAAACAAATCGGTAGAGAAGATTGTGGGTCTGGGCGAGAAATCTTGGTCTGATTCAAAACTGGATGCTTCGAACAAAGACAAAATCATTGGCAACTTTAAGAGCTACCCTCAACTGGTTGGTCTGTACATGCCAGATACCCTCGACAGCTACTCGGTAGATGGCAAAACTTACATCCTCTCTGCCAACGAAGGTGACGGTCGTGAGTATGGCTTCAAAACAACACAAGCTCTATGTGACCAAGCCGGCTTCAAGTGGGATGAAGACGATTACCTCGGTACAGATGAATATACTTCTGAGCAAGGCACCTGTTTAAGCCATGTTGATGAGGTGCGCGGTAAGAAGCTGAAAGTCGCAGCAGATCACCCGCTGGCAGAGGCGCTAAAAGATAACAAGCAACTCGCTCGTCTAAAAGTGATTAAGCCTGAACAAACGCTTTCTGCGCAAGACAATGTTCAAGCCTTTGGCGCACGTTCGTTCTCTATTTGGGATGAAAACGGTGAGTTGGTTTTCGATAGTGGTGACGATTTCGCAACCATCGCATTAATGAATGAAGGTAAGAACTTCAACAGCACCAACGATAGCAATGACAGTGGGGATGACCGCAGTGACGACAAAGGCATTGAGCCAGAGGCAATTGAAGTAGCACAAATCAATGGTCGTCATTACGCGTTCATCGGCTTGGAGCGTCAAGGCGGCATCATGATTTATGACATCACAGACCCGAAACAAGCGCAGTTCCTACATTACGTAAACCGTCGTGATTACAGCCAACCAGTTTGTACAGAAGTGGAAGATGGCGAATGCGCGAACGACACTTACAATCCCAAAGCAGGTGATTTGGCGCCAGAGTCAATCAATTACTTTGCTCGTAACGGACAACACTTTATCGCGGTTGGTAATGAAGTTTCAGGCACGACGTCTGTGTTTCGAATTGAGCTTTAATACTCGCTCTTCAAGAGAAAAAAATTAAAAGTAAAGCGCCCGAACTTCAGTCCGGGCGCTTTGTTTATAATCAGTGAGCATTGTTTGAGAGTGAGATTCCCGACTCGCTCCTTCGTCGCTCTCGAGAATGACGGAAGCTAGCCTAGCAGTTCAGAACGATACTAACCTGCAAAGTGGAAAAGATCTCTTCCACTTCCAAGTCGTACCATGCTAGCAAAGGTCATTTGCAGTTCTGAGTAACCCAATCACTACCAACGTCATTCCGGAATCGAGGAACGAGATGTCCGGAATCTCTCTTTAATCACTCAGCTCTATTCTTCAATCGCCAACGCATCGCATTTCGAAGCACAGATAAAGTCGTTCTTATGCAGACCTTTAATGGAATGGCTCCACCACGTGATGGTCACTTTGCCCCACTCCAGCAAGATTGATGGGTGATGGAATTCATCTTCTGCAAGCTCGGCAATCTTGTTGCTAAACGCCCACGCTTGTTTGAAGTTCTTAAACTTGTAGACCTTCTCAAGTTGAGGAATCTCATCTCTCTCAATGATCTGCCAATCAGATAATTGCAGCAGCAAAGACTGTTGTTCCTCTTTACTAAGTGCAATGGCATCGATACTACAAGCTTCGCATTTTTGTTCATTCAACATGAGCAGGTTCCTTTGGTTCAAAAAGTGGTGGAAGCAATCCGGCTTCAATCGCTAGATCGGCTTGTTTCAATAGATTCAGTTGGCTAATTTGGAAAAGCTGGGACAAATCTTCAATCACGTAGTATTTCGGCTGCATGATGTCGATGCGGTAAGGGGTCCTTAGCACAGTTTGTAGGTCGAATTCGTCTCTAATCGCGATGTCGCTTTCCAATGAATAGATGGTTTCTCCCGGAGATGAAAGGATGCCGCCACCATAGATCTTGGTTTTGTTACCCTCTTGAACCAAGCCGAACTCGACTGTAAACCAATATAGACGCGCAAGGTACCCTCGCTGCTTTGGTGTCGCGGCTTGGCCAAGCTGTCCGTAATGCTCGGTAAAGGCGGCAAAATCAGAGTTGGTGAGCATGGCGCAATGACCGAAGATCTCATGGAAGAAATCTGGCTCTTGTAGGTAATCAAACTCTTCTCGCGTTCTCAAAAACGTCGCGACTGGGAAGCGTTTATTGCCAAGCAAATTGAAGAAACGATCAAAGTCGATCAACGCGGGTACTGGCTCCACTTGCCAGCCCGTTGTTTCCATCAAAACACGATTGATTTCGGGCAGTTGTGGCACGCGGTCATGAGGTAAATCGAGTAGCTTGAGTCCATGCAGATAGGCGTCGCATGCACGGTCTTGAATCACGCTCATTTGTCTTGTTACCAAGTCGCGCCAAATGGCATCCTCTTCATGGCTCCATTCTACCCTTCCATCCTGATCGACGGGTTTTGAATGATACTGAGTCATTGCACATCTCCGTTAACAAATCCCTTACATTAAGCCTATCTACACTCTTTTGTCCTTCCAATCCCCTGGCCATTTTCCACTCAAAACCTAGGTGTAACATTTTCTTTACATTAACACCTAAGACATTGATATACATAAGGAGCTAGTTTCTCCAACGAGTTTGACTTTATTTCTGGTTCACCTCAGACTGAAAACGTTAAAACTTTGTTATAGAGGGAGCTATGCGCGAGAGCAACAAAGTCTGGCAGCCGACGGAAGATCGAATCGAGCAAGCCAACATCACGCAGTTTATCGAGCACATTAATCGGCAGGGTTTCGAGCTCAAAAACTACTCTGATTTGCACCAATGGTCTTTGGAGCATAACGAGCATTTCTGGAAAGAGGTTTGGCAATTTTGCGACCTAATTGGCACGCAAGGCGATACAGTAAAAGCACAAGGTGAAAGCCGTTGGCAATCACCAATGCAAAATCGAGATACCGTGTGGTTCCCTCAAGCTCAAGTTAACTACGCAGAGAACCTGCTCAGTTTGGCAGAGCAACAAGCGGATGATCTGGCGATTTGGTTTGAAAACGAACGCGGCGACAAACAGACTTACACATGGAAACAGCTTCGTGACGAAGTCTCGAGCATTCAGCAATGGTTAGTCGAATGTGGCATCAAGCAAGGCGATGTGGTTGCAGGTTATTTACCACATATGCCACAAACCGTTATTGCAATGCTAGCCACCACCAGCTTAGGCGCAACTTGGACGTCCACCTCCCCTGATTTTGGGGTAGAAAGCGTTATTGAGCGCTTCGGGCAAGTGAAGCCAAGGGTTCTCTTCACCTGCGATGGTTATACCTTCAACGGCAAAACTTTCGATATGTTGGAGAAGAACCATCACATCGCGGATCATCTTGATGGACTGAAACAAGTATGTCAGATCGGTTACCTCAAACCGCATGTGTTCGAATGCGATGTTTGTACTCACGATTGGCAAAACATCATTAATCAGTATTCCCCTGCTCCGTTGCATTACACTCGCGTGGAATTCAATAGCCCGCTGTTTGTGCTTTATTCCTCCGGCACAACTGGCAAACCTAAGTGCATCGTGCATTCTGTTGGCGGTACTATTCTCAATCACCTTAAAGAGCACCAGCTTCATTCAGACATTCAGCCTCAAGATCGCGTCTTTTATTACACTACTTGTGGTTGGATGATGTGGAACTGGCACGTATCTGCTCTGGCGAGTGGTGCGTGCTTGGTGATTTTCGATGGGAGCCCGGTTTACCCAGCACCTCACGTATTATGGGATTTAGCTCAGCGCGCCGAGGTGAGTCTCTTTGGTACTGCTGCCAAGTACCTAGAGGCGATAGAAAAAGCCGGACTGTCGCCAATCCAAGATTACTCTCTCCCTGCTTTAAGAACTTTGTGCTCTACGGGCTCAGTGCTTTATCCAGAGCAGTTTGATTACGTGTTTCAACACATCAAGCAAGATCTGCACTTGGCTTCTATTTCAGGCGGAACAGACATCTGTGGCTGCTTTGTATTAGGCAACCCTATCTCGTCTGTTTATCGTGGTGAATGTCAGTACGCTGGTTTGGGTATTGATGTTCAAGTGTTCGACTCGCAAGGTCAAAGCGTGAGTGAACAACGTGGTGAGCTCGTCTGCACCAACTCTATGCCTAACTTCCCTGTCGGCTTTTGGAACGATACCGGGGAACGCTACCACAACGCTTACTGGGACAAGTTCGATGATATCTGGCATCACGGTGATGATGTCGAACGCAGCGCCAAAGGTGGATTTGTTTTCTACGGTCGTAGCGATGCATTGTTGAATCCTGGCGGTGTGCGCATCGGCACAGCGGAGATTTATCAGCAGGTAAACGTCATAGAAGGTATCGTCGATTCCATTGCCGTTGGTAAAGAGATCGAGCGAAACGAACAAATTTGGCTGTTTGTTCAGATCGTTTCTGGCGTCACTTTAGATGACAGGTTAGTAGCAGAGATTAAGTCGCGCCTCAAAACGTCCTGTTCGCCAAGGCATGTGCCAAGCCAAATTTTCGCCATCAGCGACATTCCTAAAACACGCTCAGGAAAGTTGGTGGAACTTGCAGTCAAACAAGTCATAAATGGTAAGGAAGTTGAGAACTTAGGTGCGATTGCGAACCCGGATGTTTTAGAAGAAATTCGACAACTCACCTTTGCCTAGCAAATCAAAGGAAACAAAAAAGCGAGCTAAATAGCTCGCTTTTCTTATGTTCTTTGTCGGGGATTAACGGCGACCTACGCCCATTAATACTGACATTGTGTGACCATCTGATGTGATTTCGAAGACCTTTTTCGTTTCTACCTCAGTAAAGCCGGCTTTGATAAGTGCGTTCTCTGATTTCACTAGCGTGAAGCCTTCTTTTGCTGAATCTGCAATCCAATCAAAATGAACGAAGTGACCACCAGCGTTGAGTAACGAGTGAGCAATCTCTAGAGACGTTTCGTAGTCTTCGATAAAAGCCAGCACTGAAGAAGCAACGACTAGGTCAAACTGACCACGGAATGCTGGGTGCTGAGCGACTAGACCACGCGTCAATGCATCAACAACCGGTTCTACATTCTCTAGCTCTTTCTTATCAAGCTCTTCAATCATGGCTTCAGATGCATCCAGCGCCACAATCTCTTTTGCGGATGGCGACAATAGTTGGCTTAACTGCCCTGTCCCACATCCAAAATCCAATACTTTAATGCCATCAAGCTGAGTAAGCTGTTGTAACTGTGCAAACACCGACTGAGCAAATTGATCTGTTGCTGGGTTAGATTCCCAATTCTTTGCTAAGCCGTCCCAATCTTGTGCCATCGTGGCCTCCATGTTCACTTCTTGTAACCCCCATAGATTACCGCAAAAACGCCAAAACACCATAGACTTATCTGGCGAATCCGTGTTTTTTTCGATAATCTTTCTAAGCGTCAGTACGTTCATTCGTCTGCGCTATCGATTCTCATCATTTCAGTTTAGGTCTTTTTTAATCATGAACTTATCGCAAGTTGAAGCCTTTTGTACCATTGCCGAGTATGGCTCCGTCTCGGAGGCTGCGCGTCAACTCGATTGCAATCGTACTAAGCTGAGTATGGCAATTAAGGCGCTTGAGAAAGACCTAGACGTCGAGTTGTTCACTCGAACTGGCAATCAGCTAACACTCTCGGAAGCAGGGAAAGCGATCTTTAAAGACTGTGAAAACCTGCTTGTAACCGCACAACGAATCAAAAAGACCTGCGCTCAAGTTTCTGACGGCTTCAACGCCGAGGTTTGGGTGGCACGTGACGACTCGCTGCCAGACGAACTGTGGCAAGAGCTATCTCATACGCTAAACAATCGCTTCCCGTCGACAACCTTCAACTTAATATTGGCGTCCAGTGGTGACCTTTCAAATTTAGTCAGTACACAACAAGTCGACTTTGCATTTGGCGTGGACTACGAACGTGTCGACGATCCGCATATTGTCTACAATCCTCTAGGCAAAATTCGCATGATGTCAGTATGCAGCTTCGAACATCGCTTAAGTAAGATGCGCCGTGTCACAGACGAAGATTTGCGTAACCAGATGCAAGCGTTGATGGTGTATTTGAACGAAAAAGACAACCCAGAGCTGCAACCCTTTTCTACTCGATACATTGGCTTCTCCAGTTTTGACTACATGCTGAACACCATTTTGGAAGAAGATGCATGGGGCGTATTGCCAGAGCCACTGATCCGACATTACTTGCGACATCAGAAACTTGCAGTGATCAAACACACTTATGGTTTGACGCAAGAAGACTACTGTATGTTCGTTCCAAATGGACAAACAGAACACCCAGCAATGAGTTGGTTGGCCGATAAGTTAAGCGAGTATTTATTCGACTTCTAAACATATTGCAGTGAGCGTCAATTAAATTGACAGCAAGGTTTTCACGCAAACTATTGATATATAATAAAATATATCAAAACCTTCATTTCATCGTTTAAATGTCACACAGTTTTCATTTGCTTAAATTTACCCCAAGGAGAAGAATGTAAGGGTGTAATAATTTAAGGCATCTTTTATGTGTGACAGGACAAGCAAAAACGAAAACCGTATCTTAACCTTCTCAGCCCTTTTAGCATCTGGGTTTGCGGTCGGAGGGATGGTACTTGGCTTGCTTGTTGGGTCGATCGTCATCGTATTTGACGGTGTATATTCTCTAGTCAGTCTGCTGTTAACTTTATTGTCACTGGCAGCTTCTTACTACATCAGCAAGCCATCAAAATCTATTTTTCCTTTCGGCAAAGCTGTACTTGAACCTATCGTTATCGCTATCAAAGCAGCCGTTATTTTAGTTGTAGTTGCTTTCTCATTATTCTCTGCGGTAACGGCGTTAATGACAGGCGGTCGCGAGGTAGACGCTTCCATCGCAACCATCTTCGGTGTCGTTAACGTGATTGGTTGTGGTTACGCTTGGTGGTTTATGGCGAAGAAAAGCCGTCGTTTTTCATCAGGTTTAATCGAAGCCGAGAAAAAACAATGGCAAATGGATACGCTACTTAGTGTTGCAGTAACCCTTGGTTTTATCGCTGCATGGTTAGTATCACTAACACCATACGCGCACTACGCGGTCTATGCAGACCCTATGATGATGGTGTTGATGGGCTTCTACTTCCTTAAAGTACCATTTGATATGCTAGTTGGTGCCCTACGTGAACTGTTAATGATGACACCTAGCAAAGAACTATGTCAGAGCGTTGGTAAAGACGTTCTTGAGATTGAAAAGGTAACTGAGCACCAATTGAAACTGGCTGGCGTAACTAAAGTTGGTCAAGAATTGCGAGTGAATGTGGACGTACATGTGGATGACGATACACTAGAGCTTGATACGCTAGAACACACTCGTAAGCAACTTACTAAGCGACTATCGAAGCACAGATTCAAGCTTCAATTACAATTGAACGTCGCGTATTAGAGCGCCACCAAGAATCATTAGAACTCAAAAGAAAAGCTCCCAATCTCGGGAGCTTTTTTCTTGCTTTGATTTGAACCTGAAAGATACTCAAGCGTGCTCTAAATATTTCTATACCAACTTTCATCCAGCCGCCTCGCGCTTCTCTTTAGTGACCAGCCAACACATCAGCGAGCCAACCGTTACCATTACGACCCCTTGCCAGAAGCTGTGACTTAGAGTGACGCCTAGAATAATAGAAGAAAACAGAGCAGAGAAAATCGGCGTAAAGTAAGACAAGGTTGCGAGAAACACCATATTGCCGCCAACAATCGCGATATTCCACAACCCGTAACCACCAGCCATTAAAGCTGCAGAAGCCACTAAGTACCCCATCGCTTCCCAACTGAATGCCATTGGCGGCTCATCAGTAAAGGCGTATTTGATCCACAAAGAAATGGCTGTCGCGATAAAGAACAAAGTAATCGCGTTGTGCTTCGATTGTTGTCTTTGAGTCAGATTGCAATACACCGCCCAGATGACTGCGCCTGCAAATGCCATGAAGTAAACAATCGGATTGCTGCTGATGTTCGCCATTAACTGCGTCGGTGATAAGCCGCTATCACCACTGACCGTCCAAGCGACACCAATGAATGCCAACATAACTGCCGGGTACAGTAACCAGTTCGGCTTTTTGTTACTGCCCAATACCGCAAACAACACGGTTAGTGCAGGCCATAGATAATTGACGATCGAAACTTCAATCGCCTGAGAACGAGAATTGGAGTAGCCCAACGCCAGCGCAAGGAAGATCTCGTAGCAGACAAACATCGCCCCACCGAGAATCAAATACTTGGGTGAGAAATACGACAGTTTTGGGATGCCAACCACAATCAACAGAAAAATGGAGCTCAGAGAATACAGCATGGCTGATCCGCCCACGGGCCCTAAACTTTCTGTCACCAATCTAGCGATGCCTAGCAAACAGCTCCAAGAGAGAATGGCGATACAACCATAAAGGGTGAAACGAAACTGATAGGATTGCATGTTATCTATGTGACCTACTGCTCATGAATGCCAAAGGAAACTGCAGCTTAACTCAAAAATGATCCGCTTCAACGTACTCTTTTTCCAAAATCGGTATAAAAACCACTCTATTAAGCGGTTGGAGTCGATATGAAACATTTTCTGCCTTCGAGTGTCATGCTGACACCGTTTGTTGTGCGCTACTATGAGGAAGACGACGAAAGTGAAAACGTTGAAACACATTCGGAAACGCATGGTCTAGATAGTGAAGAACAATCTAAGGAACGTTCACAGTAAAGGAATCCAATCATGAAAAAAGTCGCAGTCATTTTAAGTGGTTCAGGCGTTTACGACGGTTCTGAGATCCACGAAGCCGTATTGGCGCTCTACGCCATCGAGAAAGCAGGTGCAACTTGGCACTGCTTTGCACCTAACATTGACCAACTCCACGTCATCAATCACCTAACTGGTGACGAAATGGATGAAACACGCAACGTCTTGATCGAATCAGCTCGTATCGCTCGCGGTAACATTGACGATGTCGCCAAACTTAACGTGGATGAATACGATGCCCTACTGCTTCCAGGTGGATTTGGTGCCGCGAAAAACTTAACCGACTTCGCCGTCTCTGGCGCAGAATGTTCGATTAATACTCACGTCGCCCAAGCGTGTCGTGCGTTCGCTCAAGCGGGCAAACCTGCAGGTTATTTATGCATCGCACCAACTATTATCCCTATGATTTACGATCAAGGTGTAAAAGGCACCATTGGTAACGATGAAGCCACTGCTGCAGCATTCGGTCATATGGGGGGCGACCATGTCAATTGTCAGGTGGATGAAATCCATTTCGATGAAAAACACAACGTGCTTTCAACACCAGCTTATATGTTAGCGGAGAATATCTCCCAAGCCGCGTCAGGCATTGAAAAACTAGTAGATAAGTTAGTTAAAATCGCCTAAATCGAAAACGTTTGCTTAAAACACACCATACGAATCCCCATTGATAGACTACATATTAATGGGGATTTTTTATACTTTAGTCGAATTGAGAGATAAACCGTACGAATCTTGTTATTTTTGCCAATCGTTTGCGTGATAAATGAGATATTTCAGCTACGTTAAGTAGGTGTTGCACCATCTCACTGTGCAACAAGACTGTCATCACACTTTCAGCCCTCAAGATACCCCTTAGGGGTTAAACTTGTCCTAGATCAATCTAAATCAAGAACGGGGTATGCAAGAGTAAATGACAGATTAAGAAAGATTATTAAAAATAACGACGGAGCAATCCAATATGACAAGTGCATTTTTTATCCCTACCGTAAACCTAATGGGCGCTGGTTGTCTGAAAGACGCAGCAGACAGCATCCAATCTCAAGGCTTTAAAAAAGGTTTGATTGTTACGGATAAGATTCTTAACCAAATCGGTGTAGTAAAGCAGGTTCAAGATCTACTAACAGAACGCGACGTAGCAACTGTTGTGTTCGATGGCACTCAACCAAACCCTACTATCAGCAACGTTAACGACGGCTTGGCACTTCTTACAGATAACGAATGTGACTTCGTTATCTCTCTAGGTGGCGGTTCACCACACGACTGTGCGAAAGGTATCGCGCTTGTTGCTTCTAACGGCGGCAAAATCGCAGATTACGAAGGCGTAGACCAATCTGCAAAACCAATGATGCCACTTATCGCAATCAACACGACTGCGGGTACGGCATCTGAAATGACGCGTTTCTGCATCATCACTGACGAAGAGCGTCACATCAAGATGGCTATCGTTGATAAGCACACAACACCGCTTATCTCTGTAAACGATCCAGAGCTAATGCTAGCTAAACCTGCTTCGCTAACTGCGGCAACAGGTATGGATGCCCTAACTCACGCGATTGAAGCTTACGTATCTATCGCGGCAACACCAATCACTGATGCGGTAGCAATCAAAGCGATTGAGCTTATCCAAGCTTACCTACGCACAGCCGTGAAAAACGGTGAAGATCTAGAAGCTCGTGAACAAATGGCATATGCACAGTTCATGGCGGGTATGGCGTTCAACAACGCGTCTCTAGGTTACGTACACGCAATGGCACACCAACTAGGTGGTTTCTACGACCTTCCACACGGTGTTTGTAACGCGATTCTTCTACCTCACGTACAGCGCTACAACGCGCAAGTATGTCCTGAGCGTCTACGTGATGTAGCGAAAGCAATGGGCGTAAACGTAGAAGGCATGTCTGCTGAAGCAGGTGCAGCGGCAGCAATCGACGCTATCGTTACTCTAGCGAAAGATGTGGGTATCCCAGCAGGTATTAAAGAGCTTGGTGCGAAACTAGAAGACATCCCAACACTAGCAGACAACGCACTGAAAGATGCTTGTGGTTTCACTAACCCTAAACAAGCAACTCACGAAGAAATCTCTAAGATCTTCGAAGAAGCGATGTAATCTCGCTACATAAACAATTCTCTAGCCTTAATTCAATCCCCGATCTCGTATCGGGGATTTTTTACATTCTTATACAATCCATGCTCTGCAAAACGTTCTCTTTTAGTGTTAGCTTTTAAGCATTAATACGATTCATATTGGAAGGAACCATGAGAACGATTGCTGCTGCCCTACTCGCTTGTTTATCCTTTTCTGCCAACGCTGCCGAATACCGCGCTAACGAAGTGGCGAATGGATTTCAGATCCCTTGGGGGATCGAGTTCTTAGATAACCAACGCGTTATCGTTAATGAAAAGAACGGTACGGTTTCGTTGCTGGATATCACATCAGGCAAACCTCAAAAGCTGTTTAACGTCCCCGATGTGAACACTAGTGGGCAAGCTGGCTTATTGGATGTCGCGCTCGCACCGAATGCCGATACGCAAAACCCGCAACTCTTCTTTACCTACAGCAAGCGCACGAGCAAAGGCAATACGGTGGCGTTAGCGACGGCGCAATTGCAAAACAATCAGCTTGTAGGTTGGAAAGATCTCTTTGTTGCTGATGCAATCACCGACACGGGTCGCCACTACGGCAGTCGACTTTCATTTATTGACGATAAAGTTTACTTCTCAATCGGTGACCGTGGCGAACGTGATAATGGGCAAGACACTCAAACCCATGCTGGCAGTATTCTTCGTCTCAACCTTGATGGTTCGGTTCCACAAGACAACCCATTCAAACCTTCCGAAGCTCGTCCTGAGATATGGAGTTACGGGCACCGCAACCCACAAGGTATGTTTTACGACGAAGCAACAAAACAGCTGTGGTCGATTGAACATGGGCCGCGCGGCGGCGATGAAATTAATCTAATCAAGAAAGGTGCGAACTACGGCTGGGCAAAAGTCTCTCATGGTAAAGAATATTGGGGTCCGTTGGACGTCGGGGAAGCTAAGTCGTTACCGGGAATGGAAGATCCAAAGTTGGTATACATCCCTTCTATCGCACCCAGCAATATGATCTTGTACCGTGGCGATAAATACCCAGAGTTGGACGGAAAAATCCTCGCCGGTGCATTGAAACTGGCGCACATCAACGTGGTTTCTATTGAGAATGGCAAGCTCACCGAATCAAAAAGATTGATGGAGAATCTTGGTGAGCGAGTAAGAGATATAACCATCAGCCCCGATGGTTATATCTACTTTTCTACCGACAGCGGCAAAATCTTTCGTCTTGAGGAGAAATAGTTTCCTCTTAAGAGCTAGTCAGACAAAGCTAGCTCTTTAAACTCACTGCCACCGTTTCATTGTCAAAATCGAGCGTCATGGTCGAGCCCAATGGAACGGTGAGCATTGGGTGGGTATGACAGCTGTCAAAGTCATACAAAATCGGCAGCGGTTGACCGTTAAGCACTTCTAGCAACACATCTATAGGTGCTCGTCCTGTGCCTTTATCGTTGAACTTTTCATGCTTGCCAAGAACAACTGCACTGACTTTTTCAAACACGCCAGAAAGCTTGAGCAGCGCAAAAGAGCGTTCGACCGTTTCAATACCCTGCAAGCAATCTTCCACCAGCAAAATATCGCCTTGTTCGATACTCGGCATAAACTTGCTTGCCCAGATGCCTGTCATGGTATTGAGGTTGCCGCCAATCAAGCGTCCGGTGATCTTGCCTTCGCCTTTAAAGTGCCACTGGTTCGCTAGCGTGTGCTTTGCGCGGTCTTGTTCGCCCCACTCTATCCATTCATCTGTCCACCCTTGAGGCATTGTGTATTGATGCGCCAATCCATCTAACGTATTCACAATCGACTCAAACGAAGCGAAGGTCTCGTCCACCAGTGGCGGGAATTCACCCAGAGATGCCACTAAAGCGGGACCATAGAAAGTAACGATGCCGGTTTGTGCATAAATGCCCATGAGTAGAGCCGTCACATCCGAATAGCCAACAATGATCTTGGGATCTTTCTTCAATGCCTCGTAATCAATGTAAGGCAGCAATGAGTTACTGTTGTAACCGCCAATGGTCGACATAATACAGCGCACTTCAGGATCACGAATCAGCGCATTCAATTCTTCTACTCGCTCTTGAATCGAACCCGAGCGATATTGGTCAGTTTTGCCCGTTAAGCTACCTGCTTTTAGCTGGTAACCATGGGATTCCACATACGCTTTGGCACGTTCAAAACGCGCTGGCGCAAATACCGTGGCTGGAGAGGATGGCGAGAAAAAGCCGATGGTGTCGCCTTTTTGTAATGGTTTAGGAATGATCATGCGCGTCCTTGTTTTGTGATACATGGTTGATTTATTTTCGTACAATCTAAGCAGAAGAATTTAAACTTAACAATAACCTTTTGTTTTTTAAAACGATAGTTCGGTTAAGTTGTACGAGGTCATTATGATTCCATTCCCTTTACAGCTCGATAAAATTAAAGCCGTGGTGTTTGATTTAGACAACACCTTGGTGAGTTCTGATATGAACTTCGGCGAATTGCGACAACAGCTAGGTTGTCCGCAGAGTGAAGATCTATTGGATTTTGTCGACGCACTTGAGCATCCTCATCATCGAGAGCACGCTCATAACGTGATATTTGATTACGAGATTTCTGATGCTGAGCAGTCTGCTCCAATGATTGGCTGCCATGAATTGCTCGCCCACCTGCATCAAAATGAAATCAAAACCGCTATCGTGACGCGCAACTGCCAAATCGCCACGCAGCGTAAACTAGATCACAACCAAATCTCAGTGGAACGAGTCATCACTCGTGAATGCTTCCCGCCCAAACCAGACCCATTGTCTTTGCAGGTGTTGGCGAAAGAGTGGCGTTTGATGCCTAATGAAGTGCTTTATGTCGGCGATTACCTTTACGACTTGCAGGCAGCGTATAACGCGCAGATGCCCTCTTGCCTTGTTCATCACGGTAATCAAGAAACCTTTAATGATTCAGCCTCGTTGGCGCTTAATGAACTCAGTGATTTATTGAGCCGTTTCGAGTCCTTACCACGCAAATAAAGCACACATATAAAATACGCAAACAAAAAAAGGGGCACCAACGTGCCCCTTATGACTTATTCCCGATTGTTTCATGCGTTCCCAAGGATTGCTTGGGTGATGCGCTGCTTAGCCTTGTAGGTAAGCGTTAAGCATCCACATTAATTTTTCTTGCTCACGGATGTAGTCACCCATCAATGCCGCTGTACCTTCGTCATCTGCTTCACCCGCGTTTTGTAGAATCTCACGCTGTTTTAGAAGTAGAACGCTAAAGCCTTGAACCAGACCTTGTACACACTCCTCACCAGAAGTCGCGTTTTGATGTTCTTTAATTTCACTTGCTTCCAAGTAGTTGCTGAATGCGTGCGCTGGCGTATGACCCAAAGTTAGAATACGCTCTGCAAGCTCATCGATTTTTGTTTGTAGATCAGTGTAAATCTCTTCAAATTTTACGTGCAGTTCGAAGAATTGCGCACCTTTAATGTTCCAGTGGTAACCGCGAGAGTTCATGTACAACACTTGGTAATGCGCTAGCAGTTGATTTAGCTGTTGAGCTAGTTGTGCTGATTGTTCGCTGTCTAGACCAATTAGGCTTACTTGTTTGTTCATAATCTTGCTCCTAGAAGGATGATACCAATCGTAGTAACGAACGATTCTCTTACCGGGATTGGTATAAAGTTTAAAAATTCTTTTGCAGTATTTGCTGCCGATGGAGTCATATTACGACTCCGGCTCGGTGAAGAAAATTTGGTTTTAGCTATGATTTAAATAGCCAAATCCAATGAGCAAGTAGACGAATATCGGCGTATCATCCAACAAAAAGCCCCAATCCTTTTTGTGTAAAAAGAATTGGGGCTTTTTTACTATTTGGTTAACGTTCAAAAGTAGATGAACAGACGTAAACCTTATCTATGCCGTTTTGAAAGTTGCCATCTGTTGATTCAACTCAGTAACTTGCTCTTTTACTTGCAATGATGTCTCTGATGCACGTTGGCTATTATTAGAAACCTCATCCACTGATTGAGTAATACCGGACATCAATCCAGTGATCGAATTGGTCGCATGAGATTGCTGCTCTGCCGCTGCTGCAAGTTCTGCCATTTGTTCATTCAAAGAACCAATTTGTTCAGTAGTGACGAGCAAACGAGTTACCGCTTTTTCAATGTGCTCAGCGCCCTGCTCCGCAAGTGATTGACTGTGTTCAATCTCCTCAACCACCGAATGGGTCGAGCGTTGAATCGCATTAATCATGCCGTTGATTTCTGTCGTCGATTGAGTGGTGCGCGTCGCTAACATGCGTACTTCGTCCGCCACAACCGCAAAGCCTCGCCCTTGGTCACCTGCGCGCGCTGCTTCTATCGCGGCATTCAAGGCCAGTAAGTTAGTTTGCTCTGCCAAACCTTCAATCACTTCCGTCACTCGACCAATGGCTTCGCTCTCTTTGCTTAGCTGTGTGACTTGCGTACTCGCGGTTTCAATGCTGCCATGTAAGCTTTCCATGGTGACTTTGTTTTGCTCTAAAGCATCACGACCTTGTTCAATCTCGCCTTTTGAATCAGAAAGCTTCTGCACCGATTGATTGGCTTGAGCTAGGGTGTTACGCGCGGCTAAAGCGATTTCATCCAATTGGCTTCCCATTTCAACAATGCTGGTCTGTTGCTGTTCCACATTCGATGAGGTGACTTGCGCCGATTCCAACAAAGCCCCCATACTGGTATCCACTTGGTGCGCTTTCTCACTCACCCCTGCCACGATGCTCGCTAACGATTGGTTCATGCGGTTAATCGAATCGGTAAGGTCTGCCAATTCATCTTTCCCAGTAACAGTGAGCGGCGGTTGAGAAACATCCCCTGAAGCGATCGTCTTGGCTCGCTCCGATAAGTTTTTCACTCGGCGACCAATGGTATTGCCCATGTATTTTGAAATCGCTACTGCGGCAAACAAAACCAATGCCGCAGCAATCAACATAGTGGTGAGTACGTTCTTGATCGACTGATTAATACCCTGTCCACTTTGATCTGCACGACTTTGCTGAGCCAATACGATCGTTTCTAAGCTTAGGTCTAGTGCATCCGCTGCTGGCAACAGTTCATTCGCCATTAACAAGTTTGATTCGTTCCACTCTGGCGATTGACGCAATGCAATTACCTGCTCTGCTAAAGGAAAGTACAGTTGCTGCATTTCCTTAAACAGTGACCACAATGATTGGTCGTTATCAGTCAGTCTGTCGAGTTTACTGTCGATTTCCGCCACAGACTGATTGTGGTACTTAATCAAGTCGTGGTATTTGTCCAGATGATCTTGCTGCCCGTACAACAGGAAATCTCGCAGAGCAGACAGGGCATTGGCGAGCGAGGTATAACTGTCGGCGTAGACTTTAAACAAACGCTTTCTGTCCCCACCAAATGGGTTTCCTGACTCTTCGTTGATTAAGCTTTGAAGCTGATCAAGTGCCACTTCTGCAATGGGTGCCGCTTCGTTAATAAAGAGGTTATGCGCGGGTAAGTTCTCATCACTGTGACTGAGCTCAATCAACTTGTTTAGAGAGACTTTTACCGCATCCCACTGACTTTGAATCGCTTGAAAATCCTGTTCAGAGATCAAAGCCTGTAACGTTGGAAGCGACTCGTCTGTAGATGCCATGATATTGCGTACGTCCTCACTTAGACGTGCACTCGCCTCTTCATCACCCCCTAGCAACATGTAGGCTCGAATAGAAGACAGCGACGCTTGAACGGACTGTTGGATACCGCGACTGGTGTCGACGGTCGGTAGATCAGATTTAAGTAACGAAGAGGCGTATTGCTCTACGGTGGTGACGTTGCGATACGTGAATACCGCTGATGCCATAAAAAGTACGGCTAGCAGCACAAAACTGAGCTGCAACTTCCCTGATATCGTAAGGTTCATCCATAAACTCCTGACAACGATGAGCCTTAAATATAACGACGTTTACAAAAATGTTAAATACAGGTATCAAAAGTTACTAAGAAAACCATGTAAACCACTATTTCAAGCCAAGAAATGGGACTTATTCGAAGTATGGTATGCGCTCACTACGTAAAATCAGATAATTAACGTAAGTGGTTTCTAAACAGTCTTGCTCCCACAACGAAAGAATCCGCTTGGTGGCGAAGTAGTAATCTTTGTTACGCAGTAGCGCGCCCACCGTACGGCTGAGCTGCTCAAAGCGCTGTTGCTCATTAGCAGAGATGTAATTGTCTTCATTCTGAATGATGGGCGCCAATCCATCGGCAAACCAATTGTTCAGAATTTCACGCATCTCAAGTTCTGACTCCGGCACATCGATACTCGACAACTCACGATGCTGTGGTGGTGGCACTATGTACTTCGATGCTTTTGGCGAACTGACATAACGGTACATGTCGCTCCTCCTTATAATTCACTCTTTAATTAGATAAGAATACTTTTTTCAATTTCCAAGTTTTTTTCTACAGCTCATAGAAAGAAGCCCAACAAAAAAGCCATGCAAAGTAGGCTCTGCATGGCTTTGGTTCGGGCAGCAATGACACTGCCATTGTCTAGGACTGGTTACATTGAGCTTTGATCGAAATCGTTGCCTTGATCAGTACCCGTTTGAGTATCTGAGTCGAAGCTGCCAGAGTCATCCGTGAAGTCAACACCTTGGTCTTGACCTCCCGCACTTGTCCAGTCGCTGCCGCCAGATTCCATACCCGCCATGTCTGGTTGCTGATCTTGAGCAGAACCTTGCATGGTGTATTGATCATCGACTTCAACTTCAACTGTGCCACTCGCACCTTCTACCGCGCTGCCCAATTCGTCGTAACCTTGGAATTGGATTTCGCTCGTACCTTCGTAACCTTCTGGTAGGTCAACCGATACTGGTTGGTTCAGGTTGCCACTTAATGTGAAGCTGCCATCGCCGTTATCCAGTGCGTTGCTTACTGATGCACCATCAGGTAGACCGGACATTTCTGCATAATCCACCGATTCGTTACCACTGACCTCATCTGGAACCGAGATAGAAATGGTATCGCCTGGTGCTGCAGTCACATCAGCTGCGCTCTCCTCTTCACTGTCTGCACCGTTTGCTGCTTGCTCTTCAGGCTGTTGCGCTTCGCCGACTTGCTGCTCTGATGATGCTTGAGCAGTTTGGATCTGTGGCTCGTCGCTTTGCGCTGAATCGTCTGCAACTTGGATGCTCAGATTCTGAGTCGATACTTCACCATTGTCGTTGACCTGAACATCCATAGCCAAATTGCCATCGAAGTCATCGTTCGGCCAGTATGTCCACTCTTCATCACCTGACTTCGCAAAGAAACCAGCATCGTTTGCATCGGCGACATCCAACACTTCTGCAGAAGGGCTAATGCCAAGCTCATCAATCAACTGCGCTTCCGTTAGTGTTAGTGAACCATCATCAGCCAGTGCGTAGCCTTCGCTGGTTGTGGTTTCACCTTCACCTTGGATGTCGACATTAAAGAAGCTCTCAATGCGGTTTTCACCGTCAGTTGCAATGAAGCCAACTTGAACATCTCCGGTGTAGCCTTCTGCTGGTGTGAATTGGTAGTTACCTTGGTTATCGGTCTCTATCACACCTTGACCTTCCATTAGGCTCACTGACTCAATGCTCAAGCTGTCGCCTTCTGCATCGCTCAAGGTCGATAGCATGTCGTCATTGGTGAACGACAAGGTGCCATCCGCTGCCATTTCTGTGGTAGAAATGCTGTCGATTTCTGGTGAAGCATTCTCTTGTGGTGCGTCTTCTTTCACGACCACGCCTGTTTGCTCATCATGAAGCACACCGTCTTTATCAATCACGTAAGCGATATCCGCTTCACCAGTAAAGCCCGGTGCTGGATTGAATGTCCATGTGCCATCACCGTTATCGACAATCTCACCTTGGCTGCGATCAGCTAGGTGAACGAATTTCACTTCATCACCCGCGTCAGCGTCCACGTTTTCTGCCAATCCGATTAGGTCATCAGCGGTTAGAATAACTGGCTCACCCGCTAGGGTTTCGAAGTCACCTGAATCGATGCCATCTTCGAACTCTTCTGGCTCGTCACCATAATCCACCGTTGTTGCGGTCACGGTTACGAAGAACTCGCCATTAAAGTCAGCCGGAGGCGTCATTTGCAGGTCTGAAATATCCCACTCGTTCAAGTCAATGTATTGACCCGGTTCCGTGATGGTAATGGTGTTCACACCATCCGTAACTTCGAAGCCAACAGGGAAACCAGTCATCACTAGGTTACTTAGCGTTTCTGAATCGTCGATCAGACCGACATTCAAGCCTAGGTGACCCGTTTCGTCCTCACCGAAGACTAACGGACCATCATGGTCGGTTGTGATGACCGCGCCATCCGCAACAGGGCGAACAAACACTGGTACATCAAGTACCGTCTCAAACTCACCGTCACTTACCACAACTTGCAAGTCAGAAACCCCTGCAAAATCGCCAGTCGGTGTGAATGTCCAAGTACCGTCACCGTTGTCTGTTACCTCACCACCATCTTCACCTTCTGCGGTGATAATGCGTGATACGACTAGGTTTTCAGTGTCGATATCACCGAACAAGTTCATCAGGTCGCCAGCGTCGAAGGTGAATGCGCCATCCTCGTCGGTTGCCATAAAGGCATTACCCACATTGAATGGAGCATCGTTGACTGGGATAACATCCACATTCAACGAGCCTTCAACCACTTCTTCACCATCCGTCGCGGTGTAGCCCAGTTCCACCAAACCATTGAAGTCTTGGGTGGTTACCAAGTGGTACATACCATCTGGTTGCTGGGTTAATGTCGCGTTTGCAGGCGCACGAACCGTGATGCTTTCTACGCTGATTTCGTCACCATCAAGATCCGTGACCTGATCAGCGATGTAAGCTGGGTCAATTACCATGACCACATCTTCTTCGCCTTGCATCTGGATGGTTGGCGCTTCTGGTGCATCGTTAACCGCTTCGATGTTTAGATTGCCTTCAACTGGCGTAACTAAATCACCATCGCTGACACCGAACGACATTGGCACATCACCATTGAAGTTCTCAGCCGGAGTGAATGACCAAGTGCCATCACCGTTGTCTAGCAAGTCACCGTATTGCTCATCAATCACTAGGTCGACAGCAGACAGTTCGTCGTAGGTGTTGTCGATGTCTGTCGCGTTAGCAAGCAACATGTCCTGCGTGATAAGAATGGTGGTATCTTCGGTGCCAGCAATATTCACTGGCGTTGATTGCGGCGCATCGTTAATTGGGTTCACCGTTAGGTCGACGCCCACTTCCACGCTCGCACCATCGTTATCAATCAAGTCGAAGCTTAGGTCGATATCGCCATTGAAGTTCGCATCAGGCGTAATCGTAAAGCTACCATCTTGGTTCTCAACAACGGTTGCATTGGCTACCGCGGTTAAGTTCACTGCTTCTAGATTATCGCTGTCTACGTCACCCGCTTGAGCCAATAACTGCTCTTGACTCAATGTGATTGAACCGTCTTCATCGACGCTGTAAGCCAAGTCGCCAGATACCGGAGCATCGTTGACTGGCAATACATCAATGTTCGCGTTGGTTGTCGCAGTTGCACCGTCTTCATCAACGACGACTACGTCTAGGCTTACGCCACCGTTGAAGTTTTCATTTGGTGCGAAGCTGTAAGTGCCATCGTCATTCGCCGTTAGAATGCCGTCGCTACCACTGTAAGAGACGCTTTCTAGGCTCACGTCGCCTTCCACGTCACTTGATTGCGCTAGCAGTTGCTCTTCCGTGAAGATAATGACTTCGTCTTCATTAACAGAGTAACTTGTCGCACCTGCGATTGGTGGATCGTTCACCTCAAGTACTGTGATACCCGCAGTGGTTGAGTCTGTCGCACCCTCTTCATCGACAACTACAACGTCTAGGCTGACCTCGCCATTGAAGTTCTCGTTTGGAGAGAAGGTGTACGTACCATCGCCATTGTCTTGGAAGACGCCATCGTTGCCACTGTAAGTCACACTACTGATGTCTACGTCGCCTTCAATATCCGACGAATTAGCCAGTAGTTGCTCGTTACTGATGGTGATCGAGTTGTCTTCATGTACTGTGTAAGACGTGCTGCCCGCCACAGGAGGATCGTTCTCTGGCGTCACACTCACATCAATGTTGGCAGAGGTCGTATCCGTACCGTCTGACACATCGAAAGTGAAGTTCACATCGCCATTGAAGTTCTCATTCGGTGCGAAGCTGTACGTGCCATCGCCATTGTCGGTGAGAACACCGTCTGCACCTGTGTAAGTCACTCCTTCAACTGTTAGGTTGTCACCTTCTACATCCGTCGCGCCTGTTAATAGGTCTGCATCTGTAAAGGTAAGAAGACCGTCCTCACCCACGGTGAACGCTTGATCTTGTGGTTCAGGCGCATCATTAACTGGTGTTACTGATAAGTCGAGACCAGCCGCAACCACTTCTTCACCATCCGTGACATCGTAACTAAACTCAATGTCGCCGTAGAAGTTTTCGCTTGGAGTAATGGTGAAGCTGCCATCCTCGTTCATTTCAACCGTTGCATTTTCATCATTGGTGCTTAAGTTGATTGCGCTCAGATCGTCACCATCGATATCAACGGCATGCTCAAGTAACTGTTCTTGAGTCAGCGTGATGCTGTTGTCTTCGGCAGTGACTGCGCTGATATCACCCGTCACTTCTGGTGCATCATTGGTTGGCGAGATATGAATCGTCACATCTTGCGTCGCTGTCGCTGTTGTACCTGTATCTACATCCGTAGAGGTTGCGTTCACGGTTAGCGTCACATCGCCATTGAAGTCTGCAGAAGGAATAAACTCTAGCCCTTCTAGCTCGCCTGGTTGTAGTGACCAAGTGCCGTCGCCATTATCAACACCTGCTGATAGTGCGCTACCTTCTGGCACATCTTCAATCAAGATAGAGAGGTTTTCTGAGCCATCGGTATCGGTTAACGCTGCATCGATATCAAGCGGCACTGGCGTATCTTCGGTACCAATGATTTGGTAATCCGCGTCCGCTACCGTGATTTCGATGTTGTCGATACCAAACGATTCATCCCAAACGTCTTGATTCAAGGTTGAACCGAAGCCGAGTTGCAGTTCGCCATCCTCGACAGGAACCGTCAGGTTGATTTGGTGAGCTTGGTCATTCCAACCACTGAAGCCTTCACGTTGAGAAGCTCCGTGGATCACTTCACCTACTTCGTTACCATCTGAGTCGTAAAGCGTTGTCGTACCATCTTGAGTACGGAACGCGGAGTTTTCCAAGGTGGTTAGCTGTTCACCGCCGACAAAGATTTGGAACGACTCGCCATCCCATGAATCGATTTCGTAGAAGCTAAACGATATATTCACTTCATTAACATCACTTGGGATCTCGTAGGTTTTGCTGACCGCTTCATCACCGCCAGTGCCACCAATACGACCCAGCATATCGCCCGTTTCGAAGCCTTGTGAGCTCTCAGTGTTCGCATTCCAACCGTTCGAGCCAGACTCGAAGTTGTCTGAAGCAATCACCAAGTCCGAAGCAATCGAAAGCTCTGGCATATCAACCACAGATTGAACATCAATGTTCGCTTCTGCTGGCACGGTTGCGGTGCCATCGTTGACATCAAACGTCACGTTAACGTTGCCATCGAAGTTTTCATTCGGCGCAAAGGTGTACGTGCCGTCACCGTTGTCGACTAAAGTACCGCTGTCAGAAGCAACGTTTTCAACCGTTAGGTTATCACCATCGATATCACCTGCATTTTGCAGCAGTTGCTCTTCGGTGAAGGTGAAGCTTGTGTCTTCTTGCGTAACAAACTGTGGCTGACCAACCGTTGGCAAGTCGTTTACTGGGTTCACAGTCAGATCGGCAGTCGCTTGAATGGTTGCATCACCGTCCGTAATGTCGAAGCTCAGATCAATGTCGCCATTGAAGTCCGCATCCGGTGTGATAGTGAAGCTACCATCATCGTTCGCAACAACGGTCGCATTACCGTCAACAGTCAGGTTGGATGCGGTTAGGTCATCACCATCCACGTCGCCGGCTTGAGCAAGAAGCTGCTCTTGGCTGAGGGTGATAGAGCCGTCTTCATCCACGCTGTAAGCTAAATCACCTGATACCGGAGCATCATTGATTGGCAATACATCGATGTTTGCATTGGTTGCTACCGTTGCGCCATCTTCATCAGTCACAACAACATCAAGACTGACGTCACCGTTGAAGTTTTCGTTTGGTGCGAAGCTGAATGTACCGTCGCCGTTGTCAGTAAAGATACCGTCGGAGCCGCTGTAGCTGACGCTATCAATCGCGACGTCACCTTCAACATCAGAAGCATTCGCCAATAACTGCTCAGAGCTAATGGTGATGACTTCGTCTTCGTTGACTGAGTAGCTAGTTGCACCGGCAATTGGTGGATCGTTTACCTCAAGTACTGTAATACCTGCGGTGGTTGAATCCGTAGCACCGTCTTCGTCTACCACAACAACATCTAGGCTCACTTCACCATTGAAGTTCTCGTTTGGCGAGAAGGTGTAAGTACCATCACCATTGTCTTGGAACACGCCATCTGCGCCGCTGTAGCTGACGCTGTCGATTGCTACTTCGCCTTCGACGTCAGATGAGTTAGCCAATAGTTGTTCGTTACTGATGGTGATCGAATTGTCTTCATGCACCGTGTAAGACGTGCTGCCTGCAACCGGAGGATCGTTCTCTGGCGTCACGCTTACGTCGATATTCGCCGTCACGGTATCCGTGCCATCGGAAACATCGAAGGTAAAGTTCACGTCGCCATTGAAGTTTTCGTTTGGCGCGAAGCTGTAAGTGCCATCACCATTGTCGGTTAGGACACCGTCTGCACCTGTGTAAGTGACACCTTCAACCGATAGATTATCGCCATCGATATCCGTTGCGCCATCAAGCAGATCTTCATCAGTGAAGAGCAAGACGCCATCTTCACCAATGGTAAACGCTTGATCTTCTGGCTGTGGAAGGTCGTTAACTGGATTAACCGTTAGGTCAGCCGTTGCAACAATAGTGTCGCTGCCATCGTTGATATCGAACGTGATATCAATGTCACCATTGAAGTTCGCATCAGGTGTAATGGTAAAGCTGCCATCATCGTTTGCCGTAACCGTTGCATCACCGTCAACCACTAGGTTAGTGGCGGTTAGCGCGTCCCCTTCTACATCCGATGCTTGAGCAAGAAGCTGCTCTTGGCTAAGCGTAATTGAATTGTCTTCATCAACACTGTAAGCCAAGTTGCCCGATACTGGCGCATCATTGATTGGCAATACATCGATGTTTGCATTAGTTGACGCAGTTGCACCGTCTTCATCAACAACCACAACATTTAGGCTCACATCGCCATCGAAGTTTGCGTTTGGTGCGAAGCTGAATGTGCCGTCACCGTTATCAGTAAAGATACCGTCAGAGCCGCTGTAGCTTACGCTATCAATCGCAACTTCACCTTCAACGTCAGAAGCGTTCGCCAATAACTGCTCAGAGCTAATGGTGATGACTTCGTCTTCGTTCACTGAGTAGCTAGTCACGCCTGCAATTGGTGGATCGTTCACCTCAAGTACTGTAATACCTGCTGTAGTCGAATCCGTCGCACCGTCTTCATCGACCACGACAACATCTAGGCTCACTTCGCCATTGAAGTTCTCGTTTGGCGAGAAGGTGTACGTACCGTCACCATTGTCTTGGAACACACCATCTGTTCCGCTGTAGCTAACGCTATCAACCGCGACATCTCCTTCGACGTCTGATGAATTCGCCAGTAACTGCTCGTCACTAATGGTGATCGAGTTGTCTTCATGCACTGTGTAAGAGGTGCTGCCCGCAACCGGTGGATCGTTCTCAGGTGTGACTGTCACATCGATATTCGCCGTCACGGTATCCGTGCCATCAGAAACATCGAAGGTAAAGTTCACCTCTCCATTGAAGTTTTCGTTTGGAGCGAAGCTGTATGTGCCATCGCCATTGTCAGTTAGGACACCGTCCGCGCCAGTGTATGTGACACCTTCTACCGATAGGTCATCGCCATCGATATCCGTTGCGCCATCAAGCAGATCTTGGTCAGTGAAGGTCAACACGCCATCTTCACCAATGGTGAACGCTTGATCCTCAGGCTGCGGCAAGTCATTAACTGGGTTAACCGTTAGGTCAGCCGTTGCAACGATAGTATCGCTGCCATCGTTGATATCGAACGTGATATCAATGTCGCCATTGAAGTTCGCGTCAGGCGTAATGGTAAAGCTACCATCGTCATTAGCCGTAACCGTCGCATCACCGTCAACCACTAGGTTAGAAGCGGTTAGTGCATCACCTTCTACATCCGTTGCTTGTGCCAACAATTGTTCTTGGCTTAGCGTGATCGAGTTGTCTTCATCGACGCTGTAAGCCAAGTCGCCCGATACTGGAGCATCATTGATTGGCAGAACATCAATGTTTGCCGTCGTCGAAGCGGTCGCACCATCTTCGTCCACGACTACAACATCAAGATTCACTTCACCATTGAAATTTTGGTTTGGTGCAAAACTGAACGTACCATCACCATTGTCGGTAAAGATACCTTCGCTGCCACTGTAGCTCACGCTATCTAATGCTACCTCACCTTCAATATCGGAAGAGTTTGCCAACAACTGTTCTGCACTGATGGTGATGACTTCATCTTCATCAATGGTGTAACTGGTTACGCCTGCGATTGGTGGATCGTTCACCTCAAGAACGGTAATACCCGCTGTTGTTGTATCAACCGCGCCGTCCTCGTCAACCACGACAACATCTAGGCTAACATCGCCTGTAAAGTTTTCGTTTGGTGAGAAGGTGTAAGTACCATCGCCATTAATTTCGAGCACACCGTCGTTACCGCTGTAACTCACGCTGCTGATCGCAACATCACCCTCGATATCAGACGAATTAGCCAGTAGTTGCTCGTCACTGATGGTGATCGAGTTGTCTTCATGTACTGTGTAAGACGTGCTGCCCGCCACCGGAGGATCGTTCTCTGGCGTCACACTCACATCAATGTTGGCAGAGGTCGTATCCGTACCGTCTGACACATCGAAAGTGAAGTTCACATCGCCATTGAAGTTCTCATTCGGTGCGAAGCTGTAAGTGCCGTCACCATTGTCGGTGAGAACACCGTCTGCACCTGTGTAAGTCACGCCTTCAACTGTTAGGTTGTCACCTTCTACATCCGTCGCGCCTGTTAACAAGTCCGCATCAGTGAAGGTAAGAAGACCGTCCTCACCCACGGTGAACGCTTGATCTTGTGGCTCTGGAGCGTCATTGACTGGTGTAACGGTTAGGTCAAGACCAGCCGCAACCACCTCTTCGCCATCCGTGACATCGTAACTAAACTCAATGTCACCATAGAAGTTCTCGCTCGGAGTAATGGTGAAACTGCCATCCTCGTTCATTTCAACCGTTGCATTTTCATCATTGGTGCTCAGGTTGATTGCACTTAGGTCATCGCCATCGATATCAACAGCGTGCTCCAGTAACTGCTCTTGAGTCAACGTGATGCTGTTGTCTTCGGCAGTGACCGCCGTGATATCCCCCGTCACTTCTGGTGCATCATTGGTTGGCGAGATATGAATCGTCACATCTTGCGTCGCTGTCGCCGTTGTACCTGTATCCACATCCGTAGAGGTTGCATTTACGGTTAGCGTCACATCGCCATTGAAGTCCGCAGAAGGAATAAACTCTAGCCCTTCTAGCTCGCCAGGTTGTAGTGACCAAGTGCCGTCGCCATTATCAACACCTGCTGATAGTGAGCTGCCTTCTGGCACATCTTCAATCAAGATAGAGAGGTTTTCTGAGCCATCGGTATCGGTTAACGCTGCATCGATATCAAGCGGCACTGGTGTATCTTCGGTACCAATGATTTGGTAATCCGCATCCGCTACCGTGATTTCGATGTTGTCGATACCAAACGACTCATCCCAAACGTCTTGATTCAAGGTTGAACCGAAGCCGAGTTGTAGTTCGCCATCCTCGACAGGAACCGTCAGATTGATTTGGTGTGCTTGGTCATTCCAACCACTGAAGCCTTCACGTTGAGAGGCTCCGTGGATCACTTCACCCACTTCATTACCATCTGAGTCGTAAAGCGTTGTCGTACCATCTTGAGTGCGGAACGCGGAGTTCTCCAAGGTGGTTAGCTGTTCGCCGCCGACAAAGATTTGGAACGACTCGCCATCCCAAGAGTCGATTTCGTAGAAGCTAAACGAGATATTCACTTCGTTGATATCACTTGGAATATCATAAGTTTTGCTGACCGCTTCATCACCGCCAGTGCCACCAATACGACCCAGCATGTCGCCCGTTTCGAAGCCTTGTGAACTTTCGGTGTTTGCGTTCCAACCGTTCGAGCCAGACTCGAAGTTATCAGACGCAATCACCAAGTCCGAAGCAATCGACAGCTCTGGCATATCAACCACAGATTGAACATCAATGTTCGCTTCTGCTGGTACGGTTGCGGTGCCATCGTTGACATCAAACGTCACGTTCACGTTGCCATCGAAGTTTTCATTCGGCGCAAAGGTGTACGTGCCGTCACCGTTGTCGACTAAAGTACCGCTGTCAGAAGCAACGTTTTCAACCGTTAGGTTATCACCATCGATATCACCTGCATTTTGCAGCAGTTGCTCTTCGGTGAAGGTGAAGCTGGTGTCTTCTTGCGTAACAAACTGTGGCTGACCAACCGTTGGCAAGTCATTCACTGGGTTCACAGTCAGATCGGCAGTGGCTTGAATGGTCGCATCGCCGTCCGTAATGTCGAAGCTCAGATCAATGCCGCCATTGAAGTCTGCATCCGGCGTGATAGTGAAGCTACCATCGTCATTCGCAACAACGGTCGCATTGCCATCGACAGTCAGGTTAGATGCCGTTAGGTCATCGCCATCCACGTCGCCTGCTTGTGCAAGAAGTTGCTCTTGGCTGAGAGTGATAGAACCATCTTCATCCACGCTGTAAGCCAAATCACCTGATACCGGAGCATCATTGATTGGCAATACATCGATGCTTGCATTGGTTGACGCAGTTGCACCGTCTTCATCAACAACGACAACATCAAGACTGACGTCACCGTTGAAGTTTTCATTTGGTGCGAAGCTGAATGTGCCATCGCCGTTGTCAGTAAAGATACCGTCGGAGCCACTGTAGCTGACGCTATCAATCGCGACGTCACCTTCAACGTCAGAAGCATTCGCCAATAGCTGCTCAGAGCTAATGGTGATGACTTCGTCTTCGTTCACTGAGTAGCTGGTCGCGCCGGCAATTGGCGGATCGTTCACCTCAAGTACCGTAATACCTGCGGTGGTTGAATCCGTCGCACCGTCTTCATCGACAACCACAACGTCAAGGCTCACTTCACCATTGAAGTTCTCGTTTGGCGAGAAGGTGTAAGTGCCGTCACCATTGTCTTGGAACACACCATCTGCGCCACTGTAGCTGACACTATCAATCGCGACTTCGCCTTCGACGTCAGATGAGTTAGCCAATAGTTGTTCGTTACTGATGGTGATCGAATTATCTTCATGCACCGTGTAAGACGTGCTGCCTGCCACTGGTGGATCGTTCTCTGGCGTCACGCTTACATCGATATTTGCGGTCACGGTATCCGTGCCGTCAGAGACATCGAAGGTAAAGTTCACATCGCCATTGAAGTTTTCGTTTGGCGCGAAGCTGTAAGTACCGTCACCGTTGTCGGTTAGGACACCATCTGCACCAGTGTAGCTCACGCCTTCAACCGATAGGTCATCGCCATCGATATCCGTTGCGCCATCAAGCAGATCTTCATCAGTGAACAGCAAGACGCCATCTTCACCAATGGTGAACGCTTGATCTTCTGGCTGTGGTAGGTCGTTAACTGGATTAACCGTTAGGTCAGCCGTTGCAACAATAGTGTCGGTACCGTCGTTGATGTCGAACGTGATATCAATGTCACCATTGAAGTTCACATCAGGCGTAATGGTAAAGCTGCCATCATCATTTGCCGTAACCGTTGCATCACCGTCAACCACTAGGTTAGTCGCGGTTAGCGCGTCGCCTTCTACATCCGATGCTTGAGCAAGAAGCTGCTCTTGGCTTAGCGTAATTGAATTGTCTTCATCGACACTGTAAGCCAAGTTGCCCGATACTGGCGCATCGTTGATTGGCAATACATCGATGTTTGCGTTAGTTGCCGCAGTTGCACCGTCTTCATCAACAACCACAACATCTAGGCTAACATCGCCATCAAAGTTGGCGTTTGGTGCGAAGCTGAATGTGCCGTCACCGTTATCAGTAAAGATACCGTCAGAGCCGCTGTAGCTTACGCTATCAATCGCAACTTCACCTTCAACGTCAGAAGCGTTCGCCAATAACTGCTCAGAGCTAATGGTGATGACTTCGTCTTCGTTCACTGAGTAGCTGGTCGCGCCTGCAATTGGTGGATCGTTCACCTCAAGTACTGTAATACCTGCGGTAGTTGAATCCGTTGCACCGTCTTCATCGACTACGACAACATCTAGGCTCACTTCGCCATTGAAGTTCTCGTTTGGCGAGAAGGTGTACGTACCATCACCATTGTCTTGGAACACACCATCTGTGCCGCTGTAGCTGACGCTATCAACCGAGACATCTCCTTCGACGTCTGATGAATTTGCCAATAACTGCTCGTCACTGATGGTGATCGAATTATCTTCATGCACTGTGTAAGACGTGCTGCCTGCTACCGGTGGATCGTTCTCTGGTGTGACTGTCACATCGATATTCGCGGTGACAGTATCCGTGCCATCAGAAACATCGAAGGTGAAGTTCACGTCGCCATTGAAATTCTCGTTTGGCGCGAAGCTGTAAGTACCGTCACCGTTGTCGGTTAGGACACCATCTGCGCCAGTGTAGCTCACACCTTCTACCGATAGGTCATCACCATCGATGTCCGTTGCACCATCCAACAGGTCTTGATCCGTGAAGGTCAACACGCCATCTTCACCAATGGTGAACGCTTGATCTTCTGGCTGCGGCAAATCATTAACTGGGTTAACAGTAAGGTCCGCCGTTGCAACAATAGTATCGCTGCCGTCGTTGATATCGAACATGATATCAATGTCGCCATTGAAGTTCGCATCTGGCGTGATAGTGAAGCTACCATCGTCGTTTGCCGTAACCGTTGCATCGCCATCAACCACTAGATTAGATGCGGTTAATGCGTCACCTTCTACATCCGATGCTTGAGCAAGAAGCTGCTCTTGGCTCAGTGTGATTGAGTTGTCTTCGTCAACGCTGTACGCCAAGTTACCCGATACTGGTGCATCATTGATTGGTAAGACATCGACTGTGATGTAAGTATCGACCTCTGCACCATCTTCATCGCGAATGGTCACATCCAACTGTACTTGGCCGTTGAAGTTTTCATTCGGAGCAAAGCTACAAGTGCCATCGCCGTTTACTGAGAAGATACCATCTGGACCGTCGTAGCTGATGCCAACTAGCTCAACATCCCCTTCAACATCCGAAGCATTCAGTAGCACTTGCGATTCACTGAAGGTTAGAACTTGGTCTTCATCGATAGTGTATGCGGTAGGACCTGCGATTGGTGGGTCATTTACCTCAATCACAGTAATGCCAGCAGTAGTAGAGTCCGTTGCACCTTCTTCATCGACAACGACAACATCTAGGCTCACCTCGCCACTGAAGTTCTCGTTTGGTGAGAAGGTGTAAGTACCATCACCGTTGATTTCTAACACACCATCGTTACCGCTGTAGCTCACGCTATCAATCAACACATCGCCTTCAATATCCGATGAGTTCGCTAATAGCTGTTCGTCACTGATGGTAATCGAATTGTCTTCATGAACGGTGTAAGCCGTGCTGCCTGCAACCGGTGGATCGTTCTCTGGCGTCACTGTTACATCGATATTCGCGGTCACAGTATCCGTGCCATCAGAAACATCGAAGGTAAAGTTTACGTCGCCATTGAAGTTTTCGTTCGGTGCAAAGCTGTATGTGCCATCGCCATTGTCAGTAAGAACACCGTCTGCGCCTGTGTAAGTGACGCCCTCAACAGAGAGGTCATCCCCTTCAATGTCGGTAGCGCCTGTTAGCAGATCCGCATCAGTAAAGGTCAGCACACCATCTTCACCAACAGTGAACGCTTGATCTTGTGGTTCTGGCGCATCGTTAACTGGTGACACCAATAACTCAAGGTTGGTAGAGACAACATCATCGCCGTCCGACACATCGAACGTAAAGGTGATATCACCATTAAAGTCCGCATCTGGCGTTAAGGTGTAAGTACCGTCGCCATTGTCTGTGATGGTGATGTTTTCATCATCCGTTGCCAAATTCAGCGCTGTCAGTTGGTCTCCATCCAAGTCACGGGCATTAGCAAGCAAATCTTCTTGCGTAATTAGGATTGAACCATCTTCTTCAACCATCGCTGAAACAGGCAATGCTTCAGGCGCATGTTCAATGTGGGCACCTGTTGCATTGACATAGATGGTTTGAGAAACGGTTTCAGAATCATTATTTGATAGCTCTGTTGCCGTTGCCGTTACATTGATTTCTAGCTGTTGGTTAAAGTCTTCTGGCAATTGAATCTGTAGCTCTTGTTCAATTGCTGTGGTTGGAAGCGTTACAGAACCATCTGGACCGACTGTAACTTCACCGCTGTAGATTTGGCTGTTCACTTCACCCACATCAATGGTGAAGTTGAAGTCGGTGTAATCGGCATCGCCGCCACCGTAAAGATCTTCAAAGCCGTAAACCAGTTCACCGTCTTCGTTCACGGTAGTTCGGGTATGTTCAATGCCATCTTGGTTGAGCTCTGAGCTTGAACCACCATGGAAGACTGCATCACCGAATTGGCTTTGAATCACGGTTTCAGAACCATCAGCGCCAACAAACACGAGTTGTGGGTCAACTGTATCCATGTTCGCAGGAGAGCCATCTGCCGCACGGAACTCGTACTGACCATCTTGCATGGATGCAAAGTCATTGAAGTTATGACCGTTAGGAATCAAGAATAGGTTGAAGCTTTCCCCTTCCGAGATTTGGAAGCTGAACTGATCTTGTCCCGGAACGAGGTCACCGCCGCCGCCAACTTGAGAGGCGTTTTCGTATACCACTTCAACGCCCGTGATGTTGCCATCTTCATCGACTTTGTAGTAACCCGCTGTGTTTTGGTAACCCGCGGTTTCACCTTCAAACGTAACCGTGATTTCAGTATCGTTGAAACTGGTGATACCGTTGTCTTGATCGTTAAGTACCCCTTCGTTGTCGTAGCTGATCACCGAACCTTCTGGAACACCATCAACGGTCACAGTCAGCGTTTCTGACAAGTCTTGGTCAACCAATGCTGCGGCGATGTTCACTTCAACAATACCGCCTGGCTCAACCAAGATCGCTTGGTCATCCACGTTTCGACCATCGCCATCAGTGATGACTAGGTCTGGCGCATCAGCCACGGCTTCGATATGGACATTAATGTCTTGCTCAACTTCATCAGTGCCGTCAGAAACCGTAAAGCTGAACTGCAAGTCACCACTGAAGTGCTCTTCTGGTACGAAGCTAAATGTACCGTCACCGTTGTCCGTTACAGTACCTTCATCACCCGAGTAGTTAATGCTCGTAACAGTGAGGTCATCACCATCGATATCAATCGCACCGCTTAGAAGATCTTCTTGCGTGAACAGGATGCTGCCATCCTCTTCGATGCTATACATGGCTGGTGCGACAATTGGGATATCATTTACGGGATTAACCGTCAGTGTCATATCAGTTGAAGTGCTTAGCTCGCCGTCGTTCACTTCATAGGTAAACGCAATTTCACCATTAAAGTTCTCAGATGGCGTCACGGTATAGGTACCGTCACCATTGTCTACAATCGTTGCGTTAGGATCATTGGTTTCTAGTGCCGTTGCGTATAGGTCATCACCATCTTGATCGCTGGCATTTTCAAGCAGCATTTCTTGTGTCACGAGAATAGAACCATCCTCGTCCACGTCTGCCACGATTGGTGCTGCTTCTGGTGCGTCGTTGACGAACTCAACTTTCAAGTCGATGTTTGCCGCCACCACATCGGTGCCATCGCTCACATCAAACGTGAGGTCAACATTACCAAAGAAGCCTTGCTCTGGCGTTAACGTGTAAGTGCCATCGCCATTGTCTGTTACTTGAACCGTATCGCTTAAGCTCGTCACGTTCACAACAGATAAGTCATCGCCTTCGATGTCCGTCGCTTGAGCCAGCAGCTCTGCTTCAGTAATCGTGATCGCTTCGCCATCTTCTGTAGTGAAGGACAAATCAGGTACATCTGGCAGGTCGTTCACTGGGTTAACGGTGAGGTTTAGATCCGCAGCGACGGTTTCGATCGCGTCAGTTACGTCATAAGTAAATTCGATTTCACCAAAGAAGTTTTCGCTCGGTGTAATCGTGAAGCTACCATCAGCGTTCTCAACGATGGTTGCATTAGGATCGTTGGTCGACAGGTTCACCGCTTCAAGGTTGTCACCATCCACGTCCGTCGCGTTCGCCAACAAGTCTTCTTGAGTGATGGTAATTGAGCCATCTTCATCGACGACCGCATCAACCGGACCGCTGACCTCTGGACCTTCGTTGACGATCTCAACATCGATCTTCGCAGTGCTTGGTGCACTTGCTTGACCGTCGCTGATGTCGAAGGTCAGGTTCACTTCACCATAGAAGTTCGAAGTTGGCTCGAAGGTAAAGGTGTTGTCGCCGTTGTCTGTCAACGTACCTTGTGACTGGTCAACAAGCAGTAGATTCTCGATATGCAGAATGTCGCCATCCACATCGGTCGCACCTGATAGTAGGTCTTTTGCTTCGATGATGATGGTGCCGTTTTCTAGCATTTGAGTATGCAGCGGCGCACCAGGAACTGGCACATCATTGACTGGAATAACGGTCAGATCTAGATGGGTGTCGACTTCATCGGTGCCATCGAAGACTTTGTAATCAATGTCGACTTCACCATTGAAGTTTTCATTCGGCATAAAGGTGTAAGTGCCGTCGCCATTGTCGACAAGCTCACCGTTATCACCGCTGTAAGAGATATCAGAGATAGACAGCGCATCGCCTTCCACGTCACTTGCATTGGCAAGCAGATCGTCCGCGCTAAACGTAATGCCCACATCCTCATCAGTCGACAACACAATCGGACCAGAAACAATTGGCGCATCGTTTACTGCTTCAAAGTTGATGTTGATGATGTTGTCGTCAGTGAGTTCACCATCTGTAACTTGGTAACCAAGCTCAATTTCACCGTAGAAGTTCTCATCTGGTGTGACTGTCCACGTACCATCGCCGTTGTCGGTTAACGTAGCGTGCTCCGCGTTATCCCCCACCAGCTCTAGGTTTTGAATATCAAGAACATCGCTATCGATATCACTCGCTTGTGCTAAAAGCTGCTCTTCTGTGATAACCACAGATGCAAACTGCGTAGAACCTTCGGTATCAATGGTCACATTTGGCAGATCAGCCGTCAGTTCGATTTCACTGTCACCTTCACGGATATTCAGTTCTACCGTTTCCGTGATTTCCGTGCCGTCCACGCCAATAGATGTGAACACCGCTTCATCATGACAAGTTTGCGAAACCGTCATGTTTTGAACCACGTATGTACCGTTACCTTGAATCGTACCTAACTCAAAGTAAGATACAGGCTCGTTCACCGTTAGGGTGTAATCCGTCTCATAGCTACCACGATCTTCTTTGTGGTAAGTCATCGAGTCGATCAAGTCACCATCAGAGTTGAAGGCGCGAATTTCGACTTCGGTAAAGTGGCGAGACTCTTCCATAAACCAGCCGCCTAGACCATCTAGGTGGAATCTGATTTCGTTGATATCTTGACCTTCAACGGTCACAGTTAGTTTTTCATCACCGCTCAAGCCTTGACGGTCAGTATCACCAATACCGTGACCGATGTGTGTTTTACCATTCCACGCACCGAGTGGGTCATCATTACTTTGAACGGTAACTTTCAAATCACCATCAACAAACTCACGTGTGTAAGGGTCAACAGCAGTACCCCAATCATCGAGGCTAGCGTTGTCGTCAAAGGTACCAATTTGACTCGTATGCGTACCGTTCGCCAATGCATCATCATTTGGAATGAAGCGCACTTCCGTGTCTGCAGGAACCTCCTGCCCGACTTCTAGCTGTACCCATTCGTCATTTAGATTCGCTTCAATGATGCCGTTTTCAGGGGCTTGGTCGAGACGTAAAGCAGGCTCTTCACGCAGAGAAACACCCACTGTTTGGTCTTCTTCCGCTTGAATAAAGATCTCGTCGCCCGCTTCTGGCGCATCGTTGACAGGGTTAACGGTCAGATCCAACGTGGTCAGAACATCATTTTCGCCATCGCTGATGTTGTAAGTGAAGTCCAACTCACCGTTAAAGTTTTCGGTGTGCGTAATGGTGAAAGAACCATCGTCATTGGCTACGATCGTCGCATCTGGGTCATTGGTTTGTAGATTGCTGGCAACAAGGTCATCACCTTCAATGTCTGTCGCATTCGCAAGCAATTGTTCTTGCGTGATGGTGATGGCGTTATCTTCATCCACTTCAGCTTGAATGCCTGACGTTTCAGGTGCGTCGTTCACCGCGATAACATCGATGCCTGCGGTTGTCGTATCTGTTGCACCATCTTGGTCGATAACCATAACGTCGAGCGAAATGTTACCGTCAAAGTTCTCATTTGGCGTAAAGGTATATGTGCCGTCGCCATTGTCCACGAAGCTACCGTCGTTACCAGAGTAGCTAACATTCGCCAAGGCTACGTCGCCTTCCACATCAGAAGAGTTGGCTAACAATTGCTCGTCACTAATGGTGATTTGACCGTCTTCTTGAACCGTGTAAGACGTAGAACCTGCCACCGGCGGATCGTTCACTGGAGTCACGCTGACATCAATGAATGCAGGTGTTGAACCTGTGCCGTCAGACACATCGAATGTGAACTGAACATCACCGTTGAAGTTCTCATTCGGCGCGAAGCTGTAAGTGCCATCACCATTATCGGTAAGCACGCCGTCCGCACCTGTGTAGAGAACGTTTTCGATAGACAGATCATCGCCATCAATATCCGATGCGCCTTCCAATAGGTCTGCATCCGTGAACAGCAAGGTGCCATCTTCTTCTACCGTGAACTGTTGATCTTGCGCTTGTGGCAAGTCATTCACAGGATTAACAGTAATATCCAGACCAACTTGTACCGAGCCGCCATCGTTATCAATGATATCGAAGGTCAGATCTAGGTCGCCGTTGTAGTTTTCATCCGGTGTGATGGTGTAACTGCCATCATCGTTGTATTGAATTGTCGCGTTGTCATCTGTCGATAGATTGATGGCTTCAAGGTTCTCGCTATCAATATCGCCCGCTTTGGCAAGCAGCTGCTCTTGGCTTAGCGTGATTGAGCTGTCTTCGTTGATGGTGTAAGCCAAATCGCCCGATACTGGTGGATCGTTGATTGGCAATACGTCGACATTGATGTGCGTATCAACGGTTGCCCCATTTTCATCTTGAATGGTCACATCCAACTGAACTTGACCATTGAAGTTCTCGTTTGGTGCAAAGCTGCAAGTACCATCGCCATTGACGGTAAAGATACCATCCGAGCCTTCATAACTGATGCCAACAAGCTCTACATCACCCTCGATATCAGATGCGTTGGCAAGAATTTGTGACTCACTAAATGTCAGTACTGAATCTTCGTCAACCGTGTAAGACGTTGGACCGGCAACTGGAGGATCATTCACTTCAATGACCGTAATGCCTGCGGTCGTTTCGTCAATCGCACCTTGCTCATCCGCCACAATCACATCAAGGCTGATATCACCACTGAAGTTCTCATTCGGCATGAAGGTGTAAGTACCGTCACCGTTGTCTTGGAATACGCCATCGGTGCCTGAATAGGTCACGCTATCGATGGACACTGCGCCTTCCACATCCGAAGAGTTAGCCAGAAGCTGCTCGTCAGAAATGGTAATCGCATTATCTTCATCAACCGTGTAAGACGTTGAACCCGCAACCGGAGGATCGTTCACTGGAGTGACGCTCACGTCCACATTTGCAGGTACGGTTTCAGTACCGTCAGAAACACCAAAGCTAAAGCTGACATCACCGTTGAAGTTTTCGTTTGGTGCAAAGGTGTAAGTACCATCACCGTGGTCAGTTAGCACACCATCGCTGCCTGTGTAGCTAATGCCATCAACCGTTAAGTTGTCGCCATCGATATCGGTCGCGCCAGCAAGCAAGTCTGCATCGGTAAACTGAAGCGTGCCATCTTCTTCAACACTGAACTGCTGGTCTTGAGGAACAGGAAGATCGTTAACTGGATTAACCGTTAGATCCGCCGTTGCTTGGATTGTGTCTGTGCCATCTGTAATGTTGAATTGGATATCAATGTCACCATTAAAGTCCGCATCTGGTGTAATCGTGAAGCTGCCATCATCGTTCGCTGTAACGGTTGCGTTTCCATCGACCGTCAAATCGCTAGCAGTCAGGTCATCGCCCTCAATATCAGACGCTTGAGAAAGAAGCTGCTCTTGGCTGAGTGTAATCGCTCCATCTTCATCAACGCTGTAAGCCAAATCACCCGATACTGGCGCATCATTGATTGGCAATACATTCACATTAATGACGGTATCAACTTCTGCTCCATCTTCATCTCGAATGGTCACATCAAGTTGAACTTGTCCGTTAAAGTTCTCGTTTGGCGCGAAGCTGCACGTGCCATCATCGTTAACGGTGAAAATGCCATCCGGACCATCATAGCTAATGCCAACAAGCTCTACATCGCCTTCCACATCAGAGGCATTCAACAGCACTTGCGACTCACTAAACGTCAGAACTGAATCTTCATCAATAGTGTAAGAAGTTGGTCCAGCGACTGGTGGATCGTTCACTTCCAGCACCGTAATACCAGCAGTGGTGGCATCCGTTGCGCCTTCTTCATCAGCGACGACGACATCAAGCGTCACTTCACCATTAAAGTTTTCATTTGGAGAGAAGGTGTACGTACCGTCACCATTGATTTGCAACACACCATCGCTGCCAGAGTAGCTCACGCTATCAATCGAGACATCCCCTTCTAAATCCGAAGAATTTGCCAACAGTTGCGCGTCAGAAATGGTAATAGAGTTGTCTTCGTGAACCGTGTAAGACGTTGAACCAGCCACCGGAGGATCATTCACCGGCGTGACGCTCACATCTACATTCGCTGAAACCGTATCTGTGCCATCAGATACGTCGAAGCTGAAGTTCACATCGCCGTTGAAGTTCTCATTTGGCGCAAAGCTATATGTGCCATCGCCATTGTCAGTTAGAACGCCGTCGGTGCCTTCATAGCTGATTCCCGTTACAGAAAGGTCATCGCCTTCAATGTCGGTAGCACCTGCAAGCAGATCTGCATCAGTAAATTGCAGCGTGCCGTCCTCTTCCACACTGAATTGTTGGTCTTGAGGAACAGGCAGATCGTTGATTGGATTAACGGTTAGGTCAGCGGTTGCTTGAACGGTATTCGTGCCATCTGAAATATCGAAGCTGATGTCGATATCACCATTGAAATCTGCGTCTGGCGTGATAGTGAAACTACCATCGTCATTTTGAGTCACCGTCGCGTTGCCATCTACCGAAAGGTTAGACGCCGTCAGTGCATCGCCTTCCACATCGGAAGCTTGCGACAACAACTGCTCTTGGCTCAAACGAATCGAGCCATCTTCATCCACTGAGTAAGCAAGATTGCCAGACACTGGCGCATCATCGACTGGTGTGACGCTTACATCAATGTTGGCAGAAACCGTATCTGTGCCGTCGGACACATCAAAGCTGAAGTTTACGTCACCATTGAAGTTTTCATTTGGCGCAAAAGTGTAAGTCCCATTACCGTTGTCGGTCAGGATGCCGTCACCACCGTCGTAGCTTACGCCCTCAACTGTTAGGTTATCGCCTTCAATATCCGTTGCGCCAGTAAGCAGGTCTGCGTCCGTAAAGATCAGCGTGCCATCTTCTTCCACGCTGAACTGCTGGTCTTGAGGGACAGGCAAATCGTTGATTGGATTAACCGTTAGGTCAGCGGTTGCTTGAACGGTATTCGTGCCATCTGAGATATCAAAGCTGATGTCGATATCACCATTGAAGTCTGCGTCTGGTGTGATGGTGAAGCTACCATCGTCATTTTGAGTCACCGTCGCGTTGCCATCTACCGAAAGATTAGATGCCGTCAGTGCATCGCCTTCCACATCGGAAGCTTGCGACAACAACTGCTCTTGGCTCAAACGAATCGAGCCATCTTCATCCACCGAGTAAGCAAGATTGCCAGATACTGGCGCGTCATCGACAGGCGTAACACTGACATCAATGTTGGCAGAAACCGTATCTGCGCCGTCGGACACATCAAAGCTGAAGTTCACATCGCCGTTGAAGTTTTCATTTGGCGCAAAAGTGTAAGTCCCATTGCCGTTGTCGGTCAGGATGCCGTCGCCACCATCGTAACTCACACCTTCAACGGTTAGGTTATCGCCTTCAATATCCGTTGCGCCAGCAAGCAGGTCAGCATCGGTGAAGATCAGAGTTCCGTCTTCTTCCACCTCAAAGGTTTTATCTTCAGGCACTGGTGCATCATTGATTGGACGAACAGTTAAATCGATAGAGCTTGAAACGGTTTCTTGACCATCACTGATATCAAACGTTAAGTCGAGTTCACCATTGAAATCAGCGTCCGGAACCACGGTGAACGTGCCGTCACCATTGTCTTGAACCGATGCATTCGCACCTACTTGGACGTTAGACGCAACAAGGTCGTCGCCATCAACATCACTTGCGTATTCGAGTAATTGTTCTTGCGTGAAGGTAATGGTGCCGTCTTCATCCATGATGTAAGCCAGATCTTGTTCTACCTCTGGCGCATCGTTTTCACCTTCGACTTTAATTTGGAACGTTTCGCTCGTGGTTTCTGAGTCGAAATCATCTTCTACTTGCGTTGTGGTCTCTTCGCTAGAGTCTTGAACGTCCACCGCAAAGGTTTCTTCTGTGGTTTCTGAATCTAGGTTATCACCACCTTGTGAACCTTCAGAATCGGATGAAGAGGCACTTGGCGCAGCCGAAGTTTGTACAGCTTGTCCTTGTGCCTCATTGCCTTCTGCGTCCGAACCACCTTCAGAGCCAGAGGCATCACCGCCACCAACAGCTTGTGCACCCGTACCTGAAGCAGCACCGCCGCTGCCCGCCGCTTCTTCACCAGACCCACCGTCTGATGCCACGCTGTCTACCACGTTCGATTGAGCGGCATCCGAACCACCGCTACTCTCTGGCGTGTCTTCTTGTACCGCACCACCGGACGCCGAGGCTTCTTCTTCAGATCCAGCACTACTTGGGTTGTCTTCCATCGCCTGATTGGCTTCGTCTGCTGCATCGGTATTTTCAGCACCCGTTGCTACGGTCGAAGCAATCGTATTCTGTTGATTTTGCTGATTCTGCTGCTGGGAGGGCGTACCCGCGTCATTGGTTTCCGTTTGTTCTACCGCGTCATTTAGGTCTTTGTTTTGGTTATTTTGGTTGTTGTCACCTGCCATTACAGCCTCCGTTGCCATTAGCTAACTGATCGTGTTTAGAGGCAGTAAAGGACACCATTCTGGAAAACCAACTTTTTTATCCAACTTTTTTCATACTCATGTTGTTTAACCAGAAAGAGGTAAAAAAAATTTGAAAACGCAATTTAAAGATCCTTAGTTATTGTCATTAAAGCAATTAGGGCGGTGGAACAATGATAAACATGACGAATCTGTTGCGCTCAGTCGACAACAGCCACAAAGGGCTGCAATTGCTATTGGGAGATTTTTATAAGGATTTCAGCAGCGCGGCTATCAACATCGAAATGCTGCATAAACAAAACCGTTTTGAAGAGCTGAGCGGCTACTCAAAAAAGCTGAAAACCATTCTGGTCCTGCTTTGTGATGATGATTTACCACCCAAGATGGCAAAGCTAGAACATTTAAGTAAGCACCACTTTCCCGCACCTAATGAATTGATTGAGGACATCAAAACTGAGCTCAACAACGTGAACAAACAAATAAGCCAGCTGTTAGATATCGAGAACTCTATCGATGACAGCGCAGATGATGAATAACCGAGGTGGATCATGAGTAACAAGCAGATCGAGCACCACCTCAGAAAAGCACTCGTGTCCAACAACGAGTCTTCGAAGGTGACCGCAGACGATACGATCGTGCTAGCCAGTGCGATGACCAGCGTACACAAAACATTGCTGGTTATCTTTTTGCTTTCAATGGTGGCGATCGCCGTGGCGTCTCAAGCTCGTATCGACATTGTGGTGTCGGTGCGCGGTGAGCTATTGCTGGAATCTGACGTAGAAAAAGTGCAACACCTCGAAGGCGGTATTCTCGAAGAAATGTTAGTGCGCAAAGGCGAAGTGGTTTACGAAGGTCAACCCATTGCGCGCATTCGCTCTTTGGATAGAAACACTCAACTCGATACGGTGAACACAGAAATCATTCAGCTCGAGTTAGACAAACTCCGTTATGAAAGCCTGCGTGATATGGTAGAGCCCGATTTCTCTGCCTACATCGAAAAATACCCAGAACTCGTTCAGGTAAATATGAATACCTGGCAGCAAGAGTTTTCCAAAAACCGATCTAATGAAGAGTTGATCACTCACGACATCAATCATAAGAATTCTTTGATTGATTCTATGCTTAAGCGCCGCAAAAGTTCCGAGAACCAGCTTTCGTTGATTCGCAAGCAGCTCAATATCAAGAACACCCTCTATAAAGAAGAGATGGCATCTTATGTCGATGTTCTGAATATGCAGGTTCAAGAATCAAACATGGTGCGTGAGATTGAAAATCTCGATGAGTCGGTCATGAATGAGCGCTTCCAACTCGACAAACTAGAAAAGCAGTACCGAGACTTGGTGGAAAATCGCAACTCCGAATACCAAGCGCAAATCATTCAAGCGAAGAAAGATCTCAAGCTAAAACGCATTCTTCGTCCTCAACACTCTGACAAAGTGGATCGCCTCGTGGTCTACGCCCCTATTGATGGTGTGGTGGATAAAGTGCACTTCAACTTCCGCTCTGCCGTGATACCGCCGGGGGAAAGTATCGCGGACATTGCGCCGATCAATAACTCCCTTCATGGCGAAGCGAAGATTCCACGTAAAGACATGGGCTTTGTTGAAATCGGACAGGCAGTCAAAGTGAAGATGGACACCTACAACTTTGCCAAATACGGATTTTTGGAAGGTCGAATCGCGTCGATCAGCCGTTCGTCCTATGAAGAAGAGGACGCTGAATTCTACCTCGCTGAAATCCAAATCAGCCAAAACTATCTAGAGCGTGGAGGCACACAATACAAACTGTCCCCTTACATGGAGTTTACCGCCGACGTGAAAACAGGGTCGCGTCGGGTTATCGAATACGCTGCGAAGCCGGTTATGTCGGCTATCGAAGACGCGTTCGATGAGAGGTAATGGATGAGTAACAAACCTTCCTACAATATTTCCGTTCCTGTTATGCGCCTAAGCATTGCTTTCAGCTTGGTGCTGGCTGCCCTCGCCTTTTATTTGTATGTATCTTGGGAAAAAGTGGATTCAGTGGAGCAAGTGCAAAACGCGCCTCTGTTAGTTCAAGCTCAACAACTCAACCAAACCATCGAACTTGATATCCAAACGCTTCAACGCTGTTTAGCCGCGCGTTATTGCAGTACAACAGAGCTCGATTTTGAGGTTCTGAAGAACGAAATTGACCAGTTTAAATCTCTCGCGTCACTCAACAAAACCGAGTTTAGCTTGGTGGGCGCGACCGAATATACGCAACTTGAATTGGCGATTAATCGCTTCTCGGACAGCTCAAAAACACGTGACGATGTGTTGGCACTGTATCTCTCGCTCACCAATAACTACCTACAAATGGACGACAACTATCGCACCATGTTTAACAACCATGCGAGCGACCTAATGATGGAGAAAAACGAGTTCTTCATTTGGTTGTTTATGGTCGTTGTTGTGTTGGTTGGTATCGCCGTCCTATCGAATTTAGTGGCAATTCTAAAACTGAAAAAATCCAGTTCGAATGAGCGAGACATTGACCAAGAATTCGATGGGCTTTATCAAGAACTCAAACAACTGGATTTACAAAGGTTGGAAGAGTTGCTGAATGAAGTGAGCATCAATCCGAAGCAGCGTCAGATCTACTCTCACCTCAAACTGATTTTCAGCAAACTCGAAGAGCAAAAACGCAATAACGATCTCTACAAGCAGCTCTATGCTCTGATTGGTTACGAGATTCGAGGCATCACCAACACCATTAACGGCGGCGTGCAATATCTCGTACAAGAGACCGATGAGAGCGGCGTGTTGATGGCGCAAGATATAACCTCGGCTGCCAATACCCTGTCTGAATTGGCAGAGAACTACAACCGACTCATTTCACAAGGGACCGAGAGCAAATCGAAAGAGTTTTCACTGCTTAATGTGCTGTCTGAATTGATGATTCACATCAGTTCCAAAGTGCAGCGAAATGAAGGTGAACTAGACTGCTTTATCTCGGATAACTTACCAAATCGTGTTGAAGGGCAATCCACCAGCTTATTCTGGGTGTTGTTCCTACAGCTATCGAATGCCATTCAACTCAAAGCCGATAAGAAACTGTTTGTCACCATTGAATCAGGTGCGGCGTCAGACATTGAAAACACTCGCTTAACCATCAATCTAAACTTCTTAACCACACTGGATGTGCCGTTTGCCAAGCTCAATACCCTACACTGGAGCGACCATAAACAGCACACCGCAACCAAAGACGATTTGGCGAAAAGCGTACTGAAAGATTACGGCTATTACGAGAGCCATTGGTATCAATCGGGCAATCAGGAACGTTTTCAAATTCAGCTCGATTTGAAAGCCAAGAGCTTCCACACCGAGAAAACTCGCTTCGACAATAAACGTTTGTTGCTGTGTGCCAATTCTCAGTTGCGCATTGATGTAATGAACAAAATGTTGGTCAACTTAGGATTAGAGATCACACCAGTTCGCACCCCGAACGAGCTCTTCTCTGCTGCAAAAACCTTTGGCGAATACGATGCCATTATGCTGACCGACACATTCGAGCCAAACAAGCTGCCCTCACTGAGCAAAACGGTGAAGTCGCAACTGCGCAATCACCCGAATACTAAATTGCTGCTTTCTGTCACTAGCACTCAACAAGCACAAGAGAGCCATACCTTTGTCGACAAGATTCTGAACTCTCCTGCGATTCCGTATGAGTTCATCCCTAACCTATTGGCAATCATGGAAGCGGAAGCCTCTGAAGATCAGATGGAGAACAGCTCATTCCTAATTGTGGAAGATGACCGTGTTCAACAGATTCTACTCAAACGTATTTTGAGCAAGCAAGAATACGAAGCCGACACCGTTGGCGATGGCGCAGACGCTGTTCAGCACTTCATGAATCAGCGCTCCGACATCATTTTTATGGACTGCATCATGCCAGGCATGGGCGGTATTGAAGCAACCAAACGCATTCGACAATATGAACAAGAAAGCGGACAAAACCCTTGCACCATCATAGGTGCGACAGCATTGACCAGCAGTAATGAACACCAAGCTTGTATCGAAGCTGGAATGGATTACGTGATCAGCAAACCTTATAAAAACGACGAAATCATCAAGGTGATCAACAAGTATGTGGCGGTACAGAAACTTAACTAGCTGCGTATTGGCAGCGCTTACATTGAGCAATGCTCCTTCAGCAATGGCGACCACCTTGCTTGAGGCGGTCAAACTCGGCTTGAAAAACAATTTATCTCTACGCGCTAGTGATAAAGGCGTGGAAGAAAACGAATACAACATCGACATTAGCCGCTCTAAGTTTCTGCCCTCTTTAAACGGTGCTGCTGATACCACATGGAATGAAAATGAGACCATATTAGCTGGAACACCGGATACGCGTTCTAGCTACAACTCAAACAGCTACAGCGTGTCTTTATCGCAATCGGTGTTTAACCTTGGCGACATCTTCAAATACGGCACCGCAAAGCTTGATTTCAACATTGAAGAAATTAAGCACGAGAACAAAATCCAGAGCACCATTTCTGAAATCGCGACGCAATATTTCGAGTACCTGAAAAATAACGCGCAAATCAAAGCTACCAAAGTCGAGCTTAAATCGTCTGAAACACGTGAGCGCCAAATGCGTCGCAACGTGGAGCTCGGCAACACTGCGGCGAGCGAGTTGTATGAGGTAATTGCTCAGAAAGAAGGCATTGCCAACCGCTTAAGAACCTTAGAGAAAGATCGACGTGTGATATTGAACGGTTTAGAGATTCAAGTTCAATATCCAGTCACCCCATCGCAGGACATCTACGAAAGCGTGCCCTTGGCGGAAATCAGCGAATCCGAACAACGCGCGATTCTTGAACAAGCTTTGAAGCTCAATAACGATTTATTGGTTGCGAAGAAAACCGTAGAACGCAGCCGAAGAGGCTTGAAAGAAAGCGGTTCAAACTTTGTGCCGACCGTATCGCTTTCTGCCAGTTACCGTTACGACGACGCGAACAACTATGACCGAACCGACCCCACCGCAACAGGGGACAGTAATTCCACCAGCGTCGGTTTGAACTTGAATGTGCCGATTTTCTCCGGCGGTTCGGATTACTACGGTTATCAAAAATCATCAACTGCCATCGAGCGAACCGAGCTGCTGTACCAAGATTCGTTGTTCACGACGCGCAATAGCGTTAACACCTCGGTACTCAACATTAATGACTTCTCCCGAGCTATTAGCAGTTACGAGAACATTATCCGAGCCAACTACGCTTCCTACAAAGGAATTCAACGCGCCTATCAACTTGGTACGCGAACCATTACCGACTTACTGGCAGCGGAAAGTAAACTGTTTAGCGCACTACGTGATTACGAGAGCGCGCGCTATGACTACATCATTGAATCGATCAAACTTGAGCAAATCAAAGGCATGCTGTCGTTGCAATCCATCGAAAGCATCATGCAGTTGATGAGTGATATCGAAGGCAGAAGCAATCAAGACTTAGTTCCAAAACACCTTCTCTCCAAACCATCGATTAAGAAAGGAGGTCGCAATGCAAACTGAGCATTTTTCCCAAAGGATTAACTTTGCTGACAAGTGTTACCTGACTTTCTCAACGGTCATCTCAACACTGTTTGGTTTAGTGTTGCCCTTTTCGATTCTGATTATCTTTGACCGTGTTTTACCTAACCAAGCGAAAGACACGCTGTTTCTTCTGTTTGCCATTATCTTGATCACCATCTTCCTCGACTATCACTTAAAGAATCAGGAAGAGAAGATTTCGTCGGTGATCATGAAGCAGTTCGAAACCAACTTAACCAACAAGGTGTTTCAATCCATCTGTTTGGCTGAGATATCGAAGTTTCGTCGCCTAGAACCCGGTGAATACCTAGAGCGAATTGCTACCATTCCAGAGATTAAATCCTTCTTTGGCGGAGAATCTGTACGGGCATTGATCAACCTTGCCGTCAGCATACTGACCATTCTGATTATCGGTCTGATCAACATCTGGGCAGGGGTGACCATCTTGCTCGCCTCCATCGTTTTAGCAATGTTCGCACTCAGCCTTTCCAAGCAAAAGATCAACAGCCTAGAAAACAAATCCGATATCGAAGGCTTAACCACCTCAAAAATCATCGAGATCATCTCTAGCCCACTCGATATCAAAGCACGCAATATGGAATATCGCGTTGAGAGCTTGATGACACAAATGGTGGAAGAACGTGAAGTCGAGAACATCAAATACGAGCAAATCGAATCAAACTTCAGCCTTATCCTTTCGCTCATACAACAGCTCTCCATCGCTTGTGTGGTGGTGGTTTTGGCAACGGCAGTTATCAACATGCAATCTAGCCAAGGCATCATGGCAGCCATCATCATGCTTACCAACCGCTACTTCGCCCCTTACCAACAAGTGATGCGCACGGTGAGCCGCTGGGAGTTGAACAAGCTTCATATTCAACGTATCGCCGAACTGCTTGAGCTTGCTGCGTCTGTAGAACAACAAAATGACACGACAGAAGTCGAGCGCATCTCGGTGAAGTATTCGGAAAAACAACGCATCGAGTTTGAACGCGGTCAGGCTTACTTGCTAACAGGGAAAAGCGGCGCAGGCAAAACCCACCTCGCCAACTGCATTACGCGGCAAAACACCGACAGCAAGCTCGATATCCAAATCAACGAGACACCGCTCGATGATGTCAACTACAACGTCTGGCGTAATAGCGTGCTCATGGTCGACAAAACCAGTTCGTTCGTCGAAGGCACCATCATCGACAACTTGACTTGTTTCCGCCCGAGCTTAAACAACACCGCATTTGCGCTTTGCGAAACCATGAACATAAAAGCACAAATCGATGCCCTGCCCGCTGGTTTTTACACCGAGCTTAAAGGACATTTACGCAACCCATTCTCACGCCAAGTCGCTTATACCTTGTTGCTGGTGCGTGCCTTACTTGCGAACAAACGTGTGTTGATCTTCGACGACATCGACTGTGTTTATGATGACGACTTTGCTCGATTGGTTTTGACCAGTACCGCCTATCGCGCCAACGACAAAATCCTCATCATCGTCAGCAATAAGATGGACAAACTCAATCATCGCCTCAAACGCGTCAAACTTACCGGAGGTGACCAATGAGCATTTTGGTTGATTTTAATAATGTCCCTCAGCGCTTGTTGGACTTTGAGGCTCGCAGTTATGACGAGCGATACAATCAGTCACCTTTGATTCGTGGTTTAGCTTACACCCTCATTGCGCTTGAATGGGAAGGCACGCCTTCTATCCTCAGTGACGCTTTTATCCCTAAACCAAAAGACAGCGACAGTTTTATCGCCACCATTGAACGCCTTGGTTACCGTTGTGACGTCACCAAATTAAAAACATTGGAACACATCGAGGGGCACCCTCATCCTTGTTTTATCGAGATCGAAAACCTCACTGCGATTTTCTTGGGCACTAAAGACGGCAAACTGATCCTGTTTGATTACACCAATAACAATACCATTGAATACCCGCTCTGCAAAAAGCCGTGTTTGTTGGTCTCGATCAGCGAATACTCGCGCTTGTTCCGAGAGCCGCCACCAGAATCTCAAGACCGCAGTAACTGGATTAAATACGCGTTTTATCGCTACAACAATGAACTCAAAAGCCTGATTATTCTGAGCTTCGTGATCAGTATCTTGGGCGCGCTCCAACCCTTCTTTATTATGAGTGTGTACAACTTCGCCTTGACGTCTAGCTCCCAAGCCACGCTCTATTGGCTCACGTTGTTTGCGGTGATTGTGGGGTTCTCGGAATACTTTTTTAAGAAAATGCGGGTCAACATCATTGCCACGTCAGGTAAGGATTTGGCGGTGCACATTTCTCAAGCGGTTATATCCAAACTGCTATGGCTCCCGTATGCGATGACATCCACCGCCGGCGTGTCTTCTCAGTTGGCGCGTTTAAAAGACATCGACACATTCCGCCGATTAGTAACGGCAGAGTCAACCTTGAGCTACTTCGACATGCCGTTTGTTATCGTGTTCATTGTCGCGATTGCCATCATGTCAGGAACCGCTGCATTGGTCGTCATGGCGGGTTTGATTCTGATGTTGGTGTTCTGTGTTTATTCTCGTTACATCTATTCACAAGCCACGTCTAAGAGCTCACGTGCTAACGCCATGGTTTCTTACCAATGGAATGAGATTCTTCGCGGCATCAAAACCATCCAAGGCTTACCACTGTTGCGCGTTATTCAATCTCGCTTCAGTGCTTCACACATGCAAAGCACCAACGACGCAGAGAACGTTGCGGTGACCAACAGCAAGGTTCAAGCCGCAGGTGGCAGTTTGATTCAGGTGATAGGTACCGCAAGTATCGTGACCGCGGTTATTGGTGTAATGGATGGAACGTCTGACGCTGGTGCCATGCTTGCAACCGTAATTTTAGTCTGGAAGGCGTTAGGTCCGATAATGGGTATCTACAACTCCATATCCAAATTCCAATCCATCAAGGCGTCCTCTGCGCAAATCAACAACCTTATGGCAATGAATGACGACAAGCTAACGTTAGAGAAAAGCCCCCCTATTCGCCTGTTCCAAGGCAGCATTGTCGGCAGCGGTGTAAGCCATCGCTACACTGGCGCGGCAACGGGCTTAACCAATCTCGGGTTTAAAATTGCCCCAGGGGCGAAGGTGGTGATTTGTGGACCGACTGGTTGCGGCAAAACCACGCTAATCTCCATTCTTGCGGGTTTAGAGGATAGATACCAAGGCGCAGTGTCGGTAGACGGCTACAACATCAAACAGTTCAACAGTTATCGCTACCGGACCTCGATTAACTACATCCCGTTTAATTTGCATATTTTTGAAGGCTCTCTGGAGACTAACTTCATCTTGCATAATGGACTCATCCCTACAGAAAAGATGCAAGAGATGGTGAGCTTTTTCGAACTCGATGCGTGGTTGCCAGAAGGATTGAACACTCAGCTAAGCGTAGATAAATGCAAGAATTTACCTAACGGTATTCAACAGAAATTGCGCCTCGCGCTGGGGCTTGGAAGCTGTGAGCAATCACTGATCATCATCGATGAGCCATTTAATGGCGCTGAGCAAGAAAATGCCCAGTACTTCAACCGCTTGTTCACCGATAAATTGCTAAACAAAACCGTGGTGTTCTCTACCAACGATCCGGGCTTGATCGCCACTTCGAACATGAGTTTGGTATTAGAGCCAGACGGCAACTTGAAATATTTTGGCTTAACAGACAAATACTTAAACAGCTTAAGTTAATACTGTGGCGCTTATTCACAATTAACTCTTTAATCAGACAGATACAATTGACAAAGATATAAACCAGAGAGATGATTCGACCGAGATTTAGAGGTATTTAGGATTCAGATGTATACATTTGTTGCTGACAAATTGGATGTGGTTTATTTATCAGCGATACCGGAAAACCACGCATTACAGGACTTTGATGTGCCTGAAGAAGAACTCGAAATCCGCGAGATTGTCAAAGTGTGGTACGAGTGTGCATTTTTGCCTAATTTCAATCTCGAGCAAATCGACATCGCAAACAAAGCGGAGCTAGTGGCAACACAAACTCAAGTGGTGAACAACTACACGAGCACCCTCGCTTTCTTACTCAAGAGCAAAGTGTATCGAGCTGCCCTTAACCGCATGTTGAGCATCTGGACACTCGAACCCTCCGCGAAAGCACAACTTGAGTTACTGCTGTTTGCCGAAGAGCAAGCAAAGACCAACTGAACAATACGCAAATAGAAAAAAGCCAGCAATGACGCTGGCTTTTTAGAAGCTATTTATCGGTCTCAAACCCATCCATCAAACTGAAGACGTTTTTGTATTCGTTCTACCGCCTCTTTCTGCATTTGTCTCACGCGTTCGTTAGAGACATTCAGTAAGTCACCGACTTCAGCTAATGTTTTCACATTATGTTCAAACAAGCCGAAGCGATGAATCAGCACTTGCTGTAACTTCACAGGCAATGTGTTAACGACGTGCTCCAGTGCTTGAGTAAAGCAATGGTCTTCGCAATCTTGCTGTGGATCTGTTGTGTATTCGCTTTCGCACTGTTCGAGCACAAATGGCGCATGATTAAGGTCAACAGTTGTTGAAACATCGATAAAGCCACTCAACGCGACTAACTCATCAACACGCTCTACCTTTACACCTGAACAATGGGACAACTCTGAAATCGAAATGTCTTTGCTCATGGTTTTGCTCGCATCATGCTTTTTCGACGCAAGGCTATTTATCTCTTTACAAACGTGAGCAGGCAAACGCACCGTGCGACCGTTGTTCATTAATGCCGCTTCAATGTTTTCGCGAATCCACCACACTGCGTAAGTTGAAAAGCGATAACCCGGCTCAGGATCATACTTGTCGATGGCTTTGATCAAGCCAATGTTGCCCTCTTCAATCAAATCAAGCAGCGTGAAGTTGTTGCCAGTACGCTTTAAGTAGCTTTTGGCAATCTTCACCACTAAACGCAAATTAGATTCGATCATCACCTCGCGCGCTTCTTTATCCCCCGCTCGATTGAGTTTGGCATAATGCCGTTCATCTTCTCGAGAGAGTAAATCAATCCCCACGATGTCTTTTAGGTAATGTGCATAAGGATCTTTACCTGTAGAAAACGTTTCTTTCATTGGCATCTCATCCGTGACACCTCGGGACCTAGCAAAACACTCGTTGTTCATTTCCCCGTCCTTATCAGCCAACTTTACTGGTGTAGCTCTTTGGCTACTTTTCTCCGTGGCTCAATCAATATGCCACCCAACGAATAACATTCGTTTTACGTTGAGTGTAGACAAGGCTTTTTAGCTTTACCAAGAAATTGCATTTAATTTCATATCAACCCTGCACTCAACTGTCAAAGCGTGAGCGGGTTGGTATTTATGGAGCAACATTCAGTATCGTATTTACATCAGAGTTGATAGAAGAGTTTCACTTACTAACAGTTAAATAAATTCACTTTTAAAACATATATTTAAAAACTGTATTTAATATTAGCAAACAACAAAGTCGCAGGTACTTCGCCAAACAAGCTGCCACTGCTACCGTTAAAGCTTTGGATTACCGTGAGCAATTGCCAGTCATTAGCAAGGGAGTAGTTACTCGATATCCCAAGGAAATAGGAATGATCGTCGTAGTAACTTGTTGAGAGCGTGACGCGGTTTAAAGGCGTTAAGTCAAAGCTCACATCGGCATACCATGTATTTCGTGTAAAGCTCAACGTTTTTGCATCGAGAGGAAGATTCAAATACGCCAATGCGCTTGATGCATCTTGAGGTTCAGAGATAAATAACCACGCTGCACGCCCCATCCAGCTGCGTTTGCCGCCAAAGCTGTAATCCGATTCGATACTGGCAACCGTGGTCTTTTTGGTCGGTTCACCCTTAAATTCTGGATCAATGGGATCAAACCACGTGAGCTCTCCACGAAAACCCGCATCAAACACATCCGTTGCAAAACCAGCGCCGAGTACGTAATCCATCCGAGCTCGCCCTGCAATAAACTGATAATCCCATCCCGATTGATTGGCGAAGTAACGCAGTGAGGCACTGTCTTGTCCTGACTGACGAGCTGGTGAAAACACCAAATCTACCCCATCGGCAAAGCCCAGCTTTCTGCTCAGCATGACCGCATCCGTGCCTGCTCGCTCTTCATAGTCAAAGTCGTAAATCGAATACGCATTGTAGATATCGTTTGGATTCCATATCGTATTCATCGACCAATTGATACGAAAGCGCCCTAGTTGCGCTCCCCAGTCATCTTGCTGCCAAGTGAGATATAGACGATCAAGCTGACTGTTAATGACCACATCATCTTCATGCCAGTTTTTGCTTAAATCCATGTAACCAGAATCCAACGCAACCAAATCGGCATAGCCAGGAAAGTCGGTAGAATCGCCCCAAAGTGCTCGATTTCGTAGCCCAACATTCACACGCCAGCTAGAGGAAAAACGGTATTCAAAGTTAAGTCGATTGTGTATCAGGTTATCGAACGTATTATCAGTTCCATCAGGAATACTGTAGGTTGCCATGTATTTGATATAGCCATCCAAATCCCATGACTTTTGCGGCTCTAACCCGGGAATAGCAGACAAGGCAGAACCTGCCTGAAGACTAAGCAATGAAAGACTTAACGCCTTAATAAACACTGAATTTATGTTCGTTCTTGGCGAGCAAGTATGTAATCGGAGAGCTTTAGTGCAAGTCGCAGACAAATAGGAAACAGCTCTATGCATGCGACCTCTCTGCACGATTATCAATATTACTGAAATCACGCGCTAAACGACCGTCTTCAAACACGATAATTCGGTGTGCACGTTTTATCACTCGCGGATCATGGGTCGAGAAGATAAACGTCGTTCCCTCTTGTTCGCTAAGTTGCTCCATAATGTCGAGCAACTCCCCGGTGCTTTTGGCGTCCAGATTGGCAGTAGGTTCGTCGGCCATGACAAAACGAGGCTTCGGCGCTAAAGCACGAGCAACCGCAACACGCTGCTGCTGTCCGCCGGACATCTTACCTGGCACCTTATTCATCTGTTCCGCCAATCCCACTTGTTCAAGTAAGGACGTCGCACGTTCACGACACTCTCGCTCGGTTTTACCTTGCAGCTGCATGACGAATTCCACATTCTCAAGCGCGGTTAACACAGGTAACAAACTGTAGTCTTGGAAGATGAAGCCTATATTATCGCGACGATAGGCAATCAGCTCTTTTTCTGACATTGATGAAATCATGCAGCCGTCGATTTCCACTTTGCCAGAGCTTGGGGAGTCAATACCGCCAATCATGTTCAGCAACGTCGTTTTTCCCGAACCAGATGGTCCCATGATCGCAACAAATTCACCCTGCTTAATCTCCAAGTCTACCGACTGCACTGCGTGCACAGGGTAATCACCATCGGCGTTGTAAATCTTAGTTAGGTTTTGTAGTTTGATGGTCATTAGCTTTTCTCCGCCATGGCATCCACAGGTCGATGCTTCAAAATTTGTCGTGCGGGATACAGGGCTGCGATAAAGCTGGCAACAAAAATCGCGACAATGATCATTTGATATTCCGCTATCGATACCCGTGGATAAAGCAAGGTATCCACGCCATAAGCCCCTAGCCCCTCTGCCATGCCAGCCAGCGACAATCCGGTAATACTCAGCACCTTGAGCATAATTGCACTCCCGAGCAACCCAAGCGCACAACCGCTTAATCCGAGGAACAAGGTTTCAAAAACAATCAACAAGCGTATCTTGTGTTTTTGCATGCCGACAGCCATTAACACACCGAACTCTCGTGTGCGTTCAAACACCGACATCAGCATGATATTGATGATGCCAAGGGTCATCGCCAGCACAAACACCACGAGCGTCACTTGGTTGGAAACATCCATCGTGCTCATCATGGTAGAGAGCAAAGGCTGGATCTCCTGCCAAGGTCTCACACTGAGCAAGCCTTTACTTTCCGGCGGCAAAATAGAGTGAGTGAACGCCAGTAACTGCTTGAGCTCAGCATCGTTATTAGAAGTAAGGAGTATCGCAATTTCGTGCGTGCCACTCAGCCCCGCTACCTTTTCAAGATCCGCTTTTCGGACGTAAACATTCCCGTCATCAAACCCTGTCGATGGTGTTTTGAATATACCTCGAACACGAAACGCCGCCCCTGCAACCTCTCCGTTCACATCAGACAGAGTAAGTACCACTTTGGAGCCGACACGTAGCTTTAATCGCTCAGCTATCTTGCTCGATACTAAAATCGGATTTCTGCCTTCTTCGCTCAGCCATTCTCCGTCAACAATATGTTTCGAGAGTGGCGTGATGTTTTGCTCTTGCTCGATATTAACGCCGTTGATGCGAATACCACGAGTGCTGCGCGCCGACGCTATCATGCCATCTGCTAGAAATCGCTCAGAAATGGCTTTCACTTCTCGGTTACTCGCCAACACTTTGCTTATCTTTTCCGCATCGGGAATCACATCTTTTAGCTCTGGATTGACTAAGTAGGACTTTTGCTGGATCTGCAAATGACTGGTTTGCCAAGAGATGGCGTTCTTAATCATGCTATCGACCAAGCCATTCATGAATCCCATCATGGCAACCACGCCCATCAAGCCAAATACCATAGCTCCGAGCATGATTGAGGTTCTCAACTTGTTGCGCCACAAGTTACGCCAAGCCAACTTAACCAGCATGAGCACCTCCTTTTAACCCTGCCGCAATGGGCATTCGAAGCATGCGAACCATTGGGTAAAGCAGACATAATAAAAGAATGAACAGCACGACGGCGATTTGATTGAGCAGTAAGTGTGGGTCGAGCGAAACAGGCACAATAGGTTCAAAACCACTTTCGCGCATGAGCTTGGCAGCATCGCCGGTAATTTCGATTGGATTAAAGTAGAAATACCCCAACACAGGGGCACTCACAATAAGCCCAATAAAGATGCCAATGACGGACATAAACAGAGACTCTATCGTGAGCAAAAGGACGAGCTTGGAACGCAGCATTCCGGTTGCCAGCATGACGGCGAACTCGCGCTGGCGTTCCAATGTCGTCATCAAGATTGTCGCGAACAAACCAAAACCAACAATACCGTAGAGAATGTAAATTAAGAAAATACCGCCCGCTTTATCCAAGGCGATTTGTTGTGCCATCTCTGGCGACAGCTCCTTCCAATCTTTCACGGCGACATTTTTGCCATACTCGGCTTTAAGCTGTTCAACGGTATTAGGTAAGTCTCTTAAACTCTCCGTATTTAAAACCCATGCGGTGACTTGGTCATCCAATGAATACAGGCTTTGCGCAGTATCGAGCGGCATGTAGACCAACTGAGAATCAAGCTGCTGCAAAGGAAAATGAAGAATGCCCGAGATTTGATACAAACCTGCCGCGGTCTGTCCTCGATACCCGGCACCGTAAAGCACCAATTCATCGCCTACCTTGAGTTGCAAATAATTGGCTAAACCACCACCGACTAGCACTGATTTCTGCACTGATTGGATGTAGCTTCCCTCAATCAATTTGTCACTGATATTGGAGTACCGATCTTCCGCTTCAGGCTCAACGCCTAGTACCATCACGCCTTTTGAGCGTTCGTCTTTTGCAGCTAGAGCAAAAGATTCTACCCGAGGTAATACCACATCAATATTGGGATTGTTTTTCGCCGCTGAAATGAAGGTGTTGGTTTGCGGCAAGACATCATCAATGCTGGAAGAGTCACCAAACTCGGGGTTTTGCAGTTGAATCAGACCCGTATAAAACTTGGCGGCATTTTTGATATTGGACGTATAACTGCCTTCTTGAAACGCTCGCGTAATAAGCGAAAGAAACAGCACCAATGCCAACGCAGACGCCGTCAGTAGTGTCCTGCGTTTTTGTCGCCAGAGGTTTCGCCAAGCCAGTTTCACAAGCATTGATTCGCTTCCTTCCGTTGATGTTTGATTGTCCGTTTCTTCTTTTAGCCGTTCATTTACCCAAACTTAGTCGCGCAGCAATTTCATCTGTTGCTGAGAGAAGAAACTGTCATCGATATCGAAATCAAACTGTGCTTGGTGAGTAATGAGTACGGTTTTGTTCTCTGGCTTATCAAGCGGCTGCATTTCCATTCTGGTCGCCAATTTTCTCCCCCCGAGCTCTTTCACGTCATAGGTCGTCATCACGTTCACTCGCTCATCAAACTCATCGTAGAATTCTACTTTGCGCTGTAGGTAGGTCGATTTGGAAATCCACAACGTTACTTTGCTCCAAACCACAGGAGCATCGGACTTTGCAACGGCGTCTATCACCCAAACCTTGTCGCCATCAAACGTATCCTCGCCTTTCAATTGATGTTGATAATCGACCACGATAGAAGACTGGTTGATTAAGTCATCGTTGGTGAAGTCTGAGCCCATCCACGATTGGCTCAACATAGATGGCGCAATTTTGATGACTCGTTCAATACTCGGCACCCAATTCCACATTTCTCTTTGTCGTTTTAGAGAAGCGCTGCCCTTATCTTTGGCTGGCGCCGTAACCAACACCAAAGACAAATCCGTCCCTTTTGTCCAACTCTTCATGGTCATCGACCGAGTCCAATCAGGACGAATGATCTCCATTGTAGATTCGGTATAACTGGAATCACCGCGCATTGCTTGATCTGACTTTTGAACGATATCAAAAGCACTTTCAGCCACAGCAGTAAATGAAATGGACCAACACAATAGAGATAACAAAGCAGTACGCATAACCGTCCTCGACACTCAAATCCAACACTATTCGCGTCAGAAATGACAATAAAAACAGGGAGTTCAAATCAGTATAGCAAGGAGAGAATGAAGGTCAGCGAGAGCTCGCTCAAAGTTTTACTGAGCTTTACGAAGTAATGGTTCCACTTTGTTTCTGTTGATGATTTGAAACACCGCGCGATTCTTGCCGCTGGCTTTTCCACGATACATAAGTTGATCAGCATCTTGCAGGCTTGGCGTCTCATCAAACTTAGGATAATACGCGCAACCAAGACTGATGCTCACATGAATGTTCTGACCATCTAATGGGATTGGCATTTGATTAACGTGAGTACAGATTTCACACGCCAGCGTTTGGGCTTCTTTTGCCGATAGTGACACACTCACCAACGCAAATTCCTCGCCGCCAATTCGAGCTAATGTCACCTTTTCATCGGTCACCGATTTCGCGGTATTCGCAACAGCAACGATTGCTTGATCTCCAGCCAAGTGACCAAATTGATCATTGATGGATTTGAAGTCATCAATATCAAACACCATCACCGTCAGGTCTCTTTTTACTGTGCTTAATGTCGACAACCTTTCAATCAAATGACGTCGGTTATAAAGCTTGGTAAGAGGGTCTGTCAGAGTCAACTCAAACAACTGCTGGTTGGCTAAAGTTAACTGTCGAGTTCGCAACGCCACCGTTCTTTTAAGTGAGAAGATGTGGAACATGGCGGCAATAACCAAAGCGAACACGGCCAAGGGCGCCAGATAGGCCGGATAAACGGTTTTGATATGAATCCAACGACTGAGTATGCGATCTTTATCCGCTTCCATCACTCTCTCAAAGTTCCTGGAGATCTCATCAATCGATTTAGGGCTGCCCTCTCCCGAGGCAACTCGTAAGTTTTTGCTGTAAAGATGAACGGCAGGTAAAAAAGCCACAGGCTCGGGTGTCGTGGCCATGTAAAAGTTCGACACTTGAGTGTCAGCAACAAAGAGGAAGACTTTCTTTTTTGCCACCGCATCTAACATTGCATCATTATTCGAATAGAGCTTTAACGCCGCGTTTGGGTAACGTTTACGAATAAAATGCTCTTCGAATCCACCACGAACTACGCCAATTTCCATCGCAGATTCGCCTTCAAGCACTGAGTTGATGTCCAAACCAAACACATCTTTATTCACGTAAAGCTGGGTATCAATGGGCATGATCACCGTACCAAAATTCAAGTACTGGCTTCGTGCTTCGGAATATATTAGCCCCGCATGAACGTCTGCACGCCCCTCCTTCACAGCGAGTAAAGACTCTTCCCAATCAAGCAGAAGGAATTTAACGTGCACATCATTGCGAACAGAGTACTCACGCCAGAAATCAATCAAAATGCCCTGTGGCTCGCCGTCTGGAGTAAGATAAGAGAATGGTTTCCAAGCTTTGGAATTGGCAACAATCAAGGTACCTTGTTTGGTCTCATGACTTTGGGATGCGGCGCTGTAAAACACACTCACGATCATCAGAGCGATGCCAAATGTTGCGCTTTTCCAACCATAAGTACTATAACGTATGAGAGCCATACCTACTTCTCGCCAACCTATCCGAAAGTATTATCTAAGACTTAATTCGAACTAAAGGTATAGCAGAGCTTTTAATGATGGGAAGTGACTCTTATTGATATGAATCTAAATTAGTACCTTTGTGCTGCAAAACGGTACTTTATTACCATAATATTTTATTAATCCATCGCGAATTATTATGAAATTTATATGGATAAAAGTGCGATAAATACATTCTGCTTTCTTAGGTTTTATCATTGCGCGTAAAAACACCTGACACAGCCCACAAAATCACATAAAAAAAGTAATGATTATTCGCTCGATAAGAATCACTTTGTTAACTTACGCGCAATTTTTTTGTGACCCGAAATTTTCGCTTTCGCCATGCCTTCTCAATATAGAATTAACAAAATCGTCGAAATTGGCGATACGCTGCATCGTAGTGGCTGTGCGCCTTACAAAGTAGAGAAATACACTCAACACTACGCGCAAAAACATGGCGTAGATGTGATGATTCAAGCTACACCCACCGCGATCAACTATCAGTTTCCTGATGACAACAACGCTGTCGTGCTCAAGCGCCTCAAGCCGGCATCAATTAACCTCAGCTTGCTCGCGAATACCATCATCCGTATCAACCAACCGAGTAGCGAACCCGTTCCAGAACCTGCTGGTTATCCGTCGTGGGTTATAGCGTTGGCAAACATGGGCATTCCGCCCGCGTACTTGATGCTGGTTGGCAGCACCTTAGAGGCGGTCGGCTTTGCTTTTATTCTCGGTTTTATGGTCTGGGGATGTCAGCAAGTTTGCCGAGCGAGACGTGCAATTGCGGTTGAGTTTATCGCTGCGTTGTTCACTGGCATTATTGTCGCTTATCTATCTAGCACTGGACTTCCGATCCCTGTTTGGGCGCTATGTATCGCGACGATTGTCTTATTCGTCCCCGGCCTCTCCATCGCTAATTCACTCGAATGTTTGGCGTTTAATGATTTGGTTTCGGGCACTAGCTTATTGGGACAATGCGCTCTCACGCTGATCAAACTGTTTGTTGGTATCACGATGGGTCTGAACATTGGCGAAGCGATTTGGGGACAAGCTCAGTCTATTGCTTACACCAATGAAATTCCGATCTGGATGCACATTAGCGGCTTGTTCTTAATTTCAGCATGTCTTGGTGTGATTTTTAACGCCCGTCCTATTGATATACTGCTTGGGCTACCTGTCGCGATGCTGGGGATGTGGGGGCCATTTTATCTCGGCTTCGAAAGTGGCTGGGTGGTTGGAACTTGGGTAACGACCGTTCTAATTACACTTTACGGCACATGGATTGCGAAAAAGATGGAGCTGACCGGTTCTATCTACATTGTTCAGGGCATCATTATTCTGGTTCCAGGCAGTCGCGTCTTGGTCAGTGCGAGTCAGTCGGTATTTGAACAATCGATCCTTCCGATTCCGAGTATTGGTCTCTCAGCGCTGTTCATGTTCTCAGCCATCGTCGCAGGACAAATTACAGCCTACTCGATTTACTCGCCAAAAATAGAACGCTAGAACACCGCTTCGCCATTACCTTCAGACAAGAAAAAAGCCCTATTCAAAATCCACTTTAGTGAGAACTTTGAATAGGGCTCTTTGCCTCTATGCTTCGCTTTCCGGTTGAAGCTGCCTTTGCCTTTTTTGGCTTTCACAACTCGCGTTCTAAACAGTTGACTAGTGACGACCGCTTTAAGTGCGTTGTCTTTGATTTCCCCTCTGCCAAACTCGGTATCTTGATTCAATTCATTTGGCTGAGGATTGAGTTTTTTCTTTCCCATAGATCCTCCGTAATGGTCGAACCAGATTGGACAATAATTAGATAAAATAGTCAAATTTGTAGAATTATTTTCATTTTATTCTTCAAAAACTTCACATCAACGTCATTTATTTGAAATTTCATCAAAAAAACACTGTATAAAAAGTGACTAGATACAAATATTTGCCTTTGATAGAGCAATAAATGTTGACTATACCCGTAATTAACCTAGACTCGAACACGGCTAGAAAGAAAGTTCTTTGTTTTCACATTTCGTTGGATTACTCGTAATTCCCCCGTCCTGTGGTACGCAATAGCAATTTATTTTTCCACGCTATAAGCGCCGATTAGGCGAAGATTTACATAAAATTAGATATTTAGGAAATAAACATGTCTAACAAAGCTACTGGTACAGTTAAGTGGTTCAACGAAACTAAAGGCTTCGGCTTCATCCAACAAGAAAACGGTCCTGACGTTTTCGCTCACTTCTCTGCAATCCAAGGTGACGGCTTCCGTACTCTTGTTGAAGGCCAGAAAGTAGAATTCGAAATCACTCAAGGTCAAAAAGGTCCACAAGCTGAGAAAATCACTCTAGTTTAATCCTTTTAAGATTTTGATATGGTAGCCAGCTTTTTAGCTGGCTATTTTTTTGCCCTCAAATTATTGATCACTCTTATGGCTCTTAAACCGACGATATACAAGTTTCGTATCGCGATCTCCGATATGAACAACGATTACTACGATTCAAAAAACCTGACCATTGCCCTACACCCTTCAGAAAAACCACAGCGCATGTTAGCGCGCATTTTAGCTTACTGTTTGAATGCCCAAAAAGAACTTGAGTTTACTAAGGGCCTTTCTACGACAGAAGAACCGGACTTGTGGCGCGTTGAAGATGATCAATCCATTACACACTGGATTGAAATCGGTGAGCCAGAACCAGACCGCATCAAGAAAGCATCACGCCTTGCTAAGCATGTGAAGGTGTACACGTACAATACGAAAGCATCGGTTTGGTGGGATAAAATGGCAGGCAAATTTGGCATGCTTCCAGTGGATGTGGCAAGTCTAGATTACGACGCTATCGACTTGATTTCACAGCACCTTGACCGCGGCACTAGTCTATCTGTTATGATTACCGGCACCTCTATTTTCGTTGATATTAACGAACAACACGTCGAAGTGACGGTGAAGGAATTGCAAAGTAATGACGCCTCTTAATGAACTGATCCAACAAATGGGGTTCACAAACATTCCCTTCGTTAACGAGCACAAAGCAGCAAGGCGACGTTGGACAAAGGAACAAGCCCCATTGTTCATTAGAGTATGTGAAAATAAGCCTGAGACAGCCCCTGCGCTGCATCTACTCGGGCTTTTAACCAAATCTCACATTGAAGCCAGTGCACTCTATGAGCAGCACGCCACGTCGACTCATCACATGCAGCAAGTCTTGAGTGACACGCTAGGTGAGGAGCACGCAGAAAAGTTCACTAACCAGTCCGCTGAAGACCTCGTTCTGGTGACACATTTGTGGTTGTATACTCAAGGTTATCTCAACATGGACTTTAGCCTTGCGCACGACCATGCTGAGCAAACGCAAAACATTCTGCAACACGAGTTAGTGATCAAGCGTATGGATCTCGATGCTTTCCGTACCGACTTAATGCAGAGCTTTTACCTCGGTAAAGAAGCAAACCCAGCAAAAGCCAGTGGGCTAATTAGCTGGATAAAGCGCCTATTTTCCTCATAAAAAACATGGTTTTGTCAGAACCAAACACCTGATAGACTACCTCCTTTCATGCAACGACTTGCTTTGGCTGTTACATATAGCCTGTAATTTATAGCTCGTTGCATGACATTCAAGGACACTCATCCACTGAACATCAAGGGATCATTATGAAGTTTATCCGTTGGATTTTGGGAAAAATCATCTTACTTCTCAACGCTGTATTCTCCCCTCGTGGCGTTAAACGCTCATCAGAGGCACAAAAAAGCGTTGATGACAAAGCGAAGAACTACGCGCTATACCAATTTGAAGCTTGTCCTTTCTGTGTAAAAGTTCGCCGTGCCATGAAGCGTCAATCCGTAAACATTGAATTACGTGATGCGAAAAACGACCCAGTACATCGTGAAGCACTTGAGCAAGGTGGCGGTCGCGTGAAAGTACCTTGTCTTCGCATTGAAAAAGATGGCGAAACGCAATGGCTTTACGAATCTTCAGACATTGTCGCTTACATTGAAAAAGAATTTGCCTAGTTCCCCCTAAGAACATTGGCGGATGTAAAAGAGGCACCATACGGTGCCTCTTTTCTTTTATTTCAATTCAATAGATTGGGAATTTACTGATCGACAATCAACATCAATTCCACGCGGCGGTTACACGCCTTACCACTTGCCGTTGCATTGCTGCACTGGGGTACATACTCACCAAAACCACGTGAGAAGACTCGTTGGCGCGGCAAGCTTGTGGCTAACAATTGCTTTTCAACTTCACGAGCGCGTTTCTCTGACAGTGAATCATTAAAGGTAGCTGCGCCTGTGCTGTCCGCATGGCCATCAATGACCACATCAACGTCTGTTCGTCCGGCAAGATAATGCCCAAGATTGCGTAGCCAGTCTTCGGACTGCGATGATAATCTCGCAGAGCCCGTCTGGAAGTGTACCTGTTCTTTCAAACGCACCATAAGGTGGTCGCCACTGATGGTTTCGTGGGCGATTTGATGCCTATTTAAAAACATCTCCAGTGACGTCACGCCCTGTGACTTTTTTCCCATTGTGCTCGGTGCTTGAGCCACATAGCGAGGTGTTGATGCGTAAGACTTCGCATAACCCCACTCTGGGTGTCTAAGTTCTGAGTTAGTTCGAGGAGCGGTATCCAACATATTACCGCCCGGAACCATATCTGAATTAATGCTGCCGCATCCAGCTAAAAGGCCGCATGCAACTAAAAACCAATGCTTCATACCGTTACCAACGTAGAATGAATTCCTGTTCACTGTGTCGGCTCAAATCGTCCAAACTTTAGTGCTTTTTACCATTTCATCCCATTTACCAAGCACCTATCGTGCCAAAGTTCTGACTTCACTTCTCATTTGTCTAACCTGATCAATGATGATGGGCAGAATACCAATGTTGCACTTATCAAGAGTGAGCTTTGTAACGGTCGAAATCTTCGCTTTTTCAAGCATTGAAGCCTTTAATTGACTCGTCATAGCCATGTTTTGTCTAAACTTTCTCCGATTGTCTCACTTTAGTGTAACAAGCCGTATTAATGGTTTTCGTCGATACCGTTAATCGATAAACTAGCAACAATTTTACTATTTAGAGCCTGACCCATGTTTAAAACTATTTCTAAAGGCGCTGCACTTTTTGCGGCAGTATTTGCCCTTACAGCTTGTGATAACGGCAATAGTCAGCCACAACAAGGGAAGCAGTACGAAGAGCTACCTGTTTCTCTTGCTGAATACAACCTAGCGCCAGTTACTGAAGTTTTCTCTCTAACTTGCGGCCACTGTCGTACGATGGAACAGTTCGTTCCTCAGATTGAATCGTTGACAGAACAAAAAGTTGAGAAGATGCACGTTACCTTTAACGAGAGCGCACAGATCAGCGCGATCATCTTCTACACAGCAGCAATGCAAGTTAACGGCACACCAGACAAAGCATTTATGGAAGAGCTGTTTTCGGCAGTTCAAATGGGTGCAGATGCAACAGCAGATGAGCGCCAAGCGGCCGTTGAGAAAGCATTTGAGTCTCGCAACCTAGTAAGCCCATACCAACTAGGCGACGCGCAGCAAGCAAAACTGTTTGAATACATCACCAAAGCAGAAGAGATCACAACTCGTGGTCAAATTAACTCAGTTCCAGCGTTTATCGTCAACGGTAAATACCAAGTGATCACTGGCGGTCACGAAACCGTTGAAGCTATGGCTGACACCATCAACTATCTGCTAAAACAACCAAAATAAGACAAGGAGCTACTGTGTCTAAATTTCTGTTTCCTCTTATTATTTTCGTCCTAGCGGCATTCTTTATCTACCGCACTTGGACCAACCACAAAGTGGCTGACGAGAACTTTGCGAAAGGCCAAGAATTCCTGCTTGAGAACAGCAAGAAAGAAGGTGTAATTACCACAGAGAGTGGCCTGCAATACCTAGTGCTTGAGAAAGGTACTGGTGACGTTCACCCAACCGCGACTAGCAAAGTGAAGGTGCACTACCACGGCACACTGATCGACGGCACGGTTTTCGATAGCTCTGTAGAGCGCGGCGAGCCAATCACATTCGGCCTAAACCAAGTGATTAAAGGCTGGCAAGAAGGTCTGCAATACATGGTTGTGGGTGAGAAAATCCGCCTGTTCGTACCAAGCACACTTGGTTACGGTAAAAACGGTACGGGCCCTATCCCACCAGCAAGTGTACTGATCTTTGATGTGGAACTATTGGACATCCAGTAATCCTCAGCAAGAACAAAAAACGCCGCATTGATTGCGGCGTTTTTTATTGTTTCAACTTACTTTAATCAGTAGGCAATCAAACTAATGGTCATCTCATCTTCATACTGGCCAGCAGCAGCACCAGGTACAGCTTGGTTTTGAAAGGCCATATTGAATCGAGTCTGTTTACCTTTTCGTGTATTTAATATCGTCGGTGTATCTAGCTCTAGTTTTCGGCCTTGCAAGAACGTGGTGTACGGAATTTTATGACTTGCTTTTTGAGTGTTCACCAGGTACCCATTGTTTATTGAATCCACTTCCAACCGCACTGTCGCGTTACTCAGCACATAAACGTCTATTTTGCGTGTATTTTGTTTCGTTAGATTGCCCATATCAACCGACACGCTTGTTCCCGCGACCGAAATCCAAGCATTATTTTGCGGCTCGATACGCGCTCGAACAAATGCAGGTAAAGTGTAATCTAATGATTGAAATTGATTACGTTCAGAGGTGAAGTCACCATTAGCAATGAATTCAAAATCGCCTTTGTAGAAACCTGGATCCATAACTTTCCCTTGCGGCACATGAATCCAAAATGGCACTCTTTGCGAACCTCGAACTGGTAAAACAAAGTTACCGCTCGCATTTCGATTTAAGCTTTTCTTTTGTTCATTAAGCAAGGTAGAGGTGACTTTTCCGTTTGGCCCATTGAGTACATGCTGCCAGCCGCTTTTCGCACTTATCTCAACATGACGAACACACGTGATGAGCTCTCTATCTAATGTAACATGTCCTTGGAACCAAAGAGCATTAGGCTTACTCGCTAGAGGCTTTTGAGGCATATTGTCGATGTCGACGCTATACGTTCCATCACAACTCGCATCATGATTTGGTTCGGCATTCACAATGCCAGAAAAGCTCAATGCCATTGCTGAAATCGCCGTAGCAATGGCATAAGTGTTCATTCTACTTTTCATCATATCTCCCCCATCTATATTCCTAAACAAAGCTCGAATCTTCACCTTGCTATTTAGCTAATACAGATAACTTTCCGAGATTAATCAAACTCTCTTTGGAAGCAGGAATCGTCACGCTGATTGCTGGTATTCCACTCTGAGAAATTTCCATTCGATACGTGCCAGGACGAACACCTTGGATATAGAAACGTCCTTGCTTATTCGTAAAGAAAGCAACGTCCAATTCTTCAAGAATCATTCGACCTTGAACATAAGCCAAAGGCTCACCATCGCCATCTTCAATAAATCCTGTTGCAGTATAAAAGGCATCAGACCCAATATTTAGGATATGCCCTGTCGCTGATCCTGGAGACACCTCAATCTTACCGTTACCCCAGTCGTACCCCAAAGGCGCATCTTCAACGTTATAATCCATCGCGTTACGAACAAACGGTTGAGAGACAGAAACAATACCATTGAACTGCGATGTGGCATTAGCTGTTGCTTTACCCTCCGAGTTTACATCAAGGTTCGCAGTGCCTCCCTCCAAACTTGAGTGCACATTTGCCAAAACAAATGGACCCGAGGTCACTCTTCCCCATCCCCATTGGCCATCAACCATTCCAACGGCGGTCGCTAATCGTACCGATCCTTGATACTGTTCATCATCACTCGAACGGAGTTTGTTACGAGAAACTTCGACTTCGGTTCTTAATCGGCTCGCGGTATAACTCATTTGCGCTTGTTGATTATCAATGTCCTGATCCCTCTCAGCATCGACTCGTACACCGACATCCCCAACGTAGTTATTGGCCTCATTGCTGAAATAAGCTCGACTACGTTCATCCTTGCTGTTGTAAGATAAACCTAAACGATTCGAGCTGTCTGTTGAGTACCAGCTATATTCAAACGTAAACAAAAACCGCGTGTCGCCATCCTCATATTGAGACGATTCTTCATATTCTGAGCCCACACCGATTGTGATCCCTCCCCGACGCCAATTGAATAGTCCCGTTCCACGCTTTTCGCTACTGTCTTCCTCTGTTTCCCCATAACGGCCAGATAAAGAGAAGTCGAGTTCACTGGTGATTTGCCAAAAGTAACTGGCTAGGATTTGAGTATGATCACTGTCTGGTTCGGATTCACCCCAAGGTTTACTGTTAAAATTATCGGAACGCTCGATGGCAAGTCTCAAGTTAGGAGCCTGACTGTCACCACTGCCTATCACACTATTCTCATAATCTAGTGAGGCAATCCATCCATCGCCAAAATCAGAACCACCACTCCATGAGTACCTGCCAGTCACGTTTCCTATTGGCGTTTTAACGGTTGACAACACACCTAGCACCGCGCCATCATCCGCCCCCAATCCATTGCTGCCAATGGTTAACCAGTCCGTTAAGCCATACTCGATATAACCTGTTCCAACCCAAGCATCTTCATAACCAACCGCTCGATCACCGTACTCAATAGGGCGACCGAATGAGAACGAATAATCAATAAGCCCTTGTGCTAACAGTGTGGCGTTATAAAACTGGGTAAACTGCAACACTTCTTGTTTGCCGGAAACATAGTTGACTACGACAGTAATGTCATTGGCACCATTATCTAAAATTAAGTTTTGTAAGTTATAACGCCCTGGATCTAAGCGTCCTCCCGAGACTCTTTCACCGTTGACATACAGTTCAACTTCCGCAGACTCGAGTAATACCAATTGTTGGCTACTTTGAGGGCTAATTTCTCTATCGGGTTGCAAGTCAGAGTAACGACTTTCTATTGATATGCCACCAAGTGACAAACTGTAAAGGTGACCGGATTCACCGCTGACCACATCGCCTGCTGAAAATCGTACCGGGACATTTGGCCTATCGTGAAAAGCGACCCACTCTCCACGATAAAACTCTGTACTTTCGTCGGTTGCTTCAAGGTAATTTGCTAAGAGGAAATTTACCCCCTCTGCTCCGCCAATGTTTGCTTGAGATAACCAATCTAAAGATGAGTTCCAACTTTCACTGTCATCTTCCCAGTAATGGTTGTAGGTGAGATTAAAGCTATTTAACCAACTCACATAGCCGCTCTCACTCGGTTTAAAAAGCGGATAACCTGATGATAAATTTATGTCAGTTTCGTTTAGAATTTCAGAATCTAACGTCGCTTGTAGGACCAACAATTCAGGGTTGAGTGATATAGAAACCCCTTTCGCATTCAGTGTTTCAACCGTGACATAGTCCGAACCACTTTTTGGGGTATTTTCCTGCCACCACTTCGCGGTGATGCGTTCGCCTAACACGCTATTCAATCCAGAGATAGAAACACCAACCAGTGACATGCCATTAATTTCAACAGGCAAGTCTCCGAGCTGTGTCTCTCCATAGACTAAAGGAAGAGAGAGTCGATAAACGCTTCCCCAAGCCGAAATGGAAATAAAAATCGTAATGACAATAAATACTGACCGCCACATAATCGACCTACGTTATTGAAAGGTGTGACGTTATTGAGTAAAAAGAGACTCTGCGTTTACTTTCACTTGCTGGTTTGGAACCAGATACTGCATTGGAAGCAAAGATTCTAATTGTTCCCAATTCCAAACTTTCTTTTGACCATTCCATTCAACCGAGTAACTGTGTCTACTCAACTCTAGAATACTTGTTCCAGTATTGCTGATTACTAATTCTGGCGTATTTTTGCTATTCGTGTTTACCGCACTGGTAAAGTCATCTTTTGCGCTTTGAGGCGAGACGAACACCAATGCCCCAATACGAAATAGCATCTGAATTGCATCTTTCTCTGACTCTGATTTGAGTGGTAATTGAGTCACGATAAGACGATAAGATTCGGCGAACTGCTTCGGTGCGCCAATGTATTGCACTTTAATTGTTTGGGACTTACCTGGTGGAATTAAAATCTGTGGTGGGAAAACCATTAGGTCATCAGTATCAAGCAGAGTCTCTTCATTATTAAATTGGACACTACGTTTACTGGTTGTCATCTCTAATGGCAAAGGAACCAAAGATGTATTGGTCACTTTAAAAAACGTCGAAGTCCCTTTTCCAATATCATCAACACCTTGCACCATTGGGAAAAGCTCAAAAGCCAACACTTGGATTGGCATTAGGATAATAGAGATAACGAGCAGTCTTATAGTTTTCATAAAGCACCTCAGATTGGGGAGACTGCTCTCCCCAATAGCTTTAACTATTTATTACATGTGGAATAGTGATACATACATTGCACCGCTGTACTCACCCCAACGTGCGCCCGCTTGAGGGTTAGATTCAATTGTCAGTGTATGTTCGCGGTTCATTTTCTTGTTAATTTTATTACTAATCTTAACTTCTTTAACAATACGGGCATCTACTGTAGATACGCCTTTTTTCTTCGTTGAAGTTGTTCCTTTAAAGGTGTACTTCATTGGGATTTCGTCGCCATTTGAGTTCACGAAATCAAATGGGTCAACATACATTGTTCCTTTGTTACCGTACGAGTTACACCATGCTTTAAATTTGAAAGTATGAGTATCTTTATCTTGAGCAAGGTCGAACGTAAGTTCTTTCAGACTATTATCTGCTACCATTTCACAACGCTGTGGTACTTCGCCTTTAAATTTCACATAAAAGTCAGCACGGCCATCATCAGTACCTACGGTCCAATCATTTGCTACTGCACCCACTGAAAATAGCACTGCCATTGCTGCGATACTTGCTAAACGTTTCATGATTGTTCTCCTTTACATTTATTCCTTCGGTATAAGTCAAAAAGTTGATTGGAAATTACAATGTAAATTTACGCTCAAAGCATTTTTTTACCATCAGTCATCTGACCAGAAAGAAACAAATAAAGGATGAGGAAAGACCAACAAATACCTTAAATTGATTTAGAACAACAATTAAAACCTTTATTCCATCATTAAAGCGCCTAATTGAGATCGACTTTGTTTTCCTGTTTTACTCAAAATATGTGATACGTGAGTCTTAATCGTGCTCAAACTCACATTTAATTGTTCGGCTATTTCCTTATTGGAGTAACCTTGGAGCAAATATAGAAACACTTTTTGTTCTTTACCTGACAACTCATACTTAGTCCCTACCATTTCCATAGACAAACCGTTATGAACCTGCCCCCTCACTATATTTCTTAGAGAATAAGACATCGCTTCGCGACTAAACCACAATTGTCCAGAAGTCACCATTCTCGTAGCTTTGTGCAAAAGTTCTAACGTCATCTCAGATTCCAAAAGGCCACACCACCCCATTGAAATCAGCCCTTTAACACCTTCCAAATCTTGCTTAGTTGCGTTTGCTAATATCCAAGCCCCGCCACGAGTAATAGGAGATATTAAATGGAGAGAAGGATTACCTAATGTCGTCCGGTCATAAATAACCAAATCATTTTCGTTCAGTTGCCAAAGTTTATTGACAGAAGCTTCAATAAAAAAGTTGTACGTTTTAAAACTATGAGAAAGCCCTGCAATTACTAACTTAGACCACTCGGGATTTTCAGATACAACAAAAACCTTTTGTGAGTTCGCCATAATGCATCTCGTTCAGAATTATAATAATAAACACTTGCTAACCAACAAGGTTGCATATTTATATTACTTTATTATCAGCCGGATATTTTGATTATCTTCACAATATAGTTTTATTTATCCTTTTGTCATTTTCATGATTTTATTAAATGAAACGCAAAATTATAAAAAACGCCGCATCGATTGCGGCGTTTTTTATTGAATGAGCTCTTCTGAGCAATGGCGAATTAAGCCTTTGGATAAAAGACCAACTTATCCCCTTCTACCATCACACAATCCATGCCTGCAGCGTGAGCGGCTTTCTTGCCTAACTCGGTATCTTCAAACACCACACAGTCTTGTGCGCTTAAGCCAAGTTGTTCTGCGGCCATAAGGAATGTATCTGGGAAAGGTTTGTGGTTTTCAACGTCCGTCGCTGTTACCACAGCATTAAGCTTCTTCAAGATGCCTGCTTTTGCTAATAGACGCAGTGCACTGTCACGTTGGCTACCGGTTCCAACTGCGATTTTCTTATTACCTAGATGTTCATCCAATACGATGTTGGTACACGAGATGATTTCCCCGTGTTGTTCCATCTCTGCAAACGTGTCCATTTTGAAGCGAGACACGGTTTTAGGATCGAGAGACAAACCGTGTTGACGGTTCACTTCGCCAACGATTTTGAAGCTTGGCATGCCACCTAAACTGTGCAACCAATCTTGGTTGAAAGGGAAATCGAAACGATCTGCCGTCGCTTGCCACGCTGCTAGATGCGCTGGCATGGTGTCGATTAAGGTGCCGTCCATATCGAAAATCAACCCTTTATAGGGGCTTAAATCTATCGTATTCATGTCAATTCTTCTATTTGTACATCTCTGATGGTAATTTATCAGCCATTACAACATTCCTTATTGGCATTTAGTAAACATGCTCAAAATTTCGAACTCCGTCACAATTCAAGATTGGGAAATCCAATTATCTCCCATCAGGGCTCAAGGAAGTGGTGGGCAAAACGTTAATAAGGTATCGTCCGCGATACATTTGCGCTTTGACGTACGTCATTCCACGCTGCCGGAATTCTATAAAGAGCGATTACTTGCCCTTTCTGACAGCCGAATATCCAAAGATGGCGTAATCATCATCAAAGCACAACAGTTTCGGACGCAAGAGCAGAACAAAGAAGACGCACTAAATCGATTACAAGCGTTAATACAATCTGCAAGCCGGCAAGAAAAGAAGCGTATTAAAACCAAACCAACTCGCGCTTCGCAACGTCGTAGACTTGATAGCAAAAACAAGCAAGCGACAAAAAAACAGCAACGCCAAAGAGTGCTGTATTAACAAACGTCAGAGCTAGCCATTGGGAACCTTTTTGGGCTCCTTACTTTAGTCAACTATTCAGGACAAACTTTATGACTATTAGGCACAAGCTCTACTCCTTAGGAGTGATCGCCATTCTGGGCATTATGGCCCTGCTGGGTACCTCGTCACACTTCGCTAACCAAAGCCAAGAACTCGGCCATGCCGTTAAGCTCGTTGGTGATTTAGAGATTCGTCTCCTTAACTTACGCCGTAATGAAAAAGACTTCTTACTGCGTAGTAACATCAAGTACCTTGATAAGTTCGATGGTAACGTCGATAAGTTCTTGGTGATTGAACAAGAATTGGCTGGCATCCTTAACCGTTATGACCTCCCTTCTAGCCACCAATTCAAACAAGACTTATTGGCCTATCAAAAAGGTTTCCAGACTTTAGTTTCTGCTTACGGACGTTACGGTCTAGATGCGGAAAGCGGCTTATGGGCGACTTTTGAGCGAGAGCTTTCTGCTGCAGAGCAAAATGCTGATCATCAACAAGTCATGGCTCTGACTAAATTCTCAGAACTTGTTAAAGCCGGTGAAATGGACGAAAGCCTTCTACAAGGCCTATACGTACCTGCTTTGATTGAAAGTGCGCGTCAGCTTGCTGCGCAAAAGCAAACTATTGGTGTGGCTTACAATAAAGGTTTATTGGGTGATACTCGTGCTTTATCACACACAGTAGAACAACAGTTTAAAACCTTTTCATCTGCCCTGAGCGACGCAGCACAAGCTCGAGATAGCCAAAACAACTTGGTGAAACAAGTCATCACAGCGGTGGTGTTGGTCATCATCTTTGCCTTGATCTTCCAAATCTCACGTTCGATCAATACTCGCGTTAGCAGCTTGCTCACCACTATTAAAAACATTAGTGAAAGCAACAACATGGGCCTGCGCTCTGAACTTGCAGGGAAAGATGAACTGGCGGACATCAGCCATCACTTAAACGATCTATTAGACAAACTTGAACACCTTATCCACGGGACACAAGAGAAGTCAGCGCAACTATCGGCGAGTACAGACAACATGCACCGTGAGCTAGAAGGCGTAATGGAACAATTCCATGCCCAAGCCGATCATACTTCGTCGATGGCAACAGCCGTTCAGCAAATGGTCGCAACCATTGGTGAAATCTCTGAAAGCACCTCTGTGGCAGTAGAAGGCGTTCACCAAGCAGCAAACAATGCAGAACAAGGTCGTACCGTTGTCGAGACGACAGTTTCGAATGTCGGCCAGTTGACCGGTATTCTTTCAAACAGTCAGCAGTCCATTGGCTCTCTCAACGAGCACGTGGCGAAGATTGGCGGCGCAGTAAATATCATCCAAGATATCGCTGAACAAACTAACCTACTCGCGCTTAACGCAGCGATTGAAGCAGCACGTGCCGGAGAACAAGGTCGCGGCTTCGCTGTAGTGGCCGATGAAGTACGTGCACTGGCAAGTCGCACTCATCAATCGACAGAAGAAATCACCCGCGTGGTGTCTGATATTCAATCTCAGATGTCGATGGTGGTATCTGATATCGACCAGTGTAATGATCAGGGTCAGCAAACCCTACAAGCATCGGAGAAGCTAGATTCAAGCCTTCAACAAATCATCGCAGACATGCACGCAATTCAAGGCAACTCTGAGCGCATCGCATCAGCCATTGAAGAGCAAGGCATCGTGATGAATCAGGTGAGCGATTCGATTACTGAGCTAAACGTGATTTCAGAGAACAACATGCAATCAGCACAAGAATGCTTACATGAGGTGAACTCTGTTTCAGCTCAAGCCCATGAAATGGATGATGCTGTTGCTGAATTCAAAACACGCAGCGTGTAATCTACCTTCCCTCGCAATCATTATTGCTAGATAAACAAAAAGCCCGAAGCACTCTCATGCTTCGGGCTTTTTCTATCTGAGGAAACTCAGTGCTTAATCATCATCAAGAGGAACAAGCTTGGTGCTACCGCCGTGGATCTTCTCACGCTTTCTCTGTACCAGAGCGTAGAAGCCTGGGATCAGGAAGGTACCCGCTAGAAGTACACACAACAGACCACCGATTAGGGAAATACCCAACGAGTTCTGACTCACGTGACCCGCACCGGCTGCGAAGATAAGCGGGAAGATACCCAAGATGAACGACCAAGAAGTCATGTTCACCGCACGGAAACGAAGCTTACCACCTTCTACTGCCGCATTATCAATATCCACATCTTTCTCTTCACGCTCTTGTTTGGCGAATTCCACAATCAGGATTGCGTTCTTCGCCGCGAGCGCTATGAGCAAGACGAGACCTATCTGAGCGTACAAGTTGAGTGGCGTTCCGGTTAAGTTCAATGCGAGGAAGGAACCTAACGTTGCCACAGGTACCACAAGGATGATCGCCAGAGGGATACTCCAACTCTCGTACTGAGCCACCATGAACAAGTAGATAAAGATCAATGCCAACGCAAACGCGTAGATTGCTTGGTTGCCTGCCAGTACTTCTTGGTAAGCCATACCCGTCCATTCATAAGTGTATCCTTGCGGTAGCACTTCAGCTGCGACACGCTCCATCGCTGCTATCGCATCACCACTTGAATAGCCCGGTGCTGGTTGGCCTTGAATGATCGCACTACGGTACATGTTGTAACGCCATGCCACATCTGGCTCAAACACTTGCTCGTAACTTACTAGCGTGCTCAGCGGCACCATATCGCCACTTGAAGAACGAACGTGGAAACGCTCCAGATCGTCCATGCTGCTGCGATGCTCACTGTCTGCTTGCATGGTTACGCGGAAGTTCTTACCAAACATGGTGAAGTCGTTCACGTACAACGAACCAAGGTTACCTTGCAGTGTTTGGAAAATTGACGACAGTGGGATACCCAACTGCTGTGCTTTTTCACGGTCAATATCCACATAGTAATGTGGTACGTTTGCACGGAAAGTACTAAAGGTATAAGCGATTTCTGGCGCTTGGTTAGCAGCCTGAATCATTTCACCCATTACCATCGACAAATCAGTACGGCTACGACCTAGGGTATCTTCCAATACAAACTCGAAGCCCGACGCTGCGCCCATACCCGGTACTGCAGGAGGCCCCATCGCGAATACTACGGCTTGAGGCAGTTCCATCGCAGCACGGCCGTTGATGCGGTTTGCAATTGCGTTAGCAGCGTGTTCACCGTCAAGCGAGTTTCGCGTGTCCCAATCATGCAGTTTGATAAACAGAGACGCACCGTTTGATGCTGCTGCACCCGTCATGAATGAGTAACCATTCGCAACGGTTACGCCATCTACACCCGGCTCTTGTTCAACCATCTTCATCAGTTCATTGGTTACTTCCTCGGTACGAGAAAGCGACGCCGAATCCGGAAGCTGAACGTTCACCAACAAGATGCCTTTATCTTCTTGAGGAACAAACGCCGTTGACGTTGTTTTCGCGAAGAACGTTACTGCCGCAACCGCCACGAAGAAGAAAGCAATCAGCAACATAGACTTCTTAACCAAGAAGCCCGCAATTTGACCGTAACGCGCAGTTACGCGCTCTAGACCACGGTTGAACGCTTGGAACCAGTTTGCTGTGTTGCCGCCACCCTGCTTCAGTACCAACGAACATAGTGCTGGAGACAGAGTTAGTGCGTTAATAGACGAGATAACTACTGAGATACAGATCGTCAATGCGAACTGACGATACATGATGCCAGTAATACCCGGAAGCATTGCTACTGGTAGGAATACCGCCAATAGAACCAAGGTCGAAGTAATGATTGGGCCCGTTACTTCTTTCATCGCCAGCAACGTTGCTTTACGCGGTGAAATAGTTGGGTCTTTCGCCATGGTGGTATCCACGTTTTCGATAACCAGAATCGCGTCATCTACCACGATACCGATGGCTAGGATCAAACCGAATAGGGTTACCGTGTTGATGGTAAAGCCCGTCGCCTGCATGATGGCGAATGTACCGATAAGGGATACCGGAATCGCAACAACCGGAATCAAGGTTGCACGCGCACTACCAAGGAACAGGTAGGTTACCGCGATTACCAGCAAAATAGCTTCAATCAGCGTTTTCACTACGCCCTTGATCGACTCAGCAACGAATACCGTCGTATCGTAACTGGTCTCGTAAGCCATGCCTTCAGGGAAGTTCGTGCTTAAGCGCTCAAGCAAGTCCATAACCGCTTGGCCACTTTCCAGTGCGTTTGCGTCTGACTGTAGTGACAGAGCAACAATCGACGCGTCTTGACCACGGAACTTACCGTTACCATCGTAGAACTTCTTACCAAGCTCAACACGAGCTACGTCTTTTAGGTATACCGTAGAGCCATCTGGGTTTGCGCGAAGTACTACATCCTCAAACTCGCTCACGCTCTCAAGACGACCTTTGGTCACTAAGTTGAACTGAACTTCTTGAGGGTTATTGTACGGCGCAGCACCGATACGACCTGCCGCTACCTGTACGTTCTGTTCCGCCAATGCCGAGTAAACGTCAGTTGTCGTGAGATTCAGGTTAGCCATCTTTTCTGGGTCTAACCAAACACGCATCGCGTATTCACCACCACCGATAACGTTAACTTCACTGATGCCTTTAACACGCGCCAGCTGATCTTTTACGTTCAGGTTGATGTAGTTGATAAGGAACTTGTCATCGTACTTACCGTCAGGTGAGTAGAAGTTCAGAACCATCAACAAGTCAGGAGAACGCTTTTTCACCGTTACGCCTACCATGCGCACTTCTTGAGGCAGTTTGGACTCAATCTGTGATACACGGTTTTGCACGTTAACCTGCGCCATGTCTGGGTCAGTGCCTACATCGAAGGTAACGTTTAGGCTGTAAGAGCCATCGTTCGCGCTCTTAGAAGACATATAGATCATGTCTTCTACACCGTTAACGGAGGTTTCTATCGGGTCGGCTATTGCCTGTTCCACAACCTCTGCACTTGCACCCGTGTAGAATGCGGTCACGCTCACCGATGGCGGGCTGATTTTTGGATATTCAGCAACTGGCAAGATCGCTAAAGAGATGGCACCTGCCAACGTCAATATGATCGAAATAACCAATGCGAATTTTGGTCTTTGAATAAAGAAACGACTTAACATTACGCCTCCTACTGCTTGTCTTCAGCAGGAGATTGAATGCGCACTTCTACACCGTTACGTACACGTTGCAGACCCTGTGTAATTACAGTGTCGCCTTGTTCCAAACCTTCATTGATGATGATACCTTGCTCTACTTGAGGACCAAGTTTCACGTTGCGACGCTCTGCAACATTGCCTTCAGTCATCACCATTGCGAAGTCGCCCTCTAGGTCAGTTTGCACAGCACGACGAGGAATCACGATAACGTCTTTCGCGTTTTTATCACGTAAGTTCACTTTAATGTGCTGACCAGGAAGAAGTTGTTGTTCTGGGTTTGGTACCAATGCGCGCATCGCAATCGTACCTGTTTGGGTATTGATACGGTTGCCCAAGAAGTCTAACTGACCTAGGTGCTCAAAGTACTCACCGTTTTCCAGTTCAAGTTGAACTTCTACACCACTCGACTCATCACTGCCGTCACCCTTGATGCGGTCCATACCAAGCGTTAAACGCTCACGCTCACTAACACTGAATGAAGTATGCACTGGATCTAAGCTAACAAGCGTTGTCAGAATGCCAGAAGAAGGAGAAAGCAGGTCACCCGTACTTACTTTACTGTCGCTGATGCGGCCGCTAAATGGCGCACGAATTTGTGTGTAAGAAAGGTTTACTTCCGCAAGCTTGAGTTGAGCGTTTGCCGCTTCTAACTCGGCACGCGCGCCAAGAAGAGTGGCCGTTAACGCATCAAATTCAGATTGAGAAATACTGCCACGTGGCAACAAGTTCTTACCTCGTTCGTGGTCAAGTTCCGCTTTCTTCAAGGCAGCTTTAGCTTGAGCTAAGGCCGCTTTTGCACTCGCCACTTGCGCTTCAAAAGAAGAAGGCTCGATGGAGTAAAGCAGTTGTCCTTTCTCGACCATTTGACCTTCATCAAAATGGCGAGCTTCAAGATAGCCAGAGACTTGTGCCGTGATATTTGTATCTTCTACTGCTTCAATGCGGCCGATGTAAGATTTGCTCGGCTGGTAGTCGATAATTGTGACATCTTGAGTCACAACAAGAGGAGCTTGGCCCCCCTTCTGGGCATTGTTTGCTTCTCCGCATCCTGCGAGGATAGCTGTTGCCGCCATTAATGCGACGAGTGGTTTCTTTTGCATGTATATACCGTCTTTATAGAACAGGATTCGTTTGACAATACCCTAACCTTACAGGGTGCTTTGTCCGAAAACTTTAAAGGAAACCGGGGAAAGTGTATCAAAGTGTAAGCCAATGAAACGACTCGCAAACATCGTAATTAGCAGGCTATATTTGTTGCGATCCTGTGCTCGAATCGCAATGAAAGTCGTGTAAATGTTGTGGGTTAGAGAACGGAGATTATTTGCACAAAGATAGGCCGATAACCTACTAAAACGAAAACTTCGTAAGCGCAGCGTATGATTTGACTATTTTTTTAAACAAAATGCGTTATCATGCAAGTAATTCAAAGCTTTCGACCGAGAGGATTACTATGATTTCTAAATGGGAGAAACGTTTTTACCAAATGGCTGAGCTTGTGGCGTCTTGGAGTAAAGATCCATCAACACAAGTTGGCGCGGTAATCACTAAAAACAACCGCATTGTCTCTGTTGGCTTTAACGGCTACCCACACGGTGTTTCCGACAGTGTGGATACAGATGAACGTGAACTGAAGTATCTAAAAACGTTGCACGCTGAAGAGAACGCGATTTTGTTCTCTAAACGCGATTTAGACGGTTGTGATATTTGGGTTACCCACTTCCCTTGCCCGAACTGCGCAGCGAAAATCATTCAAACAGGCATTGCACGCGTAAGTTGCCCTGAACAATCTGAAGATTTCTTATCTCGTTGGGGCGACAAGATTCAAGTGAGCCAAGACATGTTCGACCAAGCAGGTGTGGAAGTAAACTGGCTACCAATCAGCGAAATCGAAGAGAAAAGCGTTCGCTAAGCTATCACTGAGCTTTTGTTTGAACACTCAGACAACCATAGCTCGAAAGACAAATGAAAAAGCCCAGACACGCGTCTGGGCTTTTGTTTATTTAAATGGTGAGGTTAACCAGCTGTAAGATTAACCGTGTTTCTTCGCCGTTAGTTCTGCAATCTTAACGATCACTTGTACCGACTTCTCCATCATCTCCACAGAGATAAACTCATGAATACCGTGGAAGTTGTAACCTCCAGTGAAGATGTTTGGACAAGGTAAGCCCATGAACGACAAACGCGCGCCATCTGTACCACCACGAATTGGCTTAATCAGAGGTTCAACATCGCACGCTTCCATCGCTTGCTTCGCTAAGTCGATAATGTGAGGGTATGGCTCAACCATTTCACGCATGTTGTAATAGCTGTCTGTTAACTTCAACTCAACCGAACCGTGTTTCAAGCCTGCGTTCATGTCATCAACGAGCTTCTGCATAAAGGCTTTGCGGTTTTCCAGACCTTCACGGTCGAAGTCACGGATGATGTAACCTAGCTCACTGCGAGCGACACCAAGTTCACCAGATTTTAGGTGGAAGAAGCCTTCATAGCCTTCTGTGGTTTCTGGCGTTTGATCTTCTGGCATTTGCACTTGGAATTTAGCCGCCAAGTTCATTGCATTAACCAATTTACCTTTTGCTGTGCCTGGGTGAACGCTCACGCCATGGAAAATAACGTCTGCACTGGTTGCGTTGAAGTTTTCGTATTCCAACTCACCTTGCGGGCCACCATCAATGGTGTAAGCCCACTCAGCACCAAACTTCTCAACATCAAACAAGTCAGCACCACGGCCAATCTCTTCGTCGGGAGTAAAACCAATACAGATGTCACCATGTGGGATTTCTGGGTTTTCAATCAACATTGCTACCGCAGAGAGAATCTCTGCAATGCCCGCTTTGTTGTCAGCGCCAAGAAGCGTTGTGCCATCTGTGGTAATCAGGTTGTGGCCATGAAGCTCGTGCAAATCTGGATACTGCACCGGAGAAAGCACTTCATCACCTAGACCAAGTGCGATATCGCCACCTTGGTAATCTTCAATAAACTGTGGTTTTACGTTCTTACCTGAAGCATCAGGAGCCGTGTCCATGTGTGCGATAAAACCAATCGCCGGTACATCATAATCAACGTTAGATGGCAGTTTAGCCATTAGGTAGCCATTGTCACTCAAGGTCACATTGCTTAAACCAAGTTCAATCATTTCTTTTTTAAGCTGCTGAGCAAATACAAGTTGCCCGCCGCTGCTTGGGCAAGCTGATTCGTGGGGATTAGATTGAGTATCGAACGTGACGTAGCGAAGAAATCTTTCAACTAAATGCTTCATAATTATTCTCATTGTTTTGAGCGAAGGATGCCACGCACAGGGATGTAAGGTGTGCGAGGATCCTATCCAACATGGTTCGACAAGCCATGTTACGCTCATGCCACAATAAGAATTTGCTTTGAATCAGTTTTTCATCAGAAAGTGCTGACACGCCGCATCAGCACTCACATTAAGGGATTGTTTTATCGAGAATTAATTCAATAAGTCTTCAGCAAGTTCACGCCATTCACGGATTTTTCCGTGGAAATGTCGCCACTGTTTATCACTCATTGTTTGAGAAATATCTAGGGTGAATTGATCCGTTAGAGCGATATTATGATCAATATTCTTGGTCAGTTGATCACTATAATAACTTTCTGGCTCAAACAGGAGCTTCATGAATACCTGCTGGTAAACCACACTATTGTTTTTATTTTCGAAAAGATACTCTAATTCCTGAATTATAGAGGAACGATAATCACGCCATAATGGACTATTAATTATCACATCTTGAGAAAGCTGTTTGGCACGTGTTTTTTGCTTGTTAGATAATTTACCTAACCATTCTTCCATCCACTCTTCTGTATTCTCTAAGACAATTTCTCGCAGCTCTTGTTCCGTTTTCCCTGCATATTTTTCATCTCGTTCTTTGTAACGCTCTTTTACACTATCGACGAACTCCGATTCTTGCTTACTGTCTAACTGCATACTCAACGAGAACAGGTCTGGTGCGGCTTTCGAGACAAGACGTTGGTAATGGTCTCGCATTTTATCTCGGTTGGCTTGCAATGACTCTAGTGTCACGTTGTCTTTATTCAGTGACTCTAATTGTTTTAAGTGATCGATATATAAGGGTAATTCCTCTTTTTTATGCCAATCCGCCAATAATAAGATACGTTCTTCCAACAGAGCTTCTTGCTCACCATCTAATGAGACGTAGTCATCCAAATATTCAATCACGACCCAATCAATATTGCTGTATAAGAACTTTTTCGCGCAGCCAGCGAGTACCAGAATAGATATCAAAATACATCCGTATCGAACCGCGTTATTAGATAAACTTTTTAATTTCATCACCGATCCATATTCCCTTTTCCATTGATTAAGTTCTATACTCATTCTTAATCACTTATTATTGCGGCAAACTTTCGTCAGTACGGCAAAGTGACATTGCCACTCATGTAGTATATAGAGTTTGAAATTAACTTTTTTATCACAACTATTCGCAAAAAAGTGAGTTAGCGCGCAATTATCGACCAAAACTTGAACGAAACGGCGTTCCTTATATGGCATATAATTTGCATCAATAACATCAGGATAGTTTATGGAGGCGTAGCATGGCTGCTGCTGAGCAACTTGATACGAGTGTAGAGTACGAGATTCGTTACTTTGAACAGGGGAAAATGCACAGTATGAGAGTCGTCGCGGAAGATAAAAACGCGGCACATCATTACTACTTGGAGTGCGGCAAGCATAACAGTGATTTGTATTCGATTCGCCCAGACAAATAAAAAAACCGCCGATGATAGGCGGTTTTTTTGTGCTTAATATGCGTTTAGCTTTGAGCGGTTATTTGATTTCGCCAAAACGCTCTAGGTAAAGCACAGTCGCGGCGGTGCGAGAAGGCACTTTGAGCTTTTTCAACAAGCTCTTCATGTGCACTTTCACCGTTGACTCAGAGATAAACAGACGATCTGCAATTTGCTTATTACGGAAGCCACGTGCGACCTCTTGCAAGATCTGCGTTTCTCGGTCAGTAAGCGTGTCAAACACGTCTTCTTGCCCTTCACGTTCGTTCAGGTACTTAGCCACGGCTTGGCTGTATGCCTTGTCACCCTCGTGTGCTTGTTTTAGTAGTTCAACCAACTCATCGGGCTCGGTATCTTTCAACAAGTAACCATCTGCACCACTTCGCACGATCGCTTCGATGTCCGCAGGGCTATCTGATACCGTTAGGATAACGATACGAGCTTCACAGCCATCCGCGCGCAGCGCTTTCAGCGTATCTAGGCCCGACATGCCCTTCATGTTCAGATCAAGAAGTACCAAATCCAGTTCTAGTTCGTGAGCTTTAGCAACCGCATCTGCGCCGCTGCTCGCCTCTGCAACCACTTCAAACTCTGGCTCGAAACTGAGAAGCTGATGAATACCACGTCTCATGAGTGGGTGATCATCCACCAGCATTACTTTACACACTGTCAATGTTTACTTCCTTACTATGTTGGAATTCTAGTCTTACGATACAGCCACTATTCTTTGCTGCCTCAATTCTGAGGTCGGCGTGCAGCCTTGCGGCGCGCTCTTGCATGATGCTCATACCGTAATGATTTAATTTTTCATCTTGTTGCTCAAAGCCTATACCATCATCGGTGACCGTCACTGTGACTGTCCCTTCAGAATCAAGACATTGAATATCAATATTTTTAGCTTGAGCGTGCTTGATCGCATTAATTGTCGCTTCCCTGATCAACTGTAGTAGATGTACTTGTTGGTGCGCATCTAATTCTGTTGAAGAGAGCTCGTTATTGAGCGAGATTTCAGCCGCCGTTTGATCGTCTAGCGTCGAAACCATCTCTTGAAGTGCCTGACCAAAACTGCCCTCTTTTATCGTGAGACGGAATGTAGTCAGCAATTCACGTAACTGGGTGTAGGCCGCTGAAAGCCCGGTATCTAATTCAGCAATCACTTGATTAGTTTGCGCGATCGCTTTCTCATCAGGGATGTTCTTCACACTGCGTTTTAACAGCGACACTTGAATCTTCAGATAAGACAAGGCTTGAGCCAATGAATCATGAAGCTCGCGAGCAATGGTGGCACGCTCTTCCATCAGCAATAATTGCTCGGCTTGTCGTTGCGCTCGGTTGTAATATACCGCACGAGATAAGATTTGAACAAAGTTATCAATAAGGGACTCATTTGGGCAAGGTAGCCCTACTTTCCAATGCAAGAAGCCAAGATGCTCGCCATCTAAAGTAAGCGGCTTACTGTGGCATTCACTGTCACACTCATGACGACACTCTTCCCCTTCCGTAAGAATCCAATTTGGTTCCCCAATTTGATCAATTTCGAGCTTAACAGCACGAATTCCTTCCAAACTTGCAATATGTTGTAAAATCGCTTGGAAATTTTCTTGATGAATACGAGAAGCGGTCAACTCTTTTGATGAATCATACAGTACTTGGAGTGTTTGGTTTGCATGTTGAAGCTTGCGCGTTTTCTCATCCACCGCCAGCTCTAACCCTCGATATAGCTTCCCTAAATCAGTCGCCATCCGATTGAAAGTTCGAGTTAAAATGCCCATTTCATTGTCACTCGAAACATTCAGTGAAACGTCAAAAGAACGGTTCTGGATCTGCTCACTGGCAAACACTAGCGCGCGTAATGGTCTTACGACTTCTAGCCTCACAAAGTGCACAACAAACATGCTCACGCACAAGATCCCGCCGAGCCCTAATCCACCAATCCACGCTAAGTTAATCAGTTTTTGTTCAGAATAGTTCTGCAGCTTAAACACGAAACCGTCAATTTGTTGAACAAAACCAGCCACTAACACCAAATACTGATCTCTGTCTTGGCTCTTTAATACGGTTTTCAGCTCGTGCCAGCGAAGAATCAGTCGATAGTAATCTTTTGTAATATCTTCTGGGACCGACCAATGTTGCAGTGCGAGCATCGAGTGGGAATAAATGGACTGCTCAAATAAATCAATATGTGAAGAATAATCGACAGATTCGCTTTGAATATCATGAGCTAAGCGATAGCTCTGCATTCGCATAGAGCCAGAAACGTTGACGGCCTCTGCATCATTTAAGCTCGACGCAAGAGTGAAAATAGCAAAGCCAGTGGTTGCGACAGAAAGAAGCAAAATCAACATCATGGCAGACGCAATCGTGCGCGTTACTGACTTTTTCACATTTTTAAACAACTCTGAACTCCGCTCATTTGATAACCATGTTTCTCTTTATACAACACGTATTATCTTTCAACTTTATCAATATGTGATCACCTGCGACGGAATTTATTGATCCAAAACAATATTGCGTCCCAATTACCCCCTAAGAGGTATTTATAGATATATGTCAAAAACTACAATTTCGTGTACTTAAATGACAGTTTATTAATGAAATTGTGGACTATGCTTAGTTTGGGTTTCAATTTCCGAGGTGACTAAGTGGTAGACCTTTCTAGAAGAAGACTTTTTGCACGTAAAGCGCAGCCAGATAATTCGGTACGTCTTCCTTGGTTAGCTAAGCCGACTCAATTCACAGACGATTGCACTCGTTGCGGTAAATGCATCGAGGCTTGTGAAACTAAGATTATAACTAAAAGCGACGGCGGATTTCCTGCGGTCGATTTTTCGATTGATGAATGCACGTTTTGTTACCAGTGCGCTGAAGCTTGTCCAGAGCCGCTATTCTTAGCAGAAGCTGAACAACCATGGCACGCAAAAGCAAGCATCAACGAAAGTTGTTTAGCAAAACAAAATGTCGAATGCCGAAGCTGTGGGGACATGTGCGACCCGATGGCAATCCAGTTCAAGTTAGAGCTTGGCAAAGTAGCACAACCAAATTTAGACCTTGATGAGTGTAACGGCTGCGGCGCCTGTGTTTCAGTGTGCCCTACTTCATCCATCAATGTGAGCAATATAACAGCCTAGCCGTTAGTGGTCGGCGCAAAAGGCGATAAAACGAGAGAGATGTATGTCACTAAACGAAGTGCACATTTCGAGTCTGGTAGTCCATGTTCTGCCTGAACATCTGGCTGAGGTCAAAACCCAGATTGAAGCGTACGAAAACGCGGAAATCTACGGTGACAGCCCAGAAGGCAAAATCGTGGTGGTGCTAGAAACTGAGAACCAAGGTTTCATCACCGACACTATCGATGCGATTAATAATTTACCGAATGTCTTGAGCACAGTACTGGTTTATCACCAAATCGAAACTGGGCTTGAAGAAACGGAAGAAAAAGACACTGGAACACAACATTCCCAAATCGAGGGTGAAGTATGAAAATGACAAGACGTGCGTTTGTGAAAGCAAACGCGGCTGCATCAGCTGCTGCTGTCGCAGGTATTACACTACCGGCTTCTGCAACCAATCTGATTGCAAGCTCTGATCAAACTAAAATCACATGGGACAAAGCGCCTTGTCGTTTCTGTGGTACAGGCTGTTCTGTTCTTGTTGGTACACAAAACGGCAAAGTGGTAGCAACTCAGGGTGACCCTGAAGCACCAGTAAACAAAGGCCTAAACTGTATCAAAGGTTACTTCCTTTCTAAGATCATGTACGGTCAAGACCGTCTGACTCAGCCTCTTCTTCGAATGAAAGATGGCAAATACAACAAAGATGGCGACTTCACTCCTGTATCTTGGGATGCGGCTTTCGACATCATGGCTGAGAAATGGAAAGCTTCTCTAGAGAAGAAAGGCCCAACAAGCATCGGTATGTTTGGTTCTGGTCAATGGACCGTAATGGAAGGTTACGCTGCCGCTAAAATGATGAAGGCGGGTTTCCGTTCTAACAACATCGACCCGAACGCACGTCACTGTATGGCGTCTGCAGTAGTAGGCTTCATGCGTGCATTTGGTATCGATGAACCAATGGGTTGTTACGATGACTTCGAGAACGCAGATGCCTTCGTTCTTTGGGGTTCAAACATGGCAGAAATGCACCCAGTTCTTTGGACTCGTATTACTGACCGTCGCCTAAGCCACCCTCACGTTAAAGTGAACGTGCTTTCTACTTACTACCACCGTTCATTTGAGTTGGCAGACCACGGCTACATTTTCAATCCTCAGTCTGACCTTGCGATTGCTAACTTCATCGCAAACTACATCATCGAAAACGATGCAGTAAACTGGGACTTCGTGAACAAGCACACGAACTTCACTCAAGCAGATACTGACATCGGCTACGGTCTACGTGACGATGATCCGCTACAAAAAGCAGCGAAGAACCCGAACTCTGGCAAGCTAACTTCTATCTCTTTCGAAGAGTACAAGAAGTCAGTTGCACCATACACAGTAGAGAAAGCATCTGAAATCTCTGGTGTAGAGAAAGAAAAACTGATTGAGCTTGCGAAGCAATACGCGGATCCAAACACGAAAGTAATGTCTCTATGGACGATGGGTATGAACCAACATACTCGTGGTGTATGGATGAACAACTTGGTTTACAACATCCACCTACTAACCGGTAAGATTGCGACTCCGGGTAACAGCCCATTCTCACTAACAGGTCAGCCATCAGCGTGTGGTACGGCTCGTGAGGTTGGTACGTTTGCTCACCGTCTACCAGCAGACATGGTGGTTGCTAACCCTAAACACCGTAAGATCGCAGAAGACATCTGGAAACTACCTGAAGGTACTATTCCACCAAAACCTGGCTTCCACGCCGTACTTCAAGACCGTATGTTGCATGACGGCGTTCTGAACTGTTACTGGGTTCAATGTAACAACAACATGCAAGCAGGTCCGAACATCAACACTGAACGTCTTCCTGGTTACCGTAACCCAGAAAACTTCATCGTTGTATCTGACCCATACCCTACAGCAACAGCGCAAGCTGCTGACCTTATCCTTCCTACAGCAATGTGGATTGAGAAAGAAGGTGCTTACGGTAACGCAGAGCGTCGTACTCAGGCTTGGTACCAACAAGTTGAGACTATCGGCGATGCGAAGTCTGACCTATGGCAGGTAATGGAATTTGCAAAACGCTTCAAGATGGAAGAAGTGTGGCCAGAAGAGCTACTTGCAAAAGCACCTGAATACCGCGGTAAGACAATGTACGACATGCTGTTCAAGAACGGTCAAGTCGACAAGTTCCCTATCGAAGAAGCGCGTGAGATGAACGATGACGCTCACCACTTCGGTTACTACGTACAGAAAGGTCTGTTCGAAGAGTACGCGACGTTTGGTCGTGGTCACGGTCACGACTTAGCACCATACGATGTTTACCACACAGTACGTGGTCTACGTTGGCCGGTTGTTGATGGCAAAGAAACACAATGGCGCTTTAAAGAAGGCTCTGATCCGTATGCGAAAGCTGGTTCAGGTTGGGACTTCTACGGCAATGCTGATGGTAAAGCGAAGATCATCTCTGCACCATACGAAGCGCCACCTGAAGTGCCAAACGAAGAGTTTGACCTATGGCTATGTACTGGCCGTGTTCTTGAGCACTGGCACACAGGTACTATGACTCGTCGTGTACCAGAGCTTTACAAAGCGGTGCCTGACGCGGTGGTTTACATGCACCCTGCTGATGCGAAGAAACGTAACGTTCGTCGCGGTGAAGAAGTTCTGATTGCAAACAAACGTGGTGAAGTACGCGTTCGCGTTGAAACTCGCGGCCGTAACCGTCCACCTGAAGGCTTGGTATTCGTACCGTTCTTTGATGCCCGTATTTTGATTAACAAGTTGATCCTTGATGCGACTGACCCACTGTCAAAACAGACAGACTTTAAGAAGTGTCCAGTCAAAATCACCAAAGTCGCTTAACCGTCAAATAACGAATGCAAGGGCCGTCTACTCGGCGGCCTAAAAAGAATTTAAGCCATAAGGCGGAGATGAAATGATGAAAAAATACCTTATCGCACTTTTATCTGTAGGTGCTTTGTTGACAGGCGTTGCACAAGCTGAGCTGGACAATCCAGGTGGCACAGGCGGTCTAGACTCGCTACGTGGTACTGCACAACTTGAAGACACGCGTCCTGCAGATGATTTCAAAGACTTTCCAAAAGACCAAATCGTTGCAGACAGCTTTGTATATCAGCCGCCACTGATCCCACATAGCATCCGTAACTACGAAGTGTCTTTGAACGCAAACAAATGTCTAGCATGTCACAGCTGGAAAAATGCTAAAGACGCAGGCGCTACCAAGATCAGTGTAACGCACTACGTTAACCGTGAAGACGCGGTACTGGCAGATATGTCGCCACGTCGTTACTTCTGTTTGCAATGTCACGTTCCACAAACAAGTGCTACTCCACTAGTGGAAAACGAGTTTAAGGCAGTCGATTCGCTTCAGTAATTGAAACGCGAGTACTAAGAGGTTACTTATGAAAATACTTAAAGCGTTTTGGAAGAGACTGTCGAGCCCGAGTAAAGCTGCCGCTGGTATCGTTTTATTCTTAGGCTTTACTGGTGGTCTTCTATTTTGGGGCGCGTTCAACACGGGTATGGAAGCGACCAACACAGAAGAGTTCTGTTCTGGCTGTCACGCTCCAATCGTTGCTGAAATTCAAGAAACGATTCACTACTCGAACCGCTCTGGTGTTCGTGCAATCTGTTCAGACTGTCACGTACCACACGAATGGACTGATAAAATCGTTCGTAAAGTTCAGGCATCTAAAGAGCTGTTTGCGCACTTCGTAACGAAGACGATCGACACGCCGGAGAAATTCCAAGCACGTCGTGAGCACTTAGCAGAACGCGAATGGGCACGAATGAAGAAAAACGACTCACTTGAGTGTCGTAACTGTCACGAGTTCGACTTCATGGATTACTCTCAACAGGGTAAACGTGCAGCCGAACAACACTCAACCGCTCTGGCTTCAGGCGAGAAAACGTGTGTAGACTGTCACAAAGGTATCGCACACAAACTGCCTGACATGCACGGCGTTGAAGGCTGGCAATAAGGAGAAACAAAGACAATGAGTAATCTTGAATCCTTTATCTGGCATTTCCTTGGGTACAGTGCAATGCCAGTCATTATTCTTTCCGGCTTTGTCGGAGTAGCAGCAGTCTCTCTATGGCTACTCTCACTAGGTAAGGATAAAGAGGTTTAATCTGCCTCAAATCAGTCGACATTTTTGCCTATTTTGTTGACGGAAAACGCCAAGCATTTGCTTGGCGTTTTTTCTTTGTGGTTCTGACAATTCAATTCCGCTGACAATGCTCTAAGAAGTTCTGTTTTTAATCTCCCACCGACTCAAACTCTCATTACCACAACTCAAGCTTCCGTGCTTCACTCCCTCACTAAGCCTCCTCGGCTTCCTTGAGGTACGCCAGAAACAAAAAAGGCGACCATCGTAGGCCGCCAAATGAGACTGCTGTGAGGAGCAGCTTAGGACTCTTTGATTGGCAATACTTGTCTTACATACTGACCCGGAGCGTCTTCAATCACAGGGTTCTGCTCTGAACCAACCGGGAAGGGCTCAACTTGCTCTTCTGGGTTGAATTGCAACAGCCATTGATGCCAATGCGTCCACCAAGAGCCTTCTTGATGATTGGCGTTGTTAAACCATTCATCAGCAGAGTCATCAAGGTTGTCGTTTAACCAGTAGCCATACTTGTTTTTAGCAGGATGGTTAACGATGCCCGCGATATGACCAGACTCGCCCAATACAAAGGTCTTGTTGCCACCAGTAGTGAGTGCACCACGATAGGTTCCTTGCCACAATGCGATATGGTCTTCTTTGGTCGACACAAAATAGCTTGGGATCTTAATCTTATTCAGGTCGATCCAGACGCCACCGATTTTCACGCCCTTGTCTTGAACGAGCTTGTTCTCTAGATAGAGTTCACGCAATAAGAAGTTGTGGGAAGCAGCACTCACATTTGTGCTGTCGCTGTTCCAGTACAGAAGATCGAAGTCTACAGGGCTGTTACCTTTAAGGTAGTTATCAACGTAGTAATTCCAATATAAGCTGTTCTCACGCAGCAAACTGAACGTCACGCTAAGAGAGCGGCCATCCATGTAACCTTTCGCATTGTTTTGCGTCTCAATTGCACTGATGATGGTATCGTTGATATACGCCCCTACTTCACCCGGCTGAGAGAAGTCTAGTAGCGTGGTAAAGAAGGTTGCCGACTTAATGCGCTTCTTCATACGCTTCGCCGCATAGTACGCAACCGTGCTCGCCAGAACCGTACCACCAATGCAATAACCCGCGGCGTTGATCTGCTCTTGGCCAGTAATATCTTCAATCGCCGTGACCGCTTTCGCCACGCCTTCCGTTACGTAATCGCCAAACTCAACGTGAGCCTGCTCTTTACCCGGATTGCGCCAAGACATCATAAATACGCTGTGGCCTTGCTCTAGCAGCCAACGAACCATAGAGTTCTTCGCCGTCAGATCAAGGATGTAGTATTTGTTGATAAATGGCGGGACGATCAACAGTGGCGTTGCATTCACTTTTTCTGTCAAAGGACGATATTGAATCAACTCAAACAGTTCGTTTTGGAAAACCACGTCACCCGGTGTTGTCGCAACATCATCCCCCACACGGAAGGCATTATTGTTGGTCATGCGCACTTTGAGAATATCGGCACTCGACTCTACGTCTTCTTTTAGCTTTTCCAACCCCGTCAGCAGGTTTTCACCATTTTGCTCAAGAGTGAGTTTAAGCAGTTCTGGGTTAGTCGCAATGAAGTTGGATGGAGATAGTGCATTGATAGCTTGGCGAGAAAAGAAAGTAATACGTTCTTTCGTCTTCTCATCAAGACCTTCGATAGAATCGAGCGTGTCGAGGTATGTCTTGCTGAACAATAAGTAGGATTGTTTGATGAAGCTGTACATGGCTTCTTGTTGCCAAGCATCGTTTGAGAAACGCTTATCGCCCTTCTCTGCTTCGATAATTTGTGTTTGGTTACCCGCTAGTGCCACGTTCTGCCATATTTGAAGCTGTTGCTCCCACCATTCGGCTTGCAACTTTAAAATCGCTGCCGGCTGGTTTGCCGCTTGTTCGAACAGTTTAGCAGTATCTTCGAAGTTCACTTCTTGCATGGCCTTATTCAAAGGAGAATTCACGACTGCCTTGTTCACTTCGAAATCATGCCACCACTGATGATTGGTTTCCTGAAGCTTTACAAGATAGTCCGAAAAGAAGTGTTGAAACATAGTCTTACTCCTGTATTCGGAAAAAACAACGCCGCCCAAGATCTCGGGCGGCGATAAGCGGACGCATTACGCAGGAGTAACAGTCTTTAGGTTTTCCGAAGTCATTTGCTCAACGTCTTCTTTGAATTCTTTCGCGATAGATTGCAGCTTGTTGCTGTCGTCCATCATTTGCTGAGAAAGCTTAGTAAGAACAGCTAGCTGTTGGCTGTTGAAAGCCGTTAGAGAAGTCACGTCTTTGATTTCAGACGCTGCTTTCATTTGGTTTAGGCCAACTTCACTGTAAGTGCGGATTGCGTTCAGTTGAAGCTCTGTAAGAACTTCCACGTTCTTTGTCACTAGCTTGTTGAACTTCAAGTATGGTTCTAGATTCTTTTCAGTTTGATCGCTAAAAGTTTTGAAGAAATCAGTGTACATGGTTTATCTCCTAGAGAAAGAATTAAAAATGTCCGTTTAAATAACTACTTAACTGCTTTTACAACCACAGCCGTGCCCATACCGCCGCCTACACAAAGTGAAGCAACACCGTACTGACCGTCTTGTTTGTGAAGTTCGTGTACTAGCGTAACCAGAATGCGGTTACCCGATGCACCGAGTGGGTGGCCCAATGCGATAGCACCACCATTAAAGTTGGCTTTATCTTGAATTGAGCTCACTGGTACTTGGTTGGTTTCTGCCAGTTTATGAATCACACCTAGTGCTTGCGCAGCAAAGGCTTCATTCAATTCATAAACATCAATGTCGCTGGTTTTCAGCTCGGCTTTTTGCAGCGCCTTGTTCACTGATTCCACAGGACCAAGACCCATAATCTTAGGATCCAAACCGGATTGAGCGTAGCTCACCACTTCAGCAATTGGCGTCAGACCATGCGCTTGAACCGCGCTTTCTGAAGCTAAAATGATGGCACTTGCACCGTCGTTGATACCTGAAGCGTTACCTGCGGTTACTGTACCTTCACGATCAAACGCAGGACGTAGCTTGCTCAAACCTTCTAGCGTCGCGTTCGCTTTTGGATATTCATCTGTATCAAATACCACAGTTTCGCGGCGCTGCTTGACTTCTACTGGGACAATTTCATCTTTGAACTTGCCTGCTTCAATCGCAGCCACGGCTTTCTGCTGGCTTAAAAGTGCATATTCGTCTTGTTGTTGACGCGATAAGCCCACTTCCTTCGCCACATTTTCTGCGGTTACGCCCATGTGGTATTGGTTGTAAACGTCCGTCAAACCGTCAGCAATAAGGAGATCTTTCAACTCCATGTTGCCCATCTTATTACCATCACGTACAACGCTAGGCACAATGAATGGGATTTGTGACATCACTTCTACACCAGCGGCCACAACGATTTCTGCGTCGCCACTGCGAATATGAGAAACGCCATCCATGACGGTTTTCATACCACTGCCGCAAACCATGTTGACGCCGTATGCAGGGACAGACTCTGGAATGCCAGCAAACAATGCCGCTTGACGCCCAACACCCATGCCTTGCCCTGCAGCAATCACGTTACCAACGATAACCTCATCAACGTTCTCGCCAGATATTGATGCGGCCTCAAGAGCACCTTTGATCGCAACCGCAGCTAGGTCGCCTGCTGATGTGTTTTTTAAGCTTCCGCCAAACGCACCGATAGGTGTGCGTTTCGCAGCAACGATAAATACTTTTTCCATCATCCCACTCCTTAGCTCATGTATAGGCCGCCATTCACTGACAATGTCTCACCAGTGATGTACGCGCCGGCATCACTCACTAAGAAGCTTACTGATGCTGCAATTTCTTCAGGCGTAGCTAAACGCTTCATTGGAATTTGGTTGGTAATAGACTCAAGCACTTCCGGCTTCATCTGTTCAACCATTGGCGTGCCCGTGTATCCCGGAGCAATCACGTTCACGGTTACACCAGAACGAGCACCTTCGTATGCCAATGCTTTAGAGAAACCAATCATGCCAGCCTTAGCCGCCGAGTAGTTGGCTTGACCGAACTGACCTTTAAGGCCATTTACAGAAGAGATGTTAATGATGCGACCACCACCCTTTTCGCACATCGTTGCGAATAAAGGCTGTGTGACATTGAATAAGCTGTTGAGGTTGGTGTTGATTACATCGTTCCAAGCTTGTGCAGTCATCTTTTTAAACACGCCATCACGTGTGATACCTGCATTGTTGATCACGACATCAACGGTTCCTTCTTCCTCAAGCAAAAGTGCTAATTTTTCAGCACATTGCGCTGTGTTGGTGACATCCAATTCAAAAAGGCGTACCTGATCTTTCGTAAACCCTTTTTCATTAAACCATTCCAAAGCACATTCATAATTACCGGTATAATAAGTAGCTATTACTCGATAACCATCATTTACTAATTGAGAGGAAATAGCAGAACCAATTCCGCCTTTTGATCCAGTGATCAAAGCGACTTTCTTCATTGAAGACTCCATTCTTAACGGCATTAAAAAAGCGAATTAAGACACTGGCGAAATGTATCGCCAACTGACGTGTTAATTTATTCTTGTGGCAACAAATCCTCTGCTGCCTTTTATTTTAAGTTAACCTAGAAATATTACATTTCAAATAAAAAACTCATTCATTTGCATAAGATTGATTTAGATCTCACTCGCAATGAAATGTTATAAAAACGTTAACTTGACATAAACCCATGTTTTAAAAGAAAAAACCTTAACTACAATGTCATTATTAAATTTAAAAAACACTGCTTTTTCAGTAAGTTGCACGCATTTTTATGTGCGTTACATTGACTAAGAGTTTAAGATCATCCTTCTTCAATCAAGTAATAAATTGCGATTAAATCATTGGAGCAATACTTCTAACCGACTTACTAATAAATATGAAATATATCATTTGGTTAGCATTTTATTGAGTATTTAATTTATTAAAACAAACGTCACTTGGTGATAAATTTGTTTATTGGAAAAATATTAAATATCAAGTAAACATTCTTTTAACCTTAATTCCAATCAGCCACGTTTATTTATAAATGTCATTCTTTGGTGCAAAGTCGCACTAATATGTCGCATGCATTTAATTACTATTTAAGTTTTATTAAATAATTGAATGTTAACTCTATACTGGCGTGTTCAAGATTGTTTAGAGGTGGCATCTCTTCTCCTTTTGCACTATCTTTGTGGCCTAGTTGTTTACTTATACAATCATCAATATTCATGAATACAGCCTTGTTAACCATGTTCATCCCCACCTTCTTTTTTGTCTCTATTACGCCAGGGATGTGCATGACGCTTGCTCTAACACTAGGGATGAGTGTCGGATATCGACGAACCCTATGGATGATGGCAGGCGAATTAGTTGGTGTTGCTCTCGTTTCTGTCGCAGCAGTACTCGGTATCGCAGCCATTATGCTTAACTACCCTTGGTTATTTACCGCACTTAAATTGATTGGTGGTGGTTACCTACTCTACTTGGGTATCGAAATGTGGCGCTCAAGAGGCAAACTCGCGATCAATGTTGAGAACGTTGATGTCCCTACCAGCGGCAACTGGGAGTTGGTCTTGCAGGGCTTTGTTACCGCTATCGCGAACCCGAAGGGCTGGGCGTTTATGATCTCTCTTCTGCCTCCTTTTATCGATCAGAGTGCTGCTCTTGCTCCTCAGCTTGTCATACTGGTTTCTATTATTTTGATGTTCGAGTTCATTTGTATGTCTCTTTACGCAACGGGCGGCAAAGGATTGAAGCGTTTACTGGGGCAATCAAAAAACGTACGCTTAATGAACCGAATCGCTGGCACCTTGATGATGGGTGTGGGTGTATGGCTATTAATGAGTTAGAAAAGCCTAAGTTATGAAGAACATTTTAAACAAGCTCAAGCAATCTATTGGTGAAGTGTTGGATTTTCAGGCCCGAGTGTGGGTTGTCAACGTCTATGCGGGCGAACATAAAGGCGAGTCTTATGTCGTCAATGAAGACAGTTTTTCTGAGCCATTACAATGGATGAAAAAGAAAGGGTATAAAGAGGCGATGCTTACCAAAGTTGAATCAATGAAGCGTTCGCAAATCATTGAGTTTGATTTAGGTGCAGTCAAACATCGCTTGATGCGCGTGAAATAACCCCTCTTCTATTTTCTATTTCGTTTCTCGTTTCTCGTTTCTCGTTTCTCGTTTCTCGTTTCTCGTTTCTCTAGATAAAAAAGCGCCACTCAAATTGAGTGGCGCAAGCACTTTTACCTTAAACACCAAGCATTATGGTGCAGTGTCGATCTCTACTGGTAGGTAGTGTTTTGGTTCTAGCTTCAACCATTCAGGAAGCACCGTACCAATCGAGATGGATGACCACGTACCTGAAAGTACGCCAATAAACATCGCTGTTGAGAAGCCAGCCAGAGCCGAGCCGCCCATAATCCACAACGCCCCAACAGTGATCAGAGTCGTACCTGATGTCACCATTGTACGAGAGAATGTCGCCAATACCGCTTCGTCGTTGATTTGCTCTGTTTTCCAGTTTTGCTTAGCCACCAGCAATTCACGAATTCGGTCTGCGATGATGATCGAGTCATTGAGCGAGTAACCAAGGATGGCCAGAATCGCTGCAAACACCGTTAGGTTGAACTCCATTTGTGTAATCGCAAAGAAGCCTAATACCAAGATAACGTCGTGGGCTAATGCGAATAGAGAACCACTCGCTAAACGCCATTCAAAGCGGAAACACAAGTAACCAAGAATCGTTAGTACCGATACTAATAGTGCCAAACCACCTTGATCGAACAGGTCTTGACCCACTTGAGCACCAACGATGCTGTTACTCACCACATCCACTTGGTGTGAAATAGGCTTCAGCAAATCAGCTACGCTCGGTAGTGTTTGACCTTCTGCAGGCGCAGAGTAGCGAATCACCCAACGGCCATCTTCACCTGAGCGTGTTACTGATGTTGATTCACCAAGCTTAGGTTGAAGTGCGTTAAGCAGATCATGGTTAGTCAGTTGTTTATCGACTTTCACTTCAGTAACCATACCGCCAGTGAAGTCTAAACCTAGGTTAAGCCCTTTCATACCAAGAGCAACCAGAGCAATAATCGTTAGAATTACCGATACTACAGTCGTGAAGTAACGAATCTTGCGGATATTTTGTTTTAGCATTTCGACCATGATTAAACCCTCACATCACGACGGCCATCGCGGCCCCAAATTAAATTGATCATTGCACGAGAAGCGAATACGCCAGTAAACATACTGGTCATCAGACCCAAGCCTAGCGTTAGCGCAAAGCCTTGGATTGGACCGTTACCAATCGCGTATAGAATCACAGCAGTGATCATGGTGGTGATGTTGGCATCAAGGATAGTTGCGAACGCACTGTCGAAGCCTAGGTCGATCGCTTGAGCGAAACTGCGACCTTCACGCATTTTATCTTTGATACGTTCAAAGATGATTACGTTGGTATCTACCGCCATGCCGACAGTCAGAACCAAACCGGCAATACCAGGAAGCGTTAGCACGGCACCAGGAAGCAGTGCGATTAGACCAAGTAAGCAAAGCATGTTTGCACACAAAGCCACGTTCGCAACCCAACCAAGACGACGGTACCAAAGTGCCATAAACGTCAGTGTCAGACCCATACCCAATGCTAGAGCAGCAAAACCGTTTTGGATGTTTTCTGCACCTAGAGAAGCACCGATTGTGCGTTCTTCAACAATGGTTACTGGCGCAGTTAGAGAACCCGCACGTAGAAGCAATGCAAGTTGCTGTGCTTCATCCATGCTGCCCGCACCTGTGATGCGGAATTGGCTACCAAGTTGAGACTGGATAGTTGCAACACTGATGACGCGCTCGCTACGCTCTGTCATACCACGTTCGTCAGTCTTGTACTCGCGGTATACAGTCGCCATTGGTTTGCCGATGTGTGTTGCAGAGAAGTCACTCATCTTCTTACCACCCGCGTGGTCTAGAGAGATGTTTACTTCAGACATGCCCATTTTATCGACGCCCGCGCGCGCGTTTACGATGTGCTCACCCGTTAGTACTGGACGTTTAGTTAGGATTACTGTGCGGCCATCGTTGTCTTTCAGAACGAGATCTTGGCTGCTACGTGCTTGACCCGCATCTTTTACTTCGTAGAACGCAAGACTTGCTGTTGCACCGATAACGTTTTTCGCTTGAGCAGGATCTTGAACACCAGGAAGCTCAATACGAATGCTCTCTTTACCTTGGCGTTGTACCAACGCTTCAGTAATACCCAACTCTTCGATACGGCCACGCATGATCTTCAAGTTTTGTTGAAGTGTTGTGGTTTGGAATTCTTGGATGTTTTGTTCGCTTGGTTGAAGTTCAAAGCCACGATCTGAGCTTGTCATTGTCCAACCTGGGTAGTTCTGACGAATGAACTGGCTCGCCGCTTTTAGGCCCGCTTCGTTTTCGCTGTTTACTGCGATGTGGTTGTGCGCTTCTGCGCGAACTTGAACGCCACGAACACGTTCTTCACGAAGGCTTGCTTTGATCTCATCAACGAGTGCATCACGTTGTTCTTCGAAAGCTTTGTTCACATCTACGTTTAGAAGGAACTGCACACCACCGCGAAGGTCAAGACCAAGTTTGATAGGGCTAAAGCCCATTTCGTTCAACCACTCAGGTGCAACAGAAACGTAAGAGAACGTAATGTTGTCATCTTTGTCTAGCTGTTCGTTAAGCAATGCACGCGCTTTACTTTGTGCGTCTTCACCATCAAAAACGATGGTGGTTTTGCCGTCTTTCTCAATGATCTTAGACGCAGGAATGTGGTGCGTTTTCAGCAATTGGTCTAACTGAACCACAGACATTGCGCTGTTGTTTTGGTCAGCAAACGTCACCTGAATAGAAGGCTGCTCACCAAACCAAGTTGGAATGGCACTTAAGGTTAAAATGATAATGGTCGTGATAAGTACGACGTATTTCCATGCTGAGTAATGATTCAGCACTTTTCTGGTTTTTTGTGGTTTTGGTGTTTTCTTCATGTAAACATCATCCCTTCACTAAACAGTGAAGTTTTCAATAATTGGATTCAAGACACGACAAAACGCTCACCTGACTAAAATTCAGGTACAGAATGCCCAGACCTTCAATTGCTCTGTCGAAGAGTTGTCGTGTTAAGAACGCACAAGATGTGCAGAGTGATGGTGCTTACGCAGGAAACTGACTATTGAGGGCGACGTACATAGCATTGGTTTCTTTCCAGCCGGAAAGACGATGGTCGCTAACGAAGTGATTAAATACGGATTGGTTTTGACGCCAGCTGATGTCTATTAGGCTATAAGCGTAGCCAGCATCAGCGTAGAAAGGCGCATTTAAATCGCCAATGAAATCAATGTGTTCATCGTCGATATTCTCACGCAGATGCGATGTCCAGCGCTGAGAATTAAAGATGGCCAGTGAATCTTGAAGCGCATGCCCTTCAGAAACTGGAGACTGCGTGCTTTCTTCAGTCAGTTCAGAGAAATCAACCGGAGAGTTAGACGCAGAGCTGCTCGCCGTAAATGGCTGCAGTTTAGAAAAGTGAGGCAAATAGGATTTTTGTTCTGTTTGTGCAGCCGACGCCTGCATTGGCGACAAAGCCATTGCAAGAAGCAACAAAAACAGTTTTCTAACGTAAATCCAAGGCATGATAGCTCACTTAAAACAAAACGAGCCGAGTTCTTCAACTCAGCTCGGAGATAGTATTCCTATTGCTTATACTTAACAACTAAAAAGTTATAAATCTCTGTTTTCAATCGTGGAAAGCAATGACCATAAGGGTTGAGGCTATATTCATCGATAAAATATTTCGCCTTTATCCACATCTAAGTAGATTTTGTTTTCTTGTTCCAGCCCGCCGCAATAGATGAAATACACGTTACGCTTCTTATAGGTAACTGAGCGAACCCAACCACCGAGTTCTTCGAAATCACTAGGGTCACAGGTTTCATCATCAAGCAATTGCTGCGTTTTGTTGCGGAACATATCCAAATGCGTTTTTAAATCGTCAGATTTTTGCAGGTAACCATCTAAGATTTCCAAACGCTCTTGTTCTTTGATAACTGGCTCTGCATCAGACAAGCCTTTTGAATCGACCCACTCAGCGGTTTCTTCCCCACCCTCTTCATACACGATGTAATCTGATAGGCGGAACCAACCATCGGCTTTTTCAAGCACAGAGACTTTCTCACCTTTGTAGAGAGTATCAACGATTAAGGCTTGGCGCTCCGGCTTGTTGTACACGTTAATGCGTCGCTCAGTCACGTAGTATTCAGTGATTTCCGGTGCTGGAGCTTCGAGATCCATGATCGGCTTTGGCTTTTCTTCTGGCTCGCTTGGTTGCTCAGGCTCTGGCTTTTGCTCAACCACTGGCTCGTCTTTTTGCATAAAGAAAAAGTAGTACCCGGCTCCTGCTCCGCCTAATAGAAGCAAAATGGCCAACGCTATCAGGGCTTTCTTCATGTTCAATTCCTTTTTCGTTCCTTATGCAGTAGACGCTTCCAAACTAACTATACTGATAGAAGATGCATAGCTGACGCGAAACCGATTAACGTGAAAACAAATAATTTCAAAACCAATAATCGTAAAACCATTCATTGCAAAACAATGAACCTGAAAGCCATAAGCATGAAAAGAATGATGAACAAGTTCAGTTGGATATTGTTACTCCTGCCTTTTCCCGCTTTGGCGAATCTTCAATGTGATCACGCATCATGGAATGACAATCTTACCCAATTCAACCGTTTAGAGTCCAACTACAATGAGCATGCAAATTTGTTTAATGAGAGGTTGAGAGAGCACAATGAGCACCAGTTGCTCTCACAGACCTTCTCAGTTGATGAGCTCACCAATCTTTGGCGAACCCCTTCCAATAAAACCATGTTGAAAAAGCAATTGTTGGAGTCCAAAGAGCAACAACAAGAGTTTATTGAGATGTCGCGTTCCATTAATGCCTTGATGCACCACTCACAAAACATCGCAGAGAATTGGAAACGTATTGTTTTTTACTGCCAAAAAGGTGGCTCCAAATCGAATGAAATTTCCGCCAACTGGTATCTCACCAACACCCTTGAGATGCAGGAAGAGTTCCGCGTTTTAGCGGGTAAATATCTCACCTTAGCTAACCAATACGGTAAAGAAATCGAAGTGATAAATTACGCAAAAAATGTTTCCGATTAAATCTGTTCATATTGGGATTGTTCCCTTTTTAAAATTGAGCAATTAATAGACAAACAGGTCAAATAATAGAGACGTACGTCACAATAACGCTTTACTTGCGACCAGTTTTTGGGTAATTTACCCATTAACAAAATTTAATATAAAGTCACATTTGGCTGGAGATGATGCTAAACCAATGGTTATCAATCGTTTAAGTAACAGGGATTGTCCTAATGCTACCAGAGCCAAGTTTTTGTCAGTAGTTAGGCACGTTAAAGAGTTTGGTTCAATCAGTGATTTGGACCTTTGTAAAATCTTTGGAGAAACAATTTGGAGTGATGGGAGGGAATACCATTCAGCCGCGTTCTCATTCAAGGTTGATAGACACACAGGTAACTGTGAGATCTCAAAATACAAATACCAATAAGGCTTAAAAGAATACGCAAACGGAGGCAGGAAACTGGCTCCGTTTTTTATTGCGCGCTATTTGCTCAGCTTAGGCATCACCACCGTGAAATCATGGTCGGAATATCCCTCAATGAGATAACTCCTCTCACTCAGCAATTTGCAGTAACGCAACACGCCCTCTTTGTTATGAGATTCTAGTAATCTCATGCTCGGTAATTTGGCCTCATCCAGAAGATTAAACGCACATGCGATGTTCGCCGCATGATACATCTTCTCTATCATCTCTACTGTATGATTCGGGTTTGCGGACTGGTAATTCAATGAGCCCGAAGCAATCACGTAGTCCGACTTTGGCAACACCAATTTCGAAAAGTCACCACGAATAAATTGAGTCTTTGTCCGGAAACTGCGCTTGCGAGACTCAGCAACAAACTGTTTTTGCTGATCGATGCCAACATAAAGGCTTGGGCTGCCGCCCTTTTGTTCGATGAAGGTCAATAAGTCTCCATAACCACAACCAATATCGAGAACGCTTTTACCATCTAACTCTAGATCCCGGCATAGAACTTCAAAGCGCGTGATTTGGCTAAAAGTGTCTTGCCAACCAAGTGTTCTGGCTTTGTCGTCGCCAAACTGCTTGTGTCTTTTGCGGTGATAGTGTGCGATGCGTAATCTATCGAGCCACTTCATAATGCCTTTTTACCTTTGTATGGGTTAGCCGTGAATCGCCGTATTTATGAGTAAATTGGCAGGTTACCATTGCCCTTCACTTGGCGGATGGCCAGATGCGTATGGATGTCTTTGACGTTTTCAAGTCGTTGTAGTTTACGCGTGAAAGCTTCGTACCCGGTGAGATCTTTACTCACGACCTCTAACAAGTAGTCATAAGCGCCAGAGACCACATGGCATGAAATCACCTCTTCCATATCGCTAATTGCTTGCTCAAAATCATCAATAGAGGTCGCTTGATGGTTGTTTAGACTGACTTCTACGAACACTGTCATCGCAATACCTGCTTGTTCGCGAGAAATCATTGCTCGGTAACCACTGATCACGCCCTCTTGCTCTAGGCGTTTTATTCTTCGCGCGCAAGGCGAAGCAGAAAGCCCAACCTTATCCGCGAGCTCGCTTGTCGTCATTGTGGCGTCTTGTTGGATCAAATCCAATAACAGTCGATCAATTTTATCCATTACACCTTCCCTGCCAAATTTCACCAAACAATATTCATTCTAAGATGAAAATCGCTAAGTTCTAATTATATTCGGTCATATTTTGCCACCATTGAGCGTCACTTTCATTCGATAATTAACACATTATTTACAAACGCACGGAACGCCTTATGGCTCTTGGATACGCCGCAATCATCACAACGTTATTTCTTTGGTCAGGCTTTTTTCTCTCACTACGCGGAGGCGCGATATCAAACCTCCAACCCGCCGACATTGCGTTAGCGCGCTTTCTTATCCCTGCCATTGCGCTGCTACCATTCGTTCTAAAGTCTATGGATAACATCCGTGCTGTACCGAGCAAATACTTACTGGGTATCGTTGTGGGCAGCGGTCTGCCTTATCTCCTTGTCGCTGGTACAGCGATGCACTTTGCGCCCGTCTCTCATGGCAGCGCACTTATCCCTGGCACTTTGCCGCTATTTGTCTCTGCGATCGCAGTAGTGTGTTATCAACAACCGTTAAGTCAACATCGCATTATTGGCTTATCCGCAGTTTTACTCGGTATCCTGATCTTCTTGTTATCTAACGTTGGTGCAGAATACAACTGGCTGCAATTAAAAGGGCATCTTCTGTTTTTGGTTGGCAGTTTGATGTGGGCAGGCTTCACCATCAGTGCGCGCGTCGCCAATTTGAGTGCGTATGTTTGTGCTGGGTTTGTTTCGCTGATTTCATTTGCACTACTGATCATCGCGGTTGGTTTTGGCTGGCTTGATAGCTACCTTGCAACAACGCCTATCAATCAGTGGCCTTGGAATGGGTTGTTTGGTCACTTGATGTTACAAGGTATAGGAGCAGGCTTATTGGCTTCGTTCACCTTCCTTTATGCGGTTAGAACCATAGGTGCAGAAGCCAGTGCGGCATTTGGGTCACTCACGCCCGTATTAGCAACGTTATTAGCGATTCCTGTCTTTAACGAACAACCAGATATTCTCACTTGGTGTGCGCTGCTGTTCGTTACCTGCGGAAGCATCGTCGCAAGCAATGTTCTGATGAAACAAGATCCTAGCCAAAATTATCAGCCTCCCGTTCACAGATAAGAATAAAACTGCATAACTTTTCATCTCGCCTATTGAAAGCAAAAACGGCGATTTGATAACCTGTCTGGATAATAAATTAAAACGTCAGAAGTTATGCCATCCACTCATACTAAAGATGAACTGAATAAATTCCTAAAAACAGGGATGCGACTCTCAATTAACTTTGAGTTTGGTCAGGACGAAAAGTACATTTACGCTGCGACCTATCTGGGACTAAAAGAAAACGCTTATATCATTCTCGATATACCAACGCGTCTGCTAGAAGAACAAGCGCTAAGAAAACTCAGCAACGTAGATGTGGTTATCCGCGGAGTGTCAGACACCGATCTTGGGCATGTTGTCGCTTTCAAAACGAGCGTGTTGATGAACTTAGTTCGTCCTTCGCCATTGCTGTTTATTCGAATCCCTGCAACGTTTGCAACGAAGCCAGTACGAGAGCATGAGCGCTATAAATTGCAGCTCGATTGCGCGATCGACCACATGAGCAATAAATACGACGGCTGTTTGGTCGACTTCTCACTTTCTGGGTGCGGTATATCCACTCTGATTGAACCAGAGTTTGCCGTTGGGGATAGAATCACGATTGAGTCCCCTTTAAGTGGTTACATTGATGAAGACAACCGCTGCTCTATCGCCAATATCAAGAAGCTACAAAAAGGCTGGATTGTTGGGGTTAAGTTTGCAGAGCCTCTCGATATGACGGAAGCACTTAAGAATGAACTGCTGGAGCAATCTTTTTCGGCCAGCACTATTTAAGACTTGGCAAACAATCAGATACAAAAAAAGGGAGCATTTCGCTCCCTTTCTCTTTTTCATTATGTTCTTTCAAGCAAGAATCGCTGCTTAAAATCGACAAACGCCTCATGCAATGCGTTTTCTTTTATCGGCTTAAGTAAGACGTAGTTCGCGCCTGCTGCCATAAACGCATCGCTGGTTTCCTTCGCGGTATCCGCTGTACACGCATAGATTGGCGTACCTAAACGTAAGTTCTGACGAATCTCATGTGTTGTCTCGATACCACCAAGGTGCGGCAACTGGTTATCCATCAAAATAAGGTCATAGGTATTATCAGCAAGAAACTCCATCGCTTCCAACCCATCTTTAGCCCAATCCACCTGCATCTTGTACTTCTTACAAAAAGCCTGAAGAATAAACGCATTGGTGTGGTTGTCTTCCACCAATAGCACTTTCAAACTCTCATCAAACAAGAGTTCTGGCTTAACACGTTGGCTAACCTCTAAAGGCCTCAATACGCGTTCACGATCCTTCACTGGGAGCGTCACAACAAACGTGGTCCCCACTCCTTTGCTACTGCGAACTTGAACATCACCTTCTAGCATGTCGACAAGGTTCTTCACGATGGTCAAACCTAGGCCGCTTCCGCCATACTCTCGTGTTGTCGTTGCCTCTTCCTGTACAAACGGTTCAAACATTTGGTCCAGTTTGTCGGATTCAATACCGATACCCGTGTCGGTGATTTCCACCACCAAAACGCTGTTGTCTGCGCCGTAGAATTGCTCCAACTCGGCGTTCAGGCGAATCGAACCAGAAGGGGTGAACTTAACGGCATTGCTCACCAAGTTAAATAGAATCTGGTTGAGACGAACTTGGTCAGTGAAGATCTCGACATTCGGATCAAGTTTGTTCTCGATAACCAACTCAACCCCTTTGTTCGAACAGATTGGGCGGTAGATGTTTTCCAACGTGCGCATTGTGTCGGTGAACGAGAATGGGTGTTTCTGAATATTGAATTTACCCTGCTCTATCTTCGAGAAATCAAGAATGTCGTTCAATACCGCCAACAGATGTTCGCCACTGTGACAAAGTACGTCGATTTGATTCTTCTGCTCTTCCGTTTCTACCGAATCTTTAAGCAACTGAGCAACACCAAGAATGCCGTTGATCGGCGTGCGGATTTCATGGCTCATCTTGGCAAGGAAATCGGCTCGTGCTTGCGCTGATTTCTCCGCTTCTCGACGAGCAATATTACTCTGCTTCTCAGCTTCGATAAGCGTTGTAATGTCTTGGCCTTGAACGATGATGCCACTGATATCGCCATCAACCCGAATGGGTGACAAGTTCCAGCGGTAGATCTTGTTACCGATAGGCACATTAACGCCCGTCAATGTCGCGCCTTGGGCGGCCATTTTGAGGTGTGGTGTCAGCTTGTCTTTAAAGCCTTGGAATACCGGATGCATAGTTTCGTGATCGTCTTCAATCACTAACTCTTTGCGCGCTGCTGGGTTCATTTGAATCAAGATGCTTTCTTCAGACCAAACCATGATTGGAGATAGCGCAAAATTAAACAGGTCTCGGAACGACTTTTTCTGTGCTTCTAGCTCTTCAAAGGTACTTTCTAGGGTTGAGCCTATGTGATCAAACTCTTCGATATCCGAGCCACCAAATCGTTCAAACCCCTTCTCCTCTCGCGCAGAGCGGGTATAGGACATCAAAGATTCCAACTGAGCTGCCACTTTGCTTTCAATCCACTCTTTGGTCATGAGCGCGATCATGATCATACCGATGATAGAAGCGAGCATGGCCAAGATGTGTTGAATTTGTAACGTCACGACGCTCTGGTTGTCTTGTACCGTCAACAGGCAAAGCTCGGTCGTCACCGCATTCACTTCAATTGGAGTTTCAATCACCAGCAGTTTATCGAGCCTTCTGTCTGAAGCTTTACGGTGCAGTACATCCACCACATCATAAGGCTCATCGCCAATCAAAGAGTTCGCTAGAGGCACGTTATTGGCAATCAAGACGACGTTATCAACGTTACTCTCGCTCTTGAGTTTTTCCATCAACGCAAAGTTGTTGTCCAACACAACGGCATTGAACGAAAAGCCAAGCACCTCACCAGTTGGTGGGTCTAATACAGGTACTCGGCGAATCAGCATGTGCCTTGACCCAATAGAGGTCATCACATTCACGTAGTACCAGTTGTTGCTAAAGGTCACTCGATTAGCAAGGCTATCCAGAATCAGGTCATTCACACCATAGAAGTGTGCATTGCCATCGTCCCAAATGATGCCTTTGTGATCGGTCAGAAAGCGAAATTCTGGTGTATGTGACGGGTCACTCTGGTCGATGCTGAGGAAGAAGAAGTTGAGCGCATCCGTATTTCGACTGGTGTAAAAGTCACGAATCACTTCACTTTTGGAATTGCTGTCATGATGTATTTGAATCGCCGCAAAGTGGCTATCAAATATATTGTGGATCAGTGCAGAGGTTTGTTGCTTCGTCCTGTCTACTTCTTGCCAGATTATCTGCTTGGAGAAGTAGTAGCTCTGAATGAAAATCCCTAGAATGATCGGAGCAAGAACAAGGATGATGATCTTTGTAATGAGCGTCGCCAGAGAGCGACGCTTTTTTATGTTTGATCGCGTTGTCGTCATCAATTATCTGAATATCTAAATGCACGCTTTTTAAGCGCTTCGATTCGTTCCGGTGAATCCGCCTTTGTGACAATTTCAAAGTCACCGGAGTATACGGTTGGCACTGGCTTTCCTTCCAAGTCCCACTTAATGGCTTCTGCCATGGCGATGCCAGTATCGTCATTCATACGCATGACGGTAATGTCTAAATCACCTTTTTGAATAGCGTCTAACTCAGCAGAGCCTCCACCCCATCCATTAACCATAATGTCGTCACGACCCAACTCAGCCAATGCATCAACAGCGCCTAAAGCCACATCGGTCGAACACGCATAAATAAAATCGACGTCTGGGTGTTTCGCTAAACTCGCCTTCGCGGCCTCATAGCCGGATTGCTTGGTTGCTTTCGTGTAGTACGCTGATTGTAGCTCAAAGTTATTGTCACGGTTAACTTGGTGAATGAAAGTGTCACCTCTTACGTCGCTAATGTACCCCTCAGAAAAGTAAAGCACACTGTAATATGTGTGTTTTGGGAAGTACTTTCCGAATTCTGTTGCGAGTTCACGACTGCCTTCTGCGTGGTCAAACCCAACATATAAGAATGGCTGATGCTTATCCCATTCACGCACTGGCGTGGTGATATTTTGTAAGATTAATTTGGTGTTGGTGGAATCTAATACGTGCTCAACAAATTTACGATGTCTTGTCGTATCAAGCGTGAAAATCAAATAATCGGATTTGCTCTTAAGCGCCTCCATTAATGACAAGCTCTGTTGCTTAATATCGGCATTTGGTCGTGTAAATACTTGGTTGATTTGATAGTTGATATTCAACTTGTCTAATCGTTTTTCAAATGCAGCGATGTTTCTTACCCAGTAATCGGACACTTGTTGCCCTGGATAAACAACCGATATTTTGAGTGGACGCTTTTTGGCTTTAGAAAGCGGAACAGGACGCTCTCGAACGGCTTCCGCCAACGCATTGGTCAGTTTTCTCTGCTCAGGAAATTCATCTAAGAATTCTTGATATGCCCAGTACCCATTCAACACTTGAGTGGCGTGGGTAACCGGAGAAAAACTCACCATAGAAATTAAGGAAAATAGTAACGCTTTATTCATTTGTTGCTCATTTAGTTTTTTATGGAGCATGGAGCTGCTCTATTTTATTACCTAGCCGAGTCATCCTTTACCCTATTAATTTCATCTTCCATAAATTGTCCGTTTCTATATAAATATTTTTGATATAAAGCCGAACGGACATCAACGTATTATGTGGTACAAGCGCCCGAAATGATACCCACAAGCGCCAAAAATAAACCGCCATTTGAAGGCGGTTTATTTTTTGACATAGTTAGGTATTAATTTAGAGGACAAACGTTGAACTAGCTGCACAATTTTGCACTTTTTGACCGATTGAGGGTTGTACTTGCTAGATTTAACTCAAACGCCTATCAAGCAACCGGATGATCTCTTAGCGTTGTTGTTTACGCGTTTGAAATGCAAGCAATTGGTCTTCACCTACCTGAATATCCGCGCTTTTTTGCACCAACAGTTCTTTCTTCGTCTTGGTAAGCTGCTTGATGAAATATTCAGCCTTCATTGCCATGCTTTTGTTCTCAAAAGAACAGGACCACTCTAACGTTAACGGCCCTTTTCCTTTTAAGGCTTTCGCGCCTTTCCCACTCTCGTGCTGCTTGAAGCGTCGCTCAACGTTATTAGTCACACCGCAATACAATGCATTGCGGTTATTACGAATCAGGTAGACGCTCCAATTCTGCTCGGCAGTCTCACTCATGAAAGTAGAGATTCAACCTGCTCTTTTAGCGCTGTAAGCTCTTCACGAAGTTCCGCGACTTCTTGTTCTAATTGAGCAATACGCTCAGAACCCGCAGAAGAGGGGGCAGCACTTGCTACTGCCAACTCACTCACATCCACTTCACCACAGAATAGGTGCATGTAGCGTGATTCACGTTTGCCAGCTTCACGAGGAAGTTTAACAACAAGTGGGCCTTTCTCATCACTTGCTAGATGCTCAAGTACGTTTTCGACTTCTTTTACATCATTGAAAGTAGCCAGACGGTTAGTACGAGTGCGAATTTCACCTGGAGTTTGCGCGCCACGAAGCAACATGCAGCATACGATGCCTTTTTCTTGCTCCGTCAGTTTTAGATCGCCAAATTCAGTATTGCAGAATCGGTGTTGGTATTTGCTCACGCGGCTGTTAAAACCACTTTCGTCGCTGACTAGGCGGCGCTCAATCAGCGCATCAACCGCATCCAGAACATCTGCTTCGGATAGCGACATTACTGGTTCGCGGTTACTTTTTTGATTACATGCGTTAGTCAGCGCGTTAAGGCTTAGAGGGTATTGGTCGGGGGTGGTCACTTCTTTTTCGATTAAGCAGCCAATTACTCGTGCTTCAATTGCCGTTAGCTCAACTTTCATAATGCATTTCCTTATTATTGTTGCATTTGAATTTGGGTATCAGGCTAAAGCATAGCGCATGGACCTGACACCCTTTGCGAATCGGGTTAGGTCTTAATGCTCTGAGAGAATCGACACCTTGGTCATTTTTCCATTCTCATCAATCATCATTATCTTCGAACGATTGAGTTCGACTTCAGTGATTTCAAGTTGCGTTCTCGCCGCAACATAGGATGCTTTGAGCTTGGCCGCCAGAGAGTCGTTTTGGGTTTCGACATCTTGGCTTTCAACTTGCTCCGCAATAGTCCCAGAGTTCATTTCGAGCTTCATATTTTTTGTATTGAATGACGCTGATAATATAGCGAAGGCATCACCATGACAACGAGTCCCTGCGTTCAAGTGAGCAACATTCACGCTTTTAACACTCGATTGTTAATAGCTCATCAGAATTGATGGATAAATGCTCAACCCAGCGTGACGTTTGATCTAAAGACTGTTATGCCACGAGATGTTGTGCTTTAATCGAGTCAGATATTCACAAATTAGGAAAGGGAACCATGAGTAGCGTATTTGAAATCGTGAACCAAGCTCGTCGTAAAAACAAACTAAAACGTGAGCTGCTTGATAACGAGAAAAAAGTCCGTGACAACCGTAAACGTGTAGATCTACTAGAAAACCTACTAGACTACATCAAGCCAGAAATGACTCACGATGAAATCCTAGCGATCATCAAAAACATGAAAGCAGATTACGAAGACCGCGTTGACGATCACATCATCAAGAGTGCAGAAATCTCTAAAGCACGTCGTGATATCAGCCGTCGTATCCGCGAACTGACTGAAGAAGACAAGCAAACTAGCGGCAAAAAATAAGTCGAATTAGTTTCAGAATTCAACCCCGAGCAGGGATAACTTGCTCGGGGTTTCTTTTTGTCTCTTTGTTGTACACTGTGTACAATAAAATCAATTTCTGTTCTAAACACACTCAACGTTCCTATGCCTTCTACTTCTTCTAACGCACAACCGACGTTAGCAAAACAACTGTTTACTATGACATGGCCAATGCTCTTTGGTGTGTTGTCATTGATGAGCTTTCAACTTGTTGACAGTGCCTTCATCGGTCAACTGGGTATTTTGCCGCTCGCGGCTCAAGGCTTTACTCTGCCTTTGCAAATGGTGGTTATTGGCATTCAAGTTGGCCTCGGCATTGCTACCACCGCTGTTATTTCAAAAGCGCTAGGCGCAAATGACATTCGCTATGCAAAACAACTAGGCGGTCTCGTCCTGATGATTGGCTCTGTAGGTGTGGCTGTATTTGGCTTGCTTATCTGGCTATTACGCTACCCTATTCTCTCGCTGTTGAGTGCACCTGATACCGTAATGCCAATTATCGACAGTTACTGGCCTTGGTGGCTGTTGAGTTCTTGGGTAGGTGCGGTGCTGTATTTCTACTACAGTATCTGCCGCGCAAATGGCAACACCATGCTACCTGGCACCATGATGATGGTCACCAGCGGCGTGAACTTAGTGCTCGATCCGTTATTTATCTTCACGTTTGATTTGGGGATTAACGGTGCGGCAATTGCCACCATCATCGCCTTTGGTTTCGGTATATTGGTCGTCGCTCCTCGTGTTCAAAAAAACCATTGGGCAACCTTCCAGTGGCAAGATTTGAATGTGGTTAAGAGCATCACTTCCATTGGTAATATCATGGGCCCAGCGATGATCAGCCAGCTTCTACCACCGCTCTCTTCTATGTTAGCAACTAAGCTACTTGCAGGCTTTGGTACTGCCGCTGTCGCTTCTTGGGCATTGGGGTCTCGCTACGAGTTCTTCGCTATCGTTTCGGTATTGGCATTAACCATGTCTATGCCACCGATGGTTGGTCGTTTGTTGGGTGCAAAAAACTACACTGATATCCAGTCGCTGATTTCTATCGCGGTGAAGTTCATTCTAGGTTTCCAGCTGATGATTGCAGTGATTACGTTTATCGCCGCAAACCCACTTGCGCTACTGATGACCAGCGATGCAGAAGTGACCAACGTACTTGAAATGCACCTGATGATAGTGCCAATTAGCTTAGGCTCTTTGGGCGTGTGTATGCTGATGGTGTCTATCTGTAACGCTTTAGGCAAGTCATACACCGCGTTAACGATTTCAGCATTGCGTCTGTTCTTGTTTTTCCTTCCTTGCCTGTGGGTCGGTGCACAAATGGGCGGAATCAAAGGACTACTTATCGGAGCTTGTCTCGGTAACATAATGGCTGGCATTGCCGCTTATATTACGTATCGCAAAACCATTCATAAGCTTGCATCCACTTAAAAACAATTTAAGAATATCGCACAAAACAAAGCCCTCATAACGAGGGCTTTTCAGTGTTTGATTGAGAAGTTGAGTAAATTAGCCTAATGCGATTTTATCGGCAGGGAACACAACACCAGTTTGTCTTCTCACTTCAGTAAGCACTTTGGCAACCGTCAATGAGCGCTGCTTCATTTGAGGGTCAATCGAGCCAAGTTTCAGTTGCTTAGCAAACGCCTGCGCTTCATAGAACATGTGGTTCTCTTCTTGAGGTAGCGTGAGAACCTCTTTGTCTTCGCCACGTAGGATACGTTCAACGCCACGACCTGTGGCAATCATATCCACCAACACACTGCCCTGTTCACCTTGGAATTCGCTTGGAATAAGTGAATCACTCACCTTCGAGTGCAATAGGTTTACATTAAAGCCATCGTAAGCGAGCGTCACGCTGCCACAACCATCAACGCCAGAAGGCAGAACATGAGCACTTGCTTGTACGCTGTTAGGCTCTCCAAACAACTCAACAGCAGAACCAACACAGTAGTAACCAATGTCCATGATAGAACCGTTCGAAAACTCTGGATTGAAGGTATTTGGGTTCTCACCGTTCAGGTATTTCTGGTAACGAGAAGAATACTGGCAGTAGCTAATGGTGGCATGACGAAGAGGAGCAATCGTCGGAAGGCTATCTTTTAGCACTTGGAAGTTTGGTGTGTATGGCGACATGAAAGCTTCAAACAATACGACGTTATTCTCTTCAGCCGTTTTGAACATCGCTTGAGCAAGAGAGTAATTAGACGCCATTGGCTTTTCACAAATCACATGCTTACCGGCTTTAAGCATTTGCATTGCTTGAGGCGCGTGAAATGAGTTAGGGCTCGCAATGTACACTGCATCAATACTCTCATCGGCACCCAACGCCTCTAGGCTGTCGTAGTATGCTTCTGCGTTGTAAGGTGAGCCAAATTCGCACGCTTTCTCTACATCGCGTGAGTAAACGGCTTGAAGGCAAAATTCTTTGGTCTGAATCGCTGCTTCAACAAATTGTTGAGAGATCCAGTTTGTCCCGATTACAGCAAGTTTGAACATGTTACTTCCTTTTCTTTATCGTTCTAAAAGCCGTAAAGAGTCCGGCTTTCAAGTGCGATTTAAGCAAGCTTTAGTTCATTAAACAACTCAAATAGTTGATTCGATTTGTAAGGTTTCGGTAAGTATGCATCCATCCCTGCAGCAAAACAGTTTTGGATATCTTCTTCTAGCACGCTAGCTGTCAGAGCAATGATTGTGATTTTGTCGCTCCCAACTTCTTTCTCCCAACGACGAATCTCTTTTGTCGCAGTTAACCCGTCCATTACTGGCATCATGCAATCCATCAATATGGCATCAAACTGTTCGCCTGTGGTGATTGCCTCCAGAGCTTCCTGCCCATTGCTCGCGATGAGATAATCGTACCCTGCTTTATCTAGAAAGAAACTGGCTATCTTTTGGTTCATCAAATTGTCTTCGGCAATCAAAATACGACGATGCGTGCGTGACTGATTAATATTGTGAATCACAGCCGATTGCGTGACATGGTAACTTTTAGCATTCTGCTCAACTTGAGCAAGCTCATCAATGGCATGCCTAAAGCGATTTCCAAGGAATGGTTGAGTCAGCACCGCATGAATTCGTTCCGAGTTGGTATAGGTGGTAGTGAGATGATGCTGACACACAATGATTCGGCTTGCGTCGACATAACTCTCTAACTCATCAATAGCTGAATCCAGCTTACTTTGGCCATCATGACAGTAAAAAATGACTTCAGATTCTCTTGCGGAGGAGGTCAAATCATCAATGTGCTTAACCTCTGAGAGTTGTATTCCTGCCAAGCGGCATTCTTTAACGATTTGGTCGGTGTAAGGGTATTGGTCTGCGATGAGTATACCGGTTCGGATTATTTCTGAACGCCAGCCAACAATTGGAAGCACTTCCACTTCGATTGAGAATTCGAAACTGGTTCCAATCCCTTTAGATGATGTCGCAGTGAGTTTGCCCCCCATCATGGCAACCAATTGACGACAAATCGCTAAACCTAATCCGGTGCCACCAAACTGGCGTGAGATGCCTTCATCTTCCTGAGTAAAAGGTTCGAATATGGTATTCAGTTTGTCTCGCTCAATACCTACCCCTGTGTCTGTCACTCTGAACGTTAGGAAAACGCTCTTTTGCGTCGTCGACTCTTGATAATCAACATCGACTGAAATGTGCCCTTCATGGGTAAACTTCACCGCATTCGAGACTAAGTTCATGATGATCTGTTTGATTCGGTGATCGTCGACCATAATGCGCGGAGGAATACGTTCATCCAGGTTGATGTTTAACTCCAATTGCTTAGACGTTGCCTTGGATTGAAATAAAATCATCGACTGATAGACGACCTCGCGAATGTCCGTCTCGATTAAAGAAAGTTGCAAGTGGCCAGATTCAATTTTCGATAAATCAAGAATGTCGTTGAGTAGAGTCAACAACGTATGAGACGAAGTATCGATATCGGTTAAGACTTCTTTCTGATGATCGGAAAGATCACTTTGGGACAATATCTCCGTCATCCCAATAATGCCATTCAGCGGAGTTCGTATTTCATGAGACATACTGGCAAGAAAGACCGATTTTGCGCGGTTTGCAGAGATGGCTGACTCTTTGGTTTTCAGAATCTCTTCTGTTTGTCGGTTTTGCTCTTCCATCATGCGGTTGACTTGCTGCGCGAAAATGGTGAATTCATCATTCCCGTCGACGGCAACCTTCTCTCCTTTCACATGTTCATGGATGAGAGTGTTGAGAGAGTGAATGATGGCGTCTAGTTTGCTGTGCACTCGATACCAAGTACCAAACCCCAACCAACACAACAAAACGATGATGACCAAGACTCCCGACGTCATCAGCGTGATGCTTTGTTTTTGAGAGCTGACTTGGACTAATAGCGCACTCTCGACTTGCTGAGTGAACCCTTCCGTCATCACTTGTAAACGCTGTACGCGATGGTCGAGGTCTCTCAGATAAGTCACATAGTCCGCTTGCGACAACTCACCAGCCATCAAACGTCCACGAGCTTCAATGCTAGAGAGATAGCGCGGCGATGTGTACAAGCTCAGTAGTTTATCAACTTGCTCATTTGAAGCCCCTAGCTTTAGAAACCCTTCCAAACTTTGCTGTTGTCGCTCAATTGCTTGGAAAAACATCCCTTGATTCGGCTTGCTTTCTGGCTCTAACACCAAGCGATAGGTTAACCATGCCTCTTTTTGAGTCCAATAAGAAAGCTGCGCGAGATAAGCAATGAAGTCTTGCATCCAATGCGCTTCGTCACTGTCGAATAGGTGGTAATGCTGAACCAATGCTTCAGACATTTCCTGTAAGAGACGAAATGACCAATCTCCTGCATCCACACTGCCCCTTATGTCACCAGAGATCACATCTAACATGGCTTGCTTTAAATCTTCGGAATACTCCAAGGTGTGGCTGTTTTTCATGAACTTGTCATAAATAGCGAGCGCTTTATCTCGTTGAACTTTGACTTCAATAGGAAGAGGCTGTTCTTCTCCATATTGGTGACGCTCTTTCTCCATCTCGTATACAAAGTGAGAGGCTTCTGAAATCAGCTTTAAGCCTTGGATATTACTAACGGTTTGATTGAGTCTGGCGACTCGTTGGGAGTTAACAGAGAATTGGTGAACGGCAAACACAGAAATAACCACCGCAGGTAACAGTGCGAGTAGAGCTAAACGTAATTTTATAGAAAGTTTTATCATCCGTTCGCCCGAGTTAATAAAAGGCCCTCGAATTAATACTAGACTACTTTCATAGATTGAATATGAACTTATGCGAAGGGTTTTATTGACGCTTTTGCTTCGCTTATCTGCTCAAATAGGCAAAAACAACACTTAGAGCCCTTTGTTGCACCAAGGTTAACCAAACAAAAAGTGTGATTGCTTGCAAAATTTTGCAGCATCAATTTTAAACAGATTTGGTTAAATCGACTCATACCATTGGTGAATCCCGAACTATCGCTAAAAAGCGCCTGAAACGTTTACTATTTTCGTGTTAAAGAAAACGGGCATCACAAAAACAAAACAAACAATATCATTGTTACAAGCTTTCCATTTGAAGCGATCCGTTATCATCACGAATTAAGTATCATATTTGTAAAAAGTCAATCCCCATCAAACCCTGCCTTAGTCACATTAATCAACCATTAAAATGACGATTTACCACACTTTAAACTGGATTTATTTTTCCTAGCAGAATAAGACCTCCACCCGTACAATCCGCACACATAATTATTACAACCCAATTACAAAACACCCTCACTTCACGCTCTACCGTTGAGGTAACAGCAGAAAGTAAGGTCAGCCCCCAAAACGTGAAAGGTCCAAAACAACAATGAGTCCAGAGAAATATCTCCAAGACTGGCAAACTAGCCAAACGATTGCTGAATCTATCTCCCCTCTTATTGGTAAGCTGTATCGTCAAAAAGGAATCGAAGTGGTTCTGTTTGGTAAAACACTTATCAACGCAACAACCATAGACATTCTCAAAACTCACCGTGTTGCAAGACGTTACACCGGAAGCCCTCTCTCTCTAGAACAAACCATGCCAATCATCCAAGCGTTGTGCGAAATGAGCATTTCATCTTGCCGCGTAGATGTTGGTCAGCTTGCTGGTATGTACTGGAAAGATCACGAAGACACAGCTGCACTTAACGACTTCTTACACACCGCTTTACATGGTGCTCGCGATGCAGATTCATCTCTGGCTGCTCGTGATGTGGTGCTTTATGGTTTCGGTCGTATCGGTCGCCTATTGACTCGCCTGCTGATTGAAAAGAGCGGTCCTGGTTACCCACTGCGTCTGCGTGCAATTGTTGTGCGTGGCGGCAAGAAAGGCGACCTAGAAAAGCGTGCTAGCTTGCTGCGTCGTGACTCTGTTCATGGACAATTCAACGGCAGTATCGTGATTGACGAAGAGCGTAAAGCGCTGATCGTGAACGGTAACTACATTCAAATCATTTACGCTAACAGCCCAAGTGATGTGGATTACTCGGTTTATGGCATCAACAATGCGCTTGTTGTCGATAACACAGGTGTTTGGCGTGATGCCGAAGGTCTTAGCCAACACGTGGCTTGTAACGGAGCAGAGAAAGTACTGCTTACCGCGCCAGGTAAAGGCGACATCAAGAACGTCGTATTTGGTGTGAATGAATCTGTGATTCAAGAAGATGACACCATCATCTCTGCAGCAAGTTGTACGACTAACGCCATCACTCCGGTTCTAAAAGCACTTAACGATAAATACGGCGTGCTGTCTGGCCACATTGAGACCGTTCACTCTTACACCAACGATCAAAACCTAATCGACAACTTCCACTCGGGCGATCGCCGTGGTCGCAGCGCTTCATTGAACATGGTTCTGACATCAACAGGCGCAGCGAAAGCGGTAGCAAAAGCACTGCCAGAACTTGCTGGTAAACTGACAGGCAACGCAATTCGTGTCCCGACTCCAAACGTATCAATGGCAGTTGCGAACCTAAACTTAGGTGAAGATGTAGACCGTGATTCGCTGAACGAATACCTACGTGAAATGGCATTAAACTCTGAGCTTTCTGCGCAGATCGATTACACAGATTCGACAGAAATCGTATCAAGCGACCTAGTTGGCTCTCGCCACGCAGGCGTAGTAGATGGCCAAGCGACCATTGCTCAAGACAAGCGTTGTGTGCTGTACATCTGGTACGACAACGAATTCGGTTACAGCTGCCAAGTTGTGCACTGTATGGAACAAATGATGGGCGTTCGTTACCAAACATTCCCTCAATAAGGTGAACCTTGCTCCACAACGTTAACCACAATGTGTAACGAGCAACACCCCAGCATTTGTTTTAAATAATAAGCGCCTTGCGCATTACTAATATACTTCCCCGCTTATACGCCTGATGACCCTCAGGCGTTTTTTCGTTTTTAAGACACTTTGACATTCCTCAGACAAATCGATGCGAAATTGAACGGTATATTCATGTTTCGTTCATGTTCAGCGCACTAATATGAACCCATAGATTGAAAGAGAGGTCATGATTATGAATCGAATTATCGTTACTGCACTAGCACTGATTACTGGCTTTTTTACTTTGGTATTTAGCCTAATCATGGCGATTCCATTGACCATCGCTGCACTGATTACTGGTAAACGTATTGAAAAGCGCGTGAAGCAAATGCAACAAGAAATGCATGAAGAGTATGAATTCAATACGGGCAAATCCGACGCGATTGAAGGCGAGTTTGAAGAAGTTCGTCGCTAACGCTTCTGAAGGTTCCACACTCCCCCTATGTTCCTGAGCAACCTTCTTTGCTGACATCCTATCTCGTTAAGAGTTAGGATGTTTTTTTGTCTGTAGAAAAAAACAATGGCAAAATTAGAGTTTGTTCTCTTGGGCGTTTTGCTTACTAGCTAAATCATAACCTTCATCCCAAAGCTCACCATCAGCACCTGTATAAGGGTTCGCCACTTTCGGCTCACCACACAGAAAAGCAGCTTTTCCTTCACCGCGAATATCTTCAATCTTGCTCCTGATATACAAAGAGGATTCAGGATCAATTTTATGCATGTACGATCGAATTAAAAACGCACAGCTAACGGTAAAAAAGAATAGGCTTAGAAAACCCATCGAACTCTTTCCAGTCAGAAAAAACCAAGCTAAAAAAAGCAAGCCAGTCAATAACGCGGCAGGAATCAAGCCAAGTGTTTTTTTCACTTTTCTCTCACTTAAATCAAGATCTTGTTTAAACCCATTTGTGCGGCGGGTAAGGAAAATCCATTTGTTCGAACAAGTTATCTAGGTGTTATATGCGACCAAATTAGTCACTATGTTAAATACACCAGTTGAATGATGATTCTAGCTAGAGACTTCACTGTCAGAGTAGGGAATCTCACCAATAATACCTGATTTATGAACCAAGGTAACATTTATTGATAATAATCTTTTTAACTATAGAGCATGTCAAATGAATGCGAATAATTCATAAAAAAATCAAACTAATTAAACAAAAAAGCAGCCAATTTAGGCTGCTTTTGACAAGTTGGATGATGATCAAATCGTCACAACCACTCGCACAGCTAATAGCATCAAAACGATGCCAGATAGTCGGTCAATCAATACTGCCTTTGAGCGAATACGGTCCACAACGCGCGAGTTCGACAGCACCAATGTGATGAACGTGTACCACAAACCATCGACGACAAACGGTGTCGCGACGATAATCATTTGGTTGCTCAGATCGTTACCCAGTGCCACAAACTGACTGAACAATGCGATGAAGAACAGAGCAATCTTTGGGCTTAAAATCGAAATAAGAAAGCCTTCTCGCGCCGATTGTAAAACTGTCGTCTCTTCACCGGATTCGAGCTTCGCTGCCACACCACCTTTTGAGCGCAGTGCATTAAAACCGAGATACGCCAAGTAAGCAGCACCTGCCAAACTGATAGTCTTAAATAGCAATGGGCTTTGTTGAAGTACCACTGCCAAACCTATCAAGGTAATGAACGCATAAATACCGATCCCAAACGCGTGCGCCCATGCGGTAGCCAAACCATTCACGCGGCCACCAGCTAACGAGTGCTTAGCGACAATCGCTAAACTTGGACCTGGCGACATCGCCCCTAGTAAACACACGGTAAAAAGTGATAACCAAACTGTTAGTGTCATAAGAATCTCCCCTCTTTGACGCTAATCTATCAACGGAACAGGTATAATTAGAAATCAAAGTTTTTCATACTAAGCATGATTTCAAATCATAACCTAATAAGGCATTTATTATCGGATGGAATACTCTGAAATCTGCATGACCGAACGAATCTCTTCGCGCACCCATTTATGCGCTGGATCGGTATCGTATTTTGGATGCCACATTAACCAATACTGATGAATAGGCGTTTCGAGAGGCAGTGCTTTATGGGCTAAGTCCCAATGCTTCGCAAGATTGACCGCAATATGCTCTGGAACCACCATCAGATGTTCACTAGAAACTAAGCGATTGATGGCAGCAGAGAAGAAAGGCACTTTGAACGTAATATGACGTGTATGCCCTAGTTCTCTTAATGCTAAGTCGGTGTAGGAATCTTTATCTCCACCGCCTGTGACTTTAATGTGGGAGTAAGAAATTAAATCTTCAACACTGATACTGTCGTGCTTTGCTAACGGATGAGAAGCTTTCATCAAACAAACTGATGAGTCTTCACCAATCTTCACACTAGATACACCCTGAGGCTTCTCTGGATACATTGAAGACGCGATATGAATACCAGTCTCATGCAGCTTATCTAGAAAGTCTGGCTGCCACAGTCGGTACGCCATATCTAACTGAGGAGCAAAGCCACTCAGATGAGAGGCAATGTCAGGGAGGACGTATTGAGCGACATAATCACTGGATGCAAATACTAACTCCGCTTTCCAATCCTCAGGTTCAAAAGGCTTGTCATCGAGAAGGTGATCGAATTCCGCTAATAAGTCATCTAACTTCTCTTTTAGAAGCAATGCTCTTGGTGTTGGAATGAGTTGGTTACCCTGTCGAACCAATAAAGGATCGCCGCACAATTCACGTAACTGCGCTAATTGACGGCTTACCGCCGATTGGGTGATGTGCAAACGCTCTGCAGTTCTGCTCACATGGCACTCTTCAAGCAATACATGCAAAGAGCGAAGCAGATTCAGGTTAATATTATTCAGCACGTTCTACCCACTTCGCGCGCCAATCTGCAGCGGAATACTCTTCTGGCCAGTATTCTACTTGCTTGCAAATTAATCCATCTCGTACGGTGTGGAAAGTAATCGCGCGATCAGAGCGAACCCCATCGCTAACTATCACATCAGTGACCACCTGTTCGCCTTCCCCCACAATACGCTCAATCGTAAAAGTCCACTCACCTTCTGCTGGGTAAGCAGAATTCAATTGGGCAAAATTCCTTCTGCCACGAATCACTTCTTTTGTCAGTGGCCAAACAATTTCACAATCAGGCGAAAGGAGCTCTGCTGCCGCATAGAAGTCATTGCTTGCCATTACTTTCCAGAAATTGAGGACGATATCTTTCTCGGTCATTTTACGAACTTGCTCCCTGTGGTATTGAAAAACTCCGTTAACACGGTATGTGTCATCACGTTACGAAGTTCTGGATAGCTTTGGATATAGTCTCGAATCTCGTTGAGGCGAGCGATATTTGGCACTTCGACGAATAACATCATATCGGTTTCACCACTGATCGCATGGCACCATTTCACGCCATCGATTTTATACAGATCATTCGCGTAGTTATCACAGTGATGGCTAGAGGCTGATGTATCAAATTTCAGCGCCATATACGCGCAAATCGTCGACTCTTTCGATGTTGCAATATCGGCATGATAGCCAAGGATCACTTGGTCTTTTTCTAGCTTTTTGATTCGTGCGGTCACAGCAGAACGTGACAAGTTAACTTGCTCTGAGATTTCAGTAATAGAGAGACGGGCGTTCTGCCGTAAGAGGTCTATGATCTGATGATCAAATTTGTCCATAACATCACCAAGCTTTCCTTAATTTTGTCATTCTACTCAATTACAACTTATTGAAAACCGACAATTTGCGTTTTATCGGCAAAACAACCGTCATTTTGACGGTCGACAACATCATTTTGCTGTGCAGAATTTAGATATGCTTATGGCTTGCATTACCTAGACGTTCAGAGGTCGTTATGGAACAACTCAAAAAAGACATTACGCTGATATCCGGAATCGGTCAGCTCTCAACAACCTTAATGGGCACAGGTCTATTTATGATCCCAGCGATTGCCGCTGGCATTGCAGGTCACTTCTCGCTTTGGGCTTGGATTATCTTATTCATCGCTATTTGCCCTATCGCGCTTACCTTTGCTCAGTTAGGCAAACGCTACCCAAGTGCTGGCGGCACAGCATTTTTCGTCCGCAAAGCCTTCAACAGTAAGCTAGAGAGCAGTGTGGCGTGGTTGTTTGTTAGCGTCATTCCTGTTGGTGTGCCTGCCGCTGTCGCACTTGCTGCAGGCTTTTTACAACAACTGTTACCAGAGTCCATTAGTAACCACCTTTTCGCTCAAATTCTCACGGTCGCTCTGTTAATGGTGGTCAACTTGCTCGGCACCAAATCATCAGGTCGCTTACAAACCATCATCGCACTGAGCATTTTTGCTTTGGTCGGTGCATTTCTGTGGAAAGGCGATGTTGGCTCTGTCGATTTAACCATGCCTGTCATTACGATGGATTCAACGTGGTCGATTGCAGCAGCTTTGGGCGTGATGTTCTGGTGTTTTGTTGGAATAGAAGCTTTTGCTCATATGGGCGAAGAGTTTAAGAACCCACAGCGAGACTTCCCAATTGCGATTATCGTTGGCTGTTTTGTTGCGGGCGCAACCTATTGGGCATGTTCTGTTGTGATACTAAAATTTGGTGCTTACGGCAGTGCAGAGTTCGACAGCGCATCGATTCCTTGGCTAAGTGCCCATCTATTTGGTGATAGTGCCAAGTGGCTAATCAGTGTTATCGGCTTCTCTGCATGTTTTGCGAGTGTGAACCTCTACACTCAAAGCTTAGCTCGAATGGTGTGGGCGCAAGCAAGAGAACACAAGCCAACCGGCGCTATCGCGAGGGTGTCAGTTCGAGGCGTTCCAGCCAATGCCACTTTAATCGTTGGCGCTATATTGCTTGCTTCTTGTGTTATTGGCTCGCTATCCGGATTGGATTTGGAGTTCTTCCTTAAACTTGCGAATGGTATTTTTGTGCTGGTCTATCTATTAGCAATGCTTGCTGCTTACAAGTTGCTACAAGGTTGGGGAAAGATCCTCGCGGGAATTTCTCTTGTGTTGTGTACAGCAGTATTCATTTGCTTAGGTTGGTCTATGCTCTACGCCGTTACTATTTTTGCCGTGCTCTCTTTTCCATGGAAGCAATGGCGAAAAAAGCACACTAGACGGCTGACTGAATAAGTAAAACAAGCACCCAAAAAAAGAAGGAGCCAAATGGCTCCTTCTTAAGTTTTAACGATAATTTATGCCGTCTCTATTTTTACGCGGAAGAAAATGGCGTAAAACAGCGGGATGACAACCAAAGTAAGAATCGTGGCAAACAATAGACCGAACATAATGGTCACCGCCATGCTCTTAAAGAATGGGTCAACCAACAACGGGGCAACACCCAAAATAGTCGTGAATGCGCCTAGTAAAACCGGACGAGCACGGCTTAGTGCTGCATCAATAATCGCGGTATAAGGCGTTTTACCTTCACGAATTTCAACATCCGCTTGGTCCACCAATACAATCGCGTTTTTCACCATCATACCAATCAAGCTTAAGAAGCCGAGAATGGCCATAAACTCAAACGGTGTTTGGAAGATGATAAGCCCCACGGTGACACCGACAACCGCGAGCGGTGCCGTTAGCCAAATCACCAATGGCTGACGCAGTGCGTTGAACATAAAAATCACCGAAAGAATCATCGCGGCAAACCCATATGGCGCTGAGATTACAAGCCCTTCATTGGCATCTTTCGACGCTTTATATTCCCCATACCATTTCAACTCGTACCCTGCTGGCAACTCGATGGCTTCAATTTGAGAGCGTACTTGCTTGAATGCATCTGCTGTTAATACACCCGGAGCTGGATCCGCTTGCACCAGAATCGTCGGCATGCGGTCAATTCGACGCAAAATGGCATCTTGGTATACCACATCCACAGAGTTCACTAATTGACTTACCGGAATATAAGCACCGACCGTTGGACTGAAAACTTCCGTATTTTCAATCGCACGTTGGTGGCTTCGCTCACTTTCTGGCGCACGGACAACGATGGGGATCAAATCATCTCCCTCTCGATACACGCCCACGTTTCGGCCTGTTAAGGTTTGGGCGATAGCCTGATTAATTTCCATCGTTGTCAGCCCGTATCTTTGCGCTTCTTCGGCAGAATAGGCAGGGCGAAGCACAGGAACTTGTTGACGCCAATCATCCTGAACCGCTATCAAGTTGCTGTCTGCTAGCATGATGGCTTTCGCTTGCTCTGCCAGTTGACGCAACACCGCACTATCAGGCCCTTTGAAACCAGCTTCTATCTTCTTACCGCCTCCGCGACCAAGCATGAACTTCCACACTTTGATGGACGCATCTGGGTATTTGGCTTCCAACTCACCTTGTAGCTCACCCAGTAATGGAGCGATCTTTGTGTAATCGTCGATATCAATCAGCAGTTGACCGTAACTTGGGTTACGAGCTTCTGGCGCGTAGGTCAGCATAAAGCGCAAGCCGCCACCACCAATAAAACTGGTAATGTTGGTAATTCCCTCTTTGGCTTTCACATCTTGCTCAATACTCGCGACCACAGCTTCAGTACGTTTGATATCAGAGCCTTGTGGCAAGTAAACATCCACAACAAATTGCGGGCGTTGAGACTCTGGCATAAAGCCCGGAGGTACAAACTTCACGCCCCAAATTGCTGCTGTCATCATTCCCAACAACAGTGCACAACTGATAATGCGGTATTTCAATACCCATGCGAGCAGTGACTTGTAGCTTGCCACGACGCGGCTAGGCTTCTTATCTGCATTTGCCGCTTTTACTTTGAGGAAATCGTGACACAGCATTGGTGTTACTGTGACTGCGAATACCCAACTAAGGAGCATTGAGTAAAGGATCACCCAAAACAGAGAACCTGCGTATTCCCCCATATCTGAAGGTGATAAACCAATCGCACTGAATGCACAGATACCAACGACGGTTCCTCCTAACAACGGCCACTTGGTTGCATCAACAACTTCAGACACCACAGCATTGCGATCGGCGTTTGGATCTTGTTGAAAACGAACCAAAATACCATCGGTCACTACAATGGCGTTATCCACCAGCATACCCAAGGCAATGATCAACGCCCCAAGAGAGATTCGTTGCATTGCAATATCTTCAATGAGCATGATGCACAACGTGCCTGCGACCGTTAGTAGAAGAACAAAGCCGATGATGACGCCCGAGCGTACGCCCATAAACAGCAGAAGCACGACGAATACAATGCCAACCGCTGCGATTAGGTTATCAATAAAGTTCGCTACCGATGCGCGCACAGAATCTGACTGCATCGAAATCACATTCAGCTCCATCCCCAATGGACGCTGACTTTCCAACTCAGCCAAACGTGCTTTAACTGCGTCTCCCATATCCACAACGTTACCGCCGGATACGTTGGAGATACCAAAGCCCACAGCTCGCTCACCATTGAAACGCATCAACATGGTTGCTGGCGTTTGGTAACCGCGAGTGATGTCTGCAATGTCGCCTAAACGAAGTACAGTATTGTTGTTACCCAGCCCTACTTGTAGGTTTTTCAGGTCAGCAACTGAGTCAATATTGGAACTTGGTATCACAGGAATGCGCATCACATTGGTTTCGATGCTGCCAGCTACTGTGACTAAGTTTTGCTTTTGCAGAACCTGAAACACTTTCTCAACTGATACACCAAATTCGGCTAAGCGCTCACTTGAGATTTCTACGAAGATGGTTTCTTGCTGTTGTGCCAGCGTCGCTGTTTTCGCTACCCCCGGAACAAGTACGATTTCACGACGTAAACCATCGACATAATCTTGCAATTGCTTATCACTGAAGCCCTCACCAGTAACGGCAAAGAACAAGGCATACACATCCGCAAAGTCATCATTCACAATTGATGGCCCTGCTCCCGGTGGAAGCTGACGCTGTGCGTCTGTCACTTTGCGGCGAAGTTTATCCCATACTTGCTGTAGCTCAGCGGCGCTGCCTGCAAACTCCAACTTAATCTCGACCGTGACCTCTGACATTCCTTGCATCGAGACGGATTTCACTTCTTTGACTTCTTGCAAAGCCTGAACAGCACCTTCGATAACATCGGTCACTTCATCAGAGACTTCCTGTGCCGTCGCACCAGAGTATGGGGTTGCAATCACCGCCTGACGAATAACAAACTCAGGGTCCTCAAAACGGCCTAGTTTGAGGTAACTGATGTAACCGCCTAAAAGTATCAGAGCAATCAGCACCCAAACACTCGTTCGCTTGGCTATGGTATAACGTGCAATGTCCATCATTGTGCTCCAGCGCGATCATCTGTGTAAGGGCGAACTTCCATACCCTCTCTCACACTTGATACCCCAGCAATGATCACCTTCTCACCCAACGAAAGGTGTTCCGTGACAATAATGCGATCTTTGCTGAGCGCACCAATCGCCACATAACGCTTCTGTGCTTTGTTGTCATTACCAACCACCCAGACAAATTGCTTGCCTTGGTTATCTGGGACAATAGACGTCAGCGGTAAGGTAATTTGTTGATTCTGAGCTTTACCAGAAGAAGAAACGGGCAACACTTTCACCGCCATTCCCGGTAATACATGGAAACCGTTCAAGTGCTCGAAGCCCAACACAACCGGATAAGTCTGAGATACAGGGTCTGCAACGGTCGCAACTGTGCGCAGCTTTAATGGAAAAGATTGACCTGGAATGGCTGAGATTTCCGCAATCGCTTTGGTCTCCTCTTTGCCGGAGAGCATCACTTTATGCGGAATGTGGATGACCACCTCGAGATCATTAATATTATGAACAATCAAAATCGGTGCATTTGCTTGGACTTGAATGTAGTTATCAACCAACTTGCGACCAACCACACCATCAAAAGGAGCAAAGATTTGGGTGTATTCTAGATGACGTTTTGCATCTTCCACGCGTGTACGAGCAAGGTTATAGCGTGTCGTGACGGTATCTAGGTCAGCCTTTGAAATTGCTTGGCTTTTCTTAAATACAGCTTGAGCTCGCTCGTACTCACGAGACACATTCTCAAACTCTAATTGCGCTGACACCAATGCGTTTTTTGCATCTCGATCATCTAAGGAAGCAAGCAGTTGCCCCTTGCTTACTTCATCTCCTTCCTTAACGAAAATATTGGTCAGTTTTCCACTTACTCGGAAAGCGAGATCTGCGCTATCTGCAGCGCGCACGATGCCATTAAAGCTGAGCTCCGTTGCTGACTGGGTACTAACTACCTCGGTAAGTGCAGGCTTAGCAGTAGGGACAACCACGGAAGGATTCGCGTCACTACCACAGCCGTTAAGGTTAATAACGGACATCAACAATGCCGAGGCTACACTCAATTTAAGAACTTTTTGGCCAACTTTTGCTACGACCATAGATACTTCACTCCAAGAGCGTGACCGATAAACCTACCGGCCAACAGTTATGTGACAACTTTGTAAAAAGGTAAACTTCGGAGTTTATTTTAAGGCCAATTCAATACAGGGTAAACTCAAAAGTTTACCTGTTTGTATCAATTTGTTAGATTGGCCGGAATGCATAAAGGAGAGAGACCATGGCACTCATAGAAGAAAAGCGTTTAGCCATTATTATTGCGGCTAAAGAAGAGTTTATTGAACATGGGTTTACCAAGGCGAATATGGATAGAGTATGTGCGTCTGCAGGGGTATCAAAGCGAACTCTTTATCGTCACTTTAAGAGTAAGGAAGTATTGTTTGAATCGATACTTGCCATCATCAAATCAAGCGTCGATGAAAAAAATCATTATCCGTTTGATGCACATAAGAGCCTAGCTGAACAACTGACAGTCATAACTCGGAATGAAGTGGAAATTCTTTACAAAACTTATGGAATTCCCTTTACTCGCGTGGTGATGGCTGAATTTTTGCGCCAACCAGAAATGGCTCAACAAATCATAACAAAGCTGTATCGTTCTCACGTCCTAGCGAAATGGTTTGAGGAAGCACAACAGGCCAATGCAATACAACACATTGATAGTGCTTTGCTTTCTAATACATATTCTAGCCTGTTCAATGGTCTGTTTTTGTGGCCATTCGTATTCAACATGAAACCACTTCCATCCTCAGACGAAATAGAGCAGAAAATCGAACATCTTGTTTTTGTAATCTCAAGCACCTGTGAAGCATCGATTCAACGTTAGTTAAAGTGATCCTTCAGCAACTAAAACAACTCAGAAAGCTGTTTAACCAGAGCATCAATCTCACTCAGCGCGACATTGCCGTAGCCTAAGACTGCACCTTGCCAATCTCGCGTTCTAAAATCTGAATGCTCATAAAAACTCATTGGACGCAGCACAATACCTTTTGACTGAGCGCGCTGCGTCCATTCGTGTTCATCAATACCCTGCTGCCACTTTAAAGTGATATGGAGACCAGCAGCCTGACTGATCACCGCAACTCTATCGCCAAAGTGCTTTTCAACCGCCAAACACATCTGCTCATGCTTAGTTTTGTACAGTCGGCGCATTTTTCGGATATGACGTAATAACCCACCTTCGGTAATAAAATCTGCCAAGGCTTCTTGTGTGTGCGTAGGTGAATCACCACTTAGCGCATCTTTAACCACCAAACATTGCTCTACTAAACCTTCAGGAACCACAAGGTAGCCAAGTCGTAAGCCGTTAAACATCACTTTACTGAAAGAACCCACATACAACACGCGATCATCTCGACCCATTTGAGCCGCTAGCCCTTGTAAGCTGGTATAGGGGCGATGAGCAAACTGGAATTCGCTGTCATAATCGTCTTCGATGATCCAACGTGACTGTTCGACTGCCCAGTTGATGATCTTCCCTCTTTGCTCAGTATTGAGTGTGGTGCCCATCGGATATTGATTACTTGGGGTGATATACAGCGCATCGGCATCGCTTGTGGTCACCGCTTCCACATCAAAGCCTAGTTTCTCTCGCACGAACAAAGGCTCAAATTGATACTGCTGGAATTGAATTAACTTCCGCATTTGCGCGTAACCCGGTTGCTCCATCAGAACCTTATCGCCTTGCTCGAGGACAACCATCGTCGCAATCGACAACGCTTGCTGCGCCCCAGAGGTAATAATGATGCGCTCTGGGGAGCAATTCACTGAGCGGCTTGATGCAAGGTAGTCAGCTAAAGCACAGCGTAATGCCCAACTGCCCTGAATATCTTGATTCCCCAACAAGCAGGAACGGGAGAGATGGCGAGCAAGTAACTTTTGCCATTGCGCCATCGGAAACGCTTCCAAATCAGGCACACCCGGTGCAAATGCGCGGTTGATATCAAAATTGGTTTTCGGCGAAGAGTCCGTCTTGATTGAACGAGGTTCAGGTAGATACTGCTCCGGCAGTTCGACGGCAACATAAAAACCCGAACCTTTCTGACTGTTCAAGTACCCTTCCGCCACAAGCTGTTCGTAGGCTGAAATTACGGTATTCCGACTGAGGTTAAGCTCTTGTGACAGCTTTCGTGTAGACGGCAATTTCCCATTCTTCGCCCATAAACCTTGAACAATCTTCTCGCGGATCGCAAAAAACAACGCTTGCTGACGCGTTCCATCACTTTCTTTTAAATGCAGGTCACCGATATCAATCAAAGACAAACTGGATCCATCCATTAGTTAAAACTGGCTCTCTTTAAGCTACCAGTTAAACGCTACATTGCAATCAGAGATTGAGGAGCAAGTGCTCGTCCATGTGAGCAAATAAGGAGAGAAAATGTTATCCAATACCAATAGAACGGAAATTAAGAAAGGCGTACACAAAGCCGTCTCTGATGTTAACAAACTGCACGCCATCATAGATGAAAGCCTAATCGCTCATGTTGCAATAACCAACGAGTCTGGCCCTGTAGTTATTCCCATGTTGGCATGGCGTGTCGATGATTACGTGTATATCCATGGTGCCAACAACAGTCGATTGTTACGCTCACTCAAACAAGGAGTGCAAACGTGCCTAACCTTTACTTTGTTTGATGGTTGGGTATTGGCTCGAAGTGCGTTTCACCATAGCGCGCATTATCGTAGCGCCGTGGTCTTTGGTCAGTTTGAGATTGTGGATTGTAACCAAGAGAAAGACAGATTACTGAATCACTTTATCGAACAGATCGCTCCGGGGAGAACCGAAGAAGTCCGGTTGAGTAATGAGAAAGAGCTCAAAGCCACTATGCTACTGCGCATTCCACTCACAGAAGCATCCGTGAAAATCAGCAATTTTGGCGTCAATGATGATGCGGAAGACATGGACATTCCTGTTTGGGCTGGTGTCTTACCCTACCGAACCGTCGTAGGCCCACTGCAAGCTTGTGACGATTTGTATGAGGGTATCGCTGAGCCAGATTACCGCAGTGCCTATCCTAATCGTTGGCAGGAATAAGCACAGTAAAACGTGCCCCGCCTAAATGACTCTCGCCGACAGAAAGCTCCCAACCTAATTGCCTCGCTGCACTGGTAGCGATGGCAAGCCCTAAACCAAAGCCTTTCACGTCGGCGTTGCGGCTTTTGTCTAAACGCGAAAATGGAACAAACACTTCTTCTCGCATTGCTTCAGGAATGCCCGGGCCATCATCTTCGATATCAACAATCCAGAAATGTTCAACCGATCGAATCGTCACCTCAACGCAAGATTCACCGTAACGTTTTGCGTTCTGAAGTAAGTTATCGAGAACAAGATTGCCTAAAGTCGGTTGCAAGTGAATGGATTGATACGCGAGTTCATTTTCTACCGTCAACTTGGCGAACTCTAAGCCTCGGTAATTCATTCGGCTTTTGCACCAAAGCGGCAGTTCAATGGTTTCAACAGAATCACTCAAAGAATGGTTTTTGACGCTCAAACGAGACAGCATGACAATGTCGGACGTTAAATCCGTCACGACATCAACGTACCGTTCAATATCATCATGCAACTCTGCCTGCATTTCACCGCTGGTGCGCCTTGCTAAATCGGTCGCTAACTGAATTCGGCTGAGCGGAGTGCGAACTTCGTGAGGGATAGCTTGGGTAAAGATGTGTGTCTGACGTACTCGCCTTTCTATGTCTTCTGACATGTTGTTGAAGCCTTGGGCAAGTTCTTTCACAGGTTGCGAAAATTGCTTCAGATCGACTCGCGTATTCAACTCACCAGATCCAAATTGTTGTTGTGCGGCCGTCAGCTGTCGGATCTGGCGATCAAGGCGGCGTACAGGTATGTAAACCATGACACCTAAACTGCACACCACAGTAAGTAACAGAGTGAGAACGAAAATGATCTCGGAATCTTCATCCCAATCGATATCTGGACTGAAAAAGTCACGCTTTTCTTTAAAGACCAAGCTCTCTGACGTATTAGGAAGCGGGAATACCGCAGCGTAGATACTGTCATCGATTAAATAAACGGGTACCCCTTGCATACGATAAAGCAACTCGCAATCCAAGCACGGTGGTGAGCCATCCCAGTTTTTCAACAATGTGAGGTCGAAGATAAAGAAATCTTGTTTTCCGTTGGCGGTGAGCTTTTTGTACAGTGAATCGGGTGAGCCTCGCTGCTCGATATACTGGTCAACAAAGTAAGCACCGTCACTTAAGAAAATACCTGCTTCTGTTTTACGCATGTACTCGTCGCCCATGAAAAGGAACAACGCGACCGTTAACGCGAGGCCAGTCACCAACCCCACGTAAAGACGAGTAAACATGGAAAACATGCGCTACTTCCCTGTGAGCATATAGCCGCGATTGCGCACGGTTTTTATGGTTGCGGTATGGATATGAGCCTTGGAAAATTTTTTCCTGAGCGAGGAGATTCGCATGTCAATGGAACGATCGGTAATGCAATATTCAATACCTCGTGCGAGACGGCAGCATGACTCTCGGGAGACCGGCTTATCGACGTTGAGCATTAGGAGCTCTAGGATCTCAAACTCAGAGTCTGTGAGATCGATGTCTTGTTCCAAGTAGTAAGCTTTGGAACGACGTGTGCAGAGGTCAATACCATATCGACTCAATTCAGTCTCTTCTACGGTATCCAATTGGCGGCGATAGCGGCGCAACGCGGCTTCAATGCGAGCGAGCAGAATATTACCTTTGATCGGTTTGGTCAGGTAATCATCAGCCCCAAACTTAAACAAGCTGACTTCACTCATCTCATCATCCGTTGCTGTTAAAACAATGATGATACCGTGGTAGAACTCTCGCGCCTCTTGGCATATTTCCGCGCCATTTTTGCCGGGTAGCATCAAATCTAACAGCACTAATTCCGGCTTGAGTTCCTTAATCGCCTCTAACGCGTTTAGACCATTATCGACCACTGTGACTAGATAGCCTTCCGCCTCTAGATACATTTTGGTTAGTCGAGCAATCTCAGAATCATCCTCTACTAGCAAGATTTTATTGCCACCCATGAACCATTCACTCCATCTATAAAACAGGAGAAGTATATCGTTCGTTTTGTAGGGCGCAACCCACATACACGGCACTTTTTCCTACAAGAGATCGCTTACAAACACTTACAAACCATACATTTATAAAAGCCAACCACACTAAAAATAAGACAATTAGAGTAAATCACCAATTTATAAATCAAACACAGAACATTAAATAATTAAAGCCAACCATGACAATATATAAATCCTTTATTATTTTGGATTTATCGAATTAAAAACCTTACAACAAAACATTTCTAATCATTATGACTCAGCTTGCTCATATAGACAGATTTTTCTGTTCCCCCTAAATTCCCACCGAACCCTCAGCCTGTGAGTAATACAAAAATGAAATTCGCTCGATTAACGCCTTTAGCCATGTTGTGTGCGGTTAGCCTAACAGCTTGCGGTGGTAGTGACTCAAATTCGAAAACCTCGACAACCACACTTCCAACGCCACCAACCCCAACATTGAACACCGTTATTATCCCTACTGTCGTTTCTACAGAATTTCCAGCCGAGTTGAAAGTAGCGGCAGATGCTGGCTTCACCCACTATGTAAAAATCTCCCTTTCTGAAGCAAACAGCGACGATGCATTTCACATTGTGGCGGTTGATGACGGTGTGAATAATGAAAAAATCTTTCGTGCCGCAAAAATCATCCAACACCTACTCACAAACCAACCGGATTCTAAGTACGGCGCGGACAAGTCTGGTATCGCTAAGACATTAGCCGACCGTGATGCGACACTAATGCTGACAGCAAACGATGACCAGAATAACGAAATGCTAACCAAGATTTTTATTGGTGAGCTACTTCGTCAAGACAAGCTAAATGATGCCGTCGCAGACTCAGGGTTATCTCAATCTTTTGATACCAGTTCACTAGACAAGTTTATTGCTGACATGATGGCACTTAACGAAGACGACATGGACACATTAGTGGAGTCTTTGATAACGACACTAATGAGCAGCAAAGACACGCCAAACTGGCTCATGAACAGCCAATCTCTAATGTACCGAGAACTCACGGTTGAAGGCGACTGCCATTACATGAGCAACTTTGCTGATTACTGTGCCAATCTTGGCAACCACGCCGACCGTGATGCCGCTTTTGAAGAAATTCTACACTTGGTCCAAGCGCAAGGCATTGCACCTAACGCGTCGACTGCGGCACTGCAAAACGACATTCAAGCTCATGCGTTAAGCATCTATAACGATATCCAAGCCGGCAAGCCTACGGTATGGCGTCCTACACAAGATGATTGGGAAGATTGGGAATCAGACGACTTCGATCCAGAACGTGTTAAGCAAACAGGCCCTTCTTATTCTCACGAATATTTTGCTGCCGCTTTTGAAGCGTACATGGGCGTAGCAAAAGCAAACGGTCATGGCTTAGACGGTTACCAAGCATTAACGCGTGAGGAAATGCAAACCCAAGACCCACAAGCGGTTGATTGGATTAGCGGCTTATTCCACGGATATCTGCAATACACGGCAAACATCGATTCTGCAGGCGTCAAGCTTTACACAGAGAAGACGAATCCGGGCACGGTACCTACCTTCCGTATGTCACCAAACAAAGACGGTTTGGTAGAAGCGTACACCTACAAATCTCAGTGGCTGACAAAAGTGAAAATCGTTGGCGACGACGCAATGAATGTCATCGGTAATGACCAAGACAATACGTTTGAAGGCAACAACAAAGACAACAGCATTTATGGTGAAGGCGGCGTCAACACCTACATCGTGCCGCACAAACTGGCGGAATGTATCGTAATCAAGGCGAAGAACGTCTCTGTTGAGTGTCCTAGCACAGGCACTGACGAGCTATACGACATTCAGAACATCCAATTCACCGATCAAACTTTAGATGTAACCAAGCTATAAACAATGAAAAACATGAAGAAACTTACTTTACTCGCTCCCCTATTCCTTGTTGGTTGTGGTGGCCTTGCCGTCATGGATCGTACTGATGCAGTAAAAGCGCAGCCAGAAATGTTGGTGAAAACCGACGGCGATTTTTGGGGATTCGGTGCAGACGGCCATTTTGATTTTGCTGGCAAGTACAAAGGCAAATATTCGCGCAGTGCTTCAAACTCAAGCTGGTTCAATCGCATCTCATTTAAAGAAGGCGCAATGGGTGCAGAAGTGACTCGCATAGACAGCGGTGAAACTTGGCTCCTAAACTGCACAGGCGGCGGCATGTCGGTTAACTACATGGGCGTTGATTTTGGTGGCAACGATCCATACACCTGTGACATTACCCAAGATGGTAAAAAAGTCGGTGAGTTTGCGATGGAACCGAAATCCGCGTTGATCGACATCAGCCTAGAGAAAAAAGAGACAGGCGTCGTTCGAGTTGGCAACACGCATTTTAATGTAGAAACCGTTCACACGAGTCCTGACTCCATGATGGCGGTAGACATTCCATTGGGTTACAGCTTCAAGCAAGGCACACAAGAAGTTGCAGCAGTGCAAACGAACGGCACAATTGCCGTACAGATGTTGCCAGAGCTTAACGATAAACAAAAAGATGTGGTTGCCATCGGTGCCGTTGCGAGTGCACTGAGCTGGCGCCCTGAAGAATAAGCGTCTAAATAACGCATAAAAACCAAAGCCCTCAACCTAGAGGGCTTTTTGTTAATAAACGCCTTGTCAGACTATTTTTCTAGTCGCGCTGCATACTGTTTCGGTGTTAAGCCTCGGTGCTTTTTGAACATGCGATTGAAACTCGCCACATTGGTGTAGCCAAGCCGCAGTGCAATATCGTCAATACTATTCTGCTTACTCAACAACTCTGCCGCGACATTACTCAGTACATAGCCAGACACGGTTGAAAAGTTAAGCCCTAATTTGTGTAAGCGGCGTTGAAACTGCTGCTCGGACAAACCCAACAATGTAGAAACGCGTTCAAGTGTAGGAAGCCCATAATGGCTACTGTAATTCACCACTTCATAAATCACTTTCAGCTCATCTTCTGGATCGGGCATGTTGAGTAAATCATCCAAATCGGAAAAACTCATCGCTAAACGGTTGTTTTCACGATGATTTACCTGTCGCGAAGCAAGACGGTCATCGCCGTTAATCCATATTTCTGTCTTGGGTTGGCTCCATTCCACTTCACAACCAAAGTACTCTTTATAGAGCGCACTGTTTCTCCTAGAGCCAGAAATCATCACTCGCAAAGGTTGATAATCTTCACCCAAAAACTCGCGTAAGATTTTGATCATGAATATTGCACAACGAATGCTGTCGTGCACTTTCACTGAGGTTTCAATAAAGGGATTATGATAGGTCCATTTAACGATTTTTCCAGATTGTTCACCCGCAAAGAAGGCACCAGATTGAAGATTACTCGTACCATAATTGACTCTTCGAATCGTGCTAGCTAAGTCATTGCCAGAGAACAGCCAACGCCCCACAGGGCCAAGCTTTTGCAACTCGATGTCTCGGCTAAGGTTCAATATCACATCAGGGTCATTGCTTCGCTCTTCAATACGTCGATACCATTCGGACACCGCTCTCAACGGAATTAAACCCATCGGGTTATGAAACACCGAAGCAGGTATACCAAGCTCATCTGAACTCAAATTGTACTTAGATAACGCAAGGTTATTCATGTTTAAAATACCCATGGCGCGAATAAACCGAACTGTTCTCATAACCAATCACATCAAATTTAATCCTCTAGTGATTGAATTTGTCACAAAGACTCACCTATTTCAATTCCAGATCACAATAAGCCAACAGTTTGATAGAGGAGTGTTTAATGAGTTTACTGAGTGTCCCATTTGTCGGAACAGGCGCAGATACAGCGTTGCATGTCGTTGCTGCCGTCGTTTTAATCGCGAGTGTTGCAGGCGCGTGTTACGGCTTTTGGAAAATCCATGAGTTGCCAATTAATAAGGCACATAGCAAAGACCACCATCAGATAGGGTTGATCACCGCCCTCACCTGGATAGGTTTTGTCTGGCACTGGGTATGGGTGCTAGCCGTGATTTTTGCATTCGTTGATATGGAAAAAGCCATCATCAATCTGCGTGATACATGGAAAAGTAAACCGCAAACAGAAGCACAGCCACAAGAGGAGGCGTAATGTTAGAAGGTTTAGCGGTTTGGGCACTCTTCATCTATTTGCTGCGTTTAGTCGGCATGCCTTGGAACAAAGCGACTAAATCGTTCGCTTATCTTGGCGGCTTGGGTTGGCTGATGTTCGTATGGGTGGGCTTGATTAACTTCACACCGATGGATTTATCCGGCGGTTCAGTGGTGCAATCTCCTCATGTTCAATTGCGTCCAGATTCAACGAACGTGAAAGGCAAAGTTGACCACATTTACATCAAGCCGAATCAACAAGTTGAAAAAGGTCAGCTCATTTATGAACTTGACCCAACGCAATACGAAATTGCATTAAATCAAGCGAACGTATCCGCTGATTCTGCTCGCGTTGCATTAGCGACGGCCAAAGGCGACATCGAGATTGAAGAAGCTAACCACGAAGCGTTAGTGCAAGATCTGGAAACATCAAAGAGCCAATTGGAAGCCGCGAAAGTTGACTACAAATTGCAGAAAAAGATGCTAGATCGTTATGTTGAGCAAAACCGAGTGGTGCAAAACACCATCACGGAAAGCGACATCGACAAACAGTCGAGCACGGTAGACATGGCTCGCCATAATGTGTTGACTCTTGAATCTCAAATCAAGAAGAAACAAGTCGATATTTCACGTGCGAAGCTGGCGATTCATAAAGCGGAGTTAGCGGTTGAAACGAAACAGGCTGAATTGCGTCAAGCGGAAGAGCAAATTGCAAAAGCACAATGGGATTTGAACAGCACCAAAGTGCATGCACCTAGTGATGGCTTTGTGACTAACTTTATCTTGCGTGAAGGTCAGCGTGTATCAGCAATGCCGCGTATTAATATGTACACCAACGAGAAGTACGTACTGATGCGAGTGAACCACCAAGCGATTCGTAACATCAAACCGGGTCAACCTGCGGAATTCTCCTCTTCGGTTTATCCAGGTAAGATCTTCTCAGCGACTGTCGAGGGCATTGTTGAGGCAACAGGTGAATCACAAGGTAACCTAATGGGCTTCGATGACTCTGTTCGCGTCACAACCGGTAAGAACTTACAGAACAAACACCACTTTGTTCGTCTTAAAATTGATGAGCCAGAAGGCTACGACATCCCTGTTGGCTCTGTTGGCCTCGCATGGGTCAGCGGTGAAAAACCGATAGGCTTCATGGCCTTCTTAGATGTGATCCGCGGGATTATCATCCGAATGAAGTCTCAACTGTACTTCTTCTACTCTATCTAAACTCACAAACCGCCAGTTCCGCTGGCGGTTTTCTTTTCATTTGTATCCAAGCACGTACTTTTCCCGTATAACAATTAGTTAGTAAACAACGGAGAAGATTCATGTCGGCAAAGGAAAGAAGCCTACCTACCCATCGCATCTCAAGATTCAGCAAGTTCGCTTCACTTGCTACCCGTGTCGCAGGCAACGTGATTGCAGAAGGCACAAAGCAGATCGCCAAAGGCAACAAACCAAAAGCGAAAGACCTCTTGCTGACGCCGCAGAACATCGCTCGCTTAACCGACCAGCTCGCCCATCTACGTGGCGCAGCAATGAAGCTCGGTCAAATGCTATCAATGGATGCTGGTGATGTACTTGAACCTGAACTCGCTGATATTCTTTCCCGTCTTCGCTCCAACGCAGACCCAATGCCAGCGAAGCAACTGAACGGTGTTATGGAAGGTTCGCTTGGTGCTAACTGGAAAGCCGAGTTCCTCTCCTTTAACTTCAAACCTATTGCCAGCGCCTCAATCGGACAAGTGCATCAGGCCTACAGCGATGCAGGTGATAACCTAGCCGTCAAAGTACAATATCCTGGCATACGAAAAAGTATCGATAGCGACGTCGATAATGTCGGCACACTACTTAAAGTCGTTGGGTTGATTCCAGAGTCCGTTGATTACAAAGGCTTGCTGGAAGAAGCGAAAAAGCAACTGCATGATGAAGCAGATTACGCACGAGAGGCGCAATTTGCCATTCGTTATCATGACGCTTTGAAGGAGCACCCTCATTTTGTGGTGCCGAAGATTCACACTGAAAGTTGCTCAGACTCTGTTCTCGCGATGGAATTCATTGATGGTAGCCCGATTGAGCAAATCGAACATTATGATCAGAGTACGCGAGATTTTGTCATGCACAGCCTACTCGAATTACTCTTCAGAGAGCTGTTCGAATTTAAGATGGTGCAAACCGATCCCAACTTCGCTAACTACTTATACATCGAAAACACTCGTCAAATCGGCTTGCTAGACTTTGGGGCGACCCGCGAATATAGCGAACGATTCAGTACTGGCTATCGCCAAGCATTTGCATCTGTCGTAAATAATGACGAACAAGGCTTAAATGATGCGCTTGAACAAATAGGCTTCTTCAGCCAAACCATCCTTCCAGACCAGCGCCAAGCGATTCTCGATCTAGTGAAAATGGCGTGTGAACCTATGTTGGTCGATGAGCCGTATGATTTCAAAGCTAGCGGCTTAGCACAAAAGCTTCGCGAGGCTGGCACTATTCTAAGCATGGAGCAAGAGTACTGGCACACGCCACCAGCCGATGCCCTATTCCTACACCGAAAAATTGGCGGTATGTACTTACTCGCCGCTCGTATTGGCGCAAAAGTGAACATTCGCCAATTGGTCTCACCTTACCTACAGATAACTGACCAATAGGCTATTGTTTTTCTGCTATTTTCGAGTACCTTGATCAGCTGCCTATAAGAATAATCTGACTGTCGGGGTGCTCGGTGAGTAAGTTTCAAGACCTCTCCACTCTAATCGAACAAATTGTCCAAGCAGACGAAGCGGAACAAGTCACCGCTTTGAATGATTCTATCGAATGCGGTCTCGAGCCCGGTGCGGTTGCATTGATCCTCGAAGCCTTCCCGATCGATGATCGTGTGCGCTTGTGGCGTGCATTGCCTATGGAACTGCACATCGATGTGCTAACCGAAATGCGTGCAGAAGTGCGTCTTTCGATCATCGAAGCGCTTTCTGAAGTTGAGTTAAAGCTTACCTTAGCCAAGCTAGATAACTTATCTCTGATCGAATGGGCAGACTCTCTGCCTGAAGAGTTTATCAATGAAGCGTTAGAGCTGATTGAGAAAGATGAACTCGACCTCTACGATCAAGCAAACGAATACGAAGACGAAGAACTTGGCCGCTGGGCTGAGCGTAAGATCATCACCCTCCCTTTTAATATCACGGTTGGCAAAGCTCGACGCCTAATGGAGCGCTACAGCTACGATACACCGCAACAAGTGTATCTCATCAACCGTAAGAAACAGTTTCGTGGCGCGGTGAACTACTATGAAATATTGCGTAGTGAAGAAGACGTTCGCCTTAAAACCTTAGCGATAGAAACCGTCACAGTACTCGACAGTAAAATGGAGTTACCAGAAGCGGTCGAAGCGCTAGAGCACAGCCCTCTTCCTGCTTTGCCAGTGACGGATGCTGACCAAACCTTAATTGGGGAAGTAGATTGGCAGTTTGCTCTGAGCACGCAACGTGAAATTTACGAAGCACGCTTGATGGCGGGTACCGGTATGGATGAGGGCGATGACTTGTTCGCGCCTATTCTAAAAAGCTCGCAAAAGCGCGGCGTCTGGCTCGGTATCAACTTACTGACAGCGATTCTAGCGTCTGTCACTATCGGTTTGTTTGAGGATGTGATTTCACAAGTGGTTGCTCTTGCTGTTCTAATGCCAATCGTCGCCTCTATGGGTGGTATTGCAGGCAGTCAAACACTGACCTTGATGGTTCGTGCGATGGCATTAAATCAGATCACCCCAGGTAACCGTTTTGCGCTGCTTAAAAACGAACTGGGTATCGGCTCTCTTAACGCTTTGTTGTGGGCACTGATCATCGGTGGGTTAGCAGGACTTTGGTTCCAATCTCCCGTTCTAGGCGGAACCATCGCGTTGGCCATCATCGTCAATATCGTTACCGCAGCATTGTTTGGCGTTCTGATCCCTATTGTTCTGGATAAACTAAAGCTAGACCCAGCCTTGGCAGGTTCAGTTATCTTAACGACCGTTACTGATGTCGTCGGTTTCTTTGCTTTCTTGGGTACTGCCAGCCTAGTAATGTTGTAAAAATGATTGCCCTAGTTAATTAATTCATCATTAGCATATTAATTACAAATTGCAATCCGCATTTGCATTTTGCAATTAACACAATAAATTAGGCAACCTATATCACAGAAACCGCGTTTTTACGGTGGTTTTAAAGTTGGCACGCTAACTGCATTATCTATAGTGACCCTTCTTAAGCCGAGGGTCACCTAGCCAACTGACGTTGTTAGTGAACTTGAATTTGTTCACAAGTATATAAGCCAATCGCACTCTTTGCGGTTGGCTATTTTTTTATCTGTGTTTTCCTGATTCCTTTCTTCGCCTTCCTCCTTCTCGCACTCAGTACTCTCTATTCAAGCTGCAGCAAAATCCCAGTATCAAAGTCAAAACCCCAAAAACTTACAAACGATTTCACTCCAGATTTCGCCAAGTTAACCATTAAAAATAACCACCTGAGGCTATATTCCTTATTTAAGCCGCATAAACATCAGTGATTAAACTTAATTATGTTTAATTTATGCGCAACACAACACCCAACCAGAAAGAAAACGTTTGCTTAAAAAACATAAGAGGTAACAATGGTTGAGTTTATAAAGAAAGCGTGTAAAGCAAAGGTGATATAAGAAAGTGCCCAATGATACCGATTTCATGACAGATTACTCTTGCATGAAGCAATCAATTAACAAACTTTTTTGCTCTTCAAATAAAATATAACCTTATGTTTTTAATGAAATAAAAAAACACAAAGACTTGAGTAAACGTTTAAATGACAAAAAACTCATTGACTATGAGATTTACATCACGATAATACGCGCCGTTTGCCCAGAAATTGGGATCTATAATTAGTTTTAATTTTTATGCGGAGGTAAAAATGGCTGCAGACAATAACTACAGTCTCGGACCGGTTCCTAACACTGCCAGAAAAGGCGTGGCATCATTAACCATGGTTATGTTGGGACTCACTTTCTTCTCCGCAAGTATGTGGACGGGCGGCTCGCTCGGTACTGGCCTTTCTTTTGATGATTTCTTCCTCGCTGTTCTCATTGGTAACCTAATCCTCGGTATCTACACTTCTTTCCTCGGTTACATCGGCGCTTCTACTGGTCTCTCCACTCACCTCCTTGCTCGTTTCTCTTTTGGCTCTAAAGGCTCTTGGCTTCCCTCCGCACTTCTTGGCGGTACACAAGTTGGTTGGTTTGGTGTTGGCGTAGCAATGTTTGCGATTCCAGTAAACAAAGCAACAGGCATCGATACAAACACGCTTATCATCATTTCTGGTCTACTCATGACCGCAACGGTTTACTTCGGCATCTCTGCGCTTATGGTGTTATCTGCGATTGCAGTTCCGGCGATTGCCCTTCTTGGCGGTTACTCTGTGATTGAAGCAGTAAACAGTGTTGGCGGCGTGGCTGAACTGCAAAAAGTACAACCGGCACAACCTATCGACTTTTCAGTAGCGCTAGCAATGGTGGTTGGCTCATTCATCAGTGCGGGTACCCTAACCGCAGACTTTGTTCGATTCGGCAAGAAGCCAAAAGGCGCAGTGATGGTCACGATGGTGGCATTCTTTATCGGTAACTCACTAATGTTCATCTTCGGCGCAGCTGGTGCAGCGGTAACCGGTCAATCGGACATTTCAGAAGTGATGATCGCGCAAGGTCTTCTTATTCCAGCTATCATCGTTCTTGGCTTGAACATCTGGACAACCAACGACAACGCGCTTTACGCATCGGGTCTAGGCTTTTCCAACATCACTGGTTTGCCAAGTAAATACATCTCAATGGCGAACGGTTTAGTAGGTACATTGTGTGCACTATGGTTGTACAATAACTTTGTAGGCTGGTTAACCTTCCTATCGCTTGCAATTCCACCAATTGGCGGCGTAATCATTGCGGACTTCTTCATGAACCGTAAACGTTACACAAATTTCGCAGCAGCAGAGTTCCAAACGGTTAACTGGGCTGGCATTATCGCTGTGGCGATTGGTGTTGCAGCAGGTCACTTCCTTCCGGGTATCGTGCCTGTGAATGCGGTACTAGGCGGCACAATCAGCTACCTGATTCTAAATCCTATTCTTAATAAAAAGACACTGGCACAACAGCCAGCGTAAGGAACCATCATGACGACACTATTGATCAAGAACGCAACGCTAAAGGGACAGGAAGGTCTCCAGCAAATTTTGATTGAGGATGGTCAATTCAAGCGTATTGAAGACAATAATGTAGAACTAAATTACACAGGTGATGTTCTTGATGCGGAGGGCGGCATGGTTGTCGCTCCTTTCTGTGAGCCACACATTCACCTAGACACCACGCAAACCGCCGGTGAACCAAGCTGGAACATCTCTGGTACGCTTTTCGAAGGTATCGAGCGTTGGGCTGAGCGTAAAGAGACGCTGTCGATTGAAGACGTGAAATCACGCGCAAAGCAGACGCTTAAGTGGCAAATTGCAAACGGTGTGCAGCACGTTCGTACTCACGTTGACGTTTCTGACCCTACCCTAATTGCCCTAAAAGCGATGGTAGAAGTTCGTGAAGAAATGAAAGAGTGGGTAGACATCCAAATCGTTGCGTTTCCACAAGAAGGCATTTTGTCTTACCCGAACGGTAAAGAATTGCTAGAAGAAGCAGTTCAGTTGGGTGCTGACGTTATTGGTGCTATTCCTCACTTTGAATTCACTCGTGAGTACGGCATCGAGTCTCTGCACTACGTTTTCGAACTGGCACAGAAATACGACCGTTTGATCGACGTACACTGTGACGAGATCGATGACGAGCAATCACGTTTTGTTGAAACGCTTGCAGCGCTAGCGCACAAGTTCAACATGGGCCACAAGGTAACCGCAAGCCATACGACCGCTATGGGCTCTTACAACGGTGCTTACGCATCTCGCCTGTTCCGTCTGCTACGCATGTCTGGCATCAACTTCGTTGCAAACCCATTGGTGAACATCCACCTTCAAGGCCGCTTCGATGATTACCCGAAACGCCGTGGTGTGACTCGTGTAAAAGAAATGCTGAATGCGAACATCAACGTATGTTTTGGTCACGATGATGTATTTGACCCTTGGTACCCACTAGGCACTGCAAACATGCTACAGGTGCTGCATATGGGTCTGCACGTATGTCAGGTGATGGGTTACGACCAAATCAACAACTCACTGGATCTGATCAGCACGAATTCAGCACGTACACTGAATATTCAAGACAAGCACGGCATTGAAACAGGTAAGCCAGGTAGTTTACTGATTCTTCCTGCAGAAAATGGTTTTGATGCAGTACGTCGCCAAGTGCCGGTTCGCTTCTCTGTTCGTCACGGTAAAGTGATTGCAGAAACACAGCCTGCGACAACACACATTCACCTTGGTGAGCAAGAGCAAGTGACTTACAAGCGCTAATCACTGAGCTTTTAAACAAAAAAAGGGTCTGATTGAATCAGACCCTTTTTTTATTTCTTCACGCGCTGTGTTAGGTGTCTACGGCAACTAATGACATTCCTTAGCAACGAAGGCGTATTCCCTAAATAGACAACCTTGCCATCTTCATCAACAATGGCAGGTACAACCTTTAAGCCTTTCATATCTGCGCCGTATTCCACCAACTTACGTTCTAGCTCATATAAATCCTGCATATCTCGGACTCAATTTATAATTATCAATTTTCGCGTGAATGCTATCCCTCTAAAGAGATATCAATACTGATCTGGATCATGAAAGATAGATCCTAATTATGGTGGGCTCAATCTTGAGACACTTCATGGTTTGAATGTGTTTTTGAATGTGAAAAATTGTGAACTGCATTCAAATTAAATTTCAGAATATAGACAGTTTGCGTAATAAATATTTGCACTCCTTCGTAACAAACACTAAAGTTAGGGAGTTAGTTGAGCTTTATACTAAAAAGCCACAAATCACCCAAACACAGATTTAACACTAACAACGTCAAAATTAGTGCTTATAAAATAAAGAATAAAACAAAACCTAGGGTCAACAGCAATGTTGACCCTTTTCTTTGCTTCCCTCAATTCGAGCCAAACAGAAAAACCTTGAGCCTTATAGTAAACAAAAATTATGCGTGATAACTGTCGGTTATCAGCGAGATAAGTGGATTCCTAATCAAACAGCGTTCAATAATAGCTTCGAACCAAACATCTCGGAGTGAAATACATGAACATTTTCAACAAAACTACATTGGTCGCGGCGCTATCTCTTCCCCTACTTGCAGGATGCGTGACTCCGGGAGAAGATGATCCAAACGCATTAACAAAACAAGGCGCTGCAGGTGGTGCCCTATTAGGTCTAACTATGGGCGCTTTGACGGGTGATGCTGAGCTTGCCGTGAAAGGCGCAGTTGCGGGTGGTGTAGCCGGTGGTGTCGCAGGTGCTGGCGCGGATATTCACAATAACCGTGACAACATTCGCCACGACAGCCGCAATGACGCGATTAGTGGTATTAACGGTGGTCAGAACACAGCAGCAACCAATGCCCCGCAACAGTGGCAAGAGATCGATAACTTTGTTGGCGATTGGAACGTAAATATCCAGAACCACAATCGCGACTTTAAAGGTTTAGAAGGTCTGTCTGCACACGGCTCGCTAGCAAAAACAACAGAAGCAAATGTTAAGGTGACCAATTCGCAAGGCGTTGACCTTAATGCCGCGTTCACGTTCGATCCACAAGCAGGCTACCAATTGACGCTGACCAATGAAGCAAAAGATGTATCGGTTGCTTTTGCTGGTGAACAACAATCACAAAACCATCGCTACAACTTCTACCCGATGAACATTAACGACGTCATTTACCAAGGTATTCCGACGGGTGATGTGCGTGTCGAGCTAGGTTTTGCAGGTCCAAACGTTTGGACCATCGATAGCTACGCTTACATCGACGGAGCAGAACAAAAAGTACAAACGTTCCGATTCACTCGCACCCAATAAAACAACCAGGCTTTCTTCGCAACATCTCAATAACAACGTCTCATTTGGCAATTTAATGAAGGCTTAGGCATACTCTGTCTAAGCCTTTATTTTTTAGAAGAAATCCATGTCTCAACTCAATCCAGCAGAGCTCAGCCAATTTGAGCCTCAGTTCCTACAGTTTATGCAGCAAGAAATGCAAACTGATGCCGCTCACGACCTCAGTCACGTCCGACGCGTAGTCAAAACGGCTCGTCAGCTAGCAGAACAAGAAAGCGCAGATCTAGCCGTTGTATTACCTGCTGCGTATCTGCACGATTGCTTTACTTACCCAAAAGATCACCCGAACCGCAAGCAAAGCTCAACGATTGCGGCAACCAAAGCGATTTCGTTTCTAGAAAGCATCGACTATCCTGCTCAATACCATGACGCTATCGCCCACGCTATAGAATCTCACAGCTTTAGCGCCAACATTACACCTATTACTTTGGAAGCTCAGGTCGTCCAAGACGCAGACCGCTTAGACGCGCTTGGCGCAATTGGTGTGACACGTTGTATCCAAGTGAGCACGTTATTTGATGCCGCCTTATATAACGAGCAGGACATGTTTGCAGAGCATCGAGAATTGGAAGATAAACGATTCACCATCGATCATTTCCAAACCAAATTGTTTAAAATTGTCGAGACGATGAACACCAAAGCAGCATATGAAGAAGGTTTGAAGCGTAAAGCGTTTATGCAGTCTTACCTAGATCAGTTGCGCCAAGAAGTAGAAGGTTAATATGTCGGAAAGTCACGACCTAATTAGAGAGCTCAAACGCCAGCTCAAGCAGTCTGGTTTGCACTATGTCGATGTCGCACAGCATTTGGAACTAAGCGAGGGCTCTGTAAAACGCTTATTGGCAGAAGGCAGTCAAATCAGCCTCGACCGCTTAGAACGTATCTGTCAGCTGATTGGGTTAGAAATGGCAGAGCTTTTTAAACTGGCAGCAGCACACAACAAAGGGCTGGAGTCGCTCACGCTAGAACAAGAAAAACAGCTGGTTGATGATAAAGGCTTATTGTTGGTTGCGGTTTGTGTGGTCAATGGCTATCGCTTCGAACAAATCATCGAGCAATACACTTTTGATGAGTTAGAGCTGATACAAAAGCTTGCCCAACTCGATCGTCTCAATATCATCGACTTACTGCCAGGTAACAAGATTCGTCTACGTATCTCCCCTACTTTCAAGTGGCACACAGGTGGCCCTATTCAGCGTTTCTTCCAGCAACAAGTTCAAGAAGCTTTCTTCCAGAGCTATTTCTCTGCTGAAGATGAAAAGCTAGTGATGGCAACGGGCTTAATGAGCTTGCCAACCAACAAGAAGATGCAGCAAAAGCTACAAAAGGTCATTGATGAGTTTTATCAGATCTGTCAGAGCGACGATTCACTAGATATGAATGAGAAGCACGGTACCTCACTGGTGATAGCTATGCGTCGTTGGACATTCCCGTTGTTTAACCCTTGGGAACGTAAATAGTGCTCGATAAACTCAAAAGCCTATCGGTCAAGACGAGACCTATTCTCCCTTTATTCATACTCATTGCCTTTGGTGGTTTTGTGGTGTTCATTGCCACACTCTTGCAACTTTCTGATGTGGTTAAGGAATCTTATCTTATTCCGAGTGGCGTAACGGCGTTGTGGGCGCTTGCCGCTTGGGTGATGATCTCAAGCTTTCAGCATGTTCCAGAGCTTACGCCAAGCCTCGGTTTTTTCAAACGAATGAAAGCTCGCTTAGTGCGTCTGTTCTTTTATTTGGTGACATTAGGCTTTATTGGACTCTCTGGTTTTATTCTGTTTGTCACATTGAGAATGCTCAGCGTCTGGTTTCGACACTAAGCTCATCTCGCAACGTATGAAAGTACTAATCAGTGACATATCACGAAGTCATGAAACTAAAAGTATCGTAAAGTGTTACTTTTAGTTTCTCATAACGTAACTCTTTTCTTCACACTGGCTTCCCAAAGCCAAGCCTTTAAAGTGCTCCCATCTCAAAGCGATTTTGCAATTACGGAGCCAGCATGTTTCTCACTAAGCGATTCTTCCCCTATTTCGTGACTCAGTGCCTTGGTGCACTGAACGACAATATCTACAAGAATGTTCTCTTGTTGATGGTGACCTACAGCCAAATTGACTCACTACCGATGTCGGTCGATCTTTTTGTTAACCTTGCGGCTGGCTTATTTATTCTTCCCTTCTTTCTGTTTTCTGCCCACGCCGGTGCGATTGCCGACAACATGGATAAAGCCAAGTTAATCCGCCGCTTAAAACTTATTGAATTAGTGATCATGAGCTGTGCAGCGACGGCTATCATGACGCAGAGTGCCATTCTAATGCTGGTTCTACTCTTCATGACTGGTACTCAATCGGCTTACTTCGGCCCTGTGAAATACGCTCTACTTCCTCAAGCGTTAAAACCTAATGAGCTAGTGAAAGGTAATGCTTGGGTTGAGATGGGGACTTTCCTTTCAATCCTGATTGGTACATTAAGCGCAGGTCTATTGCTTGCGATTCCAAATGGTATGCTTGTCGCCTCTTGCATTGTGATTACGCTGTCACTACTGGGCTTTTTGAGCAGCGCAAACATCCCCTCTCTGCCAAGTAAGAAAAGTGACAAAGTAAAATTCGAACCAATTACTGGTTTGAAGAAAACACTCAAACTGGCACAAAAACAACGCGGTATTTGGATGTCGATTCTAGCGATCAGTTGGTTCTGGTTTATGGGCGCAACTTACCTAACTCAATTCCCAAACTTTGCTCGCGAACACCTATTTGCAGACAGTACTGTGGTTTCTCTGTTGTTGGCTCTGTTCTCAGTTGGTATCGCAACGGGTTCATGGCTATGTGAAAAGCTGTCCTTCAATCAAGTTGAACTGGGTATTCTGCCATTTGGTATTTTGGGCTTAACGATTTTCAGTGCCGACCTACTATGGGCAGTACCTGCAATCGAATCTTTCCCAAGTCAGTATTACGATGTACAAAGCTTTATTGCCCAATCTTCACATATTCGAGTAATGATCGACTTGTTCTTGGTTGGTGTGAGCGGAGGCGTATTTATTGTTCCCCTTTATGCGTTTATCCAATCGCGCTCAGAAGAAGGCGAATGTGCTCAATCTATTGCGGCAAACAACATCATGAACGCACTGTTTATGGTCGCTTCCGCTGCTGTTTCTATCTTGGTGTTAAGTGTTTTAGAGTTCTCAATTGTTGAGCTATTTGCCATTTTGGCCGTCGGTAACTTCATCGTAGCTATCTACGTTTACCGTCAAGTACCTGAGTTTACTCAGCGCTTTATTAGCTACTTGCTGAGCCACTGTCTGTATCGAGTTTCGGTAACCGGTCGTCAGCATATCCCAGAACAAGGCGCTGCGCTGATTGTGGCAAACCATGTGAGCTATGTAGACGCTTTGATTCTAATGGGTACATCGACCCGTCCAGTTCGATTTGTTATGGACAAATCAATCAGTGAGCTGCCTGTTCTTAAATATGTTTTTCGTCATGCCGGCGTTATCCCAATCTGCTCTCCACGCAAATGCGCAGAGACTTACAAAAGAGCTTTCGAGCAGATTGAGCAAGCTCTTAATAACGACGAGGTAGTTTGTATCTTCCCTGAAGGTCGTTTGACCTCAAATGGCGAACTGGGCGAGTTCCGACCGGGTGTTGAGAAGATTCTAAAACGTACACCGGTTCCAGTGATTCCAATGGCCTTAAAAGGCTTATGGGGATCTTTCTTCAGCCACAAGAATGGACATGCGTTAACCAAACGCCCTACTCGCTTTTGGTCTCGTATCGAAGTCAATATTGGTGAGTTATTGCAACCAACCACACTAGATCGCCATTTGTTACAAAAAGAAGTGCAAGATTTGCTAATTCGCTGACAGTAGTCTCTTGGAGAATCTAGTAGGATAAAATCAACGTCATAAATCTAGGAGGTATTATGAAAATCATCATCTTACATGGTCTTTATATGCATGGGCTGGTCATGCAGCCTCTTAGCCAAAAGCTGAGAAAGCTGGGCTACGAGACCCAAGTATTGAGTTACAACACGGTTTCAATTAACGAAGAGTCGCTGTTCGATTCCATCGACAAAGCGCTTAATCCGCTGACTGCTAATGTGTTGGTGGGTCATAGCCTAGGTGGTTTGATGATTAAACGATACCTCGCGAGCAGAAAACCATCGACAAGTCTGGTGTCCCACGTTGTGGCAATTGGCTCGCCACTGAAAGGCGCATCTATCGTTACTCGCATTCAAGATTTGGGATTTGGTGCGATGCTTGGTAATTCTCCCTATCATGGTCTTAATAAGCACGAGGATGTTTGGACTTTCCCACAAAAGCTTGGCAGCATCGCAGGCACAATGGGCATTGGCGCAAGGCCTATTCTCATGCATAAAGACAACACCATGTCTGATGGCACAGTGACCGTTGATGAAACACGTTTAGAAGGCATGCAAGATCATATAGAGACGAAACAGACGCACACTAGCCTTATCTACAACACCTATGTACCTGCGCAGATTGATCACTTTATCAAAACTGATCACTTCAGCCGATAGCGCACTTTTCCATCAAGTAGTTGCAATCTACTTTTCAAGCCAAGGCGTTCGCAGTACTATCTCTACTCCGACCACTCATTTGAGTGTCGGAGTTTTTTACTTCTAACCATATTGGTTGGATTCAATGTTCTCAGGGCGGGGCGAAATTCCCCACCGGCGGTATACTCTTTTGAGTGAGCCCGCGAGCGCTCGATTCGTCGAGGTCAGCAGATCTGGTGAGATGCCAGAGCCGACGGTTATAGTCCGGATGAAAGAGAATAAGAAAACATCAGCGGTTTCCTCAATGTTCTGTGTTGATGAGCACTGGTGCACTTCTTTTTGGATCGCATTTTTTATTGCGTGGGTTTGTGCCATCTTACCGTTGGCGGCTCATTGCCTGCATAAAATGTGACGATCTCTCATACCGCCCTGATTCTGGTGATATTTAGGAGTTAACCATGAATCAGTCATCACTACTTGCCGAATTTGGCGACCCAATTGCTCGCGTTGAAAACGCACTTATCGCATTAAAAGAAGGCCGTGGCGTGCTTCTTCTTGACGATGAAGATCGTGAAAACGAAGGCGACATCATTTATTCCGTAGAGCACCTGACTAATGAGCAAATGGCTCTGATGATCCGCGAGTGCAGCGGCATTGTGTGCCTATGCCTGACAGACGCTCAAGCAGACAAATTGGAACTGCCACCAATGGTTGTGAACAACAACAGCGCAAACCAAACGGCTTTCACAGTTTCTATTGAAGCGAAGCAAGGCGTAACAACAGGCGTTTCTGCCGCTGACCGTGTAACAACCATCAAAACAGCAGCAAACCCAAATGCAAAACCAGACGACTTGGCTCGTCCTGGTCACGTGTTCCCGCTGCGCGCTCGTCCTGGTGGCGTCATGACTCGTCGTGGTCACACAGAAGGCACTATCGATCTGATGCAAATGGCCGGTCTACAGCCTGCAGGTGTGCTATGTGAGGTGACAAACCCAGATGGTACCATGGCAAAAGCACCAGAGATCGTTGCGTTTGGTCGTTTACACAACATGCCAGTGCTGACCATCGAAGACATGGTTGCTTACCGTAATCAATTTGATTTGAAGCTGGCGTAATCAACACGCATTTGCTCTAGTCAAAAGCCGCTGAACTCAGCGGCTTTTTTGATCGATTTGATTCCTTTGCGAGTAGTTATACTTAGTAAAAACAAAAGGAATCAACATCATGAAGGGAATCACTCGCAGCGCACTTACCGCAACACTACTCTCCACCAGCTCTTTGGCTTTTGCATCGAGCTGTCCAGATATCTTGCAAGGAAAGCAAAGACTTTTAAATTCAACGGAAGAAATAGAGCTGTGTGACGCCTTCAAAGGCAAAACGCTACTGGTAGTGAACACCGCGAGCCAGTGCGGCTTTACCCCTCAATTCGAGCAATTAGAGCAGTTGCATCAGACTTACAAAGATCAAAACTTTGCCGTTGTGGGCTTTCCTAGTAACGATTTTCGTCAAGACCGTGGCAGTGAAGAAAAAACCGCTAAAATTTGCTATCTCGACTACGGTGTTACCTTCCCTATGATGGCGCGAACCTCTGTTCTTGGCGAGGATGCAAACCCAGTATTCGCCGAGATCAGTACTCAAGCGGGCATTACTCCGAAATGGAACTTCTACAAGTTCTTGATCAACAAAGAAGGTAAAGTCGTTGCGACCTTCCCAAGTTCAACCTCTCCAACAAGTACTACGCTTACTAACATGATTGAACAGCAACTGTAAGGAAGGCTGCTATGACGACCACACGTACGACAATGCTGCAATTGGGTTACTTAGGACTGCTGCCCTTTCTGTTCAGCTTGGTTCTCATCGTTACAGAAAGAACTTTGTTTAACTTATCTGGGGAGCAGTTTTTTATTGCTTACAGTGCGGTGATTTTAAGTTTTCTTTCCGGGGTACTTTGGGGGAACGCTATTGACCATTTCTACCATCGATTGAGTCGAAATGCCTTGGTGCTAAGTAACTTATTCGTATTGCTTGCTTGGGGAGCATTGCTGCAAGGTAACAAGCATTATGTCATCGCGACTCTATTATTGGCCGCTGGCTACATTGCCGTTTGGTACGCGGAAAAGCTGATTCGAAGAGTAGAAAAAGAGGCGGAGCCAAAAGGGTATCAGATGATGCGAGGCAAGCTCACGACAGGTGTGGTACTTATGCATGGGTTGGTTTTAATTGCTTGAACTGGTCTGTCCACCTACCAGATCACAAAATCAGCCAAATTATATAAAACAACGTTCATTTCGTGAAGTGAGCGTAATTTTGAACACCGTTTTGTTTTAATTATGAATGGATGGTCATATAAGTATCTCAAAAGCATTCACAAAGGATATGAATATGTTTTTTCGTAAACTTCTTTTTAGTACCGCAGTTATCAATGCAACAGCGGGTTGTGTGTCTTATCAAGCACAACAGGCTGCGGTCAATACGGTGAATACCACTGGAGTGGTTCTTAACAACGTAGTGAAAACCACCATCGCTCAGCCTTGTAACGTTGCCGTCACTGTTGCTAGCTTGTTTTATCCAAACGCGATCTTTATGACTGATATGCCAACCGCAGCTTGTACGGCTGTGCTCCGCTAACGCAAAAAGAACATAAAAAATGGCGACCTCATTGGTCGCCATTTTTATTGATGCGATTATAGCGTTAATAAGTAGTTCACCAACGCGTTGTAATCATCGTAACTGCGGATCTCATTTGGCAACACAATGTACTTGTTGTTCACCACAACACCCGGAACCCCAGTCAGCGTGCTTTGTTTGAATTGCTTATCAAAACCTTTCTGCATAGAGTTTACTGCAAAGCTGTTGTACGCCGCATCGAACTTCTTGCCATCGACGCCATTATCAACAAACAGTTGCTTAAGCTCTGCTTCGTTTTGAGGCGCTTGACGCTTCTGATGAATTTGCGCAAACATCGCCGGCACCATCTTATCCTCAACACCTAGTGACACCATTGTTGCGTAAGACTTCGCCATCGGAACAGCCATATCCCCCCCCATAAATGCGACATGCACTTTCTCAAAGCTAGCGTCTTTCGGTAACGCTGGTTTCAAGTTGTCGATGACAGATTCAAATTTGTAACAGTGTGGGCAATAGAAAGAGAAGAACTCGGTGACTGTCGGTGTTTTTGCTTTCTCTACGTCCAAGATTTTGTAGTGTTTACCCGCTTCAAATTGCGCCGCGTGAGCAGTGAATGCAAGTAGTAGAGTGCTGCAAAGAGCAAATAGCTTTTTCATGTTTGATTCCTTTGGGCACAAGTGTGCCGTATTCATTTGTTAATGTTTAAAAGCCCAGCCGTACTGGTTTGTGATGAATAAAGGAATCAAACAATAGGAGGACGGTAAGGTTTATAAATCACTGTCACTGCTTTTGGGGTGGGTGATTTATCAATCAATGCAAGACTATGCGGTAATAAAATCACATCATCTTGTAAGAGGTTGGTTGGTATTTTGACGATACAAGAAGAGCTACAACTGGTGTGCACATGCTGCCCTTTCTCCATCAGATGATCACCATGGTGTGATTCAATACAGTCCGTATTGTCCACACCCATTTTTTGATGAAGCTCAGCCGTTCTATCGTTATTCGAACTCACTTCGATTGGCGCTGTGGCTGCACGCACACTCGACGCTACGCCCGTTAGCAACATGGCTAATAGACAGAGCATTGTCATCATAAATGTACGGTTAAAACTCAGCATATAACTTCTTCAAAATACGGTGAATCTTCATCATACAGATTCCTTCTTTTCATACAAGCCAATCACTTAATGCTAGGTTCACAAACAAGACGATTCTGACACTCGATACCGACTGCAATGCCGATAACACTTGAAATCACTATGAAACCTGAGTAATAGTTAGATCAGTTTTTGTACAAACAAGGAAAGATTAATGCTTAAAAAGAGATTCTTTAAAACAAAAGATGAAGTCGAAGTCACGTTCGAGCTAGACAAAAACCAGTGGGAGTCGATTCAAATTGCAGGCGATTTCAACAACTGGCAACCAGAACCAATGAAGCTCGTGAAGAAAAGTGGCCAGTTTAAGTTTAAGACGCGCTTGCCGAAGGAACAGAATATCCAGTTCCGTTACCTATTCAACGAAGCCGAGTGGGAAAACGATCCACAAGCAGACGCATACGTGCCAAATGGCTTTGGTAGCGATAACAGCGTCGTATGCACACAAGAACAAATCGCTTAGCACGCAATTCAGAAACAAAGGCGCACCGAGTGCGCCTTTTTTATTGTCTAATTTTCATTGAGCTATTGCTTATTGTTGCCATATAACAACAGTGTTTTAACTGAAGTGATATATATCAACAAAAGCCATTTCCTTAATATATCCACATCGCAGCGAAACAGGTGTTCTTGACTAAAAGCTGCTCTCAAACGAAAGCAATTCTTAAAAAAATTAAGGAAACAAAAGATGAAAAAACTGATTGTAATCACAGGTGCAAGTTCTGGTATTGGTGAAGCTATCGCACGCCGTCTAAGCGATGAAGGTCACCCACTTCTTCTTCTTGCTCGTCGTGTAGAGCGCTTAGAAGCACTAAACCTGCCAAACACGCTATGTGAAAAAGTAGACGTTACTGAAAAAGCTTCATTTGAAGCGGCAATTGCTAAAGCAGAAGAGAAATTTGGCCCTGCTGACGCACTAGTAAACAACGCAGGCGTAATGCTACTTGGTCAAATTGACACACAAGATGCATCAGAGTGGAAACGTATGTTCGACGTGAACGTACTTGGTTTGCTAAACGGCATGCAGTCTGTGCTAGCACCAATGAAAGCACGTAACAGCGGTACTATCATCAACATCAGCTCAATCGCAGGTAAAAAGACGTTCCCAGATCACGCGGCTTACTGTGGTACTAAATTCGCAGTTCACGCTATCTCTGAAAACGTTCGTGAAGAAGTAGCAGCATCAAACGTTCGCGTAACAACAATCGCACCAGGCGCTGTAGAAACTGAACTGCTTTCTCACACAACATCACAAGAAATCAAAGATGGTTACGGTGCGTGGAAAGAAGATATGGGCGGCGTGCTAGCTGCTGATGACATCGCACGTGCAGTTGTATTTGCTTATCAGCAACCACAAAACGTTTGTATCCGTGAGATCGCTCTAGCCCCAACTAAGCAACAGCCTTAATCTCTGCGATCAAGACGAAAAAATTCAAAAAGCGGCTTTAAGCCGCTTTTTTGTTGCTGTAATCAAACGGACCTAAAACGGCATTACTTCCTCGGTTTAATCGTTCGATAAGCCACATCAGTTAGGTAGTCATTGAGACGATGTGATGCCGCGACCGCTTCCTCAGCATCAGTATGGCTGACAGCACGTAAAACGGCAGCATGAAGAGAAGATGCTTCAACCAAATCTGAGTCTTGGTTTTTAAATGCAAACCAAAAGCGGCGGGATAAGCCTTGTAGTGGTGCCATTGCTAACTGTAGATACTCATTACATGCAGCTTTGACGAGCAAGGTATGGATTTCTTTAAGTAAAGACGCGTAAAGCAGATCATCTTTGTTTTCTGCACAAGCTTCTAACTGCTCTGCCAACATTAACATCTGCTGTTTCTCTTCAACACTTGCTCGCGAGGCAGCGTAGTTGACACATAAAGCTTCAATGTCGCGACGGACTTCTAAGATCTTTAGTTGGCTCTCGACAGAGATTGCTGGGATTTGAATTCCACGTCGCGGGTGGATCTCAACCATACATTCATAAGCCAATCTTTGTAGCGCTTCTCGAACTGGCGTTCGCCCAAGTTCTAACTCTTCTGCCAACTGTTTTTCACTGACCATGCTCCCTGGTTCTAATTCGCGGAAGATGATCATTTTTTCAAGTTTGCTGTATGCAACTTCTGTCTTATTGACTGAATTTACGGTCATTCTCGTTCCTATTCCATTGATCAATCTTTTAGTGAGCAATCTCACGATAAGAAGTTTTGCCATTGTACCAAAAAAAGAAATCCGAATATATTAAAAACATACAACTGATATATCAGATGAACATCAGTCATCTATTAGTGAGGTAAGAATGAAATCTTGGAACATTATCCGTCGTTATGAACACACTCCTGACCTACCTGTTTTGGCTGAAGTAGAAGTGTTAGTCATTGGCGGAGGTCCTGCTGGTGTTGCCGCAGCTGAAACGGCTGGTCGTCTAGGTAAAAACACTTGGCTAATTGAGAAATACGGTTTTTGCGGTGGTGCTGCCGTCGCGGGCTTATCTGGCACTATTTGCGGTATGTACATGGCATCGGATGATGAAAATGCACAACCAGAACAAGTGGTATTCGGCTTTACAGAACGTTTTCGTCAAGCATTAGAAAACAAAGGTGGCGTCACAGCTCCACAGCGTTACGGTAAAACGTACACAGTGACACACGATCCTTTGATGTGGCGTGAAGTTGCTGATGATTTCCTAGAGCAAGCAAATGTCAAAACTCTATTCCATACGTTAGTCACTGGCGTGATCATGGAAGGTGACACATTTAAAGGCGTGATCATCGAATCAAACGCAGGGCAAAGTATCATCTTAAGTAAACAGATCATCGATGCTTCTGGTGATGCTGCTGTGGTAGCTCGTGCGGGCATGGATTATTACTTTGGCGACAATGGTCGTATCCAAAACCCAACCATGTTCTTCCGTTTTGGCGGTGTCGATATGGACACTTATCTTGACTACTACGGCAACGACACGATCTGCCCTCCAAAAGTCACCGAAAATATTCTTGCAGCCAACGAAAGCGGCGAATACCAGTTGCCACGTCATAAGATTTGGATTTTCCCGACCACACGCGCGAATGAGCTGATGGTTAATGCGACACGCCTTGCAGGTCAAGATGGACGCATGCTGAACGTCATTGATCCTGAAGATTTCACAGAAGCCGAAGTGTTCGGTCGTCGCCAAGTTCGTGAGTACGCCCGTTTCTTGAATAACTTTGTTCCTGGTTGTGAACAGGCATTCGTTGTCGACACCGGTGTAGAAGTCGGCATTCGTCAAACGCGCTCTATTGTTGGTGTCGAAACGCTAACTAATGAAGACGTTGTTAACTGTCGTAAGCGTGAAGACGGTATTTGCCGTACCCCTTGGCCTATTGAATTGCACTCCGGTGACAAACCAAAACTGCACTGGCTAATTAACGATTACTACGACATCCCATTCCACACGCTAGTGCCAGTGGTTGGTGAAAATATCATTGTTGCTGGTCGATGCTTGAGCGCCGAACACGAAGCCCTTGCTTCTGCTCGCGTCACCGCGCAATGCTTTGAGCTTGGTCATGCAGCTGGCATTGCTGCTGCACAAGCGATTGATACAAATACGGCGATTCGCGACCTAAATGTCGCGGAGATTCGCGCCACCATGATTAAAAATGGCTCACGCCTGTAAGGACTGAAAAATGACCGATCTAAAAATTGAACGTGTAGAACTTTACGCTGTAGCAGACCGCGATGCAGCACCTGTACCATGGGCAGATAACCAAGAACCTTTGTTATACACCAATAACATCGTCCGTCTAATTTGTAACGATGGTACAGAGGGGTTAGGTGCAACAATCAGCTATACAGAGAATGATTTTGACCGTTGCATTATCGAATCTCAACGCACCATAGTTCCAGGCTTACTGGGTAAAAATCCATTGGCAACTCAAGAGCTCTACAACTGGTTAATGGCGCGTTGTACTTGGGGTGGTCTGCCGGCTAAAGCGCCAATTGATATCGCAGCATGGGACATCAAAGGCAAAAAAGCGGGCATGCCTCTTTACATGCTTTTAGGTGGCGCTCGAAACAAAATGTTGTCTTACGCATCGACGCCAATGTTCGACACCGTAGAAGAGTACTTCCCATACCTAGACGACTGTATTGCGCACGGCTTTAAAGCAATCAAACTTCACTGCTACTGCGTGTACGAAAAGGACGTCGCCCTTGTTGACGCAGTTCAAGCTCGTTACGGGAAAACTGGCATTCGATTCATGCTTGATACGGCAACCTTCTACACGCCAGAACAAGCAATGGCAATGGCAAAACGCCTAGAAAGCTACCACTGGGAATGGTTAGAAGCACCAGTTTCTGATTACGACTACAACACTTATAAACGCTTAGTTAAAAACACCGACCTTGAAATTTCTAGCCATGGTAACTGCTTGTTAACACTGCAGGAAGTGACCTATGCCTTATCACAAGAGATGTGGTCTGACATTCGTCAAGACGCGACGGTTTGTGGTGGTATTACACCTCTAAACAAATGCTTCCACATTGCAGAGGGCTTCTCTAAGAACCTAGAGATCCAATCAATGGGTTACACGCTAACGCAAGCCGCAAACCTGCACGTCGCTCTTGCGCATAACAACTGTAAGTTCTTTGAACAATTCTACCCTTACGAAGACTTTGAGCTAGCGTCGAAAACCGTTATCCGCACCGACAAAGAAGGTTATGTCCGTGCTCCTGAAGGCAACGGCTTAGGTGTTGAAATGGATTGGGACAAAGTGAAAGAAATGTCTGTGGCGTCGTACGTTTTCGAATAAACCGCATGCTTCATGACATAAACAATTAATACAGAGACAGCAAAAGACTGACATCCCTCTAACCCCCTACACTGTCTGCCTTTCTAATTACTCGTATGGGAACGGGAGAAAGGCAGACACCCTGAGTGTCAGTGACAATAAACAAGGCCGTCCGAGTATTCTCATTAATAGACAATATTGGAAAGTCACAATGAAATTGAATACTTCAGAAATCGACTGGAAACTTACTTTTGGCAGTTTTGGATTTGTACTGCTTCTAGGTATTCTTGCAGTGGTATACCCAGAAGCCGTAAAAAGCACCATGAGCGGCATGCTAGATTTTACCGTCATTAACTTCGGTTCAGGTTTCCTTTGGTACACACTTTTCGCAACAGGTGCCCTATTGTTCCTCGCCTTTTCTAAATATGGCGATATTCGCATGGGCGACACCAAACCTAAGTTTACGAAATTCCAACTGTTCGCAATGGCATTGTCTGCGGGCATGGGCGCAAGCACCATGTACTGGGGCTTTATTGAAGCGGTATACTACTTCATGGACCCTCAGTTCGGTATTACAGATAAAGCCATGGCAATGGAATACGCTACGGCTTACAACATGTTCCACTGGGGCGCTGCAGGCTGGTTTATTTACCTTATTGTTGCTATCCCATTTGCCGTCGTATTCTACCTAAAGAAAAGCCGACGCATGAGCCTAAGTGGTGTTATCAACTCACTTTTTGATGATCGCCTTCCAGTTTGGGCTCAGAAGTTTATTGACCTACTGTTTATCATCACAACGCTTGCGGCAACAGCATTAACGTTAGGTTTGGGTATTCCAATGATTTCCTCAAATCTTGCAAGTCTAACCGGCATTCCTGACAACCTAATGCTAGGTATCGGCGTTATCCTTGGCCTGTCAGTGATCTTCTCTCTGAGCTCTTACATCGGCATCGAGAAAGGTATGGCCCGCCTATCTAGCGCAACCATTTATATCTGTGCAGCGTTTGTTGGCATCATTTTCATCATCGGTCCATCGGCTCTGATCATGAACAACTTAACCAATGGCATTGGTATCATGTTGACTGAATACATCCGCATGAGCACCAACACAGATCCATATGGCACAACGTTGTTCCCTCAATACTGGACGGTATTCTTCCTAGCGAACTGGATTTCTTACTCACCAGGTGTAGGCGTTTTCATCACTAAGATCATCCAAGGCCAGAAGCTAAAAGACGTGGTTCTAATCCTAGTGATTGGCGGCACAATGGGCTCTGCTGTTATCTTCGGTGTGTGTGGTACCTTTTCAATGGATCTTGTAAACAACGGTGTCGTTGATGGTGTTAAACTGATTGGTGAAGGTCAACCAACAGAGTTGGTGAAACAAGTATTTGATTCTACCTCTATCCCGATGTTGCTTACCGCTATCTACTTAATCACGATGATTCTGTTTACAGTAACAACACTAGATGGCACGTCTTATTCACTGGCAGGCATCGCAACTAAGCAGCTAGATGAAGAAGCAAACGTAAACCCAATGTTTCGTCTGTTCTGGTGCTTATTGCTAACAGCATTGCCAATCATTTTCTTACTGATTAATGCTGACTTGAATATCCTTAAAGCGTTCCCTGTACTGATCATCGTATTGATCGTGCCAGTGTTCTTCATTGCAGCAGTTAAAACTCTTCAGTATTTGAAGCAAAACTACGCTCAAATCATGGAACATCAACGCCAACAAGACGAAATTCTTGCAAAACAAACGCAAGAACAAGAGGTTGAAGTGATTAACCAAGACCCCGCACCACAAGCTAGTTAAAGGTTGCACACCGATAGCAAAAAGCTCCGAGTAATCTCGGAGCTTTATTGTTTTGTCTTGTTAATTTCAATCACTCTCGTCTATAAATCCCCTCTGACTCTTTACGTTTATTGAAATCCCTGACAAATTTGTTTAAGTTTCAGGGATAATTCCTACAAGATGCATCACTGCTATGAACGTACAAGACACTAAGCAATCACTTATCATCGTGGAAGACGATCCCAAACTGCAGGCTATGCTAAGCGAATACTTTGAAGGACAAGGCTTTGAAGTTAGCTGCATAGACAATGGAACGGACGCTCCGGATGCGATTCTTGAAAGCCAGCCAGATCTCGTTCTTTTAGATTTGATGTTGCCGGGGCAAGATGGATTGAGCGTTTGCCGTCAGATCCGCGAATGCTATAAAGGCAAAGTGCTGATGCTTACTGCCAGTGATGATGATTTTGACCATGTTGCTGCGCTTGAAATCGGTGCCGATGATTTTGTGACTAAGCCGATCAAGCCACGTGTTCTGCTTGCTCGTATTCGAATGCTATTGCGCCGTAAAGAAGCATCTACAACAGATTCAGACACATGCTTAGAAGTTGGCGTCCTGTGCCTTAACCGTCTGCGTAAAACGTGCGCTCTAAACCAAGAACCCATTCCTCTCACCGACGGTGAATTTGATCTCCTTTGGGTACTCGCAAGCCATCCTGAACAAACCCTTTCTCGCGAGTGGCTCACCAAAACATTACGTGGCATCGAATACGACGGCACCGACCGCACCATTGATAACCGTGTGGTAACGCTGCGTAAAAAGTTAGGCGACAGCACCACACCACCACAGAAAATCATTACTGTGCGTGGTAAAGGTTACTTGTTTATGCCCGATGCTTGGAATGCGTAATGAAACGTATTTATCTGGAAAGCTTTTTAGGTCTGATCATCCTATTTGTAGCCAGTCTTGTTGGCTACGAAGTCATTGTTTATCAGCTTAATACGGACTACGACTACTTACTAGAAGAGCATGAAGCTCAAGCTTTCCATGAGCTGATCTATCCGATGTATCAAGAAAAAGGCGAGGAATACACCGTTCAGCAATTAGAGAAATTCGCAACATCGAGTCACATGTTGTTAATTGCTCAGGAAATGACGAATCTTCCTCCAGAGGTGCAGAAAGCATTCGATGAAGATCCATCCGTTAATACATCGTTTGATGATGAGCGAGACTTGTGGTTTCGCTTTGAGCCCGGCTCCCCTATCTTCAAGTTAACCCAAAACCCCAACAGCCCTATCATTCAAGCCATCAATTTTGACGACAACATCGTTTGGCTGTTTTTCCTTGCTGGTTTTGCGCTGTATTGTGTCTTGCTGATTTGGTTCTTAAGTCGACGAGTTCGCGCTTTAGAGAAGGTTACCGTTGATTTTGCCTCTGGAGATTTCAACGCCAGAGCGGACACCTCCAGTGCCAAATCCGTAGGTACGTTGAATAGAAGCTTCAACCATATGGCTGATAAGGTGTCTCGACTCATCACCACCAATAAAATGCTCACCAACGCGGTAGCGCATGAGCTTCGTACTCCGATCTTTCGTCTGCAATGGCAAGCCGATCTACTGGCCGACGCCGCTTTAAATGAACAACAACAGAAGTACGTCGACAGCATCGTAGAAGATATCGACGACATGGAAAATATGGTGGAAGAACTGCTCTACTACGCCAAAATGGAGCGACCAAATGCCGAGATTCAAACTTCCTCTGTCGCGTTATCAAGCTTTGCTCAATCGTTTTTACCCAAGTGGCAACGTGACACCCAACTTTCTATCTTGATTGACGACACGAGCTCACAACAGGCAATCATTGACGCCGATCCGAAACTGCTAAAACGTGCCTTAGATAACCTACTTCGCAATGCAATGCGTTATGCACAAACCCAAATCGTGCTAGAGATTATGGAGACACCGGAGAAATCTTGTATTCGTGTGCATGACGATGGCTGTGGTGTAGAAGAGAAGGATTGGCCTCATCTGTTTGATGCGTTTTACAGCGCTGATAAATCGCGTAACAAGAGCACCAGCGGGTTCGGTTTAGGGCTTGCCATCGTCAAACAGATCGTTGAACTGCAGAACGGCGAAGTCTATGTCTCACACAGTCCGTACGGCGGTGCGTGTTTTACAATCTGCTTTCCCAAGTAAATTCATAAACTTATCAATACTCCCTTAAACGCCATTACAAAAGGCGACACTTCAATACAATTGGCCGACAGAGCACCACAATAAAACAGTGTACATTTAATCCATAAATTCACAGCAATAATGGATCAACGCAATGTATAAACCTCTTCTTCTCGTCACCCTTTCTTCCACACTTGCTGCTTGTGCTTACAACCAAGAACCAGTTGTCGATATGACCAATGTTGACCAAGCCCAATACGAGCAAGACTTCACGTATTGCCAAGGTTACGCAGAAAAAGTGGATAAAGGCGAAGCCGCTAAAACTGAAGCACAAAATGGTGCCGTTACGGGTGCGTTGGTCGGTGCCGTTGCAGGCGCATTAGAAAATGGCATTGGCGGCGCTGCTGTGGGCGCGGTGGCAGGCACTGCTGTTGGTGCAGGTGCTGGGGCTGTTGGTGGTGCTAACGATTCAACCAAAACTCAATCCTTAGTTCTGCGTAAATGCCTAGCAAACAAAGGCTATACCGTATACGACCTTGATTCATAACGTATAAATTCGCATCAATTACACAAAATTTTGTGTTGAGCGACGTTAATTTCACAAATGTTTCACGCTCGACCTATTAGTTTCATGTTTTCCAATTCGATGCACTTCTGTCATCAGGGGAGGCTTTATCCCTCAAAGCGCCCCTCTTTTTTAGGGCTTAGCAGTTAAAAGGCCACATTTTGAAACCAGGTAAAACAGGCATTCGCCGGATATTGGACGCAACCGGCTATTCACTTCAAGGATTGAAAGCAGCGTGGACTCATGAAGCCGCTTTCAGACAAGAACTGGTACTTACACTTGTCCTTTCTGTTTGCTCATTCTTGCTTCCCGTCACCACCTTAGAACGCATCATGATGATCAGCAGTCTTCTGTTGGTCGTGATTGTTGAATTGATTAATTCCGCCATCGAAGCGGTTGTCGATCGTGTCAGCGATGACTGGCATGAACTCAGTGGAAGAGCCAAAGACATTGGCTCCGCAGCAGTATTTGTTGCACTTTTTCTCGCCCTATTTGTTTGGGCGTCGATTTTACTTTAGTCACATCGAAGCACGTCAATTATGAAGACAATTGAACTCCCTACTAAAGGTATCTCCTACATTACCTTTACGCTTTTATTAGCCTTGTATTTCGCACTTGTAGTCAATATCCCCATCTACAAAGAGTTGGTGCATATCTTTGCGGATCTCGACCAGGTTAAGATCGGTTTCATCATTACGATTCCAATCTTCTTTTTTGCGGCGTTGAATTTCCTATTTAACCTCTTCAGTTGGCCTTGGATCAGCAAGCCTTTCTTCATCTTATTACTTATCACATCGGGTATGGTAAGTTACGCAAGCTACAACTACGGCACCTTGTTCGATACGGACATGATCACCAACATCGTTGAGACAGATACCAGTGAAGCCAGCTCATACTTGAGTGCCTACTCACTTATCTGGACACTATTGATGGGAGTTCTCCCTGCCCTGATCGTCTTCAAGATTAAGTTCAAGCCTCTTGAAGGCAAATGGCTTCGCTTCACGTTGACCAAAATCGTCTCAATGCTCGCTTCGTTAGCTGTTATCGCTGTGATTGCAGGCATGTATTACCAAGACTATGCGTCAGTTGGTCGCAACAACAGTTATCTAAAGAAAGTCATCATTCCGACTCAATACGTGTACGCGATCTCTAGCTATGTAAAAGAAAACTACTTAACGACGCCAGAACCTTACCGTGAGATTGGTACGGATGCGAAACAATCCCAACTTGCACTAGAGCAAGCAAAAGAGAAACCAACGCTGCTTGTCTTTGTGCTAGGTGAAACAGCGCGAACTCAGAATTATCAAATCAACGGCTATGAACGAGAGACCAACCCATACACCAGTAAGTTAGACGTCATCTCGTTCCAAGACGTTTCTTCCTGTGGTACCGCAACAGCTGTCTCTGTGCCTTGTATGTTCTCTCAATTACCACGCCACGACTTCGATCGCAGTAAAGCTGACAACCAAGATAACGCGTTGGACATCATGCAGCGCGCTGGCATTGATTTGATGTGGAAAGACAACGACGGTGGCGACAAGGGTGTTGCTCATAAGATCAATAAGATGGATGTCGCACGCGGCAAACAAAACACGCTTTGCAACGGTAATACCTGCTACGACATGGCGCTGCTAGACAATTTGGACGACCAAATCGCGAGCATGAAAGGTAACCGAGTTGTTGCGCTTCACCTGATTGGCAGCCATGGTCCGACTTATTTCCAGCGCTACCCGAAAGACAAAGCGTTTTTCCAACCAGACTGCCCTCGCGCAGATATTGAAAACTGCAGTGTGGAGCAAATTGTGAACTCTTACGACAACACGATCCGCTACACAGACTTCGTGTTGGATCAAACCATTGCGAAACTGAAAACGTTGGAAGATAAATACAACACGGCGATGATCTACGTCTCTGATCACGGCGAGTCTCTAGGCGAAAACGGGTTGTTCTTACATGGCATGCCTTATGGTTTAGCACCGGATTTCCAAAAGCGTGTTCCTATGATGCTTTGGATGTCACCAGGCTTTAAACAAGCCAAACGTGTCAACACCGATTGTTTAGCACGAGAAGCGCAGCAAACCGCAACGCACTCACACGATAATGTCTTCCACTCATTGTTGGGCATTATGGATGTGGAAACCAATGCCTACGACGGCGCTTTAGATATCTTTAAGACTTGTCGTCAAAGCTAATAATCATATTCATAGCCAAAAGGAGGGGGATATTTACCCTCTCCTACTTCGAACCATAAGCATTCAAATCAACATCTATGGCTAGGTGGAAAATTTCATGCCATACAAGGTTCTATAATGAAAAAGCAAACACTCATCGCAATCTCAATCACAACCGCCGTTCTTTCAGGTTGTGGTACTGACAATCAACCATCGCTCACCCCAGACCCGATTCAAGCCGTTCATGTTCAAACCGTTAATCTTGTCGATTTTGGGAAAAACCAATATTCCGATGTGCAGTTGAAAGCTTACGAGAATGGAAAAGAGCAGCTCATGTACTCTGACATCATTCAATATGGTGCTTCCTCATCAAGCCTTTTGATTGCTCAACAGGAAAGCCACACCATTCCTTATACCTTCAAACTTTTTGATACCAACTCACAAAATGAGTTAGCCCAAAAGAAACTCACTTTGAACTCGGGTGACCACAAGATCGTGTTCGCTTTCGGTGACGTAGATAAGGGCTATTACGAAGTGTCGGTTCAAAACAAACCTAATATTTCCAGTGCCTCCTCAGACGAAGTTCCAATCTATATTTTAGACTCAAGCGACGTGACAAAAGGTTCCCAAACAAGCGTCACGGTTGAAGGGAAAACGATCGATAATCTTCCAAACAAAACGCTTTCTAGCGTATTGAATGTACCTAAAAACCAGCAAGAGATGACGGCAACATTTACTCACAATGGCGTCAGTAAGACTTGTAAATTTAGCACCAAAGACACACCTCAAATGGTTATTCTTGGCCCTTACAACCGATGCTATGGCTTGAGCTTTCTAACATCGTTTGCGGGTTAATACGTTGCCTGCGTATTAAGAAGATACCTGCGTATTACGGTACGCAGGGTTCATTCATTAATACAGAATTATCGATAACCTGCTCATAAACGAGGAGCCAAATTCAAGTTATACTCTTTTCCTGCAAATAGAACGTCGAAAGAAGAACTCAAAATGAAAATTGGCATCATTGGCTTGGGCGACATTGCTCAAAAAGCTTACCTTCCTGTTATCACTCAACTTCCCAATGTAGAGTTGGTATTTTGTACCCGCAATGCAAACGCACTCAATTCACTAGCTCAACAGTATCGAATCGCAGAAACCTGCCAAGACTATCAGCAACTGGTTGGTATGGGCGTAGATGCGGTCATGATTCACGCCGCTACTAGCGTTCACCCTCAAATCGCGTCTTTCTTTTTAGAACAAGGCATCCCGACATTCGTTGATAAGCCTTTGGCAGACAGCGCTGCTGAAGTAGAAAGGCTCTACGATATTGCCGAGCGTGTGAAACAGCCTCTGTATGTTGGTTTCAATCGCCGTCATATTCCGCTCTACAATCAACATATGCCGAGCATCCAGAAAGGCGAACTTTCAGGCTTGAAATCTCTGCGTTGGGAGAAGAACCGTCATCAGCTACCCGGAGATATCCGTACCTTCATTTTTGATGATTTTATCCACCCTCTTGATAGCGTGAACATCACGGCCAGAGCAGATCTGAAAGATGCTTACATTACACATCAAATGGATGGTGACCAACTGGCTCGTTTAGATATCCAATGGCAGCATGGTGAGACACTGCTTCACGCATCCATGAACCGTCATTTTGGGATCACCACAGAGCGTGTCCAAGCGTGTTATTCAAACAAAGCAATGGAGTTTGATTCGTTTGTTGAAGGGAAACTGTGGCAAGACAATCAAGAGCAGAAGTTGAGCTTAAAAGATTGGACGCCAATGCTGGCCAGTAAAGGCTTCCACTCTATGCTGTTGGATTGGTTTGAAGTCATCCAGTCAGGCAAAATCGCTTCTGAAATCGTAGCGCGCAATATCGCTAGCCACCAACTTGCCGAAGCGATTTGTCAGCACATTGAACAGTCAGTACGTCGATAATTAAGCACTAAAACGAGCGCGGAACGCTTTGGGAGCCAATCCCATGGTTTTGATGAACACTTTGCGAAACGCGCTCGCGTCTTGATACCCAACTTGATAAGCGATGACTTCAAAAGCTAAGTTGCTCGACTCTAATAAATCACACGCCTTTTGCACACGAAGATGCTGTAGATACTGATTCAAATTCAAACCTGTCGCTTTTTGAAAACGTCTCTGAAGCGTGCGTTCAGTTAAACAACTGATCTCCGATAGCGCTTGGTTTGAAATCACATGTGAGAAATGCTCAGCCATGTAGTGCTGAGCACTAAGAACGGCACTATCACCATGTTGAAAGTTAGGTGTGAATTGCTGATAAAAACGTTGCTCTCTGGCACCAGTATCGACCACCAACATCTTTCCCAACAAACGCATCACTGCAGGTGTACTTAGCTGAGAAACCAGCTCCAACCCCAAATCAAGCCAAGACATCATGCCACCAGCGGTAATGATACTGCCCTCGTTGATAAGGATGGACTCGGGCTTTAGTGTCATGTTAGGAAACCTATCTCGGAATAACCCTGCCAGCCCCCAGTGTGTTGTGCACACTTTGTTATTCAACAAATCAGCGTGAGCGAGAACAAACGCCCCTGCACATGCAGACGCCACAACCGCACCGGCTTTGTGCTGCTCAAACAGCCAAGACGTTAACGCCTCACTTGGCGAAAGGTAATATTGCTCCGCACCGCTTGGCGGCAGTATGACGACCGTGAAATCATCGGCTTGAGTAACACCTTCTTTCCAATCAATGATGTCTGCATGAAACCGGCATTCAACATCCAGCTCGATCGAGGCGCGGTTTGCCATCTCAAACAGCTCCTGTAAGCCATAGACTGACGCTTTTGAAGCCCCCGGATAGTTCACAATAGCAATATTTATCTTGTTCATTCCAATTGTCGTTTTTGACCTATTTTTTGTCATTTTAGACACTAAGCAAGATAAAAGAAAGCACGCATAATAGCTCCCATACCAAAGCAACACATTCACTGCAAACAAAAGGAAAACACCATGAGCCAAGCAGCACTTCTTGTTATCGATCTACAAAACGACTACTTCCCTAACGGTAAATTCCCTCTATGGAATACAGAAGCAACACTAAACAACATCAAGAGCGCAATTGCTAAAGCGAATGAGAAAAATATTCCTGTCATTCATATTCAGCACATCGCCGACCCAGCAATGGGCATTGCGCCTTTCTTTAATGAAGGTTCTGAAGGCGCTGACATTCACCCTGAGATCTTAGCGCTAGCGCCAAATGCCGATGTGGTTATCAAACACTTTGCAGACGGCTTTGAACAAACAAACCTTGAAGAAGTACTGCAAAAACATGGGGTAACAGAGCTATTAGTAACTGGCATGATGACGCAAAACTGTGTCACTCATACTGCGATTTCTAAAGCGGCAGAAAAATACGACGTATCAATTCTTATGGACTGCTGTACAACGGTCAATGAAATGATCCACAACATCGCACTGCACGCTGTATCAACTCGCGTCCCACTAGTAGCGGCAGAACAAAAACTGTAAGCCTGCGAGCATCCACTATACTGTCTTAATTAGAACGACCCGATGCGCCACGAGTCGGGTCCTGTTGGTTGGCACTGACTCTCATTAACTCTATAGGGACAGCACATGAAGTGGATGTCAGTTTTATCAATTATCACCTTATCGAGCGCACTCACCGGTTGTGGAGGGAGCGACTCCTCAGATCCTGAGATTGCGGTAAGAGCTCTCAACTTTCAGGCCGTTAACTTCGTCAACCAAAACCCGAGCGGTGTTTCAGATATCAGTGTTCAAGCCAATTATGGCAGCCTGCAAGAAGATATTTATTCCAATCTGCCACTTTATGGTGCGACAGAAACTGGCTTGCTGTTGATTCAAGAAAACGCCAGTACTTTTGATATCACGTTTGATTTGATTGAAACCAATAGTCAGCAAACCTTAGTCAGTGAGACACGTTCAATTGCTGTCTCTAATCCTCAAGTGATCTTTGCTTTTGGTGACGCTAACACAGGTTTTTATGACCTAGTCTTCCAAGACAAGCCCGACACGAGCAGTACAACCAATACTCAAGTCTCTGTATTCGTTATGGATGCTAGCCAACTCCAAGGAGGTATCAACAGTGATGTTTGGGTGGATGGGTCCCAACGGATCTTTAATCTGAGCAAAAGAACTTTGTCGAGCCAGATCATCGTAGGTGCGAATACCGCAAATGTTCCGATTGAAATCAGAGAAACAGGCACAACAACGGTAATAGACACGTGCAGTATTTCTACCGAAACCAGAGCCATCATGGTGATATTGGATCCATTGGGCAACTGCCGAGTGCTGTCTGTTTTAGACTCTGTTTTTTAAACCATTTGTTGGTAATTTAGACACTCAATAAGGTATGCATAAAACGCATACCTTACTTCACTTTTTATCATTTGTGTCATCACAGACTTATCTCTACACTTCGCGCTCTTTTTTCTACTTGAGCGCACAATGCATGCTTTTTTCTCAAACCATTTTCGCTCAGGTGCTGAGAATGTCCGTCATGTTGGGCCTGTCGTTAATCATCGTCCATAACTCACCTAAGTTATTGGAAATATTAGCAGAGCAAGCCATCAACAGCGGTTGCCATCAAACCACTGGCGACGGCGAACACCAGGATCACTCTCATCACCACCATCACCATTAATAAGAGCAAATTATGAGTATTTTCCGATTTCCAATTCTTGTTTGGCTTGGAATAGGGATTTTGATTATCTGTCTAGGGATCAGACAATCGTTCGGCATTTTCATGATGCCAATTTCAGACCACTTCCAAACGGGCCGTGAGTTCTTTAGCTTTGCTATTGCCTTACAAAACCTGTTGTTTGGTGTGTTCCAACCGTTTGTTGGTATGGCGTCAGACCGTTGGGGCGCGAAGCGTATAATCATTTTAGGTGCCATTTCTTACGCTTTGGGTCTTTACCTGACTTCTATCGCAGTTGAACCAACCATGATGTATTTGTCGCTGGGTGTGCTAGTTGGCTTCGGCTTAAGCGCGACAAGCTACGTGATCGTGCTAGGCGCAGTGGCGAAAGTGGTCCCTGCCCAACACGCAGCAAAAGCATTTGGTTTGACAACTGCTGCGGGCTCATTCGGCATGTTTGCGATGATCCCCGGCGCACAAGCGTTATTAGGTGACTTTGGTTGGCAAGGTGCGCTTCAGGTGTTTGCCATGTTGTGTAGCTTTATGGTGATATTTGCGTTGTTCATGAGAACAGCAAAACCACAAGCCAACAACGCAGCAAATGCTCAAGAAGATACGCAAACTCTGAAAGAAGCGTTAAAAGAAGCTTTCGCACACAAAGGTTACTGGTTGATCCACGCCGGTTTCTTCGTGTGTGGCTTCCATGTCATGTTTATCGCCACTCATTTACCAAGTTACTTGGCAGATAAAGATTTACCGGCTTCGACAGCAGCGATGGCACTGGCGTATGTTGGCATCTTCAACATCTTTGGCTCTTACTTCTGGGGTGTGATGGCCGATCGCTTTAACAAGCGTCACGTTATGTCTGCACTGTACTTAATGCGCACAGTGGTGATTGGTGCTTTTGTAACGTTACCTGTCACCGAACACACTGCAGCCATCTTTGGTGGTGCTATCGGCTTCTGTTGGTTAGGCACGGTACCACTTACTTCCGGCTTAGTACGCCAGATTTTTGGTGCTCGTTACCTTTCAACCTTGTACGGCTTGGTGTTCTTCACTCACCAAGTAGGCAGCTTCTTAGGTGCTTGGGTTGGTGGCCGCATTTACGATTACTACGGCTCTTACGATCCAATCTGGTGGTCAACAGTCGTGTTGGCATTTATCGCGGCTCTTATACACCTGCCGATCAATGACAAACCGGTACCACGTTTGAACTTGGCGACCGCGTAATCTAAGAAGGCTCTTAACGTTATCGTTGAGAGCCTTTTCTCTTTTCTCCCCGCAACACGTTCTCTGTTTTCCCTCAATCGAATAGGCATTCTCATCAATGATTGCTTATTTAAGATAAAGTGCGTCCATTCATCCTCTGTTAAGATTCGTGTGACATACTTAACACAACGCTATAAATCAAAAAGGGTTTTAAATGAGAACACTCGGCAACATCATCTGGTTTGTATTCGGTGGCGTATTCATGGGTTTGCTATGGTGGTTCTTCGGACTACTGGCTTTCATCAGCATCATCGGCATTCCATGGGGACGCGCTTGTTTCGTGATGGGTAACTTCTCGTTCTTCCCATTCGGCAAAGAAGCGGTTTCACGAGATGAACTGACCAATGAAATGGACATCGGTACTAGCCCGCTTGGCGTGATTGGTAACGTGATTTGGTTTGTGTTTGCAGGTATTTGGTTGGCAATCGGTCATATACTTTCTGCTGTAGCATGCTTCGTAACCATCATTGGTATTCCGTTCGCACTTCAACACCTGAAGCTGGCGGTTATCTCTCTGGCTCCGATAGGTAAAACAGTCGTGACAACAGAAGAAGCGGCAATGGCTCGCTACAACATCAACCGTTAATTTTGTCGCCCTCTGAGCATCCTGCTTAGAGGGTTATTCCTGTCAAAAGTAAGCCCATAATTGCCACTGCATACTCAAGAATAATGGATTGAAAGTTCATACTCCCACCTTAGTTAAAAGTTAAAATTAATACCTAGTTCTACGCTGTTCTCTTCACTTATCTTAGTCGACCCCGGTGAAACTCGATGCTCACCAAATGTGTACTTCACATAAGGCTCTACCCATTTCGGTTTTAAAGTAATACGCACTTCGTGATTGGTTCGATGACCACCCTCAGTGAGTTTTTTATCGTAGTTATAAGAATAGCCAAGCCGGATAAAATCAATCGGTGTATAGCTTGCACCAACGGTGTTTTTCCACTCTCTTTCTGTCTTTTCCAATGATGGGAATGACTTACCAATTGAGCTGGTTCTCCACTCATGAGAACTATTGGCGAAAACCATCCAATCATCCCCTAACGCGGTGCCGGTAAACACGCCCGCATCATAGACGTCGAACAGATCTGCACGTCCATAGCTCACAAATGCTTCTGTATAGAACTGTCCGAGCATCACGCCATATCCCGTCCCCAATTCTAAATACCCCGTAGAATCGACCTCAGCAGAAATGTTCCACTCTTCTGTTGCTTGTAAGTACCCTGAGGCAGTCACAATCCATTCATCATCTGTATTGGACACGTCTAAACCAAACTCTGGCATTTTGTGGTCAGCAGAAAAACACGGCACGGCAAACAGCGCGCAAAGCAGCGTCAGAGATTTATTCATTGGGATACCTATCAGAAAGACTTGAAAAGAAAAAAGGAGCCACTTAAATCAAGCGGCTCCTTGCTACTTACCCTTATGCGATTTGATTTACGAGCGTTCAACGCGGTCGCGAATCGCTCTTTTTATTTCCTGACGTTGCTCTTGTGATAGGGATTGAACCTTTTGTTTCAATTCTGCGCGCTGTTCTTGAGTAAGCTCTCCACTAGGAAGCGTTACCGGCCCCTCAGGCGTAACATCTTCAATTGGGTGAACGGGACCAATTTCAATTGGTAGCATCGGCACGCCCTCAATCGGGTGTGATACATCTGGACGCTCAATAATCGCGGCAAACAAGCGACCATCTTCATTGCGCACCACAAATTGAGTACCACTGTCTAAAGTGATAACGAAGTTGTCGCCGTCTTGCTCAACCGAACCAATCGTGTTGCCTTCAGGATCTTTTACCGTTCCGCTTTCAACCGTGTAATGGTTCTCTTCGTCGTTGATAACAATATGCACATTGCCATCATTGTCTTTGCTTACAATAGCCACGTTATCATTGTCACCAACGATCATCGCGGCACCGCCTAAGTCAACAATGTCACCATATGTTGGAATCACGCCAGCGTCATAATCTGGGTCAGATACGATTGGATTCTCAGGGTTCGCAGCGCCTTTCTCATTCACAATCAGACGACCATCTTCAACAGAAAGGTGCAGATAACCTGCCGGGCCAACAAACATAAGCTGGTTATCAACCACTTCAATCACACCGACTACGTCGCCGTCTTTGTTCATTACCTCAGTGCCGTTGGTGTAGTAAAGCTCACCACCAACATTGAATACCGTGTTCCCTTCTGCGCCTTGGATTGCAACCGTGTTGTACTCACCTTCATCGCCTTGAATAACCATGCCGTCAAAGTTTTCACCGTTGAAAACTTCCACACTCGCTACCCCATTTGGCGTTTCAGTGTCAGAATCCGAACCCGATGAAGAACAGCCAGCTAGAAACGTCGCCGCGATAATTGCACTCAGTAATTTAACTTTCATGATTTACTCTCTTAATTTGTCGAAACTCAGGGATGCCTCTTGCAAAAAAAGTGGACTCCCTGCCCGATGAAGAGAAGTATATTGAGCAGTGTTTTATTACTCTAATCGCTAAAAAGAAACCCGCACTTAACGGCGGGTTATTAATAAACAAAGGTAGAGAGCTTGATAACCAAGGGTTATTATTGCTGTTGCGAGCGCTCTAGGTGTTTGGTTATGACATCCGTGATGATGCTGCGCAGCCAATGAACCATTTCATTACGGCGATTCTTATGGTGATAGTAAGCGTGCAAGCAAGGCTCAATCACGATACCGTCGAACTCGATATCCAATCTTCTTAATTGAGAGATCTTATCGACGTTGACCGTTTTTGAAGCGGGAAAGACCATGTCCGAGTTAGCCACCACGTCGATAATGGCCGACGGCAATTCAGAGCGAAACGCGATTTTTGGCTCCACGCCTTTGATTTTCATTATCTTCTCAGAAAACGACACGCTGGAGTTCCAATCGGCCGCAATCACGGTCGCAAACTCCAAATCCCTGCAATCCGAGATTTGTAGTCGGTCACCGAGAAACGGATGATCTTTTCGCACGTACGCACAGAAGGTGTCTTTGACGATCATTTTCGTCAGTAGCTCTTTTGGAGCGTGGTTGATTTCATAGTTCACACCAAGCGTAACATCGTCTTTGATGATCTCATCCATGGTAGAGCGAGACCAATTCAGCAAGTGGATCTGAACGTTTGGCGCTGCCTGTCGAATCGCCTGACAGATTTCACTGGCGTAAGAACTCAAGATAAAAGGAGCGAGCGCAATCTTGATGATTCCGTTCATTTCTAAAGGGTTAAATGCTTTAGAACCATTAAGCGTGATAGAGATTTCATCCAGTAACGGCGCGAGATTTTCCGCTAAATCGTTCGCATACTCCGTCGCTCGCAACCCGTGATGGGTTTTCACAAACAGCTCATCTTCAAAATGATCACGCAGCCGCTGCAATGCTTTACTCACGGCGGGTTGAGAAACAAACAAGCGCTCTGCCGCTCGGCGCATATTGCGCTCTTGGTGCAAAATGATGAATGTTCGGAGCAAATTCAGGTCGAGGTTTGAGAAGAGATCTTTGGCCATATTCCACGTCGATAATAACTTGAGGTTATTATTCAGCATAAGAACAGATTTGCGTACTTTCCAATCTCAACGCATGAATTCTTTGCGCTCGCTACGCTTCTATGACGGAAAAATAACAATGGCCGCGATCAAGTTGGCGTTTATAAAATTCGAAATGCACCGCTCCGATGAACACCCTGCTCTCAGTAAACGTTAATCTGCAGCATTCTTCGCTTATCACATTCATCAAGCTTATTATTTCACATGGCTTTGAAATAAGTCGTTTGCTCATCCCTGTATCAACTCGGATGCAGGCTTCTAGATAACTTCTTTGATGCAGGAGTGAGGATATCCAGTGTTGGTTTTTATGCGTTGATTCTCAAAAAATAGAGTAAAAAACCTAGTACATTAAACGAGATAACCCACACCAAATTTGTAGATTGAGAACTTCCGTTAAGTGCATCCATCTTTCTCTAATAAAGGAGCTGCTCAAGCGTTTATTAAGGAAGATAAAAAGCAGTGCCCCGTGAAGATTTTCTATATTTCATTGAAAGTGATTTTAACTTTCCAATGTTCAATCACTAAAGTAGATAGGATAAGGTTTATGGGTTACAGTTTCTTACAACAATCAAAGTCTTTCATTCTTATACCAAAAATGGTTTAGACGCATAGCAAGGATTCCTATGATAAATAAAAAAGTATTGATTCTCTTTGCGCATCCTTCCCAGCATCGCTCAGAGGTGAATGCTCCCCTTTTTAAAGCAGCTAATACGATTGAAGGTGTCACTTGTGTCGATCTCTATGCCGAGTACCCGCACTTCAATATCAATATTGACCGAGAACAACAGCGTTTACGTGACCACGATGTGGTGATTTTTCAATTCCCGCTGTACTGGTATTCCACGCCAGCCATTCTAAAAGAGTGGCAAGATCTGGTTTTAGAATATGGCTTTGCTTATGGCTCAGAAGGTACAGAGCTTCATGGCAAAACCATGCTTTGTGTCTTATCCGCAGGTGGTAAAGAAGAGGCCTATAAAGCCGAAGGCTACAACCATTTCACCATCCGTGAGCTATTAGCTCCTATCGAGCAAATGTCAGCACTGACCGGGATGAATTACATCGCTCCACTTGCGTTGTTTGGTTCCCGTACCGCCCAAGAAGAAGATCGAATTCCACAGCATGTTGAACGCTACAAAACGCTGCTCAATGCGTTAGTCAATGACACGCTTGATCTTGAAGCAGCGGCATCGCTCATCAAACTCAACAGTGCATTACCACAACTGATTAAGGAAGCATCATGACAGGGATATTCTTACAAGCCTTTGTTTACCTTATTGCCGCTGTCGTCGCCGTTCCTTTAGCAAAACGTCTAGGCTTAGGCTCGGTATTAGGTTACTTGATTGCGGGTGTGGTCATTGGTCCTATTATCGGCCTCGTAGGTGAAGAAACCACAACAATTCAACACTTTGCTGAATTTGGTGTGGTTATGATGTTGTTCCTCGTTGGTTTGGAACTTGAGCCTAAGATGCTGTGGGCAATGCGTAACCGCTTAATGGGCTTAGGTGGCTTACAAGTTGGTGGTACTGCCGCACTGATCATGGCGATTGCCCTGTACTTTGGCCAATCTTGGACCATAGCATTAGCGATCGGTTTGATCTTCGCGCTTTCTTCCACCGCGATTGTTCTGCAAACCTTTAGCGAGAAAGGACTGACCAAAACAGAAGGTGGTCAGAACGCGTTCTCGGTGCTGCTTTTCCAAGATATCGCCGTAATTCCAATGTTGGCGTTTATTCCGCTATTGGCACTGCCAGAGTTGGTAGAACAAGCACAATCGGCAGCGCAAGCAGCCGCAGAACATCATGAAGAACTTAGCCTAGTGGCTGGACTTCCTGGCTGGGCATACGGGCTCGTGATTACTGCTTCTATTGCTATCGTCGTTGTTGGCGGACATTTCCTAAGTCGTCCACTGTTCCGCTACGTAGCAAGCTCTGGCCTACGTGAAATCTTTACTGCAACAGCATTAATGCTGGTGATCGGCATTGCGGCTTTAATGAGCCTAGTGGGTCTGTCTCCGGCTCTGGGTACGTTCTTAGCAGGTGTGGTTCTGGCGAACAGTGAGTTCCGCCATGAGTTGGAGTCAAACATCGAACCGTTTAAAGGTTTACTGCTTGGCTTGTTCTTTATTACGGTAGGTGCTGGCATCGACTTTTCAGTGCTGTTCAGCGACTTTGGTTTGATCATCGGTCTAACACTTGGTGTGATGATTCTGAAAGCAGCGATTCTATTCGCACTTGCGTTCATCTTCCGTATCAAAGGCAGTAACCGTTGGTTGTTTACTTTGAGCTTGGCACAAGCAGGTGAATTCGGCTTTGTACTATTGAGCTTCTCAGTACAAAACCACGTCATCCCATTCGAGCTTTCACAAACGCTGGCATTGGTTGTTGCGATCTCCATGTTCCTAACGCCTGGTCTATTCATTCTATTTGATAAGGTGATTCTTCCTCGCTTTGAAAGCGAATCGAATGAGCGTGAAAGTGACACGATTGAGGAGCAAGGCACCGTCATCATTGCAGGTATTGGTCGCTTTGGTCAGATCGTAAACCGCTTATTGGTATCTAATGGCGTGGAAACGGTTGTACTCGACCACCAAGCAAGCCAGATTGATAATATGCGCCAGATCGGTACACGCGCTTACTTTGGTGATGCGACTCGACCAGACATGCTACACACGGCAGGTATTGAGCATGCCTCTGCGCTTGTCGTCGCGATAGATAATCAAGAATCGAGCGTGGAGTTGGTTAAGTACGTAAAACACACCTATCCAAACGTGACTGTGATTGCGCGTGCATTTGACCGCGGACATGGCTACCTACTACGCCAAGCGGGCGCAGATATCATCGAATCAGAAACTTACCATTCTGCATTGGAAATTGGTGGTCACGCGATGAAAGCCATTGGTATTCATCCGTTCTTCACTGAGCAACAAAAATCGACTTATCGCCGAGTCGAAGATCGTAAATCCAACATGCTTTATGAAGCATGGGTCGATGACTCAGAGGGTGAACGTTACGACAACAACTTCCGTCAGCTATTTATTCACCTTGAAGAAAAAATGGCAGAAGAGATGCAAAAAGATCGTCACGACAAACTCTCCCGTTCTGAACGTGGTTGGACACCGCCACCAAAAGGCTATGCCGACGATTTCAACGAAGAAAACGTCCAAGAGCTTCATCTACCGAAAGAAGACGCTCAATAAACACGAAAACCTCCCTATGGGAGGTTTTTTATTGCCTGCGAAAAAGCGGAGCTACATGAGATCGCTCATCAATGTCTCATACTCTTCGTTCGCTTCATCCACTAAATGCGACAGTTCTAATGCATCGGTCTTGGCTAGGTTGAACTGCCACGGAACGGTGTCTTCTTTCCCGCAAATACGCGTTTGAGCGCCACTACTTTCAAAAGAAAGATCATCAAACTCGGTAGTGTGGTGTTCATGAAGCTCGACAATTTCAACTTCCAATTTACCGACGGGATTGACTTCAACATGGGCGTGTAAATCTGGGCTATTCGATAAACAATACTCTCGATGAACTGCAATCATGGCTGCCTCCTTGGTCTGCCAACTGACAACTCATCAAACAGTGTAGACGAGGCATTTTGAACGTGAGGTGAAATAATAATGAAGATTGATCCTGAATAAAAATTCATCAATTTTAATTCCAAACCGACTCTGAGTGTTCGCCCCGATAACCGTCAGTTTTTACATAAAATGACTTCGTCAATGCGCGATTCAATCGCTTTTATTGCTATTGTCACTGCCATCGGTACATGAGCTTGGTAGGGATGCAATACATAAATTGGGTTCACCTTTGACGCTTTCGCACCGGGTACAGGTTCAAGAAGCGAGTTCGACTCCAACATAAAATCAGGCAAAATACCAACGCCTAACCCCATTTCTAACAGACTGGCCACATCAAAGACGGTATTCGCTCGGTGCTTCACTGGATATTGAATTTGATGTTCTGGCTCCTTGGAAGCAAACACATGGATAACAGGTTCAAGCTGCCAATGTTGAGCAATATAAGGCGCACTCTCAAAATCAGAATGCGCGCCTTTAGCACGACACAAGACGTCACAAAACTGCCCCACTTTACGCTGCTTAATGTTTGAATCACCAGAAGCCCCTACTCGTACGGCAAGATCGATATCCTGCTGAACAATATCCACATGCTTATCATCACTGGTCAAATTTAACTGCACATCAGAGTAATCAGCAAAAGCGCTCGTTAAAGCAGGCAACACTATTGAACCCATTAGTGCATGAGGCGCAGTGACGGTAAGCCTTCCCGTTGGCACTTGCTTTAACTCTGTGGCTTCTAACCACGCGGCTTCTGCTTGTTTTGTCATTTGCGCGCACTGCTCGTAAAAGCGCTCACCTGTCGAGGTCAAAGTTTGCTTTCTGGTCGTACGTTTGAGTAAACAAGTATCCAACTCTTGCTCTAGTTGCTTCAAAGCAGAGCTCAACACTGACTTAGAAAGCTCTAACTTATCCGAAGCTTTAGAGATTGAACCACACTCGACAATATGAACGAACAGAGACATTAAACGCAGCTTATTCATCGCCCTTCCTTATTGTTCTTTTTTACAGAACATTCAATTCTTATTACTTTGTTTTTCCATCTCAATTCTAACCCTATGATTACTCCATAAACAAACACCAATCACAGGATATTCAGGATGACTCAATCAGTTTTAGAACGCGCTCAAGCAGGCATCTCAGCATGGCAAATCGCTTTCAATAATCAAAACGCCGCGGGCTGTGCAGCACAATACGCAGAAGATGCGGTTATGATTGCAAAACCATTTGGCACATTTGAGGGACGTGAAGCAATCCAAGCATTCTGGCAAAACATCATGGACCAAGGTTTTAACAACGTGGACTACACCAACACTAAGTGGGAAAAAGACAGCGAAAATGGCTACATCCTTACTTCAGATTGGACAATGAACAAAGCGTTTGGTGTCGTGCACAAAGAGTTATGGGAAATTCAAGAAGATGGGTTGTCTCGCCTAACTTACGATGAATTCGAAGTGCTTGGCGAACGATAAGCTTTAAGTCTTTCAGAATTAAAAAATCCCCAAGCCGAAACTTGGGGATTTTTGTTTTTCAGTTTACTTAATTAAATTAAGCAAAGATGAAGGTGTATAGGTAGCCTGCGCCCATTGCCATCGTTAAGATAACGAATAGGAAGGCTGCAATCATTTGGTTCTTAAAGATTGATTTCAACAAAATCACTTCTGTAAGACTTGCGCCTGCGCTACCAATGATAAGTGCCATTACCGAACCCAGTGCCATACCTTTTTGTACTAGCGCCGCACTTAGTGGAATAACTGCCTCTGCACGGATGTACAATGGAATACCAATAATTGCTGCTACTGGAATCGCGTACCACTTCGCTTCACCTGCGTACTCCGCAATAAGATCCGTTGGGATGAAGCCGTAGATGAATGAACCAATCGCAATACCCATCATTAGGTAAGGGAACACTTGTTTAAAGTCTTTCCAAGTTGAGTGCCAAATACGTACCCAGCGGCTAGGCTCTTTTTCTTCCACGATGGTCGCTGTTGCACTGCCGTCTGATGAGCAGCAAGACACTTCCACTTTAGGCTCCGCTTTTGGCGCGCTATCACCACAACAAGATGTTTTCGCTACCACAGGCGCTGGCTCACTACAGCATGATGTTTTTGCTGCAACTGGTGCAGGTTCACCACAAGTGCTAGTACCACAGCTTGATGCTGGTTTCGCTTGTTCTTTTTTCTTGCTTGAATCACCGCAAGATGTACCACATGAAGAGGTGCCTGCTGCTTCGTACGCTTCTGGTTTTACGTAACGTTCAAAGCCCAGCTTTTCAAGAACATAGCCTGCAACCACAGACACTGTCATCGCGATAGCAAAGTAGAATACCGCAACTTTCCAACCAAAGGTCACTACAAACAAACCAATGATCACTGGGTTAAGCAGTGGACTGGCAAATAAGAACACCATCATAGGTCCAAAACCTGCTCTTGCACGCAATAGACCTTTCAAGAAAGGGATGGTCGAACACGAACAGAAAGGCGTAATCGAACCTAATAGCGCAGCAATGAAGTAACCTTTACCCTTTTTCGAGCTCAGGATAGATTGGATTTTTTCTGGCGTTAGAAAATCTTGCAACACACCAACGATGTAGCTAATCGCTAGGAATAGGATGATAAGTTCGGTTGCTAGAAACGCAAACATATCAAGCGCTTCCTTAGCCATGGTCATGATTTCTGGATTCATATTGATTCTCCTACTGATTTCACATCAGTAACTGTAAATTTCCTAATGAAGCTGAATTCTTCATTTCTATTTTTCTCGAATTATAGAATTAAAAATCGACGCGTCAACCATTATATTTCGATAAATATCGAAATATAATTTAAAGTCTTAATAATCAATTAATTAACTAGGAAATTTTTCTTGTTTGCTATTCACCCACACTTTCACTATCATCGAAATGTATTTATCGTCTGTCATTCCAAGAGGTCAGTATGGAACTCGAAGCTGTAGCAAAAGCGCTCAAAGAGCTAGGACACCCTACCCGTTTATGTATCTATAAAGAGGTGGTCAAAGCAGGCTATGAAGGAATCGCGGTTGGTGGCGTACAAGATAAACTTGGTATTCCAGCCTCTACCCTTTCTCATCACATTTCGAGCCTAGCCTCAGCCGGCTTAATCAGTCAGCGTCGTGAAGGTCGTACTTTGTATTGTGTTGCTGAGTATGAATGCTTAGATACGGTTATTGGTTTCTTGCGTGACGAGTGTTGCATCAATGAAAACTGCTAACCTCGAATCAATTTGGAGCGAATACGAACACGCTATTCATGCGTTCTTGCGCTCTAAAGTCAGCAATGAAGATGATGTAGACGACTTAAAGCAAGAGATTTTACTTAAGACTTATCAAAACCTTGCGGATATTCGTGATGTATCTAGCGTCAAATCTTGGCTCTTCCAAATCGCGAATAACGCCATCATCGATTTCTACCGTAAACGCGCTCGAAATCAGCGTGATAATGACCTCGTTGCTGACGATCTTTGGTTTGAAGAGCAAGAATCAAACCTGAAACAAGAACTGTCAAAGTGCATTGCGCCGTTTGTGCAAGCATTACCAGACGAGCAATCGCAACTGCTCTCTTCTATTGAGCTTGAAGGTATGAGCCAGAAGAAGTTGGCCGAAGAGCAAGGCATCAGCTACTCAACCCTCAAATCGCGCGTACAGAGAGGACGTGTCGAATTGAAAAAGCTATTTGAAGAATGTTGCAGTTTCTCGTTCGACAAACAAGGTCGTATGACAGATTGCAACCAAAACGGTGCTTCTTGCGATAAATGTTAATCCCTCGCTGAATGCACACCTCACAATGAATACCGATAGCTTGGCGGCTCGTCATCGAGTCGCCTATCCATGACCTCAATCACAGCTTTATCTCTTCGTCAGCTCTCTCATTTGCTATCTTGCTGAATAGTAAGCTTTACTTCTTCCGCTTTAAGGAAGAAGGAAACTCATTTTTATGATCTCACTAAGAGAGCTCACCAAAGAAAACTATCTAGATTGTATTCGTCTCAATCTTCACCCAGAACAAGAAGAAAACCTTGCCTCCAACGCGATTACGATTGCTCAGTCACGCTTTGAAACCGACTACCGATTGAAAGTGATTTATGAACAAGAGACGGTGATCGGTTTGCTTGCGTTTTGCCATGAAGACGAGCCGCTTGATTACTCCATTTACTGGCTGTTCCGCTTTATGATCGACAAAGATAACCAGAACAAAGGGTATGGAAAGCAAGTACTTAGCTTGCTCGTTGAAGAAGTGAAACAACTCGGAGGGAAAACCTTATTCACGATGCATAAACCCTCCAATCAGCAGGCAGGTAAGCTTTATCGTGCGTTCGGATTTCAAGAGGATGGCATCCTCGATGATGGTGACATATCACTACGATTAGAGCTTTCTTAATCCAGTACGAATCCAAAATGGAGAATTCTGGCTTTTACACCTGTTTATCAAACCATTCGGTCACCAACGCCACCAGCTTTTGATGTACGGGGCTTAACGTATTGCCTCGCTTTAGTAACACATAGCCTGCACGACCTTCGTTTGCCATGAAATCGATGTTTAACGGGACAAATTCGCCTTTCTCATCATGGGCTTGTACTAAATGATGAGGAAGCAAGGCAAAGCCATCATTTTTCAATAATCGCATCAACACATCGATGTTACTGATTCGAGAAATGTTTGGTGACATCACCTGTTGATTACCAAGTGCGCTGGTGCTGAAATTCTCTGCAATATATTGATGATGTGACGCAAGATCCTGCAGAGTCACCACAGGTTTCTGCGCTATAGGACTTTTCTGATGTGCATAGAAGGTAAACCTTGGGTAGCCCAAGTTGATGAACGACATCCCTTCGGTTGGGAACGCTTTGCCGCTGTTAAGTACCACCGCAAAATCCGCTTGTTTCGCCATGAGCATTTCTAACGCTTCATCTCGGCTGCGATGTAACCAATGAATCGCGGTACTCTTGTATTGCTTGCGCAGAGATAGGTCGATGTCCGCTATGGCATCACACGGTACCGACATGTCGTGACAAATTGTTATCTCCGGAACATCCCCTTGAGAGTAGCTATCACAAGAAAGCTCTAAAGACTGCATTTGGTAAAGAATGTGCTTGGCTTGGGTAAGTAACGTCGCCCCTACTTCCGTCAAGACTGGTGTTCTACCTTTACGTTCAAACAAGATCACATCCCAATCAATTTCGAGATCGCTGACTTGATGATGCAGCGTCGCTCTGTCTTTCCCGATTACCCTTGCGGCTTGGCTAAATGATCCATGCTCTGCGACAGCGACAAATGCAGTAAGTTGGTCAAAACTGGCTCTGGGCATTGGAAGCTCCTCTAACAATAAACCCGTTTATCTTAGCTCAACCGATATCCTTTTGTTGCAAAGTTTGCAACATAACTGAGATTACATGGTGAGAATTACACGTAATAATGACCTCGTATTGAAACGTTACGAGGGCAATTCAATGAAAGGTTTTAGCAAAAAAGTTCTTCTAGCAGCATCTGTTGCAATGGCAGTTGGCAGCATCTCTACCGCAGCAAATGCGTGTTCACGTTTGGTTTGGGAGACTCAAGGCCACGGTGTATTTGTCTCTCGTACTATGGATTGGATGGAAGCCAATCAGCCAACCATTGATGTTCGTCACGCGGGCCAAACCTACCGCGGCTACGATAAAGACGATGCGCTTACATGGACATCGAAATACGCCTCTATCGGTGTGAGTATTTACGGCGTGGGCATTATTGATGGCTTTAACGAGAAAGGCTTTGCGGCGAATGCCCTTTTCTTGGATGAAGAAAACCCAGGCGCACCACAAGCTGGCAAACAACAAATCGAAAACTCGCGCTTTGTCGCTTACCTGATTGATAGTTTTGCATCCGTTGATGAAGCATTGAAGAATCTAGATTCAATCCAAATCCAACAGTTCAGCCACAATGGCATCGAAATGAAGGGACATTACTCATTAGAAGACGCAAGTGGTGACTCTGCTGTGTTGGAATACATCGACGGCGCTTGGCAAGTTCATCATGGCAAACAATATGACGTAATGACTAACAGCCCAGAGTACGCGCAACACTTGAAAAACTGGCAAGAAGCGCAACCAAAAGCGAAGAGTGATGTGAATGGTGAGTTCCCTATCCCGGGTAACATTAATTCTGCTCAACGCTTTATCTGGAACAGCTACATGAAGGACCAGCTTAAAGAGCCTAGCAGCTACACCAATGGCATTGCGAAACTGGACAGTGTGACCTACAAAATCCCATTGGATGCGGCAAACCGCCCAGTGAATGGCGAAATGCGTGGCTACGCAACCATCTATGGTTTGGTGTACAACCTAGACCAAAAAGTGATGAACGTGCGTTACCAGTATGACGACAGTTACACGCAGTACTCAGTGGACTTTAACAAGTTGAATGACGGACATAACTACACGATCAAAGCGGATTTACCGGATCTGTTTGGTGACATTTCATCTCGCTTAGAAAAAGGCGATGGCGTAATGGGTCAACACTTAGTGAAATAACTCAGATTACGTAAAAAACAGAACTTGAAAGGTGTGTGGACAAAGCACCATTCAAAAAAGCGCCGACATGTTCGGCGCTTTTCCTTTCTATTCGTTTTGTGCTTAATGACACTGGTCTCGATAATGCCCGGGAGATATTCCCTTCCAAGCGCTGTAAGCTCGAATAAATGAGTTCGCTTCTTGAAATCCCAGTAGGAAGGAGATTTCACCCAGTGACATTTGAGATTTCTCTAAATAGTGATCGGCCAGCTCCGCCCTCACCATTTGCAGCACGGATTGATAACTTTCAGCTTCTGCGGTGAGCTTACGCTGCAATGTACGCTTACTCATTGCCAGTTTCTCTGCCACCATTTCAATAGCACTGTTCCCCGCAGGCAATGACTCGATCAAGACAGCTCGAACACGTTCAACTGTTGAGGCGCTGGCATCAAGATCTTTTAGCTTTTGGTTCAACCCTTGTTCGAAAAAGCCCCACATTTGCGCATTTGAAGTCACGAACGGATGCGCTGCGTCTTCCGCTTTAAAACGCACCTCTACGCCATCACCTTTGACCAGCGGGCAACCAAAGTAAGCTTGGTATTTCTCAAGGTTGCTGGGCAACTCAGGCAACGTAACTTGTAGCGGTTGAATCCGCTTTCTCGTCGCTAAGCGAGCTAACTGGGTAAAGAACACCACTTCTGTCAAAGCCAAAGATTTAGGCAGCGCTTGTCGTTGGCCATAGCAACTGATGCTGAGTTTTGTTTCTTTTTCGGAAACGTCTAACGTCATTACCATAGGTCCAATCAACGGCTTATATTGCTGAATCCGTTTGAGTGCGGTGTTCAAGTTCGGACTGCAAATAGCGGCAAAAATTGGGGCGTCAAACCCCTCAACCGACATATGTTCAGCAAGGAGCAACGGCATCTCACGCTCACCAGACGCTTGTTCAACTCCGACCCAAAGCTGAAAGTACTCATTTGGGCTAAGCGTTGCCTTTTCTCGATTGAACAAGTCGGCAGGTAACTTGGCGTATGCCAGCACCAGTTGCGGATCAATATCCATATCGTTAAGCAGCACTTTCCAACTCTGAGGCACCGTGAATTGACTCGCTCGCTTGATCATATCTGATTCCTAAGCACTTTTTTCCATGGTTTGACGCGATATTTTTAGCACCAATTTTCTTGGTAGGAAAGGCACAATCCATTCAAGCATGAACTTCAAACCACCTTCGTTAAAGGCCACCAACTTACCCTGTTCCATCGCATTGTAACCACACTCTGCAACAGAACGAGGAGACTTGGCATTCTTAAACACTTCCACACCTTGCAAATCGCCGGCAGCAACAAAACCCGTCGCTACGGCACCCGGACACAACGCTGTCGCCGTTACATTGGTGTCTCTAAGCTCTTCCGCTATCGCTTGAGTAAACGAAGTAACATAAGCCTTGGTTGCGTAGTACACCGCCTGTAATGGACCCGGCATAAACGACGCTGTTGATGACACATTTAAAATTTTACCGCGATTGCGTGCCACCATGCCTTGCAGGTACAAGTGCGTCAGATTGGTTAACGTCACCATATTAAGTTGCATCATGGCTTGGTCTGCCACCAATTCGCGTTCATGGAATTTTCCGTGACCACCAAAGCCAGCATTGTTAATCAGCACATCAATTTGCAAGCCTTGCGCTTCAGTTTGATCAAACACACGTGCAGCAGAATCAGCCTGAGTCAAATCCTCTGCAATCACAGCAACCTGAACCTTGTGTTTTTCGCGAAGCTCTGATGCCAGTGCCTCTAGCTTGTCTTTAGAACGGGCAACAAGCACTAAATCTCCACCCTTCTCGGCGTGAATACGTGCTAATTCTTCACCGATACCACCTGATGCGCCTGTAATTAATGCTGTATTTGTCATGTGCTTGTCCTCTTAGTATGAGCTAACGTCGTTGTTGGTATGGATAAAGTTTATGCAATCCAATCGCGCCACACACTGGCAGAAGATGACATCTTACTTGCCGATCGTGCCAGCCTGATTAAAGACCGTTGATTACATAAATTTATTACAATGAGAACAAATGATAATTTTTGGATAAAGATTGAACTAGCTAATATGCTTTGAACAGGATGAACACACAGAAGAGGCAAAGGTTATGTCTATCCCATATCCAAGAACGTTTTCTCACATTGGTATTTCCGTACCTGATTTAGAAGCAGCCGTAAAATTCTATACCGAAGTTCTGGGTTGGTACCTGATTATGGAGCCAACTGAAATCGTCGAAGACGACAGTGCGATCGGTGAAATGTGTACTGATGTCTTTGGCGCAGGCTGGGAGCGGTTTCGTATCGCCCACTTATCTACAGGGGATCGAATTGGTGTCGAACTGTTCCAATTCAAGAACCAAGAAAATCCTGAAGATAATTTTGAATACTGGAAAACTGGGATTTTCCATTTCTGCGTCCAAGATCCAGATGTCGAAGGTCTAGCTGAAAAGATCGTTGCGGCAGGTGGCAAGAAACGCATGAAAGAACCCCGTTATTACTACCCAGGCGAAAAACCTTATCGCATGATCTACATGGAAGACCCGTTCGGCAACATCCTAGAAATCTACAGCCACAGCTACGAGTTAACTTACTCAGCAGGCGCATACCAATAAATCATCAAAGCTATCCAACGGTGATTGCGCCGTTGGATTTTTATTTTTCGGGCAAGTGCCCTTTGGGGAAAAGAATGAAAGCGATCACTTACCAAAAAGATCAAGATACCTTCACCTATACCGACATCGACACTCCAGCGCTTGTGAGTGGGTTAGATGTGTTAGTAAAAGTTCATGCCGTTGGGCTCAACCCTGTCGATGCGAAAGTGAATCTTTGGCACGAGATGGTCGATGGTATGAACGATACTTTCGTTGGTGGCCTCGATGTTTCGGGGGAAATCGTTGCCATCGGTGACAAGGTATCGGGTTGGCAGGTAGGTGATCGCGTTCTCTATCATGGCAACATGCGTCGAATGAGCGGTGGCTTTGCCGAATACGCAATTCAAGACTCACGTACGTTGGTTGCACACCCTGATGTCGCTCCAGAAGTCGCAGCCGCGTCACCTTGTGCGGGCTGGACGGCCTATCGAGCGCTCGTTGATAAACTGAACATTTCTACACGTAAGAGCATTTTTATTGCTGGTGGTTCTGGTGGCGTGGGCAGCTTTGCCATTCAGCTCGCTCGCTTCTTCGGTGTAGAAACCATCATCACTACAAGCTCTGCAGCAAACCATGAGTTTGTACGTTCGTTGGGTGCAACACACGTCATTGACTACAAACAAGAGGATGTACGTGAACAAATCATGGCTATCACTGAAGGCTTTGGCGTAGAGGTATCATTGGACTGCGTTGGTGGCGACAACGACATTCTGTGTGCTTCTGTGCTTGGTTTTGAAGGTGAAATGGTAGAGCTAGTAAGAACAACGCGTGCAACCGAATACCCAGGAGCCTTTTTGCAAGGGCTCACCTTCCACCAACTGAGCTTAGGCTCTGGTCATGTTCACGGTGAAAAAGGTTTTGCTTCTATCGTTAACGCTGGGGTGGAATTCTCCCACATGCTAGAACGTGGTGAAGTCATGGTGCCTAAATTGGAAGTCGTCGCATTAAAAGACGTCGCTCAAGCTCTAGTGTCTATTCGTCAGCAACGAACGGTCGGAAAGATCGTCGCTAAACTCGTCGACTAAATCCCAAGCGACAAATGAGGAAAAAAGAAGCGCAAACTCCAAAGCTGTTTGCGCTTCTAAGGGGTATTACTTTTCTACAAGCAGCATTGCTGATTTCGCCGCCACTTTAATCTCTTCACCGCTAGGCACTTGTTCTCCGGTCATCATATCAACCAGAACCTTGTTCACTGTCAGCTGCAGTGATTGCGCTCGCGCAGATTTGTTGAGTACCAAGATACCCTTCTCACCACGCTTAAGTACCAACATGTCGTCGTTGCCTTCCAGTACCGTCATTGGCTCGCCATGAACAAGATTATGGAATGCCACCATCTTTGCCATACGCGCGTCCTTCCACGCATTCTGCCATCTTGGTTTGCCGTCCACGCCCTTGATACCACTGGTATCCAAATCCGTGTAGATAAGCGGAACACCGCCATCGCGTCCCAGAATGTAGGCATACGCTAGCCATTCGTTCTCTTCATCCATGACCAAATCCAAGAAAACATCATTGTTTGGAATATCATGAGTAATCGCGAAAGTAATAGCTCGACGGTTAGATAAAGCCTGACCAAAACAGTACGGGTCGATCAAAGACTTAAAACTGCCCTTCTTCGAGAACGCCTTAAAGATGGTTGAGAACAACGGAAAATCGTATGCACCTAACCGTGTTTCTTTCAAATACGGTTCTAGGAACAGCTCATATTCTTCTTCTGTCGCGCCACCATCTGTGATGATTTCACCAAAGATATGGACGTCTTGAGTAATGTCTTCGGTCCAAACCAACTTTAGGTGTTCTAGCGTCATGTGCTTTGCGGCATCAATACGGAAACCTTTCACGCCCAGAGCCTTAAGCGCTTTCAGGTAAGTACGTTGCTGCTCAACAACATGCTTGCACACACGTAAAGTCGGCAACCCAGGATCGGTTGGACCGCCCGAGATTCGACCATTTTGAACTTCCCACTTGTCTTTCCAATCTTTAATGCCAAAAGCTTCAACGAAGTCATTCTCATCAAACAACGGCTCTGACAAGTCTCCGAATAGAGTCAGATCTTGATACTTGCTTGTATTTTGCTGGTAATCGTCCATCACGGCTTGGCGCGGATATTGTAAATCCGAGCGTAGATGGGCTTCGTTCGCCATGTGATTAAAGACGACATCGGCGTAAACCAATACACCTACACGGTCGAGTGCTTCAACCATGCTTTTAAAATCTGTGGTATTACCGAGCGCATTGTCGATAACACGATAATCTTGAGGTTGGTAACGCTGCCACCAGCGTTCATCTTGTGCGCTTTTCATCGGCGGAGAAACCAATACCGAGCCATAACCTAGCTCGCTGATCTCCGCTGCGCGTTGGGCAATGTCAGCATACTTCCAATCAAAAGCGTGCAAGATAACATTTGCACCTGTTGATTGTGTTTCCTGTAAGCCACTCATGTTTCTCTCCTCGTCGCGTTCGCTCACCCATTGTTACTCGTATTCTTCGTGAGCGAATCCAATAGCCAAAATTATAAGAACTATTAGCGAACCTCCCTCACCCCTTTTGCGTTTCTGCTAGGTGGAAAAACAAGGCGTAGCTCATCCTCAGTTAAGGTTTAAACGTCCGTTTAAAAGTATTCAAACGCCCAAGCCAAAACAAAGATCGCAAGGATACCGATTTAAACACCTGTTTTATAAGCATTTTGTAGATAAACCAATCTGATCGCGCCTACTCTCACTATTACGCCTTTTCTCAGTAAGAATGTGAATATGGGGCAACAATTCGATATGTAACAAATATTTAAGAAAGCGAAACTGCTGCTCACGTCACAATTGGTGCGGTTTATAAATTGAAAGAAAAGGAGAGGAAGACTCGAAATGATGACGACAGGTGCGCGAATAAAGAACGCTAGATACAAAAATAGCGCGATAAACGCGCTATTTTTTAAGTGCGGTATAACACCTTCACAACGTGCCAACCGAATTTGGTTTTGACTAGGTGTGGAGTAAGAACCTCACCAGAAAAACAAACTTTGTCGAACTGTGGCACCATTTGACCGCGGCGAAACTCACCTAGGTCGCCACCACGTTTACCAGATGGGCAAGTCGAGTATTTCTTTGCCAATGTCTGGAATTTAGCACCTTTTTTAAGCTGCTGGATGATGTCTTCAGCTTGTTCTTTATGCTTTACAAGAATATGTAAAGCGGCTGCTGTATTTGCCATGTGTCTGTCTCTCACTGTTCGGGTGGCGCAAGTTTACCGAATCGCTTCAATATCGCAATAATTTCTCTAATGCCGCCCTTATCTTCATCTTTTGATATTCGGTTCTATCTAACAATTTGATGAAAACTTGACCGCTAACCGATTCAATTTCACCTTTAATTTGCGCTATTTCCTAAAAAGCTCACTTTTCCACGCTCTACGGTTGAAGCGGTCGCCTTATAAGATTAGATTAGTTACATAAATCAGTGATATTGATAAGGTTATTTTCATGGCAAAAGTCGCGAGTAAAGCGAACCAATCTCAAGGTATGTTGGTGTTTAAACTCACCCTGCAACAGAACTTCGCAATTGGCACACTTAAAGTCCGTGAAATTGTTCCTTATATGCCGACCACCAAAATTCCCTATTCGCACCATCATGTAATTGGCACTGTGACGATTCGCGATTTGACGGTGCCAGTCATTGATATGGCGGCAGCAATTGGATTCCGTCCTATCCAAGAGGAAGAATACAAGAATTGCTATTTGATTGTGACAGATTGTCTACGTACCGTAGTGGCATTTATGGTGCGAAGTATCGAGAAGATCATTGAATGTGATTGGAAATCTATCGAAACACCGCCATCAAGTGCGGGTCATAATATCTTTGTAACGGGTATTACTCGCTATGAAGAGAAGATCGTCCAAATGTTGGATGTGGAGCTTCTACTATCAAAGATCTACCCGCAATACGAGAATACCAAGATTCCAATGCTTACAGACATCGAGCGCGAGCGTTTGAAAGCCTTAAATATCCTTTTGGTGGACGACTCTTCTATCGCTCGCAAGCAATTGAGCGACGCGCTAGACCGCATCAACATCCCGTATCAAATCTGTAAAAACGGCTCAGACGCACTCGACTTGATGAAGCGAGATGCAGAAGCTAACCGCCCAATTGACCTTTTAGTGAGTGACATTGAAATGCCAGGGCTGGATGGTTATGAACTTGCGTTTGAAGTTCAAAATGATTCTGCGCTGAACAACTCTTACCGAATTCTTCACACGTCTCTATCAAGCGAGATTTGTGTTGACCGAGCTCACCAAGTAGGCGCTCACGAGGCATTAGAGAAATTCAACGCTGGGGAATTGATTGAAGCGATGCTGCGCGGTGCAAAAGAGCTGGAAGCAAAAGCGATAGCTTCTTAATCATATCTAATAAGTTTGCTTGATCTGGTATACATCAATAACTTTTTCGGCAGTGAACAAACTTATGATACTCGCTACCGAACATGAAAACATTGCAACAAAGACGAACATTTTGATATGACTATTGAGCAATAGCCCTCCACCGAAGAAATACAGTCCTATCGCGATAACCGTTGGCATAATCAATGCGGGGCGACACAACAATTCCATTGCAAGGGAGAAAAAGTAAACCTCCTCCCTTTTCGCAATCGAATACCAGTTGTAGAAAATAATAGAAGCTGTCGCACCCACCGCTAACGCTATAGCAATCAAGACACTCGAAAAATGCTGCCCTGCAAACAACACAAACCCCGCCCTGATAGACAATACCGCGCAAAACAGCCAGACCAATAAAGGCCCCCCAACAACTAAACCCATCGTTTCTTCCTCTGAATCAATTTTAATCGTTATTCAAACAAAGGCAGAAAGATGGGTAAAGGTAATCAAAGCACTCGAATGAGAACTCTGCGACGGCTAGCTTAAAGTCATTAAATTCAGACTATTAGGTGATATTTTTCCTATTTACTTGGCATTGTGTAGCTGCGAGACACAAACTCAGTTTCTTCGACTTGATAAATGTGGTTGATGTAAGACGCCAGACTGTAGAGCACATTTGCGAGCAGGTTTGAATAGCGGAACAAAATTGGATCGGGTTGTTTCTTACCTGAATGCTCAACGGAAACCAATGCACGAACCACCTTCTTTGCTTGGCAACGACACAAATGCAACTGGCTTGACGTTGGGTGGCCGCCAGGAAGCACAAATCCTTTAAATCCACCGTCGATACGAGCCTTAACTGCATCGTAATCGGCTTTTAGCTCATCGACTTCTGCTTCTGTAATCGCGAGTTTTCCGCGGATAGAGCCATTTACATGATATACGTTGGGCTGCATTCGAGTCAGTATGTCACGGCTAAAGTCATCGAGTTCCATCGATAGAACCAACCCAATTCGGCTACACAACTCATCAGCAGTGATTTCAAAGTCACATACTGGGCTGTCTTCATAGATGAATGGGTAACAAATCTCGCCAAGTTCCTTGCTTACTGGTCTCATGCTCTTTCTCTGTGCTTTTGTTCTAATAAAAAAGGGAGTCAGTATAACCTAACTCCCTTTCGGCATTCACATCCGTTTAGGCGATCATAAGTTAGAAAATCGGCTTATGCGTTTTCGATTTTCTTGTGACCTTCTTGAAGGTGAACGAAATCAACCAGATCATCGCCTGATACTTGGTAAGCTTGACCAAAGCCTTTTACGAATAGACCTTGTTCTGCTTTTAGGTTGAACAGAACGAAGTCTTCTAGTTGGCTCAGACCATCAATGATCTCACCAAAACGATCTTTCATTTGGCCAACGACTTGTTGCCACATTTCAGTATCACGCTCAACAACGGTTGCAACCGCATCAAACGTTAGACGCTTACGAGCAAACAACTGCTTCGACGAATCTTCGTCTTCAATCATCATCAAAGATACATTTGGATTCTCTAGTAGGTTGCGTGCGTGACGAGCAATCTGAGAAATAAGAACGAAGTAACCTTCCTGGTTTTGAACGTATGGTGCGTAACTTACGTTTGGACGGCCTTCCGCATCAACGGTTGCCAATTGAATGGTACGACGCTCCTGACGAAATTCCTTGATTTCTGGTCCTAGACGACCTTGTAAACGCTCTTGTTTAACTTGCTGATCCATTTTGATACCTAACTTTACTTGTTTGTTGTTCCGAGTTTTAACTCGGTTATTCTTTAATAAAATGACACTGCGCTAACGAATTAGTGCAGTGTCATGCTCATTCGAGACTACTTGTTGAACTCTGCTTGCATTGCACGGAATGCTGTTACTTGATCTTCGATTAGCTCACGCTTCTCGTTGCGGCCTAGGTAAATCTTAAAGATATTGCTGCCACACTCAGAGAAGAAACCAAAGTAATGGCTCTCACGGCCCATGAAAGGCTTGCTTACTAGCGCAATGTTTTTCACGTTATCCAGTTTTAGGTGGCCATGAAGCTCACCTTCTTTACCCATAAGGTTGTAGTAACCACGAGCAACTTTACCTTTCGGAAACGGCGCTTTTACTTCAAAGATAGAACCAAAAGAATGAACGATAGTTGTTACTGGGCCAAAACCAACAAGACCTTCTAAAATGCTTTGTGCTTGCTCACCGGGTGCTACTGCAACCATCTCTTGAGGAAGTGCAGCTACCACTTCAAACTCTGATACACCAAGGCGCTCAGCCATTGCTGCTGGAAGTAGTTGCGGCTCTTGTTCTAGTAGGGCTTCGACCTGTTGCTTAATTGATTCCATTGTTTTTTCCATTTCTTTCAGATTAATTGTTAGATACTTTTGGTACGTTTTCGTTCATTTCTGACGTTAGTACCTGAATACATGCTTGAGCCAAAGACACCGCCCAGAAGCTACCTGCTAACGTCAGAACTAAACTGCGCTCTTGTAGCTCAACTAAGCCCTTGTCATGCCATACTTTGAATAGTGGCATCAGGAAATTGAAGGTGTCTTCGCCCATAAATGCTGGCAGCTTGCTCGCCTGAACAATGCCTCGATCAAAGCCGGACTTCAGTGCTGCGAATAGCGGCTCAAGTGGGCTTTGCTTCATCATCATTGCGATGGTGCTCTGCCCTTCATTTACAGCTTTTACGTAAGTGTCTAGCGTGCGGTGCTGCATCATGCCGTAACCACCGATGTTACCGCCTGCGCCACAACCGACAGGCAATACTTCTGCATAGGTCTTCGCTAAGCTGTTGTATAAGCTGCGTTCACGGTTATCGATCGCCCAGTGGTTAACACTAAGCTGCTTCATGTGGTGCTCTGCCATAAACTTAGCGCCAAGCTCGTACATACCCGCTTTTTCCGGTGTTGTTGCAGGTGGCGGCATTTTTCCTTTTTCAACCAAATTGAGCATTGGCGCTGTACCGCCAACCACTAACTGATAAAGGTCCAAACCATGAGCGCCTGTAGACATGAAGTCCTTAAGATCTTGCTCTAAAACGTCTTTTGTTTGGTAAGGCAGGCCGTAAAGTAAATCAATGATGACAGGGATCTTGTCTTCTTTTGCCAATTCACTCACGCGATTCAATACGTCTTCGCGATCATCCAAACGCTTAGCACTGCGACGAACTTTGGTATTAAAGCTCTGCACACCAAATGAGAAACGGTTGAATCCACCGTCTAGCGCACCTTGATATAACTCGTCAGAGAATCGGTTGATACGACCTTCAAGTGTAATTTCGCAGTCAGCTGCTAGAGGGAAATAGTCGTGAATGGCCTGACCAAGAATGCGAACTTGTTCTGGTGCCAGATCCGTTGGTGTGCCACCGCCGATGTAAACCGCATGGAAGATGCCACTTTGCGTCCACGGCATCGCTGCTTTCTCTTTTAGCTCTTTCATCAGAGCATCAAAGTATTCATCGACCAACTTACGGCTGGCAGCATTTTGGAAGAAGTTACAGAAAGTACAGCGCACACGACAGAATGGAACATGAATATATAAGCAGCGCTTGTTGTTCTTAGTCGTCGTTTCCGAGGTGATTCTCGATAGGATGTCACCTTGTTGTGGCGGTGGCACTGGCATGCTACTGCCACCCGCATGCGCAGAGTGTTTTTTCACAAAAGCAAAGCGTAACGGATCGGGGCTATCACTCCCAAGGATTGATTCGTCAAATTTATAAATATCGACGGTCATATATACTCACTTAAAGCCCACCACACAAAGGATTGAGGCTCATTTCAAAAAAACTGCAAAGATCATAATTTGGCCGTAATGATAATGCAATTGATAATTGATCTTATTTCTTTTGTAAGTGATAATCAGTCCAAGTTGATAATGATTAGCAATACCGAGATTTACCCGTGAACGTAAAAAGATATGTCATTGCCGGAGGCGCCTCTTTAGTGGTGCACGCTGCACTACTTTTTGTCTCTCAAGAGACGAAGGTGTTTGCAATGCCTGCAGGGAATCCTACTAGCTCGGTTAGCCTCAATTTAGTCTCGGCTCCCAAACCAGTCCAAGCTGAACCGACACCACAAGAAACGGTAGAAGAGAAGCAACCAGAGCCACAAAAAAAGCCTCAACCAAAGCCAGAGCCCAAACCGGTTAAAAAGACGGTAGAAAAGCCAATCGTGAAGAAAGAAGCGATCAAAAAGAAACCTGTCGAGAAAAAACCGAAGCCAGTTAAGAAGCCACAAACATCTAAGCCTGTTGCCAAGAAAGATCCACAGCCAAAAGAAAAAGTGGAAAAGAAAGTGGCAAAAGAGCCTGTACCGCAGCAAAAAGCAGCGCCAACGGAACAATCAAAAGGTGCAACGTCTCAGCCTGTGATGATTGATCAGCCTGCTTTTGTTTCCCAGCCTGTTCAGCCTCGTTACCCTCGTTCAGCTCGTAAGCGTGGTATCGAAGGCGTGGCACTTTATGAGGTTTGGTTGGATGAAAATGGCAACCAAGTAAAACAAGTACTTATCGAATCTTCCGGTGCAGAAATGCTCGACGTTTCAGCACTGCGTGCCATCAAACAATGGCAATTCTCACCACATATTTCTGGCGGGCAAAAAGTTGCTCACCGAGTTCAAATCCCAGTTCGTTTTAAGTTGGATGGATAATGGAACAGCTACAACATTTACAAACCCAATTTGGTCTTATGACTTGGCCTTTAGTTATTTGCTCTGCACTTACAGTCATGATCATTGCGGAAAGACTCTTTCAAGTATTCATCAGTCTAGGCGTAGGTAAGCGCGCAATTCGTCAAAAGCTGAATAACCTTGATCCGACCAACAACAAAGATATCGAAGCGCTAGCGGATGAACTTTCTGGCAAACGCCCTCTTCTTTATCGTGGTGTTGCAATGTTGCTAGCGCATCACTCGTTCTCTAAATCTTTACGTGAAGATGCGGCGGGGATTTGGCTACAAGAAAAGCGCCATCAATTGCACTCAGGTCTTCGTTTATTGACTCTGATTGGCGTGATCAGCCCGCTTATCGGTTTATTAGGTACGGTACTTGGCCTGATCGATATGTTTAAAGGCATAGCGTCTTCCACAGGTAACATCACGCCAAACGATTTAGCCGATGGTCTAGGTCTTGCGATGCGCACGACTGCAGCTGGTTTGATCATTGCATTGCCCGCAATTTCTGGCGCACAGTTGATTGGCCTTTGGGCTGACCGCGTTATCGCCAAGCTTGAGCACACACTGAACTACGTAAACCTCTGGCTAGAGGGCATTTCTTTGCAACACGTTTCTCCAGAAAACAACAAAGAAATCGCAACGGTTGCTGATCATGTTGAAGCGAGAAGCTCATGATTAAAGCACCTCAGGACAATAGCAGCCATGGTTTAACACCGGACCTAACCCCGTTACTGGATATTATCTTTATTGTAATGGTGTTCTTGATGTTGACTGCAGCGGTGAAGCTCGACTCTTTGGATGTCAACCTTCCAAGCACTGATTCCCAAGCCGTTGCCGAAGTTGATAAACAATCAATTACGGTCAACATCCTTAAAGACGAGCCGCACTGGGCAATCAATGGCAAGTCTTACATCGATTGGGAAAACTTTACGATTGCTCTGCTAGAAGAAAGTAAATCAACAGATAAACCGATTGTGATTGGCGCGGAAAAAACCGCCGATATTCAGTCACTGGTTAAGCTTCTTGGCTTTTTACAAGAAAACGGAATTCAAGCGACTCAATTGCTCACTGAAGAGTCGCAATAAAAGAACATAAGATTGAGAACATCCTAATGAATAAAACACTATCTCCAGTTCGCACCGCCTTAACAGCAGCTGTCACTATGCTGGCAAGTGCGAGTCTTTTTGCCAATGAAGCCCCATCTTCTGAACGTGTTGTTAGCGCGGGTAGCGCTGTCACCGAATTGCTTATCGCGCTTGATGCAAAAGACAGCCTTGTTGCTGTTGATGTCACCAGCCAACTGCCAAAAGAAATGGAATTGCCAAAAGTGGGTTACCACCGTCGTCTGTCTGCTGAAGGTTTGCTAGCACTTAGTCCAACGAAAGTGATTGGTTCTGATGAAATGGGCCCGAGCACAACACTTGAGCAACTAAAGTCTGCTGGTGTAGATGTTGAGATCGTAAACACCGAGGCAAATGTTGAAGGTCTTGTGGATCGCATAGACCAGATCGCCAACATCATGCATCGTGAAACTCAAGCAACTGCCCTAAAAACAGAAGTTGAAACGCAAGTAAAAGCGCTTGAGAGCAACCAACCTGCAAAAGCTGACAAAAAGAAAGTTCTCTTCCTTCTTATTCATGAAGGCCGTCCTGCAAACGTCGCAGGTTCAGAAACCACGCCAGATGCCATCATTCAGCTTGCGGGTGGTGAAAACCCAGCGGCAGGTCAGCTGTCGTCATACAAACCTCTATCTACAGAGGCCATGGTTGAAATGCAGCCGGATGTGATCCTAGTAAGTGGCCGCAGTTACCAAACAATGGGTGGTGCAGATGCCATTTTGAAAGCGATGCCTCTACTTGCTGCTACGCCAGCTGGGATGAACAAAAACATCGTGACGATTGATGGCCACGCACTCGTAGGTGGTTTGGGACTAAAGAGCCTTTCTGAAGCGAAGCGCCTGAATGAGCTGCTATACCCGTAGAGAGATTCAATGCTATTAAGACGTACTCCTTTACCTACTATTCTGCTTGCTTTATCCGGCATCTTAGCCTTTATCGCAGTTGCTTCAATTACTGTAGGTCCAATGAATATCAGCTTCGCAGACAGCCTGCGAAGCTTAACAGGAGCAAGCTCTGATCTTGCTCCTCACATCCAACTCGTTATCAACGAAATACGACTTCCTCGCACTGTTCTTTGCATGTTTATCGGTGCCATTTTAGCGATCTGTGGTGTCGTCATGCAGGGCTTGTTCCGGAACCCGCTCGCCGAGCCGGGCATCATCGGTGTCTCTGCTGGTGCGGCGCTAGGTGGTGCATTTGCTATCGTCGTTTTTGCTGATTTCAGCCAAAACTATCCAACATTAATGAACCTAGCAGCACTGCCTTTCTTTGCTTTCTTGGGCGGCGCAATCACTACTGTCTTAGTTTACTGGCTAGGTACAAGCAAGTTTGGTACATCCGTTACCATCATGCTTCTCGCCGGTGTTGCTATCAGCGCACTATCAGGGGCAGCAATTGGCTTCATGAACTTCATCGCAGACGATCAAATGCTGCGTGACTTAACGCTGTGGTCTATGGGATCACTAGCCGGTGCGAATTGGTCTGGTATTGGCTTAGCGACCGTGACATTGGTATTGCTGATGTTCTGGTTCCAGAAAAAAGCGATGTCGCTAAACGCTCTCCTATTGGGTGAGTCTGAAGCAAGGCATTTAGGCGTTCCCGTTCAAAAGCTAAAACGACAGCTCATTTTGTTATCTGCAGTAGGTGTGGGTATTACCGTGAGTATCTGTGGCGCTATTGGCTTTATCGGCCTTGTTATTCCTCACTTAGGTCGTATGCTCGCAGGGCCTGACCATCGAACTCTGCTTCCTATTTCTGCGTTGATGGGGGCATTACTTCTTACGGCAGCAGATATGTTTGCACGTGTCGCAGTTGCACCAGCAGAATTACCAGTAGGTATCGTTACTGCACTGATTGGTGCCCCATTCTTTATCTATTTACTGTTCCAACAAAAAGGGAAAATCCTGTAATGAATAACACCGTTTTGTCGGGCAGAAATATTTCGATGCGATACGGAAGCCGTGTCGTTCTGGACGACATCAGTATTGAGATTAGAGCTGGAGAAGTCACAGCGTTACTTGGTCCAAACGGAGCCGGCAAGAGTACGTTATTAAAGCTGCTGTGTGGTGAAATCCCATCTCAAAATGATATCGAATTCTTTGGTACCCAAAAGAATGATTGGGAACCTGCAGAGAGTGCAAAACACGTCGCTATGTTGCCGCAACACAGCACATTGACGTTTCCTTTCTTAGCGAGAGAAGTGGTCGAGCTCGGAGCAATCCCTCTTTCTATCTCCAATAAGGAAACCAGTGAACTCGCGTTACATTACATGCAACAAACTGATGTTTTGCATTTAGCTGATAGCCTCTACCCTGCTCTATCTGGTGGCGAAAAGCAGCGTTTGCATTTAGCGCGTGTTCTCACACAGCTTCATCAGTCTGGCGATAAGAAAATCTTGATGTTAGATGAGCCAACCTCCGCTTTGGATTTGGCTCACCAGCACAACACCTTAAAAATTGCTCGTGCAGCAGCCAAAGAGAATAATGCTGCCGTCGTAGTTGTGTTGCATGATTTGAACTTAGCTTCTCAATATGCAGACCGCTTAGTCCTGCTGCATGATGGTAAGTTAGTATGTGATGACACGCCTTGGAATGCACTGACTCCAGAACGCATTGAGCAAGTCTATGGCTACCGCTCAATCGTGACTAAGCACCCAACCTTGGATTTTCCTCAAGTGCACGCAGCGGCTTAATCAGCGCGTTTTAAGCCCTTGTTTGTCATTCCAAATGATAGGCATACAAAAAAGCCCCGCAACGTTGCGGGGCTTTTTGTTTTGGGGTTATTTGCTCATTTGAATCAACGAACGACCAATCAACCACTCTAGCTCTTTGTCGCTACCTGCACCAAATTGGCTTTCTGCCATCTTGTACAAACGGTCGATGCCATTTGCAGCAAACTCATGTGCGCTTTCTGAAGTAACAATATGGTGGAACAATAGACGCAAGATCGCTAAGAATTCAGTATCTTCTAGAGCCTTAATCCAGCTCTTAGAGAACGCATCCAGACCTTTATCAAATTCTAGATGTTCTACGAACATTTTGAAGATACGACCGTCTAACGCGGCGGTAAAGTCCGTTTTCTTAGGGAAATGGTGGCTAATACCTGTACGCGATACACCTGTTTGTTGACTTAACGTGGTGTAAGACATTTTGTCATAACCAAGTCTTAGAAGCTGATCAACAACGGCATCCATGATTTTCTGGATAGTGATTTCGGTATCTTCTTTACTACGCTTTGGCATATTTTAAGCTCTTCTCTTTGTAAATCCATCTAACTCACAATTAAATGAGGCCAGAATGAAAATCATCCTCAGCATTATGTACTGTATGCCTCTAACAACAAATCAGAGGACCAATCATAACTAAAGTGCACTGCGTAACGTGCAATTTACAGTGATATTTCTGTCAATACATGTGACTCAAAATATGGCGAAAAGTCCACTCCATCAAAACCTTGCACCAAATCATTCATCGAAACTATTCTCAGGCTAAGAATGATAATTATGTAAAAATAATTAATCCGGAAATAGTCTTATAAATTGAACCCCAGTTCAACTAACCTGACAAAAATCTCACGAATATCTAGGTTAATTGATTTTAAATATTGATACATATCACATTAATTTCCTTAAGGAAGTTCTAATAAAATTAATTAACTCACTGTTAACAACATAACATACCGTGCCTTTTTTATCCAAAATCATTCATTTTTGTAGATAGAGATCAAATACCTGATAGAATACCCACAGTATTTACAAGAGGATTCGTTATGAGTGTCGAATTAGAAGAAAACCAAGTATGTGAAGCTTGCGGTTGCACTGGTGAAATGGGTTTTATCATCAAAGAAGGTGACGATGTTGCCGACGTAACGATTTTCGCAGAGACTAAAGCAGCACTAGAAGCTGAGTTGGCGAAATACATCGAACTAGCAACACAAGTTTGTGCTGACGTTGAATACAACGTTTCAGAACTGACAGAAGAATCTAAAGAGCTAACGGCTCGATTCAAGTTTGAAGTAAGTGCTGAAAAACTTATCTTTGAACTAAAGACTCGCTCTCTAGCGCGTTAATCATCGATACATAATCGACATATAGATAAAAGCGAGCTCTTAGCTCGCTTTTTTAATGCTTGATTGGCTTGTTACTGGTTGTCTTTTTGAAACACAACCCACTTCAGTGAACCGTTGGTTTCAAAGTCATTCTCATCGGTACACACGAGCAATACGCCATCTATGTTTAGCACCGCCCCAGTGGTGTATGCCTTATCGTCGTAGTAACAAACCCGCTGTCCTAGCTTCCCGTCTGCCACTACTAGAGCCTTTGTATCTGGTGTACTGTAAGATTTTGCTAACACAACGCCTGAGAAGGCCATAGCAGTACTCGCAACCAGCATAGAAATCGTTCTTAAGTTCATGAATATCCCCTCAATGAAGACCACATAAGTTAACAAAGAAACGTTTCACGTTCTTGGCAGCATCTCATATTCTTGAGACATTGGATTGTAGCGGCCTACAATGCTTTACGTTATCCTTTTCCACTTATCCTCAATACTGTATCGGTTATGCGCGCTTTACTTCTTTTACTCGCTCTGACGGCTTTTTCCAGCTCATCCATTGCTTATGAGCTCGATTACTATGCCAAATTTGGCCATACCGATAACTATGGCAACATTGACCTTCGTAATAAGCCCTACACCACAATACCTGATGGGTTGGTTGTTAAAGGCAACCTAAACATTTCACAAACACCAATTACCAAATTACCGAGAGGGTTGGATGTTCAAGGAAGCCTAGAAGCCACCAACAGCGCATTAAAAACGATAAGACCAGGGGTAAAAATTAAGGGTTACGCGAACTTACTCGGTAGTAAGATTGAGCGTTGGCCACGCGGTGTCAAATTAGGCGGCTATTTAAACTTAACCGATAACCCGTTAACCAGTTTGCCCGCAAGATTAAGAGTGAAAGGCGATCTAAGCGTCATTCGCACACCACTTACCGAACTGCCGGAAGGTTTAATCGTGGATGGTAACCTGTACATAGGTGGCTCTAAACTGACAAAATTTCCAGACACCATGACAGTGAAAGGCAATATCTTTTTGGGGGGAAATCGAGTTACGAAATGGCCAACGAATTTGACCCTAGGTGGTGCAGTAGCACCATAGGAAAGGCTTAGATGAGAGCTCCTTCCTAAAACCAAGCGCTCAGTGCTTTATTGCAAAGCACTGAGCGAAGTTTAAATCATTCTTGGTTGTTTACTGGGTTAGCGTAACTTGCCACCAAGTAACTGTGAGCACCGTTAGGCAGTTGCTCCAACTTCTCTTGTAACTGAGATTTCACCGACTCCGTAATCGATTCATCTTCACGACCCGCAGCAAGCAGGTTGATTGGGAACACACGGTAGTTATTATGAATCTGACGATCGATTTCATTCGCGAGCTCATCCGGAGTCTCAAACTCTTGGTCAATCACATCACCAAATGCAACGTGCACTTTACCTTTGTAACCAACGATACCTTGGATGATGCTTTCGATATCTTCGAATTCACCTTTCTCGTAACTACCATTCTCTGCTTTCTCATACAGTTCTTTGGCTTTTGCAATGTCACAAGGGTCATTCTGGTAAGAGATCGAAACAGGCACAATCTTCAATGAACGCGTGTATTCACCAAAGCTTACTTTCTGCTTACGCCCTTCAACATGAAACATCTTTAAGATGGCTGGATCTGTAAAGTCATTACCATCTTTGGCACGACCTTCTTTTTGCGCAATCCAAATCGAGTTGCCAGTATCAAGAGAGTGCTTGATGTAGCTTGATAGCAAGCCTAACGCTTTCATCATTTCACGCGGCGCTTTCGCCGAGCGTTTAACGATAAAGCTTTTATTCAGTCTCATTAGCTCAGTCGCGCAAGGCTTCTTAAGCAGGTTGTCGCCAATTGCAATACGCACTGTACGATGATCCGTTTGGTGCAAACCGTAGTTTACGAGAGCAGGATCCATCGCGATATCACGGTGGTTAGAAACAAATAAGTAAGACGTATTCTTGTCCAGTTGGTCAAGGCCTGAAAACGTCACGCCGTCAGTGGTGCGATTAAGCGTATCTTGAAGGTACTTCTTCACTTCCAGCTGAATTGCCTCCACAGAATCCAATTTGCTCCACTTCGCTTTTAAGTAGACACGGATAATCGGACTCATGAGAGTTTTGAACCACGCCGCTTTGTTTGCAAAACGGTGGTTTAAAATCGCGCTGATAAACTCATCGTCTTTGATCAGGCGGTCCAGCGCAGCTGGGATTTCTTCGTCGTTGTATGGACGAATTTCAATATAAGGATCGGTATTGGCAGTCATTATTCAATTCATTTCAAAAAGAGCTGGCACATTTTACGCATTGTTTTGCCAACCCGCAGCAATTCAGACCATACTTTTAACATGGTCATACCAGTACCATTACAATTTCTATTCGCAAAAAAATCTGTTATCCGGTTGGCAATTTAGGGGTTTAGCGTTACCCTTAGCGCCCCAAAAACTCTGGTATTCACAATGAACTACGCAATTGAATTTCACGACGCTAATTACCCTTTTCTTAATGTTGCTGCGCGTAAAAAAGCGCTAAAACACAGCTTACTATCAGTAGTAGAAGGTTTGGCGATCATTAAATTGGGTAAACATGAGTATGCCATTGAACCGGGTCAGTATTTCTGGATTCCTCAGGGATGTTTGAGCTCCCTCACCTTTTTGCCTAACACGCGAGTAACTCGCTGTGACTTTTCTGTGCGCTTAACTGACGCATTTGCTCAACAAGCAGGTTACGTGAAGCCATCTGCTCTATTGTCAGCGTTGATTGAAAAGTTGGTGACAACAAAAGCACGTAGCGAACACCAGATGGATTTACTGGCGGTTGTTAGACATGAAGTTCTGACGCTAAAGCCGATGTTGACCAGCTCTCCACTGACAGACTCGATTAATAAGTGGAAGCCGGGTTGTGATTCTTCAATTTCGATAGAGCTTTGTCTTGTCTTGACCTTAAGAGAAGCACGTAAGATGAAGTTGTCAGGCAAAAAGCAAGCGGACATCGTCGCGAAATTGTTCAACGACAACGACGAAGAATACGAACAGTTGTGTTTTTTAGTGTTTGGGGAAGCACTATAAAAACTAACGAAGGCAAGAATGAAAAAAGGACGTACTGAGTACGTCCTTTTTGTTTTGAATTCGGTTAAAACGGCACTTCTATCTGCATCATCCAATCGGCGTCGTAGTATTCGTGCCAGCGGTAATCAAAACGCATTCTTGGTTCATCACCGCTCTTATCACCAAAACCGACACTGAACATCAGACCATGGCTTTTTAGCCACTCCTCTGTGCTCATCTTCGCCTCTTCATCCCTCAGTTCTTCCGGCATCCAAAGCCCAAGACCAAAGTAATTACTTTCTAGATTCTGAGTAAGAATCGGCGTGTCTTCCGATTTGATTGCCCACTGATCCCAATAGCTCTCTGTAGGCCCTTCAATCGACTTTTCAGCAATGTACCAATTGATCGTGTCCATACTTAACACACCCACACTATCAAAAATATCTTCACAGATAGGCATGGTGTTATCAGCAAACACGACGGAACGATCAGATAAATAGTTACAAGCAGAGCTAGCCTGTGTTGCCACAAGCAGCGCGCATGCACTAAGTACCACAACTCTGACCATGAAAATCTGACCTCTTCGTTTTCAGATTACGATTGTTTGTATAAGCCTTCGCTTAATAATAATTCATTGACCGTTGGTGTCGTGAATGCACTGATGTCTTCACCCTCTAACAGTGCATTACGAATGTCCGTGCTTCTTATTTTGACTTTTTCAGGACACGCCATCACAGTCCAACGTTCGGTGATTTCTTCTGCTCTGTAAAATTTAGCAAATTTGAAAAAATTATCAGGACCTATGACAAAAGTTATATCGGCTTGCGTGTGGATTTCTTGAATTTTTTCTAATAACGCAAAAGTCGTCACACTTTGTCCAGGCTGGTACAAAGCTTGCTCAAGGTCAGAGCGTTGAACATTAGAAAGCCCTATGTCCTTAATGAAGGCATCAACCAGTTTGCACCGAATTGGGTAATCCAACATATTTTTGCCCCAAGCGTGTGCAATGCTTGGCTCAAGTAGCACGAGATCAAAGTGGCTCAGTGACTCGATCACGCTCTTGTGACCTAAGCTTGGCGGGTTAAATGCGCTGCCAAAAACGGCGATTTTTTTCATATCCGGTGATTACCTGGTTGAAGAGAGTTTTCTAATCCGATGATTTCGGTATGATACTACTAATCTTTAGAGCTTTTTGACACTAAAGCGACGTTTATGAACATCAACTGCATGGTTTCTCACCATTTGTGAACTATAAACGCCTGCCGCAGTATGAATTTATTCACACTCATTTGGTGTCGTACATATTTGCAGGAAAAGGAACCCTAAATGGAACAATCCATCCGCGATGAAATGCGAGTACTCCCTTCTATCGACCCGCATTTCGAAATTGAACGCCGTGTCGCTTTTATCAAGCGTAAATTGCAAGAAGCAGGCTGTAAGTCTCTTGTTCTTGGCATCAGCGGTGGCGTTGACTCAACGACATGTGGTCGTTTGGCTCAATTGGCTGTAGACGAACTGAACGAAGAAGCTGGCGACAATAGTTACCAGTTTATCGCCGTTCGTTTGCCTTACGGTGAGCAAAAGGATGAAGACGAAGCACAACTTGCTCTTGCTTTTATCCAACCAACGCACTCGGTATCGGTAAACATCAAAGCAGGCGTTGATGGTCTTCACGCTGCTTCTCACGTTGCATTAGAAGGTACTGGTCTTCTTCCAACGGAAGCAGCAAAAGTAGATTTCGTGAAAGGTAACGTAAAAGCGCGTGCTCGCATGGTTGCTCAATACGAGATCGCTGGTTACGTTGGCGGCCTAGTGCTTGGTACTGACCACTCAGCGGAAAACATCACCGGTTTTTACACCAAGTTCGGTGATGGTGCGTGCGATATGGCACCACTGTTTGGTTTGAGCAAACGTCAAGTTCGTGAAGTGGCTGCAACATTAGGTGCACCTGAGCAACTAGTGAAGAAAGTCCCGACTGCAGACCTAGAAGAACTGGCGCCACAAAAAGCAGATGAAGATGCTTTGAGCCTGACTTACGAGCAGATCGATGACTTCCTAGAAGGCAAGCCTGTATCGCAAGAAGTGAGTGATCGTCTTGTAGCTATCTACAAAATGACTCAACACAAACGTCAGCCGATCCCAACAATCTACGACTAATTTACGATTTTACTCCTGAGCAATTTGTTGCTTAAACCGCTCTGAGATAAATAGAAAAACGCCGCTAAATTAGCGGCGTTTTTGTTTGTTACGGTTTATTTTTAACGCGTTCAGTCCGCGAGTGTCACGTCCGTTTGTGGGATTGCACAACATGCCAACACTTTACCCATCGCACGTTCCTCTGCGCTGATAGCAGGTACATCTGGGTGATCGACTAGCCCTGATTCCAATTGAACCTTACAAGCACCACACAAGCCCGCTCGACAGCTGTTGCTAATGTTTTTGCCTGCATTCTCTACTTGCTCAAGTAGCGTTTGTTGGTTGTTGCCCATCAACTTAAAGCCGTTGAATTCAATCTCAACACTTTTCTCTGGCTTCGCTGTGGTAGCCGCAACGCCGAATGCTTCTTGATGATAGTTATCTTCCGGTAGCCCTTTTTTGAGTAGAAGGTTTTTCGCCTTTTGCATAAAACCATCAGGGCCACAAACGAACACTTGGCGCTTCTCAACATCTTTGATCTGCTTGATATGAGACAGACTGATTCTTCCTTTCAAACCAAACCAATCCACCGCAGGTTGGGTTAAGCAAATCTTCACATCTAGTCCCGGATGCTGACGTCTCAGTTCATCGAGCTCATCTTTACATGGGATATCAATCTCGCTGCTGCACTGATGGTAGAACACCACATCATCAAGTTGGTTGTGATCAGCTAAGTAACGAACCATTGACAGCATTGGGGTTACACCACTGCCTGCAGACAGTAAAAGCAGAGGCTGAACAGAATGCTCTTTTAAATGAAATTGACCATCTGGCGTTTCTGCTTCCAGAACATCCCCTACTTGCAGATTATCAAGCAGTGAATTAGACACACGCCCACCAGAAACGCGCTTAACCGAAATCGCGTAGCGACCCGGGCGAGATGGGCTCGATGACAAGGTGTAGCGACGCCCTACTTTCTTACCTTCTATATCCACTTCAATAGGTAAATGCTGACCCGGTAAGTACGTTGGTAACTGACCTTTGCTCGGCTCAAGCCATAAAGTGACGAAGTCGCGCGCAATCTCTTCTCGTTCGACACAAGTTAGCGTCATTCGATTAGGAGAATTGTCTGGATAAAACTCTGGCTCTTTGTATTCCAGTACTTCAACTTTGTCACCAGAACGAATAATGCCTTCATTCAGAGCAACAAGGTTTTGACCAAAGAACACTCCACCACGCTCGTTCGCACGGAATTCTTGCAGTGTTTTAAGTGGTTCTTTGCTTTCTCGGAATGTACCGCGCTGAGTGTTAACTGTGGTTAAAATGCAACGCTCACAAGGTTTTACTGATTCAAATTCCACTTCGCCAATACGAATACGCTTCCATGAGTCTTCTTCAAATGGCTTGGTATCAGATACCACTAGGTTGGTTCGGAATTGATCCATTGAGTGCTGTTCAGAGCTTCTGCGATTTAACTCTTCCAGTGACGCTTCACTGATAACAAGCACCGGATAACCATCGGCAAAGCTAACGTTGTGCCCCAACTTCTCTCTTACACGATTGGATTGCTCACCAGTAAAAAGTAACTCAACGCGAAGGCCTAACACTTTACTAAACCAATCATCCGCTTCGTCAGTGGTGGTGTATGCCGTAAAACTGTCTTTCCAAACCGTTGCAGGTGCTTCCTGCATTTTGAAATCTTGATAACGGATCCTTAGTGGCTCTTCGCCAAGACTAGTAAACACTACTCCGTCTGGCAACAGCGCGGACTTGATGGTCACCATTTGAGGGAATTTTCGAGCGGTCACCATTGAGCCATCTGATGTCGCAATCATAAATCGACGATCAAAACTCAATCCTTGTTTTTCTACCCAAGCGGAAGATAAAGCAACACCTCCGACGGATTTGACTGGAAAAACATTAATTTGGGACAAAACTGATTGCGACATAGCCTTCTTCCTACAGGTACTTTCTCATTATTGGACTATCATATCCTCTTAAGAGTAATGACCCAAGTGCCTATAAAAACTCAATTTTTATAAGGTATCTTCCCAAGGCGATTGGCGTTGTCCTTTCATAAGCGTTCTTTTTTGTCTCACTTTATGAACAGAGTTCCATAAATTTGCACAGTATTGACGAAATAAGGATTGCCAAAACGTGACATCGCACACATAATTCGCCAACTTTTTGACACTATACATAACCTATCCGGAGCATAGACCATGGATACTAATAAACTGATTCTAATTCTACTTTGTATCTTCCTTCCACCAGTGGCGGTTTACATGGAAAAAGGTCTAGAGAAAGACTTCTTCATCAACCTGATCCTAACGTTCTTCTTCTTCCTACCAGGCACAATTCACGCGCTTTGGTTGACGATGAAGTAACCAACTGAGCTCCTGCCGAAAAGAAATGTGAAAAATGGGATGAAATGAAAGTGCAATTCCACTATCATCCTGTCGCCTAAGCGCAAGCGTTTGCTCTTGAGGTAAATGCAGCGTTTAGGCTCCAAACATAACTTTTAAATGGTGGGAGCAATTAATGACAACACTGACTATTACTCGTCCTGACGATTGGCACGTTCATTTACGCGATGGTGAAGTTCTAAAAGATACCGTTCGCGATATTAGCCGTTATAACGGCCGCGCACTGATCATGCCAAACACCGTCCCACCAGTGACTAATACTGAAATGGCGCTAGCCTACCGTGATCGCATCCTTGCTGAACAACACGGTGAGCAATTCGAACCTCTTATGGCGCTTTACCTAACAGACAACACCACGCCAGACGAAATCCGCAAAGCGAAAGCGACAGGAAAAATCGTTGCAGCAAAGCTTTACCCAGCAGGCGCAACCACCAACTCTGATTCAGGTGTAACCGACGCAAAGAACATCTACCACGTTTTTGAAGCGATGGAAGAAGTTGGCATGCTGCTGTTGGTTCATGGTGAAGTCACTCACAACCACGTTGATATTTTTGACCGTGAGAAGGAATTCCTAGACACGGTTCTTGCTCCTATCGTCAACGACTTCCCTAACCTAAAAATCGTTCTTGAGCACATCACGACTGCGGATGCGGCTAATTTCGTCAACAAGGCTTCTGACAACGTTGCAGCTACTATCACCGCTCACCACCTGCTGTTCAACCGTAACCACATGCTAGTCGGCGGCATTAAGCCACACTTCTACTGCCTACCAATTCTTAAGCGCAATACCCACCAACAAGCGCTTATCGAAGCAGCAACAAGCGGCAGCAAGAAATTCTTCCTAGGTACGGATTCAGCACCACACGCAAAAGGCGCAAAAGAGTCGGCTTGTGGTTGTGCTGGATCTTACACTGCACACGCAGCGCTAGAGCTTTACGCTGAAGTGTTTGAGAACGAAGGCAAGCTAGAAAACCTAGAAGCATTCGCAAGCTTGAATGGCCCTGATTTTTACGGCATAGCTCGTAACACAGATACCGTCACGCTAGAAAAAGCAGCGTGGGATGTACCAGAAACGATGCCATTTGGCAGCGACATCGTTGTGCCAATCCGTGCAAATGAAAAAATTGAGTGGGAAGTGAAGTAATCACCCTCAAGAAATGAAAAAGGGTCATGCCACCATATTCGATATGGAAAGGCATGACCCTTTTCTTTTGGCTTTAATACAGCCTCAACAAACTGAACTCGCGCTTATTTACCGCGAACCTTTTCAACCACAGTCCAAGCAGCAACCACAATCAAGCCAGCAATGACACCAATCACGCCGTTAAGCAGTGTCGGTACGATCGCAGTAGCAATGGTGTGACCACGGAAATCCATAATGATAGGTTCAATCAGGTGATGAATCGCAGGGACGTTATGAACAACAATACCGCCGCCAACCAAGAACATTGCTGCAGTACCAACAATCGCAAGCATCTTCATCAATTTCGGTGCGAACGCCACTAACGCACCACCAAGTTTGGCTTTCAGACCTTCGCCATTGGATTTACGCTCTAGATAGAAGCCCAAATCATCGAGCTTAACAATGCCAGCCACTAAACCATAGACACCAATGGTCATCAAGATCGCAATCAGGCTTACTACCAAAATCTGCGTCACGATACTTGTTCCTGTGACGGTGCCTAACGCAATCACGATGATTTCAGCTGACAAAATAAAGTCAGTACGGATTGCACCCGCCACTTTTCTCTTCTCATACTCTTCCACGGATTCACCCGTATCAGAGGACTCTTCCGCGTTACCTTCATGCTGATGAGCGTGAGGGAATAGTTTCTCTAGGATCTTCTCTGCGCCTTCAAAGCAGAGAAACAAACCGCCAATCAAGAGTAATGGCATGATCAACCAAGGAACAAACGCACTAATGAGCAACGCCGCAGGCACCAGTATCAACTTGTTTTTAAATGAACCTTTCGCGACCGCCCATACCACTGGAATTTCTCGTTCGGCAGCAACACCCGATACTTGCTGCGCGTTTAGCGCCAAATCGTCGCCCAATACACCAGCGGTCTTTTTCGCCGCTACCTTTGACATCAATGCGACGTCATCCAATACAGCTGCAATGTCATCCAACAGTGTTAGTAAACTTGCTCCAGCCATTTATTTATCTCTTTTATGGAATTGAATAGGTAACAAAATGTAACACCATTAAATCACTCAGCAAAGTTATGATTCTGCAAAGAATAAGGTCACAAATTGTGTTTTGTGTTGATGTGGCTTTGAGACAGGACTAGTCTTGTCTTACCTTTCAAGCACACAAAAGAAAAGTATAGATGAAAAGCGGATACACTTACCCAATCGGTACCCCAGGTCAGCCATGGGGCGAAGCAGAACGCAAAGCTTGGTGTGAGCAACGTGACGTAAAACGTAGCTACCAAGAAGAAGTCGTGACCAAAATTGATGCCCTTCGCGAGCGTTTTGATGTTGAGCAATACGGCGCACTTTCTTACGACGAGGCACGCTTCCCTCTGTTTTGTATCAAGACTCGTAACTGGGATGCAGCAAAACCTGTTGTTTTGGTCACTGGCGGCGTACACGGCTACGAGACAAGTGGTGTGCACGGCGCACTGAAGTTTGTTGATACACAAGCTGAACGTTATGCAGAGCAGTTCAACATTGTCGTTGCGCCATGTGTTAGCCCTTGGGGTTACGAAGTGATTAACCGCTGGAACCCAAATGCAATCGACCCAAACCGCTCTTTCTATGCAGATAGCCCTGCGGAAGAGTCAGCAAACTTGATTAAGCTGGTTGCGACCTTGGGTGATGTTCTAATGCACATCGACCTGCACGAAACCACCGATTCTGATGAAACTGAATTCCGCCCTGCACTTGCGGCACGTGATGGCCTTGAATACATCGAAGGCATGATCCCAGACGGTTTCTACACGGTGGGTGATACAGAAAACCCGCAGCCTGAGTTCCAAAAAGCAGTCATCGAGTCAGTAGCGAAGGTAACGCATATTGCACCTGCTGACGATAAAGGCGAAATCATTGGCTCGCCAGTGGTGCAATTTGGTGTGATTAATTACCCAATGGTGGAACTGGGTTTGTGTGGCGGCGTAACCAACTGCACTTACGGCACCACTACAGAAGTTTACCCAGACAGCCCGAAAGTAACTGATGAAGAGTGTAACGACGCTCAAGTTGCAGCAGTTGTAGGCGGCTTAGACTACGTGCTCAATCAGCTATAACAAACGGTTCTTATATTGCTCCGGTGTAATGCCGGAGTATTTCTTGAACATAGCAATGAAAGGACTGGCTTGGTTATAGCCCAACGTCAACGCCACCTCTTTCACGGTTTGTCCTTTTCTTAACAGCTCCATTGAATGCAGATAACGAACTCGCAATCGCCATTCAGTAAAACTCATCCCTAACTCACTTTGGCAATGGCGAGCTAACGTACGTTCGGTGGTATGCACCTTTTCCGCCCACTCTCCCAAACTAATCTCATCCGTTGGCGCTTCTTCGACGGCTTTTAGGATGGGTTCTAGATATTTGTTGTCTGTGGTTGGCAAGAAATGATGCTCAACCTCTTGCTTCGCTAACTGATCAAGCAGTACCTGTACGATGCGTTTGTCTTCTTCACTCTTTGCCACGTTAATGTCGCGCTGACGGAAATCTTCTACAATCGCAGACACTATTGGCGTTACTTTGATCAGACTGGTTTTAGACGGGAAGTGCTGCGTTAGCTCTGGTGCGATATTTAAAGAGCAGTATTCCAATGGCTTACGGTTATAGCTGGTATGACGAATTCCGGCCGGCACCCAAATAGCCAGATGTGGTGGTGCTAAAAAGCGTGTGTCTTCTGCATCCATTTCTAGAATGCCGCCACTTATCAACTGCACTTGTCCCCAAGGGTGACTATGAATCCGAGTTTCAGTATTCGACAGAAAGGCTTCAAAATTCATAAACACATCTGATGGTGCTTGCTCAATTGATAATGAGGGATGAAGATTCCTCGTGCTCTTTTTCAAAATTGTCTTCCTATCGCTTACGATGTCTTTCCAGAGATACTTTTCATTATAAAGACCTGTCAGACTAGCGCCATTAATTATTGTGCGATGAGGTTCTCATGGTTTATTTGCTTCCGTTTTTTACTGTCATGATTTGGGGTGGGAATTCCATCGTAAATAAAATGGCAGCAAGTGCCATCGAACCGAGTGCAATGAGTTTCTACCGTTGGTTTGTCGCTATGGTGCTTCTGACGCCATTTTGCTTACCTGCCGTAATCCGTCAACGTCATGTCATTCGCCCTTACCTGCCAAAACTCGCGTGCCTTGCGCTGCTTGGTATGGTGCTAAACCAATCGTTGGGCTACTACGCAGGTTTGACGACGACAGCATCGAATATGGCACTGATCACTTCTCTTGTTCCTCTTATCAGTGTTTTTCTGAGCGTACCCTTGCTAGGTAAGTCAATTTCGATGTTGAGCGTGGCGGGCGGCGTGATTTCACTTGGTGGCTTAGCGTTTATGCTTGGTCATGGCGATATTACCTACTTCCTGCATCAAGATATGACACAAGGTGACAGCTTGATGCTTCTTGCTGCACTTTGTTACGCGATTTACTGCGTGTTACTTAAGCGTTGGAAGATGCCATTCAACAGCATGACTCTGGTTTACATGCAGGGCTTTTTCTCATTGGTTATGCTTGCGCCATTGTGGCTAAGCAGCGATCAACTTCTACCAAGCCAAAGCGCATTACCTTTAATTGCTTACGCTGGTATTGCCGCGTCTATCTTTGCTCCATTGATGTGGGTAAAAGCGATTGACTTGATTGGTGCAGACTCAAGTGCCATGTTCATGAACCTGATGCCTGTGGTTTCGGTAGCCCTCGCTTCAACCATGCTCGGCGAAGAAGTGCATGTTTACCACATCATTGGCGGTATGCTGGTTATCTCTGGCGTTATCTTGTCGCAAATTAAGATTCGCAAGAAGATACAATCGCCAAGCCCAGATTTACCACCAGCGACATCGTAATTCAATCTCACAAGCCACGGTCATTAGCGTGGCTTTTTTGTATCTGACGGCTTTATCTGAAACGTTGATAGAAAAGTTAATATTTTGTTGCATTAGCTATTCCAGTATCGATTCCTTATTGATACATTGAAGTGAGTAACAACGCACAAAGGAATGACAGATGAGCAGTGGTCAAAGAGATATTACCCTTCGTTTTCTTGCTGAACCGGGAGACGTAAACTTCGGTGGTAAAGTGCACGGTGGCGCCGTGATGAAATGGATCGACTTGGCCGCTTACGCGTGCAGCGCGGCTTGGAGTGGCAAGTACTGCATCACAGCGTATGCGGGTGGTATTCGCTTTGTTGCGCCGATTCATGTCGGTAACTTAGTCGAAGTCAGCGCGAAGGTCATTTACACAGGTCGTAGCTCAATGCATATCGCGATTGATGTACAAGCGAGCGATCCAAAAGAGTTAAAAAACCGCCTAACGACGCATTGTATCGTTATCATGGTTGCCGTCGATGAAGACGGAAAGCCAACCGATGTACCGAAGTGGATTCCTGAGTCGGATGAAGACAAAGCCCTAGAGCAATCGGCGATTCGCTTGATGAACATGCGTAAGCAAATTGGCGAAGAGATGGAAGCGCACGTCAAATATCTCAAATAGCTCAAATAACTTGCCCCCAAAAGCCCCAAACTGATTATCAAGTAATCGTTTGCTCCCCATATGTGTGAAGTAATGTCATGGTTCTGTCATTCACTTCACACTAGATTCAAATTGTCATAAATCTTTCACTTTGATTTGATTAAATCCACGCACAATTTTAGTGTTGGATAGAGTTTGGATCTTGAGATTAAAAGAGACCACATTAAGTGAAAAGACATTGACCAATTTAAAGGCGGTCGAGTACCAATGGGTGCGCACCATGTATGTGGAAGGTTATAACGAAGACGAAATTAACCACTACATCCAGACTTGCTTTGGTGGCGATACCACATTTGCCGATCTTTTCCGTCGTGTCGCGTTGCAACAAGAGAGTTTGTACACACTGCTGCAATATGTAGGCTGTGCGCCTTCTAGCCGCGAGTTTTAAAACCCTCCCCCGATTACATCACCGTTCCCTTTCGAATCCCCCTACACTAATTATGTGAAGTGATACGCACGGCATTCGGATGCCACTGTGTAATGCATTGCAAACTGGTTAGTCTGTGTCTGTTATAAAGACAAAGTGAATCTATAGGCATAAAAAAACCTGAGTCTAAACTCAGGTTATGGTTACAAGAAACTGTTAGTGATTAAAGCGTAAGGAACTAAGCTAACAGCCAGCTATGCGTAACGCCAATAAAAGCGAGATATTACTGATCGGCGGCCAAACCAAAAGTGTAATATCGATGCTAAATATAAGGGCGACCTAATGGTCGCCCTTTTCTAGTTATTCTTTTGTATCTTAGTGACCAACCAAGATTAACCTTTCACACCACCAGCCGTTAGACCACCAACAAGCCAGCGTTGCGCCAGTAAGAATACTGCTGTGATTGGTACAGCTGAAAGCACTGCTGCTGCCGCAAAGTCGCCCCACAAGTAGTTCTGAGGGTACAAGTACTGCTGCATACCAACCGCAAGAGTGTACGAGTTTACATCAGATAGCAGTAGTGATGCTACCGGAACTTCGCCTATCACCATGATAAATGACAAGATAAACACTACCGCTAAAATTGGCACTGACAGTGGAAGTAGTACCAGACGGAATGCTTGCCAAGGCGTTGCACCATCAAGCGCTGCTGCTTCTTCTAATGAAGAGTCGATACTTTCAAAGTAGCCTTTGATTGTCCATACGTGAAGCGCAATACCGCCTAAGTAAGCGAAGATCAAACCACCGTGGGTGTTCAAACCTAGGAACGGAATGTACTGACCTAGCTTGTCAAACAATGCGTATAGGGCAACCAATGCCAATACTGCAGGGAACATTTGGAAGATCATCATCGCTTTCAGGATAGTGTTCTTGCCTTTGAACTTCATACGAGCAAACGCATAAGCTGATGTTGTCGATAGCGCCACAATCAAGATAGCTGAGATTCCGCCAACTTTTACTGAGTTCCATAACCAAGTCATGACTGGGAATGGAGGTGGTGTAATTGAACCATCTGCGTTTGTTACTGATATACCAAGCGCCAGTTTCCAGTGGTCTAGCGTTGGGTTGTCTGGGATAAGGCTACCCGTTGCAAAGTTACCTTCACGGAATGAGATCGCAATGATCATCAACAGTGGGAAGATAATCAGTGCTAGGAACGCCCACATTGCGATATGTGTAGCCCAAACGCGGTATTTTAATGACTTGCCTTGTACCATTGCCATTGTTCTGTCTCCTTAATCCTGAGCTACTTTAGTAACACGTAGGTTCAATAGTGCTAGTGCGCCAACCAATAGGAAGATAAGCGTTGCAACTGCACTTGCTAGACCGAAGTCTTGACCACCAGCACCTTCAAATGCGATGCGGTACGTGTAGCTTACAAGTAAGTCCGTGTAACCTGCTGGCTCTGATGTGCCAATCATGTTTGGACCACCACCCGTCAATAGCTGGATAAGTACAAAGTTGTTGAAGTTAAACGCGAAGCTAGCAATCAACAGTGGCGTTAATGGTTTCAGCATCATCGGCAATGTAATGCGAGTGAAGTTAGTGATGAAGTTTGCGCCATCAATAGCCGATGCTTCGTACAGATCTTCAGGAATAGCTTTCAGTAACCCCATACAAAGAATCATCATGTAAGGGAAACCCAACCAAGTGTTAACCACTAGGATCATGGTTTTCGCCATGAATGGGTCTGAGAACCACGCAGGGCTAATACCAAACAGCCCCTCCAACAACATGTTGATCTCACCAAAGCTCTGGTTGAAGAGACCTTTAAAGATCAAGATAGAGATAAACGCTGGTACCGCATACGGAAGAATAAGCAGTAATCGGTAAACAGAGCGGCCTTTCAAGGCTTCCCACTGAACGACACTTGCAAGTACCAAACCGATAACCAGTGTACAAACAACGGTCAACGCAGAGAAAACAATCGTCCAGATAAAGATGCTGATGAACGGTTCTTTAATGCCATCATCCTTCCAAACACGTTCAAAGTTGTGCGTACCGATGTTTACCACGAAACCTGGAGAAACCGTGTTACCAACAAACTGACCATTTTCGTCTACTGGTTGGTAGTAGCCCACATCCATATTAGGACGTAGTGTCTCTTGAGTACGATTGTTGTATAGCGTCTCACCATCGTCTTGCAGCGTGTAAAGAGGAACAACTGCCGCAAACTTACGAAGACCACTCATACGGATGTCATCGCCGTTCGGCATGTGTAAATCAACGCCACTCAGAGCACTGCGGTTTTTAACGATCGTTTTAATCGGTTCTTTATCGCCTGTCGCTTCTGTGATTGGTGTTAAGTCTAAATCCGTTGCAGAGAAACCTTGCAATTCAAAGGTTGGTGTTGCTAAAAGCGCTTCACCTTTCTTCACTACAATTTGGTGACCCTGCTCAGTTTTGTACAGAGTGAACGGGTAGCTGTCGCCACTTTGGTACGTTCTGTCCATCAAAACGGTCTGCGCACGGTCAAAAGAGAGTTGGTTTTTTGCGCTGTAGTTAGTGAATGCAAGACCTATGGTATAAGCCAAAGGGAAAAGGATGAATAAGATCATCCCCGCAATACCTGGGTAGATATAGCGATGAGCGTAGGTCTTTTTACTACCAAAAATAAATAGCGCTAAAGCGGTAAGAATGAGCGTAAGGAGTGCAAACGCAATCTCACCACGAGAATACATAAGGATTGTTGCGTAGCCATTGATAATGCCGACTGTGCCCAATAGTGCCCACTTGATAAACACTTTTTTGCTGCTCGGAAGGCTGGCGTCTGGTGCTGTCATAGCATTTGTACCTTGAACTGACTGCATAGGGAACCTGCTAGCGAATATAGGATAAAAATAGAAAAGTAAGGAGGAGTTGCCCCCTCCTTAAAAGGGTATTACTGAATTATTTAGTCATTTGTTTTTCTGCATCTGCTAGTGCAGCATCTACAGTTTGACGACCGTCAACAACGTTGATGATAGCGTTCTTAGCAGCACCCCAGAATGCGTTCATTTGTGGGATGTTTGGCATGATTTCACCGTTCATCGCATTGTCCATTGTTGCAGCAATACGAGTATCTGAATCTAGCTCTTTTTGGAATGAGTTTAGAGCAACCGCGCCAAGTGGCTTATCATTGTTAACCATACGTAGACCGTCGTTAGTTAGTAGGTAGTTCTCGATGAACTCTACTGCTAGGTCTTTGTTAGGTGATGCAGTGCTGATACCAGCAGTTAGAACACCAACGAATGGCTTAGAAGATTGGCCTTGGAACTTAGGTAGCGTTGTTACGCCGTAGTTAACACCAGACTTCTCGATGTTGCCCCATGACCATGGGCCATTGATAGTCATCGCCGTAGTGCCTTGGTTGAACGCAGACTCAGATACTGAGTAGTCCATATCTGCAGAGATAACCCCTTTGTCTACAAGGCCTTTCACGAAGTTCATTGCGTCTTTCACGCCTTCGTTCGCGATACCAGCATCTTTAACATCGTAACCAGCTGAAGTGTACTTGAATGCGTAACCACCATCAGCAGCCATTAGTGGCCATGTGAAGTACGGTTCTTTTAGATTCCACATAATTGCAGACTTACCGTCTTTCTTAAGTTTTGCGTCTAGCGCAGCAACTTCTTCCCAAGTCTTAGGTGGGTTTGGAACTAGATCTTTGTTGTAGATAAGAGATAGAGACTCAACCGCTACAGGGTAGCCGATCAATTTGCCGTCGTAACGTACTGCATCCCAAGCGAAATCAACGATACCTTCTTGAACCTCTTTAGAAGGTTTGACTTCAGCAAGTAGACCAGCTTCTGCATAACCACCGAAACGGTCGTGTGCCCAGAATACGATATCAGGACCATCACCTGTCGCTGCAGTTTGAGGGAACTTATCTTGTAGGCCGTCTGGGTGAGCCACTGTTACTTTGATACCAGTGTCTTCTTCAAACTTCTTACCAACCTCTGCAAGACCGTTGTAGCCTTTATCACCGTTGATCCAGATAGTAAGTTGTCCTTCTTCGATGGCAGCGTTTGCACCGAAAGAGCCCAGAGCAACAAGAGTACCTAGTGCTGCAGCGCTTAATTTTTTCATGTTCGTATCCTTTTTATATTTTTGATGTAGGGCTAGTCCATTGAGGTTCAGCCGTATTTCGACATATATCATCTGAAATAATCCCATATGTCTCATCCTCCTAATCCCTACGCCCTTGCAATTATGACGTATTTTCGTGATCTGAATCGCCAAGGGTTAGAGACTCAAATCACAAAATGAATACTTCCTGTGATCGAATTCAACTTTAGGTCGCGCAATAATGTGACTTCCGCCCAACTCCACCTCTACTACTACTTTTTGCCTCCTCCCTGCCTACTCCCCCTACAATTATTTCGATTAGGAGGATGTAGCAGTGAACACAATCTTAGAAACTGCAGTCATCCAAGAGTGGATGGTAAGAACCCTTTCCCAGCAGTACCTACCCTATAGGTAAAAAAGATTTGCTGGTTTTTCATTGCCATACGAGTGGAATGTCATTATTGGTGTTGTTTGTGGTAATTATTTCACGGGGGAGACAACACGAATAATGTGGGGGAGAGAAACTCGTATTTGGCTATGGTGGGTAGTGCTCCAGTTCAGGACATTTGGAGTACTACCCTGTTTTTCTTACCAATCACAATAACTTACCGATTCCTACTGTTACTGCTCGCTAGATAATTCATATAATGATGAGCGGTGAATAATAAAAATTGATCGAGGACGAGCTACATGGCGAGTGTCACGTTAAAAAATGTTTGTAAAGCGTATGGCGACGTACTGATTTCTAAGAACGTAGATCTGGAAATCCACGAAGGTGAATTCGTGGTTTTCGTAGGTCCATCAGGTTGTGGTAAATCTACCCTGCTACGTTGTATTGCCGGTCTTGAAGACATTACTTCAGGTGATTTGTATATTGGTGACCAGCGCATGAACGACGTAGAACCATCCAAACGTGGTGTTGGTATGGTATTCCAGTCTTACGCTCTTTACCCACACCTAAACCTATATGACAACATGTCATTTGGTCTGAAACTGGCAAAAGCAGATAAAGCGGAAATGGACAAGCGCGTAGAACACGCTGCTGAAATCCTACAGCTTGGTCACCTGCTGGACCGTCAACCAAAAGCACTTTCTGGCGGTCAGCGTCAACGTGTTGCTATCGGTCGTACGCTAGTGTCTCAGCCAGACGTATTCCTTCTTGATGAACCACTATCAAACTTGGATGCAGCACTGCGTGTAAACATGCGTGCTCAAATCACGAAACTTCAGCGCCAACTTGGTTGTACCATGATCTACGTAACGCACGATCAGGTTGAAGCAATGACCATGGCAGACAAAATCGTTGTTCTAGACGGCGGTTACGTTTCGCAAGTTGGTAAGCCTCTTGAGCTTTACCACTACCCACAAAACCGTTTCGTAGCTGGTTTCATCGGTTCTCCAAAAATGAACTTCATGAGTGTATTCATTGAAGAAGTCGAAGCAGAGCGCGTAAAAGTACAACTTTCTAACGGTGTGTCGTTCTGGATTCCAGTCGATGGCACAACAGTTAACCGTGGTGACCGTATGTCACTAGGTATTCGCCCTGAGCACTTAGTTCAAGCGGTTGAAGCTGACGCGACGATTCACGGTGAAGTGATGATCGTTGAAAAACTAGGTAACGAAACTCAGGTTTACCTAAACCTAGAAGGCGCAGACGCTGACGTTATCTACCGTCAACCAGACACACTACCAGTTGAAACTGGTGACAAACTTGAAATTGGTATCCCTGCGTACCGTTGTCATCTATTCCACAGCGATGGCCGTGCATGCCGCCGACTACACAAAGAAAACGGCGTAGATTTCGAGTAAAAACTCTTTCACCTTTGCTTGCTACCAATCCCTCTCATTCGAGAGGGATTTTTTTATCCCGCCACTAACGTATTATTTTTATTGAAGAGAAATAATACATTCGATAAGCCTCCACATAAGCCTAAATTTTTATGGGAAATCCATCCATATAATACTTTTTCTCATTCCTACAGCCTAAGTACCAACTTTGTCTTAAACCTCCAAAGTCAGCCCATCCTCTAAATTTCATTCTTATTTCCACTTACCGAAATAACGTGAGTTTTTAAACTTATCTCGAAAATTATAAGAGCCTGAGTTTATAACGTCGGAAGCAAGTCGTCTGAGTACTTCTCTGTCTATTCAAACACTAAATCAACACTATTGAGTTCGGTCGCTGAGGAAAGGTAACGTACCGAAAAGGAAATTAGGATATGAAACATAAAGGACTTATTCGTTCTCATGAGGTGGAATTTGCATTTCTCTATCGCCTCACCGACCTTGCAGTCATCGTCTCATTCATGCTGTTTTTAATTCTGAATGACGCCAACACGTCGATTGAAAAGGACTACGTTATTTTGTCTTTCGTCAGCAGCGTGACTTTCTTCATCATTGCTGAAAGTGGCAAGCTCTACCGTTCTTGGCGAACCAGCTCATTCAAAGACCAAGTCTTCATCGTTTGTGTCTCATGGCTTGTGACTTGCGCATTCTTATTTATGGTTCTCTATTTCTCGCACGTCCATACTCTATTTGAACGTTATATTCTTGCGACTTGGCTATTGATTACGCCTGTACTTCTCCTCTCATGGCGCACACTATTTCGAGTCGCGCTGGCTTACATGAGAAAGCTTGGATACAACACACGTACCGCCATCATCATAGGTCAAACACCTCATGGCCTCACCCTTGCCAACGAATTAAAGAATCATGCTGAGCATGGAGTGTTGTTTGATGGTTTCTATGACGAGCGATCTAAAGAGCGTTTACCTGAGTCGGAGTACCCAATCAAAGGCAACGTCGGGCTAGCACTTGAAAGAGCAAAGCGTGGCGAAGTCGATTACGTTTACATCGCGATGCCAATGCACGCTAATGAACGTATTGCACTGTTTCTGAATCAGTTCTCGGATACCACTGCTAATACCTATCTCATCCCTGATTTCTTCACTTACAACTTACTGCATTCACGTTGGGATCAAATCGGCCAAGTTCAAACCTTGAGTGTATTTGATACTCCATTTGCAGGTATCTCATCATGGGTAAAAAGATTAGAAGACATCGTCTTATCCAGCATCATCTTGCTACTTATCTCCCCGATTTTGCTCGCCATTTCTATCGGCATAAAAGCGACCTCTAAAGGTCCGGTTATCTTCAAACAATTCCGCTACGGTTTGGATGGAAGAAAAATCGAGGTCTGGAAATTTCGCTCAATGACCACCATGGAGCAAGGCAGCGACGTTAAACAAGCCACCAAGAATGACCCACGCATCACCCCTTTTGGTGGGTTTCTTCGCCGAACTTCTCTTGATGAGTTACCGCAATTTATCAACGTTCTTCAAGGCACAATGTCCATCGTAGGCCCACGTCCTCATGCGGTTTCGCACAACGAAGAGTATCGTCAGATAGTCGACCGATACATGCTTCGCCACAAAGTAAAACCGGGCATCACTGGCTGGGCGCAAATCAATGGCTATCGTGGTGAAACAGACACACTCGACAAGATGGAAAAACGCGTCGAGTTCGACTTGGATTACATCCACCACTGGTCAGTTTGGATGGACATCAAGATCATCTTCCTTACGATTTTCAAAGGGTTTACTGGTTCCAATGCGTACTAAGTTCATCAACATGACAAAAGCGGCCGGTTTTGTGTCGATTGCTTTGGCTTCGCTTTCTGCGAACGCTGACCCAATGGCGTATAAAACGGATTCTGGGATTGAGTTCATCCCGACCTTAGGCGTGTTCTACGAAGGTGATGACAACATCAACAAAGCCGATCGTGGAGAGAACATCGAATCGGTAAACATTTGGGGAGTAGAGCCTGCCCTACTGGCTAAAATTCAACGTAATCAATATCGAGCAAATATCTTGTACAAGCTGAGTGCTGGTTTCTCTTCCGATGACCAGAATGATTACGATGACCACACCTTTCAATTTACCAACTTTTTCGAGTTCAACCACCGCAATAGTCTAGTGGTTGACTATCAGTTTCGCGCGCAGCATGAAGAAAAAGGGGAAGACTTTACCGAAGGGCAAGGCAGCTTATTAAACGAACCCGTTGAGTTTCATCGCAACGACGTGAGAACAAACTATGTATTTGGCTCTGAAGGCTCAAAAGGTAGGCTGGAATTGGGTGTTGGCTATCGAGACAAAACTTACCAAAACTACCGTGATGGCTTGCCGGGAAAACCTGACGCCAAGACCAAATACAACGACTTTCGCGCCCCAAACGCGCACCTAGAGTTTTATCTTCGAGCAACACCAAGAACATATTGGTTGGTTGGTACTCAACAAATGAGCACCGATTACCTTTCAGACAATCCTTCAGTGCCATCAAAAGACAGTTATTCTGGTTTCTACTACACCGGCGCACAGTGGGAAGTCACAGGGAAAACCAAAGGTATCGCCCGTTTAGGTTATCAAATTAAAGACTTTGACAGCCATCAACGCGAGACCTTTAACGGCTTCAGTTGGGACATCGGTTTAGAGTGGCTACCTCAAGAGCACTCGTTGATTACGCTCAAAACCACTCAAGCCGCAGTGAGCCCAGATCAAGATGGTGATTACGACTTACAAACTCGCTATCAGTTAAACCTCAAGCACGATTGGAATAGCTATCTCACGACACGCTTAGGTGCGCTTTATCAAGAGGATGACTACACCGGTATCACTCGTAAAGAAGACCGCTATGCCCTCTCTGCAGGGCTCGATTACCAAATCAAACGATGGGTTTTACTTCAAGCAGATTGGCGCTACCAAGATAAGACCTCCAACTGGCAAGGCTACAGCTTTGACCAAAACGTTTGGTCCCTTAGTGCTCGATTCTCTTTGTAACAAGGAATGTGAATGAACTTACTAGCAACGTTATTTGGCTTGGTACTTGTGCTTCTGAGCACACCTTCTTTTGCCAGTGCCAATGAGCAAGATTACTTACTCGACACTGGTGACACCATCTCGGTTCAAGTCTACGGTGAAGAAGATCTTTCCATAAAGAACATCCTGATCACTTCAGACGGCTATTTTGATTACCCATACCTTGGACGCATCAAGGCCATCAACAAAACCCCTAAACAACTTAAATACGAAATAGAAACGGGATTAAAAGGCGACTACCTGATTAACCCAAAGGTAATGGTAACCATAAATAGCTTTCGACTTTTCTACGTTAATGGCGAGGTGAGAAAACCTGGCGGATTTGAATATCAACCCGGTTTAACCATAGAGAAAGCTATCGCGCTTGCGGGTGGCTTAACCGATAGAGCCTCTCGCAAAAGCATTAACCTAACCCAACACAACACGGGTAAAACCGTGGAAAGCGTCAGCATGCAGCGCTCTGTAGAACCTGGCGACATTGTATTTATCGATCAGAGCTTCTTCTAATGACAGGCAATTCAATGAACGGAACTCATTCTACTAATCCTTCTTCGAATCACGTCGAGTTGATTCGTTTTGGGCATCACTTTAGAACACTCAAAAAAAACTGGTTGAGCATCCTCGCTTTCACCATCATTTTTTCTTTGACCTGTACTTGGTATATCTACTCTAAGAAGTCGGTATACCAAGCCACGGCAACCCTTCTTATCCAAGAAGAGCAAAAAAGCGCCCTTTCGATAGAAGAAGTTTACGGTGTAGATACGACCAAAAAAGAGTACTTCCAAACTCAAATTGCGATCCTGAAATCAAACCATATCGCAGACAAAGTGATCACACAGCTGAACTTAACCAAGCATCCCGAGTTCACCAGTGCTAGCGGCTTAAAGCAGAAAATAGATGAAGTAAAAGCCATCCCATTTGTACAGGACTTACTTCATGTTGCACCGAATCCAAAGGAAACCTCGCAACACACTAAACCTTATTATCAAGCACTCCAGACCTTCAAGAGAAAACTTGAGATTGAGCCTGTACGCAATACTCAGTTGGTGAGAATTCGTTTCCGCTCGACTGACCCTCAATTAGCGACAACCATCGCAAACGCCGTTGGTCAGGCTTATATCGACGCTAACTTCGAAGCAAAGCTCGTTGTGACACAAAATGCAGCGACTTGGTTAACCAATAACTCACAGAAGCTTGAAGAACGATTAAGAGCTTCTGAACAAGCTTTACAAGACTTCTTGATGCAGGAAGGACTCATCGATATTAATGGCATTGATGATATTTACGCCAATGAACTCGAAGAACTCAACCGTAAATTGAACGCCGCAGTCAATAAACGTATCGAAGCCCAAACGCTGATCGAATTGCTAAAACGTAAGTCATCTCAAGACTTAGATAGCCTATTGTCGATCGACGAATTTGCCAACCAAGCACAGATCCGTGATTTAAAGCTTTCAGAAGCACAAGCGGCCAAAAACGTCTCTGAACTCTCTCAACGATACGGTCCAAAACACGATCGTATGATCCAAGCGAAAGCACAGTTAACTTCGATTCAAGCAAGAACGCAACGACTGATTCGCGAAATTTCCTTTAGTAAACAACAAGACTTACTCGCTGCTAAGTCACAAGAAGATCTATTACGAGCAGAACTAGACAGTAAAAAGTCTGATTTCCAAATGTTGGGCTCACAAAAAGCGCGCTACGAGCAACTCAAGCGCGAAGTGGAATCAAACAAAGACTTGTACGAAGCATTCTTAAACCGCGAAAAAGAGACGAACGCGACCAGCGATTACAAAAACGTTACGGCGCGATTTACCGATCCTGCAATCGTGCCACTCTTCCCTATCGCTCCTCAACGCATGAAGTTAGTCCTGATAGCGACCCTCTTTGGCTTCGCTATCGCGTGCGCGCTTGTGATCATCTTGGAAACATTACGAGAAGTGATTCGCACCTCATCGGATGTACAAGACAAACTTGGCGTCACTTGTCTTGGCACTATTCCAAAGGTGAAAAAACGCAGCTTAAAACAAGGCGGAGTGACCTATTCGGCATACTTAGATCAGGATGAAAAGCTCTTTAGTGAAGCTTGTCGCTCGGTTCGAACCTCACTATTGCTGAGATTAACCAACACGAAACAAAAAGTGTTGCCCTTCACCTCTGCTATACCGGAAGAAGGAAAAACATCCACCAGCATCAATATGGCCGTTTCTTTCTCAACGATGGAGAAGGTGCTACTTATTGATTGCGACTTACGCAGACCATCATTGGCTAAGCGATTCAATCTTCCTGAATCAAACCCGGGGCTGACTAATATCCTCACCATGGATACGCCTTTGAGTGAGTGTATTGTTCGTAGTGACGAAGCGAACTTGGATGTATTGCCAGCAGGCATTATTCCGCCAAACCCGCAAGAGTTATTAGCTTCCGAACGGTTCGAAAAACTTCTTGAATACCTCAAGAGTAAATACGACCGCATCATCATCGACACCCCGCCACTGCTCTCGGTGAGCGATGCGTTAATCCTTGGCCAAAAAGCCAACGGGCTGATTACGGTCATTCGATCTGAATCCACCAAAGCATCACTGGTTAACGTAGCGTTATCCAAACAAATTCAACATTCAATACCATCACTTGGCGTTCTGATCACTCAAGCAAAATCTAAGGAAGGAGAAGCGCTTTATGTCCAAAAATACGCCTACTAATCAAAGTATGCAGTGGTATCAGCTTCTCAAAAGCCAAGCAGAACCTGTACTCATTTATCAAATGGGCAAAGTGGGCTCTAGCGCACTGGAAAAGTCGATCCCAAATTCACTTCACCTGCACGATTTGATGTCGATTGAAGCTGGCAAACAGATTTCACCCGTTCGAGCTCAACTGCATAAACCCATCACTAACCATGTGAAACGCATTTTGAAACGAACCATCATGGTCAATTTGCTTAAGCGTAAACAACAAGTACGTATTATCTCCCTAGTGAGAGAACCAGTGGGCCGAAACATCTCTATGTTCTTTCAATCACTGCCGTTTTGGATGGCGGATAAATACCTGAAAGACGACAGTGCAGTGCGTTCCGAGCGTCCTCAATTGCTTCATGAAGCGTTTGAAGAGCACGTAAACCACCAATATCCGCTCCAGTGGTTTGATAATGAAATCAAAGCACTGACAGGCATCGATGTTTTTGCACAGCCTTTCGATCAAGAGCTTGGTTATCAGACCTATCAAAATCGTAACTTCTCACTCATGGTGATTCGTATCGATAAGCTCGATCAATCACAACAAGCCATTAGTGAATTCCTGCAACAAGAGGTCACCGTCGTTCACGAAAACCAAGCCGACAACAAATGGTATTCGCCATTGATTAAAGAGTTTAAAAGCTCATACCAGCCAAAATCCGAGTTTGTTGAAGAAATGCTTTCGTCAACGCTGACTAGGCATTTCTTTACCGCGCCTGAAATTGAAAAGTTCAAACAAAAGTATCTAGCGGCCAAGTCATGAAAACTAAAATACTTCACATTATCAATGATTTATCTAAGAACGGCGGCGCTCAAAAGTTTCTCGTTGATTTGGTTATGGAGCACACATCTGAGTATGAGATCAAAGTTCTCGTACTCTGTGATGACAACGACTATTTAGAGCAACTCTCTTCCAAGAACATTGAATGCTTTAACTGGCAAACCCTCTCCCTCAAAGAGAAATGGACGCTATTGCGCTGGCCAGATCTCGTGCATGGGCATTTATACCCATCAATCTACCTTGCATTACTCGCTGTGGGTAAAAAGCGAATTCAGACCGAGCATTGCTCATATAATCGCCGTCGTGACTACCCATTATTTAAGTTTATGGAATTCCTGCTGTATCGCGGTCATAACCTTACAGTAAGCATCAGTGAAAAAGTTCAAGAAGAGCTGGTTAAGTTTATGCCGCATTTTGAACATAAATACCGTGTCGTGCATAACGGTGTGGATTTAGCTCGCTTTCCTCTTACGGTAAAATCAGGCAGTCAACTTGTGGGCAAATCGACAATCAACATCGGAATGGTGGGTCGTCTGCATGAACACAAAGACCATGAAACGCTGATTCGCGCCACAGCCCAACTCCCCTCACACTATCATCTCCACTTAGCAGGGGATGGCGCTAAGCGGAGTGAACTCGAATCTCTAAGCCAAGAACTCAATATTACTCAGCGTATTCACTTCCATGGTGTTGTCTCGGACATTCCTGCCTTCTTGTCTGATATGGACGTATACGTTCAGTCTTCACATGTGGAAGGCTTCGGTTTAGCAGCGGTTGAAGCCATGGCAGCCGGTTTACCTGTTCTCTCTTCTGATGTGCCTGGGCTAGATGAAGTCATGGGTAGCGATACTTACCTGTTCAAAGTCGGCCAACCAGACCAACTAGCCGAGAAGCTCACGCAGCTATGTAACACCGCAGAGCTTTACCAACAAGCGAGCGAATATTCAGTGAATCGCGCCAAGCTCTACACTATCGACAAGTTCCGAGATGGATACTATGGCATTTACCAACAACTTTGCGCCAGCAAGTAACCGTATCGCTCTACTGGCGGCGATAACTCTGGCTCTTTTCTTTGTTCCAGTAAAAGTTAGAGCTGGCGGAGTCGCATTAGCACCGTCTGATATTGCGAGTTTGCTGTCATTAGGATTAGCGGCGCTTGTGGTGATTGAAGGTAAGGCGCATAAGCTGTTTCACCCTTGTATCGGCTTCTTGCTGTTGTTTACCAGCTACGTATTTATCAATGGCCTTCTCAACCGTGTCCCCCTACTACCGTTGATTACCGAGACGGTACAGTGGATAGCGATCCTCAGTTTATTAGGTGTGTTGTTCGCCTATGGAGTATTTGATGATGAGCGGGTAATGGTATACCTCACTTATTGTCTTGTGCTGATTTGCTCTCTAGTGGCAGCATGGCACTTTGTGCAAGGTTACCACAGTGGTTTTAAGCTACTTGGCGTAAGTAAGTATGCTTTCGGTGTGCTCTGTTCCCTGCTCTATTTGTATCGTGACCGAATTAGAGCATACCCTTTCTTAATGCTGTTTGCTTTTGCACTTCTTCTACTCTCACAAGAGAGAAAAGCACTACTCGGTTTCTGTTTATTAGTCTTTGTTGATCAATTGGTTATTAAACGGCTGATACGCCAGACTATTAGTGAGACTTATACATGGACAGTGTTAATCGCGAGCGCTTTAATTGTCTTGGCAACCGTCTCTACCACCCTTTATTTTGGCTTTGATCAATTTGCAGACAAGCTTGAAATCACCCAAGAAGACATCCTGTTTGCGAATCAAAGTGAAGCTCGTTGGGTCTCCAATTTACACCGTAAATTGCTGCTAGCAAATGGCTTAGACATCTTACTTCAACACCCTATTTTAGGCGTTGGGGCAAAGATGCTACCTAACTATATGATCAACTACTTCAATTACGATGAGCTCGCGATTTACACCCACAACTTCATTCTCGACACTTCAATCGAATACGGCTTGCTTGGTATCGCTTTGCTGTTTGGTGGTTATTTCTTATTTATGAAGTTTTGTTTCAACACATTGAAAGACAATAGAAAAAGCCTATTACTTTCCATCTATGCACTGATTATGGTGTTTTTCGTTGCCGTTAACACCACCATCATTTTAATACTTTTACTACCCGTCATGATGAGTAAAAAACGGCATCATAGTCTTCAGACAGAACAGCAAAAACAAACTGAACATAACCATCGTTCTGAATTACCGATTCCGCCAATAACAAACAATCAATAAACGCCGCGGAACAACGAATTTATAGTTATCAAGGATAGGATAAATGAAATATTCAATCTCTCGACAATTTGAAAAAAACCGAGAACTTCAAGCCGACAATTTCGTATTGGTTTATCAAATGGGCAAAGTCGGCTCTTCGTCTATTGAGCACACGTTAGGTGAAAGAAAAATACCGAGTTACCACATCCATACCTTTGATGATCATGAAGAATTTCACATGTATCACAATAAAAAGGATGTAAGTAAGTTCTTTGATTTTAAAAATCGCGCCATGTATCGCTTAGTCTTAAACAAACGTAAACGCATCTTACAAAAACGCGAACACATTAAAATCGTTACACTCGTTCGTGATCCTATCGCGACCGTTTTCTCTCGCTTTTTCCAAGACTTACATCTTCAGTTTATTGAAGGTAAGAAAAATGACGCGATTCATCGCGATATGGATGTGACCTACAAACACCTGGAGCATTGCTTCGATAACTACATCAACCTGAATTACTTCGCTAACTGGTTTGATAACGAACTTAAGCGCAACTTCAACATTGATGTGTTACGCCAAGAACTGGATAACACACAACCTTTCTATACGTTTAACAACGATCAAGCGAGCGTTATTCTGATCAAATGTGAGCAACTGAGCTCACTCGATCAAGAGATTGGTGAGTTTCTTCAACTTGATGACTTCATTCTTAAAAACAGTAATGAAGCAAAGAACAAGTGGTATTCCAACATCCACCAGTACTTCAAAGAACACTACGACTTTTCCAAGCTTTTTTACATGTATGACCTCCCTCTTTATCGCCATGTTTACTCAGAACAAGAGCGTGAAGCTTTCAAAAATAAGTGGAAGCAAACACCAGGGACGAAGTCAGCATGAAAAAAGTATTACACATTACCGAAGCCTTTGGGGGCGGGGTTCAAACTGCACTTTATAGCTACGTCCATTCATCACGCTCCGAACCTTTTGAGCACTCATTGCTCGCCCGTGCACGCTCAAATGACATGACGAACGAATCCAGTAATCATGTCTTCCAAAATACGAAATGGGTCGAAGGTGGCTTATTGCAATTTATGAAAGATGCGAATGCATTTATCAGTGAATTAAAGCCAGATATCGTTCATTTGCATTCTAGTAAAGCTGGCTTTTTAGGGCGCTTTCTAAAGATCGGCCATGCCCGTTTGATCTACACACCACATTGTTATGCGTTTGAGCGTGAAGATATCTCCGGTTTTGCTCGCTACGTATATAAGACGTTAGAAAAAGTCCAAATGAACAAGATTGATGTTGTCGCAGGTTGCAGTCAGCGTGAGTGCGATTTGGCTGTCAGCATTGGTGCAAAACGAGCAGAGTTGCTCAATAACTACGTGACCTATGAGAGTAACGAACGACCAAAAAGCGAAACGCTATCCAGCTTAAAACTTGTAGTGCTTGGCCGAGTCGCCCCACAAAAAGATCCGCAATTCCTGCTCGACACGTTAAGTCATATCAAGCAATCCGACCTAACACGCGAGTTCGATATCACTTGGATTGGCGGAGGTGATACTGAACTCGAAGATCAGTTGCGTAGTCATGGGATAACAGTAACAGGGATGATTCCACGTAATGAAGTCGTGAGCTTACTGAAAAACTCAGATTTGTATTTGCACACCGCCGCTTGGGAAGGAATGCCACTCACCATCCTTGAAGCAGCAAAAATGCATTTACCTATGGTGATTCGTTCTATCGGCGCAACGAAAGACCTGAATTATCCGTTCTTAGCACAAAGTCCTCATGACATGGCGAAGCAGTTGACTCATTGCATCAATCATTACCATGAAATTGACTTTCATCCATACACGATTGGGCTCAACGAAGCTTTCAGTGAAGAGAAGCAACGTTTGGCGTTAAACAGCATCTATAACTAAGGTTTTCTATGCTTCAATCCATTAGTCAAAAGCTCCAAAACTTACCGAGTGAAAAGAAGCAGTTCTTCTCACTCGGTGCCGCGACCGGGATAGTAAAAGCCCTCGCCGCTTTCTTCGCTTTCTTACTCACCCTAGTAGTATCAAGATACTCTGACGCCAACACTGCGGGTCAGTTTTTTTATCTGTTTAACCTTGTTTCCTTAGTCGCCATTATTGCTCAATTGGGCTTCAATATTTCTCTAGTTAAGTTCAATGCCATCGCGTTTAAAAACCAGAACAGGAATGAGCAAAGTAATAATTATCGGATTGCTTTGGTACGCAGCCTTTTGTTCAGTTTCCTCGCCTGTGCTCTTATTTACTTGGCGTTTATCACCTTCCCAAGCCAACTCAACACCACTAACGTATCTGATTTCTCCCTTATATTCGCGCTTGCGGCTATTCCTCTCCTCGTGATCGGTCAAACCAACAGTCGAGTACTACAAGCAAGCAAGAGAATGATTTCATCTCTTATCGCACTGCAATTGGGCGTCAGCTTTCTTATGGTGCTGTTGATTGTTGCTGCAAGGCCATCATTGTTGATCACCACAGATACATTGATGACCTTACTCTTAATTGCAGCAGCGATTGTTGCGTTACAGTCGACGCTTCAATGGGTTCGTTCTGGCGAATATCAGCATGGAAAAACGAGTGCAAACAGTGAACTCTCCTATTCAGCCAAACAAGTCTGGATTGGCAGTATCTTCACCAATTTAGTCCAGTGGGGAAGCTTAGTCATTGCGGGTTTCTTCATCTCAACTTCTGAGCTTGGCTTACTTGCCGCAGCACAGAGGACATCATTGCTCATTGGCTTTGTCCTCATCACCATCAACTTTGTTGTCGCGCCAATGTTTGCCTCACTCTACAAAGAGGGCAAGATGGATCGATTACGTAATCTGAGCCGCCTTGCGTGCCGTGCGAATATCGCAGCCGCAACGATTCCGGTGATTGTTTGTGTCTTGTTACCCGAGTTTGTGATGCAGTTATTTGGCAAAGAATTTGTCGCTGCTGCCCCACTCCTTATCGCACTATCTTTAGGGCAATTAATCAACGTGGCAACAGGCTCGGTTGGTTTCCTATTACTCATGAGCGGGCACGAAAAAACGATGAAATACATCACTATCGTGTCTGGTGTTGTTTCTATCTTGCTGCTAATTGCTCTATCTCAATTCTATGGTGTTCTAGGCGCAGCTTGGGCCATTGCGATTGGCTTAGCAATTCAAAATCTAGCCGCGCTGTATTTTGTGAAACGTTACTTAGGCTTCTTTCCTGTGGGGTAAACATGACAAATACGATTGCAAGAGTTAGTTTTATTGGCGTATTGCTACTGACCGTGTCTCTATCTCTTTGGAAGAGCTCAGACATCGACCATAACATGTATCAAAGCATGGAGAACTACGTCGGTGGTTCGAGCACGTTACACTTCACCTTTAGCCTATTGATAGGGTTTCTTGCGGTGTTTAATTTCCCGAAATGGGTGAGGGCAACAAAAGCAGATATGTTTGGCATTCGCCTGCTGATTATTCTGCTGTGTATCGTTTCTCTTGAAGAGTTTAGTCAGCTGTTTATCGAAACTCGCTCATTCAGTTTTGATGACTTAAGCACCAACTGGATAGGTATCATTTTGGGCTATTTCTGTGCAAAACTTATAAAACTCTTTGCTAGTCAGTGATTTTTCCGGCGTACACGCCACTCTAAATCGACAAACTACACGCCTGTCCTCCACAGGCGTTATACTCTCTCTATCCTTTCTCCATTCTGTACAGCGCCTTGATTTTAAAAAGAACACTTTCTCGAATTGCATTCAAATCCGCTATTGCCTTAGTTGCTACGCTCTCGTGCATAACACAAGTACAAGCACAGGAAGACAAACTCACCGTCATCAACAGTTATATCGACGATCTCTTCACATACAACAAAGCCATGGGCAGCTTCACTATTTTGGATAAAGGTAACGTGGTGTTGGACAAACAAACCGGTTACTCAAACCGTAAAGTTGGTTTATTAGCCAGCCGAGGTTATGTTCCCGCAGACAGCTCAAGCCCATACAAAGTGGCATCTATCTCCAAAACCATGACGGCTACCATGGTGATGCAGTTAATTGAAGCAAATAAGCTTAGTTTGAACACCAAACTGAACGACTTCTTTCCTGAGATTAGCAACGCTGAGAACATCAGCATCAGAGATTTGCTCCAACACCGCTCTGGGTTGGTGAACTTTATTGATGAACCCGACTTTCTGAGTTACTACACAAAGCCTCAAACGCAAGCACAAATGATTGCGAGATTGGCAGCGCTGCCCTCTAACTTTCCACCAGGCAGTCAATATGAATACTCAAACGCAAATTACCTTTTGCTAGGCTATATCATTGAAAAAGTCACGGGAAAGAGCTTTGACGAGATACTCCGCGCTCAAATCACGCAACCATTGAACTTAACGCACACTCAGTATTGTCTTGATCTCAAGGCGTGCGATATTCACATTACTTCGTTCTATTACTGGAACAACGCATGGGTGGCAATCACACCACACTGGTCGCCAACCGTAACAGGTGCAGCGGCGAGCATTACGTCAACAACACTCGATGTTTCTCGATTCATTCGAGCACTGTTCCAAGGTGAGTTGCTCCCGAAAGAGGCAGTGCAAATGATGACGATGGAGTATTTTGGTATTTACAGCCCTGAATACTCGCAACTGGAACGCTATGGACACGATGGTCTCTTGGAAGGTTATCGCTCGTCAATGTTGTACTTCCCCAAACAAGATGTTGCGATTGTCATCTCAATCAACGGACTTCATGAAACCTATGACGATATTGTGAGAAATATTATCGGTTTATACTTTGGCGAGAAGGTTGAATTGCCAGATTATGACCGCCCAAACATGACAATGAATGAAGGGCAACTTAAGGCCTTCACTGGAACATACAAAGCCTTGGATGGCAAAAAGGTAGTAGAGGTGTTTATTGATGATGGGGCATTAAAAGCTCAGATGGTAGGTCAACCTTCATTTACTTTCATTCCAATGACGGAAAACGAGTTCGAGAACAAAGCTTTCGGCATCATTTTAACCTTCAGCCCCGTAAAAAATGAACAGGGAAAGACCAATAACGTTAAAGCGAAAAGTGGCAATCATACCGAGACCTACTACCGACTGCGCTCCTCGAAATAGCGACTCAGCGCAGGTTTCCTCGGTTAGCACTTTTTTGGATATTTTTCTTAAAGGGCGAGATATACTCTCGCCCTATTACATTAATATGAGCATCGGTTATGTCTTCACATCCAACTAAAATCACTTTCTTTGAATTCCTAACACCACTTATCACTGCGGGTAAAAAGACGATCACGATTCGTGATGAATCAGAAAGCCACTACGTGCCAAACACTGAAGTGGAAGTGTTCACCCTAGAAACAGACCGCAAGGTGTGTGACATCAAAATCCTATCAGTTGCACCACTGAAATTTGATGACATCAATGAGTTCCACGCAGAACAAGAAGCGATTGAACTGCCAAAACTGAAAGAGCTTATTCGCGAGATCTATCCGAATATCGATGAACTGTATGTGATTGAATACGAACTGATCAAGTAAGAACCACAATTCACTAGACGACTGGTCTAATCGCTTTTATAGTATTGCTCATGAACGCAAAAACGAACGATACACGCCAACACATTCTCGATGTCGGCTACCAATTGGTAGTGACCAAAGGTTTTACGAGCGTTGGGCTCTCAGAACTTTTAAAGGCAGCGGATGTGCCGAAAGGCTCTTTCTACCATTACTTTAAGTCGAAAGAGCAATTTGGTGAGGCATTGATTGAAGATTACTTCTCTCGCTACCTTAAGATGATCACAGCCCACTTTACTGAAAGTGAAGGCTCTGGTTGCGACCGCCTTTTGAGCTATTTCGAACGCTGGATGGCGATTGAAAATGGCCAATGTAACGCCAACAAATGCTTGGTCGTGAAGTTGAGTGCTGAAGTCTCTGATCTTTCAGAAGCAATGCGCGTAAAACTGGCTTTGGGTGCCACTCAAGTAGTGAAAGCCATCAAAGATTGTGTCCAAGCGGGCATTGAAGACAGCTCTATCCAAGTTGAGTCAGCAGAACAAACCGCCCATTTGATTTACCATCAATGGATTGGCGCAAGCTTACTCAACAAACTGTATCAAGATCGTTCCGGTTTAATGCGTAGCTTTGAGAGCACTCAAAGTATGCTAAAAGGCAAATAACGAACCACACTTAATCCGCCTTATCTTTACCCAAAAAGTACGGCGGATTTTTTAGGAATCAAAACTAGACGACTGGTCTAATAATTAATATAGGAACTTACCATGACCCAAACGCTCAACCGTCAAATCGTATTGGCTAACCGTCCAAAAGGTTCGCCAGTCCCAGAGAACTTCCGTTTAGAACAAACTGCCATCCCTACTCCGAGTGAAGGTGAAGTGCTTTTGCGCAGCGTGTATCTGTCTCTTGACCCATATATGCGCGGCCGTATGAATGAAGGCAAATCCTACGCTGATCCTGTAGAGCTAAACGATGTGATGGTTGGCGGGACCGTTTGTCAGGTGTTGGAATCGAAAAACTCTGACTTCCAAACTGGCGAATGGGTGGTAGCTTACACTGGCTGGCAAGATTACGCGCTATCTAACGGCGAAGGTCTGTTTAAATTAGGCAGTGAGCCGACGCATCCTTCTTATGCCCTTGGTGTGCTTGGTATGCCTGGCTTTACCGCTTATGTGGGTTTATTGGAAATTGGTCAGCCTAAAGCTGGCGATACCTTAGTTGTCGCAGCTGCAACTGGTGCGGTGGGCTCTATGGTTGGTCAAATCGGTAAGCTAAAAGGTTGTCGTGTAATCGGTGTCGCAGGCGGTGCAGAGAAGTGTCAGTACGCAAAAGAGACCCTAGGCTTTGATGAATGTCTTGATCACACCGCAGATGACTTTGCAGAGCAACTAGCAGCAACATGCGACAAAGGTATCGATGTCTACTTTGAAAACGTAGGCGGTAAGGTCTTTGACGCGGTATTACCTCTGCTAAATGTCGGCGCTCGCGTGCCACTTTGTGGTTTGATTTCTCAATACAACGCGACAGCGTTACCTGAAGGTCCAGATCGTATGTCGATGCTGATGGGTAACATTCTGGTTAAACGCATCAAGATGCAAGGCTTCATCATTTTTGACCACTACGAGCAAAGCTACACAAACTTCGTCAAAGATGTTAGCCAATGGCTAGCAGAAGGCAAAATCCACTATCGCGAACATCTAGTAGAAGGTTTAGAAAACGCGCCAGAGGCATTCATCGGTCTACTGGAAGGCAAAAACTTCGGCAAGCTTGTTATTCAAACCAATCAACCTGTATAAGAAAGGATTCTTCCATGATTAAACTGCATCATTTAAATCAGTCTCGCTCAAAACGCATCATTTGGTTGTTAGAAGAATTGGGAGTGGACTACGAGATCGTGCCTTACCTTCGTGACAGCGTCACCTTCCTTGCACCACCTGAGCTCAAGAGCATTCACCCACTCGGCAAGTCACCTGTATTGGAAGATGGCGACGAGATCGTTACAGAGTCTGGTGCTATCACTGAATACTTAATTGAAAAGTATGCAGATGGACGTTTTGCACCAGAGCGTGGCAGCAAAGCTTACACGCAGTACATTCAATGGCTGCATTTTGCAGAGAGCTCAGCCATGGTTCCCCTGCTGCTCAAGATGTTTGTTGCTAAAGATGGCGCACAGACCAATTTCCTTGCGGATTACGCCGATGCGGAAACCATGAAAGTCATGGGCTACGTTGATCAAAGCCTAGAAGGGAAAACCTACTTTGTAGAAGAGCGACTAACAGGCGCGGATTTCATGATGTCTTTTGTCGTCGATGTCCTAAACAAGTTTGGCGTCATTGAGCGCTTCCCAAACATCCAACGTTATGGTGCACAGCTCGCGACTCATCCTGCGTTTACTAAAGCAGAAGAACTTGAAGTGAAATTCAGTTAATCGAGTTGAAACCTTCTCAAACCGTTGAGAATTTCTGTCTATTTCGGGAATTTTTGAAATAGACAGAAATCATTCACAACAAGCATGCCTGAATACCATTTATAATCCACACGACAAATAATGCTAATTGACATAAAGCCATTAATTAACAAGCACTTAAAGCATAGGTGATACCTATCACACTGATTGCTAATAACAGTTTTTTTCTTCTCAATTGCAGCGTTATTCTCCTCGCATAACTTTCGGATTCATCCAAAAGACAAGATTTATTATCACTATTGCAAGGAAATTCAAATGAGCAAGAAATTGACTACAGCAGCAGGTTGCCCTGTCGCACATAACCAAAACGTTATGACTGCAGGTCCTCGTGGCCCTCAACTATTACAAGACGTTTGGTTCCTTGAAAAATTGGCACACTTTGACCGCGAAGTGATCCCTGAGCGTCGTATGCACGCAAAAGGTTCTGGTGCTTACGGTACGTTCACAGTAACGCACGACATCACAAAATACACTCGCGCTAAAATCTTCTCTGACATTGGCAAAAAAACAGAACTATTCGCTCGCTTCACTACTGTAGCTGGTGAGCGCGGTGCAGCAGACGCAGAACGCGACATCCGTGGTTTCGCACTAAAATTCTACACTGAAGAAGGTAACTGGGATTTGGTTGGTAACAACACACCAGTATTCTTCCTACGTGACCCACTAAAATTCCCAGACCTAAACCACGCAGTAAAACGCGACCCTCGCACTAACATGCGTAGCTCTACCAACAACTGGGATTTCTGGACATCACTACCAGAAGCATTCCACCAAGTGACTATCGTAATGAGTGACCGTGGTATTCCAGCTTCTTACCGTCATATGCATGGTTTTGGTAGCCACACATTCAGCTTCATCAACGCAGAAAACGAGCGTTACTGGGTGAAATTCCACTTCAAAACTCAGCAAGGCATCAAAAACCTAACTGACCAAGAAGCAGAAGCAATCGTAGGTAAAGACCGCGAAAGCCATCACCGTGACCTTTACGAAGCGATTGAGCGTCAAGACTTCCCTAAATGGAAGATGTACGTACAGATCATGCCTGAGTTAGAAGCGGATGAAGTCAACTTCAACCCATTCGACCTAACACGTGTATGGTCTCAAAAAGACTACCCACTGATCCCAGTTGGTGAGTTCGAACTGAACCGTAACCCAGAAAACTTCTACGCAGAAGTTGAGCAATCAGCGTTCAACCCAGCAGCAGTAGTACCTGGTATCGGCTTCTCTCCAGATAAGATGCTACAAGGTCGTCTGTTCGCTTACGGCGATGCTCAGCGTTACCGTCTAGGTGTGAACCATCATCAAATCCCAGTGAACGCGCCTCGTTGCCCTGTTCACAGTTACCACCGCGATGGCGCAATGCGCGTTGATGGCAACTTTGGTTCAACACTAGGTTACGAGCCAAACTACAAACAAGAATGGGCAGAGCAACCAGATTACTCTGAGCCACCTCTACGCATCAACGGCAACGCTGATCACTACGATCACCGTGTAGACGAAGACTACTTCAGCCAAGCGGGTGACCTATTCCGTCTGATGAGCGAAGAGCAACGTCAAACTCTGTTCGACAACACAGCTCGCGCAATGGACGGTGTGCCAGAGTTCATCCAACAACGCCACGTTCAACACGCATACCAAGCGGACGAAGCGTACGGCAAAGGTCTTGAGATTGCACTAGGCTTAAACAAGTAAGCGAACGCGGTAATCATCACACTGTGTGATTAAAAGACATAAAAAAGGAGGTGCCCTACAGCACCTCCTGATTTCAAATCACTAATCCTTAATCACTAGTCACAAACCATGCTCAAGGAGATTCATTATGATTAACTTAGATTTCTTTAAGCTCTTTGATACCAAAGAACTGTTTATCTATTACTGATTCATCAACTACTGATTTTTAGCGACCGCTTTGATCAGTACTGATGTATCCATGCGACCTAAACCATCTCGTTGAAGGTCTGCGTATTGCTCATCCACTTTCTTAGTCAGTGGAAGCTCTAGACCCACTCGCTCTGCTTCTTGCAGACAGAAACCCAAGTCTTTGCGCATCCAATCAATAGCGAAGCCAAAGTCGAACTTATCTTCCGCCATCGTATTTGCGCGGTTCTCCATCTGCCATGAACCTGCAGCGCCGTGCTTCAACGTTTCTACAACTTGAGCGATGTCCAAGCCTGACTTTTGTGCCAGCAGCAAAGCTTCACTCAGACCTTGTAAAACGCCACCAATACAGATTTGGTTTACCATCTTACAACGTTGACCCTGACCGTTTTCACCCAGTAGCGTCATCTGCTTCGCGTACACATCCATCGCTGGAGAGACACGTTCAAAAATGCTTTGTTCACCACCACACATGATGGTTAGAACACCATTTTCTGCGCCCGCTTGACCACCAGAAACTGGCGCATCAATGAAGTGATTGCCGTACTTAACACACGCTTCAGCCAGCTCAACCGCTAGGTCTGCAGAAGTCGTTGTGTGGTCCACTAGCACTGCATCCGCTTTCAAGCCAACCAGAATGCCTTCTTCACCGTAAACAACGCTACGAACGTCATCATCATTACCCACACAGGTAAAAACGATGTCACAGCCTTCTGCCGCTTCACGTGGTGTTTCACAAGCCACACCTTGGTATTCTTCAGCCCACTTATCGGCTTTGGCTTTTGTGCGGTTGTATACTTTGGTTTCAAAGCCCGCTTTACTTAGGTAACCAGCCATTGGGTATCCCATCACACCCAGACCAATAAATGCTACTCTTAGTTTTTCCATTGCAAGCCTCCTTGAATTCGAAATAAGTGACGTTTTGAAACTATTACTATTTGAAACAGTTAATATTTGAAACATGTTACTAAAGATTTCAGAACATTACTTGCAATAATTTCGTCTTAAATAAGCGCAACAAACTCAATTAAAGGCGAAGCCACCAAAAGTGATAATAAAAGCGTCACCATTGACGGAATCGCATCTTTCCAAGTATCAAAACGAAAATGGAAAAGCATCGCACCAACGGAGGTGAAAACAATAAAACTTGCACCTATCGCACTTAACAAGTTGTTCGTCGATAACAAGCCAATTAACATCAAAATTGCACCCGTTACCTCAACCAGTCCAACCAAAAACATAGCGGCACGGTTCAATCCATATTTATGAAAGAAAGCGAGCTGCGGCTCAAAAATCGGCTTCACCCAACCGATGATTTTGATGGAACTGGCAAACAAGAAAAACGCGATTAACAACCCTTGAATCAACACCATAATTTTAACTCCCGAACAGATAATGGAAATATTAAAGCATTCCACTTAAAACTTAAGGAGAGTAGTATTTAGCTACTTATCATTCCAAACAGGAATGCGTCATGGATAAATTTGATTGTTTGAAAGTCTTTTCTCGTGTCGCTCAGTTAAGTTCATTTACTGCCGCGGCTAACGAACTCAATACCACTCAGAGTGCGGTAAGCAAGAAGATCGCTTGGCTTGAGAGTGAAGTCGGCATCACCTTGTTTCATCGTCATGCTCGCGCTATCAGCTTAACTTCTGGTGGAAAGCAATATCTCGAATTGGCGCAGACACTCACAGAACAAATGGATTCCTTCGAATCGCAGCTTAGACAAGAGCAAGCGTCGGTCTCTGGCGAGCTCAAGCTTTCAGTGCCGAGTGCGTTTAGCGTTCGCTTGTTATCTGCGCCACTGAATGAGTTTCTCAACCAACATCCGGAGCTCAGTGTTGATGTGTCAGTTTCGGACAAGTTTGTCGATTTAGTTGAAGGCAATGTTGATATCGCGATTCGTGCCGCCTATCTAAAAGACTCGGGTTTAAAAGCGCGTTGGTTGATGGATAACGAATTGGTTTACTTCGCGTCTCCCAGCTACCTCGACAAGAACAAACCTATCCATACCGCCAACGATTTGAGCAAACATCTTTGCTTAACCTACTCACTCTCCAATCCGTCTAACCTGTGGCGTTTTAGCGATGGTGATGAAGCCATTAAAGTCAAAGTGAAAGAGCAGGTTCGAAGTGATAGTCCTGAGATGCTGGTGCAAATGGCAAAGCTTGGGCAAGGCATCGCTGCAATGCCAAAATGGATGGTAGAACAAGAGCTTAATAACGGTGAGTTGATTCAAGTACTAACGCAATATCAATCAGTTAAGCTACCAATGTACATGGTTTACAAAGATAGTGAGTACCAACCTCAGCGCATTCGCACTTTCATTGATTTCTTGGTTAAGCACTTTTCTAAGGGATAAAAAAAGCTCCATCAAAAATGATGGAGCTAACTAGCAGATAGCCTTAGTTAGGGGGCTACATACTTAAGGGATTCTTTTCGCCTGCAACAGTGCTGCGGCATTGAGCATCGCGTCTTTAGTGCTGACATCCAACACCTTCATTTTTCTAAATCGCTCCGGCTCTTTGATGGCCACATCGTGAGCAAAGATTACAAACCTCGCCTTGGCGATATCTTTGTCGGTGATTCGGTTAATGATGCCGTTCGCACCTTGCGTTTCGACCTTGATCTTAATGCCTAACGCACAGGCGGCTTTCTCTAATGACTTCGCTGCTAAGAAGGTATGTGCCACACCTGATGGACAAGATGTCACGGCAAGAATATCTGCCTCACCCTCACCTTGCACAGACGTATAAGCTTGAGATTGACCAACCGGACTGTCGTCTTCTGTGACCGTCTTCTTAAGCGCAATAACAATCAATGCTGTGGTAAACGAGCCTGCGATTGTGCCAACTATGTAGCCAATCTTGCCATCCACAACAGGCAGTACAATCCAGCCGCCCCACGGAGCGTGGTTAATGACATGGAACATAAAACCAATCACGTTACCGACAATGCCACCAGCGACAATCGCAGGCAGGACGCGAGCTGGGTCTCCGGCAGCAAACGGAATCGCCCCTTCGCTGATGCCAATCATACCCATGATGCCCGCCGCTTTACCGGCCTCACGCTCATCACGTTTAAATTTACTTGGCGATAGGAAAGTCGCTAACGCCATGCCCAGAGGCGGGGTACAGATCGCAATACCGACACCACCCATCAACCACGGCTGAGTATTCACCTGTGTCTGAGCAAACAAGGTCGCCACTTTGTTGATGGGGCCGCCCATGTCAAACGCAGTCATTGCACCCAGTACAGTGCCCAACATCACTTTGCCAGAGCCCGCCATACCCGTGAGCACATCGTTCATGGTCGTCATTGCGCTGGCGATAGGTGAACCAATCACCCACATCACTGCGCCACAGGTGACAAACGTACCAACCAGTGGGTAGATAAAGATCGAGCCGAGCGAACTCATGCTGTCCGGCAATTGAATCTTCTTCAGCAGCCAAACCACAAAGCCGGCGAAAAATCCGACCACAATCGCGCCCAAGAAGCCGGTGTTGTAGTGACTAACCGCAATCCATGAGCCAATCATACCCGGAGCCAGACCCGGCTTATCCGCAATCGAATAGGCAATGTAACCACCCAATACCGCGGTAAACAGCGTCAAACCTGCGATACCCATCTCAGCGATATCTGCCAAAATACCTTCTTCCGGAACACCACCATGGCCTGAAATCATCACAGACAAAGACAACAATACGCCGCCCGCGACAATAAACGGAATCATATGAGAGGTGCCAAACAGCAAGTGCTCTTTCATTCTTCCGAGCTTCTGCGCCCAAGGGCTGAGTGGCTCAGACGCAAACTCTAAAGGATCGATACCAGAGTCATTCGTGTTCGATTGAATATCGGTAAGTAGCTCGCGCGCTTCCTCCACTGACTCCGCCGCTTTTAACTTATTGACGAAACCATCTTCAATGATTTTGGTGGAAATTTGTGCCAAGACTTCGATGTGGTGGTGGTCATCCCCATCCGGAGAAGCCAGCATAAAAAATACGTCAGACAGTTCGCCGTCATCGGCACCGTAATCAATCCCTTTTCGGCTGATGCCTACTGCGACCGCGGGTTTAGCGACCGCATTACTTTTGGCGTGAGGAATGGCAATACCCTCGTCAAAGCCGGTATTGCCAATCTCTTCTCGTTTCCAAATGTCCGCCAAGAACTGACTTTTGCTAGTGAGCTTGCCCGCCGCGTCCAACAATTCGACGAGCTCTTTGAGCGCTTCATCTTTGGTTTGAGCCTGCAAATCCAAGCAAATGGTTTCCGGCTCAATAAGGTTTAATATGTCCATTGTTTGTACCTTGCAATGTTCACGCTCGTGAGTCATGAGTTATTTGTTCCATCTATGACTGTGTACAGAGTAACCAACACTTTCTGTTTTCAATACAGGATAAAAAGTGCATTAACTGGATTAATGTAACATGAGATTTAAACTGTGATAGAGCTCTTGCGATTATCTGCTTTAAATCCATCCTTTCGTCGACCACTATGCTAAAATCCACAAAAAATAAAATGGATAGAACATGAAAATCGTAGCGGTGACAGCGTGCCCTACAGGCATCGCTCATACTTATATGGCGGCAGATGCTCTAATGAAAGCTGCGCCTAAGCATAACGTACAAATTAAGGTCGAGACGCAAGGTGCGATGGGTATTGAGAATCAGCTCACTCCCCACGACATTGCACAGGCGGATCGTGTCTTAATTGTGTCCGATATTGAGATTGAACAACCAGCCCGCTTTGAAGGCACCAACAAAGTCCAAATCCCAATTGAAGATGTGTTACTCAATGTCGATAAAGTGTTCCTCGTGCACTGTCGATGATACGCTGTGCTGATGAACGAATACCAAATCACCTTTTTTGTCGACGATATTAATGCCAGTGCTCACGTAGCGCAGCCCCTCAATCGCGTCGCCAAAAAGTTCAAAAGCACGATACACATCATCAACATAACCCAAAACCGCATCGCTGAACTCACCAAGTCAGTCGCGGTTTTACAGGTCGGCTTGCAGCAAGGCGACCTGTGCCAAATCACTGCCATCGGTATTGATGCCGAGCTTGCCTGTTTCGTTATCAAAGACATCATTGCTGAAAACTTTACCGTTGTGGGTTCCCACATTAATTACGAGTTCTCAAGCCAACTTGCAGAGCGACTTCCCCAGATTTGCCCACCGTGTGAAATCCAATGGCATTACGCCAAAGCGCACACCGAGCTCACGAAATTTGAGTGCTTGAAAGGGCTAGCTCAGCTTATTCATCCGATTCACCCAGACGAACTCATTCTCGCCTTTATCAAACGCGAAGAACGATCTTCAACCGCAGTAACACCAGGCATTGCCCTGCCCCATGTCATGTTCGAAGGTGTAGACCACATTTCTGTTGCAGTTATCGCGAACGAGATTCCGATGGATTGGGCATCCAAAATGGGTGAGGTGCATCTTGCTATAGCATTAGTAATGCCAGCGAAGCCCACACGCGAGCACATCATCGCGGCAACCAACTTAACTCGTAACCTGCTGACCGACCAAATGGCTGAACGTTTACTGCTAACAAAAAGCAGCGTCGACTTGCAGGCGCTTCTGATGTACGCCATGTCGAGGCTGCTCGCTTAATCTTTACTTGCTTTAAATTGAACCGCGATATTCAGTCGGTGTTCTGCCCGTGCGGTTCTTAAAGACTCGACAGAAGTAGTTCACATCTTTGAATCCACAGCGCACCGATACCTCATTCAACTTAAAGTTGTATTTCTTGAGCATAAACTTCGCGCGGTCTACCCGTACCCACGTAATGTAATCGGCTAACGTCATGTGACCTTGCTGACGGAACAAACGCGACAAATGGTTAGAAGAGATGCTGAACCTCGACGCAATACTGTCACGTGTGATTGGGCGGTGGAAGTTCTCTTGGATGTAGATACAAATGCCCTGATACAGATCTTGCACTCGGCTGTGTGCCTGCGTCTCAATAGGTGCATCTAACATCGACTTAGCGTATTGCAACAAGGCTTGCAGCAGTAACTCATCCATTGGCTTCTTATTACACTCACGAGCCAATGAACTCAGTGCTTCCAAGATATTATCAATGGCAAATCCAGAACGAGTTTGAATACTGTGTTTTTGAATATCGTAAAAGCTCGCTTCCCCTTTACGTTTGGACACGAGACTCAAACCCAATTGACGGCGACCAAAGAGAATACTTAATACCGAGCAGTCTGTATCCCAGTCAGGTTTATTCCAACAGTTAGGTGGAATAAATATCGCATCACCGGTTTTCGCCACGATATGCGTCACTTTGCGATCATGACTTTCCATTTCATTAATATATTCACCAGATAAGACCAATTCTAATCGAGGGAAGTTAACCTGATAGCTAAATTCAGGTGGTGTATGAAAATCACCAGCAAACCATATATTGTGGAATGGTTCTCGCTCGTTTAATACTGATGAAATCAAATCATGAAAAATCATTTTACGTACTCTTAAACACGCATCCATGATGCTATACCTATAGATATACACCCTACTGGATTTTTGTGCTATTGAGCAAAATCACACTTCCATTTTAAGGTTACAAAAATCCAGTTAACGCATCAATTATCCAGTCTAGCAAATCATCAACAAAGCCTTCAAACCCTTATATATGGGAGCAATAACACATTTCACTTATGGTTCATCGACTTCCACATAATGTCACAGATATGCAGTAAGTTTATCCAGTAGACGATCTACATCACACTCTAGTCGGGCGGTTACAATCGTCCAGTAAATGCATTTTTTCTTCACTACTGTCTCCGCTTGGTTAATTTCAAAATACCCCTGAAATAAAAATTATATTTATAGGGGTTCGACAATGATCACCAAACTAATAAATGAAGACTTGATTAAGCTTGATCTTCAAGCGACTTCAAAAGAAGACGTATTTAAAGAACTGGTTGCAGTTCTACACGCCCAAGGTCGTATTTCAGACCAAGAGCAATTTCTTGCAGATATAAAAGCACGTGAAGAATTAGGTAACACCGGATTTGAGGATGGCGTTGCTATCCCACACGCGAAAAGCGCAGCGGTTCTTGAACCAGCGGTTGTGATCGGCGTAAGCAAATCAGGTATCGAATACGGCGCAGAAGACGGTTTGCCTTCAAAACTGTTCTTCATGATCGCTTCTCCAGACGGTGGCGATAACCACCATATCGAAGTACTTGCAGAGCTGTCTTCAAAACTGATTGAAGATGGTTTCATTGATGCGTTCTTAGGTGCAGCAAACAGCCAAGACGCACTGGCACTCCTACTTGCTAAAGAAGAGCCGCAAGCAGTGACAGACGCACCAGCAAACCAAGGCTTCATCATTGGTGTTACTGGTTGTCCTGCGGGCGTTGCGCACACTTACCTAGCGGCAGAAGCGCTAGAGAAAGGTGCAGCGGCGATGGGTTACGAAATCAAGGTTGAAACGAACGGTTCAATCGGTGTGAAAAACAGCCCAACCGCAGAAGAAATCGAGCGTGCAGACGCAATCATCGTGGCATGTGACAAGCAAGTCGACATGAACCGCTTTGCGGGCAAACGCGTGGTTAAAACCAACGTAAAAGCACCTATCCGTGATGCACAAGGTCTGATTAACGAAGCGTTAAGCGCTCCAGAATACCAAGCAGAAGCAAGCAGCAATGCACAAGCGTCTGTTGCAAACAAAGCCTCTCAGGCTCGCTCGGACCTCTACCGCTACTTGATGAACGGCGTATCACACATGATCCCATTCGTTGTCACAGGTGGTCTGTTGATTGCACTTGCTCTTGCAGTCGGTGGTCAACCAAGTGAAGCGGGCATGGCTATTCCTGAAGGCAGCATGTGGAACCAAATCCTCAACGTAGGTGTGGTTGCCTTTACGCTGATGATCCCAATCCTAGCGGGTTACATTGCTTACGCGATTGCTGACCGTCCTGCTCTAGCTCCTGGCTTGATCGGTGGTTGGATTGCAAACAACGGTTCTTTCTACGGTGCAGACGCAGGTACAGGCTTTATCGGTGCCATCATCGCTGGTCTGCTTGTGGGTTACTTCGTGAAGTGGATTACGTCGATTAACTACCACAAATTCATTCAACCTTTGGTGCCAATCATGATTGCGCCAATCACAGGTTCGCTATTCATCGCTGGTCTTTTCATCTTCGTTATCGGCGCGCCAATCGCAAGCCTAATGGACGGTCTGACTGCGCTACTAACAAGCATGAGTACAGGTAACGTCGTTCTACTAGGCATCGTACTTGGTGGTATGGCTGGCTTCGATATGGGTGGTCCATTCAACAAGGTCGCGTTCCTATTCTCTGTAGGCATGATTGCGAGTGGTCAAACTCAATTTATGGGTGCGATGGCGTGTGCAATCCCAGTTGCACCTCTAGGCATGGCACTGGCAACGGCGCTTGGTCGTAAGTTCGACCTGTTCGAAGAATCAGAAACCGAAGCGGGTAAAGCAGCAGGCGCTATGGGTCTGGTTGGTATCTCTGAGGGTGCGATTCCGTTTGCAGCGCAAGATCCAATGTCAGTGATTCCAGCAAACGTACTTGGCTCAATGGTGGCGGCAGTAATGGCGTTCTCATTCGGCATTACTAACAGTGTTGCTCACGGCGGTCCAGTTGTCGCTCTACTTGGCGCGATGAACCACCCAGTACTTGCTCTGATTTGTATGGCAGCCGGCGCAGTGGTTACCGCAGTAACGTGTGTAACTCTGAAGAAAGTTCGCAAAGCAAAAATGATGCAAGCAGCCGCTTAATCGCCCCTACCCCCAAATGGCTCCTATGGCTTGGGCAATGTCGCCCAAGCCATGATTTTCTCTCATGGTGACACTCTATGTCTGATTTAACGATGTCCGATACACAAACGATTCAAACTCAAGCTAAGCATCCGATGTTTTTCCTGATGAACAACGTGATTCAAAACTACGCTTGGGGCAGTACTACTTCTGTTAACCAACTGTTTGGCATTGAAAACCCAACGGGCGAACCACAAGCAGAAGTATGGATGGGCGCGCATCCAAACGGTTGCTCATTGGTGATGGTAAACGGTGAGGAGACCAAACTCTCTTCACTGATTGCTCAAGACATGAATGCCTTTCTGAGTGAAGAAGTCGCAAACCGTTTTGGTGAACTTCCATACCTGTTTAAAGTGCTTGCCGCAGAGAAAGCACTGTCGATTCAGGTCCACCCAAACAAACAACAAGCAGAATTAGGCTTTGCACTTGAAGAAAAACAAGGCATTCCCCTAACTGCAGCAAACCGTAACTACAAAGATCCAAACCACAAACCTGAGTTGGTTTACGCGCTAACCGAATACCAAGCGATGAATGGCTTCCGCCCAACAGTTGAAATCATCAGCTTCTTCTCTGAACTGGCGATTCCTGAGCTACAAGACTTGGTGGATGACCTTATCGCAAACCAAACGCCAACTGGCTTGGCGACCTTCTTCTCGGGTCTACTGTCACTAGAGGGCGAACAGAAAGAGATGGCGTTGACGGTGCTATTGGCTCAAGCTCGCATCACCGACTTACCTCTGTTCAACCTGATTCTTGAGCTAGAGAAGCAATACCCTGGCGATATTGGCTTGTTTGCACCACTGATGCTTAATGTGATTACCCTACAACCGGGGGATGCCATGTTCTTGGATGCAGAAACGCCACACGCTTACTTAAAAGGTACAGGTCTAGAGATCATGGCGAACTCAGACAACGTACTGCGCGCAGGTCTGACACCAAAATACATGGACGTGAAAGAGCTCGTTGCGTGCACACGCTTCAATGAGAAGCCATTAGACAGCCTATTGCTTGCACCGACTGAAATCGACGATATGTTGGAATACCCAATTCCTGTGGACGATTTCAAATTCGCCATCGTTAAACAAGCTCACCAGCGTACTCTAGAAGTTCAAACCGCTGAGATCCTTATGCCTCTGGACACCAAACTTGTGCTAACTCACGCCAACGGCGAAACATGCGCAGTTGAAAAAGGACAATCAGTTTTCATTCCGGCTTACGCAGAACAGGTTACTTTGGATTGTGAAGGTCGTGTCGCACGCGCTTACAGCTAATCGTTATTATTAATAGTACGCCACTAAAACCAACGCCTCACCACTCGCGGGGCGTTTTGCTTTTAACCCTAATCTTTTTAACCCTAGTAAAGCAATGGTTAATTGAGCACTATAGTCTTGATCCAAAACAGAAAAATTTCCCTACAAAACCAAGAAACTGTGTAAGACTTATTGAGTAGCCCTGTTGATAAAGGTGGCAAGATGACTCATAGAAACGCTCGCTCTCTTCATGCCATTATCGGCGCACTCGTCGGTGATGCAGCATCTCTCGGATTTCATTGGCTTTACGATCAAGAACTCATCAGGCAGTTTGGTTCTCCGCATCCGGAATTTCATCAACCTAACCGAACTGAATACCATGACAAAGGTTATTTTGCCCACGGTAGCAAGCAAGTCGGTGACCTCACCCACTATGGCGCGCAGCTTGTTGCCATGTTAGACGCTCTGGTTCAAACCGGACACTACGACGAGGCGCGTTACATTCGCTCCTTTCGAGAATGGTTTGATTTTGGTGGTAAATGGCAGGGCTATACAGACAAACCGACTAAGCAAACATTGCTCAACATTCATGAGTTGGAAGCCAAAGAACTGCGCGTAACTTTGTGTGGGGCTGACGACACGCAAAATCCAGCACTATCTAAGCTTCCTCCTTTGGTGGCTTTTCATTCTGATGATGACAAACTCGCTAAACTGGTCGATTCCGCCGTGCGGGTTACCAATAACAACGACACCGCTGTTATGTATGCCCAAGCTGTCGCAGTGATGATTCAGATGGCATTGCAAGGCGCTGCGCCCAAAGCGTGTGTAATGGCAGCTCAGACGGTTTCTCCAAAGATTTCCAGCGATATTCAACGTGCAGAAGCGATGAGCGGCAGAAGCGCCACCAGCGTTGCGGAGTCCGTTGGAATGCATTGCGGTTTAGACGCTTCATTTGTGGTGATTTGTCATTTGTTGATGAACTCAGAAAGCTATGAAACCACCATGCGTGAGAACATTTACTGTGGCGGCGATTCAAGCGGGCGGGCTATTCCGCTCGGTGCCATTCTTGGGGCAAGTTACTACGACACACCAATGTCGATTCCAAATCATTGGATGGATCAAACCGCGCTACCTCGGCGTTTACTGCAGTGTTTATAACCCTTTTCAACCAGCGAAAAGAACAGAACCCAAACTCTGGTCTTTTCGTTGGTGATGATTTGAATCTCGCCTGACAGAAATAATCCTCGAAATCTTTACGCTATCCACCTACATTGAAGATAAAGCAAATCAAAGAGATAGCCTATGGACCTTAACTTGTTAAAAACGTTTGATGCGGTCATGAAATCAAAAAGCGTCAACGATGCCGCTACCGCGTTAAACATCACTGCGCCCGCCGTGAGTCACGCACTCAACAAGTTAAGAGATCAATACCAAGATCCCCTATTTGTTCGTCAAGGCAGAGGTATCGTCCCGACGAATTTCGCGATTGAGCTACACGCAGAAATCAAAGAGCCTTTGAGCCTATTGATCAACGGTTCGAAATCTCGTCAAGAATTCACGCCAGAAACCAGCCAACGCACGTTTCGAATCTCTAGCCATAAAGATATCGATTTAATGCTCGTGCCAGCTTTGGCGAAATACAAATCTCAGCATGCACCATTGGTGTCTATTGAAGCGGATGTGGAACACTTAAACGAACAAGACCGTCAAGACGACTTAAGACGTCGACGCGTGGATGTGATTCTTGCTACCGTGCCTTTGACGGATCATGGTTATCACAATGAATTGCTGTCTGAACAGGAACTTATGGTGACAGTAAGCCAAGATCATCCTCGTATTCAGGGCGAGCTCACGTACGACGACTTCATGCGTGAATCTCATGTAACTTGGCGAACGCAGCGACTCAACACCAACGCTTTAGACTCTTTGATCATCGAAGATACGCTTCCCCCGAGGCAAGTGGCATATTCGACAGGCTCGAGTATGACAGCGCTGCAGCTAGTGTCTCAAACCGACTGGATATGCGTTACCTCGCGTTGGTTCTCTGACAACTTGGCAAGCAAGCTCGGATTGAACGCTTTCCCGTTGCCCTTTGAAGCCAATAAGGTACCTATTTACATGACTTGGCACCAATCACAGAAGAACGACAAAGGACATGAATGGCTGAGGAATGCGATTAAACAAGCGGTCTCGCAATCCATTGAGTAACAGACGAACAATAGCAGTACACCCATAGAAAAAGGGCAAAGCGTGCTGCTTTGCCCTTGATGTCATTAGCCTTCGAATAGCCAGTTTTGCCAACTCTGCATTCTCAAAATTACTTTACGTACAATGCTGAACATTTCCCATTTCGGTGAGTACACCGCGACATGTGCATCAGTGCCAGATGGCAATGGCATGTCTTTGACTAAGTCTGGATTATCCAATTCCACTTTCACTAAGATTCGGCCACCAGCAGGAGTTTGCTCTGGGTACTTCATATTCCCTGATGGTGATACCGCGCCCTGAGCAAAAATGTCATTCACTTGTGTCACATGCGCCTTGTATGCATGACCGGGAATGGTATTGAAGGTCACTTCCGCCGGATAACCGACTTTCACATATCGCGCTGGTGCTTGCTTAAATGCAGCAAACAGCTGTTTATCTTCTTTGTGAACAAAGGTCAGGTTGCCTTGAAACGGCACAATACGACTCTTCATACCCGGACGCAGCGCCACTTGCGTGACATACCCATCCGTTGGTGCGGTAACGGTGGTTTTGCTCAGATTAAACTGTGCAACCTCAAGCTCGGATTGGTATTTGCTTTGATTGGCTTTTTGCTCCAGTAATTGGTTCTCAATGTTGTCGATTTTCTCTTGAGAAGAATATCCTTTGCTGCCCAGCTTTTTGTATCTCGCTAATTCAGATTGGTAAAAATCAATCGCTGATTCCGTACGTTTGATGTCACCTTGAATACGGTTCACTTTGTCTTTAAATGGCGTGTCGTCAATTTGATAAAGTGGATCACCCGCTTTCACTTGCTGGTTTCCTTGCACATACACTTGGGTAACCATGCCCTCTACCTGAGAAGTGATTGGCGTCGTCACGCTATACAAACGCGCCATACGAGAAACCGGTTGATACATCGCCATGTAGAGAAAAATCCAACCAACGATGAACATGCCAATGACCGACGCAGTAGTGAGTGTCCACTTGGTTTTAGGCACACGAAATACTCGAAACACGATAACGCACAGCGCTACGTAACTTAAGATGATGAGTGTTTCCATTATTCTTCCCCTCTCGCTTGCTCAAGTTGATTGATGCGAGCCAACAGCTGCTCGTAATCTTGTTGAGATATAGAAGGCTTAGCACCTAACCAGTTTTTCTTCTCTCCGTCGTACATGGTTGCCCAGATCCAAAGGAACGGCCAAATCACGTGGAGAAAGAACAAGCTCACCCAACCCGCAACATGAATCGCATCGGCATGAGGGTGGTTACGCTTTTTCGCAATTTCGTAGGGAATATCGTGCAGGGCAATCAATCCAAAAATCAGAATCAACAGCACCACAAATAAGATCGCCAGAGAGGCGTAGTCCAGGGTTAAATTCATTGTGGAAGCTCCTAGTTTAAGACGTTCTAGATGTTTAAGACGCACTAAACACTGCTAAAACGTAACTGAGTGATGACTTTCCTTAAGCTTGTCGCTCCGTCGCAATGAAGAAATAGTAGGATGAGGCTTACATCAGGACTATTGATTCCTGTTTAAATGACAGTTTAGTGATATTTAATTGTCCATAAAATCATCAAGTTAGACCTCTATACCCATTCAAACCCTGAATAATTTCAGAATAAGCAGAACAGGATTGAATCTCGCTTTCTACAGGCAGAAAAAAAGCGATACCAATATTGATATCGCTTTGGATAAGGTTGCAAGACCAGTAAATATTCCGAAAAAATCGATTGGACCCCTCCATCTCTCTAAACGGGTATTAATAACTCGGCACAAGCAACAAACCTAAAATCACTTTTATCTGTTTACTGACCTAAACAAGTGTCACCAATACGCGCTGGGGCGATCTGGTCTAAGACTTTGTTTAATGCTTTCCAATCACTTGCCATCTTGTTGGCTTGCTCTTGCGTTAGCACCGTGCCATTGGCAGCAATGCGGTCGTGCTCCACCTTGGTGTAGTGGAAAATCGTCATATCAATCGCTTTGTCGTCTTTGTAAGCATTTTCCATGTTGACGACGTTCTTTTTGCTGTCATCGACAAACACGACGTCACTGAAACTTTGACCTGTTTTATCCAGAATGTACTCAAGCATGGTGCCCTTGTTCATTCCCGTGGTCATCATGACGCCGTTGATGTAACTCATCGGACGCTCAGGGTTATCAATATAAACCGGCAAAGATTCCGCCCCTTTTTCCTTAAGCGCGGTACGAGTCATATCGAATTGGTTACGCATTAACTCTCGTTCGGTCGCGTAGCGATAGTTTGGAGAGCGAGACGTTAACGCCATAACCGTTAAGCCCTCATCTTGCCAACCACGAAGCATGGCAGGTACATCACTTTCAATGGTTTTCATCGGAACCAGTTCGTACAACATGCCAATAGAGTCTTGGAACAGGCAGTCTACTTTGTCAGATTCTTTTGGCTTCACATCGAGTTTGCCTCGTTGCCATTGGTACCAAATATCACCACCGATATCGGACGTTGAAGTCAGCAATGTGTTATCAATATCGACCACAATCAGGGGACTTTTTCCTGCTTGTTTGAGTTGGTTTACTTTAGCCGCAACGTCGTTAAAGCTGTTGGTATCTTTGACAACCACATCCGCCATTGCATTGGTAGCAAAAGACAGAGCGCAAAATAGAACCGCTTTTTTTAGCGTCATAGTATTTCCTTAGTTTGATTGTTTCGACTAGCTCGAGTTCGTCAAACAATATTTACGTTATAACATAACAAAAACACAGTAACTTGTTGTTACGTTCCGACTATATAGTTGATGTACATCACATAAATGGGAGCAAGGTTTCATTTTGGAACTCCGCTCATCGGATCTCCCACAAAGTTTCTGTGCTTCAAGGCGCCAGCTTGCGACAAACAAAAAAAGAGCAGAGACGAATCCCTGCCCTTTTACCTACGCTTAATGATTAAGCTTGATAGAAAACGCTTCTTCCCGACAAATTAGCGCTGTATTCACATCTGTATGCGTTATTTCTTCGCGCGGAACATCGCTTGCCCACTCTTGTCTTTATTCGACCAGAAATTGATGTTGAACTGAGCATCATCGCTCATCTCAATACGGTGCCAGTACTGCGGTGGGCTGGTAGCAAACTGGCCTGCATTAATCACCACCACCACTTCTGCTTCTGTTGCGTGTTCATCAGCAAAGCCGTAGTAAGTCACTTGCCCTTCCATGACGCAAAGCTGTCCAAACACTCCCTCAGCGGTATTGTGATAAGTCAGTAGCGCTGGTGGCACATTGTCTTTAGTGAAGAAAGGCGTTGAACGTTGAACAGTCCAGTCTTTAGGAATTCGTAGATGCGACATAATAATACCCTCTCTAATTACAATTCTTTTCGTTTAAATCGGTTAAACCTGACCGGCTTGAGACAACTCTCGAAGTAATGGAAATGCTTGCGTAACTTGTTCTCCCGTCACGACGAAGCCCATGAGTCGGCTATTTTCATCTTCTGCTTTCGCGGCAATGCCAGTTTGAGAAATCTGCACGCTCCAGTTCGTCACCGAACTAAAATCGCCTGCCAATTGAATTGGATAACTCGGTGTTTTGACCTTCACCATCATAGGCGGTAGTTTCAACTCTGCTTCTTGCCCTAGTAGCTGTTTGCCCAAAGCATTGGCACTTAGCACGATCGGTTGGAGATAAGGCATCATTCGACCTTGGATTTCAGCACAATCGCCTAATGCGAACACATTGGCTGCTGATGTCTGTAATCGAGCATCCACCTCGATGCCTTTGTTCACGCTCACCCCACAAGCCTTCGCTAACCAAGTGTTAGCACGTAAGCCCGCCGCTGAAATCACTACATCGGCTTCAATTGCTTTACCTTTGCTCAAGCTTGCCACCAGCGAATCATCTGAGTGATTGATCGCGACAACTCCAGTCTCCAAGGCAAGTTGAATACCTTGCAGCTTAAGTTGGTTTTCAAGCGGCAATGCAACGAATTCAGGAATCAAGTTAGCGAGCAAACGGGGATTTGGCTCAACCACCGTAACTGCTTTACCACTGGTTGCGAGATCCATGGCGATCTCGACGCCGATCAAACCACCACCCATTACTAGAATTCGTTTCGCCCGACTGATTTGCTCTTCCGCTAATTGATATTCTTGTAGCGAGTTCAGCGTTATCACCTCAGGTGCTGCATCACCAGATATTGGCGGCACAAAGGCTTTCGCGCCTGTCGCAAACACCAGTTTGGAGTAAGGGTAGGCTTGACCATTGACTACCACTTGCTGAGCTTGCACGTCGACATGCTCAATCATTGTATGGGCGAACAGTTCGATGTTGTGTTCCTGTGCAAACGCCTCACCACTTTTAACTACCAAGTCTTGGGCAGTTTGCTTGTTACTGAATACATGACTCAAATCGGGCTTGTTGTATTCCGCGCCATCATCAGCAGTAAACACTTGCAGCGGAATATGTGCGTCCATTCGACGCACTGTTTTCACCAATTGGTAAGCCGCAAAGCCGCTACCAATAATCACAATAGGTGCTTGCATATTCGCCCCCTTACCCGTTGTATTCAACAAAGACGTCTTTACCCAAGTGGCATTCTGGGCACAAGAAGTAATCTGGCACTTCAGACCATGCCGTACCCGGCTCAACGCCTTGGTTAGGCTCGCCTTTTGCTGGGTCGTATACCCAATTACAAACGGTACAAACCATGCATTGACAATCTGCGGGATGCGCCTCGGTAGTAGGGTTGCTAGGAGCATCTACTACCGCCTGTGTTGTCGCTGGCGCAGCGGATTGTGATTGAACTTGTGGTGCAGACGCAGCAATCGCCGGCGAAATAACAGGACTTGTCAGGTCATGCTTCGCCCACAATTTCGCGATGTTCTGACCATGTTCGCGACATTCACGCATCGCTTTACCATCTGGTCGCCATTTGGTTTTCAAGCTCACTGCGGTTTCAAAGCCTGCGTCGGTCAATCGAGCATGGATACGATCCACCGCGCCACCATTCCAACCGTAACTACCGAATGCAGCGGCCTTCTTCGCTTTAAAGCGCAAACCAGTAATTTCTTCTAGCATGCCTGCGATCTTCGGCATCATGACGTTATTCATGGTAGACGAACCAACCAAGATGCCTTTTGAGCGGAATACGTTGGCGAGAATTTCATTCTTATCATGCTTAGAGACATTAAAGACTTTGACCGCCACGCTAGGGTCGACATCGTGAATGCCTTGCGCGATTGCATCGGCCATCATTCGGGTGTTGTTTGACATAGAATCGTAGAAAATCGTAATGCGATCTTCTTGATAATTGTCTGCCCACGCCAAGTATTGCTCGATGATTTGAACCGGATTATCGCGCCATACAATACCGTGTGACGTTGCGATCATGTCGACAGGCAAGTTGAAGCTCAGCACTTCTTTGATTTTTGCGGTTACCAAGCTGCTAAATGGCGTTAGGATGTTTGAGTAGTAACGCAAACACTGTTCCATCAACTCATTTTGATCCACTTCATCATTGAATAAGCGTTCATCGCAGTAGTGCTGACCACATGCGTCGTTACTGAATAACACTGCATCGCCAGTTAGGTAAGTCATCATGCTGTCCGGCCAATGCAGCATCGGCGCTTCCACGAAGACCAATTGCTTACCGTTACCAATATCGATGCTGTCGCCCGTTTTTACGGTTTTGAAGTTCCACTCAGGATGGTGGTGATGACCCACAATCGAATCAATTGCCGCTTCTGTACAGTAAATTGGCGTGTTCGGAATCTTCTCCATCAAAGCCGACAATGCACCTGAGTGATCTTCTTCTGCATGGTTTACCACGATAAAATCGATAGACTTAAGGTCGATTTCCATCTCTAAATTTTGGACGAATTGTTGACTGAATCGATGATCGACCGTATCAATCAATACGGTTTTCTCTTCACGAATTAGATAACTGTTGTAGCTGGTACCTTTTGTCATTTTGTATTCTGTACCGTGGAAGTCTTGAACTTCCCAATCGCGTTGACCTACCCAGTGGATGTTGTTTTTTACGTGAATTGTCATAATTACTACCTTGAATGACGAGATAAACAAAAATAATTTCTTCTTGTATTGCACTGGGCGTGCCAACTTTTAATTGCTATGTATTTCAATATCTTAATTAAAAACCAACTTTAATAACTGTCATTTAGACACAGTTGAAAATTGTCATTTAGACACTACAATAGTCATATTGACACAATTGGTATTGGCTATGACTTCTTTAATCGCGCAATGGCTACACATCACGCAAGACCTTAACTCGGCGCTCACTCAACAGGCTCGCTTCGATACGTTATTAACCACGATTCGAGAGGTATTGAAGTGTGACTCTTCTGCCCTTCTTTTGTATGAAGATCAGCACTTTAAACCTTTAGCGATCAATGGATTGGCGAAAGAGGTCCTTGGACGCCGTTTCTCTATTGAGCAACACCCAAGATTAGAAGCCATTGCCCGAGCAGGCGATATCGTGCGCTTTCCCTCCGACAGCGACTTACCTGATCCATACGATGGCTTGATTCCAAACCACGATGACAAACTGCATGTCCATTCCTGCATTGGTTTGCCTTTGCTGATCGACGATCAACTGATTGGTGCCATTACGATTGACGCCTTCGACCCCAACCAATTTGATGGGCTACGCAACCAAGAGTTACGTTTTGTCAGCGCGTTGGCAGCAGGTGGCCTACACACTGCACTCCTACTAGAACAACTAGAGACACAAGCGAGCCTGCCACGCGACTCTTACGCCGAGAAACGCACCTTAAGTAATGAAATCATTGGTAACTCTCCGGGAATGAAGAATCTTCAAGAGCAGATTGATGCAGTCGCCGATACTGAATTGTCTGTGTTGGTCATGGGAGAAACGGGCGTAGGTAAAGAGTTGGTTGCCAGCGCTATTCACCATCGTTCTAGCCGCTCTAGCAATACTTTGGTTTACCTCAACTGTGCGGCGCTGCCAGAATCAGTCGCGGAAAGCGAGTTGTTCGGCCATATCAAAGGCGCATTCACAGGCGCAATCAGCAATCGTAAGGGTAAGTTTGAACAAGCCGATGGCGGCACACTGTTTTTAGATGAAGTCGGCGAACTGTCGTTAGAACTGCAAGCTAAGTTACTTCGAGCTCTACAATACGGCGACATTCAACGTGTGGGTGATGATCGCCATATTCGAGTCAACACACGCATTGTCGCCGCCACCAACCGTATATTGCATGAAGAAGTGACTGCTGGTCGCTTCCGAGCCGACTTATATCACCGCCTAAGTGTCTTCCCGCTTCATGTTCCACCTCTTCGTGAACGTGAAGACGATGTGGTGTTACTCGCAGGCTTTTTTGCCGAACGCTTAAGAAGCAAATTGGGATTAAACAGCATTCGTTTGTCCCCCACGTTAGTGCAAGCACTCAAAGACTATTCATGGCCCGGCAATGTTCGGGAACTTGAACATGTCATTAAACGTGCTGGTGTTTTGGCAAAAGCACGTACTCACGCCATAGACATTGAGTTGGTTGAGCAAGATTTTGATATTCGAACGCCGAATCAGAACATCAAGAATGTTGAAGAAACGGAGCAAAACTCTCGGCTTGAGCTACCAGAAGGTGGATTAAAGCTTGCCACAGATGCCTTCCAAAAAGCGATGATTGTTCGAGCACTGGAAGAAAACCAAGGCAACTGGGCTGCAACGGCACGTCAGTTGGAACTGGACAACGGCAACTTACACCGATTAGCGAAGCGCTTAGGGATAAAATAGGGATTGAGTAAAAAGCGTGTGAGATGGTGGAATTCAGCAAGAAAATCGATGTTGCTTGTGTCAAAATGCGCCATCTCAATCGACAAGTCATAAAGTAATGAATTATCAAGCAGCTATTTTCGACATGGATGGGTTACTCCTCGACACAGAACGCGTTTGTATGCGTATCTTCAAAGAGGCATGCGAAGCACAAAATCTTCCTTTCTTCGAAGAGGTTTACTTAACCATCATTGGCCGCAATGCCGCTGGCGTTGAAGCGATTTTTCGTAAGACCTACGGTGATGACTTAGACCGTCTGCACAATGAATGGCGTACTCGCTACGATGCGGTCGTGAAGCATCAAGCGATTCCGGTAAAAGACGGTGTGGTTGAACTGCTTGAATGGTTGAAAGAACAAGGCTTACCTATTGCGGTTGCTACTTCAACTGCAAAAGAAGTGGCACAGAAGAAGTTGGAATTGGCGGGACTAAGCAAGTATTTCGACAACTTAACGACAGGCTGTGAAGTGTCCCACGGCAAACCAGATCCAGAGATCTACCTGCTTGCAGCAAGTCGTCTAAACGTAGATCCAACCAAATGTATCGCGTTTGAAGATTCCAACAATGGCGTACGTTCTGCAGTAGCGGCGAATATGGTCACTTTCCAAATCCCAGACCTTGTAGAACCTTGCGAGGAAGTTCGTGCCTTTGGCCATGCGATTGTTCCTTCCTTGCATCACGCATTAGCTGAGTTAAAACAGGCATAACCCGTTTCCTCTCATCTAACTGACTAAAAACGCTCCATCTTTTGGGGCGTTTTTTGTGGATAATATTTACCCAACTTTACACTGAGATGTGTAGTTCTATTCACAACATTGATGGATAATCGCTCGTATAACCACAAATAAAACGAGGATTAATTCATGCTCAACAAGAAGCCATTAACTTGGCAAACCATTACATTGCACTGGATAACAGGGCTTGCCTTTATCGGTGTATTCGCGCTTGGTCTATACATGGTTGATTTGCCACGTAGCCCAGAAAAGTTTGAGTGGTATGGCATCCACAAATCACTAGGCGCTATCATTTTAGTTGTCGCTCTTATCCGTCTAGTGTGGCGCTTAAAAGAAGGCGCTCTGCCACCCGCTTCAGAAATGCCTGCATGGCAAGATAAAGCGGCCAAAGCAGTACACGGTATCCTTCTGCTTGCTACTTTGGCAATGCCTATTTCTGGTATCGCAATGAGCGCAGGTGGCGGCCGAGCGGTCGATATCTTCGGTTGGGTTATTATCGCTGAAGGTCCAGAAACCCCTTGGCTTCAAGAACTCGGCTCAACCATTCATCACTCTGCAGTTGAAATTCTGATTGCCGTGTTTGTTCTCCACGTTGCTGGCGCCATCAAACACCAAGTGGTCGACAAAGATGGCACCATTTCTCGAATGCTTGGTCGCTCATAGAGTCCATATAGATACAAAAAACGCACTCTCGATTGGGAGTGCGTTTCACTTTTAGCTCATCAACATCTCAGAAGAATCGAGCGGTTGAGGTTCTGCCGTCTGCTTCTTCTGCCAACGGTCGATCACAAGCGTCGCGATCAAATCCCCTTCCACATTAACAGCGGTGCGGAAGGTATCTAGCGGTCTTTCTATCACCAACAGAATCGCAATCGCTTCCAGCGGAATACCCGCAGCCAGCAGCACTAACTGCATCCCCGACATGGAGCCCGAAGGCATGCCCGGCGCACCAACGGAAGAAACCATTGCCATAATAAAGATCATCACCAATCCAGTGGTACTCAAATCCACACCAAACAACTGTGCTAGGAAAATAGCAGCGACACCTTCAAATAGCGCGGTGCCATCCATGTTCATTACAGAGCCGAGTGGCAACACCATGCTGCTGACTTCTGGTGCAACATCTAAATTGTCTTCCGCACTTTGCTTTGCTAAAGGCAGCGCTGCCGCACTTGATGACGTTGCAAACGCCATCGCTAGAGGTGCTGAAATCGCTTTAAACAGCGCAACAGGAGAAATCCCCGTCATTACCTTGGCGATGGTTGGTAACACGACTAACCCGTGCACCATTGTGAGTGCAAACACCAGTAACGCAAACAAGGCGAGTTGCTGAATCAGATTCCCACTTGAAGTCAGCGTGATATCAAACACGATCGCAAAAATGGCAATCGGAGACAGTTTAACGATGCCTCGAATCATGGTGTTGACGCTTTTGTTCAGCCCCGAAATCACCGCTAGCAACGGATGACCTGATGGAACAGACAGCAAAATCGCAACGCCTGCCATAAAGGAGAAAACCACGATCGCCAGTAAGTTACCATTCGCCAGTGCAGCAAACGGATTCACCATCGCCATCTTAACAAGATTAGTGAGTATGGCGGCACCACCAGCGCCTTGCTCGTCAATCAAATGGACATCACTACCCACAGAAACGCTTTGGCTAAGTGGCTCCCATGCAGGTAAGGCTAGCGACGCCCCAAGTCCTAAACTAATGGCAATTAAGGTGGTGAAACTGTAGAAGAGCAGTGTTCGCCCACCTAGCGCTTTAAGGCGAACGGTTGAACCAATATTGGTGATGCCTTCGACAAGAGAAAACAGCACCATCAGGCCCACCACCATTTTCAGTAAGCCGAGATAGACCGTTTTGCCCAACATTAAAATTTGGTAGTAATCACTCGATAGTAAAAGCGATTTGTCTGCCAACCCATGGTCGACTAAAAGAAGGATGGCTTGAGCCCCACCCCACGCAAGTAGGGCAGAAATAAGAAGTTGAACGGGCAGAGAGAGTTGCAAATGACGCATAAAAAACACCTAGCGCCACAAATCCTGATGATTTGGGCGCTCGATAAAAATGAAAAAATGGAAGTGAAGAGTCACGGCTTGGATTAAGACCAAGAGCCTTTGTAATATGGGTTCAATAAAACTTTTACGCGTTTAAGCACTACTAAAGCCGACACTCGGAACCAACCGAAAATAACGCGCTGATGCAGCCTAAAGATCGTGTCGTACAAGCGGCGAACGTAGCGTCCACGCAATACGACTTTATCATTCATCAATGCGCCAACCGCGTAGTCATGTCCAAGAGCAACGACCATTCCGCCGTCTTTGAATACAAACGGTTTTAACTCTTTGCCTTTCACCAAGCGTTTAAGTTGCTTCGCCAAATGTGCAGCGGCTTGGTTGGCGGCTTGCGCTCGTGGTGGTACAACACGTCCATCCTCTTGTGGACATTCTGCACTATCACCGATGACAAAAACGCTCTCATCAAGAGTGGTTTGCAACGTTGGCAACACTTTAAGCTGGTTAATGCGGTTGCTTTCTAGACCATCAAGATTCGCTAACCAATCTGGGCATCGTATCCCCGCCGCCCAAATTTGCAGATCGGCAGGAATGACTTCATTTTCCGTCACGATACGGTCTGCTTCTGCACGCTGAACCTTGGTGTTTAAGCGAACATTAACACCCTGCTTTTGTAGCTTCTTCAACACTTTTGTAGACATGCACTCAGCACTTGCCGGTAACACACGATCCGCCGCTTCGATAAGTGTAATCGAAAGCTGAGTATCATCTTGATAGCGGTTTAATTGCTTGCTGACTTTCGCCCATTCGGCCGCCAGCTCAACACCAGTCGCACCTGCACCCACGATAGAAACACGATGTGAGCCACCGTTCGCCAGCATTTGCTTCATCTGCTCCCACGCTTTTTCTGCTTGAGAAGCCGAATCTAAGAACAAGCAATGATCGCTTACGCCCGGAATTTTGAAATCGTTACTGATCGCGCCAACGGCAATCACGAGGTAATCGTATTTCAATGTTTGCTCTGGAGAGAACTCAGCGCTCACCGTAATGGTTTTATTTGCTCGGTCTAAACCTGACATACGAGCTTGAACATATTGGTAACCGTGGCAAGCAGCATGAAGACGAAACGCAACCGAATCGAGCTCATTATCAAACGTGCCCGCCGCAATCTCATGCAGTCTTGGTTTCCATAAGTGATGAGAAGATGGCTCAACCAAAGTAACGGTATGGTCAGATTTGCCTGCAAAACTGCTCGCTAAACGCGTGACCATTTCTAGACCCGCAGCACCACCACCGACAACAACAAAATTCGACATACTCCCCTCCCGGAAACCATCCATCGAAAGATAAAAATCAAAAACGCAGCAAATACGTTTGGAATGGCGGGCATTATATTGAGTTGCAAATAAATGATAATAAGCAGAAAAAGAAAATAACTATTACGAATTTGTAATAATGAAAACTAAGCATCTGAGCCAAATGCTAAAAACAAAAAAGCCACCACTTTTCAGTGATGGCTTTGCTTCATCGATGTTGCTTTGTCTTAATTAGCGAGGATCAAGACCTAGCTTTTGTAGTACCAGTTTGAAGTTCTCACGGCGCTCTTTCACGTTGTGAACATCACCTGTCGAACACGTCAGATCCGGACAGCCACGGTTAACGATGCCTGAAACGTCATCGATAAATTGTGAACCTTGCAGACCACTATCCACATACTTCTTCAGTTCGTTGTGGTAGTTCCAATCCGCGTACTGACCGCCTTCATCGTTGTATGCCTGAACTGACGTTACCCAATAGAACAGACCTGCGATCCACTTGATCTCTTTGTTCTCTTCCGAGCTACAAATCAGACCTGGGTTAGAACAGAAGTCTAGCTCAGCATAAAGTGGGTTCGCCGGTGGTGCTTCTACCGTTACGCCATCAATTGTCTTACCAATGGTTGATGGATCAACGTGCGAACGACCTAGGTAGTGGTTAAGCGTACCGAAGTTTTGACGACCTGTGGTTTGGATAACACCACGACCCCACCAGCCACAGCCTTCAACGCTTTCTTGGCTGCTGCCGTCCCAAATGAACTTACCTGCTTTCTGACCAACGTAAGTCTTACACTCGTCGCGTTCCCACACTTGCTTAGACGTATCTACGCTTTCTGGAACATCGTTACAGTGACCGTTGTTTGTCCAACGACCTGCTGCACCGTTCACCAATAGGCCACGCTCTTCAAGCACTGCATCAGGAGCTGCAAAGACTGGAGCTGGAGCGCCATACCATTTCGCATGAGTAAGAGCGCTGACTTCCATTTTGTCATCACGAGGACAAGAGTAAGCGTGGTCCAAACCAGAAACAGGGTTTACACCGTAATCTGCGTATTTCTGACCCAATTGACCACAGCTTGCTGTCATTGGGTAATCCGCAGGCGCGCCGTATTTCACTTCAGACCAGTTGTTTTCATCACACGCGTTGTAACGGATGGTCTCTTGCATACTTTGCGCAAGGAACGCAGCAATCGCGACTTTCGCGTATTTGATGTTGGTTGCGTCATCAACTTCATCGTTCATCAACCAGAACTTGTTGCCCGCTACACCAATGTTGTGCATTGCGTTCAAGCCATCTAGGAAGTCGTTCCATTTGTAAACCGTTGACGGAACCCACTGAGATTGTGGTGTTTCGTATAGGAAGGCTTCGTTATCCATCACGCTTTCAGCATTTGCTAACTCTTGGTTTAGCGCTTCAATACGAGTCAATGAACCTTTCTCTAACTCTTCACCTACGTAGTACAGTGGCACTTTCGCCGTTTGGTAAAGTTCAATTTTGCTGGTTAGGGCTTGAGAGTCTTGATCAAACATCAATGCAAACACGTTGCTGTACGCCGCTTTACGGATTTGCTGATCGGTTTGCGTGTTGCCCATGAAGTAGTTTGCAGTTTGCTCTGTCGGCATGTTCGCTAGCATTGCAGGCGCATCAACGTAATCTGTCACCTGTTTTACGTACTCCAGTGCATGATGCCACTGCTCACTTGTTAGGGCAGCGGTAGCGTTTGATTTAGTAAACGCTACAAAATCAGCTTTGTTCGCAGCATCTGCTTTGTAAAGCTCGAAGCTATCAAGTAGATCGGCTGTGAAAACGGACGCTTCATCCCATACAGACTGACGACCAGAGTGGGTATCGTATGCAAACTCACCAATGCTTAGTGACCAACCAAATGTCGCTTGTGGCGCAAGGGTGGTGAAGATCAAGTTGTAAGCATGCGCCCAGCCTTTCACATCATCACTCAGTGCGTTGATCGCATCAATATCAATACGGCTACCCGTGATATCAATGGCATTCGTCAGTGCTTGTTTAACCGCAACGGCACCAAACGATGCACCTTTGTCTTGCGTAGCGAGATCCAGAACATCCGATTGAATCACGATAGATGCTGTACCCGCGCTCTCTGCTTGTTCGATAGCCGACACAAACGAACGTGTCAGTTGCTCTAGGTCTGCGAGCGCATCACTGCTGCTTGCTGCAATAGTTAGCGTGCTTGGCGCTTGAGTGGATGGGCTCGCCACTACGAATGTATTTGGCCAACCTGCCACCTCTAGACGCACTGGGTCCATTGGGTTACGCAATGATAGCGCTGGCGCTGTACCCGGCTCAGTACCATCACAGTTTAGATGCAATGACCATGAGCTATCGCTGCCAGGAACAGATTGAGTCCAGTACACAGCTGAGTAAGCAATGTTTTTATGAACCATAATGTCGCCGCCTGTTGCGTGATCACCACGAGTCCAGTCTGGGTACACATTAAAGTCAGCACACAGTCCACCTGTTGGCGGAGGTGTCGGTGTTTCTACTTTTTCAACTGTGATGTTTACACGTGTTGTCGCCGTTAGGTTCTCAGCATCCGTCGCAATCGCTTCTAGCTTAACTGCACCAACTTCTGACGCCGTCCAGTTACAAGAGAACTGGTTTGTGGTTGCTGCGTTGAAGTCACAGATTTGCTTGTTGTTTGCTTTCACGATAACGCGAGACAAATCATCATCAGCATCCGTTGCACGAACGGAAATCGATACCGCTTCACCTTTTTCAAACTTAGAACCGTTCGAAGGCGAAGAGAAGCTCACTTCTGGCTTAACAAAGCTTGGAGCTGCTTCAATAGCAACAGCGATACTGCGTTGTTCAACCATTTGGTTGTTCTGATCGAGAACCACCACTTTAAGTGTCGCATTGCCCACTTCATTTGGCGTCCAAGATTGAGAATACGTCGTTTGACCTGCAGCGATGTTACGTTGACCTAGCTTGCGGTCATTTGCCCAGAACTCCAGTTTCGAGATCAATTCACCATCAACGCGTGCTTTGATCGTCGTAGCCTGACCCACCATCAATGTTTGACCTTGTGTAGGCGCGACGAACGTCAGCTCATGCACTTCTGGCTCCACAGGTGGCTCAACTGGCTTCTCTTTTACTGAAATGCTGACCGTTTGTTGCTGTGTAAGACCTGAGGTGTCTTCCACTACGGCTTTGATCGTGTGAGCGCCTGCGCCAACAGAAGTCCAACTCGCTTGGAATGGAGCTTGTGTTACGCGAGCTACTTGTTTGTTGTCGACAAAGAAAGTCACCGCTTTAACGCTGGTATTTGTCGCCGTTACGTTTGCTAGCATGGCAACCGCTTGACCTTCTTCAAACTCAGCGCCGTTCACTGGCGATGCCAATTGAAGAGAAATTTCTGGTTCGCCAACTTCACCTTCATCGTCAGCAATCAGACGAATGGTATTTTGAAGAAGAGTCAGATCCAATACGCCGCTCACACCGAGCGTTAGCTCAATGCGTTCACCTGCCGGAAGTTGGGATTTCACCCAGCTACCGCTATCAAAAGCGAGCGCAAGTGTGTTCTTGAACACGTTACCTTGCGCGTCGCTGGTGAACTTCATTCCCGGGTAGCTGATGCCAGTCGCAGACCAAGATGGTGTCGACATTGATAGGTTTGAATCAAACGTCACTTTCGCATCACGCAGTTCAACTGGCTTTGAACTGTCGTTCGTTAGGATCACTTTGTAAGTGTTCCACCACTGGCTTTCTGAGCCGACGATAGTTGCGTCTGTGATCACTCCTGCGTGTGCAGCAGGCAACCCCATACCGATCGCCAGTGCTAAAACACTTGGCATGATCGCTAGCGTATTCTTTCTCATAATTAAGGACTTATACAAACAACAATAAAAAGGAACAGCATTATAGAGGGGGACTTTTTTCGCGCCGCAGCGGACAGATGTAACTAAATGTAACTCAACTTACAGATGTAAAAGTGCCAAAAATAAAGCGTCTTTTTACGTCAATTTGACGACATTTCGCACGCAATCGATAAGCAAACATAAATCTGGGACTCTAGTTCAATTTTCTGAAAGTGTGCGCAAGATTAAACAAATCAATTTATCCGTTTCTACAAATAGTGGAATTTGTGTTTTTCGCACCTTTATGCATCAGAAAATCAATAAGTTACAGAATAAATACACTTGAAATACTTAGTTACATGTTAGCGAAAAAAGCACCAAAACTTGGCCGTTCTTAAGACATAAATGAAGCACCTAAAGCGGTTATCAAGATCGTCTTCACACTTCTTAATTGAAGCGCTAAAAATAAGGTATATGAATGATCATCCAGTGAAAACGATAAGTATAACTTTGCAACAAAACGTCAATATCCGGATTGAAGCACGGTTTCAGATTGAATATTCGATGATAATGAGATGCATTGGATCGGTTTGAATCCAAGTCAGCCCAAAATAAAATATGGAGAGTGTTATATGTCTTTACGTTTAGTAGCAGCAACCTTTGCACTAATAGGAATGAGCTTTGGCGCACAAGCGAGCGAAGAGTGTGAAGTGTCTATCGATGCAAACGATATGATGCAGTTTTCGACCAAAACTTTAAGTGTTCCGGCAACGTGTAAAGAAGTAAAACTGACGCTGAACCACACAGGTAAGATGCCAGCGCAGTCAATGGGTCACAACGTAGTCATTGCAGACACGGCTAACCTACAAGCAGTCGGTACAGAAGGCATGTCAGCAGGTCTTGATAACAACTACGTGAAACCTAACGATGATCGCGTTTATGCCTTCACTAAAGTGATCGGCGGCGGCGAGAGCACATCCATCACGTTCAGCACAGAGAAAATGACTCCAGGGGGCGATTACTCGTTCTTCTGTTCTTTCCCTGGTCACTGGGCAATCATGCAGGGCAAGTTTGAGTTCAAATAAGCGTTCACGCTCGGACTTAAGCCTCTGAAAAAGAAAAGGGAAGCACGATGGCTTCCCTTAATTGTATCTGTAGTTCAAGAGTTAAAACGCGAAATGATCGTACTCTGAACTGTCGTCTGATTGGGTGTATTCGAGTTTCGCAATGTCATCAAACGGCATGGGTTTATAGAAATAGAAGCCCTGAATCAAATCAATCCCCTGCTCTGCCATAAACTCTAACTCACGCTCCGTTTCGATACCTTCCGCAACGGTTTCAGCTCCAGTGATTTTCACCAGTTTAGCTGTTAGTCTGAACAACTCTCTTCCGTTCTTGTTATCTAGGTTGAGCACTAAAGAACGGTCGATTTTCACCTTATCAAAATCGTATTTCGACAAGTAGCCGATCGACGAATAGCCGGAGCCAAAATCATCAAGCGCGATCTTCACCCCTGCTTCTCGTAACTCACTCAACACACGGTGGGTACGATGCTCATCTTGAATCAACATGTCTTCGGTAATTTCAAACTCAACTTGCGAGTAAGAAAGTGCGCTTTGGTGAATCATCATCAACACTTTCTCTGTGAAATCTGGCACCAAACACGTTTCTGGAGACAGGTTGATCGACACCTTAAAGCTTGGACGGTTCGCTAACGGTGCAACTTCTCGCAGCGTCGTTTCTACTACCCACAAGTCCAACTCACTCATCAAACCGACTTTGGCGAAATCTTCTAGAAACGTTGGAGGCGTGATCTCACCCGTTTCAGAGCGATGACGAATCAACACCTCAAGCGAACGAATCTCACCAGTGCGAGCGTTTACCTGCGGTTGGTAGAACAGGACGAACTCACCGTGTTTCTTCAAATCGCTGATGCGTTTCTGAGCAGCAAACTTATTGGTGATCTCTGGGAAGAACGCCCCCGCGACTTTGCCGTTGTCTAAGCCCTCATAGTTGAAGAAATCATCAGAGACTGACTTCGCAAACAAAGCGTTTGAGCTGCCAATTTTGTCCATCTGCTTAAAGAACGGATAGTAAATCACGATACCGACCAGAATAATGATCAGCTGTAATATCGCGCCCGTCCAAGTGTAACCTGTACCGATGTAACCACTGGCTAATGGCGGTGTCATCCAGCTCATGATTTCTGTTATCGGCGCAACTAAACCCATCACTGTAGCAATGTACGCAATGATAAGACCGATAATCGGCGCAATCAGAAACGGCACAATCATGACTGGGTTGAACATGATTGGTAAGCCATAAATGATCGGTTCGTTGATGTTGAACAAACTGAGTACTAAGGCCGTCGCCGCCAGTGCTTTGTAACTGCGATTCTTGGTCAGAAACAGCATACACAGCACCAGAGAAATGGTGTTTCCTGCCCCACCCATTCCCGCATAAAAGTCATAGAAGTTGGTGGTTAAAATTGGCAATGGTGTGCCGAGTGCTTCGTGGTTCTCTATCGCGACACGCGTTGTCTCATACAGCTCTGCTTTGTAAGGAGCAAAGATGATGTGGCCATTGATGCCAATAGACCAAAACAGGTTACGTACAAACTCATAGATAATGCCATCAAGCAAAGAGTTCGGATCAAGTTCTGGCAGCAGAAAACTCGCGATATCCGCTGCGCAAACCGCCTTGCCTAGCACGTAGCCAAGAGCAGAATATCCAACCACCAATACAACGGTAGCCATCACAAGGTTGTATGACTGATCCACCACATTTGGCAACTCTGAACGCATGAACCATTTTCGGTTTTGCATCACACGCACAGACCAAGCGATCACTGTTGGTACAAGAATCGCTAATGGATAGTTACTCGGGACGACAGTGCCTTCTTGCAGCAAGCCCCACTCGTTACACACGATAAAGTAAACCATCAGCGATGGCGTGATGACATTTACGCGAGAGACTTTCAGCAAAGAAGAAAGAAACTGCGAGAAATACACTAACAGTAAGATCGGGAAAAGCTTCCAAATGATCGCGCTTGCCGTGCCTATCGTGATGCCAAGTTGCTCATAGCCAGCAATCATAAATAGGTTACTCAGCAAAGTACTAAATGCTGAAATAAGCGACACGGGCAATAACATCACGAGGACATTACACAAACCGTTAATGTATGAATTGGAAGAAATTAAAGTAAAAAGCCGATTAATGTATCGATTATTCATTTGGCTAAGTAAATCCATCAAAGTACGACTCAAAGAGCCGTTCAGGAAGTTCGCCGCAATTAAATCCGTTTAGTTTGTTTCGCAATGAGGGAGAGTTTCGACATGCTCGTCGAGGACGGTATCATTCGAGTAACAAAGCGTTGATCGTTCAACGTTGCGAATAGTCACTCAACAAAGGTAGCCATAGCCAACTTGTTGTTATCATCCAAACAAAAAGAGCACAAGCTAGGACCCTCGTACTCTTTTAGTCTGGTTAAACGCGTTGTTTCTTGGGTCAACGTCGTTTGTTATTTCGCCTGCTATTTAAGCAAGGAGGCGCACATTAGCGTTAGCAAGTCTATATTTCCACTCGACTTTGTGATTGTGACGATAAAAGTGGCTTGTCTTGTTGCTCATAAAGGATGTCCACCAGTGGTGACGGGCGAGCAAAGAAATAACCTTGCACTTTATCGACCCCACAGCCTTTCACAAAATCGTACTCTTGTTGGGTTTCCACCCCTTCTGCAACCACTTCGCAATGAGCAATGTGGCCCAACTTTGCGACCAACTCATAGAGGTCTCTGCCCTTTTGCTCGTTGGCATCGAGCAAGAGAGAACGGTCGAGCTTGATCTTATCAAACGGGTATTTCAGCAAATGCGGGAACGACGCATAACCCGTACCAAAGTCATCCATCGCGATACGAATGCCTTGAGCTTGCAGCGCTTCCATAGTTTTAATCAAAAACACCTTATTGCTAAGAATCGCTTCTTCGGTAATTTCAATTTCCAACCACTCTGGCGAGATGCCGTAGTGGGCTAAGCGCGATAGTAGGTGCGGCACAAACTCTTCTTGCTCAATCGTTGCTACTGCGATGTTGATGGCAATACGGCGATCTTTCGACAGCGTCATTTGCTGCATATCTGCCAAGACTCTTTCAATGACTAACTTATCCAACAGCGGCATTGAGTTGAGCATTTGGAAGTCACTCACAAACGTCGGTGGGCAAAGGTTTCCGTCTTTATCGATATAACGAAGTAACGCCTCATAAGAGAACACGTTAACCTTCTTAGTCGACTGAAGTTTTTGATAAAACATCACCAACTCACCTTCTCGCAGTATCGTCGTTAAACGCTTTTGTGCTGTTGATTTGCTAATGCTGGAGTTATTGGAGTCTCTTACATTGTTCAACAATGATTTGAATATCGAGCTCTCAATACCGGTATAGGCGGTGTTCGCACGAAACTGCGCCGAAAACTTCCCTGCGTATGCCAAGTAAAATGGTCGGTAAATGAAAACACCCAACACAATGATCAACGCTTGCAGAATCGAACCTTCGATTTGATTTCCCATAGCCATGTAGCCACTGAAAATGGGTGGCGTCATCCAGTTTACGATGTTCTCTACTGGTGGCACTAAACCAAACGAGATACACGAATAGGTGATAACAAAACTCACCAAAGGCACCAGAACGAAAGGGACGATCAGGATCGGGTTAAAGATGATCGGCAAGCCAAACAGCAACACTTCGTTGATGTTGAAAATCACCAGTGGCATTGCGGCCAGAGCAAGCATCAAGTGGTTACGCTCTCTCGCGAACATTAGCACGCAGAGCAGCAAGCTAATCGAGTTGCCAGAGCCGCCCATCGACATGAATGCATCATAAAAGCCTTGGCTGATAACGTTGAGTGGCGCATCCCCTGCTTGCCAAGCCATCATATTGGCTTCGGTAGCAGCAAAGATCTGCTGCTTAATCGCAAACAGCAAGTTGTGTCCGTTGATACCAATCGAGCCAAGTAAACCCAGCACGGTTTGATACATCAATCCGCCAGTGAGCGTAAGTGGGTCGACACCCAGATCCTGGACCATGCCACCAAACAACGCCATAAAAATCGCGGTGAAGTGGGACATGACCAAGGCCACCAGCACAAACAAGAAGAAGTGCACTACGTGTTTGAGCAAGCGGGACGAGAAATCTAGGGCTTGCGGCTCTAGCAAACGTATCTTGAACAGGCTGCAATACACGTACGTCATGGTCGCGCTCAATAAAGCGAGTAACGGATTGTTTGGCAGCATATAAGTCGCAGACAAGCTGCTGTTTTCTATCGAGACCAAATAAAACATGATCAGCGAGTAGATGATGAACAGCGCGCTCGAAACATTGGTTTTGTGGGAAAGGTAGTACCCTGCCACGACACAAAACGCACTTGGATAGAGGTTGATCAAAATGTCGGAGACGTGGAATAACAACTGCGACAAATCAGCCAAACCAGTAAGCCTGAAAACGTGTCCGAGAAATATGGCCAACGCATTAGACAAAGTCAGTGGAAGTAACAGCAAAGCAATAGACGCCAAATCCGTTAAATAGGACTTGGAGCTCGCTCGCCATTGACTCACCACTGCCAATAAACGTTGGGCAGGTGCAAATTTGAGTGTAAAGCCAGTTTGCATGGAGCATCTTATTATAAATGGGGGAGTGAGCTGTTAAACGAACAGCCGTAATTGCAACCTGTGCCTTTTTAGGCGTGACCATCTATGTAGTCTTAGTTAGTAGTAATTTTTAGTTCTTAGCAGCAAGCGTAAGTTGTGCGGATAGGTTGCGAGGCGTAATTTAGCGATTATATGCGCCTCGATCCATTAAGATTATTTGTCGTGACGATAAGTGAACGCATAAAAATAACCCTCGCTGTGAAAAGCGAGGGTTATCATTTGCCAGATGATTATTGAGTGAGAACTTAATGCTCAGTATTCATTGGAAATCGTTGCTCATAAAGCTCCATAAAGTCTTTACGAATCAGATGCTCTAAATGGTTTGCCTTGTCAGTCGGGCAGAAAATCATGATGTGCAGGATTTGCTCACCATTGATGTTGCTTGAGATATGGATGTGCGGCTCTGCACCCGGTAGATCGACACCAGCGTGCTTCTCGATCATCGCGTTGTAGCGGTGAGCAACATCGGCAAAGTAACTGCAATGCTCGTCAATCTTATCGGTCAGTAACGGCAAAAGTGGGTAGAGATTGACGAAGTCTTTCACCACGACAGAAAAGTCATGGTAGACGTAACGCTTCATGAAGTTGAGGTTCTTCACTGGGTAGGTGAAGAACATGCTGTTGGGCAACGTCGCGGTTTTCCCCGTGAAGTGGTATTGCCCATGATGCAGGTCGATTTCTTGAATCACTGTCGCCATCATGTTGTGCTCAATAACCTCCCCACACAGCTTGCCGACTTCAATCCAGTCACCAATGCGGAATGAACGCGAACTAGCGCGTTGAATCGAGCCGGTAAAACAAAGAATAATCTCTTTGGATGCGACCACGATCGCCACTGCAATCGCCGTAACGCTTAGGGCGAACTCACTGATTTCAGATTGCCATAAGATGAACAATAGAATCAAAGTGAGAGCAAATGTGCCGTTTTTGGTTCTCGACATCCAACTGCGTTGTTCTTCCGTAATGAAGGCATCGTCGCCACGAATTCGAGACAGAATCAAACGACGTAGAACAATGATAAACAGCAGGATTAATGCGGAAAATAAAATTTTGTGAGTGAGAAGAAAATCGACGACTAACTGCACTTTCTCCATTACCCGACTCCCTGTTTGGTTTAGATAGGTTGACCTTTCATGCTAAATATCGCTCAGAAAACAGATAGCTAGCTTGCGAGAGGACAACCTTACCAAATTATTCAGTCGGTTGCCCCAGTTCACTCTCTTTAAATACGATAAACGCACGGCGGTTTAAAGCATTGGCTTCTGGAGATTCTTCGTTGATCACAGGTTGAAGCTCACCAAAGGCTTTTACTTCCCACACAAACTGCGATGGATCGAGTTTCGTCTTGAGATATGCCACTACGGTTTGCGCTCTTCGCTCCGCCAATTGTTCATTATAAGAGAGCGAGCCCACTTGGTCGGTATGACCAGCCACCATAATGCTACCTTCTAAACCTTGCAGTTTTGCGATGAAATCATCTAATTGTGAAAGGTCTTCCGGTTTTAATTCCGACTTATCGAAATCAAAGTGCGGTGTCATCGCCATGTAGATCTTACGTTCTGGTTTTGGCGGCTCACAGAAAGGCATCTCTTCGTACTTCTTCGCCTCTTCAAACATCACGTAAGCACGACGGTTTTCAGCACGCGCTTGATCCGATTTACCCAACGCTAGCGGCTGCGACTCACCAAAGTGCTTCACTTCCCAATCGTATTGCTCTGGATCGAGTTGTTGCTGGAGATACGCTTCTACCGATTCAGCGCGGCGCATAGACAGCTTCTCGTTATATTCGTCAGAGCCTTTAAAATCAGTGTGACCAACAATCGTGATGCGTCCGCTCAAGCCTTGAATATCACGGATGAACGCATCTAGGCTTGCCGCATCGGCTTCACGAATGATGGATTTATCGAAGTCGAAATGCTCGGCAACCGCAATATGGATTTCGCGTTGCGGCGCTAAACATTCACTGATCAGAAACTTGGAGACATTGACATCGGCAAACTTTTCTCGGTTCTCTTGGCTTACATACGCGTCCGCCGAGCACCCTGCCAATATTGCCCCTGCGATCATGCCGCTTAACAAACGAATCGTCGTTTTCATATCGCCCTCTTATAACTTACCAACTAGGTTAATGAACACGCCTGATGCGTCGTAATCGTCATCATTCGCTAGGTTGCCATCAAAGCCTGAGAAGTTGTAACCCACACCGACTTTGAAGTTGTCGCTCAAATGTTTGTTAACCGAGACCAATGCGCCCTGCTCTAGTTCGTCATAGGTGCTGTCCGTCTTCCAGTGGTACTCACCAGTCACGTCCCAGTCTTTCATAACACGGTAAGAGGCACTCAAACCGTAGAGAGAAATTTTACTGTCGACTGGAATGTCTTCGCCTGACTGACGAGTGAAGATCTCATGCTTGTCTTTATAAGCGTATTTCGCGCCTAAATCCCAGTTTGCATCCAACGAGTAGATACCTTCGATTTCGATGATGTGGCTTTCTTCATCTTTGTAATCCACATCGCGGTTAAGTTGGTCGAAGTCCACCAAATAGGTGTAGCGAGAGAGTACGTTCAAACGGTCGTTGTAGATTGGGCGATATGCCAAACCTGCGGTCGACTCAATAAAGCGAGCCAACACTTTATCGCTCGATTTACTCTCTGAGCGTGAGTAGTTGAACTTGCCAAACAAGGTGTACTCTTCCGTTAGATGATGCGTGTAACGGTTAGTCGTCACCCACTGGTCGACACGTTTTTTATCTGGGTCTGCAGAATCATCAGTCTTGTCGACACGGTATTCGACTTTGTTCTTGAACAATACGTCATCCACATCAATCGACGTGCTCACACTCACGGCTTGGCGCTCGGTGGTAATCTTCTGGTCGTCTTCGATTTCACCTTTTTGGTAGCCAATACCCATGTCGATGTCATCATTCATATCGTAACCAAAACCAAACGAGTCAATACGACCTTTGCCGTTGTTCTCATCAACAAATTGGTTTTCTTGGTAGAAATCGACCGTTGAAGTCAGGTCTGCACGTTGACCGACAATCACGTTGTTTTTGCCTTCGTAAGTGTCGTCTACGTAGGTTAAGTACGTGCTGTAATCTTCAGTTACGTCATACGTCACGCTCGCTTCTGCGGCATCACCGCGATCGCCTGTGGTGTATTCCGCGCCAACCACAAAGTCTTCTAGAATGCGGGTTTCACCACCTAGCGTGACGCTGTCGTTCTCGTCGTATTCGTCGGTTTGACCTACGGTTTTCTGACCTTTGATGTACACGTTGTTGTCGCTGTCCCAAATGTAATCAGCACGTAGACCCGCTAACGTCCCTTTGCCTTTTTCATCTTGGTTGTTTAGCTCTTCAACTTGTTTACCCGCTGCCGAGATCTTAATGTGTTTGGTAACTTTAACTTGGGTTTCCAATTCCGCTTGCTGGGTATCGGTTCGCAAATCACCATCGGATTCACGCTCTTCAACCGAGGTAAAGCGCGTCTTCACGGCAACTCGGTCAGTGGCTTGGAAACGAATTTCGGTACCGTAAGACTCTTGCTCTAAGTCATCATCTTGGCTAGCAAAACTGTAACCTGCGTCTTTGGATTTGTACCAAGCTTTGACGTCGTTACCTACCGCAGAGAATACGTTAGGAGCTAAGTCGTAAAGGTTCATCACCCCTTTTACTTGGTAGATATCACCTTCACGATCTTCCGCATTGCTGCCAATCGGAGTAAAGGTTAAGCCGCCATCGAAAGATACGTAGTTGGAATCGGTTTGACGACCTTTACTGTGTCCGAATTCGGCTTTCAAGTACGTACCTTCTGATGCACGCAAGGTTAAGTCCGTGCCGTACGCTTCGTAGTCTTGGTTGTCTTTTTCTTCGGTTTGGTAGTTTGCCCCCACACCGATGTAGTCATTCACCCAACCTTTCACACGACCACCAGCAGTCATTGCGTCAAGCGCGTCACTGCCTTGAGGGACGTATTCATAGTCCACCGCAAGATAGTTTTTATATCCTGAACTCGGTTGGTCGTTTATCACATCACCAAAGTTATCCGAAATGATGTTGTTCAGCGGTCTGGTCAGAATAATGCGCCCTTGGTACGGATCGATTTCATAGTCACGCCCCGATTGCAGCGGCATTTCTTGCACAGTGATGCTGCTGTCTGGGTCGACAACTTTCACCATTACTTTGTCACTGCCCGGTACCACTTCACCATGACGCAAGAAGTACAACGAACCACCAGTACCTAGGAATTCATCGTGAGCGAAGAGTGAATCAGATTCAGCCGCAAAGCCAACAATGTTTAGGCGATCCTCACCAAACTTAGTGGTTGATCGCGTACGGTAATCCCCTTTGAAGCCGTATAAACTACGGTTGTAATCGTTGTTGTCGGTGCCAGTAATGCCGGTGTTGTAGTTACCCCACAAAACATTGGATTTGTCGTACTCAACGTTAAGGTAAACCTTACCTTTGGTGTTCACCACTTTGTAGATGTTGGAGCTGTCACCATAGTTGCCGTAATACATCTCATCGTCGTCTTCGAGAATGTCGAATACGCTGGAGGAATCAGAAGCAAACGGGTTCTTAAACATGTCTCGAACGTCACTCTCTTTAGTATCAAAGTGAGTGGTAACTCTGAGTTTGTCGCCAAACTTACCCTGACCAAAGTACGCCAAGCGTCCTTGGTTGTAGATGTCATCTTGGTATTGCTCGTCGACGGCTAATGCGGCGGAGTTGCCCGTCACTTTGTTTTTACCGATGTAGAAATCCGCAAGACCCGCTTGTACCCAATACTCATCAGGAATACGCACGTACAGTTGGTAACGACGCTCTTCACCACTGTCGAATACCACGCGAGTTGGGAACAGATAGGCATCTGCTGGCAAGTATTGTTCTGCGTATAGTTCGCCCTCTTCCACATCAAACTCGTCTTCGCCAATCACGACTTTATCGACGCCTTTTAGTCCCGTACCCATGAATCTTGCCAGACCCGCAGAGGTTGGAATGTTGTGACGCATCAACTGAGCTTTACCAAGCTTGCGGCTTTGCTCTTCTTCACCGTCGTTCTTGTCGATATCGACTTCAGAATCTGGCTCGACAAGGTCAATCACACCAACCGTCGTCACATCCATATTGCCGTCTTTATCAAAGGCCTTTAAACGGAACAACAGCTGCGTGTTGGATTCAAATTGATACTCTTGGTCGGTCACGCCATCCCAAACAATGTTGAAATCGTTCGCAAATTGCTGGCCTTCTACCACTGCTAAAGGGTCAACCAAGCCACGGTCACCACCACGGAAGACTTCCAATTGGTAATGGTCGACGTAGTAGCTGAAGTTGGTTGTGATAGCGAAGCTCATTTCTTGCAATGGCTTGCCATCTTTCACTTCAACATCGCTGCTAATACTCAGGTCAAGTACCGGGTCAAATCGCATGATGTCGCGGCTTACCCAAATCGCACCTTGGTCTAGGTAGATACGTGAGTTATCCGTTTGTTCGTGAGCTTTTACTTCAATACCCAGTGAGTCACTGTCAAGTTTCTCCAATTGGCTGGTGTCTTTCGCGTACGAAAGTATTGGCAACGCAGCCGCGATACACATTGTCAGTTTTGATTGTCTAAATCTAATCATAATAATCCTGCTTAACCGCTTGAGTGGTTGGCTGGGACTGACCCAGCCTGCGTCTGTACTGCGAACGGTTAATCATCCCCACTGCTTTGAATACTGAAGTTAAATTTCGTCAGTTTGTTTGGTGTGATCCGGCGTACTTTCGGGTTCTCACTGACCACCCTCATGCCTGTCGGTAGCGAGTCTGTGTCGACTTTGACCAAGAACTGCTTACCTTTTTTATTCAACACCCACTGATCTGGAACGTGGTATCGACCATATTGGTCTGTCTCGATGATGATGCCTTCGACCGTTAATAGTCGAACACCCGGGATACCGTCTTCGTAAAGTCCTTTGTTCTCTACGATGATTTCCCATAAGTACATATCACCATCTCGGTAGAGGTTTCTCACCACGTCGATGTTCTCTGCCGACAGACCTTTTTTCTTATCTCCTTTGTGCTTGGTAATCGCGTTACCTTGCTTATCGAACTCGATGTGCGTGCCGTTATCCGTTGTCACCTTGAACGGGAAACCTTGGCGAGTTCGTGTATTAAACTGGAACACCACTTTGTTGCTGTGTTCGAGGGTACGGTTACGAGATAGACCGAACAGCTCATCGACTTCATAACCTTTATCTACACTCGACATCACGACTTCTTGGCCTTTGTGCTTCACCTTCACATCTTTCAGTTGGGTTTCAACACCATCTTGAGTAATGAAGGTCGACCCCGGTACGTAGTCGCCCGCGGCAAGGTCGACATCGATGTAAATGTCATCTGCCGTTGCGTCCGCTTGGAAGCCGTCACCGTTGTGATCTTCAAACACCTTGCCGATGATCGAAGCGGTGTCGAATACCTTATCTGGCATGACTTCGACCGTTGCACTGGCGAGGTTCGACTTCACAACGTAATTGGTCGTGGTGTTTTGTGCCGAGAAGCTTTCTGCCGGTGGCGCTTCGGCCCATGCTGTGTTGGTGTAAACGCCAAAGGTAGCACCGACGCTTACACGCATTAGGTAACGGATACGAACAGCATCAGCGGTTTTCGAATCGCCCTTGCCGTAAATATTCATGTCGCCGACTTCGAAGAACAATTGATTGGTCTTCGTTGGTTCTACGGTGATTTGGATGTCATCTGAGGTATCAAATACGCCATCAGGACCACTGTTGACCATCTCTGTCGAGTCTGGGATGTAAGCAAAGCCGCCCGGATAGCGGTCAACCAAACGTACACCAGTGAATGGGTTGTCGTTTTCATTGGTAATCACGACTTCGTACTCGACAACTTCACCGACGCTCGCCTCTGACTTGCTCGCTACCTTGGTCACTTTCAGCATGCCTTCGTTGTAAGCTTGCTTCTTAACCTTAATCGTGACGTTGGCGGACGCGACTTCACCTGTCGATGCTTTCGCGGTAAAGACGTTCGTGAAGTTGTCATCAATGCCTTGGTTGATTTCACCCGTTACTACGATTTCGTATTCATTACCTTGGTACGCCTTCATAGTGTGGTTTGAATCGACGTTGCTATCTGAATCGACAGAAACCACCACTCCAGACTTAAGCTCAGTGATGGTCGCTTTCCATGTGGTGAACAATGGATTGCCGTTGTTACCAATGAGCTTATCGATTTCATCCAACAGGTTGACGCTTTCTGCATCCGCAGAGCCTCGGTTGGTCGCCGTCATCGTGAAGGTAATTTCATCGTCGTCGTTGGTGTATTCCGCTTTATCTGCCACCTTGGTCACCGACAAAATGATCGGCAATGGTTTGATAGTTGCGAAGTCATCCGCCAGAACATCGCTTTCTGACTTGTCGTAGGCATACGCGTGATTGGTGATTTCTCCCATCGCATCCGCGTTGACAACACCTGTGATTTCAATGTCCAATTTATCGTTTGGCGCAATAATCACACGGCTATTCACATCCAAATTGTCACCTTGAATCTGTGGTAACACGATGGTGCGTTCGTCACTGTATGAACTTGTCATACTCCAACTAGTAAACGCTGGCGCTTCGGTGTCGTGAATCGTATTCACCTTCAACTCTGAGATAAGGTCCTTAAGCACTATCTCTTCGGTAAACGATCCAGATTCATTACTTAACACCACGTGGTAAGTGACGTTTTCACCCGGACGGTAATACTCATCATCGACAGTTTTCTCTAGCTTGACCGATTCTGGCATCGCCAATAGCATCGCTGTTGCTTCTTGTGTTTCACCACGGAACAACGCACTTGCCGTGTTCTCAATCTCGCCCGTTGCGTATTGATTTACCAAGCCAGTAATGACGAACTCCACCTCATCATTCGCTGCAATGGTCAGCGTTGAATCGATGTCCGTATTTACGCTTGGAATATTGGTAATGTCAGTATCGGAACTGCCCTTGTTAACTTCGATACGCCACGAATCGAACGCTTTGACTGTCGTGCCATCTAAGCGAACCACTTCAAGCTCACTAATGGCATCTTTCACCTCGACGTCTGTTGCTGGCACCGTACCTTCATTCTTCACTTTGACTCGGAACGTCGCTTCTTTGCCCGGAATGTAGAATTCAGTGTCAGCGGTTTTCTCGATAGAGATACCTTGCGATTGAGGCTGAATAGTCGCGCTCGATTGTTGTGTGGTGCCATTCAAATCAGCGGTGGCCGTGTTGGTAATTTCACTCGCCGCTAATGGGTTGGTTTTCGCAGTAATGGTGAACTCAACAATGTCATGCGGCGCGATATCGATCACTGAACGAATGTCTTGGTTATCGATAGGCATTGGCGTGATCGTAGTGCGGCTGTCACTGTTGGTTGTTTCAATCGTCCAGCTTTCAAACGCTCGCTCATTAACCCCGTAGATGTTGGTCGCTTTGATACCCGATAGAATGTCATCCAATTTAATGTCGTTATCGAAACCATCGGTACCGTTGTAAACACGAACATGGAAAACCGCTTCCTCACCCGGAATGTAAATTGGTGATTCTGCTGTTTTCTCAATCCAAACTTCTTCAGGTAAGGTTTCTAACGTTGCTGTTGCATCGGTGGTCGCACCACCGAACTCAGCTGTCGCGGTGTTAACGATGTTAGCCACCGCACTGCTGTTGACTGTACCTGTGATGGCAAATTCAACCGTGTCGCCAGGCGCGATATCAAGGTTGGTAGAAATGTCACCGTTTGGTCCTGGTACCGTTTCGATATTGGTGCGTGGGTCGCCTTTAGTGGTCACGATGGTCCAATCATTCAATGCAGGCTCCATTGCTCCACCCGAGGTTTCCACTTCGAGTGAAGAAATGATGTCCTCGACTTTTACATCGGCCGCAAAGCCAGAACCGTTGTTGGTCACTTTGACGCGGAATGTAGAGAACTCTCCCGGCTGGTAGTAACGCTCATCGGTGGTTTTCTCTAGAATGATATCGCCCGGACGCGGTTTCAACGTTGCCGTTGCCGTCACGTCTTTACTGTTGTGATTCAACGTTGCGGTGTTAACAATGTCGCCCGTCGCTTCTGTATTGACTAGACCAATAACGTAAAGGGTGATGGTGTCGTTCGGTGCGAGGTCGATGTTGTAGTCAATATCCTTATCGACAACGAGTGAGTTAGCATCGACTGTGGTCAGTGAGCTGCCCGTAACATACTGAACCGCCCATTGTAGGAAGGCTTGGTTCGCTGAGCCATCAATGGTGTTAACGGTTAGCGCACCAATTTCATCTTTTAGGTTGATGTCATTCGCGTAGCTGTTGCCTTCGTTGACGATTTTCAGGATGTAACCTGCCGCTTGGTTAGGGCTATAAAACTCTACCATTGGCTCTTTGGTGAAGGTTAAATCTGGGATCTTCGCTGTGCTGGTCGCTTCTGCAGTTTTAGTCGAACCGTTGTAGGTCACTTCAACTTGGTTGGTGACATCGCCCACCACTTCTGGGTCAAGTTCCCCTTCCGCAGTAATCGTCACCACATCATTTGGACCGATGTCCAAGCTGCCATCTAAAAACTCACCAGTGGACGATGGGAACTTAGTATCACCCGTCTGTGAAGATGCATTGAAGAAGATGGTGCCAGATTCAAACGCTTTTACTGTCGCGCCCGTAATACTGGTTGAAGTGATGTCGTTGACCAGATCTTTGATCGCCACATCACTCGCCCAGTTGGCTGTGGTGTTTTCGATCTTGATGGTATAAGTCAGCTTGTCACCTGATTCGTATTGGCTCTTATCAACCGTTTTATCGACCGTGAGATCAGCCGTTGCCGCCACGTAAGTCGCATCCGCAGTTTGCGAGCCGCTTGAATCGCTCACTTCCACTACGTTGGTGATATCACCAACAAGGTCCGCTTTTACAACACCTTCAACATGAAGTTTCACTGTGTGATCTGGGTGAATGTTGTAACGAATCTGATAACCATTGTCGCCAGTCACCTCAGAGCCAGCAACTGGTTGAGTCAGCGTTGGATCCGTACCATCAACACTCACAGATGTTGCTGACCAAGAATCAAACGCACGCACAGGTAATGTTGCGCCTGCTTTCTCTGCGCGTATCGTCTTCCAAAGGTCTGAAATCAACACATCGGTCGCATAACCTGTACCGGTATTTTTCACCTCAATGTCGTAACCAATGGTATCGCCCGGATGGTAAATCGCTGGGGTGATTGAGGTGACTTTAGTCACAGCAAGGCTTCCCGGCTCTGGGACGATAACTTTTTCTTTGAGGTTGTAGGTGAAGTACTTGGTTCCTGAATTCAGTTTGCCTTGTAGTTGGTTTGTAAACTCACCAACGGCATCATCACGAACATGACCAACGACTTCGATTAGGATTTCACTTTCTGCACCGCCATCAACTTTACCATTCATTTTCACGGTAACATCGATGTCAGTATTGGCTGCGATAGATTGAAGCGGTGTAATGTCACGGAAGCCAGAAGCGTTACCGTCGCTCACTACACTTGCTGTTACTGTCCAATCTTTTAGTGCTGTCTGTTCAGAGCCATCAGCAACTTCAACCTTGTACGTCGAGATCAAATCTCGAACATCAATTTCTTCGTTAAGTAGCGTTTCATTTCGAATACGCATTTCATAACGAACCTCGGAACCCGGTGTGTAAGTTGGTGTGCTGGTTGACTTCTCTGCCGTTAAGCTTGAAGTACCCGGATCCAACACAATCGCATTACTATCAACATCATTCACTTTTGCAATATTTGTGATTGTGCCAGACGCATCCGCCGCTACCGTGCCGTCAATCTCAAACACAACCGTATCACCCGGCATCAAGTCGAACGCTGCATTCAGTGGCACGGTTCCTTGGTAGTTACCCGTAATAGAGAATCGGTCTGGATCGGGCGCACTTACGATTGCAACACTGTAGTCTTGGAATGCAGCCTTACCATCTGATGTATTAATGGTGTTTAGCTCATCAACGATAGTCGCGCCATTGGTAATACTGTCGCCCACGTTGGTCACACTAACTTGATACTGAACTTGGCCGTTCGGGTTGTAGTGACAATCTGTACCCGTCGTTGATGGGAAAGTACATGTGCCGCTGTCTGCGGTTGTACTCAGCACTGACTTCTCGAAGTTCAGTACGGGCACAACTGGTGGAATTACATCTGTTGTATCACTTTGATTGCCAGCTTTACCCGTGTTGCCATCGATATCACCAAGTGCATCTGGGCGAACTTTACCGGTAACTGTAAACTCAATGACTTCTTCCGGGGCAATATCGACTAACAGGTCAAGATCATCAGTCGCATCATAAGATTCGATGTAAGTGTCTTGTGTTCCCGTTGTACCTGTTGAAGTAAAGGCATGAGAGATGTTTGTCTCTGAGAACGCAGATTTCGTCGTCCCGCCAATCACCTCAACGCGAACGTTAGAGACGATATCTTGGATAACGGTTTGGTCTCGCCACACCGGTTCGGTGTTGGTCACCGTGAATTTGTAGATGACCTCATCTTCTGGTTTGTAGGTGTCACCGGATACATAAGATTTGCCATCGATAGAGACAATTTCTTTGCTCACCGACAGGTTACTACCCTCTGGCGTGACTTTCGCAGAATTGAAATTGCTACCGTTGTATTTCGGAGTCGCAACAATCTGGTCGAGCGCGTCTTGGCGGATTTGAGACTCCATGACAAAGTCAATCCAACCACCCGGCGCAATTGAAAGTACAGGAATATCGATGTCTGCATTTGCGCCGCCAATATAGCCATCAATTAGCGTCGTCGCTTCACCCGAGGTAGTCGCGGTCACGGTCCAACCATATTGACCAAATGCCTGTAGCGTTTGTGAGTCAGATTCACCTGCTGCGTTTTGCGCGACACGTACCTTGACGTTTGAGAACAACTCTTTCAGTGATTTGTTGTACTCCAAACCTTTACCATTGTTCTCAATGCGCAAGTGGTAAACGATCTTTTCGCCGTCTGTCGTATGGTTGTATGTCGTCTTGTGTGTTGCCAATGATGTATCTGTGTACGCTTTATGCGACTTAGCGATTTTAACCGGCAGCATGTTCACAGGTTCTGACGGTAAATTATGACTGTTGTCTACCACCGCAACGTTGAGAATTTGGCCAACAGCTTTCTCACTGATTTTCGCTTTGATGGTGTAAGTAACAAAGGTTCCACCTGTGGCGAATCCGTTTGCGGCTAAGTTGAACTTAGTGTCGATATCGCTGTTATTGCTGACAGAGCCTGCATCACTGATGCCACTCGAATCGGTACTGGTCACAATGGTCCATGAATCAAACGCACGACCTTTACCGCTTCCATCGAAGTAATCAGTCTGGATTTTGCTGATTTCATCCTTGATTGGCATCTCATTGATGTGAACGTTGTTCAGGTTCTTCAGCGAGATTTCATACTCGATGTAACCACCTGGCGTGTAGCCACCGCTTAACTCGGTAGTGCCATCCTGATCGTAGATTTTGGTGACATGTTTAGAGAAGTCGTACTTCTCAGCAGACGCTTTGGTCTCCGCACTCACGGTATCACCATCGACAGTAAGCAAGTTCAAGATCTCACCGACGGCGTTGTTGTTCACCTTAGCTGTGACAACGTATTCAATGGTTGTGCCTTTAGGGATGGATGCATGAGTATCGATGTCTGCGTTATCAGCAATCTTGCCATCCAGATCGAGAATAGCCGAGGAGCTACCACTGACGATCCTTGGAACGACCGTCCAACCCGAGTCAAACGCTTTACCGCTTGTGCCATCGACAAGATCGACCATGATATTGGACAGTCGGTCGATAACAGGAATGTTGTATGCGTTGCCCTTACCATCGTTTTCGATCGTTAAGCGGTAAACCAAAGGTTGTCCCGGTTCATAGCTTGATTGATCGACCGTCTTGGAGAATGCCAGATGGTAGCTGTTCGGAATAACCGTGATGCCACCAATGGTGATTGTGCCAGTCGCGTCTTCTCGCACCACACCAACAACTTCAAAGGTAACAGAGTCTTTTCCTGCGACATCGATCGTTGTGTTGATGTCTTGATTATCCGCAACGGTGCCATCTAACGTGCCATCGGTTGTACCGTCGCCACCATTTGAATCATCCTTCGAAACATCTACTGTGAAACCTTTATCAAATGGCGTCGCTAAAGATCCATCCAAAAGCTGAGTCGTCACTCCGGTAATGTTTTCGCTTACTGCGTGGTCATTGACATAACCAGTTTGAGAAGAAACCGTCACTTGGTAGGTAAGCGTATCTCCCGGAGAGTAGAATTTTGATTCCACGCCATTAACCAGTAGCTTTCTAACTAAATCACCACCATTGTATGCGCGCTCCATCTCGTGATGAGAAACGTGTGATTCTTCAGTCACTTGGCCAAAGCCACGGTAGACGTAGGCGTCATTCTCAATTTTGTCATTTAAGTTACCCATTGAATCCTGAGAACCAATGACATTGTCTTTAACACGAGCTTTAATCTTGAACGTACGCAATTCGCCCGCTGCAAGTGTCATCGTGTTCGATGCATCGCCCGGTGGGTAGATAAAATCTTCGGTAGTTTGAGATTGAAAACCGCCACCGTCATCGAAATCAAACTGCCAGTATTCGAAAGGAGATTGATCTGGGTAGTTTTCATATTGGTTGTCTTTGTCATTCGCCAAAACAGAGCGAATGTCTGTCAGTAAATCAACGACCTTAAGACCATTTTCGACATTCGCGCCATTGTTCAAGACACGAATTTCATAAGTGACGTCATCGCCAGGAATGAAACGAACTTTGTCCGCCGTTTTCAGAATAGAAACGTTAAGAGAATCCCCCGACGTACCACCAATTTCAGCAGAAGAAGATTGGTTTAAGTTCGTCGATGGGTCATAGATCTCTGCGGTATTAGAAATCTCATCTTCTACGTAGTCATTTTTAACTGTAGCGTTAATGGTATAGGTGACATAACCTTCTGAACCATTGACCTTAGGATCTATATCGATGTAACTATTGATGTTACCGTTGCTAGGGAAACCTGACTTTTCACCTTCGTAACTACCTGTTTTAAATGGTGAATTATTCGAGTCTGTCGACGCTGTAATTGTCCAATCTGAGAACGCATTTAAGCCGAGGATATCATCCGTAACATGCACTTCGTTGGCATAGCCTGGACCAGTATTGACGATTGTAACTTTAAACGTCACCTTATCGCCGGGCTTAAAATCATCGTTTGGCGTTGTTTTGGCAACAATAACTTTCGGATCATGAGGGTAAACCACTACCGTGTCCGAAGCTGAGTTTTGAATGCTTGAATCAGGCGTTTTAATTTCTGCCGTGTTATCAAATCGAGAGTAAATGATCTCGTTTTCATTTGAGCGATCGATTTGTGCCACGATGGTGTAAAGTACTTCAACGTTTGGCGGGATCTGTGCTGTAGTGTCTAGATCTGTGTTATCGCTAAAAGTACCGACATCTGTATAAGCAGGGTTGCCATCAAGTTGAGGATCATCCGAGATGATCTCAGCACTGATCGTCCACGACTTGAAGACTTGTTTTGACGTCGTGTCTGGTTCCAATATCTTCGCGGTGATCGAAGATAAGGCGTCTTTTACCGCCACATTTGTCGCATAACCATTTTCTTTGTCGTTCTTCAGGCTGATTTGGTAAGTGACCTCAGTATCCAGCTTAGAGTAAGCCGTCTGCTCACCATGAAAACCTGAGTCAGTATTGGTCTTAACGCGTTTGTTTAGCTCAATCGCAAAATCACGAGGATCAGAACCACGGTCTGCGTAAACAGAGCCATCCACTGTGACTTCGTTTGAGATATGACCATTTGCAATTGGGTTAGTGTCAGCAACGATGGTGTATTCGATATAGGAGTGAGGTTGAAGCGTTGCGATAACATTTAAGTTGTCAGGGTGTTTAACTTCTCCAGTAATCCCCGTATTTGAAGCAGTTGCTGGTGTGCCATCGTCTTTAAACGCTTCAGCGGTGATCGTCCAATCCGAATAAGCATTGATTTCTTTGCCGTTGATATCGGTTGTTTTTACTGAGTTCAGGTCATCTAGCACCTGAACTTGGTTTGCAAAACCATCACCATCGTTCGTCACTGTAATGGTGTAAGTAAGAGTCTGGCCTGAAGAGTAAAAGCGACTGTCTACATCTTTACTTGCACGCAAGTTGTCATCTGGTGTTTGAACACCTGAACCTTCTTCAGTGACGTTATCGTTAGAACAACTTGGATCGTCATCAAGAATGAGACCTGTGCTGGTATCATTGGTTTTCGCAGTCAGCTTGTACTTGATGGTTTTACCTGGAGCGATATCTGGGGTTAGCGAAAGTGGGCTCGACGTCCAAGTGCCGTAGCTAAAGGTGCCAGGGTCCGAGCCAATCGAATCCTCACCCGAAATAACCTCAACTTTCCACTGCTCAAAAGCTTGGCCATCCCCTGCGCCACCCGCTTGCTCAGTCTTAACACATGTTAGGTTATCTTGGACTAACAGGTTGTTGGCAAAGTATTTTGATGAGCCATTTGTAACGGTAATTTCGTACTCAATTTCACCACCTGGTACATATTCGGATGCAGAAGTGGTCTTAGAAATAGAGATATCAGAATCCGTCACACTCAACACTTTTTCAGCATCAACCGTATCCGAAATACTGGAGCTTTTGACCAAAGAGCCTGAGTCATCCGTTACAGAAGCAGTAAAGCCTTGCAAGGTACCAATCGTGATTGGGGTAAGGGTTGCTTTAATTTGGTAGGTGATCGACTCGCCCGGATAGATAGAAACGGTATCGTCAAAATTGACATCCGTTTGTGCGCTGCCTTGGTAGTCAGAAAGTGAGTTACTGCCAATGCTTGAAACCGTGATATCCCAAGTCGTGAAGGGGTTACCATCCACATCGGTGTTGTTGTAAGAAGGGGATAAATTGTTAGCTAAACCATTGCGGCTAACTAGGTCTTTAATGTTTTGTTTTACATGATAATTATGAGCAATCGCGCCACCGTTGTTACTCACCTTCAATTCAAAATCCACCTCACCATTAATCAGATATGGCGACGTTGAGTTGAGCGTGTGTTCCAGTGCAATTTCAGGATCAGATGGAGGCGTTGATAGCGGGTTGCCGTCGACCGTACCAGCACGAGTCGTGGAGCTTGCTTGGGTATCAATATCGGAGACTAAGTCCGCAGCAACCGTCGCTTTGATGGTGTAAGTAATGTAACCACCAACAGAGATCTCCGCATCGGTGACTGACAAATCTCCGGTTGTTGCAAAGGTACCCGCATCGCTCCCCGATGAAGCCACGGCACTAATGGTCACGCTGCTAAATGCATTCCCTGTTGTGCCATCTAACTTTTGTCCTGTTAAAGACGCAAACTCTTGCTCAATATCTAATCCTTTAACCGCATAAGCACCGTTATTGGTTGCCGTTAAAGAATAAGTCAGTGTGCCGCCAACATCGTATTCGGTCGGGCTAACGTATTCTTCGAGAAGATAATCATATTCAGCCGGAGGGAAAGTAATTGTATCTGGGTTAGTAAAAGTCGTCTCTGTGCCGGAAACCGTTCCTTTTACTTCGGTGTTGCCAAGAACAATATCTTCAGCAGCATCATCAGCAACCGTCGCTTCAATTTGGTAAGTAATACGCCCTAGCGGTAATAAGTTTGCGCCGGTCACATTCAGGTTGCTATTGCTAGAGGAGTAAGTACCTGCATTCGTACCTAGCGTGTGAGTATCAGTAATCTTGACACTACTGAACGCCCTATTCGAACCAGACATCACATCCCAAATGGCATTCGTTACGGAGACATCACTGATCATGCTGATCGTCGTATTTCGAACTTCAATCGAGTATGTAATGACCTGTCCATTTTCGTAAGGCAGACCGAATGTTGGATTAAAGGATATTTCTATTTCCCCTGCAGCTAATGCTTTGAAAGGAAGCAAAAACATCAGCAAAAACAAGGCTAGATAACGTTGAACAATTGGCACAATACTTTTCCGACTCATATAAAATATTAATTATTCAGATATTTATGACTAAGCTAGCAATAGCGTCAAAAACTAGGCGCCGAGATATTGGCGACAGAAGAATTAACATTGTCACGTTTCTGTCATTTTTTATTCGGCATCCGTTAAAACTTTTTGGCTGTCAGTTCTGGTTCAGATTTGCGACAGATTCGAGCTGCGCAGAGGTAATAAATTCACCAAATGTTTCACACCAAATAATAACGGTCGTGTAGTTGTCTAAAGGCAGATCTTGAGGAAGAGTGACCATAAAACGGTCAAATGTTTTCACGTCACCCACATTAATCATTTGCGGCTTCAATCGATTGAAATCAGCTTCCGTTTCAACGAATGTTGGAGAGAGGTAAACTTTATAATCGGGGCCAGGAGCTAACTCACCTTGGAACGCAATGGTGTCCTCAGTTAACCAGATCTCCCCTTCTCCCCAGTGCAGGAAATCACTGTCAGTTCGGTTGCGATCAAAGGAACCTTGATACAGCACTCCTTCAGTGGAATTAGAGATGACGGAAACATCTGGGGAATCCGGTTGAATAAGAATAGGTAGAGCGTAAATTCCCGCAGCAAAACCAGCCAAAACACATAAAGTGTGGCTTACAAGCAACAAAATCCATTTCATAGTTATATACCTAGCTTTAGCTAACACGACGTCACTAATAAAGTTAGTCTATAAATCTCGCTAAATCAGGGTATTACCCAGAACTCAGAAAATTCCTATATGTTTTTCAGATCAATATCACAATTCTCGTTATCATATTGCGATTCTCGATACTTAAATTGAATAATTGTCATTCAGATAAGTGCAACTCATGGAAATACAAATGAAAATAATTTGTGCTAAGTGCAAAGCGGTTTTATTTCATCTAGCGTACATTTGCCAGCGTTTGAGAAAGTAGGAAAGGAGGAGAAAATAGAGTGGAAATAAGGAATAAAGGTAAAAAAGCCAGCCTTTATTGGTTCAATCCTAGGCTGGCTTTTTTAATTATTGTTTAGGTTGGATAGTTGGCTGCTCTATCGAACCTTCTTTGAATACGATGAAGGCTCGGCGGTTAAGAGCATTGGCTTCTTTCGAGCGTTCATTGATAACCGGTTGTAGCTCACCAAACGATTTCACTTCCCATAAGAATTGCGATGGGTCGATCTTGGTTTTCAGATACTTCACCACTTCAGATGCTCGGCGCTGTGCCAACTTCTCGTTGTATGACAACGAACCAATTTGGTCAGTGTGTCCCGCAACGAGAATACTGCCCTGCAAACCTTGTAGCTTATCAGTGAAGCTGTCTAATTTGGCTAAGTCTTCCGGCTTCAGTTCAGACTTGTCGAAATCGAAGTGCGGTGTCATCGCCATGTAGATTTTACGATCCGGTTTTGGTGGCTCACAAAATGGCATTTCTTCATATTTTTGCGCCTCTTCGAACACCACAAAAGCACGGCGGTTTTCAGCACGATCTTCATCGGTTTTACCTAGCGCTAATGGCTGCGTTTCACCAAAATACTTCACTTCCCAGTCATAATGGTCTGGGTCGAGTTTTTCTTTCAGGAAGCTCTCCACTGATTGAGCACGGCGCAGTGACAAGGCTTCGTTGTATTCCAGTGAGCCTTTGTAATCGGTATGGCCAACAATGGTAATTCGACCACTCAAGCCTTCGATTTCATGCACGAAGGCATTCAAACTCGTCGCATCTACGTCTCGAATGTTGTACTTATCAAAAGCAAAGTGCTCTGCCACAGCAATGTGAATTTCTCGCTCTGGCGCTAAACACTCGCTGATTAAGAATTTCGATACGTCCAAGTCGGTAAACTTGTCTCGGTTCTCTTGGCTTACGTAAGTATCAGTGGCGCAACCTGCGACAAGCAGCGTGCCCACTACCCCACCAAGAAGACGAAGGGTTATTTTCATAAATTCCTCTCACTCATTCACAGATGGGGTTATAACTTACCAACCAAGTTGATGAATACGCCTTGTGCGTCGTAGTCATCATCGTTGGTTAAGTCACTATCAAAGGCAGAAAAGTTGTAACCAATACCGACTTTGAAGTTGTTACCGATGTGCTTGTTCACTGACACCAAGGCACCATGCTCTAACTCATCATTTAAGGTGTCCGTTTTCCAGTGGTATTCACCAGTGACGTCCCACTCTTTCATCACTCGGTAAGAAGCACTTAAGCCATACAAGTCAATGTCACTTTTGACGATTTCGTTCTTACCGGATTCACGCGCAAAGACTTCTTCTTTGTCTTTGTGTGCGTATTTCGCGCCGACATCCCAGTTTTCATCGATGCTGTAAATCGCTTCGACTTCGATGATTTGACTGGTTTCGTCTTGGTAATCCACATCACGGTCTAGTTGGTCATAATCCGCAATGTAGGTATAACGGCTCAATAAGTTCAGACGGTCGTTGTAGATTGGACGGTATGCTAATCCACCGGTTGCTTCGACAAAGCGCGCCATGGTCTCACCTGTAGTTTGACTCTCAGTGATCGAGTAGTTGTACTTACCAAACAAGGTGTGCTCTTCCGTTAAGCGATGCGTGTAACTGTTGGTCGTCACGATCTGCTCCAGCTCTCGCTGTGCGACATCGGGATCGTCTTCGTTCTTGTCGACACGGTATTCCAGTTTGTGACTCAAGTTGATGTCATCCAAATCGATTGACGCGTTCAAACTGACCGATTGTCGCTCGGTGATTTGGTTTTCATCGTCTTCGATTTCACCTTGTTGATAACCAATGCCCATTTCGACATCGTCCGTCACGTCATAACCAAATCCGTAGGAATCGATACGGCCGTGGCCATCGTTTTCATCGACAAATTGGTTCTCTTGGTAGAAATCCACACTTGAAGTCAGGTCAGCACGTTGGCCGACAATCACGTTGTTTTCACCTTCGTAGTTGTCATCCACGTAAGTGACATAGGTAGAGTGGTCGTCAGAGACATCATACGTCACCGTCGCTTCGGCAATTTCGCCACGATCACCAGTGGTGTACTCACCGCCCAGAGATAAGTCTTCCAACACGCGGAACTCAGCCCCCACAGAAACGCTGTCATTATCGTCGTAGTCGTCCGATTGGTTCATGGTGGTTTGGCCTTTGACATACACGCTGTTGTCGCTGTCCCACATGTAATCCAAACGTAAACCCGCCAAGGTTGCGTTACTTTGCTCATCGGCTTGGTTGAGCTCATCCACCTGTTGGCCTGCTGCCGATAGCTTGATGTGCTGAGTCAGTTTGAATTGGGTTTCTAGCTCAATGGTCTCAGAATCTGTTTTCAGATTGCCATCCATGTCACGCTCTTCGTTGGCAGAAAAACGCGATAATACAGCAATACGGTCAGTGGCTTGCAGACGCAATTCCGCTCCATACGCTTCTTGCTCAAGGTCGTCACTGCTGCTCGCATAGCTGTAACCGGCGTCTTTGTCTTTGTACCAAAGTTTGACGTCGTTACCGACCGCACCAAAGATGCTCGGCGCCAAGTCATACAAGTTCGCAACGGCTGTCACTTGAATGCTGTCACCTTCGCGGTCTTCTAGGCTGTCACCAATTGGCGTAAAGGTTAAACCACCATCGTACGAGACAAAGTTCGACTCGGTTTGTCGGCCTTCACTGTGAGCGAATTCCGCTTTGATGAACGTTCCTTCCGTTGCGCGAAGCGTTAAATCAGAGCTGTAAACTTGGTAGTTTTGGTTGTCTTTCTCTTCCGTCGCGTAGGTGACGCCAAGGCCGATGTAGTCATTCACCCAGCCTTTCACACGGCCGCCGTAAGACATCGCATCCAGTGAGTCAGAGCCTTGTGGTACGTATTCGTAGTCCACAACCAGATAGTTTTCGTAATCGTCGTTACCTTCAATCACGCTGCCAAAGCTATCAGACATGATGTTGTCTAGCGGCTTGGTCAGGATAATTCGGCCTTGGTATGGGTCGAATTCATAGTCACGCCCCGGCTCTAGTGGCACTTCGTTTTGCGTTAAGCCGCTTTCATCCACGACCCTAACGTAAACCTTGTCACTGCCTGGTACTGCTTCGCCGTGACGCAAGAAGTAAAGCGAGCCACCTGTACCCAAAAATTCATCGTGTGCGTACAGGGAATCTGCTTCTGCTGCAAAACCAACGATGTTCAATCGGTCTTCACCGTACTGAGTTGTATCGCGAGTACGGTAGTCCGCTTTAAAGCCATATAAGCTACGGTTGTAATCGCTGGTTTCTGTGCCTGTAACACCCGTGTTGTAGTTACCCCACAAGTACTGCGACTTGTCGTATTCTACATTTAGGTAGACTTTGCCCTTGGTATTGACCACTTTCTCGATGTTCGAGCTGTCGCCATAGTTGCCGTAGTACAACTCGTCATCGTCTTCCAGAATGTCAAACACGTCTGAATCTTCCGATGCAAACGGGTGCTTAAACATGTCTTTGAGTTCACTTTCTTTGGTATCAAAGTGGGTAGTAATACGCAGCTTGTCACCAAACTTACCTTGGCCAAAGTACGCCAAACGACCTTGGTTGTAGATGTCGTTTTGGTATTGATCATCAACGCCAAGCGCTGCACTGTTGCCTGATACGTTGTTCTTACCGATGTACAAATCCGCTAAACCGGTTTGAGCATAGTAAGTGTCTGGGATACGCACGTAGAGTTGGTAACGGCGCTCATCGCCATTATCAAACACGACTTTGGTTGGGAATACGTACGCGTCGGTAGGTAGGTACTGCTCTGCGTATAAGTTGCCATCTTCAACGTCGAATTCGTCTTCGCCAATGATGACTTTATCAACGCCTTTAAGGCCGGTACCAATAAACTTCGCCAGACCTGCGTCGGTCGGAATGTTGTGACGCATCAACTTAGCTTGGCCATAGCTGCGGCCTTTGCCTTCTTCGTCTTCGTTGTCGTTTCGGTCGATGTCCACTTCTGCATCCGGACGAACGAGATCCGTCACACCTACAGTAGTGACATCCATATTGCCGTCTTTGTCCCATGCTTTTAGTCGGAACAACAGCTGGCCACCAACATCAAACTGGTAGTCTACATCTGTGGCACCGTTCCAGTTGATGTCAAAATCGTTGGCCAACTTATCGCCTTCTAGAACAGCAATCGGCTCGGACAAACCAAAGTCGCCCACACGATAAACTTCAAGTTGGTATTTTTTGATGTAGTAGCTGTAGTTAGTGGTAATGGTGAAACCAACGCTATCGCGCAGCGTACCCTCTTCCACTTCTAGCTCATCACTGACGCTCACATCCAGCACAGGGTCAAATCGCGTGATATCACGACTCGCCCAAATTGCGCCTTGGTCTAAATAAATACGCGATGCGTCGTCTTCTTGTTTTGGTGTTTCGACCGCGATGTCAGTGGTCTCTGACTCGAGTTTTTCTAGTTTGCTGGTATCAGCTGCCATGCCCATCATCGGCATGGCAGAAATAATACAGGTAGCTAAACGAGACTTGCTAAATACTTTCATACAAATTCCAGATACTGCTCCAATGACTCACTACTCTTGCTCGGTGTCTTTCGCTTTGCGATGAACACTGAAGTTAAACTTCGTGAGCTTATTCGGGGTAATTCGCAACACTTTCGGGTTTTCGCTCACCACTTCCATCGAAGTCGGTAACGAGTCAGTGTCTAACTTCACTAGGAAGTTTTTCCCTTTCTTATTCAGCACCCATTGGTCGGGCACGTGGTAGCGTCCGTACTGGTCTGTATGAATGACGATGCCTTCCACCGTCATCAGCTTGACACCAGGTATCCCGTCTTCATAAACCCCTTTGTTCTCAATCACGATTTCCCACAGGTAGGCATCGCCATGTCGATAGAGGTTTCTTGTGACGTTAAGATTCTCTGCACTTAGGCCGTTCTTTTTGTCTGATTCATGAGCAAACTTGATTTGGCCTTGCGCATCAAATTCGATGCGTGAGCCACCATCCGATGTGACGGTAAAATCAAAGCTCTCACGAGTACGTGTTTTGAATTGAATCGCGACAGATTTTGTTTCAGAGATGGTGCGGTTTATCGAGTGGCCCCAAAGATCACCCAACTCAACACCTTCTTGCACGGCTGAAATCACTTGACCATTGTCTTGCTCATCCTCAACCGACAGCTCTTTCCCATCGCGGACGACGATTGTAGAGCCAGCGATATAGTCCTGTGTAGGCAAGTTGGCAATCAATTCCACATCAAATGCCGTCGCGTCTGCTTGGAAACCGTCTTTGTTGTGGTCTTCAAACACCTTACCGATGATGGATGAGGTATCGAATACCTTGTCCGGCTCTACGGTTACTTTGGCACTGTCTTCATTCGATACCGCAAGACCATCAACTTTCGATACCGCGGTGTTGATGTAGTCACCAAACGTCGCGCCCACGGAAACTCGCAGTAGATAACGAATACGTAGCTTCTCGCCCGGGTCGAAGTTCAATGAGGTAAACAGCAGCTTGCCCGTGTCTGATGGTTCAATCGTCAACACTCGGTCGTCTTCATTACCAAACTCACCATCTGGGCCACTCAACACCACTTCCGATGTATCAAGGATGTACTTGAAGCCGCCCGGGTAACGGTCTTCCACGGTGACGTTTTTGAAGTACGATTCGTTGTTGTTTTCTACAATGACTTCGTATTCCACGGCATCGCCCACTTGAGCGGTGTCTTGAAACGCCGCTTTCGTTAGCAGAAGTTCACCACTGTTATCTGGGATCTTCTTGATGTGCGTGGTCACGCTGTCACTGGTTTGTGTACCGTCTGTTTCTGTCGCGGTAAAGGTGTTGGTGATGTCGTCATCCAAGCCTTTACCTAGCGTGCCCACAACTTCAAAGGCAAACGCATTACGTTTTTTCGACTTAAGGTTGACCGTTAAGTCCAAATCTTCACTTGCTGGGAAGGTGTGGCGATCAATCACGCTGCCGCTGTCGTCTACTTCGACACCTTCAATCGTCCAGTCGGTGAAGACCTTGTTGCCCGCTTCATTTTGCAACTCACTGATTTCATCGGTCAGACGAACATTAGCTGCGTTACCATCACCTTGGTTCGTCACGGCTAAGTAGTAAGTCACGGAATCATCATCCGGTGTGTATTCCGGCTTATCAGAACGCTTCTCGACCACAAGCTCAGCAGGAACCGGTGGTAAATCCAACGCTGCGACTTGGTCTGCAGAACCCTGCACTGAGGTTGGCGACGGCATCATGCCTTTTGAGCGCGCCATTGCAGCCGGATTCCACGTCAGATCTAAGTAGTAACCGAGTACATCAATGTTGGTCAGCATGTCTTCATTGACGGTCAACGTGAAGGTGTAATCAATCTTACCACCCGGCGCAATATCAACGATGGTGAACAGATCTTTATCGTCTTCATAATCGCCCGGCTGAGTTTCAGCACCCTGCCAATCCGCCGTTAACGTCCAATCATCAAAGGCTTTGTCACGAGAACCATCGATGTAATCACCCATGGATTCACTGAACTGGGTATAGATAGCAACGTTCTTCGCAATACCGCGTCCAATGTTTTCAATCACTAGGTGATATTCCACTTTTTCACCCGGCACGTAATGTGGTGCGTCGGTGTAAAGCTCAGCTTGCACAACCGCACTCACGCTCTGAACGGGTGGGCTGATCACATCACCACCATCGACTTGCGCGGTGTTTACAATGGCCCCAGTCGCTGAATCCACAACCGTGCCTTTCGCGCGGAATACCACCTTACCTTTTGGTGCAATATCCACGCTGTATTCTGTTGGACTTACTGATTCGACATTACTGCCTATGGTTTGTGATTCGACCTCAAGCGATGTTGAGCCATCGACAAACGCAGGACCTGTCGTACCATCGTAATAACCAACTTGGATAGAAGACATGTCATCCACTACGCTCAAATCGGTGATGTAGTTATTCGAGGTGTTCTCGATAGTGATCAAGAACTCCAACTCTTCACCAGGCTCGTATTCGGTTTGAACGTTTGTTTTGGTGGCAACAAAATCGGAATCCATCGGCAGCATAATCGCCGTTGAATCTTGAGAAACACCGTTGTAAGTGACGGTTGCAGTGTTGCTGATCTCACCAATCGCGGTGGTACGGATCAGTGCTTTCACACGGAAGGTCACGGTACTCTCAGGCGCAATATCCATGGTTGCATTAATGTCGTCGCTCAGCTCGAACGTTTTTGGTGTCACAACCGTACGTTCATCCGATGCTTCGTATGTCACTTCCCACAACATAAACGCCGATTCTTTATTACCACTGGTGGTGTCAACATCGATGTCGCTGATGATGTCTTTCAGTTCAACACTAGAAGCAAACGCCAATGATGTGTTACTCACGGTAATGTCATAGTTGATCAGCTTCGTCACTTCATAAGTTGGAGTGTCTACCGATTTGTCGATGGATACCGTCGCGAGGATCGGTGTACTGATTGCGCTTTTTTCTGTTGTATTCCCTTCAAACGTTGTACTCGCGGTATTAGTGATGTCACCCGTCGCATTGGCTACAGTTGTCGCTTGAATGGTATAAACGATCGTATCTTCAGGAGCGATATCCAGCGTCTCTTTCAGATCTTCACCTGTTATAGGTGCTGGTACTGGCGTTTCACCCGTTGTTGAAACCGCTGAAATCTGAATTGAACTTGGGTCAAACGCTTTTCCTGTGGTACCACCAGCAAGCGTTGTTTCAATCGACTTCAATGTGTCTTCAATTTCAACGGCTTCTGCCCAACCTAAGCCGTTGTTCTTAACCGTCACGGTATAAGTCAGCGTATCACCCGGTAGGTATTCAAGCTTGTCGACTTCTTTCGCCAACGTGACTTGTGCGTCTTCAGGCAAATACGTCGCTTCCGCTGTGTAGTCTGTGCCATCACTGTCCACTTTAACTAGGTTAGTGATGTTGCCTTTGGCCTTGTCGTTAACGGTATTCGTCACAACGAAAGAGTAACTATCGCCAGGATGGATACTGTAAGTCGCACTGTAACCCTGATCGGTATCGATCACGTTTTTACGAGCGTTCAGCAAAGGATCGCCACTACCACCGAGTACTTCATCACTGATCACCCACTTACCCGTAAAGGCCTGTGCTTTGTCGGTACTGTTCGCCACATCGGTCATAATGGTATCGATGCGATCCACCAGCACTTGGTCGACCAAGTAACCTTCACCGACGTTAGTTAACGTGATTTTGTACGCAACAGGCTGACCCGGTTGGTATTTCGCATCCGGCTCCGCAATCGGCGTAGTCTCTTTGGTCAGTTCCAATTGGCCCGGTTTTGGCGTGATGTATCCTTGTTCAAGTCGAGCAATCTTAGAATCATCAAGACCGTGTTTTAGGTATGCAGTGTTGGTGAATCGGCCAATCGCATCATCACGAACCTTGCCTTCCACGTGAATGCGGAGAACGGTGTACTTATCTCCGCCGCCAGTGCCTGCGTCATCACGACCAGCCATTTTGATCGCTTCTGATGGCAAATCGATATCTGGATTCACGGCGCCAACATAAACATCCAGAGCAGTGAAGTCATTTGCCGTTGGATCACTTGGAGCAGAGTTAAACAGCACTTCGTAATCAAGCGTCCACTCTTTAAGCGCCGTCTGCATTGAACCATCAACCGTCTCGACTTCAAAACTACTAATAATGTCACGCAGTGAGAACAAACCGGAATCGACATCATCATTGGTAATATCGATGTAGTAGTTGATAGTGCCGCCTGGGACATATTCTGGAGTATCGGTCCACTTATCGATCAGGATTTTTGAACGCCCCGCCTCAAGCACAATGTCATTCGTGTCATTGCCATTCACTTGCGCCGTATTGGTAATCGAGCCCGTTGCTGAAGCAGAAACGGTCCCCTTCACGTCAAACACGATGTGTTCACCTGGGCGAAGGTCTACCGTGGCATTCAAAGGTACGTTGCCGTTGTAGTTACCTTGAACGTCGTAGGTTCCCGCAGGCTCAACAGCAATACCTGTGTTCCATTCAGTGAAGGCATCTACACCATCTTCCGTTTTAATATTGTTAATGGCGTCGATAACACGAACGTCATTAGCAATGCTGTCGCCCGTGTTTTCTAGGGTGACTTGATATTCCACATCACCGCGAGGTGCATAAGTACAGCCACTGCCATCACTAGAAGGAACCGAACAAGTCGCGGAATCACCATCGGTATACTCTAACGTCTTGAAGTAGTTGATTTCTGAAGGCTTAGGTGGAATAGGTTCCGACGAATCCGACTTACCATCAGCGGTCACTCGGTTCGCTTCAATCTCACCCAGAGCGTCGTCTCTTACTGTACCTTTCAGGTTAAAGGTCAGCGCTTCTCCAGCTGCAATATCCACTTCGATATCGAGATTACCGGCTACGCTGTAACCCGGAACATAGGTATCAATGTTCGCGTCGATACCATTACTCACCGTATGACTGATATCACCAGAGGCATACGCCGGTTTGGTTGTACCGCCAATAACTTCAACGCCAATATCGGTCACCGTATCTTGAATACGCACATTGTTTGCCCACCCATTTTCTGGGTTAGTAACCACGAATTCGTACTCCACTTCGTCACCAGGGATGTAAGTATCTCCCGAGGTGAAAGGTGTACCATTAATAGACACGACGCGTTTTTCCACATTGATGTTGTTCGCCAAAGGCAGCAATGTAGCCGTGCGGTTTTTGCCATCGTAGTTCGCGGTGTTTTTAATATCACCCAGTGCATCTTCGCGGATAGTGCCATGGACGGTGAACGTCAATGATTCCTGAGGGGCGATAACAATATCATTATCAATATCGATATTATTGCCATCGACAAAATCTACCGCTTCGGTAATTGAGTCCGTTGCAGCGTCTTTGACTAGACTTACTTCCCAGCCAGCAACAAAAGGTTGCCCAACCGGATCGCCACCCGCCGTCAAATTATCCTCCGCAATACGGGTTTGAATCGCAGAGATGGTGTCTTTTAGATGAGAGCCATACTCGGTGCCATAGCCGTTGTTTTTCAGCTGAATACGGTAGTAGACCTCACTCTCACCCGATGCTTGCGAGTAAGTCGTTTTCTCTGTACTGAATCCAGCGTCAGAGAAGGCTTTCTTATTGAAGCTGATTTCCGGATCGGCCATAGAAGACGGAGGAGAAATCGCAATAAGTTCGTTACCATCGTCTTCATCAATAAACGCACGGTTGCTAAATGAGCCCACCGCTTTCGGACTGATCTTCGCAAGAATCACGTAGCGAACATAAGGCGTAGTTAAGAAACCACCGAAGTCTTTGGCTGCAATATCAAAGTGGGTATTGATGGGCTGATTGTCTTGAATTGAGCCGTCTACGTCTGGATCGGTGATTCCTGAACCATCAGAAGTGGCTTCAATTGTCCAACTGTCAAACGCAGGTCCACGAGTACCGTCATAGTAATCGGTAGTAATCTCATCAATTTCATCACGAATACTGATGTCATCAACGTGTGCTTCTGCAACGTTTTCGATCAGAATTTCATACTCAACGTAGCCACCTGGCATGTAGTGAGTTGCACCAGTTAGCTTGTTTCCATCCACATCGTAGTAAGCAAGGATGTTCTTCTCGTAGTCGATCTGACGAACAGTTTGTCTGATCTCATGCGAGATATTGTCGCCATCAACGGTGAGCAGGTTAACAATGTCGCCATTGGCTTTGTCATTAACAGTCGCAACCACTTCATACTCCAAGGTTGCCCCCATTGGAATATCTGCCAATACGTCTAGATTACTGTCGCTGGAGGTATATACATTGCCAGCACCTGCGCCTGCGTCGACGTACTCTTTATTATCACCGGTCGCCTTTGAAGTAATGTCCCAAGTAACGTATGCATCACCTGTACCGCCATCAACGAGATCTACCGTGATATCCTCAAGATTATCGACAATTGGAATGTCATCGGCATTGGCTTTACCATCATTCTCGATGATCAAACGATACGTGACTGTTTTACCCGGCTCGTAAACCGTTTCATCAGTGATTTTGTCAAAATTCAGGTGATAATCATTCGGAATAACAATGGTGTCACGATAGCTGATATCACCCACCGCATCGGGACGAATCATCCCTTTCACGGTGTACGTGACATCTTCTCCTTCATCGATATCAATCGTGGTCACAATGTCATTGTTGTCAGCGACCGTACCGTCTTTTGTACCATCTGTAGTGCCCGCATTCGCAAGATCACTTTTCTCTACACTTACGCTGAACTGATTAGTCTTTGTCGTAGGATCATAGAACGGGTTGCCCGTTGAGCCATCTTGCAATTGAACTGAAATACCATTAATCAATTCATTCACATCAACGTTATTGCGGTAGCCTTTACCATCTTGTGAGGTGTACTTGAAGGTATAGATCAGCTCATCACCTGGAGAGTAACGGTTGATGTTAGTGGTACGGAAAACATCACCATTGTTGTAAACCTGATGGTTTTCAGCAACGGCACGCTTTAAGTACTCACATGAAGTTGTACAACCTGCATCATCTTTGTGAATCAACAATGCCTCGTTGCGGATCAAATATTGTTCACCCGCTTCTACTCCGTTAGAAACCGCGTTGTCTTTGACCAACGCTTTGATCTTAACGGTAATAAAATCGTTCGCAGGAATGTTAAGCGGGATCTCAACATCGTCGGTATTAGGCGTACTGTAGGCACCACCATCAACTGAATACGACCAATGTTCAAACGGATTTTGCTCAAGTAAATCCTCTGATTCACCATCTTTGTCATTCGCCAGCGTAGTTGTAATTTCACTCAGACGGTCAATCAAGATCAGATCCGTTTCTGGAATATCACCATTGTTGCCGATCACGATGGTGTACTCGAGATCTTCACCTGGGGTGTAACGCACAACATTGGTTGTTTTAGTCAACGCAACGTTGATGTCATAAGCGCTGTCTTTGTTGTCGATTTGAGCAGACGAACTGTGGTCGCGATCCGTTAATGGATCATAAACATCAACACGGTTAGAAACTTGGTCGTGTGGATAATCATTTTTGACGATACCGGAAACTTCATAATGCACCCACCCTCCCGGAGTGATATCGACGTCGGTATCGATGTTTTCGTTGTCTGAAACATCCCCGTAGCGTGAACCTGGCTCATCGGTATTGGTAGAACCAATAACTTCCCAACTAGAGAAGAAGTTCAGCGCTTCGATGTCATCCTTAACGGTTGCATCATTGGCGTAACCCACTCCACGGTTGTAGATGTAGATATCAAACGTTGCACGCTCACCAACAATAAAATCGGTGTTTTGAGCGGTTTTCGCCACAACAAGATTTGGTTCGTTTGGATGCGTCGTGACTGAATCCGCTAGATTAATGTTGTCTTCTGCGTCAGTCGACTTGACGGTTGCTGTGTTAGAGAAAGAGCCCCACAGGATCTCAGTATCAACACTGCGATCAAGAGTACCAACAATGGTATATGTGATGGTTACACCCGGTGGGATTTGAGCGATAACATCAAGATCGCTGTTATCAGAAAAGTCTCCTGCGTCAGCGGCGACTTTTAACCAAGGCGAATCTGCCTCAATGTCTGCTGAAATAGTCCACGAGGTGAAGACTTTCTTCATCGCACCAGCAGGCTCCAGCAGTTCTGCCTCAATGGTGCTGATGTCATCTTTAATTTCGATATTAGAAGCAAAACCATTGCCTTCAGGGTTAGTCACACTGATGGTGTAAGTCACTTCATTGGTCGTATTGGTGTACCAGCTTTCTTCATCATTCCCATCTACGCGCTTATCCAGCACTAGGTAGTAATCACGAGGGTAAGAGCCTCGATCCGAATAAAGCTTGCCATCCACTTCAACTTCGTTTCGGATTTCATCATCCGCAATTGGGTTAACTACTGCAGCAATCGAATAAATAATGGTTTCTTTAGGGGCAACCGTCGCATTTACATCTAAGATGTTCTTATTGCTCTGATTACCAGCAATTTCGCCCGTGAAACCCGGCTTACTGTTTGTGGAAACATTGCCATCCTCATCATAAGAGGTCGCCGTTACCACCCAACTTACGTAAGCTTTGGTTGATGTTCCGTTGATAGAAGTTGTGGTTACAGAAGCCAGATCATCATAAACAGGAACGTCGATCGCGTATCCTTCACCGCTGTTTTCTACTGTGATGGTGTAGTTTAGGGTGCTACCTGACGAGTAGTAACGAGAGTCTACTTCTTTTTGAACTTTTAAGTTTGAGTTTGGCATTTGCACACCAGAGCCGATTTCGCCTAGGTTGTCCCCCAAACAAAGTCCCGCATCTGTGCCATCATCAACAATCTGACCTACACTGTCGTCCGCCACTCTTGCCGTCAACTTGTAACGAACATAACCTTCAGGAGCCAAATCGACTTTTAGGTCAATGTCGTCGGTGGTCCAAGCGCCATAGTTAAAAGAGCCGTAGTTAGAGCCTTCGCCACGGCTATCCGCAATTTCAAGTTTCCATTCAGAAAAAGCAGATCCAGACGAACCATCAACTTGCTCAGTAACGTTACACGCAAACTTGTCTAGCACGATGACATCATTGGCAAAGTATTTCGAATCCGCGTTCGAGATTTCGATGTCGTAAACCACTTCATTCTCACCAGAAACACCTGGCACATACGTCGTGTCTTTAGTTCGCTTGTTTCGTTTAATTTGGCTCGATGATGAATCGAGAACATCTTCCGTGTTTAGCGTGTTTGCAAGCACGCCAGCTGAATCAGCGCCGCCTTCGTCGTTAAGAACTTTCGCCTCCAGCTGAGGGATCTTACCGATAGAAACGGGACTTGCATGCACCACAATGGAATAAACGATCTCTTCGCCAGGGTAGATAGACACTTTATCGTCGAGTGATTTGTCGGTTTGCTTGCCCGATGCTTGTAGCTCAGAAAGGCTGTTCGAGCCAATCGATGTCACTTCATTGGTCCAAGTCGAGTACGGGTTACCCGTTGTGTCATCGGCATTTTTGTCATTGCTGATGTCGTTACCTAGATCTGACTTCAACGAGTCCATCAACTGCTGAACAGTGTAGTTGTGAGCGATACCTGCACCTGAAGCGTTACGCACTGTGATGGTGTAGGAGAAATCTTCGCTAACGAGATAATCGTCCGTTTTGTTTAGCGAGTGCGAGAGTGTGACATCAGCGTCTTTTGGCGGCGTTGTGATACCACCAGCTGATTGGTTGTCGTCACGTGTTTTTGCTTCAGCGCTGTCATTGATGATGTCGCCGACCAACGTAGAATCAATTTGACCTCGAATGGTATAAGTGACCGAACCACCAACGGCGATAGATACATCCTTCGCATCCAAGTTACCGCTTGTTGAGAACGTCCCCGCATTACTCCCAGAACCCGAAGTAGAAGAACTGTTTGAGACAGACGTAAAGGCTGAAATCATTGCACCGTTGATGTCTTCGGCCTCAATATCGGCCACAAGGTCGGTAACAGTCATACCTTGGATTTTTGCAGAGCCTGTGTTCGATACTTTTAGGGTGTAAACCAGAGCCTGCCCTGTGCCATATTTATCAACCGACGCAGAAAGATCGATGCTGTGTTCATACACCACTCTCTGGTGGGTAGTTGTGTTTGAGTCTTCTCGTGAAAGCGCACCAGAGCGAACATTGGCAACGTTGTTAATATCGCCCGCCGCCTGCTCAGAAACGGTTGCTTTGATGGTGTAAGAAACCGTGCCGTTATTGCGAATTCGAACATCAGTGGCAGTAAGGTTGCCATTTCTGTCGTAGTCACCAGCAGAAGATAGAAAAGAAGCGGACGCGGAGATCTCTGCGCTTTCAAATGCATTCACTGAACCGCCGGAATCACCGGAAGTCATGATGTTCATGATCTCATCATTGACCTCTAACCCAGAAAGTGTGGAACCAGAGGTGTTGGTTAAGGTCAACGTGTATTCAATCTGGTTGCCGTTATCGTATTGGCCACTTACTGGTGACAACTGGACATCAAGCCCGGCTATATCCGCTTTCGCAGGCATAGCAATCAATACCATTAGGAACGACAAAAACGCACCACCTAGGGTGCGAATCAAACGACTAAAATCTTTCGACATGCTTACTTCTACTACCCAAATCAGCTAGTTAAGGAGAATTAAGATTAATTAAGGCGAATTAATCAGCAGAAAAGTTTAGCGAAGCGAATGTGATTACAGTCGGCATCTTTTGAGCGAAGAGTTTTTTAAATGCCTATTACGACCATGAAGAAAAACAATATGTAAGGCAGGATTTAAGAGGGGTAGCATTCAAAGCATTGATATATCGCTACAACTCGCCAAATCAGAACCAATGATTTTATAACTCTTTAGTTGATAAAAACTTATAAAATCGGTCAATAAGCAATCAATTTAAAATCGGAAAGGGAAATTTTTGTTGACATGAAAGACTAGGAACGCGCTATTTCAGAGCATTCCTAGTCGATAGAAATGGGGCTTTTCTTAATCTAGCAAGCTGTCTTGATAAATCATTTTTTTACTCATTCCACCATCTACGACCAAGTTATGGCCATTAACGAAGTCATTCTCTGGGTGCGTTAAAAAAAGACACGCATTAACAATATCTTTGGCTTTCCCTACTCGACCTGATGGATGCTGCTGATGGTCAAAACTATCAAGCTCATCATACCCTTCAACCTGAATCCAGCCAGGGCTAACCGCGTTGACGGTAATTGGCGTATCTGACAACGAAATGGCCATCGATTGTGTCATAGAGACCACACCACCTTTAGATGCGCCGTAAGCATCCCAACCAGATTCATTTTGATTCCAGCGCGTAGAGGCAATGTTGATGATTCGTCCATAAGGCTGAGTATGATTCAATGCGATAAATCGTCGGGAACAAGCAAACGCGCCTTTGAGGTTAACGTCAATCACACGTGAAAACTCTTCAAAAGTCAGCTGTTGAATGGGTTTGTTAAAGTTGGCGATCGCACCATTGTTGATGAGAACATCGACTTTGCCGTACTTTCTTTGGATCTCATCAAAAGCTTGTTCAATCTGCTCTGATCGCCCTAAATCAACGAGGTGAAAATCCATATCTGGATTCTTATTGGGTGCAATGTCTAGCACGATAACTTTTGCTTGTTGCTCAAGGTAGGCAAGAGCAAGGTGTTGACCGATACCTTGGCTACCGCCAGTAATCACGACCACTTTATCTTTATACATACAGAGTTCTTAATTGTTTTTAATGTCCTCAATTCTAGAGCCCAAACGCATAAAAAAATAGGCACGATTCTCGCAAAATCGTGCCTAAAGGGTGCTGAGTCAACAGCCGCTATTGTTGTTATTCGTTATCCAAAATCACCAGAGATGTATCGCTTAGTACGATCATTATCTGGGCGATGGAAAATTTTATCGGTCGTGCCATATTCTTCTAACTTACCGAGGTACATAAAACCGGTGTAATCAGAGATGCGCATCGCTTGCTGCATGTTATGCGTAACGATAACAATGGTGTATTTTTCGCGCAGTTCAGTAATCAAGGTTTCAATCGCTGCAGTCGCAATTGGGTCAAGCGCTGAAGTCGGCTCATCCATTAGGATTACTTCTGGCTCTAGAGCAATCGTGCGTGCGATACATAAACGCTGCTGCTGACCACCAGATAAGCCATTTGCATCGGCATCCAGTTTGTCTTTCACCTCTTCCCATAAATGCGCGCGTTTTAATGCAGATTCAACACGATCTTTGATTTCTGCTTTGCTAAACGTACCTTGGATTTTTAGACCAAACGCCATGTTCTCGTAAATCGACATTGGGAATGGTGTCGGCTTTTGGAAGACCATACCGACTTTAGATCGCAGCTCGTTAACATCGGTGTTGTTAAAGATACTTTCGCCATCCAACAAGATTTCACCTTCTGCATACTGATGACCGTACAAATCATAAATTCGGTTCAAGGTACGAAGAAGCGTGGATTTACCACAACCCGAAGGGCCAATAAGTGCCGTCACACGGTTTTTGTAAATCGGCATGGATACCGATTTCAGTGCTGCATCTGCGCCTTTGTTGTAGTAAAAATTTAAGTTTTGAATATCCATACGATGAGTCAGATTTGCTGTCACATCGTTGGTATTAATGCTGTCTACCAAAGTGCTCATAGTAGGTCCGTTCATGTTGTTTGTAGTGACTGCGTTTAAAGTTGCCGTGTTCATGCTCTTCTCGCTTTAAATAGCTGCGGCAACGAAGTCGCCAGTACGTTAACAATCAAAATAAAGGTCGTGATAATCAGTGCGCCAGCCCATGCTAGCTCCTGCCACGATGTGTAAGGACTCATCGCAAACTGGTAAATCGTTACTGGCAGGTTTGCCATCGGTTTACTCATGTCCGTGGTCATAAAACTGCTGTTTAGCGCGGTAAACAACAAAGGTGCCGTTTCGCCTGAGATACGTGCGATAGATAATAGAATCGCAGTAATAATACCCGGCGCTGCAGCTCGGTAGCTTAGTTGGGTAATCACACGCCATTTAGGTGCGCCTACGCCACTGCCCGCTTCTTTCAATGTTGGTGGAACAAGACGAAGCATCTCTTCCGTTGATGCCACAATCACGGGCAATGCAAGGACCGCGAGTGCAATTGCCCCCGCCCACCCCGAGTAACCACCGGTTGGAACCACAATCAAAGCATAAACAAACAGACCAACTAGAATCGATGGTGCGCTCATTAGCATGCCGTTAAGGAAGCGCAAAGACTCAGCGACCTTGTTGTCTTTGTCTGCCTCAGCAAGCCAAGTACCAGCCAGAACACCAATCGGTGCTGCGATTAAAATGCCCAAACCAGTCAGCATCAAGCTACCAATTAGTGCGTTTTTCAAACCACCTTGGCTACCAGGACCAGGAGTCAGTTCGGTGAAGGTAGCCAAACTCAAGCCCTTCACACCTTCACCGACAAGCGTGTACAAAATACTGGCGAGTACAAAGACACCGAATGCGGCTGACAAAGAACAAAACGCTAAGAAACTAAAGTTCTTTAATTTTCTAGTATTCATGATGACTTCCTTAGTAAACGTCGAGCAAAGCCCATCACGAAGAAAGTGATAATAAAGAGCACAACGCCAAGCCCAATAAGTGAAGCGATATGAATTGGGTCTGTCGCTTCATTAAATTGCTGAGCAATCGTCGATGATATTGAGCTTGCTGGCATAAAGAATGAGAACTCAATACGACTCGCACCACCGATAACAAAAGCCACCGCCATTGTTTCGCCAAGTGCTCGCCCTAGGCCAAGGATGCCAGCACTCACCGTTGCATTTTTCACTTTTGGGATAAGAACTTTGGTGATCACCTCAAATGGTGTCGCACCTGTTCCATACGCCGCTTCACGAAGTACATCAGGAACCGATTTAAGTGCGTCACGCGTCAATGACGTCATGATTGGCAGAATCATAAATGAAAGGATAATGCCCGCCGCTAACAAACCGATACCAATCGGTGGCCCATTAAACCAGCTACCGATCAAAGGAATATCAACTAAATGCATGCCTGCCCACATTTGGAACCCTTCTGAGAACCAAGGAACAAAGACAAACAATCCCCACATACCATAGATAATGCTTGGTACGGCAGCGAGTAGCTCAATGGCTTTACTCACTGGCTGACTTAGCCATTTAGGTGCTAGTTCAGCGAGGAACACTGCCGTACCTAACGCGATAGGTGCAGCAATAACAATAGCGATGAAAGAAGTAACAAGTGTGCCGTAAATTGCAGAGGCAGCACCAAATTGACCATTAATAGGATCCCAAATATCTCTAAATACAAAGCCAGGGCCAAATTCTTTAAAAGCAGGCCATCCACCTTCAATTAGTGATAATAAAATACCAATTAGGGTCACAAAAATTAATAAAGCACTCGCGAAACTCAATTTATTAAAAACCGAATCACCATTTACTTTATTTTTAATAGCTAATGTAGTCATAATATTTTATTCAGTTGTCTGGAGAATATACTCCCCAGACAACTTAATGAATTATTGAATAATCGTTTGGCCGTCTGATTTCAAACCATTTTTCCAAGTTTCGTTAACCATGTTTACTACCTTGCTTGGCATTGGGATGTAATCTAACTCTTCCGCAAGCTCACCTTGCTCATAGCTCCACTCAAAGAACTTCACGATTTCTTTTGCTTTGTTCGCATCCGATTGGTCTGTGTGCATTAGGATGAATGTAGCAGCCGTCATTGGCCAAGAATCAGCCCCTGGCTGGTCGTTGAGTAGCAGGTGGTAACCTGGTGCATTTTCCCAATCAGCGTTAGCTGCAGCAGATTGGAAAGTATCCATACTTGGGTTTAGGAATTTGCCTTCTTTAGATTGCATTTGTGTGTAAGCAAGGTCGTTTTGCTTAGCAAATGCGTATTCCACATAACCGATCGCACCGCGAGTACGGTTTACGAAGTTTGCGACACCTGCGTTACCGTTACCGCCAATTGTTGTTGCTTTCTTTGGCCATGTGATATCTTTGCCAACACCAATAGACTCATGCCATTCAGGGCTTACGCGGTCTAGGTAATCAGTAAAGTTGTAAGTCGTACCAGAACCGTCCGAACGGTGCACTACGTAGATAGGTTGATTTGGTAACTTCACGCCTTCGTTTAGCGCTGCAATCGCCGGATCATTCCAATTCTTGATGTTGCCTAGGTAGATATCAGCCAGCACTTTGCCTGTTAGCTTAACTTCACCAGCATCAATGCCAGGGATGTTTACTACAGGAACAATTGCACCCATCACCATTGGGAACTGAATCATGCCCTCTTTGTTCAACTCTTCAATAGTCAACGGCGCATCTGTCGCACCAAAGTCTACTGTGTTTGCTGTTATCTGACGGATACCGCCACCAGAGCCGATCGCTTGGTAGTTAATCTGAACGCCCGTTTCCTTTTGGTACTGCTCAGCCCACTTCGCATAAATAGGATGAGGGAATGTCGCACCAGCGCCATTGATCGTTGTTTTGGCAGCAACGCCGAATGATGCTGCAACCAGAACTGAAGACACTAGAGCTGATTTCATGAATTTCACAATATATCTCCGATATAATTTAGCGATTAAGTTGGGCTAATAAAAAGCAACATTTAATTAGCCCAGATTAGTTTTAGTGTTCAAGTAAAACTAGGTATTGAAATAAATCCAACAATCAATCGGTGCTCACCAATCGACGGGTGCAGATTAGAAATTCAATATGACAGTTTTATTAAACATCGAAACTAAAGCGCACAATGTGAATAACAATTATCTCGGCGAAATTAATTATGATAAGAAAACTTCACACAACTTTTATAAAGTAAGTGAAGATGTAAAAGGATATGTATGCAATGCACCATAATAAGATTGCAAATATTAAATATTGATGAAGGGTACGGAGTCATTTAGACTCAAACCATGGACATGTTACTCATCTTTAAGATCTACCTCTTCTATGGCTTAGCTTTCTTCGCCATCTTTTTTGCCATTCTTTTTCGAGACTTACGCAAAAGCCGGATCGCTATCGCTTCTGCTTTACCTATTCTTGCGTTATTTGGGTTCATTCACGGTTTCCACGAATGGTCAGAACTTTACTTGGTCATGTATGAGCATGAGTTCACGCTCACCAAGGGAATAGAAACTTTTAAGGTATTCAAGCTCTGGTTCTCATTTATTGCGCTTGGCGCTTTTGCATGGAAGATGCTGGATCTCACGGACTGGAAGTACATTAAAGCCATCAAATATAGTGCTCTCACTATTCTTACCTTGTTTGTTATCAGCTTAATCGTTCGGTTCGGAAGTAACGAGTACGCAATTTACATTCACAACACCGCAAACCAAGTCCGATGGATCTTCGGCTTAGGCGCTGGCGCCATCTCTGGGTTAGCAATGATGAGCTACGCGAACATCCTAGAAAAAGAAGGCCATGGCGCATCACTCCCATTTAAGTTAACCGGTCTTGCTTTGATCGCTTATGGCATTGCTGCAGGTGTATTGACCTCCGATTTAGGGCTTTGGGTACTTGGCGTCAGAATGGTTTGTGCCATTTGTATTTTATGCACCTTATGGATTGCACTGCGCGTGTTTGATGATGAAAAAAGCAAACAACTTGAAAGTAACATCCAACTCTCTCAACAAGATGCCAAACTTAAAGAACTTGGTGAACTGACTTCCGCGGTCGCTCACGAAATCAAAACGCCGCTTTCCAGCGCAACAATGAGTTGTGATTTATTGGAGAAACATTTACCTGACAACGAGGCCAGTCATAGACATCTGGCCCGCATCCGTCACGGTCTAGAACGCGCTGCAGAGATCAGCCATGAAGTGCTGAATTACGCGCACCATAAGCCAATCCAACGCGAAGTGGTCTCTTTGAAAAAGATCGTGGACCAAGCACTTTCCTTAAACCAATACCGCTTAGAGGGCTTCATTGTAAGTACTTCCCTTGATGACACGCTTAATGTCTTAGGTGATGCAGGCCAACTAGAAGAAGTGGTGACCAATATCATCGGCAACGCGATTGACGCTAGCCAAGAACACAAGCAGCTCTACATAGAAACATATCAAGACAAACTGGTGGCGATTCTCTCCATTTCCGACTGGGGAACTGGCATGCCACTAGACAAAATTGCCAAAGCAAAAACACCTTTCTACACCACAAAACCAAGGGGTGAAGGCACAGGTATGGGATTGGCAATCAGTAATCAAATTATCTTACAACACGGTGGCGAGCTAAACTTGAGGAACTCGAAGAAGAGTGACCACATTACTGGCTTAACAGTTGAAATCCGCTTACCAAGGAATATTGAATGACACTAAAACTCTTACTTGCAGAAGACGATGTTGAATTGCGAGAGGTCCTCATTGAGGCATTAACCTTGGAATCGTTTGAAGTTGTCGCCTGTGATAACGCTGAAGACGCGCTGGATATTGCCAGCGAGCAACATTTTGACTTAGCTTTGTTTGATGTTGTGATGACCGGAATGACAGGGATTGAAGCCCTTTCAGCCCTAAGACGCCTACATCCAAACATTGGCATCATCATCACCACCGCTTTTGCCACTGTTGATGTCGCCGTCGATGCGATGAAGAAGGGTGCTGATGAATTTCTTACTAAGCCGTTCAACCTTGCTGCATTGTCTGTCACGTTAAAGCGTGTCCACGCAGAGCGGTCACCAAAGTCACCGCTTGATGAAAGAAAGCATGACCAGATTTTTAGTGCGCTCTCCAACCCAATTCGTCGTTCAGTGATAAAGCAACTCAAGATCCATCGAAAAATGAAGTTCATGGACCTCTGCCGTGTGGTTGGTATTGAGGACCACACCAAGTTCAACTTCCACCTAAAACAACTGGTCAACAGCGGTTTGGTTATTAAAGAAGATGGGCGAATTTACTCGCTGACAGAGCAAGGGCAACAGGTTCACTCCAGCATGCTTTAACACACCTTTAAAATGCATAAAAAAGCCGACTGAATGTCGGCTTCTTAATTTTAATTCGCTGTCCCGTCCACAGATAAGTAACCAATTGGATTACTTTTGTTCGATTGGACGAATCACTTTACATGGATTTCCAGCAGCAACAACGTTTGGTGGCACATCTTTCGTAACAACACTGCCCGCACCAATCACCGAGTTTTCACCGATAGTCACACCTGGGCAAACAATCACGCCACCACCTAGCCAGACGTTATCGCCAATCGTAATCGGCGTGCCAAACTCAACGCCCTCTTCTACACGGCCTTTAACATCCAAAGGATGCCCCGCAGTATAAATCTGCACATTAGGGGCAAATAGAACATTGTCTCCAATATGTACTTCTGCCACGTCTAGCACCACACAGTTAAAGTTCGCGTAGAAGTTCTTTCCTAGTTTGATGTTTGAGCCATAATCGCATCGGAAAGGCGGTTCTAAATACGCCCCTTCAGAGTCAGGAATAAGCTCGTCAATTGCATTACGCCATTCCTCAGTGTCTGGAATGCTGTTATTGATTTTCTGCAGTACTTTTCTGCATTCAATACGTGCTTGGTAAAGTTCTTTATCCCATGCATTGTATGGCTCACCAGCCAACATTTTTTCTTTTTCTGTTCTCATTGTTCACGTCATCTCACACAAAATAAAGGCGCATCAAAACACATCCCAATCTCACAAAATGTGACATCGTTAATGGATCATTTATTTACGTTATTTACGTGCGTTCAATGATGAAATTTCAAACAGGAGTTATCCGCTAGTCTTCTCGGAATGCGCGATTCATACTCTCGGTTAATGGTTTAACAAGGTAACTCAAAGGTGTTCTTGGCTCTGATAGAATCAACACTTCAGCGTTCATACCAGAAGTCAGTCGATGCTTGGCAACGTCCTCTTGAGCTAAAGCAATACGAGCAAGATAGAAGTCATCTTGGTTTTGCTCCGAGAGCTTATCCGCGGAGATAGTTAATACGGTGCCATCGAGAGGTGCTAACGTTCTTGCATTCAGCGCCGTTAAACGAACTTGAGCATGCTGACCTGGCGTAATCAAATCGATGTCTTGTGGACTCACACGAGCCTCCACCAGCAACTTGTCATCTTGAGGAACGAGCTCAAGCAAGGTTTCCCCCGAGCCAATCACCCCCTTTTCAGTAAACACTTGCATGTTCACTACTCGACCGGAGATTGGAGCGACAATCGCTGTTCTTGCGACGACATCTTTTGCAGAGCCGTACTCCTCTTTGATCGAAACAAGCTCTGTCTTAGTGTCACGTAACTCTTCGACAATTTCATTGAGTCGCTCGAGCTTCAATTCTTCGATTTTTGCTTGGTTTTCATCTAATCGCTTGGCCACGGTCAAAGATTGACGATCCAATTGGCTGAGCGTACTGCGAACTTCTGCGGCAAGACGTTTAAGCTGAAGTAGCGCAGACTTTCCTGAAAAGCCTTTTTGTACTAGCGCCTGATTACTGGCAATTTCTTCCTCAATGAACTTCAAGCGCTCGCGTTCAATTACTTTCGTTGCATTAAGGTTATCCAATTCCAAATTCGCGCCTGAGATGCTCTGCGCAATGATGTTTAGTTTGCTGTCGAAAAAGCGCTTTCTCGCCTCAAAGATCTTACGTTGTACTGATTTCGCTTCAGCAACAATCTCTGCGTTTTTAATCGTCTCAATATCTTGCGCCCAATTAATCTCAGGCAATTCATCGAGTTCGGCATTCAATCGATTTTCTTTGGCTAGAGTATGAATGTACTGACCACCAAGAGAATCTAATTTTGCATTTGCTTGACGCTTCGAAAGCTGGATAAGCAACTGTCCTTTTTCGACCAAGTCACCTTCTTGAACGTAGAGCTTTTCAATAATGCCACCTTCCAAATGTTGAATCTCTTGGCGCTTACTCAATACAGATAAATCACCGTAAGCGATAGCAGCACTCTCTAGTTTTGAGGTGGCCGCCCAGTAGCCTAATCCGCCCAAGAATAAACTTAACGTCAACACACCAAGTAGAATGGGACCTTTAAATTTAAGCTCGGCCGTTGGCATAAAACGGAAAACGCTTTCCGCCGTCAGTTTGTTATCGGTTGGCAGTTGATTGCTCATTTCGCACCCTCGGTATATCTGTTCTTTCTTCTCCCATTAGGCGCTTTAACACCTCATCTCTCACGCCGTACAATTTGAGGCGTCCTTCGGCGAGATACAGTAATCGGTCCATCTGGCGCAACGTACTTGGGTTATGAGCAATCACGATGACAGTGGCTCCTTCCGACTTAAGGTGTGCAATCAAACGTTGATACGACGCTTCCCCTTCCCCATCAAGATTCGCGTTCGCTTCATCAAATACAACAACGGATGGATTACCGTAAACGGCGCGAGCGAGAGCAATACGTTGACGCTCACCACCTGACAATCCACGTCCATTTTCGCCAATGACAAAATCATAGCCTTTGTTTTTCTTAAGAATGAGCTCATGACAACCGGCTAGCTGAGCGGCATGAATGACTTTTGCAGGGTCTTCATCTTTGAATCGCGCGATGTTATCTCTAATCGTCCCCGGAAACAGTTCCACTTCTTGTGCAAGATAACCAAAGTGGGCTCCTCTATCTTCAGAAGCCCACGAAGAAACTTCCATCCCATCTAGAGTAACCTTGCCTGCGAGCGGTTTGATGTTACCGAGAAGCAGTCTTGCAAAGGTCGACTTTCCTGTACCAGAGGGGCCAATGACCCCCACGGAGACACCAGGAGGTATTGATAAAGAGATGGATGATAAAACAGGCTCTGTCGCGCCAGGGTGACGATAAGCTAAACCCGTAAATTCAAAATGTCCTTTCGGACGAGGTAGCGGCATGTCCGATTCATCTTGTTTAACGATCCTATCAATTTCCCACAACCGCTTATAAGCATTCCTAGCAGACATCGCACTGCGCCATGTTCCTATGGCTTGTTCCATTGGCGATAACGCTCTGCTCATCAAAATGGAACTGGCAATCATCGCGCCTGCGGTAATCTCATGCTGGATCACCAACCATGCACCTCCTCCTAACAAGCATATTTGCAACGAACCACGAACAAACTTAGAAAAATTAGCGAGATAGATCGACTTCCCCGTCACCGTCTGTTCTAACAAGTTGGATTCGTTTGCTTTCGCGTACCATCGTTCTAGAAACGCATTCATCATCCCCATTGCGACAATCGAGTTTGCGTTTTGAGTGGCGATTTCAGCGTGATTGATATGCGAAATAGAGCGAACTTCACTCTCTTGTAACACCTTTCTTGTCACCAATTCATTGATGATTCCAAGGCTAAACAGAACAATCGAACCACCTAAAGCAATGTGACCTAAAACAGGATGCAGCAAATAAACGAAAAGGATAAAAACTGGTGTCCAAGGTGCGTCCAGCAAAGGATAAGGTGCCTGACTGCTTAAAAAACTCTTAATATTTTGTATATCCCTTAGCACTTGGGATGTGTAGCTTTTACCAGTATGGGTTTGGTATTGGATACTACGCTTGAGCATAAATGCCGACAGTTTTGCATCCAGCCAATAGCCAAATGACTTACTCATTTGCGCACGAGCAATATCTATCAAAGACATCGTAAGTAATGCTGCAAGGACAATCACGGTCAGTAAGAAAAGTGTATCGATTGAATAGGAAGAGATAACGCGGTTGTACACTTGGAGCATGTACAGAGGAATAGCAAGTACTAATAAATTTATGAATAAACTAAAGCCAACCAGCAAGCCTACGAGCGTGCATAGTTTTTGTCTAACTTCTTTGAAAACCGTTTGTTGCACGATTATTTCCACATATTTTTATACATTAGGCGCTAGACTCGCTAGCGCCCAAAAAGGTGACTTAGATAATGAATAAGTCGCTGCCGTATGAGTTGATGTCCTCTTGCGTAACACCAATCAATTTAACCGTTAGATCCGCGCCATCAGTAAAGACAGCATTGCCTTTAGCGTCGTAAGTAAAGGTCAGATCGGCATATGACGTAACAGAATCACTAATGATATGCAGTGAATCTTCACCAATAGTGAAATCAACGACTTTTGCTTCACCATGACCGCCAAATTTGTCGGTAAAGATAAACTTGTCTGCGCCACTGCCACCAACCATTACATTGTCGCCAGAACCCGCAACCAGTAAGTCATCACCAGTACCACCGTTTAGCTTGTTGTCACCTAGCAAACCGAGCAATAAATCACTACCCGTACCACCGCCGAGGTAGTCGTTACCTGTGCCAGCCATTAGAATGTCGTCACCTGCACCACCAGTTAGACGGTCATTTCCCTCACCACCGACAACGAAGTCGTTACCACCGCCACCAACGAAAGAATCGTTGCCACCAAAACCGATAAATACGTCATTGCCACCGTCAAAGTCAGCGACCTGATGGTTATCACCTGCGTCACCATAGTAAGTGTCATTTGTGCTCATTTTATGTCCCTCTTGGCTTTCTATTTGAATAGACCTTTATTTCACGCCTGCTTAACTTCCTACAGACACCGGAAGTCTAATAAACAAAAGCATAGGAACAAGTTTGAATATGGATTGATATTTCAAACTAACAATATTATTAGCACATTAAAAACTGGTACTTTTAGATATAAAAGGCATTTAAAACATAAGGTTAAATCTAGTACTACAGGTTTCTTCTCGCCCAACTAGTGGCTTGCGTTCGGTTTTTGACTTCTATTTTTCGAAATATGTTGTAAAGGTGAGATTTAATAGTATGCTCGCTGATAAATAAAGAGTCGGCAATTTCCATATTTGATCCGCCTTCTTTCAGCATCTGTAAAACTTGAACCTCTCTTCGCGTGAGCTCTACCTCTATAGTTGGATCAATAATATGACTCGCTTCTTTGCCTTTATAATAATTGACAAGTTGATCAAGCAAACGACGCGATAGCCAATTCTCTCCTCCTATAATTGCACTTAAGCCTTGGCATAATTTCTCCATAGAATCACTTGGACCAAAAATACCTTTAACATTGGGCCAAGAAGCTAACTCCGATGTATCCAACTCATGCCCTAAATTGAGCATAATAGTACCTAATACTTTATCGCTATCCTTTAAATAAACTAAAGTATCAGATGGCGTATCTACTGAAAAATCTACCAACAGGAAATATTATTCTGGAATGAGTTCATGATAGCTTGGATTTTTGCTATCGATAATCGTAATCTTGGTATCTGTGTTTTTTGAAAGCATCTCCTTGAAGTTCTCACTCTGCAGACTTTGTTGAGTGATCATTAGGATTTCAGGTTTTTCTTTATACTGTCCCATAATGTTTCTCATACTTTTATTGACTAAATATTTTAGATTAATAACTAGTTATAAGTATTTGAACTCATATCTAAGTGCTAGCCGATAGAGTAGAGTTATTTGCTACTTTTTTAAATTGCAATTTCGTTAAGATCATAAACAAAAAAAGTGTTTCTCATAAAAGAAACACTTTTTTAGAACGAGATAATTATATTAGATATAAGTCGCAAAGATTATGAAATCGATTGAAATAACCATATTTATTATACGGCAATCGAAAGATCAGACATATTCTCTTTAGCCCAAATTAATGCTTGCACTCTATTTTTCACGTCAATCTTCTTAAAAATATTATGAAGATGGGTTTTTACAGTATTTTCACTCACAAATAGCTGTTCTGCGATCTGTTGATTCGAAGCACCCATTGATAAGAAGGTAATTATTTGTTGTTCTCTTTTAGTTAAAATTGCGGGAACGTTCTTATTAAGTGGTCTGCTGTGTCTACGTAGATGAGTAATGTACTGTTGAGAAAACTTGCGGCTAAACCACATATCACCTTGTAATACTTTACCAATTCCAACTTGAAGAGTGCTTATGTCATCCGATGTGTAGAATATTCCCGCGAGCGTTTGCCATACAAATAACTCTTCCGTAGAAATAGACTTGTCACAGTTTATCAAGACCTCAATAGTGTCTTTAAATGTAGCTTTCTTAAATTCCATGTAATGAGAGAACACTTCATCGGTAATCACGCTGTAGTCCAACACGATTGCTGAGGCGGGATTTTGCAACTCTGCTTGGGCAGCAAGCTTTTCAGGTGCGATTAGACTTACGTTGATGCTGAGCTTCGTTTCGAGCACATCCTTCAATAAAGAGGACTGTAAGCTGTCCTCAGTTATTAAGATCACGTTCCTTGTATTTTGATGCTCCATCTTGTTTGCTGCCCTTTAGTTATTTTGATTGAAATAAGCAATAGATTTAGTTAGAGCGGCAGCATTGTCAAGTATGAAAAAAAGTAGTAACAACTAATAACTTATTGATTAGTAAATAGTTGCAAGGCATGAGTTAAATGGCGGGTATTAAAAAAGGGAGTATGAAACTCCCTCTTTATTAGTGCACTGGCACCGAACTTTTCTGATTGAACTTACCAAAGTATTGCTCAAGGATTTCTGGTGTCAGCTTTCCTTCAGCCTCTAGCTTTTTAAGCTCTGCTACGATTTCCTGTTGTTCTTCAAGAGATGGCAGCTTTACCTCTGGCTCGTCACCAGCTTCTTGTGAGATCAGTTCTAGTTCTTTTTCGAAATCATTCATAGTACTTACCTAAAATATCGAGTCATTAAACTTGTAAACTAGCCCTATTCTATCCAACTCTACAGCTTGAAGCTACCAACCATCTTATCTAGGCGAGATGACAACTCTTGTAGATCTCGACTTGCTCCAGCCAGTTCTTCTGCTGTTGCTGTTGTCATCTCATTGATAGCGTTAATTTCTTCAATGTTTTGGTTGATAGTGTGCACCACTGTCGATTGCTCTTCTGTCGCTGTTGCAACTTGGGTGTTTCTATCTGAAATATCCGCGATACGCTCAGAAATATTCATCAGAACGTCTACAGCTTCATCTGTTGATGCCACACCTTCAAACGTTACCGCTTTGCCTGCTTCCATTGCAGTTACTGCATCTTGCGCATCACTTTGAAGTTGGTTAATCATCTTCTGAATCTCTTCAGTTGAATCTGCAGTACGAGATGCGAGATTACGCACTTCATCCGCTACCACTGCAAAGCCTCGCCCTTGCTCACCGGCACGTGCTGCTTCAATTGCCGCATTCAATGCAAGTAAGTTGGTTTGCTCAGAGATATCACGAATCACGTCCAAGATAGAGCCAATGTCTTTGGTTGTGGTTGCCAGTTGCGTCACTACCATACTGGTCGTTTCAACGTCATCAGCGAGACGACTAATCACTTCCTTCGCTTGTGTCACGACTTGGCGACCAGTCTGTGTGTTGTCAGATGCTTGGTTTGCAGTATCTGCCGCTGTTGCTGCGTTCGAAGCAATCTCACTGATCGTCGCACCCATTTGGTTAATTGCCGTCACAACTTGAATCGTTTGGTCACGTTGTTCTTGGCTGTTGTCATGAGTCGAAGTCGCTTTGCTAGATACACTATCCGCAGCCTCACTTAACGCACCACTAGTCAGAGACACTTCTTTCATGGTTGCGTGGATCTTCTCAATAAAGCCATTAAAGCCTTTTGATAGCTGAGCAATCTCGTCGTTACCCTTGATTTCAATACGCTGGGCTAAATCACCTTCGCCTTCGCCAAGGTCAGTGAATCGGTCTGCAATTTGGCGAATTGGGTTAGTAATGCTGTTTGCTAACAGAACGCCCATTGCGATGAAGATCAGTGCCACAATGGCTGTCGTGAACAACATTTTCTCTGCGGTTGCATCAAGATCCGCAAACACTTCATCGACAGGTACAACACCAACAACAAACCAATCCATCGAAGGCACATACAAGCTAGACACAAACATGTCCTGTCCTTCAAACTCTGTTGTCACTAGATTGAAGTGACCTTTGTTAAGTAACTGAGAAGCTTCACGTCCGAACAATTGGCTAATAGAGGTTTTGTTTTTGGCTTGCTGACGGTGGATCTGGATATCACCTTTGCTATTGGTCAGAAAAACATAGCCTGTTTTCTCAATCTTAAAGCCATTCAGTAGCGAAACCATGTCATCCATCGACTTAGACAGACCTGACATCGATACGCCATTCACATCTTGATAGTTAGTGAACATTTTCACGTCACCATTCGCTTCTTGGAAAACGCTTACCGACGTGTCTTGCCCTGAAGATGTAAAACCAAAGAACCACGCATCTTGCGAACGATTAAGTTGGCGTAAGAAACCGTTTTGATTCCAGTAGTAAGCTGTTTGTCGGTTTGCTACCGAAGCATCGTTCAACTGATATTGGGATTTCACATTGTTAAGCTGTTGAACAAGTTGCGCTTCTACCACTGGGTTACGATCTGTCGCTGAGAGCGCTTCAATGACGAATTCGTTCGTAGCAAGTTGTTTTGCCGCTTGCTGCATTTGTACAACTTCGCGGTCAATTTCAGTATTGATCTGCTGCAACATTGCAGGTAGTTCGATATCGATTAAACGATGACTTAGCACTTCACGTGCGTGTCGCTGTGCCATGACACCGACAATGATGGTAGAAGCGAGCACGGCAAAAGTAATACCGATGACAACCTTCTGTTTGATACTCAGGGAGTTAAGTTTCAACATATCTGGACCTATAAAAAGAATCACTCGTTATCTGTATTCTGAACAGGATAAAACTGGATGCATAACAACTCGCTATGCACGGCTTGAAACTTATATCGGCCTTCCCCTACAAAACTAGAGAAATTTCTCACAAATGTGTGCAATTAAAATGCAATGGAAACTTAAATGCGTGACATTAATCAATGATTAGCTAAAATTTCTTTCTTTTGATCATGAACTTAACATCATCAATTGGGCAGTCCGGAGCGAATAAAATCGTCCAACTTTTCGCCATTAATAATATCGATTCGACGATAGCCAATGCTGATGATTTCTTGTTTAGCCAACTGTTGTAGTGAACGACTTAATGTCTGGCGTGAGCACCTTGAAAGGTGAGCTAATTTATCTTGAGTGTATAAAATAGGAGCGTTGTGCCCGCTAGACGTATTCAATCGACTAACCAATGCAAGCAATTTAGCGACTCGATACTCATTTTTTAGCAACACGGATTCTGTGGTCCACTCCATCAAAAGCCTAAAACGGACGCTGATTTCATGGATAGCGATTTGATAAAGTTGAGGATAACGCGATGCGATATCGCGCATTTTCTTCACTGGTATAGCGATGGTGAGCGTATCAGAAGCAGAGTAAAAATCATGTTTTGTTGGTTGGTCTTCAAAACAGCCTAGCCACGTCAACCAACTTCCTGGACCTAAAATCGCAATGCAGGCCTCTTCCCCATTTGCATTACAACTCACCAGCTCGATATGACCGGACACAACAAGGCGCATGGTATCAACCTTGGTGTGGGCTGAATTTAGCAAAGTAGGCACTTTATAACTCTCGACTCTAGCTGCGAGTACCATTTCGTCCACTGCCGTCCTATCCAACTTTGCCAATGCCGGATCTGTATTTAGCACTTGATCAGTAAACACAGTGGGATCTTCTTGGCTCAATGAATGACTCAAGTGAGATTGTAAGATTTTAGACATTGTTCGAATCCTACTTCTGATACGTTGTTAATTAATTGTTACAGAAAGACTAACAATTAATCGAATAAAAATACCAGAGAAAAACCACAAGGTTGTGGGACGAGGATTTAATTATGCGAATGCCATGCGTAACAACTCTAAGCCGATGGATACGTACAACCGCCATCACAGCAATGTATTTTACCATTGCGATTTGGACGACAATTTCTGTTGCGAGCGACACCTTTGAGGGAATTCCCGGAGAAAGAACTTGTTTCTTTCGTTATGGACCAGTTTCAGCCGATCCTTACATTAACGTTGCCTACCCTGATGCCGCTGTAAAATATTGGGGCGCTGCATTTACCGTACCTAAAGGGGCGAAACTGAAGCTAGAAGGTCAGTTTCCCCATGCTCGCTACATGTCACTGATTAGCTATGATGATCGAGGAAGGCCGGTTCAATCTCTTCCAGATTACATGATTAAGCCAATCCAAAGTAACGTGAACCCTTTTCGTGAGGGAAGCCAAAGGGACAGCGTTTTCAGAAACTATGCTGTAAATGTGCTCGATTACAAACCCAAAGACGATTACACCGCAGGACAAATTCGTGAGGGAGTAGAATCAGACCAACTGCATGCACCAAAGTCTTCTGCGAATCAGCAAGTGTTGATTTATCGAATTTACGCCAAAGACGAAAATAGCGATGGAACCGCAAACGTATCCTTACCTAAACCCATCCTAACCCTTGCCTCTGGTAAAGAGTTGCGTGGTTCTGAAGCGTGCGCAGCTTTGAATAGTGCCCAGCCCTTAAAGGCACAACTCAACGCTCTTGGAATACCTGTCGAGAAATATCGTAAACTGGTCACCCAACCAAATAAGCCAGCAGGATTCCCCGCAACGAACCCTTCTACTTGGCATATTCAGTTAGATCGTCAGAGCTTGCTTGGCATCTACACGGGGAAGATCAATCCTGAGGCGCGTCGTAGTTCAGGTGGTTTCTATCCAAACTTAGACAATAACTACATTAGAACCGTAGTGAATCGTAAACATGGTCCTGTGTATGTTTTACGCGCTAAAGCTCCAATAACCCCGAAAACGTTTCATGGCGATAAACAGATGACTGGCGGTGAATTGCGTTACTGGTCAGTATGTTCGAACAAAGGTTTTGCGGTTACCAAAGTCAACGATTGCCTATACGACGAGCGCATCCCTGTCGATAAAGATGGTTACTATACCATTGCCGTAAGTCGCAAATCAGACAGGCCTCGCAATGCTTTTACTCAATGTGGTATTGGTTGGCTTCCAATGGCTGATGATGGAGATGGGATTGTAGATAAAGATGCATCAATCGTTCAAATTCGTCATATGCTTGCCTCACCTAAATTCGAGCATGCCATTCAAAATATCCAACAAGACAAAGACATCGCCTCCGTGATGCGTGAGTACTACCCGAGAACCTTCTACACCACCACAAACAATTTTGAACTGATGTTCCCTTGTAATAAAAGCTAGTTACTCCACTCGCTTTATTCCTATGGCAGGAATCCCCCTCCCTGCCATTCCTAATTCAAATACAGACTGATATCGAGGTAGCCATGACTCTTAAGCTACTGTGTTTGCTGTTGTTCGTTTTTTTTGTCGCAACAGTGTACGCATCACCAACCTCTCACTCTGAAAGTAATACGGAACTGGACGACCCTACGGCACTCAGTTCATTTGTAGGGCTCCGTTCTGGCACCAATGGATACGGTGCCATTGGCCAACTGAGTTTCCATCGTCCTGATAGCGCATTTGGTCATAACAGTTTCCTTCAATTTAAAGACGACTTTGAAACCGTGCATTTACGCCACTTCTCTATTTATAAACCAACAGGGACAGGTTTGTTTGTCGATGCGCAGCGCAATAATACCAACCCAATTCCTATCAACCGTGCTTCTTTCGGTGCGATTCAAGTTATTCCTGTCAGTGAGGCAATTCGCATTAATCCTGCGCTGTTGTATGGTTCAACTTGGACAGACGATAAACGAGCACAACAAAGCCTGTTTCCCGACACGCCCATTATTACGCTTTACAGCTTCATTCGTTGGCAAGTAAGCAATGACTGGTTTGTGAACTTAGTGCCTCAATACACCTACAGTGTTGGAGGCAAAAAAGTACGTTTGTTTGAATTAGTGACTCAAGTTGGCCACAACATCACAGAAGAAGCGACGGTTTCAATAAATGCGGATGAAGATGACAATTTTTGGCTCACACTAAAGCACGCATTGTGAGCTACCGTATGGTTAGAACGTTCGATACACCGAAGACTGGGTCAGAACCTTGTAAAACATAGCAATACCCCAATATTGAAAAGATAAATTACACGGACGTACTGGAACTTTTCCCCTTGAGAAAGTGACCAATACTCAAAACAAGAATCATATGGATACCAGAGAGTCCAAAAAATGCACAAAACAAACTTCGAAACTCTTCAAAGCTACTTAGAGTCTCAGATCATTGGTCAGCATGATCTGGTAAAACAGTTACTTATTGCTCTACTTGCCGATGGGCATATCTTGGTTGAAGGTCCTCCAGGATTGGCTAAGACCCGTGCGGTGAAATCTCTATCGGATTGTGTGGAAGGTGATTTCCACCGTATTCAGTTCACACCAGACCTACTGCCAGCCGATTTGACGGGTACCGATATCTTCCGTCCAGAAACGGGCGAATTTACCTTCCAGTCAGGTCCTATTTTCAACTCACTGATCCTTGCTGATGAGATCAACCGTGCGCCAGCTAAAGTGCAAGCCGCGATGCTTGAAGCAATGGCTGAGAAGCAAGTGACAGCGGGACGAAACACATACGCACTCCCAGAGCTATTTTTGGTGATGGCGACTCAAAACCCAATTGAGCAAGAAGGTACTTACCCGCTGCCAGAAGCGCAGCTTGACCGTTTCTTGCTGCACCTTGATGTGGATTACCCAGATGCAGAGCATGAACTAGCTATCTTGCGCATCAACCGTGGTGAGGCAAAAGGTGAAGCGACGATTGAGCGCCCAAGCTTGAGCCAAGAAGACATCTTCACCGCACGCAAAGAAGTGCTCAACATCCACATGGCAGACGCAATCGAGCAGTACATCGTTCGTCTTGTGATGGCGACTCGACAGCCAAGCGATTACGACTCAGAGCTTGCGAAATGGCTATCTATGGGGGTAAGCCCGCGTGCGACGATCGCCCTTGACCGTTGTGCTCGTGCTCATGCGTGGCTGGCAGGTCGTGACTTCGTTTCACCAGAAGATGTTCAAGCCATGGCTTACCCTGTGCTACGTCACCGTCTACTGCTTAGCTACCACGCTCAGGCAGAAGGCATTACAGCAAATCAGGTTATCGACAAGCTTCTTAATCTTGTAGGTAGCGCATAACGTAGGTAGATGACATGTCTGCATCATATGCATTGCCACCTCATGCGAATGGGGTGACATTAACCCTTGAAGAGCTGCTTCAATATCGCACTCAATCGGTTCGTTGGTTGCCACCAGCACAGAGTATATGGTCGCAAATGAGCGGTAACCATACCAGCCGTCAAAAAGGTCGTGGCATGGACTTTATGGAAGTGCGCCAATACCAAGCGGGTGATGACATTCGCAGCATCGATTGGCGAGTCACGGCTCGAACGGGAAAAGCGCACACCAAGTTGTTTGCTGAAGACAAAGAGCAAGCGGTGATCTTATACATCGACTTGAGCCCAAGCATGCACTTTGGTTCGCAATATGTATTGAAGTCGGTTCAAATGGCGCATTTCGCTAGCGTCTTGATTTGGCTGACGTTAGCCAAGAAAGACCGCATCGGCGCGGTGATTGATGATGGTTCCCAGTGTATTGAGTTCCGCCCTTCTTCTCTTCAAAAACAAGGGTTGAGAATTCTTGACGCGATAGTGAATACTCACAACCAATTGCTTACGAATCAACAAGCTGACAGCACACGTACGCTGCCTTACATGAACGCAATTGAAACGCTACACAACCTGACGCCGAAAGGCAGTGAACTCATCCTGCTGAGCGACTTTGCTCAAGTGGAAGAGAAAGAGCTGGTTCAATTACGTCGATTAAAGCAACACAACAGCGTTCGTGCAGTGCAGTTTTATGATCCTCTTGAGCGAGGCGAAACCGACTTCCGAGGCCAAGCGAAAGCATCCGATGGTCATCGAAGTCAGTGGTTTAATTTCGGTTCGAAAGGACAGCGCCAGGAGTTAGAGTCTCACTTCGTTAAGCATCAACAAGCCATCAAACAGCAGTGTCATTCGATGGCAATTCCATTTAACAGTCTGTCGAGCGGGTTACCGCTGGTTCAGCAGTTAAGCTAATCAAAGCAACAACATACAAATCATTCAAGCAGTAGTAATAATAATGACAACGAATAATCAAAGCCTAAACCTTGAACCTTTAATCCTACCGAATGCACCTGATTGGTTCCCACTAGCTTGGGGATGGTGGGCTGTTCTGGGCGGTGTAGTTCTCTCCATCTTAATCGTCGTACTGTACTTAAGATGGCGTACAAAGCGTCTTGTTGCTAAGAAAACCGCATTGAAATTGTTGACCAATCCGATCACACCACACACACCGTCTTCTGCATTAGAGGTTCTTCGTCAAGCGGCTTTGAGTTACTTCCCTCGTGAAGAAATCGCGCCATTAACAGGCTCTGCTTGGTACGAGTTTCTTGATAGCTACACCAAAGAAACTCGATTTGTCGACAAACAACAACAGTGGCAAGCGGCGCTGTATCAAAAATCTGGTCAAGAGCAGCATCAAGCCTTAATTGATGATTGTGCTTTCTGGATTGAAACCGCATTGCCACCAAAGAAAAAGGCAAAAACTCGTGACTGAGGCAACTCTCGTTTCGAGCCTCTCTCAGTGGTTGAACATTGAGTTTGTCTGGTGGTGGGCATTATTGTTACTGCCTCTACCTTGGCTGATTTATAAGTTCTTCCCTGAAGAGACTCAGCAAGCTGAAATTAAGCTGGCGTACCTGCCAGACAACAAGCACAGCAACAAACCAAAACAGGTCGTGCAAAAATTCCTGTCTATTGGCGTATGGACTCTGTTGGTTGTCGCTTGTGCTCGACCGGTGTGGTATGGCGATCCGGTTGAGTTCCAACCGAAATACCGCGACATGATGTTAGTGGTCGACTTATCTGGCTCTATGCAGAAAGAAGACATGAACGACAACGGTGAATACATAGACCGTCTAACCGCCGTCAAAAGAGTCTTATCTGATTTCGTAGAAAAACGCCAAGGCGACCGCTTAGGTGTGGTTCTATTTGGTGATCATGCTTATCTACAAACGCCGCTGACCGCTGACCGTAAAACCGTGATGCAACAAATCAAGCAAACCGTCATTGGCTTGGTTGGCCAGCGCACCGCAATTGGTGATGGTATCGGCTTAGGCACCAAAACCTTTGTAGACAGTGACGCACCACAACGTGTGATGATCTTGCTCAGCGATGGTAGCAATACAGCTGGTGTCCTTGATCCGCTTGAAGCCGCTGAAATCGCTAAAAAATACAACGCAACCATCTACACCGTAGGTGTGGGCGCCGGTGAAATGATGGTGAAAGACTTCTTCATGACGCGCAAAGTCAATACTGCCTCAGACCTTGATGAGCAAACGCTGACCAAGATTGCAGAGATGACAGGTGGTAAGTACTTCCGAGCGCGTGATGCTAAAGAACTTGAAACGATCTACGACACCATTAATCAACTAGAGCCAGTTTCTAGCGATACGCAAATTTGGCGTCCTCAGTCGGAATGGTTCCCTTACCCACTAGGTGCTGCACTTGTGCTTTCCGTGTTCCTGTTTGTTCTAAGGAGAAAACATGGCTGAGTTTACTTTCCTAAATCCTTATTGGTTGTTGGGTTTGCTCGTCATTCCCGTCGTCCTTGCGATTAACAGCCAATACAGAACCAAAAAGTCATCGTTGATTGCGCCCCATTTAGCCAAAATGCTTGGTCACTCAGTGAAAACCAAGCACTACTTCGCCATTTGGGGGTTAGCATGGGCTATCGCTTGTATTGCTCTAGCAGGTCCAAGTTGGCAATCCAACACTCGGCCGAGCTTTGAACTAAGCCAAAACCGAGTGTTAGTTCTGGATATGTCGCGCTCTATGTACGCAACGGATGTGAAGCCAAATCGCCTGTCACAAACCCGCTATAAAGCGTTGGATTTATTGCCGAAATGGAAAGAAGGCTCAACAGGTTTGGTCGCGTACGCGGGCGATGCTTATACGTTAAGTCCACTGACGACAGATTCCAGCACACTCGCCGGCATCATCGAAAACTTGTCTCCTGAGTTAATGCCTTATCAAGGCTCCAACTTACCATCGGCGATTGAAACCGCGCTTGGTCAGTTTACTCAAGCGGGCGTCAATCAAGGTGACATCGTCGTGCTGGCAGATGATTTGGATGACTCCGAATTATCTCGCTCATTAGCGTTGTTACACGGTAAAGACATTCGTGTGTCAGTACTTGCTATCGGCACATCAACTGGCGCACCAATTGCTCTTCCGGATGGTTCTTTAATGAAGAGTCGACAAGGCAACACCGTGGTAGCGAAGACTAACCTGAAAAACTTACAGAAGTTAGCCAAAGAGACCGGCGGATTATTTGTGCCAATTCAGCACAGTAACCGTGATGTTGAGAACATTGCCGCGTTTACCAATAACGCTAGCAACAACCTTGCCGCCAAGCAAAGTGACGACGTGAAAACCGACTCTCGCTTGAACGGTGGTTTCTGGTTGCTACCTTTGTTGTTGATTCCTGCTGCCCTACTCTTCCGACGCGGCATGATTTGGGTACTAGTAGCGACCGTATTACCGATCAGTTGGACACCGAAAGCAGAAGCCAATGCGTTCTTGAATCAAAACCAACAAGGCGAACAGCTTTATCAACAAGGTGAATACGAAAAAGCCCAAAGTACCTTCACTGATCCTAACTGGAAAGGTGCAGCAAGCTACCAAGCCGGGGATTACGAAAGTGCGATCGAAGCATTCTCCAATAATCCAAGCCTTGATGGCCGTTACAACTTGGCAAACGCACTTGCTAAGAACGGACAGCTTGAGGATGCGGCGGAGCTCTATAAAAACGTAATTCAAGAAAAGCCTGATTTTGAAGCTGCGAAAAAGAACCTGTCGGTTGTAGAGGAGAAACTGAAGCAACAGCAGCAACAGCAACAGCAGCAACAGCAACAGCAACAGCAACAGCAGCAACAGCAGCAACAGCAGCAACAGCAGCAACAGCAGCAACAGCAGCAACAGCAGCAACAGCAACAGCAGCAACAGCAGCAACAGCAGCAACAGCAGCAACAAAAGTCTCAGAGTGATGCTAAACAAGAGCAAGGGCAGCAGTCACAAAACCAGCAAGAACCTGAAAATAAACAAGAAAATCAGAAAGCTGAGCGACAAAAAGCCAAGCAAGAAGAAGAGAAACAAGGCGAGCAAAAAGGCGAACCTATGCAGGCTCAAGCTCAGCTAGAGAAAACGCCTCAGGATGATCCTGAGTTCCGTCGCTTAGAAGCGGTAGAAAGCGCACGTGACCCTAGTTTCTTGATTCGAGCTCAAATGCAGCTTCAAGCTCAACAAAAACAACGTCCACAACAATCTAATAAGGAGTGGTAAGTCCATGATGAAAAAAGGCGCAAAACTGGTCTTTGTTCTGATGGCCAGCCTACTGACTAGCTTTTCGGTTTTTGCACAAACCCTACAAGCTAGTGTAAACAAAACTCAGGTGGCGAAGAACGAAGTGATCAACCTAAGGATCATGGCAGATACCGAGCTTGGCTCAGATGCGATCAACTTTGACGCATTGAAACAGGACTTCTTTTTAGGACAACCTCGCTACGGCCGTTCAAGTAATAACATTAACGGCCACAAAACCGTTCGCACAGAATGGAGCATCTCAATTGCACCGATGAAAGAAGGCGTCGTCACCATACCAAGCTTTTCTGCAGATGGGATGAAAACCGAGCCAATTAAGCTTCGTGTGACAAAAGACAAAGGTGAGCCAAACCTCGACGATTTGTTTAGCTTTAATATGAGCGTGGATAGCCATACTTTGTACCCACAACAGTCAGCAACGCTACGTATGCAGTTGGCGATCAAAGTAGACCCTCGTCGTTTAGATAATCCACAAGTGGTGCCGCCAAGCATTGATGGGATGAAAATTGAGCCAGCCAGCGATATGAAGCAGGCACAACGCATCATTGATGGCTTGGAAGTGACGGTCGTAGAGCAAGCTTTTCGCATTACAGCTGAGCAACCTGGCACCTACACGCTAAATGGTCCTAAATTGACGGGGTCTTACATCTATGGTGACAGCCTAACTGGCTCAACCAAGATCATGCCAATCAATACTAAAACTGAGCAAATGCCGATTACTGTAAAGCCGATTCCTAAAGACTTTAAAGGTAACTGGCTGCCAGCTTCTGCTTTAGAATTAACGCAAAGCTGGCAAGATGAGCAAGGCAATCCGCTATCAGCAAATGCCGTCAGCACAGTGAAACAAGGCTCTTCAATTACTCGTACGATTCGTATTCGAGCTCGTGGTACACAAGCGGAATATCTACCTCGTATTGGTATTGTCTACCCAAGTACACTGCGTGTTTATCCTGAACAACCTCAGTTCGAGACATCGCGTGATGGCACTGTCACCATGACAGTGAAACAGGTTTTGATTCCCACAGAAGCAGGAGATCTCACCCTGCCGGGCTACAGCCTAAATTGGTGGGACAGTAACCGTGACCAAGCGAGAAAAGCCGACATTTCAGCGTTAAAGCTAAAGGTAGAGAAAAGTGACAGTGGCTTAATCACGCTGCCAGAAAGTGCGTTGCCAGCACAACCAGCGACAACCCCTGCACCTGTGGTTCAAAGTGGTGTGGATACTATCTGGAAAACACTGACGTTCGTGTTTGGTGCACTTTGGCTTGTCTCATCAGCAATTGCGTTTGGGCTTTGGAAAAAGCGCGGAACCGTAAAGCCTGAGAAAGTCGAGACTTCAACGCACGGCTCATCTCTGCAAGATTTGGAGAACATCATCAAACAAGGTGATAGTGCCAAGATCGAAAGATCGGTTAACGACTACTTAAACACCCATCACTTCAACAGTGAATCCGAAGCGACAAAAGCGGTGAAAGAAGAATTGAATGTGATGAATCAAGCTCGCTTCAGCGCTACTCAACAAGAATGGAAACCAGATTCTCTGCTAGCTAAGATCAAACAGCTCGCTAAAGAGAAGAAGCGTAAGCCTAACCACCAGCTAGAAAAGCTCTAGTCGAAGGCGAGGCGTGATTAATGAAAATGGCAGCTCTTATTGAGCTGCCATTTTTGTATCTATCCGTTCAGCAACGATGGCTTAAGCGACAATTTGACTTGTCAGTTCGTAGGTTCGAACGCAGTTTCGACCACTGTTTTTTGCTAGGTAGAGAGCTTTATCGGCCAGTTGGTATAAGTGATCAAAGTTAAAGTCTTTACCTTGCGCTTGGTAACGCGAGTAACCCACAGACACAGTCAGCAACTCTCCTTCTGGGTTATGGCAATGTCTTATGCCTTCTTCTTCAATGCATTGGCGAATACATTCAGCTCTCAACCTGACCTCTTCTTGGTTTGACCCAATCATCAACAAAACAAACTCTTCCCCGCCAATTCGGCAAAAAACTTCGTCTTCACTTTTGGTATGATGGTCGAGAATGTTGCCAATACGCATCAACGCAATGTCGCCTTCTAAATGCCCATAATGATTGTTAAACAAGCCAAAATGGTCAATATCGATCAGAATCAATCCAAAAGACATCACTTCGTTATGCTCAAGAGAGCAGTACTTTTGCATAACGTGTTCTAGCATGCGTCGGTTACCCAGTCTCGTTAAGGGGTCGAGCTTAGACAAGACTTCCAACTGGCGATTCGCTTCTTCCAACTCTTTAGTTCGGTTCTGCACTTCGAGCTCTAGATTCTCATTGAGCTCTCTGATTGCCTCTTGTGCTTGTGTACGTTGTAAGACTTCAACCAAGCTAGAAGCAAACATCCGAATCACTTCACGCAGTTGAGAGGTCAAAGGCGCACGGGTTAACAAGTTATCGACCGCGATGAACGCAATTGGCCCACTGCTGTTTGACGTCAGTACCGTCATGGCCGCCCAACCAAAGCCGACGATGTTGCAATCATGGTAAATCGGAACGGATTCTTCGAACGCCACCTCATTAGGCATGGATTTCGCTAAGTTAATTAAAGAAAAGTCTTGGGTTTCCCCAAAAAAATACGACTCATCAACCACATTGCCTTGAATGTCGGTTCCCCAAGTCCCCTGCATGTAAGAGCAGTTTTCATCGGTCAAAAACACCGCCATACGGTCGATGCCTAGATTCTTAATGGCAAACGTCACGGCAGATTTGCAAACATCGCTTACCGTTGTACAACGTGATAACTCAACCATGCTCGAATGCAGCATACGTACGTTTTGCTCTTGGCGTTTGCGAATAAAGATTTGAGAGAAAAGCGAACCAAATGATTCCAGCATCTGTTTTTGATAGGCCGTGACGGGTTTACGGTGGATAAAGTTATCAAGCGCAAACCAACCAAATGGCTCGTTTCCATCTCTTAAAATCAGCATTGCATTCCAGCCCTGCCCCACAACTTTGCCAGCGGTATAGATAGGCGCATCCTCTACAATAACAAGGTTACGATCCAAACTGGACAGTGATGCAATGTACTCTTCACTTAGCTGATGAAGGTCATATTGGGTGTGGAATTCATCAATGGTGATGCCATCCTCGTTCGTTCCATAAGTGCCGCTGAAACTGCGCTTTTTCATGTCCAGCAACATTAAGGTGGAGCGGTCGAAACCTAGATGCTCTCGGAGTGCCTCTACCGCTTTCAAATAAAGGTCTTTCAGTGAATCAGGGTTAGAAATATCTAACGCAACCTGCTGAACAAGCTTCATGTTTTCGATAAAACGTTCGCGTTGCCCAAGCTCATCGACATACTGCGCTTCTCGTACATCGCGATGCTTCATTTCTAACGAGGCGTGTTTTTCTGCGCGGACACACTGCCAACGCGCCGCCGAGAGTTGCATTGCGTCATAGCTTTCTTCATAAATATTGTGTGCGCTGCGAGCTTGAACGTTTTGAATCAGTAGGTAGGTACGTTTAATCGGCGTGTTGTCGAGCATCATGATATAGCTTTCGCCACCGAGGTCTTGGACGTGATTCCAATTGCAGGTATTGATGGCCAGAGGAATGATGCTTTCTGAAGTATCGAATTGGTTAGCCCAATCCCAGAATGCTTCTGGATAATTTTGGAGAGGAAAGAGGTCGCCCCGCGAGAATCGAACCGTCCAAGAAGGGTTGGTCAGCGGATCATCAAAGATCGCTATCGCACTGGGGGAAAAATGCTGCTCTAGATGTTCGAATATGGCTTCAGCCAATAACCTATGGTCCCTTGTGGAAGAGACCGTTCTTGTAAAACTCTTTAAACTCACCTGACCAACCTAATCTACTTTTTTATCCTCGATAAAAAACTACTTAGGGGTGGATATGCAATCAATGGAATCCAAGTTGAGCTGTTAAGTCATTCGCAAAAAATATGGACTTAATTTCACATTCGAGAACCCTTCAACATTTTTAGACAGGTGTTTCATCCGGATTACATACTGCAAAAATATGCGCAAAAATGAATCAACATGAACATTCTTAATATTGGTGTTTTTCAAGCCCAAAAATAAAAAAGGCCCCTCATCAAGAGGGGCAAGAGTACCATCGCTTATAGTTATTTGTGTATATGCCAGTAAATGTGTGGATTAACCGAAGTCACCGTTTACGTAACCTTGAGTACGGTCGTCTTGCGGGTTGCTGAAGATAACTTGTGTATCATCGTGCTCAACCAGTTCACCCATTAGGAAGAACGCAGTGCGGTCAGAAATACGACGCGCCTGTTGCATTGAGTGAGTCACGATAACGATGGTGTAGTTCTTCTTCAGTTCTTCCATCAATTCTTCGATTTTGTGTGTTGCAATTGGGTCAAGTGCCGATGTTGGTTCATCCATCAGAATCACATCAGGTTCCATCGCGATTGTACGTGCGATACATAGACGTTGTTGCTGACCACCTGATAGACCAAATGCATGTGACTTAAGACGGTCTTTCACTTCGTCCCAAAGCGCTGCGCCACGCAGTGAACTCTCAACCACTTCATCAATGTGCTTCTTATCTTTGATGCCTTGAGCGCGTAGACCGTAAGCCACGTTCTCGTAGATGCTCATCGGGAATGGGTTTGGCTTTTGGAATACCATGCCCACTTTGATGCGAAGGTCAGCAACGTCGATGTTGCCGTAAATGTCTTCGCCATCCATTGACAGCTTACCCGTGATCTTTACGCCTTCAATAAGATCATTCATGCGGTTCAAACAACGTAGTAGTGTTGATTTACCACAACCAGAAGGACCGATAAGTGCCGTCACTTGGCGTACTGGAATAGGCAGGTTGATTGATTTCAGTGCTTGGTTGTCACCGTAAAACAGGTCTAGGTTTTCAATATCAAACTTGTTCATTTTCTTAATCTCTTAAATCTTGAATTCGTGTCTTTTAACGTGCGTTCTTAATTCGTTTTGTTAGTAAGTTGCGGTGTTAAAACGTCGTGCAATCAGTTTTGTAAACATGTTGATCAGTAGAACAACAACAATCAGAACTGTCGCAGTACCGTAAGCCTGATTCCATTCTTCAATGGTAAACAGTTCGGTAGTCAGTTTGTATAGGTGAACAGTTAGCGTACGACCTGAATCCAATAAAGAATCCGGAATACGTGCAACCATACCTGCTGTCAGGAATACTGGAGCAGACTCACCAATGACACGACCAATACTTAGAATGACCGAGGTTAAGATACCTGGCATTGCGCTCGGAAGAATCAAACGCCAGATAGTGTAAATCTTAGATGCACCTAGGCCGTAAGAGCCTTCGCGGTACGTTTGTGGTACTGCCATCAACGCTTCTTCCGTAGTACGGATGATAACTGGCAGGATTAGGATACTTAGCGTCAATGCACCCGATAGAATCGAGAAACCAAGGCCAAGAATCGCCACGAAGAAAGTCATACCGAACAGACCGAAGATGATCGACGGGATACCCGCCAATGACTCAGTACAGAATCGAATGATTTTCACCAAACGACTGCCCACTTTCGCGTATTCGGTCAAGTAGATTGCCGTCATGATACCGAGTGGCGCTGCCACTGCGATAGAAGCGATAACCATGTAAATTGTTGCCACAATCATTGGGAAGATGCCGTGCTCTTCACCTGTGCGCGTGTAGTTATCAGTAATGAAGTTCCAATCTACGTGTTGTAGACCGTTTGATAGGATGTACCAGATAATCCAGAACAAGAAACCTACCGTTAGTGCTGCCGAGCTCCAGACAAATGCGTTAAAGACATTATCTTTGAACTGGCGTGCTTTTTTCAGTTTTGCGCGATCCATAATAGTCACCTTTAACGAGCGATTACTTCGCTTTTTCTCGGTTTAGGTACAGTAGTACAGCGTTCAACGACATGATGAAGACCAGAAGTACCACACCTGTAGCGTAAAGTGCGTTCGCGTGAACACCACTTGCGTAAGACATTTCAATAGCGATGTTTGCGGTTAGCGTACGAGCCGAATCAAGGATGCCTTCTGGCATTGCCGGCGCGTTACCCATTACCATGATGATCGCCATAGTCTCACCCAACGCACGACCGATCCCCAGAATCACACCTGTCATGATGCCTGAGCGAGCCGCTGGAACGAGCAATTTAAAGATGGTGTAGATTTTCGATGCGCCCAGTGCCAATGAACCTTCTTTGTAAGTACGAGGAACAGCGCGGATAGAGGTTTCAGATACCGTAATTACCGTTGGTAGAATCATCACACCAAGAACAATGATACCGGCTAAGATAGTGTTACCTGCTGGTACATCAAATACGTTCTGAATCAATGGAACGATAATAACCAGACCAAAGAAACCGTAAACCACCGAAGGAATACCAGCTAGCAGCTCAACCGCTGGGCGGATGATGTCAGCTAAACGTTTTGGTGCGATTTCAGCGATGAAGATAGCGGTTAAGACACCAACTGGAACACCGACTAAAACAGCGCCGGCTGTCGAAACGATAGAAGCAACAATCATGGTTGCAACACCGTACAGTGCCGGTGGTAGCCAGTTTTGGCCTAGAACGATGCCCGAGACGCCCGCTTCTTGGAATGCTGGGATACTCTCTCGAACGATGAAGTATGCGATAACTGCTAATGATACGATGCCGATTACAGCACTCGTTAGGAACAAGCCGTGGAAGATGCGCTCTTTCCAGTCAACGCGGCGTTTTTCGCGTAGGCCTGGCTTGCTGATCGCTTTTGCGTCAGTAGTCATAAGCTTTTCACTATTTGTTGCGATGGTCATAAAAATCTCACGGTTCTTGGCAATGGCGTCGAACACAATGGATAGAAAAGGCTCAGCCCGAAACGTTGGGCTGAGCAAACTTTAGAGTCCCGATAGGATTAGTTAACTGAGATGTAACCTTTTTGGTCAACTAGCGCTTGCGCTTCGTCAGTTAGCATCCAGTCTAGGAATTTTTGAGTTTCAGCTGATGGCTTGCCTTCTTTGTAAAGAACAAGGAATGGACGAGCAACTTTGTAAGAACCGTTCTTCACGTTGTCTACAGAAGCTTGGATGCCATCAATTGGAAGTGCGTTTACAGATGAATCAACCGTACCTAGAGAGATGTAGCCGATTGCGTATGGGTTAGAAGCAACCATTGTCTTCAGTGCGCCGTTACCGTTAGCAACTTGAGCACGTTGAGAGATTGCAGAAACTTTTTTACCAGAAATCTTCATTTTTAGAGACATGATGTCTTCGAATGCGCCACGAGTACCAGAAGCCGTGTCACGAGTGATAGCAACGATTGGCTTGTCTGCACCGCCAACGTCTTTCCAGTTTGTTACTTCACCTTTGTAGATTGCAGTAACTTGCTCAGCTGTAAGGCCAGTAAGTTTGTTTTGTGGGTTTACAACAACTGCGATACCGTCTAGAGCAACCGCTTCTTCTTTTAGCGTTGGCTCTTTTTCAGAATCTTTTAGGTTACGAGAAGACATACCTAGGTCAGCAGAACCGTTCTTCGCTGCTTTAACACCTGCAGATGAACCAGGACCTTGAACTTCGATAAATACGTTCGGGTTTGTCTTCATGTATGTTTCAGAGAAAACTTCCATCAGTGGAGTTACGCTGCTAGAACCCACTGCAGAGATAGTTTCTTTAGCAGAAACAGGAGTCACTGCCATTGCGCCTAGAAGTGCGATTGCACCGATTACTGTCTTTTTCATCACAATTTCCTTTAAGTGGCCTTATTGCCGTTGTGTTTCACTTGAACGGTGCTCACTTTAGAATCCAAATATGACAGTTGTGTTTCACTTAGTTGAAAGCTCTATGACACGTTGTCATTTCTGCTTAATAATTCGGCAATCAAACTTTATTTACTTTCGAGCTCAAAATACTTTGCAATGATTTGGTTATAACAAAATGCCAAGTACATCGCTTTTAATATATTTCATAACAAATAAACATCGTTAAATGATTGATATATCAAGCCTATTAATTAGAATCGGGATGCTTTATTTACAAAAATGATAATAGTTCCAATCTTTAGAGGGTCAATCATGCGTCAATTACTTAGTACGCTGTCTATTAAGTCACAGGTTTTCGTGCCCGTACTTTTTACTGTCATACTTCTCATCGTCGGTTTGAGCATAGGCATAGGAAAGTTAGAACAAGCATTCGACAAGGTGACGGTTTCCACCAATAACCTTATCGTGCATAAAGAAGAGTTAAGCTCCATCGTAGACAACACTTACGCGATGCGCATTAAGGCAATCTACAGTCTCTTCAGGGCTGAAGATGTCAAAACTCTTAACCAACAATTACAACAACGTCAGGCAACCAACCGAGAATTCCTCAACTCCATCGACCAAATTGAAGGCATTCAAACTGAAGTGAACGCCATGCGCGACGCCATGAATCATTACGTCGACTTTACTCGTGTCACCATGACACCACTTCTTAGTACCAAGCATTCTTCTGATTACACCACGTCCGATTTTGACCGAGAGTATGAAACCGCAATGGGTCAATACCGCCTTGCCGGTGAAGCGATGATCAACGCCATCGACAACTTGTCTAAGAAGCTCAATCAAATCGTTACTGACGAAGTCGAAGAAAACGGTGTTCTTCACTCCACCACATTGACCTACAGCACGGTCTCTCTGGTGATTATTCTTTCTGTTGCTTCTTTGATCAGTTGGCTATTGGCGAGCTACATTGTCGCCCCAATCCGTAACCTGCAAGAAACCATGCGAGAAGTCGCAAAAGGCAACTTGTTGGTAGAAGCAGACGAAGTAGGCAAGAACGAAGTGTCACAACTGGCGCATGACGTAAACCAAACTATCCACCAGCTTCGCGGTACGGTCGATTCTCTGGTTCGAATCAGTGAAGACGTTGCATCAGCGTCGACCGAACTGGCAACGGTTATGACGCAAAGCAGCGCAAACTCCGACCAAGAAAAACAAGAAGTCGAACAGGTTGCGTCTGCAATTAATCAACTTGAATCCACAGCGGCTGAGGTTTCAAGTAATGCACAACAAGCGGATAGCGCGTCGAATGAAGCAAGCAAGCTGACTTCTCAAAGCTTGAGTATGTTTGAAGAAAGCACGCGCGCGAGTACCAAAATGGCAGATCAACTGAATGAAGCCGCACACGTTGTCACGTCGCTTAAAGATCAATCCGAACAAATTGGTAAAGTGATTGAAGTTATTGAGAGCATCTCTGAGCAAACCAACCTACTTGCATTGAATGCGGCGATTGAAGCGGCACGAGCGGGTGAAAGTGGTCGAGGCTTTGCCGTGGTTGCTGATGAAGTACGTATGCTAGCAGCGAGAACCCAAGAATCGACCAAAGAGATCCAAACCATCATTGAGGAGCTACAACAGCAGTCTGGCCATGCAAATGAAAGCATGCATTCAAGCTTAGCCATGTTAGAAGACAACCAAGCGCTTGCTGCAGAAGTAAGTCGTTCACTGAGCGACATCAACAGTGCGATTTCAGATTTGAATGCGATCAACACCCAAGTTGCAACCGCTTCTGAAGAACAAAAGCAAGTAACGTCAGACATCAACAACAATCTGAGCACCATCTATGAATTGGTGAGTCAGAACGTCACTGGTATCACTCAATCAGCCGCGGCGGCGCAAGAGCTATCTGGCTTAGCAGAAAACCAAAAGCATCAGCTTAAGCAGTTCCAAGTTTAAACACTCTGCTCAACACGATAAGTTTCAAAGGTTAGAAAAGAAAAAAGCTCCGCACTGGCGGAGCTTTTTAATATCTGGATTAGAGAAAATCCAACGGTGTGATTATTCTTCGTCGGTGACCAGCAGAACAGAGAAAGTGTACGTTGGCTCTAGTGGGCTCCAGTTGTAAACCTCACCATTCACTGAATCAAACACCATGACGTTTGAACCATCACCGTTCGGAGTGTTACTCCAGATGTAACCTGCGTAGTCACCCACCTCTAGCGTGTAGCCACTTGCGAACGCAGTACCGTTCATCGCAGGGCTGTGGCAAGCACGTTCTGTCAACGCGACCAACTCCTTAATGTTTGGTAAGCGCCAATTCTTTTTGCCAGCGAAGTCATGTAAAGCATGGTTACCTGATTCATTGCGGATTTGCTCAGCGGTTGATAGCGCTAACTGCCATGACATCTTAGTTGCAGCACCATCACAGGCTTCATTTGCCGCATTCCACGTTGAGCCAACAGGGCAACGCATCCAAGTTAGGCCCGTTTTTAAATCCGTAACCGTCCCAGCATCGGAGTAGGTGTAACGAGAGTTTGGTGCTGTTTTTCCAAAATCAGTAGAACACTCTTGTGCCGCCATGACTGCTTGAGAAGCCAACACAAGAGATAGCGCGGTGATTAGTTTCTTCATCTTATTGGCCCTTTACTGCTACTAAACGGATTGGGAATTGGAATGATGTGCCTGTGTCACGCTCCACTTTGTCAGAATAAATTTCAACAAAGCTGACGTAACCACGGTCAGCGCCTTTCGCTGCAACTACTGCAAACTGAAGCGCACCTTCGTAGTTATAAGTAGAGTAATTGTTAAATGTGAAATCACTTAGCCAAACAGCACCTGATTCAACATCTGGGCTGCCCTTGCCCTGTTGAGGGAAGTAAGCTGTCGTCATACCATAGACATTGCCGTCGGCATCTTTCTCTGTCTCACCTAAGTCGAGAACATCGTAAAACTCTTGGTATGTTGGTAGGCGCCAGTCACTAATGCCACATAGTGATTGCTTGTTTATATGTTCAACATATTGGCTTGTTGAACAGATGCTATCAGCAGCATCCACACAACCAACGACTTCAAGATCTTCGTAATACGGTTTGAATGTTGCTGACTCATACACGAATGTACGATCTTTAAATTGAACCGAGCTCGCATCCGCACTCTTGTTTTCCCAAACAAGACCAGTACGCTCGTCCATAGTACAAGCCCACTCAGTCGCATCTGCAGCTAAAGCAGCACCTTGTGAATCTAGCTTAACGAACTTAAAGCCTGCGCCTGTCGACGTTTGCTTGTCCTCTTTGTCGAAGCCGTATTCCGCATCTTGACCAGGGTAAGAAGCTTGAACCTCAGCAACGTCTGCTGCGCCATCAGCAAAATGAAGAACGGCACCCGTATCGTTGCTACCAACCGTTTGTTCAGCAACCGCTGCAATTTCTTCAGCAAATGCACTCACTTCCGCTTCAGACAGAAGATCAGAGGCCAACGATTTACCTTGGAAGCTAAGACTTTGAGCAAGCAAAGCTACTCCTTTGGTCATTTGTTGTGACTGCATCGCAGCTAATAGTGCAACTGTGTTTTGCTCTAGCTTGTCTAGCTCGCTGGCTTCTGCGTTAGACATTACCGAACCAGACAGAGAAACGCCGGCATCGGTGAGTTGCGCTTTCACGATCTCTTCAGCTTGAGCAACGGTTTTACCGTCAACCACAAGACCTGCGAGTAACGTTGTTACACCATTGACCGTGTTACCCGTTGCTAAATTTTGCCCCGGAGCCGCAAGACGCAACGTTTGGTTCGAACCTTGATCAACTTGAGCAAGAATGGTGCTGGTTAGTACGTTTTTGTCGCTTGAAGTCAGGCTAAATTTACCGGCATTATCCGTTTTAGCACTCGGTTCAGTCGTATCACAAACGTAGTTTTGGTTTAAATCGATGCACACTGGCGTATCAAGAAGTGTACCTGCAGAAACGATGGTGCCAGCTACATCATAGGTCGGTGCCGACGTGTCACCACCAGAACCACCGCCACAACCAGCTAGGGCTAGTGACATAGCAACGAAAGAATATTGAAACTTCATAGATTTTATCTTCTTTTGATTTTAATTAACGAGAGCGAATCACTCTCACCATTGAAAGCAGGAAAAGTCCTAACAAGGTCCAAGGCGAGCCACTGCCACCTGAACCACCACCACTGCTTTCTTTAGTGGTATCAGCACTGCACTGATACTGAGCAAAGTGACTCACACCCCACTCTTTCAACACCCCAGAGTTACCTGACACACGGTCAGACACTTCGAGACGCCAAGTACCCCAACTCGGTTGACCGACAAGCGCTTGTAACTCCTCGTCATACTGAGCTGTGAAGTAACCTTTAAATCCATTGGTATTGCTTGATTGATGGCTAAGTAGCACGACCGATTTGCCTTGTGGAGACACAAGCGTCACTTGCAGATCCTGCAGTGAGTCATGTTCGATGTTCAGGTAAACCGCAAACGAATCATCAATCGTGCGTGACTTGTCCGATAGCGTCTGAGAGAACAGTCTGTCGCCCTGCTCCGGCAAAGCGGAATTCACTGATTGAGGCTGGATATCAAGCTCTGGCGTACCATTAACCAGCATCACCTGTTCACTCCACTGGTGAGTCTTTAAACCTTCTGCAAATTGGTAATCCAATGAAATAGAGGAATCGAATTGCGTGCCACACGTCAGACCGCTTGGTAACGCCACCTTCATTGAGGTCGAATCAGAAAGCGTTTCATCAAAGTCGAAAACGGATGCGTTGTTTAGCTGCCATTGCCCTTTGATGCTCGCTTCGCGGCCAGTTTGGCTCAGGCTCACACCAACTTCTTCACCTTGTGCGATGTATCGAGCGTCATAGCGAACGCGAAGAGGCGCTTTAAGTAAGTTGTGTTTGTTGAAGCTATCTGTCAGGAATTGGCCGTAATCTTTATTTGGGAACAAGATGTTTGCGGCAAACACGGTAGATTCCGCGAGATCATGCATTTTCACGCCACGACCAATGCCGTACATGCCTTCAAGTACAATGGCGTCAAACTCACGGAACACGTTATCGGTATCATCACCGTATCGCTCAACCGATGCTTTAAGTGCTTGGAACAGTGGCGTTGACCATAGCTCGTCGCCTAGTTCACCGCCCACACTGACGTGCGCTGGATACTCTGAGCCCTCGAAGTAACGCGCTCTTTGGTTCCATAAGCTACGAGTTGTTTTGCGTGTTCCGAACACACCGTCCCAGTTGAACACCGTATCTAACTCGAATTCTTGACCACGACGCGAAACATCCAAATATTGAGTGCGGTAGCTCGCGCTGCCCGCCCAGTAATCAGCAAAACCTTCTGCGATAGCACCAGTGTGACCGTACGCCCAATCCGGTACGATTTGGTAATGAATGCCATGCCCAAGTTCGTGTATCACTACATCAGCATCGACTGCATCCGGAGAAACACCACCGACACCCAGAATGAGTGCTTTCGGACCATAATAGTAAGTAGAGTTATCTTTTGATAAACCGCGAGCATCAAAACGAAGCGGTTCGTCAAACAAGTCGTAAGTCAGGCTTGTCAGATATTGGATCGAGCTATCAATATGATAAAAAGCCATCAACTGTGGGAACGCATTGTCACCAAACTCGGTGCTTTGTATCTCATCAACACTGTCAAATGCTTGAACACCCTCTACGCTGAGAAAGTCCAACGTATCAAGTACAGGTGCTTCACCAGGTGCTGGGGCTGCAAATAAGCCCGTCGCATCCACTTGCTTTAATCTTGGGTTAGACAAATAGAACTTGCCGCCCGACTGTAAAACCTCAATCGACTTGGTTACGTACTCGATCGGCTGAGGGTAATCGGACAGTGCTGACCACGTCGATTCTGGTGCCGCTTGCTGTTGCATGGTGCGAAGATCTGGGTTGAATAAAGAAACCTCAACATTAACCAGACTTCCAGAGCTCAAAGCAGGTGGCTCTTGTGCTTGCAGTTGGCGAGGCGATTCCAATTCCATTGCAACCGTTGGTTTACCATTGCGAATGATCGTATCTTCAAGGCTCTTAAACACTCGCACAACGTGATGATTTTTATCGGTTGTTACTACTAAGGTGCGCTGTGCTTGATATTCACCGTTTACCCAAACATCAAAATTGTAATGCTCACCAAGCTGAGACTGGGTTTTGTAACGGAACTTAAACTCGCCCGCTTCTGAGTAGTGGCTGTCTAGATAAGTTTTCGCTTGCGCTTCATTCGTTACCACAGAGTCCGTTGCGGGATAATCCCACTCTGCAGCCTGCGCCGCAGGGGAACAAGCAATAAGCAGCGAAAACGCCAATGGTTTTAGCTTCATGATTTCGTCCTAGAATTCGTATTTTGCATTTAGCGTGAAGTAGCGCCCAGGCTCAGTTGAGTAACGCTTACTTTCCTCAGCGATACCCGCTACGTCTTGGTATCGGATGTACTCTTTGTCGAACAAGTTGACGATGTTTGCGCTAACACGAAGGTCTTTGGAAACGTAGTAAGTTGCGCCAAGATCAAACGTATTCCACGCGCTTGTCTGCGCACACTCTGTCGCTAGGCCAAGCGTGGTCTGGCATTTAGGAACGCGATCCATAGCTGCGGCCCAGTTCCAAGCCACGTAAGCATTGAAGTCTTGGTTGGCGTATTTCAGTTGAGCGTTACCTTCGAATGGCGTAATGCTTCGAACGTATTCGCCTTCCGCGTCTTTGCCATCTACGTAGCCAAACTTAGTGCTGATGTCCCATTGTTTGGTGAGCGCGTAACCCGCAGAAAGCTCTGCGCCATAAGTCTCTACGCCATCAAGGTTTTGGTACTGTTTGATGTAATTACCAGTGCTTGAATCAAAGCCTGTGGTCACAACATCGATGAAGTTTTCAAACTTGTTGTAGAACACAGACGCATAGACAAACGCACGACCGTTATCGAACTTGTTACCGATTTCAAATGAGTCCGAAGTCTCAGCCTCAAGGTCTAAGTTAGGCGCGATAACAAAAGGCGTTAGCGGTACGAAATCATGGTTCACGAAGCCATATGCTTTGTCGTATTCCGGAGCACGGTAACCGTGGTTGTACGACACATAAACGATGTTGTTGGCAAACATTTCACGAGAAACCGACAGGCTTGGAGACACCTCTGAGCTATCCATGTCCTTTAATGGGAAGCCGCCCACTTCTCCCTCACCGTCCGGCGTTAGACGGTGCGCATCAAAGCGCAGGCCGCCTGTGATGGTCCATTTATCCAGTTCCACCATGTCTCGAACATACAAACCAATGTTATAAGCACGAGCAGGAGCGAAAGGTTGTTTGGTCGAAGGTGTTACTCCGTTCCAATCAATCTTGGAATCGCTATCTGTGCGTTCGTAGTAGTCAGTAGCAAGCTCGACACCGTAAGCCAATTGGTGCTCTGCACTTGCTGCATAAATCGTATTGGTGAAGTCACCACGGAAGCCAATTGTCTCGTCAATGAAGGTTTTGTGTTCCAGCTCACGACGTTTGGTGATCAAACCATTGTGATCCACTTGGCGCATTAAACGGTTGGTGTCTTCCACGACTTCGGTGTGACGCCAGTAAACTTTGGTATCCAACTCTTCGAACCAAGTTGGATTAATCGGTGTCACCTCTGCACCAATGTAAGCGCTGTACTCTTCGGAGGTTTCATCTTCAGCAAAGTCTTCAATATGCCAGATGCCATCAGGTTGAATGGACGGTGAACCCTCCAAACGCTCTTGATTCTGGGTGTAGAGTTCCGCTTTGGCTTTCAACATCACCTCTTCATTGAAAAAGTGGTTGATCGTATAAGCACCGCTGTAACCATCTAGGTCGCGGTTATACAAATCTTCATCAAAGTTACGTGTCTCTTGCCCTTGCCAGTATGAAACGTTAAACAAACTCTCTGTATCACCGGAGCGGAAAGCTAGATTACTCGTGCCTTTGTACTTGTTGCTGATATCGGTGTAAGTACCGGAAACATCGGTGTAGAAGTCTTTGTCTTTTAAGAAATCACCCGGCTTACTGGATTCTAAAATCACCACACCGCCGATCGCGCCAGAGCCATGCACCGAAGAGCTTGCACCTTTAATGATTTGCAGCGATTCAAAATTGGATAAATCAAAAGTATCTCGCCCAACTGCATCATTAATGTCATTCGCACCGAAGCCATCCGCAGAACGAATGCCATCACGAACGATCATAATGCGGTTACCTGTCATACCACGGATGGTAATGTTTTGCGGACGTCCTGCACCTCCCGTCACGCTTACACCAGGTTCGTTACGCAGCACGTCATAAAGCTCGGTTTCGCCTCGTTCTTCGATTTGCTCGTTTGTGATAACCGCGACACTACCTGCCACTTTTGACAATGGCTGATCGATTTTATTGGCGGTTACAACCACCTCTTCCATTGAGAAAACCTTAGATTCGGCGTGCACTTGACTGGCAGCAAGTACCGAAAGTACTGCCGCTGACACTGGGGTAAGCTTCATTTACTGCTCCGCTTTAGATGTTTTAATTAGTGATAGTAGAAATGCGTATTCCTTCGCTTGTTGCTCTCTTGCCTGCCTTGGATCCATGCGGTGGCCAGAGTGAAAATCCGTTTGCAACAAATAAGGGCCTGTCGATTCACTGGTCGACGAAATTTGAGCGAGATACTTCGCGCCTTCCCAATAAGGCACACGTTGGTCGTTTAATCCGACTTGAACCAACATGGGCGGGTAAGCGTCTTTGTGGATATTGAGGATAGGATCATAAGCTTGCATCGCTTT
>NZ_CP178582.1:0-46222 GCF_051122595.1 Vibrio sp. K4
ACAGGGGATTTATTGGAAAACGGAAAATATCCTACGTTAAGGCTTCTTGTACGACTTTAAATCCACAGGCCTTAATGACCTAAATCTTTTCGGTGATAACTTGGTATTGGTGCGCCATATGTAATCACCACTGAGGTTAATATGTTCCCAACCAAGTGGCGATAGGTGAGCAATCAGATCTCCATCCGCTTCGATACCTTTTCGTTTAAGGGCCTCTATAGCTCTTTCTATATACACCGTATTCCATAATGTAATTGCTGCTGTAAGTAGAGTCAGTCCACTTGCTCGATAGCTTTGATTCTCAAGTCTTCGATCTCTTATTTCCCCAAGCCGATGCATAAAAACAGCTCTAGCAAGAGCATTACGTGATTCACCCTTATTCAAACCAGCTTGTACTCTGCGGCGCAAAGCCGGATCTCGAAGCCAATCAAGCATGAACAACGTTCTTTCTAATCTGCCAATTTCTCTTAATGCTTTAGCTAATCCATTCTGTTTGGGGTAACTAGCCAGTTTTTTCATCATCAGAGAAGCGGTGACTGTCCCTTGCCTAATTGATGTGGCAAGACGCAATACCTCATCCCAATGTGGCTCGATATCTTTTGGTTTCAAACTTGTTGGAGAGATAATGGATTTAAGTCCTGGGTATTGCTCCGGCTTTCCTTCTATATACAAGCGCTTATCATGAAGATCTCTAATTCGTGGGGCAAAGGCAAATCCTAGTAGATGCATTAAAGCAAAGACATGCTCTGTGAAGCCTGCTGTATCGGTGTAATGCTCGGCTATTTCAAGGTCACTTTCGTGATAAAGCAATCCATCAAGCACATGCGTTGAGTCTCTGACTCTACTGATTACCTTCGTGAAAAAAGGACTGTATTGATCTGAAATATGAGTATAAATCTGGACACCAGGCTCTTGGCCGTATTTAAGATTAACTTGACCTGCATAACGCCCATGGTTACCTACTCGAAAGTTTTGCCCATCAGAAGACGACGTTGAACCATCTCCCCAAAAAGTAGCCAGCGGACATTTTTTCTGAGCGTTGACGAGCTCAGCTAACGCTGACGAATACGTTTCATCCCTTATATACCAAGCCTGTATGCCTTCCAATGATGTTTTAGTTGTGCCTGGGCAGGATTCCGCCATTTTTGACAAACCTAAGTTTATGCCATCAGCGAGAATTGTCGTCATTAACAACTTCTTGTTCCTTGGCTTTCCATGCCTATTTTTAAGGTGAGTGAAGTGGTCAGTAAAAGAAGTCCAACGGTCTACTTCATCTAGTATCTCAGTGATTTTAGGGTGTGGCAGCATGCCGTAAACTAAATCAGCATAGGACGATACCTCTGGAGGGACACTGTTATCAAGAGGAGTGACTTTTAACCCTCTATCTGATACCTCAACATCTGGTAATTCACCAATCATAGCTAGCGTGTTGACTTCCTTTAATCTGGATGAAAGCAAGGCTATTCTGGACTGATAATACTCATGGAAATTCGTTGATACCGATAAAGGCAGTTGTTCATTATCTCGAGCTTTTTCAAAGTCTTGATATGGGGTTAGATAATCATCAAAATTTTTATAACGTCTTGAACCACTTACCCATATATCACCTGAACGTAATGCGCCTTTAAGTTCATTTAGAACGCAGAATTCGTAATACTTTCGATCAACTCCGGAAGGTGTCATCACCAGTTTTCTCCAGTTTTCCGGAATGAAGTCCAGTGGAGCTGAAGCGGGAACTTTTCTGAGCTGCTTTCTGTACATGTGTGTGAGTACATCTAAAGCACTCTTTAGTTGCACTGCACAAGGAGCTGCACTGAAATGCAAAGTAGACAACATTCGTGGCGCATATTTTCTTAATGTGCTGTATTTATCTATGATTAAGTGGAGAGGATCATAATTGTCTCTTTTCGCTAGGCTTTGAGTTTCTTCAATACTGGTAACGAACGCTTCCCAAGGAAGAATGTCTTCAATAGCCTCGTAAGGATCTTGACCAGACTGTCGCGCATTCAATAGTGCTTCACCTACTGATATGTATTGGCGTAGTTTATTCCTGATAAGTTTGCCGGATTGTTGAAGCCGCTCTGCTTGTGAATATTTTGCCTTGCTGAAAATACTCCCTAGTATTCGTTCATGTAGCTCAATGATCTCATCAGTTAATGTAGCTCGGGCTTCTTCTAGTACACAGACTAATGTTGCATATCGCCGTTTAGCGGAGAACTTGGCCAGATCTCTGCTACTCATCTTTTTCCCTTCACGTGCCAATTTTAATAAGCGATTTTGATGAACGCTTCTTTCTATCCCTTTTGGTAAAGCTATATTCTGTATGGTCGTTAGTCGATCGATATGTCGTAAGACACTCTTTCCATTTGCTGTCCCTGGCGGCTGCAACAACCACGCTAACCGTGAAGGTCGTCCCCCTTCGGATACGAGAAGATTATCAAGCGCATCTCGATGTTTCTGAGTTAAAGAAGTAGTGAGAGAAGAAAATACCGCTTTATCGGCAAGAGTTGTGGTTTCAGCTAATGTGCGTTCAATAACTTCAATTGTGGGAAAAATTATATGGTTATTATGTAGCCATTCAAGCATCTCTTCAGCAAGAAGAAATGCACGTTCTGTTCGCATTGCGTGGGGTAGAAGATGATTGATACAATCCTGTTTTCTCTGCTTGTTAAAGGGATTCAAACCGAGATAACGATATAGCTCTGCTAAATGTTCCCAGCGAGTTTCTTCTCTTTCTGCGTATTTCCCCCAAAGGTCAGAAGACAAGGACAGTCTCATCGAAACTCTAGATGCAATGCCCCCATGGGGAGGGTGCTGAGTATCAGGAAGAAACCCAGGCCCACGCAAGTAACAAAGCATGATAGCAAAGCCAAATCGGTTTTCTGATTTACGATGCTTGTTTATCAAACTGATATCTTGGTCGCTAAGGAAGCTGATCCGAGTCAAGATAATATCGTCATCAGGTATCACTAGCAGGTTTTCTTTTTCCTCGATACTCAATATTTGTCGTCTCGGCATAACATCTTCCTAACTTATTGGAGCTTGATAGAAAATACATGTACGAAACTGTTCGGTTTCGTACCCCTACCATATAATATGTACTAAACTATACCAAAGTAATTTCGTACACCCTTTGTAATTAGTACTCCCTTTTCGTACAGGAAAATGAACTATGTCACGTGTTTTTGCCTATTGTCGAGTGTCCACTTTAGAGCAAACGATAGAAAACCAACGGCAAGAAATTCAAGCCGCAGGATTCCATATAGAGAAACGCCGTATCATGGAAGAAAGCATCAGCGGCTCTGTTGCGGCAAATGAACGTCCTGAGTTTTCTCGATTACTCGATCGATTAGAACCAGGCGATGTGCTTGTTGTGACCAAATTAGATAGATTGGGGCGCAATGCTATGGACATCCGAAAAACTGTCGAGCATTTAGAAGAATTAGGTGTCCGTATTCATTGCTTGGCTTTAGGGGGCGTAGATCTAACAAGCTCGGCTGGAAAGATGACGATGCAAGTTATTTCCGCTGTGGCTGAGTTTGAGAAAGATCTACTTGTTGAAAGGACTCATGCAGGAATAGCTCGTGCAAAATCTGAAGGTAAGCGGTTTGGTCGCCCTCCATCACTTAACAAAGAGCAACAACAGGAAGTTTGTTTACGAATAAAGAACGGAGAAAGTATTAGTTCTATCGCTCGTGTATTCAATACAACAAGGCAAACCGTTATGAGGGTTCGTACAGCCAATGCCCTAATTTAACTTTGATTAGGGCTCTTTATCAGCGTTTAATGTCTCGATTTTATGTACATCAAATGAATACCGGTGGGGGTTATCTTAGTCAAATCCCGACTGTACACATACCCATATTTTTCTAACAAGTCGATAGAGTGATATGTCCATCCAGCAGCAAACGCCACACCTGCTAATGCAAAATAAAGACTAATTTTGTTAGCTAACTGCATAGCTCTTTGAGAATAAAGCTCATTGATTTTTTTCCCGTATAGCAACGCTTTAGGTGTCATAAAAAGCACACACACTAAAACCCCAAAAACACCAACAGGAACCCACAAAGTAATAATGGAGACTTGCACAGTATCGGCTCGATTCAATAGATCAAGGTAATCCAGATAAACCCCATAAGAAGGATAAAGCCAACACAGCAACATTAATGAAATAAAAAACAAGCCAGCCAAACGGATTTTAGTTTTATATCGCACCTTCTAACCTTTCAACTATCGTTTGAGAAATTTTGTATTCGCCCCAAGCCCATTCAATTAGAACATATGTCGCTGTTACAGCAATTGCACCGATAATTATGGGTTGACCTAAGAAAGCAGCAGCAAATAAGGCGGCTTCACCAACTGCGCTCTGGAGCATAAATTTGAACATGTCAGAGCCAACATTGCCGAACCAATCCACTAGGTGATAATCATCCTTAAATATTAAATCGGTTGTGGCTATGCTGGCCGATACCACAAACGTTAAGGCTCCGGCTCCTTTAAAGTTTGCAGCCCTAGATTGAGGGCTAAAGCCAGCTTGCATCGACTTAAACGAGTTAAGCGGATATTTTTTCCCATCCATATTGATGCGTGTACCATTCACAAACGCATGTTTGAGCCATGATTTCACTGTATTGATACTCATAGCAAGAGCAGCAACGTTTTTACCAGCATCAAGCCAAACGTTATGCAAAATTTTATGAGCATCCTCAAGATCAACAATCATTACATGCTGATGGTTCTTCGCCATTTCTTCTTCAAGAGAGCATTGCAAACCAATAGAATCACTCAACGCCAGCTGAGAGGCTAAACCTTCCGTATGTACGGGGATCCCGTAGATTTCAGCAATACTTTTGCCTTCAGCGTATTGCGAGGAGTGTTTCTGAGCCTCTTGAGAAGCCAATAAACTGTCACTGACATACGCATTTTCCTGTTGCACCGCTCTCTTTTGGCGCAACTCTTCTGCATCACGCTCCGCTAATGCCGCCTTGACTCGCTCGATGCGCCTGTCCACGTCCGGTTCAATCACTTTTCGTCCACCTTGCCAAAGCCCAAGCGATTTGCCGTATTGTAGATGTTTCTCTCTAGTTGCCATATGTACTACTCTCACTCCACTGACAGAGAAGAGAATAACAGCTAAAGCGTCGGGGCAAAAACTTGCTCAAAAGTTATAAATGGGGTTTGAGGTCCAACGGAACGAAAGTGTACGTTTAGAGGGTTATCTATCTGTATTTAATGAAATTTATTATTACCTAGCGCCTTTTCTTTATATGCACTACTATTTATAATAATTGAATAGCTTGAGTGGGAATATGGACATACAAAAGGCATCGAAAGAACTTTTATCCAATGCTCGACTACTTCCTAGACATACATTCACATTGTTCCGTAATGACGTCAGTCAGATCGTAAACCAACTCGACTCCTTGGAACGTTACATACAAAGTAGCGAAAACGCCTCACCTGAAAATGATTCTATTCAACTTCGCTTATCGGAAGTTCATTTCATACTCAGCGAATGCCGATACCATCAATTTTGTACTATCGTCATTTACTTATTGATTATCGTTTCTTTTAGTGCATTCTTATTCTGGATTTAGGCCTTTTTAAACAAAGACTTAGTTTGAGTCACTTTCATTTAACACTTTATATACTGTCGAGCGTGCAATGCCCAGTTGCCGCGCAATGTCAGTCGCTCCTACGCCTTGAGTATACAAATCGTTGAGCCGTTTTCGATCTACTGTTCGTTTACGCCCAAACTTAATCCCTTTCAATTTCGCTTCTATTCGCCCTTCATTGGTTCGTTCTAGTATTCGGTGGCGGTCAGCTTGGGCAACTGCAGATAAGATGGTGACCACCATCTTTCCCATTTCACCTTCAGTACTGATCCCATCATCTAGAAACTTGATGGCAACACCCATCCCATCAAATAATTTGATCAAACTGATCATGTCTGCTGTGTCACGGCCTAGTCGGTCCAGCTTCTTGACCAAGAGAACATCACCTTCTTCCACTTTCATCTGAAGTAATTCAAGCCCCTTTCTCTCATTGTTGCTGCCGGATGCCTTGTCACTAAAAATTCGGCTCGGCTTCACGCCAGCACTTTTTAGAGCCTTGAGCTGAATATCGAGGGATTGTTGACTGGTCGATACACGAGCATACCCAAATAATCTCAAAATCGTCTCCTATATCGAATAGTGGACAATATGTGTCTACTATCTCACTTTGTCGATTAAATAGACACTTATAAGTATCTGTTTTATGGTGTCTGATAAATTATAACATTTCGGACAGTTGCGAGATTGTTAAATTTTCAGTTTGTAGGAAAAGAATATGCCAGTCGATTTTTTGACCGAGGAACAAAAGCAAAACTATGGGTGTTATGCCGCCGAGCCAAATGATGTTCAATTAGCTCGTTACTTCCATCTTGATGAGCGCGATCTGGCGTTTATCCAGCAACGTCGAGGAAAGCACAATCGTTTAGGGATAGCATTACAACTGACCACGGTTCGGTTTCTTGGAACATTCGTTACCGACTTAGAGCCGATTTACCCCAGTGTGAAACAGTTTGTCGCCAAACAAATTGGGATCCGTCATCCGCAAGTGATCATGCGTTACGCTCAGCGTCCCACCACTCACCGAGAACACACCTTTCTAATTAAAGAGCATTACGGCTATCGAGATTTTGGTCGTTTTCCTTGGTCTTTTCGCCTAAAGAGACAACTGTTCGCTCGAGCATGGTTGAGTAATGAACGTCCAGGACTCATGTTTGATTTTGCTACTGCCTGGCTACTTCAAAATAAGGTCTTGCTCCCAGGCGCCACAACATTAGTTCGCTTGATTAGTGAAGTTCGCGAGCGAGCACAGAAAAGACTCTGGAAGAAGTTGGCCGCACTTCCCAACCAATGGCAAAAGGCTCAGTTGCTGGCGCTATTGGAAGTGCCTGAAGGTCAACGCTTATCACAACTTGAATTACTAAGAAAAGGCCCAACCACCATTAGCGGTCCCTCCGTTCTGAGTGCACTCTCTCAATATTCAACCTTGCGTAGTTTAGAGATCTCTAAACTAAATTTTACAGATCTCCCTCTCATACAACTGCGTAACTTGGCTCGCTATGCGGGGATGGTTTCAGTGAAGTATATTTCTCGAATGCCAGAGGAGCGAAAGCTTGCAGTACTGACAGCTTTCGTCAAAGCGCAAGAAATTATTGCTTTGGATGACGCCATTGATGTACTCGACCTCTTGATCACTGATATTACACGCGAAGCCAAAAAAATCGGTCAAAAAAAGCGACTCAGAACCTTAAAAGACCTTGACCGAGCAGCCTTGTTGTTAGCAAGAGCTTGCTCTGTTTTGCTTGACGAAAAAACCGGTGACACGGAACTGAGAACGTCGATATTTAAGCGAGTTTCAGAAGAGAATCTGCTTGAGTCTGTTGAAAAAATCAATGAGCTCGCTCGCCCCCAGAACAATCATTTTTATGACGAAATGGTTGAGCAATATGGGCGCGTTAAACGCTTTTTACCGACGGTTCTAGAGGAGCTTCATTTCTCAGCGGTTGCCGCTGGGGAGAGTACACTGGAAAGCATTCATTACCTTGCCGAGCTGAAAAAGACAAAAAGACGTTTTCTCGACGATGCGCCTGAGCACATCGTTAAGACATCATGGAAAAGGCTTGTATATGACGGGGATGGTCGTATCCAACGCGCCGGTTACTCTTTGTGTTTCTTAGAGCGTCTGCAAGATTCACTCCGCCGCCGAGACGTCTGGGTGACAAAGAGTGACCGTTGGGGTAATCCTAGAGAAAAGCTCTTAAATGGTGAAGCGTGGCAAGCTCAACGAGTGCCCGTTTGTCGAGCTCTTGGCCATCCAACGAACGGTCATGAAGCTATGCGGCAGCTCGCGCGACAATTAGACGATACATGGAGAGAAGTCGCTGACAGATTTGATGAAAACACCGAAGTGAGTATTTGTACCAATGGTAAGCACCCATCATTGACCATTTCGAATTTAGATAAACTTGAAGAGTCTCTGTCATTAAAAACTCTGAATCGCCGAGTAAAGCAGTTGATCCCGCCAGTAGACTTAACGGAGTTATTACTCGAAGTTGATGCTTGGACAGGCTTTACACAGGAATTTACCCACGTTAGGGAGTCCGAGGCAAGAGCGCAGGGGTTACACATCAGTGTATGTGCGGTATTGATGGCTGAAGCTTGCAATATCGGTCTAGAACCATTGATCAAATCGAATGTGCCAGCCCTAACTCGGCACAGATTAAGTTGGGTTAAACAAAATTATTTTCGAGCAGAAACATTAACTAACGCGAATACTAGGTTAGTTAATTTCCATATAAAACAACCATTAACAAATGCTTGGGGTGACGGAAATGTTGCTTCCGCGGATGGAATGCGTTTAATTTCCTCAGCAAAAACAGTGAATGCAGGTCCGAACCGGAAATTCTTTGGTGCTGGACGTGGGATCACTTGGTACAACTTCATCTCAGATAAATATTCTGGTTTTCATGGCATCGTCGTGACAGGAACGTTACGAGACTCACTTTATGTATTGGAAGGAATACTGGAGCAGCAAACAGGGCTCAATCCCATTGAGATCATGACAGATACCGCCGGAGCGAGTGATATTATCTTTGGTTTATTCTGGTTGCTAGGGTTCCAGTTCTCCCCACGGTTGGCGGATGCGGGAGAAGCGGTATTCTGGCGAGTAGATAAGTCTGCTGACTACGGGCCGCTAGATGATCTAGCTCGAAGTTGTACGGATCTTTCAAAAGCTGAAGAGCAGTGGGATGAAATGATGCGAACCGCTGGCTCATTGAAGCTCGGCACTATTCGGGCATCCGAGCTGGTTCGGTCTTTGCTCAAGAGCAGCCGTCCATCAGGTTTAGCTCAAGGCATTATGGACGTTGGCAGAGTGAACAAAACCTTGTACTTGCTTAACTATATAGACGATGAAGATTATCGCCGTAGGATCTTAACACAGCTCAATAGAGGAGAAGGTCGGCACGCCGTCGCTAGAGCGGTTTGCTATGGTCAACGTGGAGAAATTAAAAAGCGCTATCGAGAGGGGCAAGAAGATCAGCTAGGTGCTTTAGGTATCGTTACCAATGCCATCGTGTTATGGAATACTCTCTATATGCAGGAAGCATTAGATTGGATGCGGTCCAATAATGAAGAAATTATAGAAGACGATATATCTCGGCTATCCCCACTAATATACAAACATATCAATATGTTAGGTCATTACACATTTACCTTGCCAGAAGACTTAGAGAAAGGAGAGTTAAGACCTTTAAACCTTAATAATAGTGATAAATATTGAGTCGATATGAGAAAGATAAATTACGTCTTATCAATAACTTAACCCTCTAAACGTACACTTTCGTTCCGTTGGACCTCAAACCCCGTTATCGTCGAAGCAAAGGGCTGTGTTCGATGAACTGGTCGTTTCAGGACTTGTTGAGTTTCAAGAAGGAGATGACCAACCAAGACTCTCAAAGAGTGCTAAACAGTTGCTCACTCTCAATTCTAGCGCGGGGCGATATTTGTCCATGCCTGATTATGCAGAGCTCCAAGAGGCGCTATTTGTAGCGAAGGAAAAGCTGTTGATCGCACATGATGTAGCTCATGACTCTCAAACCGCTAAGTTTTTCCGACTTCGCCTAGCGACTATTCTGCAACAACATCTGTATGTATTGCGGATCAGCTTGGAGCAAGATGGGGTTTGTTACCCGCTGATCAAAGTCGGAATGACAACTCGAAGCATAGAAGAGCGAACGCCGGAGATCTGCCGTGATTTAGAGAAGTTTGGTCGCATACAGAATATTGAAGCGCTTGGGTTCTTTCATCACTTCGGAAGCCTAGAAAAGCGTTTGTTGAAGTTGATGCAACCACAACAACATAAACTAGGCTCTCTAACTGAATACAGTGACCTATTAAGTATTCCTCCACACTTACTAAACGAAGATATTCGCAACCTTGGTAAACGCAAGGTGAACGGTCACGAATGCTCTGTTACGTACCGCCATCACCAGAGAAAGGTTCGAGGCGGCCAGCGTCGTTCTCAGTTGCTCAATGATCAGCACTTGGGTCGGCCAAGCAAAAAAGCAGATACTCTACTGGAAGATTACCCCGATGTGGTCAGGGCTCATGAGAACGGGCTATCGCTTCGGAAAGCGAGCGCGGAAACTGGCCATGCTGTTAATACTGTTCGAAAGGTCTATGACGTTCTCAAAGCAATGAGTTGATGCTATTACGCTATGCTGCAAAGTGAGCGTTTTGATAGTGAAGTCGGCTATTTTCCATATGAACCATAACACCCACTTAAAAGAGCCGTTATGATGGCTTAATAGCGATATTTATTGGAAGTTAGGTGTCTAATGCCACATAATTTTTTGGATAAAAAGAAAAAGCCGTTGAGTTCTTCTGGGGGAGGGTACAAGCCTCTGCATGATGAAGAGGCACTAAAAAAACCACCAGTTCGAGAGGAAACGGTTAGAGAGCGTGCGGCACGTCAGCGACGAGAGCGTCAAGCCGAATTAACCTTTACCCAAGAAGACTACGACCGATGGGCGAGGAACCGTGAACGCGTCATTGCTGAGCGTCAACAGGTCACTTTTGAACTTGGTTGGATGCAATCGCCTGTAACACAGTCACAGAATGAACTGTGGGAAAGTCTTTTCACCTCAGAAACCACGGAAGAACAAAAGCAAACCATCAAACAGTGCAATGTTCATCTTAACGACCCCGTCCGTCAGGGGGAAATTGTTCTACTCCCTACCACGCAGCCACAAACATCAGAAGAGCAACGTTTGCTCGATAAATGGTTAGAAGAAGCCAAGATCGCCAGCACAGAGTTAGGCAAACTTCTGGATGAGGAAGTGGCCACCCTTAACCGTCATTTTGAACTTTTCTCTCATCAATTGGATGAAAGAATTCGCACAGATGGTTTGCCGACGGATTTTTATGCTCAAGTAGGTACAGGTGTTGGAGCAACGGCGGCACTTGTCGAACAAAACCTAAAGAACATCCAAAACGTACTATTAGAGATCAACAACCTCTATGTTTCTCAAGTTGCAATGGCGACTCGTACTGGAGGGATGGGGATGAATTATGGTGCATTCGTTGCTGACCGTGCTGATCTGTTTAAAAAGCTCGATGGCTCATTTGCGATGTTGTCCAAGCGAAGTGTTCAACTCCCTATTTACACGCAAATCAAGCGTAGTCTCAAACTCTCCACTAAGTCCGTCATTCATAATGCGGATGAAATCTTAAAAACAGGCTTTGTGAAAGAGCTTGGTAAGCGCATTGGCAACATTGCGATAGGTATTTCTGCTGCAAGAGGTTTGGGTTATGTCGGTTTAGTGGTTGGTGCAGCCAGCGGTATGAGTAGTATCTATGAGGCATGTAAGGTCGATAGTTCAGGGGATTGTGGTAAGACGACGACTAGAGAGATCGCTGGATTTATTGGTGGTTGGTATGGTGGAGTTAAAGGCGGAACTGCTGGCGTTGGAGTCGCGATTGCCTTGGCTATTGGTGTGACAGCTTCAGCTCCTGTTCTAGCGATCGCCACAATAGGTGGCGCAGTTATTGGAGGCGCCATTGGTGGTGTTATTGGATCTACTGCCGGTAAAGCTGGCGGTGATCTTGCTTATGATATCTATGAATGGGTGGTTGAATAAATGTCAAACGCTGTTTGGTGGGAGTTCTTTATCATGATCCCCGCAGCTATTTTTGGGGGATATGCCATCATTTGGGCAGTACCGGCTGTCATTATGAATGCAATCGTATCTTTAGGTAGCTTTAAGCACATTATTTTTATGGATAAGCAATTAGCGAAAGACCTAGATAAATATTATGACGAAAAAGGCTATATGCGCCCGAAGTACCAGCTATCTTGGGAGATTGGCAGTCGTTGTTTTGATTATTGGTTTAAATACCCATTCATTCGTAAGCGTTCAACAACGAATTCAACTAAATTTAAAGTATTTATGTGGGTTAATGCGTTAGGAATGTGGAGCTGGGTCGGTGTTTTTTGCTTTGGTTTAATAGGTAAATTATTTCATATAATTTAACTTAAATTCTTAAGTGCGAACTCAGTCCTTACTCGGTGAATAACGTCAAAATGTCATTGCCATTTTGACGTTATACTTCTTTAGATGTGTCCTTCCAACCGTTGCCATCGTCATAGCGCGTGAGTTCTCTTTCCATTAAGTCTTTGATCTCTATATATCGAGTGTCATCAGGAGCATGGTGAGACGCTGAGCGCTTTGCGGCCGCTAGATTCTTCATGAAGATGCTTTCTTCCTCAATTTTCTTCTCTTTCGCATTGAAGTACGTAACGTGAAAAGTTGGCATAGAATTGGTGTCCTTTGTTCGTGTGTCGCATACGTTTCTGCTGCATTACACCCGATAGTTAACGGGATGTACTAGGATATGCGCTTGATGTGTCTGGGCATTCCACTCCTTCATTTCAGCAAGGAACAGGCCGTGATGGTTGATGGACTCGATGAGCTCTGGTGCGCGTTCTAATTGGATGAGCATGGACAGTGGTGCCACTTGTTTATGCTCTTGATCAAAGCCGTGTTCGATTTGCTCTTCAATCATGTAAAGAATACCAGGTTCTGCTTCGCTGCCTTCTTCAAACAATCGTGACTCGATCCCTTCTTCGTCGTATAAATGCACCAGTAGGTTATACAACTTTTCAGCACCAACAAGTTTCGTTCGATTGGCTTGTGAGTTCAGATCATGCAATCGCATCTCTAAGTTTCCCCCTTGTTTTCTCGCCACATTGAGCATCAGCTTAATGTCTTTTTTGATGTTGGCTAAGCGTTTATCTTTTAACTTAGGTTTTAAGTATTTGATGAGAATTTCATTGCGAGTTTGCACCGGCACGTGGCGATTTGTCGTTGATACTTTACTGAGTAGGTGGAGCAGGGCGTGAGTGACGGTATCGTGAAGGTTATGGTAGTAGTCAAAATCTCGTTTGATTTGCATCGCTGTGTTTGGTTGTTTTATACATGATGTGAAATATGGGTGCTCGTTGGCCAGTCTCTTAACAATACTGAATCAGGGAGAAGGATCCTGTAACCTTCTCCCTGTCCAGCTTACTTCACTTCGTAGGCGAGTTTTGCCAGAACATTTGTATTCACGGTGTGGTACTCAAACTCACACAGTGAGTCGCGTACTAGCCACAACGCGCATAGCGCGGTAATACAAACAGTGATAAGCCCTAAAAGAGCGTATTTTTTATTCGGCATAACTTGCCTCCAGTTAGTGAAGAGGCTAGTATTTGTATTGTCTGATACATATACGTTGCCTCGTTTGAATTTATAGTTCATTCGGGGCTTTGTATTTTCTACCACTTACAAAACAGGTTTTGCTCATGGTAGAAAACCAAGAGCACCCAGCGACATTCTAAAGCTTTTCGGCTTCTCTCTCTATCCTTTTGTTTTTCAATCCCGTTTTAAAAATATCCTCTCTTAAACGTACGCATACGAATAAGAATTGAATTATTTATCCAGCTAATCGATGCTATGGTTCTGGTGTGTCAAGAAAGTATCTTTGTGTTTGTTCTGGGGCCGTTGTTGGAAAGAACAACATACTTTCGTAATACAGTAGGAATCTTGGGCGTTACCGCAAGCGGTCGGGCTTTTCGTCGCTTCGCTTCTCGTGCCGATAACTTAACTCAATACGAGCTGGCTAATACCAGGTTCATACTTCACTTGGTATTAGCCGGCTCTGTTCGTTTAAGTTCCTGTCACCCAATCCCATAACGCAACTTCGCTATGCGTCTGAGGCGACGCGCTGCGCCTCGTTCCTCGTTGCAAAAAACATCTTTCGTTTTAGCCTGCTAAGTGGCTGGTAATCGCACCTTACCTTCTCGTCAGTCATGCCGTTTCCTATGTGAGTTCCCATCTACGTCTCGTTTCTTCCTGTTAACCATCCTCAATCAGACCCTAAATGACAAGGTAAGGCAGAGCCGCTTCGCGCCCTTGTCATTTAGAACCATGCTTGAGGGCTGGACAGTCAGACGACGACGAAGATGAAAACTCAAACAAACATAGGAAACTTCACCATGACTGACTCAAACGTAATTTGCTCAACCATCACTAAGCAGCCTAAACCGACCAAGTTCTCGGACTTGGAGCCGAAGGCCAACTCTAAAGATGAGTTTTTAAAATCTTTTACGAGTCGTAAGTTACGTAAGAATGCGAAAAAGAAAATCGCTCAGTTACTTGCTTATGCTGACACCGTAACGCTAGAAACCCAATCTATGGGTATGGATGATTGTTTCCGTCACAATGAGCCAGTATCCATGCCTAAATCGGATTTTTGGGCGTGGTATGAGCGTGAATATTCGGACATGGTGATCATGTTGACAGTACAAGATGGTGTATTAACGTGCGCGAAGTTTTGCGACTGCATTTATCACTTTTCAAATGATGTGGTGATGACTTTCTCTCTAGAAAAAGAAGAGGTAGAGGAAGAAAATTCAAAGGTTGAAAAGCTTATGTTTACCTTTGCGCAAGTGACCGAAGCTCTAGAGCAAGGTTACATTTCACCACTTAATCACGACCAAAAGCACCCAGAGCCAACCCCACCAACGGACGACACCAAGACCCGCAAAGTTAGCAGTCTTGGCGATTATCAAGAGCGCATCGAGAGCAAAAAAGAGCGTTTAGAAGCGCGAGCGGAAAAAGCACAAGCACAATCTAATACCCGTTTTGAAACCGCTCACCAGTTGGGGAATGTTCTACCATTCGGACAACCAATTCTTGTTGGCCACCACAGCGAAGGTAAGCACCGTCGTTTGATTGAAAATATCGATAACAACATGCGCAAATCGGTTGAGGCGCAAGATAAGGCGGACTATCTAGAAGCGAAAGCGGCAAGTGTAGGAAGTGCAGGGATAGCGTCAGACGACCCAGAAGCGATCCAAAAGTTAAAAGATAAGCTGGCGAACCTTGAGCGCAGTCAGGAAATGATGAAAGCCATTAATAAGGTGATCCGTTCAAAGCACATGAGTAACACAGACAAAGTTGAGTACATGATACAAACTCATAAGCTCACCGAAAAACATGCAGCAGAGCTACTAGAAGGGGACTTTTGCGGTCGAGTGGGTTTTCCAAGCTACGCACTACAGAATAACAACGCAACCATTAGAACAACGAAACAGCGCATCGAGGAACTAGAAAAGCTGCACAATGAAGCGCCTTTAGATGATGCTGGCGAGGTAGAGGGCGTAAACTGGACGCTTTACGAGGAAGACGGGCGCATCAAATTTTCGTTTGATGGTATCCCATCGGAAGCGGTGAGAAAGGTGCTTAAATCTAATGGTTTTAAATGGTCACGTTATTCTAAAGCATGGGTACGTAAAATGACGGGGAACGCCGTGAGAGTGACGCAGTTTGTTGTTGAGGGACTGAAAGAAATGTAGTGGTCATATCCAGCCTTCGGGCTGGATTTTTTGCGAGCGCGGCTCATTCTTCGCCGCGTACCCAAGAGCCTATCGGCTTACTCGTACTTACTCACAAGCGGTTGGAAATAATCAATATGTGGTGTTGTCTCTAGTTGCAACTATCACTAGATGTTGGGCTTGAATTGGGCGTTACCGCAAGCGGCAAGGCTTTACGCTTGTATCTTCCATCTATGGACTAAGACCGTCATCGTCCCGAAACGTCACAAGTGCCGCCCCTGGTCGTGTCGCTCTACAGCCCCTACCTGAAAGGATATCGCTGCAATCCTAAACGCCTACGCTATGCGTCTGAAGCGACGCGCTGCGCCTCGTTCCTCGTTGCGAAAAAACTTTCACTTTAGCCAGCTAAGTGGCTGGTAAATCGCGCCTTACCTTTTCGCCAGTCATTGGTTTCCTATGTGAGTGTTCAACTCCGCCTTGCTTCTTCCTGTTAACCATCCTCAATCAGAACCTTATCTGCAAGGGTATATAAACGCTGCGCGCCCTCTGCAGAGAAGAACCATGATTGCGGAGTAGACAGTCAGGCAACGACGAAGATGAACACTCACTGACATAGGAACCCTGCCATGACTGACTCAAACGCAATTCGCTCAACCATCACTAAGCAGTCCAAAGCGACCAAGTTCTCGAACTTGGAGTCGAAGGCTGCCTCTAAAGATGAGTTTTTTAACGTGGCAAAGGGTAGCGATATTCGCCCGTATGAGCTTGTGAATGCAGGTTTTGAAATGCAGGACTTTAAATTTTTTTCGGCTGACTTTGAAGGGGTGCGCGAGCGTTTAAATGACTTTGTTGTGACTGACGAATCAACCACTTTTGACAAGGTTTATCGGTTTGAACGTCTGCCTTTTTGATAGGGCAGATACAAAAACGCCTTAGCTCCAACTTGCGACAGAAAAAGCTAAGGCATTTCTTAATTACTTACATAGGTATAAGCATGAAAAATGTAAACGAAAACAACCCTGATGTAAACACCAATACAGAGGAAAACTACACCCCAAACGCAAAACCTTTTGATTTTGGTCGTTTGGTCATGACTCGCGGCATTGCGAACATGATGCAAGAACAAGGCATTTTCGACGGGGCGTTGTTGCCGCTGCTGCTCCGTCATGCTGTAGGTGATTGGGGGGATGTTTGCACCGAAGACAAGATCGCTAACGATGAAGCCACGCACAACGGGTTGCGTGTGGTTTCTGCTTACCAGCTTGGCGGTGAGAAAGTCTGGATTATTACAGAGTGGGATCGCAGTGTGACCACTGTTTTATTCCCTCACGAATATTAACCGATAACAAAAACAGGCGAACCACTGCGTGGTTCGCCTCTAGGAAGTGACGATGATTACCGTTCAATGGTGGAGTGAAGAACGTCAGGCGTACTATTGTACGTGGGACGGCTCAGGTAGTGGCTACCTGAATGAAGAAGATTTGAAGTACGAGCAAGGGCGTGGAGAAGAAATTATTTGGGAATGTTCCAGCGTATAAGCTGTGCTGATTTTTAATCGCCGCGCCCCACTTCGTGGGGCGTCAATTTCACTAAGACACGGACTTACCCACAATTGGCGTGAGAGTAAATCCGGAGGTCTCACGTTCCTCATGATGGATAAGTCCGTGTCTCTTGCCTACCCAATTGTTGTTTTTGCGCCGTCCCCGCAAAAATGCTTCGCACAAGCAACAATTTTCCTGCGGAAGGCTTGTTGGTTGGTAAAGAGTAGACGTTTGCACATATACACATAAGGACAACTGGAGACCGCTAGGGAAAATCTCCAGTCCGATTGTGGGTATGTGTGAAGGTCGGAAGGTGTGCTCCAAACGAACTATTTTCTTATTCATTTGTTACCAGAAAACTACGCTGGTTCTAAAACGCTAAAGCGTAGAATACGCCCCCAATGCTTGCCCCAGTGACCAGTGCTGTTGCTAAAGTAAGCGTGAGCACTTGAGCAAAAGTGAGCGCTTTTTTAGTGCTTAATTTTTCATCAATGACCCGTTTAATGTGTCCAAGTTGCTGCACCTGACCAGTAGAAATTTGGTTGCTAATGGATTTATGAAAAGTGTCTTGATTGTCAGTAACCGATTGCTTGAAGAGGCGTTGCGCCTCTTCAATTTCGTTCCGCAGTTTTCTGGTGTGATGTTCGACTTCACTGGTGATATCGAGAACACGATTTGTCTTTTGCTGAAAAGAGGCATCATACTCACGAGGTACAGATTTAAGGGCTTCTGATAGCGACAAAATTTCTTCTCGAATGTCTTGAAGTTCCATGACGGTTAAGAGTTTCGTTAGTTTTGGGTAGGGTACTCCTTCACTCATGATGCTCACTCCTGCAAATCAAATAATGACGTCAGTTTTTTAAACTCGATATCAAGCTTTTCATCCAATGACTTCGCTAAACGGTGACATGATTTCTTTAAAGACAAACCAGAGCGCGTGTCTTTATCTTTAGCTTCACGAATGGCCTTACGGTAATCTGTATCATCATTAACAGCTTCATGGTAAGTCGTTTCCATGAGGTTAATTAGCGTGAACACTTCTGAATCAGGAATAATGACGCATTTGCGAATATTGTTTGTGGCGGTCTGTTCAAGTGCGCCAGATTCTAGCAATACATTAAATTGACTTTCTAGTGGTGCGGATGAATCCACACGGTTGAGTAATACACCGATACGTTGCGGTTCAATATCCATGTCATACAATTCAAAGATGGTGTTTACGGTATCTTTTTGTTGCTTAATGTCTGGTGTTACTGGCAGCAAGTAAATATCAATATCTTCATGAGCACCGATATTTTCTTTGATGCCTTTAATGAAGTTTTCGATGTTAGACGAACCGATATCAATAACGGCTTTATCGAGGATATCAATTTTCTCAATGACGTTAGTCATATCTTTAGCGGCTAACTTCTCACCTGTTGAACCATCTTCATTAATGGTTTCAACACGAATCAATTCAGAGCCTTCAATACGAGGTAAAAGCAGAGTATTACAGATGGTACTTTTACCAACATTACCAGAATGATTGAGAACGGCGATTTTGATGTAATCCATAGGATGAATCCTTGTTTATTTCTTTACTTTGAGTGCACTAAAGAAGCGTCTTAGCGCACTGGAATTAGGGATTTGATTTGCTCTAATCCACTCTTCAACATCGAGAGTGGAATAACCTTCACTAACAATGTCTCGAACTAACGTTTCGGAGATATCAGGCATAATCATTTTCCACTCGACGATATCTATCGACGAAGCTGGCTTATGAGCCTGTTGAGGTGATGCTTTTTGTTCATTTGCAGATGAACAGGATGCACTTTTACTTTCTGACGAGAGAGAAGCGGTTTTACTTTCGTCATTGGCGCGTTTTTTCTTTGCTCTCAGAAGTAAGTTGTGAAAGTGCGGCAAACTAATACCAAGCTCTAATTTTTGGTGAATGAATTGGTATTGAACGCCACTGTTCTTTAATGAAACAATCTCGTGAACATGCTTTGTGAATGAAGATTGCAAAGAATAGCCTTGCTGTTCAATTTCATTTTTTATATCAGTTTTTAACTTATTTAATGGTTCATTCATGGTATTGCTTTAGCTTTGCTTTATTTTTGTTGAATAAATGATTGTCGTTTGCTTCGGTAATAGTGAGGTTTTGGCTTCATTGCTTTATTAGTGTCCAGAAAAACGTTAGAAAAAGCTATAGTTCTGCTAAATTCTCTAGGGTCACTTTGACCCTAGAGAATTCCACAGGCACGCGGTCGAATGTATACATTCGCGTACTTAGGGGATAATATCCCCTAATACCCCTTCGGAACTCTACGAGTTATTCATGACAAAAGAACTGGCGACTGTTCATGTTCAAGCAAAACTGACTCCAACAGAATATGAACCATTTAAAAAGATTATTGGAATAACGGGATTAAAAAAGGCGACGTTATTTAGAAAGGTGATATTGTCTAATAAGAATAATGTGGTTTGCTTAAACCAATCGGCAGAGGAAGAAGAAAGCCGGAAACGGATGCTATTTCTTGCTAACAAAGCGTCAAATAACATTAATCAGTTAGCGAAAAAGCTTCACCAAGCCTATCGTGGCGAGGTGGTTAGTGAACGCAACTATATAAAAATCATGAATGATTTAGTGGGGGTACGTTCTGCTTTTGAGAAAGGCATCGATAAATGCTAGTTCGCGTTCGTGGTGGTAAAGATGGTATTGCCGAGTATTTACGTGATGGAATGAAATCTGACCGTGAACAGCATAGGGATGAACTAGATAAACGGATCTGTATTGATGGTGATTTATCATTAACAGATACTCTTATTAAAGACATGGCTAAAACGGATAAACCAGAGAATTATCTGCATGTTACTCTTAGTTTTGCTGAACGTGATATTGATGAAGAAAAAATAAGAACGATTTATGATGATTATAAAAGTAACGTCATGTCAGCTTATTTACCAGAAGAATACAATATCTATGCTGAAATACATGTCCCTAAAATAAAATCTTATACTGATAAAAGTACAGGGGAAATGGTAGAACGATTTCCCCATATTCATATGGTGATCCCTAGAAAGAATCTTTTGGATGGAAAAGACTTGAACCCAAGGGGATTGTTTCGTTCAAATTTAAAATATTTTGACGCGATACAAGAAAAAATTAATCATGAACATGATTTAATTTCTCCATTTGATAATCAACGTGTTTTCAAAATCGATCAATCAAAATTATTGGCCAGATACAAAGGCGATAATTTTAAAGGTGCCAATAACGAACTGAAATCGACATTATTTGATGCGATACAAGAAAAGAATATTTCGAGTATGGCGGATTTTAAACAGGAATTAGCGAATTACGGTGAAGTGTCAGTGGGTAAAGCTGGCAAGCCTGACGAATATTTAAAAATCAAACCTCATGGCAGTTCGCGTAATGTGCGCTTAACGGATCAATGCTTTCAACCTGACTTTATTGAACGCCGAATTTTAAAGCGTGAAAAACCGACTCAAGAGCAAGTCAATGACTTAGTTGACGAGTGGGTGAATGAACGAGCGCATGAAGTGAAATACATTCATGCTGGCTCCCCCAAGCTGCGTAAGCAGTATCAATCTCTCCCTAAAGAACAAAAGCGAGCCTTTTTAGATGGACAACGAGAACAACATTATCGACGATTTGACCTTAGCACCGGAACCCGACTTTCTGACCGAGCAGAGCGACCTATCCGAGTCGTTAAGCGAAGCCGAACTCATGCCCCAAGTCGAACCACAGAGCGCCACGGGGATATTTCAACGCGCAGACGGACGAGTGATCGAGAGCTTAGTGCTTCACGAACTGCCGCCAGAAGCGTTGCCAACCGTTCCAACCGCGTGTCAGGTGTGCCCCAATACCATGTGGCTACAGCAGGACGACAACGGCGAACTGGTTCTACAGAACTACTGCACAATCATGAATCGCATCATCTGGCAGAGCAACAATCCCGTCGAAGTCCTCAACTGCGACGGACTGGTGATGAACCTCGAAGATTAAAACGCTTCTCTACAAAACGTAGATTAGAAAAAGGGCTGCCAACATCATTTAATACCACGCCTCAAGGTTTGCCTCGTGTGTCTGATTTAAAGAGCAGCCATCAACCACGGAAAAGTCCGCCTTCTAACAAGGCTTCTCTTCCTCGTGCTCGCCGTCTTCCATCTCGATTGAAGTTACATCGTCACGCCACAGCGCCGCATCATACTCTATCAGCCGTTAGACGCTTGCGTGCGGATGCGCAGCATAGTGAGTCGTATGTCACGCAATTGATTGAGGACCACAAGGAGTACAAGCATTCACAAGATGAACTGGCTCGCTTTCGCCAGATACGGCAGCACTTGAAAGCGAATGTACTCCTTGATCATCTTTCCGATACGCACGGATTAGTTAAAGACCATTACCGTCATTTCAAAGCCAAAGATGGATCGGCGCGGATTAGTACGGGAAAACGCGCCTATAACGTCAGTGATTTTTGTACTCAGCATATGGGAATGAGTTGGGAAGAGACGAAACCCATTTTAAAACAGTTGTATGGTCAACAGCGCCATCAGCAGCGTGTACGTCATGAGCAACACGCGATCAATTCCATTGTGTTTGTCAGCAATCAAGTGACGCAAGGGTGGCGAAGTCGTTCTCCACTGGATGAGTCAATTCGTTTGCTTAAACACTTACAACGTAAAGAACGATTTGGAGGGCTACCGATGCCATTATCCAGCTTAGAACGATTTAGAACACCAGAGACGCAAGAGAATGCGATCCACTCAGGTAAAGAAGAATTCAGTTTGACGGAAACGGCCAAACGGATCATGAAAGCGCGAGAAACGGCTGCGCAACTGTCATTGACGATGAATGATTTGGTGGCGAGTAAGAATGAGAAAAAACAGTATGTGGATTTCTCAGATAAGAATACGGGCACGAAAATATTTCGTGATACGGGCGAGAAGTTGGTGATGCACAGTCGCAAACCCGATCTCAATCATACGGCGGTGGCGCTGACATTAGCGGCGGAGAAGTTCGGCACGGTCAAAATCACAGGGACAAAAGAATTTAAGCAGCAAGTGATGGATGTGGCCGTGAGCAAAGACTTGAACATTGTCTTTGCAGACAAAGCGATGGAGGCGGAGTTTGTGCGCCGCAAAGAAGAGTTGAAGCAAGCGAGTGCGGTTGAACATTCAACGGAACAAACGAAGTCTACCTCAACGGCAGTAGATGAAAATAATGCAATGGAGAAAGCCCACGTTAATCTGGCATCGTCTTCTGGCAATGAGACTTCAATACCTGATCGTCCGTCTACAAAAGAGGAAGTGAAAGAAGAACCGGTTACTTTGGTCGCGCATGGTCAGGCGCCGTATCAGCACAAAGAAGGGAACAGTCAAAGCTACTTTGTTGAATTGAGTAATGGTGAAACGAAGTGGGGCGTGAAGTTGAAAGACGCCATAGAAGAGAGTGGGGCGCAGATTGGTGATGAAGTGTCGGTGTCTAAAGCTGGCACAAAAGATGTTGAAGTGCAGGTGAAAAAAGAAGATGAGCAGGGCAACAAGCTCCCACCAGAGACGATATCGACACAACGTAATGAGTGGGTGGTTGAGGTTCAACGTTCGTCGGTTGAATCGAGCGTTCAAGCTGGTACTCAAACGGCATTGAGCATGAGCGAAGAGATCAAAGCGTTACGAAATACGCACCAATGGTCACAAAAAGCCCTTGCAGAGCAATTGGGCGTTTCATCATCGACAGTTGGTAAGTGGGAACGTGGTCAAGCGGAACCAGCGCAAGAGAACATTGAAAAACTGGAACAGTTGAAAGGGCGTGAGGTGGCTCAAGCGGTAACAGAAACCAACGTTTCGGATGTACTCAAACCTGCCACTTTCGCGGTGGATTATGGATGGGATAAGCTCAGCGGTAAAACCAGCGTGACCATAAACGGCGAAAGTCCAAATAAATTTGAGAAGACAACGGTGGAGCGCATCATTCGCAATGATCCGTTCTTGAAGCACTACAGCGTGGATGAAGTGCAGTTTGGGTTACTCGACCGCTCGAAAGCAAAAACCACTCAGCCCGTACCTAAGACGTATGACGTGAATGCGAATGTGGTGGAAGAGGTGAACACCAAACAACAAGGAATGAAGCTCAAATAGTTTTTCCAATACTGAAACGAAAAAAGCCCCAATCCGAAAGGATAGGGGCTTTTTAGTCGATAATGATTTTAGTCATTATCGTAGTCGTCTCGCAACGTACCGATGTGTTTGTCCCCTCTGGCATTCGAACCATCAGGATTTGTAATCACTACGCTTCCTTCTGGTAGGCCGTAGACTTCTTCAATATTTTCCTCAATAGTTGCAATATCGGCATCGGAACGAGCCTTTCTTTCTCGTGGCATAAGATTACTCTACGTGAATAAATTGGATAATTAATTTCGCATAATTCAATATCCAATACCAATCCTTTGAATAACTTGAATGACAAGGTGATTATTGGCTGGATGTACCCAATGACGGTTTGGCAGAGTTAAAATCTGGTCTGCCTTTGTGGTCAAAAAGCATGGTGGTGCAGTCTGGATAACCAGAGCAGCCCCAAAAATACTTACCTTTACCGCGATTGGTTTTACGGCGGATAAGCCCTTTGCCACATGTAGGACATTTGTGTTGGCTGACGACAGGTTTTGCGCGTGGCGTGAAATCTGGCTTGCCTTGCTTATCAGGGTACGCTTTCTCGCACTCAGGGTAGCCTGTGCATGACCAAAACTTGCCGTGTTTCCCCTGTCTTGGCACAAGCGGTTTACCGCAGCTTGGACAAGGGACAGTGTTAGCCGTGATATCAATGCCGTTTTTATCGAGCGCTTCAATGCGCTGCGCAATGTAGCTGTCTACCTCTGCAATAAACGCTTCAACGGTAAACTCGCCCGTTTTTATTAAGGCTTGCTTTTCCGCCCACATCGCAGAAATATCCGGTTGGGTGACTTCTTTAGGCAAGGCTTTGCAGAACTCTTGTCCTTGTTTAGTGGTTTTCCACACTTTTTCAGAATAGCCTTTTTCTTCCACAACACTAATGAGATTCGTGTTAGCAGCAAGCTTGCCTAAGATATCGGCGCGTGTGGCTTCGGTTCCGATGCTGCCACGGTCGCTGCTGTCTTTGTCCTTGGCTTCGAGCTTGGCGCGAAGCTCAGGGTTTTCAATGAAACTGGCAGCGCGAGTCATAGCTGAAAGTAGCGTTGATTCTGTGAAGTATTTCGGCGGTTTGGTTTTCTTCTTTTCAATGCTAGTATCGAGACAAGCCGTTGGCGTGTTGGATTTTAAGGACGATAAATCAAACCCTTGCGAGCTATCCGTTTCTTCTCTTTCTGCAGAATGAAGCACTTCCCAACCTTGCTCAACTAACACGCTTTGCGTGGCGCTGAACTGATGCCCCTCGACATTGAACATCACCTTGGTTTTGTCACGCACCGATTCAGGGTAGAACAATCCAATAAAGTAACGGGCAACCAAATCGTAAACCTGTTGCTCGTCTTTGCTCAGTGCGTTGCCATTGCCGCATTTGGTGGTCGGTATAATGGCGTGGTGCGCCTCAATCTTTTCGGTATTGAACGCTTTATGTTTGCGGCTCATATCGACGTGTTGAGTCGCATCAACCAATCCTGGCATGGTTACTTGAATCGCTGCCAGAATATCACTGCTTTGATAGTAATGTTCGTCAGACAAAAAGCGGTTATCAGTACGCGGATAAGTGAGTAACTTATGCGTTTCGTACAGGCTTTGCATGATATCGAGCGTTTGTTTGGCGCTGTAACCAAACTGCTTAGCACAAAGCTGTTGTAACGTAGACAGGTTGAGTGGTTGAGGTGGTTGCTTCTTCTCAGGTTTTGTCACCGCTAACGTCACCAGTCCCGATTGCCCCTTCACTTTCTGTTGAAGAAAGTTGGCGTGTGATTCAGAAATCAGGCGCTTTTTATCATCCACTTGGTCGTCGTCGGTGGTTTGATACTTGGCTTTCACCGAATGGCCGTTGCAATCAAATTGTGCGTAAACATCGTAATAGAAGCTTTCGGTGTGGTTTTGATTGGCAAGGGTACGAGCGTTGACGAGACCTAATACCGCACTTTGCACACGTCCCACGTTTAGAACGCCGTAGAAGCCTTTCTCACGCCCTTTTAAGGTACAGGCTCTTGTTAGGTTATAACCGAAGCTTTGGTCGCCCACCGAACGAGCAAGGGCGCTCATGCCTAATGGTACGTATTTCTCGTTAGGCTCCATGTTGGCTAACGCTTTTTGTACAGGAGCAAGGTTTAAGTCGGCCACCAGTAAGCGAAGAACCGGTTTGGTGTTCCCCGCGTAGTTCAACACTTCATCAACCAACAATTGTCCTTCATCGTCAGGGTCGCCAGCGTGAACGATGGTGTCGGCTTTTTTGATGAGGTTGAGTACGGTTTGTAGTTGCTGCTTGGTGTCAGGTTTCCCTTTGAGCTTCGGCGGGTAGTGTGTGGCGATGGGTAAATCGGCGTAAGACCACTTTTGATACTTTTCGTCGTAATCTTGTGGGTCAAAGAGTTCCATTAAGTGACCCACGCAATGGGTGACGCAATGTTCGTTATGTTGGTAATACCCTTCTCTTTTTTGGGTTTGAGGGTTGCCGCCCAAACCTTCAAAGATGGCTTTAGCCAGTGAGGGCTTTTCTGCAATGTAGACAATCATGTTTAATTCTCCAACTGTGTTGAGCCTTCGAGATACGTACCACCGTTATTGTCGTAGTAGTACGGTTCACCATAGAGTTGACCGTCGAGTTTGGTTTGGACGTAATTGATGGTTTTGGTGCAATAACGAGGGTTGCGTTCGCCCCCTTCTGCTCGTTTACATCGTTGGTTTTTCACAATGTGACTTGGGATGATTTCTGACTGCATACACTCATTACCAAACATGCCCCAACGTTTGCACTCTTCACGAGCAGGGACATAAGCGGCAGAGCCTGTGACCGAACTCATTTCAGAGCTATCAGGCGTCCCACTTGGTAGGTCTCCGGCGTACATACAGGAGGTAAAGCTTGGCAGTGGGGGCTTGAAGTGTTTGATGCGGTCAATAAAAGCATCTTTCGCTGCGCCGCAACCATCAACGGCAAAGGCGGCAGGAAGGCATAACCAAATGGCGCATTCGTTTTCACTGGCGGCGTAAGTGGAAGTGGTTGGCAATAAAAAAGCCGCACTCAGTGCGGCTGTCATCAATAACGGTTTCATGGACGTTATCCTTTTTGTCAGTTTGTAAATTCAATTAGGCTGCGGTATTGAGTGGCAGCAACGGAATGTCGGGGATATTCGCTTTGGCGTAGTTCACTCGACAAGCTAGTGTCGGTTCATCAAAGTAGATGATTTTGTTGGCGATAAAGGGGCGTTGGTTCTCTTTAAGAATGAGCGTCTTCACCCCCACTTTGGTGGCGACAGGGTGCTTCTCAAAACCCAACTCCACGACTTCATGAGGCATCATGAGAGGGCGCTTGATTTCATCATCGCTGATGGAGCGACTGGCGTGTTTACCAAGGCTGCGGCTGACCTTGCGTTTTTTAACCGTCTTTGTACCTAACGTGTCAGATACGCGCTTCGCGGTCTCGTCCACTTCTTTGGGTGGGTACACCACTCTGACGCCGTGGTTCTTACGGATGTTTTGAGCGTTTTCTCTTCCATAGACTTCTTCAAGTTGACTGTCATCTTGGTAGATGGTCAAAAAACGAAGGTTATAACCTGCGGTGTAGCTGATGGCTTTCTCAATTTGTTTGATGCGTCCAAGGGCGGTGAACTCGTCGAGCAGCAACAAACATTGATATTTCAAACTGCTGTCATGCTCTGGCAGTGTTTGGGTGTTTTGAGAGATAAGTTGCTCAAAGAACAGGTTAAGCAACTTGCCAAATTTAGGTAGGTTGTTTGGTGTACAACCTACGTAAATCGTCATTGGTTTTTTGCGTAGGTCACGAAAATCAAAGTCCGACTCACTCACGGCGGCGGCGGTGACATGGTCACTGAATATTGCCAATGGACTAAGCAGATTACTCTCGACACTGGAATAGGTTTCTTCCGCCATAGAGAGGCAGTTGTTGAACTCAAAACGCGCATCATCAGAGACGTAGTCGTTCCTTAGCTCGCGGCGCATCCATGCACGTAAGCCCCCATCCACACCAACGAGCTTTAGCACATAGGGCAATGACGGTTTAATGCCAGTAATGGTTTCGGTATCGAGCATCCAACAGCACAAGCCTTTAAACAGTTTACCAGCCAGTTCATTCCAAATATCGCCTTTGTCGCCGTTGGTTGGATATAAGCTGGCGGTGATGTTCAGGACGTCACCGACTCGATACGCACGACTACGACTGACGTAGTCAAAGCAGTTCCAGCGGTGAGAACGCACTTGCTCGGCGTCGCGGTCTTCGGGGGAAAGTGCAAAACCATCCGGTGCGAACAAAAATACGTCCTGACCACAGCGTTTTCTAAATCCTCCTGTCAGTATGAGGTTTTCGAATTTAAAGTCGGTGCACACCATGGAGTGCTGATAAGACACACCATTGGGAACGACCAATCCGACCCCTTTACCGCTCCGAGTTGGTGCTGCAACCTCAGCAAATTGTGCCCCGTCCAATTCAATGAATCGGTCTTTAAAGCGTCCCTTTGGCATTTTGCCTAATAGGATGGTAGGGGATTTGTTTTCATCTTTTAGGTCAGGGAATAATCCCGACTTGGCCAAGTCCATGTCAGTGGCAAACTTAGCGCTGCCGTGGATTTCTTCTTTTTCCTGAATCGCTATCAGAACAATGATGCTCATGAAGGTAGGAATGAGCGTGACAAGGCCGCAAACTGCAATGCCAGCAACGAGACGTTTCTTAATGTCAGGGTTGGTGTGATAAAGCTGCCACTGGTCAATCAGGCTGTGGTAACTCAAATGCTCCATAGAGATTTGAGTCAGTTTGTAATAAGCAGCACCGCCACCATACAGTCCAGCGACAAAAAATAATGCGGTAAAAAAAAGGAACATGAAAAACAATGCTCCTTTTTTCTGTTTTGATATTGCCATGAACTAGCCCTCACTCAGTAACCGGTTCTTCTCTAATGGATCGTAATGAATTTCCACTAAACGGGTGTGTTTGAAAAACGCAATCACATCAATGCTGGTTCGAATGGTGCGCATGATGTGTTCGTAATCTAAGGTTTGACCGACTTCGGATTGTTTGACCAATCCAGCAAGACGTGCTGGTGTGGAATAGCAGTCATTAGCGTGAATGGTGGTGATAGAACCTTCATGACCAGTGTTGAGCATTTCAAGGTACGTCCATGCTTCATCACCGCGTAGTTCAGCCAGCAACACATGGTCGGGTTTCATTCGCATACACGACTCGATGATTTGTTTAGGCGTTAATCCGCCTTGCTTATAGAACAGATGAAGGTGATTAGGATGGTAGGGTAAGTCCAGCTCGTGTACGTCTTCTATGGTGAACAAACGTTTATCGGTTGGGTACTCATCTACCATGGCTTTCATGACGGTGGTCTTACCTGACCCTGTTCCCCCGACAAGCAAGATGTTGAGTTTGCTTTTGACGGCGAGGTTAAAGAATGCCGCCATTTCGCCTTTTTGCTTGAGCGCAAGAAGTTGCTCTTGAACGGGCGTGAGTTCAACCTTGCTCATGTCCATGTCTTTGAAATCAGAAAAGCGACCGGACTCTTGATAGCTCGATAGTGAGAAGCGCGTTAATGACGGCTTACGAATGGTCATGCTGACAATGCCGTTTTCGGTCGCTGGCGGTATGGCGATTTGTCCCCGTTCCCCATCAGGGAAAATAACGGAAGCCACCGGATTGTTTTCACCGAGGGGAATAGGCAATCCTGCAAACGTGGCGAGCGCTTTAGCAAGGCTTAGGCATAGGTTCAACGTTAGAGTAGGAAGTGTTTCACACTCCCACCCGTTACCACGATCAAACCAAACCTCTTCTGGTCGGTTAATGGCAATTTCGGTAAGACCATCAAGGTCTAAGAAAGGGCGTAGCCCCGTCATCACCAAAAGTTGGTTAACGGTGGCGGCTTTATCAATGGTATTCATTTAGGTGACTCGAATGATTTGTTGATGAAGAGAAATGATGATTTATGAAAAACAATCCACGCAAGCGTGGTACTCCTTTTGGCTCTACATGCGAGCATATAGCAGCCAAAAGCGAGCTTAGATTTTATTGTTCGAATTTTGACAACTCATGACACGGTCAAAGAAACTCACGCTTGGAGAGGGTGAGACAACGGCTAAAGGTTTTGAACTGTGACAAGTTTGAAGCCATTGATAGCAATATAATCCAGCACAAAGCAGCATGATGATGCCGACGAAATAACTCATATTTATAATTTTTGCGTTCATTCAACTTCTCTCTTGTGATGCAAAGCTACGTAATCAGGTAATTGACATTCACCCAAAATGACAGGGCGAGGTCTGACGTACTTCCCCTCAAATACCGCTTTGTCTTGTCCTTGTTCTGAGGTGTCTGGGAAATGACCGTGCACAAGCTTAAATAGGCGCATCAGGTAATCATCTTGAATGGCGAGATGGTTAGCGTGCCAAGGGTGGGTTTGAAAAAATGAGGTATTGTTTTCAATCGCTTCAACCACTTCTCTGTGTTCATCTAGTCGTTTAGCGACACTGCGAGCAAAATTGAGCTGTGCGTTAAGCGTGGACGTTTTGATATAACCATGTGAAAGAAGCTGTTTTTCTATCCACGTTTTTACTTTGGCTTTCATGCTTACCTCCATTTTTGAGCAAGTCGAATGGCGCGCTTGGTGTCGATACGTTCACGCCAGTTCTCTTTCGTTAACGCAGAGCTAAAGCGTTTATCTGATGCAATCAGGGCGTAAAGCCCTTTTCTGTTTAACGCATTGGTCAGTGCGTCCATGTTGAACCAACGGCAATACGCGGTTTTAGCGTGTGTACTGCCAAACTCAAAGTCCTTGGGTAAGTACATCAATGCCGCAAATGCCACGTTTGGCGTGGCGTGAGGCTTGGGGCAATGACCGCAAGAAGTGGTGATGGTGACGTCATAAAAGGGCTCAATGTCTTCTATGGCGAGGTATTGCATTTGTGTTCCTTTGAGATGAACGAGCCAATGATTGATATCGGCTTTAATGTGACGTTTGATTTCATCTTTAGGGAACTCAAAATCTGGTTGTGGCATGTAAGCGCCGTAAACCAACACGGTTTCTAACGTTTGTTCGTAGTCTTCGTTAGGTTGATGGTCAATGAGGGCAGTTTCACCTTGCTCAAGCGCGTAGAGTTCTGCGGTATCTAATAAAGGACGAAATGGCGCGTTGTTGATAGGAAAGAGAGCGTATTGCATGGTGACTCCTTATTTCACAAAAAGAGATAGTGGAAACGCAACCGCGCTGATTTGTTTATCAGCGTGTTGTATTTGCGCCATTAGCGGATGTTCGATACACGTTGTTATTCTTTGAGCAGCTAAATGAACGCTGTTGGGGTCTACCGGATTGAGAGAAGTATCAGAATTCGATAGGCAAGTTTGGATAAATGCTTTCACTACTGGAGCTTGCTCAGGATGAACTTTAGCCCACTCGGTTAACGTATTCATGCGCAATACATCGTATGACGTATAAAGCTGCGCTACCTGCGCCAGTGCAGTAATGACAGTCACTAAAGCGACAAGAAAAAGTCCTTGAAGACCGTTCTTAACGAGTGTGGATTGAGTGTTCATTTGTGTTTCCATTTCTGCAAAAAGTCGATATTGATAAACTCGCACCCAAGCATTATCCAGTGTGTGAGTTGGGGTAAATTATCGGGATGGAGTAGCGGCTGTATGTGGTTTGAGAAAGTTTGAAGCGTGAGTAGAGAAGACAAATAGGGTACGTCATCGAGACGTTGTGAGCATGTTTGTAGATCGCCATCAATCACAACTAAGCGAACAAGTGCTTTGTCTTCTAATAACGCATCAAAAAAGGATTTGAAGGCATCTTTTTTAAACTTATAGGCTCTGCACCATGAATTAGTTCGTAAGTCACACGATTTAAACAATAGGGTGTGATTTCGATTTCCGCTTTATCCGCATCTTGCTCTGTTCCCCACGCTAAGCTTCGCATGGCTTCATTAATGTGTGTTTCTTTGATTTCTGTAAGCTGCTCACTTATCCAGTTAAGGTTGGCTTTGGTTAAGTCAAACGGCTTAACCAATTCAAATGTGTCATTCACATCAACGCTGGTATAGCCCTTGTCACAACCAAGTCCAAGTGAAGACTCTGAATTGGCGATTAAATCAGAGATGGTGATGATGTCGCCGTCAATCGGGCAACGAATGGTCATACCAACCATGAGTTGATGTGCGTTAATGGTCGTCATGCTGTTTCCTTGTTAATGAGAGGACGGCCAGCAAGAGTCTAAAATTTCACATAGATACCATTAATGTAAATTCGCTGACCGTCCAAATGAGGGTTACTGAAAAGTGTAAACGCTCGACATGTCGATATCTCGCGCCACAATGATGTTGATGCGTTGACCGATTTGGGTGTAACCAGTGGGTGAAATATTGATGCTGGCATCAAGGGCTTTTTCGGCCATATCAGTCGCATTGTCGGTGGAGTTATCAAACGAAATATCACTGTCTGAACTCGATGTTTTATTGGCTAATGCTTCAAAGGCATCGTCAATGAACGACAACAAGATAGCGCCGCCAAAGCGTTCCTTGAAGTGATTGTCTACCCACGCTTCGCTGCCGCTTGCACCTAGTCGTCCTGCACCAAGTGAATCGATACGAATAGAAATGCCGTTAGGCGTTTCTATGTCCGCCCATGTGGTGAATACACGACTTTTGCCCGGCTCCAGTTCAACATTTTGCGAGCCTGTCAGTAATGAACCTCGCTCAACCAACAATGCTTTACCGTTGGCGCTGTAAATATCTTGTGTGACTCTGCACATGACAATGCCTTGGTAGTCAGAAATAATCTGACTGTACAAAGCGCAAGGAATGACGCTGCCATGTTTGAGTAAGAAATCTAATGAGTGAGCTGGACGTTGGGTTGCGCTGCCTAGTGCAAACGTTGGGGCATCATAACTGGTGTCGTGCGCCTTTGGTGGCTGCGCTGGTGATTGAGACGACGAGCCCTTGTCACCACCATTGACCATTAAGCCCGCCATAAGGCGACGCTCTTGGGGTGTAGAAGGGGCATCCTTATCACGTTGATTGGAACGTTGAGTGTTTGACGTTGATGTGTTGACTGTGGGCGTTGGTACGTCATTGGTTGGAACGGTGGTTTTTTTATTGCGCTCTGCGTTGGCTTTTGCTTCTTCGAGTTGACGTTGCCTTGCTCGCTCTAGCGCTCTTTTTTCTTGCTCCTTCTCTTTTTCACGTTGCTGTTTCACGGCATCAAACCACGCCGCATCATTACCGACAGTGCCTTTCTCTACACCACTCACTTCTGCTTGTCCAACGGTGGTCGTTTCCGTTGTAGTAGTTTCTTCTTTAGTATTTGAGAATTGCTTGACGGCAATTGTCACACCGATAGCGACTACAATCAAAGCAATGGCAACCAAAGCCACAATCGCAATGATGTTCTTTTTCTTCGCTCGACCACTGACCATTAATTCACCACGGTCAAGGTTGGGCGTTTCGCCAGCACTTGGAATGCCTACGTTGTTTTCATCCATTACATCCCCTCCTTAATCACACGAGTTGCCTTAATGGTGCTGCCTTTTCGGTTGTATCCGGCGAACTCAACAAAGTCAGAGCGTATACCCACCACGCGATCTCCTAGGCGCAGACGATATTCGTTCGCGACCGACTGGATCACAATGGTGTCTTTCTCTATGTGATAATTAACTAAAGATTCTTTACCGTCGGCATTGATTTGGTAAATCACGGGCAGTTCAGCGTTTTTAGCGAACTTCATGCACGTAAAGCGCCCATCATCCCAAGCGTATTGGGGAGCCAATTCCTCCGCTCCCCACTTGCCATAGCGGAAGTTATACTTCCCATTGGTGCACGGCGCTTTATTAGGTGTCGTATCAACCGCTTTGGGTTTTGGGTACTTCATCTTCAACACATAAAATGGTTGTTTACTGGTGAACAGTTCAAACGAATAAGTACGGCCTAAATCGCTGACAATGGTTAAGTTGGTGTTGGGCTGCTTAGCTTGCGGTTTAAAGAAAATGTTATTACCACGGACATTAAAGCCCCAAGCGGCTGCATCCCCCATGGCTAAACCGGAGTGTTCACCGACGACGGTTTCATTTTTATCTAATTGGATAAGCGTTGCGACGCCAACTTTAGTACGAACCGCAATGACTTCACTCGGATCATACGTGGCATAAGTGATGCGACTGTCTTTACCTTGAGAGGAAGGCAGAGTTAAGGCGTTGGCAGAGAATGCCAACGCACAACTTAGAGAGAGTAAAGCGTATTTCATCATTGGATAACCTTATCTTCTCGATAACTGGTGACTCGAAAACCCAACGGGTTCAATAGACGTTCGGACTCTTTTTTAATCTCTTTGAGGTAGTCGAACGTGACCGTTGCACTCCATTTGGTCGGTTGGTAACTCACATCGGGCGTATCGTCGTTATTGAGTACCACACGAGTAAACGACACTTGCGCTAACACTTGGTCTTGGTTCGTTGGAAGAAATGAGATAGCGACGTCTCTCATGGCAATTTTTTTGTTCTCCTTGAACACACTCACAGGGGAACGTTCGCCTCGGAGCATGGCGTTATACGCGCTAAACACATCGTTGCGGCTCGTGAGCTTGATGTATTCCAATGCGTCTTGAACGGTCTGCCATTGATAAGAGCCTCGCGTGATGATGTAACGACTTAACCAATGCTTGTCTAACGCCTCGCCGTAGGTGATGCGCTTTGCATCAGCGAGAGGTTGAACGATTTCAGTTATGCCCGTTTGTTGATTGATGGTTAGCAATCGGTAGTCCACCGTTTTTAGGGGCATCATGACCACGAGCGCGATCGCAAGAAGGATAGCTAATACACAAGCGCCCGCCGCGACTTTCCAAGCGGTGCGGCGAGACTGAATAGCGAGTTCTACGCGGTCTTGCTCAAACAGCTTGATTTCCTCAAGGAACAAGTCGGCTTGTTTTTGGTGCTTGGCGTTTGGCTTACTTTCTACTTTTTGTCGATTGGCATCGAGCGCAGAATCAATGGTGGTTGTCATGAGTTACGTCCTTGAGTGTAAAGGTCGGCAAGATTGATTTTGGATGGGTTAACGGCTTGAATTTTGCCTTTTGGCTCAGGTGGCGGCGGCGGTGTAGAAGAGCAAGCTGATAATGCTAATATTGCCGTGAGAGTAATGAGTATTTGTTGCATAATACTTTTCCGTATAAAGAGGCCAGCTTTACGCTTATCAAATAGAAGCTGGTTTAGGTTAATTAAGGAGATCAGAATGGCTAGATACAGAGTCGGAGATAAATTTCTTTCTGAAAGTGAATACGAAGAGGAATCTCTTGCTAGTTGGGCTGGAGGTTTGTTTTTAATAGGTTGTATTTTGACAGGTATTATCTCAAACCAAATTTTGCTTGAGATTGACCTGCCTAAATGGTTGCGATTTTCTATTGTTGTTTTTTGCTCTATCTTATCTGGCGGCTTGTTAGCTGCATTTGCAAAATGGATTAGAGATATAATTTTCATATGCTTGTTTTGTGGGATCGTGTTCGTCATTGGAAGATTAATTTGGGAAGTTATTTAGTAATAATTAAGTTTCCAACCTAATCTGATTTCTCTTTCATCGTCATCTTGGTTTCTTTTTCAGGTGCAAAAAAACCGCAGAACGCGGCAAGATGAAAGAGTTGAGTTGTGGTTGGAGCTTATCCTGGTTTAACGTTATTTTTAAACTTGTCAGCAATGGCTCTGCTTAACTTGCCTCCGCCTTGCTTAGCTGCTTTACCCGCATTGTATGTACCTTTGGCCGCATTACTAGCGCCACGAAGACCTGCGCCAATGTTACTGACCAACCCGTTGATCCCGACTCCGCCAGAAAGAGACGAAGTGAACACCGGAATTTGGACAGAGATTAAGATGCAGCAGCCAAATAAAATGATGGTCATAATCACGGTTGAAAATCCGACTGTTGCAACACCTTCACCAAAAATGACGAACTCAATGGTTTCGGTGAACAGGTTGAACGCAATAGGATAAACGATGACTAATAAAACATAGTTTAAGCATTGTCCTGTCCACGACCTAAACATGTTCCGTGTGGAGGGGAAAAACGCGAACATGATGAACAGTGGACCAAGTATCAATAGGAAGCTGACCATTACCTTCGCGATCAATAAGTAGGCTGTTGCAATTGCAATAAACGGGATATAGCCAAGTAATATCAGTAATGCCATGATTGCAAAGAGTATGGATCTACCCCATGAATCTGCCATCCCAAAGTTAACTTCTTCCCATGTCTTAAAGAACTGTTTAGCCATTGTGTCGAACATGGTCTGTAGAGAACCACTGCCAGTTGAGCCTAGTAGTGCATCCGCAATATCATCCCCCGAATAGTAAACAATTGGGACTATGCTATCGAGATACCATGCGCTGTTTAAGGCGACAGTTGTGCAGAGTGCTAAAGAGCCGATGAATTTCATGGATTCCATGATCATCATATTTTCAGCGTCATACAAAGCTTGGTATGCAAGATAGATTGCATATAAAACGACACACGCCCCAAGAAGGGGCGTGATCGTGGCGGTAAATATCTCTACAAGGCGTCCAATGTTGTTTTGAGTTATTTGTTCTATGAACTCAAACAGCCGCTCAAACATATTACTCTCCTAAAGAAAGACCATCACCGTGCATAAATTTTTGATAATTAGCTTCAGAGACAGCATTTATTGCATTTTTGCAATTTTCTGAAAGTGTAGAAGTATCTTTTTTGCACTCCATCGCGATGTTCTTAGCTTCGTCTAAGTGTTTTGAATAATATTCAATACTTTTAGTATCTTCACCACAACCACTTAATAAAACAGTGAAAAAAATTAAAGATATGAATTGCTTCATAGTAAGTGTGTCCTTATTAATAGGCGATGCCATCGCCGTACATGAATTTTTGATAGCTGTCATTTAATCGTTGTTCGGTTTCAAGTTGCTTTTGTCTTTCTAGCATATCGGACATGGCAACCATCATTTGCTGATCGTTCTGCATCTGTATTTGTTCAAAATTGATGCTGTTACCCAGATCTTCTTTGGCGGCAGGTGTGGTTGCCGTTTCAAATTGACCGAGCAATCGACTCATACGTTCGCTGCGCTTGGCGCTGCGTTCGTACAACATTTCTTGAAAGCGAAATTGTTTCAGTTGCATATCATATCGACGTTGCACCAATGGATCATCAGATTTAAGTCCGAATTCATCACGTAAGTCTGAAATATCATCAACAGCGTCGTATAAATCGCTGTAATCACTCAAATCAATGATGTCGTTGAGATTTGGATCGGTGAGGATATCTTCAAAACTATAATGACCTTCGACCATCGACTTATAGTGCTCGGCTTGGTTTTTCATTTGATTGAGGCGATTACGCGCTTCGGTGATAGATTGCGTAAACTCATGCGCGCGCGCAGTGCTATCGGTGATCATTTGCGTGATACCTGCAACGTCAATGACAGGGATACCCGCGTAAGCCGGTGTCGCAAGAATAAGCGAAAGGGTTAATGTGAAAGTCGAACGTTTAAACATAGTGGATTATCTCCTTTTCATAAACTCCGGTATCCATACATCAGGGTTGTTCCCGACTTCGGCGCGGATAGATTCACACAACACAATGTCGGCCGTTTCACCCGATAAAATAGGGAAAACGTCATCAAATCCGACAAGGTCAAACTGCGCAAAACAACTGGTGTTCGATTGCTTGATGAGCATGGTACGACTGTCTTTGGCAAGCGCTTGCAGCTTGGTAAACTCCCCTTTCGTCAGGTTGCACTTTTTGTAAGCGGGATACTCAGCGTCAGGATTCGGTAAGTAAACCTTGGTGGCCGTTTGTTGAACGATTGCAGGGAAAATATCGCACTCAATGGCATCTTCTGGAGACTGTGAAGCAAGCACCATAAACTCATTCATCAGGCGTCCAGTTTTGAGTGCTCGTTTCATAACCTCTTGCGTCAGAGGGAAGTTTGCTGGCATCCAGAACTCTTCCACGATGGTTTGCAGCAATTTGCCTGACTCTTGCATCAAATCCTTCAAGAAAAATAGACACGCTAACAGTGGTTCACTCGCCGGATGAACTTGACCGCTTGAGTCTTTTTCCAGCATCAAGGTCGAATCAAAGCCAACTCGGTTCATTTCCTTTGGATTGAACTGATTTCTTGGCGAATCCAAACACCACGCCAGCTTGCCGTTTTCACTCCGACACCACTTACTTAACCGCAAACGTAGGTCAGGGTTTTGGATGGATTGCAGCATCATACTCAAACCGCGCATTGGCGCCTCGAAGTGCATTACACTATCAATCGCGTCTTTGATTTCGTTTTCATCATGTGCGTTGATGTGGCCGTGTTCATCTTGCGCCAGTCGGCACACCAATCGGTTCAAAAAACTCACCAATTTTGATGTAGGTTCAAGCTGAAACGGATTGATGCCAGTGTCTTCCCCTTCTTTAATCGAGAAGTATTCACCGTTAAATGCGCGAATAAACATTTCAGTAGAGCGCTTGTAATCGATGCAAAATATCTGCTGATGAAAGCGAGTAAAGAACCCCGTCAATGTCGCTTCAAACACCGTCTTACCTGTGCCCGATGCGCCTAATATCATGGTGTGGCCAGCAAGCTTTTGCCCTGTGACGTTTTTACCAATTTGGGATGCATGACAGTTAAAGTAGAACAAGGAATTCGATAGAGTTTTCAAAGGCAATATAGCGCTGCCATCTCCAATCGGGTTTCCTGTGGCTTTGCCAGTTGAGTAATTATGTAAAGACCAGGAGCACGCTAAATTGGTGATGGTCTTTGGCGCTGGTTTGATGCGCTCTTTGGACGCTGGCAAGGTACTCAAAAACGTGAACTGCGATTTGAGGTTCGAGCGTTTGAGTACCGTTCCTTTTGCTAAGAACTGACCGCTAAAGTCGGCGCTATTGGTAATCACTTTATCCGGTGAATCTCCCAATACGACCAGTGACGCATGGTAATCACCAAATGTAATGGTCTCAGACGCCACGTAATCACGCGCTTGTTGCAGTTCACCTAACTCATGCTCTGCCCCGTCACTGGACTCAATGAGGTTGACCTGCTTATCAATCATCTTTTGCGCTTTGAGTCCCTGCATCAAAATCATGGATTGCGTCAGGATGAACTCACACGGTTGATTTAAGATGAAGTCCCACATGCCTAATTCGGTGGTGATAGGTAAAGCGTCCACTTCAAAGAAAGTCGCAAACCGACTCGATTCACTGTTGGCGTTACGCACTTCTAAAATGTCGTGTCCAAAATGCCAATCGCTGTGACCGAGATAATTGCGCACTTTTTCTGCCGTTAATGGTTTGGCCTCGTCGTTGTAGTTGAGCAGATAAGACAAAAACTCAACATGCTCACAACGATGGTCGTCGCTAACTTTTAACGTGTTGCACCCAAAACGTTTCAATGCGGCGGTGACGGTTTTTAATATGTCAGCCAGCGTGTCTTCGCCTTCTTCCAACGTACCTTTGTAGTTGAGCACAAAGGTTAAGTAATAACGAACGTTGTAGAAGTCTTCACCGGAGAACTTCGCTAAGTAACGCTCAGCGAAATTTTGCATAAAGTCCCCTTCAAACTGGTAATCAGCATGAAAGTGTTCTTTGCGTTTAATGATGTGCGTCCATACACCAAGTGAGTTGCCGTACTTGCGAGAAAAGGTATTGAGTAACCCTTTCACTAAGTCGAACGCTTGTTTCAATGTTTCGTGCGACTCGGACTCAAAGGGAATGCCATTTAAGCAGATGGTTGCCATGAGTTTTGAATCATCCAACGCAATCATGGTGCGATTGATGGGATAGCCGTAGGCAGGTAATCGGTTAGTGAGGGGAATTGTTTTTAAACCATTCACTGACATGTTGCTTTCTCCTTAGAGGATTATCGTCAATGGAAGTGAAAGAGATGGTGGTTGATTGGCAACGCAGACGAGTTAAGAACCCTTTTAGCTCCCATTTCATGTCCTCGGTGGCTCGGCTGTCGTCCATGCAGCGAATGCGAATGTAGAGCAGCGTTGCAGCAATAAGGGCTGGTAAAACCAACCCTTTTGCACCAAAGAACAAACACCCTAAAAAACCAGTGAGCAGCATTGCGCCACATCCAGTGACTAAGGCAATCACCGGAATACCACCAATTAAGGGTTTACGAGCCAGCGAGTGATAGCTCGCAAACTGTTCACGTTCTTGGTCTGGCATGATTAGCTGCCCCAAATTGACCAAGCGTAAGTGGCAGCAACGATGATACCGCCAGCCCCAGCGGTTTTAGCCATACCGACGAACACATCGCCCCACTGCTTTTTCTCTAGCAGTGCCATAATCACAAGGTAGATACAGTAGAGCAGTACCGCAGAGCCAAGAAAGGTGTAAGCCCATGTTGTGATTTCATCGACCCAGATGGTAGCTTCATCCAGACCGCCAGCCGCAAACGTTGGGGCGCTCAGCATGGCAGGTACCGCGCAAGTGAACGCGGCTTTCAGGTTTTGAAGTTTTTGTTTTGCAGCATGAAGGTGTTTCATTGAAAAGTTTCCTTGATTAATAAGAAAAATCACCAAACACATCCCATGAGTGGGTTTGCTTTGGTGAGGTTGGTTGTGGTGACTCAACGGAGTCGTAAGATTCAGCTATCTTCTTTGAAGGAAGCTTTTCAGCACGATTGAATTTTTCAACGTAACTGACTTGCTTACTACCCTCTTTTTGATAGCCGCGAGAAAAGTTACCGGAGTAGTAACAAGAAGCAGCATCATCAAGCAGTTGTTGATGTGACTTATCAGGGGATTGTTTTTGTGCTCGGTGATAACACTGAGCGTAGATATCGGCACCGACCTCTATATTGGTGCAAGCGTCAAACGCTTTTTCAACGGTCAGCCCGTAGGCCGGAAAGTTCTTCTTATTGATTTGCATCAACCCTAAACTGTAGTTGAATCCGCCTTTATCCAAATCACTGACAATGTGAAGCGCATCTTCTAAGTTGTCAGGTTGATTCACGGCTTTGGCTCCAATTACCGCAATGGCGTAGGGATTTCGGGAGCTTTCGTTGTCGATGAGGCGTTTAAGGATGCTGGCATCCACTTGTGATTGACAGGTGTTGAGTAGAGGAAGCAGTGCGCTCAACTCAAGGAGCATGTCTTTCCTCCTGAACCACGCCAACAGCAGAGATAGTGGGATATCGCAATAAATGGTCTTTTAAGCGTCGAGCACATTCAACGCCGTACGTTTTGACTCGATAACGACCACGAAAAAGGCAAGGCAACACCTTTTCTTTTAGTTCAATGGGGATATGAACCTTAACGCTAGAGTTCGCGTCCTGAAAAGATGGCGTCTCATTCAAAGAAGGGAAGCGCGTGATGTGGTCAATGACTCGTAATGACGCTTCTTTTCTTAATGTTCGAAACGATAAGGCGGCGGCTTCTTCTAGGGCTTTCGTGGTTTCGGAGTCCAATAACAAATTGATGGACGATAAAGGCATTGTCCCTCCTTGCTTTAGTCCGAAAGTTGGATCTTTTTTGGGTAAAAAAAGCACTATGACTTAGTGCGTAATTTCATGTGGCTATCAAACTTTAATAAGTGATCGGCAAGTCGAACGCTGGCCTCATTCCGTTTTGACCTTTTGTTGTCTCTTGCGGATTCGGTTAATCGTTGATTTGTTTCAGCATCTAGCTCAAACCAGACGCCAGTTAACTTTTTAGTGGGTGGTGTTGGCATTGTTTCTCCTTTTTCTTGGGTTCATTCCAAATGCTGTATGGTGTGGGTTGTTGATTGTGTGCGAGAAAAAAAGCGTCTTTGAATGTTGGCATAAGCAGACATTCGACTTCACTTAATGCGGCTTTACGGTTGACGTGTTGCCGCCAATTTTTCTCTGTGAGAGTGAGGTTACGATGCTTACGATAAATACGGCTGGCTTTCTGTAGTTGCTTGATTTGCTCATTGGAAAGCTCGAACTGGTGATGCTTTTTTCGAGACAGGGTAGGACATTCTGTTATGTCAGTACGCACTGTTTTTTTCTTGTTAGGAATGGCGCGTTGCAACCAAGAAATGTCATCCGTATGGGGAGGAATTAATGAATAAGTCAGTGCGGCAAAAACCGCTTTGTTAGCAACGTGACCGATGGTTTTGACTCTTAAAATAGAAGTTTTTTGAATCAGGTGGTTAAAGAGTCTCGCTTTGTGTTGGTCTTCGCAGAAGCCATACACAATGTGGAGATTACTCATGCGCATTACTCCTCTTGCTGAGTGTGACATAGGTTTGCACTAGAGAAGCGCAAACCTATGTACTCTTATAAAAGAGTGCTCTTTAAGAGCGTAAAACTAGCTGGTACTCCCAGTCGCCTCAGTAAGAGGACATGGTCGCCGCCCCAGCATGACGCAGGCGGTAGTAGGTGATTTAAAAGTTAGGGATATTACGCACCCCGCGCCCCTCGGCGCTCTTTGCGGTCACTGATCTTTTGAACAGTGATCGGTTGTATAATAAAGCATCAAAAAAACACTGTAAACCTATACTTTAAATATAAAGTGATAATTCTTCATTGGAAGTGATGGTTTTTCTACAAGAGAGGAAAATAAGAATAGGTCTGTAAACTGTGAGTGAGATGGGGAAATGTCATTAGGCGGCAGAATAAAAAAATTAAGAGAAGAGTCGCTATGTATATCAAAAAAGGAGCTAAGCGCACTATTAGGTGTTAGCCAGTCTGCGGTGAATCAATGGGAAAACGGTATAAACTACCCATCTCAAAAGAGATTGATAGAGCTATCTCGAGTGTTAAATACTACCTATGAATGGTTGGTAAATGGGATAACGAACTCATCTAATGATGGTTCTGAGTTTGAAGTGCCATTTTATGAGGATGTAAGCTGTAGTGCGGGTTCTGGATTTGTAAACAATGGTGAGGAATCCATTCTAGTTAGTGGTCATTTTATTCCTTTGTTGGGCGACAAAGCGTTAGATAAGGTGATTGCACTCAGAGTCCATGGTGATTCAATGGAGCCAGCTATTTCTGATAAGGGCATTGTTTTTGTTGATACTTCAGATAAAAAAATCATTGATGGTAAGGTTTACGTTTATAAACAAGAAGATGTTCTAAGGGTTAAACGTCTCGAATATAGTGTTAATGGATTGATAATTAAGAGTTTCAATGACAGGTATTCAGATGAAAAAATTACTCAAAAAGAATTTGATAGCTTCTGTGTCATAGGCAGGGTTCTATACAGCATAAATAAGTTTTAAACCAAAACTTTGTTTGAAAAAGTTGATATAAGAGGTATAATCACTACAAGTTCTTGAAGTAAAAGTGCATTACATAGCACGCTAACTACATAGTTTTCTATGTAGTGTATTTTTCGAGGATTAGAATGTGTTAAGGGTGGTACCTTAACTACAAAGCATTCGCATAAAGCCGTTCGCCTGCTCGTGAGCGGCTTTTTTGTGTCTAAAATTTACTATTTGATCTTTAAGAAGATCTTCTGTAAATTGAAGTTTCATTGTTTGGACTACCAACCCAAGCAACCCTAAAAATCGAGCAGACTCATATTATGACCAACTTATATTTTTCTTGCTGTAAGCAAGACACCAACAGACTCAAAACTCAAGTAATGACCCCTATTGTGAATGGCTATCTCAATGAGATCCATTTAGGTCATAGCTTTGAGGGTGAGTCTCATGTTAACGACTAATATCCCATCACCAACAGTAGCTAAAGCACAGTACGATAAAGAATATCGTGCTAAACGTAAGTCGCGTAAGCATGAATTGATAGCCCTACATCATGAAGTCGTCTCTCGTGAGCAAGAAATCAACCCCAATTTTTCTTTTGGTTTTTCCAAGCGTCGCTTATTACGTTCCGGTGAGTGGGTTGATCTCCCGCATGAGTATGCTTTTATCTTAAAAGGCTGTGAGGAGTTCATTACCAATCCACAACGCTTCCCTAGTCTTTTTGCATGGGGTGGTGCTGCAATAAATAACATCCAGTGTCGAACTCTCATTGCAAAAGTGCTTGCATGTATCTTACCAAACACTGATTTGATAGGTGGACGTGTTGGCTTACCAACAGAAGCTGGACTGAGCACAATCAGTTACGATCAACTGCAAGAAGATTATGCCCTTCGTTGGGGGGAATACATTGCCCCAAAATCATTTGCAAAGGTAATGAAATACCTACGTCGAGCTTCATACATGTATACCGAGAGAATTAATGTGTGTGTCGATGATGAAAACGGTACAGTTCGCAGTGCCGCAGGCTACAAGCAATTTACAGCGAAGTTCTTTAACGATTTAAAAGTGACCACTCGCAAAAATATTTGTGATTTAATTATCGCATCGCGCGAGCGTGCCACCAAGAAAGGGTTGCGCTTTGAATGGTTGAACTTCCGAACCATCGCAGCAGGTATCCAAGAGATTTTCAATGCATCGAGGCTTAATGAGTATACTAGCGTTACATCAAGCTGGTTGAGTAGCCATCAAGGGCAATTACCCCTCTCCCCTCACTAACCCTATTCATTGTATCCGCTTTACGGCGGAGGTTTTCGCTCATCTAAAGTTCATTAACGTTCAAATAATCACCAGATTTAGCCAGTGTTACGTCTCTTTTTTATGTATAGATAAACCATTTCGATATCTTTCATCGATAGGAAGCATTTACTTTTTAAAAGGTAGTGCAATAAAATAATGTTAAGAATTACTGCTAAAAATCATCTCAATAGTCTAATGCGGTTATGTGTACTCCGTATCTAAACTTCGTATATACATAAATACTTAAATAAATATTTAATTATATTTAGTTCAGGTTCGTGCTGGCTGCTATATTGGAGCGTAGCGGAAATGTAGAGACAGTACGAAGCCGACAAGCGATAGCGCGTCAGTCTCATCCCCACGTCTAACTTGATCGATCCCCTAAAAGCAGTCGCTTCGCTCCATGATACCTACAGCCAGCATCAACATTAAATGCTTAATAAATAGGATCTAACTCCTAGCTGGCTGCGCTGCTCATCTATCAGCAAAGCTATAAACACTGCGATCGCATTAGCTTCATCGCATAATCTTACTCGCTTCGCTCGCGCATTCTAGCAAGGCGAAGGGCAATTTCTGTGCCGTTACCTTCATTAGACCATTAGGCTTCATCTGGAGTGGTTAGAGAGCTTCTTACTCGCTACGCGAGCGCGTTCTGGTATTCGTCGCGCAGCGACTAATTAGAAAAATAGTGACACTGTAATAGTTGCTTTGCGTTAAGGAATCGAGGGTGTGTGTTCTAACGGAACGGCTTTGTACGTTAAGCTGGTTAAGGGGTCTGAAGCCCAATGGAACGAAAGTGTACGTTTAGAGGATTAAGTTATTGATAATAATTCATTTATCTTAGTTGTGGATTACAAATGTAATTACATTTTGATTTACATTTGTAATGTTTGTGCTATGCTTGAGGGTGTACATATGTACTTACATTTGTAAAGGTTTTAACCATGAAGAGTATTGTTTTACTTAGTAGTAAAGGTGGTGTTGGTAAATCATCACTTATTAAACAGATCCATAGAGAGTTAGTTCGTCTTGGTTATCAGGTTTGGGGGAAAGATACAGATCCCCAAGCTACATATGAGTCATTCTTGAACTCACTTTCTGAACCTGATAATGCTGATTTTTATTTATATGATACTCAAGGTGCTGACTCAGCTATCAATAGAACGTTGTTAGAAGCTATTGCTCAGAACGATAATGATAGTTTGATCATAGTACCTGTTCAGCCTACAGAAACAGACTTAGAAAGAGCGCTGTCTGTAGCCCATCTTTTACAACAATTTAATGTAAGAGATAAGGCGGTTTTCGTTTTGAATCGCTGTTACAGAGAAGCCGATAAAGAAACATTGAAAGCTAAAGAAACATTAAAGTCGTTCAATATAAAAGTTGCCAAATCGGTAATTGTGAACAGGTTACGCTTTGATCAGATTCCTACTCCGAAAATCAGAAATGATGTATCTAAGCTCATACATGAGGTTATTTTATGAAAGATCCACTCTTATCAAATAGGAAATTAACAACTGAGCTTAGTGATGATAGTTCGCTTACCGTTGAACAAATGAAACAACTCAATAGAGATAAACAAAAAGAGTATGCAAACAAGTTATCATCTAATTGGAGAGATGCTAAGTCAGAAATTGAAGGTATGGAGCATGACGAGTTATTAGGTTTTATTGAAGCGAACAAGGATAATGGTTTGCTTGTGCGAGCTGGTACAGCCACCATTCGAGTTTCTGTATATGAATATGCGTTGATGCAATATGTTACAAAGGAAATGAAAGCCCGCTCAGTTCGAGAAGCTATTATAAAATTAATGGAAAATGAATTGTCATTAACTTTGTAATTGCATATGTAACTCTAAATGTAATTACAAATTTGTGTGCAAATGTAATTATGAATGTAAATACATTTGTAATTTAAAATAACCCCCCGATGTAGTTTTCGACGACCGACATCGAGGGGGCACTAAACCCCTAGGAGGAAATTTCAATGCAAGTGAATTGTAGCATTAACCACACCCTAAACCAAAACGCTACTGATGATGAACTCAGGTTACTCGCCAGTCTCATTGAGCGCGATTTTTTCCAACCAGCTCAGCGAACCGTCGTTGAGTCGTTTGTTTCTCGTAAGAGCATCGAAAATTATTTGACTGTTCATGCGAACCGAAAAGGGGAGGGTGTTGGCAGTTTTTAACCTGATACGAATGTGTTTTACCGTCCCTCATTTTGAGGGGCGCATTATGGAAAATATGTTAAATGACTAAATTTAGGGTGATTTTTGCCAGCTCCATTCTCTGATTGCTACAGAACGGCAGAAATCACCCGTCTTCTCTTTCAATTCCTTCCATTTTCATTCTGAAAGTTAATTACAGTTTTCGTCCAAATGTTAAGCGTTTGTGATGCGGTTTCATTTCATCGCGATCTCGACCTGTAACCCACAAAATGATCACTTTTCTACTCACCAATCCCTTAGGGCTTTTTATTAAGCAAAAGAAGCTCAACGTCTATAAAAACGGCATTTTCAAAATAACTAACAAATGTTGAGAAGTTATTGGAGCCCGACAGATAGGACTTATGGCAGTCACGAATAC
>NZ_CP178580.1:0-78602 GCF_051122595.1 Vibrio sp. K4
AGGGGTTTGAGGTCCAACGGAACGAAAGTGTACGTTTAGAGGGTTAAGTTATTGATAAGACGTAATTTATCTTTCTCATATCGACTCAATATTTATCACTATTATTAAGGTTTAAAGGTCTTAACTCTCCTTTCTCTAAGTCTTCTGGCAAGGTAAATGTGTAATGACCTAACATATTGATATGTTTGTATATTAGTGGGGATAGCCGAGATATATCGTCTTCTATAATTTCTTCATTATTGGACCGCATCCAATCTAATGCTTCCTGCATATAGAGAGTATTCCATAACACGATGGCATTGGTAACGATACCTAAAGCACCTAGCTGATCTTCTTGCCCCTCTCGATAGCGCTTTTTAATTTCTCCACGTTGACCATAGCAAACCGCTCTAGCGACGGCGTGCCGACCTTCTCCTCTATTGAGCTGTGTTAAGATCCTACGGCGATAATCTTCATCGTCTATATAGTTAAGCAAGTACAAGGTTTTGTTCACTCTGCCAACGTCCATAATGCCTTGAGCTAAACCTGATGGACGGCTGCTCTTGAGCAAAGACCGAACCAGCTCGGATGCCCGAATAGTGCCGAGCTTCAATGAGCCAGCGGTTCGCATCATTTCATCCCACTGCTCTTCAGCTTTTGAAAGATCCGTACAACTTCGAGCTAGATCATCTAGCGGCCCGTAGTCAGCAGACTTATCTACTCGCCAGAATACCGCTTCTCCCGCATCCGCCAACCGTGGGGAGAACTGGAACCCTAGCAACCAGAATAAACCAAAGATAATATCACTCGCTCCGGCGGTATCTGTCATGATCTCAATGGGATTGAGCCCTGTTTGCTGCTCCAGTATTCCTTCCAATACATAAAGTGAGTCTCGTAACGTTCCTGTCACGACGATGCCATGAAAACCAGAATATTTATCTGAGATGAAGTTGTACCAAGTGATCCCACGTCCAGCACCAAAGAATTTCCGGTTCGGACCTGCATTCACTGTTTTTGCTGAGGAAATTAAACGCATTCCATCCGCGGAAGCAACATTTCCGTCACCCCAAGCATTTGTTAATGGTTGTTTTATATGGAAATTAACTAACCTAGTATTCGCGTTAGTTAATGTTTCTGCTCGAAAATAATTTTGTTTAACCCAACTTAATCTGTGCCGAGTTAGGGCTGGCACATTCGATTTGATCAATGGTTCTAGACCGATATTGCAAGCTTCAGCCATCAATACCGCACATACACTGATGTGTAACCCCTGCGCTCTTGCCTCGGACTCCCTAACGTGGGTAAATTCCTGTGTAAAGCCTGTCCAAGCATCAACTTCGAGTAATAACTCCGTTAAGTCTACTGGCGGGATCAACTGCTTTACTCGGCGATTCAGAGTTTTTAATGACAGAGACTCTTCAAGTTTATCTAAATTCGAAATGGTCAATGATGGGTGCTTACCATTGGTACAAATACTCACTTCGGTGTTTTCATCAAATCTGTCAGCGACTTCTCTCCATGTATCGTCTAATTGTCGCGCGAGCTGCCGCATAGCTTCATGACCGTTCGTTGGATGGCCAAGAGCTCGACAAACGGGCACTCGTTGAGCTTGCCACGCTTCACCATTTAAGAGCTTTTCTCTAGGATTACCCCAACGGTCACTCTTTGTCACCCAGACGTCTCGGCGGCGGAGTGAATCTTGCAGACGCTCTAAGAAACACAAAGAGTAACCGGCGCGTTGGATACGACCATCCCCGTCATATACAAGCCTTTTCCATGATGTCTTAACGATGTGCTCAGGCGCATCGTCGAGAAAACGTCTTTTTGTCTTTTTCAGCTCGGCAAGGTAATGAATGCTTTCCAGTGTACTCTCCCCAGCGGCAACCGCTGAGAAATGAAGCTCCTCTAGAACCGTCGGTAAAAAGCGTTTAACGCGCCCATATTGCTCAACCATTTCGTCATAAAAATGATTGTTCTGGGGGCGAGCGAGCTCATTGATTTTTTCAACAGACTCAAGCAGATTCTCTTCTGAAACTCGCTTAAATATCGACGTTCTCAGTTCCGTGTCACCGGTTTTTTCGTCAAGCAAAACAGAGCAAGCTCTTGCTAACAACAAGGCTGCTCGGTCAAGGTCTTTTAAGGTTCTGAGTCGCTTTTTTTGACCGATTTTTTTGGCTTCGCGTGTAATATCAGTGATCAAGAGGTCGAGTACATCAATGGCGTCATCCAAAGCAATAATTTCTTGCGCTTTGACGAAAGCTGTCAGTACTGCAAGCTTTCGCTCCTCTGGCATTCGAGAAATATACTTCACTGAAACCATCCCCGCATAGCGAGCCAAGTTACGCAGTTGTATGAGAGGGAGATCTGTAAAATTTAGTTTAGAGATCTCTAAACTACGCAAGGTTGAATATTGAGAGAGTGCACTCAGAACGGAGGGACCGCTAATGGTGGTTGGGCCTTTTCTTAGTAATTCAAGTTGTGATAAGCGTTGACCTTCAGGCACTTCCAATAGCGCCAGCAACTGAGCCTTTTGCCATTGGTTGGGAAGTGCGGCCAACTTCTTCCAGAGTCTTTTCTGTGCTCGCTCGCGAACTTCACTAATCAAGCGAACTAATGTTGTGGCGCCTGGGAGCAAGACCTTATTTTGAAGTAGCCAGGCAGTAGCAAAATCAAACATGAGTCCTGGACGTTCATTACTCAACCATGCTCGAGCGAACAGTTGTCTCTTTAGGCGAAAAGACCAAGGAAAACGACCAAAATCTCGATAGCCGTAATGCTCTTTAATTAGAAAGGTGTGTTCTCGGTGAGTGGTGGGACGCTGAGCGTAACGCATGATCACTTGCGGATGACGGATCCCAATTTGTTTGGCGACAAACTGTTTCACACTGGGGTAAATCGGCTCTAAGTCGGTAACGAATGTTCCAAGAAACCGAACCGTGGTCAGTTGTAATGCTATCCCTAAACGATTGTGCTTTCCTCGACGTTGCTGGATAAACGCCAGATCGCGCTCATCAAGATGGAAGTAACGAGCTAATTGAACATCATTTGGCTCGGCGGCATAACACCCATAGTTTTGCTTTTGTTCCTCGGTCAAAAAATCGACTGGCATATTCTTTTCCTACAAACTGAAAATTTAACAATCTCGCAACTGTCCGAAATGTTATAATTTATCAGACACCATAAAACAGATACTTATAAGTGTCTATTTAATCGACAAAGTGAGATAGTAGACACATATTGTCCACTATTCGATATAGGAGACGATTTTGAGATTATTTGGGTATGCTCGTGTATCGACCAGTCAACAATCCCTCGATATTCAGCTCAAGGCTCTAAAAAGTGCTGGCGTGAAGCCGAGCCGAATTTTTAGTGACAAGGCATCCGGCAGCAACAATGAGAGAAAGGGGCTTGAATTACTTCAGATGAAAGTGGAAGAAGGTGATGTTCTCTTGGTCAAGAAGCTGGACCGACTAGGCCGTGACACAGCAGACATGATCAGTTTGATCAAATTATTTGATGGGATGGGTGTTGCCATCAAGTTTCTAGATGATGGGATCAGTACTGAAGGTGAAATGGGAAAGATGGTGGTCACCATCTTATCTGCAGTTGCCCAAGCTGACCGCCACCGAATACTAGAACGAACCAATGAAGGGCGAATAGAAGCGAAATTGAAAGGGATTAAGTTTGGGCGTAAACGAACAGTAGATCGAAAACGGCTCAACGATTTGTATACTCAAGGCGTAGGAGCGACTGACATTGCGCGGCAACTGGGCATTGCACGCTCGACAGTATATAAAGTGTTAAATGAAAGTGACTCAAACTAAGTCTTTGTTTAAAAAGGCCTAAATCCAGAATAAGAATGCACTAAAAGAAACGATAATCAATAAGTAAATGACGATAGTACAAAATTGATGGTATCGGCATTCGCTGAGTATGAAATGAACTTCCGATAAGCGAAGTTGAATAGAATCATTTTCAGGTGAGGCGTTTTCGCTACTTTGTATGTAACGTTCCAAGGAGTCGAGTTGGTTTACGATCTGACTGACGTCATTACGGAACAATGTGAATGTATGTCTAGGAAGTAGTCGAGCATTGGATAAAAGTTCTTTCGATGCCTTTTGTATGTCCATATTCCCACTCAAGCTATTCAATTATTATAAATAGTAGTGCATATAAAGAAAAGGCGCTAGGTAATAATAAATTTCATTAAATACAGATAGATAACCCTCTAAACGTACACTTTCGTTCCGTTGGACCTCAAACCCCATTTATAACTTTTGAGCAAGTTTTTGCCCCGACGCTTTAGCTGTTATTCTCTTCTCTGTCAGTGGAGTGAGAGTAGTACATATGGCAACTAGAGAGAAACATCTACAATACGGCAAATCGCTTGGGCTTTGGCAAGGTGGACGAAAAGTGATTGAACCGGACGTGGACAGGCGCATCGAGCGAGTCAAGGCGGCATTAGCGGAGCGTGATGCAGAAGAGTTGCGCCAAAAGAGAGCGGTGCAACAGGAAAATGCGTATGTCAGTGACAGTTTATTGGCTTCTCAAGAGGCTCAGAAACACTCCTCGCAATACGCTGAAGGCAAAAGTATTGCTGAAATCTACGGGATCCCCGTACATACGGAAGGTTTAGCCTCTCAGCTGGCGTTGAGTGATTCTATTGGTTTGCAATGCTCTCTTGAAGAAGAAATGGCGAAGAACCATCAGCATGTAATGATTGTTGATCTTGAGGATGCTCATAAAATTTTGCATAACGTTTGGCTTGATGCTGGTAAAAACGTTGCTGCTCTTGCTATGAGTATCAATACAGTGAAATCATGGCTCAAACATGCGTTTGTGAATGGTACACGCATCAATATGGATGGGAAAAAATATCCGCTTAACTCGTTTAAGTCGATGCAAGCTGGCTTTAGCCCTCAATCTAGGGCTGCAAACTTTAAAGGAGCCGGAGCCTTAACGTTTGTGGTATCGGCCAGCATAGCCACAACCGATTTAATATTTAAGGATGATTATCACCTAGTGGATTGGTTCGGCAATGTTGGCTCTGACATGTTCAAATTTATGCTCCAGAGCGCAGTTGGTGAAGCCGCCTTATTTGCTGCTGCTTTCTTAGGTCAACCCATAATTATCGGTGCAATTGCTGTAACAGCGACATATGTTCTAATTGAATGGGCTTGGGGCGAATACAAAATTTCTCAAACGATAGTTGAAAGGTTAGAAGGTGCGATATAAAACTAAAATCCGTTTGGCTGGCTTGTTTTTTATTTCATTAATGTTGCTGTGTTGGCTTTATCCTTCTTATGGGGTTTATCTGGATTACCTTGATCTATTGAATCGAGCCGATACTGTGCAAGTCTCCATTATTACTTTGTGGGTTCCTGTTGGTGTTTTTGGGGTTTTAGTGTGTGTGCTTTTTATGACACCTAAAGCGTTGCTATACGGGAAAAAAATCAATGAGCTTTATTCTCAAAGAGCTATGCAGTTAGCTAACAAAATTAGTCTTTATTTTGCATTAGCAGGTGTGGCGTTTGCTGCTGGATGGACATATCACTCTATCGACTTGTTAGAAAAATATGGGTATGTGTACAGTCGGGATTTGACTAAGATAACCCCCACCGGTATTCATTTGATGTACATAAAATCGAGACATTAAACGCTGATAAAGAGCCCTAATCAAAGTTAAATTAGGGCATTGGCTGTACGAACCCTCATAACGGTTTGCCTTGTTGTATTGAATACACGAGCGATAGAACTAATACTTTCTCCGTTCTTTATTCGTAAACAAACTTCCTGTTGTTGCTCTTTGTTAAGTGATGGAGGGCGACCAAACCGCTTACCTTCAGATTTTGCACGAGCTATTCCTGCATGAGTCCTTTCAACAAGTAGATCTTTCTCAAACTCAGCCACAGCGGAAATAACTTGCATCGTCATCTTTCCAGCCGAGCTTGTTAGATCTACGCCCCCTAAAGCCAAGCAATGAATACGGACACCTAATTCTTCTAAATGCTCGACAGTTTTTCGGATGTCCATAGCATTGCGCCCCAATCTATCTAATTTGGTCACAACAAGCACATCGCCTGGTTCTAATCGATCGAGTAATCGAGAAAACTCAGGACGTTCATTTGCCGCAACAGAGCCGCTGATGCTTTCTTCCATGATACGGCGTTTCTCTATATGGAATCCTGCGGCTTGAATTTCTTGCCGTTGGTTTTCTATCGTTTGCTCTAAAGTGGACACTCGACAATAGGCAAAAACACGTGACATAGTTCATTTTCCTGTACGAAAAGGGAGTACTAATTACAAAGGGTGTACGAAATTACTTTGGTATAGTTTAGTACATATTATATGGTAGGGGTACGAAACCGAACAGTTTCGTACATGTATTTTCTATCAAGCTCCAATAAGTTAGGAAGATGTTATGCCGAGACGACAAATATTGAGTATCGAGGAAAAAGAAAACCTGCTAGTGATACCTGATGACGATATTATCTTGACTCGGATCAGCTTCCTTAGCGACCAAGATATCAGTTTGATAAACAAGCATCGTAAATCAGAAAACCGATTTGGCTTTGCTATCATGCTTTGTTACTTGCGTGGGCCTGGGTTTCTTCCTGATACTCAGCACCCTCCCCATGGGGGCATTGCATCTAGAGTTTCGATGAGACTGTCCTTGTCTTCTGACCTTTGGGGGAAATACGCAGAAAGAGAAGAAACTCGCTGGGAACATTTAGCAGAGCTATATCGTTATCTCGGTTTGAATCCCTTTAACAAGCAGAGAAAACAGGATTGTATCAATCATCTTCTACCCCACGCAATGCGAACAGAACGTGCATTTCTTCTTGCTGAAGAGATGCTTGAATGGCTACATAATAACCATATAATTTTTCCCACAATTGAAGTTATTGAACGCACATTAGCTGAAACCACAACTCTTGCCGATAAAGCGGTATTTTCTTCTCTCACTACTTCTTTAACTCAGAAACATCGAGATGCGCTTGATAATCTTCTCGTATCCGAAGGGGGACGACCTTCACGGTTAGCGTGGTTGTTGCAGCCGCCAGGGACAGCAAATGGAAAGAGTGTCTTACGACATATCGATCGACTAACGACCATACAGAATATAGCTTTACCAAAAGGGATAGAAAGAAGCGTTCATCAAAATCGCTTATTAAAATTGGCACGTGAAGGGAAAAAGATGAGTAGCAGAGATCTGGCCAAGTTCTCCGCTAAACGGCGATATGCAACATTAGTCTGTGTACTAGAAGAAGCCCGAGCTACATTAACTGATGAGATCATTGAGCTACATGAACGAATACTAGGGAGTATTTTCAGCAAGGCAAAATATTCACAAGCAGAGCGGCTTCAACAATCCGGCAAACTTATCAGGAATAAACTACGCCAATACATATCAGTAGGTGAAGCACTATTGAATGCGCGACAGTCTGGTCAAGATCCTTACGAGGCTATTGAAGACATTCTTCCTTGGGAAGCGTTCGTTACCAGTATTGAAGAAACTCAAAGCCTAGCGAAAAGAGACAATTATGATCCTCTCCACTTAATCATAGATAAATACAGCACATTAAGAAAATATGCGCCACGAATGTTGTCTACTTTGCATTTCAGTGCAGCTCCTTGTGCAGTGCAACTAAAGAGTGCTTTAGATGTACTCACACACATGTACAGAAAGCAGCTCAGAAAAGTTCCCGCTTCAGCTCCACTGGACTTCATTCCGGAAAACTGGAGAAAACTGGTGATGACACCTTCCGGAGTTGATCGAAAGTATTACGAATTCTGCGTTCTAAATGAACTTAAAGGCGCATTACGTTCAGGTGATATATGGGTAAGTGGTTCAAGACGTTATAAAAATTTTGATGATTATCTAACCCCATATCAAGACTTTGAAAAAGCTCGAGATAATGAACAACTGCCTTTATCGGTATCAACGAATTTCCATGAGTATTATCAGTCCAGAATAGCCTTGCTTTCATCCAGATTAAAGGAAGTCAACACGCTAGCTATGATTGGTGAATTACCAGATGTTGAGGTATCAGATAGAGGGTTAAAAGTCACTCCTCTTGATAACAGTGTCCCTCCAGAGGTATCGTCCTATGCTGATTTAGTTTACGGCATGCTGCCACACCCTAAAATCACTGAGATACTAGATGAAGTAGACCGTTGGACTTCTTTTACTGACCACTTCACTCACCTTAAAAATAGGCATGGAAAGCCAAGGAACAAGAAGTTGTTAATGACGACAATTCTCGCTGATGGCATAAACTTAGGTTTGTCAAAAATGGCGGAATCCTGCCCAGGCACAACTAAAACATCATTGGAAGGCATACAGGCTTGGTATATAAGGGATGAAACGTATTCGTCAGCGTTAGCTGAGCTCGTCAACGCTCAGAAAAAATGTCCGCTGGCTACTTTTTGGGGAGATGGTTCAACGTCGTCTTCTGATGGGCAAAACTTTCGAGTAGGTAACCATGGGCGTTATGCAGGTCAAGTTAATCTTAAATACGGCCAAGAGCCTGGTGTCCAGATTTATACTCATATTTCAGATCAATACAGTCCTTTTTTCACGAAGGTAATCAGTAGAGTCAGAGACTCAACGCATGTGCTTGATGGATTGCTTTATCACGAAAGTGACCTTGAAATAGCCGAGCATTACACCGATACAGCAGGCTTCACAGAGCATGTCTTTGCTTTAATGCATCTACTAGGATTTGCCTTTGCCCCACGAATTAGAGATCTTCATGATAAGCGCTTGTATATAGAAGGAAAGCCGGAGCAATACCCAGGACTTAAATCCATTATCTCTCCAACAAGTTTGAAACCAAAAGATATCGAGCCACATTGGGATGAGGTATTGCGTCTTGCCACATCAATTAGGCAAGGGACAGTCACCGCTTCTCTGATGATGAAAAAACTGGCTAGTTACCCCAAACAGAATGGATTAGCTAAAGCATTAAGAGAAATTGGCAGATTAGAAAGAACGTTGTTCATGCTTGATTGGCTTCGAGATCCGGCTTTGCGCCGCAGAGTACAAGCTGGTTTGAATAAGGGTGAATCACGTAATGCTCTTGCTAGAGCTGTTTTTATGCATCGGCTTGGGGAAATAAGAGATCGAAGACTTGAGAATCAAAGCTATCGAGCAAGTGGACTGACTCTACTTACAGCAGCAATTACATTATGGAATACGGTGTATATAGAAAGAGCTATAGAGGCCCTTAAACGAAAAGGTATCGAAGCGGATGGAGATCTGATTGCTCACCTATCGCCACTTGGTTGGGAACATATTAACCTCAGTGGTGATTACATATGGCGCACCAATACCAAGTTATCACCGAAAAGATTTAGGTCATTAAGGCCTGTGGATTTAAAGTCGTACAAGAAGCCTTAACGTAGGATATTTTCCGTTTTCCAAGCGGACCCCTAAATGGCGAAATTGGGGGCTAAAGTGCAATGGAACGAAAAACTATGATAAGGGGGAGTAGACCAGAATCCGCGATAAGCATTTTGATTTTTTCTTAGTCACGCAGTCAGCATGAACACTTACCATTTGTTAATAATGGGGTTTTGCGCCCATTTCTGCGATAAGTCCATTGTGCCTACTTCATCCCTTATTCGCAAAGGCGTTACAGTAAATCAGCTTCAACAGAATAATCAGTTAATACCTATGAATTTACGAATCAAAGTAGAGATAGCTAACGCCATTTAGGTTATGACACTGGTAAGGATGACAAATAAGTAATGACATATGATGTTTTTAGACTTAATAACGGCTGTGATCTAGAAGTGCACTCCAAAGTCATCACGATTTTTGTGCAAAAATCACTCAAAGTATCGTTGATATTAGGAATTATAATTTCGCTAGACCTTATAGGACATAGCCTCAGAGCTAAGTCTGGACTTTCTGCTGAAATGGGCACAAAACCCCATTAACATCCCTATTGGTGATGTTGAGGGCACTGTTCGTGGTGCTCCTGCGTATAAGCAATTCTCTGAAGTGTTCTTCAATGATCTGAAAGTGGTTCGTTACAGAAACATTGCTGAATCCATCATCGAGACTCGTAAGCGTCAAATTAAAAATGGGCTTCGTCATGCCTGGATTAGTTTTAGAGACATGGCAAACGGCGTCGTACAACGCTATTTGAATGCAAATAAGTTTGAGCTCGTAGCTGAATCAAATTTGCGGGTATTCGAGGCTTATAGTCCCCAGGTCTCCCTCAATCCACACTAACTCTTATCAATGAATCCGCGCAAGCGGAGGATTCAGCACGTCTATACAAGGTTTAATGTGATCTAAGTCATAGTTTTGTGCTGGTGTTCACCCCATTTCTATCGTTGTTACCACCCACAGTGAACGCAAATGGTCGATTTTACCCTAAAAAATAGTATTCACAGAAAAGATACCTATAGAATATCACTGTAAATTTTACCTGTAAAAGGTCATCTAGAGACATACCGTTCTTATGAGAATAAATATGTAAACTACGTATATGGAATAAATATAAGAATAAATATTTAAGAAAAAGCTATCGCTTCGCTCAAAGGAACCTCCCATCAAAAGCAATTAACATCGCAGTACAATTCAGAATAAACAAATGCTTTTGACGGGCCCCAACAGCCAGCTTTGATTACTTACGATAAAACAAGTCCCAATATCTAGCTGGCTGCGCTGAACATTTCTTTTGTCATACGACAGGAAACTATAGAGCATATACGTATAATTCCGTGAAAAGTCTTACTCGCTACGCTCGCGCATTCTAGCAAGGCAAAGGGCCATTTTTGTACCGGAATCACTGTGAATAAAAGAAAGCTTTTGATAGCTCGGGAAGGACGCATCTTACTCACTTCGTGAGCGCGTTCTAGTATTCGTCGCACAGCGACTCATGAAATGAATGGTTACGGCGTCACAATTTGCGGTTAAAAAAAATGACGAAATGTCATTAACATTTCGCCATTATGTCGGAATGAAACTAAATCATTAGTTGATGAGTTTTGAGATCTCATCTTCAGTAAGTTCTGTCGTTTGGGCGACTAAGGCAATATCAATGCCTGCTGAAAGCATTTTTTTTGCTATTGCTAGTTGGGTTTCTTGACTACCTTGTTTGCGACCTAATTTTTCGCCTTCTTGTCTACCTTGCTGTAGACCTTGTTTTAAACCTTGTTCGCGGCCACGCGCTTCTAATTGTTCTGCTACTGTCATGAACCGTTCCTCATGCTCTGGAACTTGCTTCGCTAAAGTTCGCATTAAATCTTCCAGATTTGATGTTTCCCCTACTCTAAGCAAATACTCCACTAAACTATCTAACTGTTTGCTGGTTATTAAACGCTCTAATAACAGTGTAACCAGTGTGTCTGTAAAATCCAACAAATCTCTTTGTCGTACATGTTTCTGTACCAGCTCTAACAAGGCCACTCGTTTATGTCGAATGATGTCATCATCCGGTATCACGGTGACATCCACCAAAGGGAAAGATTGACCATAAAGCAACTGAGCTATCTCTGGTTTTTCAAATTCATCCAACCAATTCGTGCTGTATGGGTAAGGACTGGTTTTTCCATGGTAAAACAGCAATGGTACGACTAAAGGTAACTTCTCATTTCCTGCATCAAGGTGTTGTTGCATCGCGGCAATAGCGTACCGCATCAATCGAAAGCCCATGTGTTTGTCTGGGCTGCTTTGATGCTCTATCAAAGCGTACACATACCCTACCCCACTGTCCGTTTCCATTGAGTACAGCACATCGGAATAATACGGCACTAACTCATCTTCCAAAAATGAACCTGATTGAAGCTGGAGCGTATCGAGGTTGCAGATTTGTTTGATGTGTCCTGGTAAGTGAATATCGAGAAAGTCTTTTGCTGTCTCTGGCACAGTCAAGAACGACTTAAACAATCCATCATGTATGGATGTTGGTGCTTTCATTCTGTTTATTCCCGTCTTTACATCCCAACACTATACTTTAATCAGTATGAGATTGCAGATTTTAATCTGATATATATCAGAACCTTAACCTTACTAGCGTACGTTTTCGTTCTATTAGACCTCAAACCACTTTGCTTCCTAAGCTCTAATGGTTGTTATATTTATTTTGTTTTTATTAATTATCTTATTTATGAAAATAATATAATTATGATAAATTGATTGTTTTTCTTGTTTTTCTTGTTTTTCTTGTTTTCAATTAGTAGGATTGTGATGTGGTTATTCAATGGAGTCCTGTATGAAAAAAATTATCCTTCTAGGTCATCAAAAGGGTGGTGTTGGTAAGTCGAATACGGCTTGCAACCTTGCCGTCGCTTTAGCTCATGAAAAATATCAAGAAGATACTAGTCGAATTTTACTACTTGATGCCGATCCGCAAGGTACTCTTTATCGTTGGAATCAAAGGCGAATAGAGATTGGGGGAGCTTTAAAGGAGTTTCCATGTATTCGCTTAGATGGAAATATTACTAAGCAGCTACAAAGAGAAATTGAAAATTATGATTTCATTATTGTTGATGCTGCTGGTCGTGATAGTCGAGAAATGCGCAGTGCAATGCTGGCTGCAGATCTCATGATCATGCCAACTAAGGCTAGTCATGCAGATTTGGAACTGTTAGAGCATATGGCTGAGACAGTTGAATCCGCTCGTGATTTTAATGATGCTCTAGAAGTTGCTGTTTTTATTAATATGGCGCCGACTAATACTCATGCTGAAAGACAAACTGCAAAGCAGTTGCTTAGTGAATATCCTGAATTTCATTTGATGAGGACAGTTGTTGCAGACCGAAAAGCACATCGTGATGCTTTTCATCATGCATGTGGTGTTCATGAATGGAAAGACAATAAAGCAAAGTCTGAGATTAGTTGCTTAACTAAGGAGATATTAGATGCTTTCTCGATCTAATTTAAAAGCTCAAGAAAAAAAAGTGAAGGAAGCTGATGCCTTTGTTGATGGTGCTGATTCTAAAGTTTCTCGCACGGTAGGACGCCCAAAACAAAAAGGAGAAAAGCGGGAGCCTGTTACTGTCTCTTTGACGAAGTCTGAAGCTCAACAATTGGATAAAATTCATAAAAGATTGAATGTCATTTCTTATTCTAAAGATGAAGATTTTTCGTTAGATCGCTCTAGTTTCATTCGAGCTATTGCGGAACGTTGTGAAAATATGTCAGATGAAGAATTATGGAAATGGTTTAATTACCATAAATAAGCTAATTATCTTATTTATGGTAATCAACTTATTAGATAACCCATCCCGATGCGATCGCCAAACCTACCTAGAGGGAAACTAAAACCCTAGAAGGGAGTTTCAATGCAAGGGAATTGTAGCATTAACCACACACACTAAACCAAAACGCTACTGATGATGAACTCAGGTTGCTCGCTAGTCTCATCGAGCGCGACTTTTTCCAACCGGTTCAGAGAAGCGTCGTTGAATCTTTTGTCTCTCGCTAGAGTATAAGCGCTCATGCGGACCTGGAAGGGGAGAGTGGCGGACATTTTTAAACCTAATGTAAAAAACATTTACCGCATTGTATTCCGTGGTGTTGATTAGATGTAATATGTTAAATAGCTAAATTTAGAGTGGCTTTTGCCTGTTTCGACGCAGCGATGACAGCAGAATTGCAAAAGTCACTCTTTTCCTCCCTGATTTCTCCCTTTATCTACCTGAAAGAAAATTACAGTTTTCGTCCAAATGTTAATCATTTGTGATGCGATTTCATTTCGGCGCGATCTTCTCTCTTAATCCTTAAAATGATCACTTTTCTCCAAGGTTGGCTCTTTACGTGGCTATGAGAGGGTAACCTCTGCGCTTTTGTGCACCCTTGACTGTAGGGCGCTTCTGTTTGTTTTAATTTTGTACAGATTGTTTGTATGTACGTTAGTTTGTTCGTATAATAACAAACGTACAAACAAACTTTGAAAGTGACAGGGGAATGAAGCATGGCCAGAGAAAGAGCTTTTTCGGATCTGCAAGTTAAAGAAGCGGCAAATGCGCTTTTGGTTGAAGGTAAAAACATCAACGGAACGTCACTGCGCAACAAGATTGGTACAGGCCGTCCGTCTGCCTTAATGTCTGCGTTTAAGGCACTTGAGGATTCTGGTGAAATCCTAGCGCCGATGCTTCCAGACTCTAATGAGCAAACCATTGTTCATCAGGAGTTACCGCCGGAAATTGCTGAGCGTTTGTCATTAATGCTTGGTGATGTTGAACAGCTTGTTCATCAGATCAACGACCACGCTCATTACACTGTTGAGCAACGTCTTAACCAAGCCATTGCAGAAGCAAACGAACGTGCTGCGAATGCAGCAAAGCGCGAAGCAGAATCGATTCAAGAACAAGATAAAGCGTTTGAGCAGCTAGAAGATGCGCTCGAAGCGAATGCGGACTTACAAGAGCAGTTAAAGCTAGAGCACAAAGAGAACAGCCAGCTCAATGCGGCATTGAATGTCGCGAAGAGTGAAACGAAAGCGGCGCTTGATACCGTTTCTGAACGTGATGAACGCTTAGCTGAGATGCAAAAACAGATCACATCAATGCAACAGCAGCTTAATAATGCCGAATCAGATAAAGCGAAAGCACAAGGTCAAGTTGAGCAACTAGTTAAGCAGTTAGGAGAGAAGTCCGACGAAATGGCTGAACTGAATGCAAATTTGAAAAATTCGGAGAAAGAGCTGGGTTCGTTGCAAGGGCAGCTGGGTTCGTTAACCGAACAGATCGCGAATCAAAAGGCTGCTAATGAGCAGTTACAAGGCAAGTTCGATGAAGAGAAAGCTGCATATATTCGCGCTGAAAGTCGCATTGAAAGCTTAAATTCGGAGCTAAACAAGAAGAACGAAGCACTCCTAGAAACGCAAGCTTCTCTTGGTGAAGTTCAGAAGCTGAATGCGAAACTAGAAGGCCAGTTAATGCACTATCAAGAGCAATAAACCTCCACTTTTGATATGTTGAGGCTTCTATCACGTGAAAAATCGCAATTATTATGCAGCAGCTTAAATTCGGTAAGATCAAAAACTACAAAGACGATCGTGGCTTCGGCTTCATTTTCTCTGAATGTAAATTCATTCACTATGTAATAATGGGGTCTAAAGAAGTGTTCTTTCATATCAAACAGGCTAAGCAGTTTGAGTCCGTACTGAAAACTACTACGCTTCAAGAAGATCTATGCTTTTGGTTCACTACAGAGATCACCCCTAAAGGCGAGGCTGTTAAGCAGATGTGGAGCAAGTTATCTGAGATCCCTCAAGATATTCGCGAAGGTAACGCCGATTTCATTAATCAAGTGGCGGAGAACATCAAGCTCTATGAAGTGGCTAAAGCAGAAAAGCATGCACGTGAGGCTGTTCTGCAAGAGGCTCTTCGTAAAGCTCGTGAGACTCGTGATTCTGAACTTAACGCTCTGATTGTGGCTGCTCGTAGCCAAGGGTTCTCAACTAGCGGACAGTTGTCAGCATGGATTCGCGCTAATAAGCTGTGGACGAAATATCCGACACTAACAGGGGACTTGACGATGCACGATGGTGAGGAGTCATGGAGTTTTGGGGCCGCTATTGACCCTCAGTACTACAAGCTGGTTTGCCAAGCTCTAGATCTGCATAACGCGAGGTCTAGCGCAAGAGCAGGAGCTTTCCGTTCCTATGCAAGTATGGGAAGTTAATGTCAGGAAGAATGCTAGCCTACTAATAGGCCAGCGCAAGCGCTCGCAACCCTAACATACATACAATTGCTCTGCACGAGCTGGTTGGCTATGTAGCGACAATTAGATTTGCTCCTCTTACCTAAAATTGTCCTTCGACCCATGCCCTATAAAGGAAGCCCCTACGGGGTGTTCGCTGCGCTCTCATCCTTGACAGGGCAAGGCTCTATCGGTTTTGGCTTAGTAAGAGTTTCATCTCTATTTTGTGTTTAATCTAGAACCAAACCACTGTGCAAAATTTAACCTCTAATTGTCGCTGAACAAGGGTGGTTAATTGACGCTACATAGTTGGCATACATTCTTCGCAACAAAATACGAATTTAGGCAGAACGCTGAATGTGGATGTATAGAGTAGCCAGTATGATACTCGAACAGGGTTACTTGAGTTTTTTGTAGTGAGAGGCCATTTCTGAGATAGAGTTGAATCGCGGCCCAACGTAGCGCCTAACGCAGGTCCTACAAAGTAACCCTTTAGCATGAAAGCCTGGCTCTACATCGCAGTAAATACATAGTTTGGTTGAGCTCTGTAACGGGTGTGAAGCAGTTATACCTTCATCTCTATCTATCGCTTCATATTTGTCTGTAACTTCCTCGGGCGCAATATTATCTGACTTTTGCTCTGGCCATCGCTCCATTGAAACCCATTTGCCCCAATGCTCTAACAACAAACAGAATACTTCATCGGCGCGGTAGACCTTATCTTTGGGCTTATTAACATAGAGCGCATTGGCCATTAAATGAGTATCGACACGTAATACAAGGTCTATTTCTTCCGGGATCTGATCTACATCGTTCATTTTGCCGTCTGCAAATGGGATTTCTACAAGGACAGATATACCAGTTTCGGCGTCTTTAGCATAAGCATCACAGCGGAATCCATGCTTTATGACCTCTAACTCCCATAGTGTGTCGGAAAATGTCCATTCGTCTAAATCAAATTGTACTAACTGAGGTAGTTCTTGACGAATAATCAGTGCGAGCGCCGTAACGGGAGAAAATCGGCACTCGTTTGAGGTACTAACCTCACAGGTTCGATGGCCGAAGTGCCACTGGTTGCTACTCCCTTGCCTTGCTGTTACCAGTGTTCCACAAGACAGGCATCGACAATCACAATCATCGCCACGCTCAACCTCGGCGATACCGATAATATGCCCTGTTTGATTGCTGATCGCGAACGGCATTTTGACCTGAGAAACATCCAAAATATTTACCCTCGAGTTACGCTACTAATAACATTCTATATGGGGGTATTTACTGATGAATCAACGGGTAACGCCTAATCTGTAAAGTTCAAAATGAGTACAAGTTTGATTCCTTCACAGTTATTCCTCCCTGCGACATCTCTAACAACGACAGTCAGAAGACATTCTAACTAGTCTCTCGGTCTAAGTAATGTGGAACACTGGTTGTGCGCCTTTGCCCCAAAGTAAGCTATGACTGATAGAACATCGATTAATAGAGACCTGATTTTGGAATACTTTACCTAATAAAACCAGGCCACATTGTTTTGTTTACTCCCTATTCAGAACAGCCAACTCATCCACTTCAACATCACGGATACTCAGGTCGCTACTTTGCTATAGGCAGCGTTTACAAAGCCTCTTTTGCCAATAACTGCATGTTGAGTGAGCTTGTTTTCAAGCCTGCTCTATCGAACCTATAGCGCATATAGGCAGAGATATCATCCTCATGTGAGGAGACAATCAACTGACAATGTTTAAGTTCGCAACGGAGTAAGTCGGTTAAGGAAGCAACGTTGATTTCATCCAGAGATTGAGAAGGATCATCAATCAATATGAGAGGTACCTTGGCATAGACTTTATTGAGTGAAAGAAAGAAGGCAAGCCCAAGAGCACACACCTGACCAGAACTCATGGACATGACTGCGTCGTGTTCAGATTTCTCAGCAGTCAGAAACCTTAACTGCGTACCGTCTCGGCTCTCGATAAATAGGCCTAGACCGCGCTGGTAGTTTTGGATCAGCCGGCCACTGTAGATATGGAATATGAGCTCAATAGCCGAAATTGTCTGGTCGGTATACCTTTGTTCTGTATCCTTCAGTGTATCGCGGAGCTTTTTTATTTTTTCTTGTGCTTTTTGGGCCGCTAAGGTTTCTTTTTCGATAAGTTTAAGAGCGGAAATACAGGTTTGAAGTCTGGCATTTTGCGCCTCGTTGGCTTTAATCGATATGTACTGCTCTTTATCCCGTAAGTCTTCAGCCGTTATTATGTAGAAGTCCTCTAGGTCTTTGAAGGCACTGATTGTTGTTTCTCGCCAGTCTTCTGGCAGCGCTAAAGCATCGACTTCAGTCTGTTTTTTATTCCTTAGAATCTCTTTGAGCTTTTCAAGTCGCTCATTTACTACGTCATTACTTTCCGTAAATGTGTCAGTAAATTGAAGATTGTCGCTTTTCAACTTCTCCATTAGCAGGGTTATTGCCGGGAGCCGAAGCTTAATTTTGGTCAGTTCTGCATGAAGATTTGGTTCAAATGTAGGCTTGAGAACTTTCAAGTTGTTTTGGATATGGGTGTCGATGAGCTTCAGCTCAGCGTCCATAGCAGCGATAAGGTTAACTAATTCCTTACCGTCCTTGCTCAGTGATTCAGAGATCTGCTTAGTTCTTGCTTCAATGGCACCAACCATTGATTTGTGATCTTCCCAATCCGTACCACAGAGAGGGCACAAATGGTCATCAGGATAGGACTTCTTATGTTCGTCAATCAGCTGTGTTTTCAGGCGTTCTAATTCGGCTATGGCGTTCGCATTGGCACTGCTTTTATCACGGAGGTTGTTTCGGGATTCAATTTGTAACTCAAACGACTCAAGGCGCCCATCCGCCCAGTTTGGTAGTGATTGAGCTTCTTCGACCTTGATCATTGAGGCTCCGCGCTTGATGATAGCCGCTGAACGCTCCAGTTCATCAATCCCCTTCTTGATTGCTTCAAGCTCATCAAGCTTGTTAAGGTCTTTACCGAACTGAGCTAAGCTTCTCAGAGATTCTTCGTTACGTTTGATGTCGGCATCGATTACCTCGTTGTGAACCCTAGTTTTTATTGTGGCTTTGAGCGGTAGAAGGGCAATAATTTTGCGAACTGATTCTTGATAGGCAGCATGATCTACCGCTGAATACGTCGAAAAGATGTTCTCCTTGTCCCATCCAGGCTGAACATCAGTCGTCGAGAGCTTTTTGTACCCAACGATCCCAGCCTCAGCCTGTAATGTGTCTCTTAGGGTGGCTATCTCTTCTTTTAGTGACTCGATTTTTGCCTTACGCTCAGGATCGTTGATGTGCTTTGTAAGTTTACTGTATATGTTGTTGCAGCTTTCGATCTCGGCTTCGATATCGCTGATATTAAAGAGGTTTCCTAGCTTATCCTTACGTTGGTCTACCCTAGTATGCAACAATCGGTTTTGTCCTTGCTCCAGATAGTTAAGGAAGGAGAAGTTTTCCCTGAAATTTTTACCGAAAACTTCGTCAAGGAAATTGTTGTCGCGCAGATTTGCTTTTGTGAAGTCAAATGATTCGAATGTCGGTAGTTCGTAAAGCTTAAAATTTTCATAATTGTCTGCACGATTGTTCGCTGGCTTCTTGAATATCACCGTTGGACAATGTCTAGCTAAAACAAGTTTACGATCATCATTAGTGAATTCAATTTTAATACAGAGATCGTTCTCGCCGGAGCGATTATTCCAGAAGAGATTGTCTGCGTAGTTCTTTGTGCGATTACTTAGTAAAGTAGAGAATAGATTTTGTATTCGACTAACCTGACCGGTAAGCAGTAGTTCGATGGCGTCGAATATGCTTGTTTTGCCATAACCGTTTGGGCCATCGAGAGTTAGCAACGCCGACTCGCCAAGGTCCAAGTAGATATGCTTGAATGCTTTGAAGCTAGAGACTTCAATCTTGGATATTTTCCAGTTCATTTTTAATCATTTCCTTAATAACCTCGTCGGCATTTGCGTTTGTGACTTGTTGAATAGTCGCATACGTATCACTTCGGCCAGCTTCTGCGACGGCCTCAATTGCTTGCTGCCTCAAGGACACGAGGTTTCCTTGGTGAATAGGTAGCTCCAAGAAAGGAAGCTTGATAAAGGTCTTGGCAGCGAAGCTATATTGTGAAGCTACTAGAGGATTTTCTTTGTAACCAATAAATTCCTTTTTGTCAGAAATCACGGATACAAGTTTTTCGTAGGTAAAATCAGTGAGAGCGCTTTCTTCAGCAATACTGTAGTAGAGGACATATTTTTTATAAAAATGCGGGTCTTCCTCAATACTGAAAATTCCTTCTTCGTGCTCCTTGAACTCGGCCAGCACGTCAAGGCGATAAATACAAATTAAGTCACAGTTTTTCTTAAAGCTTGGGTTTCTGAGAAAATCCTCAGGAGCAAGCTGATTGATCTGGCTGTTCAGCTCGGTTGGTGTAATGAGTTCATCGAGATTATGTACGACTGCGAATCTGATCGCAGATCCAGAATCGCGAATATAAAAGCTTGTGTTGTCCAATTCACGCTTACTCACAAAGCCATGATCAACAAGTGCTTCATCAATGAGTTGCTTTATCATTCAGTCGGTCCTCCGCGTCGTCTTTAGTAATCACGCTAATACATAGCGACTTGGTAATGTTGCTTTCAAGCTTTTCAGTGGCCCGTTTGTCGTCGAAGTCATCCGAGTTTGTGAATTTCGTATCAAAGGTGAATGAAGCTTCCGCTTTGCTGGCAATTAGATGGTTGTACTCAAAAAGTAGCCTCAGCAGGTCACCGTTGTTTTTCATTTCATGGTTCATGTCAGACTCACACTCTTCACTTGCATCTACGTCAAGCGCTGTAGGTACGTAGAACCGATTTTCTCTGTCGATGTAATGAGGAAGATGGTTGAATATGGGCTCCACTGAAATAGCCTGTATGAGCTTGGTGTAGCGCCTGATATCGTTCTTCTGAATATCTTGAAACCGCTCGGATGGCTTCATCATCTGGCATAAGTTTTTTAATTCATTGATATGTGTATTGCGCATGTGCTCGCACAGACGCCGGGCTCTTTCATAGGTGGTGTCATTCATTGTTGGTAGCGCCTGCTCTAGCCGTTCTTCTAGGTAGGTTTGAAGCCTGGCCTTCAACTCAACGGCATAGTAGTCGCGATTCTGATAGGGGTTTTCGGTCAGCAATTCCTCTAGGATATCTTTTGCCTCGATACGGCCTTCGTAAGCAGCTTTGTTTTCTGAAAAACCGTCCTCTTGATTTAGTTTGTGATTGTGTATTGCCTTGGTACTTATTTTTTCTGAGAGTAAGCAATAGTTAAAATTTATGAGATTATCACTGACAGTGATGGACTGTTTCTCACATATATTTTTTATCAGTGCTTTGGTCAGTCCTTCGATCTCACCTAGTCCACAATGAAAGTTGTTCCCGTAGCGGTAGAATTTTACTGTTTCTCCGTTATTACCGATGTGATCATCTGTATTTTCTAGCGGGACAGATACATGAAAGTAACGAGTAGTCCCCTTTGCTTTGTCATATTCGATTAAAGTGGACTGTTCCAGTGCCTTGGCATAGCCACTGCGATATTTACTAATCTTGGCTTTAACTTGATGAGCAGAATGAAGCTTTCCTGCCTTATAAATAGCGAAGTCGTCGCTACTGTCTAGCTGAAGTTCGAAGTCCAAATCATCATCGAGAATAAGCTTAAGTGAGTGATATAGTGCGACTTTTCCTTGGTAAACAAAGCCGCTCCAGGAGGATATGGCGCTGGCCGGGTATTTTTCTTCTTGTTGGCTCACATGAACTCCTTGCTGCCAGTATGACGGATTCATGTTACTGTAATTGTATAAATTTCTGTACTAATTTGGTGTATTTGGAGAGTGAATTTTCCATTTCCCAGCCTTTATCAAGAATATTGTTTGGATAGCCACATACCCAGCAGATATTGTTGAACCATTTTTGTCCCAAAACGTTTCTGAGATTGATCAATCTTTATTGTCATTTTTTACAGTCATTCAGCGATCCACGCAGGCGTGACAGAGGTGGGGGATATGAAGCTGATAACGCCGGTCTTTCAACGTAGGAAGCAACAATCCTGATTTTCGATGAGGTTTTGGCTCTGGGTACACTAAGTCTTGCCGTTTCGCCCAAGTCGTTAAAATGTTGGACGCGCATTTGAATAATCGATTAAGCAACCATCCACCTTTCGGTGGATTTGACGCCACCACTGCAGCAAGCTCGAGACTTACAGCTTTGATTGAGGTATTTGGTGTAGTAGGTACAGCCAGAGTTTTTGCACTTATAGAGGCGTGACCCCATGCTCGCTGAGCCACAAGCGAGCATTCGGGTGACGTTAGCGACAACGACATCTCTGATTTCAAATATGTGTTTACTGAGGTAGATGGCTCAGGTGCCATTCCGAGAGAAAAGTTGTCTGAGTGATCGCAGGTGCATGACCACTAGGGTAATGCAGAATTGTCAGCACACTGTGAAGGTTAAGTCTCTTTGCTTTCGAGCGTAGCTCGCTCAGGCGCCTATGCCGCCGGTTTTCGCAAAATGAGTGAAGAAGACTTCCCGCAAAGTGTGAGTTTAGGGTGCACTCCAAAGTTATAACGGTTTTTGTGCAAAAATTACTCAAAAGTATCGTTGGTATTAAGAATCATAATTTCGCTAGGCCTTACAGGACATAGCCTCAGAGCTAAGTCTGGACTTTCTGCTGAAATGGGCACAAAACCCCAACAAGACGTTTTCGCTGAGCGTTGGGACTGAACTATGGTAAAATACAACGATAAAGTTACCTAAACATCGATATTCAAGCATGGATCAAAAAAACTTATCAGAACTCAAGTCTAAAACCACTGAGTTCATACTTCAAACATCTACATTCAAAGACATTTTGTCTACGGCCGCCACCAAAATAGTAGCACTTGCAAAGTCGGCTAAGAGCGAAGCAGACGTCGTTTATGCTTTTGATACGGTGTATTTGGAGCTACTAAAAAATGTTCTAGGTCTAGAGTTTAAACCGTCCAAAGAAGAATCTATTGATACTGTAAAAATGACTGCGAATGGTCGAAAAAGTAAAAAAGGCAGGATTGACAGTCGAATAGGTAGTGTTGTAATTGAGTTCAAGCATCCATCAAAATTAAAGAGTAAAGCTCATGTTGATGATGCTATTTCTCAAACATTTGAATATTTGAATGGATTAAACAATAAAGAACAAAGTACTTACTTTGGTTTTGTAACTGATGGTATCAATGCAGTTTCATTGAGGTTAGAAGAGGCTTTGTTGCGTAATTCAGACGAGAAACCAAACCTCCTAAAGTTGAGCGACTGTTATACAATATACTGAGTTTCAGGCATACCAAGCCCTGTAAGTTTGTTCAGTGCTTTGATCATGGCGTAAGTCTCGCCAACCTGAGCGTTGTAATTTCTTAGACTTAATTTCCCACCTAGCAACTGTTTTACTCGGTACATTGCGGTCTCTGACAGAGAGCGCTTATGATAGCCATACCGCTTTTTCCACTTCTTGTTGGAGCCGTAGAGCTTCTGGCAACCTACCGCTAAGTTACGAGGATGCCCTTGTTCCCAGAAGGCTGCTCCTTCTCTTGGCGGGATGAGCGGAACAGCTCGCTTGATCCGTATGGCATCATGGCAATTCCTTGTGTCATAAGCGCCATCGCCTGATATCTCAATGATTTTACGACGTGTTTGCTTGAGTAAGTTGGGGAGCACTTCGGCATCAGTTACGTTAGATAAGCTCAGCTCTGCTGCGACTATTTCGTGGGTGCTTGTATCTACCGCGATATGCAGCTTACGCCAGACTCTTCGCTTCCCATCAGTTCCATGCTTCTTGACCTTCCATTCACCTTCGCCATAAACCTTGAGGCCAGTGGCATCAATGGCCAGATGTTGTATTGCTCCTCTGGTTTTGGTTTTAAATGAAACTTCAACTTCCTTAGCTCGGCGGCTTATACAGGTGTAGTGCGGGCAAACAAGCGGGATGTTAGCCAGCTTAAATACGGAGTCTAGAAAACCTTGCAGCGCTCTCAAGGGCATAGAGAAAACGCGTTTCACCATCAGTGCGGTAGTAATGGCTAAGTCGCTGAATCGGCGAGGTCTACCACGCTTGCCTTGTTTGTTTTGCTTCCACTCAGCTATCGCTTCCTCATCAATCCAAAAGGTCAGAGAACCACGGTTGATTAAGGATTTATTGTACTGCTTCCAGTTAGTTGTTTTGTAACGAGGTTTAGGCATGAGGCTACGACGATTGATGGGCGTAGCCGCTCAGATCGTAGTTTCTTGATTTAGTTCCATCGAATTACGCAACAAAGCCATACAAATAGTCCAAAAGCAACAAAGAAATCATACGATAAAGAGTTTGTTAAAAAAGTTGTCCTACTAGTAAATGATGGATTTGATCCCTGTGTATGGGAACCTTACAACTCATCTACAAGTAGCCAATCAAGAATTGCGATTCTAAATTTGATTGCTCATTTTGTCGAATCAGGTGGTAAAGCTTTTGCTGATTCAACATATATCTTAACGGCGGTCCAAGCTTGCGCAAGAGGGGAAAATTTAAATATTGAGTTCCCCGCTTTGTTCACTACTCATTTCGGTACTGAGTTCGGTCGTTTGCACTCATCAAGATATGGTCATATGAATGATTGTAATTTTGATGATGAAATGCCGTTCACAGTCGCTACAGAGGAAATCTTTCTTCCAAACGTACGCGGTTATAAATTGAATATGAACAATCAACATTTACAAAAATATATGGCGTCTAGAAAGAAGCAAAACATCATGCTGCAAGGAAATTTCTTTAATGGCGCTGCATTTAAATTAGTGGTTACAGCTAAAAATATTGGAGGCGGTGATACGCTAAGTTATAAGTTCAAAGCAAGGCGTTGCAATCTAAGACATAGAATTAACGGTCTTAATGTCATGTTCGATATTGAAGCATAAAAAAAACCGTCCTTATGGACGGTTTTTACTATTTACTACTTTTCTGTACCAAATTCATCGGGATGAAACAATTCATAAGCCACGCTAAACGCGGCAACTTTGTCAGAACCTTCTTGATCCGCAAGCATGCCACAAATAAAATGACCTTCCAGTTGCAAACGCACACTTGGCTTGCCTGAGTTTTCACCAACAACAAATGTTCGATCATCTGAAAAATGAAATACGATTCGATCAATTGCTTCAGGTCCATTGGCAATAACATCAACATATTTAATGTAAGCGCCGTTTAACTCAATAGATTGGTAATGCTCGTCATATTTATGAGCCTTGCCTAGTTCTACCACTTCCCCATTTTCATAAGTTAGTTTAAGTCGACCTACGCGATTGTAATAATGTATTTCAATACTGTTCCATGATTCAATTTTTACAATACGATTTCGACGTTCCCCAAACATATTTGGTTTTAATGGTTGAGGTATTTCATCTTCCGTACCTGTAGCAATATAGTTGAAATTACCACTAGGAAAACCAACAGCAGGTGAATATGAAATTAAATTACTGTGAACAAACACATCAACTTTTTTCAACTCTTTGATTTTTTGCCAAATAAGCATATGTTCAAAGCCGTGAACCGTACACCAACTACGAGCACCCATCACTTCATCATACACGTTATCTTGGTTTGCATTATTGTAAGAGTCGTTATCAGCCCACGCAGCGAGTTCTGTAATGTAAGACGATACATCATCATAAAGCTTATCAATATTACGTGTTAGCTTATGCACATCAGAATCGGTGAAACCGAATTCATCCTTATAATCCAGACCACAAGCCATGTAAGTAATTTGAAGACTTACAGTTGTTGCTAATAGAGGCAATATCGCATAACCAAGCCATTCATCACCGTCTAGCTCGCGCTTAAAGTTCTCTTCAAGTCCAATCAAGTAATGAGTAACTAAACCAATGTAATCATCTTTTGCCGCAGCATAACCGAAGTTTTCGATAGTCTCATTAATGTCTTGAATTTTATCGCGTGTCTCTTTGATTTTGCTATCCAATATTCCATTGATGGCATCTATAATCGATTCATCTACTAAATCTTGGATTCTGTCACGTAATTGTTCCCAAATGTTTTCAATATCTGGCTCATTTGGCGTATTTGGCCAAAAGATATTCCATAACGTTGATAAAAAACCACCCGCGTAAGGAATATTTGAAAGACCAAATGAAACCATTGCTTTGAAAGCATAGTTAGGATCAACTTCATAGTTATCAAATAAATAACTTTTACGAGCATTGTTAGGGTTAAATTCCGTCAAAGATGACATTGTTACAACGTATTCGTTAGTCATGTGAGCACCTTCTTAGTGGTAATAGATTGTACAGAAACCACGACTAGCGCCATTGTTAATTACAACAATACGCTGATGATAGAATGCATTATCAGGGCGTTGTAAATGGTAAGTTTCATCACGTTGTACCACATGTGATTTAGCCACTTTCCAGCCGCCAGCCATAAATGGCGCACCCCATTGGTATTGAATGGTAAGCTCCCCACGTCCCGTATTCTCAATGTCTACACTACGACCGACTTCCGGGATGATAGGTGTATGTTTGCTGTCTACTTCTGTGACGCCTCCGTTTGGTTCGACAGTCCAATCGTGAGAATAGTCAGTTTCATGTTTTATATTGTTACTCATGATGTTCTCCTATTAAATTGCACAAAATTATGCAACACGTTTAAGTTAAACGTGTTGCATCAATAAGAAAACAAACATAAATGAAATGTTACTTTGTAAAAAAGAATGCATTTTTATGATCAATATATGTTAACTAATTCATTTTACAGGAAAGACTTGGGCATCCGTTTCGCTTGTTTCTTTTGTTTCAATGACTTCCGCAAGTTCACCATTTCCACTTTGTGCTGTAGAAGTAGTTTCAACCTGAAAATTTACGGTGCAACCACCAATAAAAATAAGCATTAACCATTTCATTAGTTACTTACCTTATACATGGTAAAAATGATCGCTGGCACTAAGGGTTCGTTTGCACGGTTGATTGCCTCAAGCCCAATTCCGTTGTCTCCATACATCATTACTTGCACAACATCGCCAGCTTTTAGAGGGATTGCGCCTTGTGAAATGATTACATCCTTAATTGAGTCGTCAACGTTAAGCAGTACATTTGAGTTTTCAACGTACTTTCCGTTAACGCTTAACCATAACCTAAACTCGCCGTCACACATCATACAGCCGACTTGCGGGGCTGCTACTATCATATAAACGCCGTCCTCAGAAACAACGATTGCCCCATGATTATTAGTAATGCCGTATGCAAAATCTGTGGTATCCAAAGGAACAAAAGAGTGTCCCATTGCCGGATAAAAATCTTTCGAATGGGACGCTTGAAGCACTGGCTGAGTGGAACAAGCGGACAATAAAAATGCTAATATTAAAATTATAAATTTCATTTTATTTTCCTCTTTTTAGTAGTTCAACAATTTCAGTTCGTAACATTGCATGATAGCGTTTTGTTTCTGTTTCATGGCGACACAAAAGATCAATTATCTTATCTGCGTTTGGTATCACCTCTCTATTTACATCAATAAAAGTCACTAAATTATCATGCTCCGTTGAATCGTTTTTAATATGTTTATCTATAACCTTTAATACGTTCATATATCACCTTCATAATTTAAATGCTTATTTGACAAGTTGATCACTACCAACCACCGGAATCATATTCTTATAAACAATAACGCCAGCAGGATAGTCTTTACCAAATTTCAAGTAAGCAACGGCTTTGTTGCGTAATTCGATGGAACTAAATCAAGAAACTACGATCTGAGCGGCTACGCCCATCAATCGTCGTAGCCTCATGCCTAAACCTCGTTACAAAACAACTAACTGGAAGCAGTACAATAAATCCTTAATCAACCGTGGTTCTCTGACCTTTTGGATTGATGAGGAAGCGATAGCTGAGTGGAAGCAAAACAAACAAGGCAAGCGTGGTAGACCTCGCCGATTCAGCGACTTAGCCATTACTACCGCACTGATGGTGAAACGCGTTTTCTCTATGCCCTTGAGAGCGCTGCAAGGTTTTCTAGACTCCGTATTTAAGCTGGCTAACATCCCGCTTGTTTGCCCGCACTACACCTGTATAAGCCGCCGAGCTAAGGAAGTTGAAGTTTCATTTAAAACCAAAACCAGAGGAGCAATACAACATCTGGCCATTGATGCCACTGGCCTCAAGGTTTATGGCGAAGGTGAATGGAAGGTCAAGAAGCATGGAACTGATGGGAAGCGAAGAGTCTGGCGTAAGCTGCATATCGCGGTAGATACAAGCACCCACGAAATAGTCGCAGCAGAGCTGAGCTTATCTAACGTAACTGATGCCGAAGTGCTCCCCAACTTACTCAAGCAAACACGTCGTAAAATCATTGAGATATCAGGCGATGGCGCTTATGACACAAGGAATTGCCATGATGCCATACGGATCAAGCGAGCTGTTCCGCTCATCCCGCCAAGAGAAGGAGCAGCCTTCTGGGAACAAGGGCATCCTCGTAACTTAGCGGTAGGTTGCCAGAAGCTCTACGGCTCCAACAAGAAGTGGAAAAAGCGGTATGGCTATCATAAGCGCTCTCTGTCAGAGACCGCAATGTACCGAGTAAAACAGTTGCTAGGTGGGAAATTAAGTCTAAGAAATTACAACGCTCAGGTTGGCGAGACTTACGCCATGATCAAAGCACTGAACAAACTTACAGGGCTTGGTATGCCTGAAACTCAGTATATTGTATAACAGTCGCTCAACTTTAGGAGGTTTGGTTTCTCGTCTGAATTACGCAACAAAGCCTTCACAAGAAGACAAATTAGAAAATGTTCTTGGTTCTGTTAAGGGAATAGACTTAAACCCTTTAGCTGTACTAACTGCAAGAATAAATTATTTTATTAACATATCAGATTTGCTAGAAGATAACTTGGATATTGAAATACCGATTTATCTCGGGGACTCCTCATATGTTCCATCTGAGTACATATTGGATTGTGTTCAATGTTTGAAATATACTATTAACACTCTGAAGGGGCCTCTGGAAATAATTATTCCCAAGTCATGTGTTTCTGACTCTTCGTTATTCTCAAAAACAATGTCTAACATTGAATATCATATCAAAGCTTTAGATGTAGATGCTGTATATGAATCTTTAATTAATTTGTGTGATGACGAAGATAAAACTGAAGAAGTTAAGTCTAGTATCTTGACATTATCTGAGAAGTTTATCGAACTAGAAAATCAAGAGTGGAATGGGATTTGGGCTAGGATTGTTACAAACTTCTTAACTACTGCTAATATTGGACAATTTGATTTAATTGTAGGAAATCCTCCATGGATTGACTGGAAGAATTTACCTGCTGGATATCGCTCTAGAATTAAAGAGCTTTGTTTGGAAAGACATCTTTTTTCAGGGGATGGAGTCACAGGTGGAATAAATCTGAATATCTGTGCTTTGATTTCTAATGTTGCGGCCGAAAACTGGCTCGCACAAGAAGGTATTCTCTCTTTTCTAATGCCACATAATTTAATTTTCCAGCAGACCTACGAAGGATTCAGGGAGTTTTGGACATCAAAAGGTAATTTGTATCTTCAGGAGTTATTTGATTGGGGTAAATCTGGACATCCATTCAAACCTGTGACAATTAATTTTTCCACTTATGTTTATTCAAGGAAGTTTGTTGACTATGAGACTGGAGTGCCTGTTCATTGTATAAATAAAAAGAAAGGATCTCCTCCTTTGAGTGCATATGCACAAGAGACCAGTTATGAAAATGTTGCAATTAGTTTTGATGTTAACTCTAAGCTAGCAGGAACGATACATACTCTAAATAATATATTTAGTTATGCAGAGGATGAAGAGCAACTTCAAAAGTATAAAGCAATTGTTGGGGTTTCTAGTTATAAAGGGAGAGAAGGTGTAGAATTCTTTCCCCAAGAACTGTTTTTGCTAGATTACATTAAGACCACCTCTGGTAAACTAGAGTTTACCAACTACCAGGGGGGAACAAGATCTAAACATAAGATAGTTAAGCAAAATGTTCTTTTGGAGAAAGAGTTTGTCCATCCATTGGTGAAAGGCGTGGATATTGAACCTTTCTCAGTTAAACAAACCTCTTACTATGTACCGTTTCCTTATGAAGAGGGAAGTAGAAAGGCGCTTCCTCCTAGTGAACTTACAAAAAGATCCCCATTATTGGCGAAATATTTTTTGAAAAACAAAAAAACTCTGGAGCAACAAACCGATTATAATGACAAGATCATAGGCGAAAAGAATATAAGTGCATTTTATTCTCTAGCGCGTGTGGGTGCTTATACATATGGCAGTCATTTTGTATGTTTTCGCGACAATACGAAATGGCAAGCTGCGGTTATTAGCGAGTTAGAGACTCCATGGGGGGAGATGAAAAGGCCTCTTTTTCAGAACCATGCAGTTAGTATTTCCCAGCGTGAAGATGGGACTTTCATCAGCCTAGCGGAGGCGCATTTTATATGTGCTATTTTGAACGCTCCAAGTGTTAAATCATATATGGAGAATTCTAGCGATAGCCGTTCGTTCAAAATTCGCCCTCCAGTAAACATTCCTCAATATGATGAGAATGATCCAGTACATGCTAAGTTGTCTGAACTATCAAAAGATGCTCATGCATTGAAAGGTGAAGACAAACCAATTGATAACGTATTGCTTGAGATTGACACTTTGGTTACAAACGGGCTTTAGTTGTTAGCAAGACATTCGTTACTTTTTGGTCGAGTTCAAATAATTTAACAAGGGTTGATGGCTTTCAGTTGTTTTTTCCTGTCACCCAGAGGCTGCCAAAGGCAGCCTCTTCTATATGCCTGCTCCATCAGCACATCATTGGTTTTCTGTGTTCTAGGTAGTTAGTTACCCTATAAGCTTATCCCCTGTCTGCAGACCTTAGAGCAAAAGATAGCGGTGAGGCTCTACGTAAATGCCCTTTTGATGGTGAAAAAGTGAGAGGTCGTTTCAAAATAGTATAGCAATTGATCTTCTCCAGTCAGACTGCTTAGGAGTTCGAGTCTCTCCACCTCTGTCATTACTCAAACCCCGTCCAGAAATGAACGAGATTTTTCATTAAGTGCCATCAATCGCTCAGACTTTATTGTTCAAACGTAATACCTATGGTTTTCGTTCTAATACCTATGAATTTAGGTGAGCGTTACTTTTTCAGTTCCATATAATGTAGTTCCTCAAGTCCTCTTTACTACTTTGGATGCACGTTAGACATGATCTATAAAACGAAACCATTATTTAACGTTAAGCAACATGAGATCGAGTTTGTTGTTCACCCTAAAGCTTTAGATTTTTATTGTCGCAAACTTGGAATTCACTCTACGTTTGAATTATCTAGTGGGATGTATGTTCTCGTGGTGCAAGGGTTACCGCGAACTGATAGCGTTTTGGATCGTGTTGGCGATATCAGAAGTGATCTCCCCTTTGGGCTGAGAGTTCCTTTGAATGCTCAAACAGCTAAAGCTTCAGCTCATGCGGCAAAGTCGGCCCGTTATCAGTTTAAAGAACCAGAGCCAATTCGATCTGTGTTTGAACAATTAACACCATTAAGTGCTTCTGTTGTTGAGTATGAAAAAGCACAATCACCAAAACAAGAAAAGAGATTCGACCTAGCTTGGATGCAGGTGGAAGAGACCATACCTCAACAACGTCTTTGGGCTGAATTGTTTACTTCTGAAACTCCTTTAGAAATCCAAGACTTAATCAAAAAATCAAATGAGCATCTCAACGAGCCTGCCTTACAAGGCGAAATCGTTGTTTTGCCAACGATGGAGCCGACAGCAACAGCAGATAAGAAAAGACTTGATGCTCTTATTGAAGAAGCAAAAGCGGCCAGCACCGAATTAGCGAAGCTGACTGAAGAGCAAGTTGCTACTGCTAACCGCCATTTTGAGTTACTCGATTATTACGCTGAAGAAGCAATGAAAAAACTGGAAGCTGACGGCCTTCCAAGTGACTTATATGCTTACGCATCAATGGGGGTTGGTGCTATCGCGGTTGGTGTCGAGCAGCATTTAAAAAACATCAATGGTGTGCTTCTTGAAATTAACCACCTTTACGTATCACAGGTAGCGATGGCGAGTCGCGTTGGTGGTGTTAACTACGGTTCTTTTGTCGCAGAGCGAGCTTCGCTATTTAAAAAGTTAGATGGTAGCTTTGCCGCGTTATCCAAGCGTAGCATTCAAATCCCTGTTTATACTCAGATTAAACGCAACCTCAAACTGTCAACTCGCTCAATCATTCATAATGCCGATGAGATTATCGCAAAAGGTATAGTGCCTAATTTAGGCAAGCGTATGGCAAATGTGGCAATTGGTATTGCTACATCTCGTGGAGTCGGTTACGTAGGATTGGTACTTGGCGCTGCGAGTGGCGCCAAGAATATTTATGATGCTTGTTCTGTTGATAGCTCAGGAGAGTGTGGCAAAGTAACAACTCGTGAAGTAGTTGGATTTATTGGTGGTATTGGTGGCGGTACAGTGGGTGGAAATATGGCTTCCACTGGCACTATTTTGGTTCTAGGCGTTGTTGGTGTTACCTCTGCTCCTGTGTTAGCAATTGCTGCTATTGGAGCTTTTGTAGCTGGAGGCGCTATTGGTGGTATTGCGGGCTCGGCTATAGGAAAGACTGTTGGTGATAGTATTTACTTCTTGTACGAGAAAAGTGTTGAACTGTCGGAGTATATTGAAGAAGAAGTGTTATGAGTTGGTATGAGATGATTGCCATTGTTTTAGGTATGACTTTCGGTGGATATTTAGTCCTTTGGTCTATTCCTGGTGTGATTATGAGCGCAATGGTCTCACTAGGTGATATCGAAAGAATTGTCTTTATTGATAAACAATTGGCGAAAAATTTAAATAAGTATTACGACGAGAAAGGCTACATGCGCTGGGATTATCAAATGTCCTATGCAATTGGAACTCGATTGTTTGGGTACTGGCTCGCTTACCCATTTATTAAGCATAGGATGACCACCACATCGAAGAAATTTAGAGTATTTATGTGGGTTAATTGTATTGGCGTGTGGAGTTTTTTTATTGCTCCATGCTTTGCTCTATTGGTTCAATGGCTGGAAAATATTGGTTGATCTGCTTAAAGAAGCAATGACTTCCCAGTTGTACTATCTTAAGCTGAGATAATTGGTTCATGGTTTGGTAAGTTGACCAAATCGTCTTTTATCTCCATTATCTCATGAAGGTCAGTACAGCATTTGCCGAAAGTGGGTAAAGTCTAAGCGAGATGCTTCCAGTAGGTGCTAAGACTATGATAAAAAATAAACTATTGGCGCTATTCTTCTGAGGAAGTATCGTTCCAGCCGTCACTTTCGTTATAGCGTGCTAAGGTTTTTTCCATTAGGTCTTTGATTTCAATGTGGTGAGTATTGTCAGGAGAATGGTGAAGCGCAGATCGCTTTGCTCCCCCTAGGGTTTTCATAAAGATGTTTTCTTCATCAATTTTCCTTTCTTTTACATTGAAGTACGTGATGTGATAACTCGGCATAAAATCGATATCCATTAATTGGTCTGCATTTAACAATACAACATTTCGTCGCAGTATTACACATGATGGTGAACTGGGTGCACGAGAATATGCGCTTGATGCGTCTCGATGTTCCACTCTTTCATTTCTGCAAGGAACAGGCCGTGATTATTGATGGAGTCGATGAGCTCTGGCGCGCGCTCTAATTGGATTAATAATGATAGTGGGGTAACTTGCTTGTGCTCTTGATCAAAGCCGTGTTCGATTTGTTCTTCAAGCATATAGATTATGCCAGGCTCCGCTTCGCTACCTTCTTCAAACAATCGTGACTCGATCCCTTCTGCGTCATATAAATGAACCAGTAAGTTATACAGCTTTTCAGCGCCAACAAGTTTCGTTCGATTTGCTTGTGAGTTCAGTTCATGTAATCGCATCTCTAAGTTTCCCCCTTGTTTTCTCGCTACGCTGAGCATCAGTTTGATGTCTTTTTTGATATTCGATAAGGACTTATCGTTGAGCTTTGGTTTGAGGTATTTGATCAGAATGTCATTGCGTGTCGCGACTGGTACAAAGCGGGTGGATACGGACACCCGACACAGCAAATGAAGCAGGGCGTGGGTAATGACGTTGTGAAGGTTGTGGTAGTAGTCAAAGTCTCGTTTGATTTGCATAGCCAAGGTAACGTTGTGGATTAGTTTTTAGAATATGGGTGCTCGTTGGCCTGTCTCGTTACAATACTGAATCAGGAAGAGGGTTGCCCCTCTTCCTGTCCAGCTACTTCATACGTGTTTCGTAGACAACGAAGCGTGCCAGAAAGTCTGTGCCGCCTCCTTTATACCGAACCTCGCAAAGCGAGTCTCGGACTATCAGAAGTCCACACAGTATTGTGATGCAAATGACCACTAAGCCCATCAGGGCGGTTTTACTTTTTGGCATTTTTCATTGCCTCCACTCGATGAAGAGGCTAGTATTTGTATTGCAAAGTACATGTACATCGCCTCGTTTGAATTTACAGTTCATTCGGGGCTTTGTTCTTTCTACCACTTGCAAATATGCTCAAGTGAAATGCTCATGGCAGAAACACCAAGAGCACCCAACGCCATTCTAAAGCTTTTCAGCGCCCCTCTCTATCCTTTTGTTTGTCTATTACTATTTTGACGCTGCTTGTGTTTGGCGGTTATCAATGCGGTTATGCTCTGTGCTGGTCTTTATCTGTATCAAGAAAGTATCTTTGGGAGTGAGGCGCAAGTAATGTCATGTCGTCACATGGCTAATAACGGAACAGTGATTAATAAAGCCTCAAAAAGTGAGGGGAGCGACATATCTCACGATTGCTTTGTAAATGATATGCAATAGCATTGCTACTTGGTGCGATGGGCGTTAGTGTATTTAACGAAGGCAAGTTACTTCACTCCGATTTGCCTTATACATCTGACGAGTATTTGTTTATAGCACTACTCAACACTCCAACGTGTAAAATCGACAAGTCAATTTTGTTACTGCCACCGCTCTCACGGTGGCTTTTTTTTTGAGTGATGCCTTATTATCAAGAGAGGTTTGACAGTGAATCGGTAGTCTGTTTAAAGCTTTCTACTTCCCTCTCTATCGTTTTGTTTCTCGACGATTTCTCAAAGCCGTTCAAGCTGCCGCGAAGGACTCTAAATGTGATTGATTCGTCAATTATTTATACGGATTGCTTGTGTTGCGTAAATATGTTTTACTGATTTGTATTTAATGGTAAATTATTTTTACTTACGATGATGGAGGTATCCTTTGAGCTTTATACCCGATTATAAGTTGTCAGAGCTGAGCAAAATGGCCGGCTTTAATACCGTTGATGAATTAGCGATGTACGCATGTACTACCCGGCAGAACCTCGATAACTGGAACAAAACCGAGTCCAAACAAGGCTTTCTGAGAGTCGTCATCATGGGCGCTAAAGTCATGAAAGCCCAAGAGATCAAACGCCAAGCCAATGCGCGAGCAGAGAGGGAGTTGCATGTCTAAACCATTGCTCGATGATGCCGTTTTAAAGCTGATTGATGCCAAGCTACTTCTAAACGGTCACGTTACCAGTAAAGACATTTACCGTCACCTGGGCTTAGGTCGGCAAAAGGTGAGCAAGGTATTTCAAGACTATTTAGCGGCGAACCCTGCTTCGATGGTTTATGTGCCAGCCAAGAAAAAATACATGGCAACCGACGATTTCAAGCCGTGCTTTCTGGGGGAGGTTAAAGCGGGTGAGTTTGTTGATGCCTTAATTACGGTTTTCGGCACATTCACCGACGAGAAATAAAGAGGGCAATGACGACTGAGCCTAAAAGGAGGGGGCGGTCATATCATCATTGAACATGGGCAGTTACTTAAGAGCCGTCCAGTTCCTGATGGCTCTTAAGTAACTGGCAACGGAATATATGAAACCCTAACAACGAGGAAGAGACATGAAGCGTATCGAAGCAATCATAACGGATGAATGGATGTTTGATGATGGTCAAGAGACCCGAGAATGTATCGCGTCATTTCAAAGCGTGGTGTACGCCTCTTACCAAGACTACATGGCGGATTTGCTCGTGCTTAGCCAAAATGATGATTTTAAATTCGCTTTACCGCATGAAACGGACAGCCATTTTCCGCGACGCACGGCAGAAGAGCGGCAGGACATCATCATCAAAAAAGTTCATGCACGACGACGCTATCAAGAGCACATTGAAAACGGAGGCTCTGAGGAAGAGACCAGCAGCGCTCTTTCTGATTTTCCCCTCAAAAAAGCCCATCATTAAATTGACGGGCTTTTTTATACTCCGATATACTGGAGACGCAACGCATCAGACGTTGTAAATCTTGGCTAAGGCAACCATTCATAATCGAGTGGTGCCAGAGCCCAAGATTATGATTGATGGCCTCGCTTGTCTTCAATCCATCAATTCAAAGGTGATCGTCATGATTACTGCCGCAATGATACCCAAGCAAGAACGTTTAACGTTTTATCCATCCACGACAAAGCAATTTCGTTTTTTGAAAAGAACGATCCACCGCTTCTCTGAACTATACCTAAAGGGGTATTACAGGAAGGGGGGAAGGTATTGGCAATTTCTGACACTAAGTAACGGTGGTCGGTTCGCCTATCCGGTTATGGAGGCGCCCGTCACTTTCTACGATCCGAATCACGATACCTGGCATGCGTTTTCTCAAGAAGCGGCAGGCATTTGTATTTGGTTGGTGACATTACGAACCTGTGCAACGGTGGCGCTTGAACGAGACCATTTTGTCGAAATGGACAATTTCAGCCATTATCATTCGCGACTTATGGAATACGCGAACGAGCACGTAGAGTGGGATAGCATTGCTCACTTTATCACATCCATTCATTAGCGCTCAGCGCGTTGTAATCACCACAGGAGAAGGCCTGTGGGGGCTTCTCCTGTTTTATTTTAAAGGAGACGTCTGATGCTAGAGCTGGGTACGAGCTTCCAAAAATCAAGCGCTATACGCTTAGAAGAAGTGCACATCAAAACCATCAACGCCGGTGATACGGTGATCCACAATGAAAATCTAAAGACGGTTGGTCAGAGTGACATCCAATACTACTCCTTTATGGGGCTGTTACTTTTTGGAGACGCTTACCACTTAGGTCACAAGCCTGTCATCAAGGTGACATTCTTATGTGACTAAGTGACCCCCTTCTGTAGCGGAACGACTCCGCAGGCAACGCCAGTTCGACTGGCCGTTGCCAGCCGAATAAGCAAATTGTTATCAATTTACTCATTCAAGGAGTAGCGACATGGCTACAAAACCAATGAAAAACGATTTTTACCAAGACATCACCAATCAAGTCATCGAGGCGCTAGAGCAAGGGGTTAAACCTTGGTCATGCCCTTGGGATGTGACCCACGCATCAGGCATTCCATGTAACTATCAGAGTCAAACCGAATATAAAGGGTTGAATATCATGTTACTTTGGATGAGTGCGCAGCTTAACCGCTTTTCATCCAACAAATGGCTGACGTACAAGCAGTCGAAAGCGCTTGGCGGCCAGGTTAGAAAGGGTGAAAAAGGGACAGCGATTTTCTTTTTCAAAATCGTGGAGAAGAAAAACCGGCACGAAGATGATAATGACGAGCAAGATACCTACGCGATGTTACGAACCTTTAAGGTTTTTAACGTTGATCAAATTGATGGTATTGAAGACGATGAAGTGGCCATGGCGCGCCCTGAACGTGATGAGATAGCATTGATTGATGAAGCTGAGCGCTTCATTCAGCAGACGGGGGTATCTATTCGTTATGGTGGACAGAAAGCGTTTTATCGTCCATCTACGGATGAAGTTGTCATCCCTGATCGTGAAAGGTTCGTTTCGACAGCCGATCTCTATGCCACCATTATGCATGAGTTGACGCATTGGACGGGACATCAATCTCGTTTAGATCGTGACAGCAAAGGGCGGTTTGGTAGCAAGGATTACGCTTTTGAAGAATTAATCGCTGAACTCGGGGCCGCTTTTACCATGGCGGATTTGGGGATAGTTGGTGACGTTCAACACGAATCTTATATCGCAAACTGGTTGGAGGCGTTGAAAAACGACAAGCGTTATGTTTTTAAAGCCGCCGCTCAAGCCAGTAAAGCGCATCAATACCTCATGTCGCTGAACGAAATGAAGATTTCTAAAGCGGCATAGCGAAAGTGCCCGATCATGTTATTGCATGATCGGGCTTTTTTTTGTTCAATCTGGATCGGTTAATCTATGCGTTTGGATGCATTTAAATGGAGGCGCAATGAAAAAAATAGAAGCGATTAAAACTGGGCTGTTTTTTACGATGACGGGGAGTCAAACCTGTCTCTAAGAGAGAACTTTGAAAGCCAAGTTTACTGCTCATTCGATGACATGATGTTCGACCTCTATTTGCTGAGCAAAAATGAGGACTTCAAGTTTGCCTTGGCACATGAAACCGAAAGCCATTTCCCTCGACGCACACCCGAAGAGCGTCAAGCACTGCTCGTGAAAAAGGTTCATGCCCAGCGTCGCTATCAAGACCACCTAGAAAAAGGAGGGACAGAGCTTCAATTGAGTGGCATGTTAGCCGATTTTGATAAGAAAAAAGCCCGTCATTGATTGACGAGCTTTTTCACACTTCGTTATACTAGCAGCACAACGCATCAGACGTTGTAAATCTTGGCCAGTGCTACCATTCATAATCGAGTGGTGCCAGAGCCCAAGATTATGATTGATAGCCTCGCTTGTTGTCAATCCATCAATTCAAAGGTGATCGTCATGATTACTGCATCAATTGTTCCCACTCAGGAACGCCCTAATTTTTATCCATCAATGACCTCAAACTACCTCACGGTTGAGCAAGCTGTGTATCATTTTTCTGATCAGTTTTTACCGGATTATTCTGGTGGTTACTGGGAGTTTGTGACGTTAAGCAATGGCGGGAAGTTTGCTTATCCAGAAATGGGGGAGCCTGTCGCTGTCAATAATGATTACAACTGTGCGTCGGCATCGCTTTCTAAGGAAGCCGCCGGGATTTGTATCTGGATAATTATGTTGGGCAACTGCGCCATGTCTGCTTATCAAAAGGGCAACAAAGCGGAGCTGGATAACCTCAGTGAGCATCAAGTTTTGCTCATGGATTACGCCAGAGAACACGCTGAGTGGGAGAACATTGCTCGCGTGATTAACTAATGGTTTAAGCCATTGAAGCGTTAAGCGCTTTTTACCACAGGAGAAGTCCTGTGGGGCTTCTCTTTTTTACTTTATTGGAGAAGTCTAATGTTAAAACTTGATGCTATCGTGAACACCCAACAAATCTTTGAAAACACCCCATCGAAGGTGGCGACGCACTATCATTTAGCGCGTCATAGCTACTTGTCACTGACAGAAGAGGGGCGCTTGTACATTTGGTGCGGCGTCAATGAAGCCTGGATTGAAACACAAAGTCCGCTTCATGAAGAGGGGCTGGTCCTGAATCTTTGCGCTCTTGCCAGTGCCGGTGTCAGCTTTGCGGGTTTGCACCCATGCGCTCGATGCCACAGCGCCACACACAATCATATTATGGTTGGTCGTGATGGCAGTGTGGTGTTGAACTGCCTAAGTTGTGGTTCGGTTATTAACGTATGGCGTGATATTTGGGAGGGCGTCCAGAAAGGGGCTCAACCATACACTCACGTTGAATCACGTCTGTCGTGACGTGTTGTTACACAGTAATACTTTACAGATAGCGGGTACTCCGCGGCGTTGCTAGTTCGGCTGGCAACGCCAGAAGAATAAGCAACTTACAATGACGATTCTTTTTAGAGGTACACACTATGTTTCACCAAAATCAATCAAAGTTAGCGCTCATCGATGAAGCAATGAAGATCGAAGCGAACACTCTGGTTTCTGTGTTTTTTTCATTTCAACGTTTGGAAAACTACGTGCTATGGGATCAACACATCGCGAGACGGATCATCGAGAAGATGTATGCGAGAACGTTAGAAGCCGAAACGCGCTTCCCTGCGGTTGTTGCCCCTTACGAGGACAATGATCAATCAGAAGAAGCGATGCATCTTGAGTGGGTTTGTGCTCAAGTGCCAGAGTTAGCATTAGACTTGGAATTAGAAATAACGGAGCTTGAGAAGGCAAACTATCGCGCAGAACACCCTGTTATTTCGGCGTTCTACGATGCATTGGTGTGTTGGTTTAACATTCCAGTGCATCACTTCTAATGCTCTTTAACGAGGGCGCGCTGATGAATTCATTATTGAACGGCGATGAACACCGGCTTGATGCAGAAGTTCATGTTTCGGTTGGGTATAAAGGTGCTTGCCGAGTTACGCTTGAAGTGAGTTGGGGTAAGGAGTACGTTGCAGTGCTTCCTTGCTTTGATGAGGCGAAGAGAGTAGCGAATTTAGCGTTAAATCCCATCGTCGGCGGGTTTCAGTCTGCCACGATCACTGAAACCACTGATGCGATAACACATGAATGTGCTGAAGAATGGTTGTAAAACCGCCAAACACAAACACACTGATGACACCAAATAGCCCGATAACATGATGATGTTATCGGGTTTTTTCATTCATGGACGTCAGCTAAGTGCCTTTCGAGTGCAGAGACCAATCGGCAGTGTTCATCCGCCGTGAAGGGCTCAGCACTTTCTAAGATGGTGGCTCTTAATATTCGCTTGGTGGTTTCCTGTGACGTGTGGAGATACTGCTGGGTGACGAACATGAGTTTGGAAAACGAGGGGCGATTGAGAACGAGTGGTTTACGACCGTGAACTCGCAACTCAAATCGTTCGAGGACATAGTCATCTTCATCATCCTCTAAGCACACCCAAGGATCGTGATTGTCTCGCATTTGGATAACGCTCTATCGTACTGAATGGGGAGGTGGTGTATTTATCTTAGCACCTTCCATGGCGCTAAGATAAATCAGCACTTTGAAGGAAGGTTAACATCATCACGTGCTGTGATGTTTGTTCAGTGTTAGAGTTCGCCTCGATCACGGTCAGGTTTGCCGTTTTGGTCAAAATAGCGCACCTTACATTTCGGAAAGCCACTGCATCCCCACCAAAATGATCCTTCTTTCTTGGCTGGTCTTCGCACAAGCGGATTGCCACACTGTTTGCAGAACTCTTCTGTGCTTGGCACAACACTCTGGCGTGGCTTGGGGTTGAAGTTTGGTTTACCGTTGTCGTCAGGGAACGTCGTCTTACAGTCAGGGTAGCGATTGCAGGCATGAAATGGTCCATGTTTGCCAGGGCGTTTAATGAGCGTGCCTTGTTGGCAGGTTGGGCAAGTCACGCCGCTGCGCTTCACGAAAGGCACACCGTGTGTTTTGACGTGCTCGACTTGGAGATGGATATACTTGTTTACGTCACTTAAGAACGATTCAATATTGAGCTGCTGCTTCGAAATCTTATCTAAGCTGCCCTCCCAAATAGCGGAAATGTCTGGCCGTACGATCTCATCAGGAAGGAGGGCGCAGAACTCTTGTCCCGCTTCCGTCGTTTTGTAGACCGGGTTCTTGTAGCCTTTCTCTTTGCCTAAGCGAACAAGGTGTGTCAGCTTACCCACCTTTTCAATATGGCCGCTTCGCGTGGCTTCTGTCCCGATGGACCCGTTTTCCCCGGCCGTGTCTTTGTCTTTCGCCTCCAGTGTTTTGCGCAGTTCCGGATCTTTAATGAACTTGGCCGCTTGGGTCATGGCTTTGAGTAAGCTAGCGTCATCAAAGTATTTTGGTGGTTTGGTTTCACGCTGCTCCATATCCACTTGTGTACACGAGCCTTGCGTACCTTTGACCATCGAGGTGAGGTCTAGGGCGTTTTGATTCGGTTCGTCTTGATGTTCACCTTTAAACAGCACTTCCCACCCTTGTTTGCTGAGTGTGGTTTGGGTGGCACGGTAGCAGCGGCCAGTGCAGTCCACATCGAGCGCCACTTTGTCGCGTACGGAGCCAGGGTAGAACAACGCAATAAAGCGTTTGGCCACCAATTCATACAGGTTTCGCTCACGGTCGTTAAGCTCGATACCCGCGCCGCTTTTCTCGGTAGGGACAATCGCGTGGTGCGCTTCTATTTTGCTGGCATTAAAGGCTTTGTGACTGGAGGTCGTCGCGGCGTGTTCAATGGCGGTATCAAGATGTGACAGTGTCCCTGTTATGGCCGCAAAGATACTGGAGCGGTTCTCCAGATGCGCATCGGAAAGGTACTGGTTATCACTGCGCGGATAGGTCAGCAGCTTATGCTTCTCATACAGCCCTTGCAAAGTATCTAGTACGTCTTTCGGTTTATAGCCCCATCGCTTTGACGCTTCAATTTGCAGCTTTGACAGATTGAATGGCATTGGTGGTTGGCGGTGTTCCGTCTTTTGTTCAATGCTGGAGATATGCGCATTTGCTCCGGTGTCCGCTTCTTTGGTCGCCGCGACTTCCAGTGACGAAATCATACGACCTTTGTCATCAAGCTCGAATGCTTCATCAGGAATGAGCTTGCCTTTGATGATGTTGCCACCCATATCAAAGTGACCAAATAACTCGTAGTAAAAGCTTTTCTGGTGATTGAGGTTTGCCAAGGTGCGCTCGTTAATCATGCCAATCATAGCCGTAATGACTCGGCCAATATTGAGCACTTCATCAAAACCTTTCTCTCTCGCTTTAAGGGTATAGGCGCGAGTTAGGTTATAACCGAAGGTTTGGTCGGCGATAGCGCGAGCTAACGCTTTTTGGGTCAGTGGTTGGAAGTGTTCATTCGGCTGTAAGTTTGCCAGCGCCGCTTTCACCGGCTTATCGTTCAAATCGGCAATCAAGACACGTTGCACTGGCTTGGTGTTGTTTGCATAGGTCAGCACCTCATCGACCAACAAACAGCCTTCCGGGTCGGGGTCGCCTGCGTGAACAATGCTGTCTGCTTTGTCTATCCAGCTCAGCACGACTTTGAGTTGCTTCGATGCCCCCTGACGCGGCTTCATTCTTGGCGGGTAGTGTGTGCTCAAAGGTAGGTACGACAAGGCCCATTTTTTATGTTCAATGTTGTAATCTTCTGGGTCGCACAGGGCAAGTAAGTGACCAACGCACCACGTCACCACCTCTTGACCATGTTGATAGTATCCGTCTTTTTTCTCGGTGTTGACGTCACCGCCGAGACCTTTAAAGATAGCCGCCGCCAACGACGGCTTTTCTGCAATAAATACGCGCATGATGTTTTCTCCAGATGTCAGTGTCCCTCGATGCGACGCATCGATAGGGAGGTGTGAGTGATGAAATTATTGAAGGGTGAGGGTTTTGAGTTCGTCGAGCGTGAAGATACGCACGAGCTTTGAACGGTAATGTTCAAACGGGTGTTTGGATTCGCTGAAAGGAATGTATTCAATGCGGTCAAAGCGCTTGATTAATAGCTGGCGAATGTCGTCATTGAGTACCACATAAAACACCGCGCTCCAGTATTTTTTCTTTTGCGCGAGAACGTGGCTTTTAAGGATTGAGCGATAACGAGAGACCGTTTTTAGAGTGCGCTCTGTTTCAATGGCGATGGTAAATCCGTTAGGTGCTGTGATGGTGGCATCTGGGCGATGTTCGACATCATATTCTTTTCGAAACGAATATTGATCGGCGTTACGCCAGTTCGTCCAGCCATTCCGCTGCAAATAAATCTGTGCTTTTTGATTCATGAGCTTGTGCTCCAGCGTACCGAATTTTACGCGGTAAGGATCGAACGCACGAAAATCTTCGTTGATGTTCTGAATGTTTTGTATCAGTCCTAAATCGGTGATCCCCCAGATTGAAATTTTACCGGTTTGAAATTCAAACTCATGTTTGTGGATATAGCCAAGGCCTACCAGTTTATTGAGCAACCGATATAAGGGATTTTTGTCCTTGTACTCCAGTAGCAGCATTAAAATTTCGAAGTTTGTGTATGACTCTTCTTTAAGGAATTGGATCACAGTCGCCATTTTTTCATAATGTCTTTGGTAGCGGTCAGCCTTTGAGGTGATCAATTGGCTCATATTGAAGCCTCCGCTTCTTTGCGCACTTTATGAAAAGAAAGACAGGTAACATTCACTTGGTTGAGGTTTCGAGTGATCTGTTTCGCCATTTTATTGCGTCGTCGATCGTATTCTGTTTCGGTGAGCTCGCCGTTCAATCTTGCCTTGTAAAGCGTGTCGAAATAACGGTCTGCGGCCATAAATACTTTCATGAGCATGACACTGCCAGGTGTGTATAACCGTTGTTCTGTTTCTGCCTCTTGGAACGCTTGAGTGGAGTGTGTGTTGATGTCGAGTTCGCCGATGTTATTAATGAAGTTTCGGTGTCGTTGATTGATGTCGTCACGTAGTGATCGTATTTTTTCTAACAAACTTTCGGCAGTGACCTTCGCCAGTTGTGTTGTGACGTTTTGAGCGGGTCGTGATGCGAAGGCTTCCACAGAAAAAAGACTTTGATAAACAAAAAGCCCGTCAATAGGTTTATCTAATGGACGGGCTCGATTGGTGTAGGTTTTATGATCCCAGAGAGACAGCAGTCGTTTAGTGCGTAGTTCCATTGGATAATGCCTCCTGTTTAGGTTGAGGTTTCTTGTTTGGCGTCCAGTTGTCGTCCATTGGGTGGACAACAACCGGTATCCCCATCAGTTCAATATCTTCTAATGCATACTCTTGGCTGTTACCCAAAATGGTTGTAGGCACCGTGACACGTTTTTCTTCTTGTTGTGAACCGAGAAATATTTTTCGTTTGATGTAGCGAAGCCATGAGTGCCATTGTCTGGTGTTGACTATCATTTTTTGAGTCCTTCGATTTGTTGTTCTAACGTTTTAACTGCTGCCTCTATTTCCTTTTGTGATTGAATTGCCTCTGTCGGGTTCTTGTTAGGGGGCAGAGGAGTGACCGCATCCAGATCAAATTCTTCATTAGTGTCGAGAGTTTCTGTTTCTGATATCGATTCGGTTTCAGCTTCAATGTTGTTCTCTTCTTCGGCCTCTTGATGCTCACCAGAAGTTGGAGCTTCGGTTTGTTCTTCGACTTTTTCATCGTCACTGGCGGTATGAGTTTGCGTTTCATCAAACGTGACGAGGGTTTGTTTTTGTACTTTGATCGGCGCAATCAAGGATGGTTTGGGAACGTCATTCATTGTGAAGATATAGCTCACAAAGTTGGGCAGGTTGAGCAACATGTTGGTATCGACATATTGCCTCTCGGCCATTCTGATGTTGCGTTTATCATCGACCACTTCATTGAGCGTTTTGCTGGATTCGACATAGCGAGTTTCGTCATCCACCAAGATGGTGCCGGACATTTTAGACACCCATTCGGCGGTGTCGGGATCTTGTAAGCGATACACCAATTTGAACTTGGTGTTTTCCACCACTGCACCTACCACGGCATCACCGTTAAGATCGGCCGGACAGTCTTTTAAATCGGCAATCGATTGGTGGGCAAGAAGCATGTGCACGCCTTTGTCGCGTGCGGCGCCCAAACCTTCCATCGCTGGTTTTGAAATGTGGTATTTCAATTCATCCAAGAAGATGGCAATGGGACGCGGCTTACCCGCTACACGATCGCGCATTTCAGCAAGCTGAAATAAACGGATTAAGATCATCTTCTGCGTGATCAATATCTTCGAATTACGCATTGAGCCAATGACGTAACAACAGCCGCCATGGTCGAACACATCTTGCAGTCGCATGCCACCAACCGCATTAATGGACTCGACTAACGAGAGTTCTTCGAGTTTGCCGTAGAACGCTTTGATGGTGTCTTCAAGACCTTGAACATAGAGTGAACTGAACAGTCCTTTGAATGACTGACGCTCTTCTTCCGTTGCCTTCATTGGGGCTTCTCTGGCCGCTTTTCTGTCGTCGATACGATAGAAATCAGCCACGTCGCCTTTCTCGGCAAGGCTGAATCCAGCCACCATTATCTCTTCGATTTGTTCCGGCGTTGCATCCGCTAAGAGATCGAGTTGAGGCACTTTTTTATTCAGGTCAATCAGGTAGAAAGGTTTGCCCGCTTTTTCACAGGCGTACTTCATCAAATGCGGTGCCCATTCATCATTTTTAGGGTCCATCACAAACACGCCTTCATCAGCAAGGATGAGTTGATACAAGATCAATCCTGAGGCGACACCTTTACCGGCACCTGTGGTGCCGATGATGTCCGCGTGCTGTTTTTGGAAGTCAGCCAGTGGGATGTATTGCGGTTTATGTACGCGATCCAATCCGACAAACACGCCTTTATTGAGATCAATGTAGTCTTCGGGATCGTACGCCAGCGTTTCCGGTAAAAAGTGCTTTACCGTGCGCACGTCGGTGCGTTCATCACGCGCCATTTGTGTGCGTTTGGTGAACTTAGATTTAAGCTGGTTCAGATGTGGTGTCGCGACTCGGCGAATGGCAATGTGGGTGCCCGCACCAACGAAGAACAGCGGAATATAGAAGTACGAGATAAACGGATACACCAATTCTGAAATGGGTACGTAGCTGGCGGTTTGCACCACAGCAATCAGTGTTGGGATGGTGACGTTGGCGAGTGTCCCAAGCAAAAAAAGTAAGATCGCAACGAAGATAAACAGGCGTCGCAATAGGGAGCCTTTTTCGTTTTTTTCCGGTTTATCAAAGTAGATCGTTGGGGAGATCAAACCGGAGAGAAAACTGAGTACGCTGGCATAGTAAAACGTCAGCAAATACAGTTGAGAGAGTGCCAGTAAAGACAGATCTAAAATGGGATTGATGATCATATCAAACATGATATTGATGCTCCTTAGTTGAATATCATCGGCTACAGTTATCGGCTACTCATATCGGCTACAGGGTGTAGCCGATATGAGTAGCCGATGGATGCCCAAGCCTTTACGCTGAACGCTCCAAGGCATGGGGTTATCCCGAAAGGGATAATCATCTCAAAAGCTGCGCTTTTTCAATGAATTAGAATGCTCATGCTCGGGGCTGGACGCCCCTGTGCTGATCCTTCTAATTAAAGGCCGAAAACCGCCTCGCTACGCGAGACCAAGCCCCTCTGAAAGGTGAAAATTGTCGTCTTTTGGCCGCTGCGTACCTTGCTTGCTCAAAAGCCTCGTTTTCAACTACCCAGACGAGCTTGGTCTCGCCTACTCAACGGTTTTCGGGGGCAAGCCCCCAAAACAAACCGACCTCTGGGGAGGTCTCGCCTATTCGCTGGGGCGGGCGTTTGTTTCGGCTCCCCCGTCTCAGTCATTTTCGCTGGGGCGAAAAGTGACTTTGATGCTCTCGATGTGCATCTTTCGCACTCCAAAAATCATTATCAATCAAGCCCCGCAGAGGGGGCGCTCGCGCGATTGAATGTTTTTGGAGCCAGGGCTACGGACTCGCTTTCAAGCGAAGCTTGAGTCTCATCACGTAGCAAAAAAGCCCGCGCTGTTTCGCTCAATTTGTCTTGCCAAAGTGGGGCGTGGAACGCCGGAATCCACACTTTGGCGGCGACGCATTTCGCGTTTTTGCTTGCGAGCTTTTTTAAGCGCTCACTCCTCGTGCATCGAATTTTCCTTTCTCTTTAACAATCCTTTGGGATTGAAATTTGAAAGGAAAATTGACACGAGACGTTCACGAAAGGACAACACGTCCCATCCTTAAGGATGGTCATGTTGCGTGTTCGTCATTGCGCTATTTAACAATCCTAGGGGATTGAAATGGCGCAATGAGTGGTGCGCGTGAACCGCGCATTGAGAGCTTGGAGAAGGCGGTGTTAAGGTGAAAAAATGAAGTTATGGCTGCGCGATAAAGTCCGAAAGGTCGAAGCCTTCATCGAGCAAACTTTGTAATTCCGCGGGCACCTCGCCCACGCCATTCCACGTCTTGTTGTCACCATAAACGTAGGTGTTTGATGGCGTGTTGGTGTCGCTTTTGCTTGCCTTACGAGGTTTCTTTTTCGGCTTCATTAGGTCACACAACTTGTCAAAGTTAAGCCCCTTATTAATGATTTGCTCGCGCAGAGCTTCGAGCTCTAGGCGCTCTTGCTGCTCTCGCTCGGCTTGCATTTGAGCTTCCAGTTCTTTCTCTTCTTTGAACTCGGTAATGACATTTAAGACGCGCTCAAGCTGCTCAACACTGGCGTGTTTGAGCACCGTTTTCGCTTGTCTTGGGTTGCTGAGTTTCTTGATGATGTCTTGCATAATTTGTGTTGCCTTTGGTTGATGTCTGAGCCTAACGGCTCACGCACTTACCCATCTCCCCACAATCGGCTGGAGATAAGTCCTAAAGGTCTCCAGTCTTCCTCATGATGGATAGTTGGATAAGTGCAGGGTGTATGTTGAACGGTCAGAGAGACCAATGAATTGAACCTAACGGTTCATACGCTTATCCACATCTCCACAATCGGCTGGAAATTGATCCTGAAGGTTTCCAGTCCTCCTCATGATGGATATGTGGGTAAGCGCTGGGTGCACCTTGTGAAGACTGTGGTGCTAATAATGAGTCTATTGACTTATAGTCAAAGACGAGGTGACTACTTGGTGTTTTGCCTTTGCATTTTGCTTCGAAAAAATGGTGAGGACGAGACGGTCGGGATTAAATACGGGATCAAACGTAAGTGAGAACTTCTGCTGAATTTTGATCCGATGGTAAATGCGGGGACAGATGTGCATGACGAGCCAACGTTGTTACGAATATCATGATGTCCGCTATATCGGGTAATGCGATCTCTTTATGAGCTAAACGAATGTCGTCAGAAGATAATGGCGGGCAGTTTAATTCACTTTCCCATATCGTTAGCAGAAATGTTTTCTCGCTATCGTAATGAATGATGAGTTCTGCAATAGCACATCCAGCTCGGTAGGTTGTCATGTTTATCTTGGTGATGTTTGTGAGATGACGATACAGATCATCCATAACGTTATTGTTATAACGCTCTGATATAACCTTATCGCCAAAGCTAATGCTAAACAGGTGTTTAGGATGGTCTTTCATTTTGCTTTATCCTCAAGTGGAATGGCGCCCGTTAAGAACCCAATATTCAATATGCACTCCATCATTGGCTTGGGTAGTTGTTCGTTGGTGAATTTGTAACGTACTTTTCGTTCTTGTGTTTTGGACCAGTACAAGCGCGTTGTGAGGTTATTTTTATCTATGTTGACGCCACACAGAAAGTTAGGAATACCTAGCTGACTATACGGAGCTACGTCTTCGGGGACTGCACTTTTGATGAGGCGTTGAATGAAGCGACTGATTAAACAGATCCTGCGTAGTTCTTCTTTGGCGTGTTCGCCAAAGAAAGCAAATACACCGCCTTTTTCGTATTTGAACGTGACGTGAGAAAACGTCATTGGGCGAGATGGTTTGCTTAATAGACTCCAGTTACAACGAAGTTGATAGAGCCCTTTGCCTTCTCGTTCAACGTAAACTTCGGCGACACCTTCGTAATCATCCATGCCCGTGTCCTCTTCATCATAGATATGACGAATCGACCCCATTAGAAATGTATCTCCTACTCGCATCTCTCGAATACGAGCGCGAAAATACAGCGGTAAACGCGCTCGACGCATGACGTCGTATCCTTGAACGCGTAAGGTTATCGCTTCTTCCTTTTGGCGTTTGATGCGATGTTGAGTTTCGAATGCTTGAAGTTCTTGCTCTTCTTCATCCGTTAATTGAACGGGCAGGTTTACCATCTCAGTCATAATCCGCGCACCCCGCTGGGCAGCAGTCAATATCAATACCATGGGAGCAGCAACGTTCGTCGTCGTTCCTGCAATTTTCATCGGGTTGCTCACGTTCGTAACCGTGCTTAACAGCAATAGCAATCACAGAGCCCTTTTCTTCCTCTGGAAGACGCTCGATGAGGTTATCAATGGAAGATTGAAAGCGGCGACTGAAAAGTTCATAGCTTAAACCGCAACCTTGGTGTGCCTGTTTGGCTAATGTTTCGATAAGGTGAGGATAATCGGGGTTTTTATTTGTCATTATTTTGATCTCATTTAAGTGTGTGAACGTCGTTAAAAAAAACACAATCAAAGCGTTGGTTGGATGAGCATTTACTCGAAGGTGTTGATTGAGAAGAAGCCAAAGGTTTTATTTACCTATTGCGCTCTACGGGCTTCTTTGAACATTCGTAAGTGATCGATGTTGAGACGCCAGTTTTTCTTCGTTAACGGCTCTTCTGGTGTGAATCGCTTGTCTTCACTGGTGAAGGCAAACAAACCTTTTCGATTTGGCTACGTGGTGATGGTGTTAATGATTAGTCTGTTGATTTTGAGTTTTTTGTCTTTAAAGAAAAGCCCCTGACTTGGAAGTCTAGGGGCTTAGTATGTGGAATTTGATTTATTTGAAAATAAAATTGCCGATTTTTCGCATAAAAGTTTTGACTTTCTGCAAGGGGTGCGTTGATGCTGGTTGAACAGCAACTTCAGCAACTTCAGCAACTTCAGCAACTTCAGCAACTTCAGCAACTTCAGCAACTTCAGCAACTTCAGCAACTTCAGCAACTTCAGCAACTTCAGCAACTTCAATGGTTTGGTAAACTTTTTTTATCCCTCGATCATTGAAAGGAAGATGAAGTTGTGGAAGATATCGTAATGAAACAAACTCAAAATGCTCTACCTCAAATTCGTTAGCCTTTATTATTGGGTTCTGGGCAACAAAAAATATATAAGGGTGTTCCGTAGGATACTTTTTGGCTTTTTTCTGCTTAATGTAATGCTCTTTTGCTTTTTGAAACGCTGTGCTGCAAGCAAGATTGAATGCGTTTTTTTTCTGATTACTCCATTTTGAAGTGTTGATTTTTAATAGATATTGTTCGCCATTATTTTTAGGCAAGAGTGCAAGCGTTATACACCCATCTGCATCTTCAAGTCGCGTATTGAACTTAAGCTTACTATAAAAAATATGACCAGAATTATATTGTTTGTTATCAGTAATGAGCTGAAACGTTGCTCTATAAGTTTTTTTTGGATGTTTTGGTAATTTCAGGGTTCGATTGGCTGCCTCTTCCGTTTCATCTAAGTAATAATCTATAACAGCTTCAAGGTATCGAGAGGTTTTACCTTTTTCGATATTGGGTTGGGTCGATTCTGTTTTATTCGACGTCCCTTGTTTTGCTATACCACATCTTGGTTTACGTTCTGAAGGTTCTTTTAATACATCTATGTACGAGTAATAATACTCATTACTCGTACCTTTCGATTTTTTAGAACTGTTCTTTTGCAAAGTAACAATGCATTCAGGTGAATGTTCTTTATACTTAAAATGTGACGCTGGTATGTTGGTTTCTTTATAAGAGCTGGGTATTGCAGGCATAAGGCATTTGTCATCTGGACAAATGTAATCATTTTTTTGTATATGCTCGTCATCTAAAGCTCTTAATGCGCTACCATGTACGATTTCATTGCTGTCTTTTTCCAGAGCAATTGTCATCAGTTTTGTCTACTTCCGCTATTCTGAGGTTATTCATGTTGTTTGAATAATACACAAAATTCGTCGGTGGCGTATCTGTTGCATCACAAAAAATGTTGAGACAGCGTTGTATTTTTTCTAATGATTTATCATGGCTAGATAATGAATGGGGGGCTCGTGCTGATAGTTCTTGGTGCGTGATTTTCAGTATTTCTTCTAATGCATTAGGATTGATTTTGTCTTTAATGCCTATATCGGCGAGCGAGCTTATAATGATGTTTACTGAAAAAAAAGCCATGCGATTGAATTCTCTGTAAGCCTCTGAATACAATAGCGTTGGATATGTTTTCGTGATTTGCTTTGTTGCAATCTGATTAACAGTCTTCCAGTACTGCTCATCAATGTTATGACCGCGAGTGAAATACGGGGTAGTGGTCTCTTCCCAATAAGGCCTAGCAATAAAGTGATGGTCCATTTGAGCTATGCACCAATTTACGTCCTCTTGTAATTGGAGTGTCCCCTGGTCTTGCTCTAACTGGATTTTCTGCTCACTTGCTTCTTGCGTTGTAATAACTGGTGCGGCACTAGAATTTATATCTTTCATTAGTTTTTCCTCATCTGGTTTTTCAATAGTGATTATTAATGTCCTATTGCGCTCTACGGGTTTCTTTGAGCATTCGTAAGTGATCGATGTAGAGACGCCAGTTTTTCTTTGTTAACGGCTCTTCTGGTGTGAATCGCTTGTCTTCACTGGTGAAGGCAAATAAACCTTTTCGATTCAGCAGCGTTGTGATGGCGTCAATGCCATCCCAACGCAGATAAGCGGTGCGAGTCTGATAACGCTTGTCGTCAATTTCAAAAGACGCCGGTGCTTTGACTAGGGCGGCGAACGCGACATCTTGAGTCGCTCTTGGGTGCTGTAATTCAGTGCATTGGCGTTTGATGACGCTTTCTGAAATCACAATGCCTTCAATCCCCAGACCAATGACGTTTTTGCCATCAATGTGGATAAGCCATTGGTCAATGGCTTCGGTTATGTGTGCTCTGACTTCTTCATTGCTGTAATGCGCGTGAGCTTGAGGTTTATAGGCGCCGTACATCAGGCGATAGGTCAGATTTGATTCATCAAAATCTGGTGCATCGATGACGCCTTCTTTGATCGCGATGATTTCCTTACAATCGGCTAGAAAATATTGGTCGTTGGATGCGGGTAGTAGGACGTATTGCATTGTGTTCTCTGTAAAAAAAGGCGCTCTTATGAGCGCCTGGTTAGGATTGGTTGATAATGTTTAATCGTAGAGCCCTTGCGTGGGGATACGGGATGGCGCCGTCAATACGCGCTTGGGTATGTCATTTTTCACGTACTTTTTGACATACCCATTTCTAAATCCTCGATGCGGACTGCCGGTGTTGTAGTAAGACAGGGCGATTTGCAGCGCAATGCTTGGTTTTGAATTGATTTTGAGGGCGCGCTGATAGCCCTGGAACAAAATGCTGGAGCCGACATGAATGTTCTTACAGGGAGTGAACATATCGGCAATGCTGACCCCAAAAGGAGCCAGGTTCTTTGAGTTAATTTGCATCAACCCCAAATCCACCGAATGCCCGAGCGATACGTAATAGTTGGCCAATTGGATAGCTTCCTGTTTCGTCTTAGGCTGGGTAATGCGCGGTGGCTTTTGGTTGGGAAGGGCGTTGACGTTAATGGCCAGTGGCCGAAAGTTGGATTCGTTCTTAATGACTTGTTCTATCGTGGTTGGATGAACTTGATAGATACAATGCGAGTATTGGTCTATATCCATCATGAGGCGATGACTCTTAGAAGGTGAATATGGGGACAGCCTTACCTTGAATTGCGTTTTTTTGAATGGCGCCAAAGTAACGGCTGTCAAAACTGTTTTTGGGCGCGTAGTCCGACATCATAAAAAACTCATCGTCGGTGAGCGTGAATGCCTTGAGCTGTGGGAGCTTGCGATGATGGCTATCTGCAGAATGAACGAGAAAACGCGCGAGCGGTTTTCCATTCTTTCTGACAACGCCATCAAAAGAGAGATGGTCGCCCGATATGCCCATGATTTTTTTGATAAGCGGAGTCGAGCCACTTTTACAGGTGCCGTATTTTAGGTATTCGCGTTTAAGCGCTTGCTCAATAACCGCACTAGGAGGCGGACAGAAGACCACTAAATCCCCTTGCTGATATTGGTTTGTTTTGGAAAACTGATAAAGGCCGAGGGGGTATGAATGCGTGAGATTAAGGCGATAGCCTGTTATGTATAAGCCTAAAGCTAAACTCAATAATAGTCCGCCCAACATAAAGGAGCATGTTTTCATCGTATCTCTCCGAAACAGTCGCTTAGTGTGCGGATATCTTCGTCTACTTTTCTTCTATTCCAAGCTAAATCGACGACTCTCTTTTTAAGATAGTTTTCGTCATAGTATGGCGATGACAGCGTGAAAGTGAGTTGATTTTGTTCGTTAAACTCGCCTGTGATTTTCCAAGCGTGATGAAACTTATCATTTAAGTGTGCTTGTCTAATGATGGTCACGATTTTCTGAACCATGGGAACTGAGGCGTTGAAATAAACGTAAGGTGCTTCTAACCATCCAGCAGCGTGTCCCTGGCAAGAAGCAATCGTAGTGACGCTTTCAAGCGAATTTAATGCGTTCACTAACGGGATAATCTTAGGGTCTAGGTCGTGATACGACCTAGACTTTTGTTCTTTTGGATCGATGAACAATTCCACAAAAAGGTGGTGCAACTTCTGTTTGATCGACATTGGTTTTTCCTCAATGCAAAACTCAAAGACGCCTTGTTAGTATTCATTACTATCGACGATGATCCTTGTGAATGGCGTATCGACGTTGAACTCTTGGCGTAACAGTTCGTCAGCCTTCTGAATGATGGAAGTAAGTTGTGGTGAACGTGTTTGTTCTAAACGTTTTAGAAAATGAGACTTTCTGTTGCTATCTGAATGTGATGCTTTCAAGGGATGTCGAGCCAGCATTGAGCTGGAGAGGGTTTGATAAGTCCGATTTAACCCATTATCAACCATCAGGAAGGTTTTGATCTCTTCCTCTTCTAAATTCTCTTCTTGTTGAACTAATTCATCTCGCAAAGAACATTGCAAAGCAAATAGGTGTCTTTGTATCGAAAGTCGTTTGGTTTTTACGTAAACCTGTTTATATGTGAAGTGCCCAACAAATAGAAATGCGGTTCCAATGATTAACTCTGCATTCATAGTGACCTCAATGTAATTCGTAATGACGATGCGCAGTTTGTGGCGGCTGAACTACCTTCTTTTTCTGTAAAGCGTGTGTATGCCATCGATAAGGAGAAGTAAGATTGTTGCGGGGATAGAGATATGCCATTCATTCAAACCTGCGTTATGCGCAATCTGTAATAGATTAATCATCTCGATTGAAAGTATGATCCAACTGATCAGAGAGAAAACTATTTGAGGACGAAGGTCCATCGGTCCACACCAGCGCCAAGACCATCTAGATAACCATAATACTGATGGTATTAACAAACTGAGTGCGATTCGGTTCGCTTCATTAAATGTTGAAGTCGGCATATACGTAATAGACATAGATAATGTGAAGCCCAATAAAATGGTGTAGCAAAATGCAGAAGTTACAGAAATGACAAAAATGATGAGCGTTAACGCTAACCACTCTTCTTTAAGTCTGGAGAGCATGGGATGTTCCTTAATTTATTTAGGGCGCAGAGAGGCGCCAAAAGCGCTTTAATTGGCGCAGAAGGTTTGTGTTTAGAGTTGGAGATTAAGAGTTTGTGTGTCGAACGAAACGGGCAAGAAAAGTAATGGGAGCTTATGGACGTTATACTTAGCAAACTGAATCAGGAAGAGCGGCTTCCTGTTACCGCCCTTCCTGGCCAGCTTACTTCACTTCGTAGGCGAGCGTTGCCAGAACGTTTGTATTTGCGTTGTGGTATTCGAACTCACACAGTGAGTCGCGTACCATCCATAGCGCGCACAACGCAGTCATACATACGGTGATAAGCCCTAAAAGAGCGTATTTTTTATCCGGCATCGCTTGCCTCCAGTCAGTGAAGAGGCTAGTATCTGTATTGCGAAGTACATACACTAAAACCTCGTTTGAATTTATAGTTCATTCGGGGTTTTTGTTTATCTACCGCCAGCAGAGATCAAACTTTTGGTAGACAACCAAAAGCTCCCGACGGCAATCATACGTGATTATTAATGGCTTTTTCTATCCCTTTTCGAGACTTTATGCCGATAACATCTAAATATACTGACGAATAAGTAGAGAATTTATTGGCTTCGCCCTTCCTTCCATTTCGAATAAGCACGGTAATGCGCTGATACCGTGAAGCGATGTATTCCAAGTACGTTCGCTGCTTTACGTTGATTGCCGTGAGTGTGGATCAAGGCCGCTTCCGCAATGGCCGTTTTAATAAGTGGGTAAAGCCAGCTCAAATCGGGATCTTCTCGACAGTTTCCCAGGAGCTGATAGATGTGCTCAGCAATGAAATGTTGGTCAATTGGCCCCGTTTGAGGCGTTGCTTCAGTGGTGTTGTTCATGATTTATCCCGAACTTATGCCCGCTTTCAGTGGATAAGTGACTCAAGCCTTTAAGGGATAAGCCCTAGAGTGCGTTGAGCCAACGTAAAAACAAAAGGCCAGCGATAAGGCTGACCTGAACACAAAAATGAATGAAGGCGAGATTAGCGTTTGCGGCGTAAAGTCGCAATGCCTAGAAGAAGGAGAGGCCAAAAGCCCATAGAACCACCACTATCATCGTTATCAGTGTTATTGTTACCACCGTCACCACCTGTATTTTCAATTGGTTTGTTGATGTGAATGACTTCGTCATCGGTTAAGTAAAGCTCGCCTTGAGTCCCGTCACTTTCGATGTCATACGTACATTTATCAAAGGGTTTGATGAGTCCATCCAAACAGGTGCCACCGACAATGGTGACATTGTCACCCCAAGCGGTATCCACAACGTCGTCTCGATGCAGTGATTGAATGGTGATCGTCGCTTTGCCATTTGCGTCAGTATCAACGAGGGTTGGGTAATGCCAGCCGTCAATGGTTTCAGTGATGAAGTCTTGCACTGACTGAATGGTAGTACCGTAAGTAGAGCGTTCATTTGTAGATGAGTTCATTGCACTGCCACGATGGATGGCGAAGATTTCCTCACTGCCGTCCTTATTGATGGTCCATGCTGCGCCGGAATCGCCGCCAGTGGTGTGCGATTCATTCACTGTATCGGCATAGACATAATAAAGATCTGCGTAGTTATAATGGCTGAATGTAAAGTCGGCTTGATTGAGCGAATCGATAGTGCCACCGAAACCGCGGATCATCATTGGTTCTCCTTCGCTTTGCTCATCAATGTTTAAAAACTGGATATGGCGATAATCGACAGAGTTATCAACACGAACGATGCCAACGTCTTTCGCACGACGGTCATATTCATCGGTGTATTCAGGGGAGAGCCACTGCGCACTAAGAGGTAAGTTTTCGCTGTTCGATGGCGTCATAATGTCGAGTCCACCGTCATTAACGCAATGCCCTGCGGTAATGGCATAGCGTCCTGAAATTAAAGTGGCAGTGCAGTAAAGACTCTTATTGGTAGAGTTATCTAAGCGAACCGTATCGTCATGTTGGCTCCAATCGACAGGAGTGCCATTTTCTACCGCATAACTTGATGCGGACAGCAAGCTAAGCGCAATCAGTGATAAGGAAGGTAAACGCATGGTGATGCCTTATGTCATTCATTTTTGTAAGGTTATTGTATCAAGACTAAAAAATGCGCAAGTCAGGATCATGTGAAAGAGGCTTGATCGCCCAAGCCTCTTGGTGACGTTACTTACATTCGGCTTTGTAACCGTAATCGGTGATGGTTTCTGGTCCATAGCCCTCGCAGTGCCAACCGCCCGAGTTCCAGTTGTTACACTCGCGCGCGGTGGCCAGAATCAGCCCTTTGGTGCCTTTGTAACACGCTTGACCCGCAGAATCAGGGGAAAGCAGCGCGGAATAGGCACCCGCATTGACCACATCCGTAGTGGTGCTGGACACTTTGACCCAATGGCCTAAATCTCCGTTTTGGGAACTGTCGGGTAATTCATCTGGCCCGAGTCCTTTGGTGTCGGGTGGAATATGCACGGCGCCGTTGGCATCGTGATAAGGACGATTGGACTCAATCGCGTCTTCATACGATACCTTTGCCAATACTTGACCACTAAGGCATAGAACAGGCAGCAGTAATAACAGTTTTTTCATTAGATAGCTCCTTTGCTATTTACATTGGGTAAAGGCGGTAACTTCGCCATCGTTCCTTATGGTTAATTCTCCAGTAATCAGAGATTTAACTCTAACTTCAAGACCAACTTGCCAATAGTTATCATCGGTTCCTAATGGCTCGATATAGGGTTTTTGGCTGCCGGTGAGTTGGTAATCTTTGCTAATAAAGATCTTGCCTAGCCCTAACGCGATGTAAGGCTGTGTACCTTCGGGGCAAGAAGGTTTTCTTACCTTGTCACCATGCTGCACGGTGTAGATATCGACCAAACCTTGGCTGACGATCTTTTGTGTGCCATCTGAGTTCAAAATGGTCACATCATGAGCGTTGGTGATGGAGTAATCCCCACCGACATCCCAATCGTCGGTGAGAGCGACACTGCCATCGCGTTGTAAGAACTCGTCATAGAGCTGCGACAGCAGTGGGTCATAAACCGTGACAATGATGTCGCCATTGGTTTGTGCTTTGGCATAAGGCATCTTGAGTAATTCAGTTGCCCATTTCGCGCGGTAAATCGGCTCAATGACGCTGCTCGATAGCGGAAAGGTCAGCTGGGCGTAAGCGACATCTCGAAGCTCGGTGCCAATGGTGATGCTCTTATGACCGGCTTCATAACCGATGCGCTCACGCGTCCACGGTACCGAATCAGGGCGAATACAGCGTTTGGCCGCTTCGTCGGTTTCGCTACAGTTGATCCAGAACTGCTCATCGGTGGTCACCAAATCATTGAGTTCGGTCGGGAACTCATCAATCACGGCGACCGGTGGCTTGATGGTGCGTTGCTGGTATTGGTATTTCTGGAGCGCTTCGATGACCTGCTCGATGCGAACGCGGTAGTCTTGCGCGGCGTTCGTTTCTTTTTGCGTCATGAGCACTTTGGCGGCGCCCGCGTAAATCAGACCCAGCAGCGCCAGCGCAAAGAGTACATCCAGTAAGCCAAGTCCTCGTTGGCGTTTCATCATTCGTAATCCTCCTGCATACAACCGGTTTCCCCATCAAAATATTGGTGTTGCAGTTGTGAGTTAATTGTGGCGACGCCTTTATAGAGCGTGATGGTGCGCTCGGTGATGAACACGTCATCGGCAACGCTTTGGGCAGCGCGCGTGAGTGAATAACCCGACAGACCATCGGGCAGCGTCACGGTGACTTTGATGCCCCAACTCAACGTGGCACCGGTTGGGGTGCGATACGCGATAGAAATGGCGTAAGGGGACGTCAACACGGAGGCGGGCACCTCGTAATCATTGACGAGGGTTTGCAGTGTGGGCGGCTCAGACAGGGCGCGGCAGCCTGAGTCTTGCCATTGGTCGCTGATGGCGGCGTCCATGCCTTGAAATACGTCCACCATGACCGATTTGAACTCTTCGCTTTGATTGGTTTGCCGCAACAGGTGTGAGCCGATTGCGGCAGTAATAGCCAGCGAGACGCTGGCTAAAAGTAGAGCCAATAAAAACGACAGTATCGACACGCCAGATTGGCGCGTCATTACATGGTGACGGTGATGGTCGTGTCAGAGACCACAACGCTAGAACAATCAGTGTCGGCCTTGGCGCAGCGTTCGGTACTCACAGGCGCCAGTTGGTTGGCCAGAGCCAGCACGTTGTCTTGCTCAATGTTGCTGATGGCAATATCGACATAAGAGGAGTGTGAGCTGTTTGCTGTCACGGTGTATGTGCCGCCGTATTGGTTGACGTCACACCACGCCGCATTGCTGTAGCCGTAGCCTTCGGTACAGATTTCAGAAAGGCTTACGCCCGCCGTATCGGCGCCCGCGCCCGCCCACGCATCGACGGCGGCGCGGATTTCACTGACTTCGGTTAAGGTGTTGTTGATTTTGAGTTTGCCTTTACCTGAGCTGGCCATTGCGGCAATCCCCGCAATGACAATCGCAGCCAGACCCATCCAGAAAATAAAATCAAGCAAGGACGCGCCGCGCTGCTTCTTGCTTTTGATTGGCGAGCTTTCTGTTAATGGGGTTAAGTTCTCTTTAGTTGAATTTACTTCGGTGTGCATCGTGTTTACTTCTTCTTTAGTTGTGTTGAATTGAGTGGTGGTATTGTTCATTTGCATTGTGAACGCGTCCTTAAATCAAAGTGAGATAGAGTTGGTAAGTGGCGCTGGCAATGAGAGACCCAAGCACCAATATCGTGACCAGCAATCCGGCTTTCGGTAGCCAGAGCTGCATTTTTTCGAGCTGTTTCGCCACATGTTCACTGTGGTGTTGCCCGCTTTCGCTGAGCAGTTCGGTGTAACTGACGCGAGTGCCAAGGACCTTCATCGCGCTGAGTTCGTTTGGCAGTAAGAGACCCGTATCGAGAATGGCGCCGAGGTTGGTTTGACCAATCGCTTGTTCGCGCATGGTTTGGATGTGCGCTTTGGCAAACGGCGTATTGCGGATTTCGGCTTGCACTAAGGCATCACTGAGTTTCATGCCGCATTGCGTCAGGTTCGCCAGCGTTTTGAGTAACGTGGATGCCACGGCAACGCGATACAGCGAGAACAGAGGCCAATCGTTACTGACTCCGCGGCTATTGCCTTTCCAATTGGGCAGTGCCATGGCCAGTACCAGGAGAAGTAGGGCAAAGACCGCGGCGATGGCAATGCCATAGTCGGCAAAAAAATTGCGCACGGTGAGGCCAATGCCCGGCTTGTTGTCGATGGCACTGAGCATCTTGTCAGCGATGTAGACGCCATAAAAGCCCGCGCCGACGGTGAGCGCGTAAGGGAAGGCGAGCATCTTGACCAGTTTGGCCACAATGTTTTCACCGCCCTTTAACTGCTCAATCGCGGTTTGCAGTCCGATGTGCCGCTGTCCGGCGCTTTCGGCCGCGCGTATCGAGCTCAATACCACACTTGGAAACCAGCCTTCGAGTACATCAACGAAACGTTGACCTTGCCCTGGTGCATCGAGTCCGGCTTGACCGATTTGCTTGAGGGCATCGGTGCCGTTTTCAACCAATGACTGACAAAACTCTTTGGTGGTGAGTTTGTATCGGTCGGCTTTGAGCCATTGGTCTAAAAACGCCACTTGCTCATCACTGGAGAAGGTCCATTGCTCCAGCGTTTTCCCTAAGATAAGGAAGCTCATAACGCCTCCTGCATCGCTCGGTAAATGTCGGTGACGGGTACTGGCACGAGGTCATCTACTTGCTCGGAGGCCGAAAGAATATCAACCTGACCGCGCACGATGCGCGATTTACAGTGGTCTTTGATGTCCGGCCAGCCTTGCTTCTTGAGGTGTTGTTTCCAGCCTAAATCGTCCTCTTTAATGATGAACTGACGGTCAGCGTCATCGAGCACAATCATTTCCATCACCACTAAACGGCCACTTTCTCCTGACACACCGCCTTCTTTGTTGCACTTCTCACAGCCACAAGGGTTGAGCAGGCGCACGTTCTTGAGCTCATCCTCTGAGCACAGCTTTTCAAGTTGACTGATTTTGAGCGCCAGCTTGTCCGAACTGTTGATGCTGGAGTACGCTTTTTTTGCTTCCTCAGAGTCACGGTCAGCAAACGAGAACGCACAGTCACACAACTTGCGCACCAGTTTGACGTGGACGAACATGGCCATTAGATCTGGTGCGCCCACAATCGCTGCCGGCATTTTCAGTTGCTGGATGAAGGTTTGCGCGACGCCTAATGCGCTGTTGGTGTGCAAGGTGGCCAGTGCCAATCCACCGGTTTCAGCTTTACGGCAAAATTCAGCTGCCGTGGGCGTATCACGGATTTCACCAATGTTGGAGATGTCCACGTCGTGACGCAGCGTCTCTTTACAGTAAAAGGCGTAATCCATTTTTACCCCTGAGCCTTCAAAGGTCTCAAGACTCGGCTGCACTTGGGTTTTACTGACGAAGTCTTGCGAAAACTCCACGGGGTCTTCCAGGGAATGCACGTTACGCGCAATGCGATCTACTTTTTCCAGCAGGGCGTACACCAGGGAGCTTTTACCGGAACCCATCGGACCGGTGATGATGATCCCCCCTTGGCGTTTGTGCACCATTTGAATAAGCGTGGCTAAATATGGGGTTGGTAAATCCATGTCTTCGAGTGACAAGGCTTTGTTTTTTGGCGTCAGACAGCGCAGCGTCAGTTTCGGGCCATCGTGGGTTGGAATGAGCGCCGCGCGCCATTCAAACAAGCGCAGCTCATTGCCGACTTTAAGCGGAAGGCTGAATCGGTCATTAGCGGGCAAGGTGTATTTGATGTCTTGCCCACCGAGCGTCGAGAACACGTAATCAATCAATGCCAAGCCCACCTGACGCGGTTGGTTCTGTGCGCTTTGATGGTTATGGAAACGACTGATGACGCGGCGAACGCCCACCGTGCGCAGCAAAAACAGGGTGCTGTCGGGCGTGGTGAGCACATGCACGTCAGAGCTGTTTTCATTCACGGCGGTTTGGCACAGCGCTTGAAGTTGACGTTCGACAACATTTTGCTCGCCTTGCTCTTTCAGTGTTTGGTGTTGCGTATCGCTGAATGTCGCCAGCGCCTCATCGATGACGCTTTGCGGCACTTCTTCGATGATGACGTCTTGTCCGAGCAGGGCTTTACTGCCTTGAAGTAAGTCCATGATGCGCCCCAGATTGGGCGCATTGAGATTCGAGGTTTGCACAGTGAGCGCGGCATTGACGATGGTGTAGCCATCGTCACGACACAAGGTCAGCAGCGTTTTTTCTTCGCTGTCGGTCAGTTTGGGAAAGTGACTCATAGGCCACCTTCCAGAACGCGAATGCGCGCGCCTTGTTTTAGGCGAACCCCATTACCGTTGATGTTGGTGATACTGACGCCCTTAACCGAATCACCGGCTTTGACCAGAAACGGTTGGCCACCATCGAGAGCGAGATAGGCGCTTGCCTCATTGCCATCAACAAAAAGGCCACTGAGCGAGAAGCGGTCAATGGCCAGTTGAGAAGAATGGGGACTCACGGAAGGCGGTGAGTAAGGTTGCTCAATCACCGACACCGACGGAACGTAATCGCTTCGCCCTTCACTGCTTTCCTTTTGATTGGCCTTGCGAGTGCGTGATTTTTCTTCGGCAATCTGTGAATCCATTTTAGCCACCGCTAATTGCTCTGAGCGTTTAATGAGCTTTTGCGCATTCACATCGAGCGTTAGAGTGGGGGTGACCGATTGTGGTTTGGGCTTTTTCTTCACCACGGGCGCCACCGTATCGGGCAAAGCCTTTGGTGAAGGTGTAGAAGTAACCGTACTTGGCGCCGTTTGTTTGGCGGGCACTGAAATGGACGGCGGCGTGTTGAATTGAGGGGCGAGCCACATGCCCGCCACAGAGAGCCCGCCTATTGCTAAGATCCCGATTTGAATATGGGCTTTGGTGATTTTCATGAAAGGTCTCCAAGGTATTGAATGCGCATTTCAACGCGGTAAGTGCCATCGTCGCTCGGGATGAGCGTGAATGCGTTTAAGCCCACCGGAAGGGGCTGATAAAGTGTGGCGAGAGAACGCAGTTCGCTTAAGGTCACGCCGCTTTTTTTCAGCGTCATATCGAGCGTACTGGTGAGCATCGCTTTGCTTTCTTTGCTGTCGGTGATGTCCCAACCCAATTTGATGAGCGTGTCAGCGAGGCGTTGCCCCAATTCGGCGGGCGCCATCTCCTTCGTCCACTTGTCCAGTTTGCCCGTCATGGGCTCACTGAGGGTAAGGGTGTCGATGGTCAAGACGGCATTGCTTAAGGAATGCTTGGCTAGCCACGCTTTTGCGGTTGAGAGCAAACCACCGTCTTCACGATTGAAGACCGCAGTCAGATTGTTGCCTTTAAGCGAGATTTTGCTTAATGCCCACCCTGATGGAGCGAGGGCGCTGGTTGCGGTCAAGGACAGGGCGTGCATCATGCCATCGGCGGCGCTTTGAGCGCGCCCGACCGCTGTGCGGTAGGCGTGATATTCATCGATTACTTGTTGCACTGTGTCTTTTGGTTTGGCTTGGTAGTGAGTGAACTGACTGACGCCAATCAACAACACACCGAGCACAATGGCCGTCACGGCCAGCGTTTTCGGGCGCTGAGATTTCAGTGCATACGCTTGTTTATCTTGAGGCTCAAGAACTGGGGCCGTATCCACTTTGTCACTGACCGCGCTTAAGTTAGGCGCAGACTCACTTTGTGTCAGTTTCTCAGTGACAAACACTTGCTCGCACAGTTTGAGTTTCACCTCATCCAGCTCATCCAGTGGCACCAGGCGCGCTTCACGCACCACATGGCCGCGAACGGTCATAAAAAACAGCACGTCTTTTTCGTGAAAGTCGAGTAAACACCAATGGTCAGGCGCGATGTCTTGCTCCACTTTGTTTCGCCACGCTTCACTGATGGCGACGGTCGGTTCATCGCTGTAATAGCGCGTACGCCACCCGTCTCTTTCTAGTGTGAGCTGGTACTTGCCCGGGAATTGCCGTGCCAGTTGCCAGCGGGATGACGACGTTTGCGTCGTCACAACATGGTTAGGAAGGCGCGTCATTACTTCACTCTCCTTGGGGTCAGCAATATCAGCGTTTCCACGGTCTCTTGTCCGCTCACTTGACTGCCAAGGCCATCAAAGCCAAAACTGGACGACTTATTGGCGGTTTGGGTTTGCTGCTTGACTGAGCCGATGATGACGGTTTGGCCATAACGCAGCTTGTTGGTGAACGACAAATCGGCGCTGCGCGTGGAGATAAAGCGCAATCTGGCGTCATCAATGGTTTCGGTGCTGTCACCGGCGATTTTGGTTAACTTGCCCGCGGTGCGTATCCAGACGAAATCGTCTTTCACGTTGGTGTTGACCATCATGTCGATGCCTTCCACCACATTGCCGCGCGTGGTGCTGGTTGAGGTGGTGGTGTCGGTCACTTCGGTTGAAATGTCTGACAGGTAAGGCGTTTTGACCGTCTGAGAGATGCGCGCCGGTTGCGAGCTGCTGGTCAAGATACCAATCGGTGTATCGGTTGAGACGGTGCCTTGTTGCTCCAGCGCTTTGATAAACGCGGTGGTGCCATCCCATTTCCCCGTACCTTGGAAAGCCAGACCGCTGCTTGAACTGACCAAGTCAGAGGTCGCGGACGTGCCAGGAATGATGAAATTTAAGGTGCCGTCACCGACATCTTTCACTAGGTTCCAATCAATGCCTTGGTCTTTGCCTAAGTTCGAACGAAACTCCAGTACGCGAATATCAAGAAAGACCTGTTTAGTCAGCTCGGCTTGATAGGTGTCAATCAGGCGGCGCACCTGTGCCATGCGACTTGGCGTGGTGCGCACGGTGATGGCGGTCAATCCAGGTACGACACGCACGTCACCGACGAGCTCATCGCCATCGTCTTCGCTTTCATCTTTGAGGACCGCTTCGACCGCTTTGGATATTTCGGTGGTGATTTCGGTGTTGTTGTACACCGTCGTAATGTACTGACCATCGACTTTGGTGGTCGAGGTATCGCCTTCATCGTCGCTGCTGCTTTCTTCGCTTTGACTGCCTTGCTGCGCGGAATTGGCGCCCGATGGAATGGTCAGCACAAAGGTCTCGGTTTGATAGTACCCCACCGTGAGCGAGTCTTGATCCGGCGTTAAGCCGTAATGAGTCAAGCTACTGATGAGGTTTAAAATCGACTTGCGCGAGGCGCGGGTGTTGACCGTTATCGGTGTGTTTGGGTTTACGTCGGGGTCAAACGACACTTCCACATTGGTGCCTTGCACGAGCATCGAGAGCACAAGCGACAACGGCAGTTGATTGGCTTTGATGCGCACTTCTTGTTGGAGCCACTTTGGCGCTTTGTCTTGTTTGATTGGCGTGGCCAGAGCGGGCGGTTTGGTCAAGTATTGCACGTTGCCAAGGGGTGTCGCGTTCTTTGAGCGCGCGTCTTCCATCTGCTTTTGGACTTGGTCGGCATTGGCTTTGTGGTCAAGGTAGTCCTGACTGACGCAGCCGTTTAGCAGCATCATGGCCAGAGGCACAAAGAGTAAATGGGGTTTCATGGTGTTGAGTTTCATTATTCTTTCTCTCTAATAAACACACTGCGCGAGCTTGGGATAAGCTGCGCTTGTACGGGGTAGCCTTCTAGAACGGTATCGAGCGCTAAATCAAACGCGCCGCGCGGGGTGACGATGCCGTACTCACTCATCAGCGGATAATCGTCATCGCTCATCCAAGACGGTCGCGCTCCATCGTCATGCCATTGCCAACCGTAAACGTGAGCTAAGTTCGCCACCGCTTCTTTTAAGCTGGCGCCGTGTACCCACTGCACATCAGGCATGGTGTTTAAGGTGTGGATGGCGGCAATGCCGCGCTGGACATCAAAACGCAGTGGTACGCCCAATGCTTTGCCGAGTTCGTGAATGGACACGGCAAGGCTACCGGTGAAGTTTTTGTTGCGCTCGATAGGCTCTAGCAACTTGGCTTGCTGCTCATCGCTGAGGCCGTACGCCACTTTAGTGATGTGCGCTTTCTCTAGCCAACGCTGGAGTGCGCGATAGGGCGCTTCGCCCGCGGCGACAAAAAACGTTGTGGCGCCACTCGTCGTTTTATTTGTGTCACCAGAAGGCGCGCTCGCACTCGACGGTAAGGGCGCCAGCACTTGAGATTGAGGTTCGCCCGTTGGAATGTTCGGTCCCACTTTGCGCAGTTCGATGCGCTTTAGAGGTATCTTGCCACGCTCTACCGCTTGAGGCTGCGGGGCAGAGACTTGCCCAACGTCTACGTAGCCTTGTTGCAGTTCCGGCGCTGCGTTTGGCAGTGGCGCTTTGATGCCAGTGATAAACAGTTGATCATCATTAAGCTGTCCCGAAGGCGCGGCCCAGCACGCAGACGTGATGAGGCCGCCCAAAACAGCGAGGGTGAAGGTTTTCATAAAGATTCCTGATTAACGAATGGAAGAGTAAGGCGGCAAGATGACGTCTTGGCTCACCATAATGTAAAACTGCTCAGCGTTATCGATTTCGATGGTTGGCTGAATGTTCATGTTTTTGCGAATGAGCATGTTGCCCGTTTCCGCGTATTGCTGCGTGACGCCATCAGCAACGGACTCACCTGTGGAGCGCGAATCGTCGTCACCATCGCTGACCGCGGCCTGGCTTATCCCTGAAATACCGCCGAGCAAGGTGGCTTGACCGAAGAGGCGCCAATAATGGTTATTGATGTCACCAGTGAGGCCATTCATGCCAGTGACGTCCATGCTCGCCATGTTGCCAATGTTGAGCTTGGTGCCATCGGGGAAATTGACCCGAGACCAAGTGACGGGCAAACGGCGTTGACCATACGCGACGCGCGCGTCATAGGTGCCGTAAAGCTGTGTGCCTTGCGGTATCAATATCGCCGCGCCCGTGGCGCTGTCGTAGACGTTCTGACTCACTTGAGCAATCACATTGCCTGGAATGTCCGAGTTCATCGCGCTGATGAGCGTCGCTGGAATGAGCGTGCCCACGGTGAGCTCGTATTCACTGGCGGGCAGCTCACGCCGCGCGTTGAGATAACCGGCTTGATTGGCCTTGGCCAGAAACGCTTCCTTACTGGCTTGGCTGGCACCCGTGGTGTCTAAGGTGCTGGCGGTTAACTCTCCAGCAGTGCTATTGCTCTGCTTGTAGGCTGCTTGGTTTGGGTTGCTCAATGCCGCTTTGGCTTGGGCGAGGCGTAGCTCCGCATCCCGTAGTTCATCACTGTCCGATTGCTCTGAGCTGGATGACGAACGTAAAGATGCCTCATCGATGCGCACGTTCATCCCTGAGTAAATCGCCTCATTAAGCAACTTCTGTTTCGCTTCGAGTTGCGCGATACGTTGCTTTTGTTGCGCGGCCATCTCTGGCGTTACGGTTGGCACGCTAGGGGTAGCGTTGCCGGTTGGAATGGGCGTTGACACTACCGCTTTCGGGGCGGGGGTGTCGGGCTTTTGCGCCAATACCGAATCGAGCGCCGCTTGCTTGGTGGTCATGGACGTATTGATTTGTGTCGGCGTCGGGGCGCTTGCTTTATCTTTATTGCGCTGGCCTTTTTGCATGATGACGCCAATCACGATGATGGTAACCAACACACCCAGCCCAATGACGGTCCACTTCACGCCTTTTTTGATGTGAACCGACTCGACACCGGACAGCGGATTGAGCTTAAGGGTGAAGTTACTCATATTCCACCCCGTAAGCTCGGGTTTTCAGTGGAATAAGTAGGTTATTACTGAGCACCCAGATCCGTGACAGTTTGCGGCCATCGCTGAGTTTGGCGGAGACAAAGAATTGCCTTGGGTTGAGTTGTTCCACGCGGTAGTTCAGGCTGAGGTAATCCATCTCATTGCCTTGTGCCACCCCAATGCCTTCTAAGCGCAGTTCTTCAATGAGCGTTTTAGCAAACGTACTGCCATCGTTATTGAGGTTAATGATGGTACGCGCGCCATCGGACTGGCGAAGGAATGAGGCAATGTCTTGACTGATGGCGTGCATCTCATTGGGCGTGAGCGTCACGTCATTGTAGTTGCCGTATTGATCGGGCTCGTAGCTGGCGCAGCCATTGAGCATCATCACCAACAAAATGAAAAAAACTCTCATTACCCCTCCTTACGCTTAATGAGGACGGTTTGTTGATGTTTGCCCGCGCCGAGTAACAAGGCGATTTGCTCAGGTAAGCCATCAACCACAAATTTCCCGTTGCGATAACGGTAGTTGATGAGCTCACGCTGTCCGGCGTTAATGACCAAGAGTGACGGCAGTTTGCCCGTCGCGACGCTGCGCGGCATCTCTAAAATGGTTTTGACGCTGTTGTTGTAGACGCGAACCGGCGTAAAGCGCGTGTTGCCTTCAATGTCGTAGTCAAAATCCAGGTCATCGATGTTCAAACCATCGGCGATTTCCTTTGAGTGTTGCTCGGTTTGTTGTCGCTCATACATCGAATCCATCGCGATTTGCAGTGTTTCAGGGTAATCAAAGCGCACAATCGGCATCCAGTCGTTGTGTTTGGCCGTGAGCTTGATGAGGTACGAGCGGCGATTGGTGGCAATTTGCAGCGTGGTTTCGATGTTGACGTCGGTGGGCTTTACCAAAATGTGCGTGACGGCGTCACTGCCTTGACCGGATACGGTTGGGGTAAACCCCCAACGCACGGTATCCCCAGCGTTCAGGCCGTTTTTGCTGATTTGCTCTCCTGGCTCTAACTGAATGTCACAGGTTTTGAGCGGCGCGCACACCACGCTTGGCAGCGATTTGCCAAAAAAGTAAGTGATTGCACCGTCGGGCGAGCGAATGGGTTTATCGGTGCCGTTTATCCAGCGCTTGGCGATGTCGAGCCCAGCTTGCTCGCTGGTCGTGAGTGTTTGGGGCATTTCAATCAGTGAGCTACCAGTGATGGGTGGCACGGGCGCGGCCATGACGCCGCTGGTCAAGACAATACCTACCCATAAAGAGAGTGGCTTTACTACGTTCATGAGCGTCCTCAGTTAATTTGTACGTCGTTGAAGGTGGCAATCCAAAGGCCAAGCGGGTTTTGGTTCATCTCCGCTTTGTTTTTGGGTTGGACGGTTTGGGTGGTGATGGTGGCTTTAAAGCGCGGCGTATCGAGTACGTTGCCTTGACGGTCAGTGATGGTTTCGACCCATTCCATTTGCCAGGTGTTGTCTGACAGTGGCAAGGTGCTCTTGATGTCCACCTTAACCAACTCCCGCGCGGCGCGCTCAAACGGGTTCTCTTCTTTGAACGCCTGTGAGATTTGCGTTTGCGCAGGGGAGTTGGGAACGAGTCTTGCGTAGGCGCGGCGCACTGCCTTGTCTTCGACTTCCACGTCCAGATAGACGCTACGAATGTCTTCCACAAAGCGCTCTAAATCGTTCACTTTGAGCGCTTCCAGTTGTGAGGTCGGCAGCTTTTGAACGCTGGCCACGCCCACCACTTCTTCGCCGTTTTTCACGCCAATGACATAAGGCTCAATTTTGGATTGGGCGCCGATGTATCCGGTGCTGCCTACGGCAATCGCGGCAACAAACATCGAAAAAAAAGCGCACATTTTCCAGTTGTGCGCTTGTTTCACGATACTGCCTAAGCGTTCGTCCCACTCTTCGCGGGCGCGTTGATACAAGATGGAGTAGTCCGATGGACTCTCAGGGTTAGACATGATGTCTCCTTAGTTATTACGAATGCCCATTATTTCCTCATGCGCGTCTGCTGTCTTTGCTGCTGCAAGCGAGCTTTGAGTGCATCGTGATTGGAGGTGGGTTTGATGTTTTGCGTGGCTTGCTTGACGGCGTCATTTTGGGAGAGTGCGGATGCGACGCCTTGCTTCATGGCTTTCACCAGTTGTTGATGACCGTTTTTGGGTACAGAGCGACTGTTGCTCATCTCTTTGAAAGCGCGTCCGACCGGACTTTGTGATGCCATGGCACTGAGCGCTGCCTTACCAAGCTTGCCAGAGCCTTTGGTCATCGCTTTGGCGCCCGCAGCGGCGCCTTTGAACACCGGTGAGGATTTGGCTAACTGGTCAATGCCGCTCGCCACTTTCTTGCCAGGTGAGGTTTTCCCTGCCAATTGCGCCGCTTTGCCAATGCCGCCTTTTGCCAGTGAGGCGGCGGCTAACCCCACTCCTGCCATTGCGCCCAACAACCCCGCGGCACTGTTGACTGCGCCAGCCGCATTAAACACAAAGCGACCCGTGGCGAGGCTGGATGCTATGGCGGGCACGGTGTTGACGAGGGAGTAGTAAATCACCGACATCACCACCATCATCAGATAATCCGCAGAGCCTGCTCCTGGGTTGTTAATAAAGCTCAAGAACGTCTCGTTACCGATGATGACCAGAAGTTGCATGATGAAGATTTGCACTGACATGCCAAGCACGGTGGTGAAGTAGTTCATGCCGTGGTCTCGCGTCCATTCACTGCCGAGAAAGCCCATCACAATCACCCCGCCATTGAGGATGATGAACGAACCAATCAGTAAAATGGTCAGCTGCGCCGCGATGAGTGCCAGTGTAATGAGCACTATCAAGCCGCTAAACCCAATGATAACAAATTGCCCCGCATCAAAGCCTGCGCTGGACTCCCATATTTGATGGGCCAGGGTTAAACCCAACTCCACAATGTTCGAGGGCGAGAGTTTGGCTTCACTACCCGATAGACGTGAGGCGACTTCCTGCATCGAATTGAGCACGGTCCACGCCAGCGGCGAGGCATTGACGACCAAAAACCAACAAAAGCCCACGGTCATCACCCGCTCAAACAACTCCGCAATAAAGTGCTCCAGTCCTTTTTGATGCAGCCATAATTTGATGGCCGACCAGGTAAAGCTGGCAATCACCAACAACCAAAACAGGTTGGTTACTGCGTCGGTAATGATGGGCTCCCAAGTGGCGGTAATGGCGTTGAATTTGTCGAGGATGGTGTCGAGGGCGTTATTGTTGTCAGCGGCAAGGGCGGGATGGCTTAGGAGCGCGAGGAGGACCAACCCTTTTTTCATGGTGCCTCCCAAATGGTGGCGGTGTCGTAACCGGTATCAGAGAGACCGTTCACCTGTATTACCTCTTTAATGACGCGTTTACCCTCTGGCGTTCGAGTCATAAACACCACCGCATGGATGCCACTGGCGATGAGCGCGCGATTGGGCGTGGCGGTCGCTTCACTGACGCATTGCTCCAGTCTATCGAGCCCTTGTCTCGCCGAATCGGCATGAATGGTGGCGATGCCGCCAGGATGGCCCGTGTTCCAGGCTTTGAGTAAATCCAGCGCTTCACCGCCGCGCACTTCTCCCACCATGATGCGGTCAGGGCGATAACGCAGTGTGGTGCGAAGCAGAGTGCGCATCGAGACATTGGCGCGGTCATTGGTGCGCTTAATCACATGATTTTGCGCGCTGCATTGCAGCTCGTTGGTGTCTTCAATGATGACCATACGCTCGTCCGGTGCCACCATGGAGATTTGATGCAACAGGGCATTGCCGAAGGTGGTTTTTCCTGAGCCAGTGCCCCCCGCGACCAGAATGTTGCGCTTATCGACAATCAACTGACGTAATACATTAGCGGCTTCTCTGCTTAACGTTCCTGCCTTAATGTAGTCATCAAAGGTAAACACGCGCGTGGCCTTTTTACGAATGACAAAGCTAGGGTTTTCCACCAAAGGCGGAATAAGCCCTTCGAAGCGGCTGCCATCTAGGGGCAGTTCACACTCCAAAATTGGCTGCGTGGCCGTGACCGTCTGACGATGATAGTCACTGACGGCATTAAGAATGCGCGTTGCATCCTCGGGCGTCACTTCACCCACGTGCGTCATCGCTTCCCCTTGACGCTCAATCCATAACTTACCGTCAGGGTTGAGCATGATTTCAGTTAAATTAGGGTCTTCTAAATAATCAAGTAACCCCGCTTGTAAAAAATGATGGCGAATGCCTTGCAAGGCTCGGTTCATCGTGACCTCCTTACCATTTCATGCTGGGATGTTGCCACTCTTGTGACCAGTCTTTGCCATCGGTTGGGTCCACATTGAGCGGTTGAGTGAGCATCTTCTCTTCGGCAACGCGCTGGCGCTCTACCGTATCGGCGTCCGCGGCCATTTGCGTGGCGCTCATCTGGATTTGCGTTTGCATCAGGGTTTGCAATTTCTGGAGCTGCTGCGCCAGTTGCGCGAGCAATTCCGCGTTGGCCTGAGCGATTTCCATTGCACCATCGGCGCCTTGCACATGCGACTGAATGGACGCGACCGTTTGATGGTCATCGACCTGGTATTGACTCATTTGCTGCGCCAGTGCCAGTGAACTTTGCGCCGTATCTCGTAGGGCATTGCCCTGCTGCTGATAGGTGCTCACCGAGTTCATGTCGCTAATCGATTGGCCCTGATAGGCTTCGGTGCCGCCAAACAACTGCTCAAATTGCTGATTCATGTTGGCCATCGCAAAAGATATCGACTGACCGCGCGACGCAATGGTGTTGAGATTGCGCAGCTGAGATTGGATGTCGCCCCATTCCATGTTCTTCAAGTTTTTGAGGTTTTGAACTTGGTATTGCACGTTCTTGACCGAGTTGAGTGTTTGCTGTACCTCTTCGACGTAACTTTGTGCTTGGTTGAGGTTGGAGGTCATCATTTGGGTGAAACTGGCGCAGTTGACACAAAACAGTGCCGATGAATCAAATGAGACCAACACACTGCACAAGGTCAGTGCGCTTAACGTTCGTTTCATTCGTCGTCCTCCAGGATGTGTTGTTGTTTCAGATAGGGCAGATACCAGTTTTCGCCATGCTCACTGACCAATTGACGGATGGTGTTCACACTCTCTTTGTCGGATGCGCCAACAAACGCCAGTGCCAGCTTATCCAAAGACAAGTCCACCAAGCGGCTCCCCGTGGGTTGGTGGACGTAGTAGTCGCGTTTGCGCACGGCGTTTTTGAGCAGGTCGATTTGTTTGTCATTGAGACCAAACTGGTGATAGGTTTTGGCAAACTGCCCCGCCTTGGGGTTGGGTAAGAAAACTTGCGTCGGGCACGACTCCATCAGCACATCCAAAATGCCCGATTTGATGGCTTCGTTGAGCGCTTGAGTGGCGAGCAACACCAGGCAGTTGAGTTTGCGCAGCTCTTTAAGCCATTCCACTAACATGTCTTTAAATACCGGATGTTTGAGGGCAATCCACCCTTCATCAATCAAGATAAAAGACGGGTTGCCATCAAGTCGCCGTTCAATGGTGCGAAACAGATACGACAATACTGGCACCAAATCACGGTCACCGCGTTTCATCAGTTGGTCGATTTCAAACACGGTAAAATCGGCAAACGAGAGTGAACTGCTTTCGGCATCCAGTAAGTCCCCTGCGCGGCCATTGATGGTGTAATACCCCACGGCGGTTTTGATGCGTTGGTCTTGCACTTGCGCGCAGAACTCGGTCATCGACAAGCGAGACGAGCCGCGCATGTCACTGAGCGCTTTAAAAATGCTTTCTCGCATCTCAGGGGTGATGGTTTCTCCTTGCAGCACCAAAAGCTGCTCAATGTACTCACAGCACCATTCAAAATCGTTGTCCAAATCCGCCAGTGGCGCAAAGGCGGGCGCTTCCCGTGAGCCAACCGAACCAATATCTAGGTGCAAACCGCCAAGCTGACTCATGGCGAACATCGAGTACTTTTTATCAAAGGCAAACACCCGAGCATTGGGGTAACGGTGCATCTGCGCGACCAGCATGGCCAATAAGGTCGATTTCCCCGCCCCTGTTGGACCAAAGATTAAGGTATGCCCCACATCGTCTACATGCAGGTTGAGCCGAAACGGTGTGTTCCCCGTAGCCGTACACATCATCATCGGCGGGGAGGCCATCGGATAAAATGGACAAGGGCAGTGCGCCTCTCCGGTCCAAATGCTGGCAATGGGCAGCAGATGGCACAGATTCAACGTGCTCAGCAGTGGGCGGCGGATGTTGTATAACGAGTCGCTGGGCAAAGTGCCGAGTAACGCCTCGGTGGCGTTGAGGCTTTCTACGCGGCACGTCAAGCCTAGGGTGTTATTGAGCACACTGACCACAAACTCAGTGACTTCTTGCAACACTTCTCTATCAACATGACGCAGCACAAACGTTGAGGTGTACTGACCATAGTTAAGACGCCCCGCGGACACTTCGTTTTGGGCCGCTTGGTATTGAGTGACCATCTCCAACGCATCTTCATCCACTTTTGGGTCTGGATTTTTTAACAGCTTGTCTCGAAATGAGGTGACTTTTTGGTCCCAGTTCTTGCGCTCTTTATCGAGCAATTGATGCGCTTCGCGACTGTCAAAGAAGATAAAACGTGTGCTCCAGCGAAACTCCACGTTCATCAAACTTAAGTGATGCAGCATGTTGGGGTGACTGAAATCGGGGAAGCCATCAATACTGATAACGCTCGTGTACTGCTCGCCAATTTTGGGCTGAAAGCCAGGCCAACATTCCACGCTGCCCAATAAGCTGTCTAGCGGCAACGGAGTACAAGCCGCCGACACGGGATGCCATTGTCCGGTCAAGGAATAGCGTAAATACGACAACAGCTCATCAAACGGTTGGCCGTCGCGTTCAACCAGCTTTAAGCGCGTGATGGAAGAGAACACATTGGTGAAACTTTTTTCCAGCTCGGACATGCGCTCTTTAAACAGCGCCAGGTTGCGCTGCGCTAAGCTCACGCGTTTGGTGTCACCGTGGTCAAAAAGCAAATCGGTGACTTTGGATAAACGCTTAGCGGTTGGGCGCCAAGTGATAAACAGCACCGAGCGGGTCGCAAACTTGTCGCCTTGCGACTCAAAGAACAGTCGTCTGGAATCGTCCATCATTTGCATCACGGGGTGGGGAAACGCCGAAGACTCAACGTCGGGATAGGAGTCGGCAATTTCGCGGATGGTGTCCACATGGAGCATGTAGCCAGAACCTAGCGAGGACAACGTTTGGTTGAGACGGGCGGTCATGGCGTTGCGCTCTAGATTGGTGGCGGTGTCCACGTCCATGCCGGTAAAGCGCCACCCTGCGGTAAAGGAGCCATCCTTACCGAGCATGACACCGTCATCGACTAAGGCTGCCCAATTGAGTAAATCGGGGAGTCCCTTGGCCGTGTCGCGGTACGATTTAAGGGATAACATAGTAAAACCCTATTCATAGAAGCAAAAAAAAGCGCTCGGGTTAGCGAGCGCGAAGAGAGTGAGACGGTTTGTGTAGATACTTGACGCCAGCGGCGGGGTAATAACGCTGAAACTTCGCGTAGCGGCGATACACCGGACGTAACTGCGCGTCGTTTTTGGCCATGAGTCTTGTGATGAGCAACATCACCAAAAATAGCACCACACCGATAACCGCGGTGTAAATGTTTTGCAGAACCACCAACACTAGGGCAAGACATCCCGCGCCCATGACTAAAAAGCGGTCACCGCCCATGAAGAGGTTGGCGCGGTTGAACGGATAAATCGGCGTAAACTGCAATTCATCATCGTCATCCATCCTTGCCTCCTTACACCACTAGGGCGCCAGAGACGCCAAAGAGCATCGTCAATAGGTTAACGGCGCCAACGATAACCGCGACCACCAAACCTATCATCATGAGAGTGCGTACAAACCCATCCATCTCGCCACCGAAGATCAAGCCCACACTGGCCGCGACAATGCCGAGGGCAGACGCACCAAAAGCGACGGGGCCGGTGATCGAATCCACAATGCGCTCTAAGGGGGATTCCCAAGGAAGGCCGGTACTCGATGCATTGGCAGCAAACGAACACAACCCGACCGAGACGCCTAATAGTAGGTGCTCGCCGGAGCGCTTCAATTTTTGAATCAAAGACATAACAGTTCTCCAAATAGAAATAACGCAGCACTCTTAAAAAAAGTGCTGCGTTATTGCGTGATAAGTTTGGCGTCAAGGTAGGGATTGAGTCCGATGCCTTTCAGTTCTTGCATGATTTCGAGTTGACGACGGGCGCGAGCTTGTCTCGCCAAGTGTTCCATTTCCTTTTTACTGAGTTTTTTTCTTTGGCCATAGGCTTTCATTGCGCATTCCTCTTTTCTGAAAACAAAAAAGCCCCATTGGTGTGACCCAATGGGGCTGCTTAAATAAGCAAGGTGTAATGATCGGCTTTAGAGATCCGGCTGTGCTCTCTGCTGAGAAAGCACAAGCGGATCACTGCTGCGGGAACAGCGAAGATAATAGCGTATTGAGCGTGTCGTCGTCGGGAGATTGCAGTCCCATCGTTTTGACGGGCGTCATGTCCCGTGAGCTGGATGTCGCGCGCTCGGGTTTGGTTCTTAATGCTCTCGCACAGAGCTTGTGATTTTTATGCTTTGTTTTAAAGCAACGAACTTTAGCTGTCATGAATATTGCTCTTCATTTAACCATCGATAAAAGCCTGCACGTTGAGTTGTTCCGGCTTATGAACAACGCCCAGCCTCCGCCGCTTTGCGGATGGGTGTGATTGAAGAGCATTTTTTCCGCAGCAATGATGCTACGTGGCCTCTTCGTCGGCCGTTCTAACGTCCGTATCATGTCGTCATCTCGACGAGCGCGATAGCGGCGAACGGTCTGCCTTGGCGCGAATTGTTAAAGATCGACGGTTATTGCACTTGCGTTATGCCTAATGGTTTAAGGGTTATGCATTTTTACTACCCATTAAACATAATTATTACAATGCGAATAATGCATAAATCATTGATATATAAGGATAAGTCGGTGTCATTTAATGCGGTAATTTGATGCAAATCAATAAATATTTAATTAATTTATGTGATAATTTATATTTACTTATTTTAGAATTTGTGATGGTTTATCACGAATTCTTTTTGATGCAATAAGTTATTGTTTTAACTGCGTTTTATAATAATTATGTTCAATAAGTTAGAGGTCTAAGGCTTGACCCCTTGAGTTTCTATGACGAGTTGAGCTATACTGTGCCTACAGTCTTGATGCGCGAAGTGCATTACATAAAGCACTGCTACATAGCTCTGTTCTATGTAGTGTATTTTTCAAGACTGAGAATGTGTTAAGCTTCCAACTTAACCAAATAGCATTCGCAAACGAGCCGTCTTCCCAACCGTAGACGGCTTTTTTGTGCCTGAAATTCAAGCAGTTGATCTTTTAGATCTTTTTCTATAAAGTAAAAAGATATTGGTTTGGCGTGGAACCCGAACCTCCCTAAAAATCGGTTGGAATCATAAAATGACTTTATCTAATTTTCTCAGACAACAAAATCAGTGTCCTCCCCTCCCCCACCATTTGAGTGTGGCAATATTGGGAAGAATAGACGCTGAGGGCTTGTCTGATGTTAATCTCTGAACAACAGACTCTTACTCAAGCCCAGCAGAAAGCGGCGACAGAAGCGGCCTATCGTGCTCGTCGTAAGGCGCGTAAACACGAATTGGTGGAATTGCACAAAGCGGTTGTGGCCGCAGAAAATGCCAAAAAACCTAAAACCCCCTTTCTGATCGCGTTTAGATCTCGTCGTTTACGCCGTGATGGTGTGGTCGAAACCTTACCGCAAGAATTTGCGCGCATCTTAAAAGCGTGTGAAGAGTTGATCACAAACAAAAAACGCTTTCCTGCTCTGTATGCTTGGGGCGGTGATGGTGTGAACAACATCCAGTGCCGTACGAATATCGCGCGAGTTCTGGCGTGTATCCTAGTTAACACAGATCTGATTGGTGGCCGCATCGGTGAGCCAACCGAAGCGGGAATTAAGACAATCAGTTGGGATCAAGTTCAAGAAGATTACGCTTTGCGCTTTGGTGAGTTCATTGCACCAAAGTCGTTTGCGAAAGCGTTAAAGTATTTACGCCGAGCTGGCTATCTGCATTGCGAACGTATTAACGTGAACGTCGATGAAGAAGAAGGCGCGGTTCGTAGCGCTCCTGCTTACAAGCAGCTTACTGAGCGTTTTTTCTCAGATCTCAAGGTTGTGCGTTATCCTAATATCGTTGAGCTTATCTTGGCGACTCGTAAGCGTCAGGAGAGCAAAGGGCTGCGTTTCAAGTGGTTGTCGTTCCGAGACATCGCTAAGAAAGTGCAAGAGATCTACAACGGTAAGAAGCTTGATGGTTATGCCGAGGCTACTGCGTCCATTTTCCAAGCGTTTAGTCCAACCCCTGCCTTTACTCCACACTAAATTTTAAGTGTATCCGCGCAAGCGGAGGATTTCGCTCGTCTGTAGAATATTGAAATTGATCTACATCACATTATCCACTCTCTTGCAATCACTCCTTTGTCTTAACGACCCCTTTACGTCTCTTGTTTTTCCGTGCCATATGCGGATTTTCATTTATTCACTAAAAAGGTAGTGCAAGAAAATAGAACAAGGATTTACCCTAAGAATGCCCCTGAATAACATGCCGTGCTTATGAAAACTTCGTATTTAAACTTTGTATCTAGATAAATATAAAGATAAATATTTAAGAAAAGACAATAGCTTCGCTCAGTGAGACCTCCCATCAAAAGCTAATCAACCACAACAAAAATATGAACCACTATGAAAGCTTTTGACGGGCCCCAACAGCCAGCATCAAGTCAAAACATTAAAATAAAATTAGAAGCACTAGCTGGCTGCGCTGAACCTTTCTTTTGTCATTCGACAGGAACCTATCGAGCATATACATAAGACATTGTGGAACCCCAACTCAATGATCGAGTTTAATTCCACCAATAGCGCAAATCAGGGTCTAGCAGGGCGGAGGGCAATTTTCGTACCGGAACCACTAGTGAACAAAAAAGCTTCTGAGCGTTCGGATAGGAGGCATCTTACTCACTACGTGAGCGCGTTCTAGTATTCGTCGCGCTGCTCCTCATGACATAAATGGGGTCCGCTTGGAAAACGGAAAATATCCTACGTTAAGCTCATATTTTAATGGTTTCCATATGTTTCCCTACAAGGATAACTTTCAACTAATTTA
>NZ_CP178581.1:0-71941 GCF_051122595.1 Vibrio sp. K4
GCTGACGTTTAAAGTTGTCATGCAACGACTTAAGGTCGATGTCGTCATTACGAATGCTGTTTTCATTATCCGCTTGAGTGCGCCATTTTTTCAAATCGGCTAATGCCATGTGGGGGTCTCCATGTTGTTCATCACGAACCAGTTGATTGAACAGCCTGAGCGTATCATCCAACCACGAATGAGGGTCATGACGCGCTCGCTGGATAGCCCAACTATCAAACGAAATCGCATTCACAATCCGATGTTCTTGTTTTTCTGCCTCTTGCTGTTGGTACAGCGAAGACAATAAAGGCTTCGTTTCGCTCCAAGGCAAGTGCATATGTTGAGTACAAAAGTCACTGACATTGAACGCACGCGAACCAATCTTGATGCGTCCTGCACCACCTTTAACACGAAAGACATCGTAATGCTCTCGCACTAAACCATGCGACCGCTCAAAGTGGTTGAGTAGTCGCTCTGGGTCGAGCGTGGCTCTCACCACTCGAAAATGGTTAAGTTCGAGGTCAGTAGCTTTGTGCTCCCGATGAGCTAAAAGTAAGTTTTCAGCCAGCGAGAGGGGCTTATCAATGCCATGAGTGACATTGTCACGTATAGTGTTAAACGGAACGGCAGACAAGCCAGACTGCCAACCATTTTGCACCCCCTCACCTAATCGACTGGCGTGAAGTCCATGTCCGGTTCGAAGTCTGGCTCTAATGCCGTGTCCATCGGTATCTCTCCGCCCGCTTCGGTCTCCTCCACGCCAATGAGCAGCCCGTCGCAGTTCGTGATTTCGACGGGCTCTTGTGGACTCCAAATGATGGTGTTCATCACGCGACAATACGCCTTCGGAAACTTCTGGCCGTTGTCGGTTTGCTCTAACCAAACCACGTTGGGGCACACTTGGCAGGCCGTTTGGGAGGTCGGCAAATCGGTTAAGTCCAATTCGTTCAACACCAAGCTCTCGATTTGGCGTCCGTCTTCGCGCTCGAAGATGGTATTTGCGGTGGTACTGCTCTCGTCTTGCATGTAAGAGTTCCTGTTTCTGTTCGGGGGTCGAGTTGTAATACTGTTGTCGAAATTTAGGCGAGGCACTGTGAACGTGTTTCACTTCATGACTACGAGTTTGTTGCCATTCCCTTAAACGTGTTTGAATCAACGCATCGCTCGGCTTGGGGCGCAGCAGCTCTCGCCGCTCGATATAGTCCGGTTTAAAACACGGCTCTTTTAAACGAATATATTTTGTGTAACCTTTAGGTTTCACTTTAAAATATTCTGAATCAGAACCAAGTCTACCTTTATCCACGTCACCAAACGTCGATAATTCACGCTCAAAGTCGGACATCGTTCGAATATTTTTTTCGGCTATAACGTTAAATATTTGTTCACGCAATCCACGATGTGCGCCTTTAAACGTGTCACCTTTATAACGACTAATAAACTCTGACTCATCTGTAAATAACTTATATTTACGCTGATTATCATAAGGTGATTCAAGATTGAATTTTCTATTCACACCTTCCTGAATCGCATCATGATAGTCTATATTATCTTTATATCGTCCAAAAGGTGAAAGGACATTATTTGTCATTAAATTTGCTTTTGGGATCACCATATGAACATGTGGAAAGCGTTCAACTGTTTCACCTGTCTTTTTATCAACGTAAGATTTTATTTTTGGATAATGAATTTCAGCATAAACATTATATTCATCTTTATCGTAAGCCGTCATTAAATGTGATTTATAATCATTATAAGCATTAATGATTTGTTCACGGCCAATATCACGCTCACCAAAACTTAAAGTAATATGCAAATAAGCGTCAGAGTCTCTTGCTTCATTATATTGGTTGATAATTTGCTCGGTAAGATTCAAATTACCATCAATACAAACTCGTAAATCCAATTCATCACGACTCAATTCCCGCCCCGATTTAATCCCACTCACTAAATATTCAACAATCCCTGTTTTACCACTACTCACTCTCGCTAACATTTCTCTAATGCTCCACGAAGTAAACGCTCAATACTCACCAAATTATTCAACGTTTCCAAATACACCTTCTCACTCACCACATCACCGCGATAAGCACTATTCAGCTTATGAGCGACTTGGTTTAAATTATTACTGGTTTTATTAAACAGAAACAACAAGCGCTCATAATCTTGAGACGGTTTTTCCTTAACATCAAAGTGATATTCGTTATTGAGAAAAACTCGACGAAAGAACTCCGTTCGCGTCAGTTCCGTCGTTTCAAGTATCAGTTTAAAAGGTGAATATTCCGATTCTGTTAATCGAAATGAAATTGGGACATTGCGGTTCTCTTTTTTCGGCATATCAGCAAACTACTATGGTTAATTAAGATTCGTAGAATCGTGAGCTCTGGCCTTACAGGTCAAGGGGTTTAAAGGGGAGAATCCCCTTTAGCACGCGATGATACCAATCGAGGAACGAGATTTGTATACATCGACAGCGTGCCTATGTTTTCACTTAGAATCTGGCGACGTCACCAATGTGTCATCAAGGTGTCATCACTATGCGCCAATCCGTCATCAGAGTGTCATCATTTTGCACAAGTGTGTAATCAAAACAGAATGAATGCTAGACTCAGTGTCATCAATCTGTCATCAGAGTGTACTCAAAATGCCTAATGCATCGAAATATATTATTAACCAACGTTTATCTAATTTCATTGAAGACCTTTCTTTAGGTAAAAGTTATACATTTTGCATAAACAAACACTTATTAACTATACAAGAATTAATAAATGACGGTTATACATTACTGGCTATCTCTAATGTAATTTCTGAGCATCGACTAATTCTTTACACTTCTTTTCGAAATGCAATGTGTAAAGCAAGAAAAAAAAGTATCACATTGCCAGTTAAAGTTGAAGGTCAACAAAATGACGATATAAAAAAAGAGTCTCAAAATAATAAGACAATAGAAGGGCACCAACAAAAGTCAGAAAAACCAATCATTGATGACGAAACAAAAATGAAATGGCTTAAATTGCAAATAACCAGCCCAACCTTAATTGAAAGACTCGAAAAATATTGTGTGAGTTATGACGATGTGAGATCATGGAATTTAGCCAGTGAGTTTCAAGTATCAAAACGCCTCACCGAACTAATTGTAATGAAAAAGGTTAAACCGAAATGAACATTGCCATTGTGAATAATTCAGGAAATGTAGGAAAATCTACTATATGCGAAAACCTTCTTAAACCTCGCATTAAAAACGCTGAGATAATTAAAGTAGAAACGATCAATTCTGACGGCACTGATGACGACAAATATTCAGCAAAGGAATATAATGAAATTTTAAAAGAAATGGACATGAATGATGTGTCAATTCTCGACGTCGGCTCATCAAATATCGAGCAGCTTATTGAACAGATGAAGCAATACAAGGAATCTCACGAAGACATTGATTATTTCATTATCCCTGTCACACCTAAAAACAAACAGCAAATGGATTCTCTATCGACCGTTAGCACTTTAATTGATTTAGGCGTAGATAGCACTAAGTTCAAATTCATATACAACCAAGCCGACCGCGTTATTCCATTTCAACGTCAATATGCAACATTTTTAAGTGGCATTGAAGCATTTAACTTTCCAACTGATGTGCGCCCCACCATCTATGAAACTGAAGCATTTAGTCTATTGGCTTCAATTGGAAAAACTTTCCAAGAGATCACCAATGACAATCGTGATTTCCGTCAATTACTACGCGAAGCAGAAACTCGCGAGCAGAAAGAAGAGTTGTCAGAACTGCGCACCATGAAACAATTGGTGAACGGTTTTAATGACATTCTCGATGCAGCATTCCTCTCTTTAAATCTAAAATAGGTAAAATATGGATCATTTAAGTGAAGTCGTTGATTCACGACTAAAAATATTATTATCAGATTATTATGAATTTGAACAGTTGCTCAAAAAGCTACCAGCAGATATAAAAGAGGAGATGAATAACTCCATAAAGGCGTTAGAAAGTGCGCTAAACGTAGCTCCTGAGCATTTTGAGCAGCACTTTGGTGAAACTATGAAGCAAGCCATTGAGGTTGCCACGAACATTGAACAGCATACCAAAGAGTTCAATGAATCAATGAAGAGTTATCATTCAAGTTTAAGCGAACATGCAGAAGCAACCAGTAAATCATACCAAAAAGAACTGCAAGTTATGAAATCTGAGCATGAGCAGACAATACGAGCATTCACCTCTGAACAAGCTAAGAGAATAGAAAAAGCGCAACAAGATGCCACGGAACGAGGCAATCGAGCAGTAAAAAATGCTGAGGCTGCTTGTAATAAGCTTATCAAAAAATTTGAAGACCATTGTGTTGTACCTCTCCCGTGGCTTATCGCATTACCTCTTGGGGGTGGCGTCGTTGGTGCAGTGGCTACGCTCATCTTATTAACGGTTGCACAAGTTGTCCAAAAACACATATGAGTTTTCCCACATACCCACAATCGGGCGGAGAGTAAGCCCAAAGGTCTCCGCTACCCTCATGTGGATATGTGGAAAACCTCACCAACCAATGTGCCACCAATAGGAACAACATCATGAATCATGACGATCCTTGGATTTGCCTCAACGACGACGATGATTGCACCATTGAACGCTTTGAAGTTCGATTGAAAGGACGCAAACCGCTCGTGATTGAAAAACCCACCACTGATAAGATGATCACCATCACCAAGCAGTACTTAAATTTATCACTTCCTCAAACGCATCTATTTTTAACTCAAGCCGTACTCAACACACCCGACCCCCTCACCATTGATGAACATTTCAAACTCATTGCCGCGCTTGAAAAATCACTAGGTCTACGCTGAACTTACCAAGCGCAGAGCGTTTCCTTCGTGAACGTTTCCTGTCAGCGCACGCTTGCGTGTGCTCGATGCAGGAAGAGTGAACATGCTACTTATCCAACATATCCACATGAGGAACTGGAGACCGTCAGGAAAAATCTCCAGCCGATTGTGGGGATGTGGTTAAGTAGCATTCGCCATTGGCGAATTTGTGCGCGAGGCGAAGAATGAGCCTCGCTCGCAAAAAATCCAGCCCGTAGGCTGGAAATGGTCACTGCATTTTTTTCAAATCTTCCGCCACCCACTGACTGACTCGAACCCCGTTTGCCGTCATTTTTCGAACCCATGCTTTAGCATAACGCGACCACTTAAAACCGTTTGACTTAAGCAAGTTGCGCACTGCTTCCGATGGGATACCATCAAAAGCAAACTTGATACGCCCGTCTTCTTCAAAAAGCGTCCAGTTTGTCCCGTCCACTTCTCCCTGTCCTTCAAGTGGCGCCTCATTGTGTAACTTCTCTAGCTCCTCGACGCGCTGCTTAGTGCTGCGAATAGCGGCGCTGTTATTCTGTAGCGCGTAGCTAGGGAAGCCCACACGACCACAAAAATCACCGTCGAGTAACTCTTTCGCTTTCTGCTCTGAAAGGTTGTGCGTTTGCTGCATGTATTCGACCTTATCCGCTTCGATCATATGCTTAGAGCGGATCACTTTGTTGATCGCTTTCATCATTTCCTGACAACGCTCAAGGCTCTCTAGTTTTTCTTTCAATTTTTGGATAGCTTCGGGATCGTCAGACGCAATACCAGCACTGCCGACACTCTCCGCCTTTGCCTCTAGGTACTCAGCTTTCTTCTGAGCTTCTACGGACTTGCGCATATTGGTATCAATATTGTCGATAAGTCGGCGGTGTTTACGCTCACTATGGTGTCCAACAAGGATAGGTTGTCCAAATGGGAGCGCATCCCCTAAATTATGCGCATTTTCATAACGGGCGTTAGATTCCGCTTGCGCTTTTTCAGCACGGGCTTCTAGTCGCTCTTTCTTGCCCTCGATACGTTCTTGATAATCACCAAGGCTCACCACTTTACGGCTTTTCGTTTCGTCCGTTGGTGGGGTTGGTTCTGGACGTTTTTCATCATGGTTAAGCGGTGAAATGTAACCTTGTTCTAGCGCTTCGGTCACTTGTTCAAAGGTCACGCACGGCTTTGATTCAAAACGAATATGAGCATTAGCGTAACTCGCAAAATACACCGCAAGGCTTGGGCAACGGAGATTAATATCATGGCGTTCAACAAGAACCTCCCCCGTGTCTAAAGTAATAAACAGCTTTGTTTTTATATAGCCAAGCTCGTTACCGTATTCAATCGCAGCACGACGCGCCTTTGCTTCGTATTCTTCAAGGGTCAAGGTTTCACCGTCTTTGAACTCATAAGACTCACTCCAATCCACCACAATTTTTTTAATCGTCAGTGTACGGTCAAACTCACCTAAGTCGTCCACCGTGGCTAACTGCGCTGACTCTTGAGTCTCCGCTTCGTCGTCACTTTCAATACGTTCGAAAGTGAGCACCACATCATTAGAAAAGTGATAAGGGCAATCAGAAAAACGTACGTACATCAACTGACCATCACGTACTGACACATAGATGTCTAACTCTGAGTATTCTTTCTCGTACCATGTCCAGAAAAAATCCACATCCACGATTTGTGGCTCATTCGCATTCCAACAATCATCCATCCCCATAGATTGCGTTTTGTACTCAATCTTGGTCGCCATAGACAGCAATAACGCTATTTTCTTTTTCGCGTTCTTACGCAATTTACCGTCTTTAAAGGTGTGACCCATTTCATTTTTGTTTGAGCCTGACAGGTCAAGCGAGGATACGCTTGTCGCTTGAGGCTGCTTAGTGATGGTTGAGTGGATTGCGTTTGAGTCAGTCATGGCAAGTTTCCTATATCAGTGAGTGTTCATCTTCGTCGTCGCCTGACTGTCCACTCCGCAATCATGGTTCTAAATGACAAGGGCGCGAAGCGGCTCTGCCTTACCTTGTCATTTAGGTTCTGATTGAGGATGGTTAACAGGAAGAAGCAAAGACGGAGTTGAACTCACATAGGAAACAATGACTGGCGAGAAGGTAAGACGCGATTACCAGCCACTTAGCCAGCTAAAGCGAAAAAGGTTTTTAGCTTTCCGCAGGAAAATTGTTGCTTGTGCGAAGCATTTTTGCGGGGACGGCGCAAAAACAACAATTGGGTAGGCAAGAGACACGGACTTATCCATCATGAGGAAGACAGGAGACCTTTAGGATTTATCTCCTGCCGATTGTGGGTAAGTCCGTGTTTTGGCGAAATGAACGCAGTGAATGGAGCGCGTTGGGTGATTGTTCGCAGGAACTCAATGCCACATCAAGCTCTGCTTGATTAGGTGGCATGAGTTATCGCGGGAGGAACGCAGTGACGGAATGAACCGAGCGAAGCGAGAACGCCCAAACAAAACAACAAGCGAGCCATCAAGTCCAAATGAAATGCCATCTAAAAAGCACAAATCCCATCCTCAAAAACAAATCAACTCAAACCAGCAGCAACAAACAAAAAAAGCCCATCTTAACCAATCAAAAGCACACTTAACTGAGTCATATCAACTAGAAAAGTGTGCTTATTAACATCATGCTAATTAAGCAAACGCTTGACGAGCTGCTAACTGAGCTTGTTCAACATCATGGTGAACATCCGCCAATCTTGCAGCATAGAGCATACGGCGCCAGCCGTTCCTATCTATGTCATAAGAGCGCAGCGTGTCCTTGTCACCAAGAAAGGCTCTGAGTGCTTCCAGCGACAACCCAAGATAATGTTGTAAGAACTGCACTTGTTCCGGTGTTGGCGGAACATATCGCGCATCATCAAACGGGAGAACGCACGGACTGGCAACAAACTCACTCAACGTAAAACTAAACTCTATCGTGCTATATATGGATTTTTCAGAACTCATCATTAACAACCTTGGTTATGACGCCCCACGAAGTGGGGCGCGATTAAAAATTAGCGCAGCTTAGCGACCGCATTCCCAAATAACTTCTTCACCTCGTCCTTGCTCGTATTTCAAATCTTCCTCATTCAGGTAGCCACACCCTGAACTGTCCCACGTACAATAGTACGCTTGACGCTCCTCACTCCACCATTGAACGGTAATCATCGTTATTTCCCTAAAGGCGAACCACGCAGTGGTTCGCCCGATTTTGTGTTAAATAAAACCTAAATCAGAAAAAGCCGTGCATCCGCCAACGGTCACAATAAAGTGATCGAGGACTCGCACATCAATTAACGCTAATGCGTCGGTAAGCTTGCGTGTGAGACGTTTATCAGCACTACTTGGCTCTAACGAATGCGAGGGGTGATTGTGGTAAAAAATTACCGCAGAGGCATTTTGAGAGAGTACCAATTTTACAACTTCACGAGGGTAAACCTCGGCACTGCTCACTGAGCCATAGAAAAGCTCGCAGGAGTCAATCAGACGGTGCATGTTATCGAGTAACAACACACCAAACACTTCCCTTTCATGGGACACAAGCGAAAAACGACAGTATTCACGCACCACTTCCGGCGATTCAAAAACGGATTGCTTAGAAATCTGCGTTAGCTTGTTTTTTAAGATAGTCGCCGCTTTGTCTAATACGGCTTGTTCGTGTTCTGTAAACATAATGAACCTTTTGAATAGGGCTGCGCTTGCGCAGCCCGTTTTTGTTATAGGTTAGTATTCGTGTGGAAATAGCATTGTTGTCACGCTGCGATCCCATTCGGTAATGATCCAAATTTTTTGACCGAACAATTCATAAGCAGAAAGTACACGTTGCCCGTTATGGGTGGCTTCGTCGTTAGCTTTCTTGTCTTCAACGCAAACATCCCCCCAATCACCGCTAGCATGACGCAGCAAGTACGGCATCAAAAACACATGAGGAATGCCCTCCATGAGTTCAACAATGCCACGAGTCATGACCACTTGACCAAATGCAAAACGCTTTGCGTTTGGCGTGTAATTTTCCTCTGCATTGGTGTTTACATCGGTGTTATTTTCGTTTACATTTTTCATATCAAACCTTATTGGTTAGTGTTAATAAATGCCTTAGCTGCCTCTGAACAAGTAAGCTAAGGCGTTTTTGTATCTGCCCTTTAGTAAGGCAGACGTTCAAACCGAAAAACCTTGTCATAGGCGGTTGATTCGTCGGTCACAACAAAGTCGCTTAGACGTTTACGCACTTCTTCAAAGTCAGCCGGAAAGAATTTAAAGTCCTGCATTTCAAACCCTGCATTAGCCAGCTCATACGGGCGAATATCGCTACCCTTTGCAACACGAAACAAAGAGCTATCATTTTTTGGTGAGCTTTCGTGTCCAGCGGCGAAACGCTGGTCGCTGAACGTCGGATTAGAGAGAGTTAGGGTTGAGTTTTGTCGCGTCATAGGATGTTCCTTTCTGTTTGAGTATCACTTTTCGGAGCCGCTTAGCTGTCCGACCTCTCTCCATCGTTCTGCTTTGACAAGGGGCTAATAGCCCTTAGCAACTTGTTGCTTTAGGGATATAGCGTGTACTTCCCTTGCCAATCAGGTTGTGGTGAGAGACGGTTAAACAGCTTGCGAGCCAGAAAAATGATGCGAGTCGAAAGGTCATCGACGCCGACAAAATCAGCCCTTACTCGAACTTATTCGATGTCAGTGAAAGGTCTTTTCGAGAGGAGGTACGACGAACGGCAACGAGGAAGAATGACGAGGCGCAGCGCGTCGCCTCAGACGCATAGCGTAGGCGTTTAGGATTGCAGCGATATCCTTGCAGATAGGGACTTGTAGAGCGACACGCCCAGAGGTGGCACTTGTGACGGTTCGGTGCGATGACGATCTTAGTCCATAGATGGAAGATACAAGCGGAAAGCCTTACCCGAAGGGTAACGCCCATCATCTACCACATATAGGGGTTTAACGGTTTAACATTGAAAGCGGCGGAGTTATCCCCCATATAACAATGACTTTCATTCATTAGTGACGTCTTTCTATGCAGATAAAACGCGACTTTGACTACTACTACAATTTGAACACTTTAGTGACCAACGCCTTGCTGCACTTACTCTGCAAAGTATCATCAACTACTCGTCACGTTCCCACGGCCACACGCAATGAAATATTAGTGAAGTATCTAAAACCGAAAGTGACGGATAAATCGCTGTCTAACATAAAGAAAGACATTAAGCTGATGCTAAACGTAGCAAGGAAGAAAGGAGGGAACTTGGAAATGAAACTGCATGAGTTGAACGTACAAGCCAGCAAAGCGAAGCTAGCTGGCGCAGAAAGGCTCTATCACTTACTGGTGTATCTTTACGATGAAGAAGGTATCGAGTCTCGATTATTTGAGGAAGGAAGCGAAGCGGAGCCAGGTATTCTTTACATGATAGAGGAGCACATTGAGCATGGTTTTGACGATAACCATAAACAAGTCAGTCCCTTGTCCATGCTCATCCAGTTAGAACGCGCACCGGAACTCATCGACTCGATTAACCACCATGGTTACTTCCTTGCTGAAATGAAAGAGTGGAACGCAGAGACGCACCAAGCGCACATTCTCGTTCATCCAACCGCCTAACCCTTTAGGAAACGCAATGCCAGCTTACACAATTATCTACAAATCAGAGCGTGACGAATCAATATTAAAAGAAACGGTTTTCATGAAAAACTTAGGCGCGGCCAAACGGTCTTCCATGTCAAACGCGCCTCTTATTACGCATAAAGTTGAAATCTACGATCTAATGGAAAAATGCCTTTCACGCCGAGAAGGAGGCAAAGCGTGGGAAAACCTGTAGCGCGTTATTTTCGCACATACCCTCGTTTGGGTCTCAGTGAAGCAGAGTACAACGTTTCAGCGTATTGACGACCTTTGGGCGTCAATTGCCACATGTTTTCATTTTCTTTAGCATTTGAGCAGATCCGTTTATCAAGGTTGGGTTGATAAACGACAAAACCTTGTTTCTCTAACGTGTGCATTGATACCAAGAAATTGTTTGGCTGGAGCACGATGTCTAATCGTTCTTCAATTTTACGTTTCAGATAACTGGTTTTAGCCGGTGTGTGCAACCCAAATTTCAACTCAATAAAATGCAGTAACAACAGTGCATTTTTCTGCTTTAACCCTAATCTCATTATATTCACTTCTAAATCATACCCATATGATTTAGAAGTGAATCATAAAATCACATCAATAGCCATTCATCCGCTTCATTGAATGCCTGTTCAATGAGTTTCTGTGCCGCCTTTTTCTCATCTTTGTCTTTTGAGTAGATCTCTAAATTATTGTTCGTCCCTTTTCGTACACGAATACGAACGTCTGGACACAAAGGCACTAAACGACGATTCAGCTCATCGGTAATTTTAGAAATACCTTGCTTGGGTAAAGATTTTTCATCCACCATCATTTCAATACGCATTGTTTCAATTCCTTCTTAATAAGACAAAACCTCAAATAATACTGTTTTAATATACAGTGTTATTTTGTTAAGATAAACCCTTCTTGAAAGTAAGGAATAGATGGAATGAGGATAAAGAAATATCTGGAGCTGGCGAAAAATGCCCGCCGTGCAGAAAGAAAAAAAGAGTGGCAAGACGCCTATAACCTTTGGCGTTCAGCACAAAAAGCAGTACCAAGTCATCATATTGATAACGAGTGGGCTGAGAAGCGCGCCCTATTCTGTCAACATCGGATGCCAGCTCCAGAATCACCAAGAACGTGGGGCGTCCCTTCTTTTTTGTTAAGATAAGCATTGAATAACAAGTCGTAGCGCATCAAGATGGTTGGTGTTGGCAATACGACCAATGACCACCATCGTTAAAACCACAAACTTCATAATGACGGCAACTAAAACCACGTTGAAAGATAGCTTTTTAGCCAAAGCAAAAGAAAAATACCCTGACCAACCGTATGACTACTCAAAAGTACAGTACGTCAATAAACGAACCAAAATCACCGTCACGTGTACTCATCACGGTGATTTCTATACCACGCCCAATAACTTTCTTTCAAAAGTTAAAACAAAAGGCTGTCCTACCTGTGGACGTGAAAGCGGAAAGAAACGCTCACACTACAAAAAGGGGCATGAACCGACCGACAATTTCAATGTCCGAGGTGGAACTAAAAAGTATCAACACTTGCTGTTGCAAATTTTTGAATGAGCGCGAGGGAGAACATCTCCCTCAACGAGTTAAAAGACCTGAGTAAAGACTTACAGCAACCCAACCCACGTTTCTTTCACTGCTTTAATCGTTTGATAAGAATCCGAACACAACCAATCTCCAAACATTGAATAGGTGTAAACGAAAAATAAAGGCTTTCCATCAAGGATAGAATAGTCCAAACAATGGTAAATATGAGTTTGGTACTCTGTAGACCAATTATGGACATTGCATCTTTTTCCATCGTCATAAAAATCAAAACGGTGCTTCGGAGTGATCACCGCTTTGTTCTTAAAATCGCGAGTTACTAATTCGGATAAAGACGCAAAACATGACGGTGTTTTCATTGGATTTCTTCCTTTAAACGTTGAATACGACGATGACGAATGAGAGTGGTTGGCTTAGGCATCAGTCCTAGCTTTCGTAATTCCCAAGCCTTTGTCATCACGGTATAGATTGTTCGTCCTAACGCAAAACTCACTTATATTTCAGTGGAATGAGTCATGGTATTACTCCTTACGATGCTAAACGGATGTCAAAGTTGAACCCCATGCAATGATAGGTTTCACCTCGCTTTTGGAAACGAAGCCCTGGAAACACTGAGCCATAAGAGGCATACACGATCACCTCTTGTGCATTCTCACGTAGAAACCACTCTCCCATTTCAATTCGGGTGTCCAGCTCCAGCAGAAACTCGTAGATTTCGTGGTGGTAAAACGCTCGGTGGCCAAGTTCAGGAAACTGAGCTTTGATACTCTCTGGCAAACCTTGATTTTTAAGGGTAGTCATGTCGCTTTTCTGCTCTGGACTCTTACCACGACTGAACATTTTCAGATGTTGAAGACGTTCTGACATCCCGTGGCGATCGAGAGATGGTTGAGGCTTGATTGCAGGAGTCATTGGCTCTTTCACGTCATTACGCATGGCTTTTACTTGAGAGTGAGCCATTAACAGTGTCGTGTTAAAAAACTCATCTTTAGAGGCAGCCTTCGGCTCCACGTCCGAGAACGTGGTCGGTTTTGGCTGCTTAGTGATGGTTGAGTGGATTGCGTTTGAGTCAGTCATGGCAGGTTTCCTATGTCAGTGAGTGTTCATCTTCGTCGTTGCCTGACTGTCCACTCCGCAATCATGGTTCTTCTCTGCAAGGGCGCGCAGCGTTTATATACCCTTGCAGAGAAGGTTCTGATTGAGGATGGTTAACAGGAAGAAGCAAGGCGAAGTTAAATACTCACATAGGAAACTAATGACTGGCGAGACCGTAAGACACGATTACCAGCCACTTTGCAGGCTAAAGCGAAAAGGTTTTCGCAACGAGGAAGAATGACGAGGCGCAGCGCGTCGCCTCAGACGCATAGCGTAGGCGTTTAGGATTGCAGCGATATCCTTGCAGATAGGGGCTGTAGAGCGACACAACCAGAAGCGGCACTTGTGACGTTTCGGGGCAATGACGGTCTTAGTCCATAGATGGAAGATACAAGCGAAAAGCCCTGCCCGAAGGGTAACGCCCAATAGAAGAATAAATGAATTTCCTCTCGTTACTCAGTGATGATTGCCGAATTGTCTTCGACCATTTCTTGTGCTGTTTTAAGTCGTTGACCAAGTTTGATATAAAGCGCCTCTGCTGCATCGTAAGAAAGTTCAAGTTTATGCGTGTGCAAATTCTTAAACTCTGTCTCTGTGTGAGCTATAAGCTTGTCGCTGATAATCTCAAGTTCAACACCTTTAATGTGCTCAACCACATGAGATTCAGTTAGTAGCAACACTTCAACCTCTTCTCTAAATGCCATGCCCCCTCCCCCTTAGCCCAATTCGTCTTGTAATCTTTTTAGCTCAGCAAGAGCACCATTAAGAATGGCTTTAACTTCCATCGTTTGGCCTTTTTTGTCAGCTTCTAATTCACTCATTCGTCGAGTGATATAAGCCTTAGACGCTTGATATGATTTCACTGCACCGACAAGCCCTTGAGCGACATCTAGAGACATATCAGCGCTTATTGCTGGGTAACCATTCTGCTTTGCGTGTGGGATTGTTGAATCAACATCATTGACTAATTCAGTCAATGATTTAGCAAAATTCTTTGTGCCGCACATACGTTTTTTCTCTCTCTACACACGCTTTGCTGCGATTTTGTAAACTTGATTACGTTCACGCTTACCAACGGCCACAACTGAAATAACCACTTCCTGATCTCTTACTTGATAGACAAGACGGTATCCGGCGCTTCTCAGTTTTATTTTGTAGCAGTTCTGCATACTACTTAACTTTGCCGTTGGTACATGCGGATTTTCTAAACGTTCAATCAACTTCTTCTTAAACTGAGACCTAATGGTGCTGTCCAACTTGCGCCATTCTTTCTCTGCCTCAACCTTGAAAACTAACTTATAGGTCATCGATGCTGATCTCTATTTCTTCTGAATGCTCACGCTCTTTAACTATTTGAGCAAGCTCAATATCTTCCAGTTTATCCATGAGCATTTCATAGGCATCAGCAGGAACGCAATAAAATGCTGGTTGATTACGGTTCAGTACCGCAACGGGGAACCCGTCTGCTTGTTCTATGACAGCCATAGGGTTCTTTTTTAGTTCGCTAATGCTTGTTGAGTTATCAGCGAGAATAGGACGAATTGTTGTCATAACCTAATCCTTAATGACCATTTAACAGCATTAATAATAAGTCTCCAATAATTCACTGTCAACCAAAAGACCTGTTAACAGGTCTTTTTAATGCTAGTTTACTTGCATTAATTAATTGGCTCTTATAAACATCTATAAATTGTAGAAACATCACTAACAAAAAGCCCTAAATCATATGGGTATGATTTAAAACCAAATACTCACACAAAAATAGAAAAGTGATCATTTTGAGGATTACAGAGAGAGATCGAGGTGAAATGGAAACGCATCACAAACGTTTAACATTTAGCAAAAAACTGTAATTAACTTTCAGAAGAAAAATGGGAGGCATTGATATAGAAGACGGGTGATTTTTGCCATTCTGTAGCAATCAGAGAATGGAGCCAGCAAAAATCACCCTAAATTTAGCTATTTAACGTAATAGGCATAATGTCGCCCACGGATGTAAGCCCCAGATAGTAATGTCCGGTTTGACCCATTTAGAAACGCCTTCTCCCTCTTGTCAATCACACCTAAATATTAACAACATCGCGCAATCTAATTTTTATGAAAAAATCATAACGTATTGAGAAGTAATCAAAGTAATCTAGATGAACATCCTTAAAATAACCTAAATAAGAGAGAATAAAATGTCCCTACCAGCATCACCCGAAACTTTAATGAAGCAAGCTGGTTACACTGCTGATTTCTGGCTAAAACAGGCTATTGATAGCATTGATGAAGCATTCGGAAAAGGATACGCAAAAGATAATCCTGAATTAGTGGCAGGTTTTTTAGTTGCAGCATCAAATGATCAAATAGCCGCATACCTCAAAGGCATTGGTGACGATATTGATTCATTAGCAAATGCATTGTGTTTAAACCAATAACTTTTATCAAAAATGAATAAAATCGAGGCATTAGAATGTTGGGCTAGGTGCCCTACATGGCTTAGGGCGGTTCATTAAGAACCCTAACCTGCTTTCTAATTAGGATAATGAGCTGCGAACCATCCATTTCTTAGTGAAGATAATACACTCTTGATAAGCCCAAGCATTTTTATTAGCAATTACTCATTCAATAATGAGTACAAACTATGACCCAAAAATCAAGGAGCACAATGATAAATCTTCACGAAGAAGCAACTTGGGTAAGACGTAAAATAGAGTCAGTTGCTGGTAAAGATCGGTTCTATTTGGGGGCTGATTTTCCAATTAATGCTTGCAAACATGCTTCAATGTTATTCTGCTACCACTTAACCAAAATAGGCTACAGTAAGCCTATATTCCTTGTTTTTGGTGTATCGAAAAAGCGTTGTGGTGAGGTAGGACATTGGTGGGTAGAAAGTGAGAGCACTTTAGTTGACATAACAGCTGACCAATTTAACTTCATTGAAGATAGTGAACTTAGTTATAAAATCAAAAGTAACAGGCCATATCTTCCAGTTTATTGTGTTCCCATCGTAAATGCACCTCACCATAAGATATTCGAACTCGTTCCCAAAGAATTATGGGCTTGGAACGAAGTGGATGTTAGTGAAACCTACCTTGATGAACTAAGCATTTTTTACAGTCGCTTGTTGTAGTTGTTCACATACAAACGGCTCAAGAGAGATTCGCAACGCGTAACATTTTCACTATGCGTTGAATTTAGTGACTAAGGTGTTGATATTGCATTACTACCCCCTTAGCAGGGCGGGGAGGCTGTAGAATTTCTCGGTTTCAACAAATGAAAACGACTTTTAGGTAAAAAGCGCGTTTCTATGTGAAATCTAAATACGTTTGGAGTCTATTCCGGTTAATATTTAAACGGAATAGACTATTAGAAATGGCAACGGAAAAATCCTACAGGCTCGTTATATTTATAGGTAAGTTATGAACTTAGAAGAAGAAATGTCTAAGCTGAATGAGTTTTACTTTTTCAAAGAATTTACGTATTCAAGTACATTGTTTAAGCGGGAAGATGGTCAAGAAGTAGAGCTAGCGGACAATGTCTTAATGATAGATGACCTTTATGTTATCTATCAGTTAAAAGAACGTTTTGAACCAGAAAACTCTACAGCAGAGAAAGAAATTAAGTGGTTTGAAAAAAAGATTATTAAAAATGCCTGTAGCCAAATCCGCGATTCATTAAGGTATATAGGTGATTACGACGAAGTTCATTTAGAGAATAATCGAGGGCATAAAATAAACATCGCTACAGATCAGGTAAAGAATATTCATAAGGTAGTAATGTACAAGCCATCTAAGCTACTTCCTACAGAAGTATTGCAGAAAAAATCTCATAAAAGTTCAACAGTTGGTGTTATTCACTTGTTCTGCAAAGATGACTATTTTGGACTTATTGAATCGTTAGCTACTCCTGCTGAGCTTAATGAGTATCTATCATATCGTGAACAATTAATTTTGAATTTTCCAGAGATTGTCAATGAATTACCAGAACAAGCCTTGCTTGGGCAGTACCTAGTTACAGATAAAATTGTTACTCCTAATATTGAGTATGCCTTAAATTTAGCGACATTGAATCTTCTGGATACAGAGCCGTGGGATATGACAGGTGTAATTAGCAAATTCCCAGATAGAATGCGAGATTATGAAAATACAACAGACTACTATTTTATTCTAACTCAACTCGCAAAAATGACTAGAGGTGAACTTAAAGCATTCAAAGATCGATTTACCCTGAGTTTTGAGTTGGCAAATGAAAATCGGGATACGTTGCCATATAGATTCAGTGTCCCTAGACTCGATTGCGGCTTTGTGTTCATTCCTTCAAAACGGGAAGATCGTAAGTTTAAGCATAATCGTCTAACTAACTTAACTTTGGCTCACAAGTACGAGCAAAAGAATACAAAATGTATTGGGGTGATTTTCATCAATAACCATGAAAAATGGTGTGATGTAGATTGGTGCTATGTAGACAGTAAATGGGAACAGAACAAAGAAATGGAAGCTCTATTATCTGAACATTATCCATTTCGTCCAGTAACAATAAAAAATTTAGATAGATATGTCGAAAAAAAATAAATATAATAAAATATTTAAAGGTCAATCTCTTTCTTGAAAATTGGCTTGGTTTACACCAAGCCAATTAAATAGCCATCAGAATGACTGGCTATGCTGCTTCATCTTTTTTTCTGATATTGCTACACAAATCTTGCAATCGTCTTGATTCTTTTATCGCATTAGCTGCATCTTCTTTAGTTACATCCACCCCCAATTGATAATCAACCCTAGCTCTTACGATTTTTCTACTTTTGAGATAATAGGCTAATTGACGATATTTGTTTTTCATATCCTTCGATTCAACACCGTGAGACTCTTCAAGGCTTGTAATTAATCGTTGATGAGATCCCATATTTTTATATGCTGGAGTCTGAATCGAAACGCTTTGTTGCACAGTATGAAAATCAGCATAATAACTTTTACTAATACAATCTCGAAATGCAACTTCTGAGTCAAATGTATCTAATAGTTTTTCAGCAAACTCTAAAAGTTCGATAGATTCTATACTCATTGCTAATTATCTTCTTTAACTAGTTGGAAATTAATTACAACAGGAGCTTTAAGTAAATCATTTTTTACCATCCTTCCAGCAAACGCCCAATTTAAATCGAATGAATCTATGTTTCTTTTCTTTTGCGTCACTTCATAGAAACAGGAGATACTTTCATCTTCGAGTTGGTATATAGACTGAGCTGCAATTCTTAACTCAAATTCTTCACACAAGCTCAGCACCTCATCTCCAACAAGTCGGATTTTTTGTTTTTCATCATCGTCAATATTTTGTGTAAATCGGAGCAGCACATGAAATATTTTATCATCTTCAACTGGCGTATATTTTTTCATTTTACACAAAGAATTTGCAGCTTCTTCATAACTAAACACATCCAATCCCTTACCTGATATATCAAGTAGATATCTATTTAGTGACACAGAGTTTGGATAAAGTTTCAGGCCTTTTTGAATAACATTTTTAATATTTGTCATTTTTCGAAAATGTTCATGACAAATAATCAGATAATTATATGTGTAATTATCTGAAGCAGAAGAGCTAATAGCATTATGAAAATAATTTTTAGCTTTTAAAAAATCATCCGAATGCATCGATATTAGTCCTAAAACCAAGTTTTTGTCCCTATACGATGGTAGCCTTTCTGCTTCTCGCTCAATTCGCTTAAGCTCTAACTCTTCTATATTAACATCATTAATAAATGACTTGACTAATTGATTAATCAGTTCTTTAGTTTTTGGTTGAGGTTTGATAATCGACATGGTGTCCATTTGCATTGAACAATTGTGGCTACCATTTTGTGGCATCATCAAAATTTTGCAAGCATTGTTCAAAAAATGAAGTGGCGAAAAGCATTTTTGAAATTCTCACCTACTCACAACATAGAACGTCAACTAGTATACTGGTCAGAGTATCCCACAGACTCAAAAAACGATCACCAAATGCATGATAACGCTAATTTTTCAATACCTTTTCATCTATGCACTAAACTGGCGATCTCTAATATAAAAAGGCTTGGTCTTGATACCCAATAAGAAAGCAAAGGGCTTATCAAAACGGTTCGAATGAAATATACCTCACGCGAACCACTAAAAAGGCACTGCAATTTGGTTCGATAACTATTGATTTATAACCCTACGCGCACCAAAATCAAACACCACACTCAAATCGAACCAGTGATAAGCAACCATGTTTATAAGAGCCTATTTACGCGCCTCAACTACCGACCAAGATGCCGACCGAGCAAAAAATGAACTGCAAGCTTTTGCTCACGAACACAACGTTCGCATTGCCAGTTTTTACACTGAACAATTATCAGGCACTAAATTAGAAAGAGCGGAACTGGCTCGTTTGATTGAAGATTCGCATCGAGGCGATGTTTTACTCATAGAGAAAGTCGATCGTTTATCTCGCCTCCCCTTTGAACAATGGAAAGAACTCAAACAACAGTTAGTCGAAGCCGGTATTAATATTGTTGTACTCGATCAACCGATGACACACGCAGTTCTCAGCCATAGCGATCAACAAACATCGATGATTTCACGAGTGCTCACCGAGTTTATGATCGATTTGGCGGCGGCGATGGCCAGAGACGACTATGAGACCAGACGAAAGCGCCAAGCTCAGGGAATAAAGAAAGCAAAAGCTCTAGGAAAATACCGAGGGCGAAAGCCTGATTTGAAGCTAAGAGAAAACATTCAGCTTTTACTTGCAGAAGGCAAGAGCTGGTCGCAAGTACAAGAACTATTGGGATGTAGTCGCTCAACTATTGCGGCAGTAAATAAATCAACCTCCACGCCACCGTCTAATAGGAAAAACGACACCGTAACCGATTGATGTTAATGGATAATTATTTGTTCAACAATGGGAAAGGTGGCATTCTAATGTCAAAAATACGATCAAACCCCGTATAGGAGGAAAATTGGAAACTTTATCAAAAGTTGAAATAACACTATTAGCGGTGTTTCTTGGTTGGTTCTTAGGTCAGGGAGCAGAGCTTCTAAAGTCCTATTGGAAGCGTAGGGTGTTACTAAAGGCTTTTTATAACGAGTTAGGTGACATATCTGATCACTTAAATGAGTCAATGAGCAAATGTGAGTCAGGGTTAATCAATTTGTTAAAAACTCATCAATCATCAGTATCCCCGCATCCAGTCGTTCGCCCAATCTACGATAATTACTACAAAGACATTTGTACTTTTTTAAGTCCTGATCAGCGGAAAATTATCAACCAAATTCACGGACATGTTGCGAGCTTCAATGAGCGTCTCAGTAGTTCTGGTGAACAGAAAAATTTAGACACAAACTTTATGTGCATGTATACGGATGCAGCTTGGGCTAAAGAATCAATAAGCTATCTAATTCAGTACAAAGGCAGCAAATTACTTGCAGATGATCTTTCAAAAATTGAGTCAATTAATAAGGATTTTCAGCGCGTTTGGAATGGATATATACGTGGATAGAATACTGCTACAAAGCGTTTTAGACGGACTCTCAACGCATGGCATTTTTCATTCCATCATTGGGTTTTGTGTTTAAGGTGGTATGGTTAAGTTTCGTGGTGGCGTAGCTCACTACTTAACGCAGCGTTAGCTGTCTTCATTTATAGGTACGATATGACAACGAAAATTCCATATTATTTTGCTCCCGAAGAGTTGCGTTTAGTGCAGGCATTTAACTCGAAGCAAGTAGAACTGACTGCAAATTTCGTAGAAAACATAGACGAGCATGTACAAACATATACAACCGAAATGTTCCAACAACAGTGTGCAGATGATCCTGGTGAAGTTGTTGAGGCCGATGTATCACATATTGCTGGTGTAAGCGAAGATGAATACGACTTCAAAGCAGTGTTTACAGATTTGATGCCCATGTATCAACGACAGTCCATGCTAGTCACTAACTGGGCTGTATTTGAGTGTGAACTAAAAAAGTTTTATAGCATCATTGCCGAACAAATGGGACATTCTCCTGAACTACCTAAAAAGAAGGAAGGTAGTGACTTAAATCATCTGATTAAAAACTTCAAAGCGATTGGCTTATTAACTGAGCCATCAGAACAGTTTGAGATGGCGCTCAACAAGCTTGACAATGAAGTTAGATTTATCCGCAATGATTGGGTTCACAACGGCGGTGTCGCAAAGCATACAGAAAACGTTGGTGATATCGAAGGTATTTCAATCAATGGACAACAGCTAGATATCTCTAGTGGCTATATAGAATCAGCAACAGACGCAATGTGGAAGTTATCGCATGAGCTGACTGATTCAGCGAGAAAGGTGCAAAACAGCTAACAAGCATTTAAGGGTCAATCTCTTTCTTGAAAAATGGCTTGGTTTGCACCAAGCCATTTCATTAGCAATCACTCATTTAGCAGTATAGGCATAATCTGCCCCGCAGAATGTTACTCTGTAAAAAATTTTAATGTTTAGCCTCCCCGCCTGAGTTTTGGAGAGTAGCCAAAATCACGCGCAATGCGAACAGCCATACTTGGCCGTCGCTTAAATGCTTGATCAAAGTACAGTGTGAATAATCGGATGTACTCGTCATACGATGTTCCACTCTCTTTGCTCGCTCGATCTGCAATGTCTTCAATCTGACTTTGCCAGTAGTGTGGATTCATGCGCTGCCCTTTCATCAATTTAACTCTGTAGTATTTGATGTGTGGGCGTTGAGATAGTTTTCAATAGATCTTCGGCTCACGAATGACTCAACGACAGCTCGTTGAGCTGGCTGAAAGAAGTCACGTTCAATGAGACTCGATAACAATCTGAGTTCGTCGTCAGTCGCAGTTTGGTTCAGGGTGTGGTTAATGCTACAATTCACTTGCATTGAAATTTCCTCCTATGGGTTTTAATGCCCCTCTCAACAACTAGTTTGGCGACTTCTGTTGAGAGGGTTTTCTTTCATTCTTTCATTCTTTCATTCTTTCATTCTTTCATTCTTTCATTCTTTCATTCTTTCATTCTTTCATTCTCGTAAAGCTTTAGAAATAGCTCTTTTAATGTCAAGCCTCTTTCAGCAGCAAAAGATTTAATCTCAATATGCTTGCTTGGCGTAACTTTAAATTGAATATTTTTAGTCTCTTCCGAACTGGAGGCTTTACTACTCGCAGGAGTTTCTGTCACGCTTTGAGCGGGAGCACTCGGAGGGGCAATTTTTACTTTAGTTTTAGTCATATCAACACCAATCATTAAATCATTAAATCATTAAATCATTAAATCATTAAATCATTAAATCATTAAATCATTAAATCATTAAATCAACTATTTCTTGAACTACATTACTAGTCAAGACATTAAGAGAAGGAAAGCGAGTTTCAGTTACGGACAAGCCTTGATCTTGTGCTGATGAATAACCTGCTTTAAAAGGAATAACGTTAGAACAAACGGAAAAGCCCCACGCCTTAATCGTTTCTATTGCATTACTGGCTTCAGAATCTGTAGTGGCTTTATTAACAACAAAGAGAATTTTTTCATTGCCAATCCCGTTCATTTTAAAATCATTAGCTAAATTTAATTGCGGTTCAAGATCATCTAACGACGTACCTGTTGGAAGTACAACTAAAGAGGAAGCCTTTGCGATCAAAATGGAGTCTTGATCTGACGCAGGACGACCATCGACAATCAATAAGTTGTATAACTCTTCGTTTTTTAACGCAGTATCGACTCGACGATGAGATGAAGATGAAATCGACGGTTCTAATTTTTTATCATCTCGCCTAGCAGTCCATTTTCCACACGTTTGTTGTTGCCAATCCATATCGGCCAAATGAACAGACCAATCATTTTCAGCAAATGCAACAGCAACAGCTCTGGCTAGAGTACTTTTAGTTACGCCGCCTTTTTGACTTAAAAAACTAATAATCATTTCAAGCTCTTTTATTTTAATGAAAACATGCTTTCATTATTTCATGTTTTCATTAAAACGGCAATATTTAATGAAAACATTATTTCATGCTTCCATTAAAGGCAATTAAGGGGTTCCACGCCGGAACCGCCGAAATTTCCGTTAAGAACGGAAATCCTCGTGATTAAGTCCTTTATTGCTGGTAATTGCGTACGAATAAGGTGCCTTTAATGAGAATTAAATCGTACTAGTCATATGAGACACAAGAATCAACGATAGAAGCCTGATTGAATCACACTTGAGAGTGTCCGTTTAACGGTGGTCTATCGGACACCGATTTTTCTGATTTAGGAAAAAACGGCGGTTCCGGCGTAGAACCCCATTAAAAACCAACGGAACGAAAGTGTACGCTAATGAGATTAAGATGTTGATATATAAGCGATTAAATTATCAACAATATCATGCTAATTAAAGTATAGTATTGAGGTATAGAAAAACGGAAATAAGCAGAATGAAGACACCCACATCAATACATGATGGATTGTTTAAGTCGTTTTTAACGGTGCCAGAGACAGCGAAAGACTTTCTGGGGAGTTGCGCCCATTTCAGCGAAAAGTCCAAAGTTAGCTCTCAGCCCTTTATTTACAATGGCTGAGAGCATATAGAGTTTTTACGCGACCATTTCTAGCATCTCTTCTTCTCCTAGTGGCGCTAAGTTTTCAAGTAATCTTTCTAAAACTATATTGTCCTTTTTTTGACCAAATGTGTAATTCCCTGCAAGCTGGATATGACGCCAAGCAACGGGAGAAAGACCGGCTATCAACTCCACGACTTTTTGGTTTCCTTCCTTCTCAAATTTTTCAATTAAGCTAGATAACAACGCCGAATTATAATAAATGATGCAGTTCGCAATGATCCTCGCACAGTCATTCCATTGTTCTATCTGATAATCATCCCCACCACGAAACTGATTTCCATTGATTGAAGCAATCGCTCGGCGCAATTGGTGATAGGCCTCACCGCGATTCAGAGCTTGTTGAACAAAGTGTCTAAGCTCTGAATCATCAACATAATCCAAAACGTAGAGGCACTTTATGAGCCGATCATATTCTCTAAGCGCCGCTAATGTTCGTTGATTCTGTTTACCATTAGATAGTTTCGTTATGATGGTACTCTGCGTCGTTGTTTTACGGCTTAGCGAACAGATAATCCTTTGAATATTATGCCATTCTCGCTTAATTAAGGAGGTGTTAAATGGCTTACGCAGCCTCAAAACGAACGCTTCTCCGTAATCAATCTCAAACAGATCATGGAAGACATTTTTAAACTTGGCATAGCGTGGAGCAAACTGGTATCCGAATAGGTCAAGGATCGCAAAGTTAACGTTATTGACGCCATGAGTGTCGGTGGCCAGAGTTTTTGGGTCTATATCACTGGTATTGTTATAGAGTAAGTCAAAAGCATGATGCGCTTCATACTCGTTCGCTGAAATGACTTTAGTGTTCACTGGTACGTGGTTTGATACTAGTGTGAGAGCCGAAACACCTTTTCCTTTACGGAAGTACTTTGCCGAGAATCGCGCTTTAAATGTGTTTATACGACAAGCATGTTTTTGACCATCAATACTACCAAACGGAGCAGATTCATTAATTGTGTAATAGCTGAATATTGGGAGCTTTGCCAAGGCATTGGAAATCACATCATTTGCGTTACTGGTGGTTTCTGGTCTGATATACCCATCATTCACTGATCTTAATACCCCAATAGCTCGGTCTGATATCGACGACATATGGTGTAAGCCATAATTGGAACCATTACCAAAAATACACGCCAATAAGTCTTCTTCTCTTGCCTTACTGCCTTGTTTTTTGGTCGCTATATTCTTAAATGCATCGAGATACCCCGTTTTCTGATGGACATAGTCCATGATTTCAATGATCCCCTTATGTTGGAGTTGGCTGTAGACGGGATTATCCACTTCCTCCTTCCAGCGCTTATTGGCAAGCTTCCAAGTGAGTTGATTTGATCTAGGTTGATGGACAACAAAATCATTTGCACCGTCATTAATGTTGCGGCTGACCACCTCCATTTTCTTACGTAAGGTCTGTGTTAAATTGGTAAGCGTTTTCTCAATAGGAGTCGTTAACTTTTCTAGCCCAGTATTAACAATAATATGTTCTCTATGCTCCCACTCAGAAATAGGGATTAAGTCATCTTCTAGGCGCTTATTCTTTGCACTCTCATTGATGAAAATATGATTGCTATCAAGCATTCGTGAAACTTTTTGGTACAAGTAATATTCAAATCGCCGCGGATTAGCACTGCCTGCTTCTACGATGTGCCCCTTATCTTGCTTAAGAATAAGCCTCTGATCTGCTGTGCAAATGTGTTTTTCTTTTTGGAGTTCTGATTTTGCCGCCTGCAACTGAGAGGCAAGCAATGATTGCCCAGGCTCACATTCAATATCAATAGCAAGAAAAAGAGGTCTTATCGTCTTCGCTACTTTTCTGTACTGGGTGTCGATGTACTCCCATTCATACTGACGCTTGTCGAAGTTTTTTTGATGTAGGTGCTGACTGATAAGCTGTAGCTCATCTTTAGACATGATGTCGAAGGCATTTTGCCGTACATCACCAAAATTGACTTGATCACTCACTGAGTCATCCACGAAAAGCTTCAATATGCTGCCTGCATGGGTTAGCTTGTCCCTAACCACTTCTAATTCATCGGCTATTTGCTGCTTCGCTGCCGCTGAGGCGGCTTCTCTTTGTTTTCGAGTCGCATACTGAAAGGCTGTCACTAACTTGTCATTCGTTTCTTGGTAGCGAAAGAATAAATAGCACACCATATACAACAGCCCCTGCCATTCAGGAAATCGACGAATTTTGTAAATAGATTGATGCCGGATAATAGAAGCGTAATAGTTCAAGTTCCCTTGTGACAACCTTAGCTCGCTGATGAGGCGTTTCACATCCTGATAAACACTCTTTATGGTATTGTGTGCCTCTATTTCACGATTAAGCTCTGCTGGAGTAAAGTCTTTAGCCGAGCCTTTTTGTATTGATAGTTGGTTTAGCCGCCCCTTGGTGTGTAGTATTTTCTTAAGTTGGGCTCGAGTTGTATCTGACATTTGATTTGAAAGAATTGACTCTGTTCGCTGTCGCTCATTTGCTAAGACAGTGGTGATCATGTTCTGTAATGTCGAATATCCAACCAAGCCAATGCGCTGTTGACCGAAGAAAGCCAAGCTCTCATCAAAAATGTATTTAGGATAGGTACATATCGTAGCCACATCTTGCAACCTTTCTAATAACGCCTTCTCAGCTGATTTGGTTAATCGTTTGAAGCCGAGTAGTTCGTGCATCTTCAAGATCAGTGTCGCTCGTGTGCTTTTAGCAATGAGGGGATATTTCGGTTTTCTGTTGGGGAAGTGAGTGGCGTAAATGTAATCAACATCTTGTTTCACGTCTCGCAATCTAAATTGCGGCACAACTGGCTTGGCTCGAAAATAGCCAATTAGGAGGATCAAATAAATTTTAGTTTCAATCTTTCCCATGTTTGATAGCGCTTTCTCGATACTCGGGTCTATCGAGAAAAACTCTTCACGCTCATTCTGATTAAATGCGGGACGGGAGTAAAGTTCATGGACTTCTTGTTCCGTTAATATTTGGATTCGACTTGGTTTAACTTTTCTCATTACTTTTTATTTTTTGTTAATAAATATTGAACAACTCGACATAGGGATAACTGTGCCTGCATGAAATTTGAGTCTACCTAAAAGACACGGGTTAAATTTGACATCAAACCCTGCAATGTCATAACCTAAATGACACAACCATTAAGATCATCATGTAAATGTCATATCGAGTGAATTATGTACATATTTGGCTACCTAAGAGCATCAACATCTGATCAAAATGCAAAACGTGCTCAGAGCACCTTACAAAGCTTTGTTCAAGATAAAGGCTACCGTGTAGCGGGCTGGTATATTGAGAATGAATCAGGCGCGTCTTTGCAAAGACCTGAACTTCTACGATTACTTGATGATGCTGCTGTTGGTGATGCGATCCTCATTGAGCAGATTGACCGCCTTTCACGTCTTGATGAAAAAAGTTGGTTTACATTGAAAGAAATGCTGAGCAAGAAAGCATTAAAAGTGATCAGCCTAGATTTACCAACCAGTCATATCGCTCTATCTCCTCAAGTCACCGATGAATTTACCAGCTCTATGATCAAAGCGATAAACAGCATGATGATGGACATGTTGGCAGCCATCGCTCGCAAAGATTACCAAGATCGGCGTCGCCGTCAGGCTGAGGGGATAAAAAAGGCCAAAGAGGAAGGGAAATATCGTGGCAGACAACCAAACCTCGAGCTCCACGAAAAAATCTATCAGTTGCGAGTCATCAATAAATTGAGTATTCGCGACACCGCAAAACTGACCAATGTCTCGGACAGAACGGTCATTCGAGTGGCAAAGAGGTTAGAGCATGAACGTTTAATTGATGATAAGACATATTGATTTTTGTCACTGCTAAAATGAGCGTTTTGATAGTGAAGTTGCCTATTCAACATATGACCAATATGACGCACCAAGAAAAATCGCTATGATTTCATACTCTTTATTCGACAATGTGAGCAAGTCATGAGCAAAAATCCTCCACCGAGAGGTCGAAACTATCCATTCGCACAGCGCGGTAGTGCTTTTTGGGAAAAGTGTCACGTCACATTCGATCAAGCCGTTGATATGTTTTATGACCAAACCGCTATGCAGCAACATTTAGGGCATGATCCTATTGTGAATTCATTGGTTTACAAAAGAGTTACATATCCCACTATTTTTGATGCTCAAAGAGCATACACACAGGATCAAAATGCCTTTTATCAAAAGAAAGAGCAGGAACAGCTTGCGCTTGAAGCAAGAGGCATCAAGGCATTTAAGAACATGAATGATGCGATCCGTAGTCGTTTAAATCCTACGGAGGATGGGTTAGCTAATCCGCTTGAGCGTCCTTTAAAACCAATGGGTGAAGCATCTAAGAGTATATTTGAACAGTTCACTAGTGAACTCGTTCATGAGCCGTCAGGTCGAAGTACAGATATCGCTTCCGTTCAATCCTATTCTCCAGTTAACGACCCTTATGGTTCAGAGCCTTTGTTATATAGCCAAACTCAAACGGTTGAAAAAGTATTGAGTGATTCTCTTGCTTTAGAGTGTTCTCTGGAAGATGAAATGGCTAAGAACATGCAGCATGTGCTTATCACGGATTTAGAAGATGCGCACAAGATATTGCATAACGTTTGGCTCGATTCTGGTAAAGATGTTGGGGTCCGCTTGGAAAACGGAAAATATCCTACGTTAAGGCTTCTTGTACGACTTTAAATCCACAGGCCTTAATGACCTAAATCTTTTCGGTGATAACTTGGTATTGGTGCGCCATATGTAATCACCACTGAGGTTAATATGTTCCCAACCAAGTGGCGATAGGTGAGCAATCAGATCTCCATCCGCTTCGATACCTTTTCGTTTAAGGGCCTCTATAGCTCTTTCTATATACACCGTATTCCATAATGTAATTGCTGCTGTAAGTAGAGTCAGTCCACTTGCTCGATAGCTTTGATTCTCAAGTCTTCGATCTCTTATTTCCCCAAGCCGATGCATAAAAACAGCTCTAGCAAGAGCATTACGTGATTCACCCTTATTCAAACCAGCTTGTACTCTGCGGCGCAAAGCCGGATCTCGAAGCCAATCAAGCATGAACAACGTTCTTTCTAATCTGCCAATTTCTCTTAATGCTTTAGCTAATCCATTCTGTTTGGGGTAACTAGCCAGTTTTTTCATCATCAGAGAAGCGGTGACTGTCCCTTGCCTAATTGATGTGGCAAGACGCAATACCTCATCCCAATGTGGCTCGATATCTTTTGGTTTCAAACTTGTTGGAGAGATAATGGATTTAAGTCCTGGGTATTGCTCCGGCTTTCCTTCTATATACAAGCGCTTATCATGAAGATCTCTAATTCGTGGGGCAAAGGCAAATCCTAGTAGATGCATTAAAGCAAAGACATGCTCTGTGAAGCCTGCTGTATCGGTGTAATGCTCGGCTATTTCAAGGTCACTTTCGTGATAAAGCAATCCATCAAGCACATGCGTTGAGTCTCTGACTCTACTGATTACCTTCGTGAAAAAAGGACTGTATTGATCTGAAATATGAGTATAAATCTGGACACCAGGCTCTTGGCCGTATTTAAGATTAACTTGACCTGCATAACGCCCATGGTTACCTACTCGAAAGTTTTGCCCATCAGAAGACGACGTTGAACCATCTCCCCAAAAAGTAGCCAGCGGACATTTTTTCTGAGCGTTGACGAGCTCAGCTAACGCTGACGAATACGTTTCATCCCTTATATACCAAGCCTGTATGCCTTCCAATGATGTTTTAGTTGTGCCTGGGCAGGATTCCGCCATTTTTGACAAACCTAAGTTTATGCCATCAGCGAGAATTGTCGTCATTAACAACTTCTTGTTCCTTGGCTTTCCATGCCTATTTTTAAGGTGAGTGAAGTGGTCAGTAAAAGAAGTCCAACGGTCTACTTCATCTAGTATCTCAGTGATTTTAGGGTGTGGCAGCATGCCGTAAACTAAATCAGCATAGGACGATACCTCTGGAGGGACACTGTTATCAAGAGGAGTGACTTTTAACCCTCTATCTGATACCTCAACATCTGGTAATTCACCAATCATAGCTAGCGTGTTGACTTCCTTTAATCTGGATGAAAGCAAGGCTATTCTGGACTGATAATACTCATGGAAATTCGTTGATACCGATAAAGGCAGTTGTTCATTATCTCGAGCTTTTTCAAAGTCTTGATATGGGGTTAGATAATCATCAAAATTTTTATAACGTCTTGAACCACTTACCCATATATCACCTGAACGTAATGCGCCTTTAAGTTCATTTAGAACGCAGAATTCGTAATACTTTCGATCAACTCCGGAAGGTGTCATCACCAGTTTTCTCCAGTTTTCCGGAATGAAGTCCAGTGGAGCTGAAGCGGGAACTTTTCTGAGCTGCTTTCTGTACATGTGTGTGAGTACATCTAAAGCACTCTTTAGTTGCACTGCACAAGGAGCTGCACTGAAATGCAAAGTAGACAACATTCGTGGCGCATATTTTCTTAATGTGCTGTATTTATCTATGATTAAGTGGAGAGGATCATAATTGTCTCTTTTCGCTAGGCTTTGAGTTTCTTCAATACTGGTAACGAACGCTTCCCAAGGAAGAATGTCTTCAATAGCCTCGTAAGGATCTTGACCAGACTGTCGCGCATTCAATAGTGCTTCACCTACTGATATGTATTGGCGTAGTTTATTCCTGATAAGTTTGCCGGATTGTTGAAGCCGCTCTGCTTGTGAATATTTTGCCTTGCTGAAAATACTCCCTAGTATTCGTTCATGTAGCTCAATGATCTCATCAGTTAATGTAGCTCGGGCTTCTTCTAGTACACAGACTAATGTTGCATATCGCCGTTTAGCGGAGAACTTGGCCAGATCTCTGCTACTCATCTTTTTCCCTTCACGTGCCAATTTTAATAAGCGATTTTGATGAACGCTTCTTTCTATCCCTTTTGGTAAAGCTATATTCTGTATGGTCGTTAGTCGATCGATATGTCGTAAGACACTCTTTCCATTTGCTGTCCCTGGCGGCTGCAACAACCACGCTAACCGTGAAGGTCGTCCCCCTTCGGATACGAGAAGATTATCAAGCGCATCTCGATGTTTCTGAGTTAAAGAAGTAGTGAGAGAAGAAAATACCGCTTTATCGGCAAGAGTTGTGGTTTCAGCTAATGTGCGTTCAATAACTTCAATTGTGGGAAAAATTATATGGTTATTATGTAGCCATTCAAGCATCTCTTCAGCAAGAAGAAATGCACGTTCTGTTCGCATTGCGTGGGGTAGAAGATGATTGATACAATCCTGTTTTCTCTGCTTGTTAAAGGGATTCAAACCGAGATAACGATATAGCTCTGCTAAATGTTCCCAGCGAGTTTCTTCTCTTTCTGCGTATTTCCCCCAAAGGTCAGAAGACAAGGACAGTCTCATCGAAACTCTAGATGCAATGCCCCCATGGGGAGGGTGCTGAGTATCAGGAAGAAACCCAGGCCCACGCAAGTAACAAAGCATGATAGCAAAGCCAAATCGGTTTTCTGATTTACGATGCTTGTTTATCAAACTGATATCTTGGTCGCTAAGGAAGCTGATCCGAGTCAAGATAATATCGTCATCAGGTATCACTAGCAGGTTTTCTTTTTCCTCGATACTCAATATTTGTCGTCTCGGCATAACATCTTCCTAACTTATTGGAGCTTGATAGAAAATACATGTACGAAACTGTTCGGTTTCGTACCCCTACCATATAATATGTACTAAACTATACCAAAGTAATTTCGTACACCCTTTGTAATTAGTACTCCCTTTTCGTACAGGAAAATGAACTATGTCACGTGTTTTTGCCTATTGTCGAGTGTCCACTTTAGAGCAAACGATAGAAAACCAACGGCAAGAAATTCAAGCCGCAGGATTCCATATAGAGAAACGCCGTATCATGGAAGAAAGCATCAGCGGCTCTGTTGCGGCAAATGAACGTCCTGAGTTTTCTCGATTACTCGATCGATTAGAACCAGGCGATGTGCTTGTTGTGACCAAATTAGATAGATTGGGGCGCAATGCTATGGACATCCGAAAAACTGTCGAGCATTTAGAAGAATTAGGTGTCCGTATTCATTGCTTGGCTTTAGGGGGCGTAGATCTAACAAGCTCGGCTGGAAAGATGACGATGCAAGTTATTTCCGCTGTGGCTGAGTTTGAGAAAGATCTACTTGTTGAAAGGACTCATGCAGGAATAGCTCGTGCAAAATCTGAAGGTAAGCGGTTTGGTCGCCCTCCATCACTTAACAAAGAGCAACAACAGGAAGTTTGTTTACGAATAAAGAACGGAGAAAGTATTAGTTCTATCGCTCGTGTATTCAATACAACAAGGCAAACCGTTATGAGGGTTCGTACAGCCAATGCCCTAATTTAACTTTGATTAGGGCTCTTTATCAGCGTTTAATGTCTCGATTTTATGTACATCAAATGAATACCGGTGGGGGTTATCTTAGTCAAATCCCGACTGTACACATACCCATATTTTTCTAACAAGTCGATAGAGTGATATGTCCATCCAGCAGCAAACGCCACACCTGCTAATGCAAAATAAAGACTAATTTTGTTAGCTAACTGCATAGCTCTTTGAGAATAAAGCTCATTGATTTTTTTCCCGTATAGCAACGCTTTAGGTGTCATAAAAAGCACACACACTAAAGCCCCAAAAACACCAACAGGAACCCACAAAGTAATAATGGAGACTTGCACAGTATCGGCTCGATTCAATAGATCAAGGTAATCCAGATAAACCCCATAAGAAGGATAAAGCCAACACAGCAACATTAATGAAATAAAAAACAAGCCAGCCAAACGGATTTTAGTTTTATATCGCACCTTCTAACCTTTCAACTATCGTTTGAGAAATTTTGTATTCGCCCCAAGCCCATTCAATTAGAACATATGTCGCTGTTACAGCAATTGCACCGATAATTATGGGTTGACCTAAGAAAGCAGCAGCAAATAAGGCGGCTTCACCAACTGCGCTCTGGAGCATAAATTTGAACATGTCAGAGCCAACATTGCCGAACCAATCCACTAGGTGATAATCATCCTTAAATATTAAATCGGTTGTGGCTATGCTGGCCGATACCACAAACGTTAAGGCTCCGGCTCCTTTAAAGTTTGCAGCCCTAGATTGAGGGCTAAAGCCAGCTTGCATCGACTTAAACGAGTTAAGCGGATATTTTTTCCCATCCATATTGATGCGTGTACCATTCACAAACGCATGTTTGAGCCATGATTTCACTGTATTGATACTCATAGCAAGAGCAGCAACGTTTTTACCAGCATCAAGCCAAACGTTATGCAAAATTTTATGAGCATCCTCAAGATCAACAATCATTACATGCTGATGGTTCTTCGCCATTTCTTCTTCAAGAGAGCATTGCAAACCAATAGAATCACTCAACGCCAGCTGAGAGGCTAAACCTTCCGTATGTGCGGGGATCCCGTAGATTTCAGCAATACTTTTGCCTTCAGCGTATTGCGGGGAGTGTTTCTGAGCCTCTTGAGAAGCCAATAAACTGTCACTGACATACGCATTTTCCTGTTGCACCGCTCTCTTTTGGCGCAACTCTTCTGCATCACGCTCCGCTAATGCCGCCTTGACTCGCTCGATGCGCCTGTCCACGTCCGGTTCAATCACTTTTCGTCCACCTTGCCAAAGCCCAAGCGATTTGCCGTATTGTAGATGTTTCTCTCTAGTTGCCATATGTACTACTCTCACTCCACTGACAGAGAAGAGAATAACAGCTAAAGCGTCGGGGCAAAAACTTGCTCAAAAGTTATAAATTAGTTGAAAGTTATCCTTGTAGGGAAACATATGGAAACCATTAAAATATGAGCTTAACGTAGGATATTTTCCGTTTTCCAAGCGGACCCCATGTTGCCGCTCTTGCTGCGAGTATTAATACAGCCAAATCATGGTTCAACCACACAGAGCCGATGTTTGACGCTGCGTCTATTGCTAAGCAATTCGGGGATATGAACATTAAGGCGGATCTTGTTGAGAGTAGAGGAAAAATCTTTGTCGCATTCAATGGGACAGATCTGAACGGGAAAGCACTCAAACATGCGTTTGTGAATGGCACTCGTGTCAACATGAATGGAAAAAAATACCCGCTGAACTCATTTAAAGCAATGCAAACTGGTTTTAGCCCGAAATCTAGGGCTGCAAACTTTAAAGGTGCAGGAGTTTTAACGTTTGTAGTATCGGCAAGTATTGCTACCAGTGACCTAGTATTCAAAGATGATTACCACCTAGTGGATTGGTTTGGGAATGTTGGCTCTGACATGTTTAAAGCGCTAGTTCAATTTGGGGCAGGTGAAGCTATTTTGTGGGGAGTTGTTGCTGCTTCCGGTTATGTACTTGTTGGTGCTATTGCCGTGGCTGTTACTTATGGAATTATTGAATGGGCTTGGGGTGAATATAATATCGCTAACTCAATAGTTGAGGTGTTAGAAGATGCTGTCGAAAACTAAAGTTAGATGTGCGGCAGTTCTTAGCTTTCTGCTTGTTCCATTGTGGTTTTGGGTTAGTGTTGGAGTCTTTCAAGATTATATTGATCTATTGAATCGAGAAGAAATGGTACAAGTTTCAGTTATTACGTTATGGGTTCCTGTTGGAGGCTTTGGTGCTATTTTGTTCATTGCGATTTTTTCTGGAGTTGCTTTAGTTACGGGAAAGACTGCAAGATTAGTTATCGGTGAACGATGGACTCCAGTGGTAAACAAAACAACTCTTTATTTTGCATTGGCAGGCGTAGCATTTGCTGCTGGATGGACATATCACTCTATCGATTTGTTAGAAAAATATGGGTATGTGTACAGCCGAGATTTAACAAGAATCACTCCAACAGGAATACATCTTATGTACGTGAAAGGTCGATGATTTAGTCACAATGTTTGAATTTAAAAAGGCTCCTTCGGGAGTCTTTTTATTCGCTACTACTCTTCGGAATCCCTTGTAACTAAAGGCCTGAGAGCCAACTTTGGACTTTTCGCTGAAATGGGCGCAAAACCCCTTTCTCGATGCTCACTTACCAGGACACATTAAACAAATCTGCAACCTCGATACGCTCCAACTCCAATCCGGTTCATTTTTGGAAGAGGAGTTAGTACCGTATTATTCCGATGTGTTGTATTCAATGGAAACCGCGAGTGGGGTAGGCTATGTATATGCTTTGGTGGAACACCAAAGCAGTCCAGATAAGCACATGGGGTTTAGGTTGATGCGATATGCAATCGCAGCGATGAAACAACACCTTGATGCTGGTAATGACACATTGCCTTTAGTCGTACCATTGTTGTTTTATCATGGCAAAACCAGTCCTTATCCATACAGCACTAATTGGTTGGATGAGTTTGAAAATCCAGAGATAGCTCAATCACTCTATGGTCAGCCTTTTCCTTTGGTGGACGTTACAGTGATACCGGATGATGAAATCATTCGGCATAAACGAGTAGCTTTGTTAGAGCTGGTACAGAAGCATGTGCGACAAAGAGACTTGTTGGATTTTACCGACACACTGGTTACACTGTTATTAGAACGTTTAATAACCAGCAAACAATTAGATAGTTTAGTAGAGTATTTGCTAAGGGTAGGGGAAACATCAAATCTAGAAGATTTAATGCGAACATTAGCGAAGCAAGTACCGGAGCATGAGGAACGATTCATGACAGTAGCAGAACAATTGGAAGCGCGTGGAGAAGCACGTGGCCGCGAACAAGGTTTACAGCAAGGCAGACAAGAAGGTGAAGAATTTGGTCGGCACGAAACCCAACTAGCAATAGCAAAGAGAATGCTTTCTGCGGGTATTGATATTGCTTTAGTCGTCCAAACGACAGAACTTACCGAAGATGAGATCGCAAAGCTTATCAACTAACGTTTAGTTTTATTCAATATAATGGCGAAGTGTTAATGACATTTCGCCATTTTTTCACTCACACTTAGTGACACTGTAACCATTTATTTCATGAGGAGCGATGCGACGAATACCTGAACGCGCTCACGCAGTGAGTAAGAAGCGTCCCATCCTAGTTCTCAGAAGTTATTTGTGTTTACTGAAGTGTCCGGTACAAAAATTGCCCTTCGCCCTGCTAGAATGCGCGAGCGTAGCGAGTAAGACTACTCGGAAGGTTGCGTATATGCTCGAAAGTTTCCTGTCGAATGACAAAAGAAATGTTCAACGTAGATGATTAATCGATCAAGTTGATGTGGGGAATGAACTGATGTCGCTTCGCTCTGTCTGCTTTAAACTGAACGTAATATGTTCGCTCGCTTAGGCTTACTCCTTATATTCCCTCCAGTTCGAACCCTGATTGCTCATTAAAATTTACGTTGTGCTCGAATATGCCCGTCAAAAGCCTTTCTCGTAGTTTCAATGTGCACTGAACGTGATGGCTTTTGATGGGAGGTACTAATGAGCGAAGCGATGATCTTTTTTTAAATATTCATCTTTATATTTATCTAGATACAAAGTTTAAGTACGAAGTCTTCATAAGCACGGCATGTTAATCAGGGGGGTTCTTAGGGTAAACCTTTGTTCTATTTTCTTGCACTACCTTTCTAGTGGATAAACGAAAACCCGCATATGACACGAAAAAACGGGGAGAGTAAGGTGATTAATAAGGCATAAGAGTAACTACAAGAGAGGGGATTATGTGATGTAGATCAATTTCCATGTTCTATAGACGTGCGAAGTCCTCCGCTTGCGCGGATACACTCAACATCTAATGAGGAGAAAAGGCAGGGGTAGGGCTGAACGCTTGAAAAATGGAAGCGGTAGCATCAGCATAGCCATCAAGCTTCTTACCGTTGTAGATCTCTTGGACTTTCTTAGCGATGTCTCGGAACGACAACCACTTGAAACGCAGCCCTTTGCTTTCCTGACGCTTGCGAGTCGCCAAGATAAGCTCAACGATATTAGGGTAACGCACTACTTTAAGATCAGAGAAAAAACGCTCAGTAAGCTGCTTGTAAGCTGGAGCACTGCGAACCGCGCCTTCTTCTTCATCGACGTTCACGTTAATACGTTCACAGTGTAGATAGCCAGCTCGACGTAAATACTTTAATGCTTTCGCAAACGACTTTGGTGCAATGTACTCACCAAAGCGCAAAGCGTAATCTTCTTGAACTTGATCCCAACTGATTGTCTTAATGCCCGCTTCGGTTGGTTCACCTATGCGGCCACCAATCAGATCTGTGTTAACCAAGATACACGCCAGAACTCGCGCAATATTCGTACGGCACTGGATGTTGTTCACACCATCCCCGCCCCAAGCATACAGAGCAGGAAAGCGTTTTTTGTTTGTGATCAACTCTTCACACGCTTTTAAGATGCGCGCAAATTCTTGCGGTAAGGTTTCGACGATACCATCACGGCGTAAACGACGAGATCTAAATGCGATCTGAAAGGAGGTTTTAGGTTTTTTGGCATTTTCTGCGGCCACAACCGCTTTGTGTAGCTCAACCAATTCGTGTTTACGCGCCTTACGACGAGCACGATACGCAGCTTCTGTCGCCGCTTTCTGAACTTTTTGAGGGTTGTCTGAAAGACAATATTTTCTAGAGGTACGCATCAGACAAGGCCTCAGCGTCTATTCTTCCCAATTTTTCCACACTCAAACGGTGGGGTAGGGGAGGGCGCTGATTCTGTTGTCTGAAAAAATTAGATAAGGTCATGTTTAAGCTCTGCTAGATTTTGAAGAGGTTCAGGTGTCACGCCAAACCAATATCTTTTTACTTTATAGAAAAAGATCAAAAAGATCAACTGCTTGAATTTTAGGCACAAAAAAACCGTCTACTAGCAGAGAAGACGGCTTTTTTGCGAATGCTATTTGATCAGATTGACGGTCTGACACATCCTAGTTCCAAAAAATACACTACATAGAAAACTATGTAGTTAGTAGCGTGCTATGTAATGCACTTTCGCTTCAGAACATGTTTTCATTGTACACAATTCACATCTTATATTAAAGTTTATCTAGTTGTTTTTTGTTGTTAACAGTTGATTTTTGATGAATACCAAATGACTTCTCCCACAACATCAATATTGTTATCTTCTAATTCACTCCATGAAATTAGTTCATCTACGTAATCTTTATTATAACTTTCCATAATAAGACCTTTATGATTACTTTTTATCAACTTAACTCTTAAATGCTCTCGCATTCTAAAAACATAAATCCGTCCATCAACTATCTCTTTTTTAGCTCGGTTGACAGCTAATACAGCCCCATCACGTAGAACAGGACTCATGCTATCCCCGTAAGCTTTTATACAAAAAACCGAGCCTTTATTCGATTCTCTTGTTAGCGCTTCTTTTGGTAGAGGATAGAAACTCTTTACTTCCGAGTCTTGATTTTCAAATCCATGCCCAGCGGCCGCTAGAATATGTTCATAATAGGGAACCATCGTAATCAGATCATTTTTATCACTAAAATCAAGTTCTTCTCCATAAAGTAACCATTTATTAGTAACTCCTAATGTTTCTGACAATGCGTGTAATTGTTCCCCTTTAGGAAGATTAACAGCTCTTTCCCATCCAGAAACTGCCTGAGGCTTTACACCGACCAAAGTAGCTAACTCAGCTTGCGTGTACCCCAAGAGTTTGCGTTTTTTCTTTATTCGTTCAGCAATACTTGTCATGTACTAATCATATATCGTTCAATGAATTTAACCACCAACAATAACGGCGAGTTATATTTAGTTTTGCTGTTTTTTTTTCTTTACTTGTCTTTTAAAAATACCTATCATCCACTTTCACTGATCGTTTACACAGTAAGTGCTTAGTGAAAATGCTCTTTGAAGGCTCTGCACTGACTCGCTTTTCTTTACTTAGCGCAGTTCATCAACCTCCGTGAATTTGTGCCATGGCTGATAACTCGCCGCAACGAAACGCTGGTAAGCGTGTCGCCCCTGCATAGGAGTTATCGACGAGAGAAGCCCATAATATTTTCTCAACCACACCCAACCGCCTAGCAAGCGGTGGCAAATCACGGTCTTTCGACTGTGTGGGATTGACCCTGCTCTGAGTCAATGAAAGTGTAAGAGCCTATTTCCGTTCCTTTTAACCCTCTACTTCTAGTCATCAACACTATGACGCTTAAACGACGCTCCTATCGACACCTACGCCCCAAAAGCAAAGTCGAAAAAGCCATCCACATGGCTAACCTCATTGAGCGCAAACATGACCCGCTTCGAGAATCACCGCCTAGACCACCTCGTAACTCTAAGCAAGGTGAGGACGACGCACGCGCTCATTCTTAGTTTTTTTGCTGCCTGTATTTTTCTATGCCCTTTTTTTTAAGAGCGCATAAGTCAAGTACATGCTCCTGTGAAAAGGAAAAACCATGGCACATGTTTACCTTCCAACCCAACACAAGAAAAAAGACGCTGAAATCGCAAAACGACAAGCCGCTGCACGCCGCCGCATTGAAATCGGACGTGAGCTGGCTGCCATCGGTTTGCACCCCATCAAGGATGTACACCTCATCTCCAGCGCTTCTCTTCGTTAGCTTTTGAGATTTCTTATGAATAAAAAAACACTCTTCTTTGCCGCGCTTCTGATGGTCGCGCCCACCGCCATGGCCGCTGGCGGTTTAGATGTTGGCACCGATGCCGTCAATGAAATTCGCACTTGGTTCTATCGCTTTCTTGGTGCCGTATCTCTAGGCTACATTGGATGGAACTGCTTCCTTGCCATGAACGACAAGCAACAGTGGAACGAAGTCATGGCTTCGGTGGCTAAAGTCGCTCTTGCCGGAGGCAGCATTCTTTGCGCCGACTGGGCGTGGTCACTTTGGGGTAGCTAAGCAGGATATTGATTATGGATGAGAGCAATGAGCGCACCGATTACGCTAGCTACAACGCATTCAGTCGTGTCGCGCTTTTATTTGGCGTGCCTATCATCCCCTTGTTGATTTTGGCGATGGTCACGCTCGCAAGTGGCTTTATTGGCATCACGCAATACGGCTTAGTCGGTTTAATGATGCCCATCAGCAGTCTGGCACTCATCGTCTTCATCCGAGTGAAGTGTCGAGATAACTCGCGCGCGCTGCACACGTTGTGGTGGAGTCTAAGAGGTCTCATCCTTCGTCTGCAATGCCGTTCATCGGTCGTATCCTTCTCGACCCTACCTAATGCACAAAAAAGGAGAGACACCCGTGTCCGAGAATGGATTAAACACCATCCCCATTCATCCTAAATTGCCTAAATACAGCTATCCAATTAATCCCCACATGATTGCCCTTGATGATTCTCGTTTAATGGCGGTGATACACCTCAAGGGCATACCTTTTGAAAGTGAGTCGAGCAAAACCTTAGAGAGCGCCTTTAATCGCATTAAGGCACTGTTTAATCAGCTCGCCAAACGCTACGGCTCCGACCTCGCCGTCTGGTCTCAAGTGGTTAAGCGCAAAGACACGCTGCAAGGTCAATATCAATTTGAAAACAACTTTATTGCGCGCTTTGCCGATAAGTATTTAGACACATTCTCCGGTCAACACTTTTTCACCACCGATTACTACTTGACGGTGGTACTTAAGTACAACGGACAAGTGGCCGAGGGTGAAACTGAGCTTTACGACCTATTGAAAACCCTGCAATCCACATTGGCGTCATTTGGTGTTTCAGTCCTCGGCGTCGAGCAAGACAACGATGGTATGGTGAGATTGCGTCACGCCGAGTATTTGAGCTACTTACTCAACCATGAGCACCAGAAAGTCCCACTGACCCAACAAAAGGTCATTGAAGCGGTATGCAATGCCGACTGGCACTTTGGTTACGATTTGCTAGAAATTCGTGGCGCACAATCGCAAGACGCCAGTTTTGCCGCCTTTTATGAACTGGAAGGCTACCCCAACAGCACACACATCGGAATGTGGGACTTTATCTTAAATCAACCGAGTGAATTTGTGCTGACTCAGTCAATGATATTCATGAAGCCCTTTGCGGCGCAAAAGCGGCTCAAAAGCCAAAAGAACCTCATTGCCTCTGGTCAACATTCCAATGAAGAGTTGACCGAGTTGGAGCTAGGTCTCGATACTGTCACCGTCGGCGATGTGGGGTTCGGGGATTATCATTGCACATTGGCCGTGTTTGCCGATACGCCAGAGCGAGCGTTAAAAGAAGGCTCAGACTTGTACGGTGAATTTCTTGGTCGCCATACCGTGTTCACGCGCTCAAACCTTGCTGCGCCATTTAGTTTTTTAAGCATGATGCCAGCGTCAAAAGACCGCATGACACCCACACCACGAAGCACCACTAACTTAGCGTGTACATGGTCACTGCACAACTACTCGCAAGGCAAAGCCTCGGGTAATCCACTCGGTGACGGCTCTGCCGTCATTCCGTTGAAAACGCGCTCTGACACTCTGTATTACTTTAACTGTCATGCCACTGAACCAGGATTAAACGCACAAGGGAAGATAGTCGCTGGACATACGCTGATTATGGGCGCATCCACCTCAGGTAAAACCACGCTGGAATGCACCATCACTGCTTTCCTCTCTCGATTTAATCCTCAGATGTTCACCATCGACTATAACCGCTCCACGGAACTGATGATGCGCGTCATGGGCGGGCAATACTTCACGGTTAGAGAGGGTGTCGAAACCGGACTCAATCCCTACCAGCTTCCCGATACACCGCAGCTTCGAGCGTTTCTCTTACGTCTTACTTGTCGCCTTGCCGCAGACAAAGACGGCAAGGTGTCGGACGAGGAAGAAAAAGAGCTAAAACAAGGCATTGATACCATGCTCAATCTCTACCCAAGTCATGAACGAGGGTTAAGTCCATTGTTGTTATCGGTTCAACTTCCTGCGCTGCGCAGCCGCCTGAGCAAATGGTGTCGCAGTGAGAATGGACAGTACGCATGGTGTTTGGATGCCGCGCAAAACCGTTTTGACCCAAACAACATGGACAGAATTGGTTTTGACATTACTCAGCTCATCAAAAAAGACCCACTAGGGGGCAATATGGTTTTGCCCTTTACCGAACCGATTTTTGGTGTGCTGTTTTTCCTCAAATCTTTGATGCAAACCGAAGGGCGATTGTTGCTCACTACCGTTGAGGAATTTTGGGCACCTGCGAATTTCCCTCTGACACAAGCCATGATGGAAGACGTCCTTAAAGCTGGACGATTGAAAAACGAGTTCATGATTTTAAGCTCTCAATCGCCCGAAGACGCGGTTAACTGTGACATCTTCGCCGCCATCATTCAGCAAACAGCTACGAAGGTGTACTTGCCTAACCCTGATGCTGAATACGAAGGCGCCTATCAGCGTTGCAATGTCACGTTAGCGGAGTTCAACGAAATCACGCAGCTCGATAAGCTCTCTCGCACGTTCTTGATTAAGCAATCCAACAGCAGTTGCTTTGCCAAGTTAAATCTTGCTGGCTTTGATGCGTTCTTTCCGGTTATTTCCGCTACCGATGAATACTTGGCTTTGTGCGACCAACTGCGCGCGCAGCATGGGGAGGAACTCCATCAATGGCTACCGCACTTTGAGGCTGCCATTAAAGAGCGCATTCACTCTCGCTAATCACTGGAGGCTCTATGCCACTTACAATCACTAACCGCAGACTGTTTTTGACTGCGCAATCGCTGATGGTCAGTGCCTCACTGACTCTCCTTTCTCCACCCACCCTTGCCACGGGTATTCCCGTGGTTGACGTCGCTTCCATGGTTCAATTCGCCGCAGAAGCAACCACACGCGCGGCTGAGTTTGCCGAAGACATCACAGAGGCACGTAAGCGCCTTTCAGAGCTAAAGTCCCAAGGCGCGCACTACAAGCGCATGGTGGAGGGACACGTGGATTTTGAAGATGTGCTTTACGACCCAACGCTCAACTCGGTGTATTCACTCAAAGACTGGCGCACCATCTACAACAACATTGAGGACATTGCCGACTTGCGCCAAGAGTTCGACATGTACTCGGATGACCCTATGGTGCAACGCAGCTACGACCGTCAGCTCAAAGAATACAAGATGAAAACCATCTTCTACGAGAACAGCGTGAAGCGAAATGAAAACATGGCAAGCTTGATGACGCAGTACCAATCGGCCACCACGCCTGCCACCAAAGCCGATTTAGCCAATGCGATTGCCTTTGAGCAAACCCAAATCCAAAACGATGCGCAAATGCAGCAAACGCTCCAGACCGTGATGGAAGAGCAGCGCATTAACGAAGCCAAAGCCTCCATGCGCGCGACCTACGACACATTGATGGGCGAAGGCATTCCAAGGTTGTAGACCATGTTTGATTCTCTGTTCGATTTTCTCAATCAAATCGTGGAAAGTAACATTGCAGAAATGGTAGGGCGCTTTACGACGGCGTTCACGCCTCTGCTTGGGGCGTGCGTCATGCTCTACATTGTTTATATGGCGTGGGAAATGTTATTTGACCGTCAGAACATGGTATTCATGGAATCGCTCAAAACCATTGGTTCATTAACCATGGTGACAGGCGTGGCGCTCAATACCGCTTGGTACATGAGTCATGTGGTGCCATTCATTTTAGGCAGTGGTGACCAAGTGACGCAGCTGCTGCTCGGCAGCGGCAGTGGCGCAGGTTCAGCGCTGCAAGTGTTGTTTGACCGAGTCTGGAATGACATTGGCTTAATGGCATCGCGGATTGAATGGGAGTTTGACGCTCAGGTCATCGGACAAAGTCTTGGCATCATTGCCATGATCATCATCAGCGTCCTCGGCTTTATTCCATTTATTGGCATCGCCACCGCTTATCTGCTCATGGCGAAAATCATGGTGAGTTTTCTACTCATCATCGGGCCATTGTTCATCATGATGGCGTTCTTCCCCTCGACGCGCTCTTTTTTCCAAGCGTGGACAGGGCAATGTTTTAACTACGTGCTGCTTTCGATTTTGTTTCCGCTCTCTTTTTCACTCATTACCTCACTACTGAAAGAGACGGTGTTCGCTGGCAACATCACCTTTGTGAACGTCATTTTTACCGCTGTGATATTCTTTGCGCTTTGCGTGCTGGCGACACAAATTCCGGTACTTTCAAGCACCTTAAGTGGCGGCGTGGGTATCAGTGGCTTGATTGGTAATGCGGTGCAAGGCGCGAAAGCGGCAAGCTCTGCGGCAAAAACCGCGAAAAATGCACCCGGACAAATCAAGCAAGGCGTCAAAGACGTCACCAGTAAAGTCCAGAACATCGGCAAACCGAACATCAAAGGAGGGTAACGCTCATGGCAGCCCGTGGAGTAAACAAAGTTATTTTGGTGGGTAATCTCGGCAGCGACCCCGAAATACGTTACATGCCAAATGGTAATGCAGTCGCCACCTTAACCATTGCCACCTCAGAAACGTGGCGCGACAAAGGCACCGGTGAACAACGAGAAAAAACCGAATGGCATCGTGTGGTTATCTTTGGCGCACTGGCAAAAGTTGCAGAGAATTACCTACGCAAAGGCTCTCAAGTCTACATTGAAGGGCAACTGCAAACGCGCAAATGGCAAGACCAAAGCGGTCAAGACCGCTTCACTACCGAAGTGGTGGTGCAAGGCTATAGCGCGGTGATGCAAATGTTAGGTGGCAATCGAAGCGATAATTCGCAGCAAGGTGGTCAGCAGCAATACAACGAACCGCCAATGGATTTTGATGACGATGAGCCTCCGTTCTAACTCGGCGTACTTTCTCCTCATAAACCTTTAGTTTTACCCTCATTTGCCCACATCCTGTGGGCATTTTTTTTACCAGAGAATATTAACATGATGTCCCGTACTGCCTATTTCGTTTTGCTGACAAGCTTGGTTTCGATAAGTACAAAAGCCATGCCTCAAGACACCGCTCCCAACCTCTCTGACACCGCCATTAAAGTGAGCGTCCAAATTCATGGTGAGCGTATTCCAGCGTATTCAACCTTTGACCAGAGCAACCAAGGTCAACAATACGAATGGCATTTGTTGACCAAGCAACGCCTTCCCGATGGCAACATCCAAGAAATGCCTAACGGTTGGTCAATTACGCTCAATAAGGTTGAACCTGAGTTAGTCAGTCTTTCCGTGACCTTTACCGAGCAAGGAGACAGTGAAACGTTCTTGTTTGAGAAAACACCACAAGAAACATCGCAATGCCAACGATTTCCTTTTGAGCACAACATCATTCATCGTCCCGTGGTTTGCATATCAACACCGTAAATTGCACAGGTCATATCGAACTTTAAACTCCAGCTTACCTACAAGATAAGATCTTCTTCATGAAACCATTACTTTTGCTGCTACTGGCGAGCCTTGTGAGCGCGTGCTCATCCACACCACCCAAACCGCCAGAGCCACACGGTCAACATGTGCCCGTCAATCCGCCTGACATTCAATTGCAAGACTTAACCTTAAGACGCTGACTATGGAAACCTCGCAAGACACCTTTGAACAGAACAAGAAAGCGCTCAACGCGCCAAACAGCAAAGCCCTCACCCAAGAAACCAACGACTACTTAAACCAAATCAAGCAGTTTGAAAACGATCGCGTTGACATGGCGAAGCAATCAGCCAAAACCGCGTGGAAAGTAGCAACAGGGGCTGGCGCATTGGCTGGATTGGCGTTAATTGCGCTCGCTGTCACCATGCCACTGAAAGAAGTGGAACCTTATTTATTGTCGGTGGACAGCAAGACCGGTTTTACCACCATACTCAAACCGCTTGCGGACGCGCAAAAGACCACCTATGGCGAAGCGCTAGACCGCTCGTGGGTGAATCGCTACATCATTGAGCGCAACAGCTACATTTGGGAGAGCGTGCAAGGCAGCTTTGATGTCATTAAGCTCATGAGTGCGCCTAACGTGTTCGCTCGCTACAAAAGTTACATCATGGGCGACAAGTCCCCCGTGGCAACGTTTAAAGACCGCAAGCAAATCAAAGTCGGCATTAAGAATATTACGTTCTTACCCGCCAGTGACGACGAACAAATCATTGCGCAGGTGCAATTTTCAAGGGACGTGCTATCACGTGACGGTCAACCAGCGTCGGGATACAAAACCACGCACTGGACGGCCACACTCACCTTTGATTACTTAGCCCCCGTTAAATCCGAAATCGCGCGACGCCAGAACCCTCTGGGCTTTCGCGTCACCTCGTATCGAGAAGATAAGGTGGTCGAATGAAAAAAGCATTAGCCCCCTTACTGTTTTTACTGCCCTTTTCTGCTCATGCCGCCATCTTCCCTATCCCACAGCAATACGACTACCGCATCACGCGCGCCGCCTACAACCCCGAAAACGTCATCAAGGTACGCACTCAAATTGGCACGTCGACACTCATTCAGTTTGAAGAGGGTGAAAACATTCCCGAAGAGAACGGGATTGGCATTGGAGATGCACAAGCTTGGGGGATTTTCATTAACAAGAACAACCTGTTCTTAAAGCCCACAGCAGCGGTCAACCCTGATACCAACTTAACGGTCGTCACCACCAAAGGACGCACTTATTCGTTCTGGCTGGAGCTGAGCGATTTTCCTCACTTTATCGTCAAGATGGCGTATCAGGCACCTAAAACCGCCGACAGTTATCAAAGTGCCTCCGGCGTGCCTTGTTATGACGGTCAGGTGAACTTTGATTACGAAATGTGGGGCGATAAAGCGTTAGCACCGAAGTACGCATGGGACGATGGTCGTTTTACCTGCTTAAAGTTCACAGGCAAAGAAATGCCTGTAGCGTATCAAGTGGCCGACGACGGCAGTGAGTCCTTAATTAACTATCATGTGCAGCAAGACACCATGATATTGCAAGGCACGGCCAATGAGTTTCGTCTGCGCCTTGGCGAGCAAGTGTTAGGGTTATCGTCCAGTACCGTCAACGCCGAGGGCTATAACGACAAAGCCAGCAGCATCAACGCCAAAAGGACGGTGAAACATGAGTGATGACCGCATCCCTGATATTAACGAGCAACCCGAAACGGGACGCTCAAGAAGTCTCATGCTCAATTTTTCCGGTTTTATGAAAGGTTTTCTGCGCAAGATTGGCTTTATTATCGTTGCCATCATCGCGTTCGGAGGTGGCCTTGCTCTCACACTGCAAAACATACCGAGTATGGTTTCATCCTCAGATAAGGACGTTGTCAGCAGTGACAGCGATGAGAACTATCAAGACGGCGCGCAAAGTGGCTTAGAAGAGTCCGACATTTCGGACTTCATTCAACAACAAAATGAGGCCGATGCCCTCAAAGAGCGTGACGCTAAATTATTGGCAGAGCAAAAAGCCAACGAAATGCAACGCCAGCAAGACCAAGCGCGTGTTCAGGTCGAGCCAGTCAAGCCCGTGGTGGTCTCTGCATCTGAGTCCAATGAGCCGCCACCGCCAACCCCCGAAGAAGCCGCGCTCGCCCGTAAATTGTCTGGCAGCCCAAGCTTTACCCAAAAGGGGGCAAGCATCCCCGATGTCGATACGGCCAAAGTGAACACCAGTCTCGATACACCCGACTACGCCGATGGTCACGCCAGTGTCAGCAAGGTCGGCTATCAAGACTTTCTGCTCAAACATGGCTCCGTCATTCCTTGCGCGCTCTATACGCAAGTTATCTCAGAGCAGTCGGGCTTTGTGACGTGTCGCGTCACACAAGATGTGTACAGCGCTAATGGGGCAGCGTTATTGGTTGAACGTGGCTCCTTGGTCAGCGGCTCACAAAATGTCGCCCTAGAAGGCGGTCAAGCGCGCGTCTTCACCGCATGGTCAACCATTGATACACCATTAGGAGTCAGCATCAAGATTGATTCATTAGGAACGGGGGCGCTCGGCGCGGCAGGCATTGACGCCTACGTCGATAACCATTTCTCAGAGCGCTTCGGTGGTGCCATCTTGCTGAGCTTTGTCGATGACGCATTAGCGACGGCCAGCAACCGCTTAAGCCAATCCGACAGCGAAGTCACCTTTGACAACTCCTCCAGTAACGCCAGTGATATGGCCTCCAAAGCATTAGACTCCAGCATCAATATGGCACCCACTGGCTACGCCAACATCGGACAGCGCATCAACATCTTAGTGGTGCGAAATATCGACATGTCGAGCGTCTATCAATTTGAATAGGAGTACCTATGCGCTTAGGAGACGACCTTCAACTAGGAAAAAATATGTCATTTGATACCACCATTACGGTGCGCGGCCTACTCAAACAAGTGGGGCTGCAAGCACTGCTTGATTTACCGAACTTAACCGAAGTCGCCGTCAACCAACCGCAAGAAGCGTGGATTGATCGCGGTGATGGTTGGGAGCGCCACGAACTCCCCGAACTGACTTTGCAACGTTGCATGGATTTAGCCAAGGCGCTGTGCGTGTTTGCCGGACTCACACAACCGCTAGGCGAGCAACACCCTCTGGCGTCGGTGATTTTACCCGATGGTGAACGCGGTCAGATTGCCGTACCTCCGGCCACCGAGAAAGGCATTGTCAGCATGACGTTTCGCAAACCCTCTCTCGCCCGTTTTAGTTTGGACGATTATCACCAAAGTGGTCGTTTTGCGAAGTGTCGAGACATAAAAGGGGTATCAAGCGAATTGACCGACAGTCAACTGGAATTACTCGCTCTCAAAGAGCAAGGCGACTATCTGAATTTTTTCAAACGAGCGGTTCAAAACAATCTCAACATCATGTTGGTAGGTGGTACAGGTTCAGGTAAAACCACGGTAATGAAAGCCATGGTTGACCACTATCCACCTGAAAAACGCCTGTTCACCATCGAAGATGTGCACGAGCTGAACTTGGTGTACCACGCCAACCATTTGCACCTGTTCTACAAACAAGGTGGACTCACTCCTAAACAATTGATTGAGTCATGTATGCGCATGAAACCCGACCACGTTCTACTGGCGGAGCTGCGTGGTGATGAAGCGTGGAACTATCTGGAAATGCTCAACACGGGGCACCAAGGCTCCATCACCACGATTCATGCCAATGATTGTTTGAGTGCATACGCGCGTCTCGCCACTTTGATCAAACAAAGTGAGGTCGGCAAAACCCTAGAGCATGAGCACATCATGCGCACCATCATGACCAGCATTGATGTGGTGGCCTTTTTTCAACACACGCATCTTGTCGAGCTGTTATACAACCCTAGCCAAAAGAATGCGCTTTTAGCCGGACTGTGATCATGAACATTCAACACATGAGCCACCAAGCCAGAGGGTGGTTGTTTCTTTTCATCACCTTGATGAGCCTTGCGGTAGGACAATTGCTTGGCGGTGCCATGTTACTGAACATGGTCAAACAGCCCCTCACGCTTTTAAGACCAGACACCTTAATCCGCACATGGTGGGCGTATCGCCACATCACCCCGATGCCTGAATCTATTCGTTTAGGCTTGGAAATGGCCGCGGTGTTTACCGTCGCACCGATGATGGTCATTGGCGTATATTTTTTCTCGTTTCACAACAAGGAAGAACTGCACGGCAGCGCGCGCTTTGCCAACGACCACGATCTGAAAACATCGGGGCTGTTTCCGACAAAAGAAGAGCGAGGTGAACACCCATCACTACTGCTTGGAAAAATGGACAAAGGGCGCTACAAAAACCAGTTTGTTGAGCTGGAAGGTCAAACATTCGTGGCCGTATCTGCCCCAACAGGCAGCGGTAAAGGGGTCGGTTTTGTGCTCCCTAACCTCGTCAACTTTCGAGACTCTGTGGTGGTCGTGGACATTAAATTAGAAAACTTTCTAAAAACCGCTGGCTTTCGCAAAGCGCAGGGGCAAGAAGTCTTTTTATTTGCCCCTGACGGCTATGTCACCAATGAAGAAGACCGTGAGCAAGGTAAACTGCGAGGACACCGCTGGAATCCACTGCATTACATCCGGCGCTCAGAAACGTATCGCGTGGGGGACATATTGAGCATCACTGCAACTTTGTATCCACTGAAGGGAAAAGAAGACGTTTGGCCTGCCAGTGCAAACAAGTTATTCACTGGACTCACGCTATGGATGCTTGATACCGAAGAGCAAACCGGCATTGCCCCTAGCATTCCTTACATGTTGAATTTAGTCGGCGTGCAAGGCGGTCTTAAAAACTGGATGAAGCAGCAAGTACAAAGACCGGACATCAGCCAAGCGTGTAAAAATGAGTTTAATACTTACATTGCTTATGCCGACGATACCGCCGCATCAGTCATGGTGAACTTTAATACACCATTGTTGATTTATGCGGACGCTACGGTCGCTAAAGCGACCAGTGGCAACGACTTTGACTTTCATGATTTACGTAAAAAAGGCATGTCGGTGTATGTCAGCATTCAAGGCGAAATCAAAAAATTTGAACAGCTTCTGAATCTATTTTTTGAACAGCTCATCAGTGTGAACACGCGCGTTCTTCCTGAGAATGACCCAACGCTCACCCATCAGTGTCTATTAATGCTTGACGAGTTCACTGCACTTGGCAAAGTCTCACAAGTCAGTACGTCGATTGGCTACACCCGACAGTACAATCTGCGCTACGCTTTGATTTACCAAGATTATTCACAGCTCGAAGATACCTACGGCAAAGAAGCCGCCAAGAATATTATCCAAAACTGCAACACTGAGCTGATATATCCCCCTTCCAAGGTAGATGCCAATGTAAAAGCAATTTCGGAAACCCTTGGCACAAAAACAGTGAAGGTGCGCAATCATTCCGAAAATCGCGGCGACAAGAAGACCAAAGGCAACAGTTGGTCTTATCAAAAACGGCCATTGATGATGCCCCATGAGATTTGTGAACTCGGCCATAAGATGCACCCGAAAGCGCCGATTGGGACGGATGTTCTGCTTATCAAAGAGAACCAACGCCCGTTCATCATGAAAAAGATCATCTACTTTGATGAGCCAGCACTGCAAAGCCGAGTGGAGTTTTCGAAAAAACAGGTTCCCGATGTGCCGTATTTAGAAGAGATAAAGATAGCGACCGCGAGTGCGTAGCATAAAAAAAAGCCTCGCCAAGCAAGGAAGGTGAGGCGAAAGCCTTAACTAAAAAATCAGCTAGTAATGCAACAGAAGGTCAGACCAAGAGCGAAATCATCCTAAATCGCTCTTGGCTGGAGTGTAAGATGCTTACATAGAGATTTGAAACCATCGTTACCCGAACAATGTATCGACGCAAACTCACGATTTTGTTAGCTCTACGTAAAAAGACGACACAGCTCCACACTTCAATGTTGCGTTTTATCGCATCACATCACCTTTTTAATTGTCCACGAATTGGCTTATGCACTTATCCATGCGAAGAAGCCGGAGACCGTCAGGCTCAATCTCCGGCTGAGTGTGGGTAAGTGTATAAGCCTTTTCAAGCACCACCGCCAAAGGAAACTTCATGCGTTTTCAGCTTTTATCTTGCAGTTTTTTAACCGTCGCCCTGCTGTCTCCCTCTGCACTGGCTGGATTTGATGCCCGTGATTGCTCAATTTGGCTTTGTATGCCGTTTGGTTTTCCAAGTGGCTGCGAAGACGCCAAAGACGCGTTTAAAGACCGTTTAAAACATCTCAAGTCGCCACTACCACGGATTGAAAAGTGCTGGCTCAATACCGACAGCGCCATTCCAACCGGAGATGTCACTCAATCTATGGATGCAGTGCAAGGCATCGCCGCCTACATTCCTGAGCACCAAGAATGTCAGCGTTATGAAATCCGTTATCAGGGGTCAAAGCATCAAGAAAAGGTGTGTGTAGAGTCCGTCACCATTCCCCCTCAAGCCATCAAAGATAAAGTCTGCACTAAGCATGAAAGTGGCGAGTCTCCAGAGGGCTGCACCCGAACCATCAACTACACCGATTTTCTGATGAATGGAGAACCGTACCAGGATACGTACTATTTTGATAATGACGGCAACGCCATTGATGTTGCGAACTAAATAGTGAGGATGATGATATGAAAAATCGGCAAACCTTTCGGCAAGACGTTCATCTCGCCATGTTAGTTCAAGATTTAGCAAAGCTGCCTATCCCCGATAACGGACATCAACATTATTGGCAACGGGTGAAAAGTGCGGCCTTGCGAAAACAAAACCACAAACCTACAGAAATTCATGAAGGATAAATAATGAAAGCTATCATTTTTGCCGCTTGTATTATTACTATTTTGGCATCTACAGGATGTACATCTCCATGTTCGACCCAATCAAATGTAGATGCCAACGCACAAATTTACACCACACTAAATGAGATCCATCAAGATCTCATTCGTCTCAATGAAAGTGTTAATAAGTCGAAATCTGAGTAACTTTATATTCATCAAAATCCCCGACAGCTGACGCTTTAAAATAACTTTCCTAATGTCTAATATTTCATTTGAGATCATACCATGCGTTTATACATCGCTGAAAAGCCAGCCCTCGCCAAAGCGATATTTGAAGGGCACGGAGGCAGCAGTGACGTGACCATGCGTCACGGCTACTTCCAAATCGGTGACGTCAAAATCACCGCCTGTTTTGGTCACATGCTCGAACTCTTTGACCCCGAAGATTACGATGAGAAGTACCAAAAATGGACACTTGAAGACCTCCCTATTCCGACCGTTTACCCTCCTTCCCTCAAGCCGATTGAAAACTCCAAGCAGCGACTTGAACTCATCATGAGCCTGATTGAAGAAGCCGATGATATCGTTCACGCCGGAGACCCCGATGAGGAAGGTCAGTTGCTCATTGATGAAATTCTAAATTACGTGGGCAACACAAAACCCGTTTATCGCGTGTTGATTGCGGATTTGAACTTAGCGCCCGTGCAAAAAGCGCTATCAGAACTCAGACCTAATAGCGAGTTTGAAGCGCTTGGCCGCAGCGCACTGGCGCGTTCGATTGGCGATCAACTCTTTGGTTATAACCTCACGCGCGCGTTCACCTTACAAGGGCGCAAGCAAGGCTTTGATGGGCTACTGTCGGTAGGTCGCGTACAAAGCGCGGTACTTGGTTTGATAAACAGTCGAACCCTTGCCAACCAAACCCACGTTGGAACGTTTTACTACGACATCACGGCTAACGTGCAAGTAGGTAGTCACGTCGTAAAAGCGAAATATCAAACCAAAGACAGCGATTTGGTGGATGAGAAAAAGCGCCTGATTTCAGAGTCGCACGCACAATTCATTGCTGAACACGTTCGAAATAAACCCACTCGTGTCACACTAGCATTGACTAAGCCAGAGCGCAGTAAGCCGCCGTTGCCTCTGAACTTATCCACGCTGCAACAACTGTGCTCAAAACGATTTGGTTATTCGGCCAGTCAAACCCTCGACATCATGCAAGGGCTGTATGAACAGCATAAATTGTTAACCTACCCTCGCACCGATAACCGGTATCTGTCTGACGAACATTATTATCAAGCTGGCGACATTGCCCGCGCCATTGTGGGCACGCTGCCGGAGTTTGAAAGTGCAGTGCCATGCATGGACACCTCAATCAAACACAAAGCGTTTAACGCAGAGAAAATTGAAGCGCACCATGCGATTGTGCCAACCACCAAAAGCGGTCAGCACATCACACTCACGGATGCCGAGCAAAAGGTTTACCGCCTTGTCGCACAGCACTTCATTGGCTTGTTCTATGGCGATGCGGTGCGTAACAAAACCAAAGTCACGTTTGATTTTGAGGGCGACCAATTTAACGCCACGCAAAGTGTGTTGGTCGAGCGCGGTTGGGAAGTGCTGCATAAAGGCGACAAGGGAGATGCCGAAGACAGTGCGCCAGAATTTGATTTGTCTACGTTGACCTTTAACGATTCAGGGATGAGCGTGTCTTCATCGGTGGATAAAAAGAAAACCAATCCACCGAAATATTTCACCGAAGCCAGCCTACTGGCAGCGATGACGCGCGCCGCCAAGTTCATTGATGACCCAACGCTTCGTGCGCAGCTTGAAGCGAAAGACGAGGGCAGCAGCGACCAAGGCAGTATTGGCACCGAAGCCACGCGCGCCTCCATTCTTGAGAAATTGGCACAAAACACCGACTTGGTGTCGATTGAAAAAGAGAAAGGCTACGGCGATGAATGGGTGTGGAAAACCACCAAACAAGGGCAAGACTTTTGCGCGGCGTTGCCAAAAACCGTCACCGCGCCGGACATTTCTGCCCTTTGGTGTGGCGAGCAAGTCAAAATCAAACAAGGCGAACTGGACGTACATGGGTTCGTGCAAAACGTTGAAGCATATGTGGCAGACATCATCGGTGAAGTCAAAACCAAAGGCATTGCCATTACGCCCAATATGCCGGTGTGTCCAGCGTGTAAGAAAGCCTATCTACGCCGCACGACTAATCTCAAAGACGGCTCGCGCTTTTACACTTGTTCTCGCTATCCAGAGTGTAAAACCGCTTACCCCGAAAAGAACGGTCGCCCCGTCATGACGCCACAGAAAAAACTCGTGGTATCAAAACACCCGTGTCCAGTGTGTCAAAAAGGACTCATTCGCCGCAGTAAGCGCACGCCACGAGGCACCATGCGCTACTACTGGACGTGTTCAGGTTTCCCTGAATGCAAAACTTCATTACTCGATACAGCAGGAAAACCCAATTATGCCACTGCGAAAACCCTCCCCTCGGACACTGATAGCCCTACTGCTTAGTACGTGCGCCTTGCCCACCTTTGCCACTACGTGCCAGACCCTCAACTACCAAGCCGGTGATTTAGTGCGCATCACCAGCGCCCCCAACCTTGGCACTCGCATTGAATTGCCTTCCAATTTGATAAAGCCACCGGTTATCACCAATGCCAGACGTTGGAACATTGGCGGAGAAGTTGGCACCAATCAGATTGTGGTAGCGCCGAACTCACTCGATAAAGAAGGCGCGCAAGCGATGGTGTTTGCCTTTACCCAAAGCGGTAAGGTGTACGACATTTTAGTCACGCGCACCACGCCAAAACAGCACACACCGTGTTTGATTGTTAGCGAAAAGCCGCAGTTTATTTTTAAGCCCACACCAGCGCCCAAACCCAAGCCCAACGTGGAAAAGAAAAAACCAGCGCCTCGCACGCTAGAACAAACGCCAGCAATGACCACCGATTTTCCGCAGATGTTTACCCAATATCAGTGGAATAAGCACAGCAAAAACTACCCTGAGAACCTGATTGCCAGTGTGTACGACGATGGACGCTCGACGTTCATTCGCCTTGCCAGTCGTCATCAAGGTTCGCTGTCCATTGAAGCCAAAATCGGTGGCATCAATACGCTGCTTCCGGTCAATCATGACAAAGACTACACCGTATTCAGTGTGCGCGGCGTCTACCCGTATTTCTCTCTTAACATCGGCAACTCTAGCGTCAAAGTCACGCGCGCTTAACGCCAACCTCTCTTAACCCTTTCTCTAAAGGAAAATTCTGTGAAAACATTGTGTAAGGCCATGCTGCTTACCAGCATGTGCCTCTCTTCTGCGTCCGCGCTCGCCAGTGAACCCGTTTACTCGCAAAACCAAATTGATGCCCTGCAAGTCTCTGTGCGCACCGTCTTCCCGGATTCCGTATCGACCGTAGGCGATGCCATTCGTTGGTATGTCGAGCCACTCGGTTATTACGTACTGACCACACATCCAGCACCAACAAGTGCCAAAGCCATGCTAAGCAGACCCATTCCAGAAGCGGCAATGATCCACCGCACTATGCCTGTCCTTCATGCCATTCAACTGCTGATTGGTCAGGGCAACAGCATCATTGTTGATAAAGAGCACAAGCTCATCACCGTCAAGCAGGGAGTGTAACCGTGAGAAAAACCACCTTAGCCCTATCCATGGGCGCGCTGCTGAGCATGGGATTAACGGGCTGCGCCAATCATGAACCCGTCGGCAATGGCGAATACTTAGAGTTAGCGGCCATCAACGTGCAATATCAGGACTTGTCCACGTTTACCCCAACCACGGTGACACGCACCGACACCACCATTCATACCCAAACGCCGCAAGCGGTGTATTCCTTCACCATCAAACAAGGTGAACGTTACCAAGCGGCGTTAAAACGTTGGCTCGCTCAGATGGGTTATCACAACGTGGCATGGTCACTCACCGATGAACATGCCGCGCTGCTTGATGAAACCAACCCAACTCGCATCACCTACCGTGGCAGCTTTAAAAAAGCCGTCAGTCAGTTCTCGGACAAACTCGGTTTACCGCTCAACCTCATTCACGACCAACGCGCTGGCGTAATGGGGATTTATGATTTTATCGGTCAAGCGCGCATCACCCATGTCTCGGGCAACTCTCTTAAACAAGTGGTGCAACACCTAGTAGAAAACTACGGATTGCGTTGGGACAGCGACAACGGATCCTCTCGCAGCTGGCTCGCCGCTGACGATTACGAGTTTGGGGCAGATTACTACTTATTGACTGAACGTGACGACATCGACATGGCGCTCAGTACCGTACTGGAAGATTACCCTGTTCACGCCAGCATCGTGGGTTCAACAGGCCAAGTGATTATTCAAGAGAACATCAAATGACATTCAAACACCTGATGGTAAGTGCCATCATCACCGCTCTTGTCGCAGGCTGCGCCTCACAAGAATACAAAGACAACATGGCAACCAACCAAGCGGTGTCAGATAAAATTGCCGAGCACACCACCTACAATGCCCCTTCCAAAGTCAACTACATCAAAAAGCCGCCGACCATTATTAGCCCTATCAAAGAGGAATACGACAACCAGTGGCTCAAAGAAGTCGTCTCGGTCAACGTCTCAGAAAGACCGCTTTCCGTGGTGCTTGAAGAAGTCATGTACGGCACGGACGTACCGATTTACTTCGGGGAGGGCGTCAAGCCCAATCAGCGCGTCACACTCAACTTCTCTAGCCAACGCGAAAACCTGCTGAATTTACTCTCACGTGAAACTGGTTATGGTGTGGAAGTCAAAAACGGGCGCTTGGAAATCACCAAAACCATTACGCGCGTGTTTACCTTAAACATCCCAACGGGTGAAGTATCGGGGCAACTTGGTTCGCAAGGTTCAACGAATGGCGACGATTCAGTGCGCGTTGAAGGGCAATACCTCAACGTCGAATTTGATGAGGTCAAAATTACCCAAGAAGTGGCAACCACCATAAAAGACTTGCTCGGCGGTAAAAAAGCGACCGACAGTGTCGTGACCGTGTCACCGAACACCACCACGTTGGTGGTTAAAACCACCCCAGACAAAATGCAAGACGTTCAACGAGTCTTCGACCACTACCAAGCCGAACTCTCTAAACAAGTCTTGCTCGATATTCAGGTTCTGGAATTTCGCTCCAACCTTGGCACTGAACGTGGCATTGACTGGAACATTGTCCGTGATACCGGTGATGGCGTATTGCAGTTCTTCGTACCAGGCACTGACACCGTATCGGAAGGCGCGGGGTATGGGTTGGCTTTCCAAGGCAGCGGCAAATGGGACGGCACCCAATCGTTTATTAAAGTGCTCGAAAAACAGGGCAGCGTCTCGGTGCAGACACCCGTGACCGCGATGGTGCTGAATAACCAACCAGCCAAAATCACCCAACAACGCATCGTGCCTTACATTGATGAAGCGTCCAGCGAAAGCGACGAAGGCGTGGTGTCATCAAGCGTCACCCGTGATGAAAAAGCCGAAGGTATTGACATGATGGTCTCGGCCAAAGTGCAACCTGAGCACGTGTGGCTGCGCATTTCCGGTCAATTGCAAAAAATTGTTGAGCGCAACACCGAAGAAGTGGCCGACATTCAACTCGGTATGTTGACCACACAAAAATCGGAAATCACCTTCGTGAACAAACTGCGCTACGGCCAAACGTTCGTGATTGCCTCGGTCAAACAAAACAGCAGCACAGTTGAGCGCACCACTAACTTCTGGTCAACGTTATTTGGCGGCACAGGCTCCATGAATGAAACCGTGGAAACCTTAGTCCTACTGACCCCTCGCAAGGTGGAATAATGATGCAATTAGCCCAACGGGCGGTTCTTGAGCACACCAAAGCGCTTAAGTTGCACCGCCAACACTATCCCGCTGAGTTTGAGCGCGTCATTGAAAAAGAGGGCAAGTTCATTCGCTACTACAGCGATACGCCCGCTATGCTTTATGGTGAGTTCGTCCTGAGTCAATTACATCAGCACGCCCCAATGACAGACGACTCACAAGACGCTCCCCTTACGGAGCGTTTTGTTTATGTGGAAAGACGAGACGAACATTACTGGTACATCGCTGCTTATCAGAATGGTGAATTAGACCAAGAAGCGCTCGGCAATCTGACTCACTTACTGACGCAGTTTGGTTATGCGATTCACCACGCCAAACGCCTGTGGGTTACGCATGAAGATTTTTATCAGTCTTACGATAAAGAGCCTCGCTGCCAAATACTGGATATATTGTTTTGGGAAAAGGACGCGCAATCTCAATATGTACTCGACGCCGTCAAAGCCAAAACCGTACCTTTAAAGTGGGTGACGGCGATGTTGGCAACCGTACTCATCATCGGTGGCGCGCTGACGTACTATCAAGCGACCAAGCCTAAACCCGTCAAACGGTCGAAAGCAGAAATCGCCAGTGCCAAGTACCTAAAAACCTACCAGACCCGAATGGTCGATGCTCACGTTGCACTCATCAATGCGCGTAATCTGCTCATTGAAGCTTCCGTCATGCCAAAGGGGATGACCGCCGACAAAGTGGTGCTTGATAGACAAAAACTGGTCATGCGCGTGGAGAGTAAAGACGTAAAAACCTCCACCGTACATCAGTGGTTTGAGACGCATCAGGCGCTCTCTAACTTCTACGATAAACCAGACTTTGTCCTGCCGCTGCCAGCCCCGACAGCATGGCAAGCTCTGCGTCCTATCGGTTATCACCGTTTACTGACCGAAAGCGTTGAACGTCTCGGTGGCACCATTGACATGGAGAAAACCAAACCCATCCATGGCATCCCCATTACCACCTATCGCATCAAGACCACGGGCAATCTCGGTCATATTGGTGTATTGGCTGATGTACTGAATGCCCCCTTCATCGCGCTCAACAAACTGCAAATGAGCCGTCACGACCAAACCCTCACACTGGACGTCACCATTGACGTTCAAGGAGAACCGTTATCATGAAATTCGACTTTGCGAAAAATCTTCGCTTCATCATCATGGGAGGCTTGAGCCTTGCCATGATTGCTTGGCTCGCCTTTGATTTTCTGTCTGGTGCCAGCAAACGCCCAATGCCAAACGCATTCGATGTCAGCCAACACGCCGAAGAGAACGTCGATGTTACGGCGAAATTCCTATCCGATACGGTGCAAGACATCACTAAATCTAAACCCGTGTTGCAGCCAACGCCTTCCAAAGAAGACGCACAACCAGAAACTAAATCGGGCAACACTCACATGTTTGAACTATCAGACCGCGCTGATGAAGTGCTCACTGAACTTGAAACCACTTACTTAAGTGAAATCAAACAAGCGCGCATCAAAGCGCAAATCAAAGAGTACGAGAGCCAGCAAGCGCTCGATAACTACATCGCACCACCCAAACCAGTAAAAACGCCAACCGCGCCACTGACCCACGCCCTCATTTCACAAGTCAAAGTGAAAAGCATCGTCCAAAGCCCAACGCGCATTACCGCATGGATTGAAGCTGAGGAAGGCGGTGCGCGTCCAGTACAACGCGGGGCATGGGTCGGTAATGCCAAGGTCGCAGACATCACCAAAGATTCGGTGCGCTTTGTAACAGAAAGCGGCAAATCCATCACGAAATACGTCGATACGCCAATGCCAACGGTGGAGGCACAAGATGACACCAAACGATAATGCAGAGCTAGTGTTAGATGACACCTTAAAATCGCTCTATTTCACTCACCAAGATACGGTCGCACTCGAAAATGGCATCATCTTAACCACCGATTACGACAGTGCCGCCATTGATGCCATCAAAACGCACATTAACACTCATCGGGATGACTTCCCTGAACTGTTTGGCATAACACTGACGGTCGAAAAAACCGACCCAAGCAGCATGGCAAAACACATTGAACGCATGACGCAAAAAGGCGAATCCTATCAACTGGATGATAAAACCGCCTCGGTGATGGGTAACGATGTACGCAAGATGCTGCAAGAAGCGGTGAACCGCGAAGCGTCCGATATTCATATCGAGTTGTACGCCGCCGAAACACGTATCAAAGCGCGCATTGATGGTCGAATGATTGAACTGCAAAAGACCATCCCTGAGCATGAATACGGCAATAACTTGATTGGCTATCTGTTTAACCAACTCGGTGCCGATACCGACGGCGACTTTTACGTCAACAAACCGAATAATGGTCGTGTTGAGATGGAATTACACACCCCTGACGGTAAGCGCAACACCATCTGGCGTATCAGTTACATCTACGCCAAAGACAAAGGGGGTCAAGCCACCCTTCGTTGGCTCAACAAAGACACCACTATCCCACCACTGGACGCCATCGGTTGGGAAGCCGGACACGTGAAAGCCATGCAAACGTTCCTAAGCAGTCCCGCAGGTGCCTGTTTGATTGCCGGACAAGTGGGGTCAGGCAAAACCACGACGATTGCTAGCGCACTTAGCAGCGTGAAAAACACCGGACGTTCAATCAATACCCTTGAAGACCCCGTGGAGTTTGATATTGGCGTGATGCAAACCTCGGTATTTCGTAGCAAAAACACCCCAAATGAACTCAACGATTTGGTGCGATTGCTACTGCGTCATGACGTGGACATCGAGATGCACGGCGAGGTTCGTGATAAAGAGGGCGCGATGGCCGTGTGCCGCAAAGCCGAAACCGGACAGTTGATGTTCTCGACGCTGCACACCTCCAGTGCGATTGGCATCGCTCACACGCTCAATGAACAAATGGGCGTGCCTCTCGCTTTGATTGCGGCGCCGGAATTGATGAAGCTGTGGATTTATCAAACTCTCGTGCGCAAACTCTGTCCTCACTGCTGCCAGTCTTATGCCCAAGCCCACCTGTCATGGACGCCAGAGCAACATAAGCAATTCGAGCAATGGCAACATCATGGCGTACCTGAGCAGCATTTGCGCTTTAAGCACCCTGACGGCTGTGAGCATTGCTATCAAGGCGAAAAAGGGCGCACAACCTTGGTTGAAATGATTGTGTTAGACGACCACGACCGTCAGTTCATTCTCAGTAAAAACTATTTAGGTTGGACAAATGCCCTAAAAGAGAAAGGCTACAAAACCATTCTCGACCACGCCAACCTCAAGATTGCGCGCGGAGAAATGGATTTGTTTACCGCCGCAGAGCGCGTTGATGGTCTGTTCAAAGAAGAATCGCAAACCGTTTATGGCAGTTTCTTTGATATGGACGCTTTGCCGCCACAAGACGTTATCCCAAAAGAGGAAGCCTTCGCCCCTCACCTCATTGAAAAAGAGCAACCAGACCTCTTAGAAGAGATGGAACCTTTCTTAGAAACACCGCCAACGCCAGAGGTAGCGGATGAAACCGCGACTTCCGAGTCAGCGGCTAAGGAAGAGCAAGTCAACGAGGACACTTTGCGTACTGACCAACTCAACACACCGAGCGAAGAAGCCAACATGGAAGCAACGGACACACCACCGGAGAGCGAACCATGCTAAAGAAAAAAGAACAGCTCTTGCTGTTTGACAAAATCTTGCGGCTATCGGATGCCGGACTCAAACAAAAACACATTGCGCAGCAATTAAGTAAGTTTGGTCATGCCAAAGAAAAGGCGGTCGGACTGGCGTGTTTACGCGCCATTAGCCAAGGTCACGGGTTTTCCCGTGGCCTTGAGCCTTATGTCAGTGCGAACGCCTACCTGTGTCTTCTCAGTGGGGAAAACGTCGGTGAGTTTCAACTCGGCATCACCGATGCGATTAACTCTCTTAACGTCGATGAAGCCAGTACCACCGAAATCGCCAAAGCCTTAGTCAAACCGACATTGGGACTGTCGGTATTGTTGACGGTGTGTGCGCTACTAGGCGCGTTCGCGTTTCCTGCGCTGGCCGAACAAGCCCCTCGGCAACTGTGGGGAGGCTTCACCACCAGTGCCGAAACCTTTTGTCTGTTTTGGTTAAATTATGGCGCAACTATCGCCACGCTCTTAACCGCCATCATCGTGGTGATGGCGTTCTCACTGCCCCGATACACGGGAGACGGTCGTGGGCAGCTCGACCAACTGCCAGTCTATCGCCAGTACCGCTTCATTCAGTGCACCAACGTCTTAACATCCGTGGCGCACCAAACCGCCGTTGGCATGGCGCTCAAACCCGCTCTTGAGCACTACGAGAAACACGCCACAACTTACCTCAAACATCATATTCGAAAAATGCTGCGCACTATCCAAACGGGTAAAAGCAACATTGGTCGGATCTTTGATACCGGATTACTTGATGCAGAAGAGCTAGATAACCTCATCTTGCTCAGTGATACCGGCAACGCTTCGGTCATTTTGAAAAAAAGCGCCAACATGCACTCACGCAGGCTCTTAATCGAAATTGACCGATTAAAAACATGGGGCAACCGCATACTCAATACCGCGCTCTACTCCATTGGGATTTGGATGGCACTCGGTCTTGGCACCATCGCTTTCAAACTTGCCACCCACATTCAACTTTAGTTATGGCTTCCGTCATAACGCATCCCTGTTCTCAACCCTCCATTAAGGAACCACTTTTATGTCTTTAAAAAAACAACGCGGCGCACTATCAGCCGAAGCCATCATGTACACCGTATTCATCGTGATTGGTTTGATTTTTGTTGCCGCGCAAGCGCCTAACATCATGTACAAAATCAACGAAGCGCGCTTCCTCTCTCAAGCGAATGAAATCGCCCAAGAAGCCAACGCATGGAAAAAGGCACGTCCTAACTTTGCGGATGTCTCAATGACGAAAATCTGTGAAGAAACGAGTCTGAGTAAGAGTATCTGTGGTGACGCCGACGACGGCTCTGAAACCAACCCATTTGGTGGTGACTGGACGGTCGGAGTGAACAGCGACAGTAAAGGTCTTTACGATGTCACTGCGACCATTCCAGAAGCCAAAGACCAAGAGCGCATTCAATCACTGGCAAACTCCATTGCACCATCGACTCGCGGTCAATGTTATGAAGCGGATGAAGACTGTACAACGGTATCAACCGATACCGATTCACTCACCATGACCTACTAACTCAATGAAAAGACAGCGCGGCGCACTCAGCGCAGAGTTGTCTTTTTCGCTTGTCACCTCCGTCATTCTTCTGGTCACACTTGTACCGCCTATTTATCACGCCGCCGCTGACTATCGCAGCTCACGAGATATTCAGACGCATATCGACACCATTGTGCAACAAAGCCGTCTCCACTATGCCGAGCAGGTATTAGAGACGCGCTGCCTTGCGCAGTCGGCACTCGATATGAACGAGTTGACCTTACCTAATGAAGAGTCAGGGGTACGTTATGACGTGGCGTATCAACAAACCACCCAAGCCAATGCACGGCCAAGTGGCATTGATGTGACCGTCACCATTGAAGACACCAAGCTGCAAGGAAGTGCAGCTTGGCTTTCACCCGATGAGCAAAGAGACAACGAACTGATTTTTCACTTCCCGTTGGATTACCAACTTCCTGATTATCAAGAGCTGGACATTGACACTGGCTGCATTCGATAAGGCACTTCATGACTTTAAGGCATAAACAGCAAGGCTTCGCCATGCTCGCTGGACTGCTGATTGTGATTGGCACCCTCGCCATTGGGGGAATTTACTACTCTCAATATCTCACCAAGCAGCGCATCGTGCGTAACTCCGAATCCTTTTATAACCGCGTGCTCTATTTGAAAACGCAAATTCACGCCTACGCCAGCGACCACTACCAAGATGGTTGGCCGATCAATGGCTCTGGCATTTTCCCTACCGAACTGAGTGATTTAGAAGGCGACTACGTGCCGAAATGTAGCGCCACGGATAACGCTCAAGGGTTTTGTATGGCCATTAATCAAACCCCATGGGGCGAGATTGCGGACGAAGATTACCGTGTGATCGGTGTGCCTGATGACTATGCCCCTGAATACTTTCGTGCGGAAATCGACTTACACCTCCCTGACAAAGATGATGCGGCACTCAAATTCGAGCGAGAAGCCACCCTATCTTTGTTCGCGCAGCTTCCTAATATCGTTTACGACGACGATGAAAACTTACTCACCGTGCGCATTGACAGACCCGATAAAGCCTTTGCGTATGACGGGCTAGTCAAGCGCAGTGGTGACGATTCGGAACTGCTCGGTGATTGGGATGTGGGCGGTGATTACTCAGTCACGAACGCCAAGGATTACACAATACGTAACTCGGACGGTTCACAAAAGATCGTAAGTCGTGGACTCGTCGATCTTTACACTCTCAAAAACGAAGACCGCCTGAAAAAGCCCGCGTGCCCTACGGGTACAGAACCACGAATAGCTCTAGCGTTAGGCAAAATCACCATTACAAAGGAATTTGAACTCACAGGAAGTCAAAAGCCCTATCTCATAGAAACGACCGATACCGACTGGCAAGTCGGTTTAGTCGTTCGGGTGAAAAAATTGGACACCGGTGAATACAAAACCACAACTGATGGTGAAATTCTCGCCATTACTCAATGCAAATGATGATTTGCACAACCATAAGGAAAAGCAATGAAAGAACTCATTTTATTACTGCCAGCTCTGCTCTTAAGCAGCGTCAGCATGGCAAAAGTCACCTACGAAGATGCGTTGGAATCCAGCCAAGCCTACTACGATGCCAATGCCGCCGTACATCATCCACCCGAACATACAGGATTAGGTCCCGATGAAACCCAAGAAGACAGTTCAGGCAATGAAATGGGCACTTGGGTCAAAGTCTCATCAACCACCACCGACATTACTAATGCCGGTTCTTACGCTACGGTGTTAACGCCGGATGCGGCTGGACAAGCGTGTGTAAAAGGCACCAGAGGTCTTATCATGAACACCGTTCGTGAATGCAATAACTGGAACTCTGGCGGTTGGCACTGTGAAGGCTATGGACCGGAGCAGATCTCTGACGACGGTTACAAAGCCGAGTGTAAGTAAAGATAAGGCGACTTGAGCGATCAAGTCGCTTTCACATGATCCTGACTTACACTCACACATTGTTGATAAAATCATCTAAGAATGAATGAGATAGAGATGTTCTTATGCAGTTAAAAATCTTGTCACTGATCACGTTATCCCTTCTGTCTGCGCACGGTTACGCCGTTGAAAATGGCACATCAGTAGATTGGAATCAACAAGACAATGCCGTTCGATTGGCAAATTACAACGACGAAAGCAAAGGCTGCACGGGCACACTGATAGCGGGGCGTTATGTGCTTACTGCCGCACACTGCTTAAAAGAATGGGATGAAGACGAAATCGAGCATCCTTACGATTTTGATCACATCAATACCGCATCAGGCAATCAATATCCGGTCGATCAAACTTCATTTTTAACTCATAACAACTTCGTCATGGGACATAATTACGATGAAAATGATGGTGAAGATATTGGACTCATTCCATTGGATGAAAGCATTGATTATCAGCACGTTCAATTTATCAATGTTCAAGAACTGACTCAAGGTGAAGCCATTCAAATCAAAGGTTTTGGCGGCACAGATAACAAACTAAATATGGCAAATTTTAGTTTGAGCATCGAAAACAACAGTTATTTTCCTTATAAGATCTATGCCGATATGGTCAACGAATCCCACACTATAGGCGGGGACTCTGGATCAGCTTGGATCAATGCGGACGATGAAATCATTGCTGTGCACAAAGGGAGTGAAGGTTTTTATAGTAGCGAGCACGGAGAGTGGCGCGAAACCTACGGCACCGATATCCGTTACGCACGTGATTTTTTGCTCGACAACATTGATGGCTGGCATTACCCAACCGTGGCAAAAACCGAAAATGGCAAAGCAACGATCACCGTTCAATCACTGCATATCAACAACGTGAGCGATTCAGCCACGTTTGACGGGGATGTCACTCTAGTTGATGACGAAAGTACCTGCATGACCAAAGCGGTGATTGAACCATTTGAAACCTGTACTTACGTCGTTGAAAGCAATGGTGGTGAAGGCAAACTTTCTTTATCTGACTCCGAAATCATCCACATCAACAAGCCAACCGACAATACAGGCGGAGACAATGGTAACAATAGCTCTGATGATGACAATACTGGCGGCTCTGTGGGCTTTTGGTCTCTCCTTTTTCTAGGATTCACGAGCTTACGCCGTAAACGCTAATCTCAATCAACATCGACTCATTCATCGCAAAGGTCAGCTCAACGCTGGCCTTTTTCTTTTTTGGAAGACACCATGAAACACATGCTTAAAAAAGCCTTTCACGTCATTGGCTTGGTTCTCGCAGCACTCATATTTGTGGCCGCTGGACAAATCGCTCAATACATCACTTCTGTCAAAGAACTTCGACAACAAACCTTACTCAACTGGCAAACTCATCATCCCGACCAACAAGCGAGCATTCAGCGGTTTATTGATACCTGTTTAACACCAAAAACAAAGCGCAAAGATGACTTCATTAAAACGATGGAAGAGTCCGAACCAACCGTCCTACTCACCGAATGTGGGAAAAAAATAGGAGCAACGGAACTCGTCAATGCCATCACAAAAAGTGATGCTCAACTACAGCAACTCGCTTGGCCGCTTTCTTACTTGGAGAATTAACCATGCCATACTACTTATCTTGGACGATGGAGATCGGACGCCTGATAATACCGACATCCATTTGGGTATTCACGACACGTTCCATATTCAAAACCCAATCCGGTTTAACCTCTAATATTTATCGTAAACGTTGGATACTGAGTGTTGAGTTAGCATACTGGACACTATTTAGTTTGATTCTTATCCACCCCGACATTCCCTTATTGGCGAGTATTGCCGTGTTGTGTGGCATTCCTATCGGCTACTACGTTTTTGCATTCCAAGCGAAAAATTCACCAACAGCAAAACTCGCCGTCGTTCCTCATTGGAGAAAAAAAGACACCGTAGCCATTCATCTGCAACACGCTTCTGACGCTTTTAATACCGAAACCTATCGGGAACTGCCGATACTGCTACAAGACTTGGCAAATATGAATATTCGCACCGTGACATTAACTTCACCAATGTTCGGTAAAAACGGTCAGCTTCGTTCCTTGACTCGCTTAAAGCGTTCGGTTTCCAGTGTGACAACTGACATCTCTTCGTCGTCATTTAGTATCTTTAAAACGCCACTGGCAGGGATTGTGTTAGGAGTAACAAAGTACATGAAGAAAGCATCAGCACTAAAAAACACAGACCTCACCACACAATATCAATTAACACTCACACTGAGTGCTCAAACTTAAGACCAGTTGATCACTTATCCACCGTTTCAGTGGATAAGATCAGGATAACACGATACATTATTGATAGAGTTCGCTTTAGCCGCATCTTAAGGAAAAGCATGGTGTTATGTTCTTGGCTCGAAACCACATAACATTCGATGTAGTAATCAGACTCTTTATGCGAACAGGGTATAAAATGTTGTCTCGCTAGATTTACTTTCCTTTGTCTAGCGCCATTACACAACGAACAGGCTTTAGCGAACTCACTCTCTCAATTCCAAATTTCCCTACTCACTTTTTGCCTATTGGACGTCAGATCCAAGGGAGTTCTTTTGAAAAAATATGTACTTGCGATCATGATTCTCATGACCGCTCATTCTGCTATCGCCAATGTCGTTCAGGGCGCTCGAAGTTATCAAGGCGAACGACGCTATAACGGTTGGGTCAGCTACCACAAGCCAGCCCCTAAAAAGCAACAGACCATCACTTTTCCTTCCACCATCAAATGTCTACGTTATTGCCAAGAAATAAAAACACACAGCAAAACCTATAACGTACCTGAAAAATTGATTGTAGCCATCATCTACCACGAGAGCCATTTCAACACCAAAGCCGTTAGCAGTAGTGGTGCAAAAGGACTCATGCAGCTCATGGATTTCAACAGTAAGGGGATCAATCCATTCGATCCCAATGCCAATATCCAAACAGGTACTGCGCTCATCGCGCGCCTTTTAAAAAAATACAACAACGTCGAGTTAGCTCTAGCCGCTTACAACGCTGGAGAGGGCAATGTCGCCAAGTACAACGGCGTTCCACCTTTCCCCGAAACACAACGATACGTTCAAAACGTATTGCGTCACTACAAACAATAGAACGCTCTCATGCCAAACAAAATTTTACCGCCGATGCACATCGTCTTAGATGTCAACGCTCTTGATACCCTACTTTCTAAACCTCTGGCAAAAAAACACATTTACTGCAATTTCCATAAGGCTTACCTCACCCACGCTCATTTGATCAAACTGACTCAACGAGATATTCAAAGCGTGAGTTTTTGCGACGGGCACACTATTTACCCAACCCATGAACTGACTCGATTAAGAAAAGGACATTAACCATGCAATACGCACTGATTGAAGTTAACCCTAAATATCGCGCCTTAATGGACGCCAATGAGCTGTATTCACTGACCGAAGAAGGGAGAGGGAATATAGAAATGTCGCCGCATGATGATGATTACGAAGCCACTTTAGAGCGGCAAGTCGTGTACGGTGTTTACAAACCGCAGCCTCATTTTGATTTTCCACGCAGCGAAGTTAAACGCCATATTAAAGAATGTGTCGATCACTGGTTAATTAACTTACAGAAAAACAAAGGGACGCACATTGCTATTGAAGACATTGAGATTTTTGATGCCACCATCATGCGCAATTGTGGTCACTGCCCCAAACCCCACGTATCCGCAGATATGGCATTCGCTGCCTTGGTGAAGGTTCCAAAAGCTTTCGACTTTGGACACGGACAGAACCAGGCGAAGACCGGCTTTTTAAAGTGGGCAGACATTGACTTAGAAACTACACTCATCAACCGTAAAGGACTGTTTGCTTTTATCGCGCCAGAACGCCGATTCAAGAAAGCGCCAACCACCGATAACTGGCGTACTTTCATTGATACCAAACGAGCCGTCACGTATGCGCAGCGACTTCGTTAATCGCTGGAGAGATCATGTCAATACAACAACGTCTTCGCGATTTGGTTCAAGAGTTATGGACGGCGCCAAAAGAACAAAGGTCACGTTCATACGATGAACTCGATCCTAAAATTGCCTCCTTGGTGCTGTCATTAAACCAGTTTAATGACGTTGTCACGATTGCCTCCTGTCAAGGGCACGCAGCCGGACGACAAGAAGCGCCTTACGTTTATTTTCATGCGCCTTTACCATTCGTTCAGCGACTCGTAACAAAAATTAGGCAAGCGCACCTAGATGATCGCTTTCATCATGCTTGGAAAATCATTGGTGAGTTTAACGACCAGAATCAACTAACTTTCACACTGTCATCCCCGTATCTCGATAATCATTATCTTAGAAAGAGCCTATTACACTTAGCTTGGTATAGAGAAAGAATAGATCATGACATCGCCACATTAACGCAAATCATCAACCAAAGAATAAAAGGAGCCACTGATGGCAACCATTAATAAAGCAAACCTCAACCTGCCCGTTGAGTTTTGGGGGCATCAAAATGACGGCTACTGCTCTTCGCCTCTCAATGAAAACACCAAGTACGTGATGGACAGCACGACGGTCAAATTATTTATTGATGAACTCACCCAATTCAATCAACTTTCGCTAATTGAAGAGTCATTGCAATGTATATCTAAGCGATTGGATGGCACTCCGGTATTAACCGCATTCCCAACATTAGAACAGTTCAAAAGTGTCTCTAAACAAATGAACACCATCCCACAAGAGCTGCAAGAGAACATTGATCAGTGGGAGGCGTTAGGTGCAAATGAAATAAGTATCGACTTTGCTAAAAGAACCAACATCAGCGATTTAGGTCCATCAGGATTTACCGACACCAATGATGGAGGTGAGAGTGACTAATATCCAAACACTAGATGCAGTGAAAAAACAGTATAGTAACCAACTCCTAAAGTTTGTCGAATCCGCATCACTTCAAGAGATAAACCACCTATCGAACGCCATCCATCACGGCGCATCAACCCAATCATGTGGACATTGGGAGAAGGAACAAAACACCTTCACGTCATGCGATAACGAGAACTGTCAGATGTTGGCCGAATGCTTGGAGATCGTGGCAACCTTACCAAAACCAGACGGTCGCCCTGAGTTTTTAGATTTCAATTTTGATGGCAATACTGAGGAAGAAAAAGAGAAGCAAAAAAAGCGACAAATCCGTCAACAATATTGTCAAGAACTTCCAACGTCACTCTCGCATGACCGACATTGTCGGATTGAACAGGCGTTACTCGCGATACCAGACAGCGCTTGGTCAAGCGTAGACGAGTTATCTATTCAGGTAGAACTACACATAAAAGAATCAATAGACTGATTTTAGAAAGAAATGCAAAAAAGAAGTGTGTTAGAATCGCGTCGGGTGCTCTTGGCTTGTCGGCCTTGAGTCATTGCCCCTTAAGGTAGACAAATCAAAGCCCCGTTATCCGGTAACTGTTTCCGCAGTTACCTTCACCTAACGAGGCCGAGATCATGTACTTAACAATACTGATTATAGCCTCTTCACGATTGGAGGCAACATAAAATGCCAAAAACTAAAACCGCCCTCGCAGGACTGATTGTTCTGTGTTTGACGCTCTTGTGTGGACTTTGGATAGTGCGTGATACGCTTTGCGATATCCACTATCAAAATGATAGCACGAGGTTTGAAGCTAACTTTGTTGTCTACGAAATGGTGAAGTGACGCTGATTGACGGGGGCTTGCCCCCGTCATTTCAGAGTTGTGGAATACATGGCTAACGAGCACCCATATTTTAACTGAGCGTCATGCTTTGCGTGACCGTCTCCACTTGAACTAACTCACCAGTACGGCTAAAGGTCTGCTCAACCGGAACGGCACTCGTGGCTTTCTGCGTCAGTGCGCCCTGCATTAACTCCTCCATTGAATATTGCTGCAAAAACGTATCTTGTTTACGAATGCGGCTTAGTAGCATATCTGGAACCTCTTGCGCATCTTTGCCATTAAACATTGGCACAACACCTTGGTCTCGATACTCAAAGCGAAGCTCGATATTCGCCTCATTATCCCATTGTTTATTGGTCAGCTCTTGATGGTCTTTCTCAAAGCGTTCAACCAACCAAGGATGGGTTGCTTGCTCAAACGGGTTATGCGCCGTTCTCTGAGCCACTTCATTCACCAACCAGCGGGCTTTATCAAACAGCATCGCCACTTCATCACCATGCTTAAACTCATCTAAAGCGGCCGACTTATCAAACAACAACTTCGCCTCATTCACCAAATACCCTAATGAATATTCGCGTGCCTCGTTTTGATTAGACGTTTGCTCTTGAACTGGAGCATGAACCTCTATGTGCCATTTCACACGTTCGGTTTCTAACGGTTCGGTTTTGAGCACATTGCCTTGCGCATCTTTCACGTCGGCCATGACTGTAACCGCTTCCTTTCCAACCTTAGTCACGTCCACCACATCGCCAATTTGGGCACCACTTTCTTCAATGGCAGACTCTAACCCCACACCCCACTTCGTTTCACCATGACTCAATTCCACAAAGTAGCTGTCTTTATTCGTCTCATCATGTAGATACGGCGCACGACCATGAGCCACCAACGTAATAGGTTCTTGCTCTTGCGTGGCTTCTTGAGGGGTTGACGGAGCTTGCTGTGCAATGTTTTTATCCACTTGCGCCAGCACCTCTGTCATCAGTTGGCGATAACCATCGTGATTTTCCATGCCTTGCTCAACGCGCTCACGCACATACTTATAAGCGGCAGTATTAATGTTGTCATTCAGCCACGCTTTGTGACGGTCAACGATGATGTCCAATGTAGCGCCTGTGGTCTCCAACAGCGCAAGGTCACGGTCAACTCGGTCAGCCACTTTAAGACCCACACGGATTTCTTTTGCGGCGCGGCTAACATCATGCACAGAGCGTGTTGGCGTATCGACAATGGCATTGTCGGCTTGAGTTTGCTTCGTTTCGGGTACTTCGCCTTTCTGGAACGCTTCACGACACGCAACAAAGAGTTGCTGCATCGACTTATCGGAGAACACAATGTTCAGGTTCTTCGCCACGGCCACATCGATGACTTGTTGTTTAAACTCTTTCGTCCCTGTGATACGTACCGTCCCAAATTTTTTCGCCGCTAACGCCATTGCCGCGGCAACATGGTCTAGCTCTGGCTGCTTACTCGACATTAAGATGTGCGTACCAACATCTCGAAACAACTCATTGCCAGTCTTCACGTCCTTAAACGTCACGCGCTTATTCTTCTCGTCTTTCGTCGCCACCAAATCCGACATCGAGAGTGTCAGTTGGTCAGCCAACAATT
>NZ_CP178583.1:0-18063 GCF_051122595.1 Vibrio sp. K4
TTTTTGGAGCATGAGAGATGCCTAGTTGTAGGTTGAATATGTGAAAAATGAGCATTTCAGTAGTGATTTTGAATGAATCGAGAGCTGCGTTTGATTGCTATGTAAATCGCCTCAGAATCGTCACAAACTTTCAAAGCGGCTTTTGTGTATCTAGGTTGGGTTTTGTGCTTAAAACGGCTTGTAGAGTGTTTCAGGAGCTTCTGGCGTGCGTTTTCGATAGCTAACTAAGCTATTGAACATAATACTAATAACACGCCCTAATTTTTTTGTGCATAATGAAATACTTATTGGAGGATGTCTTAGTGAAAAAACAAGCTTTAATTTTATTGCTAATTATTTTGACTGGCGCTGCTTTTGTAAATGCATTTGCAAAAGTTGGGGATATTGTTGAGCAAGCAATTGAATTTATTACCACGCTTCTTGGTTATGGGGCGGTTATTGCTTTATTTGCTGCCTATAAGGGCATTCCTCTTTTAGAGAAAAAAGTCCTGTCAGTGATTGCAGTGTTTTATATTTTTATGACTGTAATTGAGGCGTTTTACCCTGTGTTTATTTATCGAGAGCAAACCTTGCCTGCTGATTATTTCACAGTGTTTTTTTTACAGTTTGCGATGAATGTTTATATAGTTAAGGTAGTGTTACATGAATGCAGTTATAGCTCAGTTAGGTAGGTCTTCTCCTCTTTTTTCATTGTTAATGAAAATGAAAGGGCAACTTGATAATAAAAGCGATGCTAATCGAGTGTATAAAGAACTTATGCCTGTTTTGGATGATTTGATGGCGCGAGGTTATCGTTTTGAATCCCCTGAAATTCAAGGGGTTGTTAACATTTTAAGAAAACTGCCTGCATTTGGTGCGCGTAGAAGTAATTTTGAGCGCATGTATTTGCGGGATGAGTACACCCTACGTAAGTTACCTAAAGATCCAGCTAGAATCCCGTCAGGAATGTGGCATTAAATGAACAATTGAAGGGGGATCTTTTTAAGATCTATTTGAGATCTAACGATTTTAGGATTAATCTCTTTCCCCAGATGTGACAAAACCAGCCCTTGGAAGCTGGTTTTCTCGGAATACTTACTAGTTTGACGACTTGGGTAAGTCCTTTCATGATAGCCATATCACGTAAGCACTTCAAGTACTCCTGCACTCTGTTTGGACTCAAGATGTTTTGGACAGAGCGACGCGCATCAGCCACCGATCAAGGGATATTCCAAAGGTGGCATGGTAAAGGCACTAATCAGAACTAAGCAAACGCTCGATAAATCCGCCCCTTGTAGCTGCTAGAGGGGATAAGCGGGAAAGGAATAAATGATTAGTGTTGTGAGACCGGAATGGGGGCGTAAAGCCTAACTCACAGCGCAGGGCAGCCCGAAAGGGTAAGAGACAAAACTCCACGGAAAGCGACCATAGATGATACCCAAATCACTCAAGTTTAGAGTTGAAATGGGTAGGGGTCGGCGCAGCCGAAAGGGCTGATCTGGGGAGTCTTGTGACAACCTTATTCACCACTTTGGTTTCTCGTTTCTTGTAAGGTTTTCACCTCTTCTAATGTGAAGATTCTATAAAGGTTTGAACGATAATACTCGAATGGGTGCTTTGATTCTTTGAACCTTATGTATTCAATTTTGTTGAAGTGGTTCTCTAACAGATTTTTCATTTCTTTACTCTCAACGATGAAAAAGACCGCATGCCAGTACCCCTCTTTTTTTGCCTGTATGTGATCTTTAAAAATGGTCCGGTAGCGTGATGGCGTTTGAATTGTTTGCATCAGTTCGAGTGCAATCTTTGCTCCGGAAGGACTTCTCACTAAGCCATCCGGTTTGTGTGCTACCTGATATTTTTTGCGTACGTCTTCATGCTTACCATTTTCCCAATCACGCCATCCATTTTTTTGTAGCTGGAGCTGCACAAACTGTACTTTCATTTTATGTTCTGCGTTTTTGGGCGTGACACGGTACGGTAGAAAACTCTTCTCTCTGCCATTACTTTTCTGTTGGTTTTGCGCAAGGCCTAAGTCGGTCACTCCCCACAATGCAAGCTTTCCTCTTGGCGTTTTTAGTTCGTACTTTTTGATGAGGCCTAAGCCTTTTAGTTTTGCCAGTAAACGATCGAGAGGTTGCCTTTTCTGATAATTCAAAAGCACCATTAAGTTGGTGATTGTGGAGTACGTTTCTTGTATTAAAAATTGTATGACGCATTGCATGTTGTCTGCATTTCGTTGGTAACGTTCGGTCTTATCTTGGATCAGATATTGTGTGTTCATCGGCCTCTGCCATCGGTGTCTATCATCGGGGGAGTATGGTACCCGACCACAGACACCGATGAAATCCAAACAATAACAAGAAGTTTCGCCAAAGGGCGAATATTGAAAAAGCACGCTTTTTCAATGGATTAGGCTGTAAATCTTCGGGGCTGGACGCCCCTACAATTCACCGCCTAATTTAAAGCAAAATCCGCCTCGCTCCGCGAGACCAAGCCCCTATAGAGCGTGAAAAATGTCGTCCTTTTTGAACAAGTTCAAAGAGCCTCGTTTTTGCATCGTCATACGGACTTGGTCTCGCCTACTCAACGGATTTTGGGGCAAGCCCCCAAACCAAATCGCAGTTTGGGAACTGCTCGCCTTTTCGTTCGGGAACGGGCGTTTGGTTCGGCTCCCCCTGTCGTTAAAAAGGTTCGGGGGCTCACCTGTTTTCTCGATGCTACGTTGAACACTTCGCATTTTTTTCTGACTAGCAATTGAACCCCACAAGGGGGCGCTTGGGCGATTGAGCCAGAAAAAAACATTGCTCACTAACTCACTTTGTTTCGTTGTTCGAGCTGTCGCCTCGCTGCGCTCGTTGCCGGTTCGTTTGTCTTGGTGAAAACGCTTCGCTTAGTTTCACCAGGACAAACAAACTTCCCTGGTTCGCGCTTAAATTTTTTGCTTGGCCATGCGTCTGACCAAACAAAAAATCACTGTGTGTTTTTCCATTTTCCATGTGTTCTTTTGGCGATAAGTCGATCCATTAAGTCGTAAATTTCAATCACGTTGGTGTGCTCATTACTTTGTGCTGTTGCAGACTTTTTGGCGGAAGTGAGGTTTATCATAAAGACAGTTTCTTGTTTCTGGATGATGTCTTCTTTGTTGATATATCGGATCTGAAAGGCAGGCATAATTCCTCTGCGCTAATGTGTACTTTTGACTGTTTGGTGATGTTTTCTTACTGAAAACGAAAGGAGAAAATTATGAATTAAAAACGCCTCAAAAGCGTCACAAACTTTCAGCATCATTTTGTGGTGTATGGTTGGGGTTTTGTGTGTGAAACGGCTTAGAGAGCGTTTGTCGGGCTTCTGATTCGTGTTTTCGACAGCGAACTAACCTATTGAACATAAAGCACATAACGCGCCCTATGCTTTGACCTATTTCTGACAATTCAGGCGTACGCTGTTCCCTTGTTAAAATTATGGTTATTAATTAATGGGAAAATTTATCAATGACAACAACAGCGTACTTAAAAATAGAATCACTTCGTCAGGGATTAATTACTCAAGGTTGTAATACTGAAAGCTCTATGGGACAGGCTTATCAAGAAAATCACCGAGATGAGATTACTGTCCTTTCTTATTCTCACTTTATTGGTTATGAAAACCAATCAATTCATACTCCGATTACAATAATAAAGAGAATGGATAAATGTTCTCCTTTGCTTTCTCAGGCTTGTGTCGATGGAACTCCATTAACATGTACACTTAAATTCTATCGTTTAAGTAGTAATGGGGGGCATGAGTTTTTTTATGAAGTAATATTATCTAATGCGATAATTAAATCAGTATCGCCTCATATGCCTCACACGATTGACTTTAATGAACGAGAAATGCAAGAGGTGGTCACTATTGCATACGGTGATATTTCATGGCGTCATGTTTCTCTTAATACCGCAGGTTATTCTTCTTGGATTGATGCTCTTGAATCACTAAAAAATAAAACAAATAGCTTTAGAGAAGAATATTAATGAGCGATTCACGTAAAAGTTTTGATGATGATGAAGTTAAACTCGCGTTAAACGGTCTGCTTAATCAAAGTGATATGTATGCAATGATGCATATTCGCGATCCACATTTACGAGAAAATTTTAGAGATGAATATTTGTTCTTAGCTCGTTGTATGAAACGTGATTATGATAATGGTATTTTATACAAAGATCGCGTGGTAAAACTTGCTCGACAAGAACGTCAGAGTTTGATTGAACAAGCTTATGAGATCACTAAGTATACCGCTGGGTTAGTTGCAGGCATTGGGCAAACTAGCGCAGGTTTCGGTATGTGCATTACGAGTTCGGTGTTCTCAATTGCAGGTGCATCATGGTGTGGCTCTATGGGGGCTACAATGATGGCACATGGGACTAATAACATTTATGAAGCCTCATATAACATCACAGGTAACATTGTTCAAAACTGGAAAGGAGCATATACAGGTGATTATGGGGATGCTGATGGATATGTTCGAAAAACATATCAACGTATAGCTAAAGAAAAGGGGTTTGGAGCCAATGAGGGAAACTTGGCATATTCAGGCGTTGATATTGCTACTAGTGCCTATGGGCTTTTAAAATCTGATCCTAAAAGTGTAGGTGGATGGGCTGAGGCGGAAAAAGTTACTCAATTTAAATTGTATTATTATTTTTCCAAAGATTTAGAAAGAGGTTGGCGAACTATGTCTAAGGGTGCTCTTGCAGCTGAAATAGGAGCAGATTATTACACAATAAAAGGCTCTATAGATTTATATGGTGATGATAAATGATGGATGGGGTACTGTATGTTACAGTGAGCCTAATTGGAGTTGTTTTATGTCATCTTTCATCTGAAGGTATTTGTAGGACGTATCGTAACAATCCTATAAAAAATAAAGTTTACACTATATTATATATTATTTTTTTAATGGAGTTTGGCGCTCAGCATTATGGGGTTTGTTTTGAAAATGAAATGTCAAATAATTGGTTGTTTATGATTTCTTTTGATATAAATGCTCCTACGGATTCAATTAGAATGTTTGGTTTCTTGTTTTTTATTTTGACAATATTAACTCCACCACCATCAAAACTAAGGTTGTTGTATTATGTTTTATTTAAACGTAGATACAAATCGAAGTATTGATAAGAACAAGAAAGGCTCACCATTTGGTGAGCCTTTCTTGTTGGTATCGGTCTGATCTTCAAAAGATCCATTTGAGATCTCAGCTGTTTAGCCTTAACCTTTACCCCAGAAAAAACAAAACCCCGATCGTATGACTTCAACTGGCAGGCTGTCTTCATACACATCAGGGTTAGGTACGTGACCTGAGGAGAGTCTAACACATGACCCCATTTAATCAACATCAGAGCCGCCATAAGTGCGGTGATTCCTGACCACAGCAACACTTCACTACGGCAACCGGTGCGGACATGACCGCCTGAATCCAGTCACAAAACTGCGGTTCGAACTTGCCGACAACGCTCCTAAAATTTTGCACAAGCTCTCGACGAGTATCGAGCGGTTCGTTCACTCGCGCCAAGCAATACCAATGCTTGCGAGAGCCAAAGACTCAAAACGTCAGCGTCGAAGCGAGAGCGCGGAAGCTGTCACGCTGGTACTCAAGTGCATCGCCAAGTACATCGATCTGACTACGTTTAAAGTCGGGTTCTACCAGTACAACAGCAAGAAATGGTTCGACCTTTCTTACAAAAAAATTTGTGAACACACGGGGCTGTCTTTGTCGCGTGTTCGTCGCGCACTGGCGGAGTTACAGCGTGTTGGACTGCTGGCCCTGCACCCTGATTTCCGAGGCGGTGCTTACCTCCAGTGGCGAGCTGCGTTACTACGCTAAACCCGCGATCAAGACCGTAAACCTTGGTTTGTTTGGGCTGTTTGGTTTGGCTGACCGTGCTCAGAAAGAGCGTCAGAAAGCCTACAAGCGCCAGAAACGCAAAGAAGAACAGCTCTCGCACAGAAGAGGCTGAAAACACCGTTAAAACGCTTCTCAGTGGCTCGGAGGGACTTTCCGGTGTCGCGATGGCAAAAGCGGTACTTCAAGCTGCAAAATATGCCGAAGTGAAAGCTCAACGATCGAAAAAACCACCTCCAAATGCCCTAAACGGGGACGATATCCCTTACTAAAATTTGATTTACTTCACATATTTAGAAATTTCTTTAGCTAGGAAGAAATTACCTCGTTTGGAGTATGTTTCTGCTGCTTTTTTGAACGCTTAAATTAGTTAAAGCTAATGCTTGAGAGGCGTTTTTTTCATTAACCCCGACTTTCAATAACTGAAAGTCGGGGTTTTCTTTGTTATGCACAATTTAAGTGTTTCACTTCTCAAACTTAAGTGTACGCTCAAGTTCATCAGCTTAAATACAATCAAATTAGAGGGCTGACGCCCTAATGAATGACTCACTACCCATGTGCTTCGACGTGCTACGCACGTGCGCACAGGCTAACGTGAGAACTAGACGCTATACGTTACCGAGCACAGCGATAGACACTGTAAACGCTTTACTTTCACCGCCCTTATTCGCTTCGCGAGGTCTGGCAAGAAAGGTAGGTGCAATCGAATAGTCTAACGTTTAACACTCTAGTTCATATTTTTTTAATTTAAGTCACTGGAAGTAATGAAAGGTTAAAAGTTTTATTTATTACGTCAGAAAAGACTTGTTTATTATCACTGCCTTCATATGAAAAACTAAAAATATTATTTTTACACTCATATCGAGTAAAGCGCATACCTATTTGATAACTACAATGCTTCTTTAGATTATTATTTAAAAATTCCAATATTTCTTTTTCTATATTCATGTTATTTCTCTCTAAAATTAAATACTTCTTCAATAGATACACTTTTGTGCAAAGTGATGACATTGTGATGACACTTTGGTGCAACATGGTGACAGTTCTGTGCATGTTGATGGCATTGTGATGACACCTTGGTGACATTTTGGTGACACTGAATCACCTTATTTTCAACTGAATGCGTCCAAATGCGCCTCGACGAGTCCTAATGAGTCTTTTTTAGGGTTTTTGAACGACGTCGACCTATAAAGTCATGTCAAAATACGCCCTTTTGCGCCCTAATGAGTCACTATGAGTCGCTTTGTGTCCAAACTGGATTTTTTAAATAAAACATAGGCACGCTGTCGATGTATACAAACCTCGTTCCTCGGTTGGTATTATCGCGTGCTAAAGGGGAGTATTCCCCTTTAATCCCCTATCGGTTTTCTTGCAACGAAGTTATCTCTTCTAATGTGAATATTCGGTAAAGGTTTGAGCGGTAATGCTCGAATGGATGCTTCGATTCTTTGAATCTTATGTACTCAATTTTATTGAAACGATTCTCCAGTAACCCTTTTAACTCTGGGCTGTTAACAACGAAAAATACAGCGTTCCAATATCGCTCATTTCTTGCCTGTATGTGGTTTTTAAAGAGGGTTCGATAGCGTGAAGTTGTTTGCATCGTTTGGTGCAACTCAAGTGCGATTTTTGCGCCCGATGGACTTTTGATTATGGCATCCGGTTTGTGCTCTACCGGATACTTTTTACGAACACTTTCAAGCCGACAATTTTCCCATTCACGCCATCCGTTTTTGAGTAACTGGAGCTGCATGAATTGCATTTTCATTTTGTGTTCTACGCTTTTCATCGTGACTCGATACGGGACAAAACTCTTCTCTTGTCCATCACTCTTTTGTTGGTTTTGTGCTAGACCTAAATCCGTTATGCCCCACAAAGCAAGCTTCCCGTTTTGGGTTTGAAGCTCGTACTTTTTGATGAAGCCTAAGCCCTTTAGTTTTGCCAGTAAGCGATCGAGCGGTTGTCTTTTTTGGTAATTCAAAAGCACCATTAAGTTACTGATCGTGGAGTACGTTTCTTGTATTAAAAACTGCACAACACACTGCATGTTATCGGCATTTCGTTGGTAGCGTTCGGTCTTATCTTGGATCAAAAATTGTGTGTTCATCGGCCTCTGCCATCGGTGTCTATCATCGGGGGAGCATAGTACCCGATAGCGGACACCGATGAAATCTCAAGAAAAAAAGAGACTTCACCCAAAGGGTGAATATTGAAAAAGCGTGCTTTTCCAATGAATTAGAACGTAAATCTTCGGGGCTGGACGCCCCTGCAATTCACGTTCTAATTTAAGAGCAAAATCCGCCTCGCTACGCGAGACCAAGCCCCTATAGAGCGTGAAAAATGTCGTCCTTTTTGAACAAGTTCAAAGAGCCTCGTTTTTGCATCGTCATACGGACTTGGTCTCGCCTACTCAACGGATTTTGGGGCAAGCCCCCAAACCAAAACGCAGTTTGGGAACTGCTCGCCTTTTCGTTCAGGAACGGGCGTTTGGTTCGGCTCCCCCTGTCGATAAAAAGGTTCGGGGGCTCACCTGTTTTCTCGATGCTACGTTGAACACTTCGCATTTTTTTCTGACTAGCAATTGAACCCCGCAAGGGGGCGCTTGAGCGATTGAGTCAGAAAAAAACATTGCTCCCTAACTCACGTTGTTTCGTTGTTCGAGCTGTCGCCTCGCTGTGCTCGTTGCCGGTTCGTTTGTCCTGGTAAAAACGCTTCGCTTAGTTTCACCAGGACAAACAAACTAAGCAGTTATGTTGTAACTCAAGGTGTAGTGTTAATCCACTGATAGGCGCTTCTTGGGCACTTCCTAATACGAGTAATATAATGGTCATGTAACGTGTGAAGCTCATGCTTTCGTCCTTTCTTTTCGTAAATCTCAACACAATTTAACGTGTTTCATTTTTCTCGATGATCTTAAGATCTAACGTTGTTAGTTTGCTGTCACTTGAGCCAAGTTTTGAAGTAACGAGAGTTGCTCTTTGGTTCAGCGAGTGTGAGTCTAATTCGAATAATTGTTGGACGCGGCAATTGACACTTTTTGCGGTTTGAGCCAACTCGGCATTTTTTATTTTTGGAGCATGAGAGATGCCTAGTTGTAGGTTGAATATGTGAAAAATGAGCATTTCAGTAGTGATTTTGAATGAATCGAGAGCTGCGTTTGATTGCTATGTAAATCGCCTCAGAATCGTCACAAACTTTCAAAGCGGCTTTTGTGTATCTAGGTTGGGTTTTGTGCTTAAAACGGCTTGTAGAGTGTTTCAGGAGCTTCTGGCGTGCGTTTTCGATAGCTAACTAAGCTATTGAACATAATACTAATAACACGCCCTAATTTTTTTGTGCATAATGAAATACTTATTGGAGGATGTCTTAGTGAAAAAACAAGCTTTAATTTTATTGCTAATTATTTTGACTGGCGCTGCTTTTGTAAATGCATTTGCAAAAGTTGGGGATATTGTTGAGCAAGCAATTGAATTTATTACCACGCTTCTTGGTTATGGGGCGGTTATTGCTTTATTTGCTGCCTATAAGGGCATTCCTCTTTTAGAGAAAAAAGTCCTGTCAGTGATTGCAGTGTTTTATATTTTTATGACTGTAATTGAGGCGTTTTACCCTGTGTTTATTTATCGAGAGCAAACCTTGCCTGCTGATTATTTCACAGTGTTTTTTTTACAGTTTGCGATGAATGTTTATATAGTTAAGGTAGTGTTACATGAATGCAGTTATAGCTCAGTTAGGTAGGTCTTCTCCTCTTTTTTCATTGTTAATGAAAATGAAAGGGCAACTTGATAATAAAAGCGATGCTAATCGAGTGTATAAAGAACTTATGCCTGTTTTGGATGATTTGATGGCGCGAGGTTATCGTTTTGAATCCCCTGAAATTCAAGGGGTTGTTAACATTTTAAGAAAACTGCCTGCATTTGGTGCGCGTAGAAGTAATTTTGAGCGCATGTATTTGCGGGATGAGTACACCCTACGTAAGTTACCTAAAGATCCAGCTAGAATCCCGTCAGGAATGTGGCATTAAATGAACAATTGAAGGGGGATCTTTTTAAGATCTATTTGAGATCTAACGATTTTAGGATTAATCTCTTTCCCCAGATGTGACAAAACCACTCTTCCAGGAGTGGCTTTGTTGGAATACTAACTAGATTTGAGCCCTAGGAAGTTCCTTTCATGATAGACATTTCACGAATCGACTTCAAGTATTCCTGCACTCTGTTTGGATCAAGATGTTTTGGACAGAACGACGCGCATCACTCACCGACCAAGGGAAGTTCCAAAGGTGAGAGGTAAAGGCACTAATCTGAACTAAGCGAAAGTTCGATAATTCCGCCCCTTGTAGCTGCTAGAGGGGACAAGCGGAAAAGGTATAACAGATTAGTGTTGTGTGACTGGAACGGGGGCGAAAGCTTTACACACAGCGCAGGGCAGCCCGAAAGGGTAAGAGAAAAAACTCCACGGAAAGCGACCATAGATGATACCCAAATCACTCAAATTAAGAGTAGAAATGGGTAGGGGTCGGCGCAGCCGAAAGGCTGATTTGGGGAGCTTGCGACGGCATTATTGTTCGTGCGCCATTTGTCCACAAATCCACACAACGAACTTTTCTCAAACTTTGTGTTGGCGGTGTGGTTCTGTGGTCAATATGGCGCACGTAGCTCTGCAATTACAGAAATCGTCGCTTTGAAAATCCATTTATCTGATGGTCGAAAACCCTAAAAGTGAAACTCAAAACGTCCCGAGTACAACCCTTAGTTTTCTCTAAGGGCGCACTTATACATTGCAAGCAATGTGTGCGAAATATTTTCAATATTTTTTAAATCACCGGTTAGCGAGTTTCTTGTAATGTTTTCATTTCCTCAAACGTAAATATTCGGTAGAGGTTTGAACGATAATGCTTGAATGGATGTTTCGATTCGTTGAATCTTATGTACTCAATTTTATTGAAGTGATGTTCCAGCAATGCTCTTATGTCTGGATTTTCAACAATGAAAAATACCGCTTCCCAGTATCGCTCTTTTCTTGCTTGGATGTGACCCTTAAAGATGCTTCGGTAGCGTGACGTTGTCTGTATTTTTGGCATCAGTTCAATGGCAATTTTTGCGCCTGATTGACTCTTTATGATCCCATCGGGTTTGTGTTTGACCGGATACTTTTTGCGGACACTTTCGCTCTTACCATTCTCCCAATCACGCCATCCATTTTTGAGCAACTGAAGTTGCACGAATTGCAGTTTTATTTTGTGCTCTACGCTTTTGAACGTGATCCTATACGAGACAAAGCTTCTCTCTAGACCATCACTTTTTTGTTGGTTCTGAGCAAGACCTAAGTCCGTTATACCCCACAAAGCAAGCTTCCCTTTTGGGCTGTTTAGTTCGTACTTTTTGATGAAGCCTAAGCCTTTTAGTTTTGCCAGTAAGCGATCGAGTGGCTGTCTTTTCTGGTAATTCAAAAGCACCATTAGGTTGGGGATCGTGGAGTATGTTTCTTGTATTAAAAACTGTATGACACATTGCATGTTGTCAGCATTTCGTTGGTAGCGTTCTGCCTTATCTTGGATCAGAAATTGTGTGTTCATCGGCCTCTGCCATCGGTGTCTATCATCGGGGGAGTATAGTACCCGACCGCAGACACCGATGAAATCTAAACAATAAAAAGACATTTCGCCAAAGGGCGAATATTGAAAAAGCGTGCTTTTTCAATGGATTAGAACGAAAATCTTCGGGGCTGGACGCCCCTGCGCTTCACGTTCTAATCTAAGGGCAAAATCCGCCTCGCTACGCGAGACCAAGCCCCTATAGAGCGTGAAAAATGTCGCCCTTTTTGGACAAGTCCAAAGAGTCTCGTTTTTACATCGTTATACGGACTTGGTCTCGCCTGCTCAACGGATTTTGGGGCAAGCCCCCAAACCAAAACGCAGTTTGGGAACTGCTCGCCTTTTCGTTCGGGAACGGGCGTTTGGTTCGGCTCCCCCTGTCGAGAAAAAGGTTCGGGGGCTCACCTGTTTTCTCGATGCTACGTTGGACACTTCGCATTTTTTTCTGACTAGCAATTGAACCCCGCAAGGGGGCGCTTGGGCGATTGAGCCAGAAAAAAACATGGCTCACTAACTCACTTTGTTTCGTTGTTCGAACTGTCGCCTCGCGCAGCTCGTTGCCGGTTCATTTGTCCTGGCAAAAACGCTTCGCTTAGTTTTACCAGAACAAACAAACTCCCTGGTATGAACCTAAATTTTTTGTTCTGGCCAAACAAAAAAATCATGGTGTATTTTTCCATTTGCCATGTGTTCTTTTGGCGATAAGTCGATCCATTAAATCGTAAATTTCAATCACGTTGGTGTGTTCATTACTTTGTGCTGTTGCGGACTTTTTGGCGGAAGTGAGGTTTATCATAAAGACCGTTTCTTGCTTCTGGATAGTGTCTTCTTTGTTGATATATCGGATCTGAAAAGCTGGCATAGTTCCTCTGCGTTAATGTGTGCTTTTGACTGTTTGGGCGTGTTTTCTGGCTGAAAACGAAAGGAGAAAATTATGAATTAAAAACGCCTCAAAAGCGTCACAAACTTTCAGCATCATTTTGTGGTGTATGGTTGGGGTTTTGTGTGTGAAACGGCTTAGAGAGCGCTTGGAGGGCTTCTGATTCGTGTTTTCGACAGCGAACTAACCTATTGAACATAAAGCACATAACACGCCCTATGCTTTGACCTGCTTCTGACAAATCGAGCGTAAGCTGCTTGCCATTGATTATTAATTAATGAGAATTTTTCCAATGACAACAACTGCGTACTTAAAAATAGAATCACTTCGTCAGGGCTTAATTACTCAAGGCTGTAACACTGAAAGCTCTATGGGACAGGCTTATCAAGAAAATCACCGAGATGAGATTACTGTCCTTTCTTATTCTCACTTTATTGGTTATGAAAACCAATCAATTCATACTCCGATTACAATAATAAAGAGAATGGATAAATGTTCTCCTTTGCTTTCTCAGGCTTGTGTCGATGGAACTCCATTAACATGTACACTTAAATTCTATCGTTTAAGTAGTAATGGGGGGCATGAGTTTTTTTATGAAGTAATATTATCTAATGCGATAATTAAATCAGTATCGCCTCATATGCCTCACACGATTGACTTTAATGAACGAGAAATGCAAGAGGTGGTCACCATTGCATACGGTGATATTTCATGGCGTCATGTTTCTCTTAATACCGCAGGTTATTCTTCTTGGATTGATGCTCTTGAATCACTAAGAAATAAAGCAAATAGCTTTAGAGAAGAATATTAATGAGCGATTCACGTAAAAGTTTTGATGATGATGAAGTTAAACTCGCGTTAAACGGTCTGCTTAATCAAAGTGATATGTATGCAATGATGCATATTCGCGATCCACATTTACGAGAAAATTTTAGAGATGAATATTTGTTCTTAGCTCGTTGTATGAAACGTGACTATGATAATGGCATCTTATACAAAGATCGCGTGGTGAAACTTGCTCGACAAGAACGTCAGAGTTTGATTGAACAAGCTTATGAAATCACTAAGTATACCGCTGGGTTAGTTGCAGGCATTGGGCAAACTAGCGCAGGTTTCGGTATGTGCATTACGAGTTCGGTGTTCTCAATTGCAGGTGCATCATGGTGTGGCTCTATGGGGGCTACAATGATGGCTCATGGGACTAATAACATTTATGAAGCCTCATATAACATCACAGGTAACATAGTTCAAAACTGGAAAGGAACATATACAGGTGATTATGGGGATGCTGATGGATATGTTCGAAAAAAGTATCAACATGTAGCCAAACAAATGGGGTTTGGAGTCAATGAGGGAAACTTGGCATATTCAGGCGTTGATATTGCTACTAGTGCCTATGGGCTTTTAAAATCTGATCCTAAAAGTGTAGCTGGATGGGCTGAGGCGGAAAAAGTCACTCAATTTAAATTGTATTATTATTTTTCTAAAGATCTAGAGCGAGGGTGGAGAAGAGCGACAAAATTGTCATTGTTTTCTGAAATGGCAGCGGATGTTGCTACTATTGATAGCGCTATTGAACCGTATTATAAGAAATAGGAATCCATATGGAGTCTGGACTATATATATTAATTGGCATAATTGGTGTCGTTGTTAGTTTTATATTGTCTGAATTATATGTACTAAAGAAAAATGGATTCTTTTTGGGGTTGTATCTATTTGTCTCTGTTCTATTTAACTCTCAACATTACAGTGTTGCATTTAATCAGGAATTTTTGAACTCATGGTTATTTATGTTTTCTAATGATACATCTGTGGCATTAGGTTATGTGCGTCATATTGGTTTAATATTTTTCATATTAACATTAATGACTTTTCCACCATCAAAATTTAGATTATTGCTTTATGTTTTGTTTAGGCGTAGAAACAAATCGAAGTATTGATACCAACAAGAAAGGCTCACCAAATGGTGAGCCTTTCTTGTTGGTATCGGTCTGATCTTCAAAAGATCCATTTGAGATCTCAGGTGTTTAGCCTTACCCTTTACCCCAGAAAAAATAAAACCCCGATGGTATGACTTCTACTTTGGCGAGCCGATTTCATACATATCAGGGTTAGGTATGACCTGAGGAGAGTCTAACACATGACCCCATTTAATCAACATCAGAGCCGCCATAAGTGCGGTGATTTCTGACCACAGCAGCACTTCACTACGGCAACCGGTGCGGACATGACCGCCAGAACCCAGTCACAAAACTGCGGTTCGAACTTGCCGACAACGCCCCTAAAATATTGCATAAGCTCTCGACGTGCATCGAGCGGTTCGCACACTCGCGCCCAGCGATACCAATGCTTGCGAGAGCGAAAGACTCTAAACGTCAGCGTCGAAGCGAAAGCGCGGAAGCCGTCACGCTGGTACTCAAATGTATTGCTAAGTACGTAGACTTAACTACGTTTAAAGTCGGGTTCTATCAGCCCAATAGCAAGAAATGGTTTGACCTTTCTTACAAAAAAATCTGCGAACACACGGGACTATCGTTATCGCGGGTTCGTCGCGCTCTGGCGGAGTTACAGCGTGTTGGATTGCTGGCACTGCACCCGATTTCCGAAGCGGTACTCACATCCAGTGGCGAGCTGCGTTACTACGCTAAACCCGCTATCAAGACTGTAAACCTTGGTTTGTTTGGGCTATTTGGCTTGGCTGACCGTGCTCAGAAAGAGCGTCAGAAAGCCTACAAGCGCCAGAAACGCAAAGAATCTCAGCAACGTACAGAAGATGCTAAACAATCGCTTCCTGATGGTTGTGAGGGGCTTTCTGGTGTCGCTTTAGCTCAAACCGTCATGCAGAAATTGAAGTTTGCCGAGCAAAAAACGCAACGTTCTCGCTCCAAACCACCTCCAAACGATCCTGAAAGGGACGATATACCCTACTAGCAGTTTGATCTAGTTCACATATTTAGAAATTTCTTTAACTAGGAAGAGATTACCTCGTTCGGAGTATGTTTCTGCTGCTTTTTTGAACGTTTAAATTAGTTAAAGCTAATGCTTGAGAGGCGTTTTTTTCATTAACCCCGACTTTCAATAACTGAAAGTCGGGGTTTTCTTTGTTATGCACAATTTAAGTGTTTCACTTCTCAAACTTAAGTGTACGCTCAAGTTCATCAGCTTAAATACAATCTAATTAGAGGGCTGACGCCCTCATGATGACTCACTACCCTTGTGCTTCGACGTGCTACGCACGTGCGCACAGGCTAACGTGAGAACTGGATGCTATACGTTACTGAGCACAGCGATAAACACCGTAAACGCTTTACTTTCATCGCTCTTTTTCGCTTCGCGAGGTCTGGCAAGAAAGGTAGGTGCAATCGAATAGTCTAACGTTTAACACTCTAGTTCATATTCTTTTTAATTTAAGTCACTGGAAGTAATGAAAGGTTAAAGGTTTTATTTATTACGTCAGAAAAGACTTGTTTATTATCACTGCCTTCATATGAAAAACTAAAAATATTATTTTTACACTCATATCGAGTAAAGCGCATACCTATTTGATAACTACAATTCTTCTTTAAATTACTATTTAAAAATTCCAATATTTCTTTTTCTATATTCATGTTATTTCTCTCTAAAATTAAATACTTCTTCAATAGATACACTTTTGTGCAAAGTGATGACATTGTGATGACACTTTGGTGCAACATGGTGACAGTTCTGTGCATGTTGATGGCATTGTGATGACACCTTGGTGACATTTTGGTGACACTGAATCACCTTATTTTCAACTGAATGCGTCCAAATGCGCCTCGACGAGTCCTAATGAGTCTTTTTTAGGGTTTTTGAACGACGTCGACCTATAAAGTCATGTCAAAATACGCCCTTTTGCGCCCTAATGAGTCACTATGAGTCGCTTTGTGTCCAAACTGGATTTTTTAAATAAAACATAGGCACGCTGTCGATGTATACAAACCTCGTTCCTCGGTTGGTATTATCGCGTGCTAAAGGGGAGTATTCCCCTTTAATCCCCTATCGGTTTTCTTGCAACGAAGTTATCTCTTCTAATGTGAATATTCGGTAAAGGTTTGAGCGGTAATGCTCGAATGGATGCTTCGATTCTTTGAATCTTATGTACTCAATTTTATTGAAACGATTCTCCAGTAACCCTTTTAACTCTGGGCTGTTAACAACGAAAAATACAGCGTTCCAATATCGCTCATTTCTTGCCTGTATGTGGTTTTTAAAGAGGGTTCGATAGCGTGAAGTTGTTTGCATCGTTTGGTGCAACTCAAGTGCGATTTTTGCGCCCGATGGACTTTTGATTATGGCATCCGGTTTGTGCTCTACCGGATACTTTTTACGAACACTTTCAAGCCGACAATTTTCCCATTCACGCCATCCGTTTTTGAGTAACTGGAGCTGCATGAATTGCATTTTCATTTTGTGTTCTACGCTTTTCATCGTGACTCGATACGGGACAAAACTCTTCTCTTGTCCATCACTCTTTTGTTGGTTTTGTGCTAGACCTAAATCCGTTATGCCCCACAAAGCAAGCTTCCCGTTTTGGGTTTGAAGCTCGTACTTTTTGATGAAGCCTAAGCCCTTTAGTTTTGCCAGTAAGCGATCGAGCGGTTGTCTTTTTTGGTAATTCAAAAGCACCATTAAGTTACTGATCGTGGAGTACGTTTCTTGTATTAAAAACTGCACAACACACTGCATGTTATCGGCATTTCGTTGGTAGCGTTCGGTCTTATCTTGGATCAAAAATTGTGTGTTCATCGGCCTCTGCCATCGGTGTCTATCATCGGGGGAGCATAGTACCCGATAGCGGACACCGATGAAATCTCAAGAAAAAAAGAGACTTCACCCAAAGGGTGAATATTGAAAAAGCGTGCTTTTCCAATGAATTAGAACGTAAATCTTCGGGGCTGGACGCCCCTGCAATTCACGTTCTAATTTAAGAGCAAAATCCGCCTCGCTACGCGAGACCAAGCCCCTATAGAGCGTGAAAAATGTCGTCCTTTTTGAACAAGTTCAAAGAGCCTCGTTTTTGCATCGTCATACGGACTTGGTCTCGCCTACTCAACGGATTTTGGGGCAAGCCCCCAAACCAAAACGCAGTTTGGGAACTGCTCGCCTTTTCGTTCAGGAACGGGCGTTTGGTTCGGCTCCCCCTGTCGATAAAAAGGTTCGGGGGCTCACCTGTTTTCTCGATGCTACGTTGAACACTTCGCATTTTTTTCTGACTAGCAATTGAACCCCGCAAGGGGGCGCTTGAGCGATTGAGTCAGAAAAAAACATTGCTCCCTAACTCACGTTGTTTCGTTGTTCGAGCTGTCGCCTCGCTGTGCTCGTTGCCGGTTCGTTTGTCCTGGTAAAAACGCTTCGCTTAGTTTCACCAGGACAAACAAACTAAGCAGTTATGTTGTAACTCAAGGTGTAGTGTTAATCCACTGATAGGCGCTTCTTGGGCACTTCCTAATACGAGTAATATAATGGTCATGTAACGTGTGAAGCTCATGCTTTCGTCCTTTCTTTTCGTAAATCTCAACACAATTTAACGTGTTTCATTTTTCTCGATGATCTTAAGATCTAACGTTGTTAGTTTGCTGTCACTTGAGCCAAGTTTTGAAGTAACGAGAGTTGCTCTTTGGTTCAGCGAGTGTGAGTCTAATTCGAATAATTGTTGGACGCGGCAATTGACACTTTTTGCGGTTTGAGCCAACTCGGCATTTTTTA
>NZ_CP178579.1:0-84520 GCF_051122595.1 Vibrio sp. K4
TTACCTATTGCGCTCTACGGGCTTCTTTGAGCATTCGTAAGTGATCGATGTAGAGACGCCAGTTTTTCTTTGTTAGCGGCTCTTCTGGTGTGAATCGCTTGTCTTCACTGGTAAAGGCAAATAAACCTTTTCGATTTAGCAGCGTGGTGATGGCGTCAATGCCATCCCAACGAAGATAAGCGGTGCGAGTCTGATAACGCTTGTCGTCAATTTCAAAAGACACCGGTGCTTTGACTAGGGCGGCGAACGCAACATCTTGAGTCGCTCTTGGATGCTGTAATTCAGTGCATTGGCGTTTGATGACGCTTTCTGAAATCACAATGCCTTCAATCCCCAAATCAATGACGTACTTGCCATCAATATGAATAAGCCATTGGTCAATGGCTTCGGTTATGTGTGCTTTGACTTCTTCATCGCTGTAGTGCGCGTGCGGTTGAGGTTTATAGGTGCCATACATCAGGCGATAGGTCAGATTCGATTCATCAAAATCTGGCGCATCGATGACGCCTTCTTTAATGGCGATGATTTCTTTGCAATCAGCAAGAAAGTATTGGTCGTTGGATGCGGGTAGTAGGACGTATTGCATTGTGTTCTCTGTAAAAAAAAGCGCTCTTATGAGCGCCTGGTTAGGATTGGTTGATAATGTTTAATCGTAGAGCCCTTGCGTGGGGATACGGGATGGCGCAGTCAATACGCGCTTGGGTATGTCATTTTTCACGTACTTTTTGACATACCCATTTCTAAATCCTCGATGCGGACTGCCGGTGTTGTAGTAAGACAGGGCGATTTGCAGCGCAATGCTTGGTTTCGAATTGATTTTGAGGGCGCGCTGATAACCCTGATACAAAATGCTGGAGCCGACATGAATGTTCTTACAGGGAGTGAACATGTCGGCAATGCTGACCCCAAACTTAGCCAGGTTCTTTGAGTTAATTTGCATCAACCCCAAATCCACCGAATGCCCGAGCGATACGTAATAGTTGGCCAACTGAATGGCTTCTTGTTTCGTCTTAGGCTGGGTAATGCGCGGTGGCTTTTGGTTGGGAAGGGCGTTGACGTTAATGGCCAGTGGCCGAAAGTTGGATTCGTTCTTAATGACTTGTTCTATCGTGGTTGGATGAACTTGATAGATACAATGCGAGTATTGGTCTATATCCATCATGAGACGATGACTCTTAGAAGGTGAATATGGGGACAGCCTTACCTTGAATGGCGTTTTTTTGAATGGCGCCAAAGTAACGGCTGTCAAAACTGTTTTTGGGCGCGTAGTCCGACATCATAAAAAACTCATCGTCGGTGAGCGTGAATGCCTTGAGTTGCGGGAGCGCGCGATGATGGCTATCTGCAGAATGAACGAGAAAACGCGCGAGCGGTTTTCCATTCTTTCTGACAACGCCATCAAAAGAGAGATGGTCGCCCGATATGGCCATGATTTTTTTGATAAGCGGAGTCGAGCCACTTTTACAGGTGCCGTATTTTAGGTATTCGCGTTTAAGCGCTTGCTCGATAGTCGCACCAGGAGGCGGACAAAAGACCACTAAGTCACCTTGTTGATACTGACTCGCTTTAGAAAGCTGATAAAATCCGAGTGGGTATGAGTGGGTGAGATTGAGCCGATAGCCGGTTGTGTATAAGCCTAAAACTAAACTCAATAATAGTCCGCTCAACATAAAGGAGCATGTTTTCATCGTATCTCTCCGAAACAGTCGCTTAGTGTGCGGATGTCTTCGTCTACTTTTCCTCTATTCCAAGCTAAATCGACGACTCTCTTTTTAAGATAGTTATCGTCATAATAAGGCGATGACAAGGTGAAAGTGAGTTGATTTTGTTCGTTAAACTCACCACAGATCTTCCATGAGCGATGAAACTTATCATTTAAGTGTGCTTGTCTAATGATGGTCACGATTTTCTGAACCATGGGAACTGAGGCGTTGAAATAAACGTAAGGCGCTTCTAACCATCCAGCAGCGTGTCCCTGGCAAGAAGCAATCGTAGTGATGCTTTCAAGCGAATTTAATGCGTCCACTAACGGGATAATCTTAGGGTCTAGGTCGTGATACGACCTAGACTTTTGTTCTTTTGGAGCGATGAACAATTCGACAAAAAGGTGGTGCAATTTCTGTTTGATCGACATTGGTTTTTCCTCAATGCAAAACTCAAAGACGCCTTGTTAGTATTCATTACTATCGACGACGATCCTTGTGAATGGCGTATCGACGTTGAACTCTTGGCGTAACAGTTCGTCAGCCTTCTGAATGATGGAAGTAAGTTGTGGTGAACGTGTTTGTTCTAAACGTTTTAGAAAATGAGACTTTCTGTTGCTATCTGAATGTGATGCTTTCAAGGGATGTCGAGCCAGCATTGAGCTGGAGAGGGTTTGATAAGTCCGATTTAACCCATTATCAACCATCAGGAAGGTTTTGATCTCTTCCTCTTCTAAATTCTCTTCTTGTTGAACTAATTCATCTCGCAAAGAACATTGCAAAGCAAATAGGTGTCTTTGTATCGAAAGTCGTTTGGTTTTTACGTAAACCTGTTTATATGTGAAGTGCCCAACAAATAGAAATGCGGTTCCAATGATTAACTCTGCATTCATAGTGACCTCAATGTAATTCGTAATGACGATGCGCAGTTTGTGGCGGCTGAACTACCTTCTTTTTCTGTAAAGCGTGTGTATGCCATCGATAAGGAGAAGTAAGATTGTTGCGGGGATAGAGATATGCCATTCATTCAAACCTGCGTTATGCGCAATCTGTAATAGATTAATCATCTCGATTGAAAGTATGATCCAACTGATCAGAGAGAAAACTATTTGAGGACGAAGGTCCATCGGTCCACACCAGCGCCAAGACCATCTAGATAACCATAATACTGATGGTATTAACAAACTGAGTGCGATTCGGTTCGCTTCATTAAATGTTGAAGTCGGCATATACGTAATAGACATAGATAATGTGAAGCCCAATAAAATGGTGTAGCAAAATGCAGAAGTTACAGAAATGACAAAAATGATGAGCGTTAACGCTAACCACTCTTCTTTAAGTCTGGAGAGCATGGGATGTTCCTTAATTTATTTAGGGCGCAGAGAGGCGCCAAAAGCGCTTTAATTGGCGCAGAAGGTTTGTGTTTAGAGTTGGAGATTAAGAGTTTGTGTGTCGAACGAAACGGGCAAGAAAAGTAATGGGAGCTTATGGACGTTATACTTAGCAAACTGAATCAGGAAGAGCGGCTTCCTGTTACCGCCCTTCCTGGCCAGCTTACTTCACTTCGTAGGCGAGCGTTGCCAGAACGTTTGTATTTGCGTTGTGGTATTCGAACTCACACAGTGAGTCGCGTACCATCCATAGCGCGCACAACGCAGTCATACATACGGTGATAAGCCCTAAAAGAGCGTATTTTTTATCCGGCATCGCTTGCCTCCAGTCAGTGAAGAGGCTAGTATCTGTATTGCGAAGTACATACACTAAAACCTCGTTTGAATTTATAGTTCATTCGGGGTTTTTGTTTATCTACCGCCAGCAGAGATCAAACTTTTGGTAGACAACCAAAAGCTCCCGACGGCAATCATACGTGATTATTAATGGCCTTTTCTATCCCTTTTCGAGACTTTATGCCGATGACATCTAAATATACTGACGAATAAGTAGAGAATTTATTGGCTTCGCCCTTCCTTCCATTTCGAATAAGCACGGTAATGCGCTGATACCGTGAAGCGATGTATTCCAAGTATGTTCGCCGCTTTACGTTGATTGCCGTGAGTGTGGATCAAGGCCGCTTCCGCAATGGCCGTTTTGATGAGCGGATAAAGCCAGCTCAAATCGGGGTCTTCTCGACAGTTTCCCAGGAGCTGATAGATGTGCTCGGCAATGAAATGTTGGTCAATTGGCCCCGTTTGAGGCGTCGCTTCAATGGTGTTGTTCATGATTTATTCCGAACTTATGCCCGCTTTCAGTGGATAAGTGGCTCAAGCCTTTAAGGGATAAGCCCTAGAGTGCGTTGAGCCAACGTAAAAACAAAAGGCCAGCATGAGCTGACCTGAACACAAAAATGAATGAAGGCGAGATTAGCGTTTGCGGCGTAAAGTCGCAATGCCTAGAAGAAGGAGAGGCCAAAAGCCCATAGAACCACCACTATCATCGTTATCAGTGTTATTGTTACCACCGTCACCCCCACCTGTATTTTCGATTGGTTTGTTGATGTGAATGACTTCGTTATCGGTTAAGTAAAGCTCGCCTTGAGTCCCGTCACTTTCGATGTCATACGTACATTTATCAAAGGGTTTGATGAGTCCATCCAAACAGGTGCCACCGGTAATGGTGACATTGTCACCCCAAGCGGTATCCATAGCGTCGTCTCGATGCAGGGATTGGATAGTGATTGTTGCTTTGCCATCTGCGTCAGTATCCGCGAGCGTTGGATAATGCCAACCATCAATGGTTTCAGTGATGAAGTCTTGCACTGACTGAATGGTGGTGCCGTAAGCAGAGCGTTCATTTGTAGATGAGTTCATTGCACTGCCACGATGGATGGCGAAGATTTCCTCACTGCCGTCCTTATTGATGGTCCATGCTGCGCCGGAATCGCCGCCAGTGGTGTGCGATTCATTCACTGTATCGGCATAGACATAATAAAGATCTGCGTAGTTATAATGGCTGAATGTAAAGTCGGCTTGATTGAGCGAATCGATAGTGCCACCGAAACCGCGGATCATCATTGGTTCTCCTTCGCTTTGCTCATCAATGTTTAAAAACTGGATATGGCGATAATCGACAGAGTTATCAACACGAACGATGCCAACGTCTTTCGCACGACGGTCATATTCATCGGTGTATTCAGGGGAGAGCCACTGCGCACTAAGAGGTAAGTTTTCGCTGTTCGATGGCGTCATAATGTCGAGTCCACCGTCATTAACGCAATGCCCTGCGGTAATGGCATAGCGTCCTGAAATTAAAGTGGCAGTGCAGTAAAGACTCTTATTGGTAGAGTTATCTAAGCGAACCGTATCGTCATGTTGGCTCCAATCGACAGGAGTGCCATTTTCTACCGCATAACTTGATGCGGACAGCAAGCTAAGCGCAATCAGTGATAAGGAAGGTAAACGCATGGTGATGCCTTATGTCATTCATTTTTGTAAGGTTATTGTATCAAGACTAAAAAATGCGCAAGTCAGGATCATGTGAAAGAGGCTTGATCGCCCAAGCCTCTTGGTGACGTTACTTACATTCGGCTTTGTAACCGTAATCGGTGATGGTTTCTGGTCCATAGCCCTCGCAGTGCCAACCGCCCGAGTTCCAGTTGTTACACTCGCGCGCGGTGGCCAGAATCAGCCCTTTGGTGCCTTTGTAACACGCTTGCCCCGCAGAATCTGGGGAAAGCAGCGCGGAATAGGCGCCCGCATTGACCACATCCGTAGTGGTGCTGGAGACTTTGACCCAGTGCCCTAAATCTCCGTTTTGGGAACTGTCGGGTAATTCTTGCTCTGTAAGTCCTTTGTCGTCAGGTTGAATGTGCACGGCACCATTGGCATCGTGGTAAGGTCGATTGGATTCAAGTGCATCTTCATATGACACTTTGGCCAGTACTTGACTGCTAAGGCACAGAGCGGGCAGCAGTAGTAACAGTTTTTTCATTGGATAGCTCCTTTACTATTTACATTGGGTAAAGGCGTTCACTTCGCCTTCATTTTTGATTTCCAGATCTCCGGTGGTGAGTGATTTCACTCGTATCTCAAGACCAACTTGCCAGTAATCGGATGTTTGGCTGATAAGGTAGGGCTTTTGACTCCCCGTTAGCTGGTAATCTTTATTAATAAAGATCTTGCCCAGTCCTAATGCTATGTAGGGGTGGGTGCCTTCGGGGCATGAAGGTTTTTCTACGATATCGCCGTGAGCAACGGTGTAGATATCCACCAAACCTTGGCTGACGATCTTCTGCGTGCCATCTGAGTTCAAAATGGTCACATCATGAGCGTTGGTGATGGAGTAATCCCCACCGACATCCCAATCGTCGGTGAGAGCGACACTGCCATCGCGTTGTAAGAACTCGTCATAGAGCTGCGACAGCAGTGGGTCATAAACCGTGACAATGATGTCGCCATTGGTTTGTGCTTTGGCATAAGGCATCTTGAGTAATTCAGTTGCCCATTTCGCGCGGTAAATCGGCTCAATGACGCTGCTCGATAGCGGAAAGGTCAGCTGGGCGTAAGCGACATCTCGAAGCTCGGTGCCAATGGTGATGCTCTTATGACCGGCTTCATAACCGATGCGCTCACGCGTCCACGGTACCGAATCAGGGCGAATACAGCGTTTGGCCGCTTCGTCGGTTTCGCTACAGTTGATCCAGAACTGCTCATCGGTGGTCACCAAATCATTGAGTTCGGTCGGGAACTCATCAATCACGGCGACCGGTGGCTTGATGGTGCGTTGCTGGTATTGGTATTTCTGGAGCGCTTCGATGACCTGCTCGATGCGAACGCGGTAGTCTTGCGCGGCGTTCGTTTCTTTTTGCGTCATGAGCACTTTGGCGGCGCCCGCGTAAATCAGACCCAGCAGCGCCAGCGCAAAGAGTACATCCAGTAAGCCAAGTCCTCGTTGGCGTTTCATCATTCGTAATCCTCCTGCATACAACCGGTTTCCCCATCAAAATATTGGTGTTGCAGTTGTGAGTTAATTGTGGCGACGCCTTTATAGAGCGTGATGGTGCGCTCGGTGATGAACACGTCATCGGCAACGCTTTGGGCAGCGCGCGTGAGTGAATAACCCGACAGACCATCGGGCAGCGTCACGGTGACTTTGATGCCCCAACTCAACGTGGCACCGGTTGGGGTGCGATACGCGATAGAAATGGCGTAAGGGGACGTCAACACGGAGGCGGGCACCTCGTAATCATTGACGAGGGTTTGCAGTGTGGGCGGCTCAGACAGGGCGCGGCAGCCTGAGTCTTGCCATTGGTCGCTGATGGCGGCGTCCATGCCTTGAAATACGTCCACCATGACCGATTTGAACTCTTCGCTTTGATTGGTTTGCCGCAACAGGTGTGAGCCGATTGCGGCAGTAATAGCCAGCGAGACGCTGGCTAAAAGTAGAGCCAATAAAAACGACAGTATCGACACGCCAGATTGGCGCGTCATTACATGGTGACGGTGATGGTCGTGTCAGAGACCACAACGCTAGAACAATCAGTGTCGGCCTTGGCGCAGCGTTCGGTACTCACAGGCGCCAGTTGGTTGGCCAGAGCCAGCACGTTGTCTTGCTCAATGTTGCTGATGGCAATATCGACATAAGAGGAGTGTGAGCTGTTTGCTGTCACGGTGTATGTGCCGCCGTATTGGTTGACGTCACACCACGCCGCATTGCTGTAGCCGTAGCCTTCGGTACAGATTTCGGAAAGGCTTACGCCCGCCGTATCGGCGCCAGCACCCGCCCACGCATCGACGGCGGCGCGGATTTCACTGACTTCGGTTAAGGTGCTGTTGATTTTGAGCTTGCCTTTGCCAGAACTTGCCATTGCAGCAATCCCCGCAATGACAATCGCAGCCAGACCCATCCAGAAAATAAAGTCGAGTAAGGACGCGCCGCGCTGCTTCTTACTTTTGATTGGCGAGCTTTCTGTTAATGGGGTTAAGTTCTCTTTAGTTGAATTTACTTCGGTGTGCATCGTGTTTACTTCTTCTTTAGTTGTGTTGAATTGAGTGGTGGTATTGTTCATTTGCATTGTGAACGCGTCCTTAAATCAAAGTGAGATAGAGTTGGTAAGTGGCGCTGGCAATGAGAGACCCAAGCACCAATATCGTGACCAGCAATCCGGCTTTCGGTAGCCAGAGCTGCATTTTTTCGAGCTGTTTCGCCACATGCTCACTGTGGTGTTGCCCGCTTTCGCTGAGCAGTTCGGTGTAACTGACGCGAGTGCCGAGCACTTTCATCGCGCTGAGTTCGTTAGGCAGTAAGAGGCCCGTATCGAGAATGGCACCGAGGTTAGTTTGCCCAATCGCTTGTTCGCGCATCCTTTGGATGTGCGCTTTGGCAAACGGCGTATTGCGGATTTCGGCTTGCACTAAGGCGTCACCGAGTTTCATGCCGCATTGAGTGAGGTTGGCGAGGGTTTTCAGCAGTGTGGACGCCACGGCCACGCGATACAGGGAGAACAGAGGCCAGTCATGACTGAAAGCGCGGCTACTGCCTTTCCAATTGGGCAGTGCAATGGCAAGTACCAGGAGAAGTAGGGCAAAGACCGCGGCGATGGCAATGCCATAGTCGGCAAAGAAATTGCGCACCGTGAGCCCAATGCCTGGTTGGTTATCAATGGCGCCGAGCATTTTGTCGGCGATGTAGACGCCATAAAAGCCCGCGCCGACCGTGAGGGCGTAAGGAAAGGCGAGCATCTTGACCAGTTTAGCCACAATGTTTTCACCGCCCTTTAACTGCTCAATCGCGGTTTGCAGTCCGATGTGCCGTTGTCCGGCGCTTTCCGCGGCGCGTATCGAGCTTAGAACCACACCGGGAAACCAGCCTTCGAGTACATCAACGAAACGTTGACCTTGCCCTGGTGCATCAAGTCCAGCTTGACCGATTTGTTTCAGTGCGTCGGTGCCGTTTTCAACCAGCGACTGACAAAACTCTTTGGTTGTGAGCTTGTATCGGTCGGCTTTGAGCCATTGGTCTAAAAACGCCACTTGCTCATCACTGGAGAAAGTCCATTGCTCCAGCGTTTTCCCTAAGATAAGAAAGCTCATAGCGCCTCCTGCATCGCTCGGTAAATGTCCGTTACAGGCACGGGCACTAAGTCATCGACTTGCTCGGAAGCCGAAAGAATATCGACCTGACCGCGCATAATGCGCGATTTACAGTGGTCTTTGATGTCCGGCCAACCTTGCTTCTTGAGATGTTGTTTCCAGCCTAAATCGTCCTCTTGGATGATGAACTGACGGTCAGCGTCATCGAGCACAATCATTTCCATCACCACTAAACGGCCACTTTCTCCTGACACACCGCCTTCTTTGTTGCACTTCTCACAGCCACAAGGGTTGAGCAGGCGAACGTTCTTGAGCTCATCCTCTGAGCACAGCTTTTCCAGTTGGCTGATTTTGAGCGCCAGCTTGTCCGAACTGTTGATGCTGGAGTATGCTTTTTTTGCTTCCTCAGCGTCACGGTCAGCAAACGAGAAGGCGCAGTCACACAACTTGCGCACCAGTTTGACGTGGACGAACATGGCCATTAAATCGGGTGCGCCCACAATCGCTGCCGGCATTTTCAGTTGCTGGATGAAGGTTTGCGCCACCCCTAATGCGCTGTTGGTGTGCAGCGTGGCCAGTGCCAATCCACCGGTTTCAGCTTTACGGCAAAATTCAGCTGCCGTGGGCGTATCACGGATTTCACCAATGTTGGAGATGTCCACGTCGTGACGCAGCGTCTCTTTACAGTAAAAGGCGTAATCCATTTTTACCCCTGAGCCTTCAAAGGTCTCAAGACTCGGCTGCACTTGGGTTTTACTGACGAAGTCTTGCGAAAACTCCACAGGGTCTTCCAGGGAATGCACGTTACGCGCAATGCGGTCTACTTTTTCAAGTAGGGCGTACACCAGGGAGCTTTTACCGGAACCCATCGGACCGGTAATGATGATGCCCCCTTGGCGTTTGTGCACCATTTGAATAAGCGTTGCCAAATACGGGGTTGGTAAATCCATGTCTTCGAGTGACAAGGCTTTGTTTTTGGGCGTCAGACAGCGCAGCGTCAGTTTCGGGCCATCGTGGGTTGGAATGAGCGCCGCGCGCCATTCAAACAAGCGCAGCTCATTGCCGACTTTAAGCGGAAGGCTGAATCGGTCATTAGCGGGCAAGGTGTATTTGATGTCTTGCCCACCGAGCGTCGAGAACACGTAATCAATCAATGCCAAGCCCACCTGACGCGGTTGGTTCTGTGCGCTTTGATGGTTATGGAAACGACTGATGACGCGGCGAACGCCCACCGTGCGCAGCAAAAACAGGGTGCTGTCGGGCGTGGTGAGCACATGCACGTCAGAGCTGTTTTCATTCACGGCGGTTTGGCACAGCGCTTGAAGTTGACGTTCGACAACATTTTGCTCGCCTTGCTCTTTCAGTGTTTGGTGTTGCGTATCGCTGAATGTCGCCAGCGCCTCATCGATGACGCTTTGCGGCACTTCTTCGATGATGACGTCTTGTCCGAGCAGGGCTTTACTGCCTTGAAGTAAGTCCATGATGCGCCCCAGATTGGGCGCATTGAGATTCGAGGTTTGCACAGTGAGCGCGGCATTGACGATGGTGTAGCCATCGTCACGACACAAGGTCAGCAGCGTTTTTTCTTCGCTGTCGGTCAGTTTGGGAAAGTGACTCATAGGCCACCTTCCAGAACGCGAATGCGCGCGCCTTGTTTTAGGCGAACCCCATTACCGTTGATGTTGGTGATACTGACGCCCTTAACCGAATCACCGGCTTTGACCAGAAACGGTTGGCCACCATCGAGAGCGAGATAGGCGCTTGCCTCATTGCCATCAACAAAAAGGCCACTGAGCGAGAAGCGGTCAATGGCCAGTTGAGAAGAATGGGGACTCACGGAAGGCGGTGAGTAAGGTTGCTCAATCACCGACACCGACGGAACGTAATCGCTTCGCCCTTCACTGCTTTCCTTTTGATTGGCCTTGCGAGTGCGTGATTTTTCTTCGGCAATCTGTGAATCCATTTTAGCCACCGCTAATTGCTCTGAGCGTTTAATGAGCTTTTGCGCATTCACATCGAGCGTTAGAGTGGGGGTGACCGATTGTGGTTTGGGCTTTTTCTTCACCACGGGCGCCACCGTATCGGGCAAAGCCTTTGGTGAAGGTGTAGAAGTAACCGTACTTGGCGCCGTTTGTTTGGCGGGCACTGAAATGGACGGCGGCGTGTTGAATTGAGGGGCGAGCCACATGCCCGCCACAGAGAGCCCGCCTATTGCTAAGATCCCGATTTGAATATGGGCTTTGGTGATTTTCATGAAAGGTCTCCAAGGTATTGAATGCGCATTTCAACGCGGTAAGTGCCATCGTCGCTCGGGATGAGCGTGAATGCGTTTAAGCCCACCGGAAGGGGCTGATAAAGTGTGGCGAGAGAACGCAGTTCGCTTAAGGTCACGCCGCTTTTTTTCAGCGTCATATCGAGCGTACTGGTGAGCATCGCTTTGCTTTCTTTGCTGTCGGTGATGTCCCAACCCAATTTGATGAGCGTGTCAGCGAGGCGTTGCCCCAATTCGGCGGGCGCCATCTCCTTCGTCCACTTGTCCAGTTTGCCCGTCATGGGCTCACTGAGGGTAAGGGTGTCGATGGTCAAGACGGCATTGCTTAAGGAATGCTTGGCTAGCCACGCTTTTGCGGTTGAGAGCAAACCACCGTCTTCACGATTGAAGACCGCAGTCAGATTGTTGCCTTTAAGCGAGATTTTGCTTAATGCCCACCCTGATGGAGCGAGGGCGCTGGTTGCGGTCAAGGACAGGGCGTGCATCATGCCATCGGCGGCGCTTTGAGCGCGCCCGACCGCTGTGCGGTAGGCGTGATATTCATCGATTACTTGTTGCACTGTGTCTTTTGGTTTGGCTTGGTAGTGAGTGAACTGACTGACGCCAATCAACAACACACCGAGCACAATGGCCGTCACGGCCAGCGTTTTCGGGCGCTGAGATTTCAGTGCATACGCTTGTTTATCTTGAGGCTCAAGAACTGGGGCCGTATCCACTTTGTCACTGACCGCGCTTAAGTTAGGCGCAGACTCACTTTGTGTCAGTTTCTCAGTGACAAACACTTGCTCGCACAGTTTGAGTTTCACCTCATCCAGCTCATCCAGTGGCACCAGGCGCGCTTCACGCACCACATGGCCGCGAACGGTCATAAAAAACAGCACGTCTTTTTCGTGAAAGTCGAGTAAACACCAATGGTCAGGCGCGATGTCTTGCTCCACTTTGTTTCGCCACGCTTCACTGATGGCGACGGTCGGTTCATCGCTGTAATAGCGCGTACGCCACCCGTCTCTTTCTAGTGTGAGCTGGTACTTGCCCGGGAATTGCCGTGCCAGTTGCCAGCGGGATGACGACGTTTGCGTCGTCACAACATGGTTAGGAAGGCGCGTCATTACTTCACTCTCCTTGGGGTCAGCAATATCAGCGTTTCCACGGTCTCTTGTCCGCTCACTTGACTGCCAAGGCCATCAAAGCCAAAACTGGACGACTTATTGGCGGTTTGGGTTTGCTGCTTGACTGAGCCGATGATGACGGTTTGGCCATAACGCAGCTTGTTGGTGAACGACAAATCGGCGCTGCGCGTGGAGATAAAGCGCAATCTGGCGTCATCAATGGTTTCGGTGCTGTCACCGGCGATTTTGGTTAACTTGCCCGCGGTGCGTATCCAGACGAAATCGTCTTTCACGTTGGTGTTGACCATCATGTCGATGCCTTCCACCACATTGCCGCGCGTGGTGCTGGTTGAGGTGGTGGTGTCGGTCACTTCGGTTGAAATGTCTGACAGGTAAGGCGTTTTGACCGTCTGAGAGATGCGCGCCGGTTGCGAGCTGCTGGTCAAGATACCAATCGGTGTATCGGTTGAGACGGTGCCTTGTTGCTCCAGCGCTTTGATAAACGCGGTGGTGCCATCCCATTTCCCCGTACCTTGGAAAGCCAGACCGCTGCTTGAACTGACCAAGTCAGAGGTCGCGGACGTGCCAGGAATGATGAAATTTAAGGTGCCGTCACCGACATCTTTCACTAGGTTCCAATCAATGCCTTGGTCTTTGCCTAAGTTCGAACGAAACTCCAGTACGCGAATATCAAGAAAGACCTGTTTAGTCAGCTCGGCTTGATAGGTGTCAATCAGGCGGCGCACCTGTGCCATGCGACTTGGCGTGGTGCGCACGGTGATGGCGGTCAATCCAGGTACGACACGCACGTCACCGACGAGCTCATCGCCATCGTCTTCGCTTTCATCTTTGAGGACCGCTTCGACCGCTTTGGATATTTCGGTGGTGATTTCGGTGTTGTTGTACACCGTCGTAATGTACTGACCATCGACTTTGGTGGTCGAGGTATCGCCTTCATCGTCGCTGCTGCTTTCTTCGCTTTGACTGCCTTGCTGCGCGGAATTGGCGCCCGATGGAATGGTCAGCACAAAGGTCTCGGTTTGATAGTACCCCACCGTGAGCGAGTCTTGATCCGGCGTTAAGCCGTAATGAGTCAAGCTACTGATGAGGTTTAAAATCGACTTGCGCGAGGCGCGGGTGTTGACCGTTATCGGTGTGTTTGGGTTTACGTCGGGGTCAAACGACACTTCCACATTGGTGCCTTGCACGAGCATCGAGAGCACAAGCGACAACGGCAGTTGATTGGCTTTGATGCGCACTTCTTGTTGGAGCCACTTTGGCGCTTTGTCTTGTTTGATTGGCGTGGCCAGAGCGGGCGGTTTGGTCAAGTATTGCACGTTGCCAAGGGGTGTCGCGTTCTTTGAGCGCGCGTCTTCCATCTGCTTTTGGACTTGGTCGGCATTGGCTTTGTGGTCAAGGTAGTCCTGACTGACGCAGCCGTTTAGCAGCATCATGGCCAGAGGCACAAAGAGTAAATGGGGTTTCATGGTGTTGAGTTTCATTATTCTTTCTCTCTAATAAACACACTGCGCGAGCTTGGGATAAGCTGCGCTTGTACGGGGTAGCCTTCTAGAACGGTATCGAGCGCTAAATCAAACGCGCCGCGCGGGGTGACGATGCCGTACTCACTCATCAGCGGATAATCGTCATCGCTCATCCAAGACGGTCGCGCTCCATCGTCATGCCATTGCCAACCGTAAACGTGAGCTAAGTTCGCCACCGCTTCTTTTAAGCTGGCGCCGTGTACCCACTGCACATCAGGCATGGTGTTTAAGGTGTGGATGGCGGCAATGCCGCGCTGGACATCAAAACGCAGTGGTATGCCCAATGCTTTGCCGAGTTCGTGAATGGACACCTCTAAGTTACTGGTGAAGTTTTTGTTGCGCTCGATAGGCTCTAGCAACTTGGCTTGCTGCTCATCGCTGAGGCCATACGCCACTTTGGTGATGTGCGCTTTATCTAGCCAGCGCTGGAGTGCGCGATAGGGCGCTTCGCCCGCGGCAACAAAAAACGTTGTGGCGCCATTCGCCGTTTTATTTGTGTCACCAGAAGGCGCGCTCGCACTCGACGGTAAGGGCGCCAGCACTTGAGATTGAGGTTCGCCCGTTGGAATGTTCGGTCCCGCTTTGCGCAGTTCGACGCGCTTTAGAGGCATCTTGCCGCGCTCTACCGCTTGAGGCGGCGGCGCAGAGACTTGCCCAACGTCTACGTAGCCTTGTTGCAGTTCCGGCGCTGCGTTTGGCAGTGGCGCTTTGATACCAGTGATAAACAGTTGATCATCATTAAGCTGTCCCGAAGGCGCGGCCCAGCACGCAGACGTGATGAGGCCGCCCAAAACAGCGAGGGTGAAGGTTTTCATAATGGTTCCTGATTAACTAACGAATGGAAGAGTAAGGCGGCAAGATGACGTCTTGGCTCACCATAATGTAAAACTGCTCAGCGTTATCGATTTCGATGGTTGGCTGAATGTTCATGTTTTTGCGAATGAGTATGTTGCCCGTTTCGGCGTATTGCTGCGTGACGCCATCGGCGACGGACTCACCTGTGGAGCGCGAATCGTCGTTACCATCGCTGACCGCGGCTTGGCTTATCCCTGAAATACCGCCGAGCAAGGTGGCTTGACCGAAGAGGCGCCAATAATGGTTATTGATGTCACCCGTGAGGCCATTCATGCCAGTGACGTCCATACTCGCCATGTTGCCAATGTTGAGTTTGCTGCCATCGGGGAAATTGACCCGAGACCAAGTGACGGGCAAACGGCGCTGACCATACGCGACGCGCGCGTCATAGGTGCCGTAAAGCTGCGTGCCTTGCGGTATCAATATCGCCGCGCCGGTGGCGCTGTCGTAAACGTTCTGACTCACTTGAGCAATCACATTGCCTGGAATGTCCGAGTTCATCGCGCTGATGAGCGTCGCTGGAATGAGCGTGCCCACGGTGAGCTCGTATTCACTGGCGGGCAGCTCACGCCGCGCGTTGAGATAACCGGCTTGATTGGCCTTGGCCAGAAACGCTTCCTTACTGGCTTGGCTGGCACCCGTGGTGTCTAAGGTGCTGGCGGTTAACTCTCCAGCAGTGCTATTGCTCTGCTTGTAGGCTGCTTGGTTTGGGTTGCTCAATGCCGCTTTGGCTTGGGCGAGGCGTAGCTCCGCATCCCGTAGTTCATCACTGTCCGATTGCTCTGAGCTGGATGACGAACGTAAAGATGCCTCATCGATGCGCACGTTCATCCCTGAGTAAATCGCCTCATTAAGCAACTTCTGTTTCGCTTCGAGTTGCGCGATACGTTGCTTTTGTTGCGCGGCCATCTCTGGCGTTACGGTTGGCACGCTAGGGGTAGCGTTGCCGGTTGGAATGGGCGTTGACACTACCGCTTTCGGGGCGGGGGTGTCGGGCTTTTGCGCCAATACCGAATCGAGCGCCGCTTGCTTGGTGGTCATGGACGTATTGATTTGTGTCGGCGTCGGGGCGCTTGCTTTATCTTTATTGCGCTGGCCTTTTTGCATGATGACGCCAATCACGATGATGGTAACCAACACACCCAGCCCAATGACGGTCCACTTCACGCCTTTTTTGATGTGAACCGACTCGACGCCGGACAACGGATTGAGCTTGAGGGTGAAGTTACTCATATTCCACCCCGTAAGCCCGGGTTTTCAGTGGAATAAGCAGGTTATTACTGAGCACCCAGATCCGTGACAGTTTGCGGCCATCGCTGAGTTTGGCGGAGACAAAGAATTGCCTTGGGTTGAGTTGTTCCACGCGGTAGTTCAGGCTGAGGTAATCCATCTCATTGCCTTGTGCCACCCCAATGCCTTCTAAGCGCAGTTCTTCAATGAGCGTTTTAGCAAACGTACTGCCATCGTTATTGAGGTTAATGATGGTACGCGCGCCATCGGACTGGCGAAGGAATGAGGCAATGTCTTGACTGATGGCGTGCATCTCATTGGGCGTGAGCGTCACGTCATTGTAGTTGCCGTATTGATCGGGCTCGTAGCTGGCGCAGCCGCTTATTATAAGCGCAAGAGCTATCCATAGGGTTCTCATCATCCCTCCTTACGCTTGATCAGGACGGTTTGTTGATGTTTGCCCGCGCCGAGTAACAACGCGATTTGCTCAGGTAAGCCATCAACCACAAATTTCCCGTTGCGATAACGGTAGTTGATGAGCTCACGCTGTCCGGCGTTAATGACCAAGAGTGACGGCAGTTTGCCCGTCGCGACGCTGCGCGGCATCTCTAAAATGGTTTTGACGCTGTTGTTGTAGACGCGAACCGGCGTAAAGCGCGTGTTGCCTTCAATGTCGTAGTCAAAATCCAGGTCATCGATGTTCAAACCATCGGCGATTTCCTTTGAGTGTTGCTCGGTTTGTTGGCGCTCATACATCGAATCCATCGCGATTTGCAGCGTTTCAGGGTAATCAAAGCGCACAATCGGCATCCAGTCGTTGTGCTTCGCTGTCAGCTTAATGAGGTACGAGCGGCGATTGGTGGCAATTTGCAGCGTGGTTTCGATGTTGACGTCGGTGGGTTTTACCAAAATGTGCGTGACGGCGTCACTGCCTTGACCGGATACGGTTGGGGTAAACCCCCAACGCACGGTGTCCCCTGCGTTTAAGCCGTTTTTGCTGATTTGCTCTCCTGGCTCTAATTGAATGTCACAGGTTTTGAGCGGCGCACACACCACGCTTGGTAGGGATTGACCAAAAAAGTAAGTGATCGCCCCATCGGGGGAACGAATGGGTTTATCGGTGCCGTTTATCCAGCGTTTGGCGATGTCGAGTCCGGCTTGCTCACTTGCCGTTAAGGCTTGGGGCATTTCAATCAATGAACTGCCAGTGATAGGAGGCACGGGCGCGGCCATGACGCCGCTGGTCAAGACAATGCCCACCCATAAAGAGAGTGGCTTTACTACGTTCATGAGCGTCCTCAGTTAATTTGTACGTCGTTGAAGGTGGCAATCCAAAGGCCAAGCGGGTTTTGGTTCATCTCCGCTTTGTTTTTGGGTTGGACGGTTTGGGTGGTGATGGTGGCTTTAAAGCGTGGCGTATCGAGTACGTTGCCTTGACGGTCGGTGATGGTTTCGATCCACTCCATTTGCCAGGTGTTGTCTGACAGTGGCAAGGTGCTCTTGATGTCGACTTTGACCAACTCCCGCGCGGCGCGCTCAAACGGGTTTTCTTCTTTGAACGCCTGTGAGATTTGCGTTTGCGCAGGGGAGTTGGGAACGAGTCTTGCGTAGGCGCGGCGCACCGCTTTGTCTTCGACTTCCACGTCCAGATAGACGCTGCGAATGTCTTCCACAAAGCGCTCTAAATCGTTCACTTTAAGCGCTTCCAGTTGTGAGGTCGGCAGCTTTTGAACGCTGGCCACGCCCACCACTTCTTCGCCGTTTTTCACGCCAATGACATAAGGCTCAATTTTGGATTGGGCGCCGATGTAGCCGGCGCTCCCTACAGCAATGGCGCTGACAGCCATCGAAAAAAAAGCGCACATTTTCCAGTTGTGCGCTTGTTTCACGATGCTGCCCAAACGTTCGTCCCACTCTTCGCGGGCGCGTTGATACAAGATGGAGTAGTCCGATGGACTCTCAGGATGAGACATAATGTTTCCTTAATTGGTTATTCGTCATACGCTCCCGCTTCGACGGGATCTTGCCAGCCGCTCATGGTGGCAGCCATGATGCGGGAATACCCTTCATCAAGCAGCGCTTGATATTCGGCGTAATCATCATCGATGCCAGGGTAATAACAGTCGTCGCACCAGGTTTGATGAGTTGGGATGTTAGTGCGGCAACGACCGCAGCGGTGCTTAGTTTGCATAAAGCCTATTCCTTATTTATTTTCTCATACGCGTTTGCTGGCGTTGTTGCTGTAAGCGAGCTTTGAGCGCGTCGTGATTGGAGGTGGTTTTTACGCCTTGGGTGGCTTGTTTGATGGCATCGCCATGAGACATAGCAGAAGAGGCGCCCCCTTGTTTCATCGCTTTCATCATCTGTTGGTGAGCGTTTTTCGGCACTGAGCGAGATTGAGATAAATCTCGAAAGGCTCGCCCAACGGAACTTTGGGAGGCCATAGCGCCAAGCGTGGCCTTACCTAACTTACCAGCGCTACTGGCTATGGCTTTCCCTCCCGATACCGCGCCTTTGAACACAGGTGAGGATTTTTTCAGCTGGTCAAAGCCTTTGGATGCCCTTTGCCCGGGGGTGGTTTTCCCCGCCAATTGCGCGGCCTTGCCTACACCGCCTTTCGCCAGCGATGCTGCTGCCATGCCAATACCTGCCATTGCGCCCAACAACCCCGCGGCACTGTTCACTGCGCCAGCCGCATTAAACACAAAGCGGCCCGTGGCGAGGCTGGATGCTATGGCGGGCACCGTGTTGACGAGGGAGTAGTAAATCACCGACATCACCACCATCATCAGATAATCCGCTGAGCCCTCTCCTGGGTTATTAATAAAGCTCAAAAACGTCTCATTACCGATGATGACCAAAAGCTGCATGATGAAGATTTGCACTGACATGCCAAGCACGGTGGTGAAGTAGTTCATGCCGTGGTCTCGCGTCCATTCACTGCCGAGAAAGCCCATCACAATCACCCCGCCATTGAGGATGATGAACGAACCAATCAGTAAAATGGTCAGTTGCGCCGCGATGAGTGCCAGTGTAATGAGCACAATCAAGCCACTAAACCCAATGACGACAAATTGCCCCGCATCAAAGCCTGCGCTGGACTCCCATATTCGATGTGCCAGGGTTAAACCCAACTCCACAATGTTCGAGGGAGAAAGTTTGGCGTCACTACCTGATAGACGTGAGGCGACTTCCTGCATCGAATTGAGCACTGTCCACGCCAACGGCGAGGCATTGACGACCAAAAACCAACAAAAACCCACGGTCATCACCCGCTCAAACAGCTCCGCAATAAAGTGCTCCAGTCCTTTTTGATGCAGCCATAATTTGATGGCCGACCAGGTAAAGCTCGCAATCACCAACAACCAAAACAAGTTGGTTACCGCGTCGGTAATAATGGGCTCCCAAGTGGCGGTAATGGCGTTGAATTTGTCGAGGATGGTGTCGAGGGCGTTATTGTTGTCAGCAGCAAGGGCGGGATGGCTTAAGAAAGTGAGTAGGACTAGCCCTTTTCTCATGGTGCCTCCCAGATGGCGGTGGTGTCGTAACCGGTATCAGAGAGGCCGTTCACTTGTATCACCTCTTTAATGACGCGTTTGCCCTCTGGCGTTCGAGTCATAAACACCACCGCATGGATGCCACTGGCGATGATCGCGCGATTGGGTGTGGCGGTCGCTTCACTGACGCATTGTTCCAGCCTAGCGAGTCCTTGTTTGGCTGAATCGGCATGAATGGTGGCGATGCCGCCCGGGTGCCCCGTGTTCCACGCTTTAAGTAAATCCAGTGCTTCGCCGCCGCGTACTTCCCCAACGATGATGCGGTCAGGGCGATAGCGCAGTGTGGTGCGAAGTAAGGTGCGCATCGAGACATTGGCGCTGTCATTGGTGCGCTTGATCACATGATTGGGCGCGCTGCATTGCAGCTCATTGGTGTCTTCAATGATGACCATGCGCTCATCCGGTGCCACCATTGAGATTTGATGCAACAACGCGTTACTGAACGTGGTTTTGCCAGAGCCGGTGCCCCCCGCGACCAAGATGTTGCGCTTATCAACAATCAACTGACGTAATACATTAGCGGCTTCTCTGCTTAACGTTCCTGCCTTGATGTAGTCATCAAAGGTAAACACGCGCGTGGCCTTTTTACGAATGACAAAGCTTGGGTTTTCCACCAAAGGCGGAATAAGCCCTTCGAAGCGGCTGCCATCTAGGGGCAGTTCACACTCCAAAATTGGCTGCGTGGCCGTGACCGTCTGACGATGATAGTCACTGACGGCATTAAGAATGCGCGTTGCATCCTCGGGCGTCACTTCACCCACGTGCGTCATCGCTTCCCCTTGACGCTCAATCCATAACTTGCCGTCAGGGTTGAGCATGATTTCAGTTAAATCAGGGTCTTCTAAATAATCAAGTAACCCGGCTTGTAAAAAATGATGGCGAATGCCTTGCAAAGCTCGGTTCATCGCGACCTCCTTACCATTTCATGCTGGGATGTTGCCACTCTTGTGACCAGTCCTTGCCATCGGTTGGGTCCACATTGAGCGGTTGGGTGAGCATTTTCTCTTCGGCAACGCGCTGGCGCTCCACCGTATCGGCGTCCGCGGCCATTTGCGTAGCGCTCATCTGGATTTGCGTTTGCATCAGGGTTTGCAGTTTCTGAAGCTGCTGAGCCACTTGTGCGAGCAATTCCGCGTTCGCCTGAGCGATTTCCATTGCACCATCGGCGCCTTGCACATGCGACTGAATGGACGCGACCGTTTGATGGTCGTCGACCTGGTATTGACTCATTTGCTGCGCCAGTGCCAGTGAACTTTGCGCCGTATCCCGTAGGGCATTGCCCTGCTGCTGATACGTAGTCACTGAGTTCATGTCGCTAATCGATTGGCCCTGATAGGCTTCGGTGCCGCCAAACAACTGCTCAAATTGCTGATTCATGTTGGCCATCGCGAAAGATATCGACTGACCGCGCGACGCAATGGTGTTGAGATTGCGCAGCTGAGATTGAATGTCGCCCCATTCCATGTTCTTCAAGTTTTTGAGGTTTTGAACTTGGTATTGCACGTTCTTGACCGAGTTGAGCGTTTGCTGCACCTCTTCGACGTAACTTTGTGCTTGGTTGAGGTTGGAGGTCATCATTTGGGTGAAACTGGCGCAGTTGACACAAAACAGTGCCGATGAATCAAATGAGACCAACACACTGCACAAGGTCAGTGCGCTTAACGTTCGTTTCATTCGTCGTCCTCCAGGATGTGTTGTTGTTTCAGATAGGGCAGATACCAGTTTTCGCCATGCTCACTGACCAATTGACGGATGGTGTTCACACTCTCTTTGTCGGATGCGCCAACAAACGCCAGTGCCAGCTTATCCAAAGACAAGTCCACCAAGCGGCTCCCCGTGGGTTGGTGGACGTAGTAGTCGCGTTTGCGCACGGCGTTTTTGAGCAGGTCGATTTGTTTGTCATTGAGACCAAACTGGTGATAGGTCTTGGCAAACTGCCCCGCCTTGGGATTGGGTAAGAAAATTTGCGTTGGGCACGACTCCATCAACACATCCAAAATGCCCGATTTGATGGCTTCGTTGAGCGCTTGAGTGGCGAGCAACACCAGGCAATTGAGTTTGCGCAGCTCTTTAAGCCATTCCACTAACATGTCTTTAAATACCGGATGTTTGAGGGCAATCCACCCTTCATCAATCAAGATAAAAGACGGGTTGCCATCAAGTTGCCGTTCAATGGTGCGAAACAGATACGACAGGACCGGTACCAAATCACGGTCGCCGCGCTTCATCAGTTGGTCAATTTCAAACACGGTAAAATCGGCAAACGTGAGTGAACTGCTTTCGGCATCTAGTAAGTCCCCTGCGCGGCCATTGATGGTGTAATACCCCACGGCGGTTTTGATGCGTTGGTCTTGCACTTGCGCGCAGAACTCGGTCATTGATAAGCGAGACGAGCCGCGCATGTCACTGAGCGCTTTAAAAATGCTTTCCCGCATCTCGGGGGTGACGGTTTCTCCTTGCAGCACCAAAAGCTGCTCAATGTACTCACAGCACCATTCAAAATCGCTGTCCAAATCCGCCAGTGGCGCAAAGGCGGGCGCTTCCCGTGAGCCGACCGAACCAATATCTAGGTGCAAGCCGCCAAGCTGACTCATGGCGAACATCGAGTACTTTTTATCAAAGGCAAACACCCGTGCATTGTGGTAGCGGTGCATCTGCGCGACCAGCATGGCCAGTAAGGTCGATTTTCCCGCCCCTGTTGGACCAAAGATTAAGGTATGCCCCACATCGTCCACATGCAGGTTGAGTCGAAACGGTGTGTTCCCCGTAGCCGTACACATCATCATCGGCGGGGAAGCCACCGGATAAAATGGACAAGGGCAGTGCGCCTCTCCGGTCCAAATGCTTGCAATGGGCAGCAGATGACACAGATTCAACGTGCTCAGCAGTGGGCGGCGTATGTTGTATAACGAGTCGCTGGGCAAAGTGCCGAGTAACGCCTCGGTGGCGTTGAGGCTTTCTACGCGGCACGTCAAGCCGAGGGTGTTATTGAGCACACTGACGACAAACTCAGTGACTTCTTGCAACACTTCTCTATCAACATGACGCAGCACAAACGTTGAGGTGTACTGACCATAGTTAAGACGCCCCGCGGACACTTCGTTTTGGGCCGCTTGGTATTGGGTGACCATCTCCAGCGCGTCTTCATCCACTTTGGGCTCGGGATTTTTTAACAGCTTGTCGCGAAATGAGGTGACTTTTTGGTCCCAATTCTTGCGCTCTTTATCGAGCAATTGATGCGCTTCGCGACTGTCAAAGAAGATAAAACGTGTGCTCCAGCGAAACTCCACGTTCATCAAACTTAAGTGATGCAGCATGTTGGGGTGGCTGAAATCGGGGAAGCCATCAATACTGATAACGCTCGTGTACTGCTCGCCAATTTTAGGCTGAAAGCCAGGCCAACACTCGACGCTGCCTAATAAGCTGTCTAGCGGCAACGGAGTGCAAGCCGCAGAAACAGGATGCCATTGTCCGGTCAAGGAATAGCGTAAATACGACAGCAGCTCATCGAACGGTTGGCCGTCGCGTTCAACCAGCTTTAAGCGCGTGATGGAAGAAAACACATTGGCGAAACTTTTTTCCAGCTCGGACATGCGTTCTTTAAACAGCGCCAGGTTGCGCTGCGCTAAGCTCACGCGTTTGGTGTCACCGTGGTCAAAAAGCAAATCGGTAACTTTGGATAAACGCTTAGCGGTTGGGCGCCAAGTGATAAACAGCACCGAGCGGGTCGCAAACTTGTCGCCTTGCGACTCAAAGAACAGCCGTCTGGAGTCGTCCATCATTTGCATCACGGGGTGGGGAAACGCCGAAGACTCGGCGTCGGGGTAGGAGTCGGCAATTTCGCGGATGGTGTCCACATGGAGCATGTAGCCAGAACCTAACGAGGACAACGTTTGGTTGAGACGGGCGGTCATGGCGTTGCGCTCTAGATTGGTGGCGGTGTCCACGTCCATGCCTGTAAAGCGCCACCCTGCGGTAAAGGAGCCATCCTTACCGAGCATGACGCCGTCATCGACCAAGGCCGCCCAATTGAGTAAATCGGGGAGTCCCTCGGCTTTATCGCGGTAAGATTTAAGGGATAACATAGTAAAACCCTATTCATAGAAGCAAAAAAAAGCGCTCGGGTTAGCGAGCGCGAAGAGAGTGAGACGGTTTGTGCAGATACTTGACGCCAGCTGCGGGGTAATAACGCTGAAACTTTGCATAACGGCGATACACCGGACGTAACTGCGCGTCGTTTTTGGCCATGAGTCTTGTGATGAGTAGCATCACCAAAAATAGCACCACACCGATAACGGCGGTGTAAATGTTTTGCAGAACCACCAACACCAGGGCAAGACATCCTGCCCCCATGACTAAAAAACGGTCACCGCCCATGAAGAGATTGGCGCGGTTGAACGGATAAATCGGCGTAAACTGCAATTCATCATCGTCATCCATCCATGCCTCCTTACATCACCAGGGCGCCAGAGACGCCAAAGAGCATCGTCAGTAGGTTAACGGCGCCGACGATAACGGCGACCACCAAACCTATCATCATGATGGTGCGTATAAACCCATCCATCTCGCCACCAAATATTAACCCCACACTGCCAGCGACAATACCGAGTGCAGACGCACCAAAAGCGACGGGGCCGGTGATCGAATCCACAATGCGCTCTAAGGGGGATTCCCAAGGAAGGCCGGTGCTCGATGCGTTAGCTGCAAATGAATACAGCCCAACGGAGGCACCTAATATCAGACGCTCGCCAGAGCGCTTAAGTTTTTGAATTAAAGACATACAACTTCTCCAGAAATAGAAATAACGCAGCACTCTTAGAAAAAGTGCTGCGTTATTGCGTGATAAGTTTTGCGTCAAGGTAAGGATTGAGCCCTAGGGCACGCAGTTCTTGCATGATTTCGAGTTGGCGACGGGCGTGGGCTTGCCGCTTAGCGTGCTCAGCTTCTTTTTTGCTGAGGTTTTTGATTCGGCCATTGGCTTTCATTGGGCATTCCTCTTTTCTGAAAACAAAAAAGCCCCATTGGTGTGACCCAATGGGGCTGCTTAAATAAGCAAGGTGTAATGATCGGCTTTAGAGATCCGGCTGTGCTCTCTGCTGAGAAAGCACAAGCGGATCACTGCTGCGGGAACAGCGAAGATAATAGCGTATTGAGCGTGTCGTCGTCGGGCGATTGAAGCCCCATCGTTTTGACGGGCGTCATGTCCCGTGAGCTGGATGTCGCGCGCTCGGTTTTGGTTCTTAATGCTCTCGCACAGAGCTTGTGATTTTTATGCTTTGCTTTAAAGCAACGAACTTTAGCTGTCATGAATATTGCTCTTCATTTAACCATCGATAAAAGCCTGCACGTTGAGTTGTTCCGGCTTATGAACAACGCCCAGCCTCCGCCGCTTTGCGGATGGGTGTGATTGAAGAGCATTTTTTCCGCAGCAATGATGCGACGTGGCCTCTTCGTCGGCCGTTCTAACGTCCGTATCATGTCGTCATCTCGACGAGCTCGATAACGGCGAACGGTCTGCCTTGGCACGAATTGGTGGAGGTTGATGAAACGCAATGAGTAAGAAATGCGTGTCAGTGCAGAGCCTTCAAAGAACATTAAAAAATTAGCCACAAATAGGCACTAAAGAGCCTATTCTAATGGTGGGTAAATTTTTTGTCACTAATTCAATATTGTTTTTGTGGTTTTTTTTGTAATTTTTAAGCTCTAAAGTGCTTATTGGAGGAGTGGACAGGCGGTTGATTGTGTTTAATTTAGGATTAAGATTCATGTTAGGAAATCCGTTGTTTATTGTATAAGGGATGCTTTGATGCATGATGAAGACGGCAAGGTGTTCGTTGAAGTAAATAAGAAATGTGGGGCGAGAATTAGATCAATTAGAAAAAACCGAGGCTTTAGTGCAGAAGTCTTAGCGGAGTTGTCCGGTGTTTCTGAAGGTTATATCACTAAAGTGGAAAGAGGAGAAAAAAGCCCAACCCTTTCTACCCTCTCTCGCTTAGCTGACGCACTGGAAGTCCATATCGTTACATTTTTCACGTTTGAGTAAAAAAAAATAAGCTCTATAGATTGTTTTTTTGAAGGAGTTCTTGTATCTGAAGTCCGAGAAAACTTGCTATTTTATATAGATCCGTAACTGTAAAATCCCGTTTAGTTTCATTTATGTTTACAGCCGCCAGCGGCTTTGTTGCGTAATTCGATGGAACTAAATCAAGAAACTACGATCTGAGCGGCTACGCCCATCAATCGTCGTAGCCTCATGCCTAAACCTCGTTACAAAACAACTAACTGGAAGCAGTACAATAAATCCTTAATCAACCGTGGTTCTCTGACCTTTTGGATTGATGAGGAAGCGATAGCTGAGTGGAAGCAAAACAAACAAGGCAAGCGTGGTAGACCTCGCCGATTCAGCGACTTAGCCATTACTACCGCACTGATGGTGAAACGCGTTTTCTCTATGCCCTTGAGAGCGCTGCAAGGTTTTCTAGACTCCGTATTTAAGCTGGCTAACATCCCGCTTGTTTGCCCGCACTACACCTGTATAAGCCGCCGAGCTAAGGAAGTTGAAGTTTCATTTAAAACCAAAACCAGAGGAGCAATACAACATCTGGCCATTGATGCCACTGGCCTCAAGGTTTATGGCGAAGGTGAATGGAAGGTCAAGAAGCATGGAACTGATGGGAAGCGAAGAGTCTGGCGTAAGCTGCATATCGCGGTAGATACAAGCACCCACGAAATAGTCGCAGCAGAGCTGAGCTTATCTAACGTAACTGATGCCGAAGTGCTCCCCAACTTACTCAAGCAAACACGTCGTAAAATCATTGAGATATCAGGCGATGGCGCTTATGACACAAGGAATTGCCATGATGCCATACGGATCAAGCGAGCTGTTCCGCTCATCCCGCCAAGAGAAGGAGCAGCCTTCTGGGAACAAGGGCATCCTCGTAACTTAGCGGTAGGTTGCCAGAAGCTCTACGGCTCCAACAAGAAGTGGAAAAAGCGGTATGGCTATCATAAGCGCTCTCTGTCAGAGACCGCAATGTACCGAGTAAAACAGTTGCTAGGTGGGAAATTAAGTCTAAGAAATTACAACGCTCAGGTTGGCGAGACTTACGCCATGATCAAAGCACTGAACAAACTTACAGGGCTTGGTATGCCTGAAACTCAGTATATTGTATAACAGTCGCTCAACTTTAGGAGGTTTGGTTTCTCGTCTGAATTACGCAACAAAGCCGCCGCCAGCACTTCTTTTTTTTGCATTCCACGGCGGTGGCAAATTTGGGTTATGTTTTCATGTAGTTCACTAGTGTAATTAACTGTCATCAGAAAAATCCTGGCACTTTTACCGCATTTGTTGATTTTAAATTTATCAAAAAGGTTGAATGACGGGTATACAAAAGTAATTGTTAGCAGTACCCCACGAGGGGTACTGTTTTTGGGCATTATTCACAGGTTTTCAAAAATGACTAATTAAGTAAGATGTCAATAATTGATTTTATCGCACAGTCGATAAAGTACTAAGTCTTCTATATTGTTTGTTTGGTTGCGATCTTTTAGCTTTCGTCTCGCTCGGTAGGAATATACTTTAATCATATTTGAATCTCTCTCTAACAATACAGCCGCCTTTTTTCTTCCATAGAAATAAGACAATAATAAACACTGGCCTTCTAGTTGAGTGCATTCTGGCAAAATTATTTTAGTAATAACGCTTACATTATCCAAACGCTTAGATAAATCCATAATTGATATATTTGAGTTGAGGAAGGAGATTTATTGTAGAGATATGTCTGTTTTTTTTGGTTCTTTAGTGCCTTTGAACATAGTTAGTCAGCAGTTGCCAATGGTTAAAAGTTTTGTATAATAACAATCAGTCTTCGATTCAAGAGTGCATTACATAAAGCACTGCTACATAGCGTTCTATGTAGTGTATTTTTCGAAGATTAGAGTGTGTTGGGGGTGAGATCCTGACGTTATAGCATTCGCAAATAAAAGCGCCTATCCTACAGTGGGCGCTTTTTTGTACCCGAAATCAAAGAGTTGATCTTTTTGATCGTTTCGATTACATTGAAACGAATGTGTTCGGACTCTCAATCCGCGACACTCCCAAATTCTGTAGGAACTTAAAAATGACCTTATCTAATTTTTTCAGACAACCAGATCAGCACCTTCCCCTCCCCCACTACTTAAGTATGGAATTCTTGGGAAGAATAGACGCTGAGGTTTTGTCTGATGCGTACCTCTAGAAAATATTGTCTCTCAGACAACCCTCAAAAAGCTCAGAAAGCGGCGACAGAAGCGGCCTATCGTGCTCGTCGTAAGGCGCGTAAACACGAATTGGTTGAGCTACACAAGGCCGTTGTGGCCGCAGAAAATGCCAAAAAACCTAAAACCCCCTTTCTGATCGCGTTTAGATCTCGTCGTTTACGCCGTGATGGTATTGTCGAAACCTTGCCTCAAGAATTTGCACGTATCTTAAAAGCGTGTGAAGAGTTGATCACGAACAAGAAGCGTTTTGCAGCCCTATATGCTTGGGGCGGTGATGGTGTGAACAACATCCAGTGCCGTGCAAACATTGCGCGAGTTCTGGCGTGCATCCTGGTTAACACAGATTTGATTGGTGGCCGCATTGGTGAACCAACCGAAGCGGGCATTAAAACCATCAGTTGGGATCAGGTTCAGGAAGATTACGCTTTGCGCTTTGGTGAGTACATTGCACCAAAGTCGTTTGCGAAAGCGTTAAAGTATTTACGTCGAGCTGGCTATCTGCATTGCGAACGTATTAACGTGAATGTCGATGAAGAAGAAGGTGCGGTTCGTAGCGCTCCAGCTTACAAGCAGCTCACTGAGCGTTTCTTCTCAGATCTCAAGGTTGTGCGTTATCCTAATATTGTTGAGCTTATCTTGGCTACTCGTAAGCGTCAGGAGAGCAAAGGACTGTGTTTCAAGTGGTTGTCGTTCCGAGATATCGCTAAGAAAGTCCAAGAGATCTACAACGGTAAGAAACTTGATAGCTATGCTGAGGCTACCGCTTCCATTTTTCAAGCGTTCAGTCCTACCCCTGCCTTTTCTCCTCACTAAATTTTGAGCGTATCCGCGCAAGCGGAGGATTTCGCACGTCTATAGAACATGGAAATTGATCTATATCACATAATTTCTACTCTTGTTGCCATTCCTCAGTCTTATAGTTCTCCTTATTTCCCTTGTTTTTCCGTGCCATATGCGGATTTTCATTTATCCACTAAAAAGGTAGTGCAAGAGAATAGAAAAAGGATTTACCCTAAGAACACCCCCGATTAACATGCCGTGCTTATGAAAACTTAGTACCTAGACTTTGTATATAGATAAATATAAAGATAAATATTTAAGAAAAGATAATCGCTTCGCTCAGTGATACCTCCCATCAAAAGCTAATCAACCACAACAAAAATATGAACCACTATGAAAGCTTTTGACGGGCCCCAACAGCCAGCATCAAGTCAAAACATTAAAAAAAATTAGAAGCACTAGCTGGCTGCACTGAACCTTTCTTTTGTCATTCGACAGGAACTTATCGAGCATATACGTATGATTTCGTGGAACCCCAACTCAATGACCGAGCTTAATTCCACCAATAGCGCCAATCAGGGTCTAGCAGGGCGAGGGGCAATTTTTGTACCGGATACTACCGTGAATGCAAATCGCTTCTGAGGATGTGGATAGGACGCATCTTACTCACTGCGTGAGCGCGTTCTGGTATTCGTCGCGTAGCTCCTCATGAAAATTATTAGTTACAATGTCACATTTGCAAGTAAAAAATGGCGAAATGTCATTAACACTTCGCCATTATGAGGTTGTTCAGACAGTCAAACATTAAATATGGGATTCCACGCCGACCCCACTGTTTGGTTGTGTTTATCTTTAATTTTTCGCTCTAGCCTTTAAAAGGATAACTTCCATGCTTCTGTCTGGATCGGAAGACCAAATCTCGTTGTCGTCAATATTATTACCGTTGTACGGGTGCTTTTCGCCAGTTCCAGTATTCCAAACAAGCACGTCTACAACATTTCTAGTCGCTAGCTTTTTCCATACTGCCTTACCGCCGATCATTTGTTCGAAATCTGAAACTATTTTCATTCCACTGGCCTGCACCAACAGTTCGTATAACGCAACAGCTATGCCAGAACCTTGTTGTTTCATTTCAGTCGCAACTAATTCAACTTGTTGGTATTGTTCGTTTTCGAAGACCCTAGATACTCGTATTAACCCATCACGATCTTGATTGAATTCCATTTTAGTGATCACGTCGTGGCGACCTTCTGCGTTTTTGTCTGCATTAATCACACAAGCAAACGCATTTGTCTTTTCGCGATAGAACTTTATTTTTAGACCAGCATTAGTCTCAGCGTTTGTGATTAATTCACTCGTTCTCTCTAGGAAGTCGTCCGAATATCCCGCTGGCATTATTGGGAGGTTGTAACCGTTAATGATTACAGGCATATAAGTCTCGCTCTAGGTTCTTTCGTGAAGAGTTTGCAAATAGTTAGCGAACTCTTCCAATCATCGGGAGCTACCCTAACAGTCCAAGAATTATAGACAAAAAAGAGGTTGCGTTAAAGCAATGGTTATTTTTTGATGTTTACAATTAATTGACTACAGTGGGCTGTATACAGGTTGCTGTAAACGTAATTGTGTTTACAGTTATTTCCGAACCAATATTTACTCGCAAACATATCACTATGTGTAAACAACAAAACTAAAGCTTTTTCCTGCGTCTTCTACCATCATTTGGCATGTTATAGACACCCAGTAATGTGAAGCATCTTCTTGTCTTAAAATGGATTCAAACTTGTTTGTGACAATTTTTTCTGCCTTCAACCTTTTCATTAATGGGTTAATTGTTTCCATCCAAAATGAACCCTTAAAAGTTGTTTCGACATCTTCAACTTTTTCCCAATCAGGATGGTCAATGTCAGCGATCGCGTCACGAACTGCTTTTGCTTTTTTCTGGGCTTCTTCTTTCTCTTGTGGAGTTATTCTGAATTTGCTTGTTTTGATACTGTAAGTTAATAAGTAATTGGCTGATACCATTTGCTTTTCTCCATTGGTTACTAAACTATAAACAATATTTTATCGTAAATATTGTTTATACACTTGTGTGATACGGAATGATTGTTTTTGAAAATGAACAATTAATAAACATCTTTATGTAAAAATCGATTTATAAATTTCCCTTTTGGGATTTTTCCTACACGGGGAGTTGCGCCCATTTCAGCGAAAAGTCCAAAGTTGGCTCTCAGCCCTTTATTTACAATGGCTGAGAGCATATAGAGTTTTTACGCGACCATTTCTAGCATCTCTTCTTCTCCTAGTGGCGCTAAGTTTTCAAGTAATCTTTCTAAAACTATATTGTCCTTTTTTTGACCAAATGTGTAATTCCCTGCAAGCTGGATATGACGCCAAGCGACGGGAGAAAGACCGGCTATCAACTCCACGACTTTTTGGTTTCCTTCCTTCTCAAATTTTTCAATTAAGCTAGATAACAACGCCGAATTATAATAAATGATGCAGTTCGCAATGATCCTCGCACAGTCATTCCATTGCTCTATCTGATAATCATCCCCACCACGAAACTGATTTCCATTGATTGAAGCAATCGCTCGGCGCAATTGGTGATAGGCCTCACCGCGATTCAGAGCTTGTTGAACAAAGTGTCTAAGCTCTGAATCATCAACATAATCCAAAACGTAGAGGCACTTTATGAGCCGATCATATTCTCTAAGCGCCGCTAATGTTCGTTGATTCTGTTTACCATTAGATAGTTTCGTTATGATGGTACTCTGCGTCGTTGTTTTACGGCTTAGTGAACAGATAATCCTTTGAATATTATGCCATTCTCGCTTAATTAAGGAGGTGTTAAATGGCTTACGCAGCCTCAAAACGAACGCTTCTCCGTAATCAATCTCAAACAGATCATGGAAGACATTTTTAAACTTGGCATAGCGTGGAGCAAACTGGTATCCGAATAGGTCAAGGATCGCAAAGTTAACGTTATTGACGCCATGAGTGTCGGTGGCCAGAGTTTTTGGGTCTATATCACTGGTATTGTTATAGAGTAAGTCAAAAGCATGATGCGCTTCATACTCGTTCGCTGAAATGACTTTAGTGTTCACTGGTACGTGGTTTGATACTAGTGTGAGAGCCGAAACACCTTTTCCTTTACGGAAGTACTTTGCAGAGAATCGCGCTTTAAATGTGTTTATACGACAAGCATGTTTTTGACCATCAATACTACCAAACGGAGCAGATTCATTAATTGTGTAATAGCTGAATATTGGGAGCTTTGCCAAGGCATTGGAAATCACATCATTTGCGTTACTGGTGGTTTCTGGTCTGATATACCCATCATTCACTGATCTTAATACCCCAATAGCTCGGTCTGATATCGACGACATATGGTGTAAGCCATAATTGGAACCATTACCAAAAATACACGCCAATAAGTCTTCTTCTCTTGCCTTACTGCCTTGCTTTTTGGTCGCTATATTCTTAAATGCATCGAGATACCCCGTTTTCTGATGGACATAGTCCATGATTTCGATGATCCCCTTATGTTGGAGTTGGCTGTAGACGGGATTATCTACTTCCTCCTTCCAGCGCTTATTGGCAAGCTTCCAAGTGAGTTGATTTGATCTAGGTTGATGGACAACAAAATCATTTGCACCGTCATTAATGTTGCGGCTGACCACCTCCATTTTCTTACGTAAGGTCTGTGTTAAATTGGTAAGCGTTTTCTCAATAGGAGTCGTTAACTTTTCTAGCCCAGTATTAACAATAATATGTTCTCTATGCTCCCACTCAGAAATAGGGATTAAGTCATCTTCTAGGCGCTTATTCTTTGCACTTTCATTGATGAAAATATGATTGCTATCAAGCATTCGTGAAACTTTTTGGTACAAGTAATATTCAAATCGCCGCGGATTAGCACTGCCTGCTTCTACGATGTGCCCCTTATCTTGCTTAAGAATAAGCCTCTGATCTGCTGTGCAAATGTGTTTTTCTTTTTGGAGTTCTGATTTTGCCGCCTGCAACTGAGAGGCAAGCAATGATTGCCCTGGCTCACATTCAATATCAATAGCAAGAAAAAGAGGTCTTATCGTCTTCGCTACTTTTCTGTACTGAGTGTCAATGTACTCCCATTCATACTGACGCTTGTCGAAGTTTTTTTGATGTAGGTGCTGACTGATAAGCTGTAGCTCATCTTTAGACATGATGTCGAAGGCATTTTGCCGTACATCACCAAAATTGACTTGATCACTCACTGAGTCATCCACGAAAAGCTTCAATATGCTGCCTGCATGGGTTAGCTTGTCCCTAACCACTTCTAATTCATCGGCTATTTGCTGCTTCGCTGCCGCGGAGGCGGCTTCTCTTTGTTTTCGAGTCGCATACTGAAAGGCTGTCACTAACTTGTCATTCGTTTCTTGGTAGCGAAAGAATAAATAGCACACCATATACAACAGGCCCTGCCATTCAGGAAATCGACGAATTTTGTAAATAGATTGATGCCGGATAATAGAAGCGTAATAGTTCAAGTTCCCTTGTGACAACTTTAGCTCGCTGATGAGGCGTTTCACATCCTGATAAACACTCTTTATGGTATTGTGTGCCTCTATTTCACGATTAAGCTCTGCTGGAGTAAAGTCTTTAGCTGAGCCTTTTTGTATTGATAGTTGGTTTAGCCGCCCCTTGGTGTGTAGTATTTTCTTAAGTTGGGCTCGAGTTGTATCTGACATTTGATTTGAAAGAATTGACTCTGTTCGCTGTCGCTCATTTGCTAAGACAGTGGTGATCATATTCTGTAATGTCGAATATCCAACCAAGCCAATGCGCTGTTGACCGAAGAAAGCCAAGCTCTCATCAAAAATGTATTTAGGATAGGTACATATCGTAGCCACATCTTGCAATCTTTCTAATAACGCCTTCTCGGCTGATTTGGTTAATCGTTTGAAGCCGAGTAGTTCGTGCATCTTCAAGATCAGTGTCGCTCGTGTGCTTTTAGCAATGAGGGGATATTTCGGTTTTCTGTTGGGGAAGTGAGTGGCGTAAATGTAATCAACATCTTGTTTCACGTCTCGCAATCTAAATTGCGGCACAACAGGCTTGGCTCGAAAATAGCCAATTAGGAGGATCAAATAAATTTTAGTTTCAATCTTTCCCATGTTTGATAGCGCTTTCTCGATACTCGGGTCTATCGAGAAAAACTCTTCACGCTCATTCTGATTAAATGCGGGACGGGAGTAAAGTTCATGGACTTCTTGTTCCGTTAATATTTGGATTCGACTTGGTTTAACTTTTCTCATTGTTTTTTATTTTGTGTTAATAAATATTGAACGACTCGACATAGGGATAACTGTGCCTGCATGAAATTTGAGTGTACCTAAAAGACACGGGTTAAATTTGACATTAAACCCTGCTATGTCATAACCTAAATGACATGATCATTAAGATCATCATGTAAATGTCATATCGAGTGAATTATGTACATATTTGGCTACCTAAGAGCATCAACATCTGATCAAAATGCAAAACGTGCTCAGAACACCTTACAAAGCTTTGTTCAGGATAAAGGCTACCGTGTGGCGGGTTGGTATATTGAGAATGAATCAGGCGCATCTTTGCAAAGGCCTGAACTTCTACGATTACTTGATGATGCAGCTGTTGGTGATGCGATCCTCATTGAGCAGATTGACCGCCTTTCACGTCTTGATGAAAAAAGTTGGTTCACATTGAAAGAAATGCTGAGCAAGAAAGCATTAAAAGTGATCAGCCTAGATTTACCGACCAGTCATATCGCTCTATCTCCTCAAGTCACCGATGAATTTACCAGCTCTATGATCAAAGCGATAAACAGCATGATGATGGACATGTTGGCAGCCATCGCTCGCAAAGATTACCAAGATCGGCGTCGCCGTCAGGCTGAGGGGATAAAAAAGGCCAAAGAGGAAGGGAAATATCGTGGCAGACAACCAAACCTCGAGCTCCACGAAAAAATCTATCAGTTGCGAGTCATCAATAAATTGAGTATTCGCGATACTGCAAAGCTAACCAATGTCTCAGACAGAACGGTCATTCGAGTGGCAAAGAGGTTAGAGCATGAACGTTTAATTGATGATAAGACATATTGATTTTTGTCACTGCCAAAATGAGCGTTTTGATAGTGAAGTTGCCTATTCAATATATGACCAATATGACGCACCAAGAAAAATCGCTATGATTTCATGCTCTTTATTCGACAATGTGAGCAAATCATGAGCAGAAATCCTCCACCGAGAGGTCGAAACTATCCATTCGCACAGCGCGGTAGTGCTTTTTGGGAAAAGTGTCACGTCACATTCGATCAAGCCGTTGATATGTTTTATGACCAAACCGCTATGCAGCAACATTTAGGGCATGATCCTATTGTGAATTCATTGGTTTACAAAAGAGTTACATATCCCACTATTTTTGATGCTCAAAGAGCATACACACAGGATCAAAATGCCTTTTACCAAAAGAAAGAGCAGGAGCAGCTTGCGCTTGAAGCAAGAGGCATCAAGGCATTTAAGAACATGAATGATGCGATCCGTAGTCGTTTAAATCCTACGGAAGATGGGTTAGCTAATCCACTTGAGCGTCCGTTAAAACCGATGGGTGAAGTATCAAAGGGGATACTTGAACAGTTTACTAGCGAACTCGCTCATGCGCCGTCTGGTCGAAGTGCAGAGGTAGCCTCCGTTCAACCCTATTCTCCAGTTAACGACCCTTATAGCTCAGAGCCTTTGTTATATAGCCAAACTCAAACGGTTGAAAAAGTATTAAGTGATTCTCTTGCTTTAGAGTGTTCTCTGGAAGACGAAATGGCTAAGAACATGCAGCATGTGCTTATCACGGATTTAGAAGATGCGCACAAGATATTGCATAACGTTTGGCTCGATTCTGGTAAAGACGTTGCAGCTCTTGCTGCGAGTATTAATACAGCAAAATCATGGTTCAACCACACAGAGCCGATGTTTGACGCTGCGTCTATTGCTAAGCAATTCGGGGACATGAACATTAAGGCGGATCTTGTTGAGAGTCGAGGAAAAATCTTTGTCGCATTCAATGGGACAGATCAGAACGGGAAAGCACTCAAACATGCGTTTGTGAATGGCACTCGTATTAACATGAACGGAAAAAAATACCCGCTGAACTCATTTAAAGCAATGCAAACTGGTTTTAGCCCGAAATCTAGGGCTGCAAACTTTAAAGGTGCAGGGGTTTTAACGTTTGTAGTATCTGCGAGTATTGCTACCAGTGACCTAGTATTCAAAGATGATTACCACCTAGTGAATTGGTTTGGGAATGTTGGCTCTGACATGTTCAAGTTCATGCTTCAGACTGCTGTTGGTGAGGTTGTATTGTTTGCCACTGCGGCCCTAGGAGGCCCTGTTTTGGCTGGCGCGCTCTTTGTGACTGCGACATATGTCTTTATTGAATGGGCGTGGGGGGAATACAAAGTTTCCAGTGAAATTGTAAGGAGACTTGAAAATGTCACACAAGATTAAATTACGCTTGGCCGGTGTCTTTGTTCTTTTTTTTGGACTGCTCTGTTGGGGGTATCCCTCTTATGGAGTTTATAGAGATTATCTTGATCTATTAAACCGAGCTGAGGTCGTACAAGTTTCCGTTATTACTCTGTGGGTTCCTATTGGTTTTTTAGGAGCCTTAGGTTGTTTTTTTATAATGACTCCTAAAGCACTGTTATATGGAAAGAAAATTAGCGAACTTTACTCTCAAAGAGCGATGCAGTTAGCCAATAAAATTAGTCTTTATTTTGCGTTAGCTGGTGTGGCATTTGCTGCTGGATGGACATATCACTCTATCGATTTGTTAGAAAAATATGGGTATGTGTACAGCCGAGATTTAACAAGAATCACTCCAACAGGAATACATCTGATGTACGTGAAAGCTCGATGATTTTGTCACAATGTTTGAATTTAAAAAGGCTCCTTCGGAGTCTTTTTATTCGCTACTACTCTTCGGAATCCCTTGTAACTAAAGGGCTGAGAGCCAACTTTGGACTTTTCGCTGAAATGGGCGCAAAACCCCGGATAGGACGCTTCTTACTCACTGCGTGAGCGCGTTCTAGTATTCGTCGCACAGCTCCTCATGAAATTAATAGTTACAACGTCACATTGTACAAATAAAAAAATGGCGAAATGTCATTAACACTTCGCCATTATGTTTGGAACTATTGTACTTTAACCATCACAGCTCATTTCTGGCTGCGATAGCTAAGAAATGACTTCGATCTCGATAGAGATCACTATTCTCTACTTTACGGTCGATCACAGCTAGTAGTGATTCTGGTAGAGAAATATTGACTCTTTGGCTTTTACCACTGTATTTGCTTACGTCAATTTCTATTTGTAACCAAACATCACAAAAACTGTAGCTTTGATCTTCTTTATAAATCAATGCTCCCTGGTCTTCTAGTCCTAACACATCAAAACCATCGGCAAGCATTTCTTCTAAAATGCTTTCTATCGCTTCTGCTGAATGTGCCGCTATCTCTTTACTGCTATCTGATGCGCTATAGCAGGAATAATGCTCATTACAAAGAGCTGGAACGACGATCCCGTAAGAGGAATCTTTATCTTTTGGTGTTTCTACACCCAATGTAAACCACATCGTTACCTCCAAGTGCGCGGGCTAGATGCCCGCGTCTTTTTTGATAGAACGTACTGTGCCTATTGGTAAGGAGCCTTTCGGGTGTGGTACAGGAAATTTCTTTCCAGTTATTGGAGATCTCCAGATCTGGTGACTTCCTTTCCCATGCCTTACAAACTCACATCCTGCGGCGAGCAGTTCATCTATTAGGTCTTTAGATTTCATATTACCTCCGACCTAACAAATATTATACACACGAGTGTGTATAGTGCAATTATTTCAACTACAGTGGGATGTATTTAGCTGTATTACATGTGTAATACATATTTTGGTGTTGACGTTGTTCTTGCTGGGTGTTATTGTGTATTACATATGTAATACATGGAGTCATTATGAAAGTTATTGGTGTAGCTAATCAAAAAGGTGGAGTAGGTAAAACAACAACCCTTGTTAATCTAGCGTCAGAACTGGCTAGAAAAAATAAGGTGTTAGTCATGGATCTAGACCCACAAGGTAATTGTTCTAAAACTCTCACAGGGCTAAGAGAGTTTGATTTTAATGTCACTGTTGCTGCTATGTTTGATAAGCCTAAAGTTGTGTCTATTATCGATCTTATTCGTCCAACTTGCGTTGGCGATACTGTTATTGAAAATCTAGATATTGTTCCCGCTGATTTTCAACTCTCAAGGGTTATAGAAACTTCACTAACAAAAATTAATCGTGAACGTATATTGGAAAAACAGCTCGCAAAACTAAATGATGTTTATGATTACGTGCTCCTTGATACCCCTCCAAATTTATCGTTAACAACTCTCAATGCAATCCAAGCATCGAATCTCATCTTGATCCCTGTAGATTCTGGGGCATTCTCTCTGGATGGTATTAATCCTTTGCTTGAAGCTGTTTCAGAAATTAAGGATGAAGACGCTAATTATTTTATATTGAGAAATGAAGTTGATGTTCGTAACACGGTTATCAATGAATTTATTGATGAAGAGTTGGACACTGTCCAAGACAAACTTTTGCCATTCGCTATACGACGCTCAGAGCATGTTGGTCAAGCCAATGCGGTATCATCCCCTGTTCGTTTCTATAAGCAAGGTTCGTTAGTTAACAATGACTATCGAAAGCTAGCAAGCTTCATTATTGATATGTAATACATAGGTAATACAGGTGAGTAAACTTCGAAAAAAAGGCGCGTCAACGTCAATATCATTGAAAACTGACAATAAGACTAAGATTGATGGTGGTATCACTACCGTTAAGAAAAAAGTGACTACGTCATATAAAGTCCCCCCTTTGACATTGAGAGTATCTTTAGCTGATAAGAAAGCTATTGGGGACTGGGTTGATGAAGTAGATTTGTTAACTACTCATAAATCATCAGCAGCTAAGCTATATCGGGCACTAGTTGAATATAAAAACAATCTATCAGAAGAAGAGGTTGTTGAGCTAAATCATCAATTAGCTATGGTAATTGATAAAATGCCATGAAATATGTATTACACATGTAATACATATAAGAGCCTCTCAGCTAGGTCGGCAAACTTGCGCTGAGAGGCAAACACCTCAAAATATAGGAAATTAAGATGCAAGTGAATTGTAGCATTAACCACACCCTAAACGAAATCATCAGTGATGATGAGCTGCGTGTCCTCGTTCGTATGATGGACAACGGATTTTTTGGCGCTCACCAACGCTCCTTTGTTGGATCATTCGTGAGTCGTAAATCTATCGAGAACTATCTCAACGCTCACACATCAAATACTACAGAGTTAAATTGATGATGAGAGAGCAACGTATGAATCCCCACCACTGGCAAAGTCAGATTGAAGATATTGCAGATCGAGCGAGTAAGGACAGTGGCACATCGTATGACGAATACATTCGATTGTTTACGCAGTATTTTGATCGAGCGTTTAAACGACGGCCAAGTATGGCCGTTCGTATCGCTTGTGATTTTGGTTACTCTCCAGAGCTAGCGAGAAAAGAGGACATTTCTAAATAGGGCTTACATCTGTGGGGTAGATTATGCCTATTACGTTAAATAGCTAAATTTAGGGTGATTTTTGCTGGCTCCATTCTCTGATTGCTACAGAATGGCAAAAATCACCCGTCTTCTATATGGGGTCCGCTTGGAAAACGGAAAATATCCTACGTTAAGGCTTCTTGTACGACTTTAAATCCACAGGCCTTAATGACCTAAATCTTTTCGGTGATAACTTGGTATTGGTGCGCCATATGTAATCACCACTGAGGTTAATATGTTCCCAACCAAGTGGCGATAGGTGAGCAATCAGATCTCCATCCGCTTCGATACCTTTTCGTTTAAGGGCCTCTATAGCTCTTTCTATATACACCGTATTCCATAATGTAATTGCTGCTGTAAGTAGAGTCAGTCCACTTGCTCGATAGCTTTGATTCTCAAGTCTTCGATCTCTTATTTCCCCAAGCCGATGCATAAAAACAGCTCTAGCAAGAGCATTACGTGATTCACCCTTATTCAAACCAGCTTGTACTCTGCGGCGCAAAGCCGGATCTCGAAGCCAATCAAGCATGAACAACGTTCTTTCTAATCTGCCAATTTCTCTTAATGCTTTAGCTAATCCATTCTGTTTGGGGTAACTAGCCAGTTTTTTCATCATCAGAGAAGCGGTGACTGTCCCTTGCCTAATTGATGTGGCAAGACGCAATACCTCATCCCAATGTGGCTCGATATCTTTTGGTTTCAAACTTGTTGGAGAGATAATGGATTTAAGTCCTGGGTATTGCTCCGGCTTTCCTTCTATATACAAGCGCTTATCATGAAGATCTCTAATTCGTGGGGCAAAGGCAAATCCTAGTAGATGCATTAAAGCAAAGACATGCTCTGTGAAGCCTGCTGTATCGGTGTAATGCTCGGCTATTTCAAGGTCACTTTCGTGATAAAGCAATCCATCAAGCACATGCGTTGAGTCTCTGACTCTACTGATTACCTTCGTGAAAAAAGGACTGTATTGATCTGAAATATGAGTATAAATCTGGACACCAGGCTCTTGGCCGTATTTAAGATTAACTTGACCTGCATAACGCCCATGGTTACCTACTCGAAAGTTTTGCCCATCAGAAGACGACGTTGAACCATCTCCCCAAAAAGTAGCCAGCGGACATTTTTTCTGAGCGTTGACGAGCTCAGCTAACGCTGACGAATACGTTTCATCCCTTATATACCAAGCCTGTATGCCTTCCAATGATGTTTTAGTTGTGCCTGGGCAGGATTCCGCCATTTTTGACAAACCTAAGTTTATGCCATCAGCGAGAATTGTCGTCATTAACAACTTCTTGTTCCTTGGCTTTCCATGCCTATTTTTAAGGTGAGTGAAGTGGTCAGTAAAAGAAGTCCAACGGTCTACTTCATCTAGTATCTCAGTGATTTTAGGGTGTGGCAGCATGCCGTAAACTAAATCAGCATAGGACGATACCTCTGGAGGGACACTGTTATCAAGAGGAGTGACTTTTAACCCTCTATCTGATACCTCAACATCTGGTAATTCACCAATCATAGCTAGCGTGTTGACTTCCTTTAATCTGGATGAAAGCAAGGCTATTCTGGACTGATAATACTCATGGAAATTCGTTGATACCGATAAAGGCAGTTGTTCATTATCTCGAGCTTTTTCAAAGTCTTGATATGGGGTTAGATAATCATCAAAATTTTTATAACGTCTTGAACCACTTACCCATATATCACCTGAACGTAATGCGCCTTTAAGTTCATTTAGAACGCAGAATTCGTAATACTTTCGATCAACTCCGGAAGGTGTCATCACCAGTTTTCTCCAGTTTTCCGGAATGAAGTCCAGTGGAGCTGAAGCGGGAACTTTTCTGAGCTGCTTTCTGTACATGTGTGTGAGTACATCTAAAGCACTCTTTAGTTGCACTGCACAAGGAGCTGCACTGAAATGCAAAGTAGACAACATTCGTGGCGCATATTTTCTTAATGTGCTGTATTTATCTATGATTAAGTGGAGAGGATCATAATTGTCTCTTTTCGCTAGGCTTTGAGTTTCTTCAATACTGGTAACGAACGCTTCCCAAGGAAGAATGTCTTCAATAGCCTCGTAAGGATCTTGACCAGACTGTCGCGCATTCAATAGTGCTTCACCTACTGATATGTATTGGCGTAGTTTATTCCTGATAAGTTTGCCGGATTGTTGAAGCCGCTCTGCTTGTGAATATTTTGCCTTGCTGAAAATACTCCCTAGTATTCGTTCATGTAGCTCAATGATCTCATCAGTTAATGTAGCTCGGGCTTCTTCTAGTACACAGACTAATGTTGCATATCGCCGTTTAGCGGAGAACTTGGCCAGATCTCTGCTACTCATCTTTTTCCCTTCACGTGCCAATTTTAATAAGCGATTTTGATGAACGCTTCTTTCTATCCCTTTTGGTAAAGCTATATTCTGTATGGTCGTTAGTCGATCGATATGTCGTAAGACACTCTTTCCATTTGCTGTCCCTGGCGGCTGCAACAACCACGCTAACCGTGAAGGTCGTCCCCCTTCGGATACGAGAAGATTATCAAGCGCATCTCGATGTTTCTGAGTTAAAGAAGTAGTGAGAGAAGAAAATACCGCTTTATCGGCAAGAGTTGTGGTTTCAGCTAATGTGCGTTCAATAACTTCAATTGTGGGAAAAATTATATGGTTATTATGTAGCCATTCAAGCATCTCTTCAGCAAGAAGAAATGCACGTTCTGTTCGCATTGCGTGGGGTAGAAGATGATTGATACAATCCTGTTTTCTCTGCTTGTTAAAGGGATTCAAACCGAGATAACGATATAGCTCTGCTAAATGTTCCCAGCGAGTTTCTTCTCTTTCTGCGTATTTCCCCCAAAGGTCAGAAGACAAGGACAGTCTCATCGAAACTCTAGATGCAATGCCCCCATGGGGAGGGTGCTGAGTATCAGGAAGAAACCCAGGCCCACGCAAGTAACAAAGCATGATAGCAAAGCCAAATCGGTTTTCTGATTTACGATGCTTGTTTATCAAACTGATATCTTGGTCGCTAAGGAAGCTGATCCGAGTCAAGATAATATCGTCATCAGGTATCACTAGCAGGTTTTCTTTTTCCTCGATACTCAATATTTGTCGTCTCGGCATAACATCTTCCTAACTTATTGGAGCTTGATAGAAAATACATGTACGAAACTGTTCGGTTTCGTACCCCTACCATATAATATGTACTAAACTATACCAAAGTAATTTCGTACACCCTTTGTAATTAGTACTCCCTTTTCGTACAGGAAAATGAACTATGTCACGTGTTTTTGCCTATTGTCGAGTGTCCACTTTAGAGCAAACGATAGAAAACCAACGGCAAGAAATTCAAGCCGCAGGATTCCATATAGAGAAACGCCGTATCATGGAAGAAAGCATCAGCGGCTCTGTTGCGGCAAATGAACGTCCTGAGTTTTCTCGATTACTCGATCGATTAGAACCAGGCGATGTGCTTGTTGTGACCAAATTAGATAGATTGGGGCGCAATGCTATGGACATCCGAAAAACTGTCGAGCATTTAGAAGAATTAGGTGTCCGTATTCATTGCTTGGCTTTAGGGGGCGTAGATCTAACAAGCTCGGCTGGAAAGATGACGATGCAAGTTATTTCCGCTGTGGCTGAGTTTGAGAAAGATCTACTTGTTGAAAGGACTCATGCAGGAATAGCTCGTGCAAAATCTGAAGGTAAGCGGTTTGGTCGCCCTCCATCACTTAACAAAGAGCAACAACAGGAAGTTTGTTTACGAATAAAGAACGGAGAAAGTATTAGTTCTATCGCTCGTGTATTCAATACAACAAGGCAAACCGTTATGAGGGTTCGTACAGCCAATGCCCTAATTTAACTTTGATTAGGGCTCTTTATCAGCGTTTAATGTCTCGATTTTATGTACATCAAATGAATACCGGTGGGGGTTATCTTAGTCAAATCCCGACTGTACACATACCCATATTTTTCTAACAAGTCGATAGAGTGATATGTCCATCCAGCAGCAAACGCCACACCTGCTAATGCAAAATAAAGACTAATTTTGTTAGCTAACTGCATAGCTCTTTGAGAATAAAGCTCATTGATTTTTTTCCCGTATAGCAACGCTTTAGGTGTCATAAAAAGCACACACACTAAAGCCCCAAAAACACCAACAGGAACCCACAAAGTAATAATGGAGACTTGCACAGTATCGGCTCGATTCAATAGATCAAGGTAATCCAGATAAACCCCATAAGAAGGATAAAGCCAACACAGCAACATTAATGAAATAAAAAACAAGCCAGCCAAACGGATTTTAGTTTTATATCGCACCTTCTAACCTTTCAACTATCGTTTGAGAAATTTTGTATTCGCCCCAAGCCCATTCAATTAGAACATATGTCGCTGTTACAGCAATTGCACCGATAATTATGGGTTGACCTAAGAAAGCAGCAGCAAATAAGGCGGCTTCACCAACTGCGCTCTGGAGCATAAATTTGAACATGTCAGAGCCAACATTGCCGAACCAATCCACTAGGTGATAATCATCCTTAAATATTAAATCGGTTGTGGCTATGCTGGCCGATACCACAAACGTTAAGGCTCCGGCTCCTTTAAAGTTTGCAGCCCTAGATTGAGGGCTAAAGCCAGCTTGCATCGACTTAAACGAGTTAAGCGGATATTTTTTCCCATCCATATTGATGCGTGTACCATTCACAAACGCATGTTTGAGCCATGATTTCACTGTATTGATACTCATAGCAAGAGCAGCAACGTTTTTACCAGCATCAAGCCAAACGTTATGCAAAATTTTATGAGCATCCTCAAGATCAACAATCATTACATGCTGATGGTTCTTCGCCATTTCTTCTTCAAGAGAGCATTGCAAACCAATAGAATCACTCAACGCCAGCTGAGAGGCTAAACCTTCCGTATGTGCGGGGATCCCGTAGATTTCAGCAATACTTTTGCCTTCAGCGTATTGCGGGGAGTGTTTCTGAGCCTCTTGAGAAGCCAATAAACTGTCACTGACATACGCATTTTCCTGTTGCACCGCTCTCTTTTGGCGCAACTCTTCTGCATCACGCTCCGCTAATGCCGCCTTGACTCGCTCGATGCGCCTGTCCACGTCCGGTTCAATCACTTTTCGTCCACCTTGCCAAAGCCCAAGCGATTTGCCGTATTGTAGATGTTTCTCTCTAGTTGCCATATGTACTACTCTCACTCCACTGACAGAGAAGAGAATAACAGCTAAAGCGTCGGGGCAAAAACTTGCTCAAAAGTTATAAATTAGTTGAAAGTTATCCTTGTAGGGAAACATATGGAAACCATTAAAATATGAGCTTAACGTAGGATATTTTCCGTTTTCCAAGCGGACCCCTTCATTGTTTGAATTATTCCCCTTGTGCAAAATTAATCCAACGAGTAATGGTGGTGTCATACCACTCTAGGCTTCTTCCTAGTTCAAGTAATGCGAGGTGATTTTGTTGATATAGCGCTGACTCATAAAATTGTTCATCAAGTTGTCCCATTAAGCGACAACAATGAGCTATTTGCCTCAGACAAAGTCCACCTTGTTCAAGTGTGTTTCCTTGTTCCATCATGCGAGTGATGATGACTAACGGCATAAAGGCCGACAGCTGTAAAGCATGAGAGTAGTCCAGCTGATCCAGTAAGTTGTTGATTATTAAAACTATTTTCTGATGAAGTTCAGGGTTATACTTGTTTTCTGGTGTGCCACACTGTTTTCTCATAATGCCTCCCGTGATTTATAAAAGGACTATTTTCGTTGGTGTTAGTCGCATCTCTAATGCAATGAAGTTTGGCAATGTGGCGGTCATAGATAGCTCTCAGCTTTTGGCTTCTTTGTTCGATAGACAGTTGAGGCAATTGCGATTCAAGATGGGTTAAGTCCTCCTTAAAAGAAACCATGTTTATCATGCTTGCCCTCCAGTTCAGTTCTTGCAACTGACGTTGGCATTGGTACGTATCGCTTTCGGTTTGCAATCGTCTTAATTGAGACGCAAACTCATGAATGGCAATGTATGCCAATATTTCGTCGCCATAGCATTTCGCTGCTATAAAATCGTGCAATTTCGTCTGCATAGTGTCCTCACATTTGTCGGTGGCTTCACATCTAAGATACGGTGACTGGGCGTATCCACATGGAGGTTTCTGGGCACCTTCTTTTTAGTGAATTGAAAACTTGCTTTGTTTGTCTATATCGATTGAAAAATTGACTGAACAAATAGTACGTACCATTGACCTCATGAATATAGAGGGGAATACCAACGCATTTATTTACCCCTTCTTTTGGAGGAACGTGACCTGAGAAGAATTGAATGACATAAGCACGCTTGCGTTTTGGATTGATATTGCTTACCGGCACCTGCTCTGGTTGTTGGGCAACCTCTTGACGACGAGGGAGGGATGAAGGAGCGTTCACCAATCGACAGGTTTCAGGTGAGACAGTAAATCGCATCAGCTCTTTTTGATTTTCTGTTTGAAAGATGCCAATTTGATTGACTGGTGAGGACGCTTGGCATTCTTTGGCTAATACATAAGTGGCAAATTCACTCAATACACAAGATGTTGATGCAAAAAAAATGCGTTGATGTCCTTGTCGTTTACCTTCTAACGATGAGCACGTTTGGATATGAGAAAACTTCTGGCCATTTAATTTCCAAAAGCTAACTGCATCTTCAATGGTAAGAGACTGCGCTGAAGTTGCCCACGACAACATCAATAATATTCCGGCTAGACAATACGAATAATGTTTATTCATCGTACACATTCCTTTCATTAGTTCTTGCGAAAATAACGGATATCGAGGCCTGAACGCTCTTCATGAAAACCAAGCTTGAGTGCTAAGCGATGAAGCATGTCGTTAAATAGTGCAAGCTCAACACTCTTCGTCAATGGTTTCTCTCTTAACTCTGGAAATTTTCTTTTGGCGCGACATCGAAGTTGAAAAAGCTCTTCTGAAGAGTGTTCGTTTTTCATTGTTAATTTTGACGTAATGTAAGCTTCGTACTCATTAGCTCGACGAAGTAACTGCAATGTCGATTCAATGTTCATGTTGATTGACCTTCTTAGGCGTATTAATCAAAGCTCAAGGCTTTCCTGTGCATTTTTATGTAGAAAATGACTTGGTGTAGAGTTTGATGTAGGAAGCTTAGCGATGTTTCTCTTTAGCGTTTGATATACCCATTTCAACATAATTTGAGGGTCAGAAATCCATCGTCCTCCCTCTTTGGTAATTCGATATTCAATTTTTTTATGGGCTAAACGGATTTGAATAGGGCAAAGACAGAGTGTCATGCCTGAATCAAGCTCTAGAGCAACCACGATAACAATGTTTACCGTTGGTATGCGTTGAATGTATTCAATAACGCCGTCTGCGGTTAAATGAAAAGGAGTAAGGGCTGGGGTTAACAATTCAACATAGCGATAATGACCTTCATTATAAGTAAGATAATCAACCCCTAGGAAAGAAGATAAGGTCGAACGAAGCATTTCAGCGGCTTGAAAAATTTGCCAACGCCAGAGCGCTTGTTTTTTTTGATGAACCGTTAATTCTTCTAGGAGTTCATAATAGGTTTGTGTCGGCATAACAGTATTCTTTTATAGAGATAGATGTGCCGCTATCGGCACATCTATCTTTGTTTGTGATATATCAAATGTGTTAAAGCAAAAACTTAAAAGTATTTGACTCTTGTTTTTTCTTTGGTGGTTCAAGGAGGTAGGAGGGCGATGCGATATCTCCCGCCGTGATTGCTTCAACTAAATGAGCGTATTCCATGTCATCACGTCGTTTTTTTACAGAGATAGCGTTCGACGTCACCATTCCTCTGGATGGTGGCGCCGGACGCAACAACATGATCGCCTCAACGGCTTTGTCTATGTCTTCTTTAGTCATAACAATGTCTTTCGTTGCTAATTTTTCCTTACTCTAAGAAATCGATAATTCCGTTTTTATCTATGTCTCTATATGTATCCCGTATATTAGCTTTACCGTCATCAATATAAGTCTCATCTAAGTAGCTAGTCGGAGATAGGCTATTTCCTTGTGTGGGAGCTTGATGCATTCTTTCAAATGAATCACTAACAAGATCGGCATCTGAATCATCTAACGCTGCATTTAAGCAAGTAAAATCCTCGTATTTTAGTGAGTCTGGTGAACTTTCTGTAATATCACAAGATTCACGTTCCTCTATGTTACTTAAACCATCATTATCAATGTCGGCGATAGGGAATAAAAAACCATTGTCGATAAATTTATCTATTGGATAAAAATTAGCTGTCGTACTGCCTTTGGCTTTGATGCTTCCATTGTTAGAAAAAAGAAGCAGTTGATTGCTTCTTATCAAAACAGGGGACTCTGATAAGGTTGGAAAATTCGGTTTACCCACAATAAAACCATCCACTTTTACTCCTTGTACAAAATCCCATGCTCCGTCTGTTTTTTCTAATAAAAACGCGTTACGACCTATATAAAAAGGATTTTCGTTTGCATATGTCCCAGCACCAATAGTGTATTCACTAATAATGGATTTAGCTGATAACGTAGTGTTTGTATAGCCTGTAAAATCAACAATCGCGACTTTGGAATCAGATGCTCTAATAATCGCGAGAGCATCGCTAGAAGTCGTATAATAGGCTACATCATTTTTTTGTTCATCTGTTAATAAATCAAAGTTAACGGTAATGTCAGTTAATGGACTTGTGCTATTTATAGCAATCTTGTGTTCGTAGCTTAATCCGTCCAATTTTCCGGAAGCTGTTTGATAGGCAGCGAAGCTACCACCAAGTTTTATGTTAATGATCTCATCATCAACATATTGATATTTATTTTTGTAGTTATCTATGACATACAATCTATTAAATCCGGAAAATAGGTCACTCTTATTAGTTAAAATTGCAGTGGTATGGTGGGATGTTAATATTTTTTTTATAGAAATTCTATTTGTTATTAAATAATCGATCACTTCATTGGGAGTATCTGTCAACTTAATCAATTCTCCCATGCTGTTCTGTACTACTATGGTATTATCATCTATTTGGCTCGTTGTGGATAATATAGCGCCGCTAGATGGTTTTACTGAGTATTGTTCATATTCTTGTTTGCTACCATTCCATACGAAAACAATAACCGAATTATCTTCTTTTTGTGCGACGAAATTGTAGCTACCTATCATTATTACAGAAGAGTATTCGCCAGAAATAGCGTTGATCGCTTCTTCTATTTTTCGATAAAATTCGCTGGTATGTCGAGTGTTTGGTGAAGAAAAACCTTCTAATGTCCCATCGCCACGTACTACAACTGTTGTTGTTGTTGCTGGCAGCCCCAATCGCTTACTGTTATATACTGGCGCCGTGGTAAAGGATTTGAAATCAGGAAATACTTTCCAGTAACGATCAGTATATTCGGAGTTCGTCCCTATTAAGGAAAAAATTAATAAGCTATTGTCTGATAAATGTAGAGCTAATGCCCAATTGTTTGCAGGATAAATATCTCTGACGGTCAGTCCTTTAGATGTTATGTATGGCTCTATCGTTTCTTTATAAAAAGATACGGCCCCTGGCGCGGTAGAATACACCCCAAGTACATTACCATCGAACAACTTTCCCAAACCATATTGAGTAAATATGACCTTACCTCCTAAAGTATGCCCCACGTTTAACGTCAGCTCACCCGATGCTACCCCGTCTTTGTTGTGGTCATATATGACATAATTAATTTTCTTTTCTCCGAAAGTATCACTTTTAAATTTAAATTTTGTATTATTAACGTCAAGAGTGTCGGACAGCTCAATAAAGGCATTTGTTGTGTAAGCAGCAACTAACTGAAGTGAGTCCCCATCGACATCGTCAATTAATGAGCTTCCTTCAAAATCGGTAATATCGATTTCTATTTCATTTCCTGCTGGAATTAAGATTGAATATGTCGCATCAGAAGCTGATGGGGGATTATTAGTAGTCCCTGATACATCAATAATTAACGTGCCGTTGTAGATAATGTCGTCACTTTTGTCATCAGGTGTGTTTTGATCATCCAATATATGAAAATAGGCCAATGAGCTCCCCGTCGCGACGGCGTCATAAGTGACATCCCCAGACTCTGTAATTATCGGAACGCCGGTGCCGTAAGCTGCAATGGCTTCCGAGAATAATGGGTGTGTCATCAACGTTAATTCTGTGCTAAACTCGTCGGCTAAACTGAATGTTAACGTTTCTCCTAATGTTGTTGATTTTGAAACAGAGGGAAGAACTGTACTCAGTGTGGATATGCCTGACGAAGCCTTTTGAGTTCTATTTGATTGACTGGCACTGAAAGTAACTCGCCCCATTCCCTCTGTTGAAGCGATGCCATCGGTGACGGTATAGCGATAAACACAGGTCTTCGCTGTTTTGGGAGATACCGCGAATTGAAGTCTTTTTGGATCAGAGCTTAAAATCTGACAATGAGCGTCTTTGCTTAAAGCTGCTATCTCAGTTATTGATAAAGACTTATTTTCCATTGATGACACAAAAGTTGAAAAATTGACGTTTAATGCATCAATGCCCGTGTTGATATCAAATGTTAAATGAAAATCAGCCGCCCGAATGCTCTTTGAGCTTGGCGGAATGGTTGGTGGCGTGACTTCTGTATCGCCGCCACCCGAACCACCTGAGTTATCATTGTTAGGTGCGCTGTCTCCACCGCACCCTGCCAATGCCAATAGCATTGAATATAAAATTACTTTTAACCAAAACATCGTTTATTCCTCCACCTTCACAACGTGATACCGAATGTCGACTCGACGGTTTTGAGTTCGACCAATGTGGGTATCGTTGGAAGCAATAGGCTCTTCTTCACCTCGCCCTTGAGCCAAAATGTTGTTCTCTGGTATGCCTTTTAATACCATGAAATCTTTAATGGCGACGGCGCGGCGAAGCGAGAGCGCCATGTTGTACGCTGCGCTACCTGTGCTGTCTGTGTGTCCGACAACAATGATTTGTTGAGTGGTGCCGATGTCGTCAATCGCGCGCAGCAATGCTTCGTTGACTTGCACTTCATCACTATCAAATTTAAAGAGGGTTTCTGCATCTATCGATACCACTACTTCTTTCAATTCAGGCTCCGGCGGCGGGGTCGGTTTTACGATAGGTGGAAGTGGCTCAGGCTCATCAACACCAAAGATATAGCGCCCGCCCACCGTGAATTCATACAAGTCACTTTCCACGTCAGGAATGTCATCAATCCAACGATATCCCACATCCAAAAGCCAATTTGGGGACAGTCGATAGTTCACCCCAGTACCCGCACTTGGTGTCCAATTGTCGTCATTCAAAGACATGCCGAGTTTGAAGTACAACCCTGCTTTGTCTGAAAGCGCGTAGCGGGTGAGTAAGTAATTAGACCAAGCGTCTACCGTCTTATCCCCGTTAGCGGTTGGCATTTGCCCTAAATAGCTGTAATCGGTTTCAAGAGCCAAGTAAGGAGTAATGTTCACACCAAGAACCAGTCCCCCAGTGGCACTTGTTGGGTGGTCGTCGCCATCAAGATAAATAGAATCAGTATCAATGACACTCGCACCGATATTGCCGCCAGCATAAAAGGTCCCCGTATCTTGGGGTTGAGAATAAACTGCGGTACTCAACAATGTGGTGATGATAGACAGTGTTAGTTTTGGGGGCATTATAAAATTACCTCTAGCATGAGTGTGAACGAGTCGCGATAAGTTCCCTCAACCACGTCCTCTGCTTTTACGTCTTTGTAAGAAATATTTAAGTCAAAAGAGACGCTTTTTCCGGTTTCTTCGATTTTTATCCAAGATTCAGGGTGTTGAAGAAGACCATCTTCAACAAGTAGCGCTCCTGGGGTGCATTTGTTGCAGGAAACGGAGTATGGAACGGCTTTTGCGCTGCCGATGCGTGCCATGGGCTTTAACGTATAGTCGTTATCGTCTTTACCTGTGAAGCGGAACCGTATGCCAGTTTCAAAGGCGCCTGAAGCGGTGACTTTGTACCCCGTCTCCCCTTCGGCGGTATGATTGTATGTATCGTATTTAGGAACAATGTGACCAGTACCTAAGACGGTGATATTGCTGATATAGCTGCCGATGTGGCGAAGCTGCACCGAAAACGTCACGGGGATGTTGCGATAGGTCAGTGCTCCATCGCTCGCGTTAACATAAAACCCATATCGCAAAATGCCAGATATGACACCGCTGTAAGTGCCGGTTGGCTTCCCTTCAAATGCCTGGATGAGTGCTGAGCGTTCTAGTTTTAGAATAGGTTGATATTGATTGAACGGCTCAACCGCACTTTTGTATTTTGCGCTTTTGCTCGCCACACAAAAATTGCCACCTCGGTCAATCACGGTGGTTTGAGCACCGAGAATGGATTCGGAGCAAATAGGAGCAACGGGAGGCACGGTGTCCTCTGTAAAACCACCTGCTAATTGGTACGTTACCCCCGCTAGTACAGCGGGAACCGAAATGACCTCACCGGTTTCTGAAGTGAGCGTTAACGTTTTGCTCGTTGACGTGCTGAACGTTCCCGGAAACCATTGCGTTGTACGAGGAAGTCCGCCGATACGGTCAAATTGGGTTGATACCAAGAATTCACCGTTATCGCTACCACTGAACCATTGCAAGCGGTCTCCTGAAATCTTGCCGGTGACCGCAGCGGAAAAAGCAAAGGGAGAAGACAATAAAACACCACACAACACGGTGCGTGCCAGCTTATTCATCATCGGCTCCTTACTGTGCGCTCTTCTCGCACCGTTTCATCGTGATTGAGAATGATAACTTCAAGATTTGACTTGCGAAGCTCTGGCGGCAATAGAAGTTGGCGGTCGCGTCCGGCAATCACGGAATAGGTGATGCGGCAACGTTTATATTTATCTTCTTGAAGTGCTTTAAGTTCCTCTGTGGTTTTACCTTGGCACTGATCGATAACTAAATTGATGATGGTGTTTCCAGTGTTGTTCACTCTGAGGTTTTTACCGTCATAGTCGAGTTGGTATTCAACGCGACTTGTTTTTGCTGGAATGACATAGTAAGGAGCAAAGCCAAACATCATATTGACCTTACTTTGTTTTTCGTTTTCCAGTTCATAAGCCACAGGCTCAATGTTGATTTGATAAACGCGGTCTCGGTCATCACCACAGCGTGAGCCGCAGATTTCTTCGACCATCAACTCTTTTATCATGCGAGGTTCAACCACGAGTTTAGAAGGCTTTAGTGCGATATCCCATTGTTGTAGGTTGTCTCGTGTGTAAGGCGTTTTGGTGATTTGATTATTACGCACTTCAACCTTTGACACGCTGGTTTTTAAAAAGTAGGTAATGTCGTCTGAGTTGGAGAGAGTGAAAATCCCCGCTTTCCCCTCAAGTGCTTCGGAATTAACGAGCATTAGGTCATTAATGGACATTGCTTGGGTCGACACAGACGCCAGTAACGCACTCATTGCCGTGATTAACTTCAATTTCATCTTCATCTTATTTATCTCCAAAGAACCCAGCGTTCTGATTCAAGCGTACGTATCGCGTAGCGCCAAAGCAGCTCTAGCTGTGTGGTTTGTGCCGTTGTTAGCATTTGGTCTGATTTTGCGTATAAATAGTGGCGAGAATTGACTCGGCGACTAATGGCTTCAAGCCCCGCAGCATTGATTTCATTGGCGGCTATTTGCAATGAAGACTGGTCTGAATACATGCCTACGAAGTAATAGTTGTCATCACCAATCGTGGCACTTTGCAGAGAGGCCAGTTGTATCGAATCGTTATCAATGCCAGGCAAGCAGTAGTTAATGCCAAGATTGACGATTTTGGATGTTTTTCGATCAAGTGTCGGCGTTAAACAAGTCTGAGCGTTTGACACTAACTGGTAGTCCGCTCCGACAACGACAGAGACCTTAAACACGCCATCGGTGAGTTTTTCGACTTCAATGCACCCATCACCAACACATTTGATGTCCTCTATATGATTGGATTGAATGTCTTCGAAAGACGTAATGAAGGTTTTTATTTTGGTTAAATCGACGTTCAACGAAATAACGCTTCCTGGGAAGGCGTACTCTTGGTTTTCACTGCTTCCATTCACTACGTAGTTCGAAGAACTCGTATCGAGTCTGACTCGATAGTGGTCGTAATTTTCAACGGCAATCACCGACTGCGAGGAATCTAAGTTCTTGTTGTTGTGGTAATCTCCGTTGCGAGCAATAGTCAACAAGCCAACGTGAGAGTCGGAGTCGCCTTCATTATCGGCATCGACTACGACGTAAGCATCGCTCTTTTTCGATGAAAAATAGAGTGCATCACCATCAAAAATTTGACTTGACGATATCCCCATATTGAAACTTCTTGTACCGTCTGTTTTCGCGTAAGCGTAAGTGTCAGCAACAAAACCATCCCCTGTATAACCTCCGCTAAATGAGGTGTCAGTGGTGACGTTTCTAAATCCATCATTTCCGTTGTACGCGATGCCCATTTCGGTGTCGGCGTAGTAGCGATCCCCGGAAACACTTTTGGCAACACTATTGCGAAACTCATCCAGTCCTCTTTTGCTGATCGACGTTGATGAATAACCGGTCCACTCAGAACCAAGAGGAACACGCCACAGGAGGTTGGCATACCACTCGTCGTTATCGTAGAACTCGTCATCACCGCCTTGCCAAGTTACAGACAAATCAAGCGTGGAATCGACAATGAAAGGACGTGAATACCCGGCCGTTAAACTCCAATAACTGGACTGGTCGTTAAATTGCTCACCGAGCAAGGTGTCTTCTTCTGCGCTGTTATCAATGTACATGAGATAACCATTACCACCGGCGATATTGATGCCTGTGCTGGCGGTAAAGCGTTGATATCCGGTATTGCCGAGTAGATAGTTATTGAGGGCGTAATCCTCATTTGACAGTGAGTAGTCTTCGTATCCCAAACTCAGCCCCAGCAACGTTCCGTTGACAGACCAAAATTGTCCGTCATTGTCAAAGCGGGCGTATTTAGCAGTAGCACTGGCGTACGTGCCAATGTCTTGCGTGAGCACGCCTTCAATAAGAGAGTGTTCTTGAGTCACGACAGAGCGAGCGCCAATCGCCGTGTTGTCTAGAAGCTGGTAATTGACACGACCATCAACAAACTCACTGGCGTCTAACTCAAGCTCGTCAAAATCAGAGTCATCATCATAACGAGAATTGAATTGGCCAGCAGTGAGGGCGTAGTCCCACTCGCCTTTGCCAAGCGAAAACAACGCTGTATTGTAAATTTGTCGTTGTTCACGCAATATTTCACGCCCTTGAGAGAGTACGACTATCGTGGCAAGATAGTTTCCTGAAGGAAGACTGCTGTAGTTTATCTTTTGTTGACCCGCTGACACATTTTTACCAAACACCAGCTGGTCATTTCGGTAGACTTCAATGCGTCCTTGACCGGGCAGGACATAAGTCAAACTGCGATTGGCCTTCTCACCACCATCGATTAAGTTTCGTGATGAAGAGAGCGTCACCGCATCGAGGGGGTGAGAGCTGGTTAAATCAAGCGTCCCTGTGGTATTTTGGGCATATCCGTATTCATAGTGACCAACTTGAAGGCGCTGTTTGCTCCATTCGTAATTGTAAGCCAACTCATCAATACTGACGTCATCATCCGTATTGGCATAGATTTTTGATGTGATGCTACCGTATGGCAAGCCCACGATAGACTCGTTGCGTAATGTTAGACTGGCATCGCCATCTTGATAGGCGTTCACATCCAAGTCGATATGGTTAATCAAGCCCGGTGCGTTATTTCGAGAGTCGTGAGGCGCGTTTTTTTTCGTTTGTTCTTTTAGAGCGCGTGCATTGACAAACAAAATGACATTTTGATGTTCATAGTCGTAAGCAAACGTAAAATACTCGGGAATTAATTGGCATTTCGAGACCACTCCTGTACATAGTGGGTCGTTACTGACGCCTTCTTTCATAGATGCGACAATGTCGTCAATGGCCGATTCAACAACGCCTTGTTGTGTTAGAAATTGTTTTAATGCCCCTTGAGCTTTGGGTTGCAACTGGGCAGAAAAAGGCGTAGATACCATCGAAAATCGTTGCGATGTATCGAGTCCGCTTATTTGAAATGAAACAAGCACGGGCTTTTCATCAAACAAGGTTTGAAATTCGTCGGGAATAACGATGTCATTCTTTGCCTCAGCCGTCATTCCAGCGAAGGATTGACTAAATACAAGCCCCCCTAGTATCAACGTTTGCATTTTCATATGCCCAGCTCCATTTGCATTCGAACCACGCCGACACATTTTGTGTCAACCCCCAGCTCGACCGGAGCAAATTTCAAAGTCACTTCATGCTCGGCATAGAGTCCAGTACGCCCCGCCTCTTGAAAGCTAAGCGCTCCTCCACCGATATCGACGCCCGCCTCAGACACTTCTTCTAAGGTGCCGTCAACGTTAACAAAGACAGAGGCGAAATCTTTAGAGCCGAGCTCCCCTCCTCCCGTTCTGCAACTTGATTGATTAATCGCCATGGTCAAATGATAAGTCTCACTGTCGATATCTGACGCGGGTAGGTTGGTTACTATTTGTAATAAATCGGTAATTGGCCTAAAAGAACGAGACGCCATATCAAACTCCAATTCCCACTCTCCTTTTACGAAAGAAAATTCAAGAATTTCTCTGTCGTAAAAAGCATCTTGATCAAATGAGGTATCAACACTAAAGGTTTTATAGATAGGGGGGGCAGGATTGATCTCAACAGAGCGCGCGCTACTGACGAAAAAAAACAAGACAAAAGCGATAGCTAACGAAATTCGCATCAATACACCCTTTATTTTGGTACGAAGAAAACGCCCTAATAAAAGGGCGTTTGAGTTAACGCAGAAGAAACCAGTAATTAAATGCCGTTAGAGGCCATGATTGCCGCGTTAACAGTGTAACGAGTACCAGGGGCTGGTAGTGTCGTTGCTGCCGTTGTGTTTGCGGTCGTAAATACTGGTTTGCCACTTACAACAACCTCTGATGAACCTTCTACCATTGCTTTGCCATCCATTAGGATTTTACCTGTAGCTGCCAGCTCAGGGTTCTCACGACCACCAATATTGAAGTTGGCGCTGCTTAATTGCCAAGTAGAATTAATAATCAAGTCGCCAATCGCATCAGCGCCTTCTCCGAGAACGTAGCTGCCACCATCAGCAACACAATCAACAGAACCAGTACCATCAACTGTGCCATCCGATTTTGTACAGTTGCGGTAGTGCAACTCTAGAGGGATGGATGATGATTCAAAAGTACCATCGTAACCAGTTGCACCTTTCAGGAAGTGAATATCACCACCTTTCAATGCCTCTGTTAGCGAAGTGCCGCCTTGGCTGGTCAAAATGACGCCGTTATCGCTAAATTCCATTGGCACTTTTCCACTCCAGTGGATTTCAGTTCCTGCAGTTTGAGTTTCTGAATCTGGAGCAGCGGCAAAAGCCGAAGCACTAACGATAGCCATTACTGCAATAGAAGAAGCTTTCAGGGTAAATTTCATAAGTTTTCTCTTATCAATGTTGAATGAAGCACGGCCGAGCCTATATTAAGGGGCGTGCAGGACTCTCCTTGTTGGTTTTCATGCATCTTGCACATTGCTCTTTTTGGGATGCAATACCGGAAAAAGGGCAAAATTAGTAAGAAGGAAGTCAAGACTTCTTTCCTACTTCCCGTTATAAGCTTGCATTAACCCATAAGGTTACAGGCGATTAGGCTGACAAACTTATAGATTAAGTATTGGTCAATTTGAATAAAATGCAAAATACGAGAGTGAAAAACAAAGAGTTCGTTAAATCGGCGCGTATGGTCATAAAAACATCTTAATTATATGTCAATAAACTGTCAGGTAGAACGTCAGTTTTTTGTTTTCAGAATTTTCCTACAAAAAGGGGGGCTAAATCAATAACTTAGGAGTGCGTTGTGTGAACGGAACCGTATATTCAATCTGACAAATACCAGCTCCTAACTGTCGATTGACTTGTTCCTGATGTTGCGCTGAACGATTCAGATAATGTTCTGTCATGGCGAGGTTCCCTTTCCCATGCCCAATCCATACCGAGGCGGTGAATACGTCTTTTGTTATGCTCACGACACGTTGCACCGCAAACTTACGACAAGAATGTAATCCAACTCGGATGCCTTTGAGTTTTTTCTCAAGTTTTTCTCTAATTTGACAACAAATGTGATAGACCATTTGTCTCGATACGGGGGCGTCGCTTTTTGCCTTACGACTGCCAAGTTCTTCACGAGCAAAAAGGTATTGCCAATTTTGTTGACAACTTCGTTCGTAACGTCGCTTTAAAATATCTCGAGCTTTAGGATGTTGAGAAAGGTCGATGATGCGCCCCGCAGGTGCTTGTTTGGTTGCGAGTTGGCGAAAGTGAGGGAGATGGCGTTGACGATAGCGCTGATAAAAGGTGAAAAAAGAGGAAGCAACGCCGTATTCATGAGCCAGTTCTTCAAGTCCTTCTTTGGTGTTGGCAAGACGAACAATTAAACCGATGTTTTTGTCACGAATATGCTCTCGCAACCATCGTCACCCAATGCTGAGCCAGTGAGCATCAAATTGTTGATGAGCGCGACAAGTAATGAAGCTGCGAATATTTTTACTGTCTATTAAACAGAGAGTTTGGGTATGCCAGTCAATATGGTGTTGCTTGAGCTCTCGACATTCACTGTTGCGTAAACCGAGAGTGGCACAAAGGTAGAACATGTCATACCAAAAGACGCCTCGCTCCCGAGCATGCACAAGAAAAGAGGGCATTACCTTTGGGGGAATGGCGTCGACGGTACGAGAATGGTTTTTCATAAGTTGTACTCCTGTTTCCATTGAGAAAAAAGAGGGCAAAGTAACAAGATTGTTAAAAATGGAATCTTGCTTGTTAAAGAATAGTCGCATCGTTCACGTTTTTATGGTTTTTTAGCGAAAGAAATGAGCCAATTTCCTGTTTTTTTTGTTGGTGTTCGTCATCTTTTCTATACTGGCTACTGGGTGAATTGTCATTATAAGTGATGAAATGAGACGAATAATTGGACTTGTTTTGTATTTGTTATGGGGCGTGAATGAAGTGAAAGCGCAAGATGTTGAATGGATAAAAAGTCGTTTGTTAATGACGCACGATTTTTATAACCGAATCATTTACACTCGTGACATCAAACTGTGGGGGCAAAAAGATTACTGGGCGACACCGGAAGAAACATTGCGACGATTTAAAGGCGATTGTGAAGATATTGCGATAGCGAAGTACTTCTCGTTACTTAGGCAAGGAATGCCATCAAACCGGTTGCGTCTCGCGTATTTATTATTGCCATCCACTACGCCTAAAATCTACCATCTAGTATTGGAATACCATCATGATGATGGACGAATTTATGTTTTGGATAATCGCTATAGTCAAATCCATTTAGCGGATGAGGTTCATGACGCTCAAACCGTGGTGGTTTTTGATTTACACAACATGTGGATTGATGGCCATTTAATAGGGGATAGTCAAGAACGGATGGGGAAATGGGCTGCTTTGTTAGAGCGCCATCGAAGTCAGACAGCGGCGACATTAGAAAAACAACGAGTATCACATATTTTATATATTTTGGATCAAAAATATTTGATTTAATATAAAATTTTCCTTGAAATAGCCCTATAGTATATTCGTGATTTTGCTTTACGGAGACAGCATATAGCTCAACGCTATTGCGTGTTGCCCCCCAAGTAAACGTCCATTCATCCCGTATTTGAGCATTTTTTATTCTGTGGATACAGAAAACCACGGGTTTACCCGTGGATGAATGCCTTTGGAGACGGTACGATGGCTAAATGCAATATTACACCTCGTCCCATAGTGTTTATTACACTAAATATCACATAGTTTGGGTGACTAAGTACCGTCGGAAAATCCTGAACCCTGGTATGTGCAGCTACCTACGAAAGATTATGCCAAAGTTACTGCGAAGTTTACCTGGCGTTGAGATCGAGACGATAGGCTTTGATGAAGATCATCTGCATATGATGATGCTTATCCCACCGAAGTACAGTATTTCAGACGTCATGGGTAAACTAAAAAGCCAATCGTCGCACCACATGCGAAAAACGTTCAGTTGGCTAAGTAAGGTTTACTGGAAAGAGAACATTGTTTGGTCGCCAGGTTACTTTGTCAGTAGCGTAGGCGTGAATGAACAGGTAATAGCGAATTACGTTAGGCATCAGGGCGAAAAGGATTCTGGTCAACTCCGCATGGAGTTGTAACAGTAAGTACCCCGTGCATGCACGTATCTACAAGATAAATCATTCTTATCAAGTATTTGCTTTACTTTTTCCAGCATTGCGAATCACCCTTAAGCAATTTGTTAGTCCATACGCCACTTCGATTTTTACTCCCCAAGATATTGAAAGCAGGAATTATATGAAAGGCTTTGAACACTGAAGTGAGACAGGCAGCTGCAAAACTTTACCGCCATTGAGATACGAAAGTTAGCTAGTAGGAAGACGCTCAGACCTCCCCGAATTTCACTAGCTTCAAATCGACGATAGCACCAAGGAAAAACAAGAACCATTTAGAAAAAAACGTGAAATCAAAGCGAATACAGTGCATATAGTGGGGCATTTCCTTCTTCCTTCAGGTGTGCCCAAAAAAAAGGTTCATCGCCTTTCAAATCGTAAACTTAACCCGCTGACCTTTATGCTAAATTACGGATAAAATACGTGAAAAATACGTAAAAATTACGTACTCTAATCTTGACTCGCATATCATTATTGCACTAATATTTAGTCAAACGATGCAGCAGACATTGTTCAGACTGAATAGCTCTCGCTTGATTTTTGAATGATGACATCGCGTAACCTGATTGATTACTTTAGTCTTGAGGGTCGAGGCAGTGTCCGGTAATGATGTTCTGAATTGAACTTATATGATAAGTTCACGAGGCTCCCTAGATGGAGCCTTTGTTATTTCTGGGGTAAGGAAAAACCGACATCAATGGCGAAAAAGCAATTATTCAACCTTCCTGATCGTGCTGTTCAGCAGTGGAAATCGTTCAAAGTTGATGAGCAGGAATTTGACTTATCCCACCTAGATGCTCTTAAAATTACATTTACTCACCCAAAACGTAACGAGAGCTACACCCTCTTCTTTACTTTATCGCATCATACGTTCACTCGAAGTATTCGCGACGGCGAAGTAGTGGCAAAAGAACAGCTGTATCCATATCAACCGGACTTGCGTGTTTTCGATGAGACTCGATATATGCTATCCCGCCACTTACCACAAATTATCGAGACGTTACCAGATCAGTTCTGCTATCACGGAGGTTACACGCGTTACTGCAGTTGTATGTTGAAAGACGATGAAGGTAATGACGTTAACTACCAAGTTGTTTATCGCGCTTGGAAAGAGCGTGGTAAGATGCGCTTCCATGTTGAAAGTGCATATCCGTTAGATGTGCGACCAAGTAGGCCAAAGAAAGTGGATTTTTGGGTCATTTGCCACAACCTTCTTCGCAATAAGCCGATGCCAAAGCCGGTAGCTTAATCACTAAAATCAACGCATAGTAAAAGAGCCATACGAGCAGAATCATGCTTAAATGCTTTGTTAGGCAAATTATCGAAGTTGACTCCAATCGAAAACCTCAGTAATTCTGTAGGTACACTCTGATGTTCCGCTACGATCAGTATCAGTACGAGTGATGTACTCACCTATTTGAATCTTTCTTTGAAACAAGTTCACTGTTGATGTAGCGTTCCCTTCACCTGCTCCCCAATGAAGTAACCCTTCTTTATCTTTGGGTATAATATAAATAGGCCACTTGTCTCCGCCATCAATCGTGTAACCAAAACTCTCCATCGGACGTGCGGAACTATCAGTATTTACAAATAAGTCAACAACTAGCACATCTTCTGTTTCCACCGAATCTTCTACACATACTGCTTTTATTCTAGAAAAACTCATTTTTGCCTAACGCCCTGTTAAGGGGTGAGCACTGCGATAAACACTTAATTGTTGTTGCGTTACAAGGTTTTGAAGACGATATTGATGGTAAAGAATTAATTAAGCTGTATTACATATGTAATACATAGATCTCTCTAGAGGGCTCTATGTCTCTGCCTGAACTTATAATCCTAACTTAACGTCATTCAAAACTTCAAATGTGTCGCGTTCAGTTGTTATAAGATCCCCGTGAACTTCGAGTTTTACGTCTCCGCTGATGTTGTACGTTGTTGAGCAACCAGCTAGCAGTAGTGCAGTCAGGAGAGCTCCAATGAAATGAAAGTTTTTGTTCATTATTTTTTTATTAAACGTAATAAGTGTATTCGACGTTTGCAAATTTTTCTGAAGATAGAATTTTGGACATAAAAAAGCCGCTATCGAGCCTGTCTCTTGATCACAAGTCTAGTGATCAAGAGACATTGCGAGTTCGTAGCCTTCAAGGATGGTTTGTAATTTAAACCATCCTTCCCAAAGCACCTTTATTGAAGCTCTCCCCGTCCTCTTGGTATCTTTCCAACCGCCTAATTTAGCGAGATTTTTGTACGCCCAGCCCATATCGGGCACTTCTTTAGGTAACGTCTTACTTTCTAGTTTCAACCACAGTAGCTTCCAAGCTTTTTGGCCCAATACCTTTTCACAACTTTCTTTCGTTAGCTCATCAACTTCTTTAATGAAGCGTAACGCCAATAAACGCGTAGCAACAAAAGCATAGATGACACTTAATCTCTCTAAGTTATCTTTACTTTGTAGCCTGAGTGATTCCACATCTGTCCCTTCACTTTTCCAGACTTTATGGAAATCTTCAATCAGCCATCGACGCTCGTAATAACCGATAATTCTCATGGCGTCTTCAACGTTGTTTATTGGCTCCGACGTCAAGAGGTGCCATGCTAACTTGTCTTTTGATGTCCCTTGCTCAAGACAACCAACATAATAAACAGGTATGCCTGCATGCTCTTTTTTGTTTGCCGGAGCCTTTAATGTCACCTGACCATATTTAACATCAAGCTTTACATCTCTCGCTTTTCTTCCTCCTTTTTGGGGGATGGTAAGCGCTTTTGTCTTGACGCTTGGTAACGCTTGCGCATAGTCGTAAAGCTTTTGAGCATGCTCTTCTAGACAACGACTTTGCATTGAGCGAACGACAAAACGCTGCTGATGTTGACGCTTATAAGTTAAGTATTCGAAGAGGTCTGCTTCTCGGTCACAGACCGAGATAACATCTAACATTTTATCCCCTAGGCGTTCAACGACACGACGAGAAGCTTGCTCCCATTTGTAACTCTCTTTCTCCTTATAAGGGCGAGTCGCGTGTTGGTGCTTTTGCCCACGCTTGGTAATATCTCGGCTCCATCGCTGCTGCTCTATCAGACCAACAATGGTTTGGTTTTGTGGTGCAAAAAGTAACGTCGAATGTACGTGGAGAGCTCGAGTTCTATCGCCTTGATTAGTATGCCCGAGTTCTTCTTTGATACTTCGATGCGGAAAGCTGAGCGTTGTTGTATCTTCAAGCGCGAGTAATTCCTTATGCTCGTTAGCTCGAGATACCGTTGATTGAAAACCTGCTTCAGCGATGTCTTTTGCATCGATGTTATCATTGCGGATAAAGCGATATGCACCTTCCATATCGGCGGGAGAAAAAGGAAGTTTAGCCACGGAGACTCCTGGTTGATTAGCAATAGAAGTCGCTAAACTGATGAGGCGTTGTGTTCTTCGAGGGTCTTTAAGTTGTGCTTGTCCAAATTGTTCTTGTGCCCAAAGTTTAGCGTCTGAGTGTGTCATCTTAGTGTTTCAGTAAGGATTACTAAGTGATCAGATCACACACACTTGAAAGAGTTCAAAAAAAATCCCCAAGCTACAAGCTTGGGGATTTGTGTATAAGAGACAGCTATCGAGCGGCCTTTTGTTTTCTGAACGTTATTTGTGGATTAAGCAGTAATCGACCAACATCGATTGTAGGTTTTGCTTATCCCGTACCAACGCGAGAGCTGCGACGGTGTCAATGTGCTCATGATATTCATAGAGCAACTTGAAACCATCAAAGCTGAATTGGCGAATATTGTATACGCCAAGAGTTGTTAACTCGTGGCAAGGAGGGTGCATTTCTGGATTATCAGTAATGTTACTCTCAAATTTCTCTACAAGGGTTTCAATCCTCTCGACCACAACATCCTCTTCACTCCAGAGTGATAGGTAGTTGATTTGGTCGTCTGTCATATTTTCAAATGCTTCGGTGTATACAATATTGGTGCTCATTAAGTCCCTCTTATTTGGATTTTCGAGCCGCCAATCTCTCCTTAAATTTGTCTGAGCTGGTTGTTCGTCCAGCAGTCATATCTTCACGTCCAAAACTGACCAGCTTCATCAAAGCAATAGCCTGATCGCGTCTTTGGCGCTCTTCATATGACTCCACAACATAAATCGGCTTGCCGTTTTGTGTGATGGTCATAGCATCATCTAAAGGAAGATCAGCAGCGTGTTTTTTCAAAAAGCTTACTGTCTCTGTACGCATGTAACGTTTGTCCTTACCCATTTTTCGAGGTTTTCTTTCATTGCCAATATTAGTGAGGAGAACCATCACTTGATGGTTAATATACGTGCAAATTAATAATGGGTCAAATTTAGCTTAAATTTAGATCACCTAAGCGTTATCATTTTTAGGGTACTAGACTTTTTGTGGTGGTGTCGGTGCGCTTGTCTATAGTGGAGGGCATTTTCTGGTGGTGATTATGCCTATTATGGTAAATAGCTAAATTTAGGGTGGCTTTTGTTAGTTTGGATGCTTCCTGCGCAAAAACATGGCAAAAGTCACTCTTTCCTCTCCTGATTTCTATCGAATCCTTCCTGAAAGTTAATTACAGTTTCTTGCCAAATGTTAAACGCTTGTAATGCGTTTTCATTTCAGCCTGTTTTTGATACCAAAGACGCAAAAGATCACTTTTTATGTTTGAGTGATCTCTATAAACAAAATCATATTGCCACGTGTGGCAATACAGGGCGCAATGCTGCCCTACGGCTTCGCCTACCCGCTAGACAACCACTAAAGAGAATCTGTGAATGAAAGGGTTTGGGTGAGTTGTTGCATAATGACCTGAAATGGACTCCATTATATTAGGAGTCGGTTATATTTTTTTGAATTCAAGCTATTCTCAATAGGTGTTAGATACCGCCGATACTTTCATACGCTTGTTTTGACATGAAATTAAAGTTTTTGGTGCTAAAGTAAACGGTAATATCTTTTTCCTTCAATAGAACATCTTTAGATTCGTCTTTGAATTGTGCCATCAGATATTGAGCACCTTCATCTGTTTTAGGGAACGTAAGCGCAATGTTTTTATCAATACATTGGTGTTTCATCTGAACTTTTATTCCATTGAAATAAATTGATAGCGCATCGTCACTGTGATTCTGGTAGGCAAAGCAATCTTCATCTACTGTTTCAAACCCAATTCGTTGTTGTTTGTTTTTAGTAAAATAAATTTCTGCCCAGATATCAACCGACTGTTCATAAACAAAACCAGAATCATAACTGAAGCCTAATATCCCTTGAACAAGGAATTTTCCTGTTTCGCTCAGGTACCATTTAGTACTTTCATCTGCTATGAGTTGGGGAGTGTTTGGTTCAGTTTGATGTTGAATAGTTTGACAAGCTGTTAAAGAGAATAAGCTTAGCGAATTTGCTAGTATTTTTTTTATCTTCATTACCGAAATGTTCCATCTTTACTCAAAAATAGAATAGCATGTAGGACAAGGCATTTATCTTTATTCTAGTGCGTCCATAAATGAATTTTATTTCCCATTTTTGAGATTTTGTTGGTGTAATCTTATCTGCGGATAAAATTTAAGGTTTCGTAAATTTGTGGACAATCCGACAAGTCGGAACGCGAAGCTTTGACCACAGATTTACGTTAGTGGTCGCCTTGAACTATCATTTTTGGATTTTAGATTATTCTGTGAATTAGCCGCTGCAGAAGGGAGATTGCAGCACAAAATAATGACCGGTTCGTGTGGCCAAGCCCGAATTTATGACCTGAAAGTGGACTGAACTAGAATTTCATGCTGTTGCCAGTTAGCCAACAATGCACATGAGTTTTCGAGGCCGAAGGCTTATGCTCGAAAGTGATTGTGTAGTGCTTGGCGTTTTCCCCTCATTTATTCATGGCTGATTTTACGCGCTTGACGGTTGAACGTCCTTTACCTGTAAATTCTGCGGTTTGGTTGATAGAGCGCCCACGTTCTAAGCTAGTGACTATATCTGAGTGTTTAACCAGAAAGTCGTCAGTGCTGACCGTAGTTCCTTTAGGCCGACCAAACTTACCGCTTTCGCGTTGGGTTATCTCGATGCCACGCTTAGATGCTGCGAGGCGTTTTTCTTCATACTTCCATCGTCCAGTAACAATAAATCGTTCCGCTTTGTTGAAGGGTTCTAGGTTGTTCGTCAGCTTGGTAAATTCCGCTTTCAATCGCTTCAATGATTTGTCATCAAGTACCAGGTATTCCGTGTGTGATCCAATGTTAGCTAACCGATTGTTGTAACGGTGAAAAACATATTTTTCAACGTGACCAGAATTTGCAACTTTGCGCAAAATAGTGCTTTTTACCACGGCTTTGCCTGTGGCTTTTTCTAGATCGAGTACCGTTTCTTTTAAGCGTTGTTCTGGCTCTCTCGATGTTCTCCCAACTTTGTGAATAACGCTGTTATCCTCTAGTTGGTACTCAAACAGATACAGTGACGCTTTGAGAATGGCTTGCTGACGATGCGCTTCTATTTCGAGCCATGCTCGATGTCGAGTCCCTTGTTCAATGGCTTCGCGCAATGTGTGAACGCGCATTTGTAAACTGTTACGCATCCACTGGCTAAACCCTAGTAACGGTAAACTGCCAAGGATGGTTCTCGCCGTATCGGTAAAGATGAGGTTATCTGTCCAGTCGTCACGGCTAAACAGCTCTTGTTGGGCTGTACGTGTAAAGCGATGCAATCCAGACTTCCAGTGTTGAAACACGTTTGGCGACTTGCTATCCGCTTGATAGCCGTCCTTTAAAGCGTTGATGATCTCTAGCGAATAGTTGAGGTGAAAGTGATGCCATGCGGGGATTTGCGGGATCTCATTCAAAGACTCTTTGCACGTCTCACCATCATGTCGAAAGTGAGCCGCCTTAGTTTTGCCTTTTACAGCGATTAACGGACAGTGACAGAAAGGACAGTTCAAGTGGCCTTTTCCTGATTTCTGCGAGTCGATGTGATGAAAGTTGCCTTGTGTATCTTTGCCAAGGCTTAAATATACAGACATATAGCACCATACTTTTTTGAACCTAGTTTGATTGTAGTTTATATGGGTTCAAATAAGTGTGCAAGTTTTGACCTTGTTTCTAGTGGTCGCGTTTTCCCTCAAAGCCCTTTGAATTCTAGCGCTGTCATCGTGTTTAAAGAGTTTTTCGCTTATCCATGTGTGTATATCAGGAAATTTAAAATTTATACATACACTTGGCTTTGTTGCGTAATTCGATGGAACTAAATCAAGAAACTACGATCTGAGCGGCTACGCCCATCAATCGTCGTAGCCTCATGCCTAAACCTCGTTACAAAACAACTAACTGGAAGCAGTACAATAAATCCTTAATCAACCGTGGTTCTCTGACCTTTTGGATTGATGAGGAAGCGATAGCTGAGTGGAAGCAAAACAAACAAGGCAAGCGTGGTAGACCTCGCCGATTCAGCGACTTAGCCATTACTACCGCACTGATGGTGAAACGCGTTTTCTCTATGCCCTTGAGAGCGCTGCAAGGTTTTCTAGACTCCGTATTTAAGCTGGCTAACATCCCGCTTGTTTGCCCGCACTACACCTGTATAAGCCGCCGAGCTAAGGAAGTTGAAGTTTCATTTAAAACCAAAACCAGAGGAGCAATACAACATCTGGCCATTGATGCCACTGGCCTCAAGGTTTATGGCGAAGGTGAATGGAAGGTCAAGAAGCATGGAACTGATGGGAAGCGAAGAGTCTGGCGTAAGCTGCATATCGCGGTAGATACAAGCACCCACGAAATAGTCGCAGCAGAGCTGAGCTTATCTAACGTAACTGATGCCGAAGTGCTCCCCAACTTACTCAAGCAAACACGTCGTAAAATCATTGAGATATCAGGCGATGGCGCTTATGACACAAGGAATTGCCATGATGCCATACGGATCAAGCGAGCTGTTCCGCTCATCCCGCCAAGAGAAGGAGCAGCCTTCTGGGAACAAGGGCATCCTCGTAACTTAGCGGTAGGTTGCCAGAAGCTCTACGGCTCCAACAAGAAGTGGAAAAAGCGGTATGGCTATCATAAGCGCTCTCTGTCAGAGACCGCAATGTACCGAGTAAAACAGTTGCTAGGTGGGAAATTAAGTCTAAGAAATTACAACGCTCAGGTTGGCGAGACTTACGCCATGATCAAAGCACTGAACAAACTTACAGGGCTTGGTATGCCTGAAACTCAGTATATTGTATAACAGTCGCTCAACTTTAGGAGGTTTGGTTTCTCGTCTGAATTACGCAACAAAGCCGTATGCTTCTGCTATGGCCTTTGAAGGGTATAAAAAACAAGTTCAGGAAATAGATTCTGATTTGGAAAAACGTCTGCTTGACCTATCTGTTGAAAATATGGGGATGAATCCGATCAGACTATTTGATAAAACCGTCAAATGTAGTCCGGTAAACGATGTTATCCATGGAGTAGCAGAAGCTACAAAAAACCTCAAAGATGCAGTCATTCCTAAGAAGGGTAGCTAATGGGATTACCTACTTTAATCGAAGACGAAGACAAAACTTGGATTTTTAAAGTCATTACCCAAACACCAGAGCCAGAGCTTAACGCTTGTCTAATGGGCTTCTTTTTGGGGAGTGGAATGACGACATTAGAAATATGTCGCATCCAAGTTCGAGATATCCTTAAGAAGAACGGGCAGTTAACAAAATGCTTTGCAGTTAAAGGTGATGTGAAGCGAGACTTCTACCTGTCCAACATTAAGCTACAGAACCTGATCAAAAACTACATCGAAAAGCGTAAAAAGGATGGCGATCATCCCGACCTTTACAATGGCTTTGATGCTGATGCGCCGTTCTTCAAACGAAGCAATGGCAACCATTTTAAAATTAAGCGTAGAAACACAGAGAAAGGAAATACAACTTACCACTGCAATGCTCTAAACAACCACATAAAACGACTGTTAGCAGATTCTGGCATCGAGCAACCTAGTATTCTAAGCGGTAGACGCACGTTCGCGGTGCGCTTAAAGCGGCAAGGCGTGGATACGCCGACTATCCACCTTATGCTTGGCAATAAGACTCTAGAAACCACATTGAGACTAATTGAAACAGATACCGTGAGTATGCTGGCAATTGCTGATATGGCTTTTTAAAATGGGATAGACATATATGACAGGTGTGTGGGGTGTTATTGTGCGCCACAAACAAGTGAGCCACCCTCGAAAGGGTGGCTCTTAAACTCGCTACCTGTTGTCAATACTGTTTCCAGCGGAAGAGGACAGGGCTATCACAACAAAAGGCTATGCCTCAGTTGCAGTAAATATACATAATAATTTCATTGAGGGCAAATATTTTGGATTTGGAAGAGATCAAGCAAGGACTTTCTACAGAAAAACTGGAAACCTATCGTCAGGTGCTCGACTGTAAATCTGATAGTGAGTTAATCGCCGTCTATATGGCGATGCAAAGTATAATGTCTCAGTTTTTCTCAGTAGTTCAGCTACTTGAAGTGACGTTGAGAAATTCAATTCATAAATCAGCAACAGAATGCTTTGAAGATGATGAATGGTATAAGCGCATCCCTATAAGCCAAGAGTCAAAGAGACAGGTCGATTTTGCAGAACAGCAATGTTTGGATGATGTTGGTGCTCGATACACTAGTAACGATTTAGTTTCTCGCCTACCTTTCGGCTTTTGGGTACACATGCTTCATAGAGACTACAACAATCCACGTGATAAAGAACATAACCTTTGGCAGACTCAACTAGATAAGTGTTTCCCTAACGCAAAAGCACAGAATGTAAAACTCAACACCCTATTCCAAACAATGGGTTCTCTTAACAAATTTAGAAACAGACTATTTCACCATGAACCTGCATGGAAAGGTCGACACACCAAAAACAGGTCTGATGCAGTTAAATACCTAATAAAAATGTTTAACGAGCACATGGATGCTATTGGTTTACTATCAACATCAAAGCGAGAGCTGATTGTTGTGTTAGGGTTTGAAGAACGGTTCACGCAAGAATGCGATATTAAAAGTCTAGAGCGTTTTGAGTCGATACTAAGTCCAGGCGTGAAGTGATACAAATATCCAACTAGACATATATAGCAGGTAAAACTATTACAGAGTTTCAACGCATTGCTAATGCAAAAGGTTGGAAATTTGAAGACATAGCCAAACGTTGGGGCAAGTCCGAACGCCAGTTATCACGGATAGCAAAGGCGGGTGAACAGCGTGACTTAGACGCTGTGAATGGCTTGCCAAACAAAGACAACGAACATAAGGGGTAACATCATGGGTAGAGCAAAACCAGTCACTATTGCAGGGCGTTTATTTGAAAAACAAGGGGATGCAGTAAGCTATTTTACAGAACAAAAGGAAGAAAGGTTAGCAAGTGGTCTAATTCAAGAGGGAGAGCTATACGATGCCCTTAAGGATGTATACGAGCGATACTGTGACAACTCCCCAGGTTACGAACTAAATGGCCGATTGATCACTGCATTCAGTGTCGCCTATGAGAAACGTCAAAACAACGGAGTGTGGGCTACACATGCTTGTTATAAAGTGCATTTTAGCAATGATGAAATTAGGCCGTTCTCAATTGCAAAAGCTGTTAGCTCTGTAGCTAGTAACTCTTAAGGGGAAAATCCATTCTCTTTTTATAAAAAATCGGTAACTCATGCTTGCCATAGTGTGTGTGAATATTTTTCTAACGAGCTTAATGGGCAACAAAAGTTACATTCAATTGATGACTTAAAAGTATTCGTTAATTACATTGAATTGGTCATAAGAATTACTTTAAAGGATAGTAAACCTCGGCCTTCTGTAGCATTACTTTAGTCTGTAAATAAGGTTATGTGGTTGGGTGGGCGAGAATGTGTGCTTGGTGTGTCTCTGAGTTCCATTCTTTCATTTCCACCTTTCTTCCTTGCTACGTTTAGCATCAGCTTCTTTGGTTATATAAGGGATAAGGCGGTAGCTTTGAATGATTGATTAAGGGGTGAACATTTGTAATACTGTTTTACGCTGCATATCGTATGTAGTGGGCTACCTCAGTAGCGACAACCAGATTCATTGGTTCACTAATCAATTCAACCCCATAGGGAAACGTCCCTATGGGCGTTTCTCCTTAATAGTAAAAGGAGACTATCATTGGATAATGAGATGGAAACCGTACAGATACCTGCTGAAAAATTAGTTGATGCTTTGCTTCATATGAAGCAGTTTGAGCACCATTATGCGACTCAGGAATCAGTCGATAATCTGAAAGAATCCGTTCGAGAATTTAAGTCGGACACAAATAAGCGTTTTGAGAAGCTGGAAAGTAAGTTAGATCGCTTACAATGGTTAATCGTTTCCTTATCTGTGACGCTTTTCTTTAAAGAGCAGATCCTTTCATTGTTCATGTAGTTCAAATTTTTTACGATAACGGTACTACCGTGTCTTTGTCAGCTCGTCTGGCAAAGGCTAGGCGAACTAGACATCCACTTGTTTAATTCAGGATGTTCGTTATGCGTCACCAATCTTTATCGAAGTTGTGTTTGATAGAAGCATCAGGTCAGTTTTTGACTGATTTCTTTCCTTTTAAATTATTGGATTCTCGCCGTGATAAATTGGCTTGGATACAAGAACATAAATGGGAAGTGGTTGAAAATGAACCGGATGAATGTGTGCTGAATTTTATTGAAAATTTAGCTATGCGCTTGGAAGCTTTTGTACAAATTCAACTTGCAAACCAGCAAGTCAAAATTTATAGCAAAGAAGTCGAAGTTTTACTGCTTCGTCGCTATTGTATTGGCTTGCAAGATATTGGCTTTGATTCTGAGTCGGTTGATTTAGACGAAGACCCAGAAACATATGTTGATAGAATCGCATTGAAGTACGATCTATCTGAGCTCCGGTAAATCAGGCATTTGCGTTTACTCATTTAGAAGAATACGTAGAAGATGAAAGCCAATTAAAAGCAGCATAAACTCTTTTATTGCATTAAATAGCCCGATAACATCAACATGTTATCGGGTTTTTGCTATCTGGAGGATGTATGACGAAACGCATTATGGCCACGAAGACCGGTGAGTTTATGTATGATGATGGACAGGAACCGACGCATTTAAATCGGCGTTCCAAAGCGCCGTATATGCGTCCTACGATGAGTATATGGCGGATCTCTATTGGATGAGCAAAAATGAAGACTTCAGATTTGCATTGGTCTATGAAACGGCAAGCCGTTTTCCTCGTCGTTACCCAGAAGAACGTCAGCAGGTTCTCATCAATAAAATTCATGCACAGCGACGTTTCCAGGAGCATCTTGAAAAAGGAGGGACCGCTTTTGATATCGGTGGCTCTCTTTCTGGTCTGCTCAATAAAAAAGCCCATCATTAAGTTGACGGGCTTTTTTTTACTCCGATATAATGACCGCACAGCGCATAAGACGTTGTAAATCTTGGCGAAGGCAACCATTCATAATCGAGTGGTGTCAGAGCCCAAGATTATGATTGATAGCCTCGCTTGTTGTCAATCCATCAATTCAAAGGTGATCATCATGATTACTGCTTCAATAGTTCCTGAGCAGGAACGTCTGAATTTTTATCCATCCATTACCCAACAGTTCGTTTTCCTTGAAAACTCGATCTACCGTTTTTCAAAGGAATTTCTGAAAGAGTACCACGGGGCCTATTGGGAATTTGTGACGTTAGATAACGGGGGTAAGTTCGCTTATCCAGTTATGAATACGCAAGTCACACTCGATAACCCTCACAACTACTCGTCGGGTTCGTTTTCGCAAGAAGCGGCAGGGATGTGTATTTGGCTTATCGCATTGAGTTTTTGTGCGATCGTTGCGTTTGAAAAAGGCGACTTTGCCGAAATGGAAAATTTCAGTTACCACCAGGTGCGTCTCATGGAATACGCCAGAGAACATTCTGAGTGGGATAACATTGCTCGTGTCATTGATTAATCATGACATAACACCAACCAGCTAGAGCGTTTACGCTTTGCACTAACCACAGGAGAAGTCCTGTGGGGCTTCTTCTGTTTTATTTATTGTTCTAGGAGAGGTCTAATGTCAAAGCTTGACGCGATCATCAATATTCTACAAATCCGAGAGAATGCGCCGTCTGAGGTCACTACTCATTATCATTTGACACGCAAGTGTTATCTGTCACTTGATGGTGATGGTCGACTATACATGTGGTGCGGGGTGAATAATGAGTGGATTGAAACCAAAACAGCGCTTCATGAAGAAGCCTTGGTCTTGAATTTCGCTCTACTCGATAAGACGGGATTCTGCTTTGCAGGATTTCATGCGTGTTCTTGTTGTCATACTCCAACGAACAGTCATGTCTTGATTGGCCGTGATGGTCAAGTCGTGATGAGCTGTTTTGATTGCGGTCGTACCATTCCGGTATGGCCAGAAATTTGGAAAGGGATCAAGAAAGGTGTAAAAAGCTACTCTGATGTTGAATAACGGATAGAGAACATCCATTGTTTTACCGCCCTTAGCCGGGCTTGCCAGTTCAACTGGCAAGCGCCAGCGGAATTAGCCACAACAGTATGTCTAATTTGAAAGGGGAAGGTCATGTATTCATTATTGGACGGGTATGAAGGTCAGCTTGAAGCAGAGGTTCATGTTTCAAAAGGGTATCAAGGCGCTTGCAAAGTCATTCTTGAAGGTTCGTGGGGGAAGGTGTACTTTGCTGTACTACCTTGTTTTTATGAAGCAAAGAGAGTGATGGGATTGGCTTTGAATCCACATGTCGGCGGTTTTTATGGCGTGACTATCGTTGAAACAAATAATGATATCACCCATGAGCGCGCTGAAGATTGGTTACTCGAACACTAATTTTTTATTCACTAAATAGCCCGGTAATGTTTTTACATTATCGGGTTTTCTTTATCTGAGTAGGTCATCGACTTCATGGCGAAGCCAGGTCGGAATATCTGCTGGAAGATTGTTGGCTTCCATTTGCAGCCATAACTTTTCAAAAGCCAAAATCGTTAGCCAAATCGCAGCTTCTTCGTCTTGCTGTACTTGGGTCAGTGAATAATTCAAAATCGCATCGTTATGCGTATCGATTAGCTCATCATAAAGCATGGCATCCCCTATTTTATCGATATAATGATTAACTATAGTTGTTCATTTTCTTTGTGTTTTAAGTTTAGGGATTTTTCTAAGACTCTGACCAAGCGCATGTGCTCATCGGCGGTTAATGGGTCGGGGCTGTTCAAAATGGTGGTACGAATGAGTTGTTCTGTTGCGGTTTTTGATAGGTGTAAATATTGCTGCGTAACGAACATCAATTTTGAATAGGTTGGGTTGTTGAGTATTAGCGGTTTACGACCACGCACTCTGAGTTCAAAGCGTTCAATTACATAGTCGTCTTCACCGTCTTCAAGACAAATCCAAGGAGCATTGTTAGTTTGCATGATATTGCCGTTGGGTGAGTGAATGTCATTCATCTTAAAAAGCTCTGTTGTTCGAATTAAGGTTAAGCTGCCTACTTTATGTTCAGAGTTGGTCAACAAAAGAGGTGTGATGTTGTACTCATAAATGTAAAGAGATAAACACAAAGTTTGATGAAGTTTGATGAAGTTTGATTGTCTTTAGTACTCATTGGTTAAGTTTAATAAACTTCAGTCGAAACAAGCCTCTAATAATTTTCTACAAACCACTTAGAGATGTGTTAGTCTCATGGCGTTGTGAAAATATTCACAACAAAAAACCCCAGTAAACCATTGGGGTTTACTGGGGTTCCTATTACCCATAAAAATATAGGAGGTGAACCATGAATCTCGAAATGGTTCTTGCATTTACGGAGCTATTCTTAGCCGTAATGCATGTGATTACTTTATTTTTGTAATCAGAAAAAGGTCAGCAGGCTGCCACCTGTTGGCCTTTTAACTTTTCTTGTGAAACAAAAAGTTTAAGTTTCACAAGAAATCTGTCACTACGATAAATCAAACCACGTCAAAAAAATATATTTTTTGGGAAATAATTGTAATTTTATTGTTTTTTTAATATCTAGATGGAATTTTTGTCATTAAATCAGTTGGTTAGGTTTTGTGTCTTCATATACAGTATGTATGAACAGTAGTAATGCTAACGTTTTGCCAGTGTTATATGATTTGCGAGGTAAGTAACAGATTACTTGCATCACCACGTATTAAGGTAAAAGCGCTTAGTTTTAAACTAGCAACGTCAAACGCTCAATTTGGCCACCAAAAATCAGAATACGTTGAGCAAGAATGGGCGTCATCAAACGATGACGCCCATTCTTTTTATTGCTTTGGAAGGGTTTATACTTCGGATGAACCAATCCATTGCTCATCTAAGTAAGCTTCCCAACCATCTGGGCTAACAGAGAAGTAATCCACACACTCCAGTACATCATGCGTCCAGTCCTGATGGGGCGGAGCGTAACAAACGCATTCTTTGCCCTTTAAATCCCGGATGCTTAGGTCATCATGTTCATGACCCAAAAGTAAATCCTGCTCATGTGAACGCCAGGGGCGAGAAACTATCATGACAGTTCACCATGGTCTCGGTCGGGCTTTCCATCTTGGTCGAAAAAGCGCACCTTACACTTCGGAAAGCCGCTGCATCCCCACCAAAATGATCCTTCTTTTTTCCCAGGGCGACGAACTAATGGGTTGCCACATTGTTTACAGAACTCGTTTGAACTCGGTTCTACCTTTTGACGAGGTTTAGGGGTTAAGTTTGGTTGACCATTATCATCAGGGAACGTTGTCTTACAATCGGGGTAGCGGTTACAGGCGTGAAAGGGCCCATGCTTGCCTGGACGCTTAATGAGGGTGCCTTGCTGGCATGTTGGGCAAGTGATCCCATTGCGTTTGACGAACGGCACACCCTGCGTTTTAACGTGCTCTACCTGGCTATGGATGTACTGATTCACGTCATGCAAGAAGGATTCGATATTGAGTTGTTTCTTCGAAATTTTATCGAGGCTGCCTTCCCAAATCGCGGAAATGTCTGGCCGTACAATCTCATCAGGGAGGAGGGCGCAGAACTCTTGTCCCGCCTCGGTGGTTTTGTACACCGGATTCTTATAGCCTTTCTCCTTACCTAAACTCACTAGGTGCGTCAGCTTGCCTACCTTCTCGATGTGACCGCTTCGCGTGGCTTCGGTGCCAATCGATCCGTTTTCGCCCGCGGTGTCTTTGTCCTTCGCTTCCAGCGTTTTACGCAGTTCGGGATCTTTAATGAACTTAGCGGCCTGTGTCATGGCTTTAAGCAAGCTGGCATCATCAAAATATTTTGGCGGTTTGGTTTCGCGCTGCTCCATGTCTACTTGAGTACATGTCCCTTCAGTGCCCTTGGTTAAACTGGCCAAATCCAGAGCGTTTTGGTTGGGTTCGTCTTGATGTTCACCTTTAAACAGCACTTCCCAGCCTTGCTTATTCAGGGTGGTTTGGGTGGCGCGGTAGCAGCGACCGGTGCAAGTGACATCGAGCGCGACTTTGTCACGTACGGATCCAGGGTAGAACAGCGCAATAAAGCGTTTGGCCACCAACTCATACAAGTTGCGTTCACGTTCGTTTAGCTCGATGCCCGCGCCGCTTTTCTCGGTTGGCACGATAGCATGGTGCGCTTCAATTTTGCTGGCATTGAACGCTTTATGGTTCGACGTCGGCGCCGCTTGGTCTATTGCCTCGCTTAAATGTGACAGTGTCCCTTTGATCGCCGATAAGATGCTGTCACGGTTCTCCAGGTGCGCATCGGACAAGTATTGGTTGTCACTGCGTGGGTAGGTGAGCAATTTGTGTTTCTCATACAAACCTTGCAGCGCATCGAGCACTTCTTTGGGTTTGTATCCCCATCGTTTCGAGGCTTCAATTTGCAGCTTCGATAAGTTAAATGGCATGGGCGGTTGGCGAGTTTCTGTCTTTTGCTCAATGTCGCTGATGTTGGCCTTGGCGCCGGTATCGGCCTCTTTGGTCGCCGCGACCTCCAGAGAAGAAATCATGCGCCCTTTGTCATCGAGTTCAAACTCTTCACCAGGCATGAGTTTGCCTTTGATGATATGGCCACCCAATTCGAAATGACCAAACAGCTCGTAATAAAAACTCTTTTGGTGATTGAGGTTCGCTAAGGTTCGCTCGTTGATCATGCCAATCATGGCGGTGAGCACTCGTCCAATGTTGAGCACTTCATCAAAGCCTTTCTCTCGGGCTTTGAGCGTGTAGGCTCGGGTGAGGTTATAGCCAAAGCTTTGATCGGCAACGGCGCGGGCGAGCGCCTTTTGGGTGAGTGGTTGGAAGTGTTCATTTGGCTGCAAGTTGGCCAGCGCTGCTTTCACCGGTTTATCGTTCAAATCGGCAATCAAGACACGTTGCACGGGCTTGGTGTTTTGTGCGTAAGTCAGTACTTCGTCCACCAAAAGACAACCTTCGGGATCGGGATCGCCCGCGTGGACGATGCTGTCGGCTTTACCTATCCAGTTCAGTACCACTTTAAGTTGTTTCTCCGCCCCTTTACGCGGCTTCATGCGCGGTGGGTACACCGTCGTGAGCGGCAGATAAGACAGGGCCCATTTCTTATGTTCGATGTTGTAATCTTCGGGATCGCACAGCGCCAGTAAATGACCTAAGCACCAGGTCACGACGTCTTGGCCATGTTGGTAATAGCCGTCTTTTTTCTCTGTGTCGGGATTGCCGCCTAAGCCTTTAAAGATCGCCGCGGCTAATGAGGGTTTTTCTGCAATAAATACGCGCATAATGATTTCTCCAGATGTGACGACGTCTCGATGCCGAGCATCGATGTGTCGTCATAAGTCATGAATTATTGAATGGTGAGGGTTTTCAGTTCGTCGAGCGTGAACACGCGCACGAGTTTCGAACGGTAGTGCTCGAAAGGATGTTTGGATTCGTCAAACGGGATGTATTCGACGCGATCAAAGCGTTTGATTAAGAGCTGGCGAATGTCGTCATTGGGTACCACATAGAACACCGCGCTCCAGTAGTTTTTCTTTTGCGCTAAGACGTGACTCTTAAGAATGGCGCGATAACGAGATACGGTTTTGAGGGTACGCTCGGTTTCAATCGCGATGGTAAACCCGTTGGGTGCCGTGATGATGGCGTCCGGTCGGTGCTCGACGTCGTATTGCTTTCGAAACGAATATTGGTCGGCGTTACGCCAGTTCGTCCAGCCATTACGCTGCAAATAGATTTGCGCTTTCTGGTTCATGAGCTTGTGCTCTAGAGTACCGAATTTCACGCGGTAGGGATCGAACGCTCGGAAATCTTCGTTGATGTCCTGAATGTTTTGCGTCAGCCCTAAGTCAGTGATCCCCCAAATCGAAATCTTGCCTGTCTGGAACTCAAATTCATGTTTGTGGATATATTCGAGCTGAATTAACTTTGATAATAATCGATCCAGAGGTTGCCGCTTTTTGTAGCGCAAGAGCAGCATTAAGTTGGTTATGTCGGAATAGACTTCCTGTTTTAGAAACTGGATCACGGTTGCCATCTTTTCGTAGTTGCGTTGATAACGTTCGGCTTTCGAGGTGATCAGTTGGCTCATGTAGTGGCCTCCGCTTGCTTGCGCACTTTATGAAAAGAGAGACACGTTTTATTGAGTTCAAAAAGGCATTGAGTGATTTGCTTTATGACTGTTGTTCGATGCGTTTGCATCTCCTTCTCGGTCAACTCGCCGTTGAGTTTGGCTTTGTTGAGGGTGGTGAAGTAGTTGTCGCTGGCCATGAATACTTTCATTAACATGATGCTGCCTGGTGTAAAGTAACGCTGTTCCACCTCCACCACTTGCGCGGTTATCTCTCGTGGCGCATTAAGCGTAATGTCGTCCATCCCTGTCATCAGTTGACGATGTTGTTGGTTGATGTCGTTACGTAGCGCGCGTACTTTTTTCAACAGTTTTTCTGCGGTGAGCTTGGATAACTTTGTGGTGAGGTTTTGCTCCGGTCTGGAGGCGAACGCCTCCACGGAAAATAGGCTATTGAAAATAAAAAGCCCGTCAATGGGCTTTTTCACTGGGGTGTTTCTGAGGGTGTACTTGTTATGGTCCCACAGGGCGCAAAGTCGTTTACTTTGTAATTCCATTGGATCATATCTCCAGTTTGATTTTGAGTATCACTCGTTGAGTCCATCAATTTGTTGTGAGAGAGCTTCCAGTTCAGCGGTTTCTTCTTCGGTGCTCCGTTGTGGTGTTGTTTTCGGTTCATCGCCTGCGGGTGTAAACGTATCGAGATCGAGTTCATTAAAGTCGTTGTTCATGTCCGCTCCTTGTGGTGTTGGTGATCCTTCGGGGTCGCTGTGCTCATCTTCATGAACGAGAAGTTCACCCATTGGCTCTTCACTTTCTTGTGTCAGTTCTTCGGGTTCATCAGGAAGGGTTTGTTGCGTTTCATCAAACGTGACGAGGTGTTGTTTTTGAACTTTAATAGGAGCAATGAGTGACGGCTTAGGTACATCATTTGTCGTAAAGATGTAGCTGACAAACGCGGGCAGATTTAACAACATGTTGGTATCGACATACTGTCTTTCTGCCATTCGAATGTTGCGTTTATCTTCCACCACTTCGGATAACGATTTGTTGGCTTCAACGTAACGGGTCTCGTCATCCACCAAAATAGTCCCCGACATTTCCGATACCCACTTAGCGGTGTCGGGATCTTGTAGTCGGTACACCAATTTGAATTTGGTGTTCTCCACCACGGCTCCAACCACAGCATCGCCGTTAAGGTCGGCCGGACAGTCTTTTAAGTCGGCAATCGACTGATGCGCGAGAAACATATGCACGCCTTTGTCGCGCGCGGCGCCTAAGCCTTCCATTGCTGGTTTGGAAATGTGGTATTTCAATTCATCCAGGAAGATGGCAATTGGACGTGGTTTGCCAGCCACACGGTCGCGTGTTTCTGCCAGTTGAAATAAGCGGATAAGGATCATCTTCTGTGTGATCAATATTTTTGAGTTACGCATTGAACCAATGACGTAACAACACCCTCCCTGGTCGTACACATCTTGCAATCGCATCCCCCCAATGGCGTTAATCGATTCCACCAATGAGAGCTCTTCGAGTTTGCCGTAAAACGCTTTAATGGTTTCCGCAATGCCACGAACATAGACGGTATTTAACAGGTTTTTAAATGATCGTCGTTCAATGTGACTGGCTTGCAATGGCGCTTCCCTTGCGGCTTTTCTATCGTCGATTCGGTAGAAGTCAGCTACGTCGCCTTTTTCTGCCAAACTGAATCCGGCCACGAGCAGTTCTTCAATTTGTTCCGGTGTGGCGTCAGCCAACAAATCAAGTTGTGGGGCTTTCTTATTGAGGTCAATTAGGTAGAACGGCTTACCCGCTTTTTCACACGCGTACTTCATCAGATGAGGTGCCCATTCGTCATTTTTTGGATCCATGACAAATACGCCTTCATTAGCAAGAATGAGCTGATAAAGGATCAATCCTGACGCAACACCTTTACCGGCACCCGTGGTGCCGATGATGTCGGCGTGCTGCTTTTGGATGTCGTCGAGTGGAATGTATTGCGGTTGATGTTCGCGATCCAAACCAACGAAAACGCCCTTATTGAGATCAATGTATTTTTCAGGATCGTATTGAACGGTTTCAGGTAGAAAGGCTTTTACTGTTCGCACGTCAGTGCGTTCATCTCGTGCCATGGTCGTCTTCTTGGTCATCTTTTGTTTGAGTTTGTTTAAGCGGGGCGATATTGCGCGTCGCAGCGCAACATGAATGCCAATCCCGAGTAAAAAAAGAGGGAGGTACAGATACGCCCAAACGGGATAAACCAGATCGGAAAGCGCAACGAAGTAGTGTTGTTGCAGCGCATTAATCATTGCTGGAACGGTGAAGTTGGAGAGCGTGCCAAAGCAAAATAGCAGCACTGCGATAAAGATAAAAAGGCGTCGAAGAACCGAGCCTTTTTCGTTTTTTTCCGGTTTATCAAAATAGATCGTTGGCGTGATCAAACCGGCTACAAAACTGAGAATCCCCGCGTGGTAAAACGTCAATAAGTAGAGCTGTGAGAGCGCGGTCATCATCGCCTCAAACAGTTGATAGTTGATCATCTCTGACATGATCTTGATGCTCCTTAATTGAATTTCATCGGTGTCCGTCATCGGTGTTTGTTATCGGTGTTAGGGTGACACCGATAACAAACACCGATGAATGCCCCAATCCTTTACGCTGAACGCTCCAAGGAATGGGGTTCCCCTTAAAAGGGGAATATTAAAAAAGCGGTGCTTTTTCAATGAATTAAAAGAGAATCCTCCCTCCTGAACGTCGGTCAGCATTCTCTTTTAATTTAAAGGCCGAAAACCGCCTCGCTACGCGAGACCAAGCCCCTCTGGAAGGTGAATTAACACTCATTTGGCAGTCGGCAAGCTCCTGTGCTCAAATTCGCGTTATTCAACTAACCAGACGAGCTTGGTCTCGCCTACTCAACGGTTTTCGGGGGCAAGCCCCCAAAACAAAATCGACCTCTGGGGAGGTCTCGCTTTAATCGCTGGACGCTGAGCGTTTTGTTTCGGCTCCCCCGCCTGAGCCTGCGGTCGGGGACTCCCTTGTCTCAGGTTCTCCGCTGAACGCTACGACCCTAATTTTTCATTATCAATCAAGCCCCGCAGAGGGGGCGCTCGGGCGATTGAATGAAATTAGGGCTAGCAATCTAGGCGCACTCAAAGCAGAGCTTTTCGTTTGCTAAGATTGAAAAAAAGCCCGCGCTGTTTCGCTCAATTTGTCTTGCCAAAGTGGGGCGTGGAACGCCGGAATCCACACTTTGGCGGTGACGCATTTCGCGTTTTTGCTTGCGGACTTTTTTAAGCGCTCACTCCTCGTGCATCGAATTTTCCTTTCTCTTTAACAATCCTTTGGGATTGAAATTTGAAAGGAAAATTGACACGAGACGTTCCCGAAAGGACAACACGTCCCATCCTTAAGGATGGTCATGTTGCGTGTTCGTCATTGCGCTATTTAACAATCCTAGGGGATTGAAATGGCACAATGAGTGGTGCGCGTGAAGCGCGCATTGAGAGCTTGGAGGAGGCGGTGTTAAGGTGAAAAAATGAAGTTATGGCTGCGCGATAAAGTCCGAAAGGTCGAAGCCTTCATCGAGCAAACTTTGTAATTCCGCGGGCACCTCGCCCACGCCATTCCACGTCTTGTTGTCACCATAAACGTAGGTGTTTGATGGCGTGTTGGTGTCGCTTTTGCTTGCCTTACGAGGTTTCTTTTTCGGCTTCATTAGGTCACACAACTTGTCAAAGTTAAGCCCCTTATTGATGATTTGCTCGCGCAGCGCTTCGAGCTCTAGGCGCTCTTGCTGCTCTCGCTCGGCTTGCATTTTGGCTTCCAATTCTTTCTCTTCTTTGAACTCGGCAATGACATTTAAGACGCGCTCAAGCTGCTCAACACTGGCGTGTTTGAGCACCGTTTTCGCTTGTCTTGGGTTGCTGAGTTTCTTGATGATGTCTTGCATAATTTGTGTTGCCTTTGGTTGATGTTTGAGCCTAACGGCTCACGCACTTACCCATCTATCCACAATCGGCTGGAGATAAATCCTAAAGGTCTCCAGTTTTCCTCATGATGGATAGTTGGATAAGTGCAGGGTGTATGTTGAACGGTCAGAGAGACCAATGAATTGAACCTAACGGTTCATACGCTTATCCACATCTCCACAATCGGCTGGAAATTGATCCTGAAGGTTTCCAGTCCTCATGATGGATAGTTGGATAAGTGTAGGGTGAGTGTTGAACGGCCAGACTTGCGTTTTTAAACATGGTTTTGCCCGACGTGGGCTGCTTAGTGTAGTGGCATAGTGATTTTAAAATATCATTCATATTTATGTTCCTATACCGTTTATTTTCAAATTTACGTGATGCGGTGATTTGCTTATGATGTTTTTTTATCCCTTATCGAGTGTAATTAATGAAAGCTCCAAAAGTACTTTTTGCATATTGCAAAGAACTTGGACGTAGTCTGTCCATTAGTGAAGCTAGAGCTGAGTATTTTGCTATCGACCAGGAAAAGAGAAAACGATTTTCTTTTTCTTGTTCCGATCAGAGTTGTGGTGTGCTGATTAGCGGTGTTAATTACCACGTCAAGGCCGAAGATGGCGTGAAGTTCAGGGAAGCGCATTACCGTTCGCCACATCCTCATAACCCAGCATGTGAATGGGTTCAATTTACTGATGATGTTGGTCAAAACGAAAGTGTTCTTAAATCAGGAAATGATCATCAGGGAGGTAAAGCTAGGCTAAAGCTGTCGGACTATATCAATAGCTTTGATCCATTGATTGAATCCAGTGATTCAAAAGAAAGCTCAGATACCAAACAATCTACAAGCGTAAACCTGTCTAATGATTCATCACGCAATGTCGGGAGTTCAGCGAACCGACGATGGAATCGTTATACGAGAACTAATCAGCTACAGCGTCTTATTGACTCATGGCAAGAAACTAAAAAGAAGCTTTCTTTTGATGAACAAATGGCATTAACGCTGAACATTGTTAATTTGGGAGAAGTGTATCAGCATAGGTATATAACCCATATTAATAAAGGCATTCCTAACGAATATCACGGTGTTATTTATGGTGGTGGTCGTTTGGTCAAGCGCTATGGGCGTGGCTTTTTGTTTCAGTTCTTTGATAAATGTGACAACAAACCAATCTCAATATACGTAAATAAAGATGTAATGAATAAGGGGAAGTTTGGACACTATGTTGATGAGATTTTAAGCATGGATAATGTCAGATATTTCCAATTATTTTTGCTCAATCCAACTCGAACTGAACGAGTGAACAATAAAAAATAGACTGTTGTAGAGCTGGAAATTACTCATTTGCGTCAGCTTGCTATCTACTATGAGTTAAACTCTAACACGCTTGATGAATCGTCAATCGGGAATGATGGTTGTAAACCAATATAGCGTGCTAGCGAAGTCACAAATAAGAGCGTGTCCGTTATATCAGGTAATGATATTTCTTTATGGAATAACCGTATGTCACAGGATGACACTGGCGCTACATCCAACCCACCTTCCCATATTGTGAGGGTGAATACGTGCCCATCTTTGTAATGAAGAAGTAGTTCCGTGACAGCACTTCCTGCTCTATAGTTGTTCATTATTATTTTGTTAACATCTTTAAAGTGTGGATATAAGTCATTCATTATTGCTTCATTGTAATGGTCTTTAATCGCTGTATCTGAATGCCCAATACTAAACAGGTGTGGGCGTTCTAGGTTCATAGGGCTATCGATTTTTGTCGCGCGCTTAGAATCAAATCCTACTTCCTCTAATGATTTGAGTTCCTTTTCTTCCGATTCTGTTTGTTGAAAATTTTCTGTATCGCGATTCATAAGTATTTCCTTTGGCTTCTAAAAGATGGTGAGAACGGTTCGGTAAAAACGTCATCGGTTTTCCTTTTTATCATGATTTCCACAAGTTGATCTTGCCGTTGGTTTCGTTTCCTTTTAGTGGGCGAGCGAGAAGCAGCTCATTAACTTCATTGTTGTGACATCCCGTTTTGATATGAGCGTCTAAACCGTGAATGATGAGACTGGCTAAGTGCAATGCTTCCACCATGTCGTACACGACCGGTTCGTCTAAATCCTCTAAATTTTGTTCATGACAGGCGGGGATGGTGAGCGGCATACGTAGTGAATTGTCGTCACTGAACAAATCGCAAGACAATATTTCATATCCATCATGACGAAAGCCCCATAAGCGGCACAGTATCGGTTTCTGCTGAAACGTTTCTTTTGCTTTTGCTACCACTTTGCCTGCAAAGGCATGAAGTTCATCGTTGGTTTCAGTAAATCCCGATGGTCCTAGAGCGCTGATTAGAGTCATTTGATATTGCTGTTTTTCGAATGCTTGAAGTTCTTGCTCTTCTTCATCCGTTAATTGAACGGGCAGGTTTACCATCTCAGTCATAATCCGCGCACCCCGCTGGGCAGCAGTCAATATCAATACCATGGGAGCAGCAACGTTCGTCGTCGTTCCTGCAATTTTCATCGGGTTGCTCACGTTCGTAACCGTGCTTAACAGCAATAGCAATCACAGAGCCCTTTTCTTCCTCTGGAAGACGCTCGATGAGGTTATCAATGGAAGATTGAAAGCGGCGACTGAAAAGTTCATAGCTTAAACCGCAACCTTGGTGTGCCTGTTTGGCTAATGTTTCGATAAGGTGAGGATAATCGGGGTTTTTATTTGTCATTATTTTGATCTCATTTAAGTGTGTGAACGTCGTTAAAAAAACACAATCAAAGCGTTGGTTGGATGAGCATTTACTCGAAGGTGTTGATTGAGAAGAAGCCAAAGGTTTTATTTA